>NZ_QRAO01000001.1:0-1199885 GCF_003353425.1 Marinirhabdus gelatinilytica
CTCCACACCGTCCTCGTCGTTGTCGCAGACCACCAGGTCCGTGATAGGGTCCGTGATGGCAGGACTGTCGTTCACCTGAAGGTCCAGGGAAACGACGTCATAACAACCAAGACTGTTTTCTTCCAGTCTTGCCCAAACTACTTGAAATCCTTGTACTATGTTTGCATACATAGTAGGATCTACTATAGGATTCATAGCTGTATCGGCATCGTTGAAAGTTTCATACCAAGTAACCGTTGCAGATTGTCCATTCTGAATTTGGGCATCTCTTTGGGTAAGATCAAAGATTGCAAAGCCATCGTTGGGGAGCTCGTCGCAAATTTCTATAGGATCTGGTTGTACTGCAACAGGTTGGGGAGCAAATTCAATAAATACTTCATCTGTAGCACTACAACCAGAAGGTTTTGTAACCTCTAGTTGATACGTTCCTGTTGTAGTTACGGTTATCGTACTATTCGTTTCACCAGGAATGATAGTATACATCATAGTTACTGGATTAAGGACAAACCATTGGTAGGTATCACCAGGTTCTGGCGATATACCAATTGTTAATGGCTCACCTTCACAGGGTGCGTTACCGGCCGCTATGGTAAGATCGTCCCCAAGGTCTATTCCAAGACTAAAAGAACCAGCTTCGAGATATACACTAATGTCGTAAGCAGAGTCTGTTTCATCTGCGACCACGAGTTTGATTGTATAGTCGTTACCCGGCACTACCGATCCCATGGCTGTAAGGGGGACTGTTTGCCCATTAAAATCTATTGGTGAGTTTGCTGCTGGGATACTTGGCGCCAAAGGGTTTGCAATAGGCTGGAAATTATATTGTTCAAAGTATTGTTCATTTATAGCAGCACATTGATTTTGAACTTCATAACGTATGTTAGTTACTTCAATAGGTGTTGTAGTTCCTGGCAATACCGCCAAGTTTTGAACCATACCGGTGTTATTATCGGTAAGGATAAAGGCAAATGCGTCTGAAAAGGAACACTCGAAGTTTTCGTTGTATTCTTCAGAAGCCATAATAAAATCGAAGCTAATCTCATCTATAAAAGGCACAAAATCGAACTGTATCCATGAGGCATTGTTCGTATTTGTTGCAGTGGTATAGGTTTCAAGATCTGCATCTCCCGGCCATGCAAAGCCTCCATCGCTATGCAGGGTATTGTTTGGCCCCGGTGCGTTGCTCACAAAACCCGAGCTTAGGATAACTCCATCTGAGAATTGAAATCCAGACCCATTGGCATCAAAAGCTCCAATACCATTACCATCACCAAAGTTGGTTCCGGTACTTTGCTGAAAGTTGGATACGGTCGCACAAGAATTCTGTATTAAAACATCCTCAACCAACTGTTGTGTGGTAAGGGTTTCGTCTACAGTAATCTGCGCATTTGTTATAGAGAATAAAAAAGGAACAGTAAGTAGTAGTAATAATCGTTTCATAAATAAACTGTTAACTTGCCAAATATATTGAATACATTGCTTTTGTTTTATAATTTTGCAAAAAAAATAAGCTATATGTCCCAATTTAACATTACTATACAACCCACAAACAACGAAAATATTGTAAAATTTGTTGCCAACAGCTTCTTAACGAGGTCTCAAAGCTATGAGTTTAAGAATATTGACGAGGCAAAACCTAGCCCTTTGGCCCAAGAACTTTTTCATCTCCCATTTGTAAAAACAGTTTATGTTTCGCAAAATTTCATTGCTATTGAACGATACAATATCGTTTCGTGGGAAGATGTGCAAGACGAAGTATCAGAAGCCATAACAACGTACCTGAACAGTGGGAAAGAAATAGTCACTGAAACCGAAAGCGATACCAAAAAGGTACCCGTTACCGTGTATGCAGAAAGCACCCCCAACCCAAATGTTATGAAATTTGTCGCCAACAAGGCTTTGGCAGACGGCATCTTTGAATTCAAGAATATTGAAGACGCAGCAGACTCTCCCTTGGCCACCGAACTTTTTTCCTTTCCGTTCGTAAACGAGGTTTTCATTAGCGCCAACTATGTTTCCATCACCAAATACAATGTGGTGGAATGGCAAGAGGTCTCGATGCAATTGCGCGATTTTATAACCCGTTACATTTCAGAAGGCAAAGCTGTTTTCAATGATGCGATCCTTCAGCGAAAAGGGAACAATGAAGAAAATACTGTTTCAGAAAAAGAGGATTTAAGTGATTTTGACAAAGAGATCATTTCTATCTTGGACGAATATGTTAAACCTGCCGTGGCCAGTGATGGAGGGCATATTGCCTTCGATTCCTTTAACGAGGACACTAAAACCGTAAGGGTAATTTTACAGGGGGCGTGCAGCGGGTGTCCCTCATCTACCGTTACTTTAAAAAACGGTATAGAGACCATGCTCAAGGAAATGCTCCAAGGTAGAGTACAGGCAGTTGAGGCCATTAACGGGTAGGCCCCTTTCATAAAAGTTTAGCCTTTACCCCTGGAGTATTAACTTAATTTTCAGAAAATTGTATACTCAAAGTCGTAATTTGCTTCTATAACTAAAAAACAACACTATGGCAGTATTAAAAGTAATTGAAGTAATGGCGAACAGTAACAACAGTTTTGAAGATGCTGTTAAAAACGCTGTTAAGCACGCTGGAAAAAGTGTGAAGAATATCAAATCTGCTTACATTAACGAACAAAGCGCTATTGTAAACGGAGACCAAGTAACGGAGTTCAGGGTTAATGTAAAAATAACTTTTGAAGTTCAATAACCCATAATCCATAAAAATGAATACGCTCTTGAGAAGAATCAAAAGCGTATTTTGTTTTTTTAGTAGCCTATGAAGCGAAACATACTCATAACAATCGTATTGTCCTTTCTATTTATTTCCTGTAACAACACAAATACATCTAAACTGGAAACACACGCCTACACAAACGACCTCATAAACGAGACCAGCCCTTATTTGCTTCAGCACGCGCACAATCCCGTAAACTGGAACCCTTGGAACGAGAGCGTTCTTGAAAAAGCAAAAGAAGAGAATAAATTAGTGCTCATAAGCATTGGGTATGCAGCCTGCCACTGGTGCCACGTTATGGAACACGAGAGTTTTGAGGATTCCACCGTGGCCAGTGTTATGAACAAGAACTTTATAAATATAAAAGTAGATAGGGAGGAACGCCCGGATGTGGACCAAGTTTATATCAATGCCGTACAGCTTATGACAGGCAGTGCCGGATGGCCCTTGAACGTAATTGCGCTTCCCGATGGAAGACCTGTTTGGGGTGGCACCTATTTCAAAAAAGAAGCTTGGATAAAGAGTATTGAACAAATCCAGGAAATATACGATACCCAACCTGAAAAACTGGAAGAATATGCTACAAAACTCCAACAGGGTATCACCTCTATGGACCTCGTGGTCTTAAATAAAGACAAAACAGCAATCTCAGAGTTTCCTATTAATGAGGTTATAACCTCTTGGAAAGAAAGTTTTGATCCTATGTATGGTGGACGGAAAGGTGCACCAAAATTCATGATGCCCAACAACTTGGATTATCTACTCCGTAGAGCCGTCCAAAAAAATGATGACAGCCTCTTACAGCATGTAAATCTCACACTTACCAAAATGGCTTATGGAGGATTGTACGACGCTGTTGGCGGGGGATTTGCCAGATATAGCGTGGATGAGCGCTGGCACGTACCACATTTTGAAAAAATGTTGTACGACAACGCACAATTGGTGAGCCTGTACAGCAAAGCCTACAAAGTTACCAATAACCCACTCTACAAAGAAACTGTTGAACAGACCCTCCAGTATATTGAAGTCGAAATGACCCATCCAGAGGGTGCTTTTTATTCTTCACTGGATGCTGATAGCAAAACTGCGGATGGCGAACTGGAGGAAGGTGCATTTTATACTTTTGAAAAAACCGAATTGCAAGAACTGCTGAAGGATGACTACAACATATTTTCGGAATATTATAATATCAACGACTTTGGAAAATGGGAGGATACTTACGTACTCATCCGTACCAAAAACGATAGTTCAATTGCAGGATCGCATAACATTTCGGTTGAAGACCTGAAACAGAAAAAAGAGGGGTGGCTTAAAACCTTGGAGACCCACCGAAACAAAAGGAATAAACCTAGGTTGGACGATAAAACCCTAACCTCCTGGAATGCGCTTATGGCAAAAGGGTATATTGATGCCTATACTGCTTTTGGGAACAAAAAATATCTCGATGCAGCCCTAAAGAATGCCTCTTTCATAAAAGAAAAATTAGCCCAGAAGGATGGTGCATTGTGGCATAGCTATAAGGATGGGAAAAGCTCCATTAATGGATATTTAGAAGACTATAGCGCCGTTATACAAACCTATATCTCATTGTACGAAACCACCATGCAGCAAGAATGGCTACAACTTGCCAAGAAGATGACCGATTATGTTTTTGAACATTTTTTTGACTCTGAAAGCCAGATGTTCTATTTTACCTCGAACAAAGATGCCAAGCTGGTAGCCCGTACCGTGGAATACAGAGACAATGTAATTCCCGCTTCCAACAGTATCATGGCAAAGAACCTTTTTAAACTTTCCCACTATTTTGATGCCCCTACATACCGAGAAGTAAGCGACCAGATGCTCACCAATGTCTTGCCAGAAGCACAAAAATATCCTGGTAGTTTTTCAAATTGGTTGGATTTATTGGCAAACCATCAACACAAGTATTATGAAATAGTGGTTGCAGGGGAGGCAGCAAGACCAAAGCTCGAGGATTTGAACAGCCGTTATATCCCCAATGCCCTCTTTGCTGCGAGCGACAAACCAAGTAACAGTTACTTACTACAAGAAAGATTTATAGAAGACCAAACCCTAATTTATGTATGCGTAAACAATGCTTGCCGCTTACCGGTGGAAGATGTTGAGGACGCACTCAAAACCATTAAAATTTCAGAATAAAATATGTTTTCGACACAAAAGGCTGAAGAAATACTTGAAACTTACGGAAAGAAACTCATTGACTTTTTACCCGATTTATTATTGGCCATAATCATACTGGTTGTTGGCTTGTGGGTGGTAAAAATTATAAACAGGCTCGTAGCCAAGTTTTTTGCAAAAAAGGACTACGACATTACCCTAGAGAAGTTTATTGCAAGTTTACTGAGTTGGGGACTGAAAATAGTTCTGTTTGTACTTGTAATTACCCAGCTGGGGGTAGAATCGGCCTCTCTTGTTGCCATAATTGGTGCTGCAGGACTTGCTATAGGTTTAGCATTACAGGGATCCCTGGCAAACTTTGCAGGAGGTGTACTTATCTTACTCTTGAAACCTTTTAAGGTGGGCGATTTTATCGCTGCACAAGGAGTGGAAGGTACCGTGAAGGAGATTTCAATATTCAACACAAAGCTGAACACCTTTGGGAACCAACTTGCAGTGATACCCAACGGCAAACTTTCCAACGATAACATTATAAATTATACCGAAGAAGGTCTACGAAGGGAAAACCTAACCTTTGGGATAGGTTATGACGATGACATAAAGCTTGCTAAAGAAGTTCTGCTCACCCTAGTTAACGAACAACCCGAAGTAATACAGCTAGAAGGAAAAGCTCCTATGGTGGTAGTGGCTGCACTGGCAGATAGCTCTGTAAACCTCTCGTTAAGATACTGGGCGAGCATTGACGATTTTTGGAACCTTCGCTGGTTGGTACTCGAAGAAGGAAAAGCAAGACTTGAAGCTGCAGGAATTACCATTCCATTTCCACAGAGAGATGTACATATGTACCCAAAAAATTAAACATTTTTTAACCTGAGATTAACAGCCAAATCCATTTTACAAGTTTAGTTTTGGCAACTTGGGAAAAAATCCCGGCCTTTTTAATTCAAAAAACGTCTTCATTTATAAATAAAGACATGCTTTTGGCATTTTTATTGTATAAATGGTTGTGCAAAACAGCTCAAGGCAATATTTTTGGGTTGTTTTAAGGCAGTAACCTAAAAAACACTTTTACAACACTATGAAATTTTTAAGCACCATCTTCTTCAGTCTTTTTGTCATTACAAGTTCAATTGCACAAAACGCAGTAGATACACCGACGACAAATGATTATTTGACAAACAGACCCATTACAAAACCAAAAAACACTATCGACGTAGCGGGGAGCCAGTATTCCAACGACGAATTTCAACAGGGGAATGTGTATAAAAACGGGAACTTGGTAGCTAGTAATGTTGTATTACGCTACAATGTATCTAGGGATGAAATAGAAGTTAAATCAAGTCTTACTGCAGATGACAGTAGCGCAAGATTATTACGTGCCAATCCAGATATTTACATTCGTATCCTTAACGATACCTATGTTTATGTAAAGCCAACTACTGCCGAGGCGCCCAGTGGTTATTTTAAAGTATTGCATGAAGGTGAAAAATTCCATCTCTATAAAAAAGAGAAAAAAGAATTTATTGAAGGTATGAAGTCTATGAATTCTATTTCTCGTGATGTCCCTCCAACCTATAAAGATGACGAGGTCCTTTATTTGGTAAATACCAAGGATGGATCGTTAGAAGAACTCTCCGGAAGTAGAAACAGAAAGATAAAAGCATTTCCATCGCACAATAAAGAGCTTAAAAGATATACTAAGAAAAACAACCTGAACATCAACAAGGACTATAATTTGGTTAAACTAGTGGCATATTTTAACACGCTTAAATAATTTATTATGAAGAAAAATTTAATTTACTTTTTACTGGCTGTTGTTACCTATTCCGGTACCATGCAAGCACAGTATAGCAACAGGTCTTTTACAAGTGACATGTTCCGTGTAGACGAGTACATTAAAAGACAGAACAAATTTGTTAATTACGACGATAAAGATTCCTACCAAGGAACTCCTTACAATAACGAAAACTTTCTACCTGGCAATATCTACAAAAGCGATGAGTTGCTCGCGACAAATGTGGCAATACGGTACAATGCCGTTGCCGATGAGATTGAAGTAAAAGAGTCCTTAACCACTCCAGATACTGAAGCTAAGGTCCTTACCAAATCTCCCGAGATCTTCGTAAAAATAGTGAACGACATATACATTTTCGCTCCATATAAGGGAGGGATTGAAGGTGGAGGTTACTTCCAGGTAGTTTACGAAGGTAATACTGTAGATCTTTACAAAAAACTACAAAAGGATTTTAACCCAGAGAAAAAAGCAACGAGCACTTTAACTCAGGACATACCCGCAAAATTTAGTGACGAGATCACCTATTTTCTCGCCGATAAATCTGGCAAATTCTATGAAATGCCAAAATCCAGAAACAAAAAACTGAAGGTATTTGGCAAGAAAAAGAATGAAGTAAAAAACTACGTAAAGGATAACAGGCTCGACATTAATGACGAAAAAGACCTAATGAAGGCTGTAAAGTTTTACGATGGCAGCATGTAAATTGCTCAACCGTTAGTTCTATAAAAGAATCGGTGCTTTCTTAGCACCGATTTTTTTTATGCCTTTTGCTCAAGCTGTTTTATATAGAACGATGGGTAGATACCAAATTTTTTATAGAAAGCCTTTGAGAAAGATTCGGCACTTTTAAAACCACATTCTGCAGCAATCGCCTTTATGGTATATTTTCTGAAAGTACCGTTGTCCTTCAGCTCATTAAAAGCATAGGTGACCCGCAACTGGTTAAGGTAACTCGAGAAGTTCTTTTCTTTTTTAAAATTGATTACCTTGGATAGGTAGGTTGAGTTGGTATTACAATAATCTGCCAACTGTGTTAGGCTTACCCTTTTGGAAAGGTATCCTTTTTCTTCCTCAAAAGTAGTTAGTTTCGTTAGTATCTCAGAAACAATCTCTTCAGAAATACCTAGGGTCTCCTTGGGTGCCTGGTCTTGTTGCTCCTTAAAAACCTGGTTGGTTTCTTGCTGGCTCATCAATGTTTCAAACCTTTTCTTGAACAATTGTTGCCTCCTAATATAGTACACCAGTGCGAACAGGCACACTACCAGAACACCCCCAACCCACAGCAAGAGTTTCTGTGAGTTTTTTTGTTTGTTTTCAAGATGTGAGATAAGTTCGTCTTTTTCTTCGAGAAGTTTTGGTATCTCATATTCCTGGGCGATCTTGTCCTTAATAAAAACTCTTTTAAGGTTTATGAGCTTTACTACCAGTACCAGTTTTCGCATATATTCCAGTTGCGCCTCTTCATCCCCTAATTGCTGGTAGTGGTTTGCCAGCCTATCATACACCACGGGCAGCTCTGGGTATAGTACATTCTTCTTTTCGTAAATAGAATCTATAGTCTTAAAATATTGCACCCCTTTTTGTTGATTGCCTTGCTGGAAGTAGATGCTTCCCATATAATAGTTGTAATAATTATCGTAATTGTTCACAAAATAGTCCTGAAATCTATTTCCCTTCTGCAGGCTGTCCAGTGCAGCATTGTAATCTCCCTTTACATACAAGGCTGTTCCTGTCTTTGAGACGAAGGCATGGTACGTAACGGTATCTTGAATCTTTAAAGCCTCCTCTATACCTTTTTTATAATATGCCAGCGCAGAGTCTGGCTGCTGTAACCTTACATAGCAGTTCCCTATGCCTTCTAGGGAAGCGATATGGTTTTCGGTGAAAAATTCAGATTCTTTGTTCTCGAACAACAACTCTTTGGTGAGCAGTTCGGTCTCAAGGGCTTTTTCGTAGTCCCCGTACAATTCGTTAACGGCATTAATTTGTTGTAGTGCTGTTATTTGCTGATCCTGGTTTTTTTTCTCCTTTGCGTGTTGGTATCCGGTAATGGCATTTTGAAGACTTTCTTCATATTTCTCAATAGTAAACAAGTAATAGGATTTGAAAATATAGCCAATTGCCGGATAATTGGGATGGGTACTGTTTTTGGACAATGTTATCGTGGTATCCAGATATTTTATGGCGTCACTTCTTTTTGAGACAAAGGCCAACCTAGTATATCCCCTGGCCATTTTTGTAGCATCACCCTGTTGTTCGGCTTTTTGTATGTAAACGTTGGCAATTTGTTTTGCCAATAGCGTATCCCGGCTGTTTTTATCGTACAGTTCTATAAGGTTCTCATACTCTTGCTCCATCAAAGCAGCATCACTGTAGGTTTGCGCATGTACAGAGCAATATAGTGCCAAAAGACTCGCTAAGAGTATTGTTTTTAACATAGGTGATCCGTTAATTACAGGAGCAAGTATTTCAACGGGTTATCCGTTTTTTAAAGATAATTTTTGAATGAAATACTGCTTTATAAAGGTATGTTTTTAAAATATTGTATTAAAGGAGTTTACTGTTTCAGGTGCTGTTATACAAGTAAATCTCTGTTTGTCAGTATTTTAAACACTATAGTTACAGTCGTAATTTATAAAAGCCGATAGCGTTTGGACAATATCATACCCCGCTTCTTGTTGTTATGGTAGCTTACTACTATATTTACTAGAAGTTGAAATATTTCGGACCGCTACCATGAACAAAACAATACTATTTTTTCTGCTGATTATCTTTTGTATCGCACCGGTAGTTGCACAAGAACCCAATAGCCGGAGGTTTGTGAACAGTGTGTATTTGTTGGATGAATTCATCAAGAGACAGGATAAGTTTGTCGACTACCTTGACACCTCTAGTTACGATGGAACCCCCTATTTTAAACCAAATTACTCTCTGGGCAACGTGTACGAAGGCCAAAAACTAATTGCTAACAACGTAGCCATGCGCTACAATGTAGTTGCCGATGAGATAGAAATAAAGGAATCCCTTACCACCCCAATTGAAGAAGCAAAACCACTTACCAAATCCCCAGATATTTTCGTGAAGATTGGGAAGGATATTTTTGTTTTTGCACCCTACAAGGGAGGTATTGAAGGCGGAGGATACTTCCAAGTACTTTATGAAGGGAAACGGATAGACGTTTTTAAGAAAATTCAAAAAAAGTTTACCCCATCCAAGCCAGCAAGAACTTCCATAACACGGCCCATAAAAGCAAAATTTACAGACAAGGCTACGTATTACCTCGTTTCAGAAAATGGAAAGTTCTATGAGCTACCAAGCTCTAGAAATAAGAAACTGAAAGTGTTCGGGAATAATGAAGAGGTAATAGCGCAATACGTGAAAAAACACAATCTGGATTTAAACATTGAAGAGGACCTTATAAAAACCATCCAGTATTTCAATAGTGTAAAAAATATTGAACTATAACCTAACCTACCTTAAAATCCTTAAGGTAATAAGGCTCAAAATAGGCAACATCCTCAACATCATTTCTCCCTAATTTTTCTTGCGCAATCTTCACCATTTCTTTTGCTGAAGGAAACACATCTGTCCTAAACCTAGCATTGCCATGCGGACAAATATTTTTGAATTTCTCTGCTCCGTTGCCAATAAAGTATATCTCTTCTTGCTCCAAATATCCTTTAAACGAAGTTTCCGTTAGGATTTCAGCTTTTGTATCCCTTATTTGTCCACCATCTTTAAATACTGCCGAATATACTTCCATGCGCCTTGCATCGAGCATTGGAACCACCACGGCTGCTGTATCAACAGTTTGGGCAAGAACTGCTAAGGTGGGTACGGCAATTAGCGGAATACCCAGCGCATAACAGAGACCCTTAGCGGCAGAAACCCCAATGCGCAATCCTGTATAACTACCAGGACCCTTGCTTACGGCCACGGCGGCGATAGTGTCCTTGGCGATATTTGCTTCGTTGAGAACCTCTTCAATAAACACATGCAATTGTTCTGCATGGCTATAATTTTTACTGGAGTCTTCCCTAAAAGCAATAACGCTCCCGTTTTCCGAAAGCGCTACCGAACAGTTTGTAGTGGCTGTTTCTATGCAAAGTATTATTGCCATGACTAGTCTTCTCCGGTCTCTTTTTCTTCTTCCATTAAGCTAACCTTGTCTCCGGGATCCAAAGTTTTTGTAACGGTATTGTACGGTCCCGTAATAACTTCCTCACCTTCCTCTAGGCCGCTCAAAATTTCAATATTGGTGTCGTTCTGTATTCCAGTGGTGACAACTCGTAACTTAGCCTCATCCCCTTTTTTAACGTAGACACACTCAAACTTTTCTTCGGAAGTTGTGCTGGGTTGCTTTCCTCTTGCCTTTTTCTTTCCCGTTGTGTCAGTCTTTATTACTATGGCACTTATGGGCACCCCTATTACATCTTTTCGCTTGTTTGTGATAATATCTACCGTAGCCGTCATCCCTGGTCGGAAAGGTGAGTAGCTCTCTGGCTTTCCTTCGGTTAAATCTTTGTAAGATTCAGGCAGGATGCGCACCTTCACCTTGAAGTTAGTTACTTGGTCGGCAGTGAGGGTGCTTTGGGCAGAATTGGCAATTTCTGTTACAATTCCTTTAAATTCACGTTTTAAATAGGCGTCCACTTCAACAACAGTACTGTCTCCCACGGCAACTTTTACAATATCGTTTTCGTTTACATCTACCTCAACCTCCATATTGCTAAGGTTTGCTACGCGCAATATCTCGGTACCGGCCATTTGCGCTGTACCTACCACACGTTCCCCCAGCTCTGCGGCAAGTAAAGAAATGGTACCGCTCATAGGTGCATAAATGCTCGTTCTGGAGAGGTTGTCGCGCGACTGTTTTACATTTGCTGCAGCACTTTGCACATTGTAATAGGCACTTTTCACGTTGGCCTGTGCGCTTTCATATTCAGCAATGGTCTGGTCCCATTGCGATTTTGAGATAACGCCCTTATCAAACAGTGCTTTATTACGTTCGTAATTGGCCTTGCTATTTTTTAGAGATGCTTCCGCCTGGCTCAATTGGGCGCGTACGTTTTGCAAACCGGCTTGGGACTGGCTCACAGCAGCTTGTATCAAGTCTGGATTAATCTTCACTAAAAGATCTCCTTTCTCTACTTGTTGGCCTTCTTTAATAGGAAGTTCAATAATTTCTCCAGAAACTTCAGAGGAAATCTTTACTTCTACTTCAGGCTGTATCTTCCCTGTAGCGGCTACTGTTTCGGTAATATCGATGGGTTCGATTTTCGAAATTTCTACTTCGGTAAAGTTTCCTCCTTTACCAAAAACCCCCATTTTTTTACCTACCAGCAACAGCGCAACCAGCGCCACTACAATTACTATTATCCAAATGATGGCTTTTTTCATCTTACTTAAAATTTAAGGTCGGTTGGTTCTATGCCAAAATATAGCTCTAAAACTTTCAATTTAAAAATATAATCGTATTTGGCCTGGTTCAAAGCAATAGCGGCATTATCATACCGTACTTTGCTCTGGCTAAAATCGAACGCATTGGTCAATCCCACATCATATCTATCTTTTGCGTATTGATACGCCAATTCTTGGCTCTCCAATGCTTTTTGTGCAGCTTCATACGCCTTTAAGGAACCTTTGGCATCCATATAGGCTTGGTACACATTGCTCTCTAAATCTAATTTGGCCTGCTCCAGTTGGTACTTGGTACGCTCTACATTTACCTTGCTCCTCATTACGTTACTGCGTACTGAAAATCCGTTGAGGATGGGGATGTTGAGCTGAAGCCCATAAGATATACCATCGTTTAAATACAACTGTTCGCCAAAGGGTGCTGCTCCAACTTCTCTTGTGATGGTATTAGGGAACTCTCCAATAACAGCCTGTCCCGTTTCCTGAACCACCCCAATTTGCTGTGTACTCGTAGGATTGTTAGGGTCTACAAACTGCTCAAAGGAAGTAGCATCTGTATATCTAGTATTATAGCCAAAAAATGCCGAAAGTGTAGGCAAATAGTTTGCTTTGGCCAGTTGCAGGTCTTTTTCAGCAAGTGCTACATCCTGCTCGGCTATTTTTACTTCGCTCCTATTTTCTTCGGCCGATGCTATGATTTCTGAAACGGGTTTTTCTGAAATTTCGTTCATTACCACATCGTAGCCTTCATCTACAATATCGAAATTTTGATAATCCTCGATAAGGAGCAATTGTGCCAAGCTTATAAGCGATATGGTAACCGCATTCTCTAGAACCGCGATGTTTTGAAGTTCACTGGCATTGGTCGCCTCAATTTCCAAGAGGTCGCCACGCGGTAATGTTCCCGCATCTACCAAGGCGTTGGTTCTTTCAATTTGTTCTACGGTCACAAGGTTTTGCGATTTTGCTGATGCCAAGTTCGCTTTGTTATTAAGTACCGTGAGGTACGCATTGGCAACAAACAGGGCAATATCGTCCTTCATTTTGTCCAGCCTGTATTCTGCTGAAAGCTTAGAAAGCTTAGCCCGTTGTACCTGCCTAATGTTTTGTAAACCATCAAACAGCGTGTAGCCTACATTGATATTACCTGTTACCGATAAAAACGTAGTGGTTTGCGCATTGTTGGTCACAGGGTTAAAACTCAATCCCGTATTTTCAGAAACACTGGCTCCAGCGTTTATACTGGGCAAGAAATTTCCTGTTGCAGAAAGTTTCTCTGCATCGGTCAATTTTAGGTCCAACTCGCTTTGTTTAATGGAGATATTGTTTTCCAAGGCGTGCTGGACACATTCTGCGAGGGTCCATTGTTTTCCTTGCGCCTGGGTAGAAAATCCCAAGATTAAGAATATAACTAAAACTGAAATTGTTCTCATGATTGATTGTAGTTGAAACATAAGTCTTTTGATTGTTGAAAGTGTTACAAATACGCAGGTAAATTATCGCCCGCCAAACTGTGGAGCAGGTATTAACTGGTTCCACACCTTTATATTATCGTCCTTGGACACACCGCTCTTTATCTCTACGTTTATCCCGTCGCTTATTCCCAGTTCTACGTCACGGCGCTCAAAGTCCTGCTCGCCCACCGCAACCTCAACAAAAGGTTCTTTGGTCTTGGGGTCGTACTGCACCAGGGCTTCCCTAACCGCAAGTACATCTTCTGCCTTGGCCAAGATAATAGAGGCATTAGCGCTTAGTCCTGCACGGATAAATGTGGTGCTATCCTGTTCTTTTAGGGTTCCTTTTATTTCAAATTGAATGGCTCCATTTTCGTCTACACCTTTTGGGGCTATATAATCCAATACTGCATCAAACTTTTTGTTCTCTATGGCTCCCACGGTAATCTCCAGCGGAAGATCCTCTTTAATTTTACCCACTTCGCTCTCGTCTACTTTTCCTTCAAAAATCATTTTATCAACATCTGCCAGGGTAGCTATGGTAGTACCGTCGTTGAAGTTATTGGCCTCGATTACTTGGTTTCCCGTTTTTACGGGTACATCAAGTACCATTCCTGAAACGGTAGCACGAATTTCGGTATTGGCTGAAGCTCCCAAACCACTGGTAGTTCCGGTTTTAATGATATCGAAATTTTGGCGCGCGCCCGTAAGGTTCACTTTTTCCTGGTTGTAACGCTGTAGTGCTTGGTCATAGGACAACTGAGCCTGATCGAACTCATTGGCAGAGATCACACCTTTATCGAACAATTCCTTTTGGCGATTATAGATGCTTTTTTGACTCTCAAAAGCAAGTCTAGCGGTTTCCACCTGTGTCCTCGCAGCGTTTATATTATTTTTTGCACTGGTCAAGGAAGACACGTTGGGCACTACCTTTACCTGTGCGATTAGGTCGCCCCTTTTAATCACATCGCCAGCCTCGACAAAAATTTCGTCTATTATTCCCGAGATGTTCGGTTTTATAAGTACTTCCTCTTTTGGTACAATACTACCCGTTGCAACCGTTTTTCTCACAATAGTCTGTGTAGACGGGGTTTCGGTTTCATAGGTTATGGGGTCTTCGGCATTTTTTTGCCACAACCAGAACATAGCAATTGCAAAGAAAACAGCGATTGCGATCAAGATAATTACGGTAACAGATTTTTTCATTTTGATTGAAATTCTAATAGTTAGTTTTTTGTTAGTCGGTCCTAAGGGCGTCCACAGGTTTTACCTTTATGGCGTTTTGGGCAGGAATCAACCCAGCCAACAACCCTGAAACAATTAATATGGTAAGTGCGATTAATACTACACCTATGTTTACGCTGGGATTCAGGAACATCATTTCTGAAGTATCCATGCCTTCCATTGCAAAGTTTACGAGTGCCAAAACACCTGAAGCCAGTGCGATACCCGCCATTCCTGAAATAATGGTCAAGAAAATAGACTCTAACAATACCTGTGCCCTTATACTCCAGGGGGTAGCACCCAATGCACGGCGGATACCAATTTCCTTGGTACGCTCCTTTACCACGATTAGCATAATATTACTAATTCCAATAATTCCAGAAAGTAATACCAGCACTCCCACAAAATAAGCTACAAAATTAAGTGCGGTAAAAAGGCCGTTAATCTTACTGAATTCTTCATATAAATCGAAATGCCCTATGGCTCGGTCATCTTCGGGATGAATGGAGTGTCTATTCTTGATAACATCGAAAACCTGTGTTTTCAATTGGGTGATAGATGACTTATCTTGTGCCGTAATGGCCATCCAGCCCACATTATCGGCCATATTAAAGGCTTGAGAAAATGAAGTGAAAGGGACAAAAATTTCTTTCATGGCTTCTTCAGGGTCGCCTCCTCCATTGCTTTTCTTTTTGTAGGTACCAATAACCATAAAATTTACTCCGTTGATCTTTATGTAGGTTCCCAACACATCCTCTCCTACATCGTACAGTCCAGTTTTAACAGCTTCGCCAATGACGGCAACTTTTCTTTTTTCATTAAGATCGGAATAGTTTATAAAGCGCCCCGAGGTGATATCCATGGGTTGCTGTTCAATAATCTCAGGGTAATCACCATAGACATTGTAGGCTCCGGTCTTTAGCCCACGGGTTACATTATTAGATCCTCGGAACCCTCCCAATTGGTTTCGGGGGGAGACATATTTAAGGCTGGGAACATTCTGTTTTATAGCCTCCACATCGCCTACCTTAAAGCGGTATCTTCTGCCCTTAGGCAAGCCTTTATAGGGCTTGGATGCTGTTTGGGACCACATAAACATAGAGTTGGTCGCCATGCCATCGAAACCCTGTTTAACGCCGTTTTCAAGTCCGTTACCAGCAGCCAAGAGTATTACGAGGATAAATATCCCCCAAAGAACACCAAAAGCTGTTAAGATGGTTCTAAACCAATTGCTGCTCAAGGCTTCAATAATTTCGGCCCAACTGTCCCTGCTAAAAATCTTACTCATCTCTTAAGGCTATTATGGGTTTAATTTTGGCAGCTCTACGGGCAGGGAAGAATCCTGCCAAGGTTCCTGCAGCAATAAGTATGATAACCGTAGTTATGGCAACCCCAAAATCTACTGAAGGGTTCCTAATATAGTCTGTTTCTATAAGCGGACCTACAAATTCCAGCAACGCCAAGCTAAAAACAAGTCCTACGAAGCCAGCGATTGCGGTTACGAAAATAGATTCGTGCAATACCATTCCTATAATGGAAAGGGGTTGTGCCCCTATGGCTTTCCTGATGCCAATCTCTTTTGTACGTTCTTTTACAATTATAAGCATGATGTTACTTACCCCCACAACACCTGCAATAATAGTACAGATACCTACGCCCCAGAAGAACCAGCGAATCATATTCATTAAGTCATAAAACCTCTTAGCGTTTTCCAAAGAATTGTTGATGTTCACGGCACGCTCATCTGTAGGGGAGACACTATATCTTGTTTTAAGGTCGTTTTCCAGTTGGGCGCTGAAAGCTTCAGAAGCTTCGAGGGCTTGCTCAAAATTATCTTCTGGTTTTAGGGTAAACACCAAACTTCTCAAGTCGTTTCCTGCGTTGTAGATACGCTGCGAGGTAGTTAGTGGAATGAATATCCTGGTTTCCTCACGTTCGCCTCCTGGGTCTGTGTATACCCCGACTACCTTAAATTGAATTCCTGTAATCTTTATATATTCGCCAATAGCATTTTTCTGTTTAAAGAGATCCTGATACACCCTATTGCCAATAACTGCTACTTTTTCGTAACCATCCAGATCGCTATTGTTGATAAACCTTCCTTTTACCATAGAGGCATTTTCCAAAAACTGATAATCCCCCCGAACGCCTTCAATCCTATAGCTACCGCTTTCATTGTTATAGGTGGTTAATCCGCCCCAGATGCTATACACGCCAGATCTGTATTCCAGCTTATCGATGTTTTTTGCTTCAGCGGTTTCGTAATCGCGGTTATCCATTTGTATCCTGCGCCCTGGATTTAACCCTTTATAGCTTTCAGAGGTAACACCGGTCCAGACACTTATTCTGTTTGCGGCATCGTTCTCAAATTCTTTTGCCACCCCATTTTGCATGCCTTGGCCAATTGCCAGCAAGATTACCAATATAAAGATTCCAGACGCCACGGAAAGTCCCGTGAGGAACGTTCGTAGTTTGTTTTTACGAATGGTCTCGAAAATCTCTTGCCAACGTTCTACATTAAACATGGTGCAAGGCTTTTTTTTGTGCCTCTTTGGCACGAACTTGTTGTACTGGGCTATCGTCTATTATTACTCCATCCTTTAGGTTTACAATACGCTTGCACATGTGGGCTATGTCGTCTTCGTGTGTTACGCAAAGGATGGTTTTGCCCTCGTCGTTAATCCCTTGGATAAGCTCCATTACTTCGTAAGATGTTGTAGTATCCAAGGCTCCCGTTGGCTCATCGGCCAATAATACCTTGGGGTCGCTTGCCAGGGCACGGGCAATGGCAACACGCTGTTTTTGCCCTCCCGAAAGTTCGTTTGGGAGATGGGTGGCCCAGTCTGCAAGACCTACTTTTTCGAGATAATGATGGGCTTTTTCCATACGTATCTTTCTGTTCACTCCTTGATAGTACAGTGGCATGGCAACATTGTCCAAGGCCGTTTTGTAGTTTATAAGATTGAACGATTGGAATATAAAACCGAGAAATTGATTTCGGTATTTTGCGGCAATCTTTTCGTTAAGGTTTTTAATGGGTTTGCCGTCTAGGTGGTAGGTACCTTCGTCTGCTTCGTCCAGCATTCCCAATATATTCAGCAACGTAGATTTACCAGATCCCGAAGACCCCATGATAGATACCATTTCGCCTTCGGCAACTTCAAAATCTATTCCTTTGAGGACATGCAGGGAATTACTCCCCATCCTATACGATTTATGCAAGCCATTAATTTTTATCATCTCAAAAAAATATGTACACAAAATAACCGCCTTTATTGCTGGATTTTGTGAAGTTTGTGTTAAGACTTTTGGGGATCTGGGTGGTCAAGCCTTATCCATAAGACTATCTGCAAGCAATTTTATTACACCTTGAAATGTGAAGATTTTGTTAATTATCTTCCACTTTGGCTTTTTGGCGCATTTTAAATATCACGTACCCAATCCCACCAATGAGTAGATAGGGAAAAATCATAAGGTACACAATTCCATTGTTTATGCCCTTTGCAGCGGCACCACTTTCTTCGCTCTCCAGCACGGCACGGCACATGGCACATTGGGCCTCAACGGGAACAGCCGTGACTATAAGTAACAAGATGAGTATGAAGTGGCTTTTTTTCAATTTCAGTATTTTAATAATAGGGTGAAATCATAATATATACTATCACCCCTGTTACGGCAACATACAACCATAACGGAAAAGTGATGCGTGCTATTTTCTTGTGCTGCGGAAAATTTCCTGTGATGGCCCTAACATAAGTAATGAGCACAAACGGAATGATTACGATAGACAATAAAATATGACTTATCAAAATGAAAAAATACACATAGCGCAATACCCCTTCCCCACCGTACGGGGTGGAATCGGAGGTCATATGATACACTACGTACATTACCAAAAACAAAACCGATAATACGATACAGGTTTTCATCAATGCTTCGTGCACGCGTATTTTTCCCTTTCTAATCATAACAAAGGCAACCACCAGCAACACTGCTGTGAGTGCATTGATGCTTGCATAAATGGGAGGTAAAAATCCTAATCGTTCAACGCCAGGAATACGTACGGTGAACAATACTGCAACGGCAACGGGTATTACGATGGAAAGTACCCAAATCCAAATAGTATATTTTTTTGTTACGTTGTTCATTTGTTTAGTAAAATTTCAATATCGTTAATTAACATCTGTACGCCTTCGTCCTGCAAGCCATCATAATACACAATGGGGTTGCCGTTTTCGTCTATTCTAGAGCGTATTTTTCCTTCTTGGTCTATCAGGGCGAAAAAACCTGAGTGCTCAAAATTGTCTTCTTCGTCCATTCCCTCTGCGGCGTAGAGGTTAAAGCCTTCGTTGGAGAGTTTAAAGATTTCGGTCTTATCTCCCGTTAAAAAATTCCAGCTTGGCTGGGTAATCTGGTAAGCTTCTGCATAAGCTTTTAAAATTTCAGGAGTATCGTACGTGGGGTCTATGCTAAAGGACGCTATCCCCACCTCGTCACCATTGGGAAAGGCTTTTGCGACTTTTTTCATATTCTGGTTCATAACAGGACAGATGTCTTGACATGTGCTGAAAAAGAATTCTGCCACGTATACCTTGCCCTTGTAAAATGCATTGGTTATAGTATCTCCATCCTGGTTCACAAACTTAAAATCCGGCACTTCTTTATCGCCAACATAAGCAATCGTTACATCCTCTTTTGAAGTACCGTGCTCAAGGTTATGACGGTCGTTATCTACCACCGTATCGTTCTTGATACGGTTAACGATTTTGGGTATAAAGATGATACCAAAAACCAAGACCACTAGTGAGATACCAATATATATGTTGCTTTTTTTGTTCATAATGCCACCTTCGGTTGTATCATTTTTGGGTTGCCAAATATATTATATTTCCCTTTCTGTCTTGTACTTTTTGAGCGCTAGACGGTATTCGGCCAGGACCACTTTTATATCGTCGCTCATTTTATTGTTTATCTCGGCATAACTGGAAGCATCATAGCCGTACATGGTACCATAATCCTCATCTTCCAAACGCCCCCTAATATTTCGGTCCTTATCTATGATAAAAACCGTATTGCTGCTCCCCTTGGGCGAGAGCGTTGCGTTGGACCGCAAGGACAAAAACACTTCCTCGATAGCCCCATTGTTGGCCACAGCGAATTTCCAGTTTTTGGGATCTTCAATTTCTGAAAGTTTCTGTTTTAATGTTTTTGCTGCTTCTATTTGCTCTGTTGTGATAAGGGTCACAAACTGAAACTCTTCAAATTGATAGTTCTTTTTATAGATTTTGTGAGCAAGGTTGAAAGCATTGGCTTTTTTACCTTCTACATCACTACCAAAAAACAGTAGTACGGTTATTTTATCTTCAAGATGAATTGGGTTGCCATCTATACCCTTAAATGCCGAAAGCTCGGTGACATCTTCACTTACCGTTGGCAATTTTACAAAGTTGTTCACCCCTGAAGCAAAAAAGAGATATACCGAAATTGGCAACAAGAAAAGGACAGTAAGAACGACATACTTTTTCATAATTTTTCAGCACTCCCCTTAAAAGGATTTATGTTTAAAAACTACGCTTTTAAAAGGTTTTGCAAAAATACAGCGCAGAAAATGCTTCGGCAACTTTTGGACATAAAAAAACCCAACCTTTCATGTGGTTGGGTTGATAATGTTGTATGTGTCGATTCTTAGAAATCGAACTTTACGTAGTTGTTTTTATACACTTCATAAATATAGTCTCCTTCAATCAATAAGATTAGAATCAAGTAACAAATCAGGAAAACACCGGTCCAAACGACAGCTCTTCTCAAGCCGCTCTTTTCATCACGCATGTGCATGAAATCCCAGGTTATGTAATATGCCTTTACCAAGGTAAGGATTATGAAGATCCAGTTAAGCAGTTTCATTGCCAGGAACCTTGTCTCGGTAAGGAACTCTGGCTTCAGGATACCTAAGGCTACTTCAATAATCGTAACAATGGACAAGAATACAAACACTCCCCAAATTTTGGTGACATTGCTCTTGAACTTTAACGTTCCTCTAAAAATTGCTAATTTATGTTCGTGTGCCATTTTTCAGTCTAATTCTATAATTATACAAGGTAAAAGAAGGTAAATACGAATACCCATACCAAATCTACAAAGTGCCAGTACAGTCCTACCTTTTCTACCATCTCGTAACTTCCTCTTCGCTCGTAGGTGCCTATTACAACATTAAAAAAGATAATAATGTTTATGAGTACCCCAGTGAATACGTGAAATCCGTGAAATCCTGTAATGAAGAAAAAGAAATCTGCAAATAGTGGGTGACCGTATTCGTTGTGCTTGAGGTTTGCACCTTCCACAACCAACTTACCATCGTTTACTATCTTTGCTACGGATTCTTCCCTGCTCAATACCGTAGGCTCTCCATTTTCGTCATAATACTGTGTACGCACCAATAGGTTATCGTTTGCTAGGAATCCTGCTTTCACTTCCTCAAAAGTAAAGGTGGTCTGGGTTTCTTCAGCATCGTACCATACGCCATTTTTTTCTAAATGTACTTCCCTGGCAGAAGGGATATGCTCTGTAAAATCTGCCAACGCTACTCTATTTCCTTCGGTATCCAAAAACTGGAGTATCTTTCCACCTTTTGTCTCTACAGCACCGTAATCGCCTTTAATGAACGTTGCCCATTCCCAAGCCTGTGATCCCACGAATATGGCACCTCCAATGATGGTAGCGAACATATACCATATAACCTTGTTCTTCTGCATTTTGTGCCCGGCATCTACCGCAAGCACCATGGTTACAGAGGAAAAGATAAGTATAAACGTCATGAACGCCACATAGTACATAGGTGCAGGCACCCCGTGAAGGAATGGCACGTGTGTAAATACTTCATCGGCAATGGGCCAAGCGTCTATAAATTTAAATCTCGAAAAACCGTAAGCGGCAACAAACCCTGAGAAAGTAAGGGCATCTGATACGATGAAGAACCACATCATCATTTTACCGTAACTAGCATTGAGCGGCTTGTTACCCCCGCCCCATGTTTTTCCTTCGGTTCCTGTTTTTGCAACAGTAGTGTCCATAGAAAGTAGTTGGTGTTAAATTGGTGACAAAAATACGATTAATATTTATTTAACGAAACTTCAAGTATCAATTTATACTCATCCTAAAAAAGCGTTGTATCTCGGGTGTATCACAACTGTTATTTTACTGAAAATCAACTACACAATGTAAAAGAAAAGCAACAGATACACCCAGAGAATATCCACAAAATGCCAAAATGTTGTTGCGAGTTCTACCCCAAGGGTCTTTCCGTGAGCATATTTTTTTCTGGAATGGTTGTAAAGCACTACAAAAAGACACACCAATCCTGCCACCACATGAACTAGGTGAACAACAGCGATTAAAAAGATAAAAGTGTATGTAATATTACTTGTGGGGCCCGTTGGGTTGTACCCAAATATCCCAATGATTTCCTGAAAGCCCTTAAACTGAAAGAACACAAACGCCAGCCCAAGTACAATAGTAACAAGCAAGAGGTACATCCCCTTTTTAGGCGCTTCTTTCTGGATACTACGCTTTGCAAAATGCAGCGTTAGGCTACTAATCAAAATAACCACAAGACTGATAATAAATGCCGAAGGTATTTCTAGGTCTTCTACCCAGTCCGGGCGCTCTTTGCTCACCACATACGCACTGGTCCACCCTGCAAAACTCATAGAAAGGCTTATGATACCAAACCACAGCATCATTTTTTTTGCTCTTCGCAGTTTATGTTCTTCGGTTCCTTCTGTGTAATCTGCCATTATCTTTTCAGTTAAAATATTTTTATCCTTGAATTGCTTCTAAGATGTATTTATCGGCCACATAGATTATTTGCAACAACGTAATGTAGCTCACACTCACCAGCATAAGTTGTCTTGCGGACTTATCGGTCTGTTTTTTGTACAATCGCACCGCATAATAAATCAGCCAAACGCCAATTCCCCCAACCAATACAGCCGAGACAAACGAGAGATACAGCCTACCCGTTACCCCCACTGCAGGGATTAGCGATGCCAGCACCGTCCATATACTATACAAGATTACCTGGATAGCCGTCCCCTTGTCGCGTTTGCCATTGGGAAGCATAAAAAACCCTCCCTTTTTATAATCCTGGAACAAAAACCAGCCTATGGCCCAAAAGTGCGGAAATTGCCAAAAGAACTGTATCATAAACAACGTCCCCGGTTCTATGCCAAAATTATCGGTTGCAGCCACCCACCCCAACATAAAAGGGATGGCCCCCGGAAACGCACCCACAAATACAGAAAGTGGGGTACGTGTCTTTAAGGGAGTATACACGGCTACATATAAAAAAATTGAGATAGCCCCAAACATTGCTGTTTGGGGGTTAATGATATACAATACAAAAACACCCACCAAGGTAAGTATACTTCCCAATATAAACGCAGCGGTCACCCCCATACGACCTGCGGGAATAGGCCTGTTCTTGGTACGCTCCATTTTGGCGTCGAGGTCCCGCTCTATGATCTGGTTAAAAACATTGCTCGCCCCAACCATACAATAGCCCCCAATGCACAATAGCAACAGAATATAAAAATCTATTTGAAAAGCCCCAAGCAAATACCCTGCTACCGAGGAAAACACTACACTTACCGACAGGCGCATCTTGGTAATCTCAGTAAAATTCCTGAAAAGTGATACTGGTAAGGATGTAGATTCGGATTGGGCCAAGTGTAGTACAAATTAAACGCCGCAAAGATACGCTAACCACCTAATTTTCCCAATTTAATTGCTGTTTACTTGTACAGCTAACATCTTTTTTTACTAATTTGAGCCCCTATTTAATTTTTGTAACAAATGAAATCATATTCAACCCTCTTTTTGCTATTGCTCGTAACCTGTTTTGCTACCGCCCAAACCGATGAAGAAATAAGCAAAGACCCCGACTTGCAAAAAAAAGCCATTGAAAAAGCAAAGAACAAGCCAAACATCATACCTGTTACCGAGAATATTTTTATGCTGAAGGGAATGGGTGGCAACATAGCTGTTCAGCACGGTAAAGAAGGAGTACTCATGGTAGACACACAGTTTGAAAGAACTTCTGAAAGTGTCTTGGGGATTATTGAAAAAGAAACCGAAAACACCCCCCAGTTTATTGTGAACACCCACTTGCACGGAGACCACACCGGAGGTAATAAAAATTACAAGCAAACAGGTGCCACTGTATTTTCCCACCAAAATGTAAAAGATGCAATGCTTGCTGCGCTATACAATGAAGCTGAAGAAAAAGTAATGAAAGAGATTGAGCTAATGGAAGAAGCCGCGAAGGACAACGACAAGGAAGCACAAAAAGCACTGGAAAGAAACAGGGATCGTGCCAAGACAAAACTTGAGCAACCTCTAGATCTGGACACCTCCAACATTCCATCCATAAGCTTTGACAATAACCTTACTATTTTTTATAATGATGAAGAAATAAAACTTATCTACCTCGCCAATGCACATACCAATGGCGATGTGATGGTTCATTTTACCAAAAGCAATGTTATACACACAGGAGATGCTTTTGTCAATGGACTATACCCTTATATAGACAGAAGTAACAGCGGAACCTACAAAGGGTATCAAAGCGCCATTAATACCATTTTGCAAACTGCCAACCAAAACACCCAGATAATCCCGGGTCACGGAGCGCTCGCAACTAAAGCAGATGTGGCCGAAACCAAGAAAATGTTGGAGTTTATCTACGAAAAAGTAACATTTCACTTTATGAACGATAAAACCGAGGACCAAGTAGCCCAGATGAGGGACATTACCAAGTTCTACGACGAGAAAGGCTATGGTGACGGTTTTATTTCTACTGAAAAGTTTCTACGTTCGGTTTATAAGGCTGTACAGAAAAATGAAGGCCGCAAAAAAGCCAGAAACGAACAAAAGGAAAAGCGCTACAAAGAAATGCAGAAAAGGGTGAAAAAGGAAAAGGACGGAAAAAACTAGTCTACTCAAAAATCGTAGTACCAGTTAAATAAGTCGGTCCGTATCCCAAAGTTTACCCATGTGGTATTATTATCAAAAACCATCTCGGTATTCTCCAAGGGTTCAAAATCCCTAAAGATAACGCTGGCATATACTTTCAGGTTTGTTGCTGGGTTAATTAGGTATCCCGCTTGTAATTCGGTATGGAAAAAATCTGTAGTATTTCCTTGTCCCACTTCAACACCGTTGTCCAAAGGCCTATTATCTTCATTGCCGTAAATATTGCCCCCAAAATAGTCTATACCATCGGCCGGGGCTTGAAATTCCAGTCCCCTTTTGGCAATAAGGGTCTTGGCACTTCCAAACCAGCGACCTTTCTGGTATCTAGCAATAGCAATAAATTCTGAAATATTAGCCCCTAGCGTATGTGCCAGGGATTGGTTATTGTGCCCATAATTCAGCACGACGGTATTGTGGGAATACGTATAGGGACGTATGCGGTTATATTCGGCTTGCAGGTACAACCCTTTTACACTAAAGGCATCGTAATACTTTGCCCCTATCTGGTAACCATATTTGTTTTTCCAGCTTTGTTCCCCTCCAAAAACATCGCCTGAGGAAAATTCGTCTATGATAATTTGCGAATAGGCGTTCACCCTGTCCGTAAATTTATACTTGGCACTCAATCCTATAAGCGCATTCCCCGTTCGGGAACCTGTAGAAAATTCAATGGCACGGTAAAAGATCACGGGGTTTATATAGTTGAAATCGAAACCACGGTCATTACTGTTGTCCCAGATCACGCTCTCAAAAAGGCCAATGTTCAATCGTTTAGTAACGTTATAACTCAAATAGTGGCTTGCTATGTATTTTGTCCTGAAGGTGCGCTCTTCTGTGGCTTCGGGACGCACATCACGCAAGCTCATCCAGGTATTGGTGTATTTTAACTTCCAGATATTCGTATTTATCTTAAAGAATGGGTAAGGTGATGCATTATCACTCAGCAGCAATGAACGATACCCATCTCCCAGGAACAGCTTGCCGTGCCCCAACTGAAAATTGAACCACTTGCTGGGCGAATAGGAGATATGTCCCGTAGCTACCGGGTAATCGTAAGCGTCCTCATTAAAACGTTTGGCAATACCACGTGCGGGAATTATGGCTGGGTTACCGCCATCTGGCATTCTTTCTTCAGCAAACCTGTTGAAATATTCTGCAAATCGTCCCTGGCTCTCGTATACCACCGCAAAAAAATTGAAATTTTTTCCAATCCCTCCCTGGGTGTACACCAAGCGCGTATTGTTGTAGGTATCCAGTCCGGCACCGGTATCTCGACCCAGTTGTAGATCTACACCGGGATCCAATGTAAACCAAAAATCCTTTGTCTTGACGCGTACCATATGTTCGTTCCAAAACTTTCGGCCAAACCAAGAGGTCTTGTTTTTGAGCAACTTACCGTTCTGGGCCTCGAAATTGTAATATTTGTTTACTTCAGAATAGATATAAGGTTTTTGTGCGGTATGGTTGTTCTGCCCCACCCTGTTCAATGCTGGGTCGAACAAGCTATAATTGTGGTGCGAAAGCGGGATGTTTATAGCACTTGTGTATTCCTCATTGGCATACGGTAATTTTTCAATGGCATCGTATTCATTTTTTAGGGTGTCCAATTTTTCGTTAGCAGTTTCGTTTTCAGCAATTGTTGTAGCCTCTATAGCTCCAGGCTCTTGTAAGGGAATGGCAAAGGGCATAGTGAACTGTACATACGTAGGTTTCCCGTTGAATGTGGCAGGAGTAATTCTTGGGAGTTGTGCAAACACCCGTTGTGCTTCTTCCTTGAGCTCTTTATAAATAGCATCGGTATACAGTAGTTTAAAGTCGCCCTGCTTGTCTACTTCAAAAAAAACGGTCATCGAGCCTTTATAGCTTTCTTCTGAAACTATTTCAGGTACATTAAAATTTTTGAAAAGAAACTGTTTGAATGTATTGTTGAAACAACCTTCCAACATCTCTATCTCTACATTGGCACATTCTGGAAATACTGGGTATTTTTCAAAACTATTGGACTGTTGAGCGTATAGTTGTAGGCAAGCGAGTAAAACCAGAAAGGAGACTAGGTTCTTCATTGGGCAACTGTTTAAGGATGCCGAAAGATACGCTTTTTTGAAATCCCCCAAAAAAGAAACCCGCCTCTGGGGAGGCGGGGTATTGTATGCTTAATTATTTACTTGAAAATGTATGGGTACGGCGTAGGTAACATTTACGGGCGTATCTCCTTGCCTACCCGGCTGTATATAGGGCAGTGTTGAAATAACCCTTTTTGCTTCTTCTTCCAGCTTCTTATCTTTTGCTCTAGCCTTTACTTCCACAATATCCCCTTGAGAGTTTATTGTAAAGAAGGTACGTATGGTTTGTATACTACCTGGCTCAAAATAATCGAATTTACCCGTTTCGAATTTTTTGCTTATAAATGCCCTAATTTTTGCTGACATGCAATCTATTTTCCCTTGGTTATTGCCAGCGCCCTCACATCCAGGAAACACGGGCACGTATTCTACCCCTATAATACTTGTAGTTACGGGTGCGGTAGTAGCACCCGTCTTTATAGGTGAGGCTCTGGGCGTCGGGTCGTCCTCAGCTATCACGTTGCCCTCAATTACAGGGTCTGTATTTGCCACTTTGATAAAAGTGTGGGTTGCAATAGGCTTGATAGGAGTTGCCACTTTATGTCTCTTTTGTACTTTGGGCTGTTCTTTAGGAAGCTTTGGTATATCCTTATCTACCGTATAGGTAATCGTGGGAGCATCCCAAATGGTACCCGATGGCGCTTTGGCTACTATCCTAGGTTTTTCAATTTCTAGCTCCATGACATAAAAGGTTGCCAATAGAGCGATGATAAGACCTACCTGAAAAAAAATCTTCGAGTTCCAGCTAATGTTAATTTGCTTTTTTACAATTCTTTTACTTGGTACTTTTGTAGTGGCACCACACACATTGTTTGATGGTTTCATAATAATATATTTAGAAGTTATATTATTTATGAAACAAGTGTTGTGCCAAAAAAAATCCCGCTTCTACCGAAGCGGGATTTGATATTATAAAGAGGTGTATTTTAGTTTTCTACCTGGAACAGGATGGGCAGTGCATAAATTACACCTACAGCTTTACCTCGTTGCTTCCCTGGTGTCATTTTGGGCAATGAACTTACAACGTCTTTCGCCTCGGCCTCCAACTTTGGGTGGGGTGCTCGGGCTCTTACATTTACCACGTTTCCTTTGTTGTCTATCTTAAACTGTACGGAAATACGCTGTCTTCCTTCAAGTCCAAGGTCGTTTGCAAGTTCGGTGTTGAACTTTTTCTGAACGAATTTCTGGATTTTCTCGGACATACATTTTTTCTTTGCATCGTTGTTTCCAGCACTTTCGCAACCTGGGTATACAGGTACGTTTTCAATTACGGCAAAGGGGACATCTTCGATCACCTCTTCTACAACCTCTTCAATTTCCTCAATCTCCACGATCTCTTCCTCTTGATTGGTCTCGGTAGACTCAATAATGGTCTCTTCTACTTCCTCTTCATCTTCAACTACCTCGATTACCTCGGGTGCTGGTGGTGGCGGTGGCGGCGGTGGCGGTGGTGTTAATTGTTGCGTAATTGGGATATCTTCTTCCAAATCGTCACCAAGATTCAATTGATCTGCGGCTAGATTGTCGTTATCGTAGGTTTTCCACTCTATTGCTTGCCAGGCCACGAAGAGCATAAAGGCAAGTCCAAACAACAGAAATACAGAGCTCCATTGGCTCATGTCTGCTTTTGGGTTTTTTTTCTGTTCCATATTTGAAAAATTTAATCGTTGCTAATTTAAAGAAATATTACTTTATAGTAAAGGGATTTATCAATTTTGATTTTCAAAAAAGGATCTTGTACCATAGAACAAGATGCCTCCCAATAAAATACCTACACTATTTGCTATTAAATCGTTGAAATCTAAATGCCGCATAGGGATGAGCATTTCTTGTAGACCTTCAATTATTATGCCATAGACAAAACAGGCTATTGCAACATAGTAGATGGTTGCAATAGCTGCGTTCTTACTTTTTTTTCTGAAAAAATAGAGTATCCACAAAAAGATCAATCCTGCGTGAATCCCAATATGCACAATTTTATCCAGCGGCAATTGGGTGCGCGGTAAATCTCTTCCGGGCAGTAAAAATGCAACAGTAATGATAAATGTGTACAGTATTGCAATGAGCAAGACTGTTTTAGGCGCCAATAAGTTCTTTATAGGCTGCATCGTCGAGGAGTTCTTCGATTTCATCTGGATTGGAGATTTTTATTTTTATCATCCAACCTTCGCCATAGGGGTCTGAGTTTACCTTTTCTGGTTCAGACTCCAACGAATCGTTAAAAGCGATGATTTCCCCAGAGAGCGGTAAGAAGAGGTCCGAAACTGTCTTTACGGCTTCAACGGTACCGAACACCTCATCTTTGTCGAGGGTTTCATCCAAGGTTTCAACTTCTACATATACAATATCGCCAAGCTCTCCTTGTGCGAAATCTGTA
Organism: Marinirhabdus gelatinilytica; assembly: GCF_003353425.1. Classification (GTDB taxonomy): domain Bacteria; phylum Bacteroidota; class Bacteroidia; order Flavobacteriales; family Flavobacteriaceae; genus Marinirhabdus; species Marinirhabdus gelatinilytica. The sequence continues at coordinate 29,315 of NZ_QRAO01000001.1, forward strand.
ATTCCTACCGTTGCCTCGTCTCCATCAATACTAATCCATTCGTGGTCTTTGGTATATTTTAAGTTACTGGGTACACTCATAACGTTTTATTTAAGCTTTTTTGGTTTGGTTTTTAGTTTCCGAAGTTATATCTCAGCGTAAATCCAGACCGTATCGTGGTTTGCGGAAATGCTGTTGAAATAGCATACTCGGAGAATGTGTAATCGAAATAGAACAGGGCTGTCAGGTTTTTGCTCAACGCATAGTCTGTGATAAAGTTAAGACCATAAATTGTTTGCCCTGCCGTTGTCTGGTTGTTGTTAATATCCAGATATCTAATAATGGTCTTGTTGTCCCTACGGGAAACGTCCAGTTTAAAGTTCAGATCACTTTTTATTACCTTCTTTTTACCCCCGAAGTTTGTTGAGATTCGCAGGTCCTTTACACGATACCCCAAGCCAAGTATGAGCTCGTTTCCTTGTATTTCGGTCAAGAGGTTGTTTGCAAAACTCAATGACAGGGCTCTATCCTTTCGGTATTCGGCAAGAATTTTTATTGAGTTTTTCATCTCAAAATCCAAACGTATCAAAGGCGAGAATTGCTCGGTCAGGTTTACGTTGGTCAAGAATATAGGGCTTTTGAAATCTCCCGCTTGATCGGTTGCCGTTGGGTTGTTGGCATCGTAATCCAAGTTTGTCTGGAACTGGTTAACGGTATAACTGGCCCTATACCCGTGTTGTACAGAAAATCTCTTGAAACGTTGTTTGAACCACTTCAATTTCATTAAACCTGTATACTTTATATCCCAGTTTGGTAACGGGATATCGCGCAATATGCCCGTTTCTTCTTTTGATGGATCACTACCTCTATAGGCCGAAACGAACGCTGGCAGGAGTACGTCTTGCGAATTGGGCCCAAAGCCTTCTGGATACCCTGTTTCTTCGTCTACAGGGAAGTTGGATGTTCCATAGAATTCAGTTGCCAGTCTTTGTGCTACCACCAAACGGTTTGCTCTAAAATCGTCAAAAGCTTCAGAATTATTCTCATCACTCTGGCTAAAAGCTGTCTTGATGAGCAATGTGGAAATGTTGAAGTTCCCAAAGGTATTCGGGGTCAATGACCTATAGGTCTCATCTTCAACTATATAATTTTCGGTATAGTTTTCAGAATAGATTCTGCTACCATTGATATCTATTTTGAGGTCCTCCAAAGGCTCCATATTTATTTGGGCATCCAGTTGGCGACTCTCCACCTCTGTATACTGCTCGTTAAACTCGGGATACAAAGTAAGCCACCCTCTACGGGCCGCTTCTTCCCTGATTTCTGCCTGGCTACCAAACGTAAAACCTGCAGAAGGTTTTAAAGTACCTATAAACCCAATGGAAGGGGTATATCCTGGGAGGAAGATACCTTGGTTTTCCTGATAATTGAACTGCATTTTCTTAATACTGGTAAGCAACCCAATAAAGAAGTTTGCTGCTTTTTCGCCTGCACCCAGACTACCACCTCCCTGGCCAGCAGTAGAGGAGCCCCTACGTGGGTCATTTACGCCTGCAGATAAACTACCTGCATTATTTTTTTCTTCTTCTCTAGCGCCATTTTCACCTTTACCTTTTCCACCTCTAGCGCCATTGGCATTCCTACCATTGTTAAGAGAACCAGAGCCTCCTTGATTGGCTCCTCTCCTTGATTTTTTAATCTTGGTGAGACCAATATACCTGTAAAAATTGTTCATATCCAAGGATGAATTTATCCTATGGGTTTGGGCATTTTGGATAGAGTTACCCAAGTTGAACGTTTCTACGGTACCATCCATCAATGGGATTTCTATACTGTTGAACAAATCACTACCGTCCTGCCACTGGAAATCTCCTGTGTAGGAATACGTAGCCCTAATAAATTTGAGGAACGGGAATTTATCAAAGGGCAAATCATAATTAACCTGTAACGACTGGAAATGTTGGTTGGGTTCCCCTACATCGAAGAAACCGTCCCACACGCCAATAGAGTTATCTGCAAAACCTTCGTCGTCTATGTAATTGGTCACAATCCTATTGTTGGACGAGTTAAAGTTAAAGCGCAAAGATTTTGTCAGGTTATAATTTACAGTGTATTGCCAATCGAACAAGAAGTTACGCTGGTACAATCTTGGCAGCCCAATGTTGCCTGGAAGCAAGTTTAATTCCCTAAATTTTTGTTCGTTATACTGTCTTGTAATGTTCGAGCTTACCGTAAGACTCGTAGGTAGATAGTTTACATTGAAGTCTTTTAAGAACTGCCAGTACTTGCTCCTGAATATAGAATCGTTTTTCTTGAAAGGCTCAAAAGGTTTTTGGTTGAAGCTATAGTTATACGTTCCGCCCAAGCGCACGTTTTGCTCGAGGGCATCCTCAATTTCAAAGTCGTGATGATCTTCTTGGTTATAGGAAGCAGAAAAGGTAAAGTTCTCTACATCCCACGGCTGTGGTTTGCCCTCTCCCGTTCGGTCCTTACGTACTCCAATTAGGTTTACACTCTGTCGTTTTGTATAATCTACGGATTGTTCCTTTATTCTTTCTTTTTCAGCTTCGTCTTCGGTGTTGTCCAGTCTTGTATCAAGTTCAATATCCTGAAATTCTGGGTCGAACTGTGGGGTGATGAGCTCTTCAGATCTTCCGTAATTAAACGGGAGCTGTATTCCCCAATCCCTTGGAAGCATTTGTCCAAGGTTCAGGTTGGTAACCACATCGTATTGCTGTACGTCTTCCCTGCTTCTTTGATTAGGGCCTTGCTCTATGGATCCAAATCCTACGGTGCTCCTTCTACCGGTAGCACTAACGGTGGCAAAGTCTGCAAGGTTGGCGTCCATACTGGCAACGGCGGCCCATCCTCCTTCGTTCTTTAATTCAGAAAGGCGTAGTTCGTTAAACCAAGCTTCTCCACAAATTTCTTGTCCCGAGTTGTTTCTAAGACCCAGCATTATAATACGAACATTACCGAAACTAGGGTTACCCTTTATACCCAAGCGCAGTTCGTTTTCTGAGCCCAATGTGGAAGCATCAAGTTCAGACTGGGTAAAGAATGTTGTTTCGGTGGGGTCCAGATTGGGATTGCCCAAAACGCGTGTTTTCAATTCTTGGAGAAGGCTCAAAGGCAATCGCAGCCTGTTTTCCACTGGCCATATATCTTCAGGATTGGAGGTAGTTCCCGTGGTAGGGTTCAATGGTATCTGGATTTCGTAGAAGTTTTGATCCAGGTCGTTCCCCAATCGCATAAATGCTATCATATCACCATCGGAGAGTGGTGTTTGGTTCTCAATAGATTCTGCGTGTATAAACATCTCCAGGTTTTCATACTGGCGCATATCTATATTGAAGTTTTTATACACCCCACGACCATCGTTATCCTCAAGGCCACAAACCCTTAGTAGCAATGACTGCTCGTTTTGGCGTATAATATTGTTATTGTTGTTGAGTTCTTCTCTTAATACTCCTGGTGGCAGCACATAGGGAAATGGTGTTTTTTGGTCGTTTTCTTCAATGTTTACAGCTTCATTTTCAAAAACTGTATCATCCAGTTCTGGATCCTCACCTGTAATATCCAAGCTTTCGGTAAACCTCCTGTAATCTCCCCTTACCAATTCCAAAGTTCCAAATCTAAGTACCGTTGGTTGCTCAAATTGCGACATGAACATCCTCATAAACCGAATGGACCTAAAATCTGAAATACCATTCACAGCTTCATCTGGCTGGCTAATAGGCACCTTAAACTGAACCCACCTTACAGGTATTACATTGTTGTCCTGGGTGGTAACCTCTAATTCGCGTACATCAGTAATAAAATCTTGCTCGCCACCATTCATGGCGGTGTTGTTCTCTACACTCATCCCGCGATAGATAGGTATTCTATACTCATAGTAACTATCTACGGTATTCATGGAGTTATCACGGTTAATGTCTTCTACATCTGGTTGGGCGGTGTTACCACGGTTATCGTTTGTAACCTGCTCTGGTGAGTTACCTTCCGTACCGTTATATTGGAGGTAACGCTGTAATACATCACCCTCGGCTTGCAAAAAGTATTGGTAATTATCTCCCGCCGGATCTGCCAATCCTGAAAACTCAGGGAATTGGGAAGCCTCTACGGCATCATCAATACCATCGTAACCTATATCTTGATTTATACGCTCTTGGCCTTGGGTATCGAAAGTATATACCAACGATTGGTTGGTAGGTACTTTACCCCATGCTGTGGCTGTTGTATTAGCAGTACCACCATCCTCTGGCAATCCGTTTTCGTATTGTTTACGGCCGTCCTTAAGTACATCTTCAGAAATATTACCTAAGTTAAAGGTAAGGACACCAGAGTCGTTTAAGCTTTCATCGTGCACATAGGGGTCCATTACCCAGAACTGGATAAACTCAACATTGGATCTTTCAAAATCTGTAGTGGTCAATTGTCTTGAAATACCGGCCCATCTTGTCTCAGGGTTAGGTAGTGCGTTTCCTCCAGCAGCTTCTGGGTTAAAGTTATACTGTCCGCGCTGGCTAGGGTAATATGCCAAATCCAGTGAGAAGATCGCTTGTGTTTGCCCCTGGATTAAATCTTGGTTAGGGAAAATCTCGTCCCTGAACACCCTTCTTGCAAATGGCGAGGATAGGTCTTCGTCGTTTATGCCCTCGGGCCTTTGGCTACTATAAAAAACCGGGTCTATTGTGTACCAGGCCAACTTTGCGCGGTTGTAATTGTATTGTAAATCGCCATTGGCAAATTCTCCCCCAAAACCTATAGGTGTACTGGCCAGGAACCAAGTTAAAGGCGAGCTTACATCTATACCTGTTTGGGAGGCTTCAAAATCGTCTACATAGGAGGTTGTCTTGCCATCAAAATCTGAAACTTTAGGTGCTCCAGGCATCAGGTATGCAAATTCCCCACGTAGGGAAACATTAGAGGCTACATCGGTATCGATGTTTGGTAGTTTATTTACCAAACGTGTCAAGAAAGGAACTTCGGTTGAGTAATTTGCATTGAGTCCAAAAACGGTATTGTTAATAGGTTCCGTATTAAAAGAAGACTTTTGGGTCAAGGGTCTTTCATTCAAGTTTAAGTAGGTAGCACCAATCTGGAATTTATCACTGAATTGATGCTCAACGTTCAAGCCTGTAAATCGCTTTGTTTGCTGGCCAAATAACGTATTGTTCTCTACCGAGATATTTATGGGCGTGTTAGAGTTTTGCAGCGAGGGATCTATAATCTGCACACGGCCCAACTGATAGTTTACCGTATAATCTACGCCTTCAACAAGTGTTCTTCCTCCAGCCGTAACCGTAACAGAACCCTGTGGGATGTTAAATGCCCCAATTGGAATTCCGTCCGAACCAGTAGACTTGTAGCTTCCTTTTAACTGAAACTTGTTCTTATCACTATCTTGTTGTTCGGCCTGTGTCTTTGTGGTATTATATAGCGTTCTCCAAACGTATTTGTTTTGGTTGGCATTATAGGTTTGCTCGTTGTTATAATCACCGGGACCCTGGTCATCGTTATCCAGCTTTTCAAAAAGATATTCTCCAAACGGCTCTACTGAGGTAAAGATGATTTGTCCATTTTGAGTATCTACGGTTATACCTGGTAAAAAGTCGAAGAAACCATCTCCGCCTTGTTGCGGATCCCCGTTAAAATTGAGTCTGTCCAAGTTAAAAACACGTAACAATACTTGTTCGTCTACATCGTCAGGCAACGGAACTGCGGGAAATTCTGGAGTACCGGGCGCGGCCGTAATGTAGTTTAGGGGGGAAGGGTCTGTATAAAGAATATTCAATCTAAAGTCTTCTTGCTCTAGCTGAAAAGCCCCTAGCGGATAGATATTCTTCATCATCAAATCCCAAATAGGCTCATTAACGTTGGTAATGTTACTTTTCAGCAATTTCACTACAAGGTTCTGGGGCAAGCCTCCTTCGATATTGGGATCTACTGGATCACCCCCGCCAGGACCTGGTATCTGGGTAGTTTCGCCTGTAGCATTTACGCCATCGTTAGAAAATTCCCCTACTTGAAACACACGGCCATTCACGGTAAACTGATAAGCAACCGCCAACACCTCGTCATTACTTAACCGTTGGTTTAAGGAAATATACCCAAGCTGGTTGTTTATGGTATATTCGTTAGCATTAAGTCTTCGTGCATTTTCCAAGGTTACATAATCAACCCCATCACTCACCGGAACCCCGCTAAATCCTTGGCCTACTGTGGCAACATCACGAATTTCTTCGGTAAGGATGCTTTGTACGGTTGGATCGTCTATTCCAAAGGGGTTAAAATCGTTATTGGCATTACTAGGGAACGCATTTGCTGAGTTGTTCACAAAGCCCCCCGGGATACCGTTTAAACCAATATTCGCCGGGTTGGACTCACCAAGGTCCTGTAATGCTACAATATTTCTAACATTTTGTGTATTTGCTGCCCTGTTGGTTATCCAAACTTCAGATCTCGTAATTTGCACATTAGAGTTAATGAAAGGATACTGGCTCAACACCCTATCATAATTATCCCTAAAATAATGTGCTAAGAAAAAGTGCCTGTTTTCATCATAATCTAGGGCAAATAATTCAAAATCTGTAATGGTGGCACCGCCTTCTGCAACTACGTTCCTTGTTTCGGACTTTTGCTCAGAAAACACCCCTGTAATGGTGGTTTTCCCAAACTGAAGTTGTGTTTTTACACCAAATAAACTCTGGGCTCCTTGTATAAGCGTACTGTTAAGAGGCATATTCACGTTACCCACTTCGATCTTACGAATAATATCGTCTTCCGTAGGTGTGTATTCAAGTTTGATCTGGTTCTGAAAATCGAAAGTGGATTGGGTGTCGTAATTGGCGGTTACCTGAAGGCGCTCTCCTACCTTACCCAACAAACTCAAACTAATACGCTGGTCGAAATCGAAGGATAGGTTACTTCGGTTTCTGGGTGAAAATGCGGGATTGTCCTGCTTGGTATACAAGAGCCCAATATCCATCTCTACGGTACCTTGTGGTATCACCTCAATAGTATTACCTCCAAAAATGGTTTCAAAGAAATTTGAATTTACATAAAATGTAGGCAGTAAGTTTTTCTGAAGTTCCTCGGATCCTTCTTTTCTACCATCGGCAGCATCAATCTTGTCCTTGAAGTACTGCTTCATTTGCTCCTTCAGGATAAGGTCTTGGTATTCTTCTGGGGTAAGGATTAGCGGGTAGCTTATAGTGAATCCCCCTAGGGTTTGCGTGTATACGTATCTATCGGTAACGGGGTCGTAGGTATATAAATCCTGAATACTTGGCGGGTTGGGGAGGTCCATTCTTCCCATTTCAGATCCTGTAGCCGTGCTATCCTGAGCTATTGCTGTGCTACTTCCCCAAAATAATACTCCTAAAATCAAGAAAAGCCCCGAAAGAACTTTTGTATACTCGTAATTTTTTGCGCCCAAATCCTACAATTTTTTTAAAGCTAATTTTATAATCGTCTCAGCACTTGCCTCAGGGTCTTGCTTTACAATAGCATCACAAACCTTTTCAGCTTGTTTTCTGGCAAAACCTAATGTCTCCAATGCAGATAACGCTTCATTTTTGTTCGTATTGCTTGCCGTTTCAGAAATTGTGGACAAGCCATACACTTTAACAATCTTATCTTTTAAATCTAAAATAACACGTTGTGCTGTTTTCGCTCCTATTCCCTTTACAGATTGGATGGTTGCAACATCTTCTTGTACAATCGCATCCCTTATCTGTTCAGGTGTGAGCGAGGACAACATAGTTCTTGCCGTACTGGCGCCTACTCCCGATACAGAGAGCAGCAACTTAAAGATTTCCCTTTCTTCGGCACCATGAAACCCATACAACGTATGTGAATCTTCTTTAACCAATAAATACGTAAGTAATTTTACATTTTCGGTACTGGGGAGCAATGAAAATGTATGTAATGAAATATGAACCAAATAGCCTATGCCATTACAATCTATGACTACTTCGGTTGGGTTTTTTTCTACAAGCCTGCCCTGCAAATGGGTAATCATAATGTTAACGTAAGGTTAAAGCGCCAAATATAATATAATTTATTCGCATTGGCACAGCCCATTTTTAGTAAAATAACGCGCGTTTTATTCTGGAATTTCCATCCCTTTGGCCCGCTTCTCTTTTTGCTGGGCATCTACCACTGCTACCGCAGCCATGTGTACGATTTCTTCCACGCTGGCGCCCAATTGAAGGATATGGACAGGTTTTTTCATCCCAAGCATAATGGGCCCAATGGACTCTACATTGTTCAATTCCTTGAGGAGTTTGTAGTTGCTGTTTGCTGAATCCAGATTTGGAAAAATCAATGCGTTCACCTTTTTTCCCGCTAATTTTGAGAAAGGGAACTTTTTCTGAAGCATTTGTGGGTTGAGTGCAAAATCTGTCTGTAACTCTCCATCCACGTGCATATCTGGATTGGTACGATGCAACAGGCTTACGGCCTCTCTTACCTTGGTGGCGTGGGGGTCTTTAGAGGAACCAAAGTTTGCATACGATATCATGGCGATAACAGGTGTAAGCCCAAACATTTTCATGGTGTAGTTGGTCATTTGAGCAATCTTGGCCAACTCTTTTGCTGTAGGGTCTATATTGATAGAGGTATCTGAAATAAAAATTGGACCTCGTTTTGTCAACATCAAGTTAGTAGTTGCCACTTTGTCCACTCCCTGAAATCTCCCCACTGTTTCCAGCACAGGTCTAACCACCGATGGATACGCACGCGCATACCCCGAAATCATACAATCCACATCGCCTTCATTGAGCATCATGGCAGCAAAATAATTTCGCTCCCGCATAAGGCCTTGGGCATCGTAAAGAGTGATTCCGCTCCTGCGGCGGTTTATCCAATGTTTTTCGGCGTAACGGTTTCGGGTGTCTTCCTGCTCATCGCTCTTTGGATCTATAATTTCAACATCGGCATCAAACTCCAATTGCTCCATGAGTTCTCTAATAACTCTCTCCCTACCCAACAACACTGGAACACCTATCCCCTCATCGTTTACAATTTGGGCAGCTTTAAGCACGTCCAGTTGATCTGCCTCGGCAAAAACTATACGCTTGGGTGCCATTTTAGCCCTGTTCAGCAACAGCCTAATAATCTTGTTATCACTACCCATACGTTCGTAAAGCTCATCCTCATATTTTTGCCAATCTGAAATGGGCTCCGTAGCTACGCCACTTTCCATAGCAGCTTTTGCAACTGCAGGAGGTACTTTTGCAATCAATCTAGGATCGAAAGGTTTGGGGATTATATAGTCCCTTCCAAAATTTAGCTTTGTTTCTCCATACGCAATATTAACCTGCTCTGGGACTGGCTCCTTGGCAAGCAGGGCAAGTGCTTGCACAGCGGCCATTTTCATAGGCTCGTTGATTTTTGAAGCCCTTACGTCCAGTGCTCCCCTAAAGATAAACGGGAAGCCCAGCACGTTATTTACTTGGTTAGGGTGGTCACTCCGGCCTGTCGCCATAATTATATCGTCCCTGGTATTTATGGCAAGTTCATATTCAATTTCTGGGTCTGGGTTTGCCATTGCAAAAACGATTGGGTCTTTTGCCATGGACATTAGCATAGCTGGGCTAACAATATTTGCAATGGAAAGGCCTACAAAAACATCGGCATCTTTCAATGCTTCGTCTAGGGTATCTATTTTCCTTTCTGTTGCAAACTCAGCTTTTTCAGCAGATAGTGAATCACGATCTGCACGGATCACACCCTTGCTATCCAGCATTACAATGTTTTCTGCTTTCGCACCAAAGGATTTATAGAGTCTGGTACAGGAAACTGCTGCTGCCCCTGCTCCGCTAATCACAATCTTAATCTCTGAAATGTTCTTTTTGGTCAATTCCAAGGCATTCAAAAGTGCCGCGGCCGAAATGATGGCCGTCCCGTGCTGGTCGTCGTGCATTACCGGAATATCAAGCTCTGCCTTAAGTCTTTGTTCTATTTCAAAAGCTTCAGGAGCCTTGATGTCCTCTAGGTTTATTCCGCCAAAGGTTGGGGCAATGTTCTTTACGGTTTCTATAAATTCATCAACATTTTCAGTATTCACTTCAATATCAAAAACGTCAATATCTGCAAATATCTTGAAGAGCAAGCCCTTTCCTTCCATAACGGGCTTGGAAGCCTCCGGACCTATATTACCCAATCCAAGGACAGCTGTACCATTGGAGATCACAGCCACCAGGTTTCCTTTGTTGGTATATTTATAAACGTTGTTTACCTCTTTTTCAATTTCCAAACAAGGCTCTGCCACACCGGGGGAATAGGCCAGAGAGAGGTCCCGCTGTGAAGCATATTTTTTTGTGGGAACCACCTGTATCTTCCCAGGCCGGGGTTTTGCGTGGTACAACAATGCTTCCCTACGTTTGCTCTCTTTGCTCATATATAAATTGATTTAATACAAAGGTAAGGGAGTTCATTTGAATTTGATATCGAAATCGAAGCTGAAATCTTAAAGTCATATAGGGTATCCCTCACCCCAACCCTCTCCCACTGAGAGGGAGTACGATGTAGCTCTTATTTTTTTAGAAATTGAATATTTCGTTTTAAACCTTCAAATTTGGTACGCTTTACAGCACTTTTTTTGAAAATTTCGTTGAAAACTCCTTTTGTTATCTCCTCCCATTCCTTTTTACTTTTTGAGAGCAGTTCTGGGTGGGGGTTGAAGAGGGGTTCGTTGTGAGGCTTGCTGAAACGGTTCCACGGACATACATCCTGGCACACGTCGCATCCAAACATCCAGTCGTCCATTTGGTTACTATAACTGCTTGGGATCTGTTCCTTTAATTCTATTGTTGCGTAACTTATGCATTTACTGCCATCTACAACGTACGGCTGTACAATGGCTTGCGTAGGGCAGGCATCTATACAGGCGGTACACGAGCCGCAATGGTCCGTCACGGGCGTGTCGTATTCCAGCTCCAAGTCTACAATAAGCTCTGCAATAAAATAGAAAGAGCCTACTTTTTGTGTAAGTAAGTTACTGTGCTTGCCTATCCATCCCAGTCCACTTTTGGCCGCCCAAGCTTTGTCCAACACGGGAGCACTATCTACAAAAGCGCGCCCGTGGACCTCGCCAATTTCAGATTGAATGAATCGCAACAACCCCTTCAACTTCTCCTTGATTACAAAATGATAATCTCTCCCATAGGCGTATTTAGAAATTTTATAAGAATCGTCCCTTTGTGTTTCTGAAGGATAGTAATTCAGCAATAAAGAAATCACACTTTTTGAGCCTTCCACCAGTTTTGTAGGGTCCAGCCGCTTGTCGAAATAGTTTTCCATATAACCCATCTCTCCATGCATATTGTTATTGAGCCATTTTTCAAGGCGCGGTGCTTCATCCTCTAAAAATTCAGCCTTGCTGATACCACAAGAGAGAAAGCCGAGGCGTTTGGCTTCAGTTTTTATGAGATTGGTATGGGCTTGTTTATGGTTTATAGGTTTGAGGTTTGTACCCTAATAAATATTGAGAATAAGGATAAGAAGACCTTACTCAAATATAGTTCATCTCCTTTCAAACGTCAAGATAGCGTTTTTAGGCTTTAAAGTGATAAGTGGGTTAATTTCGATAGTGTCCTTTTTTTGTTGTATGCTGAAATTTTCGCACAATATCGCGATCGCCAGTACCATTTCATACATCGCAAAATTATTACCTATACACATACGCGGCCCGGCCCCAAAAGGATAATAATACGCAGCATAATCGCTATAATTCTTATTGGCAAATCTTTCAGGAATAAATTGCATCGGATTCTCCCAATGTGTTTCACTCTTATGGATTTCATGGACAGCAAATAGCAGGCTTGTTCCTTTTTCAAGTTTCATTCCGTTGAATTCGTCTTCTTCAATATTTACACGGTCTATAAAATAGGCGGGTGGATACAAGCGAAGGGACTCTTCAATAATGCGTGTCGTAACGGGAACGTTTCGTAGAAACTCCATTAAACTATCGGTTTCTACTTTTGCAGCTCGCACCTCCTCAACTATCTTTTGTTGGTAGTTTGGGTGTTTGGCAAGCAACTGGGAGGTGAAGGTTAATGCATTGCTTGTAGTCTCGTGTCCTGCAGTAAAGAGAATTAAAATTTCATCTATGAGTTGTTCCTCGTCCATGGCGTTGCCATCTTCGTATCTAGCATCCAGCAACATATCCAGCAAATCGTCTTCCCGTACTCTGCTACCCTTTCTGTCTATAACCAATTGTTTGAGAATTTCGCGTGCCTCTAACGTTAGGTTGAGGTTTTTTTGAAGTGTCCCGCTTATTTTAAACCACCAATGCAAATAGGGTTGACGCAACTCACGTACCAGCATTTTTTGCGCTTCTTCGGTGATGTGCTGTAATCTTTTTACTTGTGAATCTGAAACGCCACCACTAAATAAGGATTTTGCAACTACCTGAAATGCTAAATCGTTATACACCTTAAAGATTTCGAATGGCTTGCCTGTTTTAATTTTCTGCAATTCATCTGAAATTGTTTTTTGCATTGTATCCAGCAAATTTTCCAATTGCTTTTTGTGAAATGCGGGCTGGATAAGTTTTCGCTGTTGTTTCCACAGGGCACCTTCGGAAGTTAACAAACCCTTCCCGACGTATTTTGCTAGATCTTCGGTCTGTATTTTTGACTTGGTATAATTTCGCTGATTTTTCTGAAGCACATATTGTAAAAAACCTGCATCCCTAGAAAACACAACCGATTTGTCAAACCCAATCTTTAACCTAAACGTATCACCCAAGCGTTCAAAATTATTGTGATGGAACGGCAATGGATTCTTTAAAATTTCTAAAGAGTGTTTTAGAAATTTTATAAGGGGAACGGTAGGGATGTGGTTTTGATGGGTTGGCACAATAGCGTGTAGCGTTTAATTATTCCTGAAATGTAAAGTTACGCAGAGGAACGTTGAGATCCACAGAGAGTTTGTGAAGGATTTGAAAATTATAATTGTTCAAAACAACCCACCCTGTGTAGGGCCTTTTAATTTCCCTAAATGCTTGTACGCAGCTTCAGTCACTTCGCGGCCTCTTGGGGTGCGCATGATAAAGCCCTGCTGGATAAGGAAGGGCTCGTAAACCTCTTCGATGGTTTCGGCACTTTCAGAAACGGCCGTTGCCAAGGTAGTAATCCCCACGGGCCCTCCTTTAAATTTTTCGATAATAGTGGTAAGTATCTTATTGTCCATCTCGTCCAACCCGTGCGCATCCACATTTAATTGTTGCAGGGCATATTTTGCAATCTTTATATCTATGTTTCCATCGCCTTTTATCTGTGCAAAATCCCGTACGCGACGTAATAGCGCATTGGCAATACGCGGCGTACCCCTGCTGCGTCCAGCAATCTCTATAGCCGCCTCCATGGTAATAGGCATGTTCAATATACCTGCGCTACGCTGTACGATGGTAGTGAGCAAATCTGTTGTGTAGTATTGTAATCTGGAGGCTATCCCAAAACGAGCTCTCATAGGTGCAGTGAGCAATCCGGAACGTGTTGTGGCACCTACAAGCGTAAAAGGTTCCAGATTAATCTGGACTGTCCTTGCATTGGGACCGGACTCGATCATGATATCAATTTTGTAGTCTTCCATGGCTGAATACAGGTATTCCTCAACAATGGGGCTCAGGCGGTGAATTTCGTCAATGAACAACACATCCCTTTCGTCCAGGTTGGTCAATAATCCTGCAAGATCTCCAGGTTTGTCCAATACAGGGCCCGAGGTGACTTTTATATTAACGTCCAGCTCATTGGCAAGTATATGTGCCAGGGTGGTCTTTCCCAGTCCCGGAGGACCGTGGAACAACGTATGGTCCAGGGCTTCGTCCCGCAGATTTGCTGCTTGCACGAACACCTGAAGGTTTTCTAAGGCTTGGTCCTGTCCCGTAAAGTCATCGAAAGTGAGGGGCCGTAGTTTTTTTTCCAAGTCTATATCCTGTGGGGTAAGATTTTCGCCAGTGGGATCCAAATGTTCATTCATACCACAAATATAACTATTTAAGTACCTATAGCTCGCTAAAGATTTAGAACAGCAAATATTCTAAACTGGCTTTTTTAAGCCTCTTTAACAAGAGATTACCAACCTTTTATGAAGGAATAAAGTCTTTAACAGGTATCTTTAAAAGAAAAAGTTATGATAACACCAACACAAAAAGTACCCGATCTGAAACTCAATCTAATAAACGACACCCAATGGGAATTGCACAAACAGCATCCTGAAAAATACACACTATTGGTTTTTTATCGCGGGTATCATTGCCCCAAGTGTAAACAACAGTTGGAAGACCTAAAAACACGATTGGATGAGTTTACCAAAAGAGGCATCAATGTTATAGGTATAAGTATGGATACTGAAGAACGAGCCAAAAAAACTGGAGAAGAGTGGGAAATCGAGGCAGTTCCCATTGGATATGGACTCACAAAAAAAGAAGCAACCTCTTGGGGGCTATTTTTATCAAACAGCATTTCTGAAAAGGAGCCTGAATTGTTTTCTGAACCCGGACTATTTCTTGTAAAGCCAGACAACACTTTATATCTTTCCAGCTTACAGAGCATGCCGTTTGCGCGTCCACATTTTGAAGATCTATTGAAAGCCATAGATTTTATTGAAGACAAAGATTATCCGCCAAGGGGTACCGCATAATAACTCTCACCGGCAAGAATGTGACAAAAAAAGAACCGAATCAAAACGATTCGGCTCTCCTTGTCAATACAGCTCCCCAGCCGATTGACCAAACTAGTATATGAGTTACTAATTTACAGACATTTACGCTAAAAATAAATACGTAGTTACACGTAAATTCAAACCACAAAAAACCCTTCCTAAAAATTTTTTCAGGAAGGGTTTTTTAAGTTTTCGCAGGTTATATATGCCTGCGTAGGCATATTAGTGGTTCAGCTCCTCTTCGTTATCTTTAATTGGTATGTGCTGTGGTATGTAATCCTGTCCAGGTATTACATAATCGGTTTCATCTTTGTTAAGCTTGCTATAATCATACGCCCAACGGTGAACGTGTGGGATAGGACCATCCCAATTTCCGTGGATATGTTTTACCTCTGCTGTCCATTCCAACGTAGTGGATTTCCAAGGATTTTTTGGTCCTTTCTTTCCGTGGAACATAGAGTGGATAAAGTTGTACAAGAATACTAACTGTGCTGCAGCAGTGATAATTGCAAAAATTGTAATTACAACATTTACATCAGCTAGGTCATCAAAGTATGGAAATGCCGTGTTGGTGTAATAACGTCTTGGCAATCCAGCCATCCCAATAAAGTGCATTGGGAAGAAGACTCCGTAGGCTCCAATTACGGTTACCCAAAAGTGTACGTAACCAAGGTTTTTGTTCAGCATTCTTCCTTGGAACATTTTCGGGAACCAGTGGTACACCCCAGCGAACAAACCATACAATGCCGATATACCCATTACCAAGTGGAAGTGGGCAACCACAAAATACGTGTCGTGCACATTGATATCCAATGCACTGTCCCCCAGGATAATTCCTGTTAAACCACCTGTAATAAAAGTAGAAACAAATCCTATGGAAAAGAGCATACCTGTATTCATTTGCAGGTTACCCCTCCAAATGGTAGTGATCCAGTTGAATGATTTCACTGCAGAAGGAATTGCGATCAACAAAGTGGTAAATGTAAATACCGAACCTAGGAATGGGTTCATCCCTGAGATGAACATATGGTGTCCCCAAACAATGGTAGACAGAAATGCAATGGCCAAAATTGAAGCAACCATCGCTCTATATCCAAAAATTGGTTTACGGGCATTGGTAGCCATAATTTCAGAAACCATACCCATGGCAGGCAAGATCACAATATATACCTCTGGGTGTCCCAAGAACCAGAAAAGGTGCTCGAACAATACGGGAGAACCTCCTTGGTTGTGCAGTACTTCACCTGCTATATAAATATCTGAAAGAAAGAAAGAAGTGCCAAAACTTCTATCCATGATCAACATTAATGCTGCTGAAAACAATACCGGGAACGAAACCACACCAATAATTGCAGTTACAAAAAAGGCCCAAATTGTTAGCGGAAGTCTTGTCATAGACATTCCTTTAGTACGTAAATTTAAAACTGTTACAATATAGTTAAGGGACCCTAACAATGATGAAGCAATAAAGATGGCCATAGAAACCAACCAGAGCGTCATCCCTGCCCCCGAACCTGGTATTGCTTGTGGTAGCGCACTTAAGGGAGGATAGATGGTCCATCCTGCAGAGGCTGGTCCAGCTTCTACAAAAAGAGACATTACCATAATCACACTAGAAAGGAAAAATAACCAATAGGACACCATATTAAGGAATCCTGAAGCCATATCCCTTGCGCCAATTTGCAATGGAATCAACAAGTTACTGAAGGTACCACTCAATCCAGCGGTCAATACGAAGAACACCATAATAGTCCCGTGTATCGTCACCAGTGCCAAATATACATTTGGATCCATTACTCCGCCTTCTCCCCATTTACCTAGTAAAACTTCATAAATGGTAAATTCCTTGTCCGGCCACGCTAGTTGAAGCCTGAACAAAATAGACATTGCAATACCTATGATACCCATGAACAAACCTGTTATAAGGTATTGCTTGGAAATCATTTTATGGTCTTGACTAAATATATACTTAGTCAAAAAGGTCTCTTTGTGATGATGCCCGTGATCGTCGTGGTGATCTTCTACGTGCTCTATTGCGTGTGCTGACATATCTCTTAAGCTATTTTTTATTGTTCTTTTAAGGCTTCGGCAAGGGTAGGTTGTTCTTTTATCCAAGCTTCATACTCCTCTTGGGTATCTACCACTATCTTCATTTGCATGTTATAGTGACTGGCTCCACATATTTTGTTACAAAGTAACATATAGTCAAACTCATAAGGCTCTAAAGCCTCTTCGCCCTTGGCCACCAATGCCTTGCTGTTTTCTTTTCTAATGTTGTTTATCTTTCTCACTTTGGCCACGATCTCATCATTCATACGCATCTCTTCAGTAGTAATGGTAGGGGTGAATGAGAATTGGGTAATCATCCCGGGAACGCAGTTCATCTGTGCTCTAAAGTGAGGCATATATGCTGAATGCAGTACATCCTGCGAACGCATCTTAAATATTATTTTTCTACCTACTGGAAGGTGTAATTCGTTTACTACGATATCATCCTGTGCGTTGGGGTCAGAAGCATCTACACCCAGTTGGTTCACTCCTTCGATCAACCGCACATTGGCCTCGCCCAAGGTATTGTCCTCGCCACTGTAACGTGCTCTCCAATCAAATTGATATGCGTACAATTCAATTACCATAGGATCATCTTCATCGTTTACGTTCATAATATCTGTCCAAGTAAACAAACCGTAGATGATCAAGCCTGCCAATACAATTACAGGGATAATGGTCCAGATAAACTCCAGCTTATCATTATCTGCAAAGAACGTAGCTCGTTTTCCTTTTTCCCCACGAAATTTGAATGAGAAAAAACCTAATAACCACAGGGTAAAAAAACCAACTATGAAAATAAGAACCATAGACACGTACATGAGACTGTCTATTTCTGAACCGTGTTCCGATGCAGATTCTGGCAACAATACATCCCACCATTTCCAAAAACAGATGGCCAATAAAAGGTAGGTAAATATGGTGAAGCCCATCATGAGCCACCCGTTTATATTATTGTCCTTGTCGTTAGCGATTTCAGAACTATCATCTGGTTTGGGTTGAGACAACTGGAATATCTTGCTCATTTGCCAAACAGCAACTCCAAAAAGTATGATTACTAGTACAACTAAAAATGCGGTCATCGTTATCTGTCTTCTTTAATTATATTAATAGTGAAAGTGCTTACTTTCTTTAATGAATGGGTTACGCTTCGCTAATAATGGTGCTTTTGTAAGTGCTGTGAACACCACCAATACAAAAAGACCAAAGAAGAAAAGCATCGCTCCTATTTCTGGCAAGCCAATGAACCATGAAGTACCCACGGTTGCCGGCATAACCATATTAAATACATCTATATAGTGTCCTAAAAGTATTACAATACCCGTCATTACCACAAACCAATTTATACGTTTGTAATCACTGTTCATCAACAACAATACTGGGAAGATAAAGTTCATGGCAACCATTCCAAAGAAGGGCAGGTTGTAATCCTCAATCCTAGTTACAAAATAGGTAACTTCTTCAGGGATGTTTGCATACCATATCAGCATAAATTGAGAGAACCAAAGGTACGTCCAGAATATACTGAAGCCGAACATAAATTTAGCTAAATCATGAATGTGGCTGTCATTTACAAATTCTAAATATCCTTGGCTCTTCAGTACAATGGTTACCAGTGCGATTACAGTAATGGCACAAACCATCATCCCTGCAAATACATACCATCCAAATAATGTTGAGAACCAGTGAGGATCAAAACTCATGATCCAGTCCCAAGACATCATAGATTCTGTATAGATAAAGAACACCAAGAAGCCTGCAGCCAATTTAAAGTTCTTTTTGAACCAACGGTTGTCCTCGGCATCATCTTGGTTCAAGGTCCATTTTCTGGAGAAATGACGGTACAAGTTGAATCCTAGCAGATAGATCACAGCTCTAATGATAAACCACGTAGGGTTTAACCACGAACTCTTTCCCGCTATCAATTTGTCATATTTAGGGCTTTCAGGGTTCAACAGCTCACCGTCCATCCAATGGAAGATGTGGTTCACATGAAATACTGAGAGCAATAACAGGATGATAATAATTACTGAAGCCCAAGGCAAATAGGCAGTAATCCCTTCCATAACCCGGAACAATACTGGAGACCACCCAGCCTGTGCTGCGTGCTGTATAGCGTAAAACGCCAGTGTTCCCAAAGCAATCATAAAGAAAAAGAAGGATGCTACATACAATGCGGACCAAGGTCTATTTTGCAATTGATGCAATACGTGTGTTAAATGTGCTTCTTCGTCTCCGTGGGCATCTTCGCCGTGAGTGTTTTTTGAATCATGTGCTTCTGGGGAGCTAATAGCATTTTGGTCAATACCGTGACCATCCTTAGCAGTATGATCGCCGTTGTGATCGCTATATGAAGCATCGTGACCTCCACCATGACCATCGTCGTGCGCTGCCATCATTTCTTTCACTTCGGCAGTTGTACTTGGTACAGAAAGGAAGCCTGCAAGCATTCCTAGGGCACCAACCACCATAAAAATGATCGCAAATAACTTTAATTTACTGGGTAGCGTGTACATATCTTTAACTATCTCTTTAAATTCTTAGTTAGTTTCTTCTAAAGTTTCGGTATCCAACGGGGTATCCTCTTCAGAAATATTTTCATTCAACACTTCAATCATATCATTGAGTGTGTCTTGTTTTTTAGGTTCCAACAAAGGCTCTCCTTTTAATTGTGCCGTCAAGTTCATTACGTGTTGGGTAATTTGCCAGCGTTCCTTTTCGTTAGTTTGTGAGGCGTAGGATCCCATTGTGTTCAACCCGTACATTTGTACATGGTATACGCCACCTTCGGTAATAACCCTACCTTCGGCCGCATAACTTGGTATTCCCAAGAATTTTTCACGCTGTGCCAAGATACCTTGTCCGTCACCTTTATCCCCGTGACATACTGCACAGTATATTGTATATAATTGCGCTCCAGCTGCCAAGTTTTCATCGGTAACGGGTAATGGGTTCTTCAGTGCTACTTTTGCAAGTTCCAAACCTTCGGTCGTATTTTCATAGTCGTACGGTTGCCATCCTCTTGGGATAGAACCTTCGGCAGGTAACATTGCTTCTTGCTGTCCTTCAAAAATATCATATTCGCCATAGGTTTCATAACCTACTGGCTCATACATATTGGGCATGTACTGAAAGTTAGGACTGTTTTCATCTGCGCAAGAGAACACCAAAAGGCTTACCAATGCAACAAGTGATATGTTTAGTATCTTTTTCATATTAATGGTCATCGTCATTTTCAATTAAACTAATTTCCAATGCTCCTGTATCGTACAAAAACTGGCTTAGCTTGTCCACATCATGGTGTCCAGCGTCTATGGCCATTAAAAAATGATCGTCAGTTGTACGAACATCTGGGTTCTCGGCTTTTTTAAAGGGCCACAATTTACTTCTCATATAAAAAGTAATTACCATTAGGTGGGCAGCAAAAAATACGGTAAGCTCGAACATAATAGGCACAAAGGCAGGCATATTTTCAATGTAACTGAAACTTGGTTTTCCACCAATATCTTGTGGCCAGTCCTCGATCATGATAAAATTCATCATCGTGATAGCTACTGAAAGCCCTACAAGACCATACAAGAAAGAGCAAATCGCAATTCTTGTTGGTGCCAATCCCATTACCTTGTCCAGTCCATGGACCGGGAATGGGGTATATACCTCTTCAATATGGTAGCGCTCTGCACGTACCTGCTTGACAGCTTGCATCAAGATGTCATCGTCTGAATAGATTGCGTGAATATGTTTTGCCATCTTACGCGTTGTTTTTTAGTTGTGCGGCTTGTCCTGCCCAGTCGTCTCGTTTTGCTCGTCCTGGGAACTCGCCTATAATTTCGTCTAAAAGGTCGTAGTCCTGCTCTTGCATTCTACTTACTTGCTCAAATGTGTAAATACCCAATTGATGTAATTTCTGTTCCATCACTGGACCTACGCCACTTATTTTCTTAAGATTGTCTGCTTTTTGCGTCGCTGGATCAAAAGTCCCCAGTCTGCTCAACAGGTTATCCACTTGGTCTTTTTTGTATTCTGAATCGATCAGCGCATCGGCATTTACCGTTTCGTTGTGGCCCTCTTCGGTTGTGTCGTCTACATGGCTCACATTTGCGGCTGGCTCACGTACAATAGGGTCGTAATGCTTTACGTCGTCCCCATGCTTTGCCCGCAATTTCTTGTATTTGCTTCCCGAAGATTTCAGGATAGACTTTACCTCTGCCTGTGCAATTACAGGGAACGTTCTTGCATATAGTAAGAATAATACAAAGAAGAATCCTATTGTACCTATGAAAATTCCAATATCTACAAACGTAGGTGAGAACATCGTCCAAGAAGATGGCAAGTAATCACGGTGCAATGAGGTTACGATAATCACAAAACGCTCAAACCACATCCCAATGTTTACTACAATCGAAATAAAGAAAGAGAACATAATGCTTCGTCTCAATTTTGGGAACCACATAAACTGAGGCGAGAACACATTACACGTCATCATCGCCCAATATGCCCACCAGTAAGGTCCTGTGGCACGGTTCAAGAATGCGTATTGCTCATATTCTACACCTGAGTACCAAGCGATGAACAGCTCTGTGATGTAAGCTACCCCTACGATAGAACCCGTAATCATGATTACGATATTCATCAATTCGATATGTTGGATGGTGATGTAGTCTTCAAGATTTGAAACCTTTCTCATTATAATAAGAAGGGTGTTTACCATCGCAAATCCAGAGAAAATCGCCCCTGCAACGAAGTACGGTGGGAAAATAGTGGTGTGCCATCCTGGTATTACCGAGGTAGCAAAGTCAAACGATACAATGGTATGTACCGAAAGTACCAACGGGGTTGCCAAACCTGCCAATACCAATGAAACTTCCTCAAAACGTTGCCAGTCTTTTGCACGACCGGACCAACCAAATGACAATATGCTATACACTCTTTTTGTGAAGGGTGTAATTGCTCTATCACGAATCATCGCAAAGTCCGGAAGTAAACCTGTCCACCAGAATACCAATGATACCGAAAGATAGGTAGAGATCGCAAATACGTCCCAAAGGAGTGGCGAGTTAAAGTTTACCCATAACGAACCAAATTGGTTAGGAATAGGCAATACCCAGTATGCCAACCAAGGACGTCCCATGTGGATAATAGGGAACAATCCAGCCTGTATTACCGAGAAGATGGTCATCGCCTCTGCCGAACGGTTAATCGCCATTCTCCATTTTTGACGGAATAACAACAGTACCGCCGAAATAAGGGTTCCTGCGTGACCAATACCTACCCACCAAACGAAGTTGGTGATATCCCATGCCCAGTTAACGGTTCGGTTGAGTCCCCAAACCCCAATTCCAGTGGCAACGGTGTAGATAATACAACCCAGCCCCCAAAGGAATGCAATTAAGGAAATGGTGAATACAATCCACCAGGATTTATTTGCTTTACCTTCCACAGGAGCAGCCACATCCACAGTAACATCGTGGTAGTTTTTATCTCCTATAACTAAGGGTCTTCTAATAGGTGCTTCGTAATGCGACGCCATATCTATATAATCTATTTCTTAGTTAGTTATGCTTCGTTTGTATTTCTCACTTTGGCTTGGTAAAACACGTTAGGTTTGGTCCCAACAGCTTCCAACAAGTGGTACATACGTTTATTTTCTTTTAATTCGTGTATCTCGCTCTTTTTAGCATTGATATCTCCAAAAGCAATTGCTCCTGTTTCACAGGCCGCAGAACAAGCGGTCTTGAACTCACCATCCTTAATAGGTCTTCCATCACGCTTGGCATCAAGGATAGTCTTCTGTGTCATTTGGATACACATAGAGCATTTCTCCATCACCCCACGGCTACGTACCACAACATCTGGGTTCAACACCATACGACCTAGATCGTTGTTCATATGGTAATCAAACTCATCGTTTTCGGCATACAGGAACCAGTTAAAGCGACGTACTTTATACGGACAGTTATTTGCACAATACCTTGTACCCACACAGCGGTTGTACGCCATATGGTTCTGCCCTTGGCGACCGTGACTTGTAGCAGCTACTGGACACACCGTCTCACAAGGAGCGTGGTTACAGTGCTGGCACATTACGGGCTGGAAAGCTACTTGCGGATTTGCAGCTGCAGATTCCATTTCGCCATATTCTGAAAGGGAACTTCCCAATCCTGAAATGTTTTCCTTCTTTTCGTTATCTGAAGCAAATGAACCTTCAGAAGAATAATATCTATCAATACGCAACCAGTGCATATCACGGCTCTTACGTACTTCGGCTTTTCCTACTACGGGAACATTGTTCTCTGCGTGGCAAGCTATTACACAAGCACCACAACCGGTACACGCATTTAAGTCTATGGATAGGTTGAAGTGATGCCCAATGGAACGGTCGAAACCTTCCCAAAGATCGGCATCTGGCGAAGTTACTGGGATCTCTTGGTGGTCCTTGGATACTTCCGGAACTGGATTCCAATCGTGTACATCTTTCGTGTTGAAAATTTCCAAGCTGGTCTCGCGAATAATATCACGCCCCATCATAGTGTTGTGCAACTGTACACAAGCAAATTCGTGTATTCCTGAAACTTTTTCAAGTGTTACACCCGTTTGCACGGCTTTAAAGTTGCTGTACAGTGGGTAAGCATTAACACCGGTTTGCATTTCTTCTTGAATACCGTGCGTTTGCCCGTATCCAAGTGCTAGACCAATAGACCCCTTTGCTTGTCCTGGCTGGATAAGTACAGGCACATTCTCTACGGTTACCCCATTCATTTTTACATTTACATAGCTACCGTTCAAGCCACCATTGGCCACATTGTAGTTCTCCAAGCCCATTGCATCGGCATCGGCTTTGGAAACGGTTACGTAGTTATCCCAAGAGGCTCTGGAAATAGGGTCTGGTAATTCTTGCAACCAAGGATTGTTAGCTTGGTTTCCGCTACCCAACCCAGTCTTTGTATATAAGGTAAGCTCCATTCCCCCTCTTTGCGTTGCACTGGACAAGGCTCCGTTTGAGGTTGAAGACTCTAAATCTAAACTTTCACTATTGGTCGTATCAGCATCGGTATCAACTATAGCTGCGCTGGTAAACACTCCATCATGGACCGCTTGGTTCCAAGAGGTCCCACCCAATACTGAACCTTCCATAAATTGGCGAAGGTAATCGTAGTAAGAGGTTTCACTGCGTCCGGTCCACTTCAACATACATTCCTGAAACTGTCTTGTATTAAAGAGGGGCTTAATAGTAGGCTGCATGATACTGAAAGAACCTTTCTTTAACTGAACATCACCCCAAGACTCTAAATAATGTGGTGTTGCTGCTACCATTTGTGCAGCACTGGCGGTTGCGTCCGGCTTCATAGAGAACGCAAGGGACATACCTAGTTTCTTGTAGGCTTCAGCAAAATCTTTGTTGGGGAAAGCGTACACAGGATCCACCCCTACCGTAATCATTCCTTTTATACTTCCTGAAACAACACCGTTCATCACCTTCATCACCTCTTGGGTGTTCCCCATTGAGGTCATTCTAGGCATAGCGCTATCCATCACTTGCTTGCCCTCGTTGTAATTAAGCACCATAGTTTGTGCTTGCACATCTGGCAACCCAGTTACAATAACCCCTTTACCACCTGCTTTTTGCAAATGCGCTTTTGCTTTTGAAACTGCTGCAGCTACATTTTCGGGCAATCCAGAAGCACTACCTCCCGTTAAAGCCTTTAAAATCTGCATTTGTTGCGTAGGTGTTGCGGGAACACGAACATCTGCATTGGCACCAGCCAAGCTCATATTGGCCTCGAACTGGTAATGCTTGCTCATTTTTCCGTTCTTTGGGATACGTCCTTTGGCATATCCTGCCTCGTATCCTCCTCCTTGCCAGTCGCCAATAAAATCGGCACCTACAGAAACAATTACATCTGCCTTGCTGAAATCGTAGTCGGCCAAGGCTCTTGTTCCGTATTTATTCTGGAAAGCATCCAATGCTTCCGAAGAAGAAACCGCATCGTAAATAACGTGGCGCACATTAGGATACTGTGCTGTAAACTCTTTTATCAATTTTGAAGTTGAAGGAGAGGCGAACGTTTGCGTTAGCAACACAACGTCTTTTCCGGCCATCTCGCTCATCTTCTGGGCTACGGCCGTATCAAACTCACTCCAAGTAACTTCCTTACCACCCACCATTGGGTTTTGTACACGGTTCTTGTCATACATAGACAATACCGAAGCGTGCACACGTGCATTTACACTTCCACCATTTTTAGCAAGGTCATTTCTTTCAATTTTAATTGGGCGACCTTCACGGGTCTTTACCAAGACATTGGCAAAATCGAACCCGTCTGCCATAGTGGTGGCGTAGTAATTAGCAACCCCAGGAACGATTTCGTCCGGAGCTACCACGTAAGGGATAGACTTAATCACAGGACCTTCACAGGCGGCCAATGAAGCTGCTGCTGTTGAAAATCCAACATATTTTAAGAAATCGCGACGTGTTGTCGAAGAAGCTTCCAATGTTTCCTTGTCTCCCAAAAAATCATCGGTTGGGATAGGCTCCACGAATTCGTTTTGCTTCAACGTTTCAACAATCGAGTTGTTTTCGTCCAACTCTTCAACACTTTTCCAGTATTTCTTGTTTGATGTCATAATCTTATCTGAAATAGTATGATTCAATTTTAATAGTGGCACTTACCACATTCCAATCCACCCATTTGCGCTGCCGTCAACTGGTCTACACCGTACTTCTTGGAAAGCTGTTCGTGGATTTCTTTGTAATATTCGTTACCGGCTACGTTCACGTTGGTCTCACGGTGACAGTTTATACACCATCCCATTGTAAGTGGCGAGAACTGCTCCATGATTTCCATTTCTTCAACCGGACCGTGACATTTCTGGCAATCAATTCCAGCAACTGTAACGTGCTGTGAGTGGTTAAAGTAAGCAAAGTCTGGAAGGTTATGGATCCGCACCCACTTCACCGGCTCCGTCTTACCCGTATATTGTTGTGTGGACTGGTCCCAACCTACTGCTTTGTAAAGTTTCTGGATCTCAGCGTTATAATCTACACCGTATTCGTCCATACCCATTGCGTAGGTATCATCTGAAACTTCTGAAATATTCTTGTGGCAGTTCATACACACATTCAAGGAAGGGATTCCGGATGTCTTGCTCTTTCTTGCCGAAGAGTGACAGTATTTACAGTCTATCTCATTATCGCCTGCGTGTATACGGTGCGAGTAGTGTATAGGCTGCACCGGCGCATATCCTTGGTCCACACCTACCTGCATAAAATATCCGTACATAAAATACCCTGCTGATAGTAACAAGAAAATAGCTGTTACCAGTACCAAGAATTGGTTCTCTACAAATACTCTCCAAAGTGGCGCACGCTTCTCTTTCTCTTCGTACACAACCCCATTTGCCTCTGCAATCTTTTTAAGGGTCTTGTTAACCAAGATCAACATAACAACCAACAGTAAGAACACGAGTGCTAAGGCTCCAAGGATGATGTTGTTTGAAACACCGCTTCCACCACCTTCTTGTACCGGACCTCCTTCAGCAATAATTGGTTCTGGTTTTGGAGTGTCTGTGTACGCTAAGATATTGTCGATATCTGTATTGCTCAAGCCCGGGAAGGGGGTCATTACAGACTTATTGTATTCCTCAAAAATTGCAATGGCCTGCTGGTCGCCGGCAGCAATGAGCGCTTGGCTATTCTTGATCCAACTATACAACCACTCACGATCGTATTTTTTTGAAACCTCGAAGAGTGCTGGACCTGTAGCTTTTTTGTATAATTTATGACACGCCGCACAGTTCGCGTTAAACAGTGTCTTTCCAACTTCGGCATCACCCACGCCCTCTGCGGCTGGTGTCTCTGCATCTGCCTCGGCTGTTACCGTGGCATCATTGGCCTCACCTTCTTGTGCCGATATATTGTTTGAAAAAGTTAGCAATACTGCTAACAATAGGAGTGATACTATGGAGGGTAGATTTCTAAACTTCACCTTTTGCATACTAATGGTTAATTAATGGCAATAGTTTGGCACATAATTAGTTATTGTTTCTACTATATCTAACGCTATATTAGGTGCCTTAAATAACTGTGCAAAAGTACGTGTTTATGTTTATTTTCTAAATCCAAATAAACTGTTAAGATGTAATTTATACTAATTCTAAATAATAAATTGCCCAGCAAAATAGTTTTTAGGTTTTACCTTTGTATTCACAATCTAGACTCATGAAAAAACAACACACACTCAATATATTCATTTTCAGTATTTTATTGGTTTTCGCCATTACAGACGTTGTGGGACAGCAAGCCACAGTGACCGTTAACCAAGATGCTAAAATCCCAGAATTACTTGACCTAAAAAAGGAACTGGAGAAAGATAATAAATTGGGGCAGGGGTTTACCATACAATTATATTATGGTGAGCTTTCACAAGCTAATAGTGTTTTGCGTAAATACAAAGCAAACTTTGCTGCCTGGCCAGCTTCTTTGGAGTACGAAACCCCCAATTATAAGATCTGGGCCGGCGATTTTGCCACACGGCTTGAGGCAGACCGGGCGTTGCTGGAGATAAAGGAGAAGTTCCCTGCTGCATTTATCTTGAAACCTTCGAAGTAAGTTGGGCGTTGGACAAAATCAGAGCCCTTTCAGCGGTTACTAATTTTGAAAGCGTTTTTTTGAAACAACTTCACTACAAACTATTACTGAAATTGCAAACTCAACATCACGGTGCAGGATTGGGCATTCGTTCGTGAACGGACTGTATCTTGTTCAAAATCTCTTCGGAAAGCGTCACGTTTATACTATCAATATTTTCTGAAAGCTGTGCGACACTCGTTGCCCCAATAATATTTGAAGTAACAAATGGTCGCTCGTTCACAAATGCCAAAGCCAATTGTGTAAGGCTCAAACCAAACGTTTCGGCAATTTCCTTATAGGCCTTTGTCGCTTCCATCGAACTCTCTGAGCTGTACCTCGAATACCTGGGATACAATGTAACCCTAGCGTTTGCTGGTTTCTGTCCATTTAGATACTTTCCCGTTAGCACCCCAAAACCCAAGGGTGAATATGGCAAGTAGCCTATGTTTTCCATTTGCAGCACTTCGGTGAGACCAACCTCGTCACGGCGTTGTAACAAATTGTATGCATTTTGTACCGATACCATCTTCAGCTTTCCTTTGCGGTTTTCTTCCATATAACGCATTACACCAAAAGGGGTTTCATTGCTTAGCCCTAAGTGCCGCACTTTCCCTTCTTTCACAAAAGCTTCCAGACGCTCTAATATTTCGGCTAGATTATCCTCCCACCGCTTGTTTGGAGCGTGGTTGTAATCACGAGTGCCAAATATATTCACTGCCCGCTCGGGCCAATGCAATTGGTAGAGGTCCAGATAGTCTGTTTGCAACCGCTTCAAACTCTTGTGGAGGGCATCTTCCAAGGATTCTTTACTGAAATCCAACTCCTCCCGGATATGGCTGAACCCGCGGGAAGGCCCCGTTACCTTTGAGGCCAAAACAATTTTGCTACGCATACCTGCCTTAGAAATCCAAGAACCGATATATTTTTCGGTAAGACCCTGTGTATCGGGTGAGGCTGGGATGGCATACATTTCGGCCGTATCTATAAAATTGACGCCTTTTTCAATTGCAAAATCTAACTGCTCGTGGGCTTCCGCTTCGGTGTTTTGGTTTCCGAAGGTCATAGTACCCAGGCAAATCTTGCTTACTTTAAGGTTGGTGTTTGGAAGGATGGTGTATTTCATATTTAGACTCCGCTCCATATGCGGATGGGTTTATTGTTTATGGCTGGCTGGACTGCTATTACATCTGGTTCAGCAATTTGTTTATCTCGTCCAGTTTTGGGGTAAGGATCACTTCAATCCTTCGGTTTTTTGCTTTGCCTTCAGCCGAGGTATTGGGAGCGATGGGTGCAAATTCTCCTCGACCTGCGGCGGTTAGGTTATCCTTGGGAATAGCACTGTTTTCGGTTAATATAGTTACAATTGCAGTGGCTCTTTTTGTGGAAAGGTCCCAGTTGTTTTGAATGTTTCCACTCCCGCCATAGGGCACATTATCTGTATGGCCCTCGATGAGTACTGCAATTTCAGGATTGTTTGCCAGGACAGTGCCCAATTGTTCTACAGCTTGGCGACCACGGCTATTTACTGCCCAGCTTCCACTTTCAAAAAGTAATTTGTTCTCCATGGACACATATACTTTTCCGTCTCGCTGTTCTACTGTGAGGCCATTGCCCTCAAAATTGGTAAGCGCTGCAGATATGGCGTCTTTAAGCGCACGCATCTTAGCGTCTTTTGTTGCGATGATGCTCTCCAGTTCTTCCACACGTTGCGAACGGTCCTTCAGTTTTTCTTGAAGGGTCCTTAAACGGGCATCCTCTTCGGCAAGTTGTTTTTCTTTTTCTTGAAGTTGTGCCAACAACTTTCGGTTACGCTCCAAGTTTTCGGTAAGGTTTTCAGAGCTGTTCGACTCCAATGCATCGTAAGAGGCCTGCAAGGTTGCCAGATTTGTTTTTAATGCCGCAAGCTCCATGGCGAGACGGGTTTTTTCGGCCGTGGACTCTGCGAGTTTCTTTTCAAGGTTTGCGACGGTATATACATCGGCATTAGTATTGCCCTGTCCATCCAGCCGTGCCATTAGGGCTTCGTTTTCGGCACGGAGGGATTCGTTTTTATCCTTTATATCTTCATATACCTGGGAGGACACGCAGCTGGTAAGTGAAATAGCAATAAGCAATAAAGTGAGTATGTTTTTCATTTTGAACATATAATTAAAGCTAAGGAAAAACATCCCCCTAGCCCCCTTCAATGGGGAATTCAGTTTAAGAATACTTGTATTAAAATTCAAGCTCCACTAACAACGGACAGTGATCGCTGTGGTAGGCGTTGGGTAATATAACGGCTCTACTCAAGTTTTCTTGTAGGGGCTGGGCCACCATGTTGTAATCTATACGCCAACCCTTATTATTGGCACGGGCATTGGCGCGGTAACTCCACCAAGTATAATGGTGAGGCTCCTTATTAAAGTGACGGAAACTATCTATGAATCCGCTATCTATAAAATTACCTATCCACTCGCGCTCCACGGGCAAAAATCCTGATACATTTTTATTACGCACGGGGTCGTGTATGTCTATAGCTTTATGGCAAATATTATAATCGCCACAAATCACTAAGTTAGGGATGGTTTTTTTCAACTGGTCCACATACGCTTGAAAAGCTGCCATGTACTCCAATTTATGTTCTAAGCGTGCAATATTGGTCCCGCTTGGCAGGTAAAGGCTCATAATGGAGACATCATCATAATCTACCCGTATGTTCCTACCTTCAAAATCCATACTTTCTATACCTGTTCCATATGCTACATCCTTGGGTTCTTTTTTACAGAAAATGGCAACACCACTATACCCCTTTTTTTGTGCACTGAACCAGTAATGATAAGGGTAGCCAGCTGCTTCGATTTCAGCAACGTCCACCTGTTCTTTCATAGCCTTGGTTTCTTGGATACAGATTACATCTGGGTTTGCAGCTTGCAACCAATCCAAAAAGCCTTTTCGTATGGCGGCACGTATTCCGTTTACGTTATAGGAGATTATTTTCATATTCAGTTTATAAAGTTATAATGCAGCAACAAGTGTTCTTGTGATAGTTGATCTTTCAGCGTACTGCCTAAAAAGTTGCCACGGACAAATTTATGATAGTACACCAAGGCAAACGAACTTATGCAAAAAGGTTTTTTAAAATTAATTAACAATGTAGTAGTGTGAAAAATGCTCAACTTTGCAGCTTCAACAATTTGAAATGGGCAGCAACAACCTAAAATGGCTTTATCTTGCAATTCTTTCTTTGATATGGGGAAGTTCCTTTATATTGATAAAAAAAGGCCTGGTAGGCCTTACCGATGCCCAGCTTGGTTCCTCGCGAATTGTGCTTACGTCAATTTTTTTGTTTTCGGTAGGGTTTAAGAGTTTGAAACAGGTGCAGAGACACCATTGGAAATGGATAGCCGCCTCTGGTTTTATATCTTCATTTTTTCCTCCGTTCCTATTTGCCATGGCGCAAAATGAAATAGACAGTGCCGTGGCTTCTATCCTTAATAGCATTGTCCCATTAAATACTGTAATTGTAGGCGCAACACTGTTTGGCATCCTTAGTTCCCGGAACCAAATAATAGGTGTTTTTATTGGGCTGGCCGGCACACTTATGCTAATCGTGGCGGGAGCCGAGTTTAATCCCAACCAAAATTATTGGTACAGCTTGTTGATAATTACGGCAACCGTTGGATATGCGCTCAATGTGAACATTATAAAAAAATATTTGAGCGATATAAGCGCCTTGGCAGTAACAACCGGTAATTTCCTGTTCGTTTTTCTTCCCGCTCTCATCATTTTATATTATACAGGTTTTTTTGAGACTATTTTTTCTTCTGCCGAAATGCAACTTGCCTTTTTCTATGTGGTAATCCTTTCACTTTTCGGAACCGCTATTGCCAAAGTAATCTTTAATAGACTTGTACAGATTGCAAGCCCGGTATTTGCCTCTTCGGTTACCTACACGATGCCCATAGTTGCTGTTTTATGGGGTGTTGTAGATGGGGAGAGTTTTAGTATCTGGCAATTTGTGGCGGCATTGGTTATTCTTTTTGGTGTTTATTTGGGCAACAAAAGAAAGAGGCAACACTAATATTGATTAAAATAATAGGTTTTTGTTAGATTTTTTCCGAAATTTAACTTTCAACAAAAATCAACCTTATGTCGAAGATATATCTTAAATACGGAGTCTTAATAGCTATTGGGCTTATTATTTACTTTGTAATCACTAAATTGATGGGACTGCACAGGTATCCAGTTTTAAGTGCCGCTAACGGAGTGATTTATGGAGCGGGAATATTAATGGCCTTAAAATCGTATAAGACTGAGAAAAATAAGTTCAAGTATCAAAAAGGCTTTCAAGTAGGCTTTATGAGCGGGGCCATTGCCACCTTGATCTTTGTTGCTTTTATGGCAATAAACATGTACCAGATAGACACCGAATTTTCACGAAATATCCTCGATACCTGGGGGCTCAATTACGATAGTGGCACCTTTATCATCCTAATATCGCTAGTATTGATGGGGCTTTCTACCTCACTGGTATTAACGCTCGCATTTATGCAACTATTAAAGGAATCCTGGAACACCAAAGACGGGAACCGAAACCAACCTATAAAATAGCGCACAAACCCTTTGTGGATTAAGATTTTAAAATTATATTTGCACCCGCTTTGAAGAGAAGCGGGTTTTAATTTAAAATAATTTAACTAAACGTTACGCTATGTACGCAATTGTAGAGATAGCAGGGCAGCAATTTAAAGTTGCGAAAGACCAAAAGGTTTTTGTAAACCGTTTAGCCTCTGAAGAAGGGAAAAAAGTCGAGTTCGACAACGTTCTTTTAGTAGGTGACGGAGACAACATTACCATTGGCGCCCCGGCTATAGACGGCGCTCTTGTAGGAGCTAAAGTCTTAAGACACCTTAAGGGTGACAAGGTTATTGTTTTCAAAAAGAAAAGAAGAAAAGGTTACCGTGTAAAGAACGGTCACAGACAGGCCCTTTCTGAAATCGTGATCGAAAGCATTGCAACCTCTGGAGCAAAAAAGAAAGCCGCTCCTAAGAAAGAAACCAAGAAAGCTGAACCAAAAGCAGCAGCCCCTAAAGCTGAAGCAAAGAAAGAGGCTCCAAAGGCCGAAAAGAAAGCTCCAGCAAAAAAGGCAGCTCCGAAAAAATCGGCTAAGGCAGACGACCTTAAGAAAATTGAGGGTGTTGGGCCAAAAGCGATGGAAGCGATGGTTGCAGCAGGAATTGATACTTTTGCCAAAGTAGCAAAGTCGAAACCAGAAAAACTTTCTGAAATTTTGACCGAAGCTAGCTCAAGATTGGCACACCTAGTTACCGATACTTGGCCAGAGCAAGCACAATTAGCTGCAGATGGGAAGTGGGACGAACTAGAAAAATTACAAGACAAGTTAGACGGCGGAAGAAAATAAGCCTTCCACCAAAGTTAAACCTATAAAACCGAAACAAGATGGCTCATAAAAAAGGAGTTGGTAGTTCTAAAAACGGTAGAGAATCAGAATCGAAACGCCTTGGTGTTAAGATTTTTGGTGGCCAAGAGGCAATTGCCGGGAACATCATCATAAGACAACGTGGTATGGAGCACCATCCTGCCGATAATGTATATGCTGGAAAAGACTATACATTGCACGCAAAAGTGGACGGTGTGGTAAAGTTTACCAAAAAGAGAAATAACAAATCGTACGTTTCTATCGTGCCGCACGCAGAGGCGTAGTTATTTTTAAGACCTTTGAATATTAAAAAATCCAACTAATCTTAATTAGTTGGATTTTTTTATTGATTGGCAATCTCCATTTCAGAACCAAAAACCCAGCCATCTACTCTACAGCTCTCCATTTTGTACCAGTAGTAGCTTCCTACATTTTTATAATACACTTTTTCAGTAGATCTTTGAGTCAATAAAACCTTTAAATCCTTTTTAAGGGTATCTTTTATCTTAGAGTTGATATCATTGCCAGAAAAAACAAAAGCATCACTTTTAAGCGTGGCGATAAGTGGACTATAATTTTTTGAGTTTGTATTTATACTACTAGTACAGGAATTATACACATATCCAATTTTGCTGCCCACTATCACTTTGCTCCAATTCCCAGGCTTTAAGCTGTTTACTTCACCTCCTTTCACATTTCCGTTAAGTACATAAAGCCTAGTTCCAATGACTAGGGTTTCAATTATTTCAGAAGAAAGATAGGGTCCCTTTCTTAAATTAACCCTTAAATTGTTTATATGGTAATATTCAAATACCTTTTCTCTCTCCTGAGCAATTTCAGTAGTAGTATGATCTATGTCCTTTTTGGGTGAGGTCTCTTCTTTAGTGTAATCAACAGTTTCTGGCTCTGTTTCATCTGTTTGCCCTTGGTCTTTAAGGGTGACTTTTGGTTTATAAGGTGTGCTTGGCTTTTTTTTGACAATTATTACGAAACCCCCAATAATAACTAATACGATTAATATGAAAAGAACTTTTTTCATGATACATTAGTGATTGGAAAGTGTTTGTTTCTTAAAAAACAGAATATAGATCCAGATGAGCATCGATGAGCCCCAAAGAACCAGCAAAGAAATGTTGATTTGATAATAGCGCCCAGAAACCTCATCGAACGTTAATATATTATCGTACTTAGTTTGAATTTCCACCTCTTGCAATTTGGTTTTTTCATTTCTCTCTTTCAAAAATTCATCGACAACGTTTGGGATAGACCTATTAACAGCGTGCAAGTTATCTGCCCTTGGTTGATAATAAGCTTCTATATTATTATCGGAAAGGTTCAAATGTTCCCCAAAGTGATGGCTGTTTCTTGCAATACCAACCAATAGCGCTGAAGTGAGCAACGCTAGCTGAAGATAGCTTGGCACTTTCTGGAATTGTTCAATAGTTGCTGAATCTCTTTTTGAGATTTCTTTTACTATCAAATAAATTGAAAAAACAACAACCTGGATTATAGCGGCAAAAATAATGAGCTGGAATAAAAACGGATACCTAAGTGCTTCATCGCCTGCAAAGAGTATTGCAGCAATAGCCGCAACTATAGAGCCACTTCTAGATAACTTAATTTTTAAATCCTGATTTTTCGTAATATGCTTTTGTCTCACCATGGTGAAAACAATTGTACTGAATAAAATAATTATGAAAATCGCGAAAAGTAGTTGCCACTGCATATTGGTGACCTCGTAATTGGGCAACTTCAATAACGCAATAACAGCAGTGATACCAATTAAATATATTGGCGTATCCAGAGCAGATAAACCGCTCATGTTTTTGATAGAGTCACCTATTAGATTATCCATAAAGATTTATAATATCTTAATACTAGTTCAGCATATTCATAAATTTTGGGGATAAAAAATATATTGAGAATCGACAATAGCTCCTAAGAGCAAATAGTATCTAAATTTAATGAAAAAATATATTATTTGACTGGTTATGAATTATTTTCAATCTAGAATAAATCGCCATGGCCATTTTGAGGCACATGAGTTTTTTTGAAATCTGAAGGTTTTGTAGCATACCAAAACCATCTTGGCTTTCCAGGGCTGCCATGACTCACCGCCCAAGTGATATCGAGTAATTTCCATTCCCCATTGAGGTATACGGCATTCCACGTATGTTCGGGTTTTTGTGAAGTTTTGTGTATTGTATTTCCTTGCTTAGTAAACCCGTGAATCACCTCAGCCTTAATGCCTATTGCCCCACATAGTTGCTTAAAGAGAAATGCATAGCCCCCGCAAAGTGCCTTTTTTCTCTTCAGGGCGTGGTACACAACGTTTTCTTCTGATGTGTATATTTCCTTTTGGAGTTTTCGGCTAAGGCGCAGTTCGTTATCGTATTCAATGTTTGTGGTGATCCACTGGAAAATGGCCTTGGCTTTTTCAGCATTGGTCTGCTTGCCTCGGGTAATCTCCAGGGCGAGTTTTTGGGTGTTGCTTTTTTTTGTTTTGATGCTATGGGTATCCCCTTTCGTAATGTGGTCCGATCTATAAATGGGTCGTTCACCAATAATGTTTCGATTTTGTGCAGAAATGTAGGGTGTGATTCCTACTACTATCGCAAGGAAGAACACGCAAGGAAAAAACTTCATTATTCGGGGGTCCATTACTTTTTTAACGTAATATCCAGCATAAATATTTCAAAGGTAAATCTCGCACTATCTCAATTCGGAACAATAATTGATGTTTCTTGCTAAAACAACCAACCCATGAAATATCTTTCAGCAGCTTTACTCACTTTTCTTTTTGTATCCTGCATTCCTTTGCAGATAGCTCCCAATTTTGAGGGCGGGAAGGTTTTTCCGCCAAAGAAATTCAAAAGACAACTTCCCTTTAACTACGTATATGCTTTTGAAGACCCCAAGGATGCCAATGAATTTTATAGCTATATGAATGCCAAGTTCCAGATTGTATACGATGATGACACTGGGAACATTCCTATTGAAATAGATGATAAAACCTATTACCTCACCTTTTATGAAGTAGAACGAAGCACAAAAACCGTAAACCTGTTGCCTATGGCTGTGGATGCGGCCTTAGGAGAAAAGGGAGTGGATCCCGTAATGGAAAACGCCTACGAGAGCCGGAGCGGAAAATGGTATATCGCCCTAACCGTAACAGACGAGGACCTAAAAGATGCCCTAAATCCATTATATGAAAATCACATCGCAATATTGGACTATGCGAACACCATGCGAAAAGAGTACCTCACCACTACTGAATATATTGAGGTGTACCTAAGAAGCAAACCCACCAAATAAAAAACCCCTGCATTCCTGCAAGGGTCCTAAAATTCATTCGTACTTCGTAATTAATACCTGTAGTACTCCGGCTTATAAGGCCCTTCTACGTCCACACCAATATAATCTGCTTGGTCTTTTTTAAGCTCGGTAAGCTCCACACCTATTTTTTCCAGGTGTAATTTTGCTACTTTTTCATCAAGGTGTTTTGGCAGCATATATACTTTGTTCTCGTATTTGTCTCCGTTGTTCCAAAGCTCGATCTGTGCCAAGGTTTGGTTCGTGAACGAATTACTCATCACAAAACTTGGGTGCCCTGTTGCGCAGCCAAGGTTTACCAAACGACCTTCAGCAAGTAAGATGATTTGCTTTCCGTTAAGGTCGTATCTATC
Organism: Marinirhabdus gelatinilytica; assembly: GCF_003353425.1. GTDB lineage: Bacteria > Bacteroidota > Bacteroidia > Flavobacteriales > Flavobacteriaceae > Marinirhabdus > Marinirhabdus gelatinilytica. The sequence continues at coordinate 65,754 of NZ_QRAO01000001.1, forward strand.
TACTTGTGGCTTAATTTCGTCTTTGGTTGCATTGTTGTTCAACCATGCTACATCAATCTCATTGTCAAAATGGCCAATGTTACATACAATGGTCTTGTCCTTCATAGCAGAGAAGTGTTCTCCACGTACAATGTCTTTATTACCTGTGGTAGTAATCACAATATCGGCATTGCCCACTACTGTTTCCAGTTTCTTCACCTCAAAACCATCCATAGCGGCCTGTAGCGCACAAATTGGGTCGATCTCGGTCACGGTCACGATACTACCAGCTCCTTTAAAAGAGGCTGCGGTACCTTTTCCTACGTCACCATATCCACAAACAACAACACGTTTTCCTGCTAGCATTACATCGGTAGCACGGCGAACGGCATCTACTGCACTTTCTTTACATCCGTATTTATTGTCGAACTTACTTTTGGTCACACTATCGTTCACGTTAATGGCCGGCATAGGCAGGGTTCCTTTGTTCATACGCTCGTAGAGACGGTGAACTCCCGTCGTGGTCTCTTCAGAAAGTCCTTTTATACCGTCTACCAACTCTGGGTACTTGTCCAACACCATATTGGTAAGGTCTCCACCATCGTCCAAGATCATATTGAGCGGCTTGCGGTCTTCCCCAAAGAACAGGGTCTGCTCTATGCACCAGTCAAATTCCTCTTCGTTCATCCCTTTCCAAGCATATACAGGGATCCCAGCATCGGCTATGGCTGCTGCGGCTTGGTCCTGTGTAGAAAAAATGTTGCAAGAACTCCACGTAACCTCTGCGCCAAGCGCGATCAAAGTTTCAATAAGTACGGCAGTTTGAATGGTCATGTGCAAGCATCCTGCTATACGCGCTCCTTTTAGGGGCTGCTCATTTTTGTACTCCTCGCGAAGGGACATCAATCCGGGCATTTCTGCTTCGGCTAGTTCAATTTCCTTTCGACCCCAAGCGGCCAGTGAAATATCTTTTACTTTATACGCTGTGTAAGGCGCTGTGTTCGTAGACATATTATTATATTTGAATTATTAAATTACTTTTTCTTTCCGTTCAATTTTCGGACTGCAAAAATACACAATATCCTTGAGAAATAATGCCACTTTACAAAACTATAACAGTAGGAAATGATGCTAAGGTGCTGATTTGGAAGATTGAAGAATCCTTCGGGCAACTTTCCAGTGGTATTTCGCTCACCAAAAACTGTGCGGCCAGGGTAGCAAACATGAAAAGCGACCTCCACCGTCGTGGTTTTATGAGCGTTCGCCATCTATTGGCTGCTGAAGGGTATACAGACCACGACCTGTTTTATGATGAAAACGGCAAACCGCATTTAAAGGACGGAAAATGTATTTCTATTACCCACTCGTTTATATTTTCAGCAATCATAATTAGTGATATTGAAGTAGGTATAGATATTGAGAAACAACGGTCCAAGATCCTTAAAATAGCACATAAATTCACTCCAATTGAAGAATATAGAACCCTTGCCAATGAAGACGCCATCATGCGAAAGCTCACCATGGTCTGGGGCGCAAAGGAAAGCCTGTATAAGAGTTTTGCAACCCCCGGAGTGAGCTTCCTGCAACATATTTACGTAGAAGATTTTAGGCTGGAAAATCTGCAAACAACCGCCCAAGTGGGATTTGAGGATGCTGAAGAAAATTACAGGGTTTGGTTCTTGGAGTTTGAAGGGTTTACTTGTGCCTATGCACTAAAAGCTGAAAATTGAGCAGGATACGAAAATTGGCTTTTCCATGAACACGGCAACGACCCTTTACCAAGAACTACTATCTGCGTATAACGCAAAAGAACAGTTGCTAGCCGTCTTGATAGATCCCGAGGAATTCAACACCGGAATTACCACCCAATTCCTAAAAAGTATCCCAGAACACACAAGCCATCTCTTCGTGGGCGGCAGTACCGTTTCTAAAGGAAAGACCGAAGCGGTTGTAACAGCACTTAAACGCCAGACAAACACCCCAATCATCATTTTTCCAGGGGATGTCTCGCAAATAACCACCAAGGCAAATGCACTGCTTTTTTTAAGTTTGCTCTCTGGTAACAATTCCGATTTTTTGATAGGCCAACAAGTAAAGGCAGTTTCAAAATTAAGAGGAACACAACTGGAAGTGATCCCTACGGGGTATTTGCTCATTGAGGGAGGCAACCAATCTGCCGTGCAACGGGTTACGCAAACGCAGCCATTGCCCCAAGACAATATCCAGAAAATAGTAGACACCGCAAAAGCTGGCGAATTATTAGGGATGCAATTAATCTATCTTGAGGCGGGTAGCGGAGCCAAGACTCCTGTTTCAGAAACCATTATCACAGCAGTACAGCGAGAAATCAATATCCCCTTGCTCGTTGGTGGAGGCATCAGGACCGAAGCACAAAAAAATGCCGCCTACAACGCAGGGGCAACTATGGTCGTGATGGGCACCCATTTTGAAGAAAGGAAGACCCCTTAAATGGGGCACACCACTTTCTTCTGAAAGGTTTTAATGAAACAATCAACAAAATAGAACTTTCAACGTTACGTTTGTACACCTATGAAGTATTTGTTGTCCTTTTTATGCCTGTGTGCCGCTACCCTATCCGTAGCGCAAGAGACAACTACGTACCGTACCATTAAAAAAGCCGCAAGGGACACTATACAGGTAGACACCCTGGCCATAAATCCTGCCAGGTTCGAAATCCTCGATGCTTCAGGGAAAAAACTGGACAGCACCTTATATAGCATAGATTTCAAAAAAGGGATGCTGATGCTTTCTGAAGAAGCCAAAACCCTGGACACCATCACCATAAACTATCTGCAATACCCCAAATTCCTCACGCGGGAATATTACACATTCGACCCCTCTTTGATCGTTGAAAACACTGGTGCGATGGAACGGCTCTATTCACTGGAGCAAGGAAACAAGAAAAACACCTTCACTCCTTTTGATGGGCTTAACACCGTGGGAAGTATTTCCAGGGGACTCACCATTGGCAACAACCAGAACGCAGTGGTAAACAGCGAGCTGGACCTTCAGATAACCGGGAAACTTAATGACAAGGTTTCCATCCGCGCATCCATTCAAGATGCCAATATCCCTACACAGCAAGGTGGATACTCCCAAAGCCTCGATGAATTTGACCAGATATTCATAGAGCTTTACAGCGACAATTGGAACATACGCGCAGGAGATGTAGATTTACAGAACACCACCAGCTATTTTGCTAGGTTCATTAAAAAAGTACAGGGTATTTCTCTTGGGGGCACCCTGAACCACGAAAGCGGTGCCAGCACCAGTGCCTTTGCAGCAGGAGCCTTGGTGCGCGGGGTCTTTCAGCGAAGCCAATTCACGGGGCAAGAGGGCAACCAAGGCCCTTATAAGCTGGTGGGCCCCAATGGGGAGCTTTTTATCCTTATTGTTTCTGGAAGTGAGCGTGTGTATGTAAACGGCTTGTTGCTACAACGTGGCGAGAATGCAGACTATGTGATAGACTACAACGCTGGTGAAATAAAGTTCAACCCAACCTACCCCATCACGGCCAATATGCGAATCACGGTAGAGTACCAATTCACAGACCGAAATTACACGCGTTTCATAGGCTATGGTGGTGGAAACTACACCAGTGAGAAGCTAGATATTGGCGTATATGTGTATTCTGAAAGTGATGCAAAAAACCAGCCCCTTCAGCAAAATTTAACCGAAGAACAAGTAGCCATACTACAGAATGCTGGGGATGATATGGATGCTATGGTGGCCCCCTCGGCCGTTGAAGATACTTTTTCAGAAAATAAGATATTGTACAAAAAGGAACTGACCCTTAACGGAGAGGAAATCTTTGTGTTTTCAAATAATCCTGAAGACGAGCTGTTCAGTGTTCGGTTTTCGTTAGTGGGCGACAATATGGGAAACTACATTATAAGCGACCAGAGCGCTATTAGCACTATTTTTGAATACGTCCCGCCAGTAGATGGTGTACCACAGGGAAACTACGATCCCGTGATACGATTGAATGCACCCACCAAACTGCAGATAGGCGGCCTGAACGGCTCCTACCGTCCTACTGGAAAGACCCTCATAGATTTTGAGGTTGCAGGAAGCCAAAACGACCTCAACCTGTTCTCCAGTCTGGACGATGCCAACAACGACGGGTTTGCCGGAAGGTTTGCTGCTAGACAGAACATCATTACCACGGCAGACACCTTAAAACTCGATGCCATTGGTTCTCTGGATTATATAAACAAGGATTTCAGAACCATTGAGCGCCTGTACAACATAGAGTTTAACCGCGATTGGAACCTGATAGACCCTGAGGGAGACCAGCGGTTTGCAATTGCTGGGCTTCAGTTCAGCTCGCCAAAAATGGGGACTGCACAATATACGTTTCAGAATTTGGACTTTTCTGAAAACTTTTCAGGAACGCGCCACGTGATAAACGGTACTACCCGTTTTGGCAACCTAAGGAGTTATACCAATGGAAGCATCCTGGACAGTGAGAGTGATAGCTTGCAATCTAAGTTTGCCAGATTGCACCATGCTTCGGTGTACGGTTTCAAAAAAGCGTGGGTAGGGGGAAAAATCAGTACCGAGGACAACCAAGTTATACAGACCCAAACCGACAGCCTGAGTCTAGTAAGTCAAGGTTTTGCCGAATATGAGGCATTTGCAGGTATTGGGGACAGTACAAATGTATATGTTGAAGCCGGGTATAGGTATAGGGTTACCGATAGCGTTCAGTTTAACCAATTGCTGAAAGTGAACACGGCAAACACCTATTTCTTAAAATCGAAACTACTCAACACGGCAAACACCCAACTTTCGGTCTTTGCCAATTATAGGGAACTCACCCCATTTAACGACCCAGATAACAAAACCACCGAAAAATCGTTGAACAGCAGAATATTGTACAACCAAAATATCTTGAAAAATGGGATCCGTTTCAATACCGTTCTGGAAGCGAATAACGGGGTGCTCCCCCAACAAGAATTTACCTATACCCAAGTAGATCCCGGACAGGGAATTTACACGTGGATAGATTACAACAACAACGGCATACAGGAATTGGACGAGTTTGAGATTGCACAGTTCCAGGACCAGGCAGATTATGTGCGCATATTACTCCCCAATAGGGTCTTTATTAAGGTTAGGGAGAATAAGTTGAGCCAGCTTATCACCTTGGACCCTAAAAATTGGAACAACAAAAATGGTTTTTTGGGACTACTGTCCCGGTTTTACAACCAGACCTCGTACGTTCTCAACAGGAAAGTGCGCAGGGACAATGATGGTTTTAACCTGAATCCTTTCTTGGATGGAGGTGAGGACCAATTGGGACTCAATCTCAATTTTAGGAATGCACTTTTCTTCAACCGCGGAAAACAACATTATAGTACCAATTACACATTCGTGTCCAATAAAGGCAGTAATTTACTGGCAGTGGGCTTACAGGAAAATCAGTTGCTGAGCCACCAGGTAAATTTCAACCATAAATTTTGGGAATCTTGGTTGCTCAACCTTCGCGGAGCTTCAAACACGAACGAAAGTACTTCGGAAAATTTTCCCAGCAGAAATTTTAATCTGGAAAGTTACGAGGCCAATCCCAAGCTTTCCTATCTCTTCAGTCGTGCTACGAGGTTTGATGTTTTTTATCAATTTATGGACGAAGAGAATACCTTGGGCGCAAACGAACGTTTACAGCAGCAAAAACTAGGGGCTTCATTCAGTTATACCAATGCCCAAAAAATTTCACTCAATGGAGAGTTCACATATATTGACAACAACTTTACAGGCAGCGCTATCTCTCCGGTAGCCTACCAAATGCTGGAGGGCCTACAGCCTGGCACCAATTTTACCTGGTCGCTGTTGTTGCAAAAAAGGATTACTAAATATCTGGATGCAAACCTATCCTACTTTGGGAGAAAGAGCGAGAGCTCCAAGACCGTTCACACAGGGAGTATGCAGTTACGTGCTTATTTTTAGAAAAAGAATAGCTGTCATGTAAAAAAGGCTACCCGTTTGGGCAGCCTTCTTTGATAAAATATAGTGTATGGACTATTCTACAATTATCTTTCCTGTTACGAAAGATCTACTTCTCTCATCACCCATTTTTACAAGGTATAATCCAGAAGCTGCATAAGACATATCCAACTGGTACGTATAGGTGTTACCAGTTTTTGAAATGTTGTTAAACGTTACCATTTGTCCTAATGTGTTGTATACAGCTATTGCTGCTACACCATCAAAATCTGTAGTGGTAAGTGTAATCTCATACTGCTGGTTTCCTTTATGTAAGATCATAAAGTCTGAATCTGTAAACAAATTATCCTGTGTACCCAAAGACTCATCTATAACAACGGTATAATCCTGAACTTCACCAAAGTCGAAATCTGTACAAGGATCGTTAATGTCTCCACCTGCCGAGGTATCGATAGCCTTTGCTCTTAAAATATGGCTTCCAAGCGTAGCGCCTGTTGGGATGGTCAGGATAAAATCTTCCAAAACGTTATCATCTTGAAAAAACTCTCCAGCGATCAATTGCTCACTTGGCTCGAAGGTTTCACTATCGTCAAAGTCTATCCATACCGAAAGTGCCTCAACACCAGGACCTCCGGTCCAGTTTTGTTGCGCTTGTAAGATATGTACGTTAGAGCCTGACAATCTGCTCAGGTTAGTAGAAAGATCTGTTCTATCTGCATAGCCCTGTGGACTTCCTGCGGGTTCAGTGTTACAGCCGTCTCCTCCATCATCGGCATCTATATCACCAAGGACAAATCTCTTTATTCCATCTACGTTACATCCTTCAATAGCCGTAGGCATACAAACTCCTACAACTTGCTCAACGGTCTTGGTAGCAGTATCGTTTGAAGGATCTGTATCTCCTGTTAACAATGTACTTGCCTCAATAACAAAAGGACCCACGCCAGAAAGATCTGCCTGTGTTGTAAACGTATATTGTGCAGTTGCTCCAGCTGCGATTGTACCTGTAGTAGCAGTTTCAACCACAGGAGTTCCTGTGTCTATTATGTATTGTACAGAGGGGTCTGTAATATCGTTACTTCCAAAGTTACGTATGGTTATTACTATATCTTCGGTAGCTGTTAACACACCAGAGTTAGGTTCGTCTATGCTCACTACCCCTATATCATCTGGCATAGGTGGCTCAAGACTAAAATGTGCCACTACATCACGACGTGATGGTTCAAAATATTCAGCAATGTGCCAGAACGTATCGTCAACAGGATCTACCGTACACTGTACGTAATCTGCCAAACGGTTGCTTGGGTTTGCTGCAGTACTCTGTGCAATTAACTCTTCAGCAACATTCATTACGTTGGGTGTATTTAGAGATGCTAATTGTCCCGTGTAACGTATTGAAATTCTATCGGTTGAAGAAGAAGAGGTATATCCCATAGCAATATCCCCAACAGAGTTCATAACCATACTACCAGAGTATGCGTCACGACCGTCCGGTGCTTCATACGTACCTTCTTGGTGTATGGTCCAAGGTTGTGTGTCTCCACCTACTTGGCGTAGCTCATACCAGCGAATGGCAGCTTTTTCGCCGCCACCGGCAACCACATCTACCACAAAGTTGAAAACAACGCTGTTGTAGGTTGGGAACCGTCTATACTGTGCCTGGTTCATTATTGTTGCTTGTAAAATATCTATATCTATCCCTCCACCTTGCGGACGGTTAGAGAACGAACCTCCATCAAATACACTTACAAAATCTGCAGTTGTGATTTCCTGTGCGGCACTCATAGTTGCGCCTCCAGGGTTATTCCAGTCTATAGTAGCGTTCCAGACCTTTAAGTGGTCATCCGAAACGCCTCCCCAAGCATCATCCTGTAGGTATACAATAGGAGCTGGAGCATTATTGGGTGCCAATACATCATCGGTTGTGTGGAAGGCTTGTGGGCTATAAAAACCACTTGTAGAAATTCCTGGCAATGGCAATGCCACAAATTGTGCAGGATTACCATCTAGCATCTCGTTACGCTCTACGGCAAAAACCCTATTATTATTGGCAATGTTTGCCGTAACCATATACTTATCTCCAAATACCGAGAACTTGGTATAATCTGGAAAACTTCCTGTACCAAAACCTGTGGTATATACGTGCCATCCAGAAGTTACCGGGTCGCTCCCTTGGGAAACGGCTACGTTAAAACCATTAGGGTTGTTATCAAACTCTGTAATTACAAAGCGATCTGCCTCAGCGTCATAAAATACTATAGGATCTCCAATTGTATTTCCAGGGAATAACGTCCCCAAACTAAGCTCATTGGTTAATGGGTTACCATTTTTGTCGAAAATCCTGAACGCAGAGTTCCATGCAGCGACGTAATGGTTAGGCCCAGCAGCTCCAGTAGGATCTGAAGGGGTTGCCTGTGAGATATCTGCCACAAAGGTCAGAATAGGTGGCTGCACGCGTTGTTGCTGTGCATTGCGCTGTAAGTTTACCAACGGATCATTCCCGTCGCTCCCCTTACCTGGAACTACGTTGTTCCCGTGCTTGCGCTTGGGCTGTCCCAACATAGGGGAATTATCTGCAGCGATAAGTATCCCACTAGCTTTTTGCTCTGCGATACTTGGAACATAGTAGGGACCTTCTAACATTCCAAAGTCGGTCGCCCCATAATTTTCCTGAGCTTGTATCCCAAAGACACAGGCCAAAAAGAAAATTGTAAAGATCTTAAATTTCATAAAATAGGTATTAAGTTAAACTTTTGTAAAATAGATGTTAAAATTACTAAGAATTTCGCTGAATACCTCACAAAAAACAATAATTAAACAGTCTAAGTATCAATAATTTAGAATATTAAAATCTAGCAGCCTGCTAGGATACTATTAAAATATGCAGCAATAATTATAAAAGATATATGGATGCCCATTAAATAGGTACATATTTTGTAATTTACCCCAATAGAAATCTTAAAAAACCACCTAATGACGTTTTTAAAAATAACAGTACTCGCTCTTACTTTTGCCGTGGCATCATGCTGCAGCTCCAGCAAGACCCAAAAAAATGACGCTATGGAAAACACTGCCAATGCCCAAACCATGGTCGCTAACGGTTTTACACAAGGCACCATTGTTGCCTCAAGCGGTGAAAGTGGCTGCCCGTATATCATTAGTTCTGAAATTGACGGCAACCAAGTTATGTACGACCCCATAAACCTAGAGGAAGCTTACAAAAAGGATGGGATGTCCGTATGGTACAAGTTTAGGCCCCTACGTATGATGAACCGCTGTGAGAATGCGAACCCCGTTGAGATTTCGGAGATGAAGGAGATGTAACTAGGAATATATTATTCAAAAAAAAAGAAAGGCTGCATAATTGCAGCCTTTCTTTTTTTTTTATAAAACATTCTTTAGCCAATGTTCGTAGGAAATACTCTTTTTCAGTTTTTCCTTTAACTGGTCTATGTGTATTCGCACTTGTTCCATGGAATCCCTGTCGCGTAAGGTTACGGTCTGGTCCTCCTTGGTTTGATGGTCTACCGTGATGCAGTATGGCGTTCCCGCTGCATCTTGGCGTCTGTAACGCCTTCCTACAGCATCTTTTTCATCATACACTACGTTATAGTCCCATTGCAGGTTTTCTACAATCTCTTGGGCAATCTCAGGCAGGCCATCCCTTTTTATCAATGGCAATACGGCAGCCTTAATAGGTGCTACTATAGACGGTAGTTTAAGCACTACCCGAGAGCTTCCGTCCTCTAAAGTCTCATCCTGCAGGCTATGGCTCAATACGGCCAGGAACATCCTATCCAAGCCAATAGAGGTTTCTACCACATAGGGGACATAGTTCTTGTTCAGCTCTGGATCGAAAAACTGTAACTTTTTACCGCTATGTTCTTCGTGGGCCTTCAGGTCGAAATCTGTTCTGGAGTGGATCCCTTCCAGCTCCTTGAAACCGAAGGGAAAGTCAAATTCAATATCGGTCGCAGCATTGGCATAGTGCGCCAGTTTCTCATGGTCGTGAAAACGATAGTTCTCTTTCCCCATCCCTAGGGAAAGGTGCCAGTTAAGACGTGTTTCCTTCCAGTACTCATACCATTTCAGCTCCTCTCCAGGGCGCACAAAGAACTGCATTTCCATTTGTTCAAACTCTCGCATCCTAAAGATAAATTGCCGTGCTACTATCTCATTACGAAACGCTTTTCCCGTCTGGGCAATCCCGAACGGAATTTTCATCCTACCGGTTTTTTGCACGTTAAGGAAGTTCACGAAAATCCCCTGTGCGGTTTCTGGGCGTAGATACAGATTGGTAGCACTTTCGGCACTGGCACCCAACTTGGTCCCAAACATAAGATTGAACTGCTTTACATCGGTCCAGTTTCGGGAACCTGTTTCAGGGTCGGCGATCTCCAGTTCTTCTATAAGGGCTTTTACATCGGCAAGGTCTTCGGCTCCAAGAGATTTTGCCATCCTTCCCAAGATTTCCTTTTGCTGCTCACGGTAGCGCACCACACGTGGATGGGTGCTTACAAACTGTTCCTCATCAAAAGCATCGCCAAAACGCTTCTTTGCCTTGGCAATTTCCTTTTGTGCCTTTTGCTCTAGTTTTTCACAGTAATCCTCCAGTAGCACATCTGCCCTATACCTTTTTTTGGAATCCTTATTGTCTATAAGTGGATCGTTAAATGCATCTACGTGTCCAGAGGCTTTCCAGGTTGTAGGGTGCATGAGTATTGCGGCGTCTATCCCTACAATGTTTTGATGCATATATACCATGCTTCGCCACCAGTACTCACGAATATTCTTTTTTAATTCTACCCCGTTCTGTGCATAGTCGTACACGGCGCTAAGGCCATCGTAGATTTCACTAGAACCAAATATGTAGCCGTACTCTTTTGCGTGCGAAACTACTTTTTTAAATTGATCGTCTTTTGCCATGGCACAAAAATAGAAAAAAGCCCCTTTACCATTACCCATAGCGCTTTACTTTTTACAAAGAAAAAACCCGTACTGGCAAGTACGGGTTTTAAAATTGTTTATTGCGGTTTATTATTTGAGCTCCATAGTGGTCGTGGCAATTTGCCTACCGCCGTCAAAAACGTTTATGGTATACCTTCCCTCTACGAGGTCTTCTTCTTTTGCATCTACCAAGGCGCATACATCCAACTCTTCATTTTCATAGAACACGTTTACAGATTTGCTAAAATTAAGCACACCGTTTTCATACTGGTGTATGCCTTTTTCTCCCAGTATGTTGTTTTTGGGGTTTATAACTTGCACAAAGAATATTCTGTCTCCAGCTTGTGCCACTGGGTTTGGAGCTAGCTGGAAGCAAGCCCTAATTTTATCGGCACGGCTGCTTCTTCTGGTGTCTACTATCTTACCGCTGTTCCGTACTATTACGGCTTCGCCCCTTAAATCGGTTGCATTTACAAGGGAGGCCAACTTAACGGTTTCAGAGAGTGCTTCATTTTCCATATTTACAGAATCTACCACTTTAATGGTCTTATTCAAGACACTACTGGTACTATCTCTTTCCACAACCAATCTATCATTGGCTGCAATTAGGCTATCGGCCTTACGGAACAATGCCTTGCGTTCCATTTTCAGCCTGCCCACTTCTGCTTTATATCGTTGTATAAGGGCAACATTGGCTTCGGCATCCTTAACCGAATCCAACAAAACCTCAATGCGTTCTCTGGCCGCTAACAGGTCGTTGTCTTTTAGCTCGTTCTCCTGTATTACCTCATCGTAGTTTGCAATAAGTTCTTCCAGTTCGGTTTCAATTTCAATTTTTTGTTGCTCTAGGTTAGATACGGTACTTTTACTATCATTGTATAGGATTATAGTGTACACGGCAAGACCAATAAGCAAAACTGAAAGGACCCCAACCAGGACTTTAAATTTTGAACTATTATTTTCGGGACTCATAATTTCTTGGGAATTAGGTTTAAACGGCTAAAGTAGTGAGCCATTTGCTAACCACTTGTTTATGAAATGGTAAAAATTCTTAAATTATGTTAAATGTGTTGTTCCCTAAATGCTGCAATGGCTGTTCCGGTAAATTAGTGTCTGGGGAAATAGTACTGTGCACCAAGTGTTTACACGACTTGCCCTTGTTGGCACACCACAAAACGGGAAGTACGGCCATGAAAGATGTTTTCTTTGGAAGGGTCGCGGTAGAAAATGCCACGGCACTACTCAAATTCCACAAAAAAGGGCTCACACAACAACTATTGCACAACCTTAAGTATAGAGGGCGGGAGCAGATTGGGGTGTATTTTGGGAAATGGCTCGGTACCGAACTTGCTGAAACCAAACTTTACCAAAACGTTTCATGCATCATCCCGGTACCCATCCACAAGCTGAAGAAAAGAAAACGGGGCTACAACCAAGTAACGGGCTTTGCTCGAGAAATAGCAGAAGCTTTAGAAAAACCTTTTATTGAAGATGTATTGCTGAAAACCAACAAAACAACCTCCCAGGTTTTTAAACAGCGTCTTACACGTTTTGGGAACGAGGAACTATTCAGTGTTACGAACCAACAAAAAATAATGGGCAAACATATCTTATTGGTGGATGATATTGTTACAACCGGTGCTACGCTGGAAAACTGCTCCAATAAACTACTGGCAGCAGGGGCTTCAAAAATTAGTCTTGCAACTATTGCAATGGCCTAGACAAACTTGCAAATAACCCAACGTACCCTAAAAAATCTTGCTATTTTTACGGTCTTGAATAATTTCCTCAACATATTGAATCCCGTACGGCACAGGTTACTGTACATTCCTATGGCACTGTTGTTTGCGCTATCTTTTGTGGACTGTGCCAAGCGCGGCAGTCCTTCTGGAGGGGAAAGGGACTCTTTGCCTCCTGTGATAGTACGTAGTGTACCAGAAAATTATACCACCAATTTTGAAGGCGACGAGATACGAATTTACTTTGATGAGTACATTAAATTGGTAGATGTACAAACAAACCTCATCGTGTCCCCGCCCTTGGAATACCAACCCATCATCACCCCTTTGAACACATCAAAACAGCTACGGGTAAAAATCTTGGATACACTTAGGGAAAACACTACGTACTCTTTCAACTTTGGGAAGAGTATTGTAGATAATAACGAAGAAAACGAATTTCCGTACTTTAAGTATGTTTTTTCTACCGGGAGCTATATCGATAGTCTCCGGCTTAATGGAGCCGTGAAAGATGCCCTACTCCCCGAAGCCAAAAACCCAGTAGTGGTTTCGTTATACGAGTTGAATGAAAACTATACAGATTCGCTCCTTTTCAGCAAAAAACCCATGTACATCACCACAACAACCGATAGTACCGGGACTTTTCAATTTACCAACTTGAAAGAGGGGAAATATCTATTAACGGCCCTCAAGGAAAAAACGAACGATTATACCTTCCAGCCCAAGACCGACAAGATTGGATTTGTTATGGACACCGTAACACTCCCAACCGATACTACCTACACCCTAACCCTTTTTAAGGAACAACTGGATTATAATATGACGCGTCCCACCCACGTGAGCAAAAACCAGTTTTTGTTCGGGTTTGAGGGCAATATTGACAGTTTGCAATTAGAGCCGCTTTCCTCGGTGCCTGAAGGTTATGAATCGACAATGTATCGCGATGCCAAAAAGGATACAATACAGTATTGGTTTAAACCTGCATTTGACCATGAGGTGACCGATTCCTTGCTATTCCTGGCCAAGAACAGACTGGCCATAGACACACTGGAAGTTCGTGTAAAGGACCTGTATGCAGATTCGCTGAAAGTTTCATCAGTTAAGAGCGGCACACTTACACCTAAAGATACGTTTCAGCTTCAGTTCAATACGCCTTTGGTCTCGATAGATAAAAACTTGATACAGGTGATGGATAAGGATTCGGCAGCTGTGGAAATCAAGACGCAAAAAGATTCGGTTTACAATAGAGCGAAACTTCTGTTTGAAAAAAATACAGACCAACGCTATTTTATTACCGCACTTCCGGGCGCTTTTACTGACTTTTTTGAAGAAACGAACGATACCCTTACCTACAATTTTAAAACAAAAGCAGAGGACGATTATGGGACCATTGCACTCAGTCTTCAAAATGCGAACGACTTCCCGTATATTATAGAGCTGGTGAACTCAAAGTATGAAATTGTTGCCTCCACGTGGGTTTCTGAAAACCAGACCGTAGATTTCACATTTATAGATCCTGGATTTTACTACATCCGTATCATTTTTGACGCTAACGAGAACCAAAGATGGGATACAGGTAATTTTTTAAAGCGCATACAACCTGAACGTATAGTCTATTACCCTAAAAAAATTGAGGTGCGCGCCAACTGGAGTTTGCAGGAAACCTTTATTTTAAAGTAAATGCATCCCTATCGTTCAAAAACTGAAGGTGTTTTCGGTTGTCCTCGATGTGTTTTTTGGAGAGGGGAATGGTGGCTACAAATTCAGTTTCATACCCTTTTGTAGAAATATGCTCACCCAGCACATCGTACACCGCACTATGCCCCACGTAATTGTGGCCGTTACCGTCCAATCCAACTCGGTTTACACCAATACAATAACTCATATTTTCAATAGCTCGCGCTTTTAGCAGAGCATCCCAAGCAGTGGTGCGTTTTTCGGGCCAATTTGCCACGTAGAGGAGTAGGTCGTATGCTTCAGTATTTCTGGCCCATACGGGGAAACGTAAGTCGTAACAAATTAACGGGCATATTCGCCAACCCTTATATTCGACGATTTTTCTATTTCGACCTGCTTTATACACTTTGTGCTCGCCAGCCAGGGTAAACGTATGTTTTTTATTGTATTCCTCTACATCTCCCTCTGGAGTTACAAAATATAATCTATTGTAATACAAGCTATTGTCTTTTACAATAATACTTCCCGTAATGGCACAGTTTGTATCACTGGACAAACGTTTCAACCACAGCAAGGTTGCACCGTTCTCTTCTTCGGCGTAGGGCGAGGGATTCATGGTAAAGCCCGTTGTAAACATTTCGGGGAGGATCACCAGATCGGTTTCCTTAGAAATTCCCTTTATTTTCTTTTCGAACATGTCCCTATTTGCTTCTGGGTTTTCCCAATGCAGGTGTGATTGTATGATGGTTACGATGAGGGTTTTGTCTTTCAAGAATTTTGGTTTTTAAGGGTGTAAACTTGTTAGGGGTATTTTTAGGGTTAAGACTATTCTTCCAATAATGTTATCACTTCAGTGGCGCCCTGCATCTTGGCGTGATCCAGCGCGGTATTTCCACGGTCGTCTTTAATGGTGGTATCGGCTCCTTGTTCCAGCAACATTTTTACAATATCCTTTTGTTTAAATGTTGTAGCAAAGATAAGTGCTGTCGCACCGTTAAAGTTGGTCACGTTTACATCGGCCCCGTGTTGTAGGAGCAATTCCACGAGCGGAATATAGCCCTTAAAGCATACACCCATCAATGCAGTGTTTCCGCTGGCATCTTGTGCATTTATGTTTTGTGGGTGTTTTAAGATTTCTTCTGAAACATCCTCATACCCGTAGTAGGTGGCCAACAACAATGGCGTACTGCCACGGCTGTCCTTTTCATGTACCCAGTCTGGGTTTTGTGACAACAAATTGCCTACTGTAGCTACGTCCTGTTCTCTAATTGCTGAAAATAATGCTGAAGTTTCCATAGGTTTTTTTTGTTACTATAAAGATAAAAAACAAAGCAACACTCCATAGTGTTGCCTTGCTATAAATTATGGTACTATAGGTTCTTTTTGTAGGCCATTACGCAAGGTCAAACCTATCTAGGTTCATTACCTTGTGCCAAGCCGCCACGAAATCTTTTACAAATTTCTTCTCGGCATCGGCGCAGGCGTAGACTTCGGCTATGGCTCGCAGCTCGCTATTGGAACCAAAGATAAGGTCTACACGGGTTCCGGCCCATTCCACCTCTCCGGTCTTTCGGTCGCGTCCAGCGAATTTCTGTTCAGAATCGTCCGTAGCTTTCCATGTAATTCCAAGGTTCAACAGATTTTTAAAGAAATCGTTGGTCAAGGCACCTTTGTTATTGGTAAACACCCCATAGGAAGAACCATCGTGGTTGGCATCCATAACACGCATTCCTGCAAGTAATACAGCCATCTCCGGCACCGTAAGTGTCATAAGGTTTGCGCGGTCTACCAACAATTCTTCTGCTGAAATTTTTTGATTTTCATTCAAATAGTTTCTGAAACCATCGGCAACAGGCTCCAAGTGTGCAAAGGAATCTACATCGGTCTGGTCCTGCGTAGCATCACCTCTTCCCGGGTTAAAGGGCACGGCAACCTCATGTCCCGCATTCTTGGCGGCTTGTTCCACTCCCACATTTCCTGCCAGTACGATCACATCGGCCAAGGAAACTTTTTTGCCTGATTGTCCGTCATTGAAATCTTTCTGAATTTTTTCCAATGCATCTATAATTTCAGAAATACCCTCGTTCACTTCCCAGCTTTTCATGGGCTCCAATCGAATACGTGCTCCATTGGCACCACCTCGCATGTCGCTGTTTCGGTATGAAGAAGCCGAGGCCCAGGCCGCTGAGACCAATTGTGAATTGGACAGGCCTGCAGCTGCAATCTTTTGTTTTAACCCAGCCACATCATTTTTTGAAATAGTTGAAACCGTTTCTTCTGAAATAGGATCTTGCCATAACAATTCCTCTTGCGGAATCTCTGGCCCCAAATATCTAGATACGGGTCCCATGTCGCGATGGGTCAGTTTATACCAAGCGCGGGCGAATGCATCTTCAAAGGCCTTGTGGTCCTTGTGGAAGCGTTTTGATATTTCAAGGTATTTTGGGTCGGTTTTTAGGGCAATATCAGCTGTGGACATCATTAAATCCTGTGTTTTGGAAGGGTCGTGTGCCATAGGTGCCTTTTTTGCTTGTGAAGCTTCGGTAGGCCTCCATTGGTGTGCGCCTGCGGGGCTTTTAGTGAGTTCCCAATCGTAATTGAGCAATACATCAAAATAGTCATGATCCCAGCGGGTTGGGTTGGGGGTCCAAGCGCCTTCCAAGCCACTGGTAATGGTATCATCTCCGCAACCTGTGCCCATAGTATTTATCCACCCTTGTCCTTGATGTTCTATAGCGGCTCCCTCTGGCTCAACGCCTACATATTTTTCAGCATCTCCAGCACCGTGTGCCTTGCCAAAGGTGTGTCCTCCGGCAACTAGAGCTACCGTTTCTTCATCGTTCATTGCCATACGACCAAAGGTCTCTCTTATATCATGTGCCGAGCCCATTGGGTCTGGTTCTCCCTTGGGGCCTTCGGGGTTTACATAAATCAATCCCATATGTGAGGCTGCCAATGGTTTCTCCAGCTCACCGTCTTCGTAACGTTCTTTATAGTCCATCCATTCGGTTTCTGATCCCCAATAGATATCCTGCTCTGGTTCCCATACATCTTTCCTACCTCCAGCAAAGCCAAAGGTTTTAAAGCCCATGGATTCCAAGGCACAGTTCCCTGCAAGGATCATTAAATCTGCCCAAGAGATTTTTTTACCGTATTTCTGCTTTATGGGCCATAGCAGCAATCTAGCTTTATCCAGATTTCCATTATCTGGCCAACTATTAAGGGGTGCAAAGCGTTGGTTTCCTGTATTTCCGCCTCCACGACCATCGGTCACCCTATAGGTTCCGGCACTGTGCCAGGCCATACGTATAAACAAGCCGCCGTAGTGACCAAAATCTGCAGGCCACCAATCTTGGGAGTCTGTCATTAAATTGATAAGGTCTTTTTTAAGCGCGTTATAATCTAACTTTTTGAACTCTTCTTCGTAGTTAAAATCTTCACCCATGGGATCAGATTTTTCAGTATTTTGTCTAAGGATATTGAGCTGTAATTTATTGGGCCACCACTGTTTGTTAGTGGTGCCACTCCCTGCAGATTGTCCCTGGATGCCCCCAAAGTAAGGACATTTTGCTGCATCACTGTCGTTTATTTCCCAGGCTTCACCATTTTTGTTCATAACACTATAGTTTTAAAGGTTGATGTTTTATTTTCAGAAGCTTAAAATTACAAAATATTACAGCCAATATTTGGAAAAGCAATCGGTTGTACCCATTATACAATTGACAAAATTTATAGCAACTACTCAACGTTATAGAACATTTAAATAGATTTTAATATTTCAGCAGCTTTTTCGAGGGTCTCTTCGGTCTTTGCAAAACATACCCGCAATTGTTTGAAGTCTTTATTTTCGGTATTGAAAACCGAGGTTGGGATGGTGGCCACCCCATACTCCTTTGTAAGCCTTTCAGCAAAAGAAACATCAGCTTCCTGTGTTATTTCCGTATAGTCCAATAGCTGAAAATAGGTCCCCTTAGAGGGTTGTAACTTAAACCGGGAACCCTTCAGCAACGCTATAAGATAATCTCTTTTTTGTTGGTAAAAAGCACCTAGCCCATTGTAATGGGAAGCATCTTTAAGATAAGTAGCCAGCGCTTTTTGAATAGGATTGTTTACCGAAAATACATTGTACTGGTGTACTTTCCTAAACTCTGCCATTAAGTTTTCTGGAGCGGCGCAATAGCCCATTTTCCAGCCTGTGGCGTGAAAGGTCTTACCAAAAGAAGCAGTTATAAAAGTACGCTTGGCCAAGGCAGAGAACCTTGCGGCACTCTGGTGTGTGGCGTCTTCAAAAATAATATGTTCGTACACCTCGTCGCTTAGCACCAAGAGATTATTCTTTTCAGCAATTTCTTGGAGCTGGAGCATATCATTTTCAGAAAAAAGCATGCCACTGGGATTGTGCGGGCTGTTAATGATAATCATTTTGGTTTTTTCAGAAACGGAATTACGCACCGTCATCCAATCCGGGGAATACGAAGGGGGCTGTAATTGCACTGGCACCACCTTTCCTCCAAAAAGTGTAACCGATGGGGCATAACAATCGTATGCGGGGGTAAAGAGAATCACCTCATCACCTTTGTGTATGGTAGCAGCAATAGCCGTAAAAATGGCCTGCGTCGCACCTGCGGTGATGGTTATTTGGGTCTCGGGATTGTAAAAGGCGCCGTGTAGCGTTTCTATTTTTTGCGAAATACGCTCGCGCAACAAAATATCCCCCGGCATAGGTGCATACTGGTTGTGGCCCTCTTCCATGGCTTTGCTAACGAGTACGAGCAACTTTGGATCGCAATTAAAATTTGGGAACCCTTGGGAAAGATTAATGGCATTATACTTTGCAGCCATCAAGCTCATGGTAGTAAAGATGGTCGTAGTGTTATTGGGTAATTTACTTGTAATCATACTTAAGTTCAATTTTTTACGTTACTAGCTTGCAAGGGCAAAGACCATTATATATGCTATAATTTTGTATCTTGCGCGCCCCAAACAAACCTACTTTACAATCCATGAAGAAATTATATTTTTTCTTCCTTTTCACACTTTCCCTGCAGTGTGCCACAGTCTTGGCACAGGCAGACTCCTTAACCCATAGCGGAAAACTCAAGATACAACAATTAATAGATTCTTCGGAAACATACTATATCTCCGGAAACTACAAAAAGTCTATGGAGGTAAATGTAAAAATCCTGAACAAGGCATTTGAACTTGGGGACGCAAACCTTATCCATAAGGGCTATAGGTTTTTGGGATACGATTTTCTGGCCTTGGAGGATATTGAAATGGCCAAGGAAAATTTTTTAAAGTCCGAACGGTACGCTACCGAGTCGAAAAACGATACCGCTATTGCGATTACCTATATGGACCTTGCAAATTTATATTCTTTTGAAGAGGATGGTTATGAAAAATCCATGAGGTACCATAAAAAGTCCATCAAGGGTTTCAAAAAAATAAAAGACACCGCCAGCTTGGCCAAAGCCCACTACAACACGGTTGTTACAGCGTTTAGCTTTGAGCGCTATAAGAGCGGGCTCTACCATTTAATAAAAGCCGAATTTTTAGAAAGACACAACCCATCGCCCTCGTTTAAAGCTGGAATAAAAAACCTCTATGGGGATTATTACAAACAAAAAGGAGCGCATGAAAAAGCTGAAAAGGCATTCTTAAAAGCAATTGCACTAGGCAAAGAACACAAACTTACTGCAGAGCTGGAGATTAGTTATCGTGGGTATAGTGATGTGCTCTTTACTACTGGACGCTTTGAAGAGGCCTATAACACAAGAGAAAAATACGAAGAGTACCTGCTCGAAAACCGCGAAATAGCCAAATCTGCTGCTTCTGGAAGTGCAGCTTCAAAATTCCAGCTTGCCGAATACCAAAAAATTGCTGAAGATGCCCGGCTTAAAAATGTATTGCAGGCTGAGCTTATGGAAACCAACAGACGCACCAATAAGTTTCTGTGGGTGGCCACCTGTCTTGGTTTGCTAGTAACATTGTACTTGTGGTACGCCTACCGTAGGAGGAAAGCATTGGTTAGGGAACTACGGGTAAAAAATAAGGAATACCTCCGTGCAAAGCAAAAAAGTGACCAACTGGCAAAATCTAAGGCTAAGTTTTTCTCTACCGTTAGCCACGAACTACGAACACCACTATATGGTGTAATAGGATTGAGTACTATTTTATTGGAAAATGAAGAATTAAAAAAGCACGAAAAAGACCTTAAATCGCTCAAGTTCTCGGCAGACTATCTTTTGGCATTGATAAACGATGTATTGCAAATGAACAAGATTGAAAATGATTCCCATACATCCGATGCCGCCGCTTTTAACCTCAGGGAACTTATAGACACCATAGTATCTTCTTTTGAATATATGCGCATTCAACATAAAAACGAAATAAACGTACACATCTCAAAAGATATCCCACAATTATTGAAAGGCAGCTCTGTGAGGCTCTCACAGGTACTTATGAACCTTATTGGCAACGCCTGCAAGTTTACCGAAGAAGGAGTGATAGACGTAATAGCCTCTGTAAGTAATGCAAGCGAAAAAACAATACTCGTAACCTTTACTGTTAAGGATACAGGTTCTGGAATTGAAGGAAGCAAACTGGAAACCATTTTTGATGAATTTTCGCAAATTGAATCTGGCAATAAGGATTTTCAAGGTACGGGGCTTGGGCTGCCCATAGTTAAAAAATTATTGGAACAGTCCAACAGCGACATAACCGTAACCAGTGAATTGGGGAAAGGGACTAAGTTTCAATTCAACCTATTGTTCGATATAGCACAATTAGGAACAGCAAACAACTTGTCGCCAGTTGTGGATACATCAATGCTATCACAAAAAAGTATTTTAGTTGTTGAGGATAACCGCATCAATCAAATGGTAACCAAGAAGATCCTCGAAAAAGAAAAGGTACAGTGCGATATAGCAAAAAATGGTAAAGAGGCCATTACCATGGTGAAACAAAACAATTACGACCTTGTGCTCATGGATATAAACATGCCCGTGATGAATGGGATTGATGCCACTAAAAAAATAAGGGAATTCAACAACACTATACCCATAATAGCCCTTACTGCTGTTGAAGTTGACGAAATTCGCTTTAGAATATTCGATAGCGGCATGAACGACATTATAGTAAAACCATACGATGTGGAAAAATTCCGTCAAACCATTGCGAAGAATTTACTCACAGGCAATGTACCCAACAAGATAAGCCTGAAAGCTATTTAAGGCAGCCCCCTTTCATTAAAATAAGGGAAAGACCTAATGTAGCCTACCACATCGTTTACACATCGCTCTACATCTTTCTTTACCTCACTCTCCCAAAACCTGAATACGGTATACCCCAATTCTCGTAGCGCAATATTTACCTCGGTATCTTTTTGCATGTTGCGCTCAATCTTGGCGATCCAAAATTCTCGGTTTGTTTTTAGGGTTTCCCTACGCTGGTCCCAATTGTAACCATGCCAAAATTCGCCATCTATAAAAACGGCCAATCTAAATTTTTTAATTGAAATATCTGGCGTGCCCGGCAATTGTTTGTTGTTTACACGGTATCTTATATTTCTTGCCCACAACGCTTTTCTGAAGGTGAGCTCTGGTTTTGTATTCTTCCCACGAATCCTGCTCATGATCCTAGAGCGTTTCTTTGTAGTATAAAAACCGTTTTCCTCGTTAAATCGAGGCACTATAATTTTCCCTGCTTTATCATATTTGACCATTGTTATAAAAATAACAACTCTTGTTTACAATGATTGTTAAGGGAATGGGAAGTTTCCAAAACAAAAAAATCCCAAACCTAAAAAGATTTGGGATTTTTATAAATTTTAATTTGAATTGCTTATCCCTCCAAACTTGCTGAAAGATACTCGCGGTTCATACGGGCAATATTTTCAAGGGAAATACCTTTAGGACATTCTATTTCGCAGGCTCCCGTGTTGGTGCAGTTTCCGAAGCCCTCCTTGTCCATTTGCTCTACCATATTGAGTACCCTCGTGGTAGCTTCTACCTGTCCTTGTGGCAAGAGTGCATATTGCGAAATCTTAGCCGATGTAAACAACATCGCACTTGCGTTTTTACAAGCTGCTACACACGCTCCGCAGCCAATACAGGTCGCTGCGTAGAAAGAATCGTCTGCATCTTCTTTTTCTACTGGGATGGCATTTGCGTCTATGGTATTTCCAGAGGTATTTACTGATATGTAACCACCTGCTTGTTGTATTCTATCGAATGAGCTTCTATCTACCATCAAATCCTTAATAACGGGAAATGCTTTGGCTCTAAAGGGCTCGATCACTATTTCGTCACCATCGTTAAACATGCGCATATGCAACTGGCAGGTAGTAACCAGCCTATCTGGACCGTGGGGTTCGCCATTGATTTGCAAGGAGCAGCTTCCACAAATTCCCTCACGGCAATCATGGTCAAAAACAACGGGTTCTTCTCCTTTATTGATCAAGTCTTCATTTAACACGTCCAACATTTCCAAGAAAGACATGTCACCTTCAATTCCATCAATGGGATAGGTCACCATTTGTCCTTTGGCTTGTGCGTTGGCTTGGCGCCATATTTTAAGTGTGAGTTTCATAATGTGGGTATTGTGTTGTTGGGTTACTCGGTTTCTGGGCTATTGGGTTGTTGGTTATTCAATAGTATTAACGTTTACTTTTTTGTAGGTGCTTGATGTATCCATTTAATATTTTTAAAGTTTTATCGTGCGTCCTATGTAGTTCATTTAAAGTCTCTTGCGAGATATATGCTTCATCTAATGCAATTATTGCGTGGTCTAACGTTTGGGCAAGAGATCCTCTTGCTATTCTACAAAACTGAATGTTCTCTTGAAAATGATATCTTCCAAAACCTTCAGCTATATTGTTTCCTACCGAACGTGATGAACGTATAATTTGAGATGTCAAACTGAACCTTTCATCTTTCGGAAATTTTGGAACCACATTCTCCTTAACAAAATTTCGAAGATTTCTTGCTTCTTTCCAGCAAGCTAACTCTTCAAAACTTTCAAACTTGCCATTTGCTCACTATTACTTAACAACCCAGTAACTCAGTCAACTTTATTATTCAATTTCTTAGTTACTTATAACTCCTCGTCTTCAATTCAATATTCTTAAAAATCAAATTCTCTTTATGCAATACGGCATCCTTTGGCTCTCCTTTGTATTCCCAAGCGGCTACGTACTTAAAGTTTTCATCGTCTCGCAGGGCTTCTCCTTTTTGTTCGCCGCTGGTCTCCACACTTTCTACGCGGTAATGGCCTCCAGCACTTTCGTTACGGTGCAGAGCATCTTTTGCGAAAAGCTCTCCAAGTTCCAAGAAATCTGCCACACGACCTGCTTTTTCTAATTCTGGATTCATCCCATCTGCTGTCCCGGGTACTTTCACGTTGCTCCAAAATTCTTTACGTAGTTCAGCAATTTCAGTAATAGCGCTTTCCAGATCTTTGGCGTTACGGGACATCCCGCACTTATTCCACATGATCTTTCCTAATTTTTTGTGATAATAATCTACCGAATGCTCCCCAGACCCGCTCATCAGTTTATGTATCCTGTCCTTTACATCTTTTTCAACGGCATCGAATTCTGGAGTATCGGTTGGGATTTTGCCAGTTCTAATATCGTTGCTCAAGTAATCCCCTATAGTGTACGGCAGTACAAAATATCCATCTGCCAGTCCTTGCATAAGTGCACTTGCACCAAGACGGTTGGCACCGTGGTCGCTGAAGTTTGCTTCTCCGGTGGCATATAATCCCTCAACAGTGGTCATAAGATTATAATCTACCCAAATTCCTCCCATAGTGTAATGTACCGCGGGATAGATCATCATTGGGGTTTTATAAGGGTTTTGATCTACGATTTTCTCGTACATCTGGAAGAGGTTTCCGTATTTGTTCTCTACCACCTTGGCTCCTAGTTCATATATTTCAGCATCGGTTGGGTTTTTATTTCCTTGTACCAACGCCTCTTCTTTTCCATATCTTTTTATAGCGCTTGCAAAATCGAGATATACGGCCTCTCCTGTTTTGTTCACTCCAAAACCGGCATCGCAACGTTCCTTTGCTGCTCGCGAAGCCACGTCACGCGGCACGAGGTTTCCAAAGGCTGGATAACGGCGCTCCAGATAGTAATCTCTATCCTGTTCATTAAGATCGGTAGGCTTCAGTTTTCCGGCTCGAATTGCTTCGGCATCTTCTTTTTTCTTGGGTACCCAAATGCGGCCGTCGTTACGCAAACTTTCGGACATCAACGTTAACTTAGACTGGTGATCGCCCGAAACTGGGATGCACGTAGGGTGGATTTGCGTATAACAAGGATTAGCAAAAAAGGCACCTCTGCGGTGTGCTTTCCAAGCCGCCGTCACATTACTTCCCATAGCGTTTGTTGAAAGGTAGAACACGTTTCCGTAGCCACCACTTGCCAAAACTACTGCGTGGGCTGAGTGTCGCTGGATCTCTCCGGTTACCAAATCACGTGCAATAATACCACGTGCCTTTCCGTCGACTTTTACGATATCCAGCATTTCGTGACGGTTGAATGGCTGGATCTTACCACGGTTTATCTGGCGGTTCATGGCCGAATACGCTCCCAAAAGCAACTGCTGCCCTGTTTGCCCTTTGGCATAAAAAGTTCTTGAAACCAGCACTCCTCCAAAAGAACGGTTGTCCAACAACCCACCGTATTCACGGGCAAAGGGAACCCCTTGTGCTACGCATTGGTCTATAATATTTGCTGAAACTTCGGCAAGGCGGTATACGTTTGCTTCACGGCTTCGGTAATCGCCACCTTTTACGGTATCGTAGAAAAGGCGGTAATTACTATCGCCATCTCCTTGATAGTTTTTTGCCGCATTAATTCCTCCCTGGGCTGCAATAGAGTGCGCACGGCGAGGTGAATCTTGATAGCAGAATGTTTTTACGTTGTACCCCAGCTCTGCCAAGGTAGCAGCAGCACTTCCTCCTGCGAGTCCTGTACCAATCACGATCACGTCTATATTACGCTTGTTGGCAGGGTTAACAAGGTTGATGGTGTTTTTATGGTTGGTCCACTTTTCGGCTAAGGGGCCTTCGGGTATTTTGGCATCTAATATTGACATAGCTGAACAGTTTTAGTGAGGGAGTTGATTAAAATGAAGGTACAGGGCAATAAAAATGAACCCTAACGGGATTGCCACAGCATAAAATTTCGTAAACCCCTTCAATGCTTTTGAATATTTATTGTTGAACCCAACACTCTGGAAGGAGGAGGCGAAGCCGTGCCAAAGGTGAACAGCCAGCAGGATGAATGCCAAACAATAAATTCCAACTCTAATAGGGCTTTCAAACTTATGGACCAATTCTTCATAATATCTGAAACCACTGTTTACATCATCCGGATCCAGCAGGCCACTCATATCGCCCTTGAAATATTTTATATTCATCTCTGGGGCCCAAAAGTCGTAAAAGTGCAATCCTAGAAATGCTAGTATTACCAGACCAGAGATGATCATGTTCCTTGAAGCCCAAGTAGAATTTGTGTTCCCTTTATATGATTTATATTTAATGGCCCGGGCGTTTCGATTTCTAATTTCTAGGATAAAGCCCATTACAAAGTGAAAAATCACTCCAAAAATCAAAATAGGCTGTAATACTGCCTGAACCAAAAGATTGGTTCCCATGAAGTGGGACCATTCGTTAAAGGTATCTGGGCTAATCACAGAGGTTACGTTGATGGTAAAATGTTGTCCTAAAAAGAAAACTAAGAACAAGCCAGAAAGTGCCATAGCGACTTTACGGGCTATGGAAGAGGATAGTATTCCCATTATGGTTGTGTTTCAAAATTTGAATACACAAAAATACGGCTCAAATTGCTTTTGGACAAACATTGCGTGGCGTTTTATGCCAATTTAGAACTATTATAGCAAAATATCATTTTTAAAAGTAAAAAGCCCAGTATAGATATACTGGGCCTTGTAAATTAGTATACCAACAAACGTTAGTTCACTATAAGCTTTTTGGTTACGGAAACCTCATTCTGGTTGATCCTTACCATATATACCCCAGCAGACAGGCTTGAAATATCCAAGTCTCTATCTACATTGGTCTGTATTACTTTTTTACCAGTAACATCAAACACCTCAACATTCATTGCTCCCTCTAATTTTGAGGTTATGGCTACCGTATTTCCAGAAGCTGGGTTAGGCGCCATGGTGAAGTTTTGGGATTGGTTTTCGTCAACTCCAAGAGATCCTATTAGCTCAATACCAAAGATAAGGTTTGAAGGACTGCACTGGCACAGGCCAATTAGAACTGCATCAGCAGTAGCTTCACCTGCAGGAGATATAGCTATACCGCCTCCAACAACTTCGGTAGTGCCTGCTGGGGCATCATCGAAAAAGTCGTAAACAACACCCGTAGGCAATGCATCTGGCAAAGACAGTTGCACGATTTGGTCTCTGTCAGGATCACCAACAGCACCAGGCAAATGGTGCACCCAAAGATATGGTCCACCTGGCGATAATACATCAACCACACCACCATATAGGTTTTGCCCGTGTTCAGCCTGTGTTACAACGGACAATTCATTACCATCCATATCTACACTAGCTATATCACTACTAAAGCTCCCAATCCAGAAGCCTCCGTTTCCACCATCAAGATTTGGATCGTAAGCCGCCATTCTTGCAGTAGCATCGGAAGTTGTAGTTACGTTAATTGTATTTATTACGGTTCTTGCTACTGGATCGATTTCAAAAATCTCAAGAGTTGCCGCACCTATCCAAAGTCTAGTACCATCGGTAGTAAAACCTCGTGTACCAGAAACGCCAGGTATTGTAAATGTCTCAACGAAACCTCCAAATTCGTCCAATATGTGAATCGTGTCTGCATTCCAAGTAGACACCCAATATTGGTCATTAAAGAAGATAACACCTGCTTGCGACTGTGCTCCAATAGATCCAGTTACACCAACATCGTAGATAAATTCTACGTCAAATAGCGCATTGGAATTTTCAACCTGGGGGCCAGGAGCCACACCGTCTGCTGGGCCCTGTTCAGCAAGTTGAGCCTGAGATGCAAATGCAGTAAATAGTGCTGCAAGTGCAATTAAATGTAGTTTTTTCATCATTTTTTAAGATTTAGATTAATTACTACTAATATAGCGTTAATTTCTTAAACTTTCTAAGATTTCCATTGTAATTATTTAATCTCCAACATTTCAGAAATCTGTAAATTACCCAAAGAAACCTGTACAGAATAGTTGCCTTTTGGCAAGTAGAACTTCCCATTATCTGCTTCCTTTAGTGCTATATTTTTTTTCTCCATTGTTTTCTTTCCCTTTTCCGAAACACTTACATCATATTCTACAATGTTGACTCCTTTTTCAACTTCGGAGTTAAAGGAATGTATTTCGGTACCATCTTCGGCTTTGATTGAAACTTCAGCAGTACCGCTCGAAGGAGCATACACCTGAAGCAGTACCGATGGTTCATAAAAATCGCCAAATTGATTGAAACCCGTACTCCCCCATCGTCTCGAAGCTCGTAGAGGTGGGATTTCAGCAAGAACCAAAGCATTCATCTTTTCAGAAGAAAGTTGTTGCAACAACCCAACATCCGCTACATATATGGAACGGCCGTGTGTCCCAACCACCAAATCCTTTTCACGCTCCTGTACCACCAAGTCGTGCACCGCTACATTGGGAAGGCCTTCGGCAAAAATCTCCCAGCTTTCTCCTTGATTGAAAGAGACGTAGGCTCCATTGTCGGTACCCAAATAGAGGATGTTCTCATTCTCGGGATCTTCCCGAATTACATTTACTGGAGAGGAGGGAAGGTTGTTGGAAATGTCCCTCCAAGTGACCCCAAAATTGTCGCTTATATATACATAAGGTTTAAAATCGTCCCAGCGGTACCCATTCAGGGTGACATATACCCGTTCCTTTTTATGTTCTGAAGCCACCACACGGCTTACCCACAAATCTTTAGGGAAGGTTGCTGAGATCTGTTGCCAATCGCCACCTCCGTTCTTGGAAGCATATACTAATCCGTCATCGCTTCCGGTGTATAGCAGGCCAAACTGGAACGGACTTTCAGCAATACTGGTAATGGTTCCGTAGGCCACGTTTCCTTTTTTTCCACCGTTGGTCAAGTCTGGCGAAATGGCGGTCCAGTCGTTCCCCTGATTCATGGAGCGCATCAATTTGTTTCCGCCCAGATAGAGGATATCTTGATTGTGCGGACTCAACAAAATAGGCGTTTGCCAATTGAAACGGTAAGGGTTTTCCCCTAGCTCGTGCTTGGGCTGGATGTAGGTTTGCTCCCCCGTTTCACGATTGAGCCTGAAATAGTTTCCAAACTGAAACCCGGTATACACAATATCACTGTTTCGACTATCCACCTGAATCTGCATCCCATCGCCTCCCATAATGAACTCGTAAGGGTACTTTCCATTCTGTCGCCATCCGGGGCTTGGCTCGTAGGTATGGGCACCTACCCAAACACCATTGTCCTGTAAGCCCCCGTATACATGGTAAGGCTCTTCGTTATCTACCTGTATAGCATAAAACTGCCCCACTGAAGGAGCGTTGTTCTTTATCCAGTTTTCCCCATCGTCGTAGGAAATGTTAACGCCTCCATCGTTTCCGTCGATCAAGTGACCGGGCATATTGGGGTTTATCCACAGCGCATGATGGTCGGCATGCACATTAGGGGCCGAAATACTCTTGAATGTCTTCCCGCCGTCCTTACTCTTTAAGATTGGGACTCCGTATATATAGATTCCGTCTTCATTATTGGGATCCACATGTATTTTCCCGAAGTAATAGCCGTAACTATAGTACAGCCCATCCAAAAACCCATCGTGGGTTTTCTTCCAGGTCTTTCCACCATTGGTACTCTTATATACCTCAGCACCAATCACCGGGGTGTCGAACAGCATGGTGTTGGCATCTTCTAGATATTTGGCCAGATCGGCTGGTCGTACAGTGCCGCCACGCACCATATTCTTTACGTTATCGGCCCTGTATTTTTCCTGGAATCCATTTTCCTTGAGGTAGGCGTTCAGTTTTTCGTCCTCTAATTGTAAAAATTGCGAGGACGTCATGGTCTTGAATTGTTCCTTGGTAAGCCCATCCCCTTTTTTGGCCACGGGGCTTTCGTCTCTTCGGAATTGGTTATCGTGAATGGCATATACTGTATTCTCGTCAAACACCGCAAGACCAATCCTACCCACACCTTCGCCCGTAGGAAAACCACTTCCAGCACCCGAAACCTTGGTCCACGAGCTACCTCCATCGGTACTTTTATAAATGGAGCTTCCCTCGCCACTTCCGCGGAAATTCCAGGCCTTTCGATCCTTATCCCAAGAGGAGGCATACATTATATTGAAATTGGTAGGGTGTGCATCCATCTCAATAATTCCGCTTTGGTTATTCACAAACAGGGTCTTGTTCCATGTTTTTCCACCATCGAAGGTCTTGAATACGCCACGCTCGTCGTTTTTTGAATACAGATGTCCCACGGCAGCTACCACCACTTCATCAGCATTGGCAGGATTGATAATAATTTTTGAAATATGGTGACTGTCCTTCAGCCCCATGTTTTGCCAAGTTTTTCCGTTATCGCTGGATTTCAGCAAGCCGATACCTGCATAACTGGAGCGGGAAGCGTTCACTTCGCCAGTCCCCACCCAAATGGTTCGGGTTTCCCAATCCACGGCAAGGCTCCCCACATTTTGTGTTGGGCTGCTATCGAGGATAGGCTCAAAGGTGGTCCCATTATTTTTGGTGTGCCAAACGCCTCCTGAAGCATAACCCACGTAAAACTCGGTAGGATTCTCCGGGTTCACGGCAAAATCTACCACACGGCCACTCATGATGGTGGGACCAATATTTTTGAACGGTAGGTTTTTAACGATGGAATTTTCGGCAAGTTGTGCTTTTTGCTGCAATCCACTCTCCACCTGTTGGGCGGTGGTTGCAGGTTGTTGGGCCAATATGTTTCCGAAGAAAAGAAGTATGGATAAAGTAGAAAGAAACTGTTTCATTAGTGGTGTTTTGAATAGGGAAAGCAAGTTACGGAAAAAAATATCCTATACAACTTCTTCATGGATGGTGACACGTTGAAAAGGGCACTATCGGTTTAAAACCAACCTTTTCAAAACACTGGTCGCCTTTCCACTATATTTTCAGTAATTTTGAAGCAATAAATACTAAAAATAGTTTCGCTCCGGCGGAAAATATATACAATATGAAATATCACCCAATCTCTTCAGACCTTTACATCAAGAACCGCAAAAACTTTATGGCGCAGATGAAACCTTCCAGCCTGGCCGTTTTTAATTCCAACGATATCTACCCCATTGGTGCAGATAGCACCATGCCGTTCCAACAGGCGCGTGATATTTTATACCTCAGCGGTGTGGACCAAGAAGAGAGTATCTTGGTATTGTTCCCGGATGCGCCTGAAGAGAAACACCGTGAAATACTGTTCCTGAAAGAGACCAACGAGCACATTGCCGTTTGGGAAGGCGAAAAGCTCACCAAGGAAAAGGCGTTTGAGACCAGCGGCATCAAGACCGTGTATTGGCTAAAAGAGTTCGACAAGGTTTTTTACGAAGTAATGACCCAATGCGACACGGTATATTTTAACACCAACGAGCATTACCGCGCCAATGTGGAGACCGAAACCCGGGAGGCCCGTTTTATAAAGACCGTAAAAAATAAATTCCCCGCACATAATTGGGCAAAGAGCAATCCTATCCTGCAGCGATTGCGATCGGTTAAAGACCAAATTGAACTGGACCTCATGCAACAGGCCTGCGATATTACCGAAAAAGGCTTTCGCCGTGTACTGGATTTTGTAAAGCCCGGTGTTTGGGAGTTTGAGATTGAAGCCGAATATATGCACGAGTTCCTTAGAAATCGTTCGAGAGGCTTTGCCTACACGCCCATAATTGCCAGTGGCAACAACGCAAACGTGCTACATTACATTGAGAACAACCAGCAGTGCAAGGAGGGCGACCTCATTCTTATGGACGTAGGTGCCGAATACGCAAACTATAGCAGCGATATGAGCCGTACCATTCCCGTTTCGGGTAAATTCACCAAGCGCCAACGCGAGGTGTACGACGCCGTAAACCGTGTAAAGAACGATGCTACCAATATGCTGGTTCCAGGAACCTTGTGGAAGGAATACCACGTAGAAGTGGGCAAACTAATGACCAGTGAATTGATGGGGCTCGGGCTACTGGACAAAGCCGACGTACAGAACGAAGACCCAGATTGGCCCGCCTATAAAAAATACTTTATGCACGGCACCAGCCACCACATAGGGTTGGACACCCACGACTACGGAATTTTATGGGAGCCCATGACGGCCGATATGGTGTTTACCGTAGAACCCGGCATCTATATCCCAGAAGAAGGCTTTGGGATACGCCTTGAGGACGATGTAGTGATACAGGAAAGTGGGTCTCCTTTTAACTTGATGCAAAACATCCCGATTGAAGCTGAGGAGATTGAGGATATAATGAATTCCTAAAACGGGATAATGACTATAAAATATATTATATAATGAGTTACCTGCAAGCAATAAATATTATTAAACATTGAAGTTCTACAGTCCTTATCTTTCTATAACTATAATAGTCATTCAATTGATTTTGTTGCTAATAGGTCATTTGCAATATTTAGAATGGGTAGAAGAAATGGAAAAGCAAAACCCTGAACTAATAGGACTTATTTCACCTAGCAGAACATATGGCACTCTTTCCATATTTGTCATATTGATTGGTTTTTACGAAATGACGACTAAACCTACTTGGATTAAAATCATAATTCGAATATTTTTAGTTTGCATAGTTTTAGGAGCTACCTTTTCGGGCTTAATTCCAATTGACGGGTTTTACGATGGCGTTTATAACACAGCTTGGTTCTCAGCAACAATTGCGCTATTTTTACTCATCATTAGATTTGGAAAATATATAAAAAATAGAGAAACTGATAAACATAAGAAAGCCAGCAGGTAACAACGCATATAATACAGCGGATTACATTTGGCTTTAATTAAATTCCCTAACTTATCAAAACAATAGTCAAGTGGAGAGAAACGTTGCGGCAGCAACCAGTGGTTGATTATTACGCTTGAACTCAAGACCAGCCGTATCATATGCAAATTTGTTAGCAAATGTTGAAGAAATCTAGTCCTTGAAACTCACGAAAATAAATTTGGTTATCACCTTTTCTATTATTAGTTTTCTAATTATTGGATGGATAATCTTATCAAAATTTATTTCAAGTGTTTATGAAATGAGTCCTAATAAGAAAGCTTCTGAATACTACAAAGAATATACATATAGCGGATTAGTCACCAATAAATTTATTGATTCAAAGCAACATAATTATCAAACAGTTATAATTCAGAATGGTGAGGAAAAGGATATATTACTTCTTGATTTTGAAACAAGTGGACTGTTTGATTTTATTGAGGTAGGGGATTCAATTTTTAAAAAGAAAAGCTCATTAAAACTTCGGTTAATTCGATCTGAATTAGATACAATCATTGAAATGCAAATTTTTGATAAAAACTAACTAATTCAAATCAACGTTAGCCAAAACTGTATATTTTATATCTAATTCCGAGTCAATTTAAATCTCAATTAATTGTAAATTGCACTAACGGATAAATACGAAGTGGCACTGCTCAGGAAAAACTGATCAACAAGCAATTAAATTTCTGTCTAAGGTTTTTAGTTGGAGCTGATACAGCTCCTGCAGACAAAAAACTTAAAAATAAATGAAAAAAACATTCTATTTTTTGCTCTCAATTTTAGTGTTAATTTCTTGTTCTAAAAATGATGACTCTAATACTCCTGAAAATGAAATGGAGATGGAAATGGAAGCAGATCTGATTATTGGAAGCTGGAAACCAATTAAACAGGTTAATTTTTATGAAGATGGCACTTCTGACACCTATAACTATTCATCGTGCCAACAACAGAGTCGATATATTTTTGAGATAAATAGTAATTATGATTTCTACAATTATAATCCTGATGGAAATGGAGATTGTGTGATAACAGAAGTTAATCCAGAATTTATAGAAGGAGTATGGGAAAAACTATCGGAGGGTGTTTATAAATTAACGAGTACTTATTTCAACAACGTCACTCAAGAAAATGAAACCCAAATATACATTACCGATGAGATCTTGTTCCCCAACTCAAACAAAATGAGATGGAGAGTAAATACAAATGATGTCTACAATGGCAATAATCGTGATTATTACTATACCGAGTTTAATAAAGATTAAAACCCCTTTTTGTAAAGTGTATGGCACAAACTAAAAGCCTCCTAGCCACGACCCTTCAACTCATCTTTCCTTCCACCTACTAATGAATACAAATTAAACCCAACAAAGGCAACCAAAGCCGGTAACACCCAACCCATACTCTCGGCGGAAAGGGGGATGTAGTTTTTTATTCCGTCCAGGGAACCCTCAGCAACAAAAAACTGGAGAAAATCTGGAATACTAAAAATAATAGTGGTTATGACCACACTACGAAACACCTGTTTACTCGCAAACCTTTCGGGGAGCACATTCAGCAAGATAAGTACTATGGTAATAGGGTAAATAAACATCAAGGCCGGCAGTGCAATGTCTATAATATAATGTACATCAAACTGGCCCACGGCAACACCAATGATGCAACCCACCACCGCAGTTATAGTATATGCACGTTGGGAGTTTCCAGCCAGTTTTTTTACAAAATCGGCTGTTCCCGTCACAATACCCACAGCCGTTGTAAAGCACGCCAAAGCTACCAAGACAGCCAAAAATGCCGTACCAATACTACCCAAAGTATTTGTAGAAAGTAGCGTGAGCAATTCGGTCCTATTTTCTATTTGCAAACTATCGCTATAGGTAGCGCCCAAGACTATGAGTCCGCCGTAGATTACAAACAGCCCAATCCCTGCCAACAGACCGGAGCGGGCGATCATCTTCTTTTTTTCGCCATAATTGAATTTCCCTTGCAACGCCAGTGAGATTACGATAACCGCACCTACTACCACTCCCCCAATGGCATCGAAGGTTTGGTATCCCTCTAAAATTCCGCCGGTAAAAGAGTTTTCAAAAACAGCGTTGCGCATGGGTTCCGTTTCAGCAAACAGGCCAATGCCAATAATGCACAAGAGGATAGCTATAATCAATGGCGTTAGGAATTTACCGATGAGACTGAGGATTTTCGTTCGGTTTAAGGCAAAGACCAGCACCACTACAAAATAGACCGAACTCAACCAAAGGGAAGAAATTTCGAAATAGGGCTGTATGGCCATTTCATAGGTAACCGAAGCAGTACGTGGCGAGGGCAAACTAATGGAGATTGCATACACGATCACCGCATAAACAACCGCAAACACTGGCGATACCTTATTTGCAAAATCCAACATGGTACCCTGCAGGCGTGCGTGCCCATAAATTGCCAAAATGGGGATGACCACTGCCGAGAGGGCAAAGCCCACGGTAACCAGCAACCAATCCTCGCCAGCATTGTACCCCAAAAACGGCGGCAAGATTAAATTTCCCGCTCCAAAGAAAAGTGAGAAAAGAGCAAAGGCTATGACGAAAGTCTGTTTAACGGAATTCAAAAAGTGTAGTTTTGCTATAATTAGCTTCCGAAGATATAAAAATGATTTTCCACTACAACAATTCTAGCATTTATTACACCGCACAAGGTTCAGGCCCCACTATAGTATTATTGCACGGTTTCCTGGAAAGCAGCACTATGTGGGAGCAGATAGTACCAACATTGGTAAGCAAAAGAAAAATTATTACCATAGACTTTCCCGGCCACGGAGCAAGTGATGCTATTGCTGAAGAACACACCATGGAGCTGTTTGCCGAAGTTGTCTTTACGCTCTTGGACCATTTGCAAATTTCTACAGTAACCTTAATAGGACACTCCATGGGTGGTTACGTGGCCATGGCCATGGCAGAGGCGCATCCAGAAAGGATTGAGAAACTGGTATTGCTCAACTCCACTCCTGCGGCAGATAGCGAGGAACGTAAACTGAATCGTGCACGGGCCCTAAAGCTAGTCCCTAAAGCAAAGGAGGCATTTGTGAGTATGGCCATAACCAATCTTTTTACCGAAGTGTCTCGCCAAAAACTTCAGCCTGAAATTGAATCCCTAAAAACTGAAGCACTGCAAATGACAGCACAAGGGATCACTGCAGCAATCGCAGGGATGAAAAACCGAAAAGACAGGACAGAGGTATTGAAAAGCTTTACAAGCCCAAAATTTATGATTTGTGGTACTGAAGACCCCATATTGACCTTCCAAGAATGCAAAAGCATTGCCAATACCAGTGATTGCAGGCTATTCGAGCTAGAGAGTGGACATATGAGCCATCTTGAAAAATTTCAGGAAATTGTTAAAATTTTGCATTTCGTCGAAAATATTTGCATTTCGTCGTAATTGTTTAAAAAATTAATTTACATTTATCACTTCAAAACAAAAAAACCTAAACCCTAAAAACCATGGAAAAATTCCCCACTTCTCCATTTTCACTGTTGAGCATTGTATGCGCAACCTTTGGCCATGACTATATTGTGAGCCGAAAAATAACAAACCATATCAACGAATATACCTGCGCCCACTGTGGCAAGGAAGTAACCGACAATATGCAGGGCACGGTTGAGATTCTTACTGCCAGGATACGCAAAGCTAATAGTGCATTAGCTTCATTCTACATTAAGAAAACCCAAAAAATTCCTGCTTAAGCTATCCATGAAAATCTTTTCCTGTAAAATAACCGGGCACAACCTTAACGAGCTTACAAACAATGCGCTGTACGTAAAAGAGTACGAGTGTGCCAAATGCAAGCAACAGTTCACAACCGATGGATATGGAAGACTGGTAAAACTTACCCGTTACTGGAAAGAGAACAATAAGTATTTTGCCACTTTTATAAAAAGCTAGATCTTTTAGCCATCTGCTTCATCCTCTAGTGCATTCCAGCCCCTAGCGATCAATTCAATTTTTGTGTTGGCACGGGTAATAAGATGCATTCCCTCATTTTCCTTGGTTATATGGCCTATAACAGATAAGTGTGGATTGCCTTTTATTTTTGGGAAATCTTCAGTAGCAACGGTAAAGAGCAATTCATAATCCTCCCCACCACTCAACGCTATAGTGGTACTGTCCATATTAAATTCCTCACAGGTTGAAATCACCTGGGGATCTAACGGTATTTTATCTTCATAAAGGTTACAGCCCACCATGGAGCTCTTACAAATATGGATTATCTCACTAGAAAGGCCGTCGCTAATATCTATCATAGCTGTGGGTTGCACCTCTAGTTCTGCCAGTAAGCCTGGGATGTCTCTTCTTGCTTCGGGCTTCAATTGCCGCTCTACCAAGTAACTGTACTTCTCAAGATCTGGTTGTGCATTGGGGTTAACTTTAAAAACCTCTTTTTCTCGCTCCAAAACCTGTAATCCTAGATAAGCAGCACCCAGATCGCCCGTCACCACGAGCAAATCATTTTCCTTGGCACCAGATCTATAGGTTATTTTTTTGGCCTCTGCTTCGCCTAGGGCTGTCACGCTTATAATCAACCCCGAAGTTGAAGAAGTAGTGTCGCCTCCAATAACGTCTATTTTATATAGTTCGGCAGCAGTTTGTATCCCTGCGTACAGTTCTTCCATAGCTTCAACGGGAAACCTATTGGAAATAGCTACCGAAACAGTGATCTGTTTTGCTGTGGCATTCATTGCGTAAACGTCAGAAAGGTTTACCATCACAGCCTTGTAGCCCAAATGCTTTAATGGCATGTACGAAAGATCAAAATGTACCCCTTCTACCAACATATCTGTAGTGACCACCAGTTGCGTGTTCTTTTCAGCAGCAATAACAGCAGCATCATCTCCAATTCCCTTTACAGTGGTTGTATGCTGAATTTTAAAATGCTTGGTGAGATGGTCTATGAGGCCAAACTCTCCCAGAGCCGAAATTGGGGTGGTTGCATTGTCTTTATTTTCAAACATAGTGCTTTCTTTGTGAGTGGAATTGCAAAAATACGGCTTCATTTATAAACCACGACCGCTTGTTGTTGTATTTTCAAGTAAGGTTGTCTATCTTGGGAAGACAAAGCAAGCGTCCATGAAAAAAATTGTACTCTTTTGTCTGGCGAGTTTTATCCTAATTGGATGTTCCGAAGACGATGACAACCCCATAGCTACACTTCCCGAAGACCCAATGGAAGACCCCCTTCAAGATCCACCTCCCCCACCCCCTCCTCTAACATTTCCAGCCCCTTGTGACTCAGGACTTGCCGGCGGTATTTTTCCCTGTAATGGCATTGACCTTGTTTATCACATAGACCTAGATGAACTGGACGCGGAAAAAGGCAACGATAGCTGGGGATGGACAGACCCCATTACCGGCAAGGAATATGCGCTTATGGGACTGGATAATGGCACCGCTTTTATAGACATCTCTAACCCATCGGCCCCTATTTATTTAGGAAAGCTGGAAACAGAAACCTCTGCCAGCTCTTGGAGGGATATAAAAGTTTTTAAGGACCACGCATTTGTTGTGAGCGAAGCACAGGGCCACGGGATGCAAGTGTTCGACCTTACAAGGTTGCGGGATGTAACAAATCCTCCACAAAATTTTTCTACGGATGCCGAATACACCGGTTTTGGCAGCGCCCACAATATTGTTATCAATGAAGACTCTGGCTTTGCGTATGCAGTGGGCACACAAACATTTGATGGAGGCCCTCATTTTATAGACATTAACGATCCTACAAACCCACAAGGAGCAGGCGGATATGCCATGGGCTCCTATAGTCATGACGCACAAGTGGTCACTTATAACGGTCCCGACACAGAGTATACGGGAAGGGAAATCCTTATAGGCAGCAACGAGAATGAAGTGGTTCTTGTTGATATCACGGACAAAGCCAATCCAGTTCCCGTATCCACTATTTCCTACGACCAAGTGGGTTACACCCACCAAGGATGGTTTACTGAAGACCAATCCTATTTTTTGTTGGGCGACGAGCTGGATGAACTTAATTTTGGCTTTGGCTCCAGAACTATTGTTTTCGATTTTACAGATCTGGACAATCCAATGCTTCATTTTGAGTACGATGGCCCTACTGCTGCCATAGACCACAATGGGTACGTAAATGGGGATAGGTATTATCTTGCAAACTATACTGCTGGCTTGCGAATTATAGATGTTTCAGGAATAGGGAATGGCTCTATTTCCGAAATGGGATCCTTCGATTCGTTTACACAAAACAACAACCCGTCATTTAACGGTGCTTGGAGCGTATTTCCTTATTTTGATAGCGGACATATCATCATAAGCGATATTGACAGTGGTTTCTATCTTGTTAAGCCCACGTTTTAGTATATTTGCAAATCTTTTGATGTAATGCACCTTTTAATTGCTAAAATTTTAGCGATTTTTAAAATCTATTGCGCAATTTTTAAAAAAACATTTCGTTTCACCAATACTCATTTACTCATAAAACTTGAAACACTACTTATGAAAAAAACACTACTTACGTTAGCTTTTTCCCTAACATCTACCATCGCACTTCTAGCCCAAACGCCCTGTACTGGTGGAAATGCGGGACCATATCCATGTAATGGGTACGATTTGCAATCCCAATTCGATCTAAATGTACTTAACGCTGGAGCTGGAAACGACTCTTGGGGATGGACAGACCCTACCAATGGAGATGAGTATGCCATTGTGGGGCTATCCAACGGAACGGTTTTTATAGATATCACCAACCCAACAAATCCCACATACCTTGGTAAGCTCCCCACACACACCTCAAACAGTACTTGGAGAGATATAAAAGTGTACAACAATCACGCTTTCATAGTAAGCGAAGCTGGGGGACACGGAATGCAGGTGTTCGATCTTACAAGACTTAGAAACGTACCTTCACCACCAACCACATTTACTGAAGATGCCCACTTCAATGGCTTTGGAAGTGCACACAACATTGTTATTAACGAAGATACCGGCTATGCGTATCCCGTGGGTGCAGCTCCTTTTAACGGAGGCCCCATTTTTATAAATATTCAAGACCCTCTTAATCCAGTTGAGGAAGGCGGGTACAGTATGGACGCCTATAGTCACGATGCACAGATTGTAACCTACTGTGGTCCAGATCAAGATTATAATGGCAGGGAAATATTGATTGGAAGCAATGAGGATGAAGTCATTATTGCCGACATTACAGACAAAGCTAACCCCGTGAATATTTCCAGCATTTCATATTCAGATGTTGGATACACCCACCAAGGATGGTTTACCGAAGACCAGCGCTTCTTCATCCTAGGAGACGAAACAGACGAACTTAACCTTGGTTTCAATACAAGGACCGTGGTTTTCGATTTTAACGACTTGGACAATCCTTCATTGGCTTTTGAATATTCTGGGCCTTCTTCCGCAATAGACCATAACGGCTATACAAAGGGTGAGAAGTTTTACCTATCTAGCTACAGGGCTGGATTGCGTGTATTGGATGTATCTGATATTGAAAATGGTAATATGACCGAAGAAGGTTTCTTCGACTCCTACCCCAATAACGACAATGCAAGTTTTAGTGGTGCTTGGAGTGTATACCCTTATTTTGAAAGTGGTAACATAGTAATAAGCGATATTAATAGAGGCTTCTTACTGGTGAAAGCACAAAATGGAGACACCACAAAACCAGTAGCAAGCTGTGTGACCACAACAGTAGAGTTAGATGCAGCTGGAAACGGTGAACTGAACCCACAAGAAGCTGCTAATGGTTCCACTGATGATGTAGGAATTGCAGGATATTTGGCCTGTGATAGGTTTTTTGATTGTACAGACATAGGCACCACAACAGTAGAAATTGAAGTATACGATGCCTTTGGGAACAGAGACACCTGTACCGCCACTGTTGAAGTTGTAGATAATTTAGCTCCCGCAATCACTTGTCCGGCAGATGAAGAGGTGATGTACGACGCTGGACAAACCTTCTATACTGTGCCCGATTACATTGCTGCGGGCGAAGTTACTGCAACGGACAATTGTACAACAAGTTTGACCATTACCCAGGATCCACCTGCAGGCACACAACTTACAGCCGGTAATTATAATATTGTTTTTGAAAGTACGGATAACTCTTCCAACGTAGGCTCTTGTAGTTTTCAATTGGCCGTGGAAGTACCACTTTCGGTAGCCGAAAACACCTTGGAAGCTGGGCTGGATGTGTTTCCAAACCCAACAGCAGATTTATTGAACATCACTTCAAAGAATAGTGATATGCATACCATTTCAGTAGTGGATATTACCGGTAAAACAGTTTATTTACAAGAAACTGCAGCCATAACTACTGCTACATTGGATGTTTCAACTTACTCAAAAGGAGTGTATTTTGTAACCATTAACAATACGGTTACCAAGAAAATCATTAAAAAGTAAGCATACAGCCTATAATACGACATAAAACTGGCATTGTAGATGGTTCTTAGGTGCCTAATACAGCCAGTTTTATTTTTAGCAAACACATTAAATGACCTAAACAATCCAACAGCTATGAAAAAAATACCACTTCTTATACTAGTTTGTATACTCTTGGCAGGGCTTCACGCATGTTCTAGTGACGATGCGACCACACCAGAAGAAGAACAGGAAGAGGAGGTTGAAGACCCCCCGGCTCTTTCTGGTAGTTTCGAGTATGTCCTCAATATAGGAGGGTCTGACAATGATTCTGCCGCTTCCATAGTACCAACCAACGATGGCGGCTATGTCTTTGCAGGTGCTACACAAAGCACCAATGGTGATGTTACGGACAAAACTGGAGATGACAGGGATGTCTGGGTGGTTAAGACCAACAGCAGCGGCGCCATACAATGGAGCAAAACGTATGGTGGTAGTGATGATGATGAAGGCACCAGCATTTCACCTACAAGTGATGGTGGGTACATAGTGTCAGGGTTCACCCGAAGTGACGATGGTGACGTGAGCACCAACGCAGGTTTTAACGATCTATGGATTATTAAGCTTTCTGCAACAGGAGAACTGCAATGGGAGAAAACCTTTGGCTACTCTGGTAACGACAGGGCTTTCAATGTAAAACAGACCAAGGACGGTGGCTATTTAGCCTTGGGCGTGCTGGATGTAACCGCAAGTGGCGGCCAAGGAAATATAAACAGAGCATCGGCCAGTCACGCAGGTGGGGATTATTGGGTGCTTAAACTAGACCCAACCGGAGAAATAAACTGGGCCCGATATTACGGAGGTAGCTTTACAGATAGCGCTTTCGATTTTGTTGAAACAGATAACGGTAATTACATTATCACGGGCTGGTCAGACAGCAGTGATGTGGATATTACGAACAATAAAGGAGAATACGATTTCTGGATCTTGAACATTTCAGCAAACGGGAGCATAAACTGGAAGAAGAACTATGGAGGGACTGAAATAGACTTGGCATACAGTATGACCACAACAACCGATGGCAATTTCATCATTGTAGGCGATACTAGAAGTGCCGATACGGACATTAGCAACTTTATAGGGAACGCAGATGTCTGGGCCATAAAAATAGACAGCAACGGCTCGATTATTTGGGAAAAAACCTATGGTGGCACTCAATTCGACTCTGCAAGGGGTGTTGCCTCCCTTCCCAATGGTCGCTACGCAATAGTAGCCTCGTCACGAAGTAACGATGTAAACGTAACCACCAACAACGGTCTTAACGACGGTTGGTTTGTAGTGATTGATGAAGAAG
Source organism: Marinirhabdus gelatinilytica (assembly GCF_003353425.1). Lineage (GTDB taxonomy): Bacteria > Bacteroidota > Bacteroidia > Flavobacteriales > Flavobacteriaceae > Marinirhabdus > Marinirhabdus gelatinilytica. Next base: position 107,847 of record NZ_QRAO01000001.1, read on the forward strand.
GCACCCTGTTGTTTGAAGAGAGTATTGGCGGCAGCCAGTTAGACTTTGCCGAGGGTATTACAAGCAATGCTACTGGCGAAATTTATATTGTAGGAAATACCGAGAGTAACGACGGAAACTTTACCCAGAACAAAGGGGGGAAAGACGCATTTCTCGCTAAATTTAAATTTGAAAATTAATTTCTAACATACACAAAATGATAAAAAAAATTGCCCTTATTTGCTTCACAGTAGGTTTATTTATTGCCTGTAACAGTGATGACGACGCACCCGTAATCCAGGATGACCCTGTAAATGTAGATTTTACATTTACTGAAAACTGGGATGGAGATGACATCACGAACGCAGATTACGAAACAACAACATATACTACAGCAAACGGGGTAGACTTAAAATTATTTAAGTTGAATTATTTAATCTCAGATATTACGTTCACCGCCCAAGACGGAACTGAGTATGGTGCAGGAGACTACAATTTGATCACCGCGCGCACAGGGGACAATGCAAACTTTACCCCAGACATCCAAATCCCAGAGGGAACGTACAATGTTTCTTTCACTTTTGGATTTAATGACGAAGATAACGATAAGGAAGGCGGTTATGCAGATCTTAACTCGGCAGACGGTACTTGGTCCGTTCCAGAAATGCTTGGTGGCGGTTACCACTACATGCGTATGGAAGGAACTTTTGAAAACACAACAGGCGATACCGAAACTTTCCAATACCATACCATCAGAGCCAACAAACACAGTTCCTTACCGCCAGATATGACCACATTGGAACTTGTTGAAGACACTTCATTTGTAGTGGACCTAGGAGATATAAGTATAGGAAATAACACCAATATCACGGTGGGTATGAACGTAGCCGAATGGTTCAAAAACCCTAATACTTGGGATCTCAACGAAGAATCTTCGGTAATGATGCCAAGGTACGACCTCCAGATTGCTATGAACCAAAATGGCAGCAATGGAGTTTTTTCTCGTGAAACTTCCTTAATTGAATAAATCACAAATGAAAAAGGTTGGAATTTTAAGTTGTTTGGTAACTTCACTGCTGTTGTTCACATCCTGTGAGGACAGTGATGATACTGCGATACAATATATGGCAACCCCTGCACCGCTTGAAGTCCCCACTATTTTTCAAGACCAAATTCTACCTCCGGTTATCCCTGAGGACAATCCCCAAACGGCCGAAGGTATCGCATTGGGAAAAAAATTATTTTTTGACAGGAACCTCTCTGCGGACGGCTCCATCTCTTGTGCCTCCTGCCACGCCCCTCAAGCCGCATTTTCAGACAATCGTCAATTCAGTATAGGAATTACGGGAGAAGAAGGGTTCAGGAACTCTATGCCACTACAAAATCTAGTCTTCAATTACGACGAAAAGTTTAATTGGGACGGCAGCGCCAACTCCTTGGAATCGCAAATGTTCGAGCCAGTTGTCAATCCCATTGAAATGGCAAACACTTGGGCCAATGTAGAAAGCACATTGCAGGACTCAAACGAATACCCACAACTTTTTGAAGAGGCTTTCGGCACACAAATTATAGACTCTACCCTTGTAACCAAAGCATTGGCACAGTTTGTAAGAACTCTGGTTACGGCCAACTCAAGGTTCGATCAAGCCCAATTGGGACTTATAGAATTAACTCCACAGGAGCAAAATGGTCTCAATGTCTTTTTGGACGAGAGCCGAGGCGATTGTTTCCATTGCCACGGGCTACCAGCAAATCCGCTATGGACGGACAACGCATTTCACAACAATGGACTAGACGAGGAGTTTGACGATCTTGGCCTCGGGAACATAACCGGGGACCCAAGGGATTTTGGACTTTTCAGGACACCTTCGCTTCGTAATTTAAAATTTACCGCTCCCTATATGCACGATGGGCGTTTTGCCACCTTGGACGAGGTAATAGACCACTATAGTGAGGGACTGGTCTTTTCTCCAACAATAGATCCGCTCATGAAAGCCATTAGCGAAGGAGGCGTTCAACTTTCTGAAGAGGACAAGGCAGATCTTAAAGCTTTCCTGCTATCGCTTTCGGATGATTCTTTCATCAACAATCCAGATTTTAGACAATAGTTTTTTAGGTGCTGCAACCAGCTTAAAAAACTTTCAGCAACTACCATTAACAATACCTATAACGGCATAAGATTATTTAAAATCCCTGCTATGGTAAAACGCTGTAATTAACGTATCTTTGCAGTCTAATTTAGAATAATTCTAAGCCATGATAAAAGTTAGCGATACCGCAAAGACAAAGCTCGAACAGCTAATGAGTGAGGAAGGGTTTAATGTGACCAGCGACTTTGTGCGCGTGGGGGTGAAGAGTGGTGGTTGTTCCGGACTTTCGTACGAATTGAATTTTGACAAACAACTCGGGGAGAACGACAAGCTATTCGAGGACAACCTTGTCAAGATAGCCGTGGACAAAAAGAGCTTTTTGTATTTGGTAGGAACTACACTGGAATACAGCGGCGGCCTAAACGGAAAGGGATTTGTGTTCAACAACCCAAATGCCAATAGGACCTGCGGGTGTGGGGAGTCTTTCTCTTTATAATTGAAAGTCACCTTGAACCAACGTACAGACGCGATCGAAAACCATATGGATTCAACTCCAAGTTCAAATTGCGTTCAACAAAAATTTAGAAAGATTACATTATGTCGAAATACACTGAAGACGATTTAAAAAAAGAACTCGAGACCAAAGAGTACGAATACGGATTTTATACCGATATAGAGTCTGATACGTTCCCCGTGGGTCTTAATGAGGATATAGTTCGTGCTATCTCGCAGAAAAAGGAGGAGCCCGAATGGATGACAGAGTGGCGCTTGGAGGCTTTTCGGTACTGGAAAGAAATGGTAGAGCCAGAATGGGCCAACGTACATTACGAAAAGCCTGATTTCCAAAATATCTCTTACTATTCTGCACCCAACAAAAAACCGAAATACGAAAGCCTGGACGAAGTAGATCCAGAATTGCTGGAAACCTTCAACAAACTGGGGATTTCTCTGGACGAGCAGAAAAAACTCGCTGGAGTAGCCGTAGATATTGTTATGGACTCGGTTTCCGTAGCAACTACGTTCAAAGATACCCTTGCTGAAAAAGGAATCATTTTCTGTTCCATTTCTGAAGCTATCAAGAAGCACCCAGAATTGGTAAAAAAATATATAGGAACCGTAGTCCCGCAGCGCGATAACTTTTATGCAGCCTTGAACAGTGCTGTATTTAGTGACGGTTCGTTCTGCTATATCCCCAAAGGAGTACGTTGCCCCATGGAGCTTTCAACCTATTTCCGTATAAACCAAGCAGGAACAGGACAGTTTGAAAGAACCCTTGTTATTGCGGAGGAAGGCAGTTACGTAAGTTATCTAGAAGGTTGTACGGCACCAAGCCGTGACGAAAACCAGTTGCATGCCGCGGTGGTAGAACTTATCGCCCTTGACGATGCAGAGATCAAATACTCTACCGTACAAAACTGGTTCCCCGGGAATAAAGAAGGAAAAGGTGGTGTTTACAATTTTGTGACCAAAAGAGGATTGTGCGAGACCAATGCGAAAATCTCTTGGACCCAAGTAGAAACGGGAAGTGCCGTAACCTGGAAATACCCAAGTTGTATCCTAAAAGGAGATAACAGCATAGGGGAGTTCTATTCCATTGCCGTTACCAACAATTTTCAGCAAGCAGATACGGGCACCAAGATGGTCCATTTGGGGAAAAATACCCGAAGCACTATTATTTCCAAAGGAATTTCAGCTGGGAAATCACAAAACAGCTACCGTGGTTTGGTACAGATAAATTCACGGGCCGAAAATGCCCGCAACTTTTCGCAGTGCGATTCATTGCTAATGGGGAATGATTGCGGCGCCCATACCTTCCCGTACATTGAAGCCAAGAACAAATCGGCAAGGGTAGAGCATGAGGCCACTACCAGCAAAATTGGTGAGGATCAGATATTTTACTGCAACCAACGCGGTATCGATACCGAAAAGGCCATAGCGCTCATCGTAAACGGGTTCAGCAAGGAAGTACTTAATAAGCTCCCCATGGAATTCGCTGTAGAAGCACAAAAATTATTGGAAATCTCTTTGGAAGGTTCCGTAGGATAAACAACGAAACAATCAAAAAATAAATCTGTATAAAAATGAAAAAACTGATTTTGCTCTTAGTGATCACAACAAGTGTATTTGCCTGTAAAGAAGACCTAGGCGAAAGAACGAGTAACGACCCACAGTACGAAGGAGAATTTATTTATGTAGATGGCGGAGCAGTGCTCAAGGGGGACAATTTTATCTATGGAGTAACCATAGACGAAATGTCCAACTACCTTAAAGAACGGGTAGGCACCATTAAGAAAGATGATTTTGATATGGTACCCGTTGTGGTAAAAGGCTCCCTAAAAAACAAACCCCAAGGTGCCGAGGGCTGGGACGAGATCCTCACCATTACACAGGTAGTAAGCGTGAGCGAAACCCCATCTGAAGCAGATATTAAAATTGAAGACAAGAAAGAGACGACAAACTAAAGTAACGTACTGAAATACCCCTTGTGGTTTTCAGCAATCACCCAGAAATTAAATTATGCTACATATAAAAGACCTGCACGCAGGAGTTGAAGAAAAAGAAATCCTAAAGGGAATTGACCTGGACGTAAAACCCGGCGAAGTACACGCGATCATGGGACCGAACGGTTCAGGAAAAAGTACTTTGGCTTCGGTCATTGCCGGAAAAGAGGAGTTTGAGATTATCAAGGGAGATCTAGAGTTTGAAGGAGAAGATATTTCAGAACTGGATCCAGAAGAACGCGCCCACAAAGGGTTGTTCCTATCGTTTCAATATCCTGTGGAAATCCCAGGGGTTTCGGTGACCAATTTTGTAAAGACGGCCATCAACGAAACCCGAAAGGCAAAAGGCCAGAAAGATATGCCCGCTGGCGAGATGCTCAAAAAAATAAAGGAAAAAGCAGACCTTCTTGAAATAGATCGGAAGTTTCTTTCCCGCTCCCTTAACGAAGGATTCTCGGGAGGAGAAAAGAAACGCAACGAGATTTTTCAGCTCGCTATGCTGGAGCCCAAATTGGCAATTCTAGATGAAACCGACTCCGGACTGGACATTGACGCCCTTAAAGTGGTCGCCAACGGTGTGAACAAACTGAAGAGCAAGGACAACGCCGTAATTGTAATTACCCACTACCAGCGTTTACTGGATTATATCGTACCCGATTATGTACATGTACTTATGGGCGGTAAAATCGTGAAATCCGGCAACAAAGAGTTGGCCAAAGAGCTGGAAGCAAAAGGGTACGACTGGATTAAAGAAGAATTGGTATAGCTTCGGTACATTCCTGATATACTATCGGGACCACCCAGCTACCTATATCCTAGGTTTTCTTTGAGATTTGGGATTTGAATTTTTTTGAATTTGAAAAAACATGAGTTTAAAAGATAAATTAGTATCATCATACATCGCTTTCGAGGATCACTTGGAGGACGACTCTCCTATCCACGACCTTCGCAACGATGCCATAAAGGTGTTTGAAGAAAAAGGATTTCCATCAAAAAAAGAAGAAGCCTGGAAATACACTTCGTTGAATGCACTGCTAAAAAACGATTACAGTGTCTTCCCCAGCAACAAGAGTTCTTTGGAACTCAAGGACGTAAGGAAGTATTTCCTGCACGAGATAGACACCTACAAATTGGTTTTTGTAGACGGTGTATACAATTCGTTCCTTTCGGAAACCACCCATGATTCCTTGGATGTTTGCTTGCTTTCTTCAGCATTGAACAAAACCAAGTACAAAGCGGTTATAGACGCTTATTTCAACAAAACCGCCGTTAAGGAAAGCCTTACTTCTTTAAACACGGCTTTTGCCAAGGAAGGGGCCTACATACACATTCCTAAAAACAAGGAAGTTGAAAAACCCATTGAGATCATAAATTTTTCAACGGGTAGTGAAGCAGCCGTCCTGCTCCAACCCCGTAACTTGGTCGTAGTTGGCGAAAATGCACACGTACAGATCATTGAGCGCCACCAGAGTTTAAACGGGAACCAAGTGTTGACCAACAGCGTTACTGAGATTTTTGCCGAAAAGAGAGCGTATGTAGATTTCTATAAAATACAGAACGATGCCCATACGGCTTCATTGATAGACAGCACCTACGTTTCACAGGAACAGGAGAGCCATTGCCGGGTGCATACCTTTTCCTTTGGCGGGAAACTCACGAGGAACAACCTTAACTTTTATCAAAAAGGCGAACGTTGTGATAGCACCCTGAACGGAATTACAATTATTGAAGGTAAGCAACACGTAGACCACAATACCCTTGTACATCACATTGCTCCCAACTGTGAGAGCCACCAAGACTACAAAGGTATTTTTGATGAGAATGCAACAGGCGTATTCAACGGAAAAGTGTACGTAGAAAAAGATGCCCAAAAACTGGACGCTTTCCAACAGAACAATAATATCTTGGTTAGCGATAAAGCCAGTATCAACTCCAAACCTCAACTGGAGATCTTTGCAGACGATGTGCGTTGTTCCCACGGTTGTACCATTGGGCAATTGGACGAGGACGCAATGTTCTACCTGCAATCTCGTGGGATTGGTAAAAAAGAAGCCCGAGCACTGTTGATGTATGCTTTTGCCAACAACGTGTTGGAAGGTGTAAAGATTCCAGAGCTTAAAGCCCGTATCAACAAATTGATTGCCAATAAGATTGGGGTTAGTTTGGGGTTTGCGTTGTAAAATTTCAGAAAACATGGCTTTCAACATAGAAAGTATTAGAGCAGATTTCCCCATACTGCAGCGGCAAGTAAATGGCAAGCCCTTGGTATACCTGGACAATGCGGCCACCTCGCAAAAACCGCAGCTGGTGATAGATGCTATCGTAGATTACTATTCAAACTACAATGCGAACATACACCGTGGGGTACATTCGCTCTCACAAGAAGCAACCGATAGATACGAAGAGGCACGACAAAAAATTCGGCAGCATTTCAATATCGCAAAAGCACACGAGGTAATTTTTACGTCGGGTACCACACATGGCATCAACTTGGTGGCCAATGGATTTGCAACAATCTTAGGACAAGGAGACGAGGTAATTGTTTCAGCATTGGAGCACCACAGCAATATTGTACCGTGGCAAATGCTCTGCGAAAAAACAGGCGCCGAGTTAAAGGTGATCCCAATGACGCAAGAGGGAACGCTGGACATGGCGGCCTATTCGGCATTACTTTCAGGAAATACAAAACTGGTCTTTGTAAACCATATTTCCAATGCTTTGGGCACCATAAACCCTATAGAGGATATTATTTTTAAAGCACATCAAGTAGGCGCAGCAGTATTGATAGATGGAGCGCAGGCATGTTCTCACATAAAACCAGACCTGCAAGCGTTGAATGTAGATTTTTATGTAACCTCAGCCCATAAAATGTGCGGGCCCACGGGCGTTGGTATATTGTATGGTAAAGAGGAGTGGCTCAACAAACTACCTCCTTATCAGGGCGGTGGCGAGATGATAGCCGAAGTGAGTTTCGAGAAAACTACCTACGCAGATCTCCCCCACAAATTTGAAGCCGGGACTCCCAACATTTGTGGAGGTATCGCTTTTGGCACTGCTATAGACTACCTTAACCAAATAGGTTTCCATGCCATTGAAAAACACGAGCACGAACTGTTGGAATACGCCACGAAAGAATTACTAAAGATCGAAGGCTTAAAGATCTACGGGACAGGGACCGAGAAAACATCGGTTATTTCATTTAATTTGGAAGGTATACACCCCTACGATGTGGGCACCATCCTGGACAAAATGGGCATTGCCGTACGCACGGGACACCACTGCGCCCAACCTATAATGACCTTTTTTAACATTCCTGGCACAGTACGTGCATCCTTAGCCTTCTACAACACAAAAGAAGAAGTAGACGCGCTTGTAGCAGGGGTGAGAAAAGCCCAACAAATGCTGCGTTAACATTCCTTTAAACCCCTGTGGCAAAGAATTGTAGTATCTTGCAAGGAACACTTAAAACGAAACACTATGAAATTTTTGATGAGCTTTTTACTATTGGGAACCTTTCTTTTTACTGGCTGCGACGAAACCAAAAAGGTGATAGACACCGCAGGAAGTGTACAACTCTCCGGCAACTATAACATTGTATCAGCAGACGGTAAATCTATAAACGACGAGGATATAAACATCACATTTACCGCCTTGGACAAATCGGTTAGAGGAAATGCGGGCTGTAACTCATTCTTCGGAAATTATAGTTTGGATCTATATGCCCTAAGTTTCAGTGAAATTGCGGCAACCGAAAAATACTGTGACGAGCCAACAATGATCGTCGAACGAGCCATTATGGACGCGATCAACAATACAGGTTCCTATACACTGGAGAGCGGTACGCTTACACTACTCTCAAAAAATGACCGAAGTGTGTTGCTCACCGCAAACAAGATAAAAACCAACAATTAGATTGAAAGACATACAAAGCATACAAGAAGAATTGATAGATGAGTTCAGTTTGTTTGACGACTGGATGGAGCGTTATGAACATATGATATCGCTGGGTAAGAACCTCCCGTTGATAGACCCATCCCTAAAAACCGATGACAAGCTCATAAAAGGCTGCCAGAGCAAAGTGTGGCTGCATAGTGAACTAAAGGACGGCAAGGTAGTTTTTACGGCCGATAGCGATGCCATTATCACCAAGGGAATCGTAGCAATTTTGGTTCGGGTATTCTCCAACCAAAAGCCCGAGGATATCGTGGAGGCGGACACCAAATTTATAGATGAAATTGGGCTGAAGGAACACCTGTCCCCCACACGTGCCAATGGATTGGTCTCCATGTTAAAGCAAATGAAGCTCTACGCCGTTGCCTATCAAGCACAACTGAAACAATAATTAAAAGTTACCCGCCTGCGCGGGCAATAGATATGAGTACTACTGAAATAGACACCACCGAACTGGGAGAGAAAATCGTAAAAGTGCTGAAAACCATTTACGACCCCGAAATACCCGTAGACATATACGAGCTAGGCCTTATTTATGATGTTTTTGTAAACGAGGACCGTGAGGTAAAGATTTTAATGACCCTTACCACACCCAATTGTCCCGTAGCCGAAACATTGCCCGTTGAAGTGGAGGATAAGGTAAAAAGTCTCAAAATGGTAAAGGACGCCGAAGTTGAGATAACCTTCGACCCCCCCTGGACTCAAGATTTAATGAGCGAAGAGGCAAAGTTGGAACTAGGAATGCTTTAAGTTTCTAAAATAAAATCCCTAGCAACGTCCAGGGTGTTCTTGGTGGCTCACTTTTAGTTTTTCCGTACCTTTTTTCTGTACGGAAAAAGTAAACTTGAGACACTCGCAAAAACTATGAGCGAAGAGGCAAAGTTGGAACTAGGAATGCTTTAAGTTTCTAAAATAAAATCCCTAGCAACGTCCAGGGTGTTCCTGGTGGCTCACTTTTAGTTTTTCCGTGCCTTTTTTCTGTACGGAAAAAGTAAACTTGAGACACTCGCAAAAACTATGAGCGAAGAGGCAAAACAGAAATCGGGGAGATAATAACAATAGCAATGCAAAACGAAATCATAAACAGAGTTGCCAACAGCAAGTTGGTCACGATAGACCTGGAGGAGCACTATCCCGAGGGCAAACGCATACTTTTTGATATTTCGCAATGGTTGCTGGAGGGTATTGTTCTTAAAGAGCAGGACTTCAGGAAAGCTGTGAAGGAGCACGACTGGTCGCAATACCAAGATTGCTATGTAGCCCTGCACTGCAGTACCGATGCTATTGTTCCGGGCTGGGCCTTTTTATTCGTTTCACTTCAGTTGGCGCCGTATGCCTCAAAAACGGTTGTGGGCACCCTGGACACCTTGGAATCGATCCTATTTGCTGAAATTATACCCACCATTAATCTTTCAGAAGCCGAAGGAAAACCCGTCATTATAAAGGGTTGCGCCCATAAACCCATCCCACAGAACGCTTATGTATTGTTGGCCAAGAGATTGCAACCCATTGCAAAGAGCATTATGTACGGGGAAGCGTGTTCGGCTGTGCCGCTCTTCAAAAAAAAGTAAGACGCTTGTCCTATTTTTAGAGCTTTCCATCGAAAACAGTATGTAGATTTTCAGAATTCATTTTTAAAAACCCCAAAAGTTGAAGTACATTTGTTGTAACATAAACCTTACAACTATGAAAAAACTAATTCTTATCACAGCGCTCTTAGCATTACCCATAGCAACTTGGGCGCAGACCAAAGAAGAACTTAAGGCCCAAAAAGCTGAAAAACAAGCAGAGGCAGATGCCGCACAAGCTGAAGCAAATGCGATACAAGCAAAAATTGACGCCCTTCCAGGGTGGAGAATTGGTGCATTTGGAACCGTTGGGGTAAACTTGGCGAGTTTCAATAACTGGTATGCACAAGGAACACCCAACGTAAACTCTGGGAACATTGGCGTAACCGTAAACAGTTTTGCAAACCTTAAACAGGAAAAGTTCTTTTGGAGAAACTCACTCAACGTAAATCTGGGCTGGGTTAAGTTTGACGATAAGGACGATCCCACAGATGATGATAGTTTTAGAGAAGCGACCGATGTTTTTAATATTTCATCTCTATACGGTAGAAATATCTTTAAAAACGTTGCCGCCTCTGCATTGGCCGAGTACCGCACTACCATATTGAACAACTTTAACGATCCAGGCTATCTGGATGTGGGTGTGGGTGCCACGTGGACACCATTGGAAAATCTTGTAGTGGTAGTACATCCACTAAATTATAACTTCGTATTTGCTGACGACGATACCATATTTGAATCTTCACTAGGCGCCAAGATCTTGGTGGACTACACAAGAGAGATCGGTAAGATTAGTTTTAAGTCAAACCTGTCTGCCTTCCAAAGCTATGAGTCTTCAGATCTGTCCAACTGGACGTGGATAAACTCCTTTGGTTATAAAGTATGGAAAAGCTTAGGGGTAGGATTTGAGTTTGGCCTACGTGGCAACAAACAGGAAGCACTCAACTTTGCCACTACCAATTTTGTTCCCGAGAGTGGCGAGCCTGTGCCAACCTTCGAGAATGTGGACAACGAAGTACAGAGCTACTGGCTATTGGGTCTTACCTATGCTTTTTAAGGTATAGTATTTTAAAAATTTTAGGAAAACCGTTCACGATGTGGGCGGTTTTTTTGTATAAAGCAATAATTTACAACTTAAAAAAATAGCCTACCCAGAGCTTACGGGTTGCCCCACACCGTCCAAAGAAACCCGCCAGGTCATTCCACCATTCACGGCTCACCACTTATTCCACATACTCCTCCGGATACAAAAAGTTATTATACGGAAAGCGTGTTACGTGTATGTCCCGTACAGCATCATAGACCGTTTTGCGGAACTCCTCCAGGTTCTCCTTGTTCAAGGCCGAGATAAAAATCGCGTCCACATTTTCACGCTGCATCCAGGTTTGTTTCCATTCCTTTAGGGTGAAGTGGGCCTTGGTTTTTTCGGTAATGAGGTCGTCTTCATCTATAGTTTCGGGCTCGTAGGCATCTATTTTATTGAACACCATGAGTGTTGGTTTATCGGCACTCTTAATTTCATCCAGAATTTGGTTCACTGAGGCAATATGGTCCTCAAAACTGGAATGGCTTATATCTACCACGTGCAGGAGCAAATCTGCTTCTCGCACCTCATCCAGGGTGCTTTTAAAACTTTCAACCAATTGCGTGGGGAGCTTGCGTATAAACCCTACGGTATCGCTCAACAAGAATGGCAGGTTCCCAATCACCACTTTACGCACAGTGGTGTCCAAGGTTGCAAACAGTTTATTTTCAGCAAATACTTCGCTTTTACTTATCACGTTCATCAACGTACTTTTGCCCACATTGGTGTACCCTACCAATGCCACACGCACCAAGGCACCACGATTACCACGCTGCACCTCCATTTGTTTGTCTATTTTTTTAATTTTCTTTTTCAGCAAGGAGATACGGTCACGTACGATACGGCGGTCTGTTTCAATCTCGGTCTCACCGGGACCACGCATCCCAATACCACCACGTTGACGCTCCAAGTGGGTCCATAGCCCTGTTAACCGCGGCAACAGGTATTCGTATTGTGCCAGTTCCACTTGTGTACGGGCGTAGCTGGTCTGGGCACGCTGCGCAAAAATATCGAGGATGAGATAGGTACGGTCCACCACCTTACATTTCAGGATGCGCTCAATGTTCTTTTGTTGTGCGGGCGAGAGTTCATCATCAAAGATAGCGGTACCCACATCGTTGGCCTCCACAAACTCACGAACCTCTTCCATTTTTCCCGAACCTATAAATGTCTTGGAATCGGGCTTTTCCATTTTTTGCACAAACCGCTTTAGCACCTCTCCACCTGCGGTGTACGCTAAAAATTCCAATTCGTCCAGATATTCCTGTGACTTATCTTCATCCTGTTGTTGTGTAATGAGACCAATGAGAACGGCCTTTTCGTATTCGATAGTATTTTTTTCTAACATACTTTAATTTTAAAGGCACCCCCTATAATGTGTTCATTATTAAAACACTGGCATCCCACTTTGTTTTGCTTCCAACGAAAGATTTACCATTGAGAGAAACATAGTTTTAGGGGTATTTTTGCGATGCTATACTGCAATAATTTCTAACACCCTTCTAACCTGCCTGCAGCTAGGCTCCCACTCGTGGATTAAATTCACAGGATGGTACCAAAGCCAAAGGTACAAAAGCTTTTGCTGGATTATTTTGTAATTTACAAGGCTTTAACACCTGTTTTTATGGATACTTCTACTGAACGGCACTACACCTTCGCTTTTTACAACCTTGAAAATCTGTTTGATACGGTAGATGATCCACATACCCTGGACGATGATTTTACGGAAACTTCAGATAGAAAATGGAATGAGAAACGTTTCAGAAAAAAGATAAAGAAGTTGGGAAGTGTCATACAGCAAATCGGGTACGAGGAGATTGGCTTCCCCCCAGTGCTGGTTGGTGTTGCCGAAGTAGAGAACAACTATGTATTGGAGCAATTGGTACACTCCAAGTTCCTTAAACAGAAAGAGTACGGCATCGTTCATTTTGAGTCCCCTGACGAACGCGGGATAGACACAGCCCTGCTCTACCGAAAAAAATATTGCACCGTTCTGAACGCCAAAGCACATCCCGTATATCTTGAAACCGAAACGGGCGAACGTGATTATACACGGGACATCCTGTGTGCGAAGCTAGAGCTGGAAGGACATCCATTTTACGTATTGGTGAACCATTGGCCCTCCAGAAGAGCAGGTGTGAAGGAAACCGCGCCAAAGCGAATGGTAGTAGCCAAAAAAAATATAGCGATCGTTAAAAATATTACTGCTGAGAACCCTGATGCAAGAATTGTGCTCATGGGCGATTTCAACGACGACCCGGAGAGTGAAAGCGTACAACATTTGGTAGCCAATGGCTTTTACAACCCTATGGAATTATTACTTACCCACGAGAGCGGGAGCCTATCACATAAAGGAGCTTGGAATTTGTTCGACCAGCTATTGGTTTCCCATAATTTTATGAAACCCTACAAAAATCCTTTTGCTTTTGAAGAGGCTAGTATATTCAACAAGAGACATTTAACCGAATATGAAGGCAGACGAAAAGGCAATCCTTTCCGTACATTTTTGGGGAGGCGGTATGCTGGAGGATTTAGCGACCATTTTCCTATATTTGTAAGGTTTTCGATGAACGGTTAGAAATATTCTTTAACAAGTCTTTTATCGGTAATTTCCTACGGTTCATCTAATAAAGAAAAAGACCTCTTTTTAAGACTAAAATTTATTTATTTTAGTACTTTAAAATAACACTATCACAACCTAAAATATGGATATAAAATTACCCTCAGTTACATTCCCAACATACCATATACTTCCAAAAAAAACATGCCTGTTCGTGGCAATAGCATCACTTTTGTTAACAGGTGTTGTTAGCGCACAAGGCCCCGGAAATCCTTTTGTGGACGCAGGACCAGACCAAACTATAGATTGTGCCTCTGGCGGCTGTACCGATATTACCGCAACATTTTTGGATATTGGTGAGACAGACACCTATAACGTAAGTTCTATACCCTACAACCCACCTTTCGCTTTTGATGGATTGGCAAACTCGCTGAACCCAGATTTCGATGATAGATGGTCTATCGTAGAGGATTTACCTTTCGATTTGTGTTATTTCACGAATACCGAAACACAGTTCCAAGTTGGTTCCAACGGGGTAGTACGCTTTGAGGTTGATCCAGGAGATATTTCGAACGGGTGGTCTTTTTCTGAAGACCTACCCAACAATACAAATGCAACACTCGCTGAAGCAAATGTATTTACCCCGGGACATGATATAGACCCTTCCGTTTCTTCAACCGAAGAAATAGGATACGAAGTAATTGGGACTGCACCAAACAGAGTGTTGGTAGTAGCGTATTTTGAAGTGCCTATGTTCTCTGGATCTTGTAACTCCTTGCTGGCTACACAAATGGTAGTTTTCTACGAAACTACAAATGTAATAGACATATATATACAGGATAAACCCTCTTGTCCTTCTTGGAATAGCGGGAACGCAGCCTTGGGTATACAAAACAACGATGGAGACTTGGCATTTGTACCACCCGGCCGAAACACCAGCGACTCTCCCTGGACCGCCACAAATGAAGCTTGGCGTTTTACTCCTGCTGGAGACAGTGTGATAGAATTTTCCTGGTTGGATGCCGACGGAAACACAATAGGAACCACCCCAACCTTGAATGTATGTCCTACAGACCCAGTAACCACCTATACAGCACAGGTAATATATACCAACTGTAATGGAGACACCGTGACCGTGACCGACGATGTGGAAGTTACCCTAGATGGCACTACCGATTTAGAAGTTGATCTAGGCGAGGACCTAACATTTTGTGATACACCAAGCTATGAAATTGTTCCAGAAATCACGGGAGATCCTACAGGAGCAACTTATTTATGGACACCCAATGGCGAGACCACACCTACTATTACCGTAAGCACAACCGACACCTACGGAGTAACAGTAACCAAGGATGGTTGTTCCGTTTCGGACGAAGTTGATATAACATTCTTAACAGCTCCCTGTGACATTGAACCACTTTGTGGCATGACAGACTTTAGTGAAGATTTTGGAACTGGTACAGGAAGGGAATGTATAGACCCCGCCGTAGCTACTACAACATATACATGTAACCTAGGGGGGCAGATTGAAGATGGCGAATATGTATTGACCAATATTTCTGATGGATTGAACACTGGCTGGCACACGGGAATGGAAGACCACACCCCTGGAGATGTTGACGGACGTGCATTTTTTGTAAATGCAGACTTTACCGTAGGTGAATTTTATAGAAGAACCATCACCCTGGACGCCGACACAAACTACAGCTTTGGCGCGTGGATTACCACTATGTACGATACCGACACTACTATTTGCGGTGGGAACAGCATCCCCTCAAACGTGATTTTTAGGATTGAAGATCCTACAGGAACAATGATTGCTGAAACCAACACGGGTGATATACCAAACGGTCCCGAGCCCAATTGGCAGCAGTTCTTCATCAACTTTAACACAGGAAACAATACCGATATTCAATTGGTGCTCATAAACAATTCCATTGGGGGTTGTGGAAACGATCTTGCATTGGATGATATAACGCTAGAACTCGCTACTGACATACCTGTTATTGTTACACCGGACGATTTGAGCGTGTGCGACGAAAACAACGATGGTGTTGAAGTGTTTGATCTTACCGTTCAAATTCCAACAATTTTAGATGGTCAGGATCCGGCAGATTTCAACATTACCTTCCACAATACATTATTGGATGCTGAAGCAGGACAACTTGCAATCGACGATCCAACAGCGTACAGCAATACTGTAAATCCAGAAACTATTTATGTAAGAGTGGAGCGTGTAGAACAGGAAACATGTTTTAGCACAGTAGCATTCGACTTAATTTTAAATGCCATCATAGATCTTACAACCGATCTCCCTACAGAAGTGAACCTTTGTGATGATGAAGTGATCCCAGCCTTGGACGCTTCCCCCACCAATCAAGGTATAGATCTCACTCAAGTTATGTATGAATGGACTGATGAAGATGGCGTGGTTGTTTCTACAAATCCAATATTCACACCTGCTACAAGCGGCACGTATACGGTAGTGGTTACACTCCCTCCTTGTAGTGAAAACACGTTTACGGTGGTAGTCGATATAACCGAAAAACCAACGCTGGATTTAGGAGCAGACCAAGTACTTTGCGATGGCGGCGCATACGAGATTGTTCCTATGATTACAGGAAACACCACTGGCATTACATATGATTGGAGCACAGGGGAAACCACTCCAACCATTATTGCAGATGCTACAGGAACTTATGAATTGACCATTACTGTGGGTAATTGTACCGTAAGTGACTCGGTGGATGTGTTCATCTCAGACCCTATTGAAGCATCCATTGGTGAAGATTTTGAAACCTGTCCAGAAGAAATACAAGTATTAACAGTTACTACTTCGGCGCAAGACCCCACCTTCCAATGGTTCTTAAATGGTGATATCCTAACGGGAGAAACCAACGCTACTCTAGAAATTGAGTTGCCAGCCGAAACTATGGGCACACAAATTTATAGTGTAGTGGTAACAGAAGGTGAATGTACTGGAGAAGCAGAGATAGGCGTAACCCTTTACGATGTGGGCAACTGCACCATTTCGCAAGGAATCTCTCCCAATAACGATGGCTTTAACGACATCCTGGACCTTACGTTCCTCAATGACAGGACAGGCATAACAAACCTCCAGATTTTTAACAGGCTAGGAACCCTTGTTTATGAAAAAACAAATTACATAAACGAATGGCAAGGCCAAACAACCGATAACGAAGAACTACCAACCGGAACATATTTTTATGTTTTGGATCTTGCGGGCGATGACTCAGTGTATGGCACCCAAGCATCTGGTTGGATATATTTAAATAGAGAAGCAAACTAAACAATTATGAAAAAAAACGTACTCCTCTTTTTCTCAATAATTGCTGTAACGGTTTCGTTTGCCCAGATAACGGTAGATGAAACCCTTACAACACAACAATTGGTTGAAGATATTTTAATTAACAGCCCATGTGCAGAAGTATCAAACTTTTCACAGAGCACCGGAACAGATTTTGGACAGGGCAACGGAATTGGCGCTTTTAACGCCAATGGATCTACTTTCCCTTTTAATGAAGGGGTTATATTGAGTTCTGGGTTTATAAGTAATGCCCCAGGACCTAACAACTCACTACACAGTGATGGAACATTTACGTGGCCTGGCGATGCAGACCTAGAAGCAAACACAACTGCAACCAGTACCAACAATGCCTCTTGGATCCAGTTCGATTTTGTACCCTTTTTGGAAGAAATCAGCTTTAACTTCATTATGGCTTCTGAAGAATACAACCAAAATTTTGAATGTTCCTTTTCAGATGCATTCGCATTTATCCTTACTGACCAAACAACCGGAACAGTACAAAACTTGGCCGTATTACCAGGCACTACCACACCCATTGAAGTAACCAATATTCGGTACGAGGTTAGTGGGCAATGTCCCGCAATAAACGAGCAGTTTTTTGGGCAATACAATTTCCAACCTATTGCAAATCCTTTAGCACCTTCTATTCCAGCAGCAGATTCCCCCATAGATTTCAATGGCCAGACTGTTTCTCTTACGGCAGTGGGAACCGTTACGCCAGGAAATGATTACACTATAAAACTGGTCGTAGCAGATGAGACAGATACCGCTTACGATATCTCAGTATATCTCGAAGCCGGTAGTTTTGACCTTGGTAACGTGAACCTTGGGGACGACATTACACTTGGAGATCCTGAAGCACAATGCGAAGGAGATATTTTAACTTTAGATTCAATGATAGATCCTGCCGATGCTACATTCAAGTGGTTTGCAGATGGAACTGAAATCATTGGTGAAACAGGACCTACACTGGATGTATCCATTACGGCGCTCTATGCCGTTGAAGTAACCTACACCCAAGGGAGCAATTGTGTTGCTACCGACGAAATCTTGGTTGAGTTTTTCGCACCCCCAGCTTTCGATTTAGGAGCAGATCAGCAAAGTTGCTTTCTAGAGCCAGTGACTTTAGATGCCACTCCTATAAATTATGCTGTAGCAGATGTAAACTTTCAATGGTTTATGGACGGTGTAGCAATCCCCGGAGAAACCAACCCGACATACGATGTAACAACACCCGGTTTTTACGAAGCCGAAGTTTCCATACAAAGCTGTATACAAACTGAAGGTGTGAATTTTGAAAACCTCAACGATATAGATTTCGAACTAGGGCCAGACTCAGACGATTGTTTTGTAACCCCTGTCCTTCTAGATGCAACTCCAACAAATTATGCTTTGGCAGATGCCTCTTTCCAATGGTTCTTGGACGGAAACCTTATTCCAGGTGAAACGGGACCTACACTTGCCACTAATGGTCCCGGAACTTACGAGGCCGTTGTCTCGGTAGGTACTTGTGAAAATACCGATAGTGTTACCCTTTCAAACTCTGATGACATTGATATTGAATTGGGAGACGATGTAACTTCCTGTTTCGTAGACCCCGTATTGCTTGACGCTACCCCGTCAAACTATAATGTTGCAGATGCTACATTTGAGTGGAGCCTTGACGGAACGGTTATTCCGGGAGAAACAAACGCTACATTGAATGCCACTGAAGCGGGCACTTACAGTGTCTTGGTAACAGTGGGGACCTGTGAAGCAACAGATAGTGTTACACTATCCCAAGGTTCTTTCACCGTAGATTTAGGTGAAGATTTTGAAACGTGCTTTGAGAACAGTGCAACACTCACAGCCGAAATCTCTGGTGAAGACCCAGCAAACGCTACCTACCAATGGTTTGTGAATGGCGTAGAGCTCGTTGGCGAAACCAGCAGCAGCATCCCTATCCTTGAACCCGGGGATCATTCGGTAGTGGTAACCATAGGAAGCTGCGTAGAAACTGATGAAGTATTCATTGGCCTACGAAGTGATGTTTCTGTAAGTATTGTAGAATCCGACTTTAAAACCTGCCCAGAGGAATTAAACATTCTTACCGCAGTAACAGACGAGGAAAATGCAACGTTCCAATGGTTCAAGAACGGTAATCCAATCCCTAATGAGACCAATAGCACGCTAGAATTCTCGTTGGAAGACGGAGAGTCTGGGATCCAAACATTCAGCGTGGTGATTACTCTAGGTGATTGTACTGCTGAGGATGATATTTCAATACAACTATACGATATTGGCAACTGCGCGATCTCACAAGGGATATCGCCAAACGGAGATGGTTTTAACGATATCCTTGATCTTGAGTTCCTTTCAGATAGAACCGAAGGAATTGCAGATTTCAAAATTTATAACAGGCACGGCCTATTGGTCTTTGAACAAACCAACTATATAAACGAGTGGTTTGGACAAACAGATGAAGGTGACGAACTCCCAACGGGGACCTATTATGTAATCATGACATTCAACCAAGAAGACCCCGTGTACGGGAACCAATACGCTGCTTGGATATATCTAAACCGCGACGCTAACTAAAATTACTCAACCACACAAAAAATAAACACAAACACAATGAAGAAAATACTCATACTCA
Source organism: Marinirhabdus gelatinilytica (assembly GCF_003353425.1). Lineage (GTDB taxonomy): Bacteria > Bacteroidota > Bacteroidia > Flavobacteriales > Flavobacteriaceae > Marinirhabdus > Marinirhabdus gelatinilytica. Next base: position 127,543 of record NZ_QRAO01000001.1, read on the forward strand.
CCCTTATTGCAGCTTTCTTTTGGTCACAGGACTCGCAAGCACAACAGGACCCACAGTACACACAGTATATGTACAATATGAATGTGGTAAACCCTGCCTATGCCGGTAGCAAGGAAAGCCTTTCTATAACAGCCTTGTACCGTAAACAATGGTCTGGTCTGGACGGTGCTCCAGAAACATTCACGGTTTCCGGTCACTCCCCTATAAGCGACAAAATAGGCTTGGGACTCTCTGCCATTAAAGATGAGCTTGGTCCCATTAGTGAAACCAATGTATATGCAGATTTCTCTTATACGCTAGATCTTGGAGCAACCACTAAGCTTGCCTTTGGTCTAAAAGCCGGGGTAACATTCCACGATGTAGGGCTAACAAGTTTAGAGTTGCAGGATCCTGGAGACCCTTTCTTCTCCCAGGATATAAACAACACCTACCCCAATATAGGTGCAGGTGCATTTCTTTATGGAGACAACTACTACATAGGCCTCTCCGTACCCAATATGCTAAACTCTGTACACTTAGATGAAAACGGGTTAAAATATGGTAATGAGACAAACCACTACTTTGCAACTGCGGGATATGTGTTTCAAGTATCTGACAATTTCAAGCTGAAACCTTCAGTATTGGTAAAATCTGCTTTCGACGCTCCTTTGTCTTTCGATGGAAACCTGAACGCACTCTTTTACGATATGTTCGAAATAGGTGCCAGTTACAGGCTGGACGATTCCTTTAGTGGCTTGGTAGGTTTCCAGGCAACAGATTTTATTCGCATAGGATATGCTTACGATAGAGTAATTTCAGACATTGAAGCCGTAGCAAGCTCCTCTCACGAAATTATCTTGACCTTCGACCTTATGTTCAAGAAAAGAACCCTACGCTCACCTAGATACTTCTAATAACCAAAAATAATTTCATTCAAAATGAAAAAAATATATACCATACTATTTCTTTTAGCAATAAGTACAACAATTAGTACTGCGCAGAACAAAGACACCAAAAAAGCAGACGAACTATACAAGCGCCTTCAGTATACAGATGCTGCAGAAGCCTATCAAAAACTCCTCAAAAAAGGAAAAGGCAGTCGCTATGTATTTGAACAATTGGGTAACAGTTACTATTATATCAACGATACCAAGAAAGCCGAAACATACTACAAACGTGTAGTAAAAGGCAGAAAAGTAAATGCTGAAACCGTTTACAACTATGCCCAATCCCTTAAGTCCAATGGAAAATTTAGCGACTATAACGACGCTATGAAACAGTTTGCAGAACTGGCTCCAAACGATTCTCGTGCCGTTGAGTTTATGAAAAACCCCAACTATGTCCCAAAGTTAATGGAGAAAAACGCTAAGTTTTCTGCCACTAATATGAAGGATATCAATACTGAGTATTCAGAATTTGGAGGTACTATGGTTGGTAAGGACTTTTATTTCTCTTCAGCCAGAAACACCTCAAGAAGAAAATACGGTTGGAACGAGCAACCTTACCTAGACATCTATAAAGCTGAAGATGTTGGAGGTACCATTAAAAATGCCGATTTGCTGGACAACAAGCAAATAAACACAAAATACCATGAGGGCAACATTGCCATCACCGCAGATGGTAAGCGTATGTATTTTGACCGTAACGATTACTACAAAGGCAAGTACGATAAAAGTGAGGAAGGCGTTAACCAAATAAACCTGTACTATGCAGAGTGGGTTGCTGGTGAGTGGAAAGATGTGCAATCTGTTGCTTTTAATAGCGATGAGTACTCAACAGGTCACCCTGCCCTTAGCCCAGATGGAAACACATTGTACTTTGTAAGCGATATGCCCGGTGGAAAAGGGATGAGTGATATTTATAAAGTTTCAGTAAGCAAGGATGGCTCCCTAGGAACACCTGAACGCTTAGGAGACAACATTAACACCGAAGGAAAAGAAGTATTCCCATTCATCGATGCCAATGGCGATCTTTATTTTGCCAGTAACGGCCATATGGGTCTTGGTGGGCTGGACGTATTTTATGCCCCTGCGCAAGGAAGTGGCTTTGGCGAAGCCAAAAATATGGGATTGGGCGTAAACAGTTCGGATGATGATTTTGCTTTCAGATATAACCCGGCAACCGAAGAAGGTTTCATCTCATCAAACCGAAGCGGTGGTAAAGGAAGTGACGATATATACCAAATAAAGCAACTGGAGCCATTGTGCGAAGTAGAAATGATCGTTCAGGTTGTAGACGAGTCCAACAATGCCCCAATTGCTGGTGCAAGAGTAGATATGTATGATACAATGGGCAATAAGCTAAGCACCAAAACTGCAGGACCGGACGGCAAAGTTACTTTTATCGCTGAATGTGAAAAAGAGCACGAAGTACAAGCAGTAATGGCAGATTATGAAAGCAACGCCATAGATGTAGAGATGGCAAGTGACGTAACATTAAACAAGACCATTGCCCTTAGACCTATAGAGGAACTAATCGTTGACGATAAGGTAGTATTGAACCCTATCTATTTCCCGCTGGACAAGAGCAATATTACTCCTAAAGCCGCTTTCGAGCTAGACAAATTGGTGGCTATCATGAAAAAATATCCAGACATGGTAATCAAAGCCGAAAGCCATACAGACAACCGTGCTAGCGATGCCTATAATATGGATCTTTCAGAAAGAAGGGCTCAGAGCACTGTACAGTATGTAATTTCTAAAGGAATAGACAAATCTAGAATAAGTGGCGAAGGATTTGGAGAAACCAGACCCAAAATTGCTTGCGGAGCTAATTGTACCGAAGAACAGCACCAACAAAACAGAAGGTCAGAGTTTATTATCGTTGAAAGATAATAACCCTAATTAACCAATAACCCTCTACAAACCCATTGCAAATTTTGCAATGGGTTTTTTTATACGAACAACCCCCACCAGAATTCCCATAATTTTAAAACTCTATGATTTCATAGAGGAAAACGTTTTATTTCCTGTGTAGTTTTATAATCCCAAAAAAATCTACACCTCTTGCCTACTTCATGCTTTGGTTTTAAAAGTTGGACAACTCAACGCATAAATCGTAAAGACTTGAAAAGAATACTTACATTAACTGCATTATTAATTGGCTATGCCACATTCTCACAAGTAGGTATAAACACTACAACACCCAACCCAAGTAGTGCCTTGGATATAGAGAGCACCAGTAGCGGTCTGTTAATCCCAAGAATGACCCAAGCGCAACGCGACGCCATTACTACCCCAGCAACTGGTCTCATGATCTTTCAAACCAACAACTCACCAGGGTTCTATTATTACAATGGGAGTACGTGGGGTAATGTAAGTGAGACCACAGATGCAGATTGGTTTGAGGTAGGGGGCACTACACCACCAGACAACATTAACGATAATTTGTATACCCAAGGAAATGTAGGAATTGGGCAAACAACAGTATCCAATGGTAAACTGGGTATTACCAACGACTATTCCAATAGTAGTTCTACTGTTTATCTTACCTCAACAGGTACTGGAGCAAACACTGGATCTATGTATGGGTTTTACAACAGGTTATTAGTCTCCAGCGTAGTACAAGCACGAGGACTTATGAACCGTTTTGAAGGCTCTGATATCACAAGGATAACTGGAGTCCGAAACGAATTTTTGACCACAGGAACAGGATCTCGTTACGGAATGTACAATTTCTTCGGAAGTACTGGCACACCTTCATATCGAGCCGGTATAGAAAATAGTTGGACCGGTGGTACAGCATCAACAAATTATGGGTTGGCAAACAAATCTGCTCCCGCCTATACTATTTCAGGAAATCTATACGGCACATACAATCTTTTCCAATCTCAAGGTAATGGGGACAGGTATGGGGCGTACAATTCTATCTCTGGAAGTGGTAGTGGCGAGAAATATGGCACCTACAACAGCATCCCAAGTACCGCAGGGGGAACACATTATGGGGTGTATAGCGATGTGCAAAATGCTTCAGGATATGCAGGTTACTTTCTGGGTCGTACTTATATTTCTGGGCAGGTAGGGGTTAACTTTACAAATCCAACCTATGCAATTCACCTTCCTAATAACGTAAGTACTTCTATGGGAAGTGGACAGGCATTTGGATGGGATACCTATAGCGATGGAAGGGTTAAAACAAATCAAGAAGCCCTAAAAAAAGGACTTGTTGAGATTTTAATGTTAGAGCCCAAATCATACTTTCATCATAATTCAGAATTCGTAGATAGCACGTTAACTCTAAAAACGGAGGGGGAAAATACTATAGGGTTTATTGCCCAAGAACTATACAATATTCTGCCTGAAGCAGTGCAAAAACCACAGAATGAAAACATTTCACTCTGGTCTGTTGATTACAATAAATTAGTCCCAGTGATTGTAAAGGCTATTCAGGAAATGAACACAGAAAACGAAAAGCTCGAGAAAAAGATAAAATCCCTTGAGACAAAGTTGGGGCAATATATCTTACTGGAAGCACGGCTTTCAGCTCTAGAAGAAGAAACTAACAAGGTCATAAACACCGAAGGATTTACTTCAGAAAACAACTAAATTCATGTTTTGAGTGTCACATCTTACAAATTATGGAGATGTGAAAAAAGGCCGCTTTGAGGAGAGCGGCCTTTAATTTGGCAGTATTTTTATAAAAATCTCATCATTCCGCAAACGCTTTCTCCCCGCTTGCTTCCTGCGCCTTGAATTTCTGGACCAGCTCCAATGCATCCGGCACCACATCACTACATAAAATAATGAGCGAATCCTTTTTGGCATTGTTAACCGCATAGGTGATAGCTTCCTTTTCTGAAGGGATCACGGTTGTCTTCATATCTGGATTTTTCATCTTTATACCATCTTCCAACATTTTTATCAATTCCTCTTCGGTCTTTCCACGGAGGCGTTTGTCTTGGCGAATAATGATTTCGTCGCTCATTTCAGCAGCAATGCTTCCTATCATATTGTTATCCTCCTCCCTTCTATCGCCTATTCCTGCAATGATACACACTTTATGTGACGCTTCCAGATTATCTGAAAAATCCTTTAGTGCTCTCATCCCAGCTGGATTGTGTGCATAATCCAGCAATATCTTGAAATTTTCAAATTTGAATAAATTCAATCTACCAGGGGTTTGGGCTGCACTGGGTATAAATGTTTCCAGGGCAACTTTCATATCTTCAATCCTAATACCCTGTACATTGGCCGCCAAGACCGCCGCCAACACATTTTGAATCATAAAACGTGCTTTCCCGCCGTAGGTCAGGGGGATATCTTCAGCTTTCATGACGCGCATTTTCCATTCTCCCTTACAAATGGTCACATATCCATTTTCATACACGGCCGTAATTCCGCCACGGCGCTGTAATGCCTTGATACGGGTGTTGTTTTCGTCCATGGAGAACAATGCAAGGTTGCAATTTATATTTCGTCGCATTTCGTATACCAGGTCATCGTCTGCATTTAATATAGCATAACCGTCTGGCAATACAGTTTCGGGAACCACACCTTTAACACGGGCCAGTTGATCTATGGTATGGATTCCCTTTAGCCCTAAATGGTCTGCTGCTACATTGGTTACAACCGCCACATCGCAATTCTTGAAGCCCAACCCGGCACGTAGCAATCCACCGCGCGCACATTCCAACACCGCAAAATTAACGGTTGGATCTTTTAGCACAAACTCTGCGCTGGCGGGACCCGTACAATCGCCAGTCATTAGCAACCTGTTTTGGATATAGACCCCATCACTGGTAGTATAACCCACTCGATGCCCCTTCATTTTTGCCATATGGGCAATTAGGCGGCTGGTCGTGGTTTTTCCGTTGGTTCCGGTTATGGCGGTAATGGGAATTCTTCCGGTATCGCCCTGTTTGGGAAACAATTTATCTATAACGGGAGCAGCGACGTTTCTGGGCAGGCCAGTGGTGGGCGCCAAATGCATCCTGAAACCTGGACCCGCATTTACTTCCAGCACGGCACCTCCAGTTTCGGAGAGCGGTTTGGTAATATCGGTGGTCATAATATCAATCCCACAAATATCAAGGTCTATAATTTTACTGATACGCTCTGCCATACTTACATTGGCAGGGTGTATAATATCGGTAATATCTTCTGCGGTTCCTCCAGTTGAAAGGTTTGCAGTGTCTTTTAAGATAAGTATTTCGCCTTCTTCCAGTACCGACTCTAATGCTTTGCCAGCATCTTTTATAATGGTTTTAGTGAGATCGTTCACGGTTATTTGAGTAAGCACTTTTTCGTGCCCGTACCCACGTCTTGGATCCTTATTGGTCTCGTCTATCAATTCCTGAACCGTAGATTTACCATTTCCAATAACATGTGCAGGTGTACGTTTGGCTCCAGCAACCAATTCGTTGTTTATTACTAGCAGCCTGTAATCTTCGCCCGTGATATATTTTTCTACAATTACCCTTCGGCTAACTTCCTTTGCCGCGTGAAAGGCTACCAGCGCATCTTCGTAATTTTGGATATCCACAGTGATTCCTCTCCCGTGGTTTCCATCAATAGGTTTTATTACCAACGGGAAGCCCACATAACGGCATGCTTCTTCTAGGCTTCGTTCTTTAGATATGATATCGCCTCTTGGCACTTCAACTTCGGCCTGCTCCAATAGGTATTTTGTATCCTCTTTATCGCAGGCCAGCTCCACACCAATAGAGGAGGTTTCAGAAGTAACGGTTGCCTGGATTCGTTTTTGGTTTGCGCCATAGCCTAATTGGCATAAAGAATATTGGTTCAACCGCAACCAAGGGATACCTCTACTCTCGGCCTCTTCAACTATACTGCCAGTACTGGGCCCCAACCTAGAGGATTCACGAAGCTCTCTCATGCGTTGTATATCTGGTTCCAGATCGTATTCCTCGGCAGCGATCAAGGCTTCACAAATTGCTACTGAAACTTTAGCAGCATAGCGACCTACACTTTCCTCCATATAGCTGAATACCACATTGTAAACACCAAGTTCCCCGTAATCTCGGGTTCTTCCGAAGCCTGTATCCATCCCGGCCAACGTTTGTATCTCCAAAGCAATGTGCTCTATGATATGTCCCATCCAAGTGCCTTCTTCCACACGCTGAAAAAATCCACCCGCTTCTCCCACACTACACCTATGGGAATACATAGATGGAAACATGGCCTTAAGCCTATCCAAAAATCCTGGGATCTTGTTACTGGGATAGTCTTCCATTTTTTCCAGGTCCAAAACCATAACAATTAATTTATGGCGTCTTATGGACCAATAATTGGGGCCACGCATTGCGTTTATCTCACGTATTTTCATAGAGGGTTGGTTTTTAATATGAATCTTTATAGTTGAAGAACATTCGTTAAATATATCATTTTTACGCTTAAAATCAGCTATTTTTGCACGTATTAAGAACATTGAGAATGAAAGCGAAAGGCACATTAATTCCTATAGGTGGAAATGAAGACAAGGGGATTGAAGAACACGAGGTTTATCACTTGGAATTTATTGAAGAAGGCATACTCTCCAGAGTTGTAAAAGAAAGTGGTGGCAAAGATGCTTTGATCATTATTATACCCACTGCCTCGAGCATCCCTGTTGAAGTGGGAGATAATTATCTGCAGGCCTTCGGAAAATTGGGTTGTACCAATCTACACGTAATGGACATTAGAGATCGTGAGCAATCTGAAAGCACAAAGAATATAGAGCTTATGAAAAAAGCCGCTTGTGTGATGTTCTCTGGCGGAAACCAGTCTAAAATAACCGAAAAGATAAGTGGCACTACCCTGCACAAGATTATGATGGAGCGGTATGAGAAAGAAAAATTTGTAATCGCAGGAACCAGTGCTGGTGCTATGTGTATGAGTGAAGAGATGATAGCTGGCGGAAGCAGTCAAGAATCATTTATCAAAGGAGCTGTAAAGATGAAAGAAGGGATGGCCTTTATTCCTGAATTGATCATAGACTCTCACTTTATCCGCCGTGGCCGTTTTGGTAGAATGGCCGAGGCAGTTGCCAAATACCCAGATCTTATAGGCGTAGGACTTGCGGAGGACACAGGGCTGGTTATAAAAAACAACACCTTTAAAGTGATAGGATCTGGAATGGTAATTTTGTTCAATGCAAGAAAAGCAAAGCACAACAACCATCATTTATTGGATGAGGGAACGCCCATGTCCTTGACCAATCTTAAAACGCATATCTTGGCCAATGGCGACCGTTTCAATATCAAGAAGAAACGGGTTAAGGTTTCACCTATGGAGTTGCCTGTTGTAGAGCGTTAATCCTTATAAATAAATACGCCTTCTTTATCAATAGTCTTATAGGCGCGGTACATCCCTTCAGTATTAAAGGGCATGGCTATGTTTCCTTGTGCGTCTACTGCAATAAGACCCCCATCGCCGCCAATTTCCAAAATTCGTTTGTGTATCACTTCATTGGTTGCTTCGGCCAATGACATTCCCTTGTATTCCATCAGGCAAGACACATCGTACGCCACCACACCACGAATAAAGAACTCACCGCTGCCCGTACAACTCACTGCACACGTTTTATTATTGGCATAATTACCTGCGCCTATCATAGGACTATCTCCCACACGCCCCCATTTTTTATTGGTCATCCCTCCCGTTGAGGTAGCTGCGGCAACGGTTCCAAAGGCATCACACGCTACTGCTCCAACGGTTCCAAATTTACTATCCTTCTTAACCGAATGGTCCAATTGAAAGGAGTCGCTGCCCTTCAAATCCTGCCATTGCTGGTAGCGGAATTCATCATAGAAATATTGCGATGTTACGATGTCGTAATTATTATCCTCTGCAAACCTAACAGCACCTTCGCCTGCCAGGAACACATGTTCGCTCTTTTCCATTACGTCCCTGGCTAGTGAAATCGGGTTTTTGATTCCCGAGACCAAGGATACGGCTCCTGCTCTTAGTTTCTTCCCTTCCATGATAGCGGCATCCATCTCGTGGGTACCTTCAGCAGTAAAAACACTCCCTTTACCAGCATTGAACAGAGGAGAGTCTTCCAACAACCTCACTGCCGCTTCAACGGCATCTAACGATGTTCCCTTTTTTTCCAAAATTGTATAACCAGCTTCCAAGGCTTGTAACAAAGCTTGTTTGTACGCAGCTTCCTTTTCAGCAGTCATCTGGCCTTTTAACAGCGTTCCAGCACCACCGTGGATGGCAAGGGAAAATGGTTTTGTGGACATATTTTATATTTTTCGGAAAAATACAAATCAAAAACCTATTATGTAACCAAGTCTTAATAATTCCTTCATATCGTACCCCCTTTTCTTTTTTACTTTTGAAGACAGTGAAATATATAGTTCCGAACGTTAAGGATTTTTAGCGTGAAGATAAAGCCGCTTTGAGGAGAGCGGTTTTTCTTTTTCAACAAAATTCTATTTTCTGAAGTGTTCTTGCTATTTTTGAAAGAATAAGTGATGTCCGTTCGAGTGCAGTCGAGAACTTGTAAGTTCAGGAATATTCATAAACCTCTCGACTGCGCTCGAGGCGACACTAATTTCAATGTCAGAACCAAAAAACCGACTCTTCCTAGTAGATGCCTATGCACTCATATTTCGTGGCTACTATGCCTTTATAAAAAACCCAAGGATCAATTCCAAGGGGCAGAACACATCTGCGATCATGGGTTTTATGAATTCACTTATTGATGTAGTAAAGCGCGAGCGCCCAAACCACCTTGCCGTGTGTTTTGACAAAGGTGGAAGTGTGGACAGGGTTGAAATGTTTGAAGAGTACAAAGCAAACCGCGACGAGACCCCAGACGATATTCGTTCGGCCATTCCAATAATTTGCGACATCCTAGAAGCCATGAAAATACCTATTATGGTAAAAGAAGGCTACGAGGCAGACGACGTAATAGGGACACTTGCCAAAAAAGCTGAAAAGGAAGGTTATAAAACCTATATGGTGACGCCCGATAAGGATTTTGCACAATTGGTTTCTGAAAATATATTTATGTACCGCCCAAAATCGTTTGGTGGTGGCTACGAAACTTGGGGCATCCCCGAAGTACAGAAAAAATTCGAGGTAGAACGTCCAGAACAAGTGATTGACTATCTGGGAATGATGGGCGATAGCAGCGACAACATTCCTGGGCTTCCCGGCGTGGGCGACAAAACAGCCAAAAAATTCATTAAGCAATTTGGTTCTATGGAAGGGCTGCTGGAAAATACCAACCAGCTTAAAGGCAAGATGAAAGAAAAAGTAGAGGCCAATGCAGAGTTGGGACTGCTTTCCAAAAAACTTGCCGCCATTATGTTGGATGTCCCCTTGGAGTTTAATTACGAAGATTTTGAGATGTGCCCGCCAGATACCGAAAAAGTCATGGAGATTTTTGACGAGCTGGAATTTAGACGGCTAAAGGACAATTTCCTAAAAGCCTTTTCCGTAGAAGGAATGGCAAGTATTGGCACAGAGCACCAACAAAAAGGCACAAATTCCGCCATTGAGGGGGGCAAGGGGGTTGTTCCCCAAGAAAGCGGGAAGCCCTCTCAATCCCCGTCGAAAGGGGCTAAGAAAGCTGCTGGATCTGGACAGTTTAGTTTGTTTGGTGGCAATGGTGAACCTTCAAAAACCGCATCAGATTTTAGCAGCCGCAAAACCATAAAAGATACCGAACATTTTTACCAAACCGTACAACCCGGTATGGGCACCAAGCTGTTCCTTCAAAATTTGATGAAACAGCAATCTGTATGTTTCGATACAGAAACTACAGGGCTCGACCCGATCACCGCAGAACTGGTTGGGATTGCTTTTTCGTGGGAAGCAGGCAAAGGGTTTTATATCCCATTTCCTCCCGAAAAGGAAAAGGCGCAAGCGCTTGTGGAACAATTTAGGCCATTTTTTGAGGCTACTGAAATTGAAAAGATCGGTCAGAATTTAAAATATGACATCAAGGTACTTCAGAAATATAATATTTCAGTAAAAGGAAAATTGTTCGACACTATGTTGGCGCATTACCTCATTAACCCGGATATGCGCCATAATATGGACGTACTCGCCGAAACCTATCTTAATTATACCCCCGTTTCCATAACCGAGCTCATTGGCAAAAAGGGGAAAAACCAAAAGTCCATGCGCGATGTCCCTGTTGAAGAACAGACCGAATATGCCGTGGAGGATGCAGACATCACCCTGCAGCTCAAAGAACATTTTGAAAAAGAGCTGGGGGAAGCCAATACCCAAAAGTTGTTCGATGAGATTGAAATTCCGCTGCTGCGGGTGCTGGCCGCTATGGAACTGGAGGGAATCAATCTGGACAAAGACTTTTTGAAAAGTTTATCCTCGGAACTGGATAGTGATATTAAAAATCTTGAGAGATCTATTTACGAAGAAGCTGGCGAAGAATTCAATATTGCGTCCCCAAAACAGTTGGGTGAGATTCTCTTCGGAAAGATGAAACTTATTGACAAACCTAAGAAAACGAAAACTGGACAGTATTCCACTGCCGAAGATGTTTTGAGCTACCTTGCCAAAGACCACAAGATTATTGCCGATGTCCTGGAATTCCGCGGGCTATCAAAGCTAAAAAGCACCTACGTAGATGCCCTCCCCGAACAAGTGGAACCCACCACCAACCGCGTACATACCGATTATATGCAAACCGTTGCCGCTACGGGGCGTTTGAGTAGTAACAACCCTAATTTACAAAATATTCCCATACGTACCGAGCGGGGCCGCCAAGTGCGAAAAGCGTTTGTGCCACGTAATGAAGACTATGTATTGTTGGCAGCAGATTATTCCCAGATTGAGCTTAGGATCATCGCTGCCCTTAGCGAGGAAGACACCATGATAGATGCCTTTAAAAATGGTGAGGACATTCACGCTTCCACAGCAGCGAAAGTATTCAACGTTCCTATAGACGAAGTGACCCGGGAACAGCGCAGTAATGCCAAAACAGTGAACTTTGGGATTATTTACGGCGTTTCGGCATTTGGGCTGAGTAACCAAACCGACTTGTCGCGAACCGAATCCAAAGAATTGATTGAAACCTATTACAAAACCTACCCCAAACTTAGGAACTATATGAGTGAACTGGTAGATTTTGCACGTGAAAACGGGTATGTACAAACCGTTTTGGGTCGCCGAAGGTATTTGAACGGCATCAACGGGAGCAATCAAGTTGTTCGTAGTGCTGCAGAACGGAACGCAGTGAACGCTCCCATACAAGGAAGTGCGGCTGATATTATAAAGATTGCCATGATCAATATTCACGAAAAACTTTCAGCAGGAAATTATAAAACAAAGATGTTGTTGCAGGTGCATGACGAATTGGTTTTTGACGTACATAAAGACGAGCTGGAGGAAATGAAAACGCTCATTAAGACCGAAATGGAAAATGCTTATATATTAAAAGTACCTTTGGATGTTGAAATAGGCCTGGGCGATAACTGGCTAGAGGCGCATTAATATTTAAATGTCTTATACCACTATGAAGAAATATTACACTATCATTTTATTATTTGTTGCGTTGCTTTCAGCAAATCATTCTTTTGCACAATGCGAGGATGTTACGGTAGCAAGTCTAACAAATCCCGGCCCTTTAAACGTAGCCACCCTTACAGAGGCAGATGGCATAAGAAATGGGCCTGATTATATGGGAGCCACCATTTATTATCCTACAGATGGCACACCTCCTTATAGTAGTATTGCGATAGTCCCCGGTTTTACGGCTACTCCTGCCAGCGTGGAGGAATGGGGACCTTTTTATGCTTCCCATGGCATTGTAACCATTATTATTGGCACCAACTCTCCCTTCGATTTTCCTGAGGAAAGGGCACTTGCGCTACTAGATGCACTAGAGACCCTTAGGGAGGAAAACATCAGGGCTTCCTCACCCCTGGAAGGCGATCTTGATCTTGATAAGTTTGCAGTGAGCGGTTGGTCTATGGGCGGAGGCGGAGCGCAACGGGCTGCAGTATTGGACAATACCATAAAAGGTGTGGTGGCATTATGTCCTTTTTTGTTTGATCCCTCTGTAAACCACCAAAGCCCGGTCTTGCTATTTAGTGGAGAAGATGACCCTACGGCCCCTCCAGCTCAACACGCAACACTGCATTATGAAAACACCCCCGAGACTACGGATAAACTCCTTTTTGAAGTTGCTGGCGGAAACCATTCCGTAGCAAACACACCTACAGGAGCCAATGGCCTGGTAGGGCAGATTGCTCTTTCTTGGCTACGTTTACATGTTCTTGAGGACGATTGCTATTGTCCCTTGCTCACAGAGGAACTTTTGGATAACCCTTCAGAAGCATCGGATATTAGAACAAACATAGAATGTGCTCCAATATTGAACGTTCAGGAACATACTATTGCCACAAGCATATACCCCAATCCTACCCAAAATAGGGTTACCGTGGCTATTGAAAACAACGTATATTTTGAAGTATATTCAACATTGGGACAGCTGTTGAAAAAAGGTTCCCTTACAGGAACAACTAAACAGATAGATCTCACTGACCTGGTCCAGGGAATCTATTACATCCGTATAAATGGTGAAACTATAAAAATACTGAAAAACTAAATTCAAGAAGCTTACGTTCATTCAGTTAAAATAAAACAAGCCAGTGCTATGATAACACTGGCTTGTATTGTTTAACGCATAAGTAGGAATAATATATTTAAAAATTTGTTAGAGGTACATTAATATCTATAGGCTGTATATATTATCACCACTGGATCTATAGCATTGGTAACGTTCAATGTAAATCCATCATGATTGAAACTGGTCAAGCTTGCATTGGTAAAACCTAGGTTATCTCCATTGTTATTGGTGTATCGCAACCCAATACAATGGCTACTGGATGCATATCTTGAAATATCGTTGATAGATGCTCCAGAACCCCCATTGAAAATAACCTGTTGCATTATTGCACTTCCTGTATCAAAAGCATAACCTTGCATAGAACCAAATGTATTTTCCTTTGTGTTATTATTGTTGCTTCCTGAGCTGTTATCATCATTAAGATTATAACTATCTACATTTGCATAAGCTGTAAACGTAACTCTCTTGGGAGTAAAGGGCACTCCCGTAATCGAAATGTTACCTGTTGCATTAATAATAGTTTTTCCTACATACACTGAGGGAGTACTATCTATTAAACCACTCCAAGAAGAACCATTCCAATAGTAGAACCCAGCATCAACAATACCTGATGCACCAGTATTATACACCAAGGTGCTTTCTACCAGACTGCCTGAATTAGGACTCACCACTGTTGTAACATCTGTATTTGATTGCAAATCGACTCTTGGAATGAGCACGCCGGTATTGGAAGATGTAATATCCAATGCCGCCTGTGGGTTGGTAGTAGAGATTCCAATTTGTGCTTGGGCTGTGCTTATGAATGTAAATAATAGTGTTGTGAGGAAAATTCGGAACATAAGTTATTTGAGTTTGATTTGGATATCTGTACTACAAAATAACGTAATATAAGGCGGCGAGGTTTTCCCAAAAAATCGGTTTTCGATATGTTGTAAGAATATTCGCTGAAAATCTTCTCTTTAGTAGTATTTTAAGGGTTTCAAAAGTTTTTATTAACAAAAAGTTTCGGCTTTTATTAACATTTAAACACCCAGGGCAATGAGAGAAATTCTAGTTATATTAGAGGAATGAAAAAAACTCTTCAAATAATAAATATAGTAGCGTTTCTAATCACAATATACTTCAACTACGCTTCCAGTGCAGGGGTTTTCAACAATACTACACAGGCTGACATTAGTGCAAACTACGAAACCCTCTTTACCCCTGCTGGCTATGCTTTTGCTATATGGGGTGTTATTTATTTTTTGGTGTTCGGTTTCATTGTGTACCAATCCCGAAGTCTCTTTGTAAAAGTGCGTGACGACGCTTTTATACTGAAAACTGGTTGGTGGTTTGTTTTAAGTTGTATTGCCAACAGCTTGTGGTGTTATTTGTTCGTTTCAGATTATATCTTGGTTTCAGTCTTCGTAATTTTCCTGTTGTTGTTTTGTTTGCTGAAGATTGTATGGAACAACCGCATGGAGTTGGACGACGAGCCTATATCGGTCATTGTTTTTCTATGGTGGCCATTCGTTATCTATAGCGGTTGGCTTACAGTTGCCTGTATTGCAAATGTTTCGGCTTATTTGGTAAAGATAGATTGGAACGGATGGGGTATTTCTGAAGTAACCTGGACGTTGTTTTTAATTGGTGTTGCCACCTCCATCAACCTCATAATTACGTGGTCTCGAAACATGCGGGAGTTTGCTTTGGCTGGAGCCTGGGCTTTAATTGCTATTGCAGTGGCCAATTGGGAAACGATAGGAGCTGTTAAGGTCTCAGCCTTGATCGCTGCCGGAATTTTAGTCGTAAGCAGTAGTGTGCATGCGTTTAAAAACCGAGCCACCAATCCTGCAACAAAATGTTTGGAGTACTTTAAACAAAGGTAAGTCTGGAAACACTTATTTTTCAAACTTCAGTTTCAGTTTCGATTTCATCAGACCATCCCCTAGCTATGTAGGAACCGCAAAGTTCACAAAGAAAGCTGCTGCGCAGGTTACCTTTTTATGGAAACAACCACCCACATCACGCAGAGAAATCCCTTTATTTCGATTTCGGTTTTCGGTTTCATTACACCATCCCCGAGTAAATTTTGAGCGCAAAGTTCCAAAAAAAAATAAAAGGGAAAGTTTCATTTTTTCTGGAACAACCACCCCTTTTACGTGGGGATAGCTATTTTTTTTCAAACTTCGGTTTCGGTTTTCGGTTTCGGTTTCATCACACCATCCCCTTAATATCGTTCCCCCACGTTGGATAGGCAAAAATCATGGCTTTAATGGCTTCACATTTCAGTTTTCCACACATTATGAGCACAAAAAGGTTTATCATTTCTCCAGCGTGGGGAGCGATTATGTGTGCCCCCAAGACCAATTTGCTCTTTGCATCTCGTATGGTTTTGTACGCATACGTTTTTTCGTTTACATGTTTTGCGTTGAACCATTCTGGAACAGATTTATACTCCACGAGGACCTCATAACCCTTTTCTGTTGCTTGCTTCTCAGTTAAGCCAATACTCGCCAATTGCGGATAGGTAAATACTACCGATGGCACTGGAGGAAAATCCATTTTTTCGGTATTTCCTTTTCGTATGTTTATGGAAACAATCCTCGACTCTTGTGAAGAAGTGGGTGTTAAGGGCAATGCCCCACTAGCCGAAACATCCCCACAAGCATACACGTTCTTATTTGTAGTATTTTGAAGGTATTCGTTTACAGAAATACCCTTTTTCTCAAACGCTACGTTTCCTTTTTCCAGGTCCAACTCATCAATAGACGGTACACGCCCAGCGGTATTGAATACAGCTTTCGCTTTCACAGATTCACGCTTTCCATTTTTATTGAAAAAAACCCGATAATTGGTTCGCAGCTTTTCAACCTCGGTTACTTCAGCATTGAAAATAAAATCGATCCCCAAATTTCCTGAAGCTTCCGTAAGGTACGTGACTATATCTTGCTCAAAATTCTGGAGCGGTGTATCGCCAAACTCAATTACGGTCACTTTACTTCCACAACGTGCCGCCACGTGGGCAAATTCCATCCCAATATATCCAGCACCAACAAAAACTATTTCTTCGGGCAATTCGGGCTGATGGATAAAATCGTCACTATGCAGCAAATGCTCTCTCCCTGGAATTTTCAGTTCCAGGGGCTTTTGTCCGGTAGCGATCACGATTGTATCTGCGGTTACGGTTTTCCCTTCTACTGAAAGTGTGTTTTCATCCAAAAATTTGGGCGACTGGTGGTACATTTTAATACCTGCTTTTTTTTAAATCTTTTTCGGTCGCTGCGGGTACGGCATTGGTAAAACGTTCTTTGAAGCTCTGTAGATCTTGCCAATTTATTCCTGGGACAGAGGTAATTCCCTTTCCTTTTAAATTGGTCGCCATTTGGACCATTTCGGTCGCAGCCACCAAAACTTTCTTAGGGTCGCAACCACGGTTGGGACAGGTCCCGCCATACACTCTATTATCGGCTATGGCAACGCTCATCCCTTCGGCGGCACATTCTTTGGCCACACCTTTGCCAGCAGTTCCGGTTCCAATTACAAATACGTTGTAGTGATCAATTCCCATATATATTGCCCAAAAGTTGGGCAGGTTTTTTACGTGTTAAAACCCTCTACGGTAGTTCGAGATTTCGTATCCACCGCAATAGCGTTATGTTCTAGATTTTTTATCAATAAAAAGAAGAAAATGGCATATACCATTAAATTGCCTACACCATTCCAATCTTCTTGCATCGCCATACCGAAGAGCAAGGTTGCTATCAACAACCCACTGGCAATGGCCGCAAATTTTGTTTTCCAGCCTAATACCAATAGTACTCCCAAAATAAATTCTACAAAAGGTAACGTATAGGCAAAAGGCAACACTAAAGTTTCGGGCAGGTAGGTTTCTGAAAATCCTTTGGTCAAGCCTTCAGCAAATTCTGAAAGTTTAGGGATACGCACCACTCCATGTATCAATAAATTGATCCCTATGGTAATTCGGGCTACAAAAAAAGCCCACTGGTGGTTGGAAATCTTTTTCATCTCTTATGCCCAGAAACTGAGCAGTTTTCAGTTGAGATATAAAATTAGCCATTGCCCAGCCAAAGCTATGTTATGGAAATGATAAAGTTGTAGTAATAAACCTTTCAGGTTTTGAAAACCTGAAAGGTTTGGGTTATTTTTGCCATCCGATGAGTAAAACCCTCGTTCATTCCCTGTTTGAACAGTCTTCCGCACTTGGAAAACTGAGGGGAGCTATTGCCTCTTCTGAAAAAAACACCCCCCTTGCCCCTCCCACAAAGGGAGAAATAAGGGTTTCGGGGCTAGTGGGTAGCGCAACTTCTTTTATCATTTCTGAAGCCTTTAAAACTGCTGAGAAGCCTTTTCTTTTTATTCTGAACGATAAGGAAGAGGCCGCTTACCACCTCAACGATCTGGAAAATCTGTTGGGAGAGGACACCGTCCTTTTCTATCCCGGCAGTTACCGAAGACCTTACCAAATCGAGGAAACCGATAATGCGAACGTGTTGTTGCGAAGCGAGGTGCTGAACCGAATCAACTCCCGTCGCAAACCTGCTATAATCGTCACGTATCCTGAAGCACTGTTTGAAAAAGTAGTGACCAAAAAAGAACTGGAAAAGAACACGTTGAAACTTTCGGTAGGGGAAGAAGTTTCCATCGACTTTGTGAACGAAGTGCTGTTCGAGTACAAATTCAAAAGAACCGATTTTGTGACCGAGCCAGGGGAGTTTTCGGTACGTGGGGGTATTTTGGATGTGTTCAGTTTCAGTAATGACGAGCCGTACCGTATCGAATTCTTTGGTGATGAGGTGGACAGTATCCGTACGTTCGATGTAGAGACACAGCTCTCCCTAGAGCAGCTCAAGAAAATTTCAATTATACCGAATGTTGAAAACAAGCAACTGGATGAGAGTCGCGAAAGTTTTTTAAGATACATTTCGTCAAAAACGGTGGTATGCCTTAAAAATGAAGAATTGTTGAGCAGCGCCATTGACAAACTTTTCAAAAAAGCAACACAGGCCTATACCAATCAACAAGGCGAGGTAAAAATGAGCGAGCCGGAAGCATTGTTTTGTACTTCGGAATTGTTGAAAGAACAGTTTAAAGAATTCACTAAGGTTACGCTGCATTCAAAAGGGACACGGAATTTGAAAGAGGTCTCGACTGCGCTCGACCAGACATCTTCAGTTTCAACTTCAATTTCATTTTCTACCTCCCCCCAACCTTCTTTCAATAAGCAATTCAGTTTATTGATTGAGAACCTCAACCAAAACACAGAGAACGGATATACCAACTATATCTTCTGTAGCAGCGCATCGCAAGCAAAGCGTTTTCACGATATCTTCGAAGACGCCCAGGGCCACGTGGAACAATTTGAAACCGTTGTTTTTCCACTATATCAAGGTTTTATTGACCACGAGAATAAAAATGTTTGCTATACCGATCATCAGATTTTTGAGCGCTACCATAAGTTCAGTTTAAAGAATGGATACGCAAAAAAACAGGCGATTACACTCAAAGAATTAACCAATCTTGAAGTGGGCGATTACGTGACGCACATAGACCACGGAATCGGGAAATTTGGTGGTCTCCAAAAAATCGAAGTGGAAGGCAAGCAACAAGAGGCCATAAAATTGATTTATGGCGAACGGGATATATTGTATTTGAGCATACACTCGCTGCATAAAATTTCAAAATACAACGGAAAAGATGGCACCACGCCAAAAATATACAAACTGGGAAGTGCCGCTTGGAAAAAACTGAAGCAAAAAACGAAGAAAAAAGTCAAGGAAATTGCTTTTAACCTCATTGAGCTGTACGCAAAACGAAGGCTGCAAAAAGGGTTTCAGTACGATCCGGACAGCTACTTGCAGCACGAACTGGAAAGTAGTTTTATGTTCGAGGACACCCCAGACCAAAGCACCGCCACAGCCGATGTAAAAGCCGATATGGAGAGCGAACGCCCTATGGATCGCCTGGTTTGTGGCGATGTAGGTTTCGGTAAGACTGAAGTTGCTGTGAGAGCTGCATTTAAGGCGGTGGACAATAACAAACAGGTGGCCGTTTTGGTTCCTACTACTATTTTGGCATTCCAGCATTTTAAGACGTTTAGCGAGCGATTAAAGGATATGCCCGTAAATGTAGATTACCTAAACCGTTTCCGCACGGCAAAGGAGCGACGCACCGTATTGGAGGGCTTGAAGGATGGCACCCTCGATATCGTTATCGGGACCCACCAATTGGTGAACAAATCGGTTCAGTTTAAAGATCTGGGATTGCTCATTATTGATGAGGAACAAAAATTTGGTGTTTCGGTGAAGGACAAGTTGAAAACCATCAAGGAAAATGTGGACACCTTAACCCTCACCGCAACGCCCATACCACGTACATTACAGTTCAGTTTAATGGCAGCAAGGGATTTAAGTGTCATTACCACCCCACCTCCCAACAGGTATCCTGTGGAAACGCATGTGATACGTTTTGGGGAAGAGACCATCCGGGATGCGGTGCGGTACGAGATTTCACGTGGCGGACAAGTATTCTTTGTCCATAACCGAATTGAGAACATAAAAGAAGTTGCGGGAATGCTGCAGCGCTTGGTACCCGATGCAAAAATAGGAATAGGTCACGGCCGGATGGAGGGCAAGAAGCTGGAAGACCTGATGCTTCGGTTTATGAACAATGAATTTGATGTACTGGTTTCGACCACTATTATTGAAAGTGGCTTGGACGTGCCCAATGCGAACACCATTTTTATAAATAATGCGAACAACTTCGGGCTGAGCGACCTGCACCAAATGCGGGGTCGTGTGGGGCGTAGCAACAAGAAAGCGTTCTGCTATTTTATTACCCCTCCGTATTCCGCTATGACCGAAGAAGCACGGAAACGTATCACGGCACTGGAACAATTTAGCGAACTGGGCAGCGGGCTCAATATAGCAATGAAAGATCTGGAAATACGTGGTGCGGGCGATCTCTTGGGCGGTGAGCAAAGTGGTTTCATTAATGAGATTGGGTTTGAGACCTATCAAAAAATCTTAGCCGAAGCCATTGAGGAACTAAAAGAGAAAGAGTTTAAAGACCTCTATTCTGAAACTGACAAAGATTTCAAAAACCGAAAATTTGTCAAGGAAGTTACCATTGATACTGATTTTGAATTGCTCTTCCCCGACGATTATGTGAACAACATCACGGAACGCCTGAACCTATACACAAAGCTGAACGAACTTAAGGATGAAAGCGGATTGCAAAAATTTCAGCAGGAATTAGAGGATCGTTTTGGCGAGTTGCCCGAAGAAGTGGAAAGCCTATTGAACAGTGTACGCATAAAGTGGTTGGCCATACGTATGGGGCTGGAGCGTGTGGTGATGAAAAAACGGAAATTTATTGGGTATTTTATAAGCGACAAGCAAAGTGATTTTTACCAAGGACCTGATTTTGGGAAGATTTTGCAATACGTTCAGCAGCACCCACGACAGGTTCAGCTCAAGGAAAAGCAAACCCGAAATGGGTTGCGCTTGTTGCTTCGGTTTGAAAATGCCAAAAGCGTTGAGCAGATTTTAAAACAGCTTACCGAGATTATTTCAACATAATTTTTTTGATGCTACCTAAAAAGTGGAACTATATTATATTGGGCATTGGTGCCATCATCACCATTATTGGGTTGGTAACTGGTAAATTCTTTTTTATATTTTTAGTGTTGCCGTTGGGTTTTTTATTCAGAAAGAAGAAAGAAAAGTAATATTTACAGCAAATACAAAAACACATAAAGCCTTGAAAATACTGTAATGTCGTGCAAATGTCGGGTGAATTTCAACCAAAATAATTGTCCAAAAAAATGAAGGGTCGTACCATTGCTTCAAATCTTAAAAACAAGGCTATGCAACAACCAGCACTCGGGCAGCGTATTTTGGCCCTACGACAAGAAAAGGGGCTCACCCAAGAAGAATTGGTAGCACAATGCAACATAAGCGTACGCACCATACAACGTATTGAAGCGGGGGAAGTGACCCCAAGGACCTATACCGTAAAGACCATTCTTTCGGCTTTGGGGGAAGATTTTGAAGATTTTACCGAAACCCAAATGGAGAGCGGCCTCAAAAAAGCGTTCTTCCTAAAAATTGACGACACCAAACAGGCTTCATATTTACAAAAGCAACTCAACATCGCTTTTATAGCAGGGATTATTTATTTTATCTTAGGTTTTGCCGAAGGTCCTGCTGATGGTTATAGAATGTTTGAAGACACTATTTTGTACCCATTACCTTTGTACATTGCCCTAAAAGTCTTGGTGCTGGGATCGCTATTTTTCTTTTTACGAGGATTTATATTGTGTGGTAGTATCATGAAAAACTACCTACTTAAAGTCTCCGTTTTCATTCTTTTAGCCTTGAACGTGGTATTCTATCTCTACGATCTGGGCTCCGTATTTATGAAAAATGATTATTATGCAGGCGTACTTATTGCAGAATCGGTAGCACTGGGAATCACAGGTATTCTAATGGGTATTGCCGTTATGCGATTGCAGCCCGCCTTGGGGAACATAGCGGTGGTTACCGGTATTTTTGAAATCATCACCTATGGTTGTTTGGCATCGGTACTACTAAGTTTGGGAGGATTGTTAATGTGGATTCCCACTATAATCTTGGAAATAATTATCTTATTCCGAATCCGTGAACTGATAAAAGAAAAAATTAAAGGCTAGAAATGATAAAACGCATTCTCAAAATGCTCAATACGTTCTTCCTTACTGTTTTTTAGCACTGCAATAATATCGAAACGGGCTTCTTTATGGAGCTCGTTTGTAATTAGGTACTCATTGGCTGCCTTTACAAGTAATTTTATTTTTGCGGGGGTTACAAAACTTTGTGGATCACCAAAAAAGGCACTGTTTCTTGTTTTAACTTCTATAAATACAACAGTGTCTTCTTCTTTCTGTGCAATGATGTCAACCTCAGCTTTTTGAAACACCCAGTTTCGGTCCAAAATGGTATAGCCTTCCCGAAGTAAGAACTGCGTGGCGAGTTCTTCGCCCAGATTACCAAGTTCGTTGTGTTGTGCCATTGTAGTCATTTCTACGATAGGAGAAACCTTTAGGTTCAGCGTAGTAGCTAAATCACATAGTTAACTTCACACTATCGCTTCTAGATTTATTACCGCTGTTTTATGCGAGTTGAGGATTAAGGATCTCTCAGTCGCCACTCCTTCGAAATGACAAAGTTACACGTTTCGCTGAAACGGAGAGTACTGCACCCTTTCCTAGTACCAATGCCCTATTATCCTCCACATGCCCCGCATGGAAATTAAAACACACTGGATAGTTATATTCTTTCACAGCTTCCCAAACAATCTCTTCGGCAGTTTTGCCAAAGGGGATGGTATTGTCGTTCATTTGTGTCATGCCGCCCACGATGAGGCCATTTAATCCTGAAAGCAACCCGTTGCGTTTCAGATTTTGCATCATTCGATCTATGTGATATAAGTACTCGTCCAAGTCTTCCAAAAACAGGATTTTACCCTTTGTATCAATTGCTGAAGGACTTCCCAACAATGAATACAGCACCGAAAGATTCCCGCCCACCAATTCACCGGTTGCCGTTCCGGTTCTGTAAAATTTGAAACCTGAAGTATGTTTGATAGTGTAATCGTTTCCGAAGAGCACATCACGAATGCTTTGCCGTGTGGCCTCTGTTTTTTTCTCTAGTTCCAACCCCATTTGTGCGTGCAGGCTGGCAATGCCTAGATTATGGATCGTGTTGTGCAATACTGTTATATCACTATAGCCTATAATCCATTTTGGGTGTTGCCTGAACGTTGTCCAATCCAACCCATCTACCATACGCACCGTACCGTACCCTCCGCGTGCACACCAAATCGCTTTCACTTCGGGATTATCCAACATTTCTTGGAAATCTTGTGTGCGCAGGGCATCGTTACCGGCAAACTGGTTATCCTGAGCACCAATGGTTTTACCCAAAAGTGGTTTCAGTTGCCACGCTTTCAGTTCATCTAAAAAGGGCTGTAGTTCAGTTGCCGTTACTTTACGAGCGGTGGAGAGGATGGCTATGGTGTCGCCCTTATTCAAAATTGGCGGGATAGTCATTTATGGTATTCTATTGATAATTGTTATAATATCAAAGATAGAATTTTCTGATTCAATTTCTTGGTTCAATAAGTATTTTAAATTTGACAATAGAAAATATGTGAAGTAATATGAAAGGTCTTTCTCCTTCACTAAAAAACTCTTTCTAAACGAGTCTATATTATGCAGATTAGATGTAGTGAAATTCTGAGGATTAATAGGTGCAAAGTTGATTACAATTTTTGAAATAAGTTCTAAATGACTATTACTGCTTGAAGCTTTATCACGTTCAACCAAATTATTGTAATTTTTTTTGATGCTAATAAACTTTTCATTTAGCAAATCTGAAAAAATATGTTGTGAAATTCTTCCTTGACCGGTTGAGTGAGTATTCGAATTCGGAGGTAAGTTATCTATATATGCCTTTGTATAATTTCGTTTCCTTAACTTATAATTCTGAATATTCTCCAATTTCTCCGGATGAAATTCTTTCAAAATAACAAAATATACTGTGAGAAGCAGGTCAAATAAAGAAAGTTCGTTATTATTAATAATATTTGGATAAGCTTTTGGCTTTTTATCTTCCTCAGATAACGGCTCTAGAATATTTCTTATTATCAAAAATCGATTTAGTACCTTTTTAATCTTTCTTGGATTTTCGAATCGAAGTACCGAGAAAAATTTATGCATTATCTGTGGTAATAAAAATTGGCCTCCAAAAATTCTATATTCCTTATCGGAATGAAAATAATCGTTAAATAAATTTTCAGAAAGACTGTATTTGGGTATGTGAAATGGTATATCAAAAATTTTCTCTAAATATTCTTTAGATTTTACTGCATTTCCATATTTATTATTGATAGCTGCGTGAACTGCTTTTTTATCAACTCCACAAATAAAAATTGTTTTTTTTCCATAAGTAAAAAAAAGCTTTAAAGCAGAAAGCAAATTAAGAACATTTTCTGGTTCACATCTATCTAAATCATCGATAAAGACCATATTTGTATTTTTATAAGTCCCAGAAGTAATTTTGTTTTCCCACTTTTTAAATTTGTTTTTAAAATCTTTCTTCTTTTGGTAAAATGTTAATGTATTATTTTTATCCGAAGCGCTAACGAGCTTTTCTCCCGAAAAAGAAATAATACCCCCGTGTAGTGTAATAGACTTAGTAAAGCCTTCCAATAAATTTTCAGCAGCAGTCCGTAATTCTTTTCCTAATTTATCTGAAATCGTATTAGATTCTTCTAATAAAAATTCAAGCATTGACAAAGACAAATTATCATCACTTTCATACTCCCAAGCTTCGAAAAAGTAGGTGTTGAAATCTGATTTAAGTTCCTTTTTTAGATACTTCATTAAAGTGCTTTTCCCACTTCCCCATTCTCCATAAAGTGAGAACATTTTAATTTGTGAGAATTCGTCTTTGTTATTTATCAAAAATGATTTTATAATATTCCCCGTTTCAATTATTCCGAGATAATCATTTTCAGGAGTTAAATCTTCAATAGGAAGATTAGGTAAGAGTTTAGACATGAAAAAATATTTTCTTAAAAGTAAGAAAATAAATTCTACTTAATTTTTTAGCGAGGTGTCTACCAGCCGGTGTAGAAAAGGTCAATTGTACTACAAAACAAACCGATACGTCGCCTTCAGCAAAAAAGTGTTCTGTGGCTTTTGGCTAAGCAGCTGATTGTCCACAATGGTACTAAAACTGTTCCGTGGATCGCCAATACCATTAAGTCCTTGGCTCCACACCAAGAAAATCTCCGAGCCGGGGATGTACTCCCAACGTACTACCAGGTTGCTTCTAAATTGTACAAAGGCAAAATCTGGGTCTCCAAAGGTAAAATCTATGGTACCGTCCCTATCTTCATCTACACGGTACTCGCCATTTTCCAAACGGATTTGGTCTGTTTCGTAATGGGTAATACGGTTATTTAAATCTTCAGCAGTGGCATCGTTCACAAAATTAAAATCTGAAAAATCTGCTTTAAAAATAAAGGGTTGTCCATAATATTGGATGGTAAGGTTTGGGTTGATGTTGTAATTTACCCGAAGTGTCGTGCTCAAGGTCTCTTGGTCTATCGCTCCCAAAATATAGCGTGCCGTACCGTTAAAATCTTGTTGTGTCACATATTGGGTCTTACTTGGGTTTTCCGAATAATTTACATTTAACGAAAGGTTCAAGCTGTTCAAGGGTTGGTAACGCAAACCAACATCGTATTCCCGAAACGCAAAGTTATCCTGTTTTGCCTGCGATTGTACCGTGCCACCACTAAAGCTAAGTTTTTTGCGTTGGTCTGTTCCAGAAAAAAAGAAGATATAGTTCTCTTCGTTATAGCGCCAACGGGGACCGCCACGTAAAAATGTATTGGTAAAAATTCTAGGTTTGTGTGCCGCGCCAAAATCGCTCCACCAGTTATTCTTCCAGTTTATAAAGCCCCCTATTTCATATTGGATCCTGTTGTAGTTCCCCTCATAATCGAATGCTGAAGACAGATTTACGCGTGCATTGGCACGACGGTACCAGCTAGTGGGTTTGTTGAACAACCTGCGCAGCACGGCATATTGCCTAATATCATCAGCCTGACGAAGAAAACCTATATCATTCAATTCCAGTTCTGGCGACTTAAAATTTCCACCAATGGCATAGCGCCAATCACCACCACCGCCTTTTCCAAATTCAAATCGGCCTCCAGTTCCCGTTAATTGGGTTCTCGTAGGATCTACACTTACATGGTCTGCATCTACCCTTTGAAACAAGTGCGTGAGGGACGTTTGGGTTCGGGCAATAGCTTGGGCATTGCCACGAACATTACTTAACACGGCGCTCCCTTCCACATAGTAGGTTCGTTCTTTCCAATTGTGCTTAAAATCTATTCCTCCTGAATAGGCGTGGGAATGCAGAAAAGAAACGTTCTCATCCATATTACGGACAGTACTGGTAAAAATTCCTCCAACATAACTATTGTTGTTATTGAAATCCTGTTGTACACGGCCTACCAAATAATTGGTCAAAGGCTCTACCAGTTCTTCGGTTTCAGATCCATCGGCATCGATCACATCGGCAAATTCTTTAGCGGTTACGCTTTCCAGTACACCTACGGTTAATCCGTCTTTTGTTTTCCCACTAAATTTTGCTGCGCCCAGAATAGTTGTATTATTAGGCTGGTCCACAAAAGCCGTGGTAGGGCCAAAAGCCGAGCCCTGGGGACTCCGGCCAATTCGTCTCGAAAAGAAGAGGTTATCTGCTCCACTCCCTATGGTAAAATCGAATACACTCTTGTTCTCTACAAAAAAAGGTCGGCGTTCCTGAAAAAAAATCTCAAAACCGTCCAGCGCCACGGCTCCGGGATCTGCATCAACTTGACCAAAATCTGGATTTATGGTTACATCCAGGGTAAGGTCGTTAGTCACGCCAATCTTGGCATCCAGTCCTCCCGTTAATCTAGGATCACTGCCATCGCGGAAGGGGTTGCCCTCTTCGGCCTCATACGTATCTAATTGACCAACCGTATAGGGCTGAATCTCCAATTGTTTTTGAGGTTTTATGCCCTTGATTCCTCGCAACTCCCCAAACTCGCTCACCCACCCAGGCGGATTGGCTGGCAGGGGTTGCCAAGTGGAACGCTCTTCGTTATTAAAATACCTTCGGGTGCTCTGTATGCCCCACACTTGTTCATCTGCACTGCTGAAACGTAACTGGCTCAAGGGGATTCGCATTTCGGCGGTCCAGCCATCATTATCAATTTTTGTGCTTAAGTACCAAATTGGATTCCAGCTACCGTCAAAATTTCCGTTGTTGCTAATAAATTCATCCCCCTTTACACCAGAAGCTGAAGCCGTGAAAGAGAAGCCTGTCCGGTCGTCGCCGTAGCTATCAATATTTATCTCAACCCAATCGCCCGGGAAATCATCACGACGGCCCATCCGTTTTTCAATGGTTGCGGGGTTTTTTTGGTAGCATTTAAAGGCTACGTACAGGTTTTTCTCGTCATAGAGAATTTTCATCTTGGTCTGCTCTGTAGGGGGTGTGGCGTTATCGGGCTCAAACTCCACATAATCTGTGGTCCATTCCACGAGATTCCAAGCGGGTTCAGTAAGGTCGCCGTCTATTTTTGGAGCTTCCTTGGCACCAATTGGAACAGTAGTGTAGCTACGTTTCGGAAAATTTTGTGATGTGGTTTCGGTTTCTTGTGCGCTTATATTTCCGAAGAAAAAAAGAATAGGAAGCCAAGCATAGTTGATGAGATTGTGCATAATGGCGGGTTAGTTGATTTTTGATTGATACTATAAAGGACTTAAAACCAAAAAAATTGTGACAATATTTAGGTTTAATTAACAAAGTTTTAACACTTCAAAAATGATCCGTTGCCACTATAAAAGTCACTATCTTTACTACATCGAAGCTACCTGATGAGAAAACTTATTTCAAAGAAAAAGCCTGCTTATCCCATAACCGAACAATTGTCCGGTTATCTAACAAAGTATGCGCGCAATATAAAGATACCGATATACTACGACGATTTATTGCGGTTTCAGGGCTCTGTCTCGGTTTTTGATGCCCAGGGGAACGACACCTTGTGGATACAGGTATATTATTCTGAATTTGAAACACAGGAGATAGAGGAAAGCTTGAAAAGAATGTACTCTATCTTACATTCCGATGGTTCCGATGCGCTGTTGCCTTACCTTAATATAGACAGTATAGACTTTTGCACCTTTGGCAACTCGAAACCTTTTCGTATCAAGGTGCGAAATATCTTGAACGACAACTATATTTTCCTCTACATTAAAAAAGCCGATGCCTCCAGGATCTATGGGCTGGAATTGGAGCACCTCCTATCACCCAACCATATCAATTTTTTGGTACACGGCAATACCTTGATAGAAGAACACATTTCTGGAATTCCTGGAGACGATTTTATTACACACCACCTGGAGTTTTGTTCGGAACAGGATAAACGCGAGATTGCAAAGGAATTCGTGAAGTTTAACGAGCGTTGTTTTGTACGGTTACTGGGCGATATGCGCTCCTACAATTACGTGATGGTACTCACCAACGACTTTGATAGGATACAGTACCGAATACGCGCCATAGATTTTGACCAGCAATCCTACGAGGGCAACCAAAAAGTGTACAAGCCCCAGTTTTTAAAGGAGAACAACAAATTGGTACAACTAACTGCTCGCGTCCTTAAAGATGCCTCTATCGAACAGTATAAAAGAGAAGAAAGATCATTATTGGCAAAAAGGGCCACAAGTGAAAAGGACCGTCTGGAAGAACTCTTGGAGTGTATGAAAAACGACACCCTTTCCCCACCCGAAAAAATGAAACAGTTAAGAAAAGACTTATTGCAGTTAACGGGCGATATAAACTTTAAAAAATCGAAGAATATGGGTGAGATCTTAGAGAGTGCTCTGGATTTTATTGTAAGGAACTACGAAACAGAAAATCCCTTTTTGTAGTTCCAGAATTTCGTCACTTTGAGCGATCCCGAAAGTTTTCGGGATTGTATCGAGAAGCATTGTCAAGGATACTATTTTAAATGTGACCTCTCGATACATCTTTCAGTTTCGTTAAAGACCCAATTGAAAAACACTCGAGGGGACCAAGGTAAATTCTTTTTAAAAAAATACTATGCGCGCATAGTAAATTTGTATCTTTAAGCTCATTTTATTCTGAAAAAAATCCTAATCATTTCCTCTGTTATGAAAATTAAAAAAGTCCTTGTTGCCAATCGAAGTGAAATTGCAATTCGTGTATTCCGTGCCTGTACCGAAATTAACCTGCAAACCGTTGCGGTGTATACCTATGAAGACCGGTATTCGCAACATCGCTATAAGGCAGATGAAGCCT
Source organism: Marinirhabdus gelatinilytica (assembly GCF_003353425.1). Taxonomy (GTDB): domain Bacteria; phylum Bacteroidota; class Bacteroidia; order Flavobacteriales; family Flavobacteriaceae; genus Marinirhabdus; species Marinirhabdus gelatinilytica. Next base: position 156,999 of record NZ_QRAO01000001.1, read on the forward strand.
ACCAGATTGGCAACAACGACGAGCCTCTTAAACCCTATCTGGACGGCGATACTATAATCGCTTTGGCAAAATCGAAAAATGTGGATGCCATTCACCCTGGGTATGGATTTCTCTCTGAAAATTCTGAATTTGCAAGAAAATGTGCTGAGAACGATATTATTTTCATTGGCCCAGACCCAGCTGTCATGGATGCGTTGGGCGATAAGATAACTGCAAAAAAGATTGCTAAGAAATGTAATATCCCCATTATACAGAGCAATACAAAAAAGCTTACCAGCCTAAAAGTTGCGTTGGAAGAGGCTGAAAAAATAAGCTACCCCGTTATGTTGAAAGCTGCTTCTGGCGGTGGTGGCCGAGGGATGCGCATTGTAAGGTCTGCGGAAGAACTCTCCAACAACTTCAACTCCGCCAAAAGTGAATCATTGAATGCTTTTGGGGACGACACCATGTTTCTCGAAAAATATGTAGAAGACCCAAAGCACCTTGAAATACAGATAGTGGCCGATAACCATGGAAACATACGCCATCTGTACGAGCGGGATTGTTCGGTACAACGCCGCCACCAAAAAGTGGTCGAGATGGCACCCTCCTACAATGTTCCAGACAACGTAAAAGAGCAGTTATACAATTATGCGGTCGCAATTGCCAAAGAGGTGCAGTATAATAACGTAGGTACTGTAGAGTTTTTAGTTGATAAGAAAGACCAAGTATATTTCATTGAGGTAAACCCTCGTATACAGGTAGAGCACACCGTAACCGAAATGGTCACTGGAATTGACCTTATTAAAACTCAAATTTTTGTCGCTGGAGGTTACAAATTGAGCGACAAGCAAATTAAAATTTACGATCAGGATTCCTTGCGCACCTACGGCTTTGCCATACAGTGCAGGCTTACTACCGAGGATCCCTCAAACAATTTCACGCCGGATTATGGCACCATAACTACCTACCGCAGCGCATCGGGGATGGGGATACGGTTGGACGCCGGGAGCATCTATCAATCCTACAGTGTGAGTCCATTTTTCGATTCTATGCTGGTGAAGGTTTCGGCACATGGGCGCACCTTGGACGGTGCCGTGAGAAAAATGACACGTGCCCTCAAGGAATTTAGGATTCGCGGGGTGAAATCCAACATCCATTTTCTTCAAAATGTCATTCAGCACGACGTTTTCAAGGAAGGAAAAGCTTCCGTTAACTTTATTGGGAACACTCCTGAACTTTTCAACATCAAGCTACCCCAAGACCGAACTACAAAAATCACTAGGTATCTGGGCGAAGTAATCGTGAACGGGAATCCAGATGTAAAGTTTATAGACGACAACAAAAAATTCAGAACGCCTACAATTCCAACGTTCGATCCCAGTGCCCCTTTTCCCGAGGGCACAAAAGACCTCTTGACCAAGCTGGGACCTGAGAAGTTTTCAGAATGGCTTAAAAAAGAAAAGAAAATCCATTTTACCGATACTACTATGCGTGATGCGCACCAATCGCTCTTGGCAACACGTATGCGCACCTACGATCTGGTTAACATTGCTGAAAGTTTTGCAAAAAACCACCCCAACACCTTTAGTATTGAAATGTGGGGAGGCGCAACCTTTGATGTGTGCCTCAGGTTCCTCAACGAAAGCCCGTGGACCCGTCTGCGCAAACTGAGAGAGCTTATGCCCAATATTTTGTTCCAAATGTTATTGCGAGGGAGCAACGGTGTAGGTTACAAAGCATACCCGGACAACCTTATCGAGAAGTTTGTGGAAACCTCTTGGGAAAATGGAATTGATATTTTCAGGATATTCGATTCGTTGAACTGGGTAAAGGCGATGGAACCCAGCATAAACTATGTACGCAAAAAAACAGGTGGATTGGCCGAGGCCGCTATAAGCTATACAGGCGATATTCTAGATCCCAACGAGACAAAGTATACGCTAAAATACTACACCCAATTGGCAAAGGACCTAGAAAATGCCGGTGCCCACATTATTGCCATTAAAGATATGGCCGGATTGTTAAAGCCCTACGCAGCAACCGAGCTTGTGAGCGCATTAAAAGACACCGTAAAAGTACCATTGCACTTACATACCCATGACACCTCATCCATACAATCTGCCACGTATTTAAAAGCGATTGAGGCAGGGGTTGATGTTGTAGATGTGGCTTTGGGTGGCCTCTCAGGGCTTACCTCCCAGCCCAATTTCAATTCGGTGGTGGAGATGATGAAACGTCATGAACGAGCCCACGATTTTGATATGAAAAAGCTGAATCAGTTTTCTAACTATTGGGAAGATATTCGGGAATATTACTATCCGTTTGAATCTGATTTAAAAGCCGGTACTGCCGAAGTGTACCAACACGAAATCCCTGGCGGACAATACTCCAATTTACGTCCGCAGGCCGAAGCTTTGGGCTTGGGAGACCGTTTCAGCGAGGTAAAAAAAATGTACGAACAGGTAAACAAACTCTTTGGGAATTTAGTAAAGGTAACCCCAAGTAGTAAGGTTGTGGGCGATATGGCCATATTTATGGTAACCAACGATCTTACGCCAGAAGACGTTATGGAACGTGGCGAGACTATTTCGTTTCCAGAATCGGTTATCAACTTTTTCAAGGGGGATTTGGGGCAACCATTAGGAGGGTTCCCAAAAAAAATTCAGAAAATAATATTGAAGAAAGCAAAACCCTATTCGGACAGGCCAAACGCACATCTAGACCCCATCGATTTTGATAAGGAATTCAAGGTTTTCAAAAAGAAGTTTCAGAAAAACTTCAGCAGACCTATTGAGTTTGAAGATTTCTTGAGCTACAGTCTGTATCCACGAGTTTTCGAGGCCGCCCATGAAAAATATAAGTTGTTTGGCAATACATCTATACTTTCGACCAAAAACTTTTTCTACCCAATGAAGCTCCGCGAAGAGACCATGATCGAGCTGGAGCCTGGCAAGACCATAGCCGTAAAATTGTTATCGGTGGGTATTCCCAACGAAAGTGGGATGCGTATTGTGTTCTTTTCGGTGAATGGTGAAAACAGATTTGTTGAAATTAAGGACCAATCCATTACTGTACAGAAAACCGAAAACCGAAAAGCCGACCCAGAGGACAAAAACCAATACGGTGCCCCCATACAGGGAATGCTCTATAAAATTTTGGTAAAGAAGGGGCAAGAGATAAAATCGAACGACCCTTTGTTTGTTCTGGAAGCGATGAAAATGGAGAGTACCGTTTTGGCAACTGGCAGCGGCAAGGTACAATCTATTACGCTTAAGGAGGGTGATATGGTGATGCAGGATGATCTCATTGTAACTTTAGGCTAAAAACGATGTAAAAAAGGGTTTCAAACATTGTTATTCAAATAAATAGTTCTACATTTGCACCCCTCAAAAAGTAGAAAATTTTTGCTTTTACGGGTGAAAACAATGATTTATTAACTATTTACACAAAAAACGAAATGGACACATTGAGTTACAAAACAGTATCTGCCAATAAGGCAACCGTGAACAAAGAGTGGTTGTTGGTAGATGCGGACGGGCAAACATTGGGTCGTCTTGCAAGCGAAGTTGCTAAGTTACTTCGAGGCAAACACAAGCCAAGTTTTACTCCACACGTAGATTGTGGCGACAACGTAATTATTACGAATGCTGCCAAGATCCAGTTATCAGGGAACAAATGGGAAGCTAAAGAATACATCCGCCACACGGGTTACCCAGGTGGACAGCGTTCTTTAACTGCTAAAGAGTTGTTCGGTAAAGATCCTGCAAGACTTGTAGAAAAAGCTGTAAAAGGTATGTTACCCAAAAACAAATTGGGTAGTGCTATTTTCAGAAACCTAAAAGTTTATGCAGACGACAACCACGGACAAGAAGCACAAAAACCCAGAGTAATTAACCTTAACGACAACAAGTAATGGAGACAATTCACAAAATTGGAAGAAGAAAGACCGCTGTTGCGCGTGTGTACCTTTCTGAAGGAAAAGGGAACATTACCATCAACAAGCGTGATCTAGACAACTATTTTACCACCTCTACTTTACAGTATAAAGTAAAGCAACCCCTAATGTTAACAGATAACGAAAAAACTTTCGACATCTCTGTAAATGTTTTTGGTGGAGGTATCACAGGACAGGCAGAAGCAATTCGCTTGGCCATCTCTCGCGCTATGTGCGAGCTGAACGATGAGAACAGAGGCATCCTGAAGCCAGAAGGATTACTTACCAGAGACCCACGTATGGTAGAGCGTAAGAAATTCGGACAGAAGAAAGCCCGTAAGAAATTCCAGTTCTCTAAGCGTTAGGCTTCGACTTCGCTCAGCCTGCGTTGCTTTGCAACATTGGTTTGGCGATTATTACAAGTTCATACAAATACAATTATTAATAAGCTGTTAGTCCCGCTCTTTGCCGGGCGGGACAATTAGTTTAGCATCTAAATCAAAGATTTCAGAATTACTGAAGGAAAGATTGCTATCTAACTTACAGAACGTAAACTAAAAACAAAATGGCAGACAACAAGCAAGTTAAGGAACTCCTTGACGCAGGTGTACACTTTGGACACCTTACCAGAAAATGGAACCCGAACATGGCCCCGTATATCTATATGGAGCGTAACGGTATCCACATTATAAACCTTTACAAAACTACCGCAAAGCTTAAGGAAGCAAACGATGCATTGGCGAAGATCGCTGCTAGCGGCCGCAAAATTCTTTTTGTGGCTACTAAAAAGCAAGCCAAGGACATCGTTGCAGAAAAAGTGGAGAACGTGAACATGCCCTACATCACCGAAAGATGGCCAGGTGGTATGCTGACCAACTTTGTGACTATCCGTAAAGCCGTGAAGAAAATGGCTTCTATCGATAGAATGAAGCAGGACGGTACCTTTAACTCACTTTCAAAGAAAGAGCGTTTGGCCGTAGACCGTACTCGAGCTAAATTAGAAAAGAACCTTGGTTCCATTAGCGATATGAGCCGTCTTCCAGGTGCCTTGTTCATTGTAGATACTACACGTGAGCATATTGCAGTAAAAGAAGCCCAAAAGCTGAACATCCCAATCTTTGCGATGGTAGACACAAACAGTGATCCACGTGAGATAGACTTCCCAATCCCATCCAATGATGATGCTTCTAAGTCTATCGAAAAGATAATCGCTAGCGTGACCGATGCTGTTGCAGCAGGTCTAGCCGAAAGAAAAGCTGGAAAAGATAGCGACGATAAAAAAGAAGCTCCTGCCAAGAAAAAAGAAACCAAGGCAGAAAAACCAGAAAAAGAGGAAAAAGCAGCAAAGCCAAAAAGAAAAAAGGTAGCCGCTGAAGCTTCAAAAGAAGAAGAATAGGTTTTGTAGCTGAAAAGTATCAGCTGGAAAATTAATCATTTCATAAAATTGAAAAGTCGTCAGGTTCATTTCTATAGTTGAAATTTGCGACGGCTTTTTTAAATAAATAAAACAATAACAAGGTTCCCGTTTCCACGGGAAAAATATCAAAGATATTATGGTAAAAGTAACCGCCGCAGAAGTAAACGAATTAAGAAAAAAGACCGGAGCCGGGATGATGGACTGTAAAAAGGCATTGGTAGAGGCAGAGGGCAATATGGAAGAAGCAATTAACATCCTTAGAAAAAAAGGACAAAAAATTGCAGAGAAAAGAGCAGACCGTGACTCAAGCGAAGGGGCTGTAGTTTCTTCAATCAATGACGATAACACAAGAGGTATCGTAGTATCCCTAAACTGTGAGACAGATTTTGTTGCCAAGAATGACTCTTACAAAGAACTAGCACAGCAAATCGCCGATGTTGCTATCAACGTAAACTCTAAAGAAGAATTGTTGAAAGCAGATTTCGACGGAATGACCGTTGAAGACAAACTAATAGAGCAAACAGGTGTGATTGGCGAGAAGATTGAAATTGGAGGCTTTGAAGTACTGGAAGCACCTTTCGTAGGGACATATATCCACGGAAACAAGATTGGCGCCTTGACAGGGCTTTCAGAAGCAATTGATAATGCTGAAGAAGTTGCCAAGAACGTATCTATGCAAGTTGCCTCTATGGGTGCGACCACTTTGTCCTCAGCCGATTTTGACCCTGCTTTTGTAGCTTCTGAAACTGAGGCGCGTATTGCAGCAATCGAAAAAGAAAACATTGAGTTGGGACGTTTGGGCAAGACCCTTAAAAATGTGCCACAATATATTTCTAAATCTCAATTGACCGATGAGGTAATGGCAAAAGCCGAAGCTGATGCAAAAGAGCAATTGAAAGCCGAAGGAAAGCCAGAAAAAATCTGGGACCGAATCCTTCCAGGTAAGATGGAGCGCTTTGTGAGCGACAACACCACCTTGGACCAAGAAAAAGCACTTTTGGACCAAAACTATATTATGGACGACAAGAAAAAAGTGGCCGATTATGTAGCAGACCAAGGCGTAAAAGTTGTTGGGTTTAAGAGAATATCCTTAGCGTAGTTTCAGTACAATTTTAACAGCGCTTGCGTTATTAAAACCGCTTAACTACCTTTTTAGGCACCTATAATTTACAATCCGTTACCAGAAATTTCTGGTAACGGATTTTTTTTGTTCAAAAATTCTACGAGCAAAGCGTCCTACCCCTACCAACTACCCACTTTTTTCCCTATTTTTGCATCACAAAATCTCGCTATGCACTACAAAAGAATCCTCCTAAAACTCTCTGGAGAAGCCCTTATGGGAAGCCGCCAATACGGTATAGATCCCGATCGCCTAAAAGAATATGCACAAGAAATAAAACAGATTACCAACCTTGGGGTAGAGGTCGCAATCGTGATTGGTGGCGGCAATATTTTCCGTGGTTTGGCAGGTGCCAGCAAAGGGATGGACCGCGTGCAGGGAGATCACATGGGAATGCTTGCTACCGTAATCAACGGGCTTGCATTGCAGGGTGCACTGGAAGATGAGGAAATACCCACCCGTTTGCAAACAGCCATAAAAATAAACGAAGTGGCAGAGCCATTCATACGTCGCAAGGCCATTCGCCATTTGGAAAAAGGACGGGTCGTGATTTTTGGAGGAGGCACGGGAAATCCTTATTTCACTACAGACAGTGCCGCTGTACTGCGCGCCATTGAAATTGAAGCTGACGTAATCCTTAAAGGAACCCGTGTTGATGGTATTTACACGAGCGACCCTGAGAAAGACACTACTGCTACAAAGTTTGACCACATCACCTTTGACGATGTGCTTAAAAAGGGACTCAAGGTCATGGACACAACTGCATTTACCCTTAGCCAAGAAAACCAATTGCCCATTATTGTGTTTGATATGAATACGAAGGGTAATTTATTGAAGGTGGTCACTGGCGAAACTATTGGTACTAAAGTTAATTTGTGATATTAAAGATTGTTTTAGTATTTTTGGATTGGTCTGGTTTTTGCCTGCCCTATACAGCGTAAAGCAACTTTGCGTAGTTGAAACTAATTAATAATATAAAAAGCTTGGTATAAGCCTACTGAGCAAAGCCGAAGTATGGAAGACGAAATAAAATTTATACTGGACAGCACCAAAGAAGCAATGGACAATGCTGTTGCGCACTTGGAAAAACAATTGATGAACATCCGTGCCGGGAAAGCATCTCCCTCTATGTTAGGAAGCGTAAAGGTGGATTACTACGGAACCCCCACCCCCCTTTCTCAAGTAGCAAACGTAAATACTCCGGACGGGATGACCATCTCTGTCCAGCCGTGGGAGAAATCTATGATTCCTGAAATTGAAAAAGGGATCCAAATGGCAAATCTCGGCTTTAACCCCATGAACAATGGTGAGAGCGTAATAATCAATGTTCCTCCCTTGACCGAAGAACGCCGTTCCGAATTGGCAAAACAAGCCAAGGCAGAAGCCGAAGAAGCAAAAATAGGCGTGCGCAACGACCGTAAAAACGCCAATAACGATATAAAAAAGTTAGATATTTCTGAAGACATGAAAAGCAATCTGGAAATAGACATCCAGAAAATGACCGATAACCATATTGCCAAAATAGATCAAATCTTCGAGAAAAAAGAAAAGGAAATCATGACGGTTTAATTTTATTTGTACGTTAAACAAAACACAAACAAGCGGCCATTGCGCCGCTTTCTTATTACATTCGCATATTATTCTTCACATCTATGCGCGGTACACTACTGCTCTTTTTGTTACTCTTTTCACTGGCCTTTTACGCACAGGAACCTGCTATTAAAACCGAACAGGACACAACCGCAACTAAGGCCGAGAAAAAAGAAAATCCCTTTAATACAGGTTTCTACCCCATTGGGTTTTTCGATATCGACCTACGCTATATAATAAAATACAACAATTACGAAGGTTTACGGCTGGGCATTGGCGGCGTAACCAACGATAGGCTGTCCGAACGTTTTAAAATCAGCGGCTATTTTGCCCGTGGTTTCAAGGACCGTGATATCAAGTTTGGTGTGGGCGGTAGTATCCGGCTGAATAAAGAATATAAAACATGGCTCAATCTTCAGTATAAAGATGATATACAGGAAATAGGGAAATTCAATTTCTTGACGGACGACAGGGTATATTCGGTATTTGAACCCAGGTTGGTAAACGTAACCCAATTCTACAAAGAAAGAACGTGGCAGACCAACGTACAAGCAGAGTTTATTGAAAAGATATTGGCAGAGGTGCGGTTTTCAAGAAGCCGGATCGACCAAATTGAAGATTATCGTTTCTTGAACAATGGCGAGCTGTTCGAAAATTATGAAATTGCCGAAGTCACCGGTTCCTTCCGTATAAGCCCCAAGACCGATTTTATTACTACCAAAGATGGGCGTGTGGAATATTTTGACGGTTTTCCAAAAATTAGTGCACAAGTTACACAAGGATTAAAGGGTATTACAGGAAGCGATTTTAGCTACACCAAATTTGGACTGAAGTTAGACTACTATATCAAAAGAACAAACTTGTCCTCTACCAACTTTTTGTTGGAAGGAGACTATGCTATTGGCAATGTACCGTTAACACATCTCTACCACGCCTATCCCAATGCTCCAACAAAGGATGAAATTTTACAACGTTTCTCTGTTGCGGGCCGCCGTAGTTTTGAGACTATGTACTTTGGGGAGTTCTTCTCGGACCAGTTGGTTACGTTTCAAGTAAAGCACAGCTTGCGCCGTTTTTATTTTTCAGAACGTTTTAAACCCGAACTTGTCCTTATTTCCCGACATGCCCTGGGCAATATGCGCAACCCAGAAGAACATATAGGACTCCCGTTCAACACCTTGGAACAACTTTATAACGAGTCCGGATTTGAGCTAAACAAGCTTATCTTTGGCTTTGGACTTAGTTTTGCCTATCGGTACGGCTTTTACAACCTCCCCCAGTTCGAGGACAATATAAGCTTTAAGTTTACCTTTTACGCAAAGTTTTAAACTGCAAACTACACTATCCAACTATAGGAATAACCCACACCATTTCACTACCTTTGCACCCAATTTGTAGCCAAGTCTTTTGAACAAACTTTTTAGCATAGGCTTTTGGAGCGCAGTAGCTCGTTTTATCCTAAGGAACAGGACGATACACCTGGTTGTCATACTGGGAATCACTGCTTTTATGATTTCCCAATGGCAGCACATGCGCTTTACCTACACAGAGGCCAACCTACTCCCGGACGACCACGAAATAAACGTAGAATATAACCAGTTTTTGGATACCTTTGGTGAAGAGGGTAATCTTATCGTTCTGGGTGTTAAGGACTCTTCACTTTTTACCCCCAAAAATTTTAAGGCGTGGACGTCGCTTTCGGCAAGATTAAAGACCTTTGAAGCGGTAGATATAACCCTTTCGGTAGGCGAACTCCAAAAGCTACAAAAAATCAAGGACTCTTCAAGTTTTGCACTCGTTCCATTTGTGCAGGACAGTATACTTTCCGAAGAAATCCTAGAAAATTACCGCTACGAGCTTTTCAACAAACTTCCTTTTTACAAAGGTTTGGTATATAGCCCTAACAAAATGGGGGTTCGCACGGCAGTTTATCTTAAGAAAGATATTGTAAATACGGCACTTCGCAGAGACTTTATCGTAAACGACCTTATCCCAGCCATTGATAGCTTTGAGGACGATACCGGCATTACAGTGCATACCTCGGGGATGCCCTACATACGTACCTTGAATGCGCAGAATATTATCGATGAGATTGGAATGTTCATCGGGGCTGCACTACTGGTCACTTCCTTGATCTTCTTTTTCTTCTTCCGTAGTTTTCGCGCCACGATCATCTCCATGGTTACCGTACTCATTGGCGTGATGTGGGCTTTTGGTATCTTGGGATTGTTGCGTTACGAGATCACGGTACTTACGGCACTTATCCCGCCACTCATAATTGTTATTGGTATTCCCAACTGTATTTTCCTTATCAACAAATACCAGCAGGAAATAAAGCTGCACGGCAACCAGGCCAAATCCTTACAGCGTGTTATCGCAAAGGTGGGTAATGCAACCTTAATGACAAACGTAACCACTGCTTCAGGTTTTGCCACGTTTATTTTGACCAATAGCAAGCTCTTGAGTGAGTTCGGTATTGTGGCTTCCATAAACATCATCTGTATTTTTTTGTTGAGCCTCTTCATTATTCCTATAGTGTACAGCTATATGAAGGTACCCAAGACAAAGCACCTTAAACACCTCAACAAGAGGTGGATTGGCAGTTTTGTGGACTGGATGGAGCGCATGGTGCGCGAGCACCGTATTGCCATTTTTATAGCTTCCATAGTTTTGCTCTGCGGAAGCATCATAGGCATGTACAATATTAAGATTTCGGGCAGTATTATTGAAGATATGCCCCAGAGTGAGCCGTTCTTTGCCGACATCAAATTTTTTGAAGAAGAATATGAAGGCATCATGCCCTTGGAAATTTTGGTGGACACCAAACGAAAAAAAGGGGTGATGAAACTCGCCACCTTAAAACGCATGGATGAACTACAGGAATACCTTGAAGAGATCCCAGAATTTTCCAAACCCCTATCCGTGGTCGATCTGGTAAAATATAGCAAGCAGGCATATTATAACGGAAACCCAGAATACTACCAACTACCCAACAGCCAAGAACGTACTTTTATACTTTCTTATGCAAAAAACAGTGCGAAAAACACCAATCTGCTCTCAAGTTATGTAGACACCACTGGCCAGTATGCCCGTATCACCACCTTTATGAAGGATACTGAAACGGAGCGCTACGATAGGCTGGAAGAAGATGTAAAAGCTAAAATTGAAAAGATTTTCCCCAGTGAGCGCTATAATGTTACCCTAACGGGAAAAGCACTCGTGTTTCAGAAGGGGACAAAATATTTGGTGACCAACCTTGTTATCTCTCTCTCGCTGGCCATCTTGCTCATTGCCCTGTTTATGGCGTGGATGTTCCGTAGTGTGAAGATGATATTGGTCTCCTTGCTTCCCAACCTCCTGCCCCTTATCATCACTGCTGGGCTCATGGGCTTTTTGGGCGTTCCCATAAAACCTTCCACAATCTTGGTGTTCAGCATTGCGTTCGGAATTTCGGTGGATGATACCATTCACTTTTTGGCCAAGTATAGGCAGGAGCTCATTGCAAACAATTGGAAGATCAAAAAATCTGTATATGCGGCACTTCGTGAGACTGGGGTGAGTATGTTCTATACCTCTATCGTGTTGTTCTTTGGGTTTTCGGTATTCACCATTTCAAGTTTTGGTGGTACGGTAGCCTTGGGCGCCTTGGTCTCAATAACCTTGGTGTTTGCAATGCTTGCAAACTTGCTGTTATTACCGGCGCTATTACTTTCTTTGGAAAAGGAAATTGCGAACAAGAAGACCTTTAAAAAACCTGCCCTTCAAATCTTGGAGGCGGAAGATGTCCCAGATGAGAAGTAACTATTGAAAGATTTTCTTCGAGCGTTAGAATTAAACATACCCATCAGGGCACGGTTCCTCAAGGATGGTGTCTTTTTAATGGTGGCTGGTTTTGACCTCGATTTCGGTTTCGGTTTCATCTTCGATTTCAGAATTAACAAGTATATTTGCCCTTCAACATAACAACAACAATGAAAGCAACAAGCATAGCACAACTCTTACAGCAAGAACCATCCCTGGTAGAGATTACCGCCCGTGGCTGGGTTCGTGCTTTCCGTAGCAACCGTTTTATCGCACTTAATGATGGCTCTACACTACACAATATACAATGTGTGGTAGATTTTGAAAATTTTGAGGAAGAAACCCTTAAGAACATTACCGTTGGGGCTGCCATTGAAGTAAAAGGCACCCTAGTAGAAAGCCAAGGAAAAGGGCAACGGGTGGAGATACAAGTTTCAGAAGTTGAAGTTTTGGGAACTGCAGATCCTGAAGATGTAAAACTCACTATTCTCTCACCAAAGCGTCACTCACTGGAGAAACTGCGTGAACAGGCACACCTAAGGGTACGTACCAATACCTTTGGAGCGATTATGCGTGTGCGTTCCAAGTTATCTTTTGCCATTCACGAGTATTTTCAGAAAAATGGGTTCTACTATATGCATACCCCAATTATTACGGGTAGCGATGCCGAAGGAGCCGGAGAAATGTTCAAGGTAACCAATCTTGATTTGAAAAAAACCCCCTTGAACGAGGATGGAGCTATAAATTATAAAGAAGATTTTTTCGAAAAAGAAACCAATCTCACCGTTAGCGGGCAGTTAGAGGCCGAAACTTATGCTATGGGACTAGGTAAGGTTTACACCTTTGGACCCACCTTTAGAGCTGAAAACAGTAACACCAGCCGTCACTTGGCAGAATTTTGGATGATAGAGCCTGAAGTTGCTTTTAATGATTTGGCAGATAACATGGACCTCGCTGAAGATTTTATAAAATACGTGGTTAATTATGCACTTGAAAACTGTGCGGACGATCTGGAATTTTTAGAAAATAGACTGTTGCAAGAAGAAAAAAGCAAACCACAGGCCGAACGAAGTGAAATGGCACTTCGGGATAAACTGAAGTTTGTCCTTGAAAACAACTTCAAGCGCGTAAGCTACACCGAAGCTATTGAGATTTTAAAAAACAGTAAGCCCAACAAAAAGAAGAAGTTTAAGTACCTCATTGAGGAATGGGGCGCAGACCTGCAGAGCGAGCACGAGCGCTTCTTGGTTGAAAAGCATTTTAAGAGTCCCGTAATATTGTTCGATTATCCAGCAAAGATAAAGGCGTTCTATATGCGCTTGAACGACGATGGAAAGACCGTACGTGCCATGGACGTATTGTTTCCGGGAATTGGAGAGATTGTGGGTGGAAGCCAGCGTGAAGAACGTTACGATGTGCTAAAGGAGAAAATGGAAACCATGGGCATCCCAGAAGAAGAACTTTACTGGTACCTGGACCTTCGTAAATTTGGAACCTGTGTACATAGTGGTTTCGGTCTTGGTTTTGAACGTTTGGTGCTTTTTGTGACAGGTATGGGGAACATTAGGGATGTAATTCCGTATCCTAGGACACCGGGGAATGCATCATTCTAAAACATAAAAAAACGGGAAGCTTAAAAAACTTCCCGTTTTCCTTTTTGAAGGCTAATTCAAAACATTAGTCGCTCAAGCAAATTATACGGCTTGTCGTTACCGTCCTACCTACATAAGCACTATGGCGAATTGCTTTTTGAGTGGCACTAAGCACTACGTTTCCACAGTTTTTATTAGGATCTGTTGCTATTTCAAAAGTGCCGCTACCCTCGGTATTTCCAAACTGGCCTAGACCCGTTCCAGTAGCACTGTATGTTCCTGCACTGCTACTTAAGCTATAGGCTTCTAGGTAGTCTTCGGTCACGCTAAAGTTACCAATAACGGTATCGCCTTTTGTGTAATGGCTACAATCGCCCCCATCGTCAATATTCAGGTTCAGGGTTGTTGGAGTGTTGTCCATTTGTATCACTTGGCTGTCCTGGGTTCCGTCACTATGTTCAATAGTGATGCGCAAACGGTCGTTGGTACCCGGCACGAAACGTGCCAACACACTACTTATATTGTTGTGATAGGGCTGGTATTCGTACTCGTCTCCCACAGGATATAGGTCTGGATGTGTTACCACGCCCGTTACTGGGTTGTACCCTAAAAGATCTAGTTTGTTGTTGAGATAGTAGCTGGCTCCGGTAGCAAGGTTTGTTACTTTCACCTTGTACTTTTGTCCTGCAAATGGAGTAGAAACCCCTTGTACGACTATGATACCTCCAAACGGACTATCATCATACGTAGGCTGTTGGTTAAATTCCATCTTAGCGCCCGGAAGTGTCAGTCCGCTTACGTTATCGATAAAATCGGTTGCAACGCCACCTACGGTGATCATTTTTGGACCTTCACCATCCCAAGCGATACTTGGTTTTAATTGAATATAGGTTTCAATTACATTCCCCCAGGTCTCGCAACCCATTCCATTGGGTGGTTGGTTCCACGAAAGTACAGCTCTTACCTTAAGCACTTTTGGAGTTTCGCAGTTCTTTTTCAATGCTGAAAAATCGTACGGCAAAATCACCGAATAGGACAAGCCTCCATCGGGTATTTCATCTATATCGTGCACTTTTACAAAAGTGGTCCCTGCGTGTTTCCAAGCACAATTTTCATCTTCGTCCTGTATCCAGAAGGACACATACTCCTTGCTTCCGTCCTTACACAGATCACCACTATATCCACTGGGTCGTTTAATTTTCAAGGTTCCCACCAAGGCTTCGTTGGTATAATCCAATCCTACACAAAACAGTTCTTCATAATTGGTATTGCACTCTGTTTGTAGCAATCCGGCCAAACTTTCAGCTAATGAAAGATTCTGTGCTTCAAAAATGTTTTGGATGTTGGACACGATCTGCGGGTCGTTGGTTTGCTGTACTTTTTTCAGCAATGGAAGCCCAAAACGGAAAGGCTCAATCTTTTTCTTTTTATAAAGGTTGGACAAATTTGGAAAATCCAATACCTGTTGTTTCAGTCCTTGTTGCGCTTCCTTGATGGTCTCCAACCCGTTGGGAGTAAACTGTGCAAGGCTGTTCAATGATGTATTTGGGTTTGCTATTGCCTTTTCCAACAAACTCCCAATATTGAGCAACGGTAGATCCGGAATAAATATCTTGAGCGGTTCAATTTGTATATACTCCTCTTTCATATCGCTCCAGGTGTACGTTCCCGCGGTCATGTTGGGGTCGTTTGGGGCAGGAATTTCGTTCCAGGCCAGGATTGCCTTTACTTTTGGGGTATTTGCCTTAGTGCAAAAAAATCGCTTTGGATTTATTTGTAACCGTACCACATAGTCCATAGGCAGCTCGTTATTACCGCTACAGTCCTTTTGGGTTGGGATATCGTGTACGTTAACAGCGGTTACGCCCATATCCTGCCAGCCTGCGCCATCTTCATAATCCAGATAAAAACGCACGTATTCCTGTGAACCTTGGGTACACAATTGCCCAGAATACCCACTGGCGCGCTTTATTCGTACTGTAGCGGTAAGCTCACTAAATGCTGGGTTATACCCAATACAGGCCAGTTCTTCGAAAGAGGTATTCAGCTTTTGGATAAAGAAAGCAGCTTTTGTCTTCAATGCAGCTTTTTTAAGGTCTTTTGTTTCAACAGCCATAAAGGATCTGAACTCTTCACGAGCAGTTAATAATTGTTTTTCGGTCATCTTTTCCATGGGTTTTGAGTTTTGAGTTTTCTTGCCTACTCTGTTCTGGATTTTCGGCCTATCTCCCTGAACAACAAAATTGCACTGTTATCGAAGAAAAAAGACAAGGTTAATCCCTAATAATCAGCGGAATAAACACACCTTTTTGCACCCCTGTGAAGACCTTGTCCAAAAAGTGTAAACCCCTTAAAAAGTATAGGGGGTTTACTCCACAAACCCTTTGGACAGGCAAAGCACGGTTTTGCCAATAAAAGCTTAAATTATTGCAGGGATGCCTATATCTAGTGGTATTTTTCTATTTTTATGGTATAGAAATCCACTATGCTCAAACAACAGTTAAATTTTAAACTTTCCCAGAAACTATCGCCTCAGCAAATCCAGTTGATGAAGTTGATACAACTGCCCACACAGGCATTTGAACAGCGTATTTCACAAGAAATGAACGAGAACCCTGCTCTGGAAGGCGGAAAAGAGGACACCGACAAACTGGATGATGAGTTTAACAATGAAGACGATTATGGCGATGAAAATGAGGTAATCGAAACCGAAATTAATGTAGACGACTACTTGAGTGATGATGAGGTGCCCAGTTATAAACTCTCCGCAAACAACTATAGTGCAGATGATGAGGAAAAACAAACTCCGTACGCATCGGGTACTTCCTTTAACCAATATCTATTGACACAGTTACGCACCTACCGCTTTGACGAGGAGGAAGAGGAGATTGCAAAGTTTCTGGTGGGAAGTGTGGATGAGAGCGGTTATATACGAAGGGATATAGCTGATATATTAGACGATCTCGCCTTTACCCAAAATGTATATACTTCCGAAGAAAAAATTGAAAAGGTACTTGAAGTGGTTCAGGAATTAGATCCCGCTGGAGTTGGAGCCAGGGATTTACAGGAGTGTTTATTGCTTCAGTTATATCGAAAGAACCCAACCAGTCCCGTTTCTTTGGCCATTGAGATTTTGGATGATGCGTTTGATCATTTTATAAAAAAACACTACAGCAAGCTCATTCAAAAATTCGATATTACCGAAGACGAACTACGTGAAGCTATTCACGAAATTGAAAGTTTAAACCCAAAACCCGGCGGCTCCTATGCTGGAAACACAAAAATGGTGGAGCATGTAGTTCCAGATTTTGCCATTAAGATCGTGGATGGCGAACTGGATCTTACACTTAACGGAAGGAATGCGCCAGAGTTGCACGTTTCCCGTGAATATTCCAATATGCTCAAGGGGTATAAAGCATCCAAGGAGAAATCGAAATCGCAAAAGGATGCGGTTATGTTCATAAAACAAAAGCTGGATGCGGCTAAGTGGTTCATAGAAGCTATCAAGCAACGCCAGCAAACGCTTTTTGTTACCATGAATGCCATAATGCATCACCAAAAGGAATATTTTTTAACAGGGGATGAGCGCAACTTGAAACCAATGATATTAAAGGACATCGCCGATAAAATTGATATGGACGTCTCAACCGTTTCACGAGTTGCAAACAGTAAATATGTAGATACTCCTTATGGAACTAAATTGATCAAGGAGTTTTTTAGTGAATCCATGAAGAACGATCAAGGAGAAGATGTTTCAACAAGAGAGATAAAAAAGATCCTTGAAATCACTATAAACGAAGAGAGCAAAAAGAAGCCCCTTACCGATGATAAATTGGCCAAAATCTTAAAAGAAAAGGGCTATCCTATTGCTCGAAGAACTGTAGCAAAATACAGAGAGCAACTGGATATTCCTGTTGCAAGGCTCCGAAAAGAAATTTAATGAACTATTTTTTACGTCTTGGCGCCTACCTACTCCATCCTTTACTTATGCCCTTATTGGGCACCTTGCTGTATTTTGTAGTCACCCCTCGTTATGTAGAGACAGAGTTATTACAATCCCGTCTTGTAGCCGTTGCTATAATTACTATATGCATTCCCATTGTAGTATTTTTCCTGTTGCGGAATTTGGGCACTATCAAATCAATCCACCTAGAAAATGTACACGAACGTAGGGTCCCACTAGCCATTCAATGCGGGTTATTGGTATTGATAATAAAATTGGTTTTCGATCCCATGGACTCTCCGGAAATGTATTTCTTTTTTATGGGAATACTGTTTTCTGCTATGAGTGCCTTGATCTTGGCATTTTTGAAGTTCAGGATAAGTTTACACCAAATGGGTATTGCAGGGGTTACAATGTTCTTGATTATTGTGAGCGTTCATTTTAAAATCAATATGCTCATTTGGATCTGTATTTTTTTTATAGGAAATGGGTGGGTGGCATCTTCTAGGTTACACACCAACTCCCATACCTATCCAGAACTTATAGGAGGCTTTTTTATTGGCTTTATGCCACAGTTACTGCTAGTTCCCCTATGGTTATAAAATGTAGAAAATAAGACCCACCTTAAACGTTTTAAAGCCTACTTCCTCTTGGGTATTTGTGGTTACTGCATTTTCAAAAAATGGGTTTATGCTATAATATGCATAAAAATTAACTTTACTATAGCCAAAACTTAAAGTGGCGGCCAAGCGGGTTTGATTGAATTCCGGAATATCTGTCTGGTTCACCTCATTTCCTTCTTGACTGAAATGTGCGCGGTACCAATAGGCATATCCTATCCTAAACCCAGCATATACTCTCCAAAATCCATACTTGGTGGGGGTAGAGTTTCTCCACCGAAATTCTATTGGTGCTTCAATCACCGCCGTGCTAAACCTGTTGAAATCATACTCATAATCATCGTTGGTCAATATGGTAAAAATACTTTCTTCTTCTGGGGTCTCTCCTATAAAGAGGGTATTTCCATAAGCGTCAAAACTTAATCCTGCTCCTATTGCAATGGCTATATTGCGGCGTTTGTTTATGGGCATATCACGTAGGAAGCCAAAATGGATGCCTCCAGAAAGACCACTTAAATTCACTGCAGAAGGTACATCGGACAATATATTATAGGTTATTCCCAAATAAAATTGGTCCTCTCTGTACTTGAGATCTACAATGGTATCAGTTTTTTTTTCGCTTTCAACACTAGCTATAGATCCATCACTATTGAGATCTTCTTGGGCAAAAGAAAACAGCGTACTACAAAAGAGAATTGAAAAAACTATAAATTGTATGGTTGCATGCATTGTGATAAAGATACTTTTATTTCAAAATAAAACATAAAAAAACGCCTTGAAGTATTTTCAAGGCGTCTTAAATATAATTCTGGAAAATTATTTAGTGTCCAACTCGCTACCTGGAGCGGCAATGTAGATAATCTTTACCATGTTCAGTTCTCTCAATTCTTCTTTAATGTCCGTCACTAAGCCTGTATTGGTTTCCTTGTCCACTTTTAAGGCTACTACAACTCTATCCTGCAATTCTGGACGGAGTTTTTCACGGGCTTCAGTGAGTGCAAATTGAAGGCTGGAAATGTCGGTAAACTTATCTCCTATCTGTATTTTACCTTCGGTACCAAATTTGGCTTGGTATTGCTTACTGGGTTTACCGGCGTAGATAAATACCGAACGGTCTTTCTTAAGCTTTTCAACTTCGTTTGCCTTAGGAAGTTCGTTCTTGATCATCAATTCGTTATTACGTAGTACCGTAACAACCATAAAGAAGAATAACAGCATAAATACAATATCTGGTAACGATGCTGTATTTACTGGAGGTAATTCCCCGCCTTTTTTCTTTTTAAATTTTGACATTTTTTATACGTTTTATTCTCCTCGTTTCTTAGGTTCAGCTTCTGAAAGCTTTAATGGGAAAAGTTCCTGTATTTGCTTCAGCTTTTCTTCTGCAGCTTCAACGTTCCCTTGGTATTTTCCTTCGTTTATGGCATTTTTAACGTCTGTATAAACAAAGTCTGGTCCAAACAACCTTCTTGACTCCCTGTTACGCAGGAAATTGTACGCACCTACCAATTCGTTTTGTACGGCAATGTACATTTGGTAAGAGGTTAACCTATCGTTTTGAACAGAGATTACTGCCTTGTTAGGATTATCTGAAGAACTTGGGTCTCTTCTACCTTGACAGTAGCTACAGTACTCTGGACTACCTGAGGGAGCGCCACCATTGTCCAAAAATGCGATAGCTGCGTCCTGAAGATCCTTCAACTCCATAAGTTCCTCTTCTACCAATAACTGATCGTTCTGGTTTACGTTCACTATAAAGATGTTTTTCTCCTTTAGTGGCGGAGGCGGTATGTTTTCGTCTTGCTTGGGAGGTAGCTGACGTGCTATCCCCTTATCCTTTTCAATAGTAGTGGTTACCAAGAAAAAGATAAGCAATAGGAAGGCGATGTCTGCCATGGACCCAGCATTAACTTCTGGTGTTGCTCTTCTTGCCATTATCTATTTGTTATTTTTTTGAATCCGCTAAATACCATTAATCCAACTGCAACTACTGCAAGGATATAAAAGGTATATAGTCCTGTCCCTACCCACTTAGAACCAGTCTCTGAGGTCATCCCTCCATCATCTGGAAGCTGCATAGGGGTATTGTCTGCCAAAACGTATGAGACCAAGATAATAGCCAGAAAAACACCTAATGATATTAATGTCTTCTTGATGTCACCTTGGAACACTCCCTTGAGCACGAACAATACTACCATTACCAATGTAACAGCAAATACAATGTACCCAATATATATCAAGTAATCTTGAGCGGATTCGTTTCCGGTCAAGAGCATTGCCATAAACACAACACCCAAGAGCCCTAGAACGATTCCTATGATTTTAAAAATTTTATGTAAAGCCATGGTATATGGTTTGTTTTAAATTATTTTCTGTTTTTGTAGTCAACCAACATATCTATCAAAGTAATAGACGCATCTTCCATACTGTTTACGATACGGTCTATCTTCGCGATAATATAGTTGTAGAAAATTTGAAGGATAATTGCCACGATCAAACCAAATACGGTTGTTAAAAGTGCTACTTTAATACCTCCTGCAACCAACGATGGATTCATATCTCCAGCTGCTGCAATTTTGTCGAATGCCAAGATCATCCCAATTACCGTACCCATGAAACCAAGCATAGGAGCCAAGGCGATAAACAATGAAATCCAAGATACGTTTTTCTCTAATTGTCCCATTTGCACACCACCATAAGCAACAACTGCTTTTTCGGCAGCGTCTATACTCTCGTCCGCACGATCCAGGCCTTGGTAATATATAGAAGCAACAGGTCCTTTTGTGTTTCTGCAAACTTCCTTTGCAGCTTCTACACCACCGCTATTTAGCGCATCCTCTACCTCTTGGGCCAATTTTTGTGTGTTTGTGGTAGAAAGGTTTAGGTAAATAATTCTTTCGATAGCAATTGCTAGTCCAAGAATCAAACAAAGAAGTACTATCCCCATAAATTCTGGACCTCCCTCTACGAAACGTTCTTTTAATTTTTGATGCCAACCACGGTCATCTGTTTCCACTGCTGCATCATCTTCTTGAACGAAGGTTACTGTAGCTGCTGTTGTTAATTGTTGAACGCTGGTTGGTGTAGTGTTAGCTACCGTTGCGTTTGCGTTTAACGATCCCGCAAAAACGAGTGCGGCAATTGCCAGAATTGAAAATAATTTTTTCATTGCTATCGACTTAAAGTTTGTTTTTAGTTAAAGGTTTAAAGATATAAAATTATTATGGTATTCTGCAACAATAAATTTGCGCATCACCAATAAATACTTGTGGTTCAGCAGTTATTAATTTATTGTATTGAAATATTTTAATAGTTACGGCATCACCTTTAGATAGTGACCTAAATATAAAACCGAGTGGAAAAGTACTGCTTTTAAAGGTATCCGCCAAAATTATTTAAGATACTTTAGTTGTATTGTTCTTTGGAAACGGTAAAATACATATAGCACAATGATTGCCAACTCTGAAAACTTATTTATGTAACAAATTCAGTATCTGGCGTTAAGATTTAATCAATGACAAATCGAGGTGCGAGTTGGCACACTATAATTGCTCCGTTCTTACAAAATGTTTCGCTTTTGATGATTTTTCAAAGAGAAAACCATTGTATGTGCAACCTACTGGGTTTTCACTCTAAACAGAGAGGAAGGATTAACTCGCGTTGATCCCAACAGGACAATCTTGGGCAACCATAGAAACCGACAAGCCCAGAAAAAGGGCTTGGGTTTTTCATTTTAAAAAGGTATGCTTCGAGCAACGGGATTAACTCGCGTTGATCCCAACAGGACAATCTTGGGCAACCATAGAAACCGACAAGCCCAGAAAAAGGGCTTGGGTTTTTCATTTTAAAAAGGTATGCTTCGAGCAAGCTCGGCCTACCTTTTTAAAATGAAAAACCAGCAACACAAGTTGCTGGTTTCCTTTTGCAGAGAGGAAGGGATTCGAACCCTCGATACGCTTTTGGCGTATACACACTTTCCAGGCGTGCGCCTTCGACCACTCGGCCACCTCTCTAGTACATTTTTAAAATCCAAATGCTGTTCTGGATTTGAATGGGGTGCAAATTACGGTATTTTTATACTTTTCAGAAATAAATTTTAGGTAAAAAATCAAGTCATTTCCCCACGCAGGGATGTTTCAAATAAAGTCTTAAAGCTATTTGCCGAGACATTGCGCCCTAGCAAATACATTAATTTTGTAAGGGCTGCTTCGGTAGTACAATCCTTACCAGAGATGACTCCCATTTTTTTAAGCGCGGTGCTGGTTTCATACAGCCCCATAGCGACACTCCCGCCCGAACATTGGGTGACGTTCACCACGGGTATCCTTTTTTTCAGGATGTCCTTCAAAATAGTGGTAAACCAAGTCTCGGTGGTTGCATTACCACTACCATAGGTTTCCAACACAAGACCCTTTAAGTGTTCGTAACCCAAAATATGTTCAATCGTAGCTTGATCTATGCCGGGGAACAATTTCAACAAAATCACCCCTTTGGACATTACCGTATGCACCTTGAACTTTTTACGCCTATTGGGTTTATAGAGTGCCGCTGTATTTATTTGCAAATGTACCCCGCTCTCGGCCAAGGCCGGATAGTTTAAGGATGCAAAAGCTTCAAAATGCTCGGCATTTATCTTTGTGGTTCGGTTGGCCCGATACAACTTGTATTCAAAATAAAGGCATACCTCAGAAATGCGCGGTCTTCCTTTTTCTTGGAGCGCGGCTATCTGTATGCTGGTTATTAGGTTTTCTTTCGCATCGGTACGTAGATCACCTATAGGTAATTGGGACCCGGTAAAGATGACGGGCTTCCCCAGGTTTTCCAACATAAAACTAAGCGCCGAGGCAGTATAGGACATCGTATCACTCCCGTGGAGGACCACAAAACCATCAAAGGCATCGTAATTAACCTCAATAAGGCTAGCGAGGTCTGCCCAATATTTGGGATTCATATTAGAGCTATCTATGGGGGATGCAAAGCTGGTGGTATCAATCTTACAGTCCAAGAGTTTCAATTCTGGGATGTGCTGCAACAATTCATTAAAATTGAAGTTACGCAGGGCGCCTGTTTCAAAATCCTTTATCATCCCGATGGTTCCTCCGGTATATATCAACAATATGTTTGGCACTTCGCTCATGGGGACTATTTGTGTTTAAATTCCGAAAACCTCTTTGGAGTTCCGGGTTGTGATTTGTGCTATTTCTTCTTCAGCAACTGAATAGATTTCAGCAACTTTTTTGCATACCAGCTCTAGGTAACTGCTTTCATTGCGCTTTCCGCGGAAAGGAACAGGTGAAAGGTATGGCGAATCTGTTTCCAGAACGATATGCTGTAGGTCAATTTTATTCAAGAAGGCATCTATTTTTCCATTTTTGAAAGTTACCACTCCACCTATACCCAGCTTCATATTAAACCCAATGGCTCGTTTTGCCTGCTCTAAGGTTCCCGTGAAACAATGGAAAATCCCAAAAAGGTTTTCATCCCTTTCGGTTTCGAGCACCTCAAAAATTTCGTCAAAAGCATTTCGGCAGTGAATAACTATGGGTAGCTTATATTTTTTTGCCAATTGTATCTGTTCCTTAAAGGCTATTTTTTGGATGTCCAGCGTGCTCTTGTCCCAGTACAGATCTATCCCTATTTCGCCTACTGCATAAAATTTTCTCTGTTCAAATTGGGAATACACGTGGGCCAATTCTTCTTTATAATTGGTCTTTACAGAGGTTGGGTGCAGGCCCATCATTAAAAAAACCTCGTCTGGGTATTGTGCTTCCAGCTCATACATCGCTTGGGTATGGCTGGAATCTATGGCGGGGATGAAAAAACGGGAAACTCCTGCTTCCTTTGCGCGTTGCATCATCTGTTCTCTGTCCTCATCAAAAGCATCGCTGTAAAGGTGAGTATGGGTGTCTGTTAACATAGCTTGCAAAATTACACATTTTGTTGCCTATCTTTACCAAAAAAAAGTTGGCAACACTTCGCACCCTTTTAGAAGCATCAGGATTTTATAGGATTTTCCTCACCAAGCTCGCTACGGGGCATTATAAATTTTCAGCAAGAATAAACGGGATCGATGGTAGCTTTATTCTTGATACCGGTGCCTCTACCAGTTGTGTGGGTTTAGATCGCATCCTGCAATTTTCACTGTTTAATGAGGCCAGCGAAATAAAGGCGGCCGGTGCTGGTGCCACTAATATGGAAACCCAAATTGCTAGGAACAACCTCTTTGAAATTGGCAAACTGAAACTCTCTACCACAGACTTTGTGCTTTTTGATCTCTCCCATGTAAACCTAGCCCTCTCACAAGCAGAGGAAGCACCAATTGATGGAATTATTGGAGCAGACGTTCTAAAAAAGTACCGCGCGGTGATAGATTATGGCCGCAACTGCCTCTATTTAAAAAGATAACATGAGTTTTTTATTATTTTTGGAGTATCTTTAAATAACTCAAATGTTACTTATCCATTGAAAAATTATTTTCTCTTTTTTGCCATTTCAATTTTTTCGCTTGCCTTACAGGCACAGGAAATATCTTACTACAAGAAATTGGCTGATACCACCAAGAGCAAACAGCTCAAGTTTGAGGCGATGGACTCGGTGATATCAAAATCCTTCCGGAAGGATGAAGATACCTTTATAAAATACAGCCAAGAATATATTGCACTTGCAAAAGAAATGGATAGCATAGAAGCTGCTGCCCGAAAAGCCATGAACCTGCAAGGTAGCCTCACGCACGTAAAGCACCAGCCCGAAAGAGCCATTACCATAATTAATAGCGTACTTGCCGAAAAATATAAAATAAAGGACAGCTTTTTATTAGGTGGGCTATACCTAAAAAGAGGTGGCGCAAATTTTGGCGTAGATCTGGACAAGGCGATAGAGGATTATACACTCGCTCTTAAAAATTTTGGCGCCAAGGACTCCATCTATAGAGCCGATGCCTATTTATTTAGGGGGCAAGCCTATTCCAACCAAGGAAAATTTGTTCCTGCGGGAGAAAACTTCGATAAGGCATACCGCATTTTTGAAGCTTTGCAAGACTACCAATACATGGCACACGCCCAACAGGGAAATATTACCATGTTCAGCATGAATGGTTTTTATGATAAAGCCAAGGAAGAGCGTGACAAGCTAATAGGTAAAATGCAAGAATTGGGGCTCCAACAATTTATCACTTCTGAATATTACAACCAGGCCCTTGATTATAAGAAGATGGGCAATAGCCCCAAACACCTGGAATATTTACTGAAAGCCGAAAACAATATTACCCCAGAGGAAGAAGGAGGAATAAACCACATTACCATCTTATCTACCCTGGTAGAACACTATTGTGCACAAGGCCAAACCAAAGAAGCCGCCAAAATATTGACCCATGTAGAGGCATATTCCGATAGAATTAACGCCAATGGCTATGCAAAATTATCGTATAACGATGCAAAAGCCACCTATTTAAACACTATAGGCAAGCCCCAAGAGGCACTTACGTTTGCACAGGATAAGCTAGTAACGGCACAACTTATGGGGTATGGCGAAGAAACCATGGATGCACACCTCCTCATGTCCCAGGTATATGAAAATCTAGGCGATTACAAAGCTAGCCTGGATTATAAAAAAGAATACCAAGCTAAGAAGGATTCGCTGTTCAATACTACATCTGCCAATGCCCTGGCGTACTATCAAACACTGTACGAAACCGAAAAAAAGGAAAATGAGCTGATCTCCAAAAATGCAAATATCCTATTATTGGAGAAGGACAACGATGCCTTTAAAAAACTTATCTTTTTTGTAAGTGTAGCGTTATTGCTCACTTTCGGTTTAATTTTATTGTACCGTAACCAGCTTCATCTAAAGAAGAAAAAATTACTTCAGGAAGAATTTAGCCAAGAATTGTTGGCCTCCCAAGAAGCCGAGCGCAAGAGGATCTCAAAGGACCTACACGACGGCATAGGCCAGCAGCTTTTGCTCATAAAGAACAAGCTTATTACCACTGGCAACACCGATGCAAAAGACATGGTAGATGCCACTATTGAAGAGGTACGTACCATCTCCCGGGACCTTCATCCGTTCCAGTTACAGGAGCTGGGGATTACAAAGGCCATAGAGCATACCATTACACAAATAGACGAAAACACCTCGCTCTTTATTTCTTCAGAAATTGAGAATATTGACAACCTTTTCACTCCAGAACAGGAAGTGAATATTTATAGAATTGTACAAGAAAGCCTTAGCAATACGCTGAAACACGCCAATGCCGAGGCCAGTAAGGTTTCAGTAAAGAAAATGGCAGATAGGGTAATTATCTCCATACGTGACAACGGTATAGGTTTTGAATTTGCCGAAAAGCTGAAAAATATTAAATCCCTAGGTTTAAAAACCCTTTTGGAACGCACTAAATTTTTGAACGGACAAATGAAGGTAAGGTCAAAAGAAAAAGATGGAACCCTTCTAGAATTTCAGTTACCTATTTAATGGAACAAACTACTATTATAACCGCAGACGACCACCCACTGTTGCTCAAGGGCCTAAACGACTTTTTGCTGGAGCGAGGATATAATATTATTGGTAGTGGAAAAAACGGCAGGGAAGCATACAACCTTATTATAAACGAAAATCCCAACATAGCCATCCTCGATATACAGATGCCCTTTATGTCTGGTATTGAAATAGCACAAAAGTGCAAGACAAACTGCCCAGACACCAAGGTGATATTGATCACCCTTCATAAGGAACGTGAAATATACGAGCAGGCCAAGGAACTGAACATTTTTGGCTACATCCTCAAAGAGTTTGCACTGGAAGAGATTGAGAACTGCCTCGAACAGGTAATACAGGGAGAACACTATTTTAGTCCTAATATTGGAAAAAAACTCCAGTCGCATGGTATAGATACGGAGCTTTTCTCCAAGCTTACACCCTCTGAAAAGAAAATACTCAAGCTTATAGGCGAGGATAAGACTAACAAAGAAATCGCGTCACTATTATTTATCTCCTATCGCACCGTTGAGAAACACCGAAGCAACATAATCAACAAACTGCAATTAGAACATAAGACCAACAGTTTGCTTATTTGGGCCAAGCAAAACTACTCCAGCTTCACATAAAAATAAATTTACGTGTATATACGTATTGTTTGGAATAAGGATATTTCACAATTTTACAGTATGGAAAATCTAGCGGAGCTACCAAGCACGAACAAGAAATTAACCCTTAAGCAAAAGGTAACCTTGGGGATCCTTACCACGTGCGTAGTTGTTGTTATTTCCTTGAATATATTAAGTCTTATACTAGCACTCTAGTATTCACCTTTTTCAACCAACTAACCAAAAAACCCAGCCTAACAGCTGGGTTTTTTCAATGTTATATCTAAGCGACGCATGTTATAGCTCTAACGCTTTTTTCACATCGTTGTCCATTAAGAGCTCTATTGGGTTTTCCAAGGCTTCTTTAACGGCAACCAAAAACCCTACAGATTCTTTTCCATCGATAATTCTGTGGTCATAGGATAGTGCCACGTACATGATGGGTGCAATGGTTACGCCACCGTTCTTCACTACTGGGCGTTCTACAATATTGTGCATCCCCAAGATCCCGGATTGGGGTGGGTTTATAATAGGGGTGGAAAGCATACTCCCAAATACCCCTCCATTGGAAATGGTGAAGGTACCCCCTGTCATTTCGTCAACAGTTATTTGTCCGTCACGAGCACGTAATGCCAATCTCTTTACTTCGGACTCTACGCCACGGAAACTTAAGTTTTCAGCGTTTCTTATTACTGGAACCATCAATCCTTTAGGTCCAGAAACAGCTATAGAAATATCCTTATAATCAAAAGTCAACATTTCCTTTCCGTCTATCATACTGTTTACGGCAGGATACATTTCCAAGGCACGCACTACCGCCAAGGTAAAGAAAGACATAAAGCCAAGGCTCACGCCGTGTTTCTCTTTAAAGGTCTCTTTGTATTCTTTTCTAAGATCGAATATTGCTGTCATATCCACCTCGTTAAAGGTAGTGAGCATAGCCGTTGTGTTTTTTGCCTCCACGAGACGTTCTGCCACTTTACGGCGCAACATAGACAGTTTGCTTCTTGAGGTTCCCCTATCGCCTGTCCCAGGGGTCCCCATGGATGGTGTTGCATTCTCAGCGTCATGTTTGGTAATGCGTCCGTCACGACCCGTACCCTTTACATCATTAGCATCTATCCCTTTTTCGGAAAGTATCTTTTTTGCTGAAGGTGAAGGAGTCCCCGTTGCATAGCTTTTACCAGAATCTTGTCCCTGTCTTTGTGTAGAACTTTTTGAAGGCGTTTCGGTTTTTGCTTCGGCTTTCTTGCCTGTGTCCTTATTCTTGGCATCTTGCTTGTCCAAATCTGGAGCTGCATTGTTGCC
Organism: Marinirhabdus gelatinilytica; assembly: GCF_003353425.1. Classification (GTDB taxonomy): domain Bacteria; phylum Bacteroidota; class Bacteroidia; order Flavobacteriales; family Flavobacteriaceae; genus Marinirhabdus; species Marinirhabdus gelatinilytica. Next base: position 185,383 of record NZ_QRAO01000001.1, read on the forward strand.
ACCTGTTTCATCTCCTGGATCATCGTAGGTATCGGTACTTTCGTCTTCTCCTCCCGGTTTTTCGGCTTCTGTATCAATTAAACATACCACTTCACCCACTCCAACAGCATCGCCTTCTTCGGCTTTTAGGGTAATGATACCGCTAGCTTCTGCTGGAAGCTCCAGCGTAGCTTTATCGCTATCTACTTCTGCAATAGCTTGGTCTTTTTCTACCCAATCGCCGTCTTCAACCAGCCATTGTGCTATTTCTACTTCGGTTATGGACTCTCCCGGTGAGGGGACTTTCATTTCTAATGCCATAATTTTATTGATTATTGAATTTCAGAAAAACCGAAATTCTATGTTTAGTTTTGGTTCATATTTTTATCGAAGACACTTTCAATCACCTTCATATGCCTTGCCTTACTGCGCACACTACTTCCTGATGCTGGTGCGGCATACATTTTTCTGCTGCATACTCTCCAGCTCCTTGTTTCCTCGAAATGAAGCATTAAATGTGAATAGGCACCCATATTGCGGGGTTCCTCTTGGGCCCAGACAACATCGTCTGCATTTTTATATTTTTTTATGATAGATTTCATCTCCTCAACAGGTAGCGGAAACAACTGCTCCACACGCACTAGGGCCACATCGTCCCTTTTCTCTTCTTCTTTCTTTTCTAATAAATCGTAATAGAACTTACCGGTCACGAATACCAAGCTCTTTACTTTTGCAACCTTAGCATCTGGATCGTCCAGTACCATCTTAAAACTACCATTGGCCAGTTCTTGTTTGGTCGAAACCGCTTTGGCGTGACGCAGCAAACTCTTGGGTGTAAATACGATCAAGGGTTTGCGGTATTTGGTCTTTATCTGCCTACGGAGGAGATGGAACATTTGTGCGGGTGTGGTTACATCTGCCACAAACATATTGTCCTTGGCACATAGCTGAAGGTAGCGCTCCATACGTGCCGAAGAGTGTTCTGCCCCTTGACCTTCGTAACCGTGCGGCAACAGCATTACAAGCCCGTTTTGTAGTTTCCATTTATCTTCTGCTGAAGAAATGTACTGGTCTATCATTATTTGCGCTCCATTGCTGAAATCCCCAAACTGTGCTTCCCAGATAGTTAGCGTAATGGGGCTTGCCATGGCATATCCATAGTCGAACCCAACCACACCATATTCTGAAAGTAACGAGTTGTATATATAAAAATGTGCCTGTTCTCCTTTCAGGTTGTTCAACAATACTATTTCTTCTTCACTGTCTTCCACCTTGGTAACGGCGTGGCGGTGGCTAAAGGTACCTCGTTCCACGTCCTGCCCTGTCATGCGCACATCGTGCCCTTCTTTTAGCAAAGAGCCATACGCCAATAGTTCGCCCATGGCCCAATCCAGTTCATTGTCCTCAAAATACATTTTTTTGCGCGCTTCGATAAGTCGTGAAATCTTGCGCAGGAATTTCTTGTTCTCAGGAAGCTGGGTAATCACTTCGGCTATTTCGGTGAGCTTATCCAAGTTGTAGGTAGTATCTACCGTTTGGATCATCGTGTCTTCTTCGGCATATTCATAGCCCTCCCATTCGTCTTGCATGAATGGGGTGATCCTCGTTTTATCCTCTTTACGGGAATCTTCAAGGTTTTCTTCTAGTTTATCTTTGTATTCTTGTTCAAGCTGTTTGGTAAAACCTTTCTCTATCACACCTTCCTTAAAGAGTTTTTCGGCATAAATGTCACGCGGGTTGCTATGTTTGCTTATGGCCTTGTAGAGTTTAGGTTGTGTAAAGCGTGGCTCGTCCCCTTCGTTGTGACCGTACTTACGGTACCCCAACAAATCTATGAATACATCGCGCCCAAACTCCATACGGAAATCCAGTGCAAACTTCATGGCGTGTACCACGGCTTCGGCATCATCAGCATTAACGTGCAGTACGGGGGATAGTGTTACCTTTCCTACATCGGTACAATAGGTAGAGGAACGACCGTCCAAGTAATTGGTGGTAAAACCTACTTGATTGTTTACTACAATGTGGATAGTCCCTCCAGTTTTATATCCCTCTAGTTGTGCCATTTGCACGATCTCGTACACCAAGCCCTGTCCTGCAATGGCGGCATCACCATGCACCACTATGGGCAATACGGCTTTTGGATTGTCTTTATGGTGGTCGTCTTGCTTAGCACGGGCAATCCCTTGTACCACAGCTCCCACTGTTTCAAGGTGGGATGGGTTTGGAGCAATATTCAGGTTTATTTCCTTACCGCTATCTGTAGCGCGTTTACTGGTCCAACCCAAGTGGTATTTTACGTCACCATCAAAAATATCTTCGGCATAATCCTTTCCGTCAAATTCTGAGAAAATATCCTTGGCGCTCTTTCCAAAGATATTGGTAAGCGTACTTAAACGGCCACGGTGTGCCATTCCCATTATAAATTCTTCAACTCCTTGCTCTGCTGCATTTTCAATCAAAGAATCCAAAGCAGGAATTAAGCTTTCACCCCCTTCCAGAGAGAAGCGCTTTTGGCCCACGTACTTAGTATGCAAGAAATTCTCGAACGAGACGGCCTCGTTCAATTTCTTTAAAATCTGTTTCTTTTTTTCTGCTGAAAAATTGGGTTGGTTGTCGTTAACGTTAAGCTTATCCTGAATCCATTGAATTTCCTCAGGCTTGCGTATGTACATATACTCTATCCCAATACTATCGCAATAGATACTGTTAAGGTGTTTCAGGATTTGTTCCAACGTACTTGGCCCCATTCCCAGCACTTCACCTGCTTTGAACGTAGTCTGGAGGTCCTCTTTTGAAAGACCGAAATTTTCAATATCCAAGGTAGGCTCGTACTTTCTGCGCTCACGAACGGGGTTTGTCTTGGTGAACAAATGGCCACGAGTGCGGTACCCATCTATGAGTTTTATAACCTGAAATTCTTTTAGAACTTCTTCGGTAACTACGGCACCACTGGGGGCCTCGATGCCCAGCCCTTCAAGCGAACCGCTTTCAACCCCAAAGTCGAAACCTTGGAAAAAAGCACGCCAACTTGGCTCAATGCTATCTGGAAATTGTAAATACTTGTCGTAAAGATCTGCTATCTGTGCAGGGTGGACGGCGTTCAAGAAGGAATATCTATCCATAGTGGATGCTGAAAAGTTCTATTTAATAAAACGGTACAAAAATACAATAAATCCATGAACCACAGTGCTGGGTTTTTGTATATTTATAGTGCTAACTATTAAAATTTTCCTAATGAAAATGCTCACCCAAGGCTTTTTAAAACTTTTGTTTCTCTTTGTTTTTATTGCTTTTTTCCAAAAAACAGCCCAAGCACAAGAAACGCAAAACCTTTTTTGGCAAAAAGTTCAGATTGGTGGTGGGCTGGGCGTTAGTTTCGGGAATGGCAATTTTAGCGCTACCATCGCCCCGAGTGCCATTTATAATTTTAACGACTATGTTGCCATGGGGCCATCGCTCATCTTTAGCTACCAGAGCAATGATTTTTTTAAATCTACCCTATACGGCGGGAGCTGGATAACACTTTTTAATCCTATTCCAGAAATACAACTTTCTGCAGAGGTTGAGCAGCTGCGCGTGAACCAAGAACTTGAGTTTATAGACGGCACCACACAAAAGGACAACTTTTGGAACACGGCACTTTTTGCTGGAGCTGGCTATCGTGCAGGCGCAGTTACCGTAGGGCTTCGTTATAATTTGTTGTTTAGCGATGATGACCGTGTTTATGCCACAGCTTGGAACCCGTTTGTAAGGGTGTATTTCTAGTCCATCCCAGTCTCACAGAAGGGAAGGATCCATGGAGCACTATACTGTACGCTTCATCAACCAAGTACCGAACTCACGGAGTTTTTGTTTTTTATCTTCAGAAAGCTGAAGGGTTTCCAATACTTTATTTGCCTTTTGTGTATAGGTCTCAATTTCTGAAACAGTAGCGGTAGCGGCTCCACTGTTTATGAAGATTTCTTTTACTGTTTCAATTTTATCTTCAGGGTCCACAGGATGTATGCTGAAAAGGTGCTCCAGTGTTTCTACATCTCCCGGCACGCCATTTTGGAGCGCCGTGAGATATAAAAATGTTTTTTTGTTGGCAATGATATCCCCCCCAACCTGTTTGCCAAAAGTTTCAGGGTTTCCGAAGGCGTCCAAATAATCGTCCTGTAATTGAAAGGCAATCCCGAGGTTTCTTCCAAATTCGTAAATACCCTCACAACAACTTTCTGAAGCTTCAGCAACAATGGCTCCCATCTTCATAGCAGCACCAATAAGGACGGCGGTTTTGTAATCTATCATTTTTATGTACTCAGGAATCGTTACATCGTCGCGGGTTTCAAAATCTACATCGTACTGTTGGCCCTCGCACACCTGTAAAGCTGTTTTACTGAACAACTTTGCCAATTCTTGAAATTGTGCCGGCTCATAGGCTTCAAATAATTGGTATGCTAAAATAAGCATGGCATCGCCACTTAAAATCCCCGCATTTACATCCCACTTTTCATGTACTGTTTCCTTGCCACGACGCAGTGGGGCATTGTCCATAATATCGTCATGAATCAAAGAGAAATTGTGGAACAGCTCTACGGCAAGGGCTGCATTCATTGCTTCTTTGAAATTATCTCCAAAGAAATCGGCAGTCAATAAGGTAAGCACGGGACGCAATCTTTTTCCCCCCAGCGTAAGTATATATTTTATGGGTTCGTAAAGCTGAACAGGCTCTTTTACCGTAACTGCTTTGTGTAAGTGGGCAGACAGGGCGTTTCCATAGGTTGTGAGCAATTCCATTTTTTTAATTTGATGCAAAAATAAGCTTTCCAACTAACTGTTGCCCAAAAAAACAAGCTTTCTAATAGGCAATACCTCCACAAAAAGTACGCTCCAGTGTTAAATAATTGTAAAAACTAAGGAAACTTTTATTGTTTTTAAAGTTTCCCTGCCTATATTTGCGCCATTCAAAATAAAGAGTATCAGTTTTAAGATTTAGGTTGGATTTTTTTATGAAAGATAAAATAATTGAAAAAGCTTCGGAAATGTTCTTAACTCTTGGGTTCAAGAGCGTGACCATGGACGATATTGCCAGTGAGATGGGTATTTCAAAAAAAACCATCTATGCACATTTCAACAATAAGGAAACTATTATTGCGGTAGTGACAGATTCTATTTTTGAAGAGGTCTCAAAAGATATAGACTGTATATGTGCCCTTGAACAAAACCCTATTGAAGAAATTTATGAAATAAAAAAGAGGGTCCTGGAGCATATGCGCAATGAAAAAACATCACCCTGGCACCAACTGCAAAAATACTACCCAACTATTTTCCAAAACATTAAAAATCGCCAGTGCAGTTTCATGCAGGAATGTGTGGTGAAGAATTTGCATCGAGGAATCGAACAGGGTTTGTTCAGGAACAATATAGACGTTCAATTTGTGTCCCGCATTTATTTTAATGGGGTCACGGGCATAAAAGACAGTAATTTGTTCCCTATTTCTATGTTTAACGGTTCTCATCTTTACGAAATGTTCCTAGAATACCACCTCAGGGGAATTGTGACTCCAGAGGGACGTAAAATACTAAACAACCTAATTCACTCAAACCAAGATTAATGAAACAGTTTTTAATCACTGCTCTCCTTTTAACCTCGCTTGTAGCTACAGGTCAAAACAAGACCTATTCCTTCAGCTTGGAGGAGGCCATTACATTTGCACTGGATAGCAATTATACCGCTTTAAATGCACGTCGAGACATAGCAAAGGCCATAAAACAAAAATGGGAGACCACAGCCACTGGGCTGCCTCAATTGAGCGGAAACATTACGTACCAAAACAACTTGAAACAGCAAGTGACCCTAATCCCAGCCGAGTTTTCTGGTGGCGAACCGGGTACCTTTGTGCCAGTGATCTTTGGAACCAAGCAAAATGCCAGTGCCGTTGCCACGCTCAATCAGTTAATTTTTGATGGCAGTTACCTCGTGGGGCTGCAGGCCGCCAAGGCGTTCTTGGATTTTTCTGAAAATGCTGCCGAAAAAACCAACCTAGAGGTTCGGAAAGGCGTTATAAATGCCTACGGTAGCGTACTGCTTTCTGAAGAGCTTATCACCATATTTGAAAGGAACAAAGAAAACCTAGAAAAAAACCTCTACGAGACACGTAAGATTTTTGAAAACGGCCTCACAGAAGAAGAAAGTGTAGAGCAACTTGAAGTGACCTTGCTGGATATTGAAACACAGTTAAGCAACGCCCAAAGGAGCAGTACCATTGCCAGACAAATGTTTAATGTAGCGTTGGGAATCCCTGCTGAAAGTGAAGTTTTTTTCGAAGACAACTTGGGTACTTTGGCTGCACAGGGCAACAACCTCCAGTTACTGGACGAGAACCTGGATATTGAAAAAAATGCTGACTATAAAATTGCCTACAACCTCACCGAGCAGAGAAGTTTAGAGATGAAACTGGAAAAGAGTAGGGCATTGCCCAGTATTTCAGCCTTTGTGAACTATGGCACATCTGCCTTTAGGAACGATTTTGACTTTTTGGACACTAGCGAACCGTGGTTTCAATCGTCGTTACTGGGGGTGAGTATGAATATTCCCATTTTTAGCAGTGGGATGCGAAGCGCAAAGACACAGCGCGCAAGGATTGCACTGGATCAAGCCAAAACACAACTAGAAGAGACAAAGCAAAATGTAACCCTGCAACTAAACACGGCAAGGAGCAACTATCAATTTGCGATAGAAAAGTTTGAGAACGCCAAAAAGAACAAAGCCTTGGCAGAGCGAATCGAAACTAAAAACCAGGTCAAGTTTACCGAAGGCCTGAGCACTAGTTTCGATTTGCGCCAAGCACAAACACAACTCTATACCGCACAGCAGCAATACTTCCAGAGCATGTTGGATGTAATAAATGCAAAAGCCGAGATAGAAACCGTGCTCAATACGCCCGAATTGAGAATTGAGTCCGAAGAAATAAAGGGCAAATACTAAACCAACCATAATGCGAAAAAACATATTCACAACACAAAACACACCTTTTACCGGGTGTTTTATTGCCACCAAAAACAACCCTATTATGAAACAGCTATCATTATTATTCTTTGCAACCCTGCTGCTCACCTCGTGCGGCAATAGCGAGCCTTCTTCGGTAGACACTATAATTGCTTCTGGCAATGTAGAGGAGCTTCAGCAAAAAAGGAACGAGCTTACCACAGAAGTTCAGGAAATAAATGCCAAGATAAAACTGTTGGACGAAAAGCTAAAGGAAGTTAGCCCAGATGCCAACGTCCCCCTTATTACCTCCTTTATTGCCAAGGATACCATATTCAACCACTTTGTAGAATTACAGGGAAGCGTAGAAACAGACCAAAATATAGTGGTAACGCCAGAGATGGGCGGTGTGCTAACCAATGTTTACGTAAAAGAAGGACAACGGGTACGTAAAGGGCAAACATTGGCCAGAGTGGACGATGGCGGGATGAGCCAGCAATTGGCACAATTAGAAGTACAAGCAGATCTTGCAAAAACAACTTTTGAACGCCAAGAACGCCTTTGGAACCAAAAAATAGGCAGCGAGATACAGTACTTGCAAGCAAAGTCCAACTATGAGGGAATGCAAAAAAACATAAACTCCATGAAGCAACAATTGGCAAAAGCCACCGTAAGAGCTCCTTTTTCGGGAACTATAGACGATATAATTACCGAGCAGGGAAGCGTGGTCTCACCAGGACAAACACCTATTCTACGCATTGTAAGTTTAAACGACATGTATATCTCGACCAATGTCCCAGAAACCTACATTACCGATGTAGTTGAAGGGAAAGAGGTAAAAGCCTTTTTTCCAGTTTTGAACAAGACCATAGACGCTAAAGTGAGCCAAACGGCAAGCTACATTAATCCAGATAACAGAACCTTTAAAGCTGAAATCGATGTCCCCAACAAGGAAAATACCATTAAACCAAACCTTACCGCAAGGCTACAGATTAATGATTATACCAACAAAAATGCAATCCTTATACCACAGAGTATTATTAGCGAAAATGCACAAGGGGAGCAGTATGTGTATGTGTTGAAAGAAAAGCAGGAAAACAAAGCCGTTGCCAGCAGGGTAATTATTGAAACAGGTAAAACACAAGGCGACCAAATTGAAGTCTTGAGCGGTTTGGAAAATGGCGCAGAGCTTATTGAGGAAGGTGCTAGAAGTGTAAAGGATGGACAAACCGTAAAAATAATCTCCTATTAATCTTTAAAGCCCAATAATATCACTATCTACAACGGTGAGCAGCCTAAATTAACAGCACAAACTTGAACAACATGGCAAAAAAGAAAAAAAATACCGAAAAGGAGTTTAAACTCTCCTCTTGGGCCATTAACAATAAAACCACGATGTATGTTGCCATGGCACTTATCCTTTTTTTGGGGTACAGCGCCTACAATAGCATGCCCCGTGAGAGTTTCCCCGAAATAAAGGAAACCAAAATTTATGTGAGCTCTGTATTCCCCGGAAACACTGCCGAGGATATTGAAAAACTCATTACCGACCCACTCGAAGATAAATTGAAGATAGTGAGCGGCGTGGTAGAGCTCACCTCAACTTCGCAAGAAGACTACTCCATGATCGTGGTGGAGTTTGATGATGATATTCCTGTAGAGAACGCTAAACAGTTGGTAAAGGACGAAATAGATAGCGAGACCTCCAGTGAGGACTGGCCCACATTTAACGGCGCTAAAATTGAACCCAATGTTTTTGAATTGAGTATGAGCGAAGAAATGCCCATACTCAACATTAATATTTCTGGAAATTACCCTGTACCTAAACTAAAGGAATTCGGGGAATACCTACAAGACGAAATTGAGAACTTAACCGAAATTAAAAAGGTTGATATTCGTGGTGCACAAGAAAAAGAAGTTGAGGTAGCAGTGGACATCTACAAAATGATGGCAAGCAATGTTAGCTTTAACGATATTGCTGGTGCCATTGCCAATGGTAATATGACCATGTCCGCAGGAAACTTTAAGGCCAGCGGGCAGCGCCGTACCATTCGTATTTTGGGAGAAATTGAAGACCCACAGGAATTGAACAATTTTGTGGTGAAGTCTGAAAGTGGTAACATAGTGTACCTAAAGGACGTAGCAGAGGTTAGCTTTAAACCTGAAGATAAAACTACCTACGCAAGGGAATTTGGCGAAGATGTAGTGATGCTGGACGTAAAAAAACGTTCTGGCGAAAACATGGTGGCAGCCGCCGAAAAAATTGATGCTATCGTTAAAAATGCTCGAGAGAACGAGTTTCCGTCAGACCTTCAACTGTCCATCACCAACGACCAATCTTCAAAAACCATTGGCCAGGTGGACGATTTGGTGAACAACATCATCTTCGGGATTATTTTGGTAGTTACCGTTTTAATGTTTTTCCTGGGCTTTAAAAACGCCCTGTTTGTAGGGTTTGCCATCCCAATGTCCATGTTCATGTCGCTTATGATCTTAAGTTGGTTTGGCTACACTATGAACACCATGATATTATTTGGGCTTATTATGGGATTGGGTATGTTGGTGGACAACGGTATCGTAGTGGTAGAGAACGTGTACCGCCTTATGGACGAAGAGGGGCTTAGCCGTGTCGAGGCTGCAAAGAAAGGAATTGGCGAGATTGCATTTCCTATCATTATTTCTACAGTAACCACCGTGGCAGCATTTGTTCCTTTGGGGCTATGGCCAGGGCTTATGGGACAGTTTATGATTTATTTCCCCATTACACTTTCGGTTGTATTGGGATCCTCATTGTTCGTAGCAATATTCTTTAACTCGGTACTTGTTTCAAAATTCATGAGGGTTGAGGATAAGAACATGCCTAAAAGAAACCTGGTTATCATTTCAGCAATTGTAGGGGGTATCGGTCTAATCATCATGCTTATTGGTGGAGCCTATCGAGGTCTTGGAACGCTCATGATAGTAGTTGCCGGAATGCTTTGGGTATATAGGTTGGTACTTCGAAAAATGGCCAACAATTTCCAAACGGGCACCTTGGTAAGACTGGAAAATTGGTACGAGCGCAACTTAACAAGAGCCTTTAAAGGGAAGAGGCCATACCTTATTTCTGCCGGGGCATTTTTTCTTCTGTTTGCCTCAATTATTTCTTTTGGAGTTTCAGTAATACAGCAACGTACCAAGATTGAATTTTTCCCAGACAACAAACCCAATCAGATCATTGTCTATCTTGAATACCCGCAAGGTACGGCCATTGAAAAAACAAATGCCATTACAAAGGAAATTGAAAAAAAGGTCTTTGAGATTTTAAATGATGACATGTATATGGACAACGGCTATAACTACATGGTAGAGAGCGCCGTATCCCAAGTAGGTGAAGGGGCCGGAAACCCACAGACTGATGGTGGTAGTGCAGCCGAAATGCCCCATAAGGGAAAAATTACAGCCTCTATGCGAGAGTATAAGTACCGCCGTGGCAAGGATAGTGAGGAATTGCGGAAAAAAGTACAGGAAGCGCTGGAAGGTATTTATCCAGGGTTGCTCATTTCGGTTGAAAAAGACGCCAATGGCCCGCCACAGGGAGCACCTGTAAATATTGAGTTGGAAGGTGACGACTATAATGAGCTTATTGCAACTGCTGAAAATATGCGTAAGTACCTTAACTCAAAAAACATCCCGGCCCTGGACGAACTGAAGATAGACGTGAACAAGGACAAACCAGCCATGCAAGTGGAGGTAGACCGAGAGAAAGCAGGAGAACTGGGCGTGAGCGCTGGGCAAGTGGGACAGCAATTGCGCAATGCACTCTTTGGAACCAAAGCAGGAGTGTATAAAGAAGATGGGGACGATTACGATATTTATGTTAGGTTTAACGAAGAAAGCCGCTACAACACCAGTGCCCTGTTCAACCAAACCATGACCTTTAGGACCAATACGGGGCAACTGCGAAACATTCCAGTTTCGGCCGTTGCTACCAGAAAAAACAGCTCTGGTTTCAGTGCCATAAAGCATAAGGAGACCAATAGAGTGGTTACTGTATATTCAAACCTAAAGCCAGGCTATACCGATGCTGGAGCTGCAGTAGCCGAAGTACAAGAAGCCATGAAAGGTTTTGACGGTATGCCGGAGGACATAAAAATTGACTATACGGGCCAACTGGAAGAGCAAAATAAAGAACAAGCCTTTTTAATGAGTGCGTTCTTTACGGGGCTTGGTCTTATATTTTTGATTCTCATCTTTCAGTTCAATTCCATTTCCAAACCAGCTATAATTATGGTTGCGATTTTCCTGAGTTTAATAGGAGTGTTTGGCGGGATTGTAATTTCTGGAGCTCCATTTGTAATTTTAATGACCATGATGGGAATCATCTCCCTTGCCGGTATTGTGGTGAACAACGGGGTGGTGTTGCTGGATTATGCACAATTACTTATTGATAGAAAAAAGAACAAGTTAAACATTGATGAGGATGAATATCTTGAAAAAAACGATCTTTTGGAAGCTATCATCAAATCAGGAAGAGCGCGATTGCGTCCCGTACTGCTTACTGCAATAACCACCATTTTAGGGTTAATCCCGCTTGCCACTGGTCTTAATATCGACTTTTTCTCGCTCTTCAGTGAGTTTGATGCCAATATCTATTTTGGTGGAGATAACGTGATTTTTTGGGGACCCCTGGCGTGGACGGTAATCTATGGATTAGTGATTGCCACTTTCCTTACCTTGATTGTGGTGCCGCTGTTATTTTACATAGCAATGCGATTGAAAATGTGGGTACATAGCAAACGCAAACAAAACGAAGTGGTTTCTAACGCAAAAGACGAGCCTATAGTTATTGCAGCCGCAGAGTAAGGCTTCAATAATTAACGAAAACCAAAAGCCCTTTCAGCAAGACTGAAAGGGCTTTTTTTCTGATGGCTTATTCAAATAAATTAGTTGCTCTCAGAAAGTGGAATTGGGAGCACATTAAAAATTTGGTCTCCTGGTCTATCTATAGGTAACGTATTGGAACGTCCGTATCTTCTAAGATCGAACATCCTATGGTTTTCTGCCCATAAAGAATAGCGTCTTTGCATTAAAAGCTCGTCTACTAGTTGCTCTGAAGTTGGATTACCACCATAATCCTTTGCTTCAAGGCCTGCAGAAATTCGTATAACATCCAGAGCATTTTGTGCAACGCCCAAGTTACCTGCTATAATGTTCGCTTCGGCAAAGAGTAATATAAGCTCTTCATTCCTCAACAAATCTATAGGGGATACATTAGATTCATATAATGTACTTTCAAAATTACTGGTTAGGCCGTCCTGAGTGGATGGGTCCGGTCGTTCAGCAGTTTTATTTTCAACTCTCAAATCTCCGTCTTCGGCATCATCAATAAAACTAGGGTGTACAATTATCTGGTCACCGTTGTTTGGATTGTCTTCGGTAGATGCTGGTCTAAAAACTGGGTTTGCCTGATCCCCACTACCCAATCCAAATATGTGTTTAGGTCCTGTATTTAAATCCCCTGCAATATCGAAATATGAGTTAGAGAACAAATTCAAGGAGCCAGAACCATCACCATCATAAACTGCTGCCATAGCTGCAATCGCTCTATTGTATTGTGCAAATGTTGAAGGGGTATCGAAGCCTGAAAACCCTTCACTCAAAGAGAAAGGAAATTCTCCTCCTGCCCCATTTAGATCGTCCAAGGCGTCATCCAGCATTCCTCGAATGGCATCCATAGCTGGTCCAAAGTCTAAAATTGGACCAAGATTGTCCGGATCTTCTATATCAATTCTTGCCATACCATAGGATTTGAGTACCTGTATAAGCTCATAGGCCATCATGGTTTTTGCATATCCTGTATAAGCATTAGCCTCGGCAGCGGTAACTGCGCTTGTGTTATTTGCTGCATTTATAAGTATGCTTGCATTTTTAACACATCTATAGTTTCCGTTCCATTGTGCAACACTGTAGAACGAGTTGTTGTCTAATCCAATTCCATTTTTACCTAAAAGGTCTCCAGTATTCCTAGGGTCTGCATCAAACAAATACAGCTCTCTTGCCATAGTTCCACTAGCGGTGGTTTCAATACCCAAGCCATTTCTTTTGGTGGCCTCGATACCTACCACTAGTTCATTAAGCTGTCCTTTGGAAGCTTCTTCCTGTACACCGTCCAAACTTGGCCCATTAGGGTCTATCACCTCTTCAAAGGTACAAGATGAGAAAATTGCTAGGGAGAAAGCAATCAAAGTCAACTTTGTTATATTCATTATAGTTTTTTTCATCATCAATTATTTTTAAAAGTTAACATTAAGGTGGAAATACACCTGTCTAGAACTTGGGAAAGGAGTAACTTCAATACCGCTTGAAAGCCCGGCACCTCCATTTACAGAAACTTCTGGGTCATAACTAGAATAATCTGTTACTGTAAAGATATTTCTTCCTGAAGCTCCCAGTTTAACGCTTTCTACATTATCACCAAAAACCCTGTCAACAAATTTTGAGGGAACCCTATAATAAAGGGCTGCTTCCCGCAGTTTCAAATAACCTGCTGGCTCTACAAACCTAGCCGCATTTGCTGGTGTTTCTAAACGAGCTTGTCCTTCTGGAGTTTCAAGATCGGGAGTTGTTTGCCCCAAGTCAGTTAAGAATTTTGACAAGTTCAGGTTTTCGCCACCTTCTTTAAGCTGAAATAGAAAAGAAAGATCAAACTGTCTAAAGAGAGTAAGAGTATTGCTCATTGCCATTTGAAAATCTGGCTCGACATCTCCTACTTGGGTAAGCTCTCCATCAATATTACCTACCAATTGGGTTACTGGTTTCCCTTCTTCAATAAAGAAAGTTCCCAGGCCTGTTCCAAATCCTGCTCCCGGCTGGGCAAAGGCTGGTACATCTAAACGGGTAACTTCGGACTGGTTTTTATAAAACTGAACTCTCGTGTTCCAGCTAAAACGTTCTCCGCGTATAACATCTGCCGTCAGGGCCAGTTCAATACCTTTGTTCTCTAGATCTGCCAAGTTGGTTGTTTCTTGGGTAAAACCAGAAGCGGCAGGCAATGCTCTTGTAAGTATCAAGTCATCTACTTGTTTTTTGTAGTAGGTCGCCTCAAGTGAAATACGGCTATTGAACAATCCTACATCCAATCCAACCTCAAGCTCTCTTGCTGTTTCTGGCTCAATGTCTGGATCACCTTTTGCTCCTAACAAGGATTGACCAATGTCTCCCCCAATATTTGCTGTAGTGAGACTGGTAAAAGTCGCTCCAAAACCAGCAGGGTTTCCAGTTTCACCATACGCACCTCTTAATTTAAATTGGTTTAGGGCATCTAAGTTCCAAAAGTCAAAATTTGCTAAGTTAAGTGCTAACGAAGCTTTTGGGAACCCATAGAGTTCATTTGGATCTCCGTTTCTTGTAGATTGGTCTAAACGATAACCAACCGTAGCGATAATCTGGTCTCTATAGTTTCCTTCAACTTGTCCAAAGTATCCAAAATCCTGCTCTTCACGCAATGTTTGTCGAATGGTTTGGTTTACTGAATTTGAAACATTTGTCTGGCCAGCAGCCAATTGTGCACCTGTGCTCAACACAGCATCTGCATCCTGGTATAAGTAGGTAAGACCTGCTTGGGAGGTTATTCCTAAATCATTGTCCAATGCATCGTGGTTCCAAACGAATATGGCTTGTGAATTAAACTGAGTAAAGTTGTTTTTCCCAACACCTATAAAGCCTTCTTGACCATTTATTTGTGCTTGGTGGGTTTCTGGCACATATACGTATGTCTCGTTGGATAGATAATCTATACCACCACTGGTTATAAGTTTTATCCTGTTCTTATCAGTGTTAAGAAGTTTTGTGGTCAAGGATAGACCTTGGACAAACCTGTTGTTGTCATCTTCATTTTTTGCATTGTCCCTTACAAAAATGGGGTTTCCAGGATAATTTGGATTGTTGGGATAGTTTCCTTGTGCATCGGGGAACAAATCATTCCAGGGTCTTGTAAATGCGAGGGTATATCCGTAACTTAAACCTCCTTCGTTCTCATTACCCGTAAAGCTTCTACTTGAGCTGCTTCTCACGTAATTAGAATTAGAAGAGAAACTAAATGTTTCAGAGATTGTATGATCTATATTGGCCCGTAACGAAAGCCTTTCAAAACCAGTATTTTTGATTATACCTTCTTCATCTCTATACCCAACACCTGTGTAAAACTTTGTTTTTTCGTTTCCTCCAGTTACACTTACGCGCGTCTCAGTAATAAAACCATCGTTACCGTAAATTATATCTTCGAAATCGTATAATTCGCCTCTGGAGTTAATAGTGTTTTCATATTTTATTCTTTCATCTGTACCAAACACCTCTTGCACGCTCTCGCGTGTCCATGGTCTGTTACCCAATCTGTTTTGGATTGTATTGATACCAGTGTCTTGACTAAAACTAACCTTGGTCTTACCTCTCTTACCTTTTTTCGTAGTAATAATGATAACACCTGCATTTCCTCGTTGACCATAAATAGCCGCTGCTGAAGAACCTTTGAGGATTTCTATATCCTCAATATCGTTAGGATCAAGGTCTGCCAAACGGTTCCCCGAGTTTTCTTCGTTACCAGCATTGGCACCAGAAGCAAAACGCAGACCTGACGGGATCTCTACATTGTTATAGTAAACACCATCTACAATAATCAAAGGTTGGTTGTTACCATTAATAGAGGATACCCCACGCAGTCGAAGTGCAAAGCCACCTCCAGGTGCTCCAGATGATGATGTAATATTTACACCCGTCACTTTACCATAAAGTGCTCCATCCACTGTGGCCTGGGCGGTTGTTCCTACCAGTTCTTCGGCACTTACGCTGGATACTGCATTGGCAGCATTCTCACGTTTAATAGAAGTTCCAAGACCCGTAATTACTACTTCATCCAATGCCTGAGCAGATTCTTTAAGGGTAATATTGGTAACCCCTAATACGGTCACTGTTTCCTCCCAAGTAGCGAAACCTAAAGAAGAAAAAACCAAGGTTGTGGGAATAGATGGCACATCAATAGAGTAGTTTCCATCAATATCAGTAGTTGTACCCACTGTGGTTCCTTTTACTATTACATTTGCAAAGGGAACTGTCTGCCCACTTTCATCTGTTACCTTACCAGAAATAGTGTTCTGTGCAAAAACAAAGCACGGTAACAAAAATAAAAACAGCAGGAGTCTCCCGCGATAAAAGTTGTTTTGTTTCATAGTTTATGATTTAAGTTATAGTTCGTCTAAATTAATGTTAAATAATCAAAGTTTGTAGGCTTTTTTTATAAATATTTCAACATTAACAATATTGCATTAAATATTTTTATCAATATCTCTGAAAATCACAACTATACAATATTTTATAGTCCATCCCATATTATCTTCCTAAATTTGCACCTTTAAATTTCAGCAGAAATGTATAGATCACACACCAACGGAGAGTTACGTGAATCGCACGTAGGGCAACAAGTTACATTAGCAGGATGGGTACAAAAAACCCGTGATAAAGGGTTTATTGTATGGGTAGATTTAAGAGATAGATATGGCATCACACAACTTGTGTTTGATGAAGAGCGAACCCCTAAAGAAATGATGGAAACCGCCTCAAGATTGGGTCGAGAGTTTGTAGTACAGGTTTCTGGGGAAGTTATTGAACGAGAGTCCAAAAACCCCAATATACCTACGGGCGCTATTGAAATTTTGGTGAAAGAAGTAGCCATACTAAACCAATCCCTTACCCCCCCTTTTACTATTGAAGATGAAACCGATGGCGGTGAGGACCTACGCATGAAGTACCGCTATCTGGACATTCGCCGCAACCCTGTGCGCGAAAATCTAGTGTTTCGCCATAAAGTGACCATGGCTGTGCGCAACTATCTGTCCGAGAAGGATTTTGTTGAAGTTGAAACTCCCTACCTCATAAAATCGACCCCAGAGGGAGCACGTGATTTTGTAGTGCCAAGTAGAATGAACGAGGGCCAATTTTATGCACTCCCCCAATCACCACAAACCTTTAAACAATTGTTGATGGTGGGCGGAATGGACAAATATTTCCAAATCGTAAAATGCTTCCGCGATGAAGACCTACGTGCCGATAGACAACCTGAGTTTACACAGATTGATTGCGAAATGGCCTTTATAGAGCAAGAAGATATCCTGAATACATTTGAAGGCCTCACCCGCCATTTGCTGAAAGAGATAAACGGGGTTGAAATAGGCGAATTCCCAAGGATGCAGTACGACGATGCCATGCGCCTGTACGGAAACGACAAACCGGACATTCGCTTCGGGATGGAATTTGGCGAGCTCAATGAAGTAGCACAACACAAAGATTTCAATGTTTTCAACAAAGCCGAGCTGGTAGTGGGTATTGCCGTGCCAGGTGGAAACAAATACACCCGTAAAGAAATAGACAAACTCATTGATTGGGTAAAACGTCCACAAGTAGGTGCATTGGGAATGGTATATTGCCGTGTGAACGAAGATGGAACCTATAAATCATCAGTAGATAAGTTTTACGATCAAGAAGATTTGGCTTCATGGGCCGAAGTCACGGGTGCAGAGAGAGGCGACATCGTTTTTGTGCTTTCGGGCGAAACCAATAAAACGAGAGCGCAACTTTCAGCCCTACGAATGGAACTGGCAGAACGTATGGGCCTTCGTAGAGCAGACGAGTTTGCACCCCTTTGGGTGGTAGATTTCCCGTTGTTGGAACTGGACGAAGAGACAGGTCACTACCACGCAATGCACCACCCCTTTACTTCTCCAAAACCGGGGCAACTGGAATTGCTGGATACAAAACCCGACGAGGTAAAAGCAAACGCCTACGATCTGGTCTTGAACGGAAATGAGATAGGTGGTGGCTCCATACGTATCCACGATAAAAAAACACAGGCTATCATGCTGAAACATCTTGGCTTTTCTGAAGAGGAAGCAAAGGCACAGTTCGGCTTCTTGATGGATGCTTTTGAATACGGCGCACCGCCCCATGGCGGTATCGCATTTGGTCTGGACAGATTGGTCGCTATTTTGGGTGGCCAAGAAACCATACGCGATTTTATTGCTTTTCCAAAAAACAACGCAGGCCGAGATGTAATGATAGATGCACCAGCACCTTTGGATCAAGAACAACTGCAGGAGTTGAACTTAAAACTGGATTTATAATTGTTTTAATTTGAGGTACGTACTTATTATATTGTTCATATTGATCGCCGCTTCGGTAGGTTTTGGCTTTTATATTAAGTCCGAAGATCTTAAGACAGGGGAGTTTTGTATTGGTATAGGCATTGTTGCCTTATTTTTTGTGTGGATGCCACTTTTTATCTACCACCGCTGGCGAAAACGGAGTTTTAAGGACTATATGCTCACCAAGGAAAACTTAGATAAAATGCGTGAAGCAGGGAAAGACAAAAAGCTGTAAGTTGCTTGCCCTTAAAAGGTTCTCTCCGTTTTTTCAATAATGAAACCTATTGATTTTCAAAGAGTTTTTTTTCAAATAGTTACAATTTCATAACCTGTGGTTCCATAAAAAACGTAACTTTGCCACTTATTAATTATATTTTTTTATTACAATGGAAGGAACAGTAAAGTTTTTTAACGAATCAAAAGGTTACGGATTCATCACCAACGATGAAACTGGAAAAGACATTTTTGTACACGTAACCGGACTTAATGGCGAAGCCCTTAACGAAGGTGACAAAGTAGAATATGTTGAAGAAGAAGGAAGAAAAGGAATGGTAGCAGGTCAAGTACGCGTGCTCCACGACTAAGATATATATTCGTACAACCAACCATCAAATCCTCCAAGGCCTTACGCTTTGGAGGATTTTTTATTGAGTTTTATTTTGCCCTAGGCTTAACACCCCCTAGTCCCCTCAAGGGGACAATTCACCCCCCCTTGAGGGACTTTAGGAGTGTTCCTTCACTAGTGTCAATTCAAATTCCGTTTTTCTATAAAAAAGCGTTTTAAAAGCGTTGAGGCCTCCTCAGCCAAGACACCGCCCTCCATTTTTGTTTTGGGATGTAGTTTGGTCCCCATCTCAACACAACCCCTTTGCTCGTCTCTTGCACCATATACAATTCTGGAAATCTGGCTCCAGAACAACGCTCCGGCGCACATTTGGCAAGGCTCAATAGTTACATACAGGGTACAATCCAGTAAATACTTTCCGCCCAGATAATTGGCAGCAGCTGTGATGGCCTGCATTTCGGCGTGGGCAGTCACATCGTTTAGTGTTTCCGTGAGGTTATGGGCCCTGGCTATAATCTGGTTCTTCACCACGACCACAGCACCAATGGGTATCTCGTCTTTATCATAGGCTGCTTCTGCTTCTTGAAGCGCTTTTTTCATAAAGTAGGTGTCGTCGAAGGGTTGGATCATTTTTTGAATCGTTTAGGGGTTTAACGCCAATGTGTTTAGCCTCATTACAAAACTTTAATTCATTTGCCACTACGTTGGGATTTGTACAACCCGTCTAACATAGCTGTAATATCCGTAATGGATACTCTAATTTCATTATAATCTGAAGCATCCAATAATTCCAGATCGTTTGCTAAAATTGATTGATTTAATAATTCTAATGCCGAGCTATAAGCTATTTCC
Organism: Marinirhabdus gelatinilytica; assembly: GCF_003353425.1. Lineage (GTDB taxonomy): Bacteria > Bacteroidota > Bacteroidia > Flavobacteriales > Flavobacteriaceae > Marinirhabdus > Marinirhabdus gelatinilytica. Next base: position 204,926 of record NZ_QRAO01000001.1, read on the forward strand.
GTAAACCTAGCTTTATCTTTTGAGGAGTGCCTTCCTGTACCTTCAGCAACATTTGAAGAAATTGAAACAGCACATCTTCTCATTTGACTTGTAAGCCCAAATTTTTCTTCAGAAGGGAAACCCTTGGTGCATTTATAAATTTTAACAGCTAATTGTCTTGAATGTTGCCAAACCCTCAATTTTTCAAATGCATACAGTCTCATAATAAAATAATCTGGTGTTAAAATAACTAAACTTTTAAACACTAAACGCCTTAACCTTTGCAATTTCTATAAAAAATCAAACTCTAGATAGCAAAATGATTTTAGCAAAACAGGAGAAAAGCTAATTAGCTTCGGAGTACGTATGGCGTAACACTATAAAAGGTCTATAGGATTATAGTAAACAAATCTAAAATCTAAAACCCTCATTTGGTATCTTTGTTCCAATGCCTAAAAACCTGCTACATACCATACAACTTCCCAAAGACCTTCGGAAACTTCCTGAGGACCAACTCCCGCAACTTACACAAGAATTACGCGATTTTATCATCAACGCCGTAGCCACAAAAGAAGGGCATTTGGGCGCTAGTTTGGGCGTTGCAGAATTAACGGTTGCGCTGCATTTTGTCTTTAACACACCCAAGGATCTATTGGTGTGGGACGTGGGACACCAAGCCTACGGACATAAAATATTGACCGGTCGTAGGGATAATTTTCATACCAATAGGCAACTTGGAGGATTGAGCGGTTTTCCAAAACGTTCCGAAAGTGAGTACGACACTTTTGGCGTTGGACACAGCAGCACGGCAATCTCGGCAGCGTTGGGCATGGCCATTGCCAATAAGCTTAAAGGCGACACCACTACACAGCATATTGCCGTAGTGGGCGATGCGTCCATTGCCAGCGGAATGGCCTTTGAAGCCCTGAACCACGCTGGGGTTACCAATACCAATCTGCTTGTAATACTGAATGACAATGCCATTGGGATAGACCCTAGCGTTGGTGCATTAAAAAACTATTTGACCCAAGTAAATCTGGACGGCGCCCCTGAGACCGATACCATTTTTGAAGCCTTAAGTTTTAATTATTCGGGACCCGTAGATGGGCACGATCTTTCAGTCTTGATTGCTGCATTGGAACGGTTGAAAAACATTGAAGGTCCCAAGGTGTTACACGTGATCACTAAAAAAGGAAAAGGCTTGCGTCAAGCCGAAGAGGACCAGGTAAAATACCACGCGCCAGGAAAGTTTGACGCCAAAACAGGCGATTTGCATCCAAGATCCAATGAAGTACTGCCTCCAAAATTTCAAGATGTATTTGGAAAAACATTGGTGGAACTCGCTGAAAAAAACAAGAACATAGTAGGAATCACCCCCGCCATGCCTACGGGCAGCTCCTTAAAGTTTATGATGGAAGCATTTCCAGATAGGGCTTTTGACGTGGGTATTGCCGAGCAACATGCCGTAACATTTGCGGCAGGGTTGGCAACACAAGGAATGACCGTGTTTTGCAACATCTATGCTACCTTTTTACAACGCGCCTACGACCAAGTGATCCATGATGTTTGTTTGCAAAAGCTACCGGTGATTTTTTGCTTGGACCGTGCCGGAATCGTTGGCGAGGACGGCGCAACGCATCATGGTATATTCGATTTGGCACATTTACGTAGCATCCCAAACCTTATTGTTTTTGCGCCGCGAAACGAAATTGAACTTAGAAACATTTTATATACGGCCCAACTAGGATTAGAGCTGCCCATCGCCATTCGGTATCCGCGTGGGAGAGGCAACATTTTGGAATGGGAACATCCTTTTCAAACCATTGAGATAGGGAAAGCGGCCCCGTTAAAGAATGGTGGTGACATTGGCGTTTTAAGTATTGGCACAGTGGCAAACAATGTAACTGAAGCTATTACTGAAATCGAAAGTTCTTCAGCAGAAAAAATTGCACATTACGACATTCGGTTTTTGAAGCCTTTGGATACTGGATTAGTACACAAAATTTTCAGCAACCATAAGCACATTATCACTGTAGAGGATGGCGTAAAAAAAGGAGGATTGGGAAGTACCATTCTTGAATTTGCCGCCGAAAACAATTATGAGAATCCCGTCAAAATACTTGGTATCCCAGATGAGTTCCCTGAGCAAGGGACTGTTGAGGAATTGCAGGATATGGTTGGGATTTCATCTAGTAAAATCGTTGAAGCAATTCAAAGCCTACTTCCAGCAGTGTGATTTCTCGCTACGCTTCGAAACGACTACTGAAGACACTACAAATTCCCTTTAATTTTCTGAAACAATTGTAGTGCCTGTCCATCGGTCAACATGGAGACGTGGTTGCAACACAGCATAAGATAACCGTATGTGCTGGACGGAATAGGGGTCCCCTCAAAACTCTTCAACATCAATTTATCATAGTGACGCAGGGTGCCGTTTGCTTCGTTTTCAAAAGCTGCTGTATAAGCATCCAATAACGTGGAGAGAATTTGATATCCCGCCAACTCTTTTTCAACAACTTCTGGGCTTTGGTAAATCTTGGAAATACTTTCTTTTATAATGTCTGTAATCTGTGCCCGGTAACGGCTCCTGTCCAACAATGCTTCGGTAAATTCCCCTTTTAAAATGCTTTCTTCATTTTCAATAAAAATTTGGACTGCTTCAGAAATAAGGGTGTTGATGGCGAGCGACCTGAGATATGCCAACCTATCCTTGGATTGCGAGAGGCCTGCATATTTTTCTTTGTTGATCGAGTCTTTTACCAATTGAAGCAGATATTCCAAAGCGGTTTCCTCGGGAATCCAGCCCAGGTTTATACCATCTTCAAAATCTATGATGGTGTAGCAAATATCATCTGCGGCTTCCACGAGAAAACACAGTGGGTGGCGGTGGTAGCTCATGTTTTCTTCGGCCCCACGTTTCATAAGCCCTAAAGTTTCAGCGACCTCTTTAAAAAAGGCAACATCATTCTGAAAAACTCCGTATTTTTTATCTGCTATGTGCTTTGTAGGTTTCTTGGGAAGGCTTTCTTTGGGATACTTCATAAAAGCACCCAGTGTTGCAAAAGTAAGCCTAAGTCCGCCGTACACACCGTTCTTGCTTTCGGTCAAAATTTTGAACCCGTTGGCATTTCCTTCAAAATCTACAAGATCTTGATACTGTTTTGGTGTGAGTTTGGACTTGAACCGTTGCCCCTCCCCACTTAAAAAATAGGTGCCAATCGCCTTTTCACCACTATGCCCAAAAGGGGGGTTTCCAATATCGTGTGCCAAGGCTGCCGCTGCCACGATGGCACCAAAATCGGTAGACTGGTACCCGTGTACCTTATACAAATGTGGGTGTTTTTCCAAGATCGCTTTACCCACTTGCCTGCCTAAGGAACGTCCCACAACACTTACTTCCAAGCTGTGGGTAAGACGGGTGTGCACAAACGATGTTTTAGAGAGTGGGATTACCTGTGTTTTGTCCTGCAAGCTCCGAAATGCCGATGAAAATATCACCCTGTCGTAATCTACTTCAAACCCTGTGCGGGATTCGTTTTCTTCTATTCGTAATCTTTTTTTAGTATCACCCTGCTTTTGTAGCGAGAGTAAATCTTCCCAGTGCATCATTGTGTAACATTGAGCAAGCAAGATACCAAATTAGCTAAAATTTCAGACTACAAAAACAGATCAATTCCTTAATCTGAAATGAACACTTATCCTATAAAACCGGTATAGTTTTGATGTGCAAACCGTATGTAAACTCCATAACATTAAGGTAACATAAACCTTACATAATGCTAAAGGAACGGTAACATTCAGGTAACTGCATCTCGCAATAATGTGGGTTTATTTGCATCATAAAATTGAAATAACACTTAATTTAAAACTAAAATGAAAAAATTCTTTCTTTCCCAAGTTGCTCTTGTAGCATTCTCATTGTTACTTATAGGATGTAGCAGTGACGATAATGACCCTATTGACGTTAGCGATGACGTTGACCCTGTAGATAGTGTAATTACAGGACAAATAACTGAAGACATAACATTAACCAATGATGTTATATGGACCTTGGATGGTCGTGTAACAGTAGTAGATGGGGTTACCTTGACCATTGATCCTGGAACTATCATCAAGGCATTGCCAGGACAAGAGGCAAATGCTTCAGTATTGATTATTGCCCGTGGTGGTAAAATCCAAGCGAACGGAACTTCAAGTGCTCCGATTATCTTCACGTCTAGCACAGACAATATTGAACTTGGACAAACTGCCGGAACCAACCTTGACGAAAACGACAGAGGTCTTTGGGGTGGCGTTATCGTTCTTGGACGTGCAAGAGCTTCTTTATCAGGTGACGCTCCTGAGAACCAAATCGAAGGTATCCCTGCAAGTGACACTAATGGATTGTATGGAGGCACAAACGATGCTGACGATTCTGGAGCTATGAACTACGTTTCTATACGTCACGGAGGTACGTTGATTGGTGAAGGTAACGAAATAAATGGTCTTACCCTTGGCGGTGTAGGTTCTGGAACCACTATTTCAAACATTGAAGTAGTAGGAAATGTAGACGATGGTATTGAGTGGTTTGGTGGCGCTGTGAATAGCTCTAACCTTTTAGTCTGGGCACAAGGTGATGATGGTCTCGATATAGATGAAGCCTACTCTGGAACTATTTCAAATTCTTTGGTGATCGCTGGTGATGTTTCAGATCACGCCCTTGAAATAGACGGTCCTGCCGGATCTTTTCAAGCAGCTTTCGAAATTGACGGATTGACCCTTATAGGAAATACCACTACTGAAAACGGTGAGTATGCAGATTTTAGAGATGGTGCCTTAGGAACCGTAAGAAATGTATATGCAACAGGTTTCAAAGCTTCTGCAGATGTAGAGTTGGACAACAACGAGGTATCACAAAATTTCTTGGATGGATTGATCACTTTTGAAAACTGGGTATTGAACGGAGCGGACAACACCATTTTTGTTGAAAAAGTGGCTTGTATCGAAAACTGTGACGATAACGACCCCAACAACGATGTTACCGAAGAAATAATCATCCTAGACCCTACTTTTACCGAAAGAGCTGCTAACTGGACTACAACTGGTACCAGCGGTGGTGCTAACACAGGGGTGTTCTCTTGGACATACGCTAGTGCGAAGGGAGCTTTCTAAACAGTATATTCTCATAAATATACCACATAAATATCAAAATTAGCCAAACTTGCTCGTCTCGTAAATTTTACTAGGCGAGCAAGTTTATATAAAATACAACAATGAAAAATTTCCCGCTTTTATTATTAAGCATTTTCTTTTTCCAAGCCACTTTTGGCCAAACGGGAGTAACCGGAACCATTAATGATGGTGAATTTAACGATGTACTTCCTTTTGCAAACATTCTGGTAAAGGACACCCAAAAAGGGACCACTTCAGATTTTGAAGGAAAATACACCCTAGAATTGGAACCTGGAACCTATACGCTGGTCTATTCCTTCGTGGGATATCAAACCAAGGAGATTACAGATATCGTGGTAACCGAAGGCCAATTAACCAGCACCAATGTAACCTTGAGTGCCAGTACTGGCCAGCTGGACGAAGTGGTAATTACTACCACGGCACGCCAAAATACCGAAGCTGCTGTATTGAGTTTCCAAAAAAATTCGGTGAACCTACTCGATGGACTTTCGCTAGAAACCATAAAAAAAACTGGAGCGAGCGACATCGCTACTGCCGTAAAGAACGTTCCCGGCGTATCAGTACAGGGAGGGAAATTTGTGTACGTAAGAGGATTGGGAGATAGATACACCAAATCTATCTTAAATGGTGTAGATGTCCCTGGATTGGATCCAGACAGGAACACCCTTCAGCTGGATATTTTCCCAACCCAAATATTGGAGAATGTTATTGTAATTAAAGCCGCTACCGCAGACCAACCTGCTGATTTCACGGGAGGTGTTATAGACATTGTAACCAAGGACATTCCAACTCGAGAGGAATACAGCCTTTCCGTTGGTGCTACGTACAATTCAGATTTTCACTTTAAGGATGATTACCTAGCTTCAGAAAAAAGCCAGACAGATTTCCTTGGCTTTGACGATGGTTTACGGGACAACCCTTTAGCCAGCAACCAAGTTGTACCATTACCGCAAGAAAATGGTGAAATCGTAGAATTGATCACCCAACGTTTTGAAGAACGTTTGGCAGCACAGCGCGAGAACAGTTTTATGGATTTCAACTTCTCTGCCACCGCGGGAAATCAATATGATATTGGCGAAAACAAATTTGGCTATCTGGCTTCACTTTCTTATCGTAACGAAACTACGTATTACGACGAATATATTGACGGACAGATTTTCAGAAAAGATGAAGCAGACAAATCCAACTTCGACTTGCTTGCAGACCGTACCCAAAACGGCGAACTAGGAAGCAATAATGTCCTTGTAAGTGCTTTGGCCGGTTTATCGCTGAAATCTGAAAAATCGAAATACCGTTTCAACGTATTGCACGTACAAAATGGCGAGTCCCAAGCCTCCATTTTCAGGCAGAGTAACTTTATTATAAGCAGCAACAACATTAAAAAGGACAACCTGATCTATACACAGCGTTCTATAACCAATGGCCTTTTAAGTGGTAAGCACAGTCTTGGTGAAGAAAGCGACTGGACTGTGGAATGGAGCTTGTCCCCAACCTTGGCGCGTATAGAAGACAAGGATTTTAGAGTGACCCCGTTTAGAATAACCACAGACCCTGATACCGGTGAAGAAACATTTACCATAGAGCCCAGCGAGTCCGGAATTCCTTCGAGGTTCTACAGGGATTTGGAAGAAATAAGCCTGGCCGGTAAGTTGGACATAGAAAAGAAACATTCTCTTTTTGGCTTTGATGCAAAAGCTAAGTTTGGCGGAGCCTATACCTTCAAGAACAGAACCTTCGAGGTGCTAAAGTTCTCGATCCCTTCGTTGAATTTCCCTTCTGCAACACTCAATGGAAACCCAGATCTTCTCTTGGCAGACGAAAATGTGTATGATCCAGATACCAATAGCGGTTTCTATATACGCCAGGACTCGAACGATTCCGATTCGTTTGACTCGGATATGTCGATAGCTGCCGGGTATGTTTCGGAAGAATTTAAGGTTACCGATTGGCTCAACTCTATCGTTGGGGTTCGTTTTGAGCAATTCACACTAAATTATACTGGTGAAAGACAAGACGGTTCCTCGCTTGACAATGCTGAAATCTTGAACACACCGGATTTCTTCCCTTCAGTGAACTTAATTTTCGATCTTAATGAGGACGGTGACAAAAAAATACGTACGTCCTATTCTCGTACCACGGCTAGACCTTCGTTCAAGGAAGCCTCGCTGGCAGAAATTTTTGATCCTATAAGCAGTACTACATTTATTGGAAATATAGATCTGCAACCTACGTACATCAACAACTTCGACCTGCGTTTTGAAAAGTATGGGGAGTCCGGAGACTTTTTTGCCCTGAGTGGTTTTTACAAATCGTTCAAAGACCCAATCGAGCTTTCGTTCATTAGGAGGGCCTATGGCCAGTTCACACCTTTAAACCTTGGTGATGCCACTGTTTTTGGAGGAGAGATCGAAGTACGAAAGAACTTAGGGTTTATTAGAGGTCTTGACAATATGAACTTTAACGTAAACTTCTCCCTAATTGAATCGCAACAGGAATACAGCGAGGACGAACGGGAAGGAAGGCTGGACAACTTAAGGGAAGGTGAAACCCTGGACGATACACGACAGTTACAGGGACAGTCCCCATTTCTTATCAACCTTGGCCTGAATTACGAAGATGAAGGTTGGAACGCCGGTTTGTTTTACAACTCGCAAGGTAAAACTCTGCAAATTGTAGGCGCGGGTGATGTAGGAGATGTATTTACATTACCATTTCACAATGTTAAATTGAATCTTTCCAAGAGTTTTGGGGAGAACAACAATTCAACTATTTCCCTGAAGTTTGAAAACCTATTGGATGATGATATTGAGAGTGTATACCAATCCTTCGGTACCGAGGACGAGCTGTATTCCAGATGGAATCCCGGACAGGACATTAGCTTAAGTTATAGTGTGCGGTTTTAATTGTTTTAATTGAATAAAAAAAGGGCGGTCAAAATTGTTTTGACCGCCCTTTTTACTTATAAAATGTTTAATTATTTATAGGAAACCACACGGGTATCTTTTGCCTCCCAAGTGTTTACTTTAGCAATTTTTGAATTTGCATAGGTAACCTCTTTCATTGTATCTCCCTGGTAAAATTTCCAGGTTCCTACTTTGTTACCATTGTCGTATTGGGCTACGGCCAGTTTTTTTCCATTGGCGTCGTAGCTTACCCATTCCCCATGTAATTTATTTTCCTTGGTATAAAATCCAGTTTGGGCTATGGCACCGTTATCATGGTATTGTACGGTTTTTACAAGCGCTCCATCAATAGTTAGTTTTTCTTTATTATCAGTCTGTGCTAGCGCTATTGAAAGGCTAAAAAAACAAACTAAAATTAATACTGCATTTTTCATATCGGGACAATTTATTAATGTTTACGTTACAAATATATGTTATATTATACATTAAAGCAACTATTTGGTAACATTAAGTTAACATTAAGACTTTATTAATCTAATAATCAAGTTTTTATACTGACAGTCTTAATGTTAAGTTTTACAGAGATTATGGTTTTGCCGTTAGTATAAACTGCTATCGTTTCAATTTATTTATCTGAAAGTATCACTTCATAACATTTTGGTAACATTTGCTTCAAAAATAAATTTCAATTTTGCCTGTACCGTATTTTTCTCCTATGGATAACATTTATTTGATTATGTTGATAGCGCTTGCCGGACTTGCTATTGCAGATTTGGTAGTGGGCGTGAGCAACGATGCCGTTAATTTCTTGAATTCGGCTATAGGTTCAAAAGCTGTTACATTCAGAACCATCATGATCGTTGCTAGTATAGGGATAGCCTTTGGAGCACTGTCTTCTAGTGGTATGATGGAAGTAGCCAGAAAAGGTATCTTTATGCCAGAAAAGTTCTATTTCGATGAGATCATGATCATTTTCATGGCCGTCATGATTACCGACATCCTCTTACTGGACTTCTTTAACAGCATCGGCCTCCCAACCTCCACTACCGTGTCCATCGTATTCGAACTATTGGGGGCGGCAGTTTGTATGTCGCTTATCAAGATATCGAACAACAACGACAACATCCTTCAGCTTGGTGAGTATATAAATGGCGACAAGGCAACCGAAATCATCGTAGGGATTTTGCTGTCGGTCGTCATTGCCTTTACCGTAGGTGCCATTGTACAATTTATATCTCGTTATTTGTTAAGTTTTAATTTTCAAAAAAAACCGAGCTGGGTTGCAGCATTTTTTGGAGGCGTATCCATCACTTCCATTGCCTATTTTATCATTATCAAAGGATTAAAAGGGGCCGATATCCTTCCAGCAACTTTTAGTGCTTGGGCCAGCAATAACCTATGGCAATTCTTAGCCGCGAACTTTATTGTATGGTCGCTAATTTCGTTTTTAGTTATTTCAGCTTTTAAGACGAATATCTATAAGATAATCATTATCCTAGGAACATTTGCCTTGGCCATGGCATTTGCGGGCAATGACCTGGTAAACTTTATAGGGGTACCTATCGCTGCTCTTAACTCCTACGAAAGCTGGGTTGCCTCTGGTGTACCGGCCTCAGAATTCAGCATGGAAGGCCTAGCGGCCAAAGTGCCCACACAACCCCTGTTGTTGCTTTTGGCAGGTGTGATTATGGTACTCACGCTTTGGTTCAGTGAAAAGGCACGACGGGTTGTAAAAACATCTGTAGATCTTTCCCGACAGGACGAAGTAAAAGAGCGCTTTAAACCCAATTGGCTCTCACAATATCTGGTACGAGGTGTTAAGTATATAAACATAGGCGTTTCCAAGATATTGCCAGACACTGCCAAACGAAGCATCGAAAAAAGGTTTGCGGTACCCACGGCAAAGCGCATCATTGAAAAAGACGCACCAGCTTTCGATATGGTACGCGCTGCAGTAAATTTAATAGTAGCCAGCGTACTTATCTCTATTGCCACAGGAATGAAACTGCCCCTTTCCACTACCTATGTAACATTTATGGTGGCGATGGGAACATCATTGGCCGATAAGGCTTGGGGCAGCGATAGTGCAGTATATCGAGTAGCGGGCGTAATCAATGTTGTTGGAGGTTGGTTCATGACGGCCATTACTGCATTTATATCAGCTGCAATATTAGCATACCTTATCTATCAATTCGGAGCTGTAGCCCTTGCAATTCTCCTCCTGGCAGCACTATTTTTTATCATTCGCAATTTTGTTAAAGGGAAGAAGAAAGCTACAGAGCTTAAAGAAGAAATGAATTTCAAGAAAGCTGAAAGTTCCTCTTTGATAGGGGTGATAGAAGAAAGCTCCAACAATGTAGCGACCGTAATGAAGCGTGGTACCAAATTACTCTCCTACAGTATAGAGAACTTGGGCAAACAAGATCTCTCTGGGCTTAAAAAGGGACAAAAGCAGGCCTATAAGCTGAGTGACGAGATGGAGGATTTGGGCAACCACGTATTTATCTACATGAGGAATCCAGATGAAACACAAGAGGGCGCCAGCCGTTTCTATCTTTTGGTACAGGATATTTTGCAGGACATCGTACAATCGCTCACCCTTATTAGCAACAAAAGCTACAAACACGTGAAGAACGGGCACAAAGGTTTAAAGTACAACCAAATTAAAGGATTAAAACAGGTTGAAGAAAAGCTATCCGCCCTTTTCGAAAAGGTACGGGTTGAATTTAGTAACAACACGCTAGAAAACCTGCCAAGTATCATAGACGAAAAGCAAGCCTTTTTGGACTATATAGGCCTTGAGATTGAAAAACAGATACAGCGCACCAAAGAGGGTGATTCCAGCCCAAGGAACAACTCGTTGTACTTCTCTATCCTACTAGAGTGTAAAGATTTGGTGGAAAGCACTACCGAACTTTTAGAGCATTACTACCTGGAGAACGACAAGGCAAAGAAAGCGGATTTATTGTAAAATACATTATCTATGTTTTTGTAGTCTAGCATTAGTAGCCATAGTGAAAATTATTAGTTGAAGTAAATATCCCAATAAAAAAAGAGCCCTTCGGCTCTTTTCCAATATTGCTTATAAAAACTATTTAAGCTACGGTACTCCAAAGGGTTTTGATTTCTTTGCAACTTTCTTCCAACTCACTCATCATTTTGGATGTGCGTTTCGGAGCTATTATATTTGTATTTTGAAATACGTCTACCATAACACACATTTCTTTCGTTACAATTTCACCCTCCTTGGCGACAATCTCATCTAAATATTTATAAAGTAGTGTGGCTATTCTTCGAGACTGCTTAGTGGTAAAAGATGTGCTTTTAGCAATTCTTATTTTTAACGCCCCCAAATAAATTCTTCCGTCAATTTTTACACGAACTATAATATCTGGTGACACTATAACTCTTACTCCTTCAATGCTAATTGAGGTGATTTTTGGTCTCTTAACTATTTCGTAAGAATAATCTTCTAGAAAATCTGGTAGCTTCATCCTGAGAAACCTTGTTAGAGCCTCAATCGATACCAATTTGTCATTTCGCTTCCAATCTGTATCTGGCACCTTTTTCTTCAACTCTTTTATCCCTTCAAGTATTGGAGCCAATTCTCCAGAATTCGAATAACTTTTTTTAATTCTCGAACGTGCCATAGAATATCGTGCTACAATAATTGGATTTGGTTTTTTTTGTTGAAGTATTATTCGTCTTTTCCTTGCATCAGATCCCTCAGGGAATGTAGCTAACTGATTAGCTGAAATTTTAATATCTTTCATTTTACTGATATTTTGTTATTAAAAATTGTGAATAAGTGTTGTTAATTACTTGTTCACTATATTAAAAAATACAGAACATTTTGTCTTGTTAAGAAAGATTCATTTAGCTACTTTTGAAATAGCAAAATGGAGATAGAAATTACTTCAATCTTTCATATTTGTTGTTTAATGGGGATACTAATCCATAAACTTTTACAAAACGAGGGATGTTCTGCAAAACGTCCCTTTTTTTATTCTCTATTATTAGCTTTTACTCTTATATAAATTCCTGTTTATTCTTATCTCATAATAAATGTGGCTCTTCAAATAGAGCCACATTTGTATTAACACCTTCGAAATTTTACGATCCGCACATCAAGCAATCTTCGTCATTCTCGGCCGCGTTCTTGGATTGTTCCATGAGATCGCGCAGTTCTTTTGCCGTGAGTGGCTTGTCGTTTACAGCCTTGGTTGCCGTAACCGTTGCCGTAGCAGCTTCGGTTGCAGGTACAGGTTGTTCTTTTTTGTTGTTCTTGAGCGTAAACTTAATCGCATCTACAGCGCTCTTGGTACGCAGGTAGTACATTCCTGTTTTTAGGCCGCTCTTCCATGCGTAAAAGTGCATAGAGGTCAACTTTGCCATATTCGCATTTTCCATAAACAGGTTGAGCGATTGTGATTGGTCTATAAAGTAGCCTCTGTGGCGGGACATATCAATAATGTCCTTCATACTCAACTCCCAAACGGTTCTGTACAGTTCTTTCAAATCCTGTGGTATGGCCTCCACACCTTGGATAGAACCGTTGGCACGCATAATTTCCTCTTTTAGGTCGTCGTTCCATAGGCCTAATTCTACCAGGTCTTCCAACAGGTGCTTGTTCACTACAATGAACTCACCAGAAAGTACACGCCTGGTGTAAATGTTAGAGGTGTAGGGTTCAAAGGCTTCGTTGTTCCCAAGGATTTGAGAGGTAGAAGCAGTAGGCATAGGTGCTACCAACAGGGAGTTTCGTACTCCATTCTTTTTTACGTCCTTACGTAATTTTGCCCAGTCCCAACGGCCGCTCAATTCTTCATCTTTTATGTTCCAGAGATTGTGCTGGAACATGCCTTCTGAAATTGGAGACCCTTTGTAGCTCTCGTAAGGGCCATCTTGTTTGGCTTCTTCCATAGAGGCAGTAACTGCTGCGAAATAGAGCGTTTCAAAAATCTCTTGGTTCAGTTTTTTGGCCTCGTCGCTGGTAAACGGCAACCGTAGCTTAATGAACGTATCGGCCAATCCCTGAATTCCCAAACCAATGGGGCGGTGGCGCATGTTACTGTTTTCGGCTTCTTTTACAGGGTAATAGTTTCTATCTATCACCTTGTTCAGGTTTTTGGTCACCCGCTTTGTTACCTTGAAGAGTTCTTTATGGTCAAACTCTCCATTCTTAATAAACATGGGCAACGCAATGGAAGCAAGGTTACATACCGCTACCTCATCTGGTGAGGTATATTCCATAATCTCGGTACAGAGATTGGACGAACGGATGGTTCCCAGATTTTTCTGGTTGCTCTTACGGTTTGCCGCATCTTTGTACAACATGTAAGGCGTTCCCGTTTCAATTTGGGATTCTAAAATTTTCTCCCACAATTCACGAGCCTTGATGGTCTTTCTTCCTTTGCCTTCAGCTTCGTATTTTGTGTATAGTGCCTCAAACTCTTCAGAATGCACATCGCACAGCCCAGGACATTCGTTAGGGCACATCAAGGTCCATTCCCCGTCTTCCTGTACGCGTTCCATGAACAAATCTGAGATCCACATAGCGTAGAAGAGATCTCGGGCACGCATTTCCTCCTTACCGTGGTTTTTCTTCAAATCGAGGAAATCCATGATATCGGCGTGCCAAGTTTCCATATAAATAGCAAAGGACCCTTTACGTTTTCCACCCCCTTGGTCTACATACCTTGCCGTATCGTTGAACACACGGAGCATAGGTACGATACCGTTGGAAGTACCGTTGGTTCCGGCAATGTAAGACCCCGTTGCGCGAATGTTGTGGATAGACAACCCGATTCCCCCAGCAGATTGTGAAATTTTAGCCGTTTGTTTCAGCGTGTCGTAGATACCGTCAATACTGTCGTCCTTCATGGTAAGCAAGAAACATGAGGACATTTGTGGTTTTGGCGTCCCACTGTTGAACAATGTAGGCGTTGCGTGTGTAAAGTACTTTTTGGACATAAGCTCATAGGTTTCTTTTGCCGCAGCGAGATCGTTCATGTGAATCCCTATGGAAACACGCATGAGCATGTGTTGTGGACGCTCGGCTATTTGTCCGTTCAATTTCAGCAAATAAGAACGTTCCAAGGTTTTGAAACCAAAATAATCATACCCAAAATCTCGATTGTAGATAATGGTAGAATCCAGCTCGTCCGCATTCTCCTTTATTACTTTGTACACCTCATCACTCAACAAAGGTGCTTTTTTTCCGGTACGTGGGTTTACATATTCGTACAGGTCTGTCATTACCTCAGAGAATGACTTCTTTGTATTTTTATGTAGGTTAGAGACGGAGATACGTGCGGCAAGACGGGCATAGTCCGGATGTGAGGTGGTCATAGTGGCGGCGATCTCTGCGGCCAGATTGTCCAATTCGCTGGTTGTTACGCCGTCGTACAATCCTTCTATCACTCTCATGGCCACCTTTACGGGGTCTACGAGTTCGTTGAGGCCGTAACACAGTTTACGTACCCGAGAGGTAATCTTATCAAACATAATGGGCTCTTTGCGGCCGTCTCTTTTTACTACATTCATTGTTCTTGCTTTTTAGGGTTTCTTATTGTTTATTCTGAAAAAGGGTGCTTGTGCGTGTTTTATAGAACACACATTATCAGCATATTAATGTCGAAAAGCCGCTTGTTGGGGAGCAAGCGGGACCTTTCTAAAAATCTGCGTCGAAACTAATCTTGTTACTTTCTTTGTCTTTGTTTGTCACGCCTGCTTTTTGATACTCAGAAACACGCTTCTCGAAGAAGTTGGTCTTTCCTTGTAGGGAAATCATATCCATAAAGTCGAATGGATTTGTGGCGTTATATTCTTTCTCGCATTCCAGTTCTACCAAGAGTCTATCGGTAACAAACTCGAGGTATTGGGTCATGAGTTTAGCGTTCATCCCTATTAAACTTACCGGGAGGGACTCTGTGATAAACTCTCTCTCGATATTTAGGGCATCTACTATAATTTCACGAATGCGCTCTTTAGGTACTTTGTTCACCAAATGGTGGTTGTGCAGGTGTACGGCAAAGTCGCAGTGCACGCCTTCGTCACGGGAGATCAACTCGTTGGAGAAGGTAAGTCCTGGCATCAGGCCTCTTTTCTTTAACCAAAAGATAGAACAGAATGCTCCAGAAAAGAAGATTCCCTCTACCGCTGCAAAAGCGATCAAGCGCTCTGCAAAGCTTGGGCTGTCTATCCATTTCAGCGCCCAGTCTGCTTTTTTCTTGATGGCCGGGAAGTTTTCTATGGCGTTAAAGAGTTTATCTTTTTCGGCTTCGTCCTTCACGTAGGTGTCGATAAGGAGCGAATAGGTCTCGCTGTGGATGTTCTCCATCATGATCTGGAAACCATAGAAGAATTTTGCTTCGGAATACTGTACTTCGTTCACAAAGTTCTCGGCCAGGTTCTCGTTTACGATACCGTCGCTGGCAGCAAAAAACGCAAGAATATGTTTAATGAAATAACGTTCGTCGTCACTCAACTTATCTTTCCAGTCTGTAAGATCTTGGTGCAGGTCTATCTCTTCGGCCGTCCAAAAACTGGCTTCCGATTTCTTGTACCAGTCCCAAATGTCATGGTGCTGAATTGGGAAGATTACAAATCTGTCTTTATTCTCTTGTAAAATGGGTTCTACTGCGCTCATTGTCCTTTCGTTTTTAAAATTTGGAAAATTTTCCCGTTACTAGGGACTAACAAATATGGAAAAAAATGCTTCCAAAAACTGAGGAATGCGATCATGGTTTTCAACAAAGTTTTCAACATCACGGTTTTACGGCTGTTCTTATTGTTTTGTTAATTATATGTCTTAAACAATTGATTTTCAATTTATTATAATTTTAAAAAACGGTTATCAACAAAATTGGATTTGGCCGTTAAAAACCCTCGAGGGGGTATATAGAATAGTGTCTGGATACGGTTTTTGGGTTGAAATTATCAACAGTAATTTTCAACAAATTTTAAGGTTGAAAATTTTGAAAAAAAAGTTTCAGAAAAGCAGATTGAGGTTTTTTCTTACGCTAAAAAATTAAAAAAGCGGACCGGGAATTACTCCCCGATCCACTTTCAGCAATTATTATGAAAAAGGATTAACTACTGTTTTACTACTTTATAGGTTCCAACTTGCGATCCTGCTATGACCTTGAGCACATAAACGCCCGAGGCCAAATTGCTAGTGTTCACCGAAATAGCATTGGCGTTGTCGTTGTTGTGCATCGTGAGAACCTTTGCTCCCGTTATGCCGTATATCTCTACGCTATCCAACGGTGTGCTGGCCTGTACGTTAAGTATATTGCTTGTTGGGTTGGGAAAATATGTAAGACCGATAATAGTGTTTTGAGCTACGGTCAATACCTCCGCACGAGTGTCAAAAAACAGTCCATAGCCAAAACCACTGTTGGTACCGGCAAAGGCCATACAGGGTTCTTGGTCTGCCGTTTCGGCCACGACCGAAGGGAATCCATCAAACACATCTACAGTTGTATCTGCCACTGGTTCAAAAGTATCGAAATTGGCACCGTTGAAATTTAGGTGCCTGTTCACGCTGTTTTCAGAATTATCAATATTATCCCTAACATACGTAAACCGTATATCTTCAACGCCTACTTCTCTCCGTATCCAACCATCGGTATGCGCAATGTTCCAATTGGAACCGCCAGAAGAAAAATTTGAGAACACACTGAATGCACCGCCACTTTCTTTTAAGTAGCCTACACCACTAAAGTTTCCTGTAGAGCCATCTGCCCTATCGCTGGCCCACACTACTACTTTCTCACCATCTGCTATGGACAACCTTGCTGCCCTAACGGTTGGGTTTAAGGTTTCCCTTACGTTACCCATCTCCAATGTTTCGCGAGGATTCCAAGCGGTAGGATCGTTAAATACCTCGTTTGAGTTTACATATAAATTTCCTGTAACACCTCCTGTATAGGTTACAAAAGCGTCTCCGGCCCTAGCGTAAGCAAAGTCTACTTGGTCGCCACAAACTCCATCTACAGACACCTCATCTACCCAGTTAAATCCATATTCGCCTGCGGTACTTCTTGCTGAAAACACTTCCGTGGGGCAAAATCCGTCTTTCAAATAGGTTGCCAATGCACGCATACTAGCGGTATCGGTTGGGAAATTTCTGTCCACGGCAAAATCTGCCACATCGCTCGCCACCGAGTCGAAAGTAAAGGCTGCTGTAGCCATATCCCATCTACCAACTTGAAACAATCCGTTATCGAACATAAGGAACGCCAATATATATTGGTCTCCCGTACCATCGAGTGAAAGGAGCTGTATCTTACGAATGGGATCGAAAGCTTCTTGTGTATCGAACAGTGACCATGTAAGGCCATCATCGGTAGATCTATAGATATATATCTTATCTGAAGTCCCTCCAAAGTCTAACTCATTTTCGTACATACCTATGTACAGATCGCCTGTGTTTAGGGTAGCCGTCATATCCAGTCCATCCACAAAATCATCTCGAATCAAGATATCATCTCCCCAATCCCTGGTTGGCAAAAGAGGCTCAGGGCGCTCTATAGTTTCACTGGCCACATAAGGTGTTGGCCCTTCTCCCAGTCTTTCGTATTTAGGGGCATTTGTAGGTTTGTACAGGGCACCAATTTCTGGGTCTACAGCGGTCCAGCCATCCTTTATGGCAAGCCTGTTTGCCTCAATTTGTTGGGCCGTACCGTTCTCAGCCAAATAGCGTTCTTGCTCAAATAGGTTTTCTAAGTGAGCTGTACGTGCCGGGATTTGTATGGTTTGGCCAGCAGCATCTGCATTTACTTGTTGTGCTGTCGTGGCCAAAACGCCTAACAAGCACAATGATAATGTAATTAATTTTTTCATGATTTCTAAAAATTTATGTTTTAAATGTCCCTACTCTTTGTTGGGCTTTTCGGGTTGCGCCCCAGTAAGCTGCATTGTGGGTTCAAAAGTAGGGTGGCACAATATTTTAAATCGAAGGTTTTCACTCCAAAAAACCAGGTGGAACAGCTGTTTTCCAAAGGGTTAAAACACCCTCACTTTTAAAAACAAGCTTAGATTAGAGCGCTATCCTACTCAATGAACATGCTAAAAGTAATAGCGATAGTGGAGGGGGGATGAGATATATGTGCCAAACAATACAACAAATGTAACAACACAAAAAAACCGAAAGCGTTTAACTTTCGGTTTGGTTATAAAAAGGGGTGTCGTTGTGGCTATCCCAGATCGTCAAGATCCAGATCGTCAATGGCGTCCCAGGTTTCATCTACATCCATATTGCTGCCATTGGCCTGTATGTAAAATCTTTTGCCATACATTAACTGTATGTTGGTCCTATTGTTGTTCTTTCTGTATTCTTCAATAGCTTTAATGTCGCCTTTTTTTACGGTTCGCTTGGTCTTGTTCTCGTCTTCTTCTTCCATATCCATAGACAGCATCATACGTATCCCTGCGGTGGCAGATGCGCCCATCTCGCCCGCACCATCCAAAACGTTCACTTTAAAAGTCTTGCTTTTGTCCTCGTTGCTATAGGTGCCCTCAATACTAGCTATTTTAATGTATGCGGTTTGTCCTGCCTTGTAGCCAGTACGTTTCATTCCATTAATCTCATCTGGAAGCCACTCTTTCATTTCTTCATTGGTAAGGGGCTCTACGGATTGCAGTTCTTTTATATCATCGCCCATTTTGTTGAGCTCTTTAGTAGCCTTCACGGTATTGGAGACTCCATCTTTGGCTTCCTTTATTTTTTTGGAAACGGGATTCTCGCAGGCAAAAAGAGTTGCAAGTACTAAAGAAAGGGTCAGTAATTTTTTCATTGTAAAATATATTTTGGTTACTATTTACAGCTAATATACTAAATATCAAATACATGAAATCTACCCAAATGGGTAATTTCATTCATAGTAGTGATTTGTCGTGTAGTTACTGGATGTGCTGCGCCACCTTTTCCAATTCGGCATACCAATGTTCGCCAAACCTGCGCACCAGGGCGTCTTTTACAAATTTGTACACAGGGACTTGGAGTTCTTTACCCAAGGTACAAGCATCGTTACATATAGGCCATTTGTGGTAGTTCACTGCTGCAAACTCACTATAATCCTGTACTCGAACGGGATATAGATGGCAGGAAATGGGTTTCTTGAAAGTTACCTCTCCAGCGTTGTAGGCATCCTCTATACCACAACTGGCGGTACCATTTTCGGTAAATGTAACGTAGGCACATTCGGCACCGTTTACAAGAGGTGTTTCAAGTTCGTCCTTTGGTGAGACTATGTGTGTTCCCTGCGCTTCTATTGCAGCAATTCCCTCAGGACGGAGAAAGGGCTTCACTTTTGGATAAATTTCCTTGAGGGTAACCACTTCTTCCTGGGTTACAGGGGCCCCAGCCTCTCCCTCTATACAGCAAGCTCCTTTACATGCGCCAAGGTTGCACACAAATTCCTTCTCGAGGACATCTTCTGAAACTATTGTTTTACCTAGTTGAAACATGCTGCAAAGCTATGCTTTTTGAAATCGAAATCGAAATCGAAGCTGAAAATGAATCTGAAATGAAATTACCCCTTAAAGGGGGGGGGGTTAGAGCAATGTTCGCCCCAATTCCAAAAATAAAACAACCTTTAACACACTTTAAGTACCTATAACTTTAGACACTCTACTAAAAAGACTAATTTTGCAAACTGAAACAACTTATAAAAACCCGTGCTTGACGGATTCGTATGGACTTCAATTTTAAGGAAATAGCAACGGCCACCATGGTACTTTTTGCGGTAATCGATATTATTGGGAGCATACCAATTATCATTTCGCTCAAGGAGAAATCTGGCACCATAAAGAGCGGACGTGCCTCTATTATCGCGGCTATCGTACTTACTGTGTTCTTGTTCATTGGTGAGGAGATCCTGAAACTCATAGGCATAAACGTTTATGAATTTGCCGTAGCGGGTGCCTTTATCCTATTTTTTATTGCGCTGGAGATGATCCTTGGTATAAAACTGTTTAAACAGAACGACACCAACCTGGAAATGGCCACGGTGTTCCCCATTGCTTTCCCCATTGTAGCAGGGCCGGGTAGTTTGACATCGCTGCTTTCCCTACGTGCCGAATTTGAACTACAGAATATCATCGTTGCCATTATCATTAATGTAATTGTAGTGTTTATTGTGCTAAGAACTTCTGGGAGCTTACAGCGTTTCCTGGGGAAAAACGGAATTGCGATCATAGAAAAGATTTTTGGGGTTATCCTATTGGCAATTGCCGTAAAGCTGTTCACATCGAACATTCAGGAATTGTTCAACTAATACCCCGATACAACTTTGTGGTTTGACTATACTCAATTTCCGTGTTACTTTTGCCTCAAAATCAAACGGCAACCTCGATTACCCAAGTAACACTAGTCGAGCAAATAGTTTTCAATTAGCTAAAAAAAGACTACATCACTATTAAAAAATAAAGCTTATACCTATGAAAATCTTTATTTACATCCTTATGGCGTTGGCAGCTGGACTGCTCGTGTATAACACTACCAAAATAGATTTTGAAGCACCGCTGGAAGGTGACAGTACCGTGGCGGTGATTTGTGTGCTGGCAGCCGCCTGTGTTATCGTATTGCTCTGGATATTGATAGCCTCTAGAACAATAAAAAAAAAGATGAAGTGATTTTGATTGGGTGGAGTTTATGAAAACCTTTACACAAAAGCATGGCTTTGAAAAACGCTCATACACTATCCATCAAGAAGAAGGGGTTGTTGATGTGCACCATAAAGACTTAAAGAAACAGCAAAAGTTTCAAATTGAACTTCTAGACATAGGTAACAAAATACAGTATGAGCAAGACAATACCCTCCCTGGCAAAATAACCCTTGTCATTTTCATCGCAATCGCGCTGAGTTGCACCATATATTATTTTTATGCCCCGCCAGACGATAAAGGCTCCATGGTAGTGGGCGGCATTGTGTTCACGGCCCTTGCCCTCTTCGGGTATTTTAAGCCCCATACGGACGATTTGATAATTGCCGGCGGGAATAAAACAATACGCCTGTTCAGAAAACAACCAAACCAAAAGATCGTTCTGGATTTTGCTAACTCCCTTATTGCTTCAGCAAATGAAAAAAGGAAAGAAATTGCAATAAACTTTACACTGGAAAAGTATGAGTTCGAGGCCAATTTAAAGTGGTTGCTTGCAAATAAAATAATTGACCAAGAAGAGTACGAGAGTTTGTTGCAGGATTACGAGATAAACAGGATTATAATGCGTCCGGGCAATTAAGAGATTAATACAGCTGTACATTACTCCCCTTCTTCTGAAATAAGCAACCCTTCCAACTCCAGTACTTTTTGAAGCATAGGATCGCCTTGGTTCAAGATAATCTCGAAGGCATTAGGGCCATACAATTGCTGTGCTATGTTTGCTTTAATAGCTTTTTTAAGGTCTTCTGAATAGGCACTTAAATCTATCCTTGCTTCCCCCAAACGGGCGTATTCAACAAAATCTTGGGCCAGTTCATCATCCACCTCGTAGCTTCGGTTAAATTCCTCGAAAGAAGCATTCTTGAAAAAATCCCTGTTCTCTTCCAAGAACTCGAACACAAAATAGCCCATATACCCACTCCTGGACACAAACTGAAGCGTCTCGTTGGCTATACTGGTATCCTTGGGTACGAATACATCTGGGATAATGCCACCACCACCATACACCACTTTACCTTTGGGCGTAACGTATTTGAGGGAATCTGCCACTTGTATGCTATCGGCACTAAGTAGTTCGCCGTTACGGTATCGTTTTTCGTAGTCGCTATAGTAGGCTTCGTTACCGTTTCCGTAGGGCTTTTGGATGGAGCGTCCCGTGGGGGTGTAGTAGCGAGCAATGGTCAATCGCACGGCACTACCGTCTCCCAAGGCCATCTCGCGCTGTACGAGCCCTTTTCCAAAAGAACGGCGCCCAATAATGGTTCCCTTGTCATTGTCCTGTAAAGCTCCGGCAACTATTTCGCTGGCCGAAGCGGAGTTTTCGTTTATGAGCACATAAATCTTTCCGTCCTCAAAATCGCCTCTTCTAGTGGCATAGCTCTTGGTTTCCTCGCCTTTTTTGTTTCGGGTTATGAGCAGTAGCTTGTCTTTACCCAAGAACTCATCCAGGATTTCTTCGGCTGTGTAAATGTAGCCGCCAGGATTGTCGCGTAGGTCCAGCACCAATCTGGAGATTCCTTGATTGGTCAATTTTTCCAAGGCATCATCAAATTCTTCGCTAGTAGTTTCGGCGAATCGGTTTATTTTAATGTAGCCCACATCATCGGCCAACCTATAGGAAGCATCTACACTTACCAAGGGGACATCCTTTCGTTTCACCTTAAAGGTAAGCAGGTCTTTTTCGCCTTTTCGGTACACCTTGAGCGTAACCCTACTGTTCTTTTCGCCTTTTAGGTATGCTGAAATACTATCCCTATTAAAATCCTCACCAAACAAAGGCCTGTCATCTGCGTACAAGATACGGTCGCCACCACGAATGCCCACACGGTCTGCAGGGCCATCTTCCAAAGCGCGTATCACGGCAATGGTATCGTTATAAGGGTAAAAGCTTATGCCTATACCTACAAAATTACCACGCATATCCTCGGCATTTTTTTCGTAGGCATCAACCGGAATGTACACCGAGTGCGGGTCCAAGTTTTCCAAAATTCCGTTTACGGTAACATCTACAATGCTATCGGTGTTCACTTGGTCTACGTACTCGTAGTCTATATAATCTATAAGGCGGTTAAGTTTGTCTTTTTTACTGTTGGTGGCAAATATTTTCTCGGTAGTGTCTTCAAAATTCAGTTTTGAGCCAATAACTACCCCCATCGCTATTGCGATCCCAAAAAGCAGGGGAAGGTAGTTTTTGTTAATGCGCATCTTTTATAGATTCAATTCTGAAAGGTGTGTTATTGTAACGCCAGCTTTCTTTAAAAATTTTACACCAGAGTTGTCTTTGTATTCGTGGTGGTACACCAATCTTTTTATACCTGCCTGGTGTATCAATTTACTGCATTGCTGGCAGGGCGACATGGTGATATACAAAGTGGCCCCTTTGCAGGATTGTGTGGAGGATGCCACCTTTAAGATAGCATTTGCCTCGGCATGCAGGACGTACCACTTGGTGTAGCCCTCTTCGTCTTCACAAATATTTTCGAAACCGCTGGGTGTACCGTTGTACCCATCACTTATTATCATTTTATCTTTAACAATAAGCGCGCCAACTTGCCTGCGCTTGCAATAAGAGAGCTTGCTCCACTCGTATGCCATGCGTAAGTACGCAATGTCGTACTGTCTTTGTTTGCTTTCCTTCATAAAAGTAGTTGAAAATGCTAAAGTAACGGGAACTAATTAGCTGATAAAAGATTGGTTGTTAAATCTTACTGAAAGTTACAGCAATGCGTTAAAAATTCCGATTTTCGATAAGCATGGGGGTGGCGAGCACCATCACCAATATTGAAACTGCGATAACCCAATACTTCTGTTTCAGTTTAAAGGTACGCTGAAAAATGTACCCAAAAACTACTACCGCTAGTGCAATGATTACCTGTGCCAGCTCAATGCCCAATGCAAATTCCAGCAGGTGTGCAAGGATATTTCCATCATTTATCATATTGAAATAACCCGCAAAGCCAAAGCCGTGGATTATTCCGAAGAAAAAAGTAAGCAGGCTGAACACCACCCCTGTCCTAACCAATGTCCCCTTAAGGGCATTACTTATGGACACCAAAGCGGTTACCAAAATGGTTGCGGGAATTAAAAATTCTATCCACCCGCTGTCTACAGAGAGTACATTGTAGCTTGCCAGGGCGAGGCTCACGCTATGGCCCAAGGTGAACATGGTAACGTGCAGCACCATCTTTCGCCAGGTTTTAAAAGTGTGGGTGGCACAAAGGGCTACGATGAAAAGTGTATGGTCGTACCCGTTCCAATCCAAAACGTGTTCAAAACCAAGGGTTACGTAGAGCCAAAAATCGGACATATTCGTTTTTTTTGTAAATTTAAGGGTATTTCAAAAAAATTACGGTTATGGGGAGAACTTTACTTTTACTTGTTTCACTACTTTTCTTTTCAAAAAGCTTTGGGCTAGATCCAGATTTAATCAATAACCAATGGCACCTCGAAAAGATAGTAGTTTCAGGTGAAGAAATAGTTCCTCCCGTAAACGAAGAACTGCCCAATGTTCTATTGTTTTTTGAAGATTCTGGCACAGGACTTAATTTTTGGTCATTCGTTTGCAATGTACTCAATGGTGTTCCTGAGTTTAGCGGTGGAGATTCTTTTTCTTTTTCAGAATTATATCAATCACTAGGGGGTTGTGACGATCCTACAAATACCCCTTTTGAGTTGCAATACTTTCAATTTTATTTCTCGAATGACATAGGCGAACCGTATGTATATGAAATTGTGGATGAAGGGATTGGCGGAATGCGTATGACAGTAACTGTGCAAAATGGAGACGTTGCTTATTATCAAAATTCTGTTTTAGGAATACACAGTGTACAAGCTATACCAATACTTATGTATCCCAACCCTGCCAACGACCAGATATATATAGAAACAGATTTGCCCTTAAACAAGCTTGAAATATACACGACAACGGGCAAGCTATTGCACTCTCAAAACAACCCGACACCGTCACTGGATATCTCGACATTGCCCACGGGACTATATTTCATGAAGGTGTACCAAGGGGACCGCGTGTCGACACAAAAATTTGTAAAAAGGTAAAATATAGAGCTCATGAAAAAATTATTACATTTTGTTTTTGCAACCTTTTTTTGCTCTACTCTATTTTCGCAAAGTCAAGGTTTTTGGTATCTTACTCATTATCTAGATTCAAATGGAAATGTAAGGCCGCTTACTTTTGTAGACCCCTATATAACTTCAACTATTGAAATAGACGCAAACACTAATTTCACTGGCACAGCAGCGTGTAATACGTTTATTGGCACGGTATCATATAATCCTACAACTTTCAATTATACCTTAACATCATTCACACATACAAATACTATATGTGAACATCCATCTCACCTTGTTTTTGAGGATGACTATTTCTCTTATTTTAACAATGCAATAGGTGATGAGATTAGTGTAATCCGCCTTTGGGATGACAATTTCGAATATGTAGAGATTGATTTTGGAAATAATAAATTGTACCAATATCGAGACTCGCCGTTAGAAATATTAAATACAGAAAAGTTTAACTCAAAAATCTTCAAAATTGTCGTTAATCAAAATTTAAAACAACTTTTAATTTTTTCAAATGCAGAAGATCTAATTGACAGTTTTGTAATTTTAAATGCTTCGGGGCAGACATTGATTCAAGAAACTGGAAGAAAATCAAGTATTGACGTGTCAACGCTCACATCAGGAGTCTATTTCTTAAAAGTTCTTTCCAAAGAAAATACTCTTTTAAAAAAATTTATAATTCTTTAATTCTTATAACAAAACATTTATATAAAAAAGCTCCAGCATAAAACTGAAGCTTTAAGATAGGGAAACTACGTAGGCTATAACTTTTCAAAGGTGAGGAAGTCTGTCCCTCCGTTACCTCCGCTTACGTCGGTTAATTCAATTTTGTTTGCGGTTACGGAGATAACATCCCAATCGTCGTTCAAATCTTCAAAATCGTTGTCTTCCGGCACAGGGAAAAAGATATTGAAATCGTCATCGTCGCTCGAGTTTCCATCGTCGTCGCTAGACGAGTTGCTATTGTCATCCAGTATCGACCAATCTCCTGTTACCGTAGTAGACCCGTTGGTTGCGGTTACAATGCCGTTTTCGCCAAAGGTAAATGTATACCCGTTAAAATTTGAAGTTTCGTCCTCATCGGTATCAAAAAAGTAGGAGATGCGCCACGTACCATCGGTTGCTATTTGCCTAATTTGGTCTGCACTGTTTTGGTTATTGGTATCGTCATTGTTGCCATCGTCTTTTGAACAGGAAAAAGCAACAAGTGCTATGGTTACCAATACTGCAATTTTTTTCATTCTTTTCATAGTTTTAAAAATTAATAGTTGTTGAAATCTTGGGTGGTAGCCAGCCTCTACAGTTTTTATTGATGCAACATTTCTCTTTCATAGTTACCTGCTCTCCAACTTGTGGGGACAATTGGGTCTCTGCACGGATTTACACGTGTTGCTTAGCACTGTTTTGAGACTGGCCTATTACACCAACCAAAAGCTTATGTATCTTTTTATTGTTTTTCAAAAATGAGCACATCGGTGCCACCGCCTCCGCCACTCACATCTTGTAATTCTACCCGAGTAGCAGATACCATAAGCACATCCCATTCGTCATTAAATTCGTTAAAGGGAGTACCGCTGAAATTGAGTAGCAGTTCATCGCCTCCAGCTAATACTTGCCATGTCCCGTTATTGGTATTAGCCCCATTGGTAGCCACTACGGTACCGGCACTATTCCAGTCTAGTGTATAGCCGGCGTAGGTTGCCGTTTGGTCGTCACCATCGTCAGTATAGGTTTCTACGAACCATATGCCTTCTGGAAGGATGGTTTCTAAATCTGTACCTCCGCCTCCGGTGAAAGGCGTTCTCTCAAAGGTCAGGAAACTCTCAGAGCCATTCCCGCCGCTTATATCTTTTAAGCGAATGATATCATTGGTCACTTCTAATACGTCCCAATCGTCGGCCAATTCGTCCAAAGGCACCGTAACGCCAAAGTTTAGGTTGAGTTCAAGCTCGGTCTCATCTCCAGCTCCTGTAGACCAGGTTCCGTTGGTGGTTCCATTGGTATCTGTAGCAGTAGCGGTGTTGTCGCTAGCGAAGTTGAAGGTATAATCTGCATAGGTTGCGGTTTCATCTACATCATCAAAAAAGTAGGTTATATACCAATCTCCCATGGTAAGGGCGTTTACTAGAGCAGCATCATTTATTCCGCCACCGCCAGTAGTACAATCACTCTCAAAACGTAGGCGGTCATCGCCCAAACGCAGATCTACTTTGCTTTCTCCAGGTGCTTGCTCAATTTCGTGGAGGTTCCAAGTATCGTTCACATCAGGTAAACCTGGAATATTAATGACCACTTCAATATCGTTTCCTGTTCCTGAAGCAGACCAAGTTCCATTAAATGTGCTTCCGTTGGTTGTTGCCACTAAATTCCCCGAGGTATCAAAATTAAAGGTGTACCCAACATACACGTCCTCAAGATCCTCATCATCCCGTTCTAGTTTATCAATTGTCCAATCTTCGCACCCTGTTAGCACATCGGTGAGCTGCTGTGGTGTACAGTTGTTACAATCATCATCGTTAGGATCGTTATTATCATCTTCGTCACAAATATCTTCGGCATCGGCTATTGCTGTTGCCAATTCAGTAAAATTATTTACTTGTATGGTCGTTCCATCAAAGAGGATTAGGGTAATAGGAAAATCGAAAGTAACTACTGTACTTGGGTCTAGATTTTCAAGAAAACTGTACAATTCCTGATCGTTGTTCAGCACAACGGTTTCAATAATTTCATTGTTTTGGTTAAAAACCGAAGCAGTAATGGGGTATACTATATCAATACATTCTATATCATCATCGGTCACATTTTCACCAGGGCACTGGAGCGCGGCGTTTTCAAGTTCCGCTTGGCTGGTAATTAAGACTTCTGTGTAATCTTGTAAAATAATGGTGATGGGGAATAGAATCTCCAAGGTGTCTATATCATCATCAAACTCATCAAAAATAGCCTCTACAATAGCTATATCGGCTTCGGTCTCTATCACTACTTCAACACCATTTGCTATTACGGTAACAGGCAGTTTTATATTAAAACAACTAGCACCGTCCAAAATATTGTCGTACGACCCATCGTTTGTTGCCGTTCGTAACAACAGGTTTGCTACAGTCCCGGCAAGCACTTCTTCCTCAGGTGGTTCAATAATTTCCATTTCCTCCTTTCGGCAAGAAAACAATGTAAGTGTAAGCAATAATGCTATTACAAATTTGTATCGTAGGATTCTCATAGTTTTTGGGTTCTCTGCTAATAAAACAACTGTGAATGTAAATATCCTGAAAAAGAGTTTTAATTTCTTTGTAGCTTTGTTCAAAATTAAGTTAAGTGCCTAAAGAATTACACAAAAATGTATGCCAGGAATCGGTTTTTGCAAAGCTTTATGAGCAGTATGCAACCAGCCTGCATGACTTTTTATACTATAAGTATGGGTTGGGCACACAAGCTAACGACATGATGCAAGAGGCGTTCGTAAGCCTTTGGGAGGCATGTAAAAAAGTCGCCCCATCCAAGGCAAGATCGTTTCTGTTTACAGTGGCCAACAATAAGGTGCTGAATGAGCTGAAGCATCAAAAAGTAGTCTTGAAGTATCAAAAAATAGCTCCAAAAAACTACACAAACGAAACTCCAGAGTTTTTACTTCGTCAGGAAGAATTCCTACAACAATACCAAACAGCGTTGGGCAATTTAACCGAAGAACAACGTGTTGCTTTCACCTTGAGCAAGATAGAAGGGAAAAAACATCGAGAAATAGCCGAGCTTTTGGATGTGACCCAAAAAGTTGTAGAATACCGAATTTACAGTGCTTTTGATGCTCTTAAAAGCGAACTGAAAAATTTCAAGTTAAAATAGTCAGGAGTTTTTAAAGGTAAGGTGTTTTATAAGTAACAATACCGTCATGGAAAAAGATTACCTACTTAAAAAATGGTTGCTCAATGGGTTGACCGAAGAGGAACAACGCACTTTTGATGCGTTGGAGGATGCGCCTCTTTACAAAGCAATAGCAGCAAGCGCATCCCACTTTAAAGCATCTCACGTTTCTTCCCCCGAAGCTTTTGAGACACTAAAGGAAAAGCTCCCCAAGCAAGAAACCGCTATAAAAAAAGTATCATGGAAAAAAACCTTGTTGCAAATCGCAAGTGTTTTGGTGATCGGTCTTGCAGTGTATTACGGCTTTTTTAATACCCAGGCAACACACATTAAAACGGTTGCCGCCCAGAAAACTACTATTTCCCTACCAGACAATTCAACAGTATTGTTAAACACAGCCTCCACCATAACCTATCACGAAGACAGTTGGGAAAAAGAACGTGAACTGCAACTGGACGGGGAGGCTTTCTTTAAGGTTGCCAAAGGGAAAAAGTTTGATGTTAAAACTTCCCAGGGTATTGTATCGGTATTGGGAACACAGTTTAATGTTAAACAGCGGGGCACCCTTTTTGAAGTAAGCTGCTATGAGGGTATAGTACAGGTCTCATACGCCAAAACAGTTAAAAAACTTCTCGCAGGAGATACTTTCCGCATAGATGCTGGAATAGAATACAGCGGCACCACGAACCATGAAGCTCCACAATGGACAAATAATAGGAGTAGCTTTAAATCGGTTAAGTTCCAATATGTTCTTGAAGAACTGGAGCGGCAGTATAACATCAAGGTGGTTTACGAAGGAGATAAACAGACCCGGTTTTTCACAGGTGCCTTTGTACAGGACAATCTAGAGAACGCCTTACAGTCGGTTACCGCCCCGTTAGGGTTAACCTATACATTTGAAGGAACCAACAAAGTGATCATACTCGATTAGTGAAAGGTATTAAAGCCCATACTTGCTTCGTTTTCCTTTTTTTATGGGGCAGCCTTTGCTTTGCACAAGACAAAATATCCCTTAAAAAAGCTATTGATGAAATAGAGCAACAACATGGTTATACGTTCAACTATGCCGAAGAAACCATTTCGGGCTATACCGTAACACAAATAGATCCTTCCCTATCTTTTGCTGAAAAAATCACACAATTAAAATCGCAAACCAAGTTGCTTTTTACCCTCTTGGGCAATAAGCTTGTTACCATTTCCTTACCAGAAAGCAATTTGGTTTGTGGAAATGTGAAAGACGAAGAGACCGGACTTCCCATCGCTTTCGCAACAGTTCAAGCTGCCAAAAAGGCCGTTGTCACAGACGAGAACGGCTACTTTAGTATAGACGCTCCACCAACCGAAAACATCAAGATCCGGTTTTTGGGTTACAGAACAGCTGAAATAACCATCAACAATCTTGAAACCGAAAATTGCAACCCTATTTTTTTATCGCCCTTGCGCGAGCAACTGGATGCAGTACTTCTTTCCTCATACTTGGTACAGGGTATGAGCAAAATGAGCAATGGTGCCGAAAGAATAGATTTTAACAACTTTACTGCGCTACCAGGGCTTATTGAGACCGATGTGTTACAGTCTGTCCAATCCCTCCCAGGGGTGCACAGTACAAATGAAACGGTTTCAAATATTAATATCCGTGGTGGCACTAACGACCAAAACCTAGTGCTGTGGGACGGTATAAAAATGTACCAGACGGGACACTTTTTTGGGCTTATTTCAGCCTTCAACCCACAAATTACAGAGCAGGTTAGCATACAAAAAAATGGAACGAGTGCAACCTTGACAGATGGTGTTTCCGGAACTATTGCCATGGAAACCGAAAAAGAAGTGAGCAATACATTTTCAGGGAGCCTTGGTGCAAGCCTTATTGATGCAAATGTGTTTCTGGACATTCCTTTGGGAAAAACCTCCTCTCTCCAAATAGGTGGAAGAAAATCCTTGAGCGACGTAGTAACTACCCCTACCTACGATGCCTATTTTACCCGTATTGCACAAGACACCGAGGTTGAGACAAATGTCGAAACTGTAAGAAACACAAATAGGTCTTTCGATTTTTATGATGTCTCGCTACGCTGGCTGTATCAAATTGGCGAGCGCGACAAAATTCGTGTCAACTTTTTGTATGTGGACAATATTCTCGCATTCAACGAAAACGCGACCATAAACAATACTGCTTTTTCTAGGGAAAGCAGTGTTGCACAAAACAGCTTGGGTGCTGGAGCACTATGGCAGCACCAATGGGGAGAGCACCTAAACACCACATTACATGTGTATGAGTCTGACTATACCTTAAGGGCGATCAACGCAAATATCTTGGACCAACAACGTTTTTTACAGGAAAACAGTGTTTCTGAAACAGGTATCAAAACCGCTGGTATCCTCTCCTTAAAGGAAACCCAAAAACTTACCTTTGGGTATGAACTTATTGAAACAAAAGTGACCAATCTAGATGATGTAGATGTCCCACTAGTACGCACCTTAGTTGCCGAAGTGGTACGAACCCACAGTGGTTTTGGGGAGTATTCCATTCGGTTTAATGATTACAAGAGCATACTAATCGCTGGATTACGCTATAATTATTTGGACAAGTTCAACGAGTCTATAATAGAACCCAGATTGCAGTTTTCCCAAAAATTCTTGGAACATTTCAGCCTTCAGGTTGCGGGCGAATTTAAACACCAGATCACATCGCAGGTAATTAATTTCCAGAATGATTTTTTAGGGATTGAAAAGAGGCGCTGGCAACTCTCCAACAATTCCACAATTCCTATCATAAAAAGTAAACAAGCATCCTTAGGTTTTAATTATAGCAACAAAGGATGGCTGTTAAGCATAGAGGGCTATTACAAGTTCGTAGACGGTATAACAAGCCAAGAGCAAGGATTTCAAAACCAATTTGAATTTGTTAAGACCAGTGGCAGTTATGAGGTTCTGGGGGCCGATGTGCTTTTCAGAAAACGGTTCAGGGATATTTCCCTATGGATAAGCTATTCTTTTATGGACAATGCCTATTCTTTCGAAAGTCTTTCCGAAACCGCTTTCCCAAGCAATTACGATATTCCGCACAGCGTAACTTTTGGTAGTACGTATGTTTACGACACGCTAAAGATAACCGGTGGGTTTAATTGGCGCTCCGGCAATCCTACAACATCTCCTGTGGAAGGGAACGAAGTTGTAGGTGGAGCCATCAATTTTGACCCACCCAATAGTGAACGTTTTGAAGATTATATAAGGGTGGATGCTTCGGCATTGTATGAGGTTTCCCTTGTAAACGCAATGTTTGAGGCTGGCATTTCGGTTTGGAATATTTTGGACCAGACCAACACCATAAGTACTTTTTATAGGGTAAATGAAAATGGCGATATTGTTGAAAACAAACAGACGTCATTGGGTTTTACACCTAATGCTGTATTAAGGGTGATTCTATAATGAAACCTCTCGTCCTTTGTCAAAGAAATAGTACTATTAACAGCATATTTTTAACATACGCCAAGCTATCTTAATTTTTTTGAAATATGAATACTGGGGTGGTGTTAAGCTATATTTATATTATATTAAAATTATCTGTTGGCTTTCAAATACAATTTCCATCTATGTACGAATAAGAGATGTTTTAAACCTAAGAGTAAAAATATAGACCAAACCAAAGGGATAGCTATATTACCGTTAAGCAAGAAAGCGGTGGAGATATTATAAACCAAGAACCCGGAAACAATTGCTACCAAAACGAAGCCAATAGCTATTTGGAAAGGTGACCAAAATTTTACTTTTTTTGGTTGTATTGCATCATTTTCAATGTTAGCCATCACTTTGTCAACAAAATACCTATCCGTTTTCACTTCGCTTCTCTCTACAATTTTTTTTAACTTTTCTTCTTTCATAGCAATGTATTTATTTCTTCTCCCAATAATAGCTTGAGTTGTTTTTCCATGTTTTTTCGGCCTCTGTGTAAATCTACCCTGATTTTAGAAACGCTATAACCAGAAATGGTCTCTATTTCCTTTAAACTCATTTCGCAAAGATAGAACAGCCGCAATACCAATGCTTCATCTGTCTTTAATTGTGCCATAGCCATCTGGATATATTTTTGTTGGTCTTTATATGCTAGTGTCTTGTCTCTGGTCTTGGTTACGGCTTGTTCTAAAATATTGGATGCTTCAATAGCTACTTTCGGTCTCTGTTTTTTTAATTCATTATAGCAGCTGTTCACAACAATACGGTACAGCCACGTTGAAAACTTTGATTTAAATTTAAACTTCTTGATGTTTTTGTAGACCTTGATGAAAACATCTTGAAGAATGTCTTCAGCCAATGGTTCGTCTCTTACAATAGATACTGCCAAAGACAATGATTTGTCCTTGTACAAATTCACCAAAATGCGGAAGGCACCTGTATCACCATCCCGTACCCTGTGAACAAGTTCAGTATCTTTATCCTTTATCCTAGTTACCAAACTTATCTCCCAAAAAGTTTGCGACAATAAGCCCTAAGCCCCCAAATAGTACAATGGTTCCCCAAATAAGCAGATCGGCTGTGGTTTCGGTTAAATCCAGCATTGTGAAGATTGATGAGACCATCAATCCTATGCCGAGGCCAATCAATATACCGCCAAAATGTAGTAATCGGCCTTTTGTAATGGCCTTTGGAGTTTGCAGTCCATTTTCTGCCATAGCTTTTCGTATAAGGTAGGTGTAGCGGGCTATAATAAATATCACTGTGGTAATGAGCAAAAAAAATACTACCCCAAAAATCACTTCCTGTGTTATTGTATTCATAACTTGAGATTTATAGTTTTTAAAAAATTGGTCCAATGATGGTGTTCAACCCCTGGATAAATGGAATGGCTTTATTACTGTTAGTAAAGAAAACTATTCCAAATTTTTTTTCTGGCAATACCATCATATACGCTTGAAAATCGTGGTTGTTACCCGTGTGCATATGCATCATTCCGTATTCAGTGGGCTTCTGCGCCATTCCTAATC
Source organism: Marinirhabdus gelatinilytica (assembly GCF_003353425.1). Lineage (GTDB taxonomy): Bacteria > Bacteroidota > Bacteroidia > Flavobacteriales > Flavobacteriaceae > Marinirhabdus > Marinirhabdus gelatinilytica. The sequence goes on from NZ_QRAO01000001.1 coordinate 238,572, forward strand.
CCCAGCCTGTTTGCCCTATTTGCTGCTTTAAAGGATTATCGTCCTTGAAGCGAGTATGTTCTTTCAACATTATAGCAAGGGTTTCTTTTTTCAATCCTTGCTGTTGCAGCAAAGCAACTAAAAACTTGGCATATTCCTTTGCCTCACTATGCAAGCTGGAATATGCATTGAAGCTCTTACCACTCCAACCACCATAGGAAGGATTGTTCTGGGTGGGTTTTCCCTCGTCATCGTGGCCAAAAGCTTTGTGCTTTTCAATATATGAATTCCAAACGAAGGTAGTGTTGGGCATACGCAGTGGTTTGGTAACTTCTTTTTGAAACAGTGCATTAAGATCACTTTTATACCCTACACCATTTAATTTTCCAATAACAGCGGCCAAGTACTGAAATGCCTCTCCTGAATACATAAAATCGGTATCCGGTTTAAATGCGAGCTTTATTTTCTTCCCCTTTGAGTGATTGGGAAACCCTGTTCGATGGGATAGCACCATACGTGCTGTAATCAACCTGTAATCTTCTTTTGAAACCTCCGCTATTCCTGGATGCGCTAAATATTTATACAGTGGCTCGTCAAGATCCAGTATGCCCTTTTCTACCATTTTCATCACAAAATAGGCGAAGATGGGTTTGCTCAACGATGCGCCCTCAAATATGGTCTTTTTATTGACAGGCTCCTTTGTTTCAGAATTAATTACACCAAAAGTATTGTGGTACACCAACTCGGAATTATTGACTATTGCAATGGACAGTCCTGGCATATCTATGGACTTCAGGATACTGTCAATCTTAGTGTCAAGTACGGTTGATGGAACTGTATTTCCTGAAACTGAAGTTATCAAGGTTTTATTTTCTTGGGAGCAACAGCTAGGAAAAGAAAACGAAATGAGCAGTAGGGCAAATAGTGATTTGATTTTTGTTTTTGATTGAATCATCTTATTGTTTTTTATTGCGAATTAATCTTTTGTAATCTGTCTTGAGCGCGTCGAAAGGCTCACATTATTTGGACAAGATGACTTTGAAAAATGTTACAAAAAATTTTTGGGTCGCTCTAGAGTACTTTCAATATATACTTCGAGATCATCTTATTGGGTGGTGTGCTTTTTCCATAAAGTTGATATGAGTTATAGTTTCCGAGGCAACCATCTGGATTTCCTGTCCGTTAAAGTATTCGTAATAGCCCTCGTGTGAGGGTTCAAGTTTATATTCTTCTTCTTTTTATGGAGAAGCGCATCCAATGAAAAACAGAAGTAGAAATAGAAATTTCTAAATACAATTTTTGGTTTCTTAAAAAACGAATGATATTAAAAATGTGGCAAAAGAAAAGCTCCCTAACAGAAACTGCTTGGGAGCTTTGAAGTACCTTGGGTGGGAATCGAACCCACACGACCGAAGTCACTGGATTTTGAATCCAGCGCGTCTACCAATTCCGCCACCAAGGCATAAACGGACGGCAAAAATAAGAAATTCTCCCAATACTCATCTACTTTTTTCTGTGAAATTGCCAAAACCACTTTTTGGTGACAAAATGTTAACTACTATTTTAGGATGCATCGTTGTATTCTTTATTTTTGTGGCACATAAATAAGCCAATCATGTCCGTTCCAACACCAGAGTCGAAGATATTTGCCTGTAAACAATCCCAACATCTCGCTGAAGCCATTGCAAAAGCCTATGGCCAGCCTTTAGGAAACGTAATCACTTCTACCTACAGCGATGGCGAGTTTCAACCCTCATTCGAAGAATCGGTTCGCGGGAGCAGGGTTTTTATTATAGGATCCACACACCCCAACAGCGACCACCTTATGGAAATGCTGTTAATGCTGGATGCCGCCAAGCGTGCTTCGGCTAGACACATAACAGCCGTGTTACCTTATTTTGGTTGGGCTAGGCAGGACAGGAAGGACAAGCCCCGTGTTCCCATTGCTGCGAAACTGGTGGCAAAAATGTTGGAGACCGCTGGAGCTACCCGTATTATCACCATGGATTTACACGCAGATCAAATTCAAGGCTTTTTTGAAAAACCTGTGGACCATTTGTTTGCCTCCACCATATTTTTACCCTATCTCAAAAGCTTAAATCTAGATAACCTTACCATCGCCTCGCCAGATATGGGAGGTAGCAAAAGGGCCTATGCCTATTCCAAAGCCCTGGAAAGCGATGTGGTAATTTGCTACAAACAAAGGGAAAAGGCCAATGTGATTTCCCACATGGAACTCATTGGCGATGTAAATGGAAAAAATGTAGTCTTGGTAGATGATATGGTAGACACAGCAGGTACCCTCACAAAAGCCGCAGACCTTATGATGGAACGTGGAGCCCTTAGCGTACGTGCCATTTGCACTCACCCTATTCTTTCAGGAAATGCTTTTGAAAAGCTGGAAAATTCAAAACTGGAAGAATTGATCGTAACAGACTCCATCCCACAAACCACAAGCCATCCAAAATTAAGGGTGCTCACCTGTGCCAATCTCTTTGCAGACGTGATGCTACGGGTAAACGAGAACCGAAGTATCAGCTCCAAATTTTTAATGTAGGGTAGGCACATCAAACGAGCAGGTTCCACGCTATTTCAGCAAGGTATTTCTTTTACCTTTCGTACCAAGAACACGATTTTTAATTTAACTAAAAAGTGATTGTGCTTGAGTGGTTTTTTCAAAAAAGCTTCATTTTTCAAAAAATGTACCGAAGGCACTTTGTTCTATTTCCCAAAAGCATTACATTTGCACCCCTCAAAATGAGGAATTTATTAATTTTTAAAAATCAAGATGAAATCAATTACAATTAACGGATCTAAAAGAGAAAGCGTGGGCAAGAAAGCAACCAAAGCCCTACGTAATGCTGGAAAGGTTCCTTGCGTCGTGTACGGAGGAGATGAGCCTATTCACTTTTCAGCAGATGAACTGGCCTTCAACAAACTAGTGTACACACCAGACGTGCACACAGTTGTGGTTGAGCTAGAAAATGGTACCACTGTGCGTGCCATTTTGCAAGACATACAATTTCACCCTGTGACAGACAGGATTTTACACGCAGACTTCTATCAAATATTTGATGATAAGGAAGTAATGATGGAAATCCCTGTACGTATCACAGGAAATTCACGTGGTGTTAGAAACGGTGGTGTACTTCGTGTAGTTAACCGTAAACTTCGTGTAAAGGCAGTACCGGACAAATTACCAGATTTTATTGAGGTAGATATTACAGAGATGAAAATTGGAGATATCCGTACCGTGGCATCTGTACTCAATGACGATTACAAGATTCTGCACGAAGAATCCAGAACCATTTGCCAAGTAAGAACATCTCGTACCGCAATCGCAGATCTTGAAGATGAAGACGAAGAAGAAGGAGAAGAAGGAGAAGTGGCTGCAGACGAAGTTCCAGCTACCGAGGTTAGTGACGAAGCTGCAGTAAAGGAATAATACTGCAAAAACATAAAGTTTCAACAAAGCATCCTGTACTTCGGGATGCTTTTTTTATTTTTACTGAAGTTTAAATGAACTTATGATTTCTTTCCTTCAGAAGTTATTTGGAAATAACCAGAAAAACAAACAACCCCTTTTGGAAGGTGACGACGCTATGAAAAAATTCCTAATCGCCGGTCTTGGAAATATTGGCCCAAAATACCACAATACCCGCCACAACATAGGCTTTAAAATGTTGGACTTTTTAGCAGAAGAAAACGACCTAACTTGGGAATCGGCCAGGCTTGGAGATATTACCGTACACAAAAAGAAAGGCCGTTCGTTTTTGTTACTGAAACCTAGCACCTATATGAACTTGAGCGGAAAAGCCGTTAAATACTGGATGGACCAAGAAAAAATACCGCTGGAAAACCTCTTGGTAATCACGGACGACCTTAACCTCCCCTTTGGCACCCTACGAGTAAAGACCAAGGGTAGCGATGGCGGCCACAACGGTTTAAGGGATATCCAACAGGTGTTGCAAACCACAAAATATCCGCGGTTCAGGTTTGGGATAAGCGATGCCTTCAATAAAGGACGGCAGGTAGATTATGTACTTGGCGAATGGTCTCCCGAAGAGGAAGCAAAACTCCCCGAAAGACTCAAAAAAGGTTCAGAAATCATCGAATCTTTTGGATTGGCCGGCATAAACAACACCATGAACACCTATAACGGAACCTAAATGCAAGAACACCGTCCCGCTTCAGCATATACTAACGAGACACCTTCGGTACTTACCATTGGCACTTTCGATGGCGTACATATTGGGCACAGGGCCATTTTGAACCGTTTGGTTACTTCAGCACAAAAAGAGGGGTTGCAATCGGTTTTGCTCACGTTTTTCCCACATCCCAGAATGGTGCTTCAAAAAGACACCAACATACAAATGCTCAACACGCTTTCAGAAAAAAAAGCATTACTGGAACAAACTGGCTTGGACCATTTGGTCATACATCCGTTTACCAAGCAGTTTTCAAGAATGACCGCCGTTGAGTACGTTCGGGATTTCTTGGTAAATAAGTTAAAAGCAAAAAAAATAATTATTGGCTACGACCATCGCTTTGGCCGCAACCGCACCGCAAATATTGTAGACCTCAAGGAAATGGGCATAACCTATGGTTTTGAAGTGGAAGAAATAAGCGTACAGGAGCTGGACGATGTGGCGGTGAGTTCCACAAAAATCAGGAAAGCACTCTGGGAAGGAGATGTCACTACCGCAAACAACTATTTAGGCTACCCGTACATGATTACTGGAACCGTGGTAAAAGGTAAGGGAATAGGAAAAACGTGGCACTATCCCACCGCAAACCTACAACCGTCCCAGGAGTATAAACTCATCCCAAAAAACGGCGTGTATGTTACCAAAGCACTTATGAAAGGCGAAAAGAAATACGGCATTACCAGCATAGGCACCAATCCCACTGTGGGTGGGAAAAAAAGGACCATTGAAACTTTTTTCTTGGATACTGAAGCAAATCTGTACGGGGAAGGTTTACAGCTCGAATTCCTTAAATTCATTCGTAACGAAGCCACTTTTGAAACTGTGGAGAAACTAAAAGATGCCATTAAAGAGGACGAAACGTTTGCCAGGAAATACATAGCCGAGAATGGATAAATTTCTCTTCAAACATATTGACAATACAGGACTCGTTCTTTGGCGAGTAGTGTTTGGTGCACTAATTGCCATCGAGGCATTTGGGGCCATTGCTACCGGATGGTTACGGCGCACCCTTATCGAGCCTACGTTTACCTTCAATTTTATAGGTTTGGATTTTTTGCAGCCGCTTCCTGGAAATGGGATGTATTACTACTTCGTGCTTATGGGAATCTTTGGGCTGTTGGTCTTGGTGGGCTACAAATATCGCTTTAGCATGGCCTGTTATGCCCTTATGTGGAGTTGTGTGTATCTCATGCAAAAAACCTCTTATAACAACCACTATTATTTAATGATGCTGTTATGCTGGCTTATGGTGTTTCTACCGGCCAACCGTTGGTTTTCCTTGGATGCAAAACTCAATCCGGCTCTAAAATCGCCTTCTGTCCCACGGTGGACATACCTGGTCGTGATATTTCAGGTGTGGATCGTGTACACCTATGCATCGGTAGCCAAGTGGTACCCAGATTGGCTGGATGCAACCGTAACCGAACTATTTATGAAAGGCAAAGCGGACTATTGGCTCATTGGTCCGCTATTGCAGTTGGATTGGGTACACTGGGCCATTGCCTATGTGGGTATATTCTTCGATCTGCTCATCGTGCCACTCATGCTCTGGAGACGTACCAGACTGCTCGGTTTTATTGTTTCGGTGTTTTTTCACCTTTTCAACTCCATTGTTTTTCAAATTGGTATTTTTCCGTATATGAGCATGGCGTTCGCCCTATTCTTTTTCTCTTCTGAAATTTTACAGAAACGTTTCCTTCCAAAGAAACCATTATATACTGCTGGCGAGGTAAAAGTGCCCAACTACAAACCGCTGCTCATTAGCGTATTCTCCATATTCTTTATAGTCCAGATAGGACTGCCCCTGCGCCACTGGGCATTTAAGGACGACGTGCTCTGGACCGAGGAAGGTCACCGTTTGAGCTGGCGCATGATGCTGCGTAGCAAAGGTGCCAGCCTCATCGTGTACACAAAGGACAAAAATGGCGGGGAGAGAAAAGTATACCCCTACCAAAAATTATTGAGCAAAAAACAACGCCGTTCTGTAAAGAGCAAACCCGATATGCTGTGGCGCCTGGCACAGGAGGTCAAAAAAGCCGAGGCAGAGGAAGGCAGGGACGTGCAGGTATTTATGGATGTAAAGCTGAAGGTAAACGGAGGCGTATACCACCAATTTATAAAGCCCGATGTAGATATCGCCGCGCAAGATTGGCACCCCTTAAAACACCACGAATGGCTGGAGCCTTCCCCTGCAGATTATCACAAAAAATAGGACAAAAAAGAACGGCATTGAAAATTGCCTTAAAACCTCCAATTTAGCTAACTTTACACCCTTAAATTCTTTCTGAAAATGCTACAAGTACACGACATACGCGCAAATAAAGATGCTTACATCAATGCTCTAAAAAAAAGAGGGCTGGATGTTTCCGAAGACATTGAAAATATATTGGAGGCAGACGAAAACCGTCGTGCTACACAAACCAAGTTGGACGAAACCCTTGCCCAGAGCAATACATTTTCCAAAGAAATAGGGATGCTCTTTAAAAGTGGCGAGACCCAAAAAGCAAACATCCTAAAAGAAAAAACCAGTAAACTGAAAGAAGATTCCAAACGTTTTCAGGAAGAACTGAATGCCGCAGTAGAAACATTGGACAATTTGCTGTACACCATTCCCAATATTCCCCACGAGCTGGTACCCGCTGGCACGGACGAGAACGACAACGAAGAAGTCTTTGCCGAAGGGGACATACCTACACTTGACAATGAGGCCCTACCACACTGGGAACTGGCTAAAAAATATGATCTTATAGATTTTGAATTGGGCGTAAAGGTAACGGGTGCAGGCTTTCCAGTATACAAAGGAAAAGGTGCTCGCTTACAACGCGCTTTGATAAGCTATTTCCTGGACAAAAACACCGAAGCGGGCTACACCGAATACCAAGTTCCCCATTTGGTGAACGAGGATTCTGCCCGTGGCACAGGACAACTGCCAGATAAAGAAGGCCAAATGTATCACGTAACGGGAGACGATCTCTACCTTATCCCTACTGCCGAAGTGCCGGTGACCAACCTTTTTAGGGGCGATTTGTTACCCCATACCCAACTGCCCATTACCTGCACGGGCTACACGCCCTGTTTCCGTAGGGAAGCTGGCAGTTACGGCGCACACGTAAGAGGGTTGAACAGATTGCACCAATTCGATAAAGTTGAAATTGTACGTATTGAGCATCCGGACAACAGCTACAAAGCCCTGGATGGAATGGTGGAACATGTAAAGAACATACTACGCGAACTCAAACTCCCGTACCGTATCCTTAGATTATGTGGAGGGGATTTAGGGTTCACCTCAGCACTCACCTACGATTTTGAAGTGTTCAGCACTGCGCAGGATAGATGGTTGGAAATCTCTTCAGTATCTAATTTTGAAACGTTCCAGGCCAATAGATTGAAGCTTCGTTTCAAAGATGGGGACGGAAAGAACAAACTGGCACATACCCTTAACGGAAGCGCACTGGCACTACCAAGAGTATTGGCCGGGATCCTAGAAAACTACCAGACCGAGAATGGTATAAACATACCGGATGTATTAGTGCCCTATTGTGGGTTCGATAGGATTGACTAGCTTATTTTAAAGCATAAATTAAACAGTAGTATACATACCATTTCAAAATTTATACCGTAAAAAGGTTTGGCGCAATAGTTGTAGCTTCAAAGAAAGTTTTACTAATCTCTAATTCCTCGCATCTCGTACCTAAATTTGTATATTTACCCCTATGCGTATCCTATTGTTCATATTGTTGTTAACCTTTTCAGTGGGTAGCTTTGCCCAAAGTGAGGCTTTGGCCAAAAATTATTTTGAGCAGGGTGAGTATGAAAAGGCACTCTCCATCTATAAAAAACTGTTGAAATCCAATCCCGAGAGGCTTAACTACCTTACTGCAACTGTGGAGATTTACCAACAACTGGAGCAGTTTGAAGAAGCCGAGATACTCCTGCGCGACCAATTAAATTCAAGACGAAGGCTCCCACAGTTATACGTAGAACTGGGACACAACTATACATTGCAGGACAAAGATTCCCTAGCAACCCAAGCCAATAAACAGGCCATAGCCTTTTTACAGCAAAACCCCCACTACGCGTTCAACATTGGCAAAGCGTTTGAGTCGTATAGCTTGTTGGACGAAGCCGTACAAACCTACGAGATTGCCATGCAGTTGGAGCCGGGGATCAACCTCAATCCGCAGTTGGCAAGGATCTATGGCGAGCAGGGCGAACTGGAAAAAATGTTCAGCGCCTATTTGGATTTAATGCAGGAAAAACCTTCCTACCGAAGCATTGCACAGCGTAATTTCAGCCTCTACGTTTCAGAAGACCCCAATTACGAGGCAAATACGATCCTTCGGAAGACACTGCTGGAAAGGCTTCAGGAAAATCCTGATATACTCTATAACGAGTTGCTAAGTTGGTTGTTCATTCAGCAAAAGGAATACAAGAAAGCATTCATCCAAGAAAAGGCGATTTACAAACGAAAGGGCGAAGATCTTTCGGGCATAGTGGATTTGGGTTTTATAGCCTTGAATGACGAAGATTATAAAAATGCCGAAGTTGCCTTTAACTATGCCATAGAGAACAGTGCCACACCCGAGGAAAAACTGCGCAACAACCAATATTTAATGAAGATAAAGCTGGAAACAGCAACCGAAAAAGAGTATCCAGCCATTGCACAAGGGTTTGAAGCGCTGCTGGATACCTACGGAAGGGGAAAACAAACCTATATGCTCCAAATAGATTACAACCACTTTCTGGCCTTCAATATGGGTAAAAAGGACGACGCCATCGCCAACCTAAAAGAACTGGCAAAGGAACCCATGAGCAGGTATCAGGAAGCCCGTGTAAAGATGAAACTGGCAGATATCTTGGTGTTCAGCGAGCAATTTAACCAAGCACTCATTTACTATTCACAAATTCAGAACAAGGTTAAAAACGACGTGCTAGCACAGGAAGCCCGCTTTAAGGTAGCCAAAACAAGTTATTATAAAGGAGATTTTGAGTGGGCACAGGTACAACTGGACGTACTTAAAAAATCGGCATCACAGCTCATTGCAAACGATGCTATGCAACTTAGCTTGATGATTCGCGACAACTCACTGGAAGACTCTACACAAACCGCATTGAAGAAATTTGCAAAAGCCGAATTACTTTCCCTACAGAACAAAGACCAGCAAGCCATTACAGCCTTGGCCGATATCCTGGAAAACCACAAGGGTGAAAAAATTGAGGACGAAGCCTTGCTGAAACAAGGAAAAATGTATGAAAAGATTGGCGTACTGGACAAGGCAGAGGCCAATTACCTAAAGCTCATTCAGTTTTACAAGGAAGATATCCTCGCAGACGATGCCTATTATGCCCTCGCAAAACTTTACGAGAACAAGCTCGCTCAACCTGAGAAGGCCAAGGAATACTACGAGCAGATAATCTACGATTTTGCCGATAGTATTTACTTTGTAGAAGCTCGTAAACGCTTCAGGACGCTTCGGGGCGATGCTATTGAATAATACGTATAAATCATTTCCTATTTTGTAACTTTAACCCATGCGGGGAACCAAAAAAATAGACTGGCTGAACCATTTTCTCGAGTTTATCGTTGTGGTGATTGGTATTCTGTTGGCATTTCAGCTCAACACCTGTCGCGAGGCAAAAAAGGAGGATAATCTTGTGGAAAGCCACGTAAAAAATGTGGTAGAAGAGACACAATTCAACAAACAACAAATAGAGGGGAGCCTTGAAACGTCTAAAACCCTGTTGCAAAAGCTAGACACCCTTATCAACTTAACAGCACAGAAGGAACTCGACCGAAATTCAGCACACATCCTATCCATGGAACTGATGTCGCTGGACTATATGTACTTAAAGAAGAACGCCTACAACTCGTTGGTGGAAACTGGGGATATCCGGTTTATGGATAATTCACAACTTCAAAAAGACATTATTAGCCTGTATGAATATTATACTTGGCTAGAGGGATTGGACACTTCCACCAGAACTTCATATCTTGAAAATTACCTTCCCTACGCCACCAAAAATTTCGATTTAATACACTACCAAGCCCAAGCTGCAGAGGTGTACACCAATAAGTTGTTCCGTAACTATCTTTCGGTTTACAGGTATTCGCTTCGATACAGGCAACAAAAGCAAGAAGACCTCTTGGCCATTGTGGATGAATTTTTGATAAAATACACACCCTAACAGTACCTTATGATTATATACAACGTAACCGCAAATATAGATGCCAGCATTCATGATAGATGGTTGGAATGGATTAAAGAACACATCCCCCAAGTTCTGGCTACTGGTCACTTTACCGAAGCAAAGCTCACTAAAGTATTGATAGATGAAGAGATGGGCGGGACCACCTACTCCATTCAGTATAGGGCAAAATCGAGAGAAGATCTTGAAAACTACTATAAAAACCACGCCGAAAAACTTCGAAATGAAGGGCTTCGTCTATTTGCCGACAAAATGCTGGCTTTCCGTACCGAGCTTGAGGTACTCGACGAATATTCAGTTAATTTTCCTTCTTAAATGAGCGTTAGAGCAAAAAAACACTTAGGGCAACATTTCCTGAAAGATGAGAACATAGCCCAAAAAATTGCCAATACACTTACCTTGGACGGGTATAGGCATGTACTGGAGATTGGACCCGGAATGGGCGTACTCACAAAATACCTCATTGAGAAACCTGTTGATGTCGTGGCGATGGATCTGGACAGCGAGTCTATTACCTACCTCATCGAGAAGTATCCAAACGAAAACTTACAGATACTCGAAGCAGATTTTCTGAAAAGAGATATTTCTGAAATATTTGGCGACCAGCCCTGTGCCATCACGGGTAATTTCCCGTATAATATTTCTTCCCAAATTGTTTTTAAGGCGATCGAAAACCGTGCGAAAGTCCCTGAATTTACAGGGATGTTCCAAAAAGAGGTCGCCCAACGTATCTGCGCCCAGGAGGGTAACAAAACCTACGGAATCCTTTCAGTATGGGCACAGGCGTTTTATGATGCCGAATATCTCTTTACCGTAAAACCTGGGGTTTTCAATCCGCCACCCAAAGTAGATAGCGGAGTGCTTCGGTTAACCCGAAAAAAAGATTTCAAGCTTCCCTGCGATGAAAAACTACTGCTCAAAGTACTCAAAACCGGATTTCAACAACGCAGGAAAACACTTCGCAATAGTTTAAAAATCCTTAAACTTTCAGATAAACTGAAAGAAGATAGTATCTTTGGGCAACGACCCGAGCAGCTTACCGTTGCCCAATTTATCTCGCTCACCCAAAAGATAGAAAACGATGCAGTTTCAACTCACGACTGATTTTCTCTCCACCATAGAACAGCTTATTAGCGTCAAGGACGGGAACAAGCTGCGCGAGCTATTGCAGGAACTCCACTTTGCCGATATTGCTGAGATATTAGAAGAACTGGGCAGTGATGACGCCACCTATCTTATTAAATTACTGGAAAGCGACCTTACTTCGGAAGCGCTCATGGAATTGGACGACGATGTGAGGGAAAAAATCCTGAACCGTCTCTCCCCCTTGGAAATTGCCGGGGAGCTCCAAGAAATGGATTCCGATGATGCCGCCGATGTGGTAGCCGAACTGGATGACGATATCCAAAAAGAGGTGATAGACCAGATTGAAGACGAGGAGCTAGCGGCAGATATCGTGGACCTGCTCCGATATGACGAGGATACAGCGGGTGCCCTTATGGCCAAGGAGCTCGTGCAAGTAAAGGAAACATGGACCGTCGCCGGTTGCGTACGGGAAATGCGCCGCCAGGCCGAAAATGTGACGCGGGTACATTCCATTTACGTAACCAACAAAGAAGGAAAACTTACGGGAAGACTCTCTTTAAAGGACCTCCTCACCGCTGGCGAAAAAACGAAGATTGCCGAGGTATTTATACCCAAGGTAGACTACGTGACCGTGCACACCGAAAACGAGGAAGTAGCCCGAATCATGCAAAAATACGACTTGGAGGCCATCCCTGTTGTAGATGAGGACGGTGTATTGGTAGGCCGGATAACGATTGACGATATTGTAGATTTTATTAAAGAAGAAGCCGAACGTGACTACCAGATGGCGGCCGGTATCTCCGAAGACGTAGAGGCAGACGATAGTGTGTGGCAACTCACCCGCGCCCGCCTACCTTGGCTGGTGCTGGGACTGTTTGGAGGACTGGGCAGTGTGTATATCATGAAAGGTTTTGAAGAGGCTCTCAACTCCTTTCCCGTATTGTTTTTCTTTACACCGCTTATTGCAGCGATGGCGGGGAACGTTGGGGTACAGTCCAGTGCCATTATCGTGCAGGGACTTGCGAATGATAATGTAAAGGGGAGTTTGTTCAATAGGCTTGTAAAAGAAGTTGGCCTCGCTCTCATTAACGGTTGTGCGTTGGGACTGCTCGTAATTTTGTTTGGATACGCCGTGGGACAAGATGATTTGGTGAGCATAACCATTGCCGTTTCCATGCTATCGGTCATCATTGTAGCGGCGCTCATTGGTACCTTTGTGCCTATAATTTTAGACAAGCGCGGCATAGACCCCGCCATTGCCACAGGGCCTTTTATCACTACGAGTAACGATATTTTTGGGATTTTCCTGTTTTTCTATATCGCAAAACTCATCTTAGGATTTTGAAGGTTTTTTCAGAAAACATTACGGTACCCAAGACGGCTATTGACGAGAACGGCCACGTAAACAACATTATCTATTTACAATGGTGTATTGATACTGCTGAAAAGCACTGGTTCGCCAAATCCCCACAACACTATCAAGAGAGTCATTTTTGGGTGGTGCTGGAACATACTATTACCTATAAAAACCCAGCGTTTGAAGGTGAAGAACTATTGGTGGAAACCTGGGTAACCGTTGCCGAAGGCGTAAAGAGTGAAAGGCATTACAAAATAAGCAGGCCCAAGGATGGAATGGTTATGGTAACCGCAAAAACACTCTGGTGCTTCGTGGAGCTGGACACACAAAGGCCGGCAAGGATTCCGGAGGAGATTTGTAGGTTGTTTGTGTAATGGTCCCCTTGAGGGGGGAATAAATGTTTTAATAAACATATCTATCTGAAAGCGTAAAACATTCTTTCGCACATTTTTTCGGTTTTCCAGTTTTGATTTTCTACTTTTAAGAAATGAAAATCCTCCACCTAGACCAAAACCATCCGTTACTCCTAAAACAACTGGAGCAGGCAGGGTTTTCGAATACCGAGAACTATACGGGAAGCAGGGCCGAAATTGAAGGAATCATTGCTCCCTACCACGGGATCGTGATCCGTAGCCGCTTTAAGATTGACAAACAATTTCTGAACGCTGCCAAAAACCTGAAATTTATCGCACGTGTGGGCGCAGGGCTGGAAAGTATCGATATCCCCTATGCCGAAAAAAAGGGCGTCCAACTCTTTGCTGCCCCCGAAGGAAACAGAAACGCCGTGGGCGAACATACATTGGGGATGCTATTGTCACTCTTTAATAAACTGAATGCGGCAGACCAGAGCGTAAAATCTGGGCAATGGCAACGCGAGGCACATCGTGGGATGGAGCTAGATGGCAAGACCGTGGGCATTATTGGCTATGGAAATATGGGTAAAGCGTTTGCAAAGAAATTAAGCGGTTTTGACTGTACGGTACTCTGTTACGATATAAAGGAAGAGGTGGGCGACCGCAACGCTACGCAAGTTGCACTAAAAACCATTCAAGAAATGGCCAATGTGGTGAGCCTGCACACCCCGTGGACCCCACAAACCGATAAGATGGTCAATTCCAGTTTTATCAACAGTTTTCAAAACCCTTTTTGGTTTCTTAACACCGCCCGTGGCAAGAGTGTGGTGACAAAAGATTTGGTTTCGGCCTTGGAAAGCGGTAAAATTTTGGGGGCGGGACTGGACGTTTTGGAATATGAAAAATTGTCGTTCGAGTCGCTTTTCAGCAATGAGATGCCTTCAGAATTTAAAAAATTGATCGCTATGCCCAACGTACTGCTCACCCCACATGTAGCGGGCTGGACCGTGGAGAGCAAGAAAAAACTCGCAGAGACCATCGTAGAAAAAATAACCGAACATTTTCCTAACCCATAAACTAAAATTCATGCAATACCAAGCAGAAACCGTAGACGACTACATAGACCAAATCCCCGAAGAACGGCAAGGACCCGTACAAAAGTTCCGTGAGATTTTTCAAAAGAACCTCCCCGCAGGGTTCGAGGAAGGAATCCTTTACAAAATGATAGGCTTTTACGTGCCGCATTCCCTGTACCCCGATGGCTACCATTGCAACCCTAAAGACCCGCTACCCTTTGTGAACATTGCCTCACAGAAAAATTTTATAGCATTATACCACAGTGGGATTTATGCCAAAAAAGAACTGTACGATTGGTTTGTAGCTGAATATCCCAAGCACTGTAAATACAAGTTGGATATGGGCAAGAGTTGTGTGCGCTTTAAGAAAATAGACGATATCCCCTACCAACTCATTGAAGAACTGGCTGGTAAAATGACGCCACAGGAATGGATTGAAATTTATGAAACAGCCATAAAAAAGAAATAAATATGAAAAATAGAGTTACGGGAATAGGCGGTTTGTTCTTTAAGACCAAGGACCCCAACGCTACAAAAGAATGGTACAAGAAACATTTGGGCTTTAATACGGACCAGTGGGGCTGCACTTTTTGGTGGCGTGACGAGGAAGGCAACAAATGTTCCACCCAGTGGAGTCCTTTCCCGCAGGATACCAAGTATTACAAACCCAGCAAAAAGGATTTTATGTTCAACTATCGGGTGGAGAATTTGGTGGAATTGTTAAAAGTGCTGAAGAAAGAAGGCGTAGAGGTTATAGGCGAGATCCAAGAGTTTGAATATGGTAAGTTTGGTTACATTATGGACAATGATGGCAACAAGATAGAACTTTGGGAACCCGTAGACAGTGCTTTTGAGTAATACATGGATTATTACGTCCATTTTAAAAATTATTTATACATTTAACCCTCAACCAAATACAAACAATTATGTCTGAAAACAACACTGAAGGTTACGATAGCACGAAGAGCAGTGCCGAACGTGCCGCAGAAAACCTAGGAAACGAAGCCAACAAAGCCGCAAACGAATTCAAGGAAGGGTGGAACCAAGCAACCCATACCGAAGAGAACAAAAAAATGCTCGCAGGTATTTTGGGAATTGTAATAGGTTCTTTGGGGATTCATAAATTTATTTTAGGGTATACCCAAGAAGGGATTATCCAAATAGTAATAACAGTTGTTACTTGTGGCATAGGTGGAATCATAGGATTGATTGAAGGTATCATCTATCTCACCAAAAGTGACGAAGAGTTTTACCAAACCTACCAAGTAGGTAAAAAAGGATGGTTCTAAACTAAGTCTATGGAAAATCAACAATCAAATAGTAGTTTCGACAATACCCCACCAGTAGAGAACAAAAAGATGCTGGCTGGACTATTGGGAATTTTTCTTGGCGGCTTTGGAGCCCACAAATTTGTTTTGGGATATACACAGGAGGGACTTATCCTGTTGGGCATATTACTGCTCTCTTTCCCGCTTATGTGTATCGTTATTGGCGCATTTACTATGTATATACCCATAATTATAGGTCTTGTTGAAGGCATCATCTACATCACCAAAAGTGATGAGGAGTTTTACCAAACCTACCAAGTGGGCAAGAAGCCTTGGTTTTAAAAGTAACCCTATCACCTGATTTATAGTTACTCGAACGATTAAAGCTTTCAGAAAAAACACTGAAAGCTTTTTTATTTCATAATTACATCGTAATATTGCAATAACAAAATTATATATCATGGGCGTAACAAAAAGACATATCCATCCAATGCAGGCCAACAAGCTGGCAGACTATGCAAAGGTGCTTAGCAATCCCGCACGCGTGGCCATTCTCAACTATATAGGCGACTGCGAAGGTTGTTTGTGCAAGGATATTTCAGAAAAAATTAGACTATCGCAACCCACCACCTCCCAGCATTTGCAGGTAATTAAAAAGATAGGCCTGCTTAAAAGTAAGTTTGAAGGCAAGAGCCAATACTACAGAATCAACGTGGACAAACTGAATGAGCTAAAATCATTGTTTCAGGAATTTTTTGAAACTACCGAATCCAAATGCTGTTAACACAACCTTAAAACAAATCATTATGAATATCTCACAATTTTTAGAACTGCTACAACAACACAAAAGCAAATCGTTGTTGTTTCAATACGCACCCCAACAATTGGTGGGGGCCAACTACCATATTACCGAGGTAAAGCACGTGCAAATAGACTCGGTAGATTGTGGTGCACAAACCGACTCGTGGAACGAAACCATCATTCAACTTTGGGAAAGTCCTTCTGAAATAGGGAAAACCGAATATATGTCCGTCACTAAAGCATTGGGCATCCTCAACAAGGTAGGAAAAATGAAGTCTTATGATACAAGCAGCGAAGTTAAGTTTGAGTACAGCAATGCGCTCTTCCACACTGCGCAATTGTTTGTGAACGATTACGAAATCTACGGAAACAACTTAGTGATGAACCTCGCCATCCAAAAAACCGATTGCAAGGCCAAGGAGCTCTGTGGT
Organism: Marinirhabdus gelatinilytica; assembly: GCF_003353425.1. Taxonomy (GTDB): domain Bacteria; phylum Bacteroidota; class Bacteroidia; order Flavobacteriales; family Flavobacteriaceae; genus Marinirhabdus; species Marinirhabdus gelatinilytica. Next base: position 255,338 of record NZ_QRAO01000001.1, read on the forward strand.
GTGCCAGAACCTGCAGCAGCTAGTGCGGGAAATTCTAACAGCTGTGCACCTGGAAGTGGGTGCTGCTAGTTTCTTTTAACAACAAAAAATAAAACTATGAAAAACGTACTCGTACTGTGTACCGGAAACAGTTGCCGAAGCCAGATGGCACAGGGTTACCTTAAAAAATTTGCAGATAACAAAGCCAAAATCTATAGTGCAGGGATAGAGACCCACGGACTCAACCCAGGTGCTGTGGCCACGATGCAACGTGATGGGATAGACATTTCAAACCAAACCTCTAACCATGTAGATGAATACGAAGGCATTGATTGGGATTACATTATTACCGTTTGCGACCACGCCTACGAGAACTGTCCGTTTATTCCTGCCCCCAACGCCAAACGCTTGCACCACAATTTTTACGATCCTTCAAAATTTGAAGGTTCCGAAGAAGCGACCAAAGCTGCTTTTGACAAAGCGAGGGATGAAATAAAGGAATATTGTCGTAGCTTTACAGAAGACCATCTGTAAACTATGTCGCTTGTTGTAAACATCCTAATTGCCGTAATCGCTTTGCTGCATCTCTACTTCCTATATTTCGAGATGTTTGCCTGGACTACCAAGGGACCTAAGATTTTTCGAGGATTTCCCAAACCACTTTTTGCGCAGACCAAAGCCATGGCGGCCAACCAGGGATTATACAATGGTTTCTTGGCGGCAGGGCTCATCTGGACATTTTTTATTGAGAACGAAGCCTGGCGCCTGTACATTTCAATTTTCTTTTTAAGCTGTATTATGGTCGCTGGTATATACGGTGCATTCACGGTATCGAAGAAAATTTTCACGATACAGGCGCTTCCAGCAATCATCGCTTTGATTTTGCTGCATCTGTAAAGATTATTTTGTATCTTTTCAGTAGAAAAATTGCCCGATGAAAACCCCCCAAAGATTTGAAACGGCCATACATAAATTGTACACTGCCTTCCACAACAACAGCTTGCATCCACAATGTTGCAAGCAGTGTGCCGTGGGAACCTTGTTGGACGGTAAGGAATTCTGGAAACATTTAAGTGACGACCATGGGAGCTACCAATTAAATTATGTGGGCCGCGTACACGAAGCAATGGGTAGGACGTTCAATGGGTATTCGCCTTCACAATTGCTTCAAATTGAAAGAGCTTTTTTACGTGGCTGTGGGTACCAATTACCATTGCACCACTCCCATTTCACACCAACCCAACCCAAGGACACAGATGTTCTTTTCGAAGGGCTCCAGGCAGCTATACAAGTATTGTACGCTATGGAAGGGTTGGACTACGACACCTCTCATCTCTATGGTATTCCTTCAGAAAAAATTACTGCCAAGGCATATTCAATACAGTAATACAGTGGTTGCGCCAGTATACCAAAACACATACGTTTAACAAAATTTTGTGCAAAACCCAGCCTATTGCTTTGTATATTAGTAATGTAACAAAAAACCATACATTCTCATGAAATATTTAGTACTATCGCTCCTAGCCATTTCACTTGTTTTTACATCTTGTGAAGACAAAGAAAAAACCGACCTGATGGCGCAATACGACACCCTTTTGAACCAACGTGATAGCATTATGACACATCACGAAAATTTTGTGGAAATGCACGAGAGTCTCTCTGCTGCACACAAAAAACTGAGCCAACAATTGGAAGGCATGACTATAAACGACTCCACAGTTCTGGAAAAACTAGCACGACACGAAGCTATTTTTGCTGAACACGAAGCCAATATGAAAGGACATGCTTCCTTAAAGGACTCTCACAAAGACCTAAAATCCAACTTTATGGACGGGACCATGAGCAAAGATGCAATGAAAGCACAAATTGATGAAATGAAAGAACAACATGGAACAATGATGAACCATCATGATAAAATGATGCGGGAGCATGAGGCCATTAAAGAGGAGCATGAGGAAATCATGAAAAACCTGAATAGCTACGGCACCAAAGACGAAAGCTAGATTTTAAATAGTAAAAATGATAACTCTATGGACAGTTTAAAGTTACAAACTGTCCATTTTTAATATAATTGATATGGATAAACAACCCAAATTCAGTAATTTAAAAGCATTGTACATTAACTGTACCCTCAAGAAAACACCCAGAATGAGCCATACCAAGGCATTAATGGATGTCTCTATAAACATCATGCGAAGCGAAGGTGTAACGGTAGAGTATTTACGCTTCGTAAACCACGATATTGCCTATGGGGTATATCATGATATGACGGAGCACGGCGCCGATAAGGATGAATGGCCCGAAATCTGGGAAAAAGTGGAAGACGCCGATATTTTGGTAATCGGGACCCCTATCTGGTTGGGTGAAAAATCCTCTGTGGCCACAAAACTCATTGAGCGACTCTATGCCGAAAGTGGAAAACGTAACGAAAAAGGCCAGTATTATTTCTACGGAAAAGTAGGTGGATGCATCATAACCGGCAACGAGGACGGTATTAAACATGTAGCTATGGGAACACTCTACGCACTCCAGCACATAGGCTACAGCATCCCCCCACAAGCCGATTGTGGATGGATTGGCGAGGCAGGGCCAGGCCCCAGTTACAATGATGAAGAAAGCGGAGCCAAGAACAACGATTTTACCAACCGTAACACTACTTTTATGACCTATAACCTATTACACTTGGCCAAAATGTTGAAAGACCAAGGAGGCTATCCCTCCTATGGAAACTCCCGTGGCGATTGGGACGATGGCACCCGCTGGAATTTTGAAAACCCAGAATATAGATAAGTTTTTAAAAAAGATCGAATATGTCTAAACGAAACAAATTTGCCCGCATAGGGATGGCAACCAAAGGATTGGTCTATTTACTATTGGGTGGGCTCACGGCTTTTTCGGCATTTGGTTGGGGTGGTGAAAAGGCGGGCAGTAGTGCCGCTATAGACTTTCTATCCAATAGGATATTTGGGCAAGTACTCTTGGTAGTTACCGCCATAGGGCTGTTGGGATATCTGTTTTTTCGTTGGAGGGAATCTTTTATTGGTGACTTTGAAGACAAGAACAAAGCCGTGGCTATCGTTACCAGGATAGCATATTTTGGAAGCGGTCTGTTTTACGGTCTCCTTGCATTTTCGGCACTTAAAAGTGTTATTGGTATGCAAAGTTCAGACAAGAGTAGTTTTGGTTTAACCGACCTACTCAACTCAGAATACGGATTATATATAGCTATTGTAATTGGGGTTATAGTGACCGTAAAGGCTGGTTATGAATTTTACCGTGCATTTTCAGGTTCTTTTAAGGAAAAAGTGAGTAAGGCAGAACTTTCAAAAAGCGAACATGACAAAGTGTTGAAAGCTGGTTTAGTGGGCCATACGGCAAGGGGTGTTGTTTTTGGGATTTTGGCTTTTCTTTTCTATAAAGCGGCGTTTTCTAGAAGCCGTGACGGTATGGGGCAGGAAGAAGCATTTTCTTTTATTGAAGATACTTTCGGCTGGGTTATCTTGGCGGTTATTGCTTTGGGTGTGGTTATCTATGGAGTGTTTATGATGATTTCAGCAAGATATAGCGCTATTGAATAGTTATTCCTCTTCTGAAGATTTTGACCCATTGCTATATTTTTTCTCCAATTCGGCCTGAAACTCCTCCATCACAGGTTTAACGGTACTCTCGGGCAAATCGGCAATACGAATGTACATCAACCCATCCACCGCATTGTTGAAGAGCGGATCTACGTTGAACGCCACCACTTTTGCATTCTGTTTTATGTACTTTTTAATGAGCACGGGAAGCCGTAAGGCACCTGGCTCTACCTCATCGATGAGTTTATCAAATTTGTTGAGGTCTGCTTCACTTTCGTCAAAAATAAAGTCCTTGTCGGCATCCTTCAGCTTTACTTTATATTCCTTTTTCGGTTTAATGTACTGTGCTACATAGGGATCGTAATAGTTGGATTTCATAAACTCGATCATCAAACTCTTACTGAATTCTGAAAACTTGTTGCTTATGCTCACCCCGCCAATTAAAAAACGGTGCTCTGGGTAACGCAAAGTGGTATGTACAATACCCTTCCACAATAGGAACAACGGCATAGGGCGCTGTTGGTATTCCTTGATGATAAAAGCGCGGCCCATCTCAATACTTTTGCTCATCATATCATGCAACTCTGGTTCGAAACGGAACAGATCCTGCAAGTAAAAACCATCTATCCCATAAGCGGCATAAATCTTAGAACCCAAGCCCATGCGGTATGCCCCAGCAATTTTCTTTGCATCATTGTCCCACAGGAACATATGGTGGTAGTGGTTATCAAACTTATCTATGTCTATTGCATTGTTGGTCCCTTCACCCACTTCACGGAAAGTAATCTCTCTTAAACGACCTATTTCCAAGAGAATATTGGGAATACTCTCGGTAGCGGCAAGAAAGACTTCATAATTTTTACTCTCTAACAATCGCTTATCATTAGAGCGGAGTACCTTTATCTCTGCTTCAATATTGGTAACAGGAACGGGACCAGCTATTTTTTTAGGCAGTTTGGGAAGTTTTATGGTTTTGGGGAGGGTATTGAGCAGTTTTTTCTTTTGGAATGGATTGGCGAGTACATACGTTTTCTTCCGCAAAAATTCTGTATAGCTTTCTAAAGACTCATGTTCTTTTTGGTCTTGGATTGAAATAGGGTTACCAATGCGCACTTTTAGGGTTCTTTCTTTTTGGGAGAGCAGTTCGCTAGGTAATTTTGCCGTGCGCAGGGTATCGCTCACCTTGGCCCAACGATAAAAGGACTTGCTGTTCCTTCCGTGGAAATAGATGGGTATTACCGGAACTTCTGCTTTTTTTATAAGTTTCATTGCAGCTGGCTCCCAAGACCTGTCTATAATAATATGGTCTTCCTTTTGTGTAGAAACCTCCCCGGCGGGAAATACCCCAAGGGGTTGTCCGTCCCCTAAATGTTGCAGTGCCGTTTTAAAGGCCATTATACTATTATGTGCCTCTTTGTGGTCCTCAAAAGGGTTCACGGGCATTACATAAGGTTTCAATGGCTCGATGCGGTGCAATAAAAAATTTGCTATAATCTTATAGTCCGGACGGTGTTCCAAAAGTAGTTTCAGCAATAAAATCCCGTCAATTCCCCCTAAAGGGTGGTTGGAAATGGTGATGAACGGACCGGATTTTGGAATACGCTTTAAGTCTTCTTCGGGAATTTCAAAATCTACTTCAAACTCTTCCAAAAGTGCATCTATAAATTCAAGACCGCTTAAATGCTTGTTGCGGTCGTAAATTTTATTACATGTGGAAATGTTCAGCACCTTCATGACGGACCAGCCCATTAAGGTTCCAAAAAAGCCAAATTTATCGACTTTTAATGCTTTGGCAATTTCTTTTGAAGTGACTAATCCCATCTGGTTTGGTTGTTGTGCGTAACAAAGATAGCGAAACGCCCGCTATTCTTTAACAACCAATTGTACCGTGCCACGGCTTTCCTGTTTCAATAAAAGCTCCTTGTCCTTGACCAGTGCCTTGATTTGTTTTGGCTGGGCATGCCGTATGGTGTAGAGTGTCACGTTTTCGTTCCACCGTACCTTAAAGGTGCTGCGCAGTTTATTCAGCAAAGGTTCTAAGGTATCGTATTTATTGTCCACACAAACCGAAAAACTGATCGCAGAATTCTGGATGAGCTCTACCTTCATCTTAAATTCGTGCAACCATTTAAAAACGTTACCAATATGGTCTTCCATCATAAAATTAAAATCCAACGAGGACAGTGAAATAAGCACTTGGTTTCGTTTTAAAATGAAACAGGACACCATAGGCTCCAGGGTAACGCCCTTCCCTACACAAGTACCCTCATCCAACGGATTGAGAAACGATTTTACAAAAAGTGGTATTTCCTTTCGCTGGAGCGGTTGCAACGTTTTGGGGTGAATTACCGAGGCCCCGTAGAAAGCCAACTCTATGGCCTCACGATATGAAATCTGGTTTAAAAGTGTTGTCTTGCTGAAATATCTCGGGTCCGCATTGAGCACCCCAGGAACATCCTTCCAGATAATAACACCGTCCGCATTTAAGCAATAGGCAAAAATGGCCGCTGTGTAGTCGCTCCCCTCACGCCCAAGGGTTGTAGTAAAGTTATTGTTTCCCTCCGCACCCAAAAAACCTTGTGTAACGGTGATTCCCTGTTTTGAAACTTTGTTTGAAATATTCTGTTGTGTAACCTCCCAATCTACCTTCGCGTCCCGGTATTTGTTATCGGTAATAATACAATTACGCACATCCAGCCAGGTATTTGCAATACCAACGTGGTTTAAATATGCTGAAACAATAGAGGTTGAAATAAGCTCGCCAAAACACACTACTTGATCGTACACAAAAGCATGGTTTGTAGATTTGTTCTGCTGAAGGAACTGGCCTAATTCGGTAACCAATTCTTGCAATCTAGAGAAGATAGGGTGTGATGCATTGTTGAACAACTCTTTCAGGATAGGTAGGTGATAGTCCAGTAAGAGTTGTTGCGATTCTCTATAAGAACCAGGCTCCTTAAAATATCTGGTCACCACGCCTTCTAGGGCATTTGTCATTTTACCCATAGCCGATACTACCACTACTAGATCCTCTTCTTCTGTCTTTTGTAAAACAGTAGCCACGTTTTTTACACCCTGGGCATCCTTTACCGATGCACCACCAAATTTAAATACCTTCAAGAGTTATATTTTTTGAGTTCTTGTTCGTTCATTTCAACCAGCCACCAATCTTTATGAAAAATGGCTTTGTGTTTTTCATACATAGCAATAGCTCCCTTGTTCCAGTCCAACACAATCCACTCGGCTCTTCGTACGCCTTGCGCTCTTGCATAGCCCATCACTTTTTTGAACAGTTCACTACCTATTCCGTTACCACGATACGCCTTATTAACCACCAAATCTTCTAGGTGTACTGTTCTTCCTTTCCAAGTAGAAAACCTAAAATATACCAGTGCCATCCCAACAATATTGTTTTCAACCTCAGCTACAAAACAAGTAAAAAGATTGTTCTCAAAACCTTCTCGTTCCAGTTCTGCAACGGTAACTTCAACTGCATTGGGTTCATTTTCAAAAGCTGCAAGTTCCTTGATAAGCTCCAAAACCTGGGGCATATCCTGTTTTTCGGCTTTACGTATTGCAGTGTTCATTTGTTGGTTTTAGAGTGCAAATATCGGTTGTATTTCTTAAAATTCCCGATATTTGTGGCAAATCTAAGCATCACGGGCACTCATGGGAAAACAAAACAAAACCTTAGGCGAATTTATAATTGAAAATCAAGAAGAGTTCAAGTATTCTTCTGGTGAGCTTTCAAGATTGATCAATTCGATTCGGCTGGCCGCAAAGGTGGTGAACCACGAAGTGAACAAAGCAGGCCTGGTAGATATTTTGGGTGCCGCCGGTGAAACTAACATCCAAGGAGAGGATCAGCAAAAACTGGATGTATATGCAAATGAGGCCTTTATAAAAACACTTACCAATAGAGAAATTGTGTGCGGTATTGCAAGTGAGGAGGAAGACGATTTTATTACCATTACAGGTCGAAACCAAAAAAACGACAACAAATATGTAGTGCTCATAGACCCGTTGGACGGTTCTTCGAACATTGATGTAAACGTATCGGTAGGGACCATTTTTTCAATATACAGGAGAGTTACACCCACAGGGACTCCCGTTACTTTGGAAGACTTTCTGCAGCCCGGGAAAAATCAGGTAGCGGCAGGCTATATTGTATATGGCACCTCTACCATGATTGTGTATTCCACAGGGCATGGGGTAAATGGTTTTACGCTAAACCCAGCAATTGGCACCTATTATCTTTCGCATCCCAATATGGAACAACCTGAAGATGGTAACATCTACTCAGTCAATGAAGGCAATTATGTGCATTTCCCACAGGGGGTGAAAAACTACATTAAATACTGCCAAAAAGAAGAAGACAATAGACCCTATACAGCACGCTATATTGGTTCTTTGGTTTCCGATTTCCATAGAAACCTAATAAAAGGGGGCATTTACATTTACCCGAGCACTTCCAAGGATCCTGAAGGAAAGCTCCGCCTTTTATACGAGTGCAACCCCATTGCCTATCTTGCCGAACAAGCCGGTGGGAGCGCCAGTAACGGATTTGAACGAATCTTGGACATACAGCCCACAAAATTACACCAACGCGTTCCTTTTTTCTGCGGAAGTAAAAATATGGTATCCAAGGCCGAAGAATTCATGAAAAATTCATGACCTCCAAGTTTATGGGGAGCCTAAGTGTTTTTTTCTTACATTTAACATAATAAATTAAACCAAATGGCAAAGAAAAATACTCCTACAGAAAACAACAATCCTCTAGACTCAAACTCAAAGATCGAGGCTATTAAAAACCTCATTTTTGGAGAGAACATCCAAGAAATCGACAGTGAGTTCAATACCCTAAAAAAAGCGGTAGACGAGCAAAAGGCCCAACTTGAAAATTATATAGACGAGGTTCGTAACGAGCTTATGCAATCCATAGACTCGCTTAGCACAGACGTTAACATACGCATTACAGATGTTGAAGATGCAATGACCGCCAAAACTGAAGCGCTGGCAGAGAGCAAGGTAGACCGCAAACAACTGGGACAGCTCCTTATCTCCCTTGGGGAAAAGATTAGCAATTAAAAAATCTTACACAATATGGTAAAGGAAGAGGACAAGCTGCAAATGCTACGTGACATCCTGTTGGTGGACGACAGGCAGGTAGCCAATGCCGTGAACCAGCGCCTCGATGTAATTACCCAAACCATTGAAGAACGTGCAAAACTGTCTGAAAAAGTAGACCCAATTATTCAGGAAAAGCTAGATGAATTTGTTGCCGAAATCCCCGTTACCCTAGGTCCCACAATTACAAAAACACTTAAAAAGGAAATTGCAAACTCACAGGATGCCGTGGTGGAGGCCCTCTATCCCATTATGGGAAAGATGATAAAACGGTATGTGCAAAACGAAATAAAAGTGCTTTCCGAAACCATCAACAAAAAGGTGAACAATACCTTCTCGCTCATTAGTCTAAAGAGAAAGATGCGGGCACGTTTTACAGGTGTAAAGGAAAGCGACCTCATCCTTGCGGAAGCAAATCCCCCAGCAATAAACGAAGTCTTCTTGATACAAAAAGGCTCCGGTATTCTGTTGGGCAACCATAGCACTACCGAGACGGTGGACAAGGATATGATCTCTGGGATGCTCACTGCCATTAAGAGTTTTGTCGAGGATGCTTTTACCGGGGGTAACCAAAACCTCGAGAATATTGAGTACGAACTTTATACAATACACATTCAAAATTTTTATAATTTCTATATCGCCGTGGTGGTTTCAGGAAATTATACCCGCTCTTTCGAGAGCCAATTGGAAAACAAATTATTTAAACTTTCAAAAAAACTCTCCCCTAGCGTTTCACATCTCTCAAGAGAAGAAACCGATTCTTTTTTGGAAAAATTCTTCAAAAAATGAAAATTTCAAAAAAAATAGTGCTGCTGGGGCAGTTTGGAGTAGGAAAGAGCTCACTTTTACGTAGGTTCTTGGAAAATGTATTTGAGACAGATTACAAGCCCACGCTAGGCGTGCAGATAAAGAAAAAAATGCTGGATTTACCAAGCGGTGACAAACTATCTATGATAATTTGGGATCTAGAAGGGTTTATGGCCATAGCAAAGGCAAGAGCATCCTATTTATTGGGATCAGAAGGTTTTATATATGTATTTGATGTAACTAGACCTATCACGTACGAAAACCTTGAACAAGAACTAGATTTCATAGCACTTAAATATAACAATGTAGCATTACAGGTTATTGGAAACAAGTGCGATCTTGAAAATCATGACATAGCAAAAAACCATCTTGAAAAAAAAGGAATAATGGTACACAGTTATGTTAGTGCCAAAACAGGGGAGGGTGTCCAAGAAGTATTTACAGACCTAGCCAAAAAACTATCGAAATGAGCAACCAAAAGTCATTTTTCTCGAAGAAAATCCAAGAAATCCACGCAAAACCCGAAGGAGAGATTCTAGAGAGCAGTAATACCATATTTAAATTAAATACGGCAGAAAACCTCTATGAGCTACACCCCTTTTTCGAGAGTTTGCAAACCGAGCTGCAAAACCAAGAAGTATTTGGCACAAATCTAGCATTCCCGTGCGTACATTTAAACATTAATGGGAAAGAGGCAATCTGCGATATTACCATAAAAAAAGAGCCAGAATTTCTTGCCATATTACTGTTTGACTACTCCCAACATTATGAGCATTTACACGAAGCGGCCCAAGAAAAGAAGTCTGCCATATTACAAGAGCAAGAACACAACCTGAGAAGAAAACACCTTGAAGAAAAAGAGGCCTATTTAGGTTTCATGAAAGAACGAATAGACGATAAAATAATAGGAGGGCTAGAATACATAATCTTAAAATTAGGAAAACTAAAAACTAGCGAGCCTACTCCAGAACAACTACAAATGATTGAGGAAATAGAAAAAAGTGTAGGGAAATTCCATTTAAAAGCTATACAGATAAGGGAAGAATTGGATTTCGATTTTGATTCTTAAGACAGTTTGTCTTCAATAAAGATTTTTTTAGCAGATCAATCTCTAACTTATGGCGCCTATTTCTTTTATATTTGTGGCCAATTTACTGAAGAATGTCTCAATCTAGAAAAATAGCACTCGTTGGTCACTTTGGCGTTGGCAAGACTAGTCTTGTACGCCAATTTGTGGAAAGTGCTTTTAGTGAGGATTATTTGGTAACGGTTGGTGTGCACATCAAGAAAAAAACAATAACCATAAATGCCCAGGAAATACAGTTGTTGCTTTGGGATTTAGAAGGTAATACTTCTTTGAACAAAGCACGAAAGAGTTATCTGTTGGGGACACACGGTTTTATATACGTATTTGATGTTTCGCGCCCAGAAACCTATGAAAACCTAGAGGATGAAATGGAATTCCTGTCCCAAAACTTTCCTGATGCACCTGTATGCCTCATAGGGAACAAGGCCGATCTATTTACCAAAAATTTCAACAAAGATTTTTTTAAAGGCGAACTTTTTAAGGAATGCTTTTTTACGAGTGCCAAAACTGGTGACGGGGTTGATAATGCATTCGAGAGTCTTGCCGTAGAAACGCTACTAAAATGAGCAGCGCAACACAACTTAAAGAAGAGTTCCTTCACACTAGGATACAGCAAATAGAAATAAGCGATCATGGCGAGGTTATTGCCAGCGATGATGTTCTGTTCAGCATTTCCGCAACGAAGAATATTTCAGAATTCCACCCCTTTTTTGAAACCCTCGTAAGTTTGATCCCCTCCATCTCTGGGACCCTCACCTATCCCTGTGTAAATATTTACGCAGAAGGTTCTAGCAAGATTCTCGATATTACCATAGTACAAAGAGAAAGTTCCGTTTACATTTTATTGTTCGATTTTACCGAGCATTACCAGTATGCCCACCCCTTGGTGCAGGAAAAAAACGAAACCGCCATCGCTAAGAACAAATTGGCTTTCGAGAAGAGATTGTTGCAGGCAAAGGAACAGTTTAAAAATAATTTTTTGGCAAATCTCAATCACGAGATACGCAACCCCTTGAACAACTTATTGGGCTTTATGGAGCTGCTCAAAAAAACCAAACTCTCCTACGACCAGAACGAAACGCTTAAGGTCATGCAGCGAACAGGGCAACAAATTAAACTGCTCATGGACGATATGCTGGACATCTCTAAAATTGAACGCGGTGCGATAAGGATACAAAGCGTACCCTTTAACCTAGGGCACATAGTTAAAAACCTCCAGCAACATTACAAACTGAAAATTGGCAAAAACAACGTAGCGTTCGAAACCGTTGTAGAAGAGGATGTACCCAAAAAACTAATTGGAGACCCTGTACGGTTAAATCAAATACTTTTCAACCTACTCGAGAACGCCTACAGGAATACCGAAAGCGGTACTATTACTCTCAAAATAGTGCTAAAGGAAAAGATAAAGGAGTCTTTTGTGCTTCATTTTTTTGTCTCAAATACCGGTAAAGAGATTCCAACAGAAGAAATAGATCGTATATTCGATTCGTATTACCAATTTAAAGAAAATACCATTAGTCCAATTGGTGAAGGCTTAGGGCTCAAGATCGTAAAGGAACTTGTTGTGCTGCAAGAAGGAAACGTCTCGGTAAACAGCAATGCAAACGGCACCACCTTTAGTTGCGAACTGCCCTTTAAGAAAAGAGTTAAAAAAACTAAGAGAAGCACGGTCCCCAAAGGTTCTGGCGTGCTGTTGAGCAAACGTATTTTGGTGGTTGAAGACGAGGAAACCAGCCAAATGCTTTTTATGCGCACCTTTCTTAACAACGACAAGGGATATATTCTAGAAATTGCTAAAAACAGCTCACAAGCTTTCAAGTTACTTGAAAAGAAAAATTACAGTCTGGTCATTATTAAAAACGCAATGCCAGATAGTTCTAGTGTGGATTTTATAAAAGAATTAAAAAGCAACAAAGATCTTCGGGGCATTCCCATTTTAGTTGCAAGTGGCAGCACACTATTACAGGAGCAAGAAGAAATTCTAAAAGCAGGTGCTAATGCCTTTTTGCCAAAGCCCTATACGCAAAAAGAGCTTTTCGACAGTATCGAAAAGCTCTCCACATAACACTTAAAATATAAATTACTTTTTATTCAAAAGGTAACGGTAATCTTCTAGGTCCAAGCCGCCACTATAAATCTCAACAGATCTTTTTATGAGCTTCTGGGCCAGCTCGGTAGTATACCCCAGGCCAATGGCATAACGCTCAATTAAAAATCTTTCGTGGTCGTCTATCTCGTGGTCTGCAAAGATCATCTCGAACAAATCGTGCATACGCTCCAGTCTTCTGTCCGCATCATTAGGAGGGTTGATTGGATAATTCCCTGGGTTTTTAAGTACCTTTTCGTACTCATCCTCATTAATATCAAGCTTTTTCGCAAAACGGCGCAACAACTTTTCCTCTTCGGCATTAAGCTCCCCATCTATCGAAGCTATGTTCGCAATGGATGCAAAGTGGCCAAGGTTTCTTTTGTGTTCCCCACTCTCAAATAAATCTGTAAATGACATAGTTCTAATTTAGACTACAAATATAATCCAAGTGGTAAAAATTTCCGAAGAAAGAACAAGAATCTTTTTTCTGCAAACTGTAAATGCTACCCTTTAAACTTTTCTTAATTCTGAAATTTTAAGCGTTCAATCCTGTAATTTTAAAAGTATTTTCCTAAAACCTGGATTGAACCTTTAACCTTGCACCCTACAATGCCCAAAATACCACTACTTCAATTTAACACCAAAGGTCTGTACTGCAAGCAAGCAAATGTGTATATAGATGCTTGGAAGCCCGTAGATAGGTGCATCGTTACCCATGGCCATGCAGACCATAGCCGTTGGGGACACAAACAATACATTACCCACCACAATAACGTACCTATTATAAGGCACCGTTTGGGCGATATTGAAGTTAGTGGAAAGCAGTGGGATGAAACCTTCAACATAAACGGTGTTACCTTTAGTCTGCATCCTGCCGGGCATATTGTAGCATCAAGCCAAGTTCGTGTGGAGTATAAGGGTGAAGTCTGGGTATTTACGGGCGATTTTAAAACCGAAAACGACGGTATTGCAGAGCCATTTGAGCTTGTAAAATGCCACACATTCATTACCGAATGTACCTTTGGCCTCCCAGCCTTTAAATGGATACCACAGGCTGAAGTTTTCCATGACATCAACAACTGGTGGGCTACCAACCAAACTGAGAACAAAACCTCAGTTCTCTTTGGTTACAGTCTAGGAAAAGCACAACGTTTACTAAAACACCTCGACACCAACATTGGAAAAATATACACTCACGGAGCCATTGAAAACATGACCAATGTGCTACGGGAAAACTACAATTTTCCTGAAACCATACGAATTACCCGAGAGACCAAAAAAGAGGAACTACTGGGTAATATTGTGTTAGCCCCACCCAGTGCCCACGGGGGTACGTGGATACGGAAAATGGTGCCCTATGTTACCGCGAGCGCCAGTGGTTGGATGACTTTTCGCGGTGCGAGGAGGCGCAGGGCCATAGATCGTGGGTTTGTTTTGAGCGACCATGCAGACTGGGATGGATTATTGCACACCATAAAGGAAACGGGCTGTGAAAAAGTAATTGCTACCCATGGTTATACCGAAATTTTTGCAAGATACCTCCGTGAAGAGATGGGCCTAGATGCACGTACCGAAAAAACCCAATACGAAGGAGAACAAGGTGAGTTGGAAACCAAAAAAGATGAAGAAAAAGAATGAAGGAATTTGCTGCGCTCATAAAAACCCTGGACAGTACCAATAAAACCAACCTAAAAGTTGCTGCACTTGCCGAATATTTTAACCAAGCAAGTGATGACGATAAACTCTGGACCATCGCCATCCTTTCGCACAGGAGGCCCAAACGTCCGGTAAATACAACGCTGTTACGGCTATGGGCTACAGAAATTAGCGGAATCCCGTCATGGTTATTTGAGGAAAGCTACCACATTGTGGGCGATTTGGCCGAGACCATTGCGCTTATTCTCCCAAAGACCGAAAACACCCTTACAGCCGCCCTCGAGGGGGAAGTAAGAAGTGTGTCCCAGTCTGTAACCCAATTAAATACCCAAAACGAAAAAAGTTTATCAACTTACATCCAAGAAATCATCACACTCCGCACACTAGCTGAAGAAGAGAAAAAAAACTATCTCCAAGAAAACTGGCTGGCAATGAGCTATTTTGAACGGTTTGTTTTCAATAAGATAATTACGGGTGGTTTCAGGATTGGGGTGAGCCAAAAATTGATGACACGCGCACTCTCCAAATCCACGGGGATTGACGAGGATATTCTTGCTTACAAGCTAATGGGCGATTGGACACCCGAGAAAACCACCTACCAAAAATTGATTCTTGAAGAAAACCCCGAGGACTACCTCAGCAAGCCCTATCCATTCTACTTGGCCTATGCCGTGGAAGATAATTTTAAGGAAGAACTGGGAGACATTGGCAATTGGAGCTTTGAGCATAAATGGGATGGTATTCGTAGTCAGGTGATCATTCGTAATGATGACGTGTTTGTGTGGTCCCGGGGTGAGGAATTGGTGACTGATAAATATCCTGAGTTTCAACGGTTTCTTTCAAAAATCCCCAACGGGACGGTGTTGGACGGTGAGATCTTACCTTTCGGAAATAATGAAATAGGAAACTTCAACGACCTGCAAACCCGCATCGGGCGCAAAAACCTTACAAAAAAATTATTGGAGAAAACACCCGTGATCCTCAACGCTTACGACTTATTGGAATGGGAAGGAAAGGACATACGCAAACGTCCTTTTTCAGAAAGAAGAAAAATTTTGGATACTCTTATTTCGGAATGCGATTGTGATGAAATTGGCTTGTATCTAAGCGCTACCATGGAATTCCAAAACTGGGAAGCAGCCGCCAAAGAACGCAAGATGGCACGTGAAAAGAGAAGTGAGGGCTTAATGATAAAGCGTAAAGACTCTCCCTATCTCGTAGGCAGAAAAAAAGGCGATTGGTGGAAATGGAAAACCGACCCTTTTACCATAGATGGCGTACTCACCTATGCAATGCGCGGACACGGAAGGAGAGCCAATTTATATACCGATTATACCTTTGGCCTTTGGGATAAGGGTGAATTGGTGACTTTTGCCAAAGCCTATTCTGGATTGACCGATGCCGAATTTAGACAAGTAGACGCTTGGATTAAAAAGAATACCTTAGAAAGGTTCGGTCCAGTGCGCAGTGTAACCCCGCACCACGTTTTTGAAATCGCTTTTGAAGGTATTGCAGAGAGTAGCCGGCATAAAAGCGGAGTGGCCACACGGTTTCCACGGATTTTAAGGTGGCGCAAGGACAAACCTATCGAAGAAGCCAACACACTGGATGATCTAAGGGCGTTGATTCCTAAATAATGAACCAAAAGGAGCTACAACATATCGCAGAAGATTGGTTCAATAATCAAAATTGGAAGCCTTTCCCTTTTCAAAAAAAGACCTGGAAGGCTTTTCTCTCGGGTAAGCATGGTTTACTGAACGCCCCTACCGGAAGTGGAAAGACCTATGCCCTTTGGATACCTATCGTACTACAATACATTAAGGATAATCCACAATACAAGACCAAAAAGGAGAAAGGCCTAAAAGCGGTATGGATTACACCTCTCCGTGCACTTTCAGTCGAAATTCAACAAGCCGCACAACGTTTTGCAGACGATCTGGGAACAGGGATGACCGTAGGAATACGAACGGGCGACACCCCCCAAAGCGAGCGGGCCAAGCAAAAACGAAATATGCCGGACCTGCTCATTACCACTCCCGAGAGTTTAATGTTATTGCTGGCCAGCAAAGGCTATGACAAAATCTTCGGTAAACTTACAGCTGTTGTAGTGGACGAGTGGCACGAACTCTTGGGAAGCAAGCGCGGCGTACAAATGGAATTGGGTCTCTCACGATTAAAGACTATTTCGCCACAGTTGCGGGTTTGGGGGATCTCGGCAACCATTGGTAATTTGGACCAAGCACAAGATGTGTTGTTGGGAATGAGCGAGCAATTGCGCAAAAACGCAGTGCTGGTGAAAGCAAGGCTGAATAAAAAAATAATCGTAAAATCAATAATCCCAAAAAAGATGGAAACCTTTCCATGGAGAGGACATTTGGGATTACACTTGCTGGATGATATTATACCAATTATAAAAAGTAGTAGAACAACGCTCATCTTTACAAATACCCGAAGCCAATGTGAAATTTGGTTTCAGAAAATACTGGAAAAATATCCTGAGTTTGCCGGTGAGATTGCGATGCACCATGGAAGTATCAATAAAGAAACTCGTTTATGGGTAGAGCAAGCAATTCGGAATGAAAGCCTGACGGCGGTTGTGGCTACTTCCAGTTTGGATTTGGGAGTAGATTTTGCACCTGTTGAGACCATCATACAGATTGGGGGACCAAAGGGGATTGCCAAATTTATGCAGCGTGCTGGGCGCAGCAACCATAGACCGGGAGAGGCTTCAGTAATTCACTTCTTACCCACGCATGCGGTGGAATTGATCGAGGCCTCAGCATTAAAAAAAGCTGTGAAAGGCGATGTGATGGAAGACCGAATCCCGTACCTGCTAAGTTTTGATGTGTTGATTCAATATCTCGTTACATTGGCGGTAAGCGATGGCTTCTATCCCAAAGAGATTTTCCCCGAAATCAAAAACACCTTTTGCTTTCAAGGAATAACCGAAGCACAATGGCATTGGTGCCTCAATTTTATCACATTGGGAAGCCAGAGCCTACAAGCGTATGATGAGTACAAACGTGTTTTGGTAAACGAAGATGGTAGGTTTTACGTGGACAGCCGCCAAACTGCTATGATGCACCGTCTCTCTATTGGGACCATCGTGAGCGATGCGATGGTTCAGGTAAAATATGTTTCGGGTGGGTTTATTGGTACAATCGAAGAATTTTTCATAGGCAAGATGAAACCTGGCGATGTGTTTGTATTTGCAGGACGAACCTTGGAATTGGTACGCGTGCGCAATATGGTAGCTCAAGTACGAAGAAGCTCTAAAAAAACCCGAAACGTAGTTAGCTTTATGGGAGGTAGGATGGCTCTCTCCTCACAGATGTCCGAAATTTTACGAAACGAATAGCAGAGCAGCTCCGATTACAAACGAAAAACCCCCGAACTAAAAGCACTCTCCCACATTTTTGAACGACAGGAAAAGGAAAGTATCGTCCCGGCAAAACACGAATTTTTAATTGAGACCTTTAAGACCCGTGAAGGCTATCACCACCTATTCTATCCGTTTGAGGGACGTTTTGTACATATGGCAATGGGCGGACTTTTGGCCTACCGTATAAGCCTGCTTTCGCCCATAACCTTTTCGCTTGCCTATAACGATTATGGGTTTGAACTGTTGAGCGACCAGCCTTTGGACATCCAAAATGTGCTGGACAACAATTTATTTTCAACTGAGTATCTTTTTGACGATCTTCAAAAAAGTTTGAACAGCACCGAACTCGCCAGAAGAAAATTTCGGGATATTGCCGTGATAAGCGGGATGGTATTTACGGGCTACCCAAGCAAGCAAATAAAGACCAAACACTTGCAGAGCAACTCGCAACTGCTTTTTGACGTGTTCCGAGACTACGAGCCTGACAATTTACTTTACCAGCAAGCCTTTCGTGAGACTTTCGAGCATGAAATGGAAGAGGGCCGTTTGCGAATGGCACTGGAGCGTATCGCCACCCAAGAAGTGGTTTGGAAACAATGCGAAGAAGCAACCCCCTTTAGCTTCCCTATTATCACAGATAGGTTGCGGGAAAAATTATCTTCAGAAAAATTAAAGGATAGAATCAAGAAAATGACGTTGAGACTGATGAAATAGCTTGTTATCTTTGTAGGGTGACCCAGCAAATTTCAGTAAAAAAACAATTCTTCACCCTCCACCCCAGCGGGGCACTATTTTGGGAAGCACAGTCTATGCTCCTTATTGCCGATGTACACCTAGGAAAAGTGACCCATTTTAGGAAACACGGTGCCGCTATTCCAGCACACGTAGCCTATGGGAATCTAGAAAAATTAACACGGGTGACCAATCATTTCAACCCAGAGACCGTTTGTTTTTTGGGCGATCTTTTTCACAGTAAGCTCAATACCGAGTGGGAAGATTTTGCAAAATGGGTGGAGTACGTTCCGGCAAAAGTGATATTGATTTCGGGAAATCACGATATCATTCCGCAGTATTTGTTTGAAGATCTGGGCGTTCAGGTTTTTGACGAATTAAAAATCGGCACATTTTTATTAACCCATCACCCAACTGAAACAGAAGGATGCTTCAATTTTTGTGGCCACATCCACCCAGGTGTAAAACTGAAGGGGGTTGGAAGGTATTTTCTCAAACTACCCTGCTTCTTTAAATCCAAAGATCAACTCATTCTCCCTGCTTTTGGAAATTTTACTGGAAAATACATTTTGAACCCTTCTAAAAATGATGCCATATACGCTATTGCCGATGGCGAAGTGGTGGAAATCTCAGCAACATAATGTAAAATATTTTACATCCTCTACATACTTTATGCAATAAAACCATGTTGTTTAAATCAAGTCCTAATATATAAGTTGTTAAATTTCAATATATTTAACTGTTCTAACGCTACACATTTACTATGGAAACGCTGCTTAATCCATCCTGTAATACAGCTACATTAGCTCCTTACACCCCCACGGGACAGAACCCTTGGGATGTTTCAAAAATTAAACACGCGTACAGGCGTCTGGGGTTTGGCGCTACTATACTGGAGATTGACGATGCCCTTGGACTAACCCCCGGACAATTTATAGACAATATTGTAGATACTGCCGAAGCCCTGCCTCCCACTCCCGCACCGTTTTGGGCAAATTATGCCATTTCAAGTTTTGGTGATTTTGAAACGGAGAATGAGCAGTATATTTTCAATTGGCGTATACAAACAGGTAACGATATTATTGCCGAGCAATTAAGGGGACGTTTGGCCTTTTTCTGGATGAACCACTTTGTTACTGAAATAGAAAGTGTATTCTACGCTCCCTTTATGTATCAATATTACAACAAAATGCAAACCTTTGCATTGGGTAATTTTAGAGAATTTACCCGTACCATGGGACTGGATAATATGATGCTCTTGTACCTCAATGGTTTTGAAAACACCAACAACAACCCCAACGAAAATTACGCGAGAGAACTTTTTGAACTTTTTACGCTTGGCGAAGGAAACGGCTATACACAACAGGATATCGTCGAGGCTTCCAGAGCATTAACGGGCTATAACCACTGGCTGGAACCCGGAGCCGATATTTACTTCGATGCCAGCACGTTTGACGATGGGCAAAAAACCATTTTTGGCCAGATGGGTAACTGGGATTATAACGATGTTATAGACATACTTTTCCAAGAAAAAGAAACTCTAATTGCAGCATATATCTGCGAAAAGCTCTACACTTTTTTCGTAAGTCCAACAGTAGACGCTCTTATTAGACAAGATATAATAGCTCCATTGGCACAAACCCTGATAAATGCAGATTTTGAAATGGTCCCCATGCTCAAACAATTGTTCAAAAGCGAACATTTTTTCGATGAGCGGGCTTTGGGCGTGGTTATTAAAAGTCCTATAGATACTATTTATAATTTCACGACCGAAGGTTCCTTCTTCTACGATGATACGCTCATAGAAGCATTTTTATACTATGCGGGCTTAATGGGACAGGAAGTATACGACCCACCGGATGTAAGTGGTTGGCAGCGGGATGAAACCTGGATTAATGCCTCTACATTAACCGGACGCTGGCAGTTAATTGAACTGTATATTGACTATCTCTTCGGAAATGGTTACGATACAACTCTCGTTGACCTTGCAAGGGAACTTTCCAACGACAGTAATGACCCTGCCTATATTACAGAAGTGGTTATAAACCATTTTGTTGCAAAAGAATTGCACACCACAACCGATTATGATGTGGCAACCGACATCTTTAAATGGGAAGTGCCACAAAACTATTACGACACAGGACAGTGGAACCTCAACTGGACCTCGGCAGCCTTTCAAGTTTCATTGTTACTGAAGCATATTGCAAGAATGCCCGAATTTCAACTTAAATAACTAAGCCAATGTGCCATCACGATACGTTCCCCAAGAAATCTGCTACCCGTGTAGATAAAAAAGAAGCTTCAAAAGAAGAGAAGCACATTCACGATCAAGAACACGCCACCTGGAACCGTCGCTCGTTTATACAAGCCCTTGGATTGGTAGGTGGAGGAAGCATGATGCTTGGCTCTGCTGCTGTTTCGGCAACCAAGGCATCCCCGCTTTCTGTTGCCTTGTCTCAAAGCGAGAACGATAACATTCTGGTAATTGTAAGACTTAAAGGAGGAAACGATGGTCTTAACACCATTGTCCCCAATTACGATTATGCTACCTATGCAAATTTAAGACCCACTATACGGCACCAACCAAACGATTTAATTAATCTAAGCCCGGATTTTGCCATCCCTGATTTTATGGAAAGCCTGGAATCTATGTGGGGTGACGGACAAATGAAAGTGGTTCATGGTGTTGGGTACCCGCAACAAAATTTGTCCCACTTTACCTCGTCAGACATTTGGGCGAGTGCCTCAACCCCAACTTATGAACCAACAGGGTGGTGGGGACGTTATTTTGAAGACCTATACCCAGATTATTTAACCAATCCGCCAGAAGTTCCACCAGCAGTACAGATAGGAAGTGTAGGAAATCTTGTTTTTGAAGGTTCCGAAAGTAATTATGCCTTTTCAGTAGCTAACATAGACCAACTATCAAATATTGTAAACAACGGTGCTGTTCACGATGTTTTAAACCTACCAGATTGTGTATATGGCGATAAATTGCTGTTTATGCGCGCCACTACAAATACAACATTTACGTATGCGCAGGTAATTAACGATGCCTATTTAGCTTCCAGCAATAACGCGAATTATACAACCGAAGAACTTTCAAAACAGCTTGCCTTAGTGGCCAGATTAATTAAGGGGGGGTTAGGGACCAAAGTATACATGGTAACCCTTAATGGGTTTGATACACACGCCAACCAGGAAATTACCCATAGAACACTTTTGGAAGATCTCTCAAATAGCATGAAAGCTTTTTATGAGGATATAGGTGCTGTTGGGATGCAGGACGAAGTGCTAACAATGACGATTTCAGAATTTGGTCGCCGTCCCTACGAAAATGGCTCCAACGGAACAGATCACGGTGCAGCATCTCCCGTAATGCTTTTTGGAAATGGCCTAAACGGTAGTAGTTTTGTAGGCGAACACCCAGACCTAAGCAATTGGGACAATAACGACAACCTTATCCCTACATCCGATTTTAGGGATGTGTATTCCACTGTGCTTACGGACTGGTTCTGCCTTGAGCCAGGCGTTGTAAACGATATTCTATTAAACGAAACTTACGAAAACCTGGATCTTGGCTTCTCTTGCGAAAGTTTAAACACACCAGATTTTGGAGATGTTACCCGCTTTACCCACGTAGCAACTTACAATAACAACACCACCCATATTGAATTCAATATGCTCCATACGGCCCATGTGGATATAAAGCTTTACGATATCATGGGTAAGGAATTAGGAACCCTAAAAAACGAGGTGATGTTCCCCGGAAAGCACAAAATAGATGTCAAAGCCACTATAAACACAAGACTGGCCTACGGGCAATATGTATACAGGATTGCAGTGGGAGGACAGTTTTATAGTCGTTCTATCTTGATAAAGTAATAACCAACATTTAATTTTTTATAAAGCCTCCTGTTGGGAGGCTTTTTGTTTTCTATAAATGTTCCAAAGCATTTATATTGTTTATTTTTGCAACTATTCTAGCGCTAACGGTTTTCAAAAATTACTATGAAGCAAGATCCTAAACGGTACACCATCACTGCCGCACTTCCTTACACAAACGGTCCCGTGCATATTGGTCACTTAGCTGGCGTGTACGTGCCTGCCGATATCTATGCCCGCTTCCAACGCCTACAAGGAAAGGACGTTGCCTTTGTTTGTGGTAGCGATGAGCACGGTGTTCCCATTACCATAAAAGCAAAAAAAGAAGGTATTACACCGCAGCAGGTCGTGGATAAATACCACGTAATCATTAAAAAAAGCTTTGAAGATTTTGGGATTACGTTCGATAATTATTCTAGGACTTCAGCAAAAATTCACCACGATACGGCTTCAGAATTTTTTAAGAAGCTATACGAGGACGGGAAGTTTATTGAGGAAGTAACCGAGCAATTGTACGATCAGGAAGCCAACCAGTTTCTGGCAGACCGCTTTATCGTAGGGACCTGTCCAAAATGCGGTTTTGAGGAAAGCTACGGAGACCAGTGTGAAAACTGTGGAACCTCCCACAACGCGACAGACCTTATAAATCCTAAAAGTGCAATATCGGGCAACAAACCTGTGTTGAAAGAGACCAAGCATTGGTTCCTCCCGCTAGACGAATACGAGCCATTTTTAAAAGAATGGATTCTCAAAAACCATAAAAAGGATTGGAAAACCAATGTGTACGGCCAGTGCAAAAGCTGGATAGACGACGGGTTGAGACCTCGAGCCGTAACCCGCGATCTGGATTGGGGCATCCCCGTTCCCGTAGATGGTGCGGAGGGGAAAGTACTCTACGTTTGGTTCGACGCGCCCATTGGATATATTTCTGCTACCAAGGAGTGGGCCCAGCGTGAGGACAAAGAGTGGGAACCGTATTGGAAAAGTGACGACACCAAATTACTTCATTTTATAGGTAAGGACAATATCGTTTTTCACTGTATTATTTTTCCCAGCATGCTCAAGGCAGACGGGGGTTACATACTGCCGGACAATGTTCCTGCCAACGAATTTTTGAACCTCGAGGGCAACAAAATTTCCACCAGTAAAAATTGGGCGGTTTGGTTACACGAATATCTGGAAGAATTTCCCAACCAACAGGATGTGTTGCGTTATGTGTTGACGGCCAACGCGCCAGAGACCAAGGACAACGACTTTACCTGGACAGATTTTCAGCAGCGGAACAATAGTGAACTGGTGGCCATCTTCGGAAACTTTATCAACCGTGTGACTGTATTGACGCATAAATATTACGAGGGTGTTGTACCAGAGCCATCAAGCTTTTCAGAAATAGACACACAAACATTAAACGAATTGCGCGCTTATCCCGCTGTTATTGAAAGCTCCATAGAACGCTATCGTTTTCGTGAAGCACAAATGGAACTGATGAATGTTGCGAGATTAGGAAACAAATACCTGGCAGACGAAGAGCCTTGGAAAACTATCAAAACTGACGAAGAGCGCACCAAGACCGTAATGTATGTCGCACTTCAAATAGCTACCGCCTTGGCAGTATTGAGCGAACCCTTTTTACCTTTCACTTCAAAAAAGCTGAAAAATATCCTGAATGTCTGTTCGAGTGATGCGACGCAGGAGCATTGTATCGAGAACTCTTGGAAAGACATTCAAATTAAAGAAGCCCTCCTACCGCCAAAACATACCATCAACAAAAGCGAGCTCCTTTTCAGCAAGATTGAAGACGAGCAGGTGCAGCAACAACTTGATAAACTACAGGCCAGCAAAAAAGCGAATGCTGCTGAAAATACAACTAAAAACACCACTGTAATACCACAAAAGGAAATGATTCAATTTGACGATTTTACCAAACTAGATATGCGCGTAGGTACCATCCTAGAAGCCGAAAAAATGCCCAAGACCGATAAGTTGATGGTGCTGAAAGTGGACACCGGCATTGATGTACGTACCGTGGTTTCGGGGATTGCCGAAAGTTTTACCGCCGAGGAAATCGTTGGCAAACAAGTAACCGTGCTGGTGAATCTTGCCCCGAGAAAACTACGAGGTGTAGAGAGCCAAGGAATGATCCTGATGACCGAAGACGCAGAAGGGAAATTGGTTTTTGTGAATCCTGCAGTCCAAGGCGTAGCAAACGGTGCGCAAATAAGTTAGCTTGTTACAAATAGCCTACCATCCCATCTACAAATATTCACTGCCAGAAGGACACCGTTTCCCTATGGCGAAGTATAATTTGCTCCCTGGGTATTTACTAAAAGAAGGTATTTGTACCCAAGAAAATTTTTTTGAGCCCGAGAAAATTCCAGCAAAGATTATTACACAGGTTCACACAAGAGACTACTACAATCGCCTGTTGGACTTGAAACTTGACAAAAAGGAAATCCGCAAAATTGGTTTCCCACTGCGTGCAGATCTGGTAGATCGCGGGCATTATATTATTGGCGGGACCATTAAAGGCTGCCACTTTGCAATAGAAAATGGAGTTTCTTTAAACATCGCCGGCGGCACCCACCATGCATACGCAGATCGTGGCGAAGCTTTTTGTTTGCTGAATGATCAAGCTGTTGCGGCGCAGTATCTTTTGGACACCAAAAAAGCTTCAAAAATATTAATTATAGACCTTGACGTACACCAAGGGAATGGTACCGCAAAGATTTTTGAGCACAATCCTTATGTCTTCACATTTTCCATGCACGGTGCCAAAAACTATCCTTTTAAAAAAGAAAAAAGCGACCTTGACATTGGCCTAGATGATGGTACGGGTGATGAGGAATATCTTGAAATCTTAAAAAACACCCTCCCTAAACTCATTGAGAAAGTACAGCCCGACTTCATATTTTACCTAAGCGGTGTAGACATAATAAAGGGCGATAAATTGGGAAGATTGGCATGCACTTTAAAGGGTTGTAAGCATCGTGACCGTTTTGTATTTGAAACAGCCAAAAACCATGACATTCCTGTACAAGTGAGCATGGGTGGTGGGTATGCTCCCGCTATTGACAGCATTATTGAAGCACATGCAAACACCTATAAGATGGCGCAGGAGGTTTACTTCAGTTGGCAAAAATGAGATAATCTACATTTTGGTGTCTATAACAAAATTGCGCCTTTTTTATAGATTGTTTATTCAATTCATAACCAGGACATTACAATAGATTCGTTGAATATCGCTAAAAATCTACTATAGAAAGGTGGGTAAATACCATATATTTATGCAACGCGTATTAACCATATTTACTATATACAACACTGTTTTATGACTAAAAAAATATTCCTGTTCGCTTTCTTTGCCATTATATTCACTTCAGTTTTTTCGCAAGAAGCTGTTTTCAGTCTCGATAAGTTAGAAGACCGAAAAAAAGACCCTGAAGGCACCTCATTCTTGAATCTGCCGGGCACAGAGAAAAATCTAGTTTTGGTAAAATATAAAAAGGGAGTAGATGCCTACCTGTTGTCCCCAGATAATGAAGTGGTTGCAAGTCTAGGAACCGACGATATACCAAGACGATACGATAAATTGGTAGGGCAAACAGTACAAGGCGATAAAATTAAGGTGTTTTTATTCAATGCTTTAGGACGCTATGCGTCTCTTTTAATAGATTTCGATACCAATACGGTAATTGAAGATCAATTCAAGATCGATTTGGGGAAAGAGTACGTAATAGGCCACACTAGCCGAGGAGACAAGTTTTATATCTTTTCATTGCAAAAGAAAAGCTCTAAAATAAATGTTCACGTTATAAACCACAACGGTACTGTCGAGAAAAAGGAGATAGATTTTTCTTCACAAGTTTTTATAGATTTTGATGGAGACGAAGGTACGGTTTACGACATTGCCAAGGGTTTCTGTGTAAATGGCTTTAAAACACTAGAGGCAGGAATTGTACAAACACAATATGCAAACCCATTGGAAACCACCAGCAAAGTTGTCAAACTATATACCGAACAAGACAACGTACGTATTACGCTGGATCCGTATGCACACACATACGTTCTAAATGTATCCTTGAGAGATTTTTCCCATGACGTACAGGTTTACAAAAAACCCATGCTTAACGAAAAAGAGTACTATAGCAGAACAAAATCGTTATTGTTCAACGACGTTGTGTTACAGTTTATGGCAGATAGGGACAAAATGGAATTCATTGCTAAAGACAGGAAGGATAGAAGTGTCATAAAGTCTTATTCCATTAAGCAAAACGAAAAGCTTACCCTGGCCAACACTCCCATACTTATGGAGGGGGGCACCTACAATCAAAACAGAAAAAGAAGGATTGAAAGAACCAGTGTGTTCTTAAAGAAAGTTGTGAAAGGAGATTTGGGAATTTCGGCTGTAGAATCCGAAGGCAATTACCAAGTTACATTTGGGAGCACTAAGCCATTGCCCAACCCCGCAAGCGGTGGTTCTATGATGAATCCAATAGGTATGCCTAGCAGTCCAAACCCTATTGGCCCTTTGTTTTTCCATTATCACGGAGGTTCTTTTGCTACGTACAGAAATTCAAAGTCGGTACATTTTGATGGATATTTCAACAAAAAATTTGAACACATTGAAGGAAAGCTTCCCGAACACGCCTTTAGAAAGATTGACGCTTTTTTGGATAAACTTAACCAAGAAGAGTTAGCAGAAACGGTAATAAGAACCGAAGACGGCTTTCTGTGTATGTATTACGATGAAGAAGCAGAAAAAATAAAAGGGTTACAGTTTTAGCATTATAAGATAACTGCCTTTGTTTTGTTTGAGATAGTACCAGTTTAAATTTGAGCTCATTGTGATGTCCAAATAAATTTTCAATCATCTAAGAACAACCCAAACTTTATTTTCCAATACGGCATCTGCTCTTCAAAATAGTCGAAGTACGGGCGCAATCCTTCAGCATCTTTTAATGCTTGTTTCGCTTTTTGTACTGCTGAAATTTCTTCGGAAGTAATGAATTGAGATAAGTCTATAGTATGGCCCAATTCCTTCATTTTCAAAAAATGACCATAGACCGTATTTTCTGAAATGCCCCTTTTGTTTGAAATCTCAGTAACCGAAAATCCTTTTTCAAATAATTGTAAACTACGTTCATGGGTTGCTACTTTACTTTCCATCGCATCCTGGTGTTTGGCGATTACCTGTAAGAACACATCGGCATATTTTTCTAGTTTGGCGCGTCCTACACCGCTTATCTCAGCAAACTCAGCCACGGTTTTGGGTGTTTTTTGTTCCATATCTTCCAAGCTGGCGTCACTAAAGACAACATACGCTGGCACCCCGGCTTCCTGGGCCAATTTTGTACGGAGGGTGCGTAGTTTTTCGAAAAGGTCCTTGCGTTTTTTAGGTGTTTTTTCCTTAGTTAGCGCTACGGCTTCTGGCTGGGTAAGATCTGCGAGGCGTACTTTTTTACCCTCAAACAAAATCTGTTTTGCTGTTGGCGTAAGTACCAATCGTCCTTTTTCGTGAAACCAGACTTCCAACACACCCTGGTTTAATAACTGGATAACGTATTGCTGTAGATCCTTCCAGGGAATCTCCTTGGCAGCTGCAAAGGTTTTAATGTTTTGATATCCTTTTTCGAAAATCTGGGCATTTTGCGAACCACGCAGTACATCAATCACCATTCCCATTGCCTCTTGTTCCTGCAACCTCGCCACTGCCGAACATATTTTTTGGGCGATCACGGTACCATCAAAATACTTTGGCGGCATCTTGCAGATATCGCAATTGCCACAATCTTGGATTACGTGCTCCCCAAAATAATTGAGCAACGCTTTACGGCGGCAACTCAACGCTTCGGCAAACTGCTGCATACGCTCCAGTTTTGCCAGTTGGAATGCTTCGGTGGCTGTGCCCGTGGCAAATTTGCGGAGTTGGACCACATCTGCAAAGCTGTAGAACATCAGTCCGTGGGCAGGCAAACCATCACGACCACTACGTCCAATCTCTTGGTAATACCCCTCAATATTCTTGGGCATGTTGTAGTGTATTACCCAGCGCACATTGCTTTTATCTATCCCCATCCCAAACGCAATGGTAGCCACGATGATAGGTATACGATCATTAACAAAATCTTCTTGGATCCGGCTACGTTCTTCGGCTTCAATACCGGCGTGATAGGCTTTAGCCTTATAGCCTTTTGCCACCAACTTTTCGGCTACTTTTTCGGTGCTTTTTCGGCTTAGGCAATAAATGATACCGCTCTGGTTTTCTTTATCTTTTAAAAACTGTAATACTTGTTGGATACGTTGTTGCCCGGGGCGGACTTCCATATACAGATTGGGCCTATCGAAGGACGATACAAATCGTTTGCCGTTTTCAATCCGTAATTGCTTCATGATATCGTCCTGCGTGGCACGGTCTGCCGTGGCGGTTAGGGCAATGATGGGGGTTTGTGGAAATTCGTCCTGCAGCCTGCTCAATTGGGTATAGGCGGGCCTGAAGTCGTGCCCCCATGCCGAGATACAATGTGCCTCATCCACTGCAATCAATGAGATTTCTGTTTTCTGAAAGTAATTGGTGAGATTCCACAAACTTTCTGGGGCTACGTACAGCAGTTGTAGTTGTCCTATCATCAAATTGTTTAGCACTTCTTCCTGTGCTTCACTGGGCTGACTGCTGTTATAGTAGGATGCCATAATTCCGTTTGCGTTCAGGGCGTCTACTTGGTCTTTCATTAAAGCAATTAATGGCGAAATTACAATCGCTGTCCCTTCCAGTGCTAAAGCCGGCAACTGAAAACACAACGATTTCCCCCCGCCCGTGGGCATAATGGCCAAGGTATGTTCCCCTGCCAATACACTTTCAATTATTTCTTCCTGGTTTGGACGAAAGCTGTCGAAACCAAAGTGTGTTTTGAGGAGCTCCCTTCTACTACGCTTCCTTCGGCTCCGCTCAGGATGCTTATTAGGTTCATTTATTGATTGTGGAATTTGTGATGCATTTTGTTCTGACATTCTGCTGCTTTTTCTAGAACTTCCGTCCAGTTCAAAATTAATGCTTCTTTCTTTTTTCTTGACCATTTCTTGAGTTGCATTTCTCTTAAATATGCTGAGTCCTTTGAGTGGTGTTCTTCAAAATAAACCAATGCTAGCGGTAATCTCTTAGAAGTATAAACCGCTCCTTTCCCAATTAAGTGTTCTTTAACCCTTTTTAATACAGATTGAGTACTACCAACATAATAACTGTCGTCTGCACATTTTAAAATATAAAAATACCCTCGTGCCATAGTATATTGTAAATTAAAGAGGGCGATGCATCGCCCTCTTGCTATTAATAAGAAATAATTTTGAGTATAGATTGTCTATCAGCCACAGACTGGGCAAATTGATAAAAAAATCAATCTTAACCCGCAGCCTGAGCGGAGTCGAAGACAAGGTTATTTACTCAACATCAGTAACTCATTACACAACACTTCTGTAACGTATCTTTTGTTACCGTCTTTGTCTTCCCATGAGCGGTTGGTTAGTTTGCCTTCAATGGCAATTTCTTGTCCTTTTACAACATAGTTTTCTACCACGTTCACAAGGCCGCCGTGTACAATCACATTGTGCCAGTAGGCACGCTCCACCTTGTTTCCGTCTTTGTCTTTGTAGCTGTCGTCCGTGGCCATGGAGAACTTGGCCATTTTGTTGCCATCTTTAAAGGTTACGATTTCTGGGTCTTGTCCCAATCTTCCAATCAACTGTACTTTGTTTCTAAGTGCGTTCATAATTTTAAGTTTTAATAATCCGCCAATCCTGGCGGACGGGTTAAACAGTTAAGATATTGTGGGACGTTCCCACATTTTTAGCGAACTGAACCGATTTACTTTTTTTACATCGATTCAACAGTGCAAATATGGGGAGGGTTGCAAATACTAGTCGGTTGGGAAGTGTTTATAGTCGTTTGTAAGTATTTACACTCGTTTGTTTCGGGCTAGTACACCATGAACACTGAAGTTTTTAATTTTACTCTCCGTTTAAAAAAAATTGTTGGGAGTTGTTTGTATCTTTATAGGGAAGTTGTGCTTAATAACTACTAAATGAAATTACTTTACTTTGCCCTACTATTTCTATTGGTATCATTTAAATATATTAATCCAGAAACGGAATCAACTCCCTCAAAATTAGTTTTTAAACAGTACAAAGCACTAACGAAAAGCGGAATCCAAGAATTATCGGAACTTAGAGATTCAATCGTTGATAAGGAATTTGCTGGAGAAGATACAGGCTCTAAATTCACTAGAGGAGTTTATAAATCTGCCGATTTGGAAAGCTATCCAATAGATACAACAAGTTTAAAAGTACATATTCAGGTTTCTAATGACTCCATTTGGAGGTATACGACTAAAAATGATTCAAAACCAGAAAAATATGTTCTTATTGATGATGCTAATGGTAAACTGATATATTTTGATCATTTAAAAGAGAACATAATTAAAAAAGTTGACCTTATAAAAGAGGCAGATTCGGATTATATGATGACAATAGACAAGAATGATACAAAAACTATCCATGGCTTTGATTGCTTTAAAATGAAATTAATCCATAAAACTAGAAATCCGATATATGGTAATACGATTTATGATTTCTACGTTACTGATCAAATTGATCTTCCATTTTACAGTGTTGTAAAAATTTCAAAAAAAATCTCCAAGCTATTCCCATTAGAGATCCGAATAAAACCTGAAAAACAAGCAAACCAATTAGAGTTGGTTTATGAATTAATAGAACTGAGGTAGTTACTAAGCACAACAACGCATATAATACAGCGGTCGCATTTGGCTTCAATTAAATTCCCTAACTTTATAAAAAAATTTGGTACAGCGGATAAATCCGGAGTGGCGGCGCCACTGCCCACGGCTGATTCGCACGCTGCGCTTCCCACTCCCGACCTGCGTCGGGATGTCGGCACTGCCGATGCTGCCGCTCAAAACCCGCCGTATCATATGCAAAACCGTTGTGTGTAATTTGAGGAATGAGACAAACGATAACCAAAAGTGATAAAAATTTAAGGATTCTGAACAAGTTAATTATGAACGGATTCTATAATGGATATATCGGAACTGAAAAGTTTGAATTAATGAGGAATCGTTTCCCGAACAATCACCGACTAATCGGAATTGTGAATGACACAGGTAATTACGATTTGAAATTTGACTTTAAGTCACCAATGAACATTTTAGCGAAAGTTTTACTCGGACTCGGAATTCTGATTTCAATAATTTCGCTGATTAAAGGAATTTGGATTTTGCCGATTGTGTTTGTTCTTTTCGGACTGATTATGTTTGCGGATTTTAAACTAAAAGAGAAAAAAGAAATTAATATTTTTACGGATAAACTATTGGAATTCCACAAAACGGAATTTGACTAAAATAAAAAACTACACACAACAATGTATAACCGCAAGTACGGCGGATTCGACTACATTCGAATCCACTCGGAATTGCTGACGTTAGTGCCAAACCCTAATTGACGGTTTTACGATTGTACCTGCGGTCTCTCCAAACGAAAGCCCAATTGCGATGGATCCCGCAAAAGACCCCCCCAGTGACAATAGCCGAGCACTTGAGAAGTCTTTGATTTTTAGTACATTGCAGCCAATTACTCAACTAACCGTACTAAAAAATGATCAACGCATTATTCGCTAAAAAACCAAAATCTACCAAGGAACAAACACTCGCCCACGACACTTTTTTTTCAACATTACGAAAACGGGAATATGCACGCTTGGACCAACAAAAGCAGGTATATTTAGATTATACCGGTGGTAATCTTTACAGTGCACAACAATTACAGTTGCACCAACAACTATTGGCAAAAAACGTGTTTGGCAATCCACATTCCACCAACCCAAGTTCGCAACTGGCCACACAACTGGTTGCCCAGGCCCGCAAGAAAGTACTTTCTTTTTTCAATGCTGAAGACTACTACTGCATCTTTACCCAGAATGCTTCGGGAGCGCTCAAGATTATAGGCGAATGTTATCCTTTTTGCGAAAATGGTCATTTTTTGTTGTTTGCCGATAATCATAACTCGGTCAACGGTATCCGCGAATACTGCAAAGGCAAAAAAGGAGACTTTAGCTACGTACCCATTCATTTTGAAGACTTGATGATCGATGGGGAAAACCTTTCCAAAGCACTGGAAAGCCACCCAAATAAAAAACACAAACTGCTCGCTTTTCCCGCACAATCCAACGTTTCGGGTGTAAAGCACGATCTGGGATGGATACAAAAAGCACAAGGCAAGGGATGGGATGTATTGTTGGACGCAGCGGCCTTCGCACCTACCTCAATCCTAAACTTACAAGAGGTACAACCAGATTTTGTGAGCCTGTCTTTTTACAAGATTTTTGGGTATCCCACGGGGTTGGGTTGCTTATTGGTAAAAAAGGATAAGTTTTCCCTTCTTAAAAAACCGTGGTTTGCTGGTGGAACGGTAAGTCTCGTAGCCGTTAAGACGCCTTCCCACTTTTTGGTGAACGATCATGAACGTTTTGAGAACGGTACCATAAATTATCTGGACATACCAGCTATTAAAATTGGGCTGGACTATATTGAAAAAATTGGGATGCAAAGGATTAACGAACGCGTACAATCGCTTCAGGATTATTTGGTTGAAAAGCTTACACCCTTGCAGCATACCACGGGTATTCCACAGGTAAAGGTATACGGTCCCAAAGATCGAAAAGACACTGGTGGCACCCTACTCATCAATTTTTTTAATCCGGACAACACCCAAATCCCTTTTAACATTGTTGAAGAAAAAGCAAACCAAAAACGTATTTCACTTCGGTCGGGGTGTTTTTGTAATCCTGGGCTTGACGAAATTAACAGTTGTGTTTCTATAGAAGAAACCGCAAAATATTTTTCCAGCAGGGACGATTCCAGTGAAACAGAATTCACTGCCTCTCTCAAAAAAATGAGGGGAGCTGTAAGAGTATCGGTTGGGCTGGCCACGACAAAGCAAGATCTAGAAAGCTTTTTGGGTTTTGTAGGAAGTTTGAAAGACACCATAGTTTAACTGCTTCTCTTTATCTTTAGCAAAAAATAATTGTACTATGACCAAAAAAACTTCCCAACCTTATATCCTTGGCACCGATGCGCAAGAACTGCACCGCTTGGGCATACAACATCAAATATGGGCCAGTGAAGCACAACAAGGATGGGCAACTGCTGGGTTTTCGGCTGGACAGACCATTTTGGACCTTGGTTGCGGCCCTGGTTTTTGTAGCAAAGAATTGGCTTACATTGTTGGGGAACAGGGAAAAGTAATTGGTGTAGACCTTGATGAGGGCTATATACAGCATTTTACCCAAGTTGCAGATCTGTACCATTTGAACATGGAAGGCATCTGCTCCAGCTTTAACGATTTAAAATTACAGGATAACTCCTTGGGCGGAATGTATTGCCGTTGGGCATTGGCATGGATTCCCAATCCCAAGCAAACACTCCAAAAAATATATAAAGCCCTAAAACCTGGCGGGAAAATGGTAGTGCATGAATACTACGACTGGAGCACCCACCAAACCGAACCTCCACTTCCAGGACTCAACAAAGCCATAGCAGCTTGCCTTAAAAGCTTTAAGGAACAAGAAGGGGAGATAGACATAGGCCGTGAGCTCCCAAGAATTTTTTCTGAAATAGGTATGCGAGTTACAAGTATACGACTGATGCCAAAATTGGGGTCGCCAAAAAATTTGGTCTGGCAATGGCCAAAAACTTTTTACCACAGCTATTTTCCGCGGTTGGTAAAATCGGGGTATCTTACCGAAACTGAAGCACAACAAGCCTTTACAGATCACACAAATTTGGAAAAAACTGAAGGAGCCACCCTCTTCTGCCCTATGATGGTAGAGGTGATTGCCGAAAAAACAACCTAGCACTCTATGTACTGTAGTTCCTGGTTACTCAAACAGCCACCTGTAAATATCATTACCGTTTGCAAACAGAACCAGGGCAATCAACAAAAAGAACCCTATCATTTGGGCTACTTCCATAAACTTGTCATTGGGTTTGCGGCCCGTGACCATTTCATAGAGCAAGAACATTACGTGGCCTCCGTCCAGAGCAGGAATGGGCAAGATGTTCATAAAAGCTAAAATAATTGAGATAAGCGCGGTAGTGTGCCAAAAAGCACTCCAATCCCAAGCGTCGGGGAATAAGTTTCCAATAGCTCCAAAACCACCTACCTGTGTAGCTCCTTCAGCAGTGAAAACATATTTAAATTGGTACACATAATCCTTTAAGATATTGTACCCGTACTCAAGCCCACCGCCTATACTTTCGCCAAAGGTGTAGTTTATTTGTTTAAAATTGTTCGTGTATTCCCTAGCTAGGTTATTAATTCCCAATTGGCCGTTTTCGTTAGGGGCAACGGTATAGTTCAAAGTGTCGCCGTTACGTAAAACAGTAAGCGAAACAGGTTTTTCTGGGTTTTCTCGAACAATCTCGGACATACTCCTAAAGGTGGTCACATCTGTCCCATTAACCTGTAACACACGGTCGCCCACTTGCAATGGAGAAGTTCCTGCTGGTAGTTCAGGGTAAATAGTATCGATAACCGTTGTTCGCATAGGCATGAATGGTTCCCGTATCCCTTTTTTGAACATGGACATGCCAATATCCTCAGGAAGTGAAATGGTTTCCTGTTCACCATTGGGGTGCTGTACGGTTAGCGTAGATACATCCCTAAGCATCAAATACTTGTTGAGGTCGTTCATGTTCTCGAAATCCTCACCATTGAGTTGTAGTACGTGGTCTCCATCCTGGAACCCAAGATCCTTAAATTCCTGTGCTACAGAAAAGCCGTTGGGCAAGTTTTCGTTGGTCACTATCTTTTGTCCATTACTATAAAAAAGGAATATGTAAATTACCATTCCCACGATTATGTTCACCGTAACCCCGCCCAACATAATAATCAATCGCTGCCAAGCCGGTTTGCTTCTAAACTCCCAAGGCTGTGGTGGTTTTGCCATTTGCTCCTTGTCCATACTCTCGTCTATCATCCCGGCAATTTTTACATAGCCTCCCAAGGGCAACCAACCTATTCCGTAAGTGGTCTCGCCAATTCTTTTCTTCAGCAGCGCAAATTTTACGTCAAAAAACAAGAAGAATTTCTCAACGCGTGTCTTGAATAGTTTTGCAGGGATAAAGTGCCCCAACTCGTGAAGCACGATCAATATAGATAAGCTCAATAATAGCTGGATAGCTTTAACGGCAAATGGACTCATAATCTCTCGTCTTGATTTTTGCAGGAATCCCTGCAATTTTGAAGCCACAAAAGTAACCTTTTGGCACCTCATTTAAAAATAAATAAATACCGTGGGGTAAGACGCTAAAAAGTATTGGCCGTTACACTTTTGGATTCCCTCTTTGGGTTGTAATTTTGCTGAAATTTCTTGATACCTCATGCTTCAGTTTTTCTCGAGATATAAATTCTTTTTAGTGGTGCTTTTGGTGCTTTCAGCAATCATTATTTCCATTATCTATTCCATTTTAAAACCGAAAGAATTGTTGCCCGTATTTCAGCCCGCAGAAGTAAATGCCGAATTGGTAGACAGCACGCTTCATTACAAAAAGAAATACCACACCATTGCGCCTTTCAGTTTAAAGAATCAGAACGGCGAAACCATTACCGAAGCAACCTATGAAGACAAGATTTATGTGGCCGATTTCTTCTTTACTACCTGCCAGACCATTTGTCCGGTCATGACCGACCATATGGCTCAAATTCAGCAAGAATTGAAGAACGATGCCGAGGTGTTGCTCCTTTCGCATACAGTACAACCCGAAGTAGATACCGTTACCCAGCTAAAGAAATACGCCTTGGAAAAAGGTGTTAACGATGAGAAATGGAACCTCGTCACCGGTGACAAAGAACAGATTTACAATCTGGCCCGTAAAAGCTACCTCGCTGCAAAAGATGCCCCTTACAGCCCTTACGAGCTCATCCATACCGAAAACTTCGTCTTGGTGGACAAGAAAAAAAGAATCCGCGGATTTTACGACGGTACCCAACCAGAAGCTATTGTGGAGTTACTGAAGGATATTGAAATATTAAAGAATGAGGAGGATCACTAAGCACTTAAACTCCTTAACCCTCAGTGCAATTTTATAATTTCAACTTTGGCTAACGATTACAAATCCCTTACTTTTGCCTTGTTTAAAATCAGTCTAAATAAACTTTATGCTCACTATTGCCCATTTAAAAAGAGGACAGCGTGCTATCATTAAAACTTTTGAGGTGGAAAATGTCCCGCTGAAACTATTGGAGATGGGCTGTTTGCCGGGCAACGAAGTTTCGGTGGTACAACAGGCACCGTTTCGCGACCCCTTGTATTTAAATATTAACGGTAGCCACCTGGCAATTCGCAAAGAAACCGCCGCGCTTATTGAAATTGAACTCCTGTAATCTATGGCCAGACAAATTAATGTAGCACTTATTGGCAACCCAAATACGGGGAAGACCTCGGTTTTTAATAGGTTGACGGGACTAAACCAGCAAGTAGGAAACTATCCGGGTATTACGGTCGAAAAAAAACAAGGAATCTGCAAACTGGACCGTGGCCTAAAGGCACATATAATAGACCTCCCCGGCACCTACAGTCTCAACGCATCTTCTCTGGACGAAAGCGTAGTGATTGAATTGCTGCTCAACAAGAACGATAAGGATTTCCCAGATGTTGCCATAGTAGTGGCCGATGTAGAAAACCTAAAACGAAACCTACTCCTTTTTACACAAATTAAGGACCTTGGGATTCCCACCATCCTTGCCATAAACATGGCGGACAGGATGAAGCGCAAGGCCATTACGGTAGATGTAGAAGCATTGGAGGAAAAGCTGGAAACAAAGGTAGTTCTGGTAAGTTCCAGAAAAAACACAGGGTTTGACGACTTAAAAAAATGGGTCGTAAATCACTCCCAACTATCTACAA
The DNA here is from genome assembly GCF_003353425.1 of Marinirhabdus gelatinilytica. Taxonomy (GTDB): domain Bacteria; phylum Bacteroidota; class Bacteroidia; order Flavobacteriales; family Flavobacteriaceae; genus Marinirhabdus; species Marinirhabdus gelatinilytica. The sequence continues at coordinate 292,634 of NZ_QRAO01000001.1, forward strand.
AACCGTGTGTAAACGCTTCGGTGATTGCACCAGAATATTTTGGCAGATTAAAGAAAGCGTTCCCAAACCAAGATTTGTATAAGCTCTGGCTGGTTATTACCCAGGATGTAAATTTTGGAAAACTGGAACGAGGAGAAGTAAAAGGTATTGCAACATTTAAGACCGAAAGTGAAAGCAACTTAAAACGACTTCAGCAAAAAGAAACCATTGCGCGCTATCAATTTATCAACGGAGTGCTAAAGGAAACGCTTACCGTAGATACTGCCAATGCAAAGGACTTCCGGAGTAGGCTGGACCGTATCCTTACACATAAATTTTGGGGATATGTTATCTTTTTCAGCATCTTATTGCTCATTTTTCAAGTGATATTCGATTGGAGCAGTTACCCCATGGATTTCATAGACGAAACTTTTGCTAATTTGAGCGAATGGGTAAAAAACACACTCCCTCCAGGTGACTTTACCAATCTTTTGGCCGAAGGAATTATCTCGGGATTGGGCGGTATCGTGATTTTCATTCCGCAGATTGCCTTTCTTTTTCTCTTTATTGCCATACTCGAAGAAAGCGGTTATATGAGCCGGGTAGTGTTTTTAATGGATCGCATTATGCGCCGTTTTGGGTTGAGCGGGAAAAGTGTTGTCCCATTGGTCTCAGGAACTGCGTGTGCCATCCCGGCCATTATGGCTACCCGTAATATCGAAAGCTGGAAAGAACGCCTTATCACCATTTTGGTTACCCCTTTCACCACGTGTTCGGCAAGATTACCTGTTTACCTCATTATTATCGCTTTGGTGATCCCAGAAGAGCGTGTGCTGGGAATTTTCAGTTTGCAAGGGCTCACATTAATGTTTTTATATCTATTAGGATTTGGAGCTGCTATTTTTTCAGCGTGGTTGCTCAACAAGTTTTTAAAGATTAGGAGCAGAACTTTTTTTGTGGTAGAAATGCCAAACTACAAGGTGCCTATGTTCAAAAACGTCGCCATTACTGTAGTTGAGAAAACCAAATCGTTCGTATTGGGTGCCGGAAAGATAATTTTGGCTATCTCTATCATCCTTTGGGTATTGGCAAGTTACGGTCCGGGAGATTTTAACGAGGCTTCCCAACTTGTTACACAACAGAACGTTTCGAACCCGCTTACCGAAGAAGAACTGGAAACAAAAATAGCTGCTTTTAAATTGGAACACAGCTATATTGGTATCATGGGAAAAGCTATTGAGCCTGCTGTACAACCCTTGGGCTACGATTGGAAAATTGGTATTGCTATTGTAAGTTCTTTTGCGGCGCGTGAAGTGTTTGTGGGTACCCTGGCCACTATTTACAGCGTAGGTAGCGAAGAGGAAGAAACCATTAAAAACCGAATGGCCGCGGAGGTAAATCCTGTCTTGGGCACACCACGGTTCAATTTTGCCAGTGGGATTTCATTGTTATTGTTCTATGCTTTTGCCATGCAATGTATGAGTACACTTGCTGTTGTGAAAAAAGAAACCAATAGCTGGAAATGGCCCATGTGGCAATTATTCTTAATGAGTGCCATTGCGTATGTCGTGGCACTGGCAGCGTATCAATTTTTAAAGTAACTTTGTAGTATGCAAACTATTCTTGTATTAATCACTTTTGCCATTGCTTTGGGCTACTTGCTCAAAAAATTTGTATGGACTCCTGTTTTTGAAAGCCGCACAACACCACCAAACTCACTGGACGGAAATAAAGTGAAGTGTGGGAAGAAAGATTGTGGGTGTCACTAATTGGCTTTTCAACAAAGTACTTTTTACTATTCTATTTGGTTTGTACCTTAAACACCAGTTCATACGGTAAATTTACAGTTCCCGTTTCCTTGGTTGGATATGGATTAATGGCAGTTGCCGTAATGGTAGTGTTTCCTCTTTTGTAAAAGGTGTGGTTTTTGGTTTCGCCTTCCTTCAGTTCCCCAAAAATTAGTTCGCTCCTATCTACCGTCATCCCGTCTTCACTGGTCTCCAGCAAAATCTTAGCACGTCCCTGCCAAAAACAGTTGGTTCCCGTGGGACAGCGAGAATCCTCTAATACTTCCTTAAAGTGAACCATAATATCGCCTACCATTTCTTGTTCGCCCAAAGCCAATGTAATGGTACCTTCCTGTATGGTCGTTATGTTTTCAATTTGTTCTGCTTCAACAGTTTGGGTTCCGTTTTTTGGGGTGCCACAGGATGCGGCTATGAAGAAAACAAGTAAGATGGATTTGTACATACACTGAAATATTTTAGATTTTAAAGGTATAAAAAGTAATGCTACCCCCTGAACAAAAAGAAATCATCCTTCATAGGTTCAATTTTTTCGTCTTTGTTGGTAATGATGTATTCTAGGGCAAGATCTGTAAATTCCTTGCCTTTTTCAGTAAGGGAAACCACTTTATTGTCAATCTCAATCATGTTGTTTTTCAGCGCTAGGGTTACCACCGTTTTGGATCGCACCTTTTGCCAATTTATATGTTCCTGCAAGTGGTTTATGTGCCGTTCGTTTTCTTCGGTGTGGTTGTTCAAGTGCAATAGAAACGTGATGAGGGAAACTTCGGTGCGTTGTTGTTTTTGGCGATATAACACGGCGATGAGTCCCTTCCTGGGCGCAAACAAGTACACCATCAAGAACACCATACCCAACATGGTGGTGATACTCCCTGAGATGGATGCATCCAACAAATTTGCCATCCAATAGCCGGCAATGGCCGAAAACACTCCAAAAAATATAGAAAGCAGCAGCATCTTCTTTAAATCTGCTGTGAGCAGATAAGCGGTTGCGGCGGGTGCGATCATCATTGCTACCACCAAAATAGCTCCCACGGCATCAAACGCACCCACCACCGTTACAGAGCTAACGGACATAAGCCCATAATGCATGAGCATAGGCGAAATACCCAGGGCCGAGGACAGACCAATATCGAAAGTACTTACCTTTAATTCCTTATAAAAAAGTAACAACAGCGCTATAATTACTATAAAAATACTTCCCATGATCCAGAGCGATTTGGGCCCAACGTCCACGCCGCCCATTAAAAGCCTATCGAATGGCGCAAAGGCCAGTTCGCCCAGCAGCACTGCATCTACATCCAAATGGACATCGTTAGCGTTCTTGGCAATGAGAATAACCCCAATGCTGAACAACGCCGGAAATACCAACCCAATGGCAGTATCTTCTTTCACCAAACCAGTTTTTTGAATGGCCTCCACCAGTACTACCGTAATCACACCCGTACATGCTGCGAGCAAAATCAGCAAAGGGGAATTAAGGTCGTGCGTTATGAAAAAGCCCAGTACAATTCCTGGCAAGATAGAATGGCTTATGGCGTCACTAATCAACGCCATTTTCCGGAGTACCAAAAACACCCCGGGAATGGCACATGCCATGGCGACCACTGCAGCAATAAGTTGTATTTCTATTTGTGGGCTAGTCATTCGTGTCGGATTGGTTGTACAAATTTTCAGCTTTATTGAATCCTTTCTGTGTCATAGACCATTGTTGCCCAGAGAGGGTGATCCATTTTTTTTCTTCCAGTTGCTGAAGGGTCTTTTTGGTAAACCCTTGAAAATTATTTAAAATTCTGATGGCATGCGGATGTGAAATATTGTCATGGGTACTTACGATATCGTACATAAACTGAAGGGTTTTCTGAAGTTTCAGGTCACGCCTATTCTGTAAAAACCGAATTTGCTTGAACAATAATCCCCGCCCAGGTGAAAACACAAACGACACCAGCACAAATACCGAAGCTACCAATACAATGACCGGCCCCGTAGAAAGATTATTTTGGGAGGCACTGATGGCCGTTCCAAAAACCCCTGAAAATGCCCCAAAAATGGCTGCTATAAAAATCATGGTGCTCAACCTGTTGGTCCATTGTCGGGCGGCGGCGGCGGGTGCCAATAGCATAGCGCTCATAAGCACAACACCTACAGTTTGTAGTCCCAGTACTATGGCGAGGACTATAAAAAATGTAATGAGCGTATCAATAAATTTGGTGTTGAAACCAAGGGTTTTGGTATAATCTGCATCGAACAGCAAGATTTTGAACTCTTTCCAAAAAAGTAATAAAATCAATAATGAAATTCCTGTGACCACCACCATTAAAATAACATCGCTCTCAACCAACGTTGCGGCTTGTCCAAAGAGATACTTGTCCAATCCTGCTTGATTGGCGTTGGGCTGTTTTTGGATAAATGTGAGCAACAACATCCCAAACCCGAAGAACAAAGAAAGTATGAGCCCTAGTGCCGTATCGGTCTTTAAATGGGTTTTGGTGATAATGCCTCGAATCCAGAATGTGCCCAGCAATCCACTTACCAAAGCCCCCAACAACAGTGTATTGCTGTCCTTGGCTCCTGTGATTAAAAACGCTACTGCTATTCCGGGAAGTGCTGCGTGGCTAATGGCGTCGCCCAACAAACTCTGTTTCCTGAGTACCGCAAAACTCCCCAACATGCCGCAAATGGCACCCAAGACTGCCGTGCCCAGTGTGATAGTACGTAGGGTGTAATCTGTCCAAAGGAGGTTGAAGTAATCGGTAATCGTCATTGGTCTTTAGTCGTTGGTCTTTGGTGTTATTTTTTTAAATATTTTTGAAGATTTGTGGTCATTTTTGCCATTTGAGAAAGCGCCAATCAAGCTTGATTATCTTGTTGGGTTGTTATAAAATTTTGTCTTCGGGAAATAGTAGAGCAAACCACACACTCTTTAATGGAATCTTGAGCAATCTGTATATATCTATTGAACTGTGCATCCGTATCTCCTACTCCTTCAGCAATGTTAAGTCCTATTGAAATTGCAGCTCTAATATATTGAGAAGTAAGTCTAAATCTCTCATCTTTGGGAAAATGATTGGTAGTTTCATATATAGAGTCTATATAATCTAGAGCTTTTTGATATACATGTAACTCTTCAAAATTAAATTTCACTTCTTTCATATTCTAGGTTTTAAAAGCTATCATTATGTCTAAAGACCGATGACTAAAGACCAACGACTCATTTATTTACTGCTACCTTATAATTAATCCCATACGTTTTCGTCAAATTATCATCATTAAAAATTTCTTTTACGGGGCCTGTGGCTATTTTTTTAACGTTGAGGAATGTGACCCAGTCAAAATATTCTGGAACTGTCTGTAGGTCGTGATGTACCACGACTACTGTTTTGCCAGCTTTCCGAAGCTCTTTTAAAATATTGATAATGGCTATTTCGGTAGTGGCGTCTACACCCTGGAAAGGCTCGTCCATAAAGTAGATGGAAGCATTTTGTACCAAGGCTCTTGCCAAAAAGACCCGCTGTTGCTGGCCCCCGCTCAACTGACTGATCTGCCTGCTTTTGAACGCCAGCATGCCAACTTTTTCCAAAGCTTCCAGTGATGCTTTTTTCTCTTTGGTGCTAGGGCGTTTTATCCAGCCCAACTGGCCGTAAGTACCCATCATAACTACATCTAGCGCCGTGGTGGGGAAGTCCCAGTCCACACTCCCTTTTTGGGGCACGTAAGCGACCTGTTTTCGTTGTTTTTCATAGGGTTTGCCGTAGATGGAGACACTGCCCGCAATGGGGTCTAAAATGCCCAAAATTGCTTTAATCAAAGTAGATTTCCCAGCTCCGTTAGGCCCTACAATGGCCATGAGCACTCCTTCGGGTACGTGCAAATCTATATCCCACAATACGGGCTTATAGTTATAGGCTACCGTAAGGTCGTCTACTTGTATGGCATATGTTGGGTTTTGCATTGATGTATTTTTAGTCACATTAAGGTTTCGACAACTGCGTTGGGTATCTTCAAAATTACTCACGTAATTTTTCAAATAGTGCTCAACCTGACATTGTTTATTTCAGTTCGTTTATTATGGTGTTTACGTTATGCTTGAACATCCCGATATAGGTTCCTTCTTCGGTGCGTGCACTTCCTAACGCATCGCTGTATAGGGAACCTCCTATTTTTACATCTTGCCCTTTGCTCTTTACAGATTGTTGTAGGGCTTCAATAGTACGCCTTGGGACAGAACTTTCTACAAAAATTGCTTTTACGTTGTTGTCTATGATGAATTGCGAAATACGTTGCACATCTTGCACGCCCGCTTCGGTTGCGGTGGAGAGTCCCTGTAATCCCACAACTTCAAAATTGTATGCTTTCCCGAAGTAGTTAAAAGCATCGTGGGCAGTAACCAAAATTCTTTTTTCCTTCGGAAGGGTTTCAATCTTGGCTTTTACCTCAGTTTCCAGTTGTGTTAATCTCTGTATATATTCTGCTTCATTTTCAGCATATTTTGAAGCATTCTTTGGGTCTTTTTCCACTAAGGTTTCAGTAACCTCTCCAGCAAACTGTTTAAAATATTCAATGTTGAACCACACGTGCGGATCGTAGTTGCTCGCAAAATAATCTGAACCAATCAGGCCAGATTTGTCCAAACTTTCGGCCAGTGCTACTTGTGTCTTCCCTGTGCGCTCCATTTTTTCGAACACTTCCACGAGCTTTCCTTCTAGGTGAAGGCCGTTGTAAAAAATAATATCGGCCGTGTAGAGTTTGTTCACATCGCCCTCGCTGGCTTTGTAGAGATGTGGATCTACACCAGCCCCCATCAAACCGTTCACTTCCACCAAGTCGCCGCCTATGTTCTTTACAAGATCGGTAATCATTGTAGTGGTGGTTACAATGTTCAATTTTTCGTTTTCGGCAGTATCTTTTCCTTCGTTTTTACACGATAGAAGAGCACTTAAGAGTATAATGGATAACGTTGTTTTTCGTACTATTTTCATCTTTAATTTTTTTCTGAATGATTAATTAGGCACCCTGAAGCTCACCCCTGCGCTCAACAAAATATCCTGTCCTTCAGTAAAACTACTGCCCACCGTAGCATCTAACTGAGGGTTGGGTTTAAGCAAATAGGTGAGGCCTGCATCCCATAAATGGTTGGCACGGCTATCCTCGGGGAAGTCGCCATATATCTCGGCATACAATCCAAATGTGTCGGTTACTGCATAGCCGTACGCTACCGTATAGATGTAGGCTATCTCCGGTGAGTCATTGCCCCACTGTGCCCCAATGTTGTAGGAAAGGCTCGATTTTTCACTTAAGGTATTCGATAGGGAAAAGCGAAAATCGGCACCCGTAGTTTCAGGTCTATAATCGCTGCCAGCCGTAAAGGGAAGGAACAAATGCCCAATCAATCCTATTTGTGGTTTCCAACCATCTTCATCGGCAATTTCAACTTTCATTCCTGCGAGCAGTGGTGAGAAGCCGCTGAGCACATCAGGGCTTTCTTGGCCATTAAAACTGAAGCGGGTCTCCTCAAAATTCCATCCCAAACGGAGCTCGAAATTGTCCAGAATACCGTAGCGCAGCAAGGTAGTGTTGTAGCCATAGGTTTCGGTCTTAAATCCGTTTTCTTCAAACGAAGTGTAAAATCCGCCCGTTTCCACTTGCAGAAATCCTTTTGGGACAGTAAGTGGGGCCTCGGTAGCGTCTGGACGGTCCGTAACCATGGGTTCGGGCACGTTTTGTTCCTGGGAAAACGCTATTGCGCTAAGGCAAAATAATGAGATAGTGATGAGTTTTTTCATGTTAGTTGGTTTGTATATATAGGTTTTCGGCTATTTTTTGAGAGATAAAAAACTGGTCGCGCCCCACTTGAATGACCATGGAGCCATCAAAAAATTCTTTTCCCAGTACCGAAATTTTAGTCCCGATAGTAATATGCTTTTTATCCAAATATTGTAAAAATTCGCTGTTGCTTTCTTTTACGCCCACACAAACGCCCTTTTGGTTTTTGTGCAATTCTGAAAGTAACTTTTTCTCGGTGGGTTTTATGTTCCCATGTTTGTCTGGGATGGGATCGCCGTGGGGATCAAAATCTGGGAAACCGAGAAACTTATCCAATCGCGAGATAAGCTCTTCACTGTGGATATGTTCCAATTGTTCTGCAATGTCATGCACTTCGTCCCAATGAAAATTGAGTTTTTCTACCAGAAAAACCTCCCACAAACGGTGTTTTCTAATAACATTGGCAGCGGTTTTTTTTCCTTTTTCGGTAAGTGAGGTGCCTTTGTATTTAATGTATGAGAGCACCTTCTTTTCAGCCAGTTTCTGCACCATATCGGTCACTGAGGAAGGTTTGGTGTCCATTGCTTCGGCAATGGCATTGGTACTTACCGCACCTTTGTTTTTACTTTCAAGGTGGTAAATGGCTTTAAGATAGTTTTCTTCGGCTAATGAATACATACGCCAAAGGTAAAACTATTTTTTGAACTGTATAGTTTTTATTTTTAGGGATGGCTAAAATTTGGTCTGTTCTATGTGTTTTGACAGAAACACCCTTCTAAGTCTTGTGTCTTCCTATCACTCGTTCCTCGCTCGTGGGAGACAGGAAGGGGAGACTTTTCTAAAAGTTTTTATGTGTGTTTAACGCAACGGGAAACCTTTGGCGGCCCACCAGGGGTGTATTTCTATGACCAATCTACCTGCTTGTACCATAGGGTCGCTATTGGCTAGGCTATCGGCCATTTTTAAGGTAGGGACATTATAAATAGTCACGCCCCGTATTTCGCCATCGTCGCCAAATGGTCCGGAGATGTCGGCATATCCTTCGGCATACATTTTCCCCAGATGCTCTAAATGAAGTTTTTGAAGGCTATCTGCTTGGGCTTTATTTTGGCTCCGGTTGGGACCTGCTTTTAAAAAAGCCATATAGTATTGTTGCATCACTACGGTATCTCCCGAATCAGGGTCCACATAGTCAAAAATCTGGTAACCGTCCTGGGTTAGTTGGGCTTTTAGCGCCGCAACCGATTGTTCTTCATCCTCTGGGCAGGGTTCCATAATATATTCGCGATGGATCTCGGGTTTGCAGGAGAAAATTAATAATGAAATGATCACTAGGGCTAACACCCCCCTTAGTCCCCCCTCAATGGGGGAAAAACTTCTTATTTCCATAATGTGAATGGTTTTTTGGTTAATTGTGAATTGTAATATTGAACCTCGCCAGTCACCTCATCTCCCAACCAATCAGGTTTTTCAAAGGGCTCGTTTTCTTCTTTCAATTCTACTTCTGCCAGGGTAAGGCCTTTGTTGTTGCCAAAGAATTCATCTACTTCAAAAATATGGTCTTTTACGGGAATTTCGTATCGCACTTTGTCTATCTGCCCGTCTTCGCATAGGGCTAGCAATGCTTCAGCATCTTGCACGGTGATCTCACTCTCCCACTCCAAGCGAATAGTTCCGGCTGCATTGGACTTTCCCTTTACAGTTAAAAATGCTTGTTCCCCCTTGATCCTAACCCGTACCGTACGTTCGGGGTGGGTGTTTAAAAAACCTTGTACGATGCGTTTTTTTGAAACAGCTTCGGTTTTATAACTATTGTTTTTTACTAGGAATTTTCGTTCTATTTCAAGCATGTACTATTTCCTTTATTTTATCTGAAGGTATCCGCTGCTTTTCATATCCATCTTCTGCAACTCTTACCATTGCTTGTGCAATAGTGTTGGGGTAGATAATTTTATATTTCTTCGGAATCAAAAAGCTGAACGTTCCCATAAAAAACTGTGCTACCCGCTCTCCTAATCGTTTCTCATCCCTATCACCACCAATTAAGGAAGGCTGAAAAATATAGGTGTTTGAAACGCCAACAGATAACACATCCCGCTCCATCTCGCCTTTAGTTTTGTTGTAAAATGTACTGCTGTTCGGGTCTGCTCCCATGGCCGAAATTACTTCAAAAGTATCAATCCCGTTCCTTTTTGCCAGTTTTGCTGCGTTTACGGGAATACCGTAATCTATTTTTTTATAGGTTTCCTTATCGGGCGTTTTAGCCTTCGTTGTGCCTATACAACACAATACCACATCGCCCGTAAACGCTTCGGAAAATTGGTCAAATTGAAACAGGTCTCCCAAATGCTCTTCAATTTTTGGGTGGGAAATATCACTGCTACTTCGACTGAACAATTTTATGGTCGCATAGCGGTTATCATCCAATAAAAAACTAAGTAATGCTCCGCCTACTAATCCCGTGGCTCCTAAAATGATAGCTGTTTTGGGCATTGTTTTGGTTTTAAATCCCAAGTTGGGGTTTGTGTTTGATAAAGGTATTAAATTTACGCTATGGAAACCGAGCTTCCCATCCGAAAAATCATCCACGTAGATATGGACGCCTTTTATGCATCCGTAGAACAATTGGACGATCCTTCCTTGGTGGGAAAAGCCATTGCCGTGGGTGGTGGTGGCACGCGCGGGGTTGTGAGTGCCGCTAGTTACGAGGCAAGGAAGTTTGGTGTGCGGTCTGCTATGAGCGGGGCCTTGGCCAAAAAATTGTGTCCAGAGCTCATTTTTGTCCGCACCAATTTTGAACGGTACAGAGAAATTTCAGCAAAAATCAGAAAGATCTTTTTTGAATATACAGACCTCGTGGAGCCCCTCTCTCTGGATGAAGCCTATCTGGACGTGACCGAAAACAAAAAAGGGAACCCCAGTGCCACTTTAATTGCTACTGAAATCCGCCAAAAAATAAAGGAACGAACGGGATTGAACGCTTCGGCAGGAATTAGCATCAACAAGTTTATTGCAAAGGTGGCGAGCGATATTAACAAACCCAACGGACAAAAAACCGTACCACCAGAGGAGGTCTTGGACTTTTTGGAACAACTGGACATCAAGAAATTTTATGGGGTGGGAAAAGTAATGAAGGAAAAAATGTACCGCCACGGTATTTACACGGGAGCCGATCTCAAGAAAAAAAGCTTTGAGTACCTGCAAGAAAACTTCGGAAAGAGTGGTTCTTATTATTACAATATTGTTCGGGGCATTCATAACAGCACAGTAAAGCCGGAGCGAACCCGTAAATCGTTGGCTGCCGAGAGAACCTTTAGCGAGAACATATCCTCTGAAATTTTTATGCTCGAAAAGCTGGAGAACATTGCCGAAGAAGTAGCCAAACGCCTAAAAAAAAGCAAGGTCGCCGGCCGTACCATTACCCTAAAGATAAAGTACCGGGATTTTACATTACAAACCCGAAGCAAGACGCTTCCGCTATACATCGCATCTAAAGAATTGATCCTGGACAACGTTAAAGATTTGTTATTGCAAGACGAAATGAAGGATTCGGTGCGTTTATTAGGTATAAGCATGAGTAATCTGAACAACGAAAAAGGAAAGAAAAAGGAAGAGATTCCTGAAAAAACCATTGATGTCCAACTAAAACTAGAATTCTGATATATGTGAGAAACTACTTTTTTGAATCTAAATATTAATCTTAAAACCCTTTCAATTATGAAAAAAGTAGCAATCACCGTAATCGCCCTTACCATTGCAACCGTATTTACGGCTTGCAAGAATGAGAACACCGAAACTGAAACCGAAACCACGACCCAAGATCTGGCCGTTGCAGACACTACCCCCGTATCCGAAACAGCTTACCTCTATGTGACCGCACCCAGCGGACTTACCCTTCGGGAATTTGACAATCTGAACAGCGACAAGCTCGCCGTCATGCCCTACGGAACAAAACTGAAAGTGCTCACCCCTGAAAAGGATAATACCATGACCGTTGGCGGTATTGCAGGCGGGATGCACCAAGTAGAGTACAATAATAAAACGGGCTTTGCTTTTAACGGTTTCCTCTCTAGGTTTTTTCCGCCCGAAAGAAACACCAATGCCAAGATGTACGTTGAAGATCTAAAAGCTACATTCCCAAATGCCTCGTATGCTGAAACAACTGGCGGCACAGCAAGTAATCCTTCCAATACCGAAACGGTACTGTTACCAACAGACCAGTGGCATGAAGCCTTTTACATAGCGCAAAAATTGTACGACATCCCTATGGCCTTCAACTTTCCGAATCCAAGAGGAAAAAATGAAGAAACCCTACACAACCCAAACAAACCAGAACAGTTATGGGAAAGCCTACTACAGATTGAAAGAAAAGACCATCAACTCCAAAAGATAACCTACTCCCAAGCTGCCGAAGGATACGGAAGCGGAGTCACCATCACCCAAGAAGGTGAGTTGATGAAGATTGAATACAGGACTGTGGCGGATTAAAAAAGGGCCAAATACGAAGAGTTTATTTTTGAAAGAGACCTTTCAGTTTTTAAATTCCTGAAAGGTCTCGAATATTTACTTCACCTGGCTCACCCGTAAGGTATTCACCATCCCTTTATCAACAATGGGCATTGCGGCTAAATTGATCAAGTAGTCTCCTTTTTCTACAAAACCGCGCTGGTGGGCTATGTTGTTTACGTCGTCCACGGTTTCGTCTGTACTTACAAATTTATCGTAATAGAACGATTTTACGCCCCAGAGCAAATTGAGTCTCGATAAGATTCTTCGGTTACTGGTATACACCAAGATATGTGCATCGGGCCTCCAAGCTGAAATCTGGAAAGCGGTGTAGCCACTGTTGGTGAGTGTGCAGATTGCCTTTGCCGAAATTTCATTTGCCATGGTAGCTGCGTGATAACAAACCGATTTGGTGATGTAGCGGTTGGTACGAATGTGTGGTGGCTCATGCGGAACCGTAATTAAGCTTGAGTTTTCTACACTCTTGCAAATCTTTGTCATGGTCTTTATTACATCTACCGGGTAACTCCCTACCGAAGTTTCACCAGAGAGCATCACGGCGTCTGCACCGTCCATGACGCTATTGGCCACATCATTCACCTCGGCTCTTGTAGGGGTTAGGGAGGTGATCATGGTTTCCATCATTTGTGTGGCAATGATAACTGGGATTCTAGCTCTTTTGGCCGTAAGCACCAATTCTTTTTGAATGAGAGGTACTTCCTGTGCCGGCACCTCTACACCCAGGTCGCCACGGGCTACCATTAAACCATCGCAATAGGCAACAATTTTATCTATGTTCTCTACAGCTTCTGGTTTTTCAATTTTTGCGATGATGGGTATTTTGTATTCACTATGGGCTTCGATGAGGGCTTGCAGCTCCTTAAGGTCATCGGCGTGGCGCACAAAAGAGAGTGCTATCCAGTCTACCTCTTGGCTTATGGCAAAAATTGCGTCTTCTTTATCTTTTTTGGTAAGTGCAGGCAAAGAAATATTGGTGTTGGGCAGGTTTACCCCTTTTTTAGAGCGTAAAGGGCCCCCTTGAACAACCTCGGCAGTTACTTCATCTTTCTTATTGGTTTCCAGAACTTTAAAAATTAATTTTCCATCATCCAAAAGGATACGTTCACCAACGTTAACATCTTTAGGAAAGTTGTCATAATTCATATACACCTTTTTGGAGGTGCCCTCAAATTCCTTTCCTGTGCAAAATTTTATAATATCCCCTGGCTGGACTACAGCTTCTTCACTCATCATCCCTACGCGCAATTTTGGTCCCTGTAAGTCTGCCAGTATTGCTGTGGTGGTATTCATTTCTTCTCCCAAAGTACGAATCATCTTAATACGCTCTTTTACATCCTCATAGTTGGCGTGCGAAAAATTGATCCTGAACACATCAACACCTTCGGCGATCATAGCTTTTAAGGTTTCTTTTTTTGAAGTTGCTGGGCCTAGGGTGGCCACTATTTTTGTCCTCTTTTGTTTCGGCATTAGTCAAATATTAAATTTTCTCTCGATTTTACTTCGGAAACATCAACTATAAAAGCTGAAATTACCTGGTCTATTTCATTTAATTGCATCAACAACTTTTTTAAGGGGGTTGTCTCGTATTCTGAAGTGATTTTCAGAAAATAGTCTACTTTTTTAAACTCAGCAAGTAGGTATTTGGTCATGATCTCTTCTTGAGCCTGTTCTCCAAACAACCCCCCTGTGGCAACTGTATGCGCTGCAACTGTCTTGCACTTATTGGCCACAAGGTGATAGGTGGTGTACTGCTTTTGGTCCTCAAAATCGAACAACGGAAAGGTTATCGCCAGCCCTTCTTTTGAAAAGTCCAAATCCCTTCTCCTGCGGTGCAAGTGCAGTTGTACATTTTTATTGAGCAAATAGGCCATTTTATAAGCTTCCTCGCTACAATGTATGGCGATAAGGGAGAACTCGTCGTCCAGCTCGTCGTCCAAAATAAGTTTATGGTGGGCCATAACGCAATTAGCTTACACGTTTAAAGATATCGAATTCCAAAACTCGTTGTCCAACTTATTCTGAAATGCAAAAACACTAAAATAGTGAACCTTTATGGAATGAATGTGAAGATTAGTTTAAATCTTTTTCTATAGCTACTTGTAGTTTGTAATAGGCTCTTTTTGAAGCGCGCTCCTCGGCCTTTTTCTTTGAGGTTGCCCTTGCCTTTGCAACAACTGTATTTTCTAACTGGAGTTTTACGGCAAAGTGCTTTAGATCGTCTTTCCCTGTATCGTCGTACACCACATATTTGAAGGATTTCTTGTTCTTTTGGCACCATTCGATAAAAAGACTTTTATAGCTAATGATTTTTCCTTCGAGCCGCTCAATATCTACATAAGGTTTTATGACCCGTTTACGTATAAACTTTTCGCAGTACTTAAACCCACGATCCAGGTAGATGGCACCCACCAATGCTTCAAAGATGTTTCCGTGTATGTTACCACCAAACTGCTTGGTAGGAATATTTGTCTTTAGGAGCTTAATGAGCTGTAGATCGCGCCCCAATTCGTTTAAATGTTCCCTACTTACCACTTTAGAGCGCATCTTGGTGAGATACCCCTCGTCTCCACTAGGTACTTCGTTGAATAAATGTGCAGCAATTACCGAACCCAGCATGGCATCGCCCAAAAACTCTAGACGCTCATAGTTTTGTGGGATGCCTTGTTTGTTTTTTTCATTTAGCGAGCGATGGGTAAACGCTTCTTCGTAAATGGTGATATTCTTGGGCTTAAATCCCAAAATCCTTTTTATGGTATTAAAAAATTCCCCTTCTTGTCCAGAACGGGAATTGAATATTTTTGGTACTAACGCCATAGAAAAGGGTTAAGCATCCAATTTCTTAAAGAGGATGCAGGCATTGTGCCCGCCAAAACCAAAGGTATTGCTCATAGCAACCTTGATATCACGTTTCTCGGTTTTGTTCAGGGTAAGATTTAAAGAGGAGTCTATATTTTCATCTACCGTGGTATGGTTAATGGTGGGAGGAACATAGCCGTTTTCCATTGCCAATATAGAAGCGATGGCCTCAATGGCTCCAGCAGCTCCCAATAAATGTCCTGTCATGGACTTGGTAGAATTAATATTGATATTTTTTGCATGTTCACCAAAAACCTTGGTGATCGCTTTCAGTTCGGCTACATCACCCAGAGGGGTGGAAGTGCCGTGTGTATTAATGTGGTCCACTTGGTTGGGGCTCATTCCCGCATCACGCAGGCAATTGAGCATAACACGTTCTACGCCTATCCCATCGGGATGTGGAGCAGTCATGTGGTGAGCGTCGCTGGACATCCCGCCACCTACTACTTCGGCATAAATTTTTGCGCCACGTGCCTTGGCGTGTTCGTATTCTTCCAAGATCAATGCTCCGGCACCTTCGCCCAACACAAACCCGTCTCGGGTAGCATCGAACGGTCTTGAGGCAGTCTCAGGAGAATCGTTTCGGGTAGATAGTGCGTGCATGGCATTAAAACCTCCCATACCCGCAATGGTCACGGCGGCCTCGCTTCCTCCTGTAACTATCACATCGCAATGTCCTAAACGTATATAGTTTAGGGCATCTATCATAGCGTTTGCAGAAGAAGCACAGGCAGAGACCGTTGTATAGTTGGGTCCCATAAAACCGTGCTTTATAGAGATATTACCCGGGGCAATATCGGCTATCATCTTAGGAATAAAGAAGGGGTTGAAACGTGGCGTTCCATCCCCTTCTGCATAGTTGATGACTTCATTCTGGAAGGTCTCCAACCCGCCTATTCCTGCTCCCCAGATTACCCCAACACGAAATTTATCTACTTCGTCCAAGTTAATGCCGGCATCGGTAATGGCTTGGTCGCTCGAAACAAGGGCATACTGGGCAAAACGGTCCAGTTTGCGTGCTTCTTTCCTGTCAAAATGGTCTTGTGGTTCGTAATTTTTGAGTTCGCAAGCGAATTTTGTCTTGAACTTTTCGGTATCAAAATAGGTTATAGGGGCGCATCCGCTTTTTCCATTCTTAAGACCATCCCAGTATTCTGAAATAGTGTTGCCAATGGGTGTAAGGGCTCCTAGACCGGTAACTACAACTCGCTTTAACTCCATATAAAAGGTAGTTTATTTAGCTTCCTCTATGTATGAAATTGCTTGACCAACGGTAGCAATGTTCTCTGCTTGATCGTCTGGGATCTGGATATCAAATTCCTTTTCGAATTCCATGATAAGCTCAACGGTGTCAAGGCTGTCTGCCCCTAGGTCGTTCGTGAAGCTTGCTTCGTTTACAACTTCGTTTTCGTCTACGCCTAATTTGTCTACAATGATTGCTTTAACTCTTGATGCAATGTCTGACATAATGTTCTGTTTTAAAATTTAATTAAGTGGCAAAAATAAAATATTTTAATTGAAAAAGCCATTAATAGCTTAAAATGTGCTTACCAATGTAGTAATTTTTTGGGCGAAGTAAAACCCTATTGCCTACTTTTGTGAATTATTTAATGAATACTTCAGTGAAAACCAGGTCACCAAAGAAAGAGAGAAGAATTATAATTTTTGCTTCGGGCAGCGGTACCAACGCCCAAAATATTATTCAATACTTTCAGCAATCCAAGGTTGCCGAGGTTGTTCACGTGCTCAGTAACAACAAGAGTGCCAAAGTATTAGATCGCGCCAAAACCCTTGGTGTAAAAAGATCCAGCTTCACTAGAAACGAATTGATTTCAGAAGAAGGGGTGCTTCAAATTTTAAAGAAGGAACAACCCGATCTCATTGTACTGGCGGGATTCTTGTTGAAATTTCCTGAAATCATCCTAAAGGAGTTTCAGCATAAAGTAATAAATGTACACCCGGCATTACTACCCAAATTTGGTGGAAAAGGGATGTACGGTCACCATGTACACAAGGCCGTTGTAGCAAATGAGGAAAGTGAAACGGGCATTTCCATACATTATGTAAATGAAAATTATGACGAGGGTGCGATCATACTTCAGAAAAAAACAATAATAGCCCCCAGCGATACAGCTGAAACTGTTGCAAAAAAAGTACAATTACTGGAGTATGAATGGTTGCCTAAGGTAATTGAAGAGTTGTTGTCCTCCCCAAACCCCTCCGACGAAGGGGCCTTATCCCTATAATATGAGCAAAAAACAAAAATTCTATGTAGTATGGTATGGCAATCCCGCCGGGATATTTGGTAGCTGGAAAGAGTGCCAATTATCTATTAGAGGAGTGAGCGGGGCGCAGTACAAATCGTTCCCCACCTTTGCAGAAGCCAAAAAGGCCTACAATAAAGAATATGCAGATTATAAGGGTAAGAACACCAAAAAGAAAACCCTCACTAAAGAACAGTTGGCAAAAATTGGCGAACCCAACCTATATAGCATTGCCGTAGATGCAGCATCCAGCGGTAATCCTGGCAAGATGGAATACCGTGGGGTAGATACACAGACCCACAAGCAGTTGTTTCATCAAGGTCCTTTCCAGCAAGGCACCAATAATATTGGTGAGTTTTTAGCGCTTGTTCATGGCATTGCCTACTTAAAACAGCAAAAAAGTGATCGTATACTCTATACAGATTCCCGTATAGCCATGGGCTGGGTACGTAAGAAAAAATGTAATACCAAGCTCAAGAAGACCCAAAAAAATGCAAAACTGTTCGAGCTGGTGGCACGGGCAGAGCACTGGTTAAAAACCAACAGCTACCAAACTAAAATTGTGAAATGGGAGACCAAGGCCTGGGGAGAAATTCCCGCTGATTTTGGGAGGAAGTAATTTAGTTATTATCTACCCGCCACTTTATATCCAGTTTTATAACCAAGTCGTCAATATCGTTCACCGCGTTATCTATCGCAAAGCTCAACATATCACCAGCATTGAAATCTAGATTATAGCTTGAGTTCCTATATTGTAGCGTAAATGGGTTTAGTACAAAAACACCATCAAGTTCTGGAAGTAAATTGTTATTGGCAACTGCAACGCCATTTTTAAACAGGGTAATTTCTCTTTGGTTATCATCATCCGTCGCGCTTATGGTAATGCCCACGATAGTCCCATCAAAAGGCATTCTAGGACCATTTTGCAAGTCACCACCACCAAATTCTATCTCGGCTGGGTCTGATCCAGCGCCCAAGCGCCCGTATTCCAAAGTTGTATTTTCAACGCTCAACCATTTGTCACGTGCTGCATCAAAAAGGAAAAGTTTATTATCTATCACTGCCATCTGGCCAGTGTTTCTTCCGGAGGGGTTTGTTTGGGGCACCAATTCTAATGCAGCGATACCGTCGGTTTCTGTTTTTATCTCAAGCATTGCCGTTGGCTCGGTAGTCCCTATGCCCATTTGCGCCATAAGGCTTAATGGCAAGAAAGACAGTATGTATATAAGTTTTTTCATCTTTACTGTTTTTGAAAAGTTTATTGTCTCCATTTCGACCATATTACCATAGACACGTCCTTAACCGATCCTGTAGTATCGTCATCTACTTTTACCAAAAAATAGTCTCCGGCTGAAAAATCGATATTGAGGTCTGTGAGCAACAACCTTCCGTCTACCAAATTGTAGTTGTGCGTTTGTATAAGGTTTCTTAAACTGTTATAAACCTCAAGTGTAATTCCCTTGGTTAGACTTCCTCCTGAAGAGTTTATCGCCGCATACACAACAGTTCCATTATAGGGCATATTAGGCCCATTATTCTGTATATCGCCTGCATATTCCAGATTTTTGTTGTTTAGATCCCCTTCAAGACCAAAGGTTACCGTGGAAGATTCTACAGTCAACCATTTGCTTCTAGTAGCATCAAAAAGATACAATCTATCGCCAATGACCGAAATTTGTCCTGCGGCTGAACCTACCGGTGTAGTTTGTGGGTTTAATTGTAAGGTGGGCAAACCAGATGCTGTTGAATTAACCTCTAGTTCTGCTGAAGGATTTGTTGTGCCAATTCCTACTTGTGCGAAAGTTAAAAAACCACATAAAAATGTAGCGTAAAATAGTAGTTGTTTCATAATCAATAATTTGGGGTGCTTCAAAACTATAGATAAAAGAAATAAGTGCCATTGTAGCTTAACGAGTTTATGCTGTATTTTATCGAAAAAATCGTCTATTTTTTAAATTTTGTAGGAAATCAACGTCAACTTTGAAGCTCCAACACGATAAAGCAATTTATTTTTTCGGCCAAATGTTGACACAAATCTGATTAAGATTAGAGACAATTTAAAGCAAATGATTTAACACTTCTATTTTAAGAAGAGTGCTCTCATAAATAGTTATGTCTTTTAGGAAGATTCCCCGTATATTTGCACCTTCATTTCAAATACTGCTATGAGTAAACTTGTAATCGTTGGAACCGTTGCCTTTGATGCCATTGAAACCCCCTTTGGAAAAACAGACAAGATATTGGGTGGAGCCGCAACATACATAGGTTTGGCCGCCTCCCAGTTTAATACTGATGGCGCTATAGTCTCGGTAGTAGGGGGAGATTTCCCCAAGGAAGACATCGATATGCTGAAAGATAAAGGGATGAGTGTAGCGGGTCTAGAGATTGTAGAAGACGGAAAAACCTTTTTCTGGAGCGGTCGCTACCATAACGATATGAACAGCCGCGACACCCTGGCCACAGAGTTGAACGTGCTCGAATCCTTCTCTCCCGTTGTTCCAGAAAGCTATAAAGATGCAGAGGTAGTAATGCTGGGCAACCTCCACCCTATGGTACAAATGAGCGTAGTAGAACAAATGGAGGATCCAAAATTGATCGTACTGGATACGATGAACTTTTGGATGGACGTTGCCATGGACGATCTAAAAAAGGTTATTGAAAAAGTAGATGTAATAACTATAAACGACGAAGAAGCAAGACAGCTTTCTGGAGAATATTCCTTGGTAAATGCTGCCAAGGAGATTTTTACCATGGGCCCAAAGTATGTGGTGATTAAAAAAGGAGAGCACGGCGCCCTTATTTTTCACAAGGACAATATGTTCTTCGCACCCGCACTACCACTTGCCGAAGTTTTTGACCCCACAGGAGCCGGAGACACATTTGCAGGAGGTTTCACAGGCTACCTTGCAAAAACAGGCGATTACAGCTTTGAGAATATGAAACGAGCCATAATACACGGGTCATGCCTCGCATCTTTTTGTGTGGAGAAATTTGGCACAGAACGTATGCAGAACTTAAATAGGGACGAAGTGAACAAGCGCTTGCACCAGTTTAAGAGCCTAACACAATACGATATAGAATTAACATAACAACACGCCCTGAACTTTCGGGGCGTTTTTGACTTTACTACTAATGAGTGACGCTTTAAAACACGAATGTGGGATTGCCCTGGTGCGATTGTTAAAACCGCTGGAGTACTACAAAGAAAAATATGGTACAGCCTTTTACGGGGTTAACAAGATGTACCTCATGATGGAAAAGCAGCACAACCGGGGGCAGGATGGAGCTGGATTTGCAAGTATAAAACTGGATGTTCAACCTGGGGACAGGTACATAAGCCGTATACGCAGTAACAAGGCACAGCCCATACAGGACATCTTTGGGCAAATAAACAATCGCATTAACGAAGAGTTTAAAACCAAACCAGGTCTCAAGGACGATGTACGACTACAAAAACGCCACATCCCATATATAGGCGAGTTGTTTTTGGGCCACGTGCGCTATGGCACGTTTGGCGGCAATAGTGTAGAGACCGTGCACCCGTTTCTTCGAACCAACAACTGGATGCACCGTAACCTCATCATTGCCGGTAACTTTAACATGACCAATACTACCGAGCTGTTCGAAAACCTTATACAGCTAGGAATGCACCCCAAGGAAAAAGCCGATACCATTACCGTTATGGAAAAGATTGGGCATTTCTTGGACGATGCCGTTCGTAAACTCTACAAAAAAGCAAAGGCCAAGGGATTGACCAAGATTGAGGCCTCCCCATTTATTGTTGAAAATTTAAAGTTGGGGAAAATCCTTAGAAAATCCGCCAAGAACTGGGACGGTGGTTATGCCATGGCAGGACTATTGGGCCACGGTGATGCATTTGTTTTAAGAGATCCCGCAGGAATTCGCCCCGCATACTATTATAAGGACGACGAGGTACTAGTAGTGGCCAGCGAGCGCCCTGTAATACAAACGGTCTTTAACGTTCCTTTTGAAAGCGTACGGGAAATTGAGCCCGGTCACGCATTGTTAATGAAGAAGAACGGCACGATGAAAATGGAACAAATCCTGGAGCCACTGGAGCGCAAATCGTGTTCGTTTGAACGTATCTATTTTTCCCGTGGAAGTGATGCCGAAATTTATCAAGAACGAAAAGAACTGGGAAGATTAATAATGCCGAAGGTGCTGGAAAACATAAATTACGATACCGAAAACACCGTGTTCTCGTTCATACCCAATACAGCCGAAACATCCTTCTACGGAATGTTGGACGCTGCCCAAAATGAGCTGAACAAGCAAAAAAATGAAGCTATCCTTGAAGAAGCAGACAAGCTTACCGAAGAACGTTTGCTGCAAATTCAATCACACAAGATACGTACCGAGAAGATAGCCATTAAAGACGTAAAGCTAAGGACCTTTATAACGGACGATAGCTCACGGGACGATCTCGTAGCCCACGTTTATGACGTCACCTATGGCGTTGTGAAACCAAATGACAACTTGGTTATCATTGACGATAGCATTGTTCGCGGCACAACACTTAAAAAGAGTATCCTTAAAATGCTAGATCGCTTACAGCCCAAGCAGATTGTAGTGGTGTCTTCCGCCCCTCAAATACGGTATCCAGACTGCTACGGAATTGATATGGCAAGGCTGGAACATCTTGTAGCTTTCAACGCAGCACTGGAACTACACAAAGAACGTGGCACAGCAACTATTATTGAAGAAATTTACGAGAAGTGTAAAAAGCAGGTGCAACTAAATGATACAGAGGTTGTGAACCACGTAAAAGAACTCTATGCTCCTTTTACAGACGAAGAACTATCAGATAAGATCGCCGAGATTATTTCAGAAGAAAGCATCAATGCAAAGGTGAAGTTGATTTTCCAATCGGTTGACGATTTGCACAAGGCCTGTCCAAAAAACTTGGGTGATTGGTATTTCACAGGTAACTATCCTACTCCCGGTGGTAACCGTGTAGTAAATAAAGCCTATATAAACTTTTTTGAGGGCAACCCAGAACGCGCCTATTAAATGTTAAAAATATATCACAAGATGCATTTTAACGAATTTTGTTTCCACTTGGTCTAAAAGTAGGAAAAGTCTTAACGCTAGGTTGAAAATAAAATCTATATTTGACTAATACCATAGCATAAGTAGGTTAAGTTCATGGTAGATTTGGGGCAAAAAAGGTGAACGCTAGTTTACCTTTTTTTTTGTTCCAAATCCAAATTGGGGTGGCGAGCAGTGATGAGCGAGAGCGAACCGCTGTGGGGCGTGCCATACTATTCCTAACGCTAGGTTGCTTTATTTATAGCAAACCCCTGAAGGTATGTTGGGCAACAACGAACCGCTGAAGACTTTTCGCCCTTTCCACTACCCTATTATTTCTTTACTCACAACCAAATCCAAACAAGCTGGCGAGCAGTGATGAGCGAGAGCGAACCGCTGTGGGGCGTGCCATCCTATTCCTAACGCTAGGTTGCTTTATTTACAGCAAACCCCTGAAGGTATGTTGGGCAACAACGAACCACTGAAGACTTTTCAACCTTCCTTAAACACCGGTTCGTCTTTTACACCTCTAACATGTAAGGTATTACTGCTTGTACAAGCTATTCTAAATTAACAGAAAGGCAGGCAATTACTTGTTCATCATTTCTACCAACAGAGCATTTACTAGGGTTTTAACACTTAAACGAAAAAATACTCCTTTGGTCTAAAATTTATTTTTCAACAAACTGAATAGCATATATTTGACCCATACCATAGCATAAGTAGGTTAAGTTCATGGTAGATTTGGGGCAAAAAAAGGTGGACAAACGTTCACCTTTTTTTATGCCCCAAACTTTGGGGTGGCGAGCAGTGATGAGCGAGAGCGATGAACTGCGAGGCGTTTACCGCTCCTCTTGAACAAACGTTCACCTTTTCTTCCTACGGCATACAGGTTATATATCCCCAAATTTCGGGGGTGGCGAGCAGTGATGAGCGAGAGCGATGAACTGCGAGGCGTTTACCGCTCCTCTTGGACAAACGTTCCCCTTTTCTTCCTCGGCATACAGGTTTTATATCCCCAAATTTCGGGGGTGGCGAGCAGTGATGAGCGAGAGCGATGAACTGCGAGGCGTTTACCGCTCCTCTTGGACAAACGTTTACTTTTTGCATACAATACATTTTGGATTTGAGAGCAAGAGTCTGTCAGAGCGAACTACTGTATGAAAATTCGCTTGAACTTCAAAAAGCATTCACTTTATTCAAAAGTAGTTTATTAAACCGAAAAACCTCTTCCAGTTCTATTGAAAGAGGTTTTTAGCTTTATTAAGATTCAGCTTATTTGTTCTGCATGTATCTTTTTAAAACTTCGTCCCAATCAATTACGTTGAAAAATGCTTCCACATAATCTGGGCGTCTGTTTTGGTAGTTGAGGTAGTATGCGTGCTCCCAAACATCCAATCCAAGAATTGGCGTGCCGCCACACCCTATTCCGGGCATCAGGGGATTGTCCTGGTTAGCGGTACTGCAAACTTCTACCTTACCTCCGTCATGCACGCACAGCCAAGCCCAACCTGAACCAAATTGTCCTTTGGCCGCTTCAGAAAATTTCTCCTTCAAATCTGCAAAGCTCCCAAATGCACTGTTAATAGCACTCTCCAACTCTCCAGAGGGCTCTCCGCCTCCATTGGGCGACATTATTTCCCAGAACAAACTGTGGTTATAATATCCACCGCCGTTGTTACGTACGGCTTTGTTTTCCTTGTCAAGGTTGATCAAGATATTCTCTATGGTTTTTCCTTCCATATCGGTTCCCTCAATCGCCTTGTTCAATTTATCGGTGTATCCTTGGTGATGTTTCCCATGGTGAATTTTCATGGTTTTTTCGTCTATATGCGGAGCCAATGCGCCGTGGTCGTATTTTAATTTCGGTAGTTCAAATGACATATTCTTCGTTTTTTTGGTTACTATTATTTTTCAATTGTAAATATACATATTACACACCCTTGTGAATGTTATAGAATTTATAAGATTTTTATATCTGTATAGACAAAGTTGATATGCTCTGCCTTGGTGTTAAAATTTGTACTTTTATAAAAAAAACAGTGGCCAACTTTTTGCCTTTTCAAATTTACAATGCTTCTGCTGGTAGCGGAAAAACCTTTACCCTCGTAAAATTATATCTGAAACAATTAATAACCGCCCATAGGGACGATGGTTACAAGAATATGCTAGCCATTACATTTACCAACAAGGCGGTGGCCGAGATGAAACAGCGCATTGTTGAGGCTTTGGTGGAATTTTCTGAAGATTTTGACGAGAAGGACCCCCCTGTGATGCTTACACAAATAGCTGCCGAAACCAATCTGGACATTCTCCAACTGCAGCAAAAGGCAAAAAGAGTCCTTACTCATTTATTGCACCATTACGCCCATTTTAGTGTAGAGACTATAGACCATTTTAACCATAGGCTTATACGCACTTTTGCAAGGGACTTAAAGTTGCCGGCACATTTTGAGGTAAGCCTGGATACTCCACAGCTTATCATGGAGGCCGTGGACCAACTCATTGCAAAGGCCGGAGAGGACAGGGCCATTACAAAGCTTTTGATACGATTTGCCCTACAGAAAACCGACGAGGACAAATCTTGGGACGTTGCAAGAGATATTGCTGGGGCCGCTAGTTTGCTATTGAGTGAAAACGATGCAGCACATCTCAAAAAGCTAGAAACAGCGACACTTGAGGATTTTCAGGATTTCGAAAAATCTATCCGAAACAAGAGAGACGAAAAACTCACAGCAGTTTCAATACTGGCGCAGGACACACTTTCGCTCATTACTGAAGCTGGCTTGGAAAAAAATGACTTTTCAGGAGGTAACCGCGCTTATTTCCCCAGTTATCTTGAAAAATTGGCAGCGCAGGACCTGGGGGTTTCCTATGGTGCCGCCTGGCAAGAAACCCTCGGGGAAAAACCCATGTACCCCACTTCAAAGACTCCCGACCATATCGCTGATACCATAGATGGGATTACTTCCCAGTTGGTAGCCGTGTTTCAACACACAAAGCACCTTGTTTCAGAAATATGGCTGTATGACAATATCGTGAAAAACCTCGTGCCACTCTCGGTAATCAATTTGGTACAGCAAGAATTTGAAGCATTGAAAGAGCAATACAATGTGCTGCCTATTTCAGAATTCAACACCATCATCCATAAGGAGATAAAGGATCAACCAGCACCTTTTATCTATGAACGTTTGGGCGACCGCTACCGTCATTTTTTTATAGACGAATTTCAGGACACTTCACTATTACAATGGCAAAATTTAATCCCATTGATAGACAATGCCCTATCCCAGCAATTTGAAGACCAAGAGCAGGGAACCCTTTTATTGGTGGGCGATGCCAAACAGTCCATTTACCGTTGGAGGGGTGGTTTGCCGGAGCAGTTTATGAATTTATACGAAAATGTTAACCCCTTTGCGATACAGGAAAAGAAGGTAGAAAACCTTGAAACCAACTATAGGAGCTGTGAAGAAGTGATAGGTTTTAACAATCAGTTTTTCAGTTTTATACAACAGTATTTTGGCAATCCCGTACACGGAAATCTGTACGAAATAGGGAATAAACAAAAACATAACACCAAAGAGAACGGCTATGTCCAACTAGAATTCATAGACGCCGAGAACAAGGAGCACGCCCACAAACTGTACGGTGAGCAGGTACGTGAAACCATTACGAAACTCACGCAGAACGAATATGCCCCAGAGGAAATTTGTATCCTTTGCCGCACCAAGAGCAACGGTATTGCCCTGAGCACTTATTTAATGGAACACGGCATTGATGTAGTATCATCAGAAACCTTGTTGCTTCAATTTTCGCCACTGGTGCAGTGTATCATAAATACGCTAACCTTTGCTGTTTTCCCTACTCATGAAACAGCAAAAGTTTCATTTTTGGAATTTGTACACGACACATTCAACATTAAAACCCAAAAACACGATTTTCTGGTGGAACTTTTGCCCTTAGAGGACGTTCAATTTACCGAGGGTCTCAAAAAATACGGGATTTACTTTTCGGTTGCTGAAGTTAATACCAAATCGTTATACCAAACCTGCGAATACATCATAAGTGCTTTGCAATTGCACAAAAGAGCTGATGCCTACCTCTTCACTTTTATGGATTTTGTGCTGGATTTTGAGAACAATCCCCAAGCCGGAAAAATAAACTTTTTGGAACATTGGGAACAAAAAAAGGGTACGGCCAGCATTCCATCGGGAAATACACAGGGTGCAGTACAGGTTATGACCATCCACAAATCGAAAGGACTGGAATTTCCTGTGGTTTTGTTTCCTTATGCAGATACAGATATTTATGGCGAAATAGACCCAAAAACCTGGTTTCCTATAAACCACGAGCCTTTAGAAGAAGCCCTCATAAACTATAAGAATGAAGTGGCGAACTACGGAGAGGCCGGGCAACTCATTTATACCGAAAGACGCAACACCCTAGAGCTGGACAACTACAACCTATTGTATGTTACCCTGACCAGGGCCGTGGAACAACTTTACATATATGCTGAAAAGCCCTCGCGACAAATTTCAGACCCACCGAAGAATTTTGGGCAAACCCTAATTGCTTTTTTACAGCATAAAGGTATGTGGCAAGACTCCCAAACAGTGTATCGTTTTGGAAATGCCGAAGCTACCGCAACATCTCGCCCTAGGGAAACCGAAAAACAGCACTTAATTTCTGAAGAGCCCATATTTATAACATCCCGCCCAGAAAACCACCAGCTTAATGTTGCCAGTGCCGAAGCACTCCTATGGGAAAATGAAACCGAAGTAGCCATAGACTTTGGGAATCTGCTGCACGATACCATGGAGAAAATAAGAACACGGAAAGATATCGTTTCAGTTTTCGAAAACTATAGAAAGCGAAGCATACTTCCTTCTGAAAAATTAGCTGCATTGCAAACTACGGTTGCTACCATTACAAACCATCCTGAGGTTTCTTTTCTATTTGATGATTCTTTGGATACAAGTTCTATTTTCAACGAACGTGACATTGTAACAAAGGACCACCAGCTAATGCGCCCGGACAGACTGAACTTTATGGATACTAAAAAGGTGGTTGTTACAGATTATAAGACCGGGACCCCCCTCGAAAAACATAAAACCCAACTTACGGCTTATGCGCAATCACTACAGGATATGGGCTTTGTGGTAACGCTAAAAGTCTTAATTTATGTGAACGGGGACACTATTTCCATAAATAAAATTTAACTTTGCTAGCCAACAAAAACACTAGGTATGTACGGAAAGATTAAAGAACATTTACAAAAGGAACTACAGGAGATAAAGGACAATGGGCTTTATAAAAAAGAGCGCATTATTACCTCGCCACAGGACGCTGTTATAAAAATTTCCACAGGAGAGGAAGTCGTAAATTTTTGCGCAAACAATTATTTAGGCCTCTCCTCAAATAAAGAGGTGATACAAGCTGCTAAAGATACCATGGACACCCATGGCTTCGGCATGTCCTCTGTTCGGTTTATCTGTGGTACACAAGATATCCACAAAACGCTGGAAGCAAAGATTGCCGAATACTATCAAACCGAGGATACCATACTATACGCAGCGGCCTTCGACGCCAACGGAGGTGTTTTTGAACCATTGTTGACCAAAGAAGACGCTATTATCTCAGATTCCTTAAACCACGCTTCAATTATTGACGGTGTTCGCTTGTGTAAGGCAGCCCGCTACCGGTATGAGAACAGCAACATGGACGACCTGGAAAAACAACTTATTGCAGCCAATGAAAATGGAGCTCGCTTTAAGATAATAGTAACGGACGGCGTTTTCTCTATGGACGGGATCGTGGCACCCCTGGACAAGATTTGTGATCTTGCCGAAAAATACGACGCTCTTGTTATGATAGACGAATGCCATGCCACTGGATTTATTGGAGAGACTGGCCGTGGAACATTGGAAGAAAAAGGAGTGATGGGACGTATCGATATTATTACTGGAACCCTAGGCAAAGCTATGGGCGGAGCCATGGGGGGATACACAACCGGAAAAAAGGAAATTATTGAGATACTTCGACAAAGATCAAGACCTTATCTGTTTTCAAACTCACTGGCACCGGCCATAGTGGGAGCCTCTATTAAGGTGTTCGACATGTTATCCAAGGACACTACCCTGCGTGATAAGCTTGAAGAGAACACCAACTATTTCAAAAAAGAAATGAAAGCCGCTGGGTTCGATATAGTTGATGGAGACTCGGCCATAGTGCCCGTGATGCTGTACGATGCAAAACTTTCCCAACAAATGGCAGATATGTTGCTAGAAGAGGGAATATATGTGATAGGTTTTTTCTACCCTGTTGTACCCAAGGGGAAAGCAAGAATTAGGGTTCAACTGTCTGCCGCTCATGAAAAATCACACTTGGATAAAGCCATTGGAGCATTTGTTAAAGTAGGTAAGAAATTAGGGGTAATTAGCTAATAGCGTGACATAGAATAAAAAGGAAGCTATCTCTATTTATGAAAAATTTAGTAGATTTGCTTTTGTTTATAAGTTTTAACAACTTACTTTTGTTCCATTAACACTTAAAAATTAAACAATCGAATATGAAACATCTTAACAGTATTTTAGTTGCTGCGCTCCTTATCATTGGGGTTGGTGCAGCTAACGCACAGGACGAAAACAACCCTTGGGCAATAGGTGCCGGTATCAACGCAGTAGACATCTTCCCAACAGGGATTGATGACGAAGGTCGTTTCCCGGCAACAGACGAAAATTTCACGGAAATTAAAGGTGAAATGTTTGACGAATATTTCAACGCTAACGACCACTGGAATATTTTGCCTTCAGTATCTAGAGTATCTGTAGGAAGATACATTGGCAGCGACTTCTCATTCACTGCTGTTGGTACAATCAACAAAATAAGCAAAATAGGTGACCTTAGAATTGACGACGTGACATATTACGGTGTTGATGGTGAGATTAAGTATAGCTTGAGAGACTTATTGAACGGTCCTGGTGGATGGTTCGATCCTTCTATTGGTGTTGGTGGTGGTTACACTTGGGTAGACGACATAGGATTTGGTACTGCAAACGGTATCGCCGGTGTACGCTTTTGGTTAGGCGAAAACTTCGCTTTAGACCTTCAGTCTACTTACAAGCACGCTTTCGAAGATTCATACGGTATACAACATTTCCAACACTCTGCTGGATTCATGTTTAAATTTGGTGGAAAAGATACTGATGGTGACGGTATCTACGACGTAGACGATGAGTGTCCTGAAACTCCAGGTCTTCCTGAGTTCAACGGATGCCCTGATACTGATGGTGACGGTATTGAAGACAGAAACGATGCATGTCCTAACACACCAGGTCTAGCTGAATTTAACGGATGTCCTGATACTGATGGTGATGGTATCCCAGATCCACAAGATGCTTGTCCTACTGTAGCTGGTCTTGCTTCTATGAACGGTTGTCCAGATGCTGATGGTGATGGTATCACTGACGCTGAAGATGCTTGTCCTAACGAGGCTGGTCCTAAAGCTAACAACGGTTGTCCTTACGAGGATCGTGACGGTGACGGTGTATTGGACAAAGATGATGAGTGTCCAGACGTTCCTGGTACTGTTGCAAACAACGGTTGTCCAGAAGTAACTGTAGAAATTATCAACCAGTTGAACGAGTACTCTAAAACTATCTTGTTCGATTACGATAAGGCTACTATCCGTCAAGAGTCTTACTCTGCACTTCAGAGTATTGCAGACATTATGAAGGAGTACCCATCTGCTAACTTCCATATTGAAGGACACACAGATAGCAGAGGTAGCGACTCATACAACGAGAAATTATCTCGTGAGCGTGCAGCTTCAGTAATGCAGTACTTAACTACAATTGGTATCCCAGGCAGCAGGTTAACATCTGAAGGTTATGGAGAGACCCGTCCAATTGCTACAAACAACACTGCAGCAGGAAGACAACAGAACAGACGTGTTGAGATTTCTTTGAAGAAATAAATAACACTCTAAATAAATAACTAGAAACGCCTCCAATTTTGGGGGCGTTTCTTATTTTTAGGGTATGCAAACCTTTTTGGAAGAAACCCTACAGCTCATTGAACAAAAACAGGAAAACCTGTCTAGTTGCATCTTCATCCTCCCCAGCAAAAGGGCTGGTGGATTCCTAAAGAACCACCTAAGGAAACAAACCCAAAAAACTACATTCCTCCCCAAGATAATTAGCATAGAAGAGCTTATAGAAGAGCTCTCCGGTTTAGAGATTATAGACACTACCGAGCTTCTTTTTAAAAGCTACGAAGTTTATAAGAATACAAAAGCAATAGCGGAAAAAGAATCCTTCGAGGGGTATGCTTCCTGGGCCATCACCTTGATGAACGACATCAATGAAGTAGATAGATATCTGCTGGACCCAAAACAGTTCTTTGGATATTTGGGAAGCATAAAATCGCTGGAGCGTTGGAATGTCACTTCAGAAAGATCCAGCTTCATCAAGAATTATCTAGATTTCTGGAAACAACTTCCAGAATTTTATTTCAACCTCAAAGAAACACTTTTAAAAGAGGACATTGCCCACCAAGGCCTCGTGTACAGAGAGGCCGCCGAAAACACAGAATACTATCTCCAAGCGAACGGGGAGCGAAAACACGTTTTTATAGGATTTAACGCCTTAAATACTGCCGAGCAGCAAATTATCCAAGCTTTTCTGGAAATTGAGCACAACAGCATCTATTGGGATGCAGAAAACCATTTTGTAGACAATACCAAGCACGGGGCATCACTTTTTTTTAGAAGATACCTCAAGGAATGGAAGATGTATAAGGACAACACTCCAAGGCTGATATCAAACAATTTTGACCAACCCAAAGATATCACCAGTATCGCTTGTTCAAAAAACAGTGCACAGATTAAATACGCGGGGCAGTTATTGGAACAATACAGTCAAGAAAAATTGAACAGCACAGCAATAGTCCTTGCAGATGAAACATTACTCCTACCATTACTACACTCCTTGCCAAATAATGTTACCCAGGTAAATGTGACCATGGGAGCGGCGCTGAAAAACTTCCCGATAGCGGTGTTTTTTGAAACTTGGCTGGCTATCCATAAAAAAGGAAGCGATACATTTTATTTCAGGGACACCTTAAAACTATTGGGAAGTCCCGTGGCATCTCAACTATTAAACAGCCAGCAAGTTACGCAAGCCATTACCCAACAAAACAGGAGCCACTATACCCTAGCGCAACTGCAAGATATTTCAGCAGAAAAAGACAGTACAAATCTTCAGTTATTGTTCGGGAATATAGAGACCTCCCCCCAAAGAGCTCTTGAAATACTTGGCAAAATAATATTCGAGCTCCAAACAACAACCACAAACAATGTAGTGGAAAAAGTAGTACTACATAAATTATTTGGGATAATGGAACAACTACTGGCACTGGGCAAAAAATACGACCACATTTCCAATCTTTCCACCTTGATAGAGTTGTTCAACGAGCTCATCGCCTCCACAACAATAGATTTTAAAGGCGAGGCCTTTCAGGGCTTACAAATTATGGGGGTACTGGAAACCCGTGTGCTGGATTTCGAGAATGTTATCGTGCTTTCGGTCAACGAAGGGGTCCTTCCCTCGGGAAAATCGAATGCATCATTTATTACCTACGACCTCAAGAAACAATTCAACCTACCTTCTTACATAGAGAAAGACGCCATTTATACATACCATTTTTACCATATGCTCCATAGGGCGAAAGAGATCACATTGTTGTACACCAACTTTTCTGAAGGATTAAATAGTGGAGAAAAGAGCAGATTTATCCTTCAGTTGGAGATAGAGGGACACCCCAACCACACTTACATCGAAAAAGTTGTAACGCCCAATATTTCCATTCAGCAAAAAGAAGTAACGAAAATTGAAAAGACAGAAAAAGTAACTCAACGGCTCGTCACTATAGCAACAAAAGGGTTTTCCCCTTCGGCACTCACGAGCTACATTCGTAACCCCATAGACTTCTACTACCAAAGAATACTGAAGGTTACCGAGTTTAACGAAGTTGAGGAGACCGTTGCCTTTAACACGCTGGGAACCATCGTCCACGATACCTTGGAGCAATTATATAGCCCGTTGGTAAATTACCCGCTTACAAAAGAAGTACTTGAAAATTTACAGGAAAAGATTGCCGGGGAGGTCACGCAACAATTTTCTATAAATTTTCAAGGTGGAGATATCTCAAAAGGGAAAAACCTTATCATTTTTGAAGTTGCCAAGCGCTATGTAGAAAACCTCATCGCGCAAGATCTTACTGAAATAGAAAATGGCAACACAATTGAGATTGTACATATTGAGAGCGACCTCACCCACACTATTGACATCCCAGAGCTATCCCATCCTGTAAATATCCATGGGAAAGTAGACCGTGTAGATCTGTACAATGGACAACTGCGCATTATAGATTACAAAACCGGGAATGTGCAGCAGGCCGATCTAGATTTGGTAAATTGGGAAGAGCTGCCTATAGACTATAAATACAGCAAAGCATTTCAGGTACTTACGTATGCTCTTATGCTCTATGGAAACCAACCTTTTGATGTAGCGCAGGCGGGAATAATTTCCTTTAAGAATATGGCAAACGGGTTCTTGAAATTTGGCACGAAAGATTCGCCAAGGAGCCGAAACAAAAACCAAGAAATCACAAGGGAAACACTCGAGCTATTTTCAGAAGAACTTAAAAAGCTAATATTGGAGATTTGCAGTCCCGAAATCCCTTTCACCGAAAAAGAAGTATGACCAACATGAAAGTACTTACAAACAACATTCTTGAGCGAAACGGTAAAAAACCCATTGTATACGATGTGTATTTCACACCCAACCACAGTCCGAAACCTATTGTTATTTTTTGTCACGGGTACAAGGGGTTTAAGGATTGGGGTGCGTGGCATCTGGTAGCAAAAGCATTTGCCGAAGCTGGTTTTTTCTTTGTTAAGTTCAACTTTTCGCATAATGGGGGTACCGTAGAAGACCCTATAGACTTTCCCGACTTAGAGGCTTTTGCGCAAAACAATTATAGCAAAGAGCTGGAAGATCTGGAGGCCGTCATCAACTTTATCGCTACTACAAAGAGGTTTCACGAAGAAGCCGCGGTGGATACTATCTCACTTATTGGTCACAGCCGTGGCGGCGGCATCGTTCTCATAAAAGCTGAAGAAAATAAGCTCGTAAAAAAAGTGGTTACTTGGGCAGGCGTAAGCGATTATAAAACTAGATTCCAAGAAGGTTCCGAAAGTTTCGAAAACTGGAAAAAAACGGGACGAACCTATGTGGAGAATGGCCGTACCAAACAACAAATGCCGCACGATTGGCAATTTTTTGAAGATTTTAAACAAAATGAGGAGCGCCTTTCCATAAAAAGAGCACTCGAAAGCTTAGAAAAACCGTGCTTGATCGTTCACGGTAGTGAAGATGAAACGGTTGCCGTTGAAGAAGCTAAAAAAATGAAGTTGTGGAACAACAACGCTTCATTAAAAATTATTGAAGGCGCAAATCACGTTTTCGGCTCCATGCACCCTTGGCGGGAAAACGCTCTGCCTTCTAATGTAGAGCACGTTGTAAGTGAAACCATCTTGTTTTTACGTAATTGAGTTAAAAATATAGTGTTTTACTGTAAAATTGGGGGAAAAGCCCCTTGACTCGTGAAGGTACTTTTCTGAAATTTGTTGAAACCAATTACATTAGATTATGAGAACCAAGAACAGAATCCCGGGATTGAAGAGTAAGTGGAAACAAATATTAAAAGGCACCCCCAGTAAAGAACAGCTAAGGCAGTTTATGAGGGATATTGAACGGCAGAAGAATATCAAAACCGCCAATGCGCAATAAGTTTATAAAAACTATTTCTACCAATATATATTATATATATTAAGGGGCAAGCCGTAAAAAGCTTGCCCTTTTTCGTGGAGAATATCGGAGTCCCCTCGACTCTACGCTCCTACGTCGCAATGCTCAGGATAAACTTCTCCTCCGAACACATCTTCTTAAAAAAATAAAGGGACAACCGTTGAAGGATTGTCCCTTTTCGTGGAGAATATCGGAGTCGAACCGATGACCTTTTGGCTGCCAGCCAAACGCTCTAGCCAGCTGAGCTAATCCCCCATTTCAGGCTACGAAGATAATAAATTTTTCGGTTCCCATCGCAAAATAAATAATGCTTCCGCGCATAGCAAATCATTCTCCGGGAAAAAGTATCTTTACCCGCCTTGCACATCAAATACTCAACTATGATTCGGAAAGCGAAACCTTCAGAAATCGGCACTCTTTTAACCATAACAAAAGCTTGTGCCGCTAAGATGGCTTCGGAAGGAATCTTTCAATGGGACGAAGCATATCCCAATGTAGCAGCTTTTCAGAAGGACGAAAAAAGAGGGGAACTCTATGCGCTGTTTGCCGAAGAAACCATTATCGGCTGCATTACCATCTCAACGTTCAAGGATGAAGAGTATAACACGGTAGATTGGCTGACCAAAGATGGTTTACAGTACTATATCCATCGTCTTGCCGTACACCCCGATTTTCAGCATCAAGGCCAAGCAAAGAAACTAATGGATTTTGCTGAATCCTTTGCGAAACAGCAGGGCGCCGTTTCAGTGCGGTTGGATACCTTCAGTCAAAACATACGGAACCAACGCTTTTACGAGGCCCGTGGCTATCAAAAATTGGGCGATGTGTATTTTCCCAGACAGGCCGAATATCCATTCCATTGTTACGAATTAGTGCTTTAGAGCAAAATTGTAGAAACAGCAACCCATGTAAAAGAGCAAATCTTTAGCTTTGCAGCACCAATGAGCGTGACCAACATTTCCTTTAAACGTATCCAACAACTCGCCATTCCTGCCATAGTTGCCGGCATTGCAGAGCCCGTGCTTTCCAGCACCGATGCTGCCGTGGTGGGCAACATCCCAGAGTTTGGCACGGAGAGCTTAGCCGCGGTGGGCATTGTGGGTACTTTTCTTTCGGCATTGATCTGGATCTTGGGACAAACCCGTAGCGCTATTTCGGCTATTATCTCACAAAACTTAGGGGCGGGAAAGATTGGGGACCTACGAAGTTTTCCGGCGCAGGCAATATTCTTTAATATCGGTCTCAGTATCATTGTTTTGGCGAGTACGTATTTTTTTGTGGAAGAAATCTTTACCCTCCTAAATGCTGAAGGTATTATCCTCGAGTTCAGTATAGATTATTACAACATTCGCGTATGGGGCTTCCCATTAACGCTGTTTACCTTTGCCGTTTTTGGTATTTTCCGTGGATTACAGAATACTTTTTGGCCCATGATCATTGCGGCCATAGGCGCAGGACTTAATATTGCACTGGATTTTGCACTGGTTTATGGTATTGACGGTATACTAGAGCCCATGGGAGTTGTGGGTGCTGCTTGGGCTAGTTTGATTGCCCAAATTCTTATGGCAATCCTCTCCTTTATTTTAATACTGAAAAAAACCAAGGTCTCTTTGCGGCTTGTGCTTCCACTCCATTTTGAGATGCGTCGTTTGGTTTCTATGAGTTTCAACCTGTTTTTGCGCTCCCTTGCTTTAAACGCTGCTTTGATACTCTCAACAAGAGAAGCGGCCGCGTTGGGCAAAGAATATATTGCAGCGCATACCATTGCGTTCAATATTTGGATATTTACAGCTTTCTTTTTGGATGGCTACGGAGCCGCAGGAAATATTTTGGGCGGAAAGATATTGGGAGAGCGTAACTTCAAAAATCTTTGGAAACTCACTAAAAAAGTGAACCTATACAACATTGCGGTGGCAACACTGCTAGTATTGATAGGTTTGGCGTTGTACTACCCCTTAGGGTTGCTCTTTAACAAAGACCCAAAAGTTTTGCAATTGTTCTATGGGATGTTCTTTATGGTATTGATCTGCCTGCCGTTCAACGCAGTAGCATTTACGTTGGATTCAATCTTTAAGGGGTTGGGCGAAATGGGCTATTTAAGGAACGTGTTGTTAAGTGCTACTATTTTCGGTTTTATTCCCGTATTGTATCTTTCAAAATACCAAGAATGGGGGCTTATTGGAATTTGGTTGGCACTTATAGTTTGGATAGCCTGGCGTGGTGCAGCGCTCATCATTAAGTATTACAGAAAATACCTTCCCCTGGCAAGGGCATAACGTTTAAAACGACTATAAAGAAATAAATTTGTTTCTATGACTGAAATTTTTGACTACCTAAACGGAAAAGGCGGGCTTTACGTACTCGGACTCATAGTGGTCGTGGTATTCTTGATAAAAAAAATACGTGCAGAAATGTACTTTAGAAGCGTCCATAAAAAAGACAAAAAGAAGAAATAAACCTCCCGAAACTTGCTATACATAAAATTATGGTAATTTTACTTTATAAAT
The DNA here is from genome assembly GCF_003353425.1 of Marinirhabdus gelatinilytica. Classification (GTDB taxonomy): domain Bacteria; phylum Bacteroidota; class Bacteroidia; order Flavobacteriales; family Flavobacteriaceae; genus Marinirhabdus; species Marinirhabdus gelatinilytica. The sequence continues at coordinate 329,254 of NZ_QRAO01000001.1, forward strand.
CTATGCTATGGAAATAATCGAATTCTTAGGCGGTCCTGGACTGTTCTTGCTTTTGGCCATATTGGTAGTTGTGGTGGTGGTTTATAGTAAATTTAAAAACCGAAGATGAGCAATATACGAATCACAAAATCTTTTTCTTTTGAAACAGGCCACGCCCTGTATGGCTACGATGGGAAATGCCGTAACGTGCACGGGCATAGCTATAAGTTGTTCGTAACCGTAATTGGCACCCCGATTGCAGACACCAACCACGTAAAATATGGAATGGTGATAGATTTTGGCGACCTTAAAAAAATAGTAAAAGAGGAAATTGTGGATGTTTTTGATCATGCTACCGTATTCAACAAAAACACCCCTCACGTAGAACTGGCAAAGGAGCTGAGCAATCGTGGACACAACGTGCTGTTGGTAAATTACCAACCCACCAGCGAGATGATGGTAATAGATTTTGCCGAAAAAATAAAGACCCGCCTCCCAGAAAACATCCAGCTATACTCCTTAAAGTTACAGGAAACAGCCACCAGCTATGCTGAATGGTATGCTAGTGACAACCCTTCGACCCCACTCAGGGTACTAAAAACTAATTAATGAATTTAAAAACCTTGCACACTGAGCGTAGCCGAAGTGTATCTTTGAACCATGCAAATCCCTCCAGGAAAAAAAATATACTTCTCTAGCGACAACCACTTGGGCGCTCCTAATGCTGCTGAAAGTTTGCCGCGCGAGAAGAAGTTTGTGCGTTGGCTGGACGAAATAAAGGAAGATGCAGCGGCTATATTCCTATTGGGCGATCTCTTCGATTTTTGGTTTGAGTACAAGACCGTGGTTCCAAAGGGGTTTGTACGTGTATTGGGTAAATTGGCAGAGTTGAGTGACAGTGGCATCCCAATCCATTTTTTTGTGGGAAATCATGATTTATGGATGGGCGATTATTTTGAAAAGGAACTCAACATACCTACCTATCGCGAACCTAAAGAGTTTGTCCTTAACAACAAAGTGTTCTTTATAGGTCATGGAGACGGAAAAGGACCGGGAGACAAAGGGTACAAGCGAATGAAGAAAGTATTTCAGAACCCTGTTTTCAATTGGTTGTTCCATTGGTTCCACCCAGCTTTGGGAATGAAGCTTGCGCAGTATCTCTCTATAAAGAACAAATTGATCTCTGGTGAGGAGGACAAGAAATTCCTTGGCGAGGAAAACGAATGGCTGGCACAATACGCAAAGCGAAAGTTAGAGGCCAAACATTACGATTATTTCATTTTTGGACATCGTCATCTCTCCATGGAGATACAAGTAGGCGAAAACTCTAAGTACTACAACCTAGGCGATTGGATCACCCAGTATACCTACGGCGTGTTTGATGGGCAACAGTTTGCACTAAAGACTTTTGAAGGTTAGTGGGTGGTTATTTCAACAGTGCTTCTAATGTTAATGCGTCCAACTTTCCATCTGGAAAAAGATTGTTATTTTCCTCAAAGTTTTTGAGAGCGGTTTGGGTCTCCAAGCGATATAAGCCATCGTGCCGTATGGTATCTCCTTTTTCAATTAAGATTCGCTGTACCTCATAGACCAAGGCATTTTTTTCACCCAGTTTAAAGGTGTTTTCCCTTGGGCTGGAATAGAACATTTTACGTATGAGGTCTTTTCTTTTCTCGGCTTCGGAAGGTTTTGTGTCAGTTTCAACGTTGGGTTGCTCTTTGGACAGTAGTTTATCCTCAAAATATTTCACGTTTGCCAAGAGTTCGGCGTACTTGGTTACGGCTGTGGTGGTTTCATGATCATCGTCTTCTGGATTTCTCACGTCTATATCGTTAGCGCTCCATTGGGTAATCACGTAACCGTTCAGTTTTTCAACAGCTTCTAGATAATCCAATTTCAATTCTTTTTCAGCAGAGATTTCACGTATTGCATCTGGAGCCTCGTAATAATAGTTTGGAGGATGGAAACGTTGCCATGTATAGTAAAAGTTATAGCCCATTATGGTAACTATTATAGCGAGTAAAAAAATGATGATGGCTTTCATGCTGTGGGTGGTTAATTACATTAAAGATAGAAAAAATTAAGGTTTAATATCCTTTAGTCGAAGTTGGAGGGATACATGTCCCTGCCATTCGTTTTCATCTATCACATAGGCGGCTTTAAAGGGTTGTCCTTTACAGGCTATACCTTGCTTAGCTGCCATTCCGAAGCCTATCCCAGTAAATTGAGCGCTATTACCTTGTTTAACAACTACGCGTAGGTGGCTTTTATCCTCACCTACACATTTTCCAAGGCCTACGTCCTTTAGGTGTTGTGACATAAAAACTGGCCGTCTGTTTCCAGGGCCAAAGGGTGCAAATTGTTTTAAGATACGATAGAATTTTGGGGTGATATCTGCAAGGTCTATTTCGGCATCTAGCTCCAGTTCAGGCTTAAGGAGTTTTGGGTCTATGGTTTGGGCGACTACTTTTTCAAATTCATCTTTAAATTTTTGGTAATCTTCTTCGAGCAAGGTCAATCCCGCAGCATATTTATGCCCCCCAAATTGCTCGATATGCTCTTGGCAGGCCTCCAGCGCATTGTACACGTCGAACCCTCTAACGGAACGTGCGCTGGCAGCCAGTTTTTCTCCGCTTTTCGTGAACACCAGCGTGGGGCGGTAGTAGGTCTCAGTAAGTCGTGATGCTACGATACCTATCACGCCTTTGTGCCAGTTTTCGTTATATACCACGGTGGTCGTACGGTCCTCTTCCTTTTTTTCTGAAATCTGCAATAATGCTTCCTCGGTTATAAGTTTATCGGTATCTCGTCTTTGGGTATTGAACTCTTCAATCTCACCGGCCCAAACAGCTGCTCTGTTTATGTCTGTCTCGGTAAGGAGGGTTACAGCGTGGTTGCCATGTTTCATCCTTCCTGCGGCATTGATGCGTGGCGCAATGATAAAGACAACATCGGTTATGGTGAGTTCGGTTTTCTTGACTTGTTTTAATATAGCCTTGAAACCCGTACGCGGATTGCTATTAATCACCTTTAGCCCGAAATATGCCAAAATCCTATTCTCTCCCGTAATAGGAACAATATCTGCCCCAATGGCAGTAGCCACCAAATCCAGATACAGTACCAGATCTTCAATAGTTTGGTTTCGGTTCTTTGCCAGGGCTTGTATCAACTTGAAGCCTACACCACAACCGCATAACTCTTTATAGGGGTATTCACAATCATCCCTTTTAGGGTCTAGTACTGCCACCGCTTTTGGGATTTCAACTCCTGGCCTGTGATGGTCACAGATAATAAAATCTATATTTTTTTCTGAAGCATAGGCAACTTTTTCAATAGCTTTTACGCCACAGTCCAGAGCAATTATCAAACTGAAATCGTTGTCATGCGCAAAATCTATCCCTTGGTACGACACTCCGTAGCCTTCTTCATAACGATCTGGGATATAGGTGGCCACGTTGGGATAATAGCTTTTTAAGTATGACGACAACAGAGCAACGCTGGTGGTGCCATCCACATCGTAGTCGCCATATACCAGGATATTCTCTCCTCCTGCAATAGCTTTTCCAATACGCTGTACGGCCTTGTCCATATCTTTCATAAGGTAGGGGTCGTGCAATCCATCCAAAGAAGGTCTAAAAAACTTTTTGGCATCTTCAAAGGTTTCAATCCCCCGTTGTATGAGCAAGGAGGCAATGATTGCATTTACCCCTAAGGTCTGGGAAAGTTGTGTGGTTTTTTCTTCGGAAGGTTTTGGTTTTAGGGTCCAGCGCATACGTTCAAGGTTCATATTCTTCATTAAGAATTATGGAGGTATAAACTTTAGGGGAGAAATGTAAAGGTAACCAATTAAGTGATGAATTTAAATGTATGTAAATTTTTGTATATTTAAATACTCCCCCTCTAAAATAGTTTTACATGAAATGTTTCAACTTTATTATTGCGCTGTGCCTATTTCCGGTTACACAACTATTGGCACAAGATGGAAGTTATGACACCTCATTTGGCAACAACGGAATAACCATAACCGATTTTGAGGGAGAGGCAGATATTGCACGACAAATGGCACTACAACCCGATGGGTCTATATGGGTATACGGCCATAAATCGTTTAACATAGGCTTTGAAAAAATAATAGTTCGCTACGCTCCTAACGGACTGTTGGATACAAACTTTGGCAACAACGGAATTGTATTGGTAACAGAGCAGGATGACCTGAATTATACACAATTACTTCCCCTGGGCGATGGAACAGTACTTGCCGCAGGAATACAGGAGAACAATTCCCAGAACGATTTTATTATAACCAAATACACTGTTACAGGCTCCATTGATACTAGCTTTGGCAGCAACGGGACAATAACTTTGAACGTAGATAACGAAGAAGAAATCTTTGTGCATCTCACCAACAACAATACCATTACCCTGCTGGGCGCTACTGAAAGTAATAATGAATTTGTTTTGGTTATGGCCAGGTATTTGTCTGATGGCACGCTGGACACAACCTTTGGCACAGGAGGAATAGCCACCACTGTTCTTGAGACGAATCCTTCGCTTACTTACAATATATACGAAACCCTATCCTATAATTCTGGGTTTCTTATCTCCTATTCATCATTAGCTCAGAATCAGAACCGAATAGTAAAGTTTGCCAAGATGAATGGAAATGGAACCTTGGACACCTCGTTTGGTAACGCCGGTATCGCCAATCCTGGTATTGCACATGATGCATACACCCAAGTGGCATTAACTGTACTTCCTAATGATAGTTTTATGGCTCTCATTCATATTTCACGCTATTTCACAACCGGGCAAAGCGAAACTTATTTCTCCAGATATTTATCAAATGGTAATTTAGACCTGTCTTACGCCAACAACGGAATTAGAGATGTTGGATATTTTGAATTTGCACCATACAAAATTATCCGGCAAGCAAATAGCCGTTTGCTAGCTTATGGTGGGTCTAGCGGGATTGATGGGCCTACGGTTACGATAATTCGATTTTATGAAAATGGTTTTATGGATAACTCTTTTTCTGGCAATGGTGTGTTTTCACAAGATATGGTTCCTGTAGGAATGCGCTTGGCTCCAGATGGCGCAATCCTTGGAGTATCTAGTACCCCGTGGTATAGTGGTTTTGAAGATTTTGCAGTGTATAGACTGAATAACAACCCTTTAAGGGTTGAAGAAAACTACAAAAGTAATGTTGGGGTTTTTCCCAACCCAACTAGTGACTTTATAATGGTATCTTGTACCGAATGTTCTCTGCGCAATATCCCATACCAAATAACCGATGCCTTTGGAAGGGTAGTTATAAGAGGAAAGATTGCTGAAACCCCAATTATTTCATTGGAGGGTCTAGCCACAGGAATATATTATCTAGCTACTGCCGAAACCACGGTAAAACTTATTAAAAAGTAAGGTTTTACTAATTGAAATACATCCTGGATACGTTAGCTGGTTTTAATGGCTGAATTATCTTTAAAGGACAGGCCACATTTGTGCTCCAATCCATAAAAAGATATAGTCCTACTAGGGTTTGTTGCGCCGTCCTTTCTAGAGATTTTTATGGAGGCTGAAACTACAATTGCCTAGAATAGTACAAGAATTTTTTCATAATTAAGTATCTTCACATTCTTCAAAAGAAAAGACAAAAAAACTTTATACCATACAAAATGCCATTAGTAACACCCCTCTCACCAGATCACGATAAAAACACACAGGAGCTAGCCGAATTCTTTAACGAGACCCTTGGTTTTTGCCCCAACAGTGTGCTAACCATGCAACGTAGGCCCGCTATAAGCCGTGCCTTTATAAACCTCAATAAAGCTGTCATGGCAAACGAAGGTAATGTTACCTCTGCTCTAAAAAGAATGATTGCTTGGGTAAGTAGTAATGCTACGGGATGTCGCTACTGCCAAGCCCATGCCATTCGCGCTGCTGAACGCTACGGAGCAGAGCAGGAACAGTTGGACAACATTTGGGAATACCGCACCCATCCCTCCTTTAACGAGGCAGAACGTGCAGCACTGGACTTTTCACTGGCCGCCAGCCAAGTACCCAACGCAGTGGACGAGGAGATTAAAGAACGCCTCTATGAACATTGGAACGAGGGCGACATCGTTGAAATGCTGGGTGTGATCTCACTTTTCGGATACCTAAACCGCTGGAACGACAGTATGGGCACCAGCATTGAAGAGGGTGCCGTGGAGAGCGGTGAGCAGTATTTAGGAAAACACGGTTGGGAAAAAGGGAAACACGAGTAGAAATAGAAACTTAAACTGAAATCGAAGTTTGAAAACCGCGCTATAATCTCAAATGTGCAATTAGTTCTAACTCTCAGCGTTAGAGGGCTGGGGTGAGGGACTTGGTCATAATAAAATCTCCGCAACTTTTTGTTGTAACAGCGGCACTACATTTCCTTCAAACCAAGGGTTTTTTGCCCTCCAAAACCTGTTTACGGGTGAAGGGTGCGGGAGCGGCCAAACGTTTGGGAGATACTCCTCATAGTTCTCAACTTTAGAGGTCAAATTTCTATTTTCATGAGGCAGGTAGTAGGCGGTTGCGTAGCTGCCAATGAACAAGGTAAGCTGTACATTCCTCATTTTTTCCAATACACGGTCATGCCATAGCGGGGCGCACTCTTTTCTTGGGGGTAGATCACCTGTTTTTGCTTTTCCCGGATAACAAAACCCCATGGGTAGTATCGCAAAGTTTTCAGTATTATAAAAGGTAGCCTCATCCACACCTAGCCACTCCCTCAATTTCTTACCACTCTGGTCTGCCCAGGCCTTTCCACTCTCGTGTACAATACGTCCTGGGGCTTGACTTATAAGAATTATTTTAGAGTTCGGGCTGGCTTCAATAATGGGTCTGGGACCTAGTAGCAAATGACTCTTGCAAACCGAACAGTCTCTTATTTCTGAAAGGAGTTGCTTCATCTTGTATTGTTTCCTTCCAACACAACAACCAGCTCTCCTTTAGGCGGATGTGCCCTATAATATTCCAAAACCTCAGCAATGGTCCCGCGAATGGTTTCTTCATGTAGTTTGGTAATTTCACGTGATACCGACACCTTCCTATCTTCACCAAAATATTCCATAAAATGCCCCAATGTTTTTACCAGTTTGTGGGGTGATTCGTAAAAAATCATGGTTCGAGTTTCTTGTGCCAACAATTGTAGGCGTGTTTGCCTACCTTTTTTTACGGGCAAAAACCCCTCAAAAACAAACTTATCGTTGGGCAAACCGCTGTTTACCAAAGCAGGAACAAAGGCCGTGGCACCCGGGAGGCAATCTACTTCTATGCCTGCTTGTACACAGGCTCGGGTAAGTAAAAATCCTGGGTCACTAATGGCTGGCGTACCGGCATCGCTTATAAGGGCAATGGTTTGGCCTGCTTCAATGCGTTTTACGATACCTTCAACCGTTTTGTGCTCGTTGTGCATGTGGTGGGATTGCATAGGTGTCGCTATGTCGTAATGTTTTAAGAGCTTTCCGCTGGTCCGGGTATCTTCAGCAAGGATAAGGTCTGCTACCCTCAAAACTTCAATAGCACGAAAGGTAATATCCTTTAAATTGCCAATGGGCGTAGGAACTAGGTAGAGTTTGGACACTAGAATTTATTTAAAATATTGACTGCCAAGTAAAGCACTAATTAAATTTTTTCTCAACCAACGCCATGAACCTGTCCTCGTACTCTTGTTTCTCTGCCCAGAAGTTATAGTCTGGTTTTACCTTGGTCTTTATAAAGGTTTGGGCCTCTTCAAAAGTCTCTATGGTGTTTATTTGTGAAAGGACACGGGTATAGTCCTCGGTATTACCATTAAAAAGATGCTTTACATAGGCAAGACGATCGTTCAAACCAATATTCATCCCGCTCGCTACCTGATCGTTAATGGATTTCGGCTTTTCGCTCATCCCTAGATCGTCTATCAAGCGTTTTTTGTTTTCTGGTACGGGAACACCCTTTGCAGGTTGGCGTTCTTCAAACTTTTTTTCGGCTTTTGGAGCTTTCTCTGTTGTAGTCTTTCTTTCAAAAGTTGGGGTTTGCTGGTAGGTGCTGGCAAACTCTTCGAGGTCATTTTTCATGTATTTTTTCTTGGGAAGCACTTCTTCCAAGATTTTGTCTACTTGTTGAGACTCGGCAGGCATCTGGGCTACAAGATCCTTTATTTTTTCAATAAGCGGTTCTACCAGATCTTCTTTATGTTGTGGTTGTGGGATGGGTTCCGGTTCGGTAAACCAATTTTGTTCTTTGTAGCTCTTGCTGTCAAAAGATTCAATTTCATTCTTGCTGGGAACCGTTGTCTCTCCCTCGATTTGTTGCTCCAAATGTTCCAAAATCGTCAGTTTTTCATATATAGCAGCAACCTTCTTTTTTAGTTGGACAGTGCTTGGGCACTGTTCTTGAAGGATTTCTTTTGCCAAATCTTGTAGGTCTTGTTGCAACTTTTTTTTCATCTGTATCAATAACTTTTTTAGTTCCTAAGGGATGGGGTCTACTTTGTTTTGTTAAATTTACGCATCCTATATGTAAACGTCAAGAATTTCCGTTTTATTCTAAAAAACACCCTATGTTTCTCGAAAATACCGTAAATCAAAAAGAGCAATTTGGCTGGATCGAGGTGATCTGTGGCTCTATGTTTTCTGGTAAGACCGAAGAACTCATACGCCGATTGAAGCGTGCACAATTTGCCAGGCAAAAGGTCGAGATTTTTAAGCCTACCGTAGATACCCGTTACGAAGAAGACCACGTGGTCTCGCACGATAGCAACCAGATACGTTCCACACCCGTTCCCGCTGCGGCAAACATACCCATCTTGGCAGATAATTGTGATGTAGTGGGCATCGATGAGGCCCAGTTTTTTGACGATGAAATAGTAAAGGTGTGCAACGATCTTGCAAACCGTGGCGTACGTGTAATCGTTGCCGGGCTGGATATGGATTATAAAGGCAACCCCTTTGGCCCCATGCCTGCACTCATGGCTACGGCAGAGTATGTTACCAAAGTACATGCGGTATGTCCTCGCACCGGAAACCTTGCACATTATAGCTTCAGAAAATCCAACGACGACAACCTCGTACTATTGGGTGAGACCGAAGAATATGAACCATTGAGTCGTGCTGCCTACTATAAAGCCGTATTAAGGGAAAAAGTAAGAAAAATGGAGGTGCAGGATCCAGAACAAATAGTCCCCAAACAAGGCCAAGAGGCCAAAAAGCAAGGTTAAGAATGGCCCAATTTAAAGAAACAGTGCTGGAAATAGACCTAAACGCTCTTGCACATAACTATACATATCTTACCTCAAAACTTCATAATGGCATTAAAACCATGGCCGTTGTAAAAGCTTTTGGGTATGGTAGTGAGAGTACCGCCATTGCCAAGGAGCTTGAACGGTTGGGGGTACATTATTTTGCAGTTGCCTATGTAAAAGAAGGGATTGCTTTACGCGATGCTGGAGTAACTGCGCCTATTTTGGTATTACACCCACAGCCCATAAATTTTGAAGCGTTAATAGACCGTTGTTTGGAGCCTTCTATCTATAGCATTAGGATATTAAGTCATTTTATCGAGGTTGCCCGGTCCAAGAACCAAAAAGCATATCCCGTGCATTTAAAGTTCAATACAGGCTTGAACCGGTTGGGGTTCCGCGGAAGCGAAACTGAAACAGTTTTGGCCAAGCTGAAACACACGAAAGCCCTAAAAATAAGTTCTGTTTTTTCACATTTGGTTGCGAGTGAAGATGCAAATGAAAAGGAATTCACACTAAGGCAAATTGAGAGTTTTAGGACTATTTCAGAAAATATTCAAAAAGAACTGCCCTACGATTTTTTCTTGCACCAGAGCAATACATCTGGGGTACTCAACTACCCGCAAGCGCAGTTCGATATGGTCAGGGTGGGTATCGGGCTGTATGGTTTTGGCAATTCTGATATAGAAAACAAAAACCTAAAACCTGTCGCTACCTTAAAATCTGTAATCTCCCAAATCCATATAGTAAGAAAGGGCGAATCTGTAGGGTATAACCGCGGATTTATCGCAAAAAATCCTTCAAGAACAGCGACCATTCCTATTGGTCATGCCGATGGTATTTCCAGGGCTTACGGGAAAGGTGTTGGCTGGGTAACCATACATGGTCAAAAAGCACCTATCGTGGGAAATGTGTGTATGGACATGCTTATGGTAAACGTAACAAATATTGATTGTGCCGAAGGGGACCAAGTAATTGTTTTTGGGACAAACCCCACCGCACAGCAACTTTCCGAAGCTGTGGGCTCCATTCCCTACGAATTGCTCACGGCCATCTCTCAACGAATAAAACGTGTTGTTTGTCGAAAGTAAACAAGCGTATTTCTCAAAACTTTGCGTTTCTAAATCCTTTTTACCTAATTTAGTGTTGTATTAACATTAAACCACCAAACTATGCTTAAAGAATTTAGAGATTTTATCATGACGGGCAACGTCATAGACTTGGCAGTTGCCGTAATCCTTGCGGGAGCCGTAGGGCTTGTAGTAAATGGGTTTGTATCCGATATTATGATGCCCATTGTAGGCCATTATGCGGGAGGAGTAGATTTTGCAGATATGAAATACGTGCTCTCTGAAGCCGTTGTAGCTGCAGATGGAACCGTAGAAAAGCCCGAAAATGCCGTTATGTATGGTAAATGGGTAAACGCTATCATTAACTTGATAATCGTTGGATTTGTATTGTTTATGATTGTAAAAGCATACGCAAAGGTGCGCAAGAAAAAAGAAGAGGCTCCTGCTCCAGATCCAGGACCATCAGAAAAAGATATCCTTATGGAAATTAGAGACGAGCTGCGCAAAAAATAGCCTCCACGTTTAAATGTGAAGGTTGCTGAGTGATTTTGAGTTAGCTTTAGCAAGCTCAAAATTGCATCGAGCCACCGCTACACTGCTCAAGTTAAACCAAACCACCCCGACTCACGAAGGGGTGGTCTTTTTTTGGGATAATTTTGAGAATTCCTGTACAGTAAACCCGTATTTTTGAACCGTTTAAATAACCCTTTAAAACTTCCCGTATATTGCGGGCCCTTGGTATGAAAATAGCAGTAATAGGTGCCACCGGAATGGTAGGAACCGTCATGTTGAAATTGTTGGAAGAACGTAATTTTCCCTTAACCGAACTTATCCCTGTAGCTTCAGAAAAATCGGTGGGGAGAGAACTGTTGTACAAAGAGAAATTAGTGCCCATAGTATCCATGGAAACTGCTATTGCAGCTCGCCCGGAAATAGCTATCTTTTCTGCAGGGGGAAGTACCTCTCTGGAATATGCCCCTAAGTTTGCTGAAATTGGCACCACGGTTATAGACAACTCTTCTGCTTGGAGAATGGACCAATCCAAAAAATTGGTCGTGCCGGAGATAAACGCATCGGTATTAACCCCAGAAGATAAAATAATTGCCAACCCAAATTGCTCCACCATACAACTGGTCATGGCATTGGCACCTCTTCACAAAAAGTACCAGATGAGGCGTGTGATAGTTTCAACATATCAATCGGTTTCGGGGACTGGGGTAAAGGCCGTACAGCAATTGGAAAATGAAATTACCGGCGTTGGTGGACCTATGGCCTATCCTTATCCCATACACAAAAATGCATTGCCCCATTGTGATGTTTTTGAAGCCAACGGTTACACCAAAGAAGAAATGAAACTGGCCCGAGAACCCCAAAAAATATTGGACGACAGGACATTCTCGGTTTCTGCCACTGCGGTTCGCATACCTACGGCTGGCGGCCATAGCGAATCCGTAAACGTAGAGTTTGTCAACGATTTTAATCTTTCCGAAGTAAGAAGGCTTTTGCAGCAAACCCCTGGCATTGTGGTACAAGACAATCCAGACACCAACACATATCCCATGCCCATCTATGCCCACGACAAGGACGATGTGTTTGTGGGTAGGATAAGAAGGGATGAGACCCAGCCCAACACCCTCAATATGTGGATCGTGAGTGACAACCTGCGTAAAGGGGCGGCAACAAATGCTATCCAAATAGCAGAATATCTGGTTGAAAAGGGATTGGTGTAAGCCTCTAAATATTTTTCGTCTAAACTTTGGTAACAGCCAAAAACTCTTTTAGATGAAGATTTTCCACACCATCCTACGTATAGGTTTAGGACTAATGCTCTTGGCGTTTGGCCTCAATAAGTTTTTCTGGTTTCTTCCAGATTTTAAGTTTGACGGTTTTCCGGAAGCCGAACACCTATTTGAGGCCCTTAGGTATTCATGGGAAGCCCCTAGCGGTAAAGGATATGTGCTAGGGACTGTTGGCCTGGTCGAAATTATGGCAGGATTCCTTTTGGTCATAAAAAAATGGATCCCGTTTGCGATGGTTTTATTAATGCCTGTGTCCGTACACATTGTACTGTTTCACGCTTTTGTATACTTTAATCCTATGAATCTTGGCCCAGCGTTGTTTGTGTTTGCGGCAAACTGCTATTTAATGTATATAAACTGGGATGCATACAAAGGATTGTTCAAGTAAACCACCTAGGGAGATTTAAATCTCGATTATGGAGTAAACATTTCATTTAAAAAACTTTACGCCCGTTTCTCCGGTTGGATGAAACGGGTTTTTTAGTATCTTTAAATAACAAACCATCAAAACCATTCACTATGAATTCAACTTTTACCTCTATCATGCGTATTGTATTGGGACTGGCGCTATTGGTCTTTGGCCTAAACAAGTTCCTCAATTTTATAAAAATGTTCGAAATGCCCCCCGCAGCGGCAAATTTTATGGAGTCCCTCGAAACTACTGGATACGTTTTTTACATTGTTGCTATTATAGAAATTTCCGTAGGGCTTATGCTCTTGTTTAAAAAATGGGTCCCCTTTGCCCTTGTACTGTTAGCCCCGCTTACGGTAAACATTCTGCTGTTCCACTTGTTTTTGGATGTTTCGGATATTGCCGTGGCCATTGTTATTTTCACTTTTAATGTTATCCTCATTTATAAATACTGGAAGGCATATAGACCACTTTTTCAGTATTGAAGTATAAAAATCGTTTTTTGAAATAGCGTAACGGCAGTTTTTCAGTATTTTAGTGGCTTGAATTATCACAATCAAACAAATGAGAAAATTAATCCTACCCGTTCTTTGCACACTAGCACTTATAAGCTGTAAAAACGAGAATGAAACTACCAAAACCGAAACTATTGCCGTGACCTACCCCGAGACCAAAAAAGTAGATACCGTAACCAACTATTTTGGAACCGAAGTAAAAGACCCCTACCGCTGGCTGGAGGACGATATGAGCGAGGAAACAGCAGATTGGGTACAACGCCAGAACAAGACCACCTTTGGGTACCTGGACAACATCCCTTTTCGTGAAGAATTGAAGGAGCGCCTTACAGATCTCTGGAACTATGAGAAAGTTGGGTCTCCCTTTAAGGAGGGCGACTACACCTATTTCTTTAAAAACGATGGCCTGCAGAACCAGTATGTGATCTATCGCTACAAAACAGGTGAAGACCCCAGTACAGCCGAAATTTTCTTGGATCCTAATACCTTTAAGGAAGATGGAACCATCTCTTTGGGTGGCTTAAATTTTTCTGAAGACGGAAAAACAGCCGCCTATAGTGTTTCTGAAGGAGGAAGCGACTGGCGAAAAGTGCTCGTAATGAACACTGAAACCAAGGAAATCGTGGAAGATACCCTAGTGGATATAAAATTTAGTGGTATTGCCTGGAAAGGTAACGAAGGCTTTTACTACTCAAGCTATGACAAGCCAGAGGGCAGCGAGCTCTCGGCAAAGACAGACCAGCACAAACTGTATTATCATAAATTAGGAACATCACAGGAAAAGGACGAATTGATATTTGGTGGCACCGAAGCCCAAAAACACCGCTATGTGGGCGGAAGTGTTTCCGAAGATAACCGATGGTTACAAATCTCGGCCAGTACCTCAACATCCGGCAATAAACTGTTCTTAAAGGATTTGAGCAAACCCAATAGCAAGCTCATTACCGTGCTGGACCATACCGATTCTGATACGTTTGTCATTGACAACGTGGGGACCAAACTATACCTGGTGACCAACCTGAATGCGCCCAACCGAAAGATAGTAACCGTAGATGCCAGTAACCCCACTCCAGAAAACTGGAAAGATTTTATCCCTGAGACCGAAAATGTGCTGAGTCCAGGAACGGGTGGTGGCTACTTCTTTACCGAGTATATGGTAGATGCCGTGAGCAAGGTAATGCAATATGATTATGACGGGAATCTGGTACGAGAGATTGAATTGCCTGGCGTAGGTAGTGCAGGCGGATTTGGAGCAAAAAAGGAAGAAAAGGAGCTGTACTACAGCTTTACCAACTATGTAACACCGGGAAGCATCTATAAATTTGATATTGAAAGCGGCAAAAGTGAGCTGTACCGAAAGCCAGAAATAGATTTCAATCCTGAAAACTACGAAAGCAAACAAGTATTCTATACCTCTAAAGACGGTACTAAGGTACCCATGATCATTACCCACAAAAAAGGCATAGAGCTCAATGGAAAAAACCCAACTATTCTGTATGGTTACGGTGGTTTCAACATTAGTTTGACCCCAAGTTTTAGCATTTCTAATGCTGTATGGATGGAACAGGGCGGTATCTATGCAGTTCCCAACCTTCGCGGTGGCGGTGAATACGGGAAAAAATGGCACGATGCCGGGACTAAAATGAACAAACAAAATGTGTTTGACGATTTTATAGCAGCAGCCGAGTACTTGATAGCCAATAATTACACCTCTAGCGACTACCTTGCTATCCGCGGTGGCTCAAACGGTGGTTTGCTCGTGGGCGCTACAATGACCCAGCGACCCGACTTGATGAAAGTGGCGCTACCGGCCGTGGGCGTATTGGATATGTTACGCTACCACACCTTTACTGCTGGAGCTGGATGGGCATACGATTATGGTACTGCTGACGACAACAAAGAGATGTTCGAGTACCTAAAAGGCTACTCGCCCGTTCACAATGTGAAAGCAGGCACAGAGTATCCCGCAACGCTTGTTACCACAGGAGATCATGACGACCGTGTAGTGCCCGCGCATAGCTTTAAATTTGCAGCAGAACTACAGGACAAGCAAAGTGGCGACAATCCAACCTTGATACGCATTGAAACAGATGCCGGGCATGGGGCAGGAACTCCAGTAAGCAAGACTATAGAGCAGTATGCCGATATCTTCGGTTTTACGCTTTACAATATGGGCTACGAAACGCTCCCCAGCAAGACCGATAAAGATATCCAACAGTAATTTTTTAGATACTAAATTTTTTTTACCAACCTCAAAGGACTTGAATAACCTTTGAGGTTTTTTTTCAAAATTATGTCACTAAACATTTCCATAAACTCTTTTGCGTATCCTGAAAGCCCCAAAGGGATAAAGGTCCTGTCCAATATCAGTTTTCGGGTTGGAAAGGGAGAGCATGTTTCGGTATTGGGTGAGAGCGGTTGTGGAAAATCCACGTTGCTTCACTTAATCTATGGGTTGTTGAATTTAGACAAGGGCGAGATTTTCTATGGAAAAAAACAGCTGTTTGGTCCTAGCCATAGTTTAATTCCCGGTCATAGTTTTATGAAATTGGTCTCGCAGGAATACAATTTGATGCCCTACACCTCGGTAGCCGAAAATGTAGCAGAATACCTCACTAGGCAGAACAAGACCCAAGACCTAGAGCGAATGACCGAAGTATTGCAAACCGTAGGCCTTTTGGATTTAAAGGAGCGAAAAGTAGAAACGTTGAGCGGTGGTCAAAAGCAACGTGTATCCCTGGCCAGGGCACTGGCAAAGGCTCCCGAGGTGTTATTGCTGGACGAGCCCTTTAGCAGTATTGACACCTTTCACAAAAACAGCTTGCGTCGCAATTTGTTCACCTATTTAAAAGAGCACGGTATAAGTTGTATTACAGCGACCCACGATGCTAAGGAAGCTTTGTCTTTTTCAGACAGGATGCTAGTGCTAAGGCATGGGGAAATGCTCCAATTGGGCACGCCAGAGAAGGTGTATGCCTCTGCAACTTCGGTATACGAAAAAAGCTTTTATGGTGAGGTTTCCACACTTCCTGCCGGTATCTTATCTGAAGAACCGCTTCATCTGTTTCCACATCACTTAAAAATTTCAGCAGAAAAAACCCCCTTAAAAACTACGGTGAAAGCTTCATATCTTAAGGGAAAGACTTATCTCATTTTGGGTGAAGGGAATTCAGGAATTGTATTTTTTGAGCACTTCGAAAAACTTGACAAAGGAGCAACGGTGTACCTTTCCTTGGTCTGACACTTTAGAAAATAAAAATTAGCATCGTGGCGAAGCTTTAAATTTCTTAACAAACGCTCAAAATACTCGTTAAAATCCTCCCAAACGGCACTAAAACACACTTTGTGCCGCTCCTTACACGTATCTTTATATAAACTTGAACAACGATGAATATAAAGAACAAAACTGTAATTATTACAGGTGCCTCTAGCGGCATTGGTGAAGCAACTGCGCTTAAGCTTTCAAAAGAAGGAGCTAACGTGGTCTTGGCCGCAAGACGTGAAGACAGATTAAGGAAATTAAAAAGTAAGATTGAAAAAGAAGGTGGAAATGCCCTCGTGGTAACTGGAGACGTTACCAATAAAAACGATTGGCAACACTTACAAAAAGAAGCAAGGGACACCTTTGGATCTATCGATGTACTAATAAACAATGCTGGGCTCATGCCCCTCTCATACGTAAAAAATCTTCATACCGATGAGTGGGACACTATGGTAGACGTGAACATAAAAGGCGTGCTAAATGGTGTCTCGGCGGTATTACCCACCATGATGGAACAAAAAGAAGGACATATTATTAATATTTCTTCAGTAGCCGCCTATAAATATTTCCCTGGGGGAGCAATCTATTGTGCTACAAAATCGGCTGTAAAAATGTTTTCTGAAGGCTTACGACAAGAATTGGCGCCTACTTATGGAATAAACGTCACTTCCATAGAGCCAGGAGCTGTAGATACCGAATTGACCGAAACCATTACCGATAAAGAATTGATGAAAGATATGCAAGATGTAATGGGCGACGTGGAGCCATTAGCCCCAAACGATATTGCAGATGCTATCTTTTATGCGTTGTCACAACCTGGACGCACCAATGTAAACGATGTGTATATCATGCCAACAACACAAAAGCAATAATAACCGCTTAAAATTATAAACTATCCATCGGAACGAATACCGATGGATTGTTTTAGGACCAAATGATTAAACCTTTACCACCATTTTTCCCTTGTTTTTTCCATCAAACAAGTCTATAAATGCCTGTGGAATATTTTCAAATCTATCTACAATAGTTTCCTCATAGGTTAATTTATCTTTTTGAAGCCAGCTAGCCAGTTGCGGGACGATTTTATTGAAATCATCTTGATAATCCCGCGCTATAAATCCTTGCATTTTTAGGCTCTTTTTTACCAAAGAAGTCTCCAGTCTGGGTCCTGTGGGCTGTTCGGTTTCGTTGTATAACGAAATTGCCCCGCAATTAACTACGCGGCCAAAACGATTCATGTTGGCTATGGCTGCATCCAGAATCTCTCCGCCTACATTATCAAAATAAATGTCTACTCCATTGGGACAAGCTTCTTTTATTGCCTTTTGCATAGTGTTAGTTTTATTATAGTTTATACCTTCGTCAAAACCGAAAGTATCTTGCAACAGGTTTATTTTTTCATCACTTCCTGCAATACCTACAACCTTACAGCCTTTAATCTTGGCAATTTGTCCAACCACGCTTCCCACTGCCCCGGAGGCACCAGAAACCAAGACCGTTTCACCTTCTTTCGGTTCCCCAATTTTAAGCAAGCCAACGTAGGCGGTTATTCCTGTGAGTCCCAAGATTCCCAGATACGCACTCAGTGGCGCTTTACTTTGATCTACTTTTTGAAGTCCCTTCCCGTTATGGGTTTGTATTTTTTTCCAGTCCAGCATCCCGTTTATGTAGTCCCCCGTTTTAAAATCGGGGTTTTCCGATGCTACAACTTCTGCAATAATGCCACTTTGTATGGGTTCATCAAGTTGAAAAGGTTCAATATAGGATTTTTCATCCCGCATTCTGCCTCGTAAATAGGGATCTACAGAAACATATTTTGTTTTTAATAGCACCTGTCCTTCTGAAACTGTTGGTTTGTCTATTTCAGCAAACTCAAAATTATCCAGGGTTGGGGTTCCTTCTGGTCGGCTTTTTAATAATATGGTCTTGTTCATTTTTTTTCTTTTTTATAAAGTTAGGTAGTCGCTGGACAATTTCAAAAGCTATTAAGAGTGCATTACATCAATTTTGAGAAAAGGTTAACGTCTTTTTAAAACAGTAATATATCTACAAAAGTGAGCGCTGCTGAAACCAATTAAATTGAAGTCTATCTTGTATTGCATATTTTATAATACGGAAGAAAAACTATGGCAAATAAATATAGGAAATCGTTCCAGTTAAAGGTTCCTATAAAAGAGGCGAAGGCAAAGGCTCCCGAGGTGTTATTGCTGGACGAGCCCTTTAGCAGTATTTACACCTTCCGTAAAAACAGTTTGCGTCGCAATTTGTTTGCCTATCTAAAAAAGCACGATATAAGTTGTATCACAGCGACCCCACGATGCTAGAACTGCTTCGGTATATGAGAAAGGTTTTTTTGGTGAGGTTCCTGTGATCCGACCAAGTGTTCTTTCAAAAAAAGAACTGGTGTTGTTGCCCCACAAAATAAAAGTTTCAGTAGATAAAACGGCACTTTTTGTTACCGTTGCCCAACACTATTTTAAAGGAAATCATTATCTTGTGGAAGCAGATTTCAGCGAAGATAAAATATTTTTTAACCATCCTGAAATTGTACAAACAAAGCAAGTATATCTAAAACTGAGAAGCTATGGCAAATAGCCATACCGCAAATGTACAGCTTGGAATCCCTAAGGAAAAAGCCAAGGAAAAAACACAAGAAGCCCTAATGAAAGCTGGATTTAGGATGGCGAAATGGGTGGGGGCAAACCAAGCTTTTTATGCTGAAGCTCCCACAACGTTGTGGTCATGGGGTGAAGATATCTTAGTTCGTTTTCAGGAAAATGAGCAGGGTACTTTGGTAACCTTCACTTCCTCCTGCAAGCTCTCTACACAAATTATAGATTGGGGAAAAAACAAAAAGAATGCTAAAAAATTTTTCCAACACCTAGATGCATCCTAAACTACATTACCTAAAACATATTTCCAAAGTAAAGATAGCTTTCTCCATAATCCTTGGACTGCTATCTATATACCTGCTTTATTCTGGAACGTTGTTCGGGCTAATATTACTAGGGGCTGCCTTAAAACTATCGCTTAGAGAAGGCATAGAAATAGCTTTGGAAGGAAAGGCATATAGAAAGATATATTCGGTAATGGGATTAAAGGTTGGTGTTTGGAAGCCTCTTCCAGAAATAGAATATGTCTCTATATTCGAAACCAAGAAAAAGTCCAGAGCTAGGGTTATCGCAGCTCAGGCAGACCTTGCTTTTACTATATTTAGGGTAAATTTATTCTACGAACAAAACAAACACATAACCGCATATGAGAGTGAAGATAAAGTTGAGGGGTTTAAGGTGGCTGAACACTTAGCGATGGTTCTGGATAGCAAAATCCATGATGCCACCAATGCTGCTAGGTGATTTTCTGGGAGTTGGGTGGATTTGACACTTGAAATGAAACTATGAAATACTCTTCACCACAAGATCCCGCCCATTAAAACTGAAACCGTCCCCCTTTACGGCTCCACTTAACAATTGCCCAATGGGAGATTGCAACGCCACACAAAAATAATTGGTTTTTCCAACTGTAACTTGCCCTATAGAAATGCTCATAAAATAGGTGCCGTTGTTAGTATATACCAAGCTTCCCAAGCGCACATAATCTGAAGCTTTTGTTATATCTATCTTCTTCACCAAAGCTTGCAGGTTTTCAATTTCCTGTAATTGTTTTCCTGCGTTTTCACGATCTATCTGTAACATGGCACGACCGGTTTCATGCTTGTCCCCTGCGCTGCTCTTGGATTCTTCCACTAGGGACTCTTCAATACCCGCAATGGTTTGTTTGATTTTCTCAAACCGTTTCATTACTGTATTTTGGCAGTGTTCCAGTAATGCTATCTTCAGTTCTTTATCGGTCATTTCCCTTTGGTTTTTTCAGCGTAAATGTACCATAAAAACGCATCTGTCCAACAATCCACTCTTTTCTTTCTTGAATGTACTTAGAGGGCGGGTTAGCCTTAAAATTTCTTGGATTGGGCAAGATGGCAGCGATGGCGGCGGCCTCATATTTTTGAAGATTTTTTGCCGATTTGTTGAACCAATACCCCGAAGCTGCCTCTGCTCCATAAATGCCCTCTCCCATCTCTATACTGTTAAGATATACTTCCAAGATTCGTTCTTTGTCCCACAACAGTTCAATCAAAAAAGTGAAATAGGCTTCCAGCCCTTTACGCAACCAGCTCCTATCTGGCCACAGAAAAACATTCTTTGCGGTTTGTTGGGAAATGGTACTGGCCCCACGCAGTTTTTTGCCTTTCTTGTTGTTTTTGTATGCTCTTTCGATGTTTTCTACATCAAAACCGTTGTGTTTTATAAATTTTTGGTCTTCGGCACAAATTACGGCCAGTTGTAACTCTGCTGAAATTTCTGAAATAGGGACCCATTTGTGCTTCGTCTCGAAATCGCCTTCAGATTGATAGCTGCGTATAGCCATTAATGGGGTGTAGTAAACAGGAACATATTTATAGAGCAGCACCCAAAGTACCGTAAGCACGATGAACCACAACAATACTTTAAAAAGGAATTTAAAGAGTTTTTTAACCATGGTACTCCCTAGCCCCCCTCAAGGGGAGAATAAATTGTAACTAAATTTGCCAACTGTTGTCCAACGGAGCTCCCAATGGCAACGCCCATTCCGCCAAGCCGCACCCCGCAGTACACATTGGGTTCAATTTGTTTTACAATAGGCTTTTTCTGTGTACCAACCCCCATAATGCCACTCCAACGTTGGTCTATGGTAAACGGTGTATTGGGGAGGATTGTTGTTTGTAACAGCCGTTCCAGTTCCTCTTGTACAAGAGCCGTTAGGCCTAAATCTGATGTTTCTTCTGCTTTAAAATCCAGATTTCTTCCGCCTCCAAAAAGAATTCGGTTATGTATATTTCTGAAATAGTAGTAGCCTTTGTCCAGATGAAAGGTGCCTTTAATATGCAAATTAGGGATGGGATGGGTAATCAAAACTTGTGCGCGAGCAGGCTGTAACGGGAGCTCCAAAAACTGTTTGGCAAAGCCGTTTGTGGCAATGCATAGCTTTTTTGCTGAAAATTTCACTGAATTGTCCATTTCTAGAGAAATTTTATTGTTTTTTGCTGAAAATGAAGTAATTTCTGCGTTATTCAGCACTAAAATTCCTTTTTTTGAACATTTTTGAAGCAGCCCTAATATCATTTTTCCCGCATCAAGCTGTCCTTCAAATTTGTTGAAAACAAGCTTATTCTGAACATTTTTAAAAGAAAATGAATCCTTTTTAACCGAAAACACCTCTTTTTCGCCAAAAAACACATTTTCTAATAGTTTATTGATGTACGAAAGATTTTCAATACAATTTTCAAACAAGTCAGTATCATTTTCAGTGAAAACTTCGTGACCTCCCAATTGTTGATAGTCCAATTGAAGATCGCCAAGATTTCTCCTAAGCAATTGCAAGCCTACTACTCTGTTTTTAATGAGTTGGACAACCTCATCTTCGGAATGTGTTTTTAAATCCTCTAAAATTTCAGAAATACTTCCAAAACAGGCAAACCCGGCATTTTTGGTACTTGCCCCACTGGGCAGCATTCCTTTTTCAAAGACGACTATTTTTTTTTGTGGATATCGTTGGCGTAACGCTAAAGCACAGCTTAGTCCAACAATGCCACTACCAATAATCGCAACATCTATGTTGGAGAGCCATGTATTTTGTTCCCAATAGGACAGGTTATGTTTCTCCCTCGATGGGGGTTGAGAGGTGTTCTCACTGGGATTGTTTCTTCTCATTGTATTTAAAAGTAGGGAAAACGTGGCTAAAACTGACTCGAGAGGTCAAAAAAACGAGACTGTAAGAGTGCCGATTTTATGCTAAGATTCTTACAATACCGGCTTTGTATCGCTTTTATTTTTGCATTTGTGAAGCAGCTTCAAGATATAAATACTATTGACTATGCTACGGTTTTCTTTGAATATTTGCTTGTATGTTTCTTCACTGGGTGGCACCAAATCCAGTTCATCCAAAAGATTGTCTATTAAATTTTCAGCTTGGAGCGTATCAATTTTAAACAGGTTTAAAAGGTCGTCTTCAGGATATAGATCAAAATTTTCGACTTTAATTCGCATTTGTATAGCGTCGTATACTTCATCGGTTATTTTATATGAAAAGTCTTGGGCCTCCATTTTTTTAATATACTCAAACTTATGTAAGCTTGGTCTGTTTTTCGCTATTCTTTTCAGCTTCTGGGAAACGTAATACCTATATAATCCCACGAAAAGAAGTAGGATTGTTCCTGCGACATATAAAATTGCTTTTCCCTCTGACAAAATTCTTATAAATTATAAAAAGCTAAAGTGTAAATATATTTTTCTAAAACAAAAAACCCCAAATTCCAAAGGTGCTCTTTGGGATTTGAGGTTGAGTGCTCAATACTTTAACCACTATTCCTCTTCTGGAGGCGCCATTTTCCAATCGTTCATAAAAGCAGTGGTGTAATTTCCTGCCACATAATCTGGATGGTCCATTAACTGTCTATGGAATGGGATTGTGGTTTTTATACCTTCAATTACAAACTCGTCCAATGCGCGTTTCATTTTATTGATGGCTTCATCTCTTGTCTGCGCAGTCGTGATTAACTTAGCAATCATAGAGTCATAGTTGGGCGGTATCGTGTAGCCTGCATATACGTGTGTGTCCAGTCTAACCCCATGGCCTCCTGGGGCGTGAAGTGTTGTGATTCTTCCTGGTGAAGGCCTAAAATCGTTATAGGGATCTTCAGCATTGATACGACATTCTATGGAGTGCAAGTTTGGCGTATAGTGCTTTCCAGAAATGGGTACTCCCGCCGCAACCAAAATCTGCTCACGTATTAAATCGAAATCTATTACCTGTTCGGTAATGGGGTGTTCTACTTGGATACGGGTGTTCATTTCCATAAAGTAGAAGTTTCTGTGTTTATCAACCAAAAACTCTACCGTTCCGGCACCTTCATATTTTATAAATTCGGCTGCTTTTACAGCTGCCATCCCCATGTCGTTACGCAATTTCTTGGTCATAAAGGGGCTTGGGGTTTCTTCGGTCAACTTCTGGTGGCGGCGCTGTATGGAGCAGTCACGCTCGCTCAAATGGCACGCTTTGCCCGTACTATCGCCTACGACCTGTATTTCAATATGTCGTGGTTCTTCAATGAGCTTTTCCATATACATATCGTCATTTCCGAAAGCAGCTTTACTTTCCTGTCGTGCAGATTCCCATGCTGCTTGTAGGTTTTCTTCTTTCCATACAGCTCGCATCCCTTTTCCTCCACCTCCAGCACTTGCTTTTAGCATCACTGGATAGCCGGTTTCTTTTGCCACTTTTTTACAGGTTTCAAAATCTTCTATCACTCCATCACTTCCCGGTACGCACGGTACGCCTGCAGCTTTCATGGTAGCTTTGGCCATGGCCTTATCTCCCATTTTTTCGATCATTTCTGGAGAAGCCCCAATAAATTTGATATTGTGTTCTTGGCAGATACGTGAAAATTTTGCGTTTTCTGAAAGAAACCCATATCCTGGGTGTATAGCATCGGCATTGGTAATTTCTGCAGCTGCGATAATGTTACTCATCTTTAGGTAACTTTCGCTACTAGGTGCAGGACCAATACAAACGGCTTCGTCGGCAAACTTAACATGTAGGCTTTCTTCATCAGCTTTGGAGTATACCGCAACCGATTTAATGCCCATCTCTCTACAGGTTCTGATTACACGTAATGCAATCTCTCCCCTATTTGCTATTAATATCTTTTTAAACATAATTCTCTGAAATTAACAAATCCCAAATCCCAAATCCCACAAAAGGGATGTGCAATTCAAAACTTTGGTGTTTAAATTACGACGGGTCTACTAAGAAAAGTGGCTGGTCGAACTCTACTGGAGAAGCATCGTCCACTAAAATTTTCACGATTTTTCCAGAAACTTCACTTTCTATCTCATTAAAGAGTTTCATCGCTTCAATAACACATAGAACATCCCCGGTGTTTATGGTAGAGCCTACTTCAACAAACATAGGTTTGTCTGGTGCCGGCTTACGATAGAAAGTTCCGATGATGGGTGACTTTACCGTAATGTATTTTGAATCTTCCGATGCAGCTGGTGTGGCCGGAGCTGCTGGTGCTGCGTCTGCAGGTGCCGCAGCTGGTGCTGGTGCTGCCGCAGGAGCTGCTGCTACAGCAGGTACTTGCTGGATGTATGTGGTTTCACCCTTTCCTCCAGCTTCACCTGTACGTATGGTAATTTTCACATCTTCCATCTCTAGTTTTACTTCGCTGGCTCCAGATTTTGCCACGAACTTAATCAAGCTTTGTATTTCTTTTAACTCCATGTTGGTTAATTTTAATCGTTATTATTAGGAATTATACGCCCAGGTTAAATATATAGATCCCCAGGTAAATCCGCCTCCAAAGGATGCGAACACTAATTTATCTCCTTTTTTAAGTTGTTTTTCGTAGTCCACCAAGCATAATGGCAGTGTTGCCGAAGTGGTGTTTCCATATTTGTGTATGTTTTTCATCACCTTCTCACTGGGAAGGTTCATTCTTTTTGCGGTTGCGTCAATAATTCTCAAATTGGCTTGATGTGGTACCAGCCAGTTTACATCATCATCGGTAAGATTATTACGCTCCATGATTTTGGCACTTACATCTGCCATATTGGAAACAGCAAATTTAAAAACCGTTTTTCCATCTTGGAATACATAGTGTTGCTTGTTTGCCACTGTTTCCGCAGAGGGAGGAAGCAACGATCCACCAGCATCTATCTTTAGGCTTTGTCTCCCTATCCCATCGGTCCGTAAGAATTCGTCTTGCAAGCCATAGCCTTCGGTATTGGGTTCGAATAGCACGGCACCTCCGCCATCACCAAAAATGATGCAGGTAGCCCTATCTTCATAATCAATAATAGAGGACATTTTGTCTGCGCCCAAAAGAAGTATTTTTTTATAGCGGCCAGATTCGATATATTTTGCTGCGGTGGACATCCCAAAAAGAAAGCTGGAACATGCCGCAACAAGGTCAAAAGAAAAAGCGTTTACGGCTCCAATCTGGGTGGCTACGTAAACGCCTGTGGCTGCGACGGGCATATCTGGCGTGGCTGTTGCCATAATGACCATGTCTATATCTTCTGGGTTTGTATTGCTTTTTTTCAGCAAATCTTTTGCGGCTTCAATGGCCAGAAAGGATGTGCCTTTGTCTTTGTCTTTTAAAATTCTACGTTCTTTAATACCTGTCCTGGTGGTGATCCACTCGTCATTGGTATCCACCATGGTTTCCAGGATTTGGTTGGTGAGTACGTAGTCTGGCACATAGCCTCCTACAGCTGTGATTGCTGCTGATATTTTGCTCATAGAGTTATCTTACTTTCACGCAAAAAGACCAATAAGGTCCTTAAAAGTTGTGAAAATTACTAAAAAAACATCAAAATAAGATGGTAAACAGCTTTTTTTGAATAAAAATAACAGGTAACAAAAAAACTCTCACAAGGGGGTGTGAGAGTTAGTGTATGCTATAAATGGTTGTGTTTAAGCCTCTACCTCTTCAGTAGCGTCAATCACAACTTGACCGCGGTAATATAATTTACCTTCGTGCCAGTGTGCTCTGTGGAACAAGTGAGTTTCCCCAGTTGTTGGATCCTGTGCTAATGTTGGCTTTACCGCTTTGTAATGAGTTCTTCTTTTATCTCTTCTGGTTTTTGAGATTTTTCTTTTAGGATGTGCCATTACTTATATTATTTATCCGTTAATAGTTTTTTTAATTCGTCCCATCTTGGGTCTACTTGGTCGCCCTCTTCAACTTTTTCTTTAGGCTGCTTTGGGCTCAATTCTTCAAGTTTATCGAGTATGTCGCTTTCCAATGTTCCATCCTCTACCCCTGGATGTATCAACCTTGTGGGTAGCGAAAGTACAATAGATTCGTAAACGTATTGCTGAATGTTCACCTCGTGGCTTCCGTGCGGGATTATCAAAAGGTCTTCGTTTTCATCGTTGTACTCGTCTCCAAATTTTACGACGAAGTGATAGTTTCCTGAAATTTCCTGGTCGAAAGGTTCGTTGGTGATGTCACATTGGACGTTCACGGTACCTTTAAAATTCAATGTGAACTCTAAAAGTGTTGTTTTTTTGTCCAACAATACGTCAAGTTTAATGTCTGTCCCATTAAACTCTTCATACTCAAAATGCTCAAAGAACGTATTTGTAATCTCAAAATGAAACGGGTGTTTACCTAATTTCAGCCCTATAAAAGGGATGGTAAAATCTTTCAATTCTTTCATATCCACGCCTGTTATCATTCCCCACCTTCGTCAAAAGGCGGGTGCAAAGATAAAAAATTATTTCAATTGCGCCGCCCTTGTACTATTTCTTTTTTGAAAAAGGTTTTCGCTTATTTGTTTGCAGGGGGTTCTCTGAAATCTCCTCATATTCATTGCGTTTCTGAAAGATGTCTATCGCCGTATACACTGCCTGTTTAAAACTTTCGTGATCCGCAACGCCTTTTCCTGCCACGTCGAATGCAGTCCCATGGTCTGGCGAGGTACGAACCTTGGACAATCCTGCGGTAAAATTAACGCCCGTACCAAAGGCGAGTGTTTTAAAAGGGATCAATCCTTGGTCATGGTAGGAGGCAATAATAACATCAAAATTCTTGTAGTTTGAGGAGCCAAAGAAGCTGTCTGCCGCATAGGGACCAAATACCAACTTCCCGTTATTGCGCAAATTGGTAAGGGTTGGTATTAACACCTCATCGTCTTCTTTTCCTATAACCCCATTATCTCCAATGTGGGGGTTTATTCCCAAAACGGCTATTTTTGGTCTTGGGATTCCGAAATCCTGAATAAGTGTTTTATGTATGGTGTTGATTTTCTTTTCAATAAGCTCTCTGGTAATGGTTGCCGAAATATCCTTAACCGCAACATGGTCGGTTAAAAGCCCCACACGCAGATTGTTGGAAACCATGAGCATTAAACTCTCGCCCTCCAACTCCCTCGCAAGATAGTCTGTATGGCCAGGAAAGTTAAAACTTTCGGACTGTACGTTACTTTTATTGATGGGCGCGGTTACCAGAACGTCTATCTGTCCTTCTTTTAAAGCCTGCACCGAAGCCTCCAATGATTTAATAGCATAGGCCCCAATATGTTTTTCCTCTTTCCCAAAGTTAATGTCTACTTGTTCTTTCCACACATTGAATACATTTACTTTTTTGTGTGCGATTTTGTCCAGACTATCAATCCCATACACAGGCACGTCCAGCGAAAATGTCTTTTTGAAGAACGACATCAGTTTTACCGAAGCAAAGATCACTGGGGTGCAAAATTCCAGCATTCGTGCATCCTGAAACGTCTTTAACACAGTTTCACTACCTATACCATTTAGGTCCCCTATAGAAATACCTACTATAATTTTATCGCTTTTGCCCATCTTGAGATTGTAATCGTTGTATTTTTGTGGTACAAATGTAACCAATTGCAACTATGTTTACAGGAATTATAGAAACCCTTGGCAAAATTACCTCCCTACAACCTGAGGAGGATAATCTCCACATCAGCATAGAGGCTGATATTGCAAATGAGCTAAAGATCGATCAAAGTGTAGCACATAACGGGGTGTGCCTAACTGTAGTTGCAATAAATGGTAATACCTACACCGTGACAGCAATAAAGGAAACAATGGAGAAAACTAATCTTGGCCACTGGAGAGTTGGCGATCTTGTTAATTTAGAGCGCGCCATGAAACTTGGCGCTAGGCTTGACGGCCATATAGTTCAGGGGCACGTAGATGAAGTTGGGGAATGTGTTGCTATATCTGAAGCTGGCGGAAGTTGGTACTTTACATTTTCCTATGGGAGGCACAACAAAAATGTTACTATTGAAAAAGGCTCCATCACGATTAACGGCGTGAGTTTGACTGTGGTAGATTCGAAAGAATTTGAATTTAGCGTAGCAATTATCCCCTATACCTACGAGCACACAAATTTTTCAACTTTTGAGATAGGCACAAAAGTAAACCTAGAGTTTGATGTAATTGGAAAATACGTAAAGCGCCTTATTGGGCTTTCTGGATAGCTTTATGTCTTTTGTAAGCTACATAGACACCTAAAATAATCGCTAAGGCCACTAAAATATAGATATTCTCGTCAATAGGTAATTCTGGGCCGGGGGTTCTTTGTGAAGTAGGTGGGGGTGGTTCGTTGATCGTCTGTAGGGACGCTCCGAAAACACTGGTACTAGCAATAAAGCATAGCACGTAGGGGAATATTTTTACGATTTGGGGTCGCATATTTAGGGTCTAAATGTAATGAAATTTTTGAAACAGACAATACTTTTCAACATTATTGAAAAGTTATTAACCGCTTCCTTTTCTTTTTAACTCCTAATTTCAAAAAAAATTGTGGTCCCACCTGGGCTCACTTCAACAGGCTCAGCATAAACTTCTCACCCAAGTTTTAAAGATTAATAATCTTATGTAAACGGTTTTCGGTTTAAAATTTCAGCTTGTCAAAAAAATGTGGTCCCACTTGGGCTCGAACCAAGGACCACCTGATTATGAGTCAGGTGCTCTAACCAACTGAGCTATGGGACCGGTTTTAAAGATTTTAGGGTTGCCTCAACCTTTAAAATAGTTTGCAAAGATAATAACTTTATGAGTTTTGCAAACTTTTTGGCGCAAATATTAGCTGAAATCCTTTATTCAACAATATCTTGACATAGCTCCACCAACACACCGTTGCTGCTTTTGGGATGCAAGAATGCGACCAACTTGTTGTCTGCGCCTCTTTTAGGTTCTTGGTTTAGCAAAACAAAACCCTCTTTTTCAAGTCGTTTCATTTCAGTTTCGATATTATCTACGGAAAAAGCAACGTGATGGATTCCCTCTCCACGTTTTTCAATAAACTTGGCAATGGGGCTATCTGGGTTTGTAGCTTCCAGCAATTCCACCTTGCTCTCCCCACATTTAAAAAATGACGTGTTTACACCCTCACTGGTAACACCTTCGGTTTTATAGGGCTGATATCCCAAGAGTTTAGTATAAATCTCATTGGCGGCTTTAAGGTCTTTTACCGCAATTCCTAAGTGCTCTATCTTGTTCATGGCTTTAATACTAAGTGTATTTCAAAAATAACAAATCTTATTGTGCTATTTTTGTACTATGGAAGAAAGTAACAGACAGAAAAAAATAGCAGGTGTACTGCAAAGCGATATTGCCCAAGTGCTACAGGAACTATTACGTGAAGCGGGACAGACGGGAATTATCGTGGCCGTATCCAAAGTGAGCGTGACTACAGATCTTTCTATCGCAAAGGTGTATGTAAGTATATTCCCTTCAGAAAAAGCCGCATCGCTACTGGAAGAAATAAAAAAGACAACACCTCAGATAAAGCACCAGATTGCACAACGTACCAAAAACCAGTTGCGCAAAATGCCAGACCTCCTCTTTTTCAATGACGACTCGCTGGACTATATCGAAGGTATAGAAAAAGCCGTAAAGGGGACAGATAACCCTATTGAAAACCCAGAACTGCTCGCTAAAAGAAAAAAGAAATAACTTGAAATTCCCGCTCTACATCGCAAAGCGGTATTTGTTTTCAAAAAGCAGCAGCAATGCTATAAACATTATAACCATTATTGCGGCAATAGGCATCGTGGTGGGGGCTATGGCACTCTTTATAGTACTCTCGGGATTTTCCGGACTCAAGGATTTCAGCCTTCAGTTTACAAATGTGTTTGATAGCGACATGCTCGTAATCCCAGAAAAGGGAAAAACCATCACTTTTCCTGAAGCCACCGAAAACCAACTCCAAAAAATTGAAGGAATTGAAGCATTTTCGAAAGTAATCGAGGAGCGTGTCTTTATACGTTTTGAGGGGAAAAATCATATTGCCTATATCAAAGGGGTAGACACAAACTACGGCAAAGTAACCGTTACAGATAGTATTATGTTCATAGGCCGCTGGTTTCAAGAGCGCCAGCAAGAAGCGGTAATTGGATATAATATTGCGCACAAACTATCCTTGGGCACTATGGATTTTAGCAGTCTCCCCGAGGTTTTTGTGCCCAAGCCCGGTACGGGACAAATTTTGAACACAGACCTAGCAAATGCTTTCACCAAGCGTGATTTTATAGCATCAGGAATTTATGATGTAAATGAAGACGTTAACGGAAAATACATTTTTACCGATCTTGGTTTTGCGCGGGATCTCCTCCAACTGGACAGCACCAAAGTAACGGCCATCGCGATAAAACTGAGGCCAGAGGTTTCAGAAAAGGAAGTGCGTACACAACTTGCTGAAATTTTTACTGCCGAAAACGTGGTGATAAAGAACAGGATCCAGCAAAACGACGCCCTCTACAAAATGCTGAATACCGAACAGGTTGCCGTGTACCTTATTTTTACGCTGGTACTTATCATTGCACTTTTTAACGTCATTGGCTCCATTATTATGATGATATTGGACAAACGAAAGAATATTAAGACCCTCTACAATCTAGGGGCTACTATAAAAGAAATACGGCGTATTTTCTTTTTACAGGGAGCCTTGATGACGGTTCTGGGGGGAATATTGGGGATTGTTCTAGGCGTACTTATAGTCTGGGCGCAGTTACAGTTTAAGTTAGTGTACATCACGGCCTCGCTCCCCTATCCCGTTAAATTAAATGTACTGAATGTAGTGGTTGTTTTTGTGACCATAACACTGTTGGGGCTTATCGCTTCGAAGATCGCAGCTAGCAGGGTTCGCAAAAGGTTGCTTAGCTGATTCAATGGCTAAACTCAAAATCGCCAAACTTTTCCAGCACCTCATCAAAAGCGGCAAACACATCCTTACTGTCGTCGCTGGTCACCATCTTCATGCGATACTCCTTAAAATGAGGGATGCCCCTAAAGTAGTTGGTATAATGGCGGCGGGTTTCAAAAACACCCAGTTTTTCGCCTTTCCAGTCAATGGACATTTGTAGGTGACGACGAGCAGCTTCCACCCTTTCTTGCATAGTGGGCGGTGCGCAATGGGTTCCTGTCTTAATGTAGTGTTTTACTTCTTTAAAAAACCAGGGGTAACCTATGCTGGCACGCCCAATCATGGCCCCATCCAAGCCATATTTGTCGCGCATCTCAACCGCACGTTCTGGAGTATTTACATCGCCATTTCCAAAAACCGGGATGTGCATCCTAGGGTTGTTCTTCACTTCGGCAATGGGTTTCCAGTCGGCATCGCCCTTGTACATTTGGGCCCGTGTACGGCCGTGGATGGCAATGGCCTTGCAGCCTACATCCTGCAAACGCTCGGCAACCTCAACAATTTTTATGCTGTCGTGGTCCCAGCCCAAACGGGTCTTTACGGTCACGGGTAATTTGGTATGCTCGACCATGGCCTTGGTCAAAGAAACCATGAGGTCAATATCTTTTAGGATTCCTGCTCCAGCACCTTTGCTCACCACTTTTTTTACGGGACAACCAAAGTTGATATCGATAATGTTGGGGCCACTGGCTTCCACGATTTCAACACTTTTCAGCATTGAGTCAAGGTTTGCGCCAAAAATCTGAATTCCAACAGGGCGTTCCTTTTCGTAAATGTCCAACTTCATCACGCTCTTGGCGGCATCCCGAATCAACCCTTCCGAAGAGATAAATTCGGTATATACCACGTCGGCTCCCTGCTCTTTGCAGAGCGCACGAAAGGGCGGGTCGCTCACATCTTCCATGGGAGCGAGCAACAGCGGAAATTCGCCTACGTCTATGTTTCCTATTTTTGCCACACTTCGGCTCCGCTCAGCAAGCGGAGAGTTTATAATTACATTAATATAAAGTGCAAAAATAATCAATATGTTAGTATTGTAGCTTTCAGGGAGCAAAAACTAGCTTTTTAAAGTATATTTGCGTACTTTTTAAGCAAGCTCTTAAAAAGCTAAGAAACTAATTGGATTGCTGAAATTTCAGCAGAAAATATATAGCACCTAAGATTCTTAGAGTTTATTTTGAATCGTTGGCACTAAAAATATTACCCGCAGCAATATATTGAGCGGAGTCGAAATATGAAGAACATCCGAAACTTTTGCATCATTGCACATATCGACCACGGGAAAAGTACCTTGGCAGACAGATTGTTGAGCGCTACGGGATCTGTTACGGCGCGTGAGGAACAAGCGCAGCTGTTGGACAACATGGATTTGGAGCGTGAACGTGGTATTACCATTAAGAGCCACGCCATACAAATGGAATACACCTATAAAGGTGAAAACTATATCCTGAATTTAATAGACACGCCTGGCCACGTAGATTTTAGCTACGAAGTATCCCGAAGTATAGCCGCCTGTGAAGGGGCGCTACTGGTTGTTGATGCCGCCCAGAGTATCCAGGCACAAACCATTTCAAATTTATATCTAGCATTGGAGAATGATCTGGAAATCATCCCAGTTCTCAATAAGATAGATTTACCTTCTGCAAATCCTGAAGAAGTAACCGACGATATCGTGGATCTCCTGGGCTGTGACGCCGAAGAGATAATCCCTGCCAGTGCCAAAACAGGTCTGGGAATTGACGATATCCTGGCTGCCATTATTGAGAGAGTGCCAGCCCCTAAGGGCAATGCAGACGAAAGTTTACAAGCGTTGATATTCGATTCGGTTTATAACCCTTTCCGTGGTGTTGAAACCTATTTTAGGGTGTTGAACGGCGAAATAAGAAAAGGACAGCACATAAAATTCATGGCAACGGGCAAAACCTATTATGCCGATGAAGTTGGGACACTCAAGTTGAAACAGCTTCCAAAACAAGTTATTAAAACTGGTGATGTGGGGTACCTGATTACCGGGATTAAAGAAGCTGTTGAAGTAAAAGTGGGAGACACCATTACCGATGCCAAAAACCCAACTACCAATATGATTGAAGGGTTCGAGGACGTAAAACCTATGGTTTTTGCAGGAATCTATCCCGTAGATACCGAAGATTACGAAGAGCTTCGAGCCTCGATGGAAAAGCTACAGTTGAACGATGCTTCCCTGGTGTTCCAGCCCGAGAGCTCGGCAGCATTGGGCTTTGGGTTCCGTTGTGGGTTTTTGGGAATGCTACATTTGGAGATTATCCAGGAACGCTTGGAGCGTGAATTTGACATGACGGTGATAACCACCGTGCCCAACGTTTCCTACCACGCCTATACCAACAGGGAGCCGGACGAAGTTATCTTGGTGAACAACCCTAGCGACCTTCCTGAACCTTCTACCCTTAACCGTGTGGAAGAACCTTTTATAAAAGCTACTATTATCACCAAGTCTGACTTTGTAGGTCCCGTGATGTCGCTTTGTATTGAAAAACGAGGCCAGATCACAAACCAGACCTACTTGACCACAGAAAGGGTTGAATTGTCCTTCGACATGCCACTGGCCGAAATAGTCTTCGATTTTTATGACCGGCTAAAAACCGTTTCAAAGGGTTATGCCTCTTTTGACTATGCGCCCATTGGAATGCGCGAGTCCAAATTGGTAAAAGTGGATGTGCTGTTGAATGGAAATACGGTAGATGCGCTCTCGGCATTATTGCACCAAGACAATGCATACGACATTGGGAAGAAAATGTGTGAGAAACTACGCCAGCTCATCCCGCGCCAACAGTTTGATATTCCTATACAGGCAGCCATTGGAGCCAAGATTATTGCCCGTGAGACGGTAAAGGCCCTGCGTAAAGACGTAACCGCCAAATGTTACGGGGGTGATATCTCACGTAAACGTAAACTGCTGGAAAAGCAGAAAAAAGGTAAAAAACGTATGCGCGCTGTGGGTAATGTTGAAATTCCGCAGGAAGCGTTTATGGCGGTGTTGAAATTGAACGACTAGTTTCGGTACAATTTTTAATTTTGAACCATGGCTTTCAAATTAAAAAACCAATCAGCTACCTTGGTTCATGAGCTCCATGTCAATATTAACTAAAAACTAATTTGAAATTTGGAACTTACCCCGCTTATCCTCCACAGGAGGCCCCAGCCTCAACAAGTCCATCTAGGTATATTTCGTAATTAGTACCCGTATCTTCACCGTTTACCGATGCATTACCATTGGGCTCACGGCACAATTGGAACTCTGGGGTCTGGTCGCTACTGCAAAACTGGCATGTGCGCTCATCATCGTCGCCACAAGACAATAAGAGCATTGCACTACATATAAGTAAGGGTATTTGGAATTGTTTCATGGAAAGAAGTTTCAGTAGGTAAACGCTTGCCCTTTCGGTTTTATTTTAAACGTTTTGGTTTTCGGCGGTGGGTAACTTTCCATCTTCGTTGGTGGCAATTACAACATCTTCAAAATCTATAGGTTTTCCAAGATAGGCAATGGCACTTCCTTTTTCTATGTCAAATTCGGTAAGGGTGTCTATAAGCTCTAGGTTGCCGTTGGAGTTCTTTATAAACAATGGGATGGCATCATCGTTGTCCCTAATGGTCTCCAATACTTTCAAGAACCTTGTGTGGTCGTCCACTTCAATTTCTTGTATGGAAGGATAATCGCGAGCTACTTCGGTAAAGCGTATATAATCGTGTGTGTTGCTGAAAACGTCCTCTTTGTTCGATTCATCATTATTGAGCAGCTCTTCCGAGGTCATCAACCTAAAGGTTCCATTTTCGCCAAATTGTTTCCCAAAACGGTTCATGGCCTGACGGTTGATCTCGTCATTGCCCGTCATTGCCAAAAGATAACCCACATCGTTCAGTTCAATATTATCGGTAAGATCGTCACTATATATGTTTGCGTTTATAGCATCTATCCCAAGCTCTTTTGCTTTTTGTACGTTGGTTCGGTTAGAGTCTACCAGTACCACGTGGCGGTCGTTCTTCTGTAAATACGAGGCAATCAATCTTGACACTCTTGAACCCCCTACTATCATAACTCCTTCCGATTTTTTGAGGAATACCCCCAAAAGCGATGCAACCATTCTTGCTGTTGTAGCATTAAGCAGTACGGTTACCAAGACCAGCCCAAACACCAGTGGGGTGATATACTCGGCGCCGGGAACGCCCAGTTCAACCAGCTTGGTCCCAAAAAGTGAGGCAATACCTGCCGCCACGATACCGCGCGGACCCACCCAGCTTATAAAAACCTTTTCGTTTGTTTTTAAATTAGAGCCCAGCGTGCTCAAGAAAACCCCAATAGGCCTTATAATAAAAATCACCACTGCAAAAAGAACGGCCGTCTTCCAGTTGTAAATAAGCATAAGGTCGTCTATGCTAATATTTGCCGCAAGTAGTATGAATAAGATAGAAATTAGCAATACGCTTAGGGACTCCTTAAAATACAATAGCTCTTTTAGGTTGGGTAAATCTGTATTTCCCAGATACATCCCCATAACCACTACGGACAAAAGCCCGCTCTCGTGCGCAAAAAGATCGCTCAATACAAAAATTAGTAGCACCAAGGAGAGAGAGGCTACATTCAATAAATAGTGTGGAA
The DNA here is from genome assembly GCF_003353425.1 of Marinirhabdus gelatinilytica. Taxonomy (GTDB): domain Bacteria; phylum Bacteroidota; class Bacteroidia; order Flavobacteriales; family Flavobacteriaceae; genus Marinirhabdus; species Marinirhabdus gelatinilytica. The sequence continues at coordinate 364,959 of NZ_QRAO01000001.1, forward strand.
TTACTTTTCTCTTCACGGCGTGGTACATCGCAAAACCACCGGCAAGACCAAATGCAAACCCAACCACTACGATTTTTCCAAACTCGATTAAAGCGTGCTTGGTATAACTACCCCCACCAGCTTGGCCCTCATGGCTGTTTGCTGCTGCGGACATACTCTCGGTAGCTACCTCTTCCATTCCTACGGGTATGTTCACGCTTATAAAACCGAATACCAAAACCGCAACAAGCGCACCAATGGGATCTATCAATATTCCTTCCCACTTCAGTACTGCCGAGACATCTTTCTTTAGAGGGATGTTTCGGAGAATAGGCGTAATAACCGTAGGTCCCGTTACAATTACCAGGGCCGCAAAAAGAAACGAAATTTTCCAGCTAAGCCCAAAAGCGTAGTGTGCTGCGGCACCTGCGCCAAAAAATGTTATGGCAGAACCCAAACTAATGAGTTTCCCGATAACGCCCCCCACTTTTTTTATCTCACCCAATTTAAGGGTGAGTCCCCCTTCAAAAAGAATGATTCCTATGGCAAGCGACACGAAGTAAAATAGGCTCTCGCCTGGGAAAAAACCTTTTTCGGTGTTCCAGATGGGTTGTATCCACTGGGTGCCGTCTTCAGAGATTAATGTAGAAATGGGCCCTACAAAAAGTCCTATGAGTATGAGTGGCAAGATGGCTGGGATTTTAAATCGCCAGGCGATCCATTGTGCAAAGATTCCTAAAATTATAATTCCGGCTAGTTCTAACATTGAGGTGTTTTGTTTTCGGCTATGAAAATATAAATATAGCAGAACCTGCCGAAATATTTAATAAAACATTAGTAAGAACTGAAAAAGCCATAGCTTCAAAGCATAAACTTCATTGTTTTCAAAGCTGGGATTATATATAGACCCAAGTTAAAATTTATGTGCTTATATTGAAGTTTCAGATCAAATAGTTACACAACAAAATAGTTTTCATTTATGTAATCCGCTTTCAACTTCTTAATAAAACCTTAACGCCAAGACAGTTTCGGCAACCTTTTTGTATTTTGCGTGCGCATGAAAATTTACCCTATAGAGGCTGGAAATTTCAAGTTGGACGGCGGCGCCATGTTTGGTGTTGTACCCAAATCCCTTTGGACCCGAACCAACCCAGCAGACGGCAACAATATGATAGATATTGCCGCCCGCTGCATGCTCATTGAAGATGGCGACAGGCTCATATTGATAGATACCGGAATGGGCAATAAGCAGTCCGAAAAGTTCTTTGGCTACTATTATCGCTGGGGGGATCACAACTTGGACGATTCGCTTAAAAAGGCTGGTTTCCACCGTGATGATGTAACCGATGTTTTTATGACCCATCTCCACTTTGACCATTGTGGTGGCAGTGTACAATGGAACAAAGACCGAACCGGTTACGAACCCGCTTTTAAGAATGCCAAGTTTTGGAGCAACGAAGACCATTGGCAATGGGCCACACAGCCCAACAGGCGCGAAAAGGCTTCATTTTTAAAAGAGAATATCCTTCCCATGCAGGAGAGCGGGCAATTGCATTTTGTTGAAAAGCCTGCTTCAGACTATGCTAAAACCTCAGCGCTCGATTTCGGCATTTTTTTTGCAGATGGGCATACCGATAAGCAAATGATTCCGCACATTCAATACAAAGGAAAAACCCTCGTCTTTATGGCAGATTTGCTGCCAACGGCAGGCCATTTACCGCTTCCCTTCGTGATGGGGTACGACACAAGACCGTTGTTAACACTTCCCGAGAAAGAAAAATTCCTGAATGCGGCGGCAGACAATAACTATTACCTCTGGCTGGAGCACGATGCCCATAACCAGATAATTACAGTAAAACATACTGAAAAAGGCGTCCGTTTGGACCAAACATATACATTTAACGAACTCTTTAATTAAACGAAAAACAAATGAACATTCTTAAATCTTCACTATTGGCTCTCTCTGGAGCGGCTTTGTTGGCAGGTTGCGGAACCTCCGTAGCACCCGTAATATCTACTCCTATAGAAAATATAGACAGTATACCGCTTAAAACTGCGCCCCTAAATGATGTGCAGTACAAAAACTGGGCGGCGGCAGACCTAGTAGCAGATACCATCCCCGGGATGAGTGTTGACAGGGCTTATGACGAAATTATTAAAAATCAAAAAGGCGAAACCGTAATTGTGGGTGTGATAGACAGTGGGATTGACATTGAACACGAGGACCTTACAAATGTAATCTGGACCAACGAGGATGAAATTCCCAACAACGGAAAAGACGATGATAAAAATGGTTATGTAGATGATGTTCACGGTTGGAATTTCCTTGGCAATATTGTTGCCGAAAACATGGAATACGTTCGTATTATCAAAAAATTGAAGCCCAAGTATGAAGGTAAGACCGAAGCTTCCATTAGTGCTGCAGACCGTGCTGAGTTTGATCTCTATAAAAAAGCACTGGCTGAATACGAAAAAGAAAGGCAACAGGCCATGGCACAAGCCACACAATACACTCAAATTTTGGCACAAGTTAAGCCTGCACATAATGCCATGACCCAAAAATTTGGCAAGGAAGATTATACCAAAGAAGATCTGGCCGGGATCTCAAACCCTACACCGCCCGAGCAACAACAAATCGCAATGCTTACCCAAATGCTAAGCTTTGGCGACAGCGTCCCGGCGGTAATGAAAGAACTAAAAGGCGGTATCGAATATTTTGAAGGAAGATTGGACTCACATTTTAACATGGATAAAAATTTCCGTGCAGAAAATCTGGGTGATGATCCTGATGATAACAGCACCAAATATTACGGTAACAATGATGTTGACGGTCCAGACCCTGACGAAGAAGATGCTAGACACGGAACCCACGTAGCGGGAATCATTGCTGGTGAACGCAACAACGAGATTGGTCTAGACGGAGTTGCAAATAATGTAAAGATAATGGTGTTGCGTGCTGTGCCAGATGGCGACGAGTACGACAAGGATATCGCAAACGCTATTCGATACGCTGCAGATAATGGAGCAAAAGTAATCAACACCAGCTTCGGAAAATACTACTCCACGCATCCTGAATGGGTAATGGATGCCATTAAATATGCCGAAAAGAAAGATGTGCTAATTGTGAACGCAGCAGGTAACGAAGGATTGAACCTTGACGAAACCATGGTATATCCCAATGACCAAAACAAAACAGGCCCAGAATATGCAAACAACGTTTTAACCGTAGGCGCCTTGAATTATGACTATGGCGAAGGATTGGTAGCCAATTTCTCAAACTATGGAAAATCAAACGTAGATGTGTTTGCACCAGGTGTGAAAATCTGGTCCACTGTACAAAAAGATAATTACGAATATTTACAAGGAACCTCTATGGCCGCTCCCGCCGTCGCTGGAGTAGCTGCAGTTATCCGTTCTATGTATCCTAAACTTTCAGCATCGCAGGTAAAGCAAGTGATCATGGATAGCGGCTTGGCTTCAAAAAGTAACGTAATCTTAGGTGGCGATGCCTCCAATACCGACAATTTCCAGAATATTTCAAAATCTGGGAAAATGGTAAACTTGTACAACGCCTTGATTATGGCGAGCAAGATGTAGGTCCCTCCATACCTCCCCCACTGGGGGAGGGTATAATTATCTTAAAATCAAATTTTTATGAAAAAAATATTCTTTAATACCTTTTGGGCAGCTTTGCTTGTAGTTTCGGTAACGGCACAGAACAATACGGACTACTGGCAGCAAAAGGTAGACTACACCATGGATATTGATGTGGATGCCGATAAATTTCAGTACAAAGGAAAACAAACCTTAAAGTACACAAACAACTCACCCGATGTTTTGGATCGTGTGTTCTACCATTTGTATTTCAATGCGTTCCAGCCCGGAAGCGAAATGGATGTACGCTCACGTACCATTGCAGATCCGGACGGAAGGGTGAAGGATAGAATTTCTAAGCTATCCCCCGAAGAGATAGGGTACATAAAGCCTACAATGCTAGCCCAAGACGGGAAAAAACTCAATTACGAGGTAGTGGGGACCATCTTGGAGGTTGAACTGAACCAACCTATACAACCGGGCCAGACCACGACCTTCAACATGGAATGGGACGCCCAAGTACCCCTACAGGTTAGAAGAAGCGGCCGCACCAACAAAGAGGGTGTTGCGTTCTCCATGACCCAGTGGTACCCAAAGATGGCAGAATACGATTTTCAGGGCTGGCATGCCGATCCCTACATAGGCCGTGAGTTCCATAGCCCGTGGGGAGATTTTGACGTGACCATTCATATTGATGAGGATTACATTGTTGGAGGAACTGGATATAGCGCCTCCAATGTAAAAGGTGGCAATTACCCAAAAGTGAAAAAAGGAAAGAAGGGCAAAAAAACATGGCAGTTTATTGCACCACGGGTACACGATTTTACTTGGGCAGCAGATCCCGAATACATCCATGACCAGTACGATGGACCTAACGGTGTCACACTCAATTTTTATTACAAGAACAATCCCGACATCCTTGATAACTGGAAAAAACTGCAACCGCTCACTGCAGATTTGCTGAACTATTTTAACGAGAACATAGGCGAATACCCCTACAAACAATACTCCGTGATACAGGGTGGCGATGGCGGTATGGAATATGCCATGAGCACATTGATTACGGGTGAGCGAAAATTCGGAAGTCTTTTTGGTGTAACGGCACACGAGCTGGCACACACATGGTTCCAGTTTTTGCTGGCTACCAACGAAGGAAAGCACGAGTGGATGGACGAAGGATTTACAGTGTATATTTCCTCTCTGGCTGAAAACGAGGTGATGGACGAGAAAAACCCCAACCCAGTCTCTGGAGCGTATCGTGGTTACCAATTTTTGGCCACCAGCGGTACCGAAGAGCCTGCCACCACACACGCAGACCGTTATAACCTAAACCGCTCCTACTCTATCACCGCTTACAGTAAGGGTGCGGTGTTCTTGGCGCAGTTGGGCTATGTCATTGGGAAAGAAAATCTGGATAAGACCATCAAGCAGTATTTCAAGGACTGGGCATTTAAGCACCCAACTCCAAACGATTTTATCCGTGTAGCCGAAAAAGTCTCTGGGTTCGAGCTGGACTGGTACCTTATGGACTTTATGCAAACCACCAAAACCATAGATTATGGTATTAAGGGAATTGAAGCAAATACAAACGGAGGTACAACCGTTACTTTAGAGCGTATCGGCTTTATGCCAATGCCCATAGATTTAAGTGTGACGTATGAGGACGGAAGCCAAGAAACCTTCCATATTCCTTTGCAAATGGCACGCGCCGAAAAGGAAAACCCTTATAGCGATGTACCCTGGACCGTACTGGACGACTGGGCCTGGGCATACCCCACCTATAGTTTTGAAATCCCTTCCGGTAAAAAAGTGCAAAGCATGGTGATAGACGCCAGTATGCTCATGGCCGATGTAAACCGCGAAAACAATAGCTACGGAATAGAGTAGTTTTAGTAAACAAGTAAACCGAAACTGGCCTATCACATAGTACTATGTGATGGGTCTTTTTATATCTTTACCCCGTGGTAAACGCTTTTCCAAAAAAAGAAAAATTAAAGTCCCGAAAGATCATCGGGCAATTGTTCGATGTGGGAAACACTACTTCAAAATATCCTGTAAAGCTATTTTTTCTGAAAATGGAAACCTTTGAAAACCATCAGGCAGCTTTTGCGGTCCCTAAACGAAACTTTAAGAGTGCCGTGACCCGAAACCGCATCAAGCGCCAACTGCGGGAAGCCTACCGTTTGCAAAAATCACGATTGCCCAAAAAAGAAAAAGACCATTACGCTCTGTTGTTCTTATATATTGGAAAGGAAAAAACCAGCTATGGGCAGTTGGAAAAAGCTATGATTACTTTGCTTAATAAATTATAAGATGACCACCCCACAACATATTTCAAAACTCTACAAAGATCTTATCCACGGTGGAAATTACACTGGGGTAAGCTTCAAAAAGGTGCTGGAAGATATTTCTTTAGAGGAAGCTGTTGCAAAAGTGGGATCCTGCAATACCATCGCTACGTTGGTGTACCACATCCAGTACTATTGCAAAGCTGTAATGGGGGTTTTGGAAGGCGGGCCATTGGAAGCACACGATAGCCTGAGTTTTTACCATCCGCCGGTTACTTCTGAAAAGGATTGGGAACAACTAAAAAACGAAACCTGGAAAGAAGCGGCACGTTTTGGAGAACTGGTTGCAAATCTTTCAGAAGAAAAACTCTACGAAAGTTTCATAAAGGAAGCTTACGGAACCTACTATCGAAATATCCACGGCGTCATAGAGCACACCCACTACCATTTGGGACAGATTTCGTTGCTAAAAAAGCTGCTCCGTGAACAAAACCGCTAACACTTCCATTTCCGAAGAAATTTTATACCTTTAAAACATACGGGAACAGCCGTTTTTTCGTTGTATTGTAGTGTGGTTTAGACCTAAAATAAAAGGGTTTGCCATCTTTTATAAGTTACCCATAACATGTATTCAATCAAAATAAAAACTATGAAAAAGAAGCTCCTATTTTCCGCACTGGCCGGCATTATATTCTTCACCACAGTAAGTTTTAAGAACGATTTTTTCGAGATTGCCAAACAGATCGAGATCTTCACCACCATGTACAAGGAACTGAACATGAACTACGTGGACGAAGTAACCCCCGCGACCCTTATGGACAAAGCCATTAAGGGAATGCTGGAAGATCTGGATCCTTATACGGTGTATTGGAACGAACAAGAAGTGGAGGATGCCCGCATCCGTAATTCAGGAACCTACACAGGTATTGGTGCCTCGGTAAAAACACTTAAGGATAAAATTATCATTATGGAGCCTTTTAAGGGGTATCCCGCAGACGAGGCCGGTCTCAAAGCAGGCGACGAGATAATAAAAGTGGGCAACACCACCCTGGCCGATTTTGACGACGACGCCGGTGAGTTGTTGAAAGGTGCCGCAGGGTCATCCGTATCGCTCACCTACAACCGCCAAGGAAAAACCCAAACTACAACCCTTAACAGACGAAAGGTAGATGTTAAGGCGGTGCCGTATTACAAATTATTGGATGATAATATAGGTTACATAGTATTGCAAAAATTTAACCGAAAAACCACTTTAGAGACCAAAGCTGCACTACTGGATTTAAAAGAGCAGGGAGCCAATAAAATTATTCTCGATCTACGGGGTAATCCGGGCGGATTGCTCAACGAGGCCATAAGCATAGTAAACCTCTTTGTGCCCAAGGGGGAAGTAATTACCACTACAAAATCATCTATCGAAAAATACAATAAGGTGTATAAAACCAAGAATGAACCTGTAGATACCGAGATACCTCTAGTGGTATTGGTAAACGGCCGCAGTGCCTCCGCCAGCGAGATTGTTTCGGGTGGTTTGCAGGACCTGGACCGTGCCGTGGTGGTTGGTGCCCGAAGTTTTGGGAAAGGGCTTGTCCAGCGCCCCAAAAAACTCACGTATGGCACACAGTTAAAAGTGACCATTTCCCGCTATTATACCCCCAGTGGTCGTTGTATCCAAGCACTGGACTACTGGAACCGTGACGAAAACGGGGATCCCGTTCGGGTAGATGCCAAGGAGTACAACAAATACACTACCAAGGGTGGGAGAACCGTGTATGATGGTGGTGGTATCCTCCCGGATATTGAGGTGGAAACAGCTGTTTTTAGTCCTATCACGACTGCATTGCTGAAAGATCAGGCAATTTTTGATTATGCTACTGAATACCATTACAACAATCAAATGGCCGACTGGAAAGGGTTTGAGTTCAAGGATTCCGACTTTAGAAATTTTCTTGATTTTCTGAAGCGAAAGGGATTCAGTTATGAAACCGAAACCGAAAAAGAGTTTGCAGAGGCCCTTAGAAGTGCCGAAGATGAAGACATCGCAAAAGAAATTTCTGGAGATTATGAAGCATTGATGCAATCGATTGATGCAGCAAAGGAGAAGAAATTGGTTGCCAAAAAAGCCGAGATAAAATCGTTGTTGAGCGATGAAATCCTGAAACGCTACTTCTACAAAGAAGGCCTGTACGATTACCAAGTGGTGAACAACCCCGAAATTTTAGCAGGGATTGATGTGCTTACTAATGAAAATAAATATAAAAAGATATTGAAGAAATAGGCTCTCGATAGTATTATTTTCAGCTTTAGGGCTGAAAATAACCACTCAAGCACTTGAGATAATTTGAGCCAACAACCAAGTATTTTAAATTATATGAAGCGATCGTTCTGGATATAAGTTTTGAATAAAGATTAAGGTCCTAATCAAAATCCTCTCGAACTGACGATACACACATCATGGAAAATTTCCTTCTTTTTTTTGAGACCATGCCCACTTGGATGAAAGCACTTTGGGTGTTTTTTACCTTAGGGTTGTTTTGGATCTTGGAGGGATATTACAGCTTGGTCGTACTTAAATACAAAAAGTGGAAGCACGCTAAAGTAAACCTCGTCCTTTTACTTTTTGTAATGATCATTAATGCAATATTTGGTATTGCCACTGTGGGGATTTTTGAATGGTTGGACGCTACACAATTTGGGTTGCTACACTTATTTGAAGCTCCCATTTGGCTAGAGCTGCTTATTGCAATTGCCATATTAGATTTAATTGCACAGTATTTTGTACACTATTGCTTGCACAAAGTGCCTGCGATGTGGCGTTTGCATTTGGTACACCACAGCGACAAAAACGTGGACGTAACGACGGGCACACGCCACCACCCCATAGATTTTATCATTCGTGAAAGCTTTGCTCTTGTAGCGGTGGTGATCACTGGGATGCCCATTGCATTTTATCTTTTCTATAGAATCTTGAGTGTTGCCTTTACATACTTTACCCACGCAAATATTTCGTTACCAAGAGGACTGGACAAGACGTTGAGTTATGTGATCGTTACCCCAAACATGCACAAATTCCATCATCACTTCCAGTTGCCATGGACCGATAGTAACTATGGCAACATGCTTTCTATTTGGGATAGGTTGTTCGGGACGTTTGTATATGGTGATACTTCACAAATCCAGTATGGAGTGGACATTGCAGACCATACCGATGACGAGAGTATTGCCGTGCAATTGGGTATTCCCTTTAACAGAAATGTGAAAAGTAAAACATAAGTAGTTATGGGAAAAAGATATTATATTAGAGAATTTGTATTTCAGATTATTCCCGTGGCTATTGGGGTGTTTTTGGGATTCCTGGTTTCAAATTGGACAGAAAGTAGAAAAGAAAATGAACGTTCCAAAAACCTAAAAGAAAGTTTGATTGCGGAACTGACTGAAAACAAAGCTCTAATAAAGCAAGTTCAAAAATATCATGTAATGTTGCGCGACACGACCAGGTATTTCGCTTCAAACAATAAAGGAATAACAAATCCTTCTTTTTTTAAAGGTGTAAACTTATGGTCCTTGACGGATAGTGCTTATGAAACCAGCATCCAGACAGGTATTATTAATACGTTGCCCCTTCAAGAGATTCAGGAAATAAACAAAGCATACACCCTCCAGGATAGATACAATGAGTTTTCAACGCTGGTTATAACAGGTTTGATGTCCATAGATATTGGAGGTCCCAATAAAGAAGAAAAGTCGAAAGCTGCTCGTTTTCTATCTATAACAATGACAGATGTAGTAATCAAAGAAAGAGAGCTAATTGAACAATACAATAAGCTATTGAGAATGCTATAATTGTGAGAATAGGCACCTTAACAAAACTTTAATTGCTTCGTATATCTATTTTTCGTATACTATGGGTTATGGTACAAGTAGACAAACAGGAAAATACAGAGACGCTCGAGGAGTCCGTAGCGTATTTAGAGAACAAAGGATTTGAAAACATCAAAGCAGATCTTGAGGGTTACGAAACCCCAAAATCGTACAAAAAGGCAGGTAGCGATATTAGCATTACGCCAGATATTGTAGCCGAGCGCGCTGGCATTAAGCACTATTTTGAAGTAAGCCTGAAAAGTGAAAAACCAAGTTTGCTCAAGTCGAAATGGAGGTTTTTGGATGTGTTGACACGTATGAAAAATCACCGTTTTAAGATCATTACCCGTAGAGGGCACTATAAGTTTACCAACGAAATGTTGAAGGATCTTAACTTAGAGAAAAATCTCATCAAGCTGTAACCATGGCAATGTGCGGGATACCGTCTTCTAGGTAGCCCTCGCCGGTAGTTACAAATCCGTGTGATTCGTAAAACTGAATTAAATAGGTCTGCGCCGAAAGTTTTATTTTTTTGGTGCGGAACTTTTTTTCTATGGCCGTAACCGAAGCTTCCATAATTTCATGGCCATAGCCAAATTTCCGTTCTTTTTCGGGAACCACTACCCTTCCTATCGCAGCCTCCTCAAAATAAATCCCAGGTGGGAAACAACGTGTATACGCTACAATGGTATCATTTTTCTTCCCGATTACATGTAATGCGTTGGCATCTTTTCCATCAATGTCTTGGTATACGCAATCTTGCTCCACTACAAACACTTCACTTCGTAACTGAAGGATATCGTAAAGTTCATAAATAGTAAGCTCTTCAAATTTTTTAACCGTGATTTCCATACTTGGTCCTTTCGTTTCTCCTGAGCGTTTCATAGGGCTCAAGAAGCGGAAATTATATCATTTTCAAATGTAGGTTTAATTTCTGTAATTAATGGTGGGTTAATTACTGCCAGAGCTAATCCTGTACAATTACATCCTTGGCATCATCTTTTTTGTACTCGGGCTGGATGTTCACATGGTTTATCCCGAAGTCCTTATACAGTCTTTTTTCAACTTGATCTAATATTGTATCGAACCGTGATAAGGTAATGTCTTCGTGAAAATCAATATGCGCCTCTAGATGGGTTTCGTTTTCGTTGAGCTGCCAGATGTGCATATGGTGTACGTTTTTTATTTCGGGTGCTTCGGAAATGGCTTCGCGAAGTTCCTCCAAACGTATATCGTCTGGGGTGAAGAGCATTAAAATCTTAAAGCTGCTTTTCAGCAAATCGTAGCCCATGAATAACAGGTATATTGCTATAAGGACCGTAAGAACACTATCTACCCAAAACCATCCAAAATATTTCATTAGCAACCCCCCGATCAAAACCGCAACACTGGCAGACATATCGGTTAACAAGTGTAAATATGCAGAACGCATATTCATATTCTCCTTACTGTCCTTTTTCAGTAATAACACACTGAAACCGTTTGCAGCAATCCCTAAAATGGCCAACCAAATTACCAATCCGCTCTCAATCTCCTGCGGATTCATAAACCGAAGCACCGCTTCATAGATTAGATACACCGCAACAATGAGCAAGGTAGCCGCATTGACAAACGCTGCAATAATTTCGGCACGTTTGTAACCAAATGTTTTATCGAAGGAGGCCGCTTTTTTTGAAAATTTATCAGCTATATAGCTCACAATGAGCGAGAGTACATCGCTAAAATTGTGCAAGGCATCACTCAATAAAGAAAGACTCCCAGAAATGAGGCCACCAATAATTTGGGCAACGGTTATAATAATATTCAACCCAATGGAAAGGAGGAGGTTGCGCCCTTTTAGGTCTTGGTGGGAATGCTCGTGATGGGAATGGTTTTGAGCCACTTTTTTTGGAGTAATTAACCCAAAGTTACTCAATAACTTGATAACTCAATACCTTTTTAAGAGCAAGCTATTTTTTCTACACGGCGTAAATGGCGACCACCTTCAAAATCGGTGTTCAGGAACGTTTTTACCATTTCCAGTGCTTGGGGTTCACTTGTAAATCGAGCGGGGATACTCAACACATTCGCGTCGTTATGTTCTCTTGCCAGAGCAGTGATCTCTTTGGTCCAACACAGTGCCGAACGTACTTTCTGATGTTTATTGGCCGTCATGTTCGCCCCATTACCGCTTCCGCAGATTATGATTCCGTAATCAACGTTTCCAGCTTCAACAGCTGCCGCCACGGGATGCACAAAATCTGGATAGTCTACACTCTCATCACTATCGGTGCCGTAATTGGTCACTTTATGACCTTCACTTTCTAGATAGGCAGTAATGGTGTTTTTGTAATCGGTTCCTGCGTGGTCGTTTCCTATGGCTATTTTCATGTGTAAAGTCTGAGATGTCGGGTTAGGTTTTAATTTTATTAATACAAAGATAGTTAAGAATCTGTTATTAAATAGTTTAATTCCTGTGCTATTATATAATAAAATACCCATTAAAGGGTATTTCAGTAAGCTAATAATAGACCTACTTTTGGCATGTCCCAAATTTACCGGTTCTACCTGTTTTTAAATTTAAAATCATGATGAATCGTTTTTACTTTTTTTTGTTGTTTGTAACAACAGCAACAACATTTGCCCAAGTGGGTATTAATACTACGAACCCACAGGGAACATTAGATGTTACCTCTGTTGATAATACTGGTCTCGTACTACCAAGAGTAACTTCTGTAGAAGATGTTACAGATGGCCAGGGTAATACTCCTGTTGAAGGAACCACTGTTTTCGACATATCCAGAAGCAGCACCTGTTTTTACCAGAATGGAGGTTGGGTATGTATTGGGACCGATGGTAGTGGAAATCCTGTGCTCACAGAAGTTGGACCACCCGTTTTTGATGCGAGTAGTACCATTGATTATGTAAAAGCCTCTAATACAGATTCAGATGATTTGTTTGGTTATAGTGTTTCAATATCAGATAATAATGAAACACTTGCTGTGAGTGCAGCAACTGAAAATAGTGGTGCTACAGGTATAAACGGCAATCAAGCTGATAATAGTGCAACAAGTAGTGGGGCGGTATATATTTTTACTCGTAGTGGAAATATATGGTCACAACAAGCATATATTAAAGCATCCAATACTGAGGCAAATGATCTTTTTGGTTTTAACCTTACCCTATCTGGAGATGGAAATACGCTTGCTGTAAGTGCGCTTAATGAAGATAGTAACGCAGTTGGTATTAACGGGGATGAAACTGATAATAGCGCAACAAATAGTGGGGCGGTATATATTTTTACTCGTAGTGGAACTGTATGGGAACAACAAGCATATATTAAAGCGTCCAACACAGATGCAAATGATCAATTTGGAAGAACTGTTTCTATTTCGGGCGATGGAAATACTCTCGCTGTTGGAACATTTGGCGAAGACAGTAGCGCAGTTGGAATTAATGGGGATGAAACCGATAATAGTGCAGGTCAAAGTGGAGCAGTATATATTTATATACGTAGCGGAAATGTATGGGCACAACAGGCTTATATTAAGGCTTCTAATACAGATATAAGCGACTATTTTGGTTATAGAGTCTCTCTTTCAGATAACGGAAATATATTAGGGGTTAGTGCAAGTCTGGAAAATAGTAATGCGGTTGGAATTGATGGAGATCAAAATAATAATAGTGCAACAAATAGTGGGGCGGTATATATTTTTACTCGTAGTGGAACTGTATGGGAACAACAAACTTATATTAAAGCGTCCAATACTGAGGCAAATGATCAATTTGGGAGGTATTTATGTATTTCAGGAGATGGGAATACACTACTGGTGAGTGCACCCTATGAGGATAGTAATAGTACCGGAATTAATGGAAATCAATCGGATAATTCATCAATAGAAAGTGGAGCTGTATATGTGTTTACGTTTAGTGGAGTTGTATGGACACAACAAGCGTATATAAAAGCATCCAACACAGACTCTGATGATTTATTTGGGTGGAATATTTCTTCTTCAGATAATGGAAACAGAATTGCAATAGGTGCCACCAATGAAGACAGTAATGCTACAGGAATAAATGGTAACCAACTAGATAATTCTTCTATTAATTCTGGCTCCATATATGTTTTTTCAAGAAATGAAAATGTATGGACACAACAAGCGTATATAAAAGCATCCAACACAGAACCAAATGAACGTTTAGAGAGTACTACTGTTTCTAGCAATGGAAATTTAATAATATCAGGTGCCGTTTACGAGGACAGCAATGCAACAGGTATAAACGGAGACCAAACCAATAACGCGGCTAGCAATAGTGGTGCGGTATATATTTACACTGCCAATTAATATAATATCCTAGTCTTCAATCATAACCATTTCTTAACCGTAGCTTTATATTTTAGTTAACAAGATTGTTGATATTTGTTTACTGAAAATGCACAAAAACATTTGGTACTTTCACTTGAGAAATCAATATGCACTTTCTTTTCAGTATTCCTAAAAATAACGCTGTAATTTTTTGGCGAGTTATCAGCATCAAACTGTAGTTTTCAAACATAAAATTTCAGAAATCTTATTAAAAATTGATTGTCAACTCACGTTATCAACAACTGTTTATAGTACTTTGTAATTGCTTCATTTTAAAAGGAAATAGTTTCTTAAAAGTATGTTAACAACCTGTATGGAAAAGGTGATAATTTGAAATACAAACAAACCCTCAAAAAGTTATACCCCTTGTTAACACCCTATCATCATCATCATTTTATTTTTAAAATTTAGAAAAAAAGAAAAGATGATTATATAGTTGTTGAAAAGTATGATAACTTGAAAAAAATCAGACGATTTTAAGTTGCGAGGGGTTGTTTAGATCGCTCAGAATTTTTGAAGCCTCTGTGACATCTTCCCGATGTACCAAAAGACGGATGCCACCAAAGGCATTACTGTGGAAAGGAAGCACACTCACCATGGTCTCGTTCTGGAATAAAAAACGCAATCCAGCCTGTTGCAACAAATGTTGCAGTACCGTATATTCACTGGGATAGGTGAAAATTGCTATAACTTGGTAATCTTTCATAACAACATACTGGTTACTGAGCGTAGTAGAAGTGAAGGTACTAAATCTTTCACAATGCAAACGTAAGGTTGTGTTAATAATAGTACTTTTACGAATTATAAGAAAAAACCATGCCGAAACGTAAGAAAAGAAGAAGAAACAATAATAAAATACAGGGACTCACCAATAGCATCCTGACCATACTCCGCAAGAGCAACGGAACTCCCATTAACCATAAACAAATCGCAGCAAAGTTAGGCGTGGACGATCCCAGCAGTCGCAACCAGATCGTAAAAAAACTAAAGGAGTTACAAGTAAAAGGAGATATACAGGAAGTAGATCGCGGTAAGTACATAGTTGCACCCTCTAAGAACTATTATACCGGAACCATGGATATTACAGGTCGCGGTCGCGGTTTTGTGATCGTGGAAGATCTTGAGGACGATATAAAAGTATCCAACAAAAACCTGAACAAAGCCCTTAATGGTGACACCGTTGAAGTGTATGTATTTAAGCGAAAACGCGGTGGAAGAATGGAGGGAGAAGTTACCAACATCATCAAACGTAAACGCACCGAATTTGTGGGTACCATCCAAGTCTCCGATAAATTTGCCTTCGTAGAATGTATGGGCTACAATATGTACACTGATATCTTTGTACCAAAAAGTAAGATAAACAAAGCCGAAGATGGTGATAAAGTGTTAGTAAAAATGGAGGGGTGGGAACAAAATTCTGAATCTCCATTAGGAAGTGTACTTAAAGTGTTGGGTAAACCAGGCGAACACAATACCGAAATACATGCCATCCTGGCACAGTACGGATTGCCGTATGAGTTTCCCTACGAAGTTGAAAAATATGCCAATGAGCTGGATACCCGCATCCATGACGACGAAATAAAAAAACGTCGCGATATGCGAAAAACACTCACATTTACAATAGATCCAAAAGATGCAAAAGATTTTGACGATGCCCTGAGTTTTGAAGTCTTGGATAACGGAAACTACGAAATTGGCATCCACATTGCCGATGTTTCCCATTACGTAAAACCAGGAAGTATATTGGACGACGAAGCTTACGAGCGTGCCACATCAGTTTATCTGGTGGATAGAGTAGTGCCCATGTTGCCAGAGATTCTTTCCAACAACGCATGCTCGCTACGTCCCAATGAGGAAAAATACACCTTCTCTGCAGTGTTTGAAGTCAATAACAAAGCTGAAGTGGTAAAAAAATGGTTTGGAAGAACCGTAACCTATAGTGATGCCCGTTTTGCATACGAAGAGGCCCAACAGATTATTGAGGCTTCAGAATCAAATAACTTTAAGATGGGTGATACTATTTCAGAAAAAATAAGAACTATCCCAGCCAATATTTCCCTTACAGGAAAAGAATATACCGTTGCTCAACCCATTGCTGCAGCCATTGTAGAAATGGACCGCTTGGCTAAAATCCTACGTAAACAACGCATGCACGCCGGGGCGATAAGTTTTGATAAAGTAGAGGTAAAATTTATTTTGGATGAAAACGCCAATCCCGAAGGTGTCTATTTCAAGGAAAGCAAAGATGCCAACAAGCTCATTGAAGAATTTATGCTCTTGGCCAACCGCAGTGTAGCCGAATTTATTGGCAAACAGAACCCAAAGAAAACATTTGTGTACCGTGTACACGACGAACCCGATGACCAAAAGATTGCAGCGTTGCAGAATATCATCAAACAATTTGGGTACAAAATGGATACCCGGGACCGAAAGCGAACTGCAGCTTCTATGAACAAGCTCTTAAAAGATGTACAAGGAAAAAAAGAGCAGAATATGATAGATACCATTGCTATACGCACCATGAGCAAGGCCCAATATACCATCCATAACATTGGGCACTATGGGCTGGCGTTCGATTATTATACACACTTCACCTCACCCATACGTCGCTATCCAGATGTGATGGTGCATCGCTTGTTACAGCGGTATTTAGACAATAAACCAAGTGCCAAGGAAGAGAAATACGAAGACCGCTGCGGCCACAGTACCGAAATGGAAATACTCGCCACCAACGCAGAGCGTGATAGTATAAAATACATGCAGGTAAAATACATGCAAGACCATAAAGATGAAGAATTTGTGGGTGTCATCTCAGGTGTGACAGAGTGGGGAATCTATGTAGAGATCATTGAGAATAAATGCGAAGGCATGGTGCGCCTACAGGACCTGGACGACGATCATTACGATTTGGACAAAGAGAATTTTGCCGTTGTGGGCCAACATAGTAAAAATGCTTATGTTCTTGGCGATACGGTAAAGGTTAAAGTAAAAAATGCCGACCTGGTACAAAAGCATTTGGACTTTACGATGCTAGGGCATGTGGAGCAGTAAAAATTTAGATATAAAGTAGATTTTTTTAAATTCATTAATTGGATTCCAAGATGCCTGCTAAACCATAAAATTCCTGTCATGAAAACCTACCTTTCTATCCTTCTTGTATTGATAAGTGTTTCCCTATTGGCACAAGACTCTGTAGAACAAAACATTGGCGATTTTAGTGAGTTGAAAGTCTATGACTTGATCTATGTAAACCTGATCCCCTCCACAGAAAATAAAGTACTGCTCACTGGCGAGGACAAAGATGAAATTTCATTGGTTAACAAAGATGGTACTTTAAAAATTAGAATGAAAACTACCAAACCGTTTAGTGGTAGTGCCAATGCTGTAGTAGTGTATTATAAAGACCTAGCGGTGATAGATGCCAATGAAGGTGTTACCATTACCAGCGACCAAGTTTTGGAACGTGAGAGCCTGGAACTGCGCGTACAGGAAGGTGGCGAAATAAAACTAACCTTGGCTGTTACGCAATTAATCTCAAAAGCAGTAACGGGAGGAAAGCTCTGGCTACAAGGGACCGCAACATCCCAAGACCTATCCATCAACACAGGCGGTATCTCCAACGGTAAAGACCTAAAAACCGAAACCACTAGTGTTACTATCAAGGCTGGAGGAGAAGCAGATATCAACGCATCGCAGCTAGCCAAAATTGACATTAAAGCCGGTGGTAGCGTCTATGTATATGGCAATCCAAAGGAAATTGATAAAAAGAAATTGTTTGGCGGGCGTATCAAAGTTATTAAAGAAGCCCCATAGCAAACGCCCAAAACTTCGTACTTTTACGATACTATGTTCGACGGTATTGGTTATGCGGCTTTTTATGGTTTCCTACTTGCTTTTGCAGTAGGCCCTGTATTCTTTACCCTTATCGAGACCAGTATTACCAAAGGTTTTCGTGCTGGTGTTGCCTTCGATCTGGGTGCCATTTTTGCCGATATTATCTTTATCATCATTGCCTATTTTAGTACCAGTAAGATATTGGAACGGGTAAAGGACGACCCGGGATTGCTCATTTTTGGAGGGGTTGTATTGATTGCCTATGGCGTGATATCGTATATCCGAACCTCAAGAAATTTAATTAAGATCGTTAGGGAACATTATGCGGTTTCCATCAAAAAAAATCTGGGAGGTCTTTTCTTAAAGGGGTTCCTGCTCAACTTCGTGAACTTTGGGGTGCTTGCTGGTTGGATAGGTACTATTATTATGGCCAATGCACTTACCTCTTCAGAGAGAGGAGTACTGTTGTTTTTAAGTACGGTCCTCATTGTTTTCTTTGCAACAGATTTGCTGAAAATCCTGCTCGCAAAAAAGCTGAAGAGTAAAATGACTCCACGGGTTATCTTCAAGACCAAAAAGTGGATAAGTATCCTCATCACAATTTTTGGACTCTTTTTATTGGTAGAGGGAATCTTTCCGGAACAGGTTCAAAGAGGGCTAGAGAAAATACCACAGCAACAATCCCCTATTGATAAGCCCATCCCACCCGTAGAGGAAGAAGTGATGGAAGTACAGCAGCCTTAAGTAAATAATAAAAAAATCCAGCCGAAAAGGCTGGATTTATGTTGAGGCATCTAGCGGATTCGAACCGCTGTAAAAGGTTTTGCAGACCTCTGCCTAGCCACTCGGCCAAGATGCCGTTATGAATTGGCAAATATAGAAATATAAAACAAATTTCAACACCTTAGCGCTTGCTTTTCATGGTCACTACCACTTCGGCCACATCACCGCCAATAGGTGGGTTCAATTTTGAAATAGAAACCTTCGCTTTTGTCACCAAAGAAATTTCAGCAAAAATTCTATCGATAATGCGTTGGCCCACTTGTTCCAAAAGTTTGCTTCGTTGTGCCATTTCGGTTTTGATGATGTGCTGTAAATGGACGTAATCTACCGTATCGTTCAAGCTATCGGTTTTTGCAGCCTCACTCAAATCTGCTTTGACTTTTAGGTTTACCAAGTAATCACTCCCTATCTTTTCTTCTTCAATCAAACAACCGTGGTTGGTAAAAATGCGCACATTTTTTAAGCGAATGGTACTCATAATTTTTTTTTGTAAAGATATTAATTTCCCCCCTTGCCCGCCCCCAACAAGCTTTTTTTTGGGAGAGGAACGCACTATGGGGTGTGTTTTTCATTAACTTTGTGCTTGTTGTAACGATGTCCGTTCGAGCGCAGTCGAGAACTATTTCTTGTTTAGGGCATACCATTCAACCTCTCGACTGCGCTCGGGAAGACACAAATACCATGACAGAAGAAAAAGAACCACTCAATTTTATAGAGCATATAATAGAAGAAGACCTAAAAGGAAGCTACTCGAAAGAAGACCTCCAATTCCGTTTTCCGCCCGAGCCCAATGGCTATTTGCATATTGGGCACGCATCATCCATCTGTTTGAATTTTGGTCTGGGACTGCGCTACAAGGCTCCCGTAAACCTGCGTTTTGACGACACCAACCCAGCAAAGGAAGAACAGGAATTTGTAGATGCCATAAAAAAAGATGTCTCTTGGTTGGGCTTTGAGTGGGCGAACGAATGTTATGCTTCAGATTATTTCCAACAACTGTACGACTGGGCCGTACAAATGATAAAAGATGGCAAGGCGTATGTAGACTCTCAAGCTTCTGAAGCCATTGCACAACAAAAAGGAACCCCCAGCGAGCCGGGTGTGGAAAGTCCGTATAGAAACCGTCCGGTTTCAGAAAGTTTGGAGCTTTTTGAACAAATGAAAAATGGAGAAGCTCCCGAAGGCTCTCATGTGCTTCGCGCCAAAATAGATATGGCCTCTAGCAATATGCTCATGCGGGATCCTGTAATGTATCGGATTTTGCACAAGAGCCACCACCGTACAGGTACAGATTGGAAGATTTTCCCTATGTACGATTGGACACATGGAGAGAGTGATTATATAGAGCAGGTCTCCCATAGCTTCTGTACACTTGAGTTTTTGCCCCATAGAGAGCTTTACGATTGGTTCTTGGACCAAGTGCACGAAAAGGACAAGTTACGCCCTAAGCAGCGAGAATTTGCCCGTAGAAACTTGAGCCATACCGTTGTAAGTAAGCGTAAATTAGCAAAACTGGTTGAAGAAGGTGTTGTAAACGGTTGGGACGACCCGCGTATGCCCACTATTTCGGGACTGCGCAGAAGGGGATACACCCCAGATTCCATCAAAAACTTTGCTGATAGCATTGGTGTGGGAAAACGTGAAAACTTGATCGATGTATCGCACCTAGAATTTAACGTACGGGAAGACCTCAATAAAAAAGCAGACCGTGTCATGGCCGTTCTGGATCCCTTAAAGGTGGTTATAACCAACTATCCCGAAGGTGAAGAAGAATGGTTGGAAGCCGAAAACAATCCTGGGGACGATACGGCGGGAAGTAGGGAAGTACCCTTTAGCAGAGAAATCTATATTGAACAAAACGATTTTAAGGAAGAAGCCAACCGGAAATTCTTCAGACTCAAATTAGGGGGCGAAGTGCGTTTAAAGAACGCATACATCATAAAGGCCGAAAAAGCCATAAAGGACGATGCCGGAAATATAGTTGAAGTACATTGCTCTTACGATACCGATAGTAAAAGCGGTAGCGGTACCGAAGCGTCGCTAAGAAAGGTGAAGGGAACGCTGCATTGGGTATCCGTAAATCACGCATTGCCAGTTGAGGTACGCTTGTACGATCGCTTGTTTACCGATGCCTCACCAGACACCCACAAGGATAAGGACTTTATGGAATTTATCAACCCGAACTCCCTAGAGGTTATTACGGGCTATGCAGAGCCAAGCCTAGAAAAACTACAACCAGAAGATACGGTGCAGTTCCAGCGACTGGGCTACTTTACGGTAGATAGGGATTCAACCTCGGCTAAAAAGGTGTTTAACAGAACAGTTGCCCTGAGAGACTCCTGGGCAAAATTGAAAGAATAACATTTCAACAACTAGAGATTGTTCAAAAATAATAATCTTGCCAAATAATAATCTTTTAAGATTTAGACACCCATAATTCTGAAATATTTAAGATAAATTGGCAGTAACCCGTTCATTTTAAGAAACCTTTACCATTTGTAATTTCGGTATTAACCGGTTGTTAACACGCCTTGGAGCTATGTTGGAGTATCTTTGTTACAAACAACATTTAATAACATTAAAACAACAAACATGGCATCAAACACAGGACAAACACTACTCGCATTATTAACTGGAGCAGCCATAGGTGCTGGAATAGGGATTTTATATGCACCAGATAAGGGGTCTAAGACCAGAGATAAAATAGGCAAGGAGACCAAGAAAGCGCAAAAGAGGCTTAACAAGCAAATCAAGGAAACCACGAGCAACCTTAATGAGAAAGCTCAAAAAGCACGATTGAGCTTTGAACAAAAATTGGAAGACACGTTATCTTCAGCCAGCTACAAAGCAGATGATATACTACTTGCTATGGAGGACAAACTGGAATCCCTTAGAAAGCAAAACGCAAAGCTTCAAAAAGAAGCAATAGTAGAAAAAACAAAAACTAAAGCCAAAAAAGCAACTGCATAAGAATGGCATTTGAAACCCTATCGCAACACCTGAACGACTCAGGAAAAAAAGTACAGGAATATCTTAAAAATTCGGCGGACTATTACAAGCTCCGCCTTTTTAAGCATGCCATGAAACTATCCACCTCGCTCATCAATATGTTGGCACTGGGTGGTATTTTTATGCTGTTTCTAATGTTCTTTTCTTTTGGGATTGCAATGTGGTTGGGCCGCATTCTGGAAAGCATGTTGTTCGGTTTCTTTATTGTTGGAGGGTTTTACCTTGTTGTGTTTTTGCTTCTCCTTTTCTTCGGAAAAAAACATATTGACAAAGCCATACTTTCAAAATTTTCAGAATTGGTGACAGAAGATATGGAGGAAGAAAAGCATATGTTCGAGGACGATGTTTCCCTAGAAGAGTTTAACGAAACAAAGTTACCATGAAGAAAAAGTACTATACATTTGATGAGTTGGACCAGGATATAAAGCGAGCCAAGCTACAGTCTGAAATAGACAGGGAAGAGCTAAAATTGAGCTTGCACCAAACCAAAGAGAGCGTTACCCCAGGAAAGATAGCAACTGCCATAATAGGGGGTATGGCCACAAGCGCAGTGCTTATTAAACTATTAACACCCGTGGCGTCTTTTGCTATTGGGAGATTGCTACAAAAGTATAAGGAGAACTAGAAAAACGAACCTATTCACTATTTTAACACAAAGCCCGATTTAAAAAAAAATCGGGCTTTGTGTTTTTGGGTTAAAACAGCAACGTATTTAAAACTGCACATCCTCGTCTGCTGGAGGTGGAGGTGGCTTTCTACGTGTTTTCTTATTGGTAATCCCCTTGGCAGCATTGGTCTTTTTCATCTGTTCGCCAATCTGGTTGCTGGCCACAAAACTGGCGATCATATCATTCAGCATATTGCTTCCGGCTTGTGGGGAGTTGGGCAATAAAATAAGGTTGGTGTTGGTTTCTTCACCTATGCTCTGTAATGTGTCATAATGCTGTGTTACCACAATAAGGGCACTGGCCTCTTGGGAGTTTATGCCCACGTTGTTCAGCACATCTACACTTTCTTCCAGTCCGCGCGCGATCTCACGTCGTTGGTCTGCAATACCCTGTCCTTGTAAACGCTTGCTCTCCGCCTCTGCACGGGCCTTTGCCACTATTTTGATACGCTCGGCTTCTGCTTCGTACTCAGCGGCCACTTTTTCACGTTCAGCAGCGTTAATACGGTTCATGGCTGCTTTTACCTGTACGTCCGGGTCAATATCGGTCACCAGGGTTTTTATGATGTCGTACCCGTAATCGCTCATGGCTTCGTTGAGTTCGGCTTTTACAGCAATGGCAATATCGTCCTTACGCTCAAACACATCGTCCAGTTTCATCTTGGGAACCTCGGCACGAACCACGTCGAACACGTAAGAGGTAATCTGGTCGTGTGGGTTCTGAAGTTTATAAAAAGCATCGTACACCTTATCACGTATCACTTGGAACTGTACCGAAATCTTCAACCTTACAAATACGTCATCTTTTGTTTTGGTTTCGACAAGAACATCCAATTGCTGAATTTTTAGGTTAACCCTCCCCGCTATACGTTGTACCACAGGTATTTTAAACTGAAGTCCAGAATTGCGGATGCTGCTAAAGCGCCCAAAATTTTCAATAAGGGCTGCAGTTTGTTGCTTTACCACAAAAAACGAAGAAAGCAACAAGAAGAAAATGATAATTCCAAGAGGAACCAATAAAATAAGGAATGCGCTCATAATGCTGAAATATTAGTTGAATAATTCCGTTGAAGATACGAAAATAAAGCTATTTTTAGCCCCCTTAATCCGTAACCTCACTATGAGTCACAAAAAAGCAGTTTTTGTTACCCTTGCATTGGTAATTTGTACCGGCGTAGTTGCCCAACGAAATTATGACGAATACAACCGTTTGGGTGTCCAGGCAGGAATTTCTTTTTTCGATATTAATACATCCCATTTTGTGACCGAGCAACAAACGGGTTTTGCCGGTGGTTTTACAACGAGGGGCTCTTTTCGAGGGGGTTTCGATTTGATTTACGGACTTACATTTTTTAGCAATAAGGTGGGTATTTTAGGCTCTAATCTAGCTCATTCGCCTTCGGAAAGGCAATTCATAACCTACACCATTCCCAATGTACAGCTCAACTTTTTGGGTAGCTATAATATCGTAAAGCACCATTTCAGCTTAGAGTTTGGCCCCATCCTGAATGTAAACGGAAAAATGAAAGTAGATAGTGAACGTTTAGAAAATTATGTGCTGGATGGCTATACCACACTGCGCGCACAGGACATTGAGGACATTAACCCCATTAACTTTCATGTAATGGGCGGAGCAACGGTGGGACTGGAAAATTTCAGGCTTTCTGCACAATACCAATACGGGGTTACCAACATTTTTGGGAGGCTGAACGATAACGATATTGAAAAACCCAACGGTGGAGAGGACTTTGAGGGCAACAGCTCGACCATTGTATTAATGGCGGTTGTTTATTTTTAGAGTTATTCGCAGTATACATACTGGCCGGGGACAAGTCCCACTATTTCATATACCCAACAGCTGCCTCGATCCTTCTAACAGATTCTTCTTTCCCCAATATCGAAATAATCTCGAACACATCGGGACCTTTCATTTCACCCACAAGTGCAAGGCGCAACGGCATCATCACCTTTCCGAAGCCTATCTCATTGGTGGTAATCCATCCTTTTACATTTTCTGAAATATTTGAAGCTGTAAAGTCTTCGGTTCCGTGTAATAGCCCTACCACCTTGTTGAGGATTTGCGGGGTCTCTTCCTTGAATGCTTTCTTGGCAGCTTTTTCGTCATAACTCTTTGGTGCTTCAAAAAAGAAACTTCCCTGTTCCCACAGGTCTGAAATAAAGGTGGCACGCTCTTTTAGCAAAGGCACCACCACCGAAACATTCACTGTTGGACGCATCCCTTTGTTTTCTAAAAACTTGTTGAATTGGGCAGTTAAAACCCCTTCATCCATTTGTTGTAAATAATGATTCTGGAACCACTTGGTCTTCTCCGGATCGAACTTGGCACCAGCCTTGTTCACGCGCCCCAACTCAAAAGTCTCCACCAACGCTTCCAAACTAAAGATTTCTTGCTCTGTACCTGGATTCCAGCCCAAAAAGGCGAGCATATTTACCACAGCTTCTGGGAGGTAGCCATCTTCTCTATAACCAGAAAAAATATCGCCATCGGCAGTCTTCCATTGTAGCGGGAATACGGGAAAGCCCATTTTATCACCATCGCGCTTGCTCAACTTTCCTTTGCCCACGGGTTTCATTAATAATGGCAAGTGGGCAAATTGCGGGGCCTCCCAGCCAAGGGCACGATACAGCAACACGTGCAACGCTAGAGAGGGCAACCACTCCTCACCACGGATAACGTGGGAGATCTGCATTAAATGGTCGTCCACGATATTGGCCAAGTGGTAAGTTGGCATCCCATCGCTCTTAAAAAGCACCTTATCGTCCAAGACGTTGGTATCAATCTTCATATTGCCTCGAACAATATCGGTCAAGGGTAGGGTCTCATCCTGTGGGCTTTTAAACCGAATTACGTAGTCCTGGCCGGCATCCAACCTTGCTTTTGTTTCAGCTTCGGAAAGAGCAAGTGAATTGTCCAGTTTTAGGCGGTTGTGCCAATTGTAGATAAAGGTTTTTCCGTTCGATTCATGTTCTTTTCGCTGTGCATCCAATGCTTCAGCAGTATCAAATGCGTAGTAGGCATTTCCGCTTTCAATGAGTTGGTCTGCATATTTTCGGTACAAATCTTTACGCTCGCTCTGGCGGTATGGGCCATGCTCACCACCAGCCACTGGACCTTCGTCTGTTGGGATGTTGAGCCAGTTTAGAGCTTCGATTATATATTCTTCGGCACCTTCAACATATCGGGTCTGGTCTGTATCTTCAATTCGCAATATAAAATCGCCATTGTGCTTTTTGGCAAACAGGTAATTGAACAAAGCCGTCCGTACCCCACCAATATGAAGGGGTCCTGTAGGACTGGGAGCAAAACGTACGCGCACTTTTGGAGTCATAGTTCTATCAATTTATGTGAGTGCAAAGGTACAGAATCTATGAGAGGTGTTCAATTATGGTTTAGTATCTTCGCTTAAAATTTATTGTTATGATAAGAGAAATTCTATTGTGTAGCTGTTTGTTGTTTTCAACTGTTTCTTTTAGTCAATGGGAATTTTATGGAAATACTATTACTGAACAAAACATCAATAATTCTATTGGCTATTCTTTAGCGACAAAT
The DNA here is from genome assembly GCF_003353425.1 of Marinirhabdus gelatinilytica. Classification (GTDB taxonomy): domain Bacteria; phylum Bacteroidota; class Bacteroidia; order Flavobacteriales; family Flavobacteriaceae; genus Marinirhabdus; species Marinirhabdus gelatinilytica. The sequence continues at coordinate 390,888 of NZ_QRAO01000001.1, forward strand.
GACACAGGAGATAAAATAGCGTATTTGCGATTTGCTGAAGGTTTTGAAAAAAAAGTAAGTGTTGTAGGTTATGAAAATGGGGGGTGGACAAATATTGGAGATATAGTGCCTTTTTACGTTGGGAACAATTCTTCTGCTAGCATAGCAATGAACAGTGATGGATCAAGATTTGTTGTTGGTATAGGCCCTACAAATGACCTTGGAATTTTGAAAGTATTTGAATTCCAAAACAATTCTTGGGTACAATTGGGACAGGATATTACAGGGGATACCATTGGAGATGGCTTTGGGGCATCTGTAGCTATGGATGGTAGCGGAAACAATATTATAGCCGGTGCGGGAAAAATTACTAGCGGATACATTAAGGTATTTGAACTTAGTAATGATGTGTGGCTTCAGAAAGGAGAAACAATTGAAGAGGATGTCTCAGGAGAACAGTTTGGTTCATCAGTCGCAATCAACCAAACAGGAAATACGATAGTGGCTTCTGCCCCCTCCAGCGATGAAAGCTTTATTGATGCTGGAAAAATCAAAGTTTATCAATATCAAGCAAATGACTGGCAACAAAAGGGTGGTGCTATAGTAGGAGCTAAAGCCAATGACAAAATTGGCCTGGCAAACAAACCGGGAAATAGCGCTGTAAAATTAAATTTTGATGGAACTGTAGTGGCGTATGGAACTTGGGCCCATTTAAACGATAACTCCCAACAGGTTGGACTTGTAGAAGTACTTGAATATGTGAATAATGATTGGGAAACAAAAGGGAGCCGATTTGAAGGGAGCACAGCGAATAGTTTTCTTGGCGGGTCAATAGATCTAGATAGGTTAGGTGGTATAGTAACCATGACAGATTTTCAGGCCTCGGGCGGATCACAAGTTTTAACCTACAAATTTGAAGATTTCGAGTGGCAACAAATAAATGAAACGATTATTGACCCAGATTTTAGTGACACAAATTTCTTTGGATTTAGTGTTGCAATAAATGCAGAAGGAAACATTTTAGCAATAGGTGACCCAAATGACGGTAACGGAGATGAAAGTAATATATGGGTTTATCAAAATCAATCATCTTTAAGCGCTCCAGATATTGTTTCTTATCAATTTAAATTATATCCAAATCCAAACCGAAGCAAATTTAATATTGAATTTTCTGATAATCAAGCTAGAATTACAGTAAAGATCTTAGATGTTTTGGGCAAGGACATCTTAACTCGTGATTTTTATAATGCAAAAACGGTTGAGATTGAAGAAAACTTAGACCCGGGTGTATATTTGGCAAAAGTTTCTACTGAAAAAATTTCAGAGACCATTAGAATAGTCGTAAAACGATAGTTCCGTTGTTTGATCTAAACAGCGGGCCTCATCTGCTCAGGAATCCTTTTGTTCATAATAGCAAACCATAAAGGAGGTATCAATGAGAGCAACATGGAAGTGGGATAGCCAAAGGGCATTTGCGGACTTATGTCGTGGTAATCAAGTATTTGATATTTCTTGGACGATTTGTAATGGTGGTCACTATGGCGGGTAAGCTCATACAAGATAACCCGCCCCATCACGTGGTTGCTGTTCCAAGAGTGTATTTCGCTCACACGTTCGTAACGACCGCTCTTGGTCTTCTTACGGCTTAAGCCATAATGTTCAATATAGTTAATCGTTTCCAAAAGCACGGCACTGGTAATCCCTATGGCCAGTGCTATCCCGGCAATTGGTATTCCAAGAAAAAAAGCAATAGCACCCAGATATATAAGTTGGGACAGGGAGTAAAAAAGCATATCGTTCTTGAAGCTGAAAAAGGACACGTTTCCACGTTTTAGTAAGTTTAGCTGTATCCTCCAGGCGTTTATATGTTGCCTAACCATGGAGGTAACCCAAAACGAATAGACCGTTTGGTTGTACCGTGCGCTCGCTGGGTCTTCTTTGGTGGCTGCGTGCAAGTGGTGACCATAGTTATGCTCAATATAAAAATGTTGGTAGAGTGCCGGGAGCAGTAAAACTTTTGCCATAGTCTTTTCCCACTGTGTCTTTCGGTGTCCCAGTTCGTGGGCAACATTTATACCGTTACTGCCCACAGCAATCCCAACAGAGATCGTAAGTCCAATACGTTCTGCCGTGCTGTAATCGTGCTGGGTAATGCTCCATAGAAACCAACCCACGATACCAAAGACCAATGGAAGGTTGAGGTATAGCAGAATATCGAACAAAGGGTTCTTCAGTTTTTCTGAAATTTCTTCGGCTTTAAGGTTTTCCGTCTTAACGGGCAACAATAGCTCAAGAATAGGAATGATAACAAAAGCAAAAACAGGCGTAAAAAACACCCAATTCCCTTTAAGGTAAAGTCCAAGAATGGCGGCTAATGGTATGGAATAGGCAGCAAGATATTTTAAGTCTTTCATAATCTTATATTTTGGACTTATTTTTGATAAGTTTACAAAGCATTGCGTTGAATTCCGTTTCAACGAAATAAAATGGTACATTACAAGTTAAAGGTTATACCGAACCTATGAGCACATTCAAGATCATCCAGCAAAAGCTGGAACAATTTATAAAAAAATACTACACCAATGAGTTGATCAAGGGTGCTATCCTATTTTTTTCGATAGGGTTGCTGTATTTCTTGATTACGTTGTTGGTTGAATATTTTTTGTGGCTAAGCCCATTGGGCCGTACCGTGCTGTTTTGGATGTTCGTAACCGTAGAACTGGGGCTCTTTGTACGCTTCATTGCGTTTCCGCTTGCGAAACTCTTTAAGTTACAAAGCGGGATCACACAGGAGGAAGCTGCCAAGATCATTGGAAACCACTTCCCAAACGTGAACGACAAGTTGCTCAACGTTATACAATTGAACCAAAACTACCGCGAAAGCGAACTCCTTGCCGCCAGTATAGACCAAAAGGCAGATGAGCTGCAACCCGTCCCTTTTACCACCGCGGTCAACTTTAAGAAAAACGTTAAGTATCTCAAATATGCTGTTATACCAGTGGTTGTTTTTCTTTTGTTCAATTTTTTTGGGGAGGAGGATACCTTCAGCAGCAGCTATGAGCGTGTTGTAAACTATGAAACGGCTTACGAACCGCCTGCGCCATTTGCTTTTTACATTGTGAACGACGATTTAACAGCAGTTGAGAACAAGCCTTTTACACTTCAGATCAGAACCGAAGGCAAAGCAATTCCAGAAAACGCCAGCATTGAATATAATAACGAAACTTATTACCTAAAACAGAATGCCCCTGGGGTGTTCGAGTACACTTTTGCGCAGCCAGTGGAGCCTATCGATTTTAAGCTGGCAGCCAATAAGGTAACAAGCAAAACATATAATTTAGATGTTCTCAAGACCCCGTCCCTGGTCTCTTTTGAAATGGTGCTGGATTATCCTGCGTATACAGGAAAGCGAGACGAAACCCTTAAAAGTACGGGTAATGCAACCATTCCCGAAGGCACACGCGTAACTTGGAGGGTACATACCAAAAATACAGAACAAGTAAACCTGAAAACAAAAGATAGCGCCTATTCCTTTACAGAAGAAGACCAAAAGTTTACTTACAACAAAGGGGTGTACCGAAAGCTTGATTACGCCATTACCACATCCAATAATTTTTTGAAGGAATACGAAAACCTTTCCTTCACATTGGGTGTTGTGAGAGATGCTTATCCAGAAATTGAGGTGGAGTCCAAGCAGGACAGTACAGATAGCCAACTAACCTACTTTTTGGGCCGTGTGAGCGACGATTACGGCTTGAGCAAACTACGCCTTGTCTATTTCCCTATAGGCGAAGAGAAGGCAAGGAGAACAGAAATACTGCCTGTAAATAAAACAACGGTAGACCAGTTTGTGTACACCTTTCCTGGCGATTTCCCGCTGGAAGAGGGTGTTGCGTACGAGTACTATTTTGAAGTGTTTGATAACGACGCCATCCACAACTATAAATCCAGCAAGTCTGGCGTTTATTCTTTCAGGAAATTAACAAAGGACGAAGAGGAGAAAGAGCAACTTCAAAATCAGGACAAATCCATTAAGGGAATGGACAAGACGCTCCAGGATATGAAAGAGCAGGAAAAAACACTTGAGGAGCTTTCAAAACTTCAGAAAGAGAAAAAGGAACTCAACTGGAACGACAAGAAAAAACTCGAGAACTTCATCAAACGCCAAAAGCAGCAAGAAGAGATGATGAAGAAGTTTTCAGAAGAACTGAAAGAGAACCTCGAGAATTTTCAACCCGAAAAAGAAGAAAAAGACCCTTTTAAGGAACAACTTGAAAAGCGGTTGGAAGAAAATGAAGAGCGCATCCAGGAAAACGAAAAACTGTTGGAAGAACTGGAAAAGCTCCAAGAGAAAATAAACAAAGAGGAACTTACTGAAAAACTGGAAAATCTTTCCAAGCAAAACAAAAACCAAGAAAAGAACCTCGAGCAACTATTAGAGCTTACCAAGCGGTACTACGTAACAAAAAAAGCTGAAAAGCTTGCCGAAGAAATCTATAAGCTGGGTGAAGAGCAAGAAAAAGTTGCCGATGCTCCCGAAGATGAGAACACAAAGGAAAAACAGGAAGAACTCAACAAGAAGTTTGAGGAATACCAAAAGGAAATGGACGAGCTCCAAAAAGAAAACCAAGGTTTAAAAGAACCCATGGAAATCCCCAATGACGAAAAGAAGGAGGAAGAAGTAAAGCAGGAGCAACAAAAAGCAACCGATAACCTTGGGCAACAGAACAAGCAGGATGCTAAGAAAAACCAAAAGAATGCAGGCGAAAAGATGAAACAAATGGGCCAGCAAATGCAGGCACAGATGCAGGCTATGGCAGGTGAAACCATACAAGAAGATGCCGAGATGCTCCGGCAGATACTCGACAATCTAGTAGTATTCTCTTTTGAACAAGAGGATCTCTTGGAACAGTTCAAGATCACTGATTACGGTAACCCTGTCTTCGGAAAAAAACTGAATATCCAGAACGATTTAAAACTTAATTTTCAACACATTGACGACAGTATCTTTGCACTTTCGTTACGCAACCCAATGATAAGCGAAAAAATAAATTCTTCATTAACGGATATTCAGTTCAACCTAGATAAATCCCTGGAACGTCTTGCCGAAAACCAAATGCGGCAAGGCTTGAGTAGCCAACAATATACTGTTACCGGCGCCAATGAACTTGCCATTATGTTGAGTGAGGCACTTAACAATATGCAAAACCAAATGCAGGCTATGGGCCAAGGTAAAGGCCAGGGCCAGGGCCAGGGACAAGGGCAGGGACAGGGACAGGGACAAGGGTTCCAGTTGCCAGACATCATTAAAAAACAAGAAAGTCTCACCCAACAGATGAAAGAGGGGATGGGCAAGCAAAAAGGAAAAAGCGAAGGAGGTAATGAGGGTGAGAGCGGTCAAGGCCAGAGCGGCGAGGGACAATCCGGAGAGTCTAGTGGGTCACAAGGAGAAAACGGTCGTTCCGGACAATCTGGCGATGGAAAGGGACAGGGCCAAGGAGAAGGTGATGGTGAGGGCGGCGACGGCAACAACGGAAAAGGAAACAAAGATGGCGACGGAGAGAATGGTGACGGTGAGGGGTATAACGAGGATTTAAATGGTGAGCTGTACGAAATTTACAAACAACAACAGCAACTACGCCAGCAATTGCAGGATAGGTTGAGCAAAGAAGGCCTAAACGGCAGGGGGGGAGAATTGCTGAAACAAATGGAAGGCGTAGAACAGCAATTGTTGGACAAAGGTTTTAACGAGCGTACCTTGGAGAAAATGCTTAACCTACAATACGAGTTGTTGAAACTGGACAAAGCAGATTTCGAACAAGGCCAAGAGAGCCGTAGGGAATCTACCACAAACCATACTGAATTTCAAAACACACTTCGTACAACCCAAGAAGAGATTAAAAAGTATTTCAACACCACTGAAATTTTAAATCGAGAAGCACTACCGTTAAAGCCAAAATATAAAGAGCGTGTAAAGGAATATTTTAAACAAGACAATGATTGAGTTTTATTCTGAGAACAATTTTAAATTAAACAATACGGCAGAAGTCTCCAATTGGATCTCTTCACAAATTTCCCAACGTGGTTTTGAGGAAGGAGAGCTTGTTTTCATATTTTGTGACGATGACTATCTCCACAAATTAAATGTTCAGTTTTTGGACCACGACACCCTTACCGATATTATTACATTCGATAATTCGCTAGGAAAATTAATCAACGGTGAAATATATATTTCTACCGAACGTGTCTCTGAAAATGCTACTGAATTTGATACTGACTTTACAACCGAACTCCACAGAGTTCTCATCCACGGAATTCTCCACCTTTGTGGATTCAAGGATAAAACTACAGGAGAAAGCAAAGCAATGCGTAATGCAGAAAATGAAGCACTAAACAATAGAAACTTTGTATAGTATGCTGATTGTCAATAAATTATGTTTTTAACTGCTTGGTTTACAGTTATTTACGTATCTTTGCAAACTTAAATTTAACGTGAATGTTTCACGTGGAACAATTTTAAATATATGTTCGAAAAAGAATATGACGTTGTAGTTGTAGGCGGTGGTCATGCGGGCTCTGAAGCTGCTGCTGCTGCTGCTAATATGGGTTCTAAAACTTTGCTTATTACCATGAATTTGCAGAATATTGCGCAAATGTCATGCAATCCTGCTATGGGTGGTATTGCAAAGGGTCAGATAGTACGCGAGATCGATGCGCTTGGAGGTTATAGCGGGATAGTTTCAGATACTTCTGCGATACAGTTCAAGATGCTCAACATGTCCAAGGGCCCTGCCATGTGGAGCCCCAGGGTACAAAGTGATCGTATGCGGTTTGCTGAAGATTGGCGAAACATGCTCGAAAGAACGGAAAACCTAGATTTTTATCAAGAAATGGTTTCGGGCATTGTTACTGAAAAAGGAAAAGTAGTTGGCGTTAAGACTTCCCTAGGTCTTGAGGTACGATCTAAAACCGTAGTGCTTACCAACGGAACCTTTTTAAACGGACTTATTCATATAGGCGAAAAACAATTTGGTGGTGGCCGTGCTGGCGAAAGAGCCGCTACAGGAATCACCAAGGATCTTGTCGAGCTAGGTTTTGAGTCTGGCCGAATGAAAACTGGAACCCCACCGCGCGTAGATGGGAGGTCCCTTGATTTTTCAAAAATGATCCTACAGCCTGGTGACGAAAATCCTCAGAAATTTTCCTTCCTGGATTGTACCAAACCACTCACCAAACAGCGTCCTTGCCATATGTCCTACACTAGCGAACGAGTGCATGATTTGCTCCGTGAAGGTTTTGACAGGTCGCCCATGTTCAACGGTGCCATTAAAAGTGTTGGCCCTAGGTATTGTCCTTCGATTGAGGACAAGATCAATAGATTTGCAGATAAGGACAGGCATCAACTTTTTGTTGAACCAGAAGGATGGAACACGGTTGAGTATTATATAAATGGTTTTTCTACCTCTCTACCAGAGGATGTACAATTTAAAGCCCTTCGTGAATGTGATGGTTTTGAGAATGTAAAATTCTTTCGTCCTGGCTATGCTATAGAATATGACTATTTCCCACCCACTCAATTACTACATACATTAGAGACTAAATTGGTAGATGGCTTGTATTTTGCAGGCCAAATCAATGGGACTACAGGATATGAAGAAGCAGCTTCTCAGGGTCTAATGGCAGGAATCAACGCTAGCTTAAAGGTGCAAGAAAAAGAGCCTTTTATCTTGAACAGAGATGAAGCATACATAGGTGTCTTGATAGATGATTTAATCACGAAGGGAACAGAAGAACCGTATAGGATGTTTACTTCTCGTGCAGAATATAGAACTCTTTTGCGTCAAGATAATGCAGATTTCAGGCTAACTCCTAAGGGGTACAAATTAGGGTTGGCATCTGAAGAACGTCTCAAGAAAATGGAGAAGAAGAAAGAAAACGCGGGAGCGTTTGTCCAATTTTTTAAGAACACAAGCGTTTCGCATACCGAAGCAAATCCTATCCTGGAGTCTAAAAACTCAGCTACAGTGAGCCAAAGCGATAAAATGTTCAAGTTATTTTCACGTCCTGAAATTACCATGGAAGATATGCGAAAGATTGATGCAGTTGAAGACTATGTGCAAGACAAAGATCTCACGTTCGAAGAACTGCAGCAAACCGAAATACAGGTAAAATATGCTGGATATATCGCTAAGGAAAAAAACAATGCCGATAAACTTAATAGGCTAGAGGGAATTAAAATCCCGAAGAATTTCGATTACTCAAAACTTAAGTCACTTTCTTATGAAGCTCGTGAAAAACTAAAGGCAATACAGCCTGCAACAATATCCCAAGCAAGCCGAATTAGCGGAGTTTCTCCAAATGATATTTCTGTGATGTTAGTGTATATGGGGCGCTAGAGAGTTGTTTCACGTGGAACGATGTAAAACCTTATAAATTTCAACTTATTCCTGTGGTTTCAAAATCTGTTTATATTTCTATAAAGGATCACCTGGTTTCTGGTGAAGAATTTAAGCTTTTGTTTGATCCGGAGCTAGAGATGCTCATCACAAGCCCACAACCTTTAGAGGAAACCCTACATTCATATTACGAAAGCGAAAACTATATTTCCCATACTGACGACAAGAAGGGAGTAATTTCATTTCTGTACCAAACTGTAAAAGAATTCGCTCTTAAGAGAAAGGTAAAACTCGTTACAAAACTGAATAATGGAAATGGTAAGTTGTTGGATATTGGAGCAGGAACCGGCGATTTTTTAGTTGTAGCAAAAAATAGGGGTTGGGAGGTTTCTGGAGTAGAAGTTAGCGCAAAAGCTAGAAGTCTAGCTGCAGAAAAAAATCTTGATTTAAAACAAGACATACAAGAAGTTCTTTCCCAAAAGTTCGATGTGATTACCTTATGGCATGTGTTGGAACATATTCCCAACTACAAAGAAATGTTACAAACCTACCATTCACTTTTACATGAAAATGGAATCCTGATAATCGCTGTGCCCAACTTTAAGAGTTACGATGCCAATTATTATAAAAAACATTGGGCTGCTTACGATGTTCCTAGACACCTTTGGCACTTTTCAAGAGTATCTATCCCAAAAATCCTGAAAGATACTTTTAAGCTGGTTACTATGAAGCCTATGCTTTTCGATTCTTACTATGTTAGCTTACTTTCAGAAAAGTATAAAACAGGAAATAATTTTTCAATTAGGGCTTTTTGGGTCGGGTTGGTTTCAAATTTGAAAGCGATGCGCACCAAAGAGTATTCTTCCCTGATTTATTGCTTTAAAAAGCATATATAGGGTATTTTATGGCTTTTAAGCCCCCTTTTAGGCACAGGACAGCACTACTTTGGCACAAAACACAAAATGTGCTTAGAACAGCTAAAAATAAGCTAATTATTGATAGATAAAGTTTATTTAAAAGCGTCTTGCAATAAGGAGGGGTTATGTCAACTCTTTTTTGTGGATGAGTCTGGTTAGTTTAATGCTCAAGTCTGAAAATATAAGTTTCGCATTACCATTTCTCTCAATATGGTAAGAAGCATCTTCGAGCGCCTCACATATTTCAAAAATGTTGTTTTGATGTACAAAAGGAGCAAATTTTGAAATATCAAAAGAACCATCAGAACTCTCAAAAAACAATAGAGAATCTGCTTTGTAATTTTTTAATAAGGCTTGCCGGAATGTTTCTATGCAATAACCCAAAAACTTTTTTTGTGTCTCTCGACCAACACCAGCAAGGTTGTCGCTCCATTTGAGCAATTCGTGTATGGCTTTCTTATTTCCTTTTGCTTTAAAAGCGGTGCGTACCCAGGTTACAAACCATTTGTTGAATATTGAGGCCTCACCATCTTCTTCCAACAATTGTAATGCGCGCTGAAGATCGCCTCCAGCCCTATGGGAAACTTGTAAGGCATTTTTGGCGTCCAAGCCTCGCTTTTCAACAAGATATGTTGCTATATCTTCTTCAGAGAGAAGCGGGAAATGTAATATTTGACACCTGGACCGGATCGTGCCTATGAGCTGTTCTTCCTGCTCTGTAAGTAACAGCAATACCGTTCTTTCGGGGGGTTCTTCCAGCAGTTTTAATATTTTATTTGCGCATTGTGTGTTCATATTATCTGCCATCCACGCAATAACCACCTTGAAACCGCCCTCAAAAGATTTTAGGGATAGCGTTTTCAGCAAATCTGCTGCTTCATCTACATTAATATTACCCTGCTTGTTCTCTATACCCAAGGATTTAAGCCAAGAGAATAGGGAAGCATAGGGAGTTTCTTGTACAAATTGCCGCCATTCTTCCATGAACAGCGAGGAGACGGGATGCTTTCTTACTTTATCATTGGTGTTCACAGGAAAGACAAAATGTAGGTCGGGATGCGATAACTGTGCCACTCTCTTACGGGAAAGTTGTTCCTCATCACTTCCTTTTTTCAGTCCTTCACATAAAATTTCAGAAGCATACGCAAGCGCCATGGGCAACAAGCCAGTGCCCAAAGGCCCTACAAATAGCTGTGCGTGGGGAATTCGCCCATTTTCCAAGCTAGTGGTTAAGTGCGATTTAAGGTGTTTGTGACCTACTACTTCAGAAAAATCCATACGCAAAACTAAGCAATTAACAGCTATTGGCAAGGTGTTTCCTATTGGTCAAAAACAGTATCTTTGTTCGATAAAATTTCAGCATGAAAACAGTAAAAGATATAAATTTCAACAATAAGAAGGTCTTGGTACGGGTAGACTTCAATGTTCCGTTAAATGACGACCTTGAAGTAACCGATACTACACGAATTGAAGCCGCCAAACCCACAATTCACAATATTTTAGAAGATGAAGGGAGCTGTATCCTACTTTCCCACCTGGGAAGGCCAAAAAACAGGGAAGATAAATTTTCATTGCGTCATATTGTAAATACTGCGACCGAAATCTTGGGTGTTCAGGTTAAATTTGTGGAGGACTGTATTGGCCCAGCCGCGCAAGAAGCGGTGGATAATTTAAACCCTGGAGAAATTTTACTGTTGGAAAATGTCCGGTATTACCCAGAAGAAACCCAGGGAGATAGGGGGTTTGCTGAAAAATTGGCTTCTTTAGGGGATTATTATGTGAACGATGCATTTGGTACTGCCCATAGGGAACACGCTTCTACGGCAGTAATAGCAGATTTTTTCCCTAACGATAAATGCTTTGGGCTACTATTGGCTTCTGAAATTGAAAATGTAAAAAAAGTGCTTTCTGATGGTAAATCCCCCGTCACTGCAATTATTGGCGGGGCTAAGGTTTCGTCTAAGATCACTGTTATAGAAAACATATTGGATACCATAGACCATTTGATTATTGGAGGAGGAATGGCCTTCACCTTTATCAAGGCAATGGGCGGAAACATAGGCGGTTCCTTGGTTGAAGAAGACAAGCAGGATACTGCAATGGAAATTATGAGAAAGGCAAAGGAGAAGAGCGTACAGGTGCACTTGCCGGTAGATGTTGTTGCGGGCGATAGCTTTTCGGAATATGCCAATACCACCAATGAACCAGCGGACAATATCCCAGAGGGTTGGTTGGGGCTCGATTCAGGGCCTCGTAGCAACGAACAATTTGCCGAAATCATCGCAAAATCCAACACCATCTTGTGGAACGGCCCTGTTGGTGTTTTTGAAATGGAACAATTTGCTGAGGGCACCAAAAAACTTGGCGACGCCATTGCAAATGCAACAAAAAACGGGGCATTCTCATTAGTGGGCGGAGGAGATTCTGTAGCAGCTGTAAAGCAATTTGGGCTTACCCATAAGGTTAGCTATGTTTCAACAGGTGGCGGCGCAATGCTGGAGATGCTAGAGGGAAAAACCTTGCCGGGTATAAAAGCTATCCTAGAATAGGCGTGGCTCCATATCAAACAATGTTAAAAATTTGTGCAAACCATTCATTTCATTACTTTTAACCATAATTTACCTTAAAAAGTTGCGTTTCCTTTCTATGAAAACAGTTTCCCTTAGCTTACTGACCTTTTTTGCAATTACAACCTTGTTGGCACAAGATGAAAACGCCATAGACTCCCTTCAACGCAAGCAATTGCAAATGGTAGATTCTATAATGGTAACCCCTTTTTCAAGTGAATTACCAAAAACCGTGGTTGCAACCGAAATCAAGGACACACTGGTCTATACTTTGGAAGATATGAAAGAGGCCAGAAAAATAGACAGCCTCTGGCTTAAGGAGCTGTTTGGCACCGGACGTTTTGAAGAAATGTATGGCAGCGTTGTAAATGAAGTTTACGAACCTGTTGAATATGAAGAATTACCTACAGAGGTTTTGAAACAACGATTGGAAGAACTAAACGCCAGAACCCCTTTTAATGTAGAGTATAACCCATCCCTTGAAAGTGTAATAAAAGGCTATTTAAAAAACCGTCGCACCACAATGGCTAGGCTCATGGCGCTTAGCGACTATTATTTTCCCATGTTCGAAGAGCAATTGGACAAGCACGGGCTGCCCTTGGAAATGAAATACTTAGCCATTGTAGAATCTGCATTGGACCCAAGAGCAACTTCTCGTGTAGGCGCACAGGGCCTGTGGCAGTTTATGTTCGCTACGGGGAAGATATTCGGATTGGAAGTTAATAGCTACGTTGATGAACGGTCGGACCCCATTATGGCAACCGAAGCTGCCTGCAAATACCTTAAAAGCCTTGAAAAGAGCCTGGGAGACTGGGATCTGGCGCTTGCAGCATACAATTCGGGTCCTGGTAACGTTTCCAAGGCATTGCGCAGGTCAGGCGGATATAAAAATTACTGGAATATTCGGCAGCATCTTCCACGTGAAACAGCAGGGTATCTCCCCGCATTTCTGGCAACGATGTATATTTTTGAATATGCCGAAGAACATGGCTTTAGGAGTAATGGGCCAAAGTTTCCATTCATCGCTACAGATACTCTGAAGGTCAAAAAAATGATCACCCTACAACAGGTTGCTGAAGTAACAAACCTGGATATTGAAGAGGTGCGGTTTTTAAACCCTTCCTATAAAAAAGATGTTATACCGGTTATAGAGGACGAAAACTATGTACTTAGGCTCCCTATAGATGCTGTGGGCAAATTTGTTGCAAACGAAAATGCAGTATATGCCTTTGCTGAAAAAGAGCTTGCCGAGCGGGAAAAGCCACTCCCACAGTTTTTTGAGCAGAGCGACAAGATTAGATACCGTGTACGTAGTGGCGACTATCTAGGTAAAATAGCCGAAAAATATGGAGTGTCAATTTCCAGTATCAAACGGTGGAACGGTCTTAGGAGCAATAGATTGCGTATAGGACAAAGACTTACAATTTATCCAAGAAAACCTTCAGGAGCTACGGCTAGTGGCCAAAGCAAAAAAGATAGTGACCATAACTCTGCAAGAACATATACTGTGAAAAATGGAGATTCTCTTTGGAGCATTTCAAGAAAATTTCCTGGGGTTACAGTGGACAATCTTAAAAAATGGAACGGTATTGGCGGTACTAAACTTAAACCAGGAATGAAGCTAAAGATTAAAAAGAGCTAGAAATTCCATAGAACACATTTTCCATGAAATCAATATACATAGCATTTCTCTGCTTATTATTTGTTGCAACTTCCTGTAACGATGGCTCCAAGAGCAAAAGTACCTACAGGCCAGATTCAGTAGGTAATATAAATTCCCTTCAAATTGTAACCCCTGAAGAACTGTGGAATGGTGAGGTAGGTGAGACCATAAGAGAATATTTCGCTGCTCCAGCCGATGGGTTACCACAAGACGAACCTTTGTACTCTATGGTGCAAATGAAGCCTAGTAGCTTTACAGATTTTGCACAACGGTACCGCATATTTTTACACGCCACACTTAGCGATTCTACCAATTTCAGCTTAAAGAAAAACAGCTTTGCCAAGCCCCAAACAGGTGCTTTCCTTACGGCACCAACAACAGGTGAGCTTATAGCGTTGATAAAAGAGAACCAAGAGCAAATAAAGGCTGCATTCTATGCTTCCGAAATAAAGGAAAAACAAAAGCGTATCAGGCTCTCCCTACGAAAACTGGATACCCTACAAAAAGAATTTGGAGTCAACCTAAAAGTACCCACCGCATATCGTGTTGCTAAATCTGGGGGCGACTACTACTGGTTGCGAAAAAATATCGAAGCCGGCACTACCAATATTTTTATTTATGAAGCACCCCTAAGCGCCATAAGCAAGGATAGTACCATGGCCGATATCATAAACGTGAGGAATACCATTGGCGCAGCATTATTGCCAGTGGAGGACGGCAGTAAATTTATTACCGAAGCAGCATATTCCCCATTCCTCTTCAATGCCGAATTGGACGGAAAACAAACCTACATCACCAAGGGAACCTGGGAAATTACCGATGCGTATATGGCAGGCCCCTTTGTTAACTACGCGGTTAGGGACGAGGTCAACGACCGCTGGCTCATCATAGAAGGGTTTACCTATGCACCTTCCGAAGAAAAAAGAGATCTTCAGTTTGAGTTGGAGGCTATTATCAAGTCCGCCAAGATTAATTAGCAATCTTGTTCCCTTGAGGAAAGGAGGGGTGTCTTTTCTGGGATTATAAAAAATACCCAAACACAAAAAACCCGCTAGAGAAAGTTCCTAGCGGGTTTTATTGTGTTGCTTACAAGAGAGATTATTTCTTTTCCTCCAGTTTCTCATCTTTATCTTCTTTGGAGGCATCTTTAAATTCCTTAATTCCGCTTCCAAGCCCGCGCATCATTTCGGGGATTTTACGACCACCAAACAATAGCAGGACCACCACAACAATTAAGACAATTTGCGGCCAACCAATAACCATAGGGATAAAAAGTGCTTCCATAGTATTCAAAATTTAATATGGCAAAGGTAACAAGTTTTTATAAGAAACAACGTTTTTGCTCATAAGATAGCTACAAAACCGCTTTCAATTATTTTATATTTGTACACGCTATGGCAAAGAGTGAGAAACGTTCCAAAAAAATAAAGAAAAAGCTACTACACAAGTATCGCTTGGTTGTGCTCAATGAAGACACTTTCGAGGAGCGCTTTTCCTTTAAACTGAATAGGCTTAATGTATTTGTGTTCAGCACCATATTTGCGCTCGTGCTTATTATAGCCACTATCATCCTAATTGCTTTTACCCCATTACGGGAATATATCCCAGGGTATTCCTCCACCAGCTTAAAACAAAAAGCAACCAATCTTGCCTATAAAACAGACTCGCTACAGCAAGAACTCGTCGTGAACGAGCAATACCTTGCCTCGATACGTAAAGTGCTCACAGGGGACGTTAAAACAGTCGACTTCAATAAAGATTCTATCATTGAAGCTGCCAATATCGATGCATCGCAGGTAAATCTGGAACCTTCTAAACAAGATTCACTGTTGCGGGAAAAAGTTGCGCGGGAAGATAAATATAACCCTTTAGCTGAAGCCGGTGATATTAATATGGCGCTATTTGCACCCGTGAAAGGAACCATATCATCTCCATACGATCCAGAAGAGAAGCATTTTGCGGTGGATGTGGTTACTGTTAAAGATGCCCCGGTAAAAGCAGTGGCAGATGGAACCGTAATCTTTGCAGAGTGGACCGCTGAGACAGGCTATGTAATGATTATTGAGCACAGGAACAATATTATCTCAGCTTACAAACACAATGCCTCCCTAAATAAAGAGCAGGGCGAACTGGTAACGGCCGGTGAGGTAATTGCCAAAGTGGGAAACACGGGAGATCTCACCACTGGTCCACACCTCCATTTTGAACTTTGGAGCGATGGTTACCCCATAGACCCCACAAACTTTATAGATTTTGAATAGCCTATGTCTTTAAAATCTTTTGCCGCCAAAATATTTGCCAAGACCACGGTACGAAAAATCAGTCGTTGGTCTTCTAACCCTGTAAAAACCCAGCAAAAGGTTTTTAAAAAACTTATTGAAACAGCCGCAAACACTAGCTTCGGGAAAGACCATGGTTTTTCTGAAATTTCTTCATACCATGATTTTGCAAAGCAGGTGCCCATTAGGGATTACGAAGCATTAAAGCCTTATGTTGAAGAAGTTGTAAAGGGCCAGGAAAATATTCTCTGGCCAGGAAAACCACTCTATTTTGCCAAGACCTCTGGCACTACTTCTGGTGCAAAATATATCCCGTTGACCAAGGACTCCATGCCATCCCATCTACAAGGGGCGCGTAATGCCATGCTATGTTACATTAATGAAACTGGCAATGCAGACTTTGTGGATGGAAAAATGATTTTCTTGCAAGGTAGCCCAGAGATGACCGAAAAAAACGGCATACAGGTAGGCAGATTGTCCGGTATCGTGGCGCATTATGTCCCTAACTACCTTCAAAAAAACAGGCTCCCTAGTTGGGAAACAAATTGTATTGAGGACTGGGAAAAAAAGGTAGATGCCATTGTTGAAGAGACCAGAAACCAAGATATGCGCATGATAAGCGGTATCCCATCGTGGGTACAGATGTATTTTGAAAAACTGAAGGTAAAAACCGGGAAGCCCGTAGGCGAACTATTCCCTAATTTTGAATTGTTCATTTACGGGGGGGTTAACTACGAACCCTATCGTGCAAAGTTTGAAGCGTTGATAGGTCGAAAAGTCCCAAGTATTGAGCTTTTCCCAGCTTCGGAAGGTTTCTTTGCCTTTCAGGATAGCCAGAAAGAAAAAGGCATGTTACTACAATTGAACAGCGGAATGTTCTTCGAGTTTGTGGAAGCAGACCAATTTTTTGAAGAAAACCCTAAGCGTCTTACCATTGGTGACGTACAGCTGGGCGTAAACTATGTACTACTGGTCTCAACCAACGCGGGATTATGGGCATATAATGTGGGAGACACTGTTCAGTTTACTTCGGTGAAACCCTACAGGGTAATTGTTTCGGGGCGTATAAAACACTTTATTTCGGCATTTGGGGAACATGTGATAGGCAAGGAGGTAGAACAAGCTATAAACGAAGCCATGGAGACCTTTGGTTTCAGTATTTCAGAATTTACCGTAGCCCCTCAAACCAGTCCTCCCGAAGGCGAACTTCCCTACCACGAATGGCTCATCGAATTCGAGGACGAGCCCAAGCACCTTGACCAAATAGCCAAAAAGCTGGACGCATCAATGCAAGAACAAAACAGCTACTATTTCGATTTAATTGAAGGCAAAATCCTGCAGCCACTTAAAATCAAGGCATTGCCCAAAGATAGTTTTCAGAAATACATGAAATCGCAAGGGAAGCTGGGCGGCCAGAACAAAGTGCCCAGATTGTCCAACGACAGGAAGATTGCGGATAGGTTGTAGAGGGTAGTATACTAGCTATTTCGCTCGTTCTTTTCAATAAGCGATGAGCGAGGGAGAGTCCTTGCGGGTTTCTTGGGATGGTGCGTTGGCAACCCGAAAGGTCTTAGCTCGGGTGCACTCCAGGACGGTACGAAAACAAAAGTTATTCCCGAAACCCTATCAGACAGACTTAGCTACCTTTGCTATTCTGCTGTTATATTTTCATAGCTCGCCCCAGCCCTAAAGGGTGCTTGTGCTCCCTTTTTTATCATTATTTAACCGCTACCAACAAAAATTTACCAACTCACCAATTCACCAATTCACCAAACCCCTATCTTTGCAACCAATATGAGTTTGATAAACACACACAAAAGAACACGTGCACAGGAAAGTACGGGAGCTATAGAGCGTTTGTACATCACCATGCGTCATTTGTTCAATCGTGGGTTCTATAAGCCCATGGGGGTTTCTGGAGAGACGCTGCGAGAGTCCTTGCTTATCTTGCGTCCAGAGATATACGGCAGCATTGCCGAAGATAAAATAGAACTCCAGGGCTTATTGTATGTGATGGACCGTCTGCCCTTTGGTATTGAGGAATGTACCTACATAAACCTTACCAGTGACGAGGGCTATGCCAATTCACATTTTGAACCCATTATCCCAGCAAAACGACGTCGTAATTGCTATCGCATAGACGAAGAACAGATGAATATTGAGGTTACCCGTGGCCGTTCGGAGATTTATGATGTGTTAACGCACCTTACCTTCTTGTACATAGAGTCCCATAAAATAATGAGGCAAGTGGTGATCAATGAAGAGGGACATGTAATACGCGACTGGAAAAAACTGGAGGCAGCTGTTACAAAAAAAGGAAAACTTACACAGGAAGAGAAAGAAGTAGCCCTTACCCATACCGCTAGTTTCTTGGGCCGCACCTTTGATGAGGTAAAAAGTGTTTTTCCTTTGTTTGCAAGTGATGAAAACCCCAATAGGTTTTTCAACATTATTTATTACCTGGGAAAACTGGCTATTGAAGAGGCGTTAAAGGACCAAAAACGCATTATTACCTTTAGCCCAGTACTCCGTGAGCGATTGGGGCACCACATCCACGGTGAAAAATGGGCCAGGAACATTAAGCAAACACTGGCAGATAAAGGCCTGTTGAAACGTCCCATCCACGTGATAAGCGCTAATATGCACAGCGTGATGAACACGCTGTTCGCCAACACAGCACTGTCCACCGAGGCAAAAAAACTGAAGGGACTACAGCTTTTTGAAGCCCTTAGCAGCAGTAAGAACAAGAAGCTGCGGGACAAGGTTTTCAAAAGAGCTTCAGAAAACGGGATGGTGTATCTAGAAGATTCCAGCGGGACAAATATTAATGTACAAGTGTTCGACACAGCACAATTTCCACAGGAGATTTACAAGCATTCAGAAAAAGAAATAGAGGAAAAACCCGTAATTATTGTCATGGACTATGCTTTTGGTGAACAAGCCTATGAAACCATGGACGAGTTGCTGAAGCCTTTTAGAGACGAAAAAGGAAGCCAACATTTTATGAACGTTGTTTCGGTGAGCATAATGGGAAAAGCTGGTATCTTGGAAGGGGGGAAGGGAGATGTTATGATACCTTCGGCCCATGTGTTTGAGGGCACGGCAGATAATTACCCTTTTAAAAACAAATTGAAAAAGTCTCATTTTGCTGAAGACGACCTTAACGTTTGCACGGGCACGATGATTACCGTTTTGGGAACATCGTTACAGAATAGGGACATCCTGAAATTTTTCCACGAAAGTACCTGGAATGTCATAGGGCTTGAAATGGAAGGTGCACATTACCAAAAGGCCATCCAGGCCGCTGCAAAAATCAGGGGAAGTATTAGTGCCAAGACCAAAGTACGTTATGCGTATTACGCAAGTGATAATCCATTGGAAACAGGTAGCACTTTAGCGAGTGGTGGTTTGGGTACCAGTGGCGTAAAACCCACCTATAAAATCACCGAAAAAATGTTAAATCAAATTTTAGAATAACCTAAATATATATTTTGAAAAACAATAAAGTATTACTCACAGGGGGCGCAGGGTTTATAGGCTCCAATTATGTACAACATGCAATGGAAAACACCCAAGACGAAATTTTTGTCTTGGACAAGCTTACATATGCAGGAAGTTTACAAAATTTAGAGGGCTGTTTGGGAGAGAACGGAGCTTTTTTTATCAAAGGGGATATTTGTGATGATGCCTTTGTAAAATCACTTTTTGAGACGCATCAATTTAATCGCGTGATACATTTTGCAGCCGAAAGCCATGTAGATAATTCCATTACCGGTCCAGCAGCTTTTATTGAGACCAATATTGTGGGCACGTTCAATTTGCTTCAAAATGCCTACAAACTTTGGATGGATGGTCCCAATAGACTTAAAGATGAGTTTAATGACGCCAGATTCCTTCACGTTTCAACAGACGAGGTATATGGAACCCTTGGCGAAACGGGTCTTTTTACCGAGGAGACCCCGTATGCGCCCAACAGTCCGTACAGTGCGTCCAAGGCCTCTTCAGACTTTATAGTACGCAGTTATTTCCACACGTACGGAATGCCGGTTGTTACAACCAACTGCTCCAACAATTATGGCCCTAACCAACATAAAGAAAAATTGATACCAACCATTATCCGTAAAGCAATTTCTGGCGAGGACATCCCTATTTACGGCGATGGAAAGAACATACGTGATTGGTTGTACGTGATGGATCACTGCAAAGGGATACAATTGGCATTGGACAAGGGTAAACTGGGTGAAACCTACAACATTGGTGGTCGTAACGAGCGACAAAACCTTTATATTGCACATACTATTTGCGATTTATTGGATGAAATGCAGCCCAAAGGAGAAACTGAAAGTTACCGTGACCAAATTCGTTTCGTGACCGATAGACCCGGCCATGACTTTAGATATGCTATCGACGCTTCAAAAATTGAAGGCGAATTGGGATGGGAAGCCGAAGAAAATTTTGAGAGCGGCATAAAGAAAACCATTGCGTGGTATTTGAACAACAAAGAGCGACTTTTATGAAATGCCCACTAAAAAATTTTGCAAATCTATCCGGGATGGACAAAGAAGGCGTCCCATCTTCCGGTCTATCAAATATTAAATACATATGAAAGGAATAATTTTAGCCGGAGGATCTGGCACAAGGCTCCACCCACTCACCCTTGCCGTGAGTAAGCAATTGATGCCCGTGTACGATAAGCCTATGATTTATTATCCCCTATCAACACTCATGTATGCTGGGATTAATGAAATATTGATTATTTCTACTCCCCAGGATCTCCCACTGTTCAAAAAGTTATTGGGTGATGGTAAACAGTTGGGCTGTAATTTTCAATACGCAGAACAGGCCCACCCTAATGGTTTGGCAGAAGCTTTTATTATAGGTCGTGATTTTATTGGGAACGATAAAGTTGCTTTAATCTTGGGAGACAACATTTTTTACGGTTCTGGTTTAAAAGAACTGTTGCAGCAAAACAATAATCCGGATGGCGGTATAATCTACGCCTATCACGTACATGACCCAGAGCGATATGGTGTGGTAGATTTTGACGATGAAGGCAAAGCCCTTTCTATAGAAGAAAAACCCAAGAATCCAAAATCTAACTATGCAGTGCCCGGCATCTATTTTTACGACAATACAGTCGTAGCGATTGCACAAAATATACAGCCCAGCGCAAGGGGAGAGCTTGAAATAACCGATGTTAACAACGAATACCTAAAACAAGGAAAACTTAATGTAAGCATCCTGGACAAGGGAATCGCTTGGCTGGATACCGGTACTTTTGCCTCCCTGATGCAAGCCGCCCAATTTGTTGAGGTTATTGAAGAGCGCCAAGGCTTAAAGATTGGTGCTATAGAAGAGGCTGCCTACGAAATGGGCTATATTAACAAAAAACAATTACAAAAACTGGCCGAGCCCTTATTAAAGAGTGGCTACGGAAAACCACTGTTAGACCTATAAATATTTTGGAACTACGACCCACCCCCCTAAAAGACTGTTTTATAGTAATACCCAGGGCCTTTAAGGACCCGCGAGGTACTTTTTGTGAAACCTACAACCAACAAGCCTTTAAAAAAGTTACGGGGTTGGACATACATTTTGTACAGGACAACCAGAGTACCTCAAGGAGAGGGGTGCTGCGGGGGTTACATTTTCAAAAAGGGAATATGGCACAGGCCAAATTGGTCAGGGCCATCCAGGGAAGGGTGCTGGATATTGTGGTAGACATCAGGAATGAATCTGAAACCTTTGGGCAATCCTTCTCCATAGAATTGACTGCCGAGAACCGAAAACAGCTCTTTGTCCCCCGTGGTTTTGCACATGGGTTCATCACGTTATCTGAAACTTCGGTTTTTGGGTATAAATGTGATAATTTTTATGATGCTTCCAGCGAGAGCGGAATTATCTATAACGACGCAACCTTGGCACTGGATTGGCATCTTCCCGATGAAGAATTTATAGTTTCAGAAAAAGACCTTCTACTTCCTAGCTTTAAGGAAGCTATTGTATGAAAAAGATTTTGGTAACAGGCGCAAATGGGCAATTGGGGAGGTGCATACAAGACGCTTCAAAAAACCAAGCGGGGTTGCAGTTTGTGTTTGCCACCAAAGAAGGGCTGGATATCACTGAAGTAGATTCGATTAAAGCCTATTTCAGTAAACAAGGTTTTGATTATTGCATCAACACCGCTGCATACACCAATGTAGATCAAGCTGAAAAGGAAACCGAAGCAGCGTTCCAGATAAATGCTGAAGGGGCTAAAAACCTAGCCGACATTTGTGCTGAGAACGATACAACCCTTATACACATTTCAACAGATTATGTGTTTGATGGTGAAAAAGAAAGTCCTTATGTGGAGACGGACGCCACCAACCCCATAAACGTATATGGGGCCTCAAAACTGAAAGGGGAGCAGTTTATCCGGGGTATATGTAAAAAGTATTACGTACTAAGGACTTCGTGGCTGTATAGCCAATACGGGCACAATTTTTTAAAGACAATACAAAAGCACGCGATAGCTGGAAACCCATTGACCATTACCACGGAACAAACAGGCACGCCAACCAATGCCAACGACCTGGCACGGATAATCCTAAAGATTATCCACAAGGATCCTAAAAAATATGGTGTATATCATGCCAGTAATGGCGGAAGCACTACTTGGTTCGGGTTTGCAAAAGAGATAGTGGCACAGTTGGGCTTAACAGCAAAAACAACCCTTGCAGAAACCGACTATTATCCTACATTTGCAAAACGGCCCAAGAACAGTGTGTTGACCACCAAAAAGGTCACAGAAACATTTAATGTTTTCGTTAAAGACTGGGAAAAGAGTTTGCAATCGGTTATTTCAATACAAGAAACAACATAATATAAAGTTATGGCAAAAGAACATCACGACGAAGTAGATTTGGTGTACGTCATCAAAAAAATCAAAGAAATTATTAAGGGATGGATAGTCCTTTTGTTCAAGGCAATCGATTTTGCCCTGAAATTTTGGTTCATAATTCTCGCTTTGATTTTGATAGGCTTTGGGTTGGGTTGGTATAAGGTTAAAGATCAGAAACCCTCCCGTAAGGCAACAGTAGTTGCCAAACTTAACTATGAGCTGTTCCCTTATGTTGAAAACGCAACCTTATTGTATAACTCTAAAGCAAAGAAATACGACTCATTATTCTTAAAGCCATTGGGAATGAACCACTGGAACCCCCAAGTGAAGGAAGTAATGATTGAGCCCATCGTTGATTTTAAGGACATTACGGATGATTATCAAATAAACGAGCGTAGTCTTGACATGTTGTTGAACAGGATGGAGTTTGACGAAGAAACACCCCTGAATGATATCCTCGCTAAAAAATACGATTATTTCAAATTTGATATCTCTCTTTCTGGATACGCAACACCTGAGGACGTCCAACGCTTTTTTGATTTCTTGAACAACGACCCAGAACTGGCCGAATACAAAAAAGTAGCCCAACAAAGTATGCGAGAGCAAATTGAGCATAATAAAAAGAGCCTCTCATTAATAGATGGTGTTTTTGAAAGTTATCTCAGCACCGAAAATGGAGGAACAGACATAGGCCCAAGAGACAAAGGGTTTGACCTCAACGAACTTATGGATGCAAAGCTGCTGGTTCAAGATAGAAATCAAATCTTAAAAGATGAAATTGTTCTATCACAGGACATCGTGGTTCCACTTCACGAGATCAGGACTCGAGATGCAGATGGCAGATTACTGAACAAAAAACATATAATATACCCTATACTTTTTGTATTTGTATTCTTCCTCTTGGCATACACACGCTATGTATACCTGTACTTAAGAGACGTAGCGAAAGAAAACCAAGGGTAGTTCTATGAAAAAGAAAAACCTAATTGTTTTTGGCACTCGTCCAGAAGCCATAAAAATGGCGCCCTTGGTCAAGGCATTTATCAAAGATGAAAGTTTTGACACCAAAGTGTGTGTAACAGCACAACATCGCGAAATGTTGGATCAGGTACTGGAGTTTTTTGAAATCACCCCAGAGTATGACCTCGACGTGATGAAACCCAACCAGAACCTGTATAGCCTTACCGCTACGATTATAGAGGGGATGAAGCCTGTTTTGGAAGAGGTTGATCCAGACTTTGTATATGTGCATGGAGATACCACAACCTCAATGGCGGTTGGCATTGCTGGGTTTTATGCAGGCGCCAAGGTGTGCCACGTAGAAGCCGGTTTACGTACTTTTAACAGGCAATATCCATTTCCAGAAGAATTCAACAGGCAGCTAACGGGCCGTATTGCCGATTACCACTTTGCACCTACAAAAAGAGCAAAAGAAAACTTGCTGAAAGAGAACACAAAAGACGATTTAATTCTCGTAACAGGGAACACGGTAATCGATGCACTACTTTTTGGAATTGACAAGGTAAACGCTTCAGATTATAACGATGCTGAAATTGAAATGCTTTCCGAAAAGCTAGACATTTCAAAAGAAATTATTCTCGTTACAGGACATCGTAGAGAGAACCATGGGGAAGGTTTGCTGAATATTTGCTCTGCATTGAAGACGATAGCCCAAGAACATCCAGAGACACAAATTATCTATCCTGTTCATTTAAATCCAAACGTAAAAGGCCCTGTACACGAACTATTGGCGGGTATTGACAATATATTCTTGGTAGCACCACTGGCCTATCCCGCATTTATCTGGTTGATGGAAAAAAGCTATTTGATCATTACCGATAGCGGTGGCATCCAGGAAGAAGCGCCAAGTTTAGGGAAGCCTGTCTTGGTTACAAGAACCACGACCGAGCGACCCGAAGCTGTAGAAGAGGGAACAGTACTGCTGGTTGGCACGGATACTCAAGAAATCATCTCAAAAACAAAAAAATTACTGGAAGACAGCTCATATTATGCAACGATGAGCCAGTTACACAACCCTTATGGCGATGGAAAATCTTCATCAAGGATTGTCAATTTTATTAAAAGCTTAGATTATTAATCCCTCCTAGAGGGGGCTAGGGGGTGTTTAGCCAAATGTTAAATATAAAACCCCTCCTATTAAAGTAGTAAATAGTAATGGAACACAAACCAACGGTAGTGATGATGGGGCTAGGCTACATAGGCCTTCCCACTGCGGCATTGATTTCAAGCAGGGGTTTAAAGGTAACCGGCGTGGATATTCGGGAAGAAGTAGTAGATACCATCAACCAAGGGAAAATACACATTGTAGAACCAGATCTCGATGGACTGGTACACCACGTAGTAAACAAAGGGCTTTTACAAGCTAGCACCTCCCCAATTGAGGCTGAGGTCTATCTTATAGCAGTGCCCACACCCTTTAAGGGAGAT
This sequence comes from Marinirhabdus gelatinilytica, assembly GCF_003353425.1. Classification (GTDB taxonomy): domain Bacteria; phylum Bacteroidota; class Bacteroidia; order Flavobacteriales; family Flavobacteriaceae; genus Marinirhabdus; species Marinirhabdus gelatinilytica. The sequence goes on from NZ_QRAO01000001.1 coordinate 416,020, forward strand.
CACGTGCCAGATATATCCTACGTGCTTTCAGCCGTAGATAAAATTATCCCTACACTTTCCGAAAATGCCCTGATTATCCTGGAATCTACCAGCCCTGTAGGAACAACCGAAAAAATTCAACAACGCATTTTTGAAACACGTCCGGAATTAAAGGACAAGATTTACATTGCCTACTGTCCAGAGCGGGTATTGCCAGGCAATATTTTACATGAGTTGAAACATAACGACCGTGCTATTGGTGGGATTGATGAAACTTCTACACAGAAAGCCATTTCGTTCTACAAACATTTCGTGGTGGGTGAGCTACACCCCACCAATGCCAAGACTGCCGAAATGGTAAAGCTAGTAGAAAATGCTTCCCGTGATAACCAAATAGCTTTTGCCAATGAACTGAGTATGATTTGCGATAAGGCAGGTATCAACGTTTGGGAAATGATCGCCTTGGCCAACAAGCATCCACGAGTTAACATTCTTAGACCCGGGACGGGAGTGGGTGGGCACTGTATCGCTGTGGATCCGTGGTTTATAGTTTCAGAATTTCCAGAAGAAAGCCAAGTAATAAAAAAGGCACGTGAGGTAAACAACTACAAGACCGAGTGGGCTATTGAAAAAGTAAAGAACGCTGCGCTTCAATTTAAGGTAGATAGGGGTAGAGATGCCGTTATTGCCTGTATGGGGTTGGCCTTTAAGCCCGATATCGATGATTTGAGGGAGTCCCCAGCCTTGTATCTCACCGAAAGCTTAGAAACAGCAGACTTTAATGTGCTAGGTGTAGAACCCAATATCGAAAGTGATTCTACTATGACCCTTCACGCCATTTCCGATGCTATTGAGAAGGCAGACATTATTGCCTTTTTGGTAGCGCACAATGAATTTAAAAACATACAAATTCCCGAAAATAAAATTGTGATAGATTTTGTGGGGTTGGAAAATTAATAACTTATAAATAAACAAGTATGAAAATTATTTACGTATTCCTAGTACCCCTAGTATTGTTTAGTTGCAAGCAAAATGAAAATCGAGATATTGTTATAAGCAATCACGGTGAAAAGAGAGAGTACAATGATAAATTTCAAGATTCGTTTAACTCTTTTTGGTATACCCACCAAGTTGCTAGTCCAGATAGATTACAATTTGTAAAAGACCCAAGTGATGATAGTAATGATTTATTAAAGGTTTCTTTAACTAAGACCGACACCGTGGCTAAAGGTTTTAGGAGTGAAATAATAATTAAGCCAAAAGATTCTTTTGGGTATCTAAATAAACATTCCTTTAAATTCAAGTTCCCTAAATCTTTTTTTGAAAAGGAAGAAAAAAAAGGGGTCATTCTATTGAATCAATGGCACAATGTCCCGTATCCTGGATACAATTACCGAAATCAAATTGTTAAGGTGAGGGTTCCATTTGCTATGATGGTAGAGCATACACCTAATGGTGACTTTTATATGAAATTACACTATGGACTAAATGTGGGTACACTGAATGAAATGGAATATGCTATTTGGCCAGGGGAACTAAAACCTGATGTCTGGTACACCTTTGAGAACGAGATATTTTGGAGTTTATACGAGGACGGTTATTCCAAACCAAAAATTGATGGAATTTGTTTTGAAAGTGGCGATGAAGAGGTGTGTTCTTTTGAAGGAGCAAATATGTACCATATTTTGCCTCACGATTATAAAATGGGGCTTTATTGGTCTCCGGGTCATGTTCATGATAGACATATTTACTATGATGACTTTAAAATGACTACAGAACGTGTGGGATATTTTCCACCTGTGATTGAAACAGATAGTATTAGGTTTAAAAAGAAATAACTGAAAATCTATTTTTGAGTTAGTATAGGAAGTTCAAGAGTTTTAGGTGACAATGATTTTTATCCTGCGTTAATTTTATTTGGAGCATTTCCTAAAAAATTTATAGTATTTTTTATGACAAGCTTTTTACTTTGATTCGCCGCCACTAAGAAATTTTAAGTTAATAATATGTTTAAAAATATTAAAGTGACTCATAGTTTTAAGGTTTATTTAGGCCTCATAGTAGCATTCTTTCTCAGGATTTTTAACCTGAATTATGAGGGGCTGTGGAATGATGAGCTCTTTACAGCGTTTTCGGCAAGTAACAGACAATCTCTGGGTTTTACTATTAAGACTGTAGCGGCAGATGTGCACCCACCTTTACATAATATTTTAACAAAACTATGGACAATTAACTTTGGTTTTAATGATACTTCGCTTCGAATGTTTAATGTAATGCTGGGAGTTTTGGGAGTACTCTCCGTATATCATCTGGCAAAACTTCTTTTTAATAAAAAAACAGCAGTTTTTGCTCTATGGTTGGCAGTGTTAAACTCTTTTCTCATTTTATACAGTCAAGAAGTTCGATCCTATATGTTGCTTTTCGTGCTAGCTAATTACTCTTATTATTATTTTGTAAGACTGCTGGACAATCCCAATAAGACTAGCAACTTAGTTTATTATGTCCTTTTTAGTGCAGCAGCACTTTATACACATTATTTTGCTTTATTCATTACCATAAGCCAAGGTGTTACCCTACTAATATTAATGGATTATTCTAAACTCAAAAATAGTTGGAAGAGTTATTTGTTGATGTTTCTAGGTCCAATTTTACTTTTTGTTCCTTGGATGCCTATTTTTCTAAAGCACTTACAATATCCTTTCAGCTATATAAATGAAGCAAAAATGCATATGCTGTATAGGTTTCCTCAAGAATTCTTTAATGATAAACTTATAGGACTTTTAGTACTTGTAATAATATCTTTACTTCTTATTTATTTCGTACTACGTAAATTTTCTAAATCAACACGCTTTACAGCATATTTCACTTCTTCTCATAAATCATTAGCGATACTATTTCTTTGGATTGTTGTTTATTTTTCAATTCCTTTTGTCAAATCGTACTTATCTGATAATAATAGCAATATGAACCATAGGTATTTTATTGCTATTGTTGGTCCCATGGTATTGCTTTTAGCTTTTAGTATAGCTAAGATTAAATCCCAAAAGATTAGAACTGGAATTTTTATTGGTATTATAGTTTACAGCACCATTATATTAGCGACAAGTGAAAAGCCTTATTTTGAAAAAAAAGGTATGTATCGTGAAATTGTTCAGTCAGCAGATGTAGATAATGGAACACCAATACTTTTCTTAACCTCAAAAGCAAGAAATTTTGACTATTACTTGAGACAAAATGGTTATAGGCAGTTACGGGCTAGGCAAAAAGATTTTGACGTATATATGAACGAGAATGACCCTGAAGAATATGTAGTTTTTATAGACTTACACCATAAAATTTATCAATTAGATAAAATATTAAAAGAGAAACAAATAGAATATGAGGGATATAGCTTATTTGAGATGAAAGAAGCTAGAAATATGCATAAGGCAACAACTATGAGAATGTTGCATTACAAGAAGTCTAACGATTCGTTATGATGAAAATCTTCAACTTATTAAGAGTACATCAATGGGTAAAAAACCTCTTTGTATTCTTGCCAGCTTTTTTTTCGGGTAGATTACTTGAGGTTTCCTTTTTTACTGAGTCCCTTATTGCTTTTTTTCTATTTTCCTTTACAGCCAGTATTATTTATATAATTAATGACTATAAAGACATTGAAAAAGATAAGTTACACCCTGTAAAAAAGCATAGACCTTTGGCATCGGGTGCAATTTCAAAACAGCTAGCGCTGTTACTTCTAATTCCTTTTGCAGCATTTGTGGTCATTGGCGCCTTTTATTTTTTAAGCATACAAGCGATATTAGTATTAGTGGCATATTTTTTAATGAATCTTGCCTATACTTTTTACCTGAAAAATATTCCTATAGTAGATGTTACGATTATAGCTTTAGGATTTGTGTTTAGAGTATTGTTCGGGGGTTTTGTAGCTGTAATACTAGTGTCTAAATGGGCGCTGTTACTTACATTTTCACTAGCCTTGATTCTCGCTTTAGGAAAACGAAGAGGAGAGTTGGTTTTAATGCCAACCAATACACGTAAAGCTCTTCAGGGTTATACGGTAGAGTTTTTAAACATTGCGCTCACCATCGCTATTTCTATTACGCTTGTTTCGTATATTATGTATAGCGTGTCTGCCGAAGTAATTAAAAATTTTGGTTCGGACTATTTATATGTCACAACTTTGTTTGTTTTAATGGGTTTACTTCGCTATTTACAGCAAAGCGTGGTCTTTAACAAAACAGAATCTCCTACTAAATTTTTATATAAAGATCATTTTGTACAACTTATGGTTTTTCTTTGGATTGTGTCTTTTTTCGTAATTATCTATTTTAAATAAATAAGATGAAAATTGAAAAAACTATTAGCAATTGGGGTAACTTTCCTAAGTTAAAAGCTTCAGAATATCTTTTTGAAAACCTTCATAAAACGCAGGGCATTTTGGAAGCTGAAGAAAGTGTTTTAGCAAGAGGAAATGGCCGCTGTTATGGAGATGCAGCATTAAACAATGCTGTGGTTTCCACTCTTTCACTAAAGCATTTTTTAAGCTTTGATGAAACTGAAGGCACTCTAACTTGTGAGGCTGGTGTGTTGTTTTCAGATATTTTGAACTTAGTGGTGCCAAAAGGATTTTTCTTGCCCGTAACTCCCGGCACAAAATTTATAACTGTTGGGGGCGCTATTGCAGCCGACGTACATGGAAAGAATCATCATAAAGATGGCTGTTTTTCAGAATTTGTCACGCAATTAAAATTGGTTATTGATACAGGCGAAACAATTATTTGTTCAAGAACCGAAAATACAACGCTCTTTTGGGAGACCATTGGAGGAATGGGTCTTACGGGTATTATTGTTGAAGCGACTTTCCAATTAAAAAGAATAGCCAATTCCTATATTTATGTAGAAAGTATCAAAGCAAAAAACCTTACCGAAATCATGGCCCTCTTTGAGGCCTCTGAAGATTGGACTTACACAGTGGCTTGGATAGATTGTTTACAAAAAGGCAAACACATAGGTCGCTCTATTTTGATGCGTGGTGAACATGCTCGACCCGAACAACTTTCTAATAAGCAACAAAAAGAACCGTTTAAACTTTCGCCTACAAAGGCTATCAAAATTCCTTTTAACTTTCCACGTTTTGTGCTCAATACGCTAAGCGTGAAGGCGTTTAATTGGCTGTATTACAACAAACAAACTCCTAAAACCATTAAAAAAGTAACTCATTTTGAACCATTTTTTTATCCGTTGGACTCCCTATTGGAGTGGAATAGAATTTATGGAAAGTCTGGATTTATTCAATATCAATTTGTGATTCCAAAGGGTGTGGGCAAAGAGGCGCTACAAGATATATTACAAACTATAGCCAAGAGTAATCAAGGGTCTTTTTTGGCTGTGCTAAAGCTCTTCGGAAAAAACAATCCAAAGGCCTACAATTCCTTCCCAATAGAAGGTTACACCTTGGCGCTAGATTTTAAAGTGAATAAAAAATTATACAAATTAGTACCCGAATTAGATGCAATTGTCCTAAAATATAAAGGTAGAATTTATAGGGCAAAAGACAGTCTCTCTAATGCTAGGCTGTTAGATTATGTAAAAGTGCACAACACAAAATTCAACTCAGTTCAAAATCGAAGAATAAACAAAGCAACCCCATGATCATACTAGGCGCCAATTCTGAAATAGCAAGAGAGTTCACAGAGCTTATGCTTCAAAAACAATCTTTTGTAACTGTGTATTTGCTTTCTTCAAATGCTGAGCAACTTGTTACTTTTAAGAAGCACTTAGAAGTAAAATACAAGACTGAGGTCAAAATCATTCCGTTTGATTTGATGGGGCAAATAAAGTTAGATTTTTCTGCGATGGAATATAATTTGGTTTTTAGCGCTGCGGGTTATTTGGGTGACACAGAAGCGGGTGTTATTGCAAAAACAGAAGACATGTCACGCATTATGGCAATTAATTATTCTGGATTGGTTCATTTCCTTAATGCTGTTGCCAATGATTTGTTGGAGAAGGAAAACGGCACCATTATTTGCATAAGCTCGGTAGCTGGTGAACGGGGACGACAGAGCAATTTTATTTATGGCAGTGCAAAGGCTGGAATAACTGCCTATTTAAGCGGGTTGCGAAATTTTCTGTATAAGAAAAACATACACGTAATGACCGTAAAACCAGGATTTATGGATACCAAGATGACCCGTGGAATGGATCTGCCTGGCCCGTTGACTATCAATCCAAAAAAAGCAGCACACCTTATTTATTCAGGCTATAAAAAGAAGAAAAACACCATTTACATCTCGGGAATTTGGAGGCTCATTATGTTTGTGATACGCAACATACCAGAAATTATCTTTAAGAAGCTTTCTTTATGAGCGCACTCTATCTATACGATTTTGATGGCACCCTAACCACAAAAGACTCTTTGTTTGCGTTTTTAAAGTTTGCAACACCTAGAGGAAAATATATTTTGGCTGTGGTTAGCCTTGCTCCGTTACTTGTCTTAGCAAAATTAGGGTTGATTTCCAAAGCTGAAACTAAGCGAAAGTTAATATCAGCCTGCTTAATGGGAAAATCGAAGACTGAACTAAGCTCACTTGCAATCCGTTTTTTTAAAAAAATTAAAGACACCCCCTTTTTTAGGGAAAAAGCGCTCGTCTCTATTGAAAACAATAAAGGTAAAGGGAAAATTTACATCGTTTCAGCATCAGTAGATATATGGATGGAAGCTATTGCAAAGAATTTAGGAGTAGGCCTTATCTGTACTCAAGCCGACTTTAAGAATGATATTTTCAGCGGAAATTTTAAAACCCCCAATTGTAATTATGAAGAAAAACCCAAAAGAGTGCTGGCAGAAATAGATCTTAATAATTTTTCTGAAATCAATTATTTTGGAGATTCCAAAGGGGATATGGCAATGAAGTCCTTAGCAACAGCGTTCTATTTAAACCATTTTAAGTAATCATATTCCTAAAGCACAACCTTTCTAAAATGTGTACATTTGAAGACTAAAATTAAACCTCATACCATTGAAAACAATAGCTGAAAGTGCCTTTAACCACAATGGCGACCTAGAATATACATTAGAGCTTGCCAGAGCAGCCAAAGAGGCGGGAGCCGATTATTTTACCGTACAGGTAATGGATGTCGCCGCGTTTTGTGTTGAAGATTATAGCAAGTACGAGATTTATGAAAACAACACGCTGTCTTTTAAGGAATGGAGCCAAGTGTTTGCATATTGTAAAAAATTAGACCTACCCGTGATCCCCTGTGTGCTGGACATTCCCTCATTCGATTTTTGTTATGGGGAAGGCTATCGGTTTTTAAAACTTCATGCTACAGACATTACCAACAAAACGATGTTGGACAAGATGGCAACTTACAAGGATGTAACGTTCATACTGGAAACCCAATGCGCTACAAATTTGGAGATAAAATTTGCATTGGACATCATTGGCGATCAGGTGGAGTGCCTTATGCACGGTTTCAGTAATTATCCTACCGAGGTGGAAGACCTGAACCTGAATGCGCTGGATTATTTCAAGAATGAATACCCACAATACAGTACAGGATTAGCAGACCATTCCCTGGACACGGCAAATATACCTTTAATGGCGCTGGCAAAAGGCTGTGAATATCTGGAAAAGCACATCACCCTAACCCGAAACAACCGTAAGTTCGATTATCAAGTATCGTTATATCCCCACGAATTTGCTGTAATGGTACAACAACTAAAGCATTATCAACAAGCGTTGGGCGATTACAAAAAACACCCTACAAAAACAGAACTTCCCTACCGGGATGTAATGTATAAAAAAGTACTGGGTGGTGGTGATTTCAAAAGAGCAGATGCTGGGGTAGATTATATCACACACCAATTCAACAATTTTAAAAGGGCAGATGTTGGCATTGCGCTCATAGCCCGCTTAAAGTCTAAAAGATTGCCGTTAAAGGTGCTTAAACCATTTGGCGGGACCAATATTATAGACTTTCTATACAAACGCCTGCAAACAGCAAAGAAGGTCAAAGACGTGTTTCTCTCAACATCGACCCTTGCCGAAGATACGTCCTTGGCAGAGGTGGGACAACAGAACGGGCACAAGGTGTACCGTGGCCACGCCGTTTCGGTACTAGACAGAATGTTGGAGCTTTCTTTGCAGGAACAGTGGGGCGCTGTTTTTAGAGTAACGGGCGACAACCCGTTTACAGATCCGGAGTTGGTGGACGAAATGATAATGCTTATGGTTGAGAACGATCTGGATTATGTACGGGCCAACAATGTTCCCTTTGGTGTCTCTGCTGAACTGTTCAGCACCAAATACCTTTGGAACCTCTATCTACATATGGACAATCCTATGCATTCAGAATACCTCACGCTCTTTATTTTGAACGACAAAGAAGCCCAGAAAGGATGTATCGATATTGTTTCTGAAGTTGAAGACCTTAAATACATCAACCTTTCGGTAGATTACCAAGAAGATTATGATAGAGCCCTGAAACTTGCAACTGCATTGGACGCAACCCAATTAAAAACCTGTACGTTGAAGGACATAACGGGTGTCATAGATTCCTTTAAAAGAGAAGACAAAACCAAGCTCATTAAACTTCCCGAGGGAGAAGATGTGCCATTTTCAGAGTTTTTGGAAAGGCTAGAGGAACAAGACTACATAATCAGAAAAAAAATTACGCTTTAAAATGAAGTATTTCCTAACCGTTTTATTGTGTGTAGTGAGCATAACCAGCCTTTTATCCCAAGAACATATCTGGGATACCAATATGGACTTTACTACTGAAAATATAATGAAGGTTGTTGGGAATACACCTAAAACTATATATATATCACAAACAGTTCTTGTAAGGGACAGTGTTATAGTCCCAAAAAACATTACCCTTCAATTTACAAGAGAAGGCAAATTCCGTATTGCCAATGAGGCGACACGTCTCATTGTAAACGGCCCGATAAAAGCAGGAATACAGCATATTTTTGATGTGGGGGCCCAGGCAGTAACCTCTTACAGGTTTGAGTCGGTATCGAATATTAAAATGTCTCAGACAAACATATTCTATCCAGAATGGTGGGGTATATTTCCCGATATTATTCCTGGTCAAAATGGAGATACAGGATCAAACATAAGACACCACCTATTTATGAAAGAAATGATGCTGGATATTGCCGCATCTGGAGGCGGAACATTGCAATTTTCTGAAGGTGCTTATTATATTAGGGACATTGTTATAGACTCAAACAATATTACCGTACTCGGCAAGGGCAAAAAGACAATACTGCGTCACGATAGAACAAATTTTGGCACTTCTACAAGGCGGGGCGGAATTTTCACGATACAAGGTCCAACATTAGAAAAATACTATAGTAAGGTCTTTCCGGAAGGAGCAGTACTTGCAGGCAATTTTTTATATGATAAAGAACAATATCCCATAAGGAACATAGTAGTTAAAAACTTGGCAATTGAGTGGCACCCTGAATCTTCTAGAGAAGACCCAACAATGAATGGCCTTACTGTAGTGAACTCTATTAACGTAAAAGTAGAAAATGTTCACGTAGATCTTGCTGGGGCAAATAGAGCATTTTATGTAGGGAGTATCTTTGATGGTGATGTAACTGAAAATGTTACTATTAAAAATTCAACAGGGATCAATTGCAGGACAGGTGTGTTTATTGTCCACGGATATGACAATAAAGATTTTATAAGAAATAAGATGTCTTTAGGAAACATTGTAATTGAAAACAATACATTTGATCTGGTTGACCTCCCTGACCTAAATCTTAAAAATGATCATATAGTCCTAAAATATGTAGACACATACAAAACGGGAATCTATTTTATTGGTAATGAATTCACAGAAAGTTTTATGTTAGGAAACAGTTTTATTGAGCGCAACATGGGTCCAGTGAAAATAGTGAACAATACTTTTAATAATGTGGATATGGGCATACGTTCTTGGCTTCCTGGCAAAGACAAAAGAAAAAATTATAACCAAAAAGTTACTATAGACAACAATACGTTCAACAATTTTCGATATTTTGGGATTATAGTGCCATTTTCTGAAGCAGTTATAAAAAATAACATCTTCCGTGTAAATCAAATAACACCAGTACCCCAAGAATTTACCGATGCAAATGAAGAAGCTTTTATCGCTAGTGCTATACATATTGCAAAATCGCCTTGGAGGATATTCAAATCTAGACAAGGACCAATGGATGTTGTAATAGAAAACAATAAAATTGAAGGGTGTTATCTTGGTGTAACGCCAATTGTAGTTCAACCCAATAACGATGGTACTGTGAAATTAATCAACAATGAAATTAGTTATGACGGTAGTTGTTCCACCCCCCAAAATGATATTGTAGTGACAACAAGCCGAAGAAAATTTCGCACAAAAAAAGCCACCATTTTTTTAGAAAATAATACAAGGGACACCAGCAACCAAAATAAAGAGAAGGCATCTATTTTTTTAGATGTCAAAAGAGAAAAGCACATTACACTTATAGAACGATAAAATATGACCTACGTAATAGGAGAAATAGGACAAAACCATAACGGCTCGGTAGATATTGCCAAAGCAATCATTGATGTAGTGGCAAGGCCCGTGTATGACAAACTGTTCGGTAAGGAGCTAAAGCGTATGGACGCTGTAAAGCTTACCAAACGCGATTTAGCACAGGAACTATCGGCCTCACAAATGGCTAGGCCATACGATACACCCAACAGTTTTGGAAAAACATATGGAGCCCATCGGGAATACCTGGAACTGGATGATGTACAACATTACGATTGTTACCAATACGCTAAGGAAAAAGGGCTGGACTTTGTAGAAACGCTCTGCGCCGTAGGTTGCTTGAGCATTCTGAACCATTTTACACCAGACAGACTTAAAGTGGCATCCAGGGACCTAACCAACCTCCCACTATTGGATGCCTTGGCCCAAACCAAGATCCCCATCATTGTTTCTACGGGTATGGCAGGAGAACGGGAACTGAACGAGGCATTAGAGACACTCACGAGACATCACGAAGAGATATCTATATTACACTGTGTCTCGCAGTATCCCACAGAGTACGAGAACGTAAACCTGAATACCATTCCTTACTTACAAGAAAAATACCCGCAATACACCATTGGGTATTCAGACCATACGGTAGGTATAGCCACACCTGTTGCGGCAGTGGCCATGGGCGCAAAAATTCTGGAAAAACACATCACCCTGGACCGTCAGATGAAAGGAACGGACCAAGCAGGATCGTTAGAGATTGATGGTATCTACCGTATGATGCGCGACATAAGAAACCTAGAGCTTTCCTTTGGTACCAAAGAAATTAAAATTGAAGACTCTGTTAAAGCAGCGCGCGAAAAACTAGAGCGGTCTATAGCCACATTACGAGCCTTGCCAGAAGGTCATATCATTACCTTAGATGATATCCATCTATTAAGCCCTGGAGATGGTATAAAATGGATGGATAAAGCTGAGGTGTTAGGAAAGAAATTAAAAAATGCCATGCCCAAGGATGAGATTATTTACAAAAGCAAACTGCACTAATGGCATTACCCAAACTTGTGATAACCGATATTGATGGCGTCTGGACAGACGGCAGTATGTATTACGATGATATCAACCAAGAATTTAAACGCTTTAACACAAGCGACAGTGTTGGAGTGCTGTTTTTAAAATATCTTGAAGTACCCTTGGTTATTATGACGGGGGAAAACACACAAATTGTACAACGAAGAGCAGAAAAATTAAAAATTTCTGAAGTGCATTTAGGTGTAAAAAACAAGTTAAAACTTGCCAAAGAAGTTTGTAGGCAATATAAGATTACCTTAGCTGAAGTAGGTTTTATTGGCGACGACATTAATGATTTAGAATTACTTCAACAAGTAGGGTTTAGTGCAGTGCCCAGCAATGCCCCACAGTACGTAAAAGACAAAGTAGATTTAGTACTACAAACTAAAGGTGGTGATGGTGCTTTCCGGGAATTCGTGGAGCATTTGGTTTTTAAATACAGCAGTATCGAAACAATGCTTCAGCTCTATTATAAAGAAAAAAACTTGAGACAATAAGACCTCTTGTAAAAAACTATGGAAAAAAAGCAAGGCAAACTCGCTAGAAACGCCGCTATTTATAGCATTTTTAGCTTGTTACAACGTGGTCTGGGCTTTTTTTTGCTTCCGGTATATACCACGGTCTTAGCTACCGAACAGTTGGGTATCATAAGTACAGCTACTGCGGTAATCTCTTTTTTGGTATTGTTGTTTGGGCTTTCTTTTAGGGGGTCTACTGCCTATTATTATTACGAGTATAAAGATGAAAACCTGCCATATCTCAAGAAGTTGTACGGTACGAGCGTTGTTTTTGTTATACTGTGTTCCCTCGGGGGAATCGTGCTGTTGCTGCTTACCAAACACTGGGTTTTAAATACCCTGTTTGAAAACATCCCTTTCTATCCCTACGTGCTCTTGGCACTGGCCAGTATTTTTTTACAACCGCTCTATTTTTACTACCAATCTATCTTAAAAGCCAAACAAAAAGCCAAAAGGGCCTCGTTTTTGGATTTTGTGTATTTCGCCGTAATGATTGGTCTTACCTTAGTGCTCATTCTAGGGTTTAATTTTCGGGCAGAGGGTGCCCTATTAGCCAATGCCGTGGCAAGCCTGCTCGTTTTTTGTATAAGTGTAGTAGGGCTATGGGAAGAAATCACACTTTGCTTTGTTCCCGCAATTTTAAAGAAAGTACTCAAATACTCATTGCCACTATTGCCCCACAACCTATCGGGTTGGGCTATGAACATGGTAGACCGTGTTATGTTAAATGCCATAAACTCACTGAGCGTTGTTGCTCTGTTCGATGTAGGTTCGCAAATAGGAAAGGTAGTAAACATGATTTCCCTTGGGGTAAACTCTGCTTATGCCCCTTGGTTTTTTGACCAAGTAAAGAACAATGCCAACAGCAAAAAGAATATTGTTTCTGTAACCGAGAAAATAGTTATCCTCTATACGGTGGTAGCTGTGTGTGTAAGTTGGATCGCTCCAGAATTATTGCAACTCATAAGTAAACCTGCCTATCATGAATCGTGGACAGTTACCCCGCTCATCGCTATGGCATTTGTGATAAATGGCTTTTATTTTACCTTCAGCAGTGTGTTTTTTTTGGAGAAAACCAAATACCTTCCTTTTTTGACCCTAAGCGGCGCAGCGGTAAACATTGCCCTCAATTATTTTTTGATCCAGGAATACGGCTTTATGGGCGCTGCTATCGCAAGCTTATGCACAAAGATTTTCTTTACTGCGCTTACCTATTACTTTAGCCAGAGTATATTTTACATCCCTTATAATCTCAAGGTTATTTTACTGGTTATTGCCACAGGGGGAGCCCTTTCTTCCCTGCCTTATATAATCCAACCCTATATTATTGGATACAATCTATTGCTGGTGACAGGTATAAAGTTGTTAATTCTAGCTATTTTTGGGGGGTATTTTGCATTTAAAAACCTACAAACCATAAAAAGTTATCTAAAACCGAACAATGGTCCTTAAGAATGTCCTGCAAGAAATTGAAAGTGAATATGCGGTTGAGAGCATTATTTTAAGTGACGGTACTCCTGTTTGGCCGTTATTAAGGCAGGCGATTTATTTCAAAATACAGCAAAAGAAGGTTCAGTATAGCAACAAGCTTCGAACACGGAACAAAAAACAGTTGCTCAAGAATTTTTTTTATGGATTTCCCCATGTCTTTCAACTTAAAAAGTTTCAATTTATATTTTTTAACAATACAGATAAGCGCGTTCTTATAAACAATACATATTTTGATATCTTTCAAGATGCTTGGGCAGATAAGGTAGGCCAAAGGAAAAGTTTTTTTATAGAGTGGGCCAAACAAGCACACTTGCCTAAAGACAGAGTGCATTCCGAAAATGTAACATCAGACCTTCCTTTTAAACTGGTGGTGGGGATTGTGAGTAAATTCAAAACAATCTCAATCAAAAACGAACATCTTCTCAAGGAAATTTTAACACAACAAGGAATTTCCTTTGACTATTCAAAAGAACTAAAATCAAAACTGGCCGAGATTTCTGTTTTTTCCAGACTCTTTAAAATAATGGAGCCCAAAGCTATTTTTGTGTTGAGTAGTTTTACCAAAATAGGAGTGGTGAGAGCTGCAAAACAATTGGCTATTCCCGTATTTGAACCTCAGCATGGTTTTATTGGCGATACCCATCCCTTTTACCATGCCCTTAAAAAATTTCCAGATTTCTATCCAGATGTTTTATTAAGCTTTGGTGCTTCTGAAAAGATTATAAATAAGAGAACACTTGTTTTTTCTTCTGAAAATATAATTCCAACAGGCAGTTTACAGCTAGATTTGGTACAAGAAAGAGCACTCCCTGATAAACTGAAAGAGCTTAAGGCAAAATATAGACTATTGTTTTGTGTAACACTTCAGGCAATAAAAGATAAAGAAATACTCTCTTGGGTAGAAGGCCAAGCAAAATCCAATAAGGATTGGCTCTTTATTGTTAAGCCCAAGCAACCAAACTTTACTCTTTCCCTCTATACTTCAACAGCAAATGTTATTACTTTGTCAGAGATCTCCACCTACGATGTGTTGAAAGCGAGTGATTATAATATTACAATCTTCTCAACCACTGTGATTGAAGGAATATTTTTGAAGGCAAAGCCCTTGCTGTATAATGTTGATGATTTACCAAAGAAATATTTTGACTTGTCCACAAGCACTATTGCCCTTATCAACAACGGGGAACCAATAACAGAAAAACACCTAGACAAAAAAGGGAATTTTACAACCCCTTATTTTGTGAGTGGATATTTTAAAAATGTTGAAAGCGCATCGCTATGTTTTTAAGAAACCTCCTCTTTATACTCTTAATTCTTCAGCCTTTTATTGATAAATTGGCTCGCAAGGCCGGGTGGAGCATCAATATCTTTAATGAATTGTTGAGTATTGGGGTGTTCTTGGCCTTTATGGTAGTGCTCATCCACCGGAAAAAACTGAACAGCCTCGCCCTGTTAATGTTTGCTTTTATTGGGTATTGTTGTTTGTTGGTACTGTACAGGGGGGTGTACCCTTTGGGGTTCTTCCAGGTGGTTATCTATAGCCAGTTTTTCTTTTATTTCTTTTATTTCTTAACACTTTCACGAGAAGAAAAAAATAGGACCATACTATCTTTTAAAAAAATCATGGCGGTCTTTGTGTACGTAATTGCTATTATTGCAATTTTTGAGGCCAAGGACCACACCACCTTCAGGAACTGGATGGGTGTGCATAGTGTAAAACGGGGCATCAACTATTTTTACTTGATTTCTTTTTTTGGTTCAGGTCCTAGTTTGGCAATATTTATCACAATATTCGTCGCTTTATGGCATTACTGCCATTATGCCCTGAAACAAACCATTAAGAAAAAACATATTTTCAACTTGGTGCTGGCCATTATTTTGGGAGTACTCAGTTTTTCAAGAAAAGAGGTGTTTTTTATATTTATTTTCTTGGTGTTCTTCCCTTACCCTTCTAGAAACCAGTTGAACAAATGGCTAAAACGGCTTATATTTTTTACCACGTTGTTCACGGGACTTATTGTATATTATCTTGCATTCTTTACTTCGGCCAATACGGTTGCTTTAGACAAGGATTATGTGCGTTACAAGATTGTTGACAAATCAGCCGAGATTTATGCTGACCATTTCCCCTGGGGATCAGGTCCGGGAACTTGGGGCTCTAGAGTATCTCTTTGGACCCAGCATATATATGAACAGTATAATATTGGGCCAGACCTATTAGGTTGGAAACCTGGATCTCAAGGCCCTATTTACGATGCTTTTCTGTTTACATTGTTTACTGAAATAGGAATTGGGATTTTTATTCTATTCCTCTTTACCTACAAAATTTTTGAAGCAAAAACAATCACAAAAGATAGTTACGGAAGATTTACCAAGAACTTTCTGATATTATTTTTGTTGGTTTTGGGAATGTTTGCCCCTATGTTTACCAATAACTTTGGGTTTGTTATCATGGCGTTAACGGCATTAATGATTTCAAACGTATCTTTATTCAAATTCAAAAGATGGTATGCGTAAATTGAAGTTAATATTTTACTACTTAATTATATCCAAATTGCCTCATTCAAGACTGTGGAGCGGGTTCAATGGTTTACGTAGATGGTATGTTGCTTCCGTCCTGAAGATCATGCCAAATGATAAAAATTCCAAATTTGAAAACGGAATCTATATTTCCAACGGCAAAAAAATAAAAATAGGTAGTTACGTGCGAATCAATGAACATGTTTTTCTGCAAGGGGAAATAGATATTGGTAACCACGTGATGATTGCCCCTTATACGGCTATTTATACCAAGGCACACCAGCATTCGCAAGTGGAGGTGCCTATGGTGTTACAAGGTGATTCAAAAACAAAAAAAGTTACGATAGCAAATAACGCCTGGTTGGGGAGAAACGTGGTGGTGTTGCCGGGAATCACCATTGGCGAAGGGGCTATCGTGGGAGCAAACTCTGTGGTGACCAAAGATGTAGCCCCATTCTCGATTGTAGGAGGTGTTCCCGCTAAGTTTATCAGGGAAAGAACATAACCAAACGTATGCTTCAACAAAAATGGTTTCGTGCTATACTTTTATCGATAGGAATATTGCTATTGCTGAACGTACTCCATGCTTTTTTCCTCCATCAAAAAAAATACGATCCTGTAACGGTTCAATTTGATGCTATCTCAAATTTTGACACGTTTGTATGGCTTACACAACAAGATAAATTTTCTGATTCTATTAATAGATTACCGGAAACGCTTTTAAAAAGCAATACTTCTGAAACTATCTCTCAAACCATTTCAGCGACAAACGGAATTAAATTTTTGGGAATATATTGGTCCAATAGCGAGCAGGGTCTTTTAAGGATTAAAAACGCAAGTTTTAGTGTAAACGGTAAAACCATACCTTTAGAGAACCTCCATAAATTTATAGACTATACCAGTGCCAATGTTACTTCAGCAATTGAGGGTGAAACTATAGTGCTTAGTTCTAATAAAGCCGGGAATGGCTGGCTTATGGTAGACCAATCCCAGCTTGAAGACAGAAGCAAGCAAAAACAGTTCTTACCATTTAATTGGTGGGTAAACCTACTACTGTTTCCTATTATGTTTTTTCTGCTTTTTTGGAAGTTCCCTCAACTAAAAAACAAGGCGGAACTGTTAAGGGTTCCGGGCTTTTTACTATATAGGATAAGGATTTGGATATTTTATCTTTGGTTCTTCCTGTTTCCTTTTTGGTTGCAAAGTTCGCACATATTTTTAGCGGTTTCACTGGCCTTGACCATTGCTCGTTTTATAACGAGGAAAGAAGCTTTTAACTTTAAGAAAATAAAACTATTTATCCCGCTTATCATCCTTTTTTTAGCAGTTTGTACAATAGATGTGCTGTTCCATCCAACCGACTTAGGAAACGATTTTGGCGATTACATTTATTTTTTATTGGTGCCTTTTTTGTTCTTGGGTATAAAACGTGAAGATTTGCGCAAAGCCTTTTGGGTATTCCAGGTCTCGGTTTCAGTCTTTGTAGTGCTTTTATCAATAGCATGTGTAGCACGCTATATGGAATTGGACAGCTCCTATATGCTCACGTCATTTATGTTTGAAACAGTAGACCAATATTGGCATACAAGTTATTTGGCTGGATTGGTGCTAATAGCCTTGTTCTTTCAGTTGTTTAATCAAAGACTCACATTTTGGTACTTGCTGGTATCTTTTGCAGCATTCGTGTTTATTTACGGCACCCAGGCAAGACTCCCTCTATTAATTGGGCTTGTTATGATCTTGTTCCTGACGGTTTTACAACTACCAAGAAGATTTCAGAAAGTATATGCAATGGGTGTTTTTATTTTGGTAGTGATTGGGGGTGTTGTGGTGTTTTCTTCCGACAGGGTTCAAAATAAACTTGCAAAGACCTTTTTGGTAAACGACTTCAATAAAGCCGATGCACGTCCACAACTCTGGCAAGCAGGAATCTCAATTTTTAAAGAACACCCTGTTGCGGGTATTGGTCGCAGCAATATACGAGCAGAACTCTCCAATAATCTAGGGGTATCATCAGATATAAAACACAGGCGGTACAATGCACACAACCAGTATATTGAATTTTTGCTGGCCTATGGTATAGTAGTGCCTATATTATTTTTAGTAGTATTGTTTGTGCCAATTGTTGCACAATATAAGACAGCGACTATATTCTTGGCCTATTTTATAATTGCCATGATGGTGGAGTCCTACCTTTCCCGCCAGGCTGGTGTTGTTTTTTTCAGTTTATTTTATAGCTTCTTTATTTATTATGATCGCTAGGTTTACTCACAGTTTGAAAAAGATTGGTGCCAACCCTCTGGCACTCATCTTCTTGTTGTTGGTGCTCAGCGAGTTTATCTATAAAATATGTATTAAGGAACATTGGCACGAGTTTAAAATTTCCGCAGGGTTAAAGACACTGTTACAACTGTTTTTTGTAGTTCAGATTGCTAGGTCGAATTATAAGAAATTAATACCAATTGTCCTTCTGGTCATTATCTTTATGTTGGGACAAGTTGGATGGGTGCCCTTGGGACAATTTATTAAGAATACTTGGTTTCTGGACAAATACTTGTTCGTATTATTGGTGTTGACATACGTTTCCACAATTTCGGGCGTGAAGCAATACTATCCTCTGCTGTTTCAGATCTTTGAGATATTCATGGTGCTGAACTCAATTTTCATAGTTATCGGTTTTGTTTTCGATCTTGATTATTTCAGCACTTATTATGGGCACGGCAAGCGGTTTGGGTTAAATGGTATGATACTAAGGTCTGGGGCATCAACATATATTTATTGGATAGCACTTTTCTATTTTTTTACAGCATGCTTTGTAAAGCGACGAAAGAAATATTGGCAATTGATTATTGTGTTGCTGGCTTCACTACTCATTGGCACGAAAGCCATGTTCATTGCCTATTTTTTTCTGGGGGTATTGCTTCTGCTTCTTTTCAGAAAACATAAAAACAAATGGTGGTTGTTAGCTATAGCCCTGGCCGGAATAGTGGGGGCTTATTTTTTCAAAGATGCCCTGGAGTGGGTCATGTTGCAGTCACCGTCGTTACGGCAAGTGTATAATGAACGCGGTTTGTTTTCTGCCGTAGTTTCGTTGCGCGACCAGCACTTATTTGAAGAGATGCTGCCATTGATAAGAGAAAAATGGACGTGGCGTAACTACCTTTTTGGAGGTGGGTACAATATGCATTATCGTAGCCAGTTTGGAATGCTCGATCTGTTCTATTTCTTCGGGATCGTTGGCACCATGGCGTATCTTTTTATTTTTGGGAAGTTATTTTGTACCTTTAAGAAAAACCTTGTTACAGTAACTTTTATTATAGGCACATTTGTGTTGATGGCCTTTAGCGCTAACTTTTTTTATGAAACTATACTGGCGTTTTATTTGGTGGTGGTGAAGGGGTATTTTGAAAATGAAAAAAATAAAACTTGAGACTAATTGCTTTGTTAATTACAACACTATTATTCGTTGGTTGTTCTAGTTCTGACGATATGAACGAACAAGTACAAAATTCATCCAATTTCTCTGTTATAGATTACAATCCAAAAGAAACATATACAGCGGAAGAAGTAACAATACAAACAGAAGGACTAGACCCTACCGCAACCATTGAAGTTCATTTTTCTGGTGTTAAATCCGACAAAGTTAGTATTAATGGCAATGCTATTGTAGCTAGGGTTCCACGTAACAGTAGTTCTGGGGATCTAACCATCACAATGAATGGTAACGAGAACATAGCAGGAACCATTTCGATAACTGAAGAAACGGATGATTTCTATATTGCCTATGAAGATAGCCCAGACGAGCCTTTTAGCCTTATTTCTTTTAGACCCTATGATATAGGAAACGACATGGTAGGGGACCCATTATTCAATATGACCCAGATTGGTCCTTTCGTATCTAATATAGAAGTATCAAAATCCAAAAATCTATTATACTTTGCCAATTCTGTAGATTGTGGTCAAACTGGTGGTTGCTTCGGCGAAGGGTATCTCTATGACTTATCTAATAATGAAAAGATAGAAACGTTCCCAATTTTCAGTGACGCTGTTTCGTTTAGCAGATCCATTATCTCTACGTTTGAGGATGCTTTCTTTTGGATTTCTAGAAATAATGATCCTATTGATATGTCAAGGACCTTTGTAAAATACAATCTAGATACCGGATTAGTGGAACAAACGATAGACCTTATAGCGCAAGGGGATCCAAAAATGCCATTACAGGTTTTTTTACCTGAGACAAACGAGATAGTAGGCTTTTGGTTTGGTAATAATAAATACGGTAGAACAAGCTTGGATACGTTTCAGTATGTGGAGTACACAAAAGACCATTACATAAAAAACCTAAATATTACATCCGAAGGCAAACTTATAGGTAACTCTTATTTAGATAGTCAGCTTGTTGAAATTGATAAAATCAATGGGGATGTTTTAGACATTATTTATGCTACAGGATATACCATCCAATCTTGGGAATATTCTTCATCTACTGGTCGATACTTTATATTAGAAAAATGTTGTGCGAATGAACCACGATCAAGATTAAATATTTATAATCCAACTAATGGTGTAACCACCTTGCTGTCTGATAATTTGGAAATTTTAGGGATATTTTCAAACAACTAAGCTACCTTTGTCCAAAATTATTCGGGCTTGCAAAACTACCCCAAAATACGCATCCTCAACTCTACCATCCATAATCTTTCTATGAAAGAGACATTGGCATTGGTGTCCCAGGCAATTTCAGAAAAAAACCAACTACACCACGTCGTGGTAAACGCTGGTAAGATCGTCGCCATGCAAAAGGACGAAGCCCTTCGCAAGAGTGTAAACGAGAGTGACATCATCAATGCAGATGGGCAAGCCGTGGTCTGGGCAGCCAAGATCTTGGGAAAACCACTTAAAGAAAGGGTGGCAGGTATCGACCTCTTCGAGAACTTGGTTCACATGGCACATGAGCAGGGCCATTCCATTTTTTTATTGGGCGCTAAGGAAGAGGTGGTCACCAAGGTGGCACAAGAATACCAAGAAAAATACAACCCAAACATTATCGCTGGTTACCGCAACGGCTATTTTACAAGGGAACAAGAGGCCGAGATAGCACAGCAAATAGCACAAAGTGGCGCACAAATGCTCTTTGTGGCAATCACTTCACCTATAAAAGAAAACTTCTTGTACAACCATCGGGAGTTGCTTAAAGACGTTCCCTTTGTCATGGGCGTGGGTGGTAGTTTCGACGTAGTTTCAGGACTCACGAAACGTGCCCCCGTCTGGATGCAAGATGCTGGCCTGGAATGGTTTTACCGCTTCCTGCAAGAACCCAAACGTATGTGGAAACGTTATCTCGTGGGCAACAGCAAATTCATCTGGCTGGTCTTAAAAGAAAAGTTAAAGAAATAAGCAACAAAAAAATGTCCTTTAAAAGGGTGCCGAAGATAAAACCTACTTTGAGCAGGGCCACAGAACTATTCAAAAATCTTCAATCAACAATCGGCAATCGTAAATCGTTTTCACTATCTTTCCACTCCCAAAACAGCAAAGCCGTAATCCACTATAATGAGAATACTCCTTCAGTCCATATATCCCTATATATTCCTGTTGCTGTACTTCACCATACCTTTCGATAATTACGTGCGCGCCCTGCCCAATATTTTGCTCATAACGCTGGCAATAGCATTTCCTTTTGTGGTCCAAAAAAACGATTTTAAAAAACTAAAAAAGCTCCCAACACTTATCTTTATAGGTTTTGTGATTTTTGTATTGGTACAGGCACTGGCCTTGGGAAGGCTGCGAATAGATAGTCCTGTACTGGAAAAAATAAATCTCGCCATTGGCTTGGTTGTACTGTACATCCCCATCCAAGGCTTCAAAAAAATTAAAAAGGCTATTATTTTTTCTTCGGTAGCCGCTATCGTGTTTTCGGTCACTAGTATTATTGTGAGTGTGTATAAAGGGGCAGACTTTCAGTTTATGGACTCTGGAAATATCATTGAAGCCATGCTTGTGGATAGGCTATATCTGGGGCTTTTATGTGTTTTCAGTATCGTAGCTTCCTATAGTCTTCTTAAAAAAACATACCATCCCAATAATGGGTACTACGTAGTGGCCATAATCTTGAATGTACTTTTCATATTACTTATTGTATCCCGCATTGCCATCATAGCACTTATCGTGCTCTTTATTTTAGGGTTTTTCTACAAACGTAGCAAGGGCACCCAGTTGGTATTTGTAGTGGCAACTTTATTTTTGGGACTGGTCCTCGTGTTTATACTGAATAACGATTTCAGAAAAAAAATCTTTTACACCCCAACAAATACTGAAAGTAAGGGCCTTGTGGCAAACACCCTGGAAATGGAACCACGTACCATTATCTGGAATTGCGCACTAACAGTTTCTGAAGTAAATAATGAACTATGGAAAGGGCTGGGCTTTGCAAGCACAAATGAAGAACTTATAAACTGCTACCAGGACAGTATTGAAGATGAAGAAAAAAGAGCGTGGCTGGTATCCAAAAAGTACAATACCCACAACCAATTTTTGGACATTCGCTTGGCAACAGGAATAGTGGGAACACTCTTATTTGTAGGTTTTATACTATTGGTGTTTTTAAGGAACAAAAGGGAGTTTTTCCCAACCGCCCTGTTGCTCACGATAGTATTGTTCTTACTGGTAGAAAACTTATTCCACAGGCAAATAGGGGCGTATTACGTAGGATTTGTACTTATCCTGTTATTGATTAAACAGGACAAACCACAAAATGAAACCATAGAAGCCGCATAAAAGCACAACAAATCGTACTTTTGCCGCTTGAACAGAAATAGTAGTTCTGAAAAATTAGTTAGATGAAAATTACAGTAATAGGAACAGGATACGTAGGCTTGGTTACAGGCACCTGCTTGGCCGAAACCGGTAACGAAGTAGTGTGCGTAGATATTGATGCCGAAAAAGTTGAAAAAATGAAAAATGGTGTCGTTCCCATTTATGAACCCCATTTGGACGTCCTCTTCGAGCGTAACATAGAAGCAGGAAGGCTCACCTTTACCACTTCACTGGATGAAGGCCTAGAGCACGGGCAACTTGTATTTCTCGCCCTTCCTACCCCTGAAGATGAGGATGGCTCTGCAGACCTTAGTTACGTATTGAACGTTTCCGAAGAAATTGGCCAGAAAATAAAAGAATACAAAGTAATCATTGACAAAAGTACCGTACCCGTGGGCACCGCTGAAAAGGTTTACGCCACCATCGCCAAAAATGCCCAGTGCGAGTTCGATGTGGTTTCCAACCCAGAATTCCTTCGGGAGGGTTTTGCCGTGGACGATTTTCTGAAACCAGAGCGTATCGTGGTAGGTTCCAGCAGTGAGCGAGCTACAGCACTTATGCAAAAACTGTACGCTCCTTTCGTGCGCTCCGGTAACCCTATTATCATCATGGACGAAAAAAGTGCAGAGCTCACCAAATATGCAGCAAACTCTTTCCTTGCCGCTAAGATTACCTTTATGAACGAGATTGCCAACTACTGTGAAAAAGTAGGTGCAGATGTAGATAAGGTGCGTGTAGGGATGGGTACCGATAGCCGCATTGGGAAACGTTTTCTGTTCCCAGGGATTGGATATGGAGGATCATGCTTTCCAAAAGATGTTAAGGCATTACAAAAAGCAGGAAGGGACGAGGATTTTGAGTTCAAGATTTTGGATTCAGTGATTGAAGTGAACAAAAGGCAGAAAACCATCTTGCTCCCAAAAATTGAAGGGTATTTTAACAATGACCTCAAAGGGAAAAAAATCGCTATTTGGGGATTGGCCTTTAAACCTGAAACCGACGATATTCGCGAAGCACCCTCTATTGATGTAATGAACGCCCTGTTGGAAAAAGGCGCAACACTCACTGTGTTCGATCCAGAAGCAATGCCCAATATTAAAAAGCAATTTGGCAACAAGCTCAACTATGCCAACGCCATGTATGATGCACTGCAAGGAGCTGATGCCCTTGTAATCTGTACCGAATGGAGCATATTCCGTACCCCGAATTATCAAAAACTAAAGCAACTTTTATCCCAGCCAGTCATCTTTGACGGTAGAAACCTCTACAATGTTGAAGATATGCAGGCTGAAGGATTTACGTACTATTCCATAGGAAGAAAAACAGCAAAATAATAAAACAGCAAATTTTGAAAAGAGTTCTCATTACTGGCGCAGCAGGCTTTTTAGGTTCACACCTTTGCGATAAATTTATGGCAGAAGGGTATCGTGTAGTGGGAATGGACAACCTTATTACGGGCGACCTGAAGAACATAGAGCATCTATTTGAAGAAGAACATTTTGAGTTTTACCACCACGATGTTACCAAGTTTGTACACGTGCCCGGACAGGTGGATTATATCCTTCATTTTGCATCACCCGCAAGCCCAATAGATTATCTAAAGATTCCCATTCAAACCTTAAAAGTAGGTTCGTTGGGAACACACAACCTCTTGGGTTTGGCAAAGGAAAAGGGGGCAAGGATACTTATCGCTTCTACTTCCGAAGTATATGGAGATCCTTTGGTGCATCCACAGAGTGAAGAATACTACGGAAATGTAAATACCATTGGCCCAAGAGGCGTCTATGACGAAGCAAAACGCTTTCAGGAAAGCATTACCATGGCGTATCACAGGTTCCATGGTCTGGAAACCCGTATCGCAAGGATTTTTAATACCTACGGCCCACGGATGCGATTGAACGATGGTAGGGTAATACCTGCATTTATTGGTCAAGCGCTTAGAGGTGAGGATTTAACTGTTTTTGGTGATGGCCAGCAAACACGTTCCTTTTGTTATGTAGACGACCAAGTAAATGGTCTTTACAAATTACTGTTAAGCGATTACGCGTATCCCGTGAATATTGGAAACCCCGATGAGATCACCATTCTAGATTTTGCCGAAGAAATTATTAAACTCACCGGCACACAGCAAAAGGTTATTTTTAAAGAGCTGCCCAAGGACGATCCTTTACAGCGCCAGCCCAACATAGACAAAGCAAGGGAGATTCTGGGTTGGGAACCAAAGGTGTCCAGGAGCGAAGGAATGAGAAAAACCTTCGAATATTTCAAGGGACTCTCCAAGGAAGAACTCTTTAAGAGCGAGCACAAGGACTTCACCAAACACAATAGGGTGTAATGATATTTAGAAGCGGCAGATATTCTGGGTTCTTGAGACCACTTTCCTATGCAATGGATCTCACCATTATCTTTGCATGGGCCTTCTATTTCTTTCAGGATAAGCTTTTATATTTTCAGTATATCGTGTATGTGTTGCTGGGGTGGATCATTCTTTCATTGAAATCCAATTTCTATGAAATCTATAGGTTTACCCACGTTTCAAAAATCATGTCACTCATAGGGAAACAGAGCATTGTGTTTTTCTTGATTGTGTTTTCCTTTTTTGGTTTTTACAACGATCTGCAGATAGGTTACCTGTTGGTGATTAAGTATATCCTTACTGTTTTTGCGTGCATCACCGCTTTAAAATTCACCATCTTTTTTATCCTTAAAAAATACCGCTCCCGTTTTGGGGGGAACTCTAGGAAAGTGGTAATTATAGGTCTCAATAAAAAGACAGACCAGCTCCGTATGTTTTTTAACCAAAATCCAGAATACGGCTACAAGCTCCAAGAAATCTTCGACATTAAAAATCCAGAACAAAATCTGGACAGTTGTTTCGATTATATTAATGAGAACGGCGTGGATGAAATTTACAGCTCCATAGGTCAATTGAGCAACAAGCAACTCACAAAGCTAATAGATTTTGCAGATAACAACCTGAAAGTACTTAAATTTCTACCGGACAATAAAGAGATTTACAGCAAGAAGCTGGATTTTGATTACTATGGCGTTTTGCCTATACTCTCTATGCGCAAGATCCCTATTGATGAGCCCTTCAATCAATTTATCAAACGGTCTTTCGATGTACTATTATCCGTATTCGTTATAGTGGGGATACTTTCTTGGCTCACCCCTATCTTGGCGGTACTAATCAAGTTAGAATCCAAAGGCCCCGTGTTCTTTAAGCAGAAACGCAACGGCTTGGATTATAAAGAATTCAACTGTTATAAATATCGTTCTATGCGCCCTAATCCTATGGCAGATTTGCACCAAATTAGAAAAAACGATCCGCGAGTGACCAAGATTGGGCGTATTATACGCAAGACCAGCATCGACGAGCTGCCACAGTTTATCAACGTGCTAAAAGGCGACATGAGTGTAGTAGGACCGCGTCCACATATGGTGAGTCACACACATATGTATGCCGAACGTATAGATAAGTTTATGGTGCGCCATTTTATCAAGCCGGGCATTACAGGCCTAGCACAAGTAAGTGGCTACAGGGGCGAGGTAGAAGATGATAACCACATAATTAACCGTGTGAAGTACGATATCTTTTATCTTGAAAATTGGTCCCTGTTCTTAGATATAAAGATTGTATTCCAGACCATTTTCAATGCCATTCGTGGCGAAGAAAAAGCGTATTAAAGTCTCTCTATCTCTTTTTTGAAGGCTTTAAACTGAAGTTTGAAATCGAATGCTTCAACAGCATTTTTCTGGATGGTTTTTTTCTGAAACTTTTCAATCTTAGTAACAGATAAGTTATTGAGAAATTGCTGTAAAGCATTGTAGTCACAGGCAGGGATTGTCCAACCCAAGCGATGCTGCTGCACCAAATTACTTCCTTCGCCTCCAGCCATATATAATAATGGGAGCCCCAGCCGGGCATATTCAAACACCTTTGAAGGTACCGAACCGTAAATACGCTGTACCAATGGGATAAATGCTACGTCATAGAGCCGTAGTTCTTTATGAAGCTCCTCTCTCGTGAGCGAACCGTGATAGACCAACTTTAAATTGTCAGGAGATATAAGTGTTTCAGCATCTGGACCGTCTCCGTAAATATGAAATTCCACTTGCTCTGGGATGTTAATATTCTTGAGTATGGTTGAAAGTCCTTGCGCCACACCCAATAAGCCCGCATACACAATCTTTATAGGGGTCGAAGGAGGCTTTGACATAATTTCAGGTGGTGGGAAATCTGGAAAATTTCGGTATAAAAAAAGGTTGGAATCCTGGATTTTATGGTTAATGTGGTGCACTATTTCTTCAGATTGCCCCAAAATCATATCAGACTTTCGGTAACAGAATTGCTCCATTTTCTCGAGGAGCGAGTAGTACCCCCCCTTTTTTAACAAACCCATTTCCAATCCCGCCAAGGGCCAAAGATCAGATACGTTCAAAATAGTTTTCTTGCCGAACAACCAACTCCAAAAAACTCCTGTGAAGCCTACAAATACAGGAGAATATTGTACAAAAACCAATCTCGGGATACGTTTTAGTATAAAAAATAGCGCAAGGCTTTTAGCAAAGGAGAGCATGCTCAACAAGCGTATAAATTTATTGGCACTTTTACTGGGCCATAGCCATAGCCTATGTACTGTAATACTATCCTCTACGGTTTTGTGGTATAACTTCCCTTTAAAAGACGGGAACACCTTGCCCGAGGGATAATTGGGCAACGGGCAAACCACCTGTACTGCATATCCGCTTTGTTGCAATGCACGTGCCAATACCTGTATCCTATTGGGTGCTGCACCTTGCTCCGGAGGATAATAATTGCTAACCAGCAAAATAGATTTTGGCTTCATTATAGGTGCGATATAAATTGTTTTAATTTGCCCCGGTGGCTCCTGTCCAACATCTCCACACGCTTGCAGGAAAGTTTTACACTTACGCCCAAATAGGTGTCCAAAGCTTTTTGTAGCATATCTATTTCTGTGGTATCCAGATCGCGTTCGGCAACATAGGTAAGGCTAAAGTTCTCTAAGGTTTGTTGTTCCATCACAAATTCCTGCACAATACTGTTTTCGCCCATAGCGCTCTTGGCTACGTAGTAAAATGTATGCCCAGGTACAGTGGTTCCGTTGGTAAGTATTGCATTATCATTCGCACGCCCCAATAATTGCTTTAAGATAGGTTTTTTGGGAGTTGAGGTTTTATCCAGCACCCCCAGATCACCTACCTCGTACCTAATAAAAGGATGTGCTTTATTGTACAGCATGGTCACTAAAATGGTTCCGGGAACTCCATAGGGAACGGACTTCCCATCTTCATCTACAATTTCAAAAAAAACAGACTCGCTATTGCATTGAAATTGCCCTTTAGTGTTTGTAAACGCCAATAGATCCAGTTCACTGGCACCATACTCATTTACAACGGAGACCCCTAATTGTTTTTCAAGTAATTTTTTGTCGTCCGGGAACAGCATCTCGCTAGTAACGATGCAGGTTTTTAAGGAGGGACATACTTGGCTCAGGACTAGGTTTTTTCGCTGGAGGAATTTTGCAAAAAGTACAATAGAGCTGGTGTGACCGTTTATGTAATCGAACTTTTTTCTTCTGAAAACCCTAAGGAACGATTCCAGTTTTTCTTCAGAAAGATCGAAAATAGGAAAACGATATCTATTGCTGAAACGATCCTTCAACCGTTCTTTTTGATAGCCTTTAAACTCTAGCGGGATACCATAAAACCGCGCTTGGAAAGACGTGTTGAAATCTATCCCATACCACCCAAACCTATCCATGATGCCCGCCCAGGTGAGCGCATGGCAAAAATGATCCTTTGCATAGTGCAGTGGCGTACCGCTACTTCCCGAGGTTTTACCTGTATATACTTTTTTTAAGCTGAAATCTTTGGATAGCCGATCACTCAAAGGAATTTGAAGGTCTTTTTTCCGAAGTATGGGAATACGCTCCCACGCTGAAACATCGGTACTATCTAAAAATTGTTTGTAGAAAGGAGTATTGGTAAGGTGGTGCTGTACAATTTCGGCTTTGGCATTTTCAATATAATCTGTAAAAGAGGCTTCAGGAATTTGCTGGATTTCTTTCAAACGTTTTCTAGCTTCCGCTATGGGAAACCCTTTGATGCGCAACGTAAAATCGAACAAATTCAAATTGAAAATTTAGGTGTTTTGTCTTACAAATGTAGCGAAACTGTATGGTGAAATCCCTATTTTTACAGTTCAAAAAACCAACATTCAGTACTATGAACATCCTTATCTTAGGCTCCGGTGGCCGCGAACATACATTTGCCTACAAAATTGCACAGAGCGAGCAGTGCAACAAACTATTTGTAGCTCCGGGAAATGCAGGAACAGCGGCTATAGCTACCAATCTCCAGATACAAGTAACCGACTTTGAAGCCATCCAAGCGGCTGTGGTTGCCAACCAGATACAGATGGTGGTAGTAGGGCCCGAAGACCCATTGGTAAATGGTATTGCCAATTATTTTGCTGAAGAGGAAGCCTTGCAGGGGGTTATGCTAATAGGCCCATCAAAGAGAGGGGCTTTATTGGAAGGCAGTAAGGAACGTGCCAAGGAGTTTATGCTACAGCACAATATCCCAACAGCAGCCTATGCAAGCTTTACTTCCGAAAGCGTAGCGGCCGGAAAAGAATTTTTAGAAACCCTACAACCACCTTATGTGTTGAAGGCGGATGGACTCGCGGCTGGAAAAGGAGTGTTGATCATAAACGATTTAGAAGAGGCCAAAACCGAACTGGAAGCTATGTTGAGCGGTAAGTTTGGTGATGCGAGTACAACCGTAGTAATAGAGGAATTTCTTGACGGGATAGAACTGAGCGTTTTTGTGTTGACAGACGGAAAAAATTATAAAATACTACCTACAGCAAAAGATTACAAGCGTATAGGCGAAGGGGATAAAGGATTGAATACAGGAGGGATGGGCGCTATTTCCCCAGTTCCCTTCGCCAATGAAACCTTGATGGAAAAGATCGAAGAGCGAATCGTAAAACCTACGGTAAAAGGGCTTACAGAAGAACAAATAGATTATAAAGGCTTCATTTTTATTGGGTTGATTAAGGTTGGGGACGAGCCTTACGTAATAGAATACAATGTACGCATGGGCGATCCAGAGACCGAAGTGGTCCTACCTAGAATAAAAACAGATTTAGTAAGCTTGCTGGAGGCTACATTTCAGCAAAGATTAGATAGCATTTCGCTGGAACTAGATAAAAGAGCGGCTACAACTGTTATGGCTGTGTCCGGCGGCTATCCAGAAGCGTACGAAAAAGGAAAGGAAATCAAAGGTGTAGAGACTATAAAAGACGCTATTGTTTTTCACGCAGGAACAGCACAAAGAGAAGGTAAATTGGTTACTAACGGCGGAAGGGTAATGGCCATTACTGCCCTTGGGGAAGATTACAAAAAGGCACTAAAAAAATCTTACCAAAACATAGCAAAACTACATTTTGATAAGATCTATTTTAGGACCGATATAGGGTTTGACCTATAATTAAAAATGCTTAATCCCGAGGAGCATTTGGAATGTCGCCCAAATACCCGTGTGAGGTCTGGCTGCGGTCTTCTTCGTTGTTCTCGTTGTATTTTTTTAGTTGTCCCATCCAGTAGATAAAGGCTACAAAGCCAATAACCATCAATAGCCAGTTCACAATATTGCTAAGGGTCCAGCTATCGGTTCCCAATCGTAGGAATTCCAGGGGTGCAAAAAGCACGTTTTCGGTAAATGCTTGTATCCCTTCAAAAACTTCTTTAAAAGTCATAATTGTATATTTATCTTGCAAAAGTAGAAAACAGCAACCATGCTCACAAACTTTTTTGGTAAATCTAGCCCTATCAATTTCATAATTTGTGGTGTTTATCTCTTATTTGCAGTTTTTCCCTCCTTTTTTATAGAAATACCAGATGTTTTAACATTTCAGGAAATACTTACAAAAGGAGGATTTTGGCTAGTGTTGGTGTTTGCTATGTTGCTATTGGATTTCATCATTAGAAAAAACAATCTTACGGGCCACAATACTTTTGGGGTCTTTATCTTTAGTGGTCTTGTTGCTATGTTGCCCGTCGTTTTTACCAGCGCTAATATCATATTTGCCAATGTGTTCCTATTGTTGGCGCTTCGCAGGATGGCTAGCCTAACTTCTGAAAAAAACATAGAGAAAAAGATTTTCGACGCCTCATTTTATATCACCATTGCAATGCTATTCCAGTTTTGGAGCGTTCTTTTTTTTGCACCGTTGTATTGGGTTATCTCGCGAAGTAACGTCGCCAGTTTTAGGATGCTGTTTATTCCATTAGCAGGGGTTTTTGCAGTACTTATATTGTGGGTTACAGCACACTTGTTGATGTTTGACAGTGTCACTTGGTTCTTGGACTGGATACCGCCACTGCAATTTGATTTTGGCACTTACAACAAGGCCAATGTGTTGCTGCCCGTGGCATTTATTGCAACGTTACTGGTCTGGACGATGGTATTAAGGGTGTTAAAATTTTCTTCAATGCCCAAAAAACTCCAGCAAAACTATAGGCTGATTACTTTCGTGGTAATCACCTCAATGGCAATGCTGTTTTTAGGTCCTATAAAAACAGGTGCCGAGTTACTTTTTCTATACGCACCTCTTTCAATAGTAGCCACCAATTATATTGAGAGATTAAAAGATATTTTGTTCAAGGAAATGCTGTTATGGGCGTTTGTGCTCCTACCCATAGCCCTATTGTTTGTATGATGGAATATACCTTGGGCCAAATACAATCCGAATTACAAAAAAGGTTGCCGTACCGCTACAGGTGGGGGCAAAAGCAGAACGATATTTGGGATGCCCACACGGCATTTATCTATGAAATATTGCGTTGGGAAACATTGCTGGAGCGTATGCAACAAGTAATAGTTGCCGAAAATTTAGACAAAGGAAAATTGTTCGATTATGCTGCAAACCGCTGGTTTAACTTTTGGAGTGCTGTGGGGGTAGAACAGATATTCGCCCAAAAGGAAGGAGTTAAGAAAGTAAGTGACAGGAGAGATTCCGAAAAGGATTTTTACATACAGAACATTCCCTTCGACCATAAAACATCGGTCTTTCCAAAAATGTTCCCTCAGGACCTCCAGTATGCCAAGCAACATAAAAAGGAGTTGCTGTACTGGCTTTACAAACACCAGAGTGCACAAAAAAGGTTTCATTTAAAGAACAGGCTCTTTGTAGTGGTGCACGCCAAGGACGGGGCCCATTGGAGATTAAAGGCCAACCTTTTAGGATTCAACAAAGAGATTTCAAAATACATACACAACTTCTCGCAGGCACAATTACAAACCCTTACTTTTGCAAACGATGAGACGGCGTTGAGTGATATTATTTGGGTACACGAATGAACTACATAGGCTCCAAAAACAAACTTTCCAATTTTTTGTTCCAGACCATTACTTCGGTGACGGGGGATTTGGAGTACGTCACCTTTTGCGATCTCTTTGCGGGTACGGGCATCGTGGGCAGGACGTTTAAGCCATATGTGAAAAAAGTAATTGCCAACGATGTAGAATTTTATAGCTACGTACTAAACCGTAATTATATCGAGAACACCCAACATTTTGAGTCCCAAAAATACATTGGCGCACTCAATGACCTGCCTGGAAAAAAAGGGTTTATCTTTCAGAATTATGCACAGGGAGGAAATGCAGGAAGAATGTATTTTTCTGCTGAAAACGGACAAAAGATAGACGCCATCCGTCAACAGATTGCAACTTGGAAAAGCAAAAAGGAAATTTCAGAAAACATCTATTATTTCCTGTTGGCATCGCTACTGGAAAGTGCCGATAAGGTTGCCAACACCGCTTCGGTATATGGTGCGTATCTCAAAAAGATTAAAAAATCTGCAACAAAGCCCCTTATATTAATGCCTGCCATTTTTACTGAAACGGAAACCCATCATGAGGTATTTCAGCAAGATGCCAATAAACTCATACATACTATTGAAGGAGACATACTATATATGGATCCACCCTACAACGCACGTCAATACGGTGCAAATTACCACCTGCTCAATACCATTGCAAAATACGACACCTTTCAGCCCAAGGGAAAAACAGGCCTGCGCGAATACTATAGAAGCGATTACTGTAAAAAAGGAGAAGTGTTAAAGAGCTTTACAGAATTGTTGGAAAATGCTAACTTTAAATACATTTTCTTGAGCTATAATAACGAGGGGCTAATGAGCCAAAAAGAAGTTGAGAAAGCTATGCTAAAGTTTGGCCACTACAGTTTAAAAACAACCAACTACCAGCGTTTTAAAGCGGACAAGACAGAAAACAGAAACCACAAAGCCACAGAAACTACAGAGTTTTTGCATATATTGGAAAAAAGGTAATGAGAGATCTCCCCTCAAGAAAGAGGGGGGCTTTTAGCTTCCCAGAAGTTAAAAGACGGAGTGTGTAAAAACAATTTAAAATGAATAAACGGGTAATCAATGAAAATCTACTACAACCCCAAACTTAAAGAATTGGCCCGACAGCACCGAAACAATTCCACGAAGGCTGAAATAAAAATATGGAAATACTTGAAGAGCAAACGAATGAGGGGTTACGATTTTCATAGACAAAAGCCAATTGATGAATATATTGTGGATTTTTTCTGTAACAAATTGAAACTGGCCATTGAATGCGATGGTTACTCCCACCAAATTGCTGAAACGTGGGAAAAAGACCAGGTAAAAACAAAACGGCGTAAAGACCTGGGAGTTTCAGTATTGAGATTTTCGGATAACCAGATTTGGAACGACATTGATAATGTAATTCGGGTTATTGAGGATTATATTCATAATTTTGAAGAAAAATTTAAAAGCATAAATACACACCCCGAATTTAGAAATACTTCGTATTCCTAAATCCACCCCTCTTTTTAGAGGGGAAGAAAAAATGAAAAACTATGATTTTTAGCCAAAAAGCAAACAAGATATTTTTAGAGGCCATTGTAAAATATCACGAGAAAGACGATGTAAACCAACCGTTTAGCAATCCATATAGTAAAGAAGACGAACTTCTAGAGCACCTACTATATAGAAAGTGCTGGATAGACACAGTGCAATGGCACTACGAAGATATTATCCGTGACCCAAATATAGATCCCGTTGCTGCACTAGCATTGAAAAGAAAAATTGATGCCAGCAACCAGGATAGGACAGATATGGTGGAGTACATAGACAGTTACTTCCTTAAAAAGTACGAAGATGTTGTGCCTAACAACGATGCAACCATCAACACCGAAAGCCCTGCTTGGGGTGTGGATAGGCTTTCCATTTTAGCTTTGAAGATTTACCACATGAACGAGGAAGCCACTCGTGAAGACGCCACTCTGGAACACAGGGAGGCCTGCCAGAAGAAATTAAATGTACTCTTGGAACAACGTACAGATTTGAGTACCGCTATAGACCAACTCTTGGACGATATTGCGCACGGACGCAAGTACATGAAGGTTTATAAACAAATGAAGATGTACAATGACGATGAGCTGAACCCTGTTCTAAGAAAAAAATAACCTAACCTCCCCTCTAGAAAGAGGGGATTGAGGGGTGTGTATTTCCCAATAGTTATAAAATTTCAATTTGAAAACCCCCAGACACATCCTCGTCGTCCGTCTCTCCGCTTTAGGAGATGTGGCGATGACCGTCCCTGTACTTCGCGTTTTTTCACAAACCTATCCAGAAGTTAAGCTCACGGTGGTTTCGAGAGCGTTTTATAAGCCGTTGTTCAGGGATATTAAAAACCTTCAGTTTTTAGAGGCAGATGTGTACGGCACACATAAAGGTTTCGGTTTGTTGAAGTTGGCAAAAGAAGCTAAAACCCTGGGTGTTGATGCTGTGGCCGACCTACATAATGTAATCCGTTCAAAAATACTTACTGGTTATTTTTCCTTGAGAGGGATTAAGACCGAAACTATAGACAAGGGAAGGGCAGAAAAGAAAGCCCTCACCAAAAATCCTGAACAATTAAAAAGGCTAAAAAGCACCCATCAACGGTACGCTGATGTTTTTGAAGCCCTAGGTTTTCCGTTGTATTTAACTACTCACGTGTATCCTCCAAAAAAAGAACTCACCCCACAACTGCACGACCTCATTGGCAAGCACACAAAAAAAATGATAGGGATCGCTCCGTTTGCGGCCTATAAAAGTAAAATGTATCCATTAGAGCTGATGAAGGAAGTGGTGTACAATTTAAACGAAGACAATCTGTATAAAATATTCCTATTTGGCGGTGGAAAAAAAGAAGAACAGTTCTTGGACACGTGGGAAAACCAGTTTGAGAATGTAACCAATGTAGCAGGTAAATTCAATTTTGAAACAGAACTCACGCTTTTATCCAACCTAGACCTAATGCTTTCTATGGACAGTGGTAACGGACATTTAGCGGCATTGTACAACGTGCCTGTGGTTACATTATGGGGCGTGACGCACCCGTATGCTGGATTCACCCCCTTTAATCAGCCCAACGAGCACCAATTGGTTGCCAATAGAGGACAATATCCACTTATCCCAACCTCGGTTTATGGTAATAAATTCCCAGAGGGTTATGAGGACTCCATGCAAAGTATCCCAGTGGAAACGGTGCTTCATAAAATTAAAGAGGTAATTTAAGGTTATTGTGGACAGCTTGTTCTTTAACAAATAAGTACAACCACAGAGCAATAGCAACCATTCAGATCTCACGGGTTGCA
This sequence comes from Marinirhabdus gelatinilytica, assembly GCF_003353425.1. GTDB lineage: Bacteria > Bacteroidota > Bacteroidia > Flavobacteriales > Flavobacteriaceae > Marinirhabdus > Marinirhabdus gelatinilytica. Next base: position 451,645 of record NZ_QRAO01000001.1, read on the forward strand.
GTCGCGCCACCAAAAAAATGCATCAGGTCATTCCACCACTCAAGCCTCAAAGCCAAAAAGGGCGAGCGAAGCAGCCAGTGCACTACCAGCAATTTTAGTCGCACCCTTCCAACTAATTACTAAAATTATACATCATCATAATCTACCGCCAGAGTGGGCGTAGTAGGGTGTGCTTGGCAGGTCAGGACCAGACCTTCGGCAATCTCGCTATCGGTCAATATTTGGTTTTTGCGCATTTCGGCCTTTCCTTCGGTGATTCGTGCTATACAAGTACTGCAAATCCCACCTTGACAGCTGTAGGGCGCATCCAGCCCTTTATCCAGCACAGCCTCTAAAACCGAAGTGTCCTTGGGCATAGCAAAGGATTCGGTTTCATCATCTACCGTAACGGTCAAGGTGGTTTCCCCTTCATGGGGTTCGACCAAGAGGCCTTCTTCGGCAGTGGTAAAAAGTTCAAAATGGATCAATTTTTCGTTGATACCGTTCTCCTTTAATGTTGAGGATACCTCGTCTATCATAGGTTCTGGTCCGCAGATGTAAAAAGCATCAAAAGAGGTAAATTCAAACTTATTCTTTAGGTAATAGTTCACAATGCTTCGGTCTATCCTCCCAAAGCGGGCATTGTCCTCACGGGAGCGACTATAGATAAACTCCAGTTCAAGCCTTTCTGGATAGTTGCGCTTCAGTTCCATCAAACTACTGTGGAACATGGCCTCAAGTTGTGATTTATTTCCGTACACCAATAAAAACTTGCTGTTGGGTTCATCACGCAGGACAGTTTCAATAATGGATAGTACGGGCGTGATACCGCTACCCGCAACAAAGGCCGCATAATAATTTTTGGCCTTTTCATTAGTGTCCAAAACAAATTTTCCTTCTGGCGGCATCACCTCCAGCGTGTCTCCCTCCTTGAGTTGTGTGTTTGCATAGACCGAAAAAGTCCCCCCTTCCACCTTTTTTATCCCCACTTTTAACAGCTCGCTACTGGGGTGGCTGTGTATGGAATAGGCGCGACGTATCTCGTTACCTTCAGTAATGTGTTTTATGGTGATATATTGTCCGGGCTTATGGGCAAAGGAGCTTTTTATATCTGCTGGAATCTCGAAAGCAACCGAAACTGAATTTGGAGTTTCTTTTTCAATTTTTGAAACGCGTAGGGTATGGAATTCGCTCATAGAGGATTATATGATTTCAGCAAAAATAAGGAATAAGAATCGTAAAAAAGATAGAAACAACCATAGGAAAAACCAATTTTGAAAGCCAAAACGGCCTATTTCTAAAAAAGAAGCGTATTTTTACGCTTCCTTTAGTCCGTACATACTAAAATCGAAGTATTTAAGTTAGAATACGTATAAAAAAGAAACTACATTTTGAACGGTATTTATAAAACTACAATAGCACTACTGGCAGTATTGATGCTAGTAGCTTGTTCCCGAAAAAAGAACACCTTTTTGAGCCGAAACTTCCACGCGGTAACGGCCGAATATAACACGCTTTACAACGGTGGTCTGGCCTTTGAAGATGGTAAGGAAGAGCTGGCGTTGACCTATCAGGACAATTATTGGGAAATCCTTCCCGTGGAGCGTGTTACCCTGCAGGACGAAATAGACACCCCGGGAGAGAAAAAAGACCCTAATTTTGAAAGAGCCGAAGAAAAAGCTGTAAAAGCAATACAAAAACATTCTATTTATCTCGATGGGAAGGAATACAACCCACAGATAGACGAAGCATACATGCTCCTGGGGAAGTCTCGTTATTTTGACCAACGTTATATCCCTGCGCAGGATGCTTTCAACTTTATTTTAAATCGTTATCCCACCAGCAACAACATTAACCGCGCAAAGGTGTGGAAAGCAAAGACCAACATACGCTTGAACAACGAAGATGTTGCCCTGGAGAACCTTCAGAAAATGATGGATGAAGCAGAACTGGAAGAAGAAGAACTGGCCGAGGCCTCTGCGATCATGGCGCAAGCCTATATTAATTTAGACTCCCTTCCAGAAGCATTGCCGTACATCAAGCTGGCTTCAGAATACGAAAAAAAGAACGAGCTTAAAGGTCGCTATGCCTATATAAAAGGGCAAGTGTACGACAGGCTGGAGATGAAGGACAGTGCCAATCTAGCCTACGATGAGGTAATCGAGATGAACCGAAAGTCGCCACGGGTGTATATGATAAACGCATACATAGCAAAGGCGAGAAATTTCGATTACGACAAGGAAGACAAGGTAGCTTTCCTCGAATTGTTGACCGATCTGGAAGAGAACCGTGAAAACCGCCCATTTCTTGATAAAATTTATAACCAAATAGGCGAATATTACCGAAACTATGATAGTATTGGCCTTGCCATAGATTATTACAACAAGTCCATACAAGATTTCAAGGGCGACAAGTATTTACAATCTATGAACTACCGCACGCTGGCAGAAATAAATTTTGATGCTGCAAACTATAAAGTGGCAGGCGCCTATTACGACAGTACCATTACCAATTTAGCTATAAATACCCGTGAATGGAGACGCTTTAAGAAGAAGCGTGAAAACTTGGATGATGTTATTAAATATGAGGACATTGCCACCCAAAACGATAGTATTCTTTCGCTGGTCGCAATGAACGAGGGAGAACGCCTGGCCTATTTTACTGAGTACACAAACCAACTAAGAGAAAAAGCGCGACAGGACAGTATTGCACAAGCCAAAGCCGAAGATAGGATTACAAACAAAGAATTTTACAAGAAGAACACCGGTGGCACGAGCAAAGCAGGAGAAGGTAACAGCACCTTTTATTTTTACAACCCTACAACCGTTTCCTACGGAAGACAGGAATTTAAAAACATTTGGGGAAGCCGAAAGCTAGAGGATTATTGGAGACTCTCGAGCAAGCAAACAGTTTCCATCGAAAAAGAAGGCCCCATTGTTGAAACCGTAAAAATTAACGAAAGCGAGCTCTACGACCCGCAGAGTTATATTGTAAATATCCCTTCGGACCAAAAAGTGATAGATAGCATCGCCAAGGACCGAAACTTCGCATACTATCAATTGGGGCTCATCTACAAAGAAAAGTTCAGGGAGTACGGCCTTGCCACTAACAGGTTGGAAAAACTCCTTACACTCAACCCAGAGGAGCGCCTAATACTGCCCACCAAATACAACCTCTACAAAATTTACAACCAAGAGGAAAACATAGCACTGGCAGAAAAGTATAAAAACGATATTATAAACAACCACCCGGATTCCCGCTATGCTGAAATTTTACTCAATCCCAACACCCAGTTGGCAACAGACGAGAGCAGCCCGGAATATAAATACAAGGAACTTTACAAAGAGTTTGAAAAATCTCGCTATGGATATGTAATTGATACCGCCGATGAGTATATAACCCTATACAACGGAAACGATATTGTTCCCAAACTTGAAATGCTCAAGGCAACAGCACTGGCACGCCAAGACGGTTTCGAAGCGTATAAAAAAGCGCTGAATTACATAGCATTGAACTATCCAAACTCCGAAGAAGGAAAAGAAGCTGAAACGCTCTATAAAACCACTGTCCCAAAACTGGCACAAAAAGATTTCAGCACAGACGAGGAGAGTGACAAGTGGAAGCTGGTATACCAATTCCCAGTAACCGAAAGAGAGGCGGCCACTGCCTTACAAGACAAACTGAATGAGGGCATAAAGGAATACAACTATTTCAATATGAGTACCTCGGTAGATTATTACGACCCAAACACTATATTTGTGATAGTCCACGGCCTTAATACCCGAATGGGCGGAAGAGGCTTTGCCGAAGTTCTGAAAGAGAACAAGAAGTATAAGATTAAAAGAGAATCTTTCGAGATATCATCGCCAAACTATAAGATAATCCAGATCCATAAAAACCTAGACAGCTACTTACGAGAAACAACACTAGAGGCAGAAAAATAGAAAACAACAATCCCCAAAAACAAACACTATGTTTTCAGATAAAAATAAACAAACCAAGAGTATGGAACCATCAGCAAGTCAAAACAGGATCAATGAAGGAACCGAGTTAAAGGGAGACATCATCTCCAGCGGTTTTTTCAGGATAGACGGAACAGTAAGTGGAAACATTAGCAAGCCGTCCAAGGTTGTCATAGGTAAAAACGGTAGCGTGAACGGAAAACTTATTTGCGAGGATGCCGATATTGAAGGCAAATTTGAAGGTAATCTAGACGTCTCCGGCACACTCACCTTAAAATCTACTGCCCATATCGAAGGCGAAGTGATTGTAGGTAAACTGGCCGTAGAGCCCGGAGCCACCTTTAACGCTTCGTGCAGTATGCAAGGGGCCAAAAAAGCCAAGCCAGAAAACAGCACGAACACCGAAGAAAAAGCACACCCTTACGACCGTCAACAGCGCTTAAAGAAGCAATCTGAGCCACTCAAATAGTGGCAAACAACACTCCATCGGGTTTAAAACGCTGGCTCGTCCTCACCGCCATTGGGCTGGAAATGGGAGTCGTTATATATCTATTTGTACAGTTGGGCAAATGGTTGGACACCACCTATGGGGCTGTAGATAGCAAGACCTACCTTATTATATGTACCCTGGCGGGAGTGGCCATTTCCTTATTTTTAGTACTGAAACAAACCAATAGGTTGAATAGAGATTAAGCTTACTGAAATGTTCCAAGCCACAAAATTTTTAACGATTCTTCTCTTAATACTGGCTGTAACCTTGGGGTTACATATAGGAGTACTTTATCTAATGGATCTGCCACTTTTTTCAGATAAAATTGTACTCAGTTATGGCGTTAATTTTTTACTGGCGGCATTCATTTATATCATTATTCAACAAATCCTGAAAAATAACGGTACCTACGCAGGCTTTGTTTTTATGGCCGGTAGTGCTCTCAAATTTGTAATTTTCTTTACGGTTTTTTACCCGTCTTACAATCAGGACGATGTGATGCAAAAGACCGAATTTACTGCCTTTTTCATTCCCTACGCCGTCTGTCTCATTCTTGAAGTTACCTACCTTTCCAAACAGCTTAACAATCAGCCCTATTCCCCAAAAAATAGCCAAGATCCAGCAACATCAAATTCAGAAGAAAAAAAGAGTTGAATTTGTTTTTTGTTTTTGTAAAAGTACCCTATTTTTGCACCGATTTTAAGGACACCGAATAATTGGTTCAAAAATGCGAAAAAACACATTGGTTAGAGTATTGAGCGTTCTCATCTTAGCGGTAGGCTTTTCTGCCACTGCAGCACCCCAAAAAGATGATGGTGATTCCCCAAAGGACACCAAAACCGAAATCAAGGAATATATAGCGCATCACCTTCAGGATTCCCACGATTTTAACATAATGGCCTCTACCGATGAAGAGACCGGTGAGGTACACCACTACGGTTTCCCACTTCCAGTGATCTTTTGGGACGATGGAAAACTACACACGTTTATGTCTTCCAAATTCCACCACGGTGAAACTGCGGTTGAATCCCAAGGAAATCATTACAAATTATACCACAGCAAAATATATAGAGTAGATGCCGATGGAAATTTGAACTATGACGAAGCCCATGGCGACCATCCCACAGGAAGGGTTCATTTAGATCTTTCCATTACGAAAAGCGTGGTGATGATGTTGGTAACGGGATTGTTGTTAATATGGTTGTTCCGCAGCTTGGCAAAGAGCTATGGCAAGAACGGAAGCATTCCCAAAGGGATTGGCCGCTTCTTCGAGCCTATCGTACTTTATATCCGTGATGATATTGCTAAAGCGAACATCGGAGAGCATAAATACAAAAGGTATATGCCTTTCTTGTTGACCGTGTTCTTCTTTATATGGTTTTTGAATATGTTCGGTCTCACACCTCTTGGGGTAAACGTAACAGGAAATATTGCAGTAACCGCCGCATTGGCAATCTTGGTGTTCTTGTTAACAAACTTTACTGGGACCAAAGATTACTGGAAGCACATTTTCGATCCGCTAGGCGATGGTATGCCTTGGATTGGTAAAGCAATAATATACATCATCCTAATTCCTATTGAAATTTTAGGACTGTTCATCAAGCCGTTTGCGCTTATGATTCGTTTGTATGCGAACATGACAGCGGGACACGTAGTATTGATGAGCTTGATAGGTTTGATATTTATTTTTAAGAGCTGGGTAGGCGGACCGTTAAGTTTCGGACTGTCCTTCGCCATCTCATTGATAGAATTATTTGTAGCACTCTTGCAGGCGTACATCTTTACGATGTTGGCTGCCTTGTATTTCGGGTTCGCCTCCGAAACACACGAACATGCCGAAGAGCATGATGGAGAAGTGGCTCACCTATAATTTTCGACTCCGCTCAGCTTACTGGTGAGCGTTTCGGAATTATAGTAATAATCGCCCGTATCCTGAGCGTAGTTGAAGGAAAGGGTTTTAAGCAGAATGTTTAATTTTTAATTATATATATTATGGAAATCCCAAGTGTAGTAGGTGCAGGTTTAGCGGTAATCGGTGCAGGTATCGGTATCGGTATGATCGGTGGTAAAGCAATGGAAGCAATTGCTCGCCAGCCAGAAGCTTACGGAAAAATTCAAACAGCGATGTTGATTGCAGCGGCGCTTATTGAAGGAATTGGTTTCGCCGCGATTTTCGCAGGGTAATCAAACAAGATAACATATCGCCGCAACGGTTGGTTGCGGGGATGTGTTTCTATTTTAAATTAGACTTTAGTATAAACCAAAAAGATTCCCGTTTTTTCGGGAAATGAATATGGAAAAATTAATAAACGACTTTTCATTCGGGCTTTTTATCTGGCAGATCATCTTGTTCCTGCTACTGTTGTTTCTATTGCGCAAGTTTGCATGGAAACCTATTCTTAAAGCGGTAGAAGACCGTGAAACAGGAATCAAGGAGGCGTTGGATTCTGCTGAAAAAGCAAAACTGGAAATGGCCAACTTGCAGGCAGACAACGAAAAATTGTTGCAAGAGGCTCGTGCCGAACGCGATACAATGTTAAAAGAGGCGCGTGAGATGAAGGCAAAGATGATTGCAGATGCCAAGGAAGAAGCCCAAGCTGAAGCCAACAAGACTATCGCAAACGCACAAACGGCTATTGAAGGTGAAAAGAAAGCCGCCATTGCCGAGTTGAAAGAAACCGTTGCAAATCTTTCGGTAGAAATTGCCGAGAAGGTAGTGAAGAGCGAGTTGTCCAATAAAGACAAACAACTAGAACTGGTTGACTCCATGTTGAAAGACGCCAACTTAAACAACTAAAACAAATGAGCAGCAGAGCAGCCATACGATACGCAAAAGCAGTCTTGGACCAAGCAAACGATGCCCAATTAGGTAATGTTGTTTTTGGCGATATGAAGTCTGTTGCGGCTACTATCGAGAACAGTAAGGAATTACGAACGGTGTTGAGCAGCCCTGTAATTAAAGGGGAAGACAAAAAGCAAGCCCTACATAAGATATTTGAGGGAAACAGTGATGTGACCAAAGGCTTGATCGATATCTTGACGAACAACAACAGGATCAATTTGTTGGCTGGCGTGGCACAGAGTTACGTAACACTCTACAACGAAGCGCAAGGCGTAAAAGTTGCCGAGGTTACCACAGCAGTACCAATTTCTTCAGAACTGGAGACAAAAGTACTCGCAAAAGTTAAAGAAATGACGGGGAGCGACAGCGTGACCTTGAATAATATCATAGATGAAGCAATCATTGGCGGATTTATCCTCCGTGTGGGCGACCTGCAATACAACGCAAGCATTGCCAACCAATTGGATAGTATAAAAAGAGAATTTACTAAATCATTATAAGTAACTGCACTAGATAGATATCCGGTGTCACCCTGAGCGTAGTCGAAGCACAGTCGAAGGGTACTAAACTTAAAACAAAATGGCAGAAGTTAAACCAGCTGAAGTTTCAGCAATCTTAAAACAACAACTTACGGGCTTTGAAGCAACCGCTTCATTGGACGAAGTAGGAACTGTATTAACCGTAGGAGATGGTATTGCACGTGTATATGGGCTTGCCAATGCAGAATACGGAGAATTGGTAGCGTTCGAGAACGGTATGGAAGGTATCGTTTTGAACCTGGAAGAAGATAATGTAGGGGTTGTATTGTTAGGACCCTCTAGAGGTATTGCCGAAGGAGCAACCGTAAAGCGCACCCAACGTATCGCATCTATCAACGTAGGTGAAGGTATCGTAGGTCGTGTGGTAAACACCTTGGGACAACCTATAGATGGTAAAGGAGCGATAGAAGGTGAGTTATACGAAATGCCATTAGAGCGTAAGGCACCAGGGGTAATTTACCGTCAACCGGTAAACGAGCCGTTACAAACAGGAATTAAGAGTATTGACGCAATGATCCCAGTAGGTCGTGGCCAGCGTGAGTTGGTTATTGGTGACCGTCAAACAGGGAAATCTACCGTATGTATCGATACCATCCTGAACCAAAAAGAATTTTACGATGCTGGTGAGCCAGTATATTGTATCTATGTTGCGATTGGGCAAAAAGCTTCAACAGTAGCAAATATTGCAAAGGTATTGGAAGATGCTGGAGCACTTGCCTATACTACCATTGTAGCCGCAAACGCATCGGACCCCGCACCAATGCAGGTATATGCGCCGTTTGCAGGAGCTGCCATTGGGGAGTACTTTAGAGATACAGGGCGTCCAGCCTTGATCGTGTACGATGATTTGTCAAAACAAGCGGTAGCATACCGTGAGGTGTCCTTGTTGCTTCGTCGTCCACCAGGGCGTGAGGCATATCCTGGAGACGTATTTTACCTTCACTCAAGATTGTTGGAGCGTTCCGCAAAAGTAATTGCCGATGATGCCATTGCTGCTGAAATGAACGACCTTCCAGCTTCGTTAAAGGAGAAAGTAAAAGGAGGCGGATCCTTAACGGCACTTCCTATTATTGAAACACAAGCGGGTGACGTTTCGGCATATATCCCAACCAACGTAATTTCGATTACCGATGGACAGATCTTCCTAGATGGTGACTTGTTCAACTCTGGGGTACGTCCAGCGATTAATGTTGGTATCTCGGTATCTCGTGTGGGAGGTAGTGCACAGATCAAGTCAATGAAGAAAGTATCCGGTACGTTGAAACTGGACCAAGCAGCCTTCCGTGAATTGGAAGCCTTTGCAAAGTTTGGTTCCGATCTGGATGCAGCTACCCTCAACGTTATTGAAAAAGGAAAGCGTAATGTAGAGATCTTGAAGCAACCAGAGAACACTCCTTATACGGTGGAAGACCAGATTGCGATCATCTATGCAGGTTCAAAGAACTTGTTGCGTAATGTTCCTGTTGAAAAAGTAAAGGAATTTGAAAGAGACTATCTAGAATTATTGAACGCAAAGCACAGAGATATTTTAGATACACTGAAAGCAGGTAAATTGACTGACGAGGTAACAGATACCTTAACAGCTGTTGCCGCAGACCTTTCAGCTCGTTACAAGTCTTAAAACAAGTATAGCAATGTCACCCTTAGCGCAGTCGAAGGGTCTTTTATAACGAAACCAGTGCAATTCTGGTTCGATAACACAAAAGAATGGCAAACTTAAAAGAAATAAGAAACAGAATAGCATCGGTTAGTTCAACCATGCAGATAACCAGTGCCATGAAAATGGTATCTGCTGCCAAGTTGAAAAAAGCCCAGGATGCCATCACAGCGATGCGTCCCTATTCTGAAAAATTGACCGAGTTATTGCAAAACCTGAGTGCTACCCTGGATGCCGATAGTGGAAGCACCTTTTCGGAGCAGCGTGAGGTAAATAAAGTGTTGGTCGTGGCAATTACCTCCAACCGTGGTTTGGCCGGTGCCTTTAATACCAACGTTATCAAGGCAACAACCGCTTTGATGAACGAAACCTACGCAGGTAAACAAGTAGATTTTGTGACCCTAGGAAAGAAAGGGAACGATATCCTCAAGAAAAAAGGGAACGTTACTACGTTCAACTCTGAAATTTTTGATGACCTTACCTACGATAATGTTGCCGAAATCGCAGATGCCCTGATGACCAGTTTTGCGGAAGGTACGTACGACAAAATCGTATTGGTATACAACCACTTTAAGAATGCTGCCACTCAAGAAGTAAAGCGAGAACAATTCTTGCCTATTTTGCCACGCAAACAGGAAGAAGGTGTGGAAAATACTTCAATCCCTAATTATATCTTCGAGCCCAGCAAAGAAGAAATTGTAGAAGGATTGATCCCAAAGAGCTTAAAGACACAATTATTCAAGGCTATTAGGGATAGTGTTGCCAGTGAGCATGGAGCCCGTATGACGGCGATGCACAAAGCAACCGACAATGCCGGTGAGCTGAAGGACTCACTCACCTTGGAATACAACAAGGCACGTCAAGCAGCCATTACCGCAGAGATCTTGGAGATTGTTGGTGGTGCTGAGGCATTGGCAGGATAACTTCGATTCAAAATACGAATATAAAACCCCAAAGGTCCCTAGGCTCTTTGGGGTTTTTTAATTCCCTATCTTTATGGCAGGCGTTTTGTAGCGTCTTAAACAAAAACAATAGTATGTTCGGTCGATTTTTAAAAATTTCAAGTTTGGTGGTATTGTTTAGCTTATATAACTGCGGAAACACAAAAAAAACCGTTTCAGAAATAGAGCTAGTCCAAAACCCACCTTTTTCTATTGTGGAGAGTTATTCCCAAGATTGGGTTGCAGGAACGCCAGAAGGAGGCTCTGGTACCAAGGTATATGTTAAACTGGAATCTATCCCAAGCGAGGTTGATTTGTTGGAAGTTTATTTTAAGGACCGCGTTGCCCAACTAAAGATACGGCCCGTAAATTCCAGCCAATACGTTGGCTATTTTATGAACCAAACCATACGTCCGGATATCATAATGGACAGTGACCCCATAAAAGAAGCTGCCAACAACCCGCCTAAAAAGTTGCCCTTTAACCTACAAGAAGGGGAAGCAGTGATACGGTATTTGAACAAGGGTACTATTCAATACTATAAAATTGAAAACCTAGAAAGCAAAGAAATATTGGCATATCCATCCTCCAACCCTAAGGGTGATAATTAATTTCAATACTTTTACGCTTTAAATTTCGGTATTGGGCGTTTTTAAAAAACTCTTTCAGCAAACATTTATCTATGGTCTGGCAACAGTGCTACCACGTGCCTTGGCCATTGTGTTGGTTCCACTTTATACAGCTGTTTTAGCACCTTCGGCCTTTGGTATTTATGCCACATTGATGTCTTATATCATTTTGGGCAATGTATTGCTATCCTATGGGATGGAAACGGCCTTTTTCCGCTTTATCAACAAGCACGCAGCCCAAAAAAAAACGGTTGAGGCAACCGCACTAACATCTCTCACGGCAACGGCAATTAGCTTCTTGATATGTACACTGCTATTTCGGGAACAAATTGCAAATACCATAGCGTTTAAAGTTGAATACGTAACCTATGCACTCCTTATTTTAGTTCTTGATGCGCTGGTAATCTTGCCCTTTGCTTGGTTTAGAGCAAATGAGCGGCCTAGGCGTTACGCCATCATCAAAATCCTAAATGTTTGTATCAATCTAGGCTGTAATCTCTTTTTCTTTTTAGTGTTACCAAGACTCGTTACAAATACTTCAGAAAATTTTTGGAGCACGATCTACACCCAAGAGAACAAAGTGGTATATGTGTTCATTTCGAATGTAATCGCCAGTGGGGCAACCCTGTTAATGCTCCTTCCTCTATATGTTAAAATAGGTTTTGGTTTCAACAAGAAACTATGGAAACAAATGCTTAAATATGCCTTCCCGGTGCTCGTTGCGGGAGTCGCTTTCAGTATCAATGAAGCCTTCGATAAAATCATGCTGAAATACCTTCTCCCCGAAAATGTCGCTGAGGCCGAAGTAGGGGTATACGCTGCCTGCTACAAGTTAGGCGTGTTTATGACGCTTTTTGCTACTGCATTTAGGCTAGGGATTGAACCTTTTTTCTTTAATCATGCGAAAGAGGCCAATGCCAAGACCACCTATGCTACAATCACAAAGTATTTCTCCATTTTTGGGAGTGTGATATTGCTGGTGGTGATTGTGTATATAGATATCTTTAAAAAAATACTCATTTCGGATTCCGAGTATTGGGTGGCGCTCTCCATAGTGCCCATTATTCTATTGGCAAATCTATGTTTGGGGATTTATCACAACCTATCGGTATGGTACAAGGTGACAGATAGAACCAGATTTGGGGCCTATATTTCCATCGTGGGTGCCCTCTTAACGCTAGGGCTCAATTTTACACTTATCCCACTGATGAGTTATATGGGTTCTGCGATCGCTACCTTGGCGGCTTATGGGACTATGATGGTTCTCTCGTATTTCTTCGGAAGAAAATACTATCCCGTTCCTTACGATCTCAAAAAAATTGGCGGGTATTTAGTACTTTCCGTAACGTTTTCCGCTATCGCATTTTATGGTTTTGACGGTAATCTCATCATAGGAACTGCATTATTATTGGTATTTTTGTTACTCGTGTTCCTTTTAGAAAAAAAGGACTTGAAACGAATTATGAATAGGTGACTTCGATACAATTCTTTAAAACCAATTAGATTTTAAAAAATTACTCAGCCACCTTAAATTGTGAAGTATAATTAATTATTCCGCATATTGAGTCCTTCAACAAGCTCAGGATGAACTTAAAGCCGAAGTATGACCAACATTAAAATAATAAACAAGTCCAACCATCCGTTGCCAAGCTATGAAACCATTGCAAGTGCTGGGATGGATTTACGGGCCAATGTTGCTGAGCCGTCAACGTTAAAACCGTTGCAACGCGCCATCGTAAAAACAGGTCTTTTTATTGAATTGCCCATAGGTTTCGAGGCCCAGGTACGTCCACGAAGCGGATTGGCCGCCAAAAAAGGAATTACCGTGCTCAACGCCCCAGGAACGATAGATGCCGATTACAGAGGCGAAATCGGGGTGATCTTGGTGAATCTGAGCAACGAGGAGTTTACCATTGAAAATGGCGAGCGCATCGCACAATTGGTCATTGCAAAGCACGAAAGAGCCGTGTTTGAGGAAGTTGAAGAACTTTCGAAAACAGACCGCGGTGCTGGGGGATTTGGGAGTACCGGAACAAAATAAACGAATTTAAATCTTAAGACATATCATCAAAAAATGAAAATAATAGTCCCCATGGCAGGACGCGGTAGCCGCCTTCGCCCACATACCTTAACCGTTCCAAAACCTCTTATCCCCGTAGCGGGTAAACCTATTGTACACCGTCTGGTGGCCGATATCGCTGGGGTGTTAAATGAAGAAATTGACGAAATTGCTTTTATTCTGGGCGACCCAGCATTCTTTGGAGAGGATGTAGTCGAAAGCTTAAAAGAACTGGCAAAAAGTCTTGGTGCAAAACCCAGTATTTACCGCCAGTTAGATCCCAAGGGAACCGGCCACGCCATTATGTGTGCCGAACCTTCCTTGAGCGGCCCCACTGTGATTGCCTATGCCGATACCTTGATTCGAGCCGATTTTGACCTGGACAAACAGGCAGATGCCGTTATCTGGACCAAAAAAGTAGAAAATCCTGAAGCGTATGGTGTGGTCAATTTGAACGAGAACAATGAAATCATCGAACTGGTTGAAAAACCCGAAACCTTTGTGAGCGACCAAGCCGTCATTGGGATCTATTATTTCAAAGATGTTTCAGCGTTGAAAAAGGAACTCCAGTACGTGCTTGATAACGATATTATAAATGGGGGAGAGTACCAGATTAATGACGGCATTAAAAGAATGATGGCCAACGGAAAAGTCTTCAAGACCGGAACCGTGAGTGAGTGGATGGATTGTGGCAATAAAGAGGTTACCGTTGAGACCAACCAGCGTATGTTGGGCTTTTTGGCCGAAGCAGGCGAAGACCTTATTTCAGAAAACATAAGCAAAGAAAATTCAAAAATCATTGAGCCTTGTTGTATTGCCGAAGGTGTGGTTCTTAAAAATAGCACCGTAGGTCCTTATGTTTCCATAGGGCAAGGCACAATAATTGAGGATAGTACCGTTAAAAATAGTATAATCCAGAGCCATTCAGTAGTTAAAAATGCTACCTTGGACAATGCAATGATAGGCAACCACGCAACGTTCGACGGTAATTTTACCAACGTGAGCATAGGTGATTATTCACAGTTGAGATAAAAAGAAGCCCTTTCAGTAGGCAGAGGGTGTAAAGAAAACAATACATGAGAATAGCGAAAAAAATTTCTCTTACATTCATCGGAACCTTTTTTTCCGCTATTTCCCTCATTGCCCAAGAAAACGAAATAAAGGGTGAGGACAGCGCTACGGTAAACGAAGATCTGGGTACGGTGACCGATGCGTTTCAGGAAAATTTTTTTGAGGCGCTTAAACAAAAAGGAATTGAGAACCACGAGCTGGCACTGGATGCCCTTGTCAAAGCCGAAAGAGCCGCCAATGGCAACAAGGAGAACCTTTCAGTAATAAGTTTTGAAAGAGGGAAGAACCTAGCAGCCCTTAACCGATACGATGAAGCCGAAGCGAGTTTCAATTCTGTATTAGCAGTACAACCCGAAAATATAGATGTACAAGAAGCGTTGTATGACGTTTATTACAAGACACGAAACTACGATAAGGCTATCCCACTGGTTCAAAAACTCATAAAAGAAGATGAAGACTACAAAGAAGATCTAGTAAGCCTTTACAACCGAACTAAACAGTACGATAAAGCGTTGGAACTGCTGGACGAGTTGGACGAGTCTTGGGGCGAGAGCACCTACCGTAATGCCCTTAGAAGGAATATTTACAAGGTTACGGGCAATAGCGAAGGCGCCATAAGCAACCTGCAGGAAAAAATTGACGAAAACCCCAAGAACGAACAGGACTACCTAAACTTGATATTCCTTTATAGCGAGCAGGGCGATACCCAAAAAGCTTTCAGCACGGCTAAGGAATTGTTGAAAAACCAACCAAAGAGCGAGTTGGTGCACTTGGCTTTGTATAAATTTTATCTGGACGAAGGGGAAAAGGAGAAAGCATTTGAGTCTATGAATATCGTGTTCAATTCCTCTAAAATTGAAAAGGAAAGCAAGTATAAGGTTTTGGCAGATTTTATTGGTTTCGTGAACGAAAACCCTTCGTACGAGGAAAATGTTGAAAAGGTGGTGACCTCTTTTAACAATGACGGCTCTGGAGAGGTATATGAAACCCTTGGTAAATATTACACTTCCAAAGGACAACAGGATGTAGCCCTTAGCTTTTACGAAAAAGGAGTGGCACTGGACAACGATAATTACAGTCTGCTAAAAAACACCTTGTTGCTACAAATAGAGCTACAAAAAAACACCGAAGCTGCCATTTTAAGCGAAGAAGCCCTAGCAACATTCCCAGCACAAGCTTTCTTGTATTTGCTCAATGGGGTGGCGAACAACCGTTTGGGTGAGCACGATACCGCTATTGAAAGCCTTGAGACAGGTCTGGATTTTTTACTGGACGATCCACAAGTAGAGCGTGATTTTTATGACCAGCTGCGGGTAGCATTCGATGCCAAGGGCGACGCCAACAAAGCAGCATCCTACAAATTAAAAGCAGCACAAATAAAGCTGGACAATTAATATGAACAAAGCACTAATAGTTGCAACCTTTACATTCCTCCTCTTTTCCTGTAAAGGGACCAAAACCACAACCAGCAACGCCGAAGATCTTGCCTTAAAGAACATAGTCTCATCCCACGATGCTGCTATGCCAGATTTCAATACACTTGCGGCGCGTATGTATGTTGTTTATGAGGACGATAAAAAGCAACAAGGCATTACAGTGAGCTTGCGTATGGAAAAGGATAAAATAATATGGATGAAAGCATCTATATTAGGTATTACCCTTGCAAAAGCTAAAATAACACCAACACGTGTTAGCTACTACGAAACTGTAGGAAATACCTATTTCGATGGAGATTTCAGCTTGTTGAGCGATTGGCTGGGAACCGAGATAGATTTCAAAAAAGCACAAGCCATTTTATTGGGACAAAGTATTTTTCCTATTGAAAACGGGCAATACACTTCAAATGTCCAGGGTGACAAGTACAAACTGCAACCCAAGACACAGCCCTACAACTTTATACACTCCTTATTGATGCTCTCCAATAACTTCAGGATAGCTTCAGAAACACTCTCGCAGCCTTCAGATGAAAGAATTTTGACTATCATGTATGACGATTACCAAACAATAGAAGGGAGTTTGTACCCTACCCAGATTAACGTAATGGCTTCAGAAAAAGATAGTAAGACAACCATAAACCTCACCTATCGCAAGATAGAACCCAATGTTTCCATCAATTTTCCGTTTACCATACCAGACGGCTATTCTGAAATTCAATTGTAATGCAAAAAAAACTGCCCTTTTTATTGGCCCTGGCTTGTTTTCTTCTTTTTACTGCTGAAGGGTTCTCGCAATCTGAGAAACAGAAGGAACTGGAAGCACAACGCCAAGCACTGTTACAGGAAATCAAGCAAATAAACTCGCTCTTATTCAAGACACGTGGCGAGAAAAAGTCGGTCCTCACGCAGGTAGAGGATCTGGATCAGCGCATTGCCACTACAGAAAACCTGATTAAGATTACAAATCGCCAGGCCAATTTGCTCACCCGGGAAATCAATGACAATCTCTCAAAAATAGACAACCTACGTAGCGAACTCACCGCGTTAAAAGAAGATTATGCTGCGATGATAAAAAAATCCTACAAAAGCAAGAGCGAACAGAGCAGGGTAATGTTTTTATTGTCTTCAGAAAGTTTCTTGCAGGCCTATAAGCGGCTCCAGTATATGAAACAGTACACTAAGTTCCGTAAGCAACAAGGCGAATCCATAAAGGAAAAAACGGAATTATTGAAGATACTGAATACCGATCTGTTGTCCCAAAAGGAAAAGAAAAACCAACTCATTGCTGAAAATAAAAAAACAAAGGCACAACTCACAAAAGAGCGTCGTAACCAGCAGCAATTAATCGCTTCACTAAAAAAGGACGAAGGTACATTTGCCAAACAAATTAGAGCCAAACAAAAAGCCGCCGATGCCATAGACAGGAAAATTGAAAAGATTATTGCCGATGCCATAGCAGCTTCCAATAAAGCAGCCGGAAATGAAACAGTAACCGGCAATACTGTAACCAAGCGTAACTCGACATTTGCCATGAATGCAGAGGCTAAGACCCTAGCGGCCAATTTTACCTCAAACAAAGGAAAATTACCTTGGCCCATTAATAAAGGCGGTATTGTTGTAAAGCGTTATGGAAAGCAACAGCATCCACAACTGCCCAACGTAACTACCTTTAACAGTGGTGTAGAGATAGCAACAGAGGACGGGGCAAAGGCGCGTGCGGTTTTCAACGGAACTGTGTTGAGCATTATACAAATTCCTGGAGCCAATAAGGTTGTGATGGTACAGCACGGAAACTATATTTCGGCGTATAAAAACCTTACTGATATCTTGGTACAAAAGGGAGATAAGGTTACCACTAAACAAGAGTTGGGTACTGTGTATAAAAACCCAACACTGGGCAAGACTATTTTAAAGTTCGCCATTTACCAAAACAGTAAACGTCTAAATCCTGCAGATTGGATTTATAGAATGTAAATCTTAAGGAAGCTGTTGTACAATTAAAAAGCCCCGAGCAGAAATGCTGCTCGGGGCTTTTACTTTTCAATTAAAATTGAAGTTCTTTTACTTTACAAGCAACTTCTTGGTTGTTGTTTGTCCATCTGCGGTGATGGTTACAAAGTAAAGTCCAGTTCTATAACTTGAAACGTTGATAGCCGTCTGGTTTGTGGTTTCAACATCTGTTTGGGTAAATATTGTTTGTCCCAAACTGTTGCTCAATTTAATGTCAACATTGTTGAATGCTGAAGTTCCAAAGTCTATGAATACTTGATCGTTAGACGGGTTTGGATAGAGAGAGATAGTACTTGAAAGGAAATCGTCTACACCTAACTCACATTCCAGACCGTCTCCTTCGTACTGAGTTGCAATACGTCTTTGACTAACCCATCCATCTGTATCATTTCTAGCAGCAACTGAATACCAGAAGTCGTAATCTCCATTACCATCCTCTTCAACAGCTACAATAGCTTCAGTAGTCGTTACGTTAGCCACTATTTCCATATACTTTTCTCCTAAGAGGTATACGTCATAAGATTCCGCCTCGGCCACGGCTGGCCAGGATATAGTAGCCTCACCATCACAAACCCTTTCCAAGTTTGTTGTCACTGGGTGGTCTGCAACAGTAAAGTTTGCATCACTTACATCAGAGAATGCTCCACTCGTAACTCTAATAAGAGCTTCTCCAGTGTATAGATTTGCAGGAGGAGCCCAGTCTAAATAATCAGTATCAGAATCAACAGTATCTATAGTGGTCCAGCTTGTACCGTTATCAGTAGAAAACTCTACTACAAAATCGGCAGTTGTATTTACTGCATCCCAGTGGATAGTAGTCTCTAGGTTATCTCGTAGCTTCTCTCCGCCATTAGGAAAAGTAACCGTAAGGTTGTTCTCTATAATTTCATACACCACAAAATATTCCTGTGGTCCTTGAGGTACATTAAATCCAGTAATCTCTACATCGTAGTCTCCAGCATCAGGATTATTAATAAGTACTTGTTCAACATTATTCAATCTATCAATTCCGTTTGTGGCAGGCGTATCAAGTGCCGTTGGGTTTGGAGTTGAATCTAACACCCAAGGTTGAAATGTTGTACTTGATGGGTCTACAACCTCCATATCAAGATCGTTTACCAAGGCTGGCGATGCACCAGGCGCAGCGGCAGGGTCGTTCCAATAAACCATTACTTTAAGCTGGGTTGTTCCAGCAGGCACATTAATAGTGTGCGTATTTGTATTACCTTGACTAACGTTATCAGATAAATGACGTCCATCTTCAATAAGGATACCTGCTCTTAAGCCATTTACGATACCCCAACCAAATTTAAAATCGGGACCAACATTACCTGCATCGTTAGCGGTATTCATTAAGATAGCCTTAATTAGCCCAGAATTTGGCATTGTACCACCATTGGTTTCCATATATGCTTGGTATAATTGTGCTGAAACACCTGCTATACCGGGAGCAGCACCTGAAGTTCCTCCAAAAGGAAAATAAGCATTGTTTGGTCCTGTTGAGATTTGGTTTTGCCCGTTAGCAGCTATGTCTGGCTTAATCCTACCATCATGTGCTGGACCTCTACTACTTGAATTAACAAGCGAGCCATCGTAAAATGTATTTGCTGTTGCAATAACATTTTTCCCTTGCTTGTGTCCTCCAGTAATATTACCCCATTGGTTTCCAGCTCCATATCCACAATCTAGGTTGTTAGAATTTCCAGCAGAGAATACGTGCAATAACTCAGGGGTGTCTATACTTTGTTCGTCAACAGTTACCGTAATAGTTGTATAACCAGCATTACAACCATTACTGTAAGATGAGTTGGTAATTTGAACAGAACCATCATCTATAAGGTCGTTTGTTGCATTGTCCAAAAAGCTAGGGTTGTAATTCACAACGTGTAGGTCTGAACCAGCAGCCATACCTCTATATCTTGGGTCTTTGTTTCCAGCTCCGGCCATAATTCCAGACACACCATCTCCGTGTGTGTTATTATTTCCATTGTTTCCTACTAGTCCAAAAATTCTTCCTTGAAAATCTATATGTCTACCTACGGCTCCATCGTCTCGGCAAAGTACGCCAACTCCAGTTCCATCGTAGTTGCGGCCAGCTGTAGTTTGTGTGTCAAGTCCACTAGCCCTGTGCAAAGCTCTTCCTCTTTGATCGTCTGGCACAGATGGTGCAACAATCAATTCTACCCACTTCACGTACGAAAGATTAGAGAGGTCCTCTAAACAGTTGTTTGGAATAGTAAGGTCAATATTGTTATATCCATCGTAACGCTGTACTACACCAATTTGTTCTTCGGCAAGTTGAGCAACTACAAAGTCTGTAGAAACATTGTCGTGGTGTTGCAATGTTACAAGAATGTTGTTGCCATCTACTGCCCAAGCACCAATGTTTCCATTTTTAAGGTTTTGGGATAGCTTAAACCTCCCTTCAACAGGGACAATAGACCTAACACCATTGTTTCTTAGCAAATCTATAGATGTAGTTGCAGGGAAATGGAATAGATACGTGTGATGTGGTATGTAATCAATTAATTCTAGCCTGTTTGCTTCAAACAAATCTTGAACATTTTGGGTAGGGGTTTCATAAAATTGAACCCATCCCACATAACCATTTGCCAGTTCAGCAGATTCAGGCATGTCTGTCCACTGAAACGTATTAATGTTCTCTGGCATTTCAATGCTCTCGTCCTGGAATGTGATGGTGTAGTTTTGGGCAGTAGTAGTCATAGCCGAGACCAGAAACAACAAACCAAAAGCCACACTCTTAATTCCTGTAGAGCGTAAAATAAAACTTTTCATAGGTATAGTTTTTTAAATTAAAAAAAGATGAAATTGCCTTAACTTTCCATTTATAGAAAGAAAAGGGTTTCAAATATATTCAATACTTGTCAGATTTTTAAGTAAATAGTTATAAAAAGCAGGGGCAAACCAGTAAAAATCCCAGTTTTTTTGCCGAAGAGACAATAATTAAGTAAACAATGCCTTTAGTTCGGTAGCATTTTCTGGTTTCATCTTTCCCGCAAGTACCAAGCTTAGCTGTCTTCTGCGCAGGGCGGCATCATAACGCTCTTTTTCAGTTTTGGTTTCGGGTTTCAAGGGGGGTACTGGCACGGGATTCCCCATTTCGTCCACTGCTACAAAAGTATAGATACCTTCGTTGGCAAGGCTTTTCATCCCATTTTCCCTATCCTCGATCCATACATCCATAAAAACTTCCATAGAACTCTTAAAGGAACGAGATACATTTGCTTCTACAGTGACAACGCTTCCAGAGGGGATCATCTTGTTAAACGCTACGTGGTTAACCGATGCTGTTACAACAACTCTCCTGCTGTGCCTGCGAGCTGCAATACTAGCAGCCCTGTCCATACGTGCCAGCAGTTCCCCACCAAACATATTGCCTATGGGGTTGGTTTCTCCTGGGAGTACCAAATCTGTAATTACAGTACGAGATTCTTTAGGGGTTTTAGGTTCCATTGCAAAGTTTTCAGCAAAGGTAGTAAATAGGCTTTGGGAGGGCTATTTTTATATAATAAAATTATGAGGGAGGTGGATTGATTACTGGTCCAACTTTTTGACCAATAACCAAGCATCTTTGTTTTCAGTATTCTTAATATTTCTCAACGCTCGCAGGGCTTCCAACCTGTCTTCGTGGCTACTGTAAATAACTTGGTGCAGGCCATATTTGTTCACCCCTATTGTTTTTGGGGAGAAACCTCTACTAGTTAATTGGTCAATCTTTTTTTGTGCATTGGCCTCAATACGATAGGCACCAGCAACTATGTGATATTTGCCCTGCTCTTTTGGAATGGTAACATGTACCGTAGGTAACGGGTTGTCTATAATGAAAGTAGCCTCCTGTATTTGTGACTCTACAAGACTCTCGGCTTTTTCCTTTTCGGCAAAGTTATGGTCTTGTACACTATTCTCGTAGAGTTTCATCCCTCCAAAACCAGCCAACGCAATAGCTACCAACCCAATTGCTGCATATTTTAAATAGGCAGGTGCTTTTCTCCTCTCGGGAGTAATATGTATTGGGGTTTTTTTCTCTAGTGCTGTAATGTCCTCTTTATAGGTTTCCCTAGAGATTTGTTGTGCTTCAAAAGGAGCCAGGCCAAACGAGGCGGTGTTAAAATTGTTTTTTTCAGAAGGAGAGAACTGTACAGCTCGCTCATCGCTCAGGTAAAATTCCCCCACACCGGCAATGGTCACTTTTTTCCCCTCACTAAGTTGAAGTGAAAGCGCTCCCGTAAAATTCCTGATTTTTTGTAGCGCAACCGTATAACTGCAATTTTCAACACTTGCAACATAGTTGGCCAATATGCCATCATTGGTCTGCAGCTGCCTGTTGAACATGAGCGCCTTGCCCGGAGGGATAAAGGTGTGGGATGCCTGGTCTATTTGTGCGGACTGGTACTGGGTTAAGAACGCACCAAAGCCAGGAATAATAACACACTCGTAACGGTACAGGAGATCACTTATGTAAGTTGCCAATTGCATAAAAACAAACATAGATTTTTTTTTAATTGAAATCAACACAATGCCCTCTAATTTATCAACAACCTAAAAAATTTGTATTTTTAACGGCTCCCCGGCAAGTAAACTTCTATGCTTTCAGAAACCGAATTGCTATACACCCTAGCTTTACAGCGTGTAAAAAACCTTGGGGATATCTCAGCTAAAAAATTGTTGCGTACCGTGGGTTCTGCCGAAGGAATCTTCAAGGAAAAGAAGCACAGTCTTTTAAAAATTGACGGTATAGGCAGTTTAAAGTTGAAGGGACTCTCTATTGAAGAACAACTACCAGCGGCACAAGCAGAACTACAGTTTATTAAGCAGAATAACATTGTGTACACTTACTTTCTTGACCCCAAGTATCCCGAAAAACTAAAACATTGTTTGGACGGTCCCATTATACTCTTCGAGAACGGAAATATAGATTTAAAAAACCGAAAGATAATAAGCATCGTGGGCACCCGAAAAGTCACCACCTACGGGACTTCTTTCTGCCAAAAACTTATTGAAACCCTAGCGCCATTAAATCCCGTGATCGTATCGGGCTTTGCCTATGGGGTGGATATAACGGCACATAAGGCCGCAATGGATTGCGGTTTGCAAACTGTAGCATGTCTTGCCCACGGGCTTAACCAGATCTATCCCAAGTCCCATAAAAAACATGTAACTAGTGTTGAGGAAAACGGGGGGTTTTTAACCGAATTTTGGAGCGATGACCCTTTCGACAGGAATAATTTTTTAAAGAGAAACCGTATTATCGCTGGCGTGAGCGAGGCAACCATCGTGATAGAATCTGCCGAAAAAGGGGGAAGTCTCGTCACGGCCGATATTGCCAACAGTTACAATCGAGATGTGTTTGCCGTACCAGGTAGAGCTACCGATACACAGAGCCAAGGTTGCAATAACCTTATAAAGTCCAATCAGGCCCATTTGTTGAACAGCGCAGAAGACCTTATCTATATGTTGGGATGGGAGCTAGAGGAACCCCAACCTCTCTCCCAACAAAAACAATTGTTCGTTGAGTTCACGCCCGAAGAGCAAAAAGTATTCGACTACCTGAACACAAAACAAAAAGAATTATTGGACACCATTGCTTTGGAATGTGGCCTCCCAACCTTTAAAGTTGCCACCCTCTTATTGAATCTCGAACTAAAAGGAGTTGTAAGACCGTTACCCGGGAAATTGTTTGAGGTTATTTAATAGCCTACTTTTTTTCGAACACGTTGTAATACTTCATTGGCGACTACAGTTGCTTTTTCGGTACCAATTTTTAGTGCGTTATCAATTTCAGAGAGGTTGCTCATATAGTGGTTATACCGCTCGCGGGGCGTTTCAAATTTTTTCAGTATCAATTCGTACAAAGCCTGTTTCGCGTGGCCATAGCCATAATTACCTCCTGCGTAATTGGCTTCCATTTGTGCTATTGCTTCTTTGGTAGCCATGAGCTTATAAAGGGCAAACACATTACAACCTTCGGTTTCCTTTGGTTCCTCCATGGGGGTACTATCGGTTTTAATTCCCATGATTTGTTTGCGCAGTTTTTTCTCGGGCAAGAAAATATTGATGATGTTGTTCTTGCTCTTGCTCATTTTGGCACCATCGGTTCCTGGGATAAGCTGGGTGTTTTTCTGTACCTTGGCCTCGGGCAATATAAAAGTCTCCCCCAACTGTGCGTGGAATCGAGAAGCTACGTCGCGTGTCATTTCCAAATGTTGTAATTGGTCTTTTCCTACGGGAACAATCTCTGCATCGTACAACAAAATATCTGCCGCCATGAGCATAGGGTAGGTAAAAAGTCCCGAGTTTACATCTTCCAAACGGCCCGCCTTGTCCTTAAAGCTATGTGCCAATGTTAATCGCTGGTATGGGAAGAAACAGCTTAAATACCAAGAAAGTTCGGTTACTTGGGGAATGTCACTCTGGCGGTAAAAAACGGTTTTTTCTATATCCAGCCCAAACGCCAACCAAACTGCTGCGGTGCTATAGGTGTTGTTTTTTAGGGTTTCGGCGTTTTTTATTTGGGTGAGGGAGTGCATATCTGCAATAAATAAGAACGACTCGTTCTTTGGGTCGTTAGCCATTTCTATTGCAGGTAATATGGCTCCTAAAATATTTCCCAAATGGGGCGTGCCGGTACTTTGTATGCCTGTAAGTATTCTTGCCATAATATTGCCCGCAAAGGCGGGTAGCTTTTTGTTATACCATAAATTCCTGCAAAGTTACTTTTTTTAGACTTTTAGTAGTACAGTATTCGCTATTTTTGGGGCTTTATGGGATTCTTGAAAAAAATAGCGCTCACCTTGTACCGTATTTGGTTCTATATACTCTTGGCAGTACCTATTGTGGTACTGTCTCCTTTTTTGATTGTGAGCATCTCCCGCCAACAGTGGTACCCCTTTTTCTTTAGGCTGGCACGAATTTGGGCAAAGATAATTTTGTTCGGGATGGGTTTTTATCCCATCATTAAACGCGAGGAGCTCTACAAAAAAGGGCAGAGCTATATGTTCGTGGCCAACCATACGTCCATGACAGATATTATGTTGATGCTCTACGTTAGCCGAAACCCTTTTGTTTTTGTAGGGAAAGCAGAACTGGCCAAAATTCCCATCTTCGGATTTTTCTATAAACGAACATGTATCCTGGTGGACAGAAAGAACCCTAAGAGTAGAAGGGATGTTTTTATACGGGCACAAAAAAAATTGAATCAAGGCCTTGGCGTGTGTATTTTCCCTGAAGGTGGAGTTCCGGACGATGAAAATGTATTGTTGGATATATTCAAAGACGGCGCCTTTAGGCTTGCCATTGAGCACAAGATTCCCATAGCGCCTATGACGTTCCACGATAACAAGAAACGTTTTTCCTATACGTTTTTTAGCGGTGGTCCCGGTAAGATGCGGGTAAAGGTGCACAAAACAATTCCCACAGGCATCCTGGAACTTGAGGACAAGCGGATGTTGAACAACCAAGTGCGAAATGTAATCTTGAAAGAACTGGAAAGTCCTACCATATAAAAAAACCATCGCTATGGCGGGCGACGGTTTTCTTACTTTAATCTCAGGGTTGTACCTGATTAACTAAAAACTAACCTAAAACTTAAAACTCAACCCACTATACACACCCAAGTAATAGGGTCTAAAGTCTACACTGCTGTCTGTATAGGGGTTGAGTTGATACTTAAACATCGGTTCAATATTAAACCTAAATTTCTTGCTCAGTTGGTAATTAAATCCAAGCCCGATGTTTGAAGTAAAACTAATGCTGTTCAAATTATTTGCTTCCCCGAGCACGGTCCTAAAGGTACCGTCACTTACCACAATCTCGTTATTGCCAAGGAAAAGTGTGCTCAAACCGCCAATAACATTAATACCAATTTTTTTGTTGAGTACCGCATACTTAAGTTCTAAGGGTACTTCGTAGTATTGCAATTGCTGGCTTATCTCTGCGTTGCCTCCGGTAGATTTTGAAACAATATTGTTAAGCCCTCCATTCTCGGGGTTCGGTGGGATGGAACCTTTGTCAAAAACAGTGGTGATTGCACTCCTGTTGGTGCCGTAATCCACATTTTCCAACCCAAACGCGGTTGGAGCTGTGGCCACTTCAACATCACCGGTAGCGTAACTTAAATTCACATTGTTCACCCCGGAGCGTATACTCAGCTTTTCGCTAATATTGTAATCTACCGCCACACCGTAGCTTAGGTTTACGTTTCCGTTTTGGGAGTTGTCCGCAAACATAGGGTCTATGGACGATCCTCCGGAAAGGGAGCTATAATATACAGGACCTACATTGGGGGAAACCGCCCAACGGTTTGCAGGACCTTCTTTTACGGCAACTGCATCTTCCAGTTTTTTGTTTTCTTCAATAGCATCGAAGATAGATTTTTTGTTTTGCGTGTCTTCATCTTGGGATGATTCGCTTACAGCAGTCTTGCTGTCCATCTTTTGGTCAACTACGTTGCCGTTGTTTTTGGTAGTGGTTGCTTTACCTTCAACTTTTTCTTCTTGTATGTTTTTTGCAATAGCCTCATTGCCCGAAACTACCGTCTTGGGATCCCTCACCAAAGGATTTTGGGTAGTTTCAGGGGATTTTTTAGTAGCATTTTTAGGTTTGTTTGAGGTTGCTACGGCTTCAGTAGTCGTGTTATAGGTAGCTGAAGCATTCTTTGGTTGGTTATTGTTCTGGTCGGTTTTTTTGTTGAATGTTGTATTACTTTCAGAAGTGGTGACAGCAGTTCCGGTTGTTTGTGCCGAAGGGTTCAACGTATTGTCCTGGGTTCCGGCAACTGTAGTATTTTCCTTTTCAGTTGAAATGGTTTTTTCAGAATTCTGGACAGTGGTTCCAGTTTTGTTTTCAGAAGCATCCATATTGTCTTCCTCTGAAGCTATCTCGGTACCGTTGGAAATGGTTTTCTTGTTGAAGATTTCGTCCTCGTCCGAAGTATTTTCAGCATCTTGGGTCGTGTTCTCGTTCACGATTTCATTGGAAGGAGCATTGGGCGAATTGAACAAAGAAATACCCACTGTGAGCAACAGCGCAAGCAATGCCGCCACACCTGCCACGCGCCACCAAAGCGGAATGATACGACGCTCTTTTTTCTTCTCCTGCAGCCTGGCCTCGATACGGTCCCAAACGGCAGGGGGGGGAGTAGCCTCAAAATCCTGAAACTGCTCTTTGAAGAGTTGGTCTATGTTCTTTTTTTCTTTCATTGTAAGTCCACTATGGGGGAATGACTTGGTTTTTAGTTAATCGGTTATCGGTTATCGGTTATCGGTTGTCGGTTGTCGGTTGTTGGTTGTTTAGAAAAGGACTTTAGGGTGAAAAAAACCATTTCTTAACTAAATGCAGCTGGGTGATTTGGCGAAATTTTTTTAATTGCGAATCACCAGCTATCGACTTTTTTTATACGCCTCCACCTTCTTCTTTAAAATTCCTCTTGCACGTGCTAGATTACTCTTAGACGTACCATCGCTAATTCCTAACATTTCGGCTATCTCTTTATGTGCATACCCGTCCAGAACGTACATAGAGAATACCAATCGATATCGATCCGGCAATTCCTGTATGATTTGGAGCAGATAGTCCAGTGGCACTTCGCTCTCGATCACAACGTCATCATCATCCGGCTGTTCTATATTGGCTTCTTCCTTAATATTGAAAACTTTTTGCTTTCTATATTTTTGAAGTACCGTATTAACGGTAATGCGCTTCATCCAACCTTCAAAAGAGCCCTTGTCCTTAAACTGCCCAATTTTTTCAAAAATGGTGATAAATGCATCTTGCAGGTTGTCTTCGGCCTCTGTATAGTTAGGCGAATACCGCAAGCAGATGGAAAACAAAACTCCAGAATACTGCTGGAACAAGCTGCCTTGCGCTTTTACATCTTGCTGCTTACATTTTTGTATGAGCTCATCTAATGCCAAATGTAGTTGCTATGGTTAGTGATGGTTTTGATTAGTACACGCAACTGTTTTTAGGCCTCTACATTGCGTAGATACCCAAAAAAAGGGAGGGTTGCGTTAAAAAAAGCTAAATTATTCGTTTAACGCGGCAATGGAATCCTTTATTTTGGTCTCAAGCTCCTCCATAAGCTCTGGGTTGTCCAGTAACAAGGCTTTTACGGCATCCCGTCCCTGCCCAAGCTTGGTGTCGTCGTAACTGAACCACGAACCAGCTTTCTTAACAATCTCAAAGTCAACCCCCAAATCTATGATCTCTCCAACCTTGGAGATACCCTTTCCGTACATAATGTCGAACTCGGCTGTTTTAAAAGGTGGTGCTACTTTGTTCTTGACCACTTTTACCCGTGTCTTATTTCCCTGTACGGCACTGTTGCTATCCTTTATCTGGGTAGAACGACGAATGTCCAAACGAACCGAACAATAGAACTTTAGTGCGTTACCACCCGTAGTGGTTTCAGGATTCCCGAACATAACGCCTATCTTTTCGCGTAACTGGTTAATAAAGATTACGGTACAGTTGGTTTTGCTTATGGAGCCTGTAAGTTTTCTAAGTGCTTGTGACATCAATCGTGCGTGGAGGCCCATTTTACTGTCGCCCATCTCACCCTCTATTTCACTTTTTGGGGTCAATGCAGCTACTGAGTCTACCACGATAATATCTATCGCCCCACTGCGTATTAGGTTATCGGCAATTTCAAGCGCTTGCTCGCCATTGTCGGGTTGGGAAATGATGAGGTTCTCAATGTCCACGCCCAGTTTTTCGGCATAGTAGCGATCAAATGCGTGTTCTGCATCGATAAAGGCGGCAATGCCTCCTTTTTTCTGTGCTTCGGCAATGGCGTGTAAGGTTAAGGTGGTCTTACCCGAAGATTCCGGACCATAAATTTCAATGACCCTTCCGCGGGGATACCCTCCAACGCCCAAGGCAACGTCCAGTCCCAGGGAACCCGTGGGGATTACGTCCACCTCCTGTACGGCACTATCGCCCATTTTCATTACGGTTCCTTTTCCGTAGGTTTTGTCCAGTTTATCTAAGGTAAGCTTTAGTGCCTTTAGTTTTGCGTCTTTTTCTTTATCTGTGCTCATTGTATGTGTTTGTTTATTGGGGAGTCTAAGGAGTAAAAATACTATTTCTTTAGCGGTACGGCAACTGGAAGTTAGGTGTAATTGAAGTTTTTGTTAACATGGCCAGAAATGTGGTAAAAACACCAAAACCCTTCCTGTTTTGGCAAAGGAAGGGTTTGGGCAATTGTTTGGAGCGATATGGTTATTCCTTCACAAATTTTTGGGTAAGCGTATGGCCAGCACCACTCTCAGCTTTTAAAAAATAAATGCCTGATTTTAAAGAGCCAACATCAATTGTTTGGTGTTTTTGCTGAAATTTTACGGTCATTACTTCCTGTCCTTGTATATTAAAAATGGAGATTTCTTTAACCATGGTTTTATTAGCTGAAACTGTCAACACTTCTTGTACAGGGTTCGGAAATACCAAAACCGACGCTGCCATTACGTCCTTGATAGCTAAAACTTCATCACCGTATAAAGCGGTGTCACCGTTTGCGTTGGTGATCAACAATGTTTTTGTAGTTCCCGAAGTTGTTGTTTCATAAGTAAAAGCATTTACAGCATAATCCTCAAAAAAATCGAAATAAGCATTTTCGAAAGGCTTGTTTATAGGATTTTGACAATCTGCGGTTGTACCACCCGGTCCGCTCGAAAAAGAAAACGTGGGGTTAGGGTTGTCAAAAACCACTTCACCGAACAATAGGTTGCAAACAGTAGTCTCAATTAAAAAAACCGACCCAGACTCGCTAAATACCAAAGGAGCATTTTGCGCCTCATCTGTGGAAGGCGGGATTACAGTTTCGCTGTTTATTACCAACTCATCGAGATACCAAGTGTTCTCAAAGAGCTGTGGGTCTTGGGCAAATAATGCTTGTGTTGCAACAAGTAATAGCGCTATTAAATATTTCTTCAAGATATGATGTCTTTATTTCTTAATAAATCTACGTATAATAAATTGTCCAGCATCATTTTCAGCCTTTAAAAAATAGATGCCCGAGGGCAATCCACTAACATCTATCGTATAATGATCTTGATGAAATTGTTGCTCGAGTACTTGATGTCCTTGCAGATTGAAGATTGAAATATGCTTAATCGTGGTAGTTGTGGTGTGCAAATTCAACTTGTCTGTTACTGGGTTGGGATAGATGGGGACAGAAGCTTCTTCAAAATCCTCCATTGCCAATAGCCTATCTCCATACATCGCTTGGTCACCATCTTGGGCGGTAAGGACCAACGTCTTGTTAGTGCCAGCCGTAAGTATCTCGTATGCAAATGGACTGGTCCCATTGTCGAAAAAGAAGTCCTGGAAGTAGAGCATTTCAAAGTTGAAATTTACGGCTAGATCACATTCTATTAGAGTAATTCCCAAGCCATCGGGAAATGAAAGGTTGGCATTCTCATATACTATATTGCTTCCAGAAGCTGTATTGCATATAGAGGTGTTAAATTCCTCACCTTCATTAGGCACATAGAAATTTGCTGGTATTTCAGAAATCTCATTGTTGCTGGGTGCTAGATATGTAATATTATCAACCGTTAATTCCTGGAGATACCAAGTGTTCTCAAAGAGCTGTGGGTCTTGGGCCATTAAAACCTTAGAAAAGAGGGTGATAATTATAATTAGAATAAATTTCTTCATTTATAAGTCGATCAGGTGGTTGGTTGAGTTATAAAGTTAAAGAATTATCTTTTCATACATTTCATAAATTTTCTATTCTATACAGTTGTGGTATCTTTGCCCCTTTCAAAACCAATTCTTGTAACACACAAAATTAGTATAGCATGCAACTGTACAATACCATGAGTGCGAAAGAAAGGGCCGCCATGCTGGAAGAAGCTGGTGAGGAACGCCTTACTCTTTCTTTTTATCAATATGCCAAGATTGGCAATCCGCAATTGTTTAGAAACCACCTTTTTGTAGCTTGGGACGAGCTTGCTGTGTTGGGCCGTATCTATGTGGCCCATGAGGGCATCAATGCGCAGCTTTCGGTGCCTGCAAACAATTTTAAGGCTTTCAAAAACTTTCTTGATGGCATCTATTTTCTTGAAAATGTACGTTTGAATATCGCCATAGAACACGACCTGAAATCTTTCTTAAAGCTGAAAGTAAAGGTGCGTGACAAAATTGTTGCCGATGGATTAAACGACGAAACGTTCGACGTGACCAACAAAGGCGTACACGTAGGTGCGGAGAAATTCAACGAACTTATCGAAGACCCCGACACCGTACTGGTAGATATGCGCAACCATTACGAGAGCGAGATAGGACATTTTAAAAACGCGGTGACTCCAGATGTGGATACTTTTCGCGACAGCCTGGATATTATTGAAGAAGACCTAAAAGACCACAAAGAGGACAAAAAGCTCGTGATGTACTGTACGGGCGGCATCCGTTGCGAAAAAGCCAGCGCCTACTACAAGCACAAAGGCTTTAAAAACGTGTTTCAGCTGGAGGGCGGAATTATTGAATATGCCCGCCAAGTAGAAAACAAAGGACTGGAAAACAAGTTCCGCGGTAAAAATTTCGTGTTCGACCACCGTCGGGGCGAGCGCATTTCAGAAGATATTATCTCCAATTGCCACCAGTGCGGAGAACCTTGCGACACCCATGTAAACTGTGCCAACGAGGCCTGCCACTTGTTGTTCATCCAGTGTAAGAGTTGTGCCGAAAAAATGGAACGATGTTGTAGCAGCGAGTGCCAAGAAATTATCCAGTTACCCTACGAGGAACAAAAAAAACTGCGGCAAGGCAAGCACAATAGCAACAAGATATTTAAAAAAGGACGTAGCGAAAAACTGAAGTTTAAGAAGTAGCCCGTTAGCAGTTAGGTGGTAGCGGGCAGGACGCTTCGCTGGTAGTGTTTTTGGTCTTTAGTCCTTAGAAAAAAATCAAAAAGCCACAATCGTTATTCCAAACCTCAAAAGGTTTCCAGCGCAATACCAATCAGAAACCTTTCAGGTTAGTTTCCGCCTCGTTTCCCCTTGAAATCCGTCAGGTCTTCCAGCCTCCTTGAAGAACCTGTCCCCCGTTCTTTTTAATACTTCTTAAATTTACAATAAGGAATCATCAATCTTTAACCAAATCCGTCGGGTTTCTAGCATTGGGCAAAGCAATTGGCTTTTATCGTACCGCTCCAGGCTTTCTTCAAAATTCGTCCTCCGTTATTCGTCCCTCGTGCTTTTATTTAATATCTTTACCTATTAAATTTTTGTTTAATTTTTCGAGAGGTTTTGTTGAATAAACCGAAGAACGATGTCTGGTTGAGCACTATTTGAAACATTACGAGCAGTAATTTTGAAGATATGCAACGCAGTTGCTGAAACCTTAATGCAACTGCACGCTTACAAATGCTAGAACGGTATTCATCACCTCCATACTATATATAAAAAAATATGGGCTGTACCAGCTGTGCCACGGGCGCCAACGGACAGCCAAAGGGTTGCAAGAACAATGGTACTTGCGGCACCGATGGCTGTAACAAACTCACGGTGTTCGATTGGCTTTCAAATATGTCGCTCCCTGGCAACCAAGAACCCTTTAGTGCGGTAGAGGTTCGCTTTAAGAACGGGCGCAAGCACTTTTACCAAAACCCGGATAAACTCTCTTTATCCATTGGCGATACGGTTGCCACCGAAGCTTCTCCAGGCCATGATATTGGCATGGTCACCCTTACGGGCGAATTGGTGCGCGTGCAGATGAAAAAGAAGAAAGAGCCCATAAACATTGAGGCACTTCCCAAAATTTACCGAAAAGCTACCCAAAAGGATATCGACGTTTGGCAAAAATGCCGCGATAGAGAAGCCGATATCCAAAAAAGATCACGTGAGATAGCCATCCGGCTCGGTTTAAAGATGAAACTTAGCGATATTGAATTTCAAGGGGACGGCTCCAAGGCGATTTTTTACTACACAGCAGACGAGCGGGTAGATTTCCGGCAGCTCATCAAGGAATTTGCGCGTACCTTTAATACGCGTATAGAGATGAAACAAATTGGCCTACGCCAAGAAGCCGCCCGTTTGGGCGGGATTGGTTCCTGTGGGCGTGAATTGTGCTGCTCAACGTGGTTAACAGATTTCAGATCAGTAAATACCTCTGCGGCACGCTACCAACAATTGAGTTTAAATCCGCAGAAGCTGGCCGGACAATGTGGTAAGCTGAAATGCTGTCTCAATTATGAGCTGGACACCTATCTAGAAGCGCTTGAGGAATTTCCAAAAACCGACGTAAAGTTAAAAACCGAAAAAGGAAATGCCTATTGCCAAAAAACCGATATTTTTAAAGGGCTCATGTGGTTTGTGTATGAAAAGGACGGCATGAACTGGCATACACTAAAAGTGGAAAAGGTAAACGAGATCATTGCCCTTAACAAAAAAGGAAAGACCGTAGCAAGTCTCGAAGAGTTCATTGAAGATGTTTCGGTAAGTAATGAAAAATTATTCAGTGATGCGGTAGGGCAGGATAGTCTCACTAGATTTGACAAGCCAAAGCGTAGCAAGAGCAGCCGAAGAAAGAAAAGCAAGAGAAGCCGAAACAAACAAGGAAATAAATCCAACACCAAGAATACAGCAAAAAAAAGTAGTAATTCAAAGGGTGGAAATTCAAACAAGAAAAGAAGACCTAAACAAAAACCAAAGAACAATGCGTAACCTGTTTGCAGCCATATTACTGGTGTTGTTTTTTGTGGCCTGCGATAGTACAACCGTGTGGAGTGATACCCAAAGCCTGCCAGAAGGGTGGGATAAGGATCGTAACGTGGTGTTTACGGTGCCACAGTTGGACTCGTTAAAAACATATGATGTGTTCATTAATGTACGCAATACAAACGAGTATCCCTACAACAATCTTTTTTTGATAGCTGCTATAGAGTTTCCCCATGGGAAGACCATTACAGATACGTTGGAATACCGCATGGCGTATCCCAATGGTGAATGGATGGGCGAGGGACTGGGCAGCGTTAAAGAGAATAAACTGTGGTTTAGAGAAGGTATCCAGTTTTCTGAAAAAGGAAATTATAACATAATTCTAACACAGGCCGTACGCAATAACGGCGAAACACAGGGCGTTAGCCAATTACCAGGCATAACCGATGTAGGTATAAGTATTGAAGAAGCGACACAATCTCCTTAATCCATGGCAAGTACAAAAAGAACCAAAAAGAAAAAAACGCAAGATTCAAATAAAAAGCACGCAAAGACGGTGTGGATGATTTTGGGCGGGGGAGTCCTCTTGGTCGTGCTCATATTTCTATTCGCTTCGTGGGGGCTGTTCGGGAGTCTCCCAGATGAGACCAGCCTTGAAAACCCTGAGAAAGATCTGGCAACCCAAATAGTTTCTACCGATGGCAAAGTGATCGGGAAATTTTTTAAGGACAACCGTACACCGGTTCAATATGAGGACTTACCAGACCATTTGGTAAATGCCTTGATCGCCACTGAAGACGTGCGCTTTTACGACCACGCCGGGATAGACGCCAAGGGGTCAGTACGTGCGCTGGCGTTTTTGGGCACCAAAGGCGGGGCCAGTACCATTACCCAGCAATTGGCAAAGCAGTTTTTTACAGATCAAGTTTCAAAAAATAAATTTCAGCGTGGGATCCAGAAAATAAAGGAATGGGTTATTGCTACCCGTTTAGAACGTCGCTACACCAAGGAGGAAATCATTACCATGTATTTCAACACATACGATTTCCTGAACCTCGCCATTGGTATCGAGAGCGCCGCAAACATCTATTTCGACAAACCCCCTTCAGAATTGACCACAGTAGAGAGCGCTATGCTGGTTGGGATGTTCAAGAACTCTTCTCTATACAACCCGGTGCGAAACCCTGTAGGCGTTAAAAACCGAAGAAACGTGGTACTGGCACAAATGGCGAAATACGATTTTATTACTGAAGAAGTGAAAGATTCTTTACAAGCCCTTCCGTTGAACGTAAAATTCACCCCGCAGGATCACGACGAAGGTATCGCAACCTACTTCCGTGAATATGTTAGAAACTATATGAAAGAATGGGCCAAGGAAAACCCAAAACCCGATGGCTCATTGTATAATATTGATAGTGACGGAATGAAGGTATTTGTGACCATAGATTCAAAAATGCAGGAATATGCCGAGGAGGCCGTGACAGCGCATATGATCAACCTTCAAAAAGAATTCGATGCACAAAATGAAAAGAATAAGATAGCGCCCTTCCGTGATATCACTGAAGAAGAAATAGACGGTATTATGAACTCTGCCATGCGCCGTACAGATCGTTGGAGGGAGATGGAGAAACAAGGTAAGTCTAAAGAAGACATTATAGGAAGTTTCAAGAAAAAAACCAAAATGCGCATCTTTACTTGGGCCAATAAAGATCGCTATATCGATACCATCATGACACCCATGGATTCCTTGCGTTACTACAAAAGTATTTTGCGTGCCGCCCTTATGTCCATGGATCCCACGACGGGTGAGGTAAAAGCCTGGGTAGGCGGAGCAGATTACAAGAATTTTAAGTATGATATGGTAAAGACAGGGCAACGACAAATTGGTTCTACCTTTAAACCATTTGTATATGCCACGGCCATAGACCAAATGCATATGTCCCCTTGCGATACCCTGCCCAACACACCCTACACCATAGAACAAGGGAAATATGGGTTGCTGAAACCCTGGACCCCCAAAAACTCGGGAGGGAAATATGGCGACATGATGAATTTAAAGGAAGCCTTGGCACAATCTGTAAACACTATTACGGCACGTCTTATCGATAGGGTAGGCCCTAAACCTGTAATAGACCTTATTGAAAAAATGGGCGTAGATATTAGCGATGTACCGGAAGCCCCCTCAATTGCCCTGGGAACACCAGACGTAACCCTTTACGAAATGGTAGGAGCGTACAGTACCTTTGCCAACGAGGGAGTATACATTAAACCTACGTTGATTACAAGGATTGAGGACAAAAACGGGACGGTACTGTTTCAAAACGTACCAGAGACACGCGATGTGATTAGTGCCGAAACAGCTTATGTTACCTTAAGCTTGATGGAAGGGGTTACCCAATCTGGTTCTGGCTCGCGTTTACGAGGTACTTGGCGTGGAGGAAAACTGTACAAAGAAATAGTAACAGGCTATCCATACGATTTTAAAAACCCAATAGCAGGAAAAACAGGTACAACACAAAACAATAGTGATGGCTGGTTTATGGGTATTGTTCCCAACCTGGTTACCGGTGTTTGGGTAGGAGGAGAGGATCGTGCCACACACTTTGGGAGTACACGCTATGGACAGGGAGCTACTATGGCTTTGCCTATTTGGGGAAGCTATATGAAAAGCTGTTATAAAAACGAAGAGCTCAATATTTCTACAGATCGGTTCAAAAGGCCAAAAAACCTTTCCATTATCACAGACTGTAGTGAGTATAAGAACAACGGGGATGGCGATGAAATTCCAGATGAATTCGATTATTAAAAAGAAACAAAACTATGATAACCAAAACTGTAAAAAATGTAACCGAAGCCTGTAAAGGTGTAAAGGATGGAATGACTTTCATGTTGGGAGGTTTCGGTTTGAGTGGAATACCCGAAAATGCCATTGCCGAGTTGGTACGGTTGAACGTGAAGGACGTAACCTGTATTTCCAACAATGCAGGGGTAGACGATTTTGGACTGGGTCTTTTGCTTCAAAAAAAGCAGATTAAAAAAATGATATCGTCCTACGTAGGCGAAAATGCCGAATTTGAACGCCAAATGTTAAGTGGGGAACTGGAAGTGGAGCTTATCCCACAAGGAACCTTGGCGCAACGTGCGAGAGCCGCGCAAAGTGGTATCCCTGCATTTTATACCCCAGCAGGGTACGGTACCGAAGTGGCCGAAGGAAAGGAGAGTAGGGAGTTCAATGGTAAGATGCACATTTTGGAACACGCTTTTAAGGCAGATTTCGCTTTCGTAAAAGCTTGGAAAGGTGACACCGCAGGAAATCTTATATTTAAGGGAACCGCCCGAAACTTTAACCCTAATATGTGTGGGGCTGCGAATATTACCGTAGCAGAAGTGGAAGAATTGGTGCCCGCTGGCAGTTTAGACCCCAATCAAATCCACATACCAGGGATACTGGTACAACGAATCTTTGAAGGAGAGAAATACGAAAAACGTATCGAACAACGAACGGTACGTAAACGGTAATTTTTTCTATATTAAAAGCTATCTGCTGTGCCCGGTTGAGCACAGTCGAAACCTCCATAACAATAGAGCATTTCAACCAAATGGATTTTCAATACAGTAATTTATGGCCTTAACAAAAGAACAAATAGCACAACGCATCGCAAAAGAAGTAAAGGATGGCTACTACGTAAACCTTGGGATAGGAATCCCCACCCTGGTAGCAAATTTTGTGCGTGACGACATAGAAGTAGAATTCCAGAGTGAAAACGGAATTTTGGGAATGGGCCCTTTCCCTTTTGAGGGTGAAGAAGACCCAGACCTAATCAATGCGGGAAAACAGACCATTACCGCCTTGCCAGGAGCCTCTTTTTTCGATTCGGCGCTCAGCTTTTCCATGATTCGCGGTCAGCATGTAGATTTAACTATTCTGGGCGCCATGGAAGTAGCGCAGAACGGCGATATCGCCAACTGGAAGATTCCCGGTAAAATGGTAAAGGGAATGGGAGGCGCGATGGACCTGGTAGCCAGTGCCGAAAATATTATTGTGGCTATGATGCACACCAATCGTGCAGGAGCATCAAAATTACTGAAACAATGTTCCTTACCGCTTACAGGCGTAAATTGTGTAAAAAAGATTGTGACCAACCTCGCCGTGCTTGAAATCAAGGAAGACAAGTTCCATTTACTGGAACGCGCCCCAGGAGTTACTGTAGAGGAAATTAAAAAGGCGACCGAGGGTGATCTTATAATTCCTACTGAAGTTCCCGAAATGTCTTTATAAAGTCACCTATTTGCTTTAAGCGACCTCATCATAAGATGAGGTTTTTTTGTTTAAAAATGTAAGAAAACACCTATACTTTATTTGAAATAGTTAAAAAATTATGTATTTCATCGAAAATAACTACATTTAAACGTGATTTAATAATTTTCAGCGCATATTAGCAATCCCAAAAATAATGAACCATAACCTACTTATGTTTTCAATTGTAAAAAGTTTAAAAAGTACATTCCAGTTATTGAAGAGCATGGTGTACTTAGCTAAAAAAGTTTTTTTATTGATGTAGTTTTTCCCCCTACCGTTAGGTAGTCTTAATCTTATTACCCCCGAATCTACTATTAGATTCATATATTAGTCCCGTTCTTTGTGAGGTTAGAACGGGATTTTTTTAGTCCCATTCCGAATTTCAGCAACAAAATTTTATTTTATTGTTTTTACAAGATTAGGCTGAAACCCACCTCCCTCCAAATTGCGGGATATATCTATAAGTTTCTTTAAACATTGGTAACCCCTGGGGAAGAAACCGGATTGTTGATTTTCAACTTCGTTAAATGCCTTTCGGTATCGCATCTATCAATTTCTGGGTGTACTCTTTTGTGGGGTTGGCATAAATTTCATCCGCATCTCCCAGTTCTTCTATCTTTCCTTGGTTCATAACCAATAGCTGGTCTGCCATAAACTTAACAACGGCAAGATCGTGGGAGATGAATATATAGGTAAAGCCGAAATCTTCTTTCAGTTCATTCAGCAAATTGAGCACCTGCGCCTGTACTGAAATATCCAATGCAGAAACAGATTCATCGCAAATCACCAATTTAGGCTCCATGGCAATGGTTCGGGCAATTCCCACACGCTGTCGCTGGCCTCCGGAAAGTTCATGGGGATACCGGTTAAAATAGGTTTTGTCCAAACCTACCCGTATTAAAAGTTCCTGTACCCGCTTCTTCCGCTTTCTAGCAGATGTTTCAATAGAGTGTACCTCCATAGGTTCCATAAGCGCTTCGCCTATGGGCGTTCGCGGATTGAGAGACGAATAGGGATCCTGAAATATAAGTTGGATTTCTTTTCGTAACCGCCTGATTTCAGCTTTTGAGAGCTTCGTTAAGTCCTTTCCACGGTAATAGATGGCTCCCGCAGTTGCTTTTTCCAACTGTAAAATGGTCTTGCCCAAAGTAGATTTCCCGCAGCCAGATTCGCCCACCAGACCCAGAGTCTCCCCTTCAAAAACCGAAAAACTTACATCGTTTACCGCATGTACTGTATGTTTTTTAGTGAACAGTCCCCCTTTGGAGTAATATTCCTTGGAGACGTTCATCACCTTCAATAGTGGTTCTTGGGTGTATATCTTTTTGTGCTGAAAGGCCCGCTGGCTAGGCGTCACCACATTTTTGGTAAAAGTGCCATCGGCCAATGATGCAATCGTGGGCAATTGCTCCAAACGTTCGTCCAAAGTGGGTCGTGAGGCCAACAGGGCTCTGGTATAATCGGCTTTTGGGTGTTTAAAAATTTGTGAGACTGTTCCTTCTTCCACCACTTCGCCTTTGTACATAACGAGCACACGGTCTACAATTTCTGAAACAAGACTCAAGTCGTGCGAAATAAAAATAAGGCTCATCCCCGTTTCTTGTTGCAATTCTTTTAGCAGTTGCAAGATCTCCTTTTGTACCGTCACATCCAGGGCTGTCGTGGGTTCATCGGCAATGAGCAGTTTTGGTTTGCAAGCAATGGCCATTGCTATCATGACCCGTTGCATTTGCCCACCACTAATTTGGTGCGGGTAGCTCTTGTAAATTTCCTTGGGTCGCGGCAACTTCACTTTTTCAAAGAGCTGGAGGGTTTCTTTTTTTGCTTCGGAAGCAGCTAAAGAGGTGTGGTTCCTTAAAATTTCAGCAACCTGAAAACCACAGCTTAAGGAAGGGTTCAGTGCGCTCATGGGCTCTTGGAAGATCATAGATATCTCGTTTCCCCTTATTTTCTGAAATTCTTTCTCCTTGAGTGTAAGGATATTTTTCTCCTGAAAAGTAAGCCTTCCTTCTATAAAGGAAGTTTTTTTGGGCAGCAATCCCATAATGGCCAGGGAGGTGACAGATTTGCCCGAACCCGATTCCCCCACAATCCCTACAATCTCATTTTCTGAAATTTTAAAGGAAATGTCATGGATCACTTCCACCTTTTGTTTCTTGTTTCCGAAGGAAATTGAGAGGTCTTTTACCGTAAGCAGATTTTCTTTGGCCATATCCCAAAGGTACAATTAAAATTAAAGAGGACTTTGCGATTAAAATTTCTGTGTTTTCTTGAAGAGCACTTTTAAAAACTGAAAAAGTGTGTAAGTTTTACACGGTTTCGGGTCCTTTTGTAAGAAATTCTTTGTAGGAAATCTATTGTTAATAAAATCACAATGTATTTAGTCGAATAAAATTTTATAAATCGTAAAATTTTGTTTTATTTGATACGCTTTATTCAAAAATAGACTCATTTTATTGCCAATTAAGCAATAAAATGAGAATACTTTTAAGTGTTTTAATTTTTTTAGAACCAATAAAATAGCAATCAATTAATGAAAATTAAACCCCAAAAAATGATTCAACTTCAGTTTTTCTGACAAATCTAACTTAAGTATTCAAGATCCTTTACCGTTGTTTCTAACACGGAAGACAAACTTTGTTATTACACTAATCCAAAACGAAAAAAATGAAAAAAATTTATTACTTAGCCTTGGCGTTATGCACGAGTGGCGGGTTGTTATTTGCACAAACCCCTCAAGAGCAGCAAACCATAGCGTCCAGTTATAACCTTGGCCAATTGAATAGCTTGGCCACCGATTTTGCGAACACTTACCAACAACAAAAAGATGCAGCCGTACAAAGGGCATTGATAGATAATATTCCGGTACGGGTAACACTCCCCAATGGCGGCTTTGCGGAGTTACAATATTTTGCGGCAGATGGAAGCCCTATTTATTATAGAACACTTAATACCGATGCGGCACGATCTACCCGTACAGATCACCTTAACATAGGAGGAAGTCTTGGTTTGAGTTTGGACGGCCAGAACATGACTGCGTATGTTTGGGATGGTGGTCACGCAAGAGTTACGCACCAGGAATACGATGGTCCTGGAGGCTCCAATAGAGTTTCAGTAGAAGATGCTGCCTCTGAAGGGGGTACACAACTTAATTTCCACGCAGCTCACGTGACGGGAACGATTACCGCTTCCGGAGTTCAGGCAAGCGCAAAAGGAATGGCCCCTCGCTCAAGAGTACGTGGCTATATGTGGAACAACGATAAGTCCGAAGCTACTACCGCTGCAGCAAACGGAATGTTGCTCTCCAACCATAGTTATGGGTTTCGGTCAGATTTGGTGCCAGACTATTATTTTGGTGCCTACATTACCGAATCGCGTGATTGGGACAACATTATGTATAATGCGCCCTACTATTTAATGGTAGTGGCAGCAGGTAATGATGGTAATACAAACTACAACGGCAGCCCTCTTAACGGAAATTCCGCTTACGATAAACTCACGGGGCATTCTACTTCAAAAAATAACATGGTGGTTGCCAATGCGCAGGATGCCAATGTGGCCAACAATGGCGATTTGATAAGCGTAAGCATCAACAGTTCCAGTAGTGAAGGCCCTACAGATGATTTAAGGATTAAGCCTGATATTACAGGTAATGGTACCTCATTGTATTCTACCTACCACAATAGTAATACGGCCTATAATAGTATTACAGGAACCTCTATGGCTTCTCCCAATGTAACAGGTTCTCTATTGTTGCTCCAACAACATTACAACAATGTGAATGGAAGCTTTATGAGAGCAGCTTCACTTAAGGGATTGGCGCTACATACGGCCGATGATGCTGGGCCAAATGGACCCGATGCAGTATATGGCTGGGGCCTTATGAACAGCAAAAGAGCTGCAGAAACGATTACTGAAAATGGAACCAATGCTATTATCGACGAAAGAACACTGTCTTCAGGGCAATCGTACTCTGTAACGGTTCAAGCAGATGGGATAAACGATCTTTTAGCGTCCATTAGTTGGACAGACCTGGCTGGAACAGCAACAACGGCGACAAATTCGCCAAATGCCGTATTGGTAAACGATCTGGATATCCGAATTACCCAAGGCGGTAATACCTTCAGCCCATGGCGTTTGACCGGTGTTACCACTAATGGTAAAGGAGACAATAACAAAGACCCTTACGAGCGTGTAGATGTTGCCAACGCTTCAGGAAGTTACACTATTACGGTAACCCACAAAGGGTCCTTAAGTAGTGGTAGCCAGGCATTTACTTTAATAGTAACAGGGGTTACCACTGGAGGTGGTGGAGACACACAAGCACCCACAGCACCTACCAACCTGGCGGCTAGCAACATAACACAAACCACGGTAGATCTTTCTTGGAATGCTTCAACCGATAATGTGGGCGTAACCGGGTACGATGTATATCAAGGAAACACCCTCCTTAGTTCGGTTGCTGGTACTACAGCAAACGTAACAGGGTTAACTGCAAATACAGCGTATACTTTTAAAGTTGCTGCAAAAGACGCGGCTGGAAATGTATCTGGTTTCAGTAATATTGTTTCGGTCACTACCGCAGGTGGCGGTGGAGGTTCTGGATGTACCAACGGGATTACATCGTATCCCTATTCTGAAAGTTTTGAATCTGGTTTTGGTGCTTGGACGCAAAGTACAGCAGATGATATTAACTGGACGCGAGATTCCAACGGAACACCTAGTAGCAATACAGGTCCTTCCAGCGGAAGCAGTGGGGCATTCTACGTATATGTGGAAGCTTCAGGAAATGGCACGGGATACCCTAACAAACAAGCTATTTTAAATTCGCCATGTTTCGATTTGGGCGCGGCTTCTTCAGCTAGCTTCAATTTCGACTACCATATGTACGGGGCTTCAGATATGGGGACCATCCTTTTGGAGGCCAGTACCAATAATGGAGGATCGTGGACTACTCTATGGAGCCAAACCGGAAACCAAGGCAATTCTTGGCAATCGGTTAGCATCAATATGGCGGCTTATACCGGAAGTTCGGTTCAATTACGTTTCAACAGAACAACAGGAAGCACATGGCAAGCAGACATCGCTTTGGACAATGTTGAAATGACCACTTCTGGCGGCGGTGGAGGAAATAGCTGCGCAGGAGGTGTTTCTCTTCCTTATGCTGAAAGTTTCGAGTCGTCTATAGGTGCTTGGACACAGAGTACCGCAGATGATATCAACTGGACACGTGATTCCAACGGGACCCCAAGTTCCAACACAGGACCGTCAAGCGGTGCAGAAGGAGCTTTTTATATGTATGTGGAAGCTTCGGGCAACGGAACGGGCTACCCCAACAAACGTGCTATATTGAACTCTCCTTGCGTGGACCTTTCTTCGGAAAGTGCTGCAAACTTCAATTTTGCATACCATATGTACGGTGCTTCGGATATGGGTAGTATCGCCCTAGAAGCCAGTGACGATAATGGTGCAACCTGGATATCGCTCTGGAGCCGAACGGGTAACCAAGGAAACGCCTGGTTAACCGAAAGCATAGACCTTTCAGCCTATCTTGGAGGCAGTGTTCAATTGCGCTTTAACAGGGTGACAGGAAGTACTTGGCAAGCAGATATAGCTGTTGATGATATTTCCATTACTTCTGGCGGT
Source organism: Marinirhabdus gelatinilytica (assembly GCF_003353425.1). Classification (GTDB taxonomy): domain Bacteria; phylum Bacteroidota; class Bacteroidia; order Flavobacteriales; family Flavobacteriaceae; genus Marinirhabdus; species Marinirhabdus gelatinilytica. The sequence goes on from NZ_QRAO01000001.1 coordinate 494,883, forward strand.
GGTACTAATCCACCTCCAACAGGGTATTGCTCTTCTAATGGTAACAATACCAACGACGAGTATATCCAGCGAGTACAGATAGGAAGTATCGACAACCCAAGTGGAGCTTCTACGGGAGGATATGGGGATTATACCAACCTATCTACAAACCTTTCAAGTAGTAACTCTATTACAATTACTCCAGCTTGGACAGGCACTGTATATCCAGAAGCGTATGCAGTTTGGGTAGACTGGAACCGTGATGGTGATTTTGACGATAGTGGCGAACTGGCTTATTCCAGAGCAGCTACCACGGCTACATCGGTAACGGGATCTTTTGGAATCCCAGCTGGTGCCTCGGTGGGAGCAACCCGTATGCGTGTTTCTATGAAGTATAACGCTATTCCTACACAGTGTGAGTCTTTCACCTATGGAGAGGTAGAAGATTATATTGTAGTGATTGGTGCAGGAACCAATGGTACGACCAATGATCCGAACACAGGAACCAATATTCAGGCTCCAGTATTGGGCAATGATGTAACCGTAAGTTTATATCCCAACCCAGTATCCTCTAGAGGGATCCTGAACATAGAGGTACTTGGCACAACCGCTACCCAAATAACCATATTCAATATGTTGGGGCAGGCTGTGCTGCAGAGTAACTTTGTAGAAAGTATAGATGTAAGCAATTTACAGAGTGGCTCCTATCTCGTTGAGATTGAAACTGGTAATGGAGTCATTACAGAGCGATTTATTAGAGAGTAGTTATAAAATTATTCCAAAAGCAAAAGCCCGTTTCAAATTACTGAAACGGGCTTTTTTGTGTATTATCTTTTACACAGAAATCACTTCATCCTCCACCAAAAGCGCTTCATTCCGAAGTTTTAGAACTATTTGCGCCACGGTTACCGTGTCTTTTTCGCAGTAGGTAATAATACGGTCTATGTCGTTTTCTTCATAAAAAACATCCCTAACTTGGCTGCCGTCAATATCGTCCTTGGGCGAAGGGATGCCTAATACGTGCGCCAATAGTTTCAGTGAAGTAAAGGTTTTATAGTCGCCAAACTTCCAGAGCTCCAAAGTATCCAGATGCGGCACTTCCCAGGGTTTTTTCCCCAAAAGGTTCAGTTTAAAGGGAAGTGTGATACCGCGGATGATCATCCGTCGGGCAATGTAAGGAAAATCAAACTCCTTGCCGTTGTGAGCGCAGAGCACATGCTGAGGTCTGTTGAAATGTGACTCGAGCATCCTTTTAAATTCTTTTAAAAGCGAAATCTCTTCTCCGTGAAAGCTTGTGACCCGAAATTTACGGACATCGCCCTGCATCTTGAAGAATCCCACCGAAATACAGATGATCTTCCCGAACTCTGCCCAAATACCCGCACGGTCGTAAAACTCTTCTGCGGTGTATTCGCCTTTGCGCTGGTAATTGGTTTTTTGGTCGTATAGGATTTGTGTAGTCTCCTCCAGTTCATCGAAAGTGGCAAACTCCGGCACGGTCTCAATATCCAAGAACAGGATATGTTCCAAGTTAATTCGCTTCAGCATAATAGGTCGTTAAAATGAAGGGGAGTTGGTTAAAACTACAAAAATTATTTTGAAGTGGGTCAAAAAATCAATTTTCATAGGTTTTCCTAGCACTATAGATTTTTTATCATTTCCAGAAAATCATTTCTTCGGTAGCGGGAAACAGGGATTTGGTGTTCGGCCAGCAGGACATAGCCTTCTTTAAGGTATTTTGTGATATAGTTGAGGTTTATCAAGTGCGATTTATGTACTTGAAAGAAATCCTTGTCCTCTAACATTTTAACAAAATGCCCAATGTTCTGGGAACTCAGGATTGGTTTTTTTCCGTTGCGATAGATCCTTGTGTATCCATCCTCGCCTTCGCAACGTATTATCTGGCTTATTTCTAGAAACTCGAGTCCATCTTGGGTTGGGATAATCACTTTACGGTCCTGGAATCGTTTTACACCCAAATTTTCAATGAGTTGTTGGTTTTTGATAAGCGCATTCTTTTCGGCAATGTTCTCTTTGGCTTTGTTAACGGCCTCAACCAGTTCATCGTTGTCAATGGGCTTTACCAAATAGCCAATGGCGCAATGCTTTATGGCCTCTATGGCATATTCGTCGAAACCCGTGGCAAATACAATCTCGAAATTAGGGTTTTTAAGTTGTTTTAAAATGTCAAAACCGCTCATTTCGGGCATGGCTACATCCAGAAAAACCAAATCGGGCTTTTCTTCTTCTAGGCATTCTAAAGCTTCCTTCGGTTTTTGAAACGTTGCAACTACGCTCACATCTTTACAAAGTCTTTTAAGCTTGTGTTCTAAAATGGCCAATGCCTTGGGCTCGTCGTCAATGAGTATAGTTTTAAGTATCATACGGAGGAGTTAGTTTTAAAGTTACCAGCGTTCCGGTTATGGCTTTGTTGCCTGCTTTATCTTTTATGGAATACTCAATTTTCCAGTCTTTATTTTGTGAAAGCAACTCAAGACGTTCTTTAAGTACAAGGGTACTGTTGGAGCGATAGTTACGGTCGCTATTTTTATAAATCTCCTTTGCTCTTTCAATACCCACACCATCGTCTTCGATTTCGATTTTCAGGGTATGACCATCGACTTTATGAAACCTAAGTTGGATAGTTCCTTTTCCTTCTTTATGAAAAACACCGTGGTTAATGGCGTTTTCTACGATGGGCTGAAGGATCATCGATGGGATTACAACGTTTTCAGTATCGATGGTTTTATCAACTTCAAGGGTATAGTCCAGTTTGTCTTCAAAACGCATTTTTTCTATTTCCAAATAATTGGTGAGCAGATCTATCTCTTCGGAAAGAGGTAGCGTTTGTTTTCGTGAAAACTCAAAGAACTGCCGGATGAGCTTGGAGAATTTAGAAAGGTATTTTTCCGAAAGGGTCACCTCATTCCGCTGTACAAAATACTGGATTGCATTCAAGGAGTTGTGTACAAAATGCGGGTTCATCTGGGAGCGTAGCGCCTGTAATTCCAACCCTGCCAATTTCTTTTCGCGTTCGGTTTTTTGGGACGCTCTTTTTTTTGCGATTCTGTAAAGCATCCAGCCAAGTAGCCCTAAGACCAATAGCCCAATGAGCATGGCGGCTATCTTAAAATAGGTGGTTTGCCACCAGGCAGGTAGCACTTTAATGGTCAGTGATTTTGTGGCACTGTTACGATGCTGGTCCGTGGCGGTTACCTCAAGGGAATAATCCCCAGGGGTCAGGCTGGCAAAGGTAATACTTTGCGAGGTACTAACTTGCCAATCTTTTTGCTCGGGGAGTAAGCGATAGGAGTATTGAATGTTCTCTTGATTAGTATAATCGAGCGTCCCAAACGCAATTGAGATGTTTTTTGCATTTTCAAATGGAAATTGAAGTGTATCGCTCTTGGTATCAAAATATACCACAGGTTTTTGTGAAAATTCCTTGCTCTTTAGGTTGAGGGTGGATAATCCCAAATCTGTTGCTACAAATAAGAGCGAGTCCTGAATGGCAATATCGTTTACATTTTTGTCCAATATCCCATCGGCCGTATAAAACGAATTGATGATTTCTGATTTTTTTAGGACTGGATTTAATTTTAGGACTTGCACTCCTCTTTGGGTGGCCAGCCATAGGAGGCTATCTTTCTGGATGATTCGGTTCACCGAAAGGCCTTTGGTTTCCGGGATTTCGGTAAAGGTGCCATTTTCCAAAACTTGTACGCCGAAGCCATCGGTGCCGAGAAACAACCTGTCTTTTTTAGAAACCGCAATTAGGTAGGAGATAGTTCGGTTGGTATCTTGTGTACCGTATGGTAGCAAGGTGTCTTGTGCCAAAACGTGCAATCCATCGCTACCATAAACCAAAAGAGTGTCTCGATGACTTGCAAATCCATTTTTTCCTTGAACAGACTGTAAAACATCAAAATATTCGTTGCTTCTGCTTTTGGCAATAAGGTTGTGAAACAATACATAGGTGTCATTGCCGTGCAGTGTGATGTCTCTTAATCCAAATAAATTAACATCCTGCTTTAGTGCGTGTACTTCACCTTTGTAAAGCTGCTGCCGTTGTATGGTTTTGTGGTCGCTTTTACTATGGGTAGCAGCAGCAATATATTTTCCAAAAGGTGGTAATTTTTTGATTTTATAGATATTCCCGATAGGATGCAACTTAGTTTTTCTGAACATCCCTTCTTTATAAAATGCTATGGATTGGTTATAAATACCTGCAAATAAAGTATCCTCCAACACTTGCAGTCTTTGAACTTTTTGGTCTATAAAATGGGTTTTTGCGGCCAAGGCTGTTGCTGGAATCATTTTTAGGCCTTTGGAGAGGCTGCACATCCATAGGTTGCCATCGTTATCTACAATGGCGCGTGTATGGTCTTTTAAGTCTGGGTGCTCTATGGTTTTGAGCTTGTTGAAATTATAGTCAAAGATTTGTACTTCGGTTTTGGTCTTCCACTGCAAATTATATTCATTGTTCCATACGAACATTAAATTGTCTTGTTGATTTTCGTCCAAGGAAATTGTCCTTACCTTACCAGTAGTTAAGTTTACTAAGACCAAGCCTTCAGCATAAACCTGCCAAAGGATTTCATTATAGATGCCATAGGGCTCGTTTGCAGAACCATTTAAGCTTAGTTTATAAGGAACAGGGATATATAATTTTATTTCAAAACCAGATGTTCGTTTAGCAAAAATTTTGAAGTTTGAAATATTTCGGGCGATGTTTATACTATCGTTTACTTGGTAATCATTATTGCCGTCTCCATCAATATCTGAAGTATTAAGCCCCAATTTCCATTCGTTGTTTTCAAAAAAATAGCTGTCGTGATAAAAAAAACCAACTTTATTTTTATTCAATGCAAAATATGCAGGGCTAATGGTTTTATTATTTTCAACAGGAAAGCTATACACACTATCGTTAACAATATAGCCTTGGCGGTTGCTTTTGGAAGCATACCAAACCTTGCCGTCTGGCGTTACCTCTAGCTTCCAGGTGTCATTATTGGGCAGGCCGTCCTGTACGGTAAAGGTCTTGAATGTCTTGCCATTGTATTTTACCACGCCCTTGTTGGTAGCAATCCAGATAAATCCTTTCGCGTCCTGCACCACATCGTACACCGTGTTGGAGGGGAGGCCGTTAGCTGTGGTAAATACATACACCTGTTGCCCCCAGAGAACTAGAGGGAACAGTAGCAGGAGTTTGGTTAGTTGCCTAAGCATAGGGGAAGGTAGCTTAAAATATAATGGATTACAATTTTAAGGATTGGTAAAGGGGTCTCTCTCAACATCTATGGCAATCGCTATGCTATGCTGCGCGTTACTGCTATCAAAGTAGGTTCCGTTCACATCTAGCACGACCTGCTGGCCCACATTGCCGTATTGTTGTAGTTGTAGGGTAACCGTATTGGTGGTGTTGGCATAGTCTATATCAACTCCCTCAATGGTAAGAACCGAGTTTATCAGAACGGGATTGGTTATGGTCACCGTATAGGGTGCGGTATAATCGCTCTGGATGGTGCGCGGTAGCTCCAAATGAAAAGCATCTGTCCCGTTGCTGGAGTCTATAACAAAATAGCCCATAAAACCCGATGTGGGCGGAAGCGGGATAAAGCGCGCTTCAATGTTCATTTTATAAGGTTGTGGCGTACCTCCGTCTATGCTTACCTCTATGTTTTCACTGCTTCGGTTGGGGGTGTTATCATCATCGCTATCGCAGGCTATCAATGTTGCTGAAAGTAATAAAAGAAGTAATTTTTTCATTGTTTGATGAATTTAAAGGTCTCGGTTTTGTTGTCTTCTGAAATGAACTTTATAAAATACACACCGTTTTGCAGGCTAGTCAGGTTGATTCCCCTATCTGGAACGCTATCATCTTGCATTATTTGCTTTCCGCTTACATCAAAAATTCTATAACCTAGCTTTATGGTCGTATTCACGTTCAAGACGCTATTTGTTGGATTGGGAAAAAGTTGGGGACGTTTGTTGTGTGGGGTGGTAACGGACAAGACAGTTCCTTGTTCACAATTCGTTTTTTCCAAAGCAATATTTTGACTGCTGTATGAGATGGCTTGAGCCACAATGGTTTTATTGTTTATAGTCGTGGGCACCAATTGGAGGTTTATAAGGTTTTCGGTTGCTGTAAAAGAGGTGGTATCACAAGTGTTTTGGAGGCTGGGAGTGAGTGCTATCATTTCTATGGCTGAACGGTTTGGGCCATAGGATCTATTGGCTACCATAAAAGAACAAGAACCACCTTGTGATACAAAACCCATATCTGGGTGAAATATCAATGGGCTCTGTCCCTCCCAAAAACGGAAATAATCTTGATAGTCTGGGTTATCCTTATAAGGAACAGGATAGCTTTTGGCATAGCTTATCCTTCCGGTGGTTTTATTGACACTTACTGTAAACGGCACGGTGTTGGCGCTCACAGTAGGCCCCGTAGGATCCTGTATAATTGCATCCCGCTCATAGCCAAAGATCACCAAATCGTTCGGAAAACTAGGGTCTGTGTTTTTTGAAATTTTGAAGCCGGTACGGTTTAGCTCGCTTCCATTCACATAACTCCAGGAGTGGTTTAACAGGATGGATCCTGTACTACTGTCTATCGTTGTCAAACCAAAATAATGTGTATCTGAATAGTACACTAATACATATATATAGCCAGTCGCACTTTCAAAGTAAGCGTCCACTCCTACATCTCTGAAATTTCCTCGTACATAGGAATTGGTCCAGAGGGTGTTGCCATCCCCATCAAATTTTGATAATAGTATGCTTTGCCGTGTTCCACTGGGTTCATTCACACTGCCTGTTACAAAGAATCCAACGGAGGTTTCGGTTACACGGTTCATCATATCATAATCTACCAAGCCAGTTGTGGATGATTCTGAACTTCGAGTCCAAAGAGGTGCTAAATTTATGTCTGTTCGCATTAAGAAGCCAGAACCATTGTCATCTACATTTACAGTATAGATGAAATTATAGAAGCCTGCAACGACAAAGCCAGGTTCAGGGGCTCCGTTATAATTTTTTTCAGTGTAGATAATATGCAGGCCTTGGGAATGGAATCCAGGCTCTATCTCGAATGCATTTTCACGTACTATGGTACCGTTTGTAGCATCTACCACAGCAATATAAGCTTCGTTTAAATTCCCATTGTTTGTATAGCCGGTTACCGCTATATACTCTTGTCCATTTTCATCATATCGAACAGCATCGAACCCTCTGGATGCATGGGTTTGGTCAAATTCCTTTTTCCAAACGATGCTTCCATTTGATCCGTTTATCCTGACCAGAAAAAGGGTTTCTTGCGTAAAACTCTCGGTGAATTTTGTACCGACTATCACAAAATCATGGCTGTTGTCTTCTAGCTCAATTGTGTTGAGATCTTTATAGTGAGAACTGGATATGAACTCTACCAAATTATCTTGGTACTGAGGGCACTGGGCCTGTGCCGCCCAGAGGCTCAGCATTAGTATGGTATAAAAGTAGAATATTCTCATATCGCTATATTCGATTAATTACTCTACAATTAGGCGTAGGGTTTGTATGCCTCCAAAAGCATTTACTTTCACAAAGTACATTCCCTGTGATAATCTATCAATTTGCACGGGTTTACCAGTGTAAGTGTGTTGCATTACTTCACGCCCTTGCATATCGTAGATCATAAACCCTGTTATGGTCGCCTCGCTCTCTATCTTGAAATGACTCGATGCTGGATTGGGGTATAGTGCAATTTCTGTTCGAGGGTTTTGCAACTCTTCTGTATCCAGAACAACTACATTGGTTCCAGTACCTTCGCAACCGCAATCTTGATCATAATAAAAGAACTCTTCATCGCACAAATTATAACTTATTGCAATGGGACAGTTTGGGTTTATATAAGGTATGATGCGGGTAATAATCCAATCACAAGCTAGATCTGAGCTAGTTCCAGGGTCATCGTTAAAACCAAACTGATTGATAACTCCAGTAAGGTTTACATCGGGAAGTGTCCCAGTGGTAACAGCACCATTATTTTCGTGAAAGTACATTCTAGCCCCTCCAAATGTTGGGGAGGGAAGTAAGGGGTCGCTAATAAATACATCCAAATCCCCATCGCAGTCTGCATCGTAGATTTCTGGGGTGTGATAGCTACCACTGTTGTCGGGTATAAAAGGATTGTTTATTGTTCCACCAACATACATTTGCGAGCCCGTTAGTCCAAAATATGGAGGTGGCCCGCCACTTACCCCCAAATTTTCAAAATAAGCCGTCCCATTCAATGTTCCAGACTGATTACTTATGAGGATATCGTGGAGCCCATCATTGTTGAGGTCGCCTACGGCAATTAAATCCTGATCGCTAAAACCATATTGGTCTGGGCCGGGAAGTCCGGCATTTATAAAGGGCAGTCCAGAAGCGGGAAACCCTCCGCTTCCGTTGTTTAGGAACAACCAAATTCCTGCGTCGCCAGAAGCGTCTATTCCAGAGACCAAAATGTCGTTAAAGCTATCTCCGTTCCAATCTATAAAACGATAACTGTACGACAGGAAATTTGGGCCAAAGGCACTAGTGCCAGGAACTGAATAAACCGGTGTGACTCCGGGACCCGCTGTATTTTCCAATATAAAGAGCTCATCGCCTGTTTTGGTGTAAAGAATATCCATATCACCATCGTTGTCTACATCGCCGTATTCCTTGTCTTTTCCAAAAAATGGATTGGTGTTCAATTCATCTTTTACAACCGTTGAAAATAGAGTGGGGACGGCATTGGTAAAAGGGTCTAGGTTGAGACAGAAGGGGCTAGAGCTGAACATTCCGGAGGCAAAAGTAGGTAGCCCAAGCCTTGACAGGGTGCCTCCAGCGAGTGTTATCGAATTATTGCTAAAGGTGGCTGGGAAAGATGTGATATTGGTTATTTGAGCCAAGTTATTTGTGTTCATTTGAGCGGCGTAGATGCTCATACCGTCCGGTGCAAGTTGCAATGCACCTCCCCGGGTTCCAATATTTGAGCCTAGTTGCACGGGCGTTGGTATTGAAGTAATATTCGAAATATCATATTGCCAAACACTACGCAGGAAATAATCGGTTGCGAATAAATAATTGTCGTCGGGCGAAAATTCCAAACCATATGCACCACCCGTCGTATCTGTTAGTGCTGTGACAAATGAGGTTACATTTCCCGTAACATTGTCAAATGAATAGACGTCTATTTCTCTACTACAGTATAACTGTGCAACTGCAAGAACATCACCAGAATTATTGAATTTTATTTGGCCAGGGTCATTACCATCGGTATTACATTGCGTTCCGTTTGTGGCAGAAGTATTTGCTTGTGAAGAAACATAGACGTTAGGAGTAAGAGATACTCCCGCACAGGTCACTCCCCAGGTATATATTTCGGCAAAACTGATCGATGAGTTTTCTTTTGTAGATGAAACCCAAATGTCTTGACCGTTGGCGTTAAGCGTTGCGGCAATTTTTTCGGAAGCATCTGCCAACAACAACGTTTCCGACCCTACTACCACATCCCCAAGTCCGCCGTTAAGGCACATGTCAACCTCATAGTAATGTAATCCGGGCATTATGGTTCTGGCACCTGCAGTAAAAATGTAGTATAGATCAGGATTACAGGGGTTGGCCACTACAAGTGAGGAATGGGTGCTACTAGGATCTCCTTTGAGATTGGTGCCATTGGGCATCGTGGTATTTGTGCTATCATATACATTTCTTCCATCTGTATAAAACAATAGATTTCCACTCGCATCGGCCACCGATGAGCAGCCTTCTCCTGTATTAAGGTTTCCCGTAGTAACAGTAGGTGTTGCCGTATTAAAATCTATGTAAGCATTCTGTCCAAAAAACCAATGGTTTTTTTCATTCTGCCCAAATGAAATGGATATGGCCAGTATTAAACTTAAAGTGAGGTAAAAATGTTTCATGATTGAAATTATTTTGGTTATCGTTGCCACAAATATGGACAACATGCTAAAAGACCACAATGGAGAATACAGTAAATCACAGGGTTATGCGATTACTGGCAGTTTTCAATCGAGAAACGGTACAAAAGGGAAAAACCCCTGTTCATAAGGGGCGAAAGCTTGTTAATAGTGCTTTTTGATTGTTGCTCTAATGGCTAAGTTTCAACGTTTTATACACCTCTTCCACATAGGTATAGAAATCTGAAGAAAAAGGAAGATCACTACGTGACCCACGTTGATGGCCCAACCGGACAATGATTAGATCATCCTCGGGGATGGTAATAACGTATTGGCCCAAGATGCCACGCATTACAAAAATCTCTTTGCCCAAATGGTCGCTCAACCAAAACCCATAGCCATATTCGGGACTATCTTCAAAGCGGGGTTGTACACTTTTTGCCACAAAGTTCGAATCCAATAATTGTCTCCCATTCCAGTTTCCGAAGTCTTTGTACAGCTTCCCGAAGCGTGCAAAATCACGTGCATTACTCGCCAAGCAGCAGTAGGCCTTTACCAAGCGGTTTTCATCATCGTCTACCTGCCACAGTGCGGGCTGTTCAAACCCCATGGGCTGCCAGAAGCTTTCATAAAGGTAGGTTTCAAGCTGCTTGCCCGTAGCGTTTTCCAACACCATTGCCAACAATTGGGTGTTTCCGCTAAGATATTTGAACGATTCTCCAGGTGTTTCGGTCACCTCCAAACCTAGAATGGTTTCTGCAAGATCGTCATCATAATAAGAACGTGCTGTCACGCTAAACGGACTGGTATAGCTCTCGTCCCAATTGAGGCCGCTGGACATGGAAGAGAGGTCTCCTACGGTCATATTTGTTCCTTTAAATTTTGGGATAAAATCACCCACGGGTTGCTGCAGGTTTTCAATAAACCCATCTTGGATGGCTTTTCCTAAAAGCGCTGAGGTAACACTCTTGGCCATGGAAAAAGAGTTGGTTTGGGAGGTTTCACCATACCCCTCGTTGTAGTATTCATGCACAATACTATCATTTTTAATGATTATAAAAGCAATGGTGCGAAAGTCTTCGTGGGTTTCCAGCAATGTCTCAGTTGGACTAATGGTATTAAAATCTTTATGCACTGGCCAAGGTTGTGGTTGTGTGCTGGCTGGGATGGTTTCATTTTTAAAATAGCTGTGGTCATCTATAAAGGCAGTGGTGTGCCCGGTAAAATACACAACCCGTACTCCTTTTAAAATGTAGTCGTGATCGGTTATATAAGCCAAGGCTATGAGTAGTAGCGCAATGCCAAGGAACCAGCTTAAAATTTTTTTCAACTTCTTCATTGTATAAAATTAAAACAATTTCCCCTGTTTTATTGGACTCTCGTGTTCCAACAACCATTTTTTGCGGTGCAGTCCACCAGCATACCCAGTTAAGGAACCATCACTACCAATCACCCTGTGACAGGGGACTACAATGGCAATAGGGTTTTTGCCATTGGCGCTCGCTGCGGCGCGAATCACTTTTGGATCGCCCAGTTGGTTTGCCATCTCTTGGTAGGATGTGGTTTTTCCGTAAGGGATATCTTGTAGCTTTTTCCATACTTTTTGCTGAAAAACAGTGCCCTTGGGAGCCAATTGTAAACTGAATTCCCTGCGCTGTTTATTGAAATATTCATTCAATTGTATCACAGCTTGCTGAAGCACAGGCGGAACTTCAATTGTTTCTGAGATTGGGGTATCCACAAAACTAATAGATGAGATACCGTCCCTGGAACCTTCGATAAAAAGAGGGCCAAGAGGGGTATTGATAGAGATGTTTACCATTTGTACCAAGATACGTGTTTACACGTAATTTTAAAACAGAAGCAGACTATTTTCTGTAAATGTTTTGATACTTAGGGGGTTATATGTAGATTAGCAATCCCTAAAATCCATTAAAAATGAAACTACCTACCCCTGCAACTTTCATTTTGCTATGCTTTATTTTGCCGTTCTCGGTCTTCTCGCAGGTTGCTAAAGATAGTCTTGAAGTACTATTAGAAACGGGTAGGGACTACTACCATAAGCACGATTACGCAAAATCTATTGAGTTCAATACTCTTTTAATTGAAGAAGCTGCCAAAATCCAAGACCACTATTATGCATTTAGGGGATATGATGGGTTGGGAAATCTTTATAGCTGGGTGCTCAAGGATACCTTAAAAGGAAATTACAACGGCCATAAAGCATTGGAGTATGCGCTGTTATCGCAAGAAGATAGCTTAATTGCATGGGCATATACTTCCTTGGGCAACAAAATTGGAGAGAGTGGCGTGCATATGGAAAAAGCGATTCCTTATTACGAAAAGGCTATTGACATTCGAAAAAAACAAGAGGGCGGTGATGTAAAGAATATTATCGAATACATGAACATTGGATGGACCTACATAGACCTTGGCCAGACAGACAAAGCCCTGCCCTATCTAGTTAGTACACGGGAACTTACCAAAGTTGAAAAACAAAGCCCGTTACTGGAGCTCAATCTGGATATTTTGTTTGCAAGGCATCATCTCTTAAAAGATAATTATCCAAAATCAAAGGCCATTGAAATTTTACGTAACGTTGTGGCAACTGCAAAGGAAAAAGATTACATAATCCAAGCAGCCGAGGGTAATAAATTCCTGGCACAGGCATATGAAATGACGGGCCAGTACAAACTTGCCAATCAAGCTATAAAGGATGAGCGCAGTTTTACCGACAGGATTTTTGCTTCAGAAAAAGTAGTGGCTATTGAAGAGGCCAGTGCCAATTTCCAATTAAAAGAATACCAGCAGGATGCAGAAATTGCAAAGGCCGAAAAAGAACTTTCGGCAACTTTGGTAAACAGTACCCGTACCATTATGGTAATCTTAGGGGTTTTTGCTATAATTCTATGTGTGGTTTTCTTTGTTATCTATAATCTGGCCAAAGCTCGAAAATCCAATATCACAAAGCTTAAGGAAACCAATCTGGCTTTGGTACAGGCCAAAGATGAGGCCGAAAAGTTGAGCAAGCTAAAGACCCAGTTTTTCTCTACAGTAAGCCACGAGTTGCGCACACCACTCTACGGTGTTATTGGGCTGTCCTCACTTCTCCTTGAAGACAAAAAACTAAGGTCGCACAGAGGAGACTTGGAGTCCCTTAAATTTTCGGCAGACTATCTATTGGCGCTCATAAACGATGTGCTCACCCTCAATAAAATGGATGCCAACGGCCTGGAGCTAGAAAAAACACCATTTCAGCTTACAGCGCTTTTAAACAATATTGTGCGTTCGTTTGCCTTCAGCTTGCAACAACACAATAATAAGCTTCACCTGTCCGTAGATGAAAATTTACCCAACCAATTTTTAGGAGACTCGGTACGGGTATCCCAAATCTTGATGAACTTAGTAGGTAATGCCGTGAAATTTACAGAAAATGGAAACATCTGGCTCACGATCCATCAAGTTGAAATTTTAGAAGACGATACCCATACGGTTCAATTTACAGTGAAAGACGATGGTATTGGCATCCCGAAGGAAAAACAACGGGAAATCTTTGAGGAGTTCACCCAGGTGGAAAACCGGAACTATAACTACCAAGGGACAGGTTTAGGACTTCCCATTGTTATGAAGTTGTTACAGCTGTTTGGAAGCAAGATCAATCTGGAAAGCGATACCGGAAAGGGTGCCACTTTCTCTTTTTCATTAGCGCTAAAGGAAATACAAACCGAAAGCAGGCCAGAAATTAGCAGCATTACCAGTGATGAATTGGTTTTAGAAGATCACTTGTTTGAAAACTTACACATCTTGGTGGTAGACGACAATAAAATAAACCAAAAGATCACACAGAAAATCCTTGAGAGCAAGCACTTTGGTTGTAGTCTGGCCAACGATGGTCTAGAGGCCGTACAAATGGTTAAGGACAACCGTTACGATCTGGTTTTAATGGATATCCATATGCCAAGAATGAACGGTATGGAAGCTACAGAGGCCATTAGAAAGTTTGACCAAACCGTACCCATTATTGCCCTAACAGCAGTTGAGGTAGATGAAATACGAAAAAAGATTTTTGAATGTGGCATGAACGATATCATACTGAAGCCGTACGACGCATCACGATTTATTAATACCATTTTGCGCAACCTGAGTATTTTGCCAGAGAATATAAAAGCAAGCTAATTAGTACTTTCATCGGGACTTTCCTCTTGCAACTGTATCCCCATGCGCTTGGCACGGCGTTCCCAGTTTTTTCGTGCAGCAACTTGCATATCCTCTACCGTGTCACTCTCGTCCATGATCTCTAGACCCAAGAGGGTTTCAATAATATCTTCCATAGTAACTACGCCTATGGTGTTACCAAATTCGTCAACCACAAGGGCAATATGTGTGCGTTGTTTCAAGAAGGTGTCAAAAAGTTCAGGGATAGGCTTTTGGGCATCCACTACCGAAATTTCACGTTTTATATCGCTCAATGTTTTGTTGCCCCGCTCTTCAACAATTTCTTCAAGGACATCGTCTTTCAGTACAAAACCCGTAACATTGTGGCTTTTATCTTTGAACACGGGTATTCTTGAAAAGCGCAGGTTTTTATGGTCGTTGTGAAATTTGGATAAGGTGGTATCCTCGTCTTCCATTTCAACAACGGGAAAAGGTGTCATGACATCTTTGGCCAATACCGATTTGAATACCAATAGGTTTTTTATAACGGCACCTTCGTTTTCCTCAAAAACCCCTTCCTGTTCGGCAGCATCGGTAAGGGCAATAAACTCTTCGCGGCTCATCGTGCTTACGTGGGCACTTTTACCAATGAGTTTTGTGGTGAGGGTTAAGATCCAAAGAATACCCGTGTATTTCAACGGAAACATCATTGCTTTAAGGGATACAGCAGTAAAGGATCCCAATTTTTTCCAGTACGTAGCACCAATGGTCTTGGGGATGATTTCTGAAACAATCAAAATAAGCAAGGTCATGATCGCCGAAACAATACCCACAATGTTAAAGCCCCAGATTTCAACTTTATAAGGAAGCTTTTCTGCCTGGACACCTACCAAGATCGCACCTACTGTGTGGGCAATGGTATTTACGGTGAGTATGGCAATAAGGGGTTGGTCTATGTCCTTTTTTATATTGGCCAGGGTTTTAGCATAACCCTTGCCCTCTGCTGTTTTCATTTTTATGAATGAAGGTGTAAAACTGAGCAATGCGGCCTCTAAAATAGAACACATAAACGAGAAAAAAATGGAAAGTACTGCGTAGAGTATCAATAAGCCCATAAATGGTGGTTTTTTGGCAAGTTAGTGTATTTGCCCTCTTTTAGCTATTAAAGATATTTTAAATTTTTGTTTTTTCGCCATAGATCCACAGGCTTTGGTCACCATCCCGAATACTTGGGAGGTTCTACATTTTTTAGATTTAAGTATACAATCAACTGTCCGCGGTGGTGCGTAACGTGGTCTTGTAAAAGAGTAAGGATTTGCAACTTGCTTTTTTGCCCAGCAAAGAAATTCACAGTATTTGCTAGACTTGCTTCTGGGGCTTTTTCAATAATTTTCAATGCATTGTCAAAAGCTTCGGAAAGTAGCGCAATGGTCTCGGCTTTTGATGAAGGGATTTCGGTTTCGCCTCTTTTGTAGGCTACTTCAGTAAAATAGGTATTGCTCAACCAGTCCATATTTCCTTTTATGTGAATGAGCTGTTCTTTAAAGGTCATCTGTCTTTCTGTAGGTTTAAAATCGAAATAATCCTCGGGCATAGCTTCGGCAATCCCAACAAGGTAATTCTTACTGTTCTCCCACTTTTCCAACCACGCTTTTTTGGGGGTGGTTTGTTGGGCGTAAGTAATTGTTGAAAGTATTAAAATGAAATATAAAACGATCTTTTTCATACTGTTAGTTTTGTTGTTGGAGCGAAATAGGTGTTCCGCAGTTATTGGAGTACTCTCACAACATCCTTTGCGAAATAACTTGCAATGATATTAGCACCGGCACGTTTAATGGCCGTAACCTGTTCTAGCATAACCGTATCGTGGTCCAACCAGCCTTTTTCGGCAGCAGCTTTAAGCATGGCATATTCGCCACTCACTTGATAAACGGCAACCGGCACATGTACAGTATTTTTAATATCACGAACAATATCCAAATAGCACAGCCCGGGTTTTACCATCACGATATCGGCACCCTCTTCAATATCCATAAGGGTTTCCTTGATGGCCTCGTCACGATTGGCAGGGTCCATTTGGTAGGTCTGTTTGTCCTTTGGGACATGTTGTTGGTCCACGGGCGCACTGTCCAGTGCATCACGGAATGGTCCATAAAAAGCACTTGCATATTTAGCACTATAGCTCATGATTCCCGTATCGTGAAAGCCTTCGTCCTCCAACAGGCTGCGGATTTCAAAAATGCGACCGTCCATCATATCGCTGGGTGCTACAAAATCTGCACCTGCGTTGGCATGGCTTAGGGACATCTCGGCCAGGATGGCGTTGGTGTCGTCATTAACTATAATGCCGTCGCTCACAATCCCGTCATGACCATAGCTGGAATAGGGATCCATTGCTACATCGGTCATCACCAGCATTTCTGGGCACACATCTTTCACCGTTTTTATAGCGCGTTGCATCAAACCGTCTTTGTTGAGGGCTTCGGTGCCGTTGTTGTCTTTTAACTTGTCAGGAACTTTTACGAATAGCAGAACACTTTTTAACCCTAACGACCACAATTCCTTAACTTCGGCTTTTAACAAATCCAAGCTATAGCGATAGTAATTGGGCATGGAGGCAATTTCTTCCTTTACACCATTACCCTCTACGACAAACAGTGGTACTAAAAAATCGTTTGGAGAAATAAAGGTTTCCCTAACCAAGCTTCGTATGGCATCGTTTTGGCGTAATCGTCGGTTTCTGCGTAGTGGATACATGCTTTAGTTTTTTAAGAGGAAGGGTCTCGTCCCAATTCCCTATTTTTACCCTGCAAATGTACTAATTATTCATACAGCCCTGCGCCCTTTGAGCTTACTATCACAGCACTTCTCGTTTATCTATCCATGGCGGACGTATCAAAATCGATTCTTGGAAGAATTTGATACCCATTTGGAGGACGACCATTTACACGTAGTGGCACCACCTGGATCTGGAAAAACCGTTTTGGGACTGGAAATGGTGCAGCGGCTGGACAAGAAAACGCTCATTCTTGCCCCCACGCTCACCATACGCAACCAATGGTACGAGCGCATGCTGGAGTGTTTTGTTAAGGACAGGAACTGTATTGAAACTTCCTTCAGCATCAAAAAACCAGCGACGCTCACATTTTCCACCTATCAATCCTTGCACTCGTTATTTAAGAATGATCTTGAATATTCTTCGGAAAAACTATTGAAATTCTTTCAGGAAGCGGAAATTGGCACTTTGGTCTTGGATGAAGCCCACCATTTAAAAAACGAATGGTGGAAGCCGCTTTTCAATTTAAAAAAATTACAGGACTGCACCCTCATTGCGCTTACGGCAACCCCTCCGTACGATAGCGAAAAAAATGAACTGAAGAAATACTTCGACCTTTGCGGTCCCATAGATATGGAAATAGGCGTTCCAGAGCTGGTACGTGAGGGCAATTTGTGTCCGCACCAAGACTATATCCATTTTTCTGAACCCGATGCCGAACAGATACAATACATTATCACCTATCGTGAAAACTTGATGCGATTTGTGGAGACATTAAAAGCCAATAAAGATTTTATAGCGTTTATACAAAAGCACCCTTTTTATGCAGAAACAGAAGCACATCTGGAAGAAATTTATAAAAATCCCGAGCGGTTTTCGGCCCTGCTCATTTATTTAAATGCCGCTGGGGCTACTATTCCCAAAACCAAGGTTGAATTTTTAGGAATAAAGGCAGAGAAAGTCCAGTTCCCATCATTAAGTTACGAGTGGGTTGAAGCGCTGTTAACCCCCTTTTTAATTGAAGAACGGGAGTATTACGAGGCAGACGAAGCTTTGCTTTTACATATTGAAAAACAACTACGTAAGATTGGCGCGTTCGATTTAAAGCGCATCAACCTTACTGGTGAAAAGAGCCTTTACCGAAAGCTCGCCCAAAGCCCCTCAAAACTTAAAAGTATCGTTGAGATCGTAAAGGCGGAAAGCCAAAACTTACAACGTGGCTTGCGAATGGTAGTACTTTCAGATTATATACGGAAGGAGTTTCTCGAGGTACAGCACAACCAATCGGTTTCTGAGATCAACAAACTGGGCGTGGTGCCCATATTCCAGTTTGTGCGAAATGCTATAAAGAACGATGTTGATTTTCCATTGCGACGTGAGAAACTGGGAGTACTAACGGGGTCTTTGATTATCCTGCACAATTCGGTAATAGATGAACTTTCAACATTAATTTCAGCAGAAAACTTTATACAAGAGATACTGTGGGAAACCGAGTTCGTGATCATAAAACCCAATGTACAGGGCAGTAAAAAAATGGTCGCCGCAATGACCCAGCTTTTTGAGACGGGACATATTGAAGTACTTATTGGTACCAAATCGCTTTTGGGAGAGGGGTGGGATGCACCAGCGATAAACACCCTCGTTTTGGCGAGCTTTGTGGGCTCTTTTGTGATGTCCAACCAAATGCGTGGGCGGGCCATACGGGTACATTCTTTACAACCCAGCAAGGTGGCAAATATTTGGCATATTGCCTGTGTGGACCCCACGAGCGAAACAGGCGGTGCAGACCTAGAATTATTATATAGAAGGTTTGGGGCTTTCTGTGGAATTTCACTACAAGGCGAACCCTATATTGAAAACGGTGCTGACAGACTGAAGTTGTTGCCTGAGACAAAGAAAGATGTTCCTCTATTGAACCAAAAAATGATGGCACTGGCAACCAAACGTGGTGAGGTAATGCAACGGTGGAAAAAAGCTATTGGCGATGGCGATGTCTTAGTACGGGAGTTAAAGGTAAACTACGAAAAACCGCAAACCCACGGCCAGCTGAAAAAACTTTATTTTAAAGATGCCCTACGTTTTTTAATATTAGAACTTTCTGCAATTTTTACGGTGCTGTTGCCAGAATTGTTCTTCAAGAATTTAACAACCCTATTGGCAAAGGGGGTATTGTTTTTTATATATGCGCTGGTGCTTGGCTTTGCAATGATTTTATTGCCAAAAACGGTAAAAGTGGTTACACTGTACTTAAAATACGGCCGCCGTGATAAAGAATTGATAAAGATAGCCCATGCCTTAAAGACTGCTATGGTTGCCAAAGGAATGATATTGGAAGCCGAACAAAAAGTTTCTATAAAAGTTGATGCTTTTGAGGATGGGTCCCTGTCGTGCTATTTATTGGGCGCCAGTGCCAAGGAAGGGATTTTATTCGTTACTTATTTGCAGGAAATAATAAACCCTATTGAAAACCCACGTTATATTATTGCACAGAGCAATTGGGTGCGCAAGAAGCTTGGCTTTTCAAATTATTACTCGGTTCCAAAGGTGTTTGGAGAACGCAAGGCAGATGCAATGGTGTTCTACAAAGCTTGGAAGCGTTATAATGGTGTGGCACAATTTATCTTTACCCGAAATACCAAAGGAAGGAAATTACTGTTAAAAGCTCGTTTCCATTCGTATCAAGATACCGAAAAAGTAACCTCGAGAGGAGCACTTATCTGGAAATAAAAAAGGTGCCCAGTTATGGAACACCCTTTTCATCAATTGCGAATTTAACCTATTGTTTCATCTTCGCTTGTGGTGTTTTGAGCCATTTACCTTCTTTAGTGGCAAACACTGTTTTTGTTCCAGCTTTAAGGCCCTTTGCATTGGTTGAAAGAACCAATTTATATTGCTCTTTTTCGTTCACATATGCTTTTTGCACGGTTGCTCCCTTAAAGTCAGTAGCCACTGCTTCTGCTACAGCTGCAGGAAGTTCATCTCTGGTTACTTCTTTAAAATCCTGAGATGTTGCTTCAACTTTTGCGATCATTTTATCCTCTTGTTCCTGAGATACGGTGGCTTCAACCTTGGTTGGGTTTTGATCCTCGGTCTCCTGTGCTTGTATAGCTGTTAAAGTTCCCAAAGCGAATACGGTGGTTAACAATACTTTTTTCATAAGTTTTTTAAATTTAAAATTATTTATTTTACGCTAGTACATTGAAAAATTTGTGCCAGTAAAGGTACGTTAACAAGGCTAATTGTAATGTACTGAAAACTCGTTAGTTATAAATAGTTCAAAAAAAGGAGTTGTAAATTTTACGAGATATTTAAGAAACGGGTGTGTACTAATTACACTATTTGCGTATTGTCTTGTAGCCCCGCCAAGAATCTCTTCGACTGGCTAGGGTGACCTCCCTCCTGTGCTAAGGGTAAACTTCTTCTCTTGGCGGATTGAAGTCTTGTCAAATTCATTAAAAAGTAGCCCCGCCAAGAATCGAACTTGGATCTAAAGTTTAGGAAACTCTTATTCTATCCATTGAACTACGGGGCCTCTTTTTTTCAAAGATAAAAAAGCATTTGTTTGGTTTATGTCCAAGCTTTCGGGTTTTTCAAGACCTCAACAAGTTTTTCCTCTTCGCTACCGGCTTCCGGCTGGTGGTCGTACACCCATTGCACTTTGGGAGGCAGGCTCATTAAAATACTTTCAATACGTCCGTTGGTTTTTAACCCGAACAAAGTGCCTTTATCATGAACCAAATTAAACTCCACATATCGTCCACGACGTATCTCCTGCCAGGCTCTGTTTGTTTCGGAATAAGGTGCATCTTTTCTTTTTTCAACTATGGGAACGTAGGCATTTAGGAAGCTATCGCCAACTTCGGTCACAAAATTATACCAATCTTCCATCGACATTTCTTCTGAAACTTTGCAGTAATCAAAAAAGAGACCGCCAATTCCCCGGCCTTCCCCCCGGTGGGCGTTGTAAAAATATTCGTCACATCGTTTTTTATAGTTGGGGTAAAACGTTGGGTTGTGTTTGTCACAAGCTTTTTTACATACGCGATGGAAGTGTTTTGCATCTTCTTCAAACAAATAATAAGGTGTGAGATCCTGCCCACCGCCAAACCATTGGTCAACAATTTCACCTTGTGCATTGTACATCTCGAAATACCGCCAGTTTGCGTGTACCGTGGGCACCATTGGGTTTTTGGGATGTAGTACGAGGCTTAAACCGCAGGCAAAGAAATTGGCATCTTTCACTCCAAAATACTGTTGCATGGTCTCGGGGAGTTTTCCGTGTACTTTGGAGATATTAACACCTCCTTTTTCAAAAACATCCCCGTTTTCTATCACTCGTGTCCGTCCGCCCCCGCCTTCGGGACGTTTCCAAAGGTCTTGTTGAAAGGTGGCCTTACCGTCAATCTCTTCCAGTTTTGAAGTGATGGTGTCTTGGAGGCTTTGGATATAATTTACAAATTGCTCTTTCATATTATTTTGCATCTGAAGTTTTAGTCCAAAGGTTCAACTTATTATTCTCTTTCAGCAACCGTACGGTTTCAGTGGTAGATGCCGTTACCGAAAGTGGTAACACCAAAATTATCCCTATCACGGGTATAAATAGCATCGCCATAAAAACAATACCGTTACCAATGGCGATTCCGCTATTGTTTCGTACAAATTTGGTGCTTTCGCTATAATCAAAATGGCGTTCCAGTGTGTAATCCATATTCCCGAAACCTGCATAATATGCCTGGATTAAAAAGATGAGTACGGAGGTAATGATATTCACACCCGGAATAAAGCTTAAGATGAGCAGTGGGATGGTGAACATAAGTTCCAGCAACAAATTTCGAACATTAATACGTACACCGCGCCAAAGTTGGGAGGCGTTAGATGTATTGCGATGCTGATGGGTTTCGCCCAAAAGATGTGCTTCAATTTTCTCTGAAACAGGACTCATAAACGGAGCACTCAATGCCAAGATAATGTGTTTGTAGGCAATAAGGCCAAGGGCTATAATAGTAAGTGCTCCCAATACATCGCTAATTTTTCTGAAGGTCTCCGAACCCCATTCCCAAAACCATATTTTCGAGATCAAGCCACCAAAGGAGCCGCTCAAACCCCAAGCCAACAGCCCAATTAATAGGGCCGAAACAACACTTATTAAAATAGGAACACCAAAATATTTCCACAGCCCCAATTGGCGCATGAGTTTAAATGTACCTGTATAAGCCTTTATTCCCTTAAAGATATTTTTAATCATCTATCCTGAAATATAAACCAGTTCTTTCTGAAGTTTTTTCATTTCGTCAATTGTAACTACTTTTTGAGCATTTTCTGCCTTTTTTTGAAGAAAATTGATGGTTTCCTCTTCATTTTTGTCCAAATTGTTCAAAAAACAGATTCTGCCCACTGCATTATTATGCAAATCCATAGCTTCGTCCATAGGTTCGTTTTGGGTCACTTTTTCGTATAAATCGGTCATTTTTTGCGCAAAAAAGACACTTTTCTGTTTGTTTTTTGTCTCTTTGAACACCTTTTGGCAGATTAGCACATTCCAAAGTGCATGACGAAAAGCATTAGCAGGGTTGCTTTTATGGTGCTCATTTCCAAATAACCCATTACAAATCTTAAAAGTTGTATTCGTGGCTTTTAGCGTTGGAAAAATATACAAAGGATGTTTTAAGAATAGAACCGAAAGTTGCCACAATTGGGCAATACTTAATTTTCGTATTCGTGACCAGATTTTCAAGATTCAGCTTTGTATTCTTTTACCGCTTCAATAAAGGCTCCTGCGTTTTCTATTGGGATATTGGGTAAAATACCGTGTCCTAAATTGACAATGTATTTATCTTTTCCGAAGGCGTCGATCATTTTGGTAACCATTTTCTTGATTTCCTTTGGAGGCGAAAACAGTCGTGTTGGGTCAAAATTGCCCTGGAGCGTGATTTGACCACCTGTTAATTTACGAGCGTTTTCTGGCGAGCAGGTCCAATCTACCCCCAAGGCACTCGCTCCACTCTTTGCCATGGTGTCCAGCGCAAACCAACACCCTTTTCCGAAGGCAATTACTGGCGCATCTTCCTTTAGCGCATCAATGATTTGCTGAATGTATTTCCAAGAAAATTCCTGATAATCTGTTGGAGATAACATGCCGCCCCAACTGTCGAATACCTGCACGGCATTTACGCCAGCTTTCACTTTTTCCTTCAGGTAAAGGATAGTGGTATCGGTTATTTTTTGAAGTAATTCATGCGCCGCAACGGGTTGTGTAAAACAAAATTCTTTCGCCTTATCAAAGTTTTTACTTCCCTGCCCTTGCACACAATAGCACAAAATGGTCCAAGGTGATCCTGCGAAACCAATAAGCGGTATTTCGTCGTTCAATTTTTCCTTGGTCATTTTTATAGCGTCCATCACATATCCAAGAGTTTCATGTATGTCGGGCACAATTACACTGTTCAAATCCTTTGGGGAGCGAATAGGATAGGGCAGCCAAGGGCCTAGGCCGGGCTTCATTTCCACCTCGATGTTCATAGCCTGCGGAATCACCAAAATATCACTGAACAAAATCGCGGCATCCATCCCGTAACGACTAATAGGCTGTACAGTGATTTCGCTGGCCAGTTCGGGTGTTTGGCAACGGGTAAAGAAATCGTACTTGGCCTTTATTTCCATAAACTCTGGAAGGTAACGGCCAGCCTGCCGCATCATCCAAACGGGTGGGCGTTCAACGGTTTCGCCTTTTAAGGCTCTAAGGAATAGGTCGTTTTTAATGGTATTGCTCATAAACTATCGTGCTGTCCATTCGAGCGCAGTCGAGAACTTTATTAGGGTTCTGAGATTTAACACCTCTCGACTGCGCTCGAGGGGACATATTTTTACTTCAAAGTTTTTACTGTCTTTGCGATTACGCTTTCAACCGAAGTTGAATTTGCGATTACTACATTTTTAAAATATTTTTTTGCGGCATCTGCGGTAGTGGGACCTATGCAAATTGCTATAGCATTTGAAACTGAGTTTTTAGAAACATAACTTTTCAAACCACTCGGGCTAAAAAACAGGATTCCATCCCATTTTTGATCAAATTTTCGTGGATTTAGAGTTGTTTTGTATGTTTTTGTTTCAAAAAAATTGATTTTCGCCTCTTTTAGTATATTAGGTAATTCATCTCTTCTTTCGCTTCCGCAGAAATAATGAAACGTTTCATTTTGATGGTTTTTAACAATAAACTGAGCTAATTCTGCTGAATTTTTAGCTTTTTTCGTCACTTTTAGGCCATTTTCCTCTAAAAGTGTTTTTGTTTTTTGGCCAACACAGAGCACCTTCATCCCCAACACCTCTTTGTTCAGGGAGAGGGAATCGGTCTTTAAATTCTTCAAAAAACTTTTTACCCCGTTTTGGCTCGTAAAAATTGCGTTTTTTACTTCCGAAGGTATTTTAGAATCTAAAAACCGAATCGATATGGCATCATAATCTACCACACTAAGGCCAGCACCCAGCAGCAGGTCTCGTTGGTTGGGTTTTAGTTTTTTTGTGGAGAGGATTTTCATTGTTTCATTTCCCTTTTTATAATCTCCATCAACTCTTTTCCTCCATTCTCCAACAGTTTGTTGGCAGAATCGTTGCCAAGGTCAATACCCTGTGGTCCATGAGGAACCGACGTTGCAACTTCAAGTTTTTTCTTACCACCTAAAGAAAATAAACACCCCTTAAACTGAATTTTATCGCTTACAACTTCAGCGAGTGCACCAATTGGGGCTGTACAACCACCCTCCAACGTTCTTAAAAAGTCACGTTCTATTTTCGTGCATTTTTCTGTTTCTGTGTGATTAATTTTTGCCAATGCCTCTTGGCAAAAAGTATCTTTTTCCATTGCCACCACAACCATTGCGCCCTGTGCAGGAGCTGGAAGCATCCAGGGAAGTTCCTCCCCAAACCCATTAAAGTCAGGGCTTTTAATCCCACTCTTGTGAAGATATCCTAGTCGTTCCAACCCTGCTTTTGCAAAAATGGCTCCATCCCAATTGTTGTCAAGTAATTTTTGCAATCGTGTTTGTACGTTGCCCCGTAAATCAACTGCGGTATGGTGCGGATACCTGTTGAGCCACTGCGCTTTCCTACGTAGGCTACCCGTAGCGATGGTGCAGGGTTTTGTATAGTCTATATACTGGGCTGAAACAAGCATGTCTTCCGTTTCGGCGCGGGCTAAAACCGCTGCCTGTATAATACCCTTGGGCAATGCGGTAGGGACATCCTTCATACTGTGCACTGCGACATCTACTGTACCCTTGAGCATGGCGATATCGAGTGTCTTTGTAAAAATCCCGGTGATGCCCATTTCGTACAACGGTTTATCGAGTACTAAGTCCCCCGTTGATTTTACGGGAACCAATTGTGTTTTATATCCTAAATTTTTGAGCTGTGATTGTACGGTTTTCGCCTGCCATAGTGCTAGTTCGCTGTCCCGCGTGCCTATACGGATTACCTTATTCATTCTTTTGAACTGTTTAGCTGAAACACCTCACGGATAAGTGCGGCTTTCTCTTGTGCCGAACCATTTGCATCTTTTAGATGGTTGGCAAATTGGGTAGTGATTTTTTGGATAATGCGATTGCTCAGGATTTCGGCATGTTCTTCGTTAAAATCCGGGAGTTTACGACGCTGGTTGTCTATTTCGCCTTCTTTTATTTCAGAAAGTTTGTTCTTAAGGGCTCTAAGGGTTGGAGCAAAGCTTCGGTGTTTTGCCCAGGTGTTGAATTCTGCTGAAATTTCAGCAATTATTTTTTTGGCTCTTGGGATTTGCGATTGTCGATGTGACAGTGTAGCATCGGTCACTTTCGAGAGCTCGTCCAAATGAATAAGCGTTACGTTCTCGTTCTCCTTTACATTTTCTGAAACATTCTTTGGGATGGAAAGGTCCAAGATGAGTAATGGTTTTTTTAAATACAGTAATTCCTTTGAAATAGTAGGCTGTTGGGCTCCCGTTGCGACAATCAAAATGTCGGCTTGGGCAATTTCACTCTGTATATTGGCGTAATCTCTCACCACGAGATTAAACTTTCCTGCAATTTCTTCGGCCTTTACTTTTGTGCGGTTAATGAGCGTGATATGTTCGTTTTTGGTATGTTTTATTAGATTTTCGCACGTATTTCGACCAATTTTTCCAATCCCGAAGAGCAAAATGTTCTTTTCTGAAACATAGGGGACACGAGCCATAATATATTGCACTGCCGCAAAACTAACCGAGGTAGCCCCTGTTGAAATCTCTGTCTCATTCTTTATACGTTTGCTTGCCTGTATCACAGCATTTACGAGACGTTCCATGTACGCATTGAGCAAGCCCATTTTTTTAGACCGCTTAAAGCCAATGCGTAACTGACTTATGATTTCAAAATCACCCAAAATTTGGCTGTCCAATCCTGTTCCAACTTTAAAAAGGTGGGCTACGGCGTCCTCGTTTATGTGGATATATGCTACTTTTTCGAATTCTTCCACCGTTCCGTGGGTGTGCTCGCACAGTAGTTTTATGAGTTGTTGTGGTGATGAGGCAAAACCATACAGTTCGGTACGGTTGCAGGTGGAAAGAACACTTAGGCTTTCCATGTCTTGATCTTTTGCGGCCTTTAAAATTGTTTCTTGGGCAGTTTCTGAAATACTGAAATGCCCACGTATTTCGGCATCGGCCTTTTTGTAGTTAAGACCAATGGCGTAGAAATTACCTTCTTGAGAAGAAAAATGTCGTTTGCCGTTCAATGCTTTCATCAACGTGGCAAAAATAATTAGTTCATATTCCAAAAAATAACGCCCTCCGTATCAATTGTGTCGTTAGCAGTAGAAATTTGTGTTAAATTACTCAATTTTCGTGTTATATCAATAATAACGTATCTTTGCGGAATATTTGATTGTTGTTATTTAAATTAATTCTAAATAAATGAGGCCAATAGAAAATACAATTTCAGAAAAAAATATCGCTGAAGGTATTTACAGGGAAACTAAAATAGAGGAGGGTTTTTTTGTGCTGAAATTTAATAATGAATCTACTGAAAACCAATTGTATAGGCGCGAGGTAAGCAGTGATTACATACAGTTTCATTTTTGTGTAAAAGGGTCCGGCGCATTCAGTTTCAATAATGGAAATTACCGCTTGCCCATTTTGGAGGACACCTCGTTGTTATTGTACAATCCAGAACGCGATTTACCAATTGAAGTTGCTGTTGCACCCAACTCTTGGGTAATTTCGGTATTGCTCCCCATTAAAAAATTCCATACGCTCTTTTCTTCGGAAGCTAATTATATCAGTTTTTTGAGCGATGAAAATAAAGGCCGGAAATATTATAAAGATGCCCGTATTTCACCTTCAATGGCCATAGTGCTCAACCAGTTGATGAACTATAACTTGCATCCCTCCATTAAACAGCTTTATTTTAAAGGAAAAGCGTACGAATTGTTGAGCCTATATTTCAACAGGGAAGAAGATGTAGATGTGGAGCAATGCCCGTTTTTGGTGGATGAGGCTAATGTTTCAAAATTAAAAAAAGCAAAGGAAATTATCATTGCCCGAATGTCCGAACCGCCCACGCTGCAAGAACTGGCAGATGAAATACAGTTGCCACTCAATAAATTAAAGGAAGGATTTAAACAAATTTATGGGGATAGTGTGTTTAGCTTTTTGTTCGATTATAAAATGGAAGTTGCACGACAATTGCTCGCCACGGGTGCGCATAACGTTAATGAAGTAGGATTAAAAGTTGGGTATAGCACTGCAAGTCACTTTATAGCTGCCTTCAAGAAAAAATTTGGTACCACACCTAAAAAGTTTGTGATGGGACTTTCTAAATGATTGTAGATTAACCATTGGAGAATGTTGATTTGAGAATAATATCAATTATTTTTGTGCCTTTATAACCCAATTGAGATGTCCGTTCGAGCGCCCGCCTGCACAACGGGCAGGCAGGCGATAATTTTTTAAAGAATGCTCAAGGAGGCAAACAACTTAGCCGTCTTAGCGAACAATAAACATGAACAAAAAAGGAGTTCTTTTAGTAAACCTAGGGTCACCCGATAGCCCAACACCCAGAGATGTAAAAAAATACCTTGACGAGTTCTTGATGGACCCGCGAGTTATTGATGTACCTCGTTGGGCGCGTATTTTATTGGTGCGTGGCATTATATTAAATACCCGTCCAAAACAAAGCGCCAAGGCGTATGCAAAGATTTGGTGGGAAGAGGGGTCACCGCTTATTGTACTCTCGGAACGACTTCAGAAAAAAGTGCAGGAAAAACTGAATGTTCCCGTTGCGCTCGCTATGCGGTACGGAAGTATGACCCTAAAAAAAGGATTACAGGAATTAGTGGACCAAGGCTGTACCGAAATTAAAACCATCCCGCTCTATCCTCAATTTGCTATGGCCACTACCGAAACTATTGATGTAAAAGTGGACGAATTGGTCGCAGCCCATTTTCCGCAGGTTAAAATTACCCGAACCCCTGCCTTTTACCATCGTGAAGACTATAAGGAAGCCCTCGCAAACAGTATTGCTGAAAGCTTGGCAAATGCAGATTATGAGCACATACTTTTTAGTTACCACGGCGTTCCGGAACGACATATCCGAAAAAGCGATATTACCAACGGAAACTGTAAAATGAACGGTAAATGTTGCTTTAAAATGGGCAGTCCGCAGCACGAATTTTGCTACCGTCACCAGTGTGAAATCACTACCGTGAACATGGCTAAAAAATTAGGCCTCAAAAACGGGACGTATTCCACTACATTCCAGTCAAGATTGGGTTTCGATCCATGGCTACAACCCTATACAGATAGAACCATTGAACGCATGGGCAAAGCGGGTATTAAAAAAATGGCGATCGTTACCCCTGCATTTGTAAGCGATTGCTTAGAGACCTTGGAAGAAATTGCGATGGAAGGTGAAGAAATTTTCCAGGAAGTGGGCGGAGAAGAATTCACCGTAGTTCCTTGCCTGAATGACCGTGATGATTTTGCACAAGTACTCGTAAATATGGTAGAGGAATGGCGCATCGTGAATGTGGATAAAGCAATTGCATAAAACATCCTCACTATATAAGGAGAGGGTGCCAACTCCCCTTTGAAGGGGTTAGGGAGATGTTAAGCCCTTACTTATAAAATGTAAAAAACCTTTGAAACAAAGTAAATCCTCCACTCTTGGCACTGCCTCTATTAGCAGTTTGCTTGTAAAACAAGCCGTACCTGCCTCCATAGGGATTTTGGTGATGTCGCTCAATATGATCGTCGACACCATTTTTGTGGGGCGATGGATTGGGCCGCTGGCCATTTCGGCAATTACGGTGGTGATTCCTGTTACTTTTTTCATCGGGGCGATTGGCTTGGCCGTTGGGATTGGTGGGAGTTCGGTATTGTCCCGTGCCCTGGGGTCGGGAAGTCATGAAAAAGCACTTCGGGTTTTTGGGAATCAGGTTACCCTTACGTTTTTAACCTCCGGAATGCTGGCTATTCTCGGACTTGTTTTTCAAGATAGGTTGATTGAACTGTTTGGTGCCGATGAGAGTTTTAAGGACCTTGCCCTTATCTATTACCGCATCGTGATGTACGGTATCGTAATGCTCGCCATGTGTATGATGGGGAACAATGTGATACGTGCCGAAGGAAAACCAAAATTTGCCATGTATGCCATGATGCTGCCCGCCATTGGCAACATTTTTATGGATTATATCCTTATCAATGTGTTCGATTTTGGAATGTACGGAGCAGCTTGGGCAACATTTATAAGTTATTTTATTTGCTTTGCGTTTATTGTTTGGTTCTTCATTTTTAAAAGTGAATTAAGGCTCAGTCTGGATTCGTTTAAGCTAAAACGAAAAATAGTTTCTGAGATAAGCGCGCTCAGTTCAGTAACACTGGCGCGGCAAGGGGTGATAAGTGTATTTACCGTATTGGTAAACAATGTACTCATCTCCACGGGTGATGCACTAGATGTTGCCAGTTATGGGATTATCTCCCGTGCTTTGATGTTTGCGCTCTTTCCTGTAATTGGCGTAAACCAAGGGTTTTTGCCCATTGCGGGCTATAATTATGGAGCCGAAAAGTTTCAGCGTGTGCGGGAATCTATAAATAAATCCATTTTATACAGTGGCGGATTGGCACTCGTGATATTTGCGGTTATAATGGTTTTTGCCCCAGATTTGGTCTCTATTTTTATCAGCAATAAAGAAGGACAGGATGCCGAGACACTGCGTAACAACGCCGAAATTTTAGCAAGAACACCAAATGCGCTGCGGTGGGTGTTTGCCGCCACACCAGTAATAGCGGTACAGCTTATAGGTTCTTCTTATTTCCAGGCCATTGGCAAGGCCTGGCCAGCGTTATTGCTCAGTTTGACAAAACAAGGCTTCTTTTTGATTCCGTTGATATTGATCTTACCGAAATATTACGGGGTGTTTGGGGTATGGATTGCGTTCCCCATAGCCGATGTGCTCTCTACAATTGTTACGGGTTATTATTTGAATAGCGAGGTGCGTAGAACGTTGAAATAACCCCTTTCATATTTTATTCTGAAAGGTTATCTTTAAACAAACTTTTCAATTCAGCATTTATGAAACACTTTCAACTCCTCCTTTCATTTCTTTTCACAACCATATTCTTCAGCATTTTTACTGAAAATACCCAAGCCCAAACCTATGATGAATCACTTTACGGAGCCTTGGAGTATCGCCTTGTCGGGCCCTTTCGTGGCGGACGAAGTGCAGCCGTAACGGGCGTGCCAGGCAAACCCAATCTCTATTATTTTGGAAGTACCGGCGGGGGTATCTGGGAAACCAAGAATGGAGGGAGAACGTGGGAAAACATTTCCGATGGCTTCTTCGGGGGAAGCATTGGTGCCATTGAGGTGGCCGAAAGTGATCCCAATGTTATCTACGTGGGCGGTGGCGAAAAAACAGTACGTGGAAATGTTTCCTCAGGCTATGGGATTTGGAAAAGTGAGGATGCAGGGAAGACGTGGAAACAGGCCGGACTGGAAAAAAGTCGCCACGTTCCAAGAATTGCCATACACCCAACCGACTATAACACAGTGTATGCCGCCGTGATGGGAAATATCTACAAACCTACCCAGGAACGTGGTGTTTATAAAAGTACCGATGGTGGAAAGACATGGGCCAAAAAATTGTTTGTAAATGAAAACGCGGGTGCGGTCGATTTGATTATGGACCCCAACAACCCTCGTATTCTCTACGCCTCTACGTGGAATGTTCGCCGGACCCCATACAGCCTTAGTAGTGGAGGAGAGGGTTCCGCACTTTGGAAAAGTACCGATAGTGGCGAAACCTGGAAAGAAATATCAACCCAGAAAGGTTTTGCCAAAGGAACGTTAGGCATCATTGGTGTAACCGTTTCACCAGCCAATAGCGAACGTGTATGGGCCATAGTTGAAAATAAAGACGAAGGCGGCGTATACCGTAGCGATGATGGTGGCGAGACTTGGAAACTCATTAATAGCGAACGCAAATTGCGCCAACGTGCCTGGTATTACACCCGTATCTATGCCGATACCAAAGATGAAGATGTGATGTACGTGCTAAACGTGCGCTACCATAAAAGTACCGATGGTGGAAAGACCTACGAAACCTACAATGCCCCCCATGGAGACCATCATGATTTGTGGATCGCTCCGGAAGATCCCAATCGTATGATCATTGGTGACGATGGCGGTGCACAGGTGACTTACGATGGGGGTGAAACGTGGAGTACCTATCACAACCAGCCCACCTCGCAATTTTACAGAGTGACTACAGATACTAGTTTCCCTTATAAAATATATGCCGCACAACAGGACAACAGTACGGTACGTATTCCACATAGAACTGAAGGTTGGAGTATCGATGAGGACGATTGGGAAGCAACAGCGGGTGGCGAAAGCGCCCATATAGCCGTCGATCCTACAAATCCAGATATTGTGTACGGCGGAAGCTACGACGGATTTTTGACCCGTTACAACCATGATAAAAATACGGTACGGAGTATTAGTGTGTGGCCGGACAATCCCATGGGCCATGGTGTGGAGGATATGAAATACAGGTTCCAATGGAATTTCCCTATTTTCTTTTCCCCTCACAATCCAGAAAAATTATATACCGCATCCAACCATTTACACGTAACCACCAACGAAGGCGAAAGCTGGGAAGTAATCAGTCCCGATCTTACCCGTGACGACCCTGAAAAGCAGAAATCATCTGGAGGGCCCATTACGCAGGACAATACCTCGGTGGAATACTATTGTACCATTTTTGCTGCAGCCGAAAGCCCTGTAAAAGAAGGGGTGTTGTGGACGGGAAGCGATGATGGATTGGTACACGTAAGTAAAGACGGAGGAAAGAATTGGGAGGATGTAACCCCAAAGGGAATGCCTGAATGGATGATGGTAAACAGCGTAGAACCTTCGGTTTTTGATGCGGGAACCATGTACTTTGCGGGAACGAAATACAAAACAGGCGATTTTGCACCCTATCTCTATAAAACTTCAGATTACGGAAAAACGTGGAAAAAAATCACCAATGGAATCCCGGCAGAACATTTTACAAGAGTAGTTCGAGAAGATCCAAAAAGAAGGGGCTTGCTCTACGCTGGTACCGAAACAGGTATGTATATTTCGTTTGACGATGGTGCTAACTGGAAACCGTTTCAGCTTAATTTGCCTATTGTTCCTATTACCGATTTAGCATTGAAGGACAACAACCTCATTGTGGCCACACAAGGAAGAAGCCTCTGGATCATAGATGATTTGGGAGTAATCCATCAATTGGCTGATGCCAAAGGGAAAGGAAACTTTTTGTTCAAACCAAAGGACACCTATAGGATGGGGGGAGCCTCAAGAAGTGGCTCTCTTACTGCAGGTACCAATCACCCGAGTGGGGTGATGACCTATTTTAACCTAAAGGATCCTACTGATAAAAAAGTGACCTTGAGTTATTTGGATATGATGAACGATACCATTCAGAAATTCAGCACAAAAAAAGATGCCGAAAAAAATATAAAAGAATTAAAAGTAGAGAAGGGAGCCAACTATCACACGTGGAATATGCGGGGTAAGGGAGCAGAGCGTTTAGACGGGATGATTCTTTGGTGGGCCAGTACCGAAGCACCCCAAGCAGTGCCTGGACAGTACAAGGCAGTACTGGAAATTGAGGGGGAAGCTCCTTTGGTGCAGATTTTCAATATTGTGCCGGATAAAAATGCAGAGGCCGATGTGGCAGGAATGCAAAAACAATACGATTTTATAACCGATGTAAATGAAACAGTGGATAAAGCACACCAGTCCATAAAGAACATCCGGAACATAAATGCACAGCTGGGTGCTTTCAAAAAACAGTACAAAGAGGATGAAAGTGTAAAAGATTTGGTTGAAAAAGCTGATACCTTGAGCAAACAATTTACCGAAATTGAAGAGGCCCTCTACCAGACCAAAAACCGAAGTGGACAGGACCCTTTAAATTTTCCGATACGTTTAACCAACAAATTGGCACATTTGAACAGCTTGGTAAGCATGGACGATTTTCCGCCCACGCAACAAGATATCGCTGTAAAAAACGAATTGACACAACAAGTAAATGCCGAATTGGTAAAGTTTGATACGTTGGTTTCGGAAGAGGTACAAGCATTCAACGATGCTTTTAACCAAAAGAATTTGAATTATCTTATTGTAGAGGAATAATCCCAACCCTGGTAGACCCAAAGGATTTTCAAAAGCCTTTGGGTCTCTGAGGCTTTTCGTAACTTCGCAAAGTGGAATACAACTACATAAAATCCCTCCATCTTATTTTCGTGATCACTTGGTTTGCGGGATTGTTTTACATGGTCCGCCTGTTTGTATATCAAATAGAAGCCCAAGCAAAGGAAGAACCTGCACGGCAGATATTGAGCGACCAATTTAAAATCATGACCAAGCGGTTGTGGTACATCATTACATGGCCTTCCATGCTACTTGCTATTGGTTTTGCCGTGTGGTTGTTGGTGTTGCGTCCCTTCTGGATTACCGATGCTTGGATGCAGGTAAAACTGGGATTTGTGGTAGCGCTGATTATTTACCATATAAAATGTCACCTCATCTTCGAAAATCATCAAAACGGGGTGTACAAATACTCTTCCAATTGGATGCGCATTTTCAACGAGGGTGCTACTATCATACTATTTTCGGTGGTTTTTTTGGTAATCCTGAAAAATGCGGTGGACTGGATCTACGGTACTTTGGGGATTATTGTTTTTGCTATCCTCTTAATGTTAGGCTTCAAGATCTATAAAAGAATTAGAGAGAAATAGACCAAAACTTTAGAGCTTATACTTGAGTCTTTATGTATTATCCTTTTGGTTCGATATTTGCTCTGTGAACCTACAAAATCTTGATAGCGCATTGGGCGTAGCCGAAATGTTGCTATCTTCCCATAAAATTTTATAAAAGTTGGCATTTTACAAACGCTCCTTACGAAACCGTATCTTCTTTTCGATGATCGTGCTTATTTTGTTGGCATCGGTATTAATTGCAGTGGTTACTATATTCCAGTATCGTGAAGAGGCCGAAGATTACCACAGAGAGCGTTTGGAACGGAAAGAGGCCAATATAAGAAAGCATCTGGACTATGTGCTGGAAGAAACCACCTTTGCGCTGGAAACCGACCAGATTCCTCTTATTTACAAAGACAAGATCTATGACATCAAGAAAATTCACGGTCTGGAAATTTTCTTGTATGATCTGGATGGAAACCTGCTCAAATCTTCCCAAGCCCGAATCCTAAAAGACCCTAGCCACCAAAAAATGCCTTTTGGGGTATTGGACAAACTTCGTGCTTCACCAGACAAACAATATGTAGTGGAGTTTGAAGAGAACGGGCAGCAGTACCAATCTTCCTACACCTATTTAACAGACCTATCCTTTAAGCCCTTGGCAATCATAAATCTACCTTATATTGAGGATGACGGGTTCATCAACAAAGAACTAAAAGAGAGCCTGTTTAGGTTGGGAATCGCCTACTTTTTTATGTTGCTCATTGCAATAGCACTTGCTTATTTCCTTTCAAAATACATTACCCGTTCCCTAAATACGGTAAGCCAAAAAATTATTGAGACAAGGTTGGACAAACGCAACAAACGTATTATGATAGAGGGTTCTACCGAGGAAATAGCAAATCTGGTGAATGCTTACAATGGAATGATAGACGAGCTGGAAAATAGTGCTGCCAAGCTGGCCTCTAGCGAGCGGGAAGCGGCCTGGCGCGAAATGGCCAAACAAGTAGCCCATGAGATTAAAAATCCGTTGACGCCCATGCGGTTAACGGTACAAAGTTTCCAACGGAAATTTGACCCAAAAGACCCCAACATTGTAGAAAGAATTGAAGAGTACAGTAATACGCTCATCCAGCAAATTGATATCATGAGCAATATCGCTTCAGCCTTCAGCAGTTATGCAGAAATGCCCGCTCAAAAGGATGAAACCCTTAACGTGGTTAAAATAACCAAATTGGCGCTGGATATTTTTAACGAAAGCTACATCTACTTTTTTGCTGAAGAGGAAGAGATCATTTCAAAATTGGACCGCACCCAATTAATACGTATCGTAACGAACCTGGTAAAGAACAGCATCCACGCCATTTCCCAAAAAGCTCCGGAAACACCTATGGTCGAAGTAAACGTATTTAAAAAAGGAACTTCGGCATGTATCACCGTCAAGGATAACGGTATAGGAATTTCAGAAGAAAATAAGGACAAAGTTTTTGAGCCCAAGTTTACCACCAAGAGCAGCGGGATGGGACTGGGCCTGGCCATGGTAAAGAATATAGTGGAAACCTATAAAGGGGAAATTTCGTTTGTTTCTGCCGAAAATGAAGGAACCACCTTCACCGTCTGTTTTCCTGCTATACAGTAAGTTTATAGTGCTCCACTACAGTTTGTTTCAGGCTATTTTGTAGTTTTGTACCACTAACAAATCTACTTTAAACTACAGATATTATGGCGTACGAAAACATTACTTTCAATACTTCTGGAAACATTACTACCATAACCATTAACAGGCCATCCAAGCTAAATGCGCTCAACAAAGCAACCATTAACGAGCTGCACGATGCCTTCAAAAAAGCCGATGAGGACGCAACAACCAAAGTTATTATCCTCACCGGAAGCGGGGAGAAAGCCTTTGTCGCTGGAGCAGATATTAGCGAGTTTGCCGATTTCTCGGTTGCCCAAGGCGGAAAATTAGCTGCAGAGGGACAAGCAAAGCTGTTCGATTTTGTTGCACACCTCTCTACACCCGTACTAGCAGCCATTAACGGTTTTGCACTGGGCGGAGGACTGGAACTGGCCATGGCGGCTCACATTCGTATTGCGAGCGACAATGCCAAAATGGGACTGCCCGAAGTATCTCTAGGAGTAATCCCTGGATATGGAGGAACACAGCGGCTTCCGCAATTGGTAGGCAAAGGACGTGCTTTTGAAATGATCATGACCGCTGGGATGATAGATGCCAACCAAGCACTACAGTACGGTTTGGTAAATCACGTAACCACCTTGGAAGAATTGCTACCGTTGGCAGAAAATCTTGCCTCAAAAATCCTGAAGAATTCCCCTGTTGCCATTGAAGCTGCCATAACAGCCGTTAACGCTGGGTTTGAAGATGGCGAAAACGGTTATGAGGCCGAAATTACCCAATTCGGAAAATGTTTTGGTACAGCAGATTTCCAAGAGGGCACCCAAGCATTTTTACAGAAACGCAAAGCTAATTTTCCTGGAAAATAACGTATTGGAATAAATCCAATTTATCTAGGAAATATTCCTAAATATAAATAACTTTGAAGAAAATATTCTTTTTAAGGTTATTGTATGTCCAAACTCCCCGAACACAAGAAAGGTCGCGGCGCGCAAAAGCGTGTACACAATCGGTTTTTTGAACTTAGCCACGAACTTCGGGACGATTTCCTGAACTATTGCGAAACCGAAGGCGAGCTGGCAGACAAAAACCAAACAAGGCATATCGAAGTATTTCCCAAAACGTTTGTTAACAAAGTAAACAGTCCGGATGTTGGGATGGGTTTTTCCGCCAATCCCTACCAGGGTTGTGAGCATGGCTGCGTATATTGCTATGCCCGCAACAGCCACGAATACTGGGGTTATGGTGCAGGTCTGGATTTTGAAAGGAATATCCTCTATAAAACTTCAGCACCACAATTGCTTGAAAAACACATTGCCAAAAAGTCTTGGGAAGGACACCCCATTGTATTTTCAGGGAATACAGATTGTTACCAGCCGCTGGAGCGTAAACTTGAAATCACTAGAAAGTGCTTAGAGGTTATGCTGAAATGGAAACACCCCACAGGTATTATCACCAAAAACAGTTTGCTATTGCGGGATCTGGATATTTTGAAAGAATTGGCAAAACTGAACTGCATTTCCGTAAATATTTCCATCACTTCACTTTCTGAAAAAACGAGACGATTACTGGAGCCAAGAACGGCAAGTATCAAACAACGCTTAAAAGTGGTTAAGGTACTTAGTGAACACAACATTCCTGTGCGGGTGATGATGGCTCCTATAATTCCGTCATTGAACAGTCACGAAATACTTCCCTTGGTAAAAAAAGTTTCAGAACTTGGAGCAAAAGATGTAGCCTACACCGTGGTACGATTAAACGGACAGATAGCCGAAATTTTTACTGACTGGATCCATAAAGCATTACCGGACAGAGCCGAGAGAATTTTAAACCAGATAGCACATTGCCACGGCGGTACACTTAACGACAGCCGTTTTGGAACCCGAATGCGGGGCGAGGGAGAATTTGCACTTCAGATAAAGGAAACCATGGCACTGGCGAAGCGAAAATATCTTCCGCAGGAAAAAATGCAACCATTGGATGCATCTCATTTTCTTCAGCTTAAAAATCCGCAGACACGATTGTTTTAAACCTTCCCTTCCCACTCGGCATAAAATTGCTCAAGAAAGGCTACCATAAAAAGGTGCCGTTGTTGGGCAATTTTTTTACCGGTCTCGGTGTGCATCCTGTCCTTCAACAACAATAATTTTTCGTAAAAATGATTGATGGTAGGAGCGGTAGATGCTTTGTATTCCGCAGGTGACATATCTAGTTTTGGTGGTATTTCGGGATCGTAGATCTTTCGGTTTTTATAGCCACCGTAATTAAACGTGCGGGCAATGCCAATGGCACCCAGAGCATCCAACCTATCTGCATCCTGAACCACCTCCAGTTCTTTTGAGTGGAATGTTTTTACACTGTTTCCACCTTTAAACGAAACATTTTCAATGATAGAAACAACGTGTTGTATATCCTTTTCTGGAAGTTGCTGGCTCCTTAAAAATTCGTTGGCTTTTTTTGGCCCTACACTATCATCGCCACCGTGGAACTTACTATCGGCTATATCGTGTAACAATGCTGAAAGTTGCACCACCATTCCATTCACCTGTTCCCCGTTGGCTATAAGCATCGCATTTTTATGGACCCGCTCTATATGGAACCAATCATGGCCACCTTCGGTACCCTCTAGCTCCTTTTTTACAAAGTTGATGGTGTTTTCCAGCAGTCGTCTGTTTTTGGTTTTAGTCATGCACAATGTTCTTTAACACTGTTTGTTCAACCAGGTGTATAAGTGCCTCGGGCTCGTGATCCTTTACTGAAATAGGTAGATGTACCTTCATCTTAAAGTGAACCCCAAGCGGCATAGGGAACATCCCATAGCGTTGCAACTTCCAGGAATTACTGATGCTTACAGGAAGCACAACAGCATCTGGAGCATTCAAGAATAATGTTGTGAGCCCTTTTTTTCGGAAAGGTTTGGGATGCCCGTCACGGCTTCGGGTTCCTTCGGGAAATATCACTACGGCACGATTGTTTTCAGAAATGTAACCGGCTATCTTTTTTATCTGTAACGTAGCTTGGTCTGGGTTTTTTCGGTCTATCAATACCGAGCCACCATGTTTTAGGTTATATGAAATAGCGGGAATTCCTTTTCCCAGTTCAATCTTGGAAATAAACTTAACGTGTAATTTCCGTAAGAACCAAATAAGAGGCGGTATGTCCCACATACTTTGGTGGTTGGAAGCAACTATTACAGGCTTGTTTATGGGTAGTTCTTCGG
Source organism: Marinirhabdus gelatinilytica (assembly GCF_003353425.1). Taxonomy (GTDB): domain Bacteria; phylum Bacteroidota; class Bacteroidia; order Flavobacteriales; family Flavobacteriaceae; genus Marinirhabdus; species Marinirhabdus gelatinilytica. Next base: position 533,832 of record NZ_QRAO01000001.1, read on the forward strand.
GAAGCTCAATAATAAAACGGGTGCCTAAAACATGAAGACTCCTTACTATGGTTGCATTAAAAAGATCTACACTGGCTTTATGTATTTGGTATCCAAAAAGATTGAGTGCAATACGCTGCACGATATCATAAAACAATAATCCCAGCCCAAAAAACAGGTAAAAAAGCACCGAAAGCGGATAACTGAAGATTTTGGCAAGCAGTTTCATACATTTCAAAAATAAAAAAACTGTCTCCTTTATAGTAAAGAAAACAGTTTGTTTTTTCAGCCCATTGTTCCTTCCTCTCTTGGGAGGTCAGGTTGGGTATAGGTCACTAACAGTGTTCGTTGTATGCGCCCTTTAAGTTTTCTGAAATCATATCGGCTGGGCGTCCCTCGATATGGTGGCGCTCCAACATGTGTACTAATTCTCCGTCCTTGAACAGTGCCATAGAAGGAGAGCTGGGTGGGAAAGGAACCATTTGTGCTCTTGCAGCATCCACTGCTTCTCGGTCCACACCTGCAAATACGGTTACGAGATGATCTGGCGTTTTTGCATTCTGTAAGCTCATTCTAGCTCCTGGGCGCGCATTTGCGGCTGCACAACCACACACCGAATTCACTACCACTAGTGTAGTTCCTTCCTTTGCTAGGGCTTCGGTTACGTCTTGTTCGGTATATAATTCGGTAAAGCCTATACTGGTTAGGTCTTCACGCATTGGCTTTACTAATTCTGCTGGATACATAATCGTTTCTTTTAAGTCATTAAATTTCAGTGCAAAGATAGTCAATTTGCTTCGGATAAAGGGGCTACATCGGGACTTGTCAATTTGAAACTTTTGTAACAAACGGGCCCCATACTTTACCTATATTTGCATTTCTTGTAATTCAGAAAAGAAAAGAGTAGATGATTCGTTGGTTGTTGGCCGTTTTGGGCTACACATTTTATAGATTTCCGGGAGCCATTATCGGTTTTTTAATAGGTAGTTTATTGGATAATTTTATGGGCTCCAAGTCAAAATCCCGTGGTGGATTCCAACAGGTGTTCCAGCAGCAGCGAAGTGAAGACGTTTCCCCAGCCGATTTTGAGCTCAACCTTCTCTCCCTTGCTTCCTTGGTTATTAAAGCAGACGGTCGTGTAAACCAGGCCGAGTTGGACTACGTACGCCAATATTTTGTGCAGGCCTATGGGAAAGAACGTGCCAATGCCACTTTTAAGGTGTTCAATGAGGTTATCAAGAACAGGGAGATTTCAGCTGCAAAAATCTGTGCATTGCTTCGAAGCCGCACAAGGTACGAGTCCCGATTGCAAATTTTACATTTCCTCTTCAGTATTGCCAATGCAGATGGCCATGTGACCCAGGCGGAGGTAAACGAGATCAACAACATAGCACGATATATGGCCATCCATTCACGCGATTTTGAAAGTATCAAGGCTATGTTCTTCAAAAATCCGGACAGTGCGTATAAAATTCTAGAAATAGACCGCACTGCTACTGACACCGAGATTAAAAAAGCCTATCGTACCATGGCCAAGAAATACCACCCAGACAAGCTACAGCACATGGATGAGGCCTATCAAAAAGGGGCACAGGAAAAATTCCAAAAGGTACAAGAGGCGTACGAACAATTACAGAAGGAGCGGGGGTTTTAGCTCGATGCCCTCTCCACCATAAACCGTTCTTGTATCTCATTCCCGTCTTGGTCAATAGCCGTAAGGGTGTATGCGCCGGGAAGCGGTTGCAACGAAATTTCGTGGAATGTTTCAGTTGTGGTTATAAAGCTTCCATCTAGATACCAATACACAGTGGTGTCCGGGTTTCTGTGGGCAATCTTAAAGATTACGTCTTGGGTCTGCTCCTCAAAATTTTTGGCGAGGAGGATAGTTTCGTTCTTCTTCGGAAATATAAACTCCAGCAATTGTTCTCCTTCTTTCAAACAACCATTTCTAAAAGGCGGGAGTACCTTGTACTCAGGGTGCAATGGCGCATAGTAATATTCCAACATGGGGGGAAGGGAAAACCATGATTTTTGTTTCATTTCGGCCAGCTCATAACAAGAGGAATTAACCCTATACTGTTCACTTTTAGATAAAAATACTTGTTGATGATATGGACAAGGCTCAGTTCGCACACCGTTTTTCGGGATATATTCTGAAACCGTTTTACCACAAAACACCCCAGCCAAATGACCACTTTTTGAACAAACTGAAACTTCAGTAAGTTCATCAAAAGGAGTAGCAAACCATTCACTTTTGGGGAGAACATCCAGCACATCGAACAATACTGGGGCAGCTGCCTGGAGCCCTGTAAGGCCTGGGCGTCCCTCACCATCGGCATTGCCCACCCATACGCCAATAGCGTATTTTTTGGTTACTCCAACGGCCCAAGCATCCTTAAAGCCAAAACTGGTTCCCGTTTTCCAGGCTATGGGTTGCGAATTGCTAAAAAAGCTCCAGTTTTCTTCTCCCAGGGGTCTGTTTATCTGCTGCAACGCTTCAAAGGTTTTGTAAATAGCGCCTGCATCAAAGACTGTTGGGTTTGCCAGTTTTTTTGAAGGTTTTTCTTCCGCAAAAATATAAGTAGGTTGTTTATAATCTGTTGCACGATATTCGCTAGAAGTCTTATTGAAAAAATTGAGCGTGGAGGCCATTCCTGCATACGCATTGGTGACTTCCCATAAAGAGCTCTCCCCACCTCCCAAAATCAACGAAAGCCCATAGTGATTGGGGTCGCGGTTTATACCGTGGAGTTGCAGTTCGTCCAATTTCCTGTGGAAGCGTTCCAGTCCATAGGAGCGTAGCATGCGTACTGCGGGAATGTTCAGCGAACGGGAGAGTGCAATGCTCGCTGGTACCACACCATTGAATTCCTTATTGAAATTTTCGGGTACATAACCGTTTATAACGGTTGGGACATCGGCCACCAAGGTATTGGGTAGTAGTTCGCCACTATCCAAAAGCGCGGTGTATAAAAATGGTTTCAGGATGCTGCCCGTGCTTCGGGGTTTTTCAATAACATCCACAAATTTATTGTTTTCAACTGTGGTGGGAGCATTACCAATATAGGCGAGTATCTCACGGGTTTCCACATCCAGTACAAGCACAGCGAGGTTATGGATTTCGTTTTGCTGCAGCTTAAAATGATGTTCTTTAGCAATGCGGTTCAATGTTCGCTGTAGGTTGAGATCCACTGTAGTTTGTATTCGTTTTCCGAAATGCTCTTTTCTTATCTTCTCCGTTAAATGAAGTGCTGTTTCAGGCAGGGGATAAGGTTTTCCGGGAAGGGCCTCCTCCAAAGCCAATTCATAAGTGGTCTTGTCTATAATATTTTTCTGAAATAGTTTCAGCAATAATCTGTTGCGCTTTGTTTTCAGAATGGCTTCATTTTTTCCTGGGAAAATTAGTGAAGGAGCATTGGGCAATACCGCGAGGGCAGCAGATTGCCCCCAGCTCAACTCACTGGCAGGAATACCAAAATAGCGCCATGCGGCTGTTTCCAACCCTACCACGTTACCCCCAAAGGGAGCGTGGGTAGCATAGAGGTTCAGGATTTCTTTTTTGGAATATCCTACTTCCAATCGGGTGGCTTGGACAAGTTCGATAGCTTTTTCGGCATAATTGCGTTGCTTGTTCTTTCGGGATAACCGGATTACTTGTTGGGTGAGTGTGCTTCCGCCTCGTCGTGTACTGGTCGTGAGGTTTCCCCACAGTGCTTTTGAAATGGATACAGGGTTGAATCCAGGATGCTGGTAGAAATATTCGTCTTCAAAATGAAGGATGGACTGCTCAAATCTGTAAGGAACCGAGTCCAATGCTGGGAATCGCCATTGACCGTCTTCAGCAATGCGGGCGCCCATCAACACACCTTCCCTGCTTTCCACCACGGTTGAGGTAGGGTTTTGAAATAAAGGTTTTGGCAAACAAAACAACCAACATACCACCCCCGCCAAGCACAAACTGAGCTTGATTTTGTGTTTTTTGATGGTATGGATGAATTTTTTGTTCATATGTATTACCGTAGGGTATAAATTTTTTGAATTATGTTCGAGGTCTCCCTACTGCCTCACCTCTACCCACATCCCTTGGTTTCTCGCATAATAATTATTGTCGTACATAGCTTCTACTTGTGTTCCTGGCAAATAGTAGGTACCCAAGTATGAAGCGTTCAATTGTACCGTAAACGTTTTGGTCTTTCCAGCGTTTAGTTCGAAATAAAAATTTACCCTATCGTCACGAATATCCTTATACCTTGCGGCTCCGGAAGTACCGCCGCCCAAATCAGTAAAACTGGTATTCACGATTTCCCAACCACTTGGGAATATTTTGGTGAGTGCTAGATTATCAATATAATCGTTGGATGTGTTGGTGATGGCCACGACGGCATTGATTTCAGTTCCTTGCCGAAGGGTTTTTATATCTAGCGGCTTCCCTTCACCATCCAGATAGGAAGCTTTCACGGCCAAATTTTTACGTTCGGCCAGTTCGTTACCCAACGGTAGTTTCCCTTTTTGGGCAAGGGTTACATATACTACATTTCCCTTTTTGTTGGTTACTGTAACTGTGTTACTGCCCATTTTAACACCTAGTTCTCGTAGTACGATCGCTCTATCGGTTTTTACGGTTTTGGTTGTGCCGTTGTTGGTGTAAGCTACTTCAAGTGCCTTGCCGCCGTTTTTTTCAAGCATTTTTGCCATAGCGAGTAAGGCATAACTGGTTTCCTGTGTGCTGAACCAACGTTGCGAAGACAGTTCCTTGGCCACCGAAACAGCCATCTGTCGTTGTTGTGGATTGCCCGTGGCCACCATGGTCTCCAGTGCCATTGCTTTATTTCTAAAGGGAGAGCCGTAGGTGTAATAGTCGTATCGCTGCGGCACAAAGTTAATGTTGGCTGTTGCGGTTATCTGTTCGGCCACATTTTTCTTCCCTGCCAAGGCATAGGCTGCAGCCAAGCGCCATTTGGCATCGTTACTCAAATGTTGGGATTCCCGTAGGCGATTCATAGCGGCCAATTCTGGTTGTCCTGCGAGCGCCAAGGTGTACAAACGGTAGGCCTGGGTTAAGCTGGAATTGTAGCGAGTATCATTGTTGCGCCATTGTCGTGCTGCATTTTTTTGATAGCGCAGCCAATTACTCATAAATGTGATGGGCAGTGCATAGCCCTTTGCTTTAGCCTCCAACATAAAATGCCCCACATAATTGGTGCTCCAATCGTCTGCTTGTCGCTCTGCCGGCCAGTAGGCCATTCCACCATTGGCAATCTGGTAGCGTCCTAATTTCTTGATGGCAGCATTCACATTGTTCTCTATATTCTTCTTTTTATCGAAAGTGATATCGAACACATCGGCCAAATACAATTGTGGGAACGCCGCAGAGGTAGTTTGCTCCACGCAGCCATGCGGGTAGCGGATGAGGTATTCCATACGTTTGCTGAAATCCATTGGAGGCAAGGAGGAAAACTCCAAGGTAGCATCATTGGTTCCAGACACCCCGAACGTTTTAAAAGTGATATTTTTATTAGCGCTTTCTGAAAGTGTGTACTGCGTGGTTTTTTGGGTTATGGGATTGGGATTTTCTACATCCACTTCCAATTGATAACTCGCCGTTTCCCCATTCCCAGAAGCTGAAACTTCAATAGTTTGAAAGGTATTGGCAGGTAAAACTTCAAATTCAAAATTCACAATTTGTTCTCCAATTTCTGGAAAGGATACGGTTTTGGAGGTTCCGTTTAAGGGTTTTAAAGCATCACTGACTTTCATCTGTATGGAAGCTTTTTTCACCTTTTTTTCCATTGCGAACACGGTTACGGGAATCGTTACTCTCTCGCCGGGACTGAGTACTCGTGGTACCGAAGCCAACACCATCAGCGGTTTGCGAACGGGGGTGGTTTGATCCGTTTTTCCGTAGGCGCTCTTGTCGTTATTACCAGCTACCACCATTGTTCTTACCGAGCCTACATAGTTGGGCATAGTGATTTGGTGTGTCGCGGTTTCTCCTTTCTGTAAGCTGAAAGGGCCCAAATATTTTACCACAGGTTTAAAGCGGTCCGCCTTTCGGTTTTTGGCACCAGCTGCGGCATCACCACCACCTATTTCATAAATGTTGTTCACGCTTCCCGAATAGGCGCCAATTACATAATCGTACATATCGAACGTCTTTACCCCTAAGGCTTCACGGCTGTAAAACGCTTCGTGGATTTTTGGGGTGACGTAACGGGTCAAGTCCAGCAAACCTTCATCTACCACCGCCACGGTATAGGTCATTTCTCGGTTATTTTTTTCTGAAACTTGAATATTGAAAGTCTCTTCAGGTTTCAACACATCGGGCATTTTTAATGTTGGTTCCAGAACCGTGTTGGGGTCTTCCACTACAATAGGGATCACACCGTACAACCTAATGGGAAGGTCGTTCTTAGTGTTTTTATGGGGTTGCAATAGCGAAATATTGGCATATACATTCGGTGCCATTTCCTTGGTGATATTTACTTTCACCTGGGTTTCGCCCTTTTGGGTATCAATCCATTGTGTGGAGAGAACTTCAGTGCCGTTTTCAATACTTACCAAGGCACGTCCTTCACTACCTGAAGGAAAGGTGAGCATGGCTTCTTCGCCCACAGTATAGTTGTCTTTATTAGCTGAAAAAACCAACATTTTTGAACTTTCGGCACCTCCATCGGTAGGGCGTTTCCACCAGTTTCGGTAAAAATATGTGACCCTTCCCGTGCTGTGACCGGACTGCTTATCGATCACGCGTATTAAAAAACGGCCACCTTCATCTTCAGGAATATCAATGCTGAAATTTCCTTTTCCGTTACTTCCCGTGGTTACACTCATTTCCTTGTAGGGGCGATACACACTGGCATCCTCATAACGGGATAGGTTATCATGACCGCGGTTCCACCACCAGCGCCATTCAATTTTAAAGATTTTTATGTCCAATTCTCTATTGCCACTGGCTTTTCCTTGTGCATTTACCGAGACAACATCGAACGTAGTTTTTTGGTCTGTATAATACGAACCATAGCGATGTGGCTCTGGCGACTGTAAGCCCACAAAGTGGGAATAGGGCGCCAATTTTTTACTGAAAACGTCTATGGAAAAATCACCACCCCCTTCATAAATCTTGGTTAAGAATGTGGCTTGTAGCATACCAGGGGCTTTGTTTGAAATATCAAATTTCTTTGAAAAAGAAGTAGTTCCTTCCGCAGAGAGATTTTTGGAAAGCAATGGAATTTCAACTTCATCAAACCGCCGAACAGGATCGTTAAATTGATAGTTTTTAAAATTATTAAAAGCTGTGGATGTACTTCGTAGGGTAGCATCCATTTCAACCTTAAGATTTCTTGCGGGAGCGCCGTGAAGCCACAATCCTTCCACATTTCCCTTCACGGGGTTGCTGGCGTCTAAAATTTCATCCTTAAAATCAAGTTTTATTTTGAGTCGGTTGGGCTTTACAGTGGCGACCTTTAAGGTCTTACTGAATTTTACGCCTCCCACGCTTATATTGGCGTTCCAGTTTCCGGTTGGGGCGGTGGGTTCGGTTTTTATGGGGAAGTAGTAAAAATTGTCCAGACCTATGCCCGACACTCTGCTTACACCCCTTACAACAGGGGAATTGGAACCATTTATAACGGTTCTTTGAACCAGTTTTCCTCTTGCGTCGGTTACTTCTAATTTTACGGGATGGTTTTTGGGCAGGGGGTTTGCTTTGTCGTTGAACACAAAAGTAAGGTGAATGCTGTCGCCAGGGCGGTGTACACCACGTTCGGTATATAGAAATCCCTTAAGCCCCTTTTGTAGTTGTTTTCCAGACACATCAAATTTACTTAGGCTCAGGGCGTTTCCATCGGCCAGCTTGGCGTAGGCGTAGTTTTTTCCTTTTCTCGCTACGGCGAAAGCGATGGTTTTTTCGCTGTCGTAAATTACAAGTCCATTGCTTTCCGTGGTCACGGTTTCAATAAGTTGCTGTTGGTAGTTGAACAGGTCTATTTTCACACCACTTTCGGGTTTGGCGGTCAATAAGTTGGTAGTAGCAAAATGGTAGCTACGGTTATTCCCTTTTTTTACGATGATCCCCAAATCGCTACCCAGTACATTGGTTGTCACGATACGGTCGCCGTGATAATATGCGGGATGGCAAGGATTGTCGCGTTGTTCCCAATTATAGGTATAGTTTCTCCAGCGATAGATCTCGTTATCCCAGTATAGCTCCTCGCGTTCTTCTTCGGCAAGATTTGAGGTTTCTTGATTGTTGCTGTAATATTGGTCGGCTTCGGTAAGTTGTGTGTCTTGCCCGTTGCAATCGTAGGTAATATAGTCTTTGGTGAAACCGAACTCCACTTGGTACAACGAGCCAGGCTGTGCTTCAAAAAAGTCGGAAAGATTTACGGCATACGCTTTCCACATGCCCTCTTCACCCACACCATTTTCCAATGTAATGGTTTTTTTTGCCACCCTGCGCCCCACGGTTTTTATATTGTAACTGTTTGCGTTGTCCAGATTGGATTGCTGTAAAAATTGCAGCATATTGTCCTCAAAAATCTGGATTACACGCACGTCTACTTGGTTTAGGTTTACGGCCTCAAAATAAATGGGGGTGCTCTGGGCATTGGGCAGGATTGCCCCTTTTGACAGTAGGCGAACGGCAGGCTTCAACGCTTCGAACGATACCAGCTCACCGAATTCTTTCTTTAAGCCGAAATTTTCGGTATTTTTAATACCGTTAAAAACGGTGACCCGTACGTCGCCCACGATACGGTTGTTGGGATACACATACAACACGTTTCCATCTACCTCGAACCGAAGGTCTGTAGCATTTTCAATGGTTACCAAGCCCGCAAAATCCTGATTTTCTTTCAGCGGATCTGAAAAGTTGATGGCCAGTGAAGCTTGTGGGGCGTGGCTGGCATCGAGGTCCACCACTGTGAAGTTGTTCTGTCCCGGGATGGCAAAGGTATTGCTACCCTTGCTCTCCGCACCTATGGGTTTGCCGTCCCAAGCGATGTTTATTTCAGAGTCTTCCACCTTTCGAGAAATACTATCTATGGTGAAGTTGAAGTACTTTGCTTGCTCCGTATCGCCAACCCAGGTTATGGTTAGGTCCTTGTTGTCTTGTTGTGCTGAAATCAACTTTTTGGCCTCTTCCAGTTTCAGAATATCTGCTGCTTCCAAGGTTCCATTTACGTATTGCCATTTCTTGCTGTACGATTGCAAATTTTCTAGATTGATACTGAAGTTGGGTGTGATGGTCTTAAAGCTGAATGTGTAGTTTTTATACTCTTTGTCAATATCTTCGTATAATTTGTGAAGCTGCACTGTTACGGTGTATTCGGTTTTTGGCCGTAAGTTTTCTTTGGGCTGAAAGAGGAGTGAGCTGTTGTTTTCAACCAAGAGGGTTCCTTCGGTTTTTGGTGAGATCTTTATATATTCTGAAGGGATTTCCTGTGTGATTTCAAACTGGTCCAAGGGCTTGGTTAGGTTTATGCGAATTGGCGAGCCTATACTTTGGTTCCCATAGGTATGGTTACTGATGTAGTCTTTAAATTTAAAGAGATTGTCGGTTGGTGAAGTTTCGGTTTTGTCGCCACAAGAGGCTAGGGATAGCAGGGCAACACAGGCAAGAAGACGAAGCAATGTGTTCATGGTGATGGTTTTAGAGAGTTAAAATTACAATAAATAGTGGGCGTGCCCGAAGGAAATTTCAGCAGAAATTTTGCACGGCAAGGGTAACTCAATAGTATGGAGGAGGGAGGTATTTGTATGGGTAACGTACAATTTTGGGCGGATAGTACCTCGTGAGTTTGTTTTGTGAATTATTTAACGTGAAAGTGGGTAGCGAATAGGTAAATGAAGGCCTGACGATTTTATAGCATGATATAATTCCCGCCGAGAAGGTTGATGACGATTCGAAATGACCTATGTCCTCTTTTTGAAAAAGATGGAGTGCAACTTCCCCACTACCAAATTCCCAATTGGGAAATAGAGCGCAAAGAATAAAGCCATTCCCAAGGCGAAGTTGCGTGTGCCAAAGGTTTCTTCAATACTGTTATTAGGGTAGGCGTAAGAGGTTTCAAAATAATAACCACCAAATTCCAGCAGCCCCATAGCGATAAGTCCGTAGGCGTACTGTTCCAAAAACGGTCTGTCTTTCAGTAGTACTGAGATGGGTATCATATACAGCCCGTATGTTGTAAAAACCTGCCACCAATTGTTAAATTTGGCAATCTCAGCCCACGTGCCAAAAATGTCCATCCCAAAACCCCAAGGGATATATACCAAGATATACATGAGGTAGAGCGAAAGAGGGGTTTCTCGTAAGGTATTTAGGGCACTTTGTAACATACTTAATTATTTTTTGAGCTAGTCCTTATAGATACCAATTACCAACTCGCCCTCAGCATTCATGTGTGCACGGTACATTCCCGCGGTATTGAACTCCATAGTAACATTACCGTCCTTGTCAATGGCCACGATACCTCCGTTACCCCCTAAATTGGGAACTTTCTCCTGTATCACTTCTTTTGCGGCCTCTTTTAGTGAAACACCTTTATACTCCATCATAGCCGAAATATCGTGTGCTACCATAGCTCGAATAAAATATTCGCCCCAACCCGTAGAGGACACGGCGCAGGTAGCATTGTTTGCATAGGTGCCTGCACCAATGATGGGAGCATCGCCAATTCGGTTCCAGCGTTTATTGGTCATCCCACCCGTTGAGGTCCCAGCGGCGAGATTTCCGTTCTTGTCCAGAGCGGCACAACCAACCGTGCCGAATTTTGAATCTTTTATGTACGGGTCAAATGTACTCGAAGATGAAGATGAAATTGAATTCGATTCTTTTTGTTTAACACGTTGTAGCGATTGAAACCTGTTTTCAGTATAAAAATAGTAGGGATCCACCAATTCGAACCCCTTTTCTTGGGCAAATATCTCGGCACCTTCACCGGCAAGCATCACATGGGGTGAGTTGTTCATTACCTCCAGGGCCAAGTCTATAGGGTTTTTAATACGGGTAACCCCTGTAACCGCTCCTGCATTGAGTGTTGCTCCGTCCATGACAGAAGCATCCAGCTCGTTGGTTTCCTCGTGGGTAAATACGGCGCCTTTTCCAGCATTGAATAAGGGAGAATCCTCCATGATGTTTATGGTTTTGGTCACAGCTTCCATGGCGGTACCTCCGTTTTTCAGAATTTCATGTCCAACACGAATGGCTTCTTCTAGTTTTTGCTTGTACGCATTTTCTAGGGAGTCGCTCATGTTTTTCTTCAGGATAGTTCCCGCCCCACCATGGATTACCAATCCAAATGTAGGTTCTTCCGTATCGGATTTTTCAGTTTTATGCTCTGAAATGGATCCCTCTGAAGTAGTTTTTTTAACATTATCACAGCTAAAAAGAACAAAAAACACGATTAAAAGTGTTAAAATTCGGTTCATGTGTAATTTTTTATATTGAATTTTAAATATACCACAAATTCCGCATATATAAAGGGCTAAGAGTGTTTGAACTTGTAGGAATTTCAGATGATATATGTTAAAAACATCGATGAAATGCACTATAAATTCGTTCAAATGCATTTTTGTAGGAATATTTTTCTATATTTACATCAGCATCATGCCCCAAATTTGATGTCCCCCGTATTATGAAACTTATTAAAACCAGCCTACTGGCTATGGTACTTATGTTGTCCATGGCTTCCTGCTCTAAAGAAGAAGCAGTTGTAACCGAAGAAGTTAACTATTCTATCGATCTTAACCTAGCCAACGAAACCGATTGGGCTATGGCAGACGAAATCCTAAAATTGGTAAATACACACCGAGAGTCTATGGGTCTCAACCGTATCCATCGAGACCAAACGTATGCCTCGGCCTATGCAGTAGACCATACACAATACATGATAGACCAATCTGAAATTAGCCACGATAATTTTGAGGTACGTTCCAGCGCATTGAAGGACCAGGGCGCAGTGGTCGTAGGCGAAAACGTTGCTTATGGCTATGATACCGCTGAAAAAGTGGTAAATGCCTGGTTAAATAGCTCTGGCCACCGCGCTACCATAGAAGGGCATTACACCCATTCAGGATTTGGTATTGTAAAAAATGCACAAGGACAGTATTACTTCACACAGTTGTTCTATAAAAAGTAAACTGCGTTTCCCCTTTCAGTTTTAATGCTTTTGCCGTATTTTTATGCAAACACATAATATTACGGCAATGGCTATTTTAAAACCTTTCAATTTAAATAAATGGGTGGAAGACAATCGAGAACTGCTTAAACCACCCGTGGGCAATAAAAACCTCTATAAAGAATCCGGTGATTACATTGTTATGATCGTGGGGGGTCCCAATGCCCGTAAAGATTACCACTACAACGAGACCGAAGAGTTGTTCTACCAATTGGAGGGTAATATACAAGTACACATACAAGAGGACGGAAAAAAACGCACTATGGAACTGGGTCCCGGTGATATGTACCTACACCCAGCCAAAGTGCCCCATTCTCCCGTTCGCGAGGCAGGCTCCATAGGATTGGTAGTAGAGCGCAAACGCCAGGATTTAGAAGGAAAAGACGGCCTCCTTTGGTTTTGCGATAATTGCAACAACAAGCTCCACGAGGTATATTTTCCATTGAACGATGTGGAAACAGATTTTCTACAACATTTTAAGGATTTCTACGGAAGCAAGGAACTCCGTACCTGCGATAATTGTGGGCACGTTATGGAAGTGGATGAGCGGTTTGTGGGGGATTGATTTATGATTGCGATTTTATTTAGGAAAATTTATTTCAAAGTACCAAAATGGCTCATGGTTCAATTCTTCAAAAGAGAATCGACCAAAGTTTTACAGTTTATCTCTAAGAATGGACACTATAAAAACCGAATACACATTTCTGAAAATATTTCAGAACTCTCTATTCCTGCTCAAATTAAAATTGTCGACATCTTACTAGATGACCCCATTCAAATAATTTCAATGAATGCAATAAAAATAGGTAAGTATCTGCTTCAATCAAAAACCATAAGAGAAAAAGCATTTGATAAGGAAATTTTTTGGGAAACCAGAGATGCAGAGCTATTAATAAAACAAAAAAGAATTGCACATATTTTAAAAGGGTCTACCAACCATAAAAGAAAATTTGGGGATGGTGAGTCTCTAAAAAATGTAAAGCAAATGTTGAAGCGAAACCTTCACGGGGGCAAGTGGTTTTAAAAAGTTTCAAAATGAGATTACAACGTATAACTTTTCTAAATATGATATAAATGAAGGGGTAATATTCTTTTCAGTTTAAAACACATTAATTAGATTCATATTTTGAATCAAAGCATATTAAAAATTTGACTATACTTTTTCCCCACCTCCAAAACCCGTACCTTCGCACCTGAAAAATAAGGAGTTAAAATTCCTCAAGATTTAGTAAAAACACGAATGGATTCCGTCCTTGGCGGAAGTAATAAAAAAACAATAACTATGTCAACAGTAGCCACCGATTACGGAATGGACAAAGCACTACAACAACTAGGATTAAAAGACGTAAACCACGGTACTTCAACGGGAAGTACTTGGTATCCTGGCGGAGAGGAAATCGCTTCCTACTCGCCCGTAGATGGAGCATTAATAGGTAAAGTGACCACTACTACAAAGGAAGAATACGACACCGTTATAAAAACCGCACAAGAAGCTTTCAAAACCTTTAGAGCCATGCCAGCGCCACAGCGCGGGGAAATTGTTCGCCAGTTCGGGAACAAGTTGCGCGAGTTAAAAGAGCCACTTGGGAAATTGGTTTCCTACGAGATGGGAAAATCTTTACAAGAAGGCTACGGCGAGGTTCAGGAAATGATAGATATCTGTGATTTTGCCGTAGGGCTGTCACGCCAATTGAACGGACAGGTAATCCCAAGTGAGCGGCCAGGTCACGTGATGCGTGAGCAGTGGCACTCTTTGGGGATTGTTGGGATAATTTCAGCATTCAACTTCCCCGTGGCCGTTTGGTCTTGGAACACAGCACTGGCTTGGGTTTGTGGTGATGTTTGTGTGTGGAAAGCGAGCGAAAAAGCACCTTTGTGTTCGGTAGCCTGCCAAAATATTATTGCTGAAATTTTAAAAGAAAACGATCTTCCAGAAGGTATTTCGTGCATCATCAATGGCGATTATACAGTAGGCGAGTGGATGACAAAAGACACAAGGATTCCATTGATCTCTGCCACAGGATCTACCCGTATGGGTCGCATTGTAGGAAAGACCGTTGCAGAACGTTTCGGAAAATCCCTATTGGAATTGGGTGGAAACAACGCTATTATCATTACCCCAACTGCCGACCTCAAAGTAGTAGTGCCAGGTGCCGTGTTTGGAGCCGTAGGGACATGTGGGCAGCGCTGTACTTCTACCAGAAGGTTGATTATTCACGAAAGTGTATACGATAAAGTACGCGATGCCATCGTTGGAGCATACGACCAGATCGTGATAGGAAACCCATTGGACGAGAAGAACCACGTAGGACCGTTAATCGACAAAGATGCGGTAGATATGTATTTGAACGCTATTGAAAAAGCTAAAGAAGAAGGAGGAAACGTATTGGTTGAAGGAGGCGTTCTGGAAGGTGAGGGCTACGAAAGTGGATGCTACGTAAAGCCTGCCATCATCGAAGCTGAGAATACCTACGAAATCGTACAGCACGAAACCTTTGCGCCAATTTTATACTTGATGAAATACAGTGGCGATGTAGAAAACGCCATCGAAATCCAAAACGGCGTAGCACAAGGTCTCTCCAGTGCTATTATGACCAACGAGATGAAGGAAGCCGAGAGATTCCTTTCCTTTGCAGGGAGCGATTGTGGAATTGCCAATGTAAATATAGGTACATCCGGTGCCGAGATTGGTGGTGCCTTTGGAGGTGAAAAGGAAACCGGTGGTGGCCGTGAGTCTGGAAGCGATGCCTGGAAAGTATATATGAGAAGACAGACCAATACAGTGAACTATAGCGATGAATTGCCGCTTGCTCAAGGTATTAAGTTTGATTTGTAGATAATACCCATCAGTTAAAAATTAAACCTGTAAGGTTTCCATGGTAGTAACAATGGTAACCTTGCAGGTTTTTCTTTGCTTAAAAAAAATCATACGTACTTTATGGAACTTTTGAGCGTTTCAGTTATATGAAAAAACTTGTTTCGTTACTTTTTGTCATTCTAATTCTGGGCTGTAGCAATGACGACGATAAGGCAACCGAAGAACCCGTAAGCTGTACCGAAGAATTCGTTTATGGTCTTAGCGCTCAGGTTCATGATGCTGCAACGGGAGGAATCATTCCCAATGGCGTTACGGTAGTAGCACAGGACGGGGACTATACCGAAACCTTGGATTTTGTGTTCGATACCCATATTGGAGCGGGAGAGCGCCCCGGCACGTACACGTTGACTGCTTCCAAAGAGGGTTACGAAACCAAAATGGCGGGTCCCATTACTGTTTCCATGGACGAGGATATGTGCCATGTAATTACCCAGAGTGTTACCATTGCACTAGAGGCCAATTGAATTTTCACTGCATTGCTGCCATCTTGCATCCCTTCTCAAATTTCATTTTCAGGACATTACAACGTTATTGTTCAGTATTTCAAGTAGATTCTTTTTCTAAAGCATACCCAATGGCAGGTAGTTTTTGGTAGTGTTTTCTCATAAATTTTCGGATTATTTGTTAAAAGCAAATTTCTTAAGTTTTCAGAATCTTATTTCAAAGTACTGTTTTATAGGTGGTTATGGTATTTTTGTGAGTTGGACATTTTTTAATTGCGTAATGCGCTCTTCAAAAAGGGTTTATCCAGTTCCAAAAGTTTTTATTCTGAAAAACAGATGTTTATGCTCCTTTTTTAAGTTCAGTAACCACTATTGTGTAAGAAATAAGCTATTAACAAAATGTTAAAACCTGTTAATTCTTCGCTCAAAATCAAGGGAGTTGTTAATTCTTCGGTGCAAATAACTGTTTCTCAGAGTACTATTCAATAAGGTTCCCGCAATTGATCGAAAAGTGAAATAGAGCATTAAAATTTTTCAACGACTTATATAATTTTGGCGTGAGTTAGATTGCGATGCAGATGCAATTACTCGACTTTCCCCCACTGTTCTAATGTTTGTTTGGTTGGCATCCTCGAAAACAACGACATTGAGAATTAATTACAATTTTATTTCTAACCCTTAAATTATTTTTCAACATGAAAAAGATGATCTTATGTGCTGCGGCACTAACCTTTGGTGCAACAGTTTTTGCCCAATCAAATGAAAGCGAAGTGATTTCAACCGGAAACAACAACACTTCAACAGTAACGCAAACAGGTTCTATTAACAACTCTGAAGTAGAGCAAAGAGGAGATGACAATACAAGTACAGTTACCTCTCTTGGAAGAAACAACAACTCTAAGGTAGCACAGGTGGACGACCGCAACACTAGTACTGTTTTACAGGACGGTGGGGACAACAACACCTCAAGAGTGAGCCAAGGACAAATAGATAGTAATGGTAACGTGCCACGTACTGGTAGAGACAACATAAGTGAGGTTACCCAGTTCGGTAACGCTAACAAGTCTGTCGTAACACAGTGGGACTCTAACGTGAGCCTAGGGGAATTTAATGAATCTTATGTAGTACAAACAGGAGACGGCAACGAAAGTACGGTTGCTCAAATAGGAGATTTCAACATCTCTAACATGGACCAGGTAGGAGACGATAACCTTTCTGATGTGGACCAAACTGGAAACACGAATATTTCAGATGTTGACCAGGACGGGATGCTGAACGACTCTGATGTTGACCAATTAGGAGACAACAATAGTGCACAAGTGGACCAAAGTGGAGATGCTAACATTGCTGTATCCTATTCTGGAGGAAACGGAAACTTATCTAGAATTAGAGAGAGCGGTAATGACAATAACCAGAATACATACCAGTTAGGAGACGATAACCGTTCCATCGTACGTATCAACGGTGATTTGAATATTGGTGATATAGACCAAGTAGGAGACCGTAACAATGTAGTTATGGAGCTTGGTGGAGATACAAACAACGGTTTGGTAAACCAGCTGGGAGATGACAACAGCGCACTTGTAGACGTATTGGGAGACAACAACGATGTAGATGTTGTGCAAACAGGAAACTCTAACAATGCTGGTGACGACTTCCTTCCTGGAGACGGAGCTAATATTATTGGTGACGATAACCAAATTGAAATCACTCAAACAGGAGACTTTAACGACGGTTTTGCAAGAACTACTGGAAATGATAACGCTTCCTTTACAACGCAAACTGGAGATAGCAATATATCTTTCACTACACAAACGGGAGATGACAACACCTCTATCGTAACCCAACTTGGAGATGACAACACAAGTTTTGTTACTCAGGATGTAAGCTTTAACAGCACGAGTACTGTATTACAAGATGGAAACTTGAACATGAGTACTGTAAACCAGTCTGGAGATTTCCAAACTAGTACGGTAACTCAAACTGGAAACATGAATACATCTACTGTTACACAAGGAAACTAAGATAAAATGCATGTAGCTTTTTAATTAAAGGCTACATGTATTGGTAGTGAGAGCCGCAATCTTCTGGTTGCGGTTTTCTTATGCGTTACGCCCAGCTTCTTCTGGGTACAATTGCCATACAGGATCGCTTTGCCATACTTGCTTGGTGTCTGCATCGATGATGGAAAGTCTGCCCTTAAAAGCCGCTCCCGTATCTACATTCCACACATTGGCGAAGTTGGCCGGTATCTCCTTTCCAATCCGGAAAACAGGCGTATGGCCAATATAGATTTCACGGAACAACTTCAACCGTTTGGGATAGATATCGTCTTCTTCTGAAATGGTTGGGTCTAAACCACAAACCATTTCCCAAAGCGTACGGTCCCAATAGACAACGTTAGGGAAATATTCATACTTTGGCCCTTTCTGGTTGGTAAAACCTGCGTGGAGATAGCATCGGTTCTTAGCGTCTATATGAAAATTTTCAAGGGCTTCAAAAAACTGAATGTGGACCTCAATTTCTGCTTCTGAAAGCTTCGCGTAACTCTTAATACTGGATTTACCGCCGTGGTCCAACCACATAGGAGCACTTTCTTTCCCCTTTAAGTAATTGTACAGCAGTTCGTCGTGGTTGCCACGTAGGAAAATACAATTATACGTTTCAGCAAAATCGATTAAATACTGAACGGTCTCGGCATTCTCGCTCCACCCGTCCACATAATCTCCCAAAAAGACAAAGGTATCGTTTGTGGTGGGGATCACACGTTCCAGCACCTGTTCCAACCCGCGCAGACCGCCGTGTATATCGCCAACTACGAGGGTTCTCATTATTTCTTCAAGAATTTTTTAATTTGACTTATACCTTCATCAGATATAAATTCGATAAAATATATGCCTGTAGGTAAGGATGAAATATTTATTTGAGTAGAATTCGTGCTATTTTTCAATAGAATGCCTTGCAAAGAAATTATGTTTATTTCATAATTTGATATGGCTTCAGTTTCAATATAAAGATACTCTTCAGCAGGATTGGGATATATTCTTAGCGTATTTTCTGTTGCATGTTCAATCCCTAGGATTTCCATTTCTTCAATAGAAATTTTAGTGCAATCCTCTGAAATAGTTACCTCCCAGCCTTTCGATATTGGACAACCAAAAAAGCAATCACCTGTATGAAGAGAAAACAATAGACCATCATTTGTCGATACTATGTTAGAGGCCTGTACCTCTTCACCATCTATCTCATAGGAGATACCATTATAATTATTTGAGTTTACGTAACCAGGCATTACCAATGAAATTCCTTCGATGGAGTCAAAGTCATCCAAAAGTGCAAAGTGATTAAGATATGGGATAGAAGAATTAATAGTAAACAGATAGAATGGAGGAGGCTCTACAATTCCTACGTTAGTAATCGTGAATTGATAGTCTGCCATAAGTTGATCCAATTCCGGCACACCTGAAATCCCTGTGTCTATAAAATCAGATACCCAAGGAATATCCTCGGAAATTTCAAAGTAAATTTCTCCAAACGCGATGTGGTTCTCAAATCCATTGTTGCTGGCAAAAGCTTGATTTGAATGAATATTGAATTTATTAAATAAAGAATCTGCAACTATATTGGTATCTATTAAATTATAAACTGCAGAAAGTTTTTCTAGATATGGAACTATTTTATTGGAATTCAGGATAGGTGTATCGTAATCTGGATGGGTAGGATCATTCGCAAATTCTCTGAAAAAAAGCGTCCAAGCATCGGTTTCATAGTTGTCTTGGATATAAGGATCAATTGTGCATTGAGAAAGTGCCGGAAAAAAACTAAATAAGGATACAAAGAAGGTTAGAATAAAGGTTCTCATAAATGTATGATTGAAGTAACTCAAGGTACAAAATATTTAATCAGTTCCTATTCATAAAATAAATTATAACTCCCAAAACCGCCAAAACACCCATAACAGCGAAGAAAATCTTCCAAAATGAATAGGGTCGTTCTCCAGAGATTTTTCCTGATTCACCATTCACAAAAAAATTGTAGCGTTTGCCCTTAAACCTGTAGGCGCTTATATATACGGGCAGCAAAATATGCTTAAAGGTTTCTTTAGAAAGTTTCATATCTATGGACGAAACTATCTGTGTGTCACCGCCAATGTCTCTACGGGCCCAACGATCGGCAATATTTCGGGCTTCTTTTTTGGCTTCCAAATGCCCGTCTTTTAACGGGATAGTATATTTTTCGGTCACAAAACCTGCCAAAAATTCGCTGCGGAAGGTCTCCAGTTTCCTAAGGTCCCAATGCGCTACTTTTTTTGGGATGACCCCTTTTTTCTGTTTAGAAGCTTTAATGAGCGTATCGTCTATAAATCCTGAAATACTACCGCTAGCGGGATACCAACGGGTGCGGCGCTCCCGTACGGTACGTCTATTTTTACCACTTCCCACGGTTTTGGTAACGTAGTAATATTCGCCTCGCTTGCCTGTGTAGTTAGCATACAATTGCGCATCGAATGTCCAAAACGGGGCATACAATCCTTTGGTATATTGTGGATCCAGTGAGGCTTTTTTCAGTTTGTTGGGAGCCCACCAAAGTCCATCCACCCATTTCTTGAAAATTTGATGAGCCTTTTGTTGATCCAATTGAAAAGGAAGTACCGCTCCTGGCAGGATCCAGTCGTCTTTGTAGGCATCTTCTACCACCAAGGGCATGCTACAATACACACAGTGCAACGACTTGTAATTTTCTTCCACGTGCTGGTTGGCACCACAGTTCTTGCAATGTAACATGGTAATTTGCTCACTATGTGACTGCGCTCCAAGCTGATTCAGGTAATTGCTCAGTTCTAACTCCTGAAAATCATCCAGCGC
The DNA here is from genome assembly GCF_003353425.1 of Marinirhabdus gelatinilytica. GTDB lineage: Bacteria > Bacteroidota > Bacteroidia > Flavobacteriales > Flavobacteriaceae > Marinirhabdus > Marinirhabdus gelatinilytica. Next base: position 554,176 of record NZ_QRAO01000001.1, read on the forward strand.
GGGCGGGATCTCTTGCTTGTAATTGCAGTACTCACATTGTAATTCGGTTGTTCCCGGTGCATACCGAAGCTCTGCCCCGCAATTAATGCAGGCTTTTTTGAGTTCGGATGTTTGTTGGGGGGTTGATTGCATGTAACGTCTGTTCGAGCGCAGTCCAGAACTTCAGGTTTTTTTACGATTAATTTAGGTTTCGACTGCGCTCAACCTGTTACCGTAAATGGAATGTTGTTATTGAGGTAATGGCGGTGGTGTGTTACCTCCAAGGAAGGCTTTTAATTCTTCCACTTGGTTGAGTGCAGTCCAGTTTTGCATGCCTTGTTTCCATATTAGGGTGTCCTTGTTAATGGTCCGGTTGGCGAAAAGTGCTCGTAATTGCTCAAAACCTACAGGACCTGCCTGTTGGCCGTTGGCAGCATAAAAATACTGTACAGCTGCTGGCATAGGAGGTGGCATAGCACCTGTAGCTTGCTGTTGTGGTTGTGCTTGTTGCTGTCCTCCCATTTGGGGGCTCATCATCCCTCCCATTTGTTGTGCGAGTACAAAGCCCATCCCCATGCCCATTCCGGCACCAGCTGTTCCACCTTCGTTGGTAGCAGCCGCTTCAATGGCCTTGGCGGTTTTGAATTTAGTAAGTTTATCCAGGTCCAACTTGTCGATACGGCTGTATTCAAAAATTTCTTTTTTGAGGTCCTCTGGCATCGATACGTTTTCGATATAGAACTTTTCCAAAGAAATTCCAACGCTCTCAAATTCAGGTTCCATAACCGTTTGGCAGGTCTCTGAAAGCTCTGTGGTGTTGGCTGCGTATAGTTCTATGGGGAGATTTGCTTCGCCCACGGTATCGGTAAAGCGGGTGGCGATAAGGCTCTTTAGGTGCTCGTTTATTTCGAAATTGGTGAAGTTATTGTCGGTCCCCACAATGTCGATGATGAATTTTCCGGGGTCGCTAATCTTAAAAGCATAGGTTCCAAAGGCTCTAATTTCAACCAGACCGAAGCGTTCATCGTTCAGTGTAATTGGGTTTTTGGTGCCCCATTTTTCATCGGTGAATAGATGGGTGTTCACAAAATACACTTCAGCTTTAAACGGGCTGTCAAAACCGTACTTCCAACCTTTTAAAGTAGTAAGGATGGGAAGGTTTTTGGTGTTAAGGGTATAGGTGCCAGGGGTAAATACGTCGGCCAATTGACCTTCATTTATAAATACTGCTGTTTGCCCTTCGCGTACAATGAGCTTGGCGTTGTTCTTTATTTCGTTCTGGTAGCGCTCAAAACGATGACAAATCGTATCATCCGTATAATCCAGCCACTCGATGATGTCTATAAATTCGTGGCTCAGTTTTTCTTTAATCTTGTCGAAGATGCCCATAAGGTTAGTTTTAAAAATTAGGATTCTAAAGATAAGTAATTTTTTTGGCGCGTTTGTTACGCTGGGCTTAAGGATTAGTTATACTTCACCTTCCTTAAAATCCGAACACTTTCCTTGAAAGCTTGATAGGTTTTCCCACCTATATTCTTTAAATACGGCTTCGCAGCGTATAATTTTTCTTTTGCTTCGGCAAAATCGTTGAGGTAGCAGATGAGGTAGGTTTCAGCAAGATTCTGAATATCCTTTTCTTCGGAAGGGTGCAAGGGGATTTTTTTCTGGAGCTTTTTCAATAATGCATTGTTCGCATTAAAAATATGGTACAAGGTTTTTTTGTTGAAACGCGGCGGTTCAAAAATAAGCTGGCTCTCCATATTGTAAAAACCGTTCTCCCTAAAATTGATTTTTACCTCCTCCAGCGGATAGTATTGAAATTGGTTATTAAGGCCTAAAAGGACATATTCTGTAATCTTGAAAAAATCTTCGGAATACTCAATACTCACTTCGTCCAAGGCTGAATAAAACAACTTTACCTGTTCGTTGATAAGCTCGATATCCACCCGCGAATAATAGGTCTTGCCCTTTACCTGTTTGGTGTTGCCCGCCCAGCAAAGCACAAAAATTTCTTTAAATACCTTATAGTGTGATTCCAGCTCGCTATGACGGTTGTTTATAAAATCCATCACGCCATCCAGTGTCAATTCAATATTGTTTTTTGCCTTGGTCTCGATGGCCTGGACAATTTCAGAATTCACATCCTTAATCTCAATATCAAAGTCTTTGGGCATGGAAATACTTCCGTCCCGCAAGAAGATAGAGCCTCCCCAATACTTCCAGATGTTCTTCCGTAACGAGGTGATCTCGCCGGTAGGTCTAATGGTTACCAAACCCACTACCTTGTCTTCGGGTAGATGGGGGAACATTACATTCTCGTAACTAATATTGGGGGCATTGGTCAAATACGCATTAATTAGGTTTTGCAGTTTGCTATCGTCAAAAAAATCTACGCCCCGTATCTCGTTGCCCTCATCTTCAACCCCCACAATGATAAAGCTGTTGTTCTTGGGGTTGCTATTGCTAAGGGCACAAATGTGTTTTAAGAATTTTGCCTTTCCTTCTTTGGATCCCAGATCTATCTTTCGTTTTTTATCATAAAAACTGCTCTCATCGTGGTGAGCTAGTAGGTTTTTGATTAAAAGGCGTTTGTTTATCATCGTGTCCGGTCGAGCGCAGTCGAGATCTTATTTAATTTGCAACAATATAAAGCCTCTCGACTTCGCTCGAGGTTACATGGTTCAATTTTTATTCACAATAGTTGAAGAAGCCTGATCCAGGCACATTACTGTAAGGTCTGCAATATTTACGTGCTTGGGTCTGGTCACGGCAAATAAGATAATTTCGGCAACATCCTCGGGTTGTAGTGGGGTATAGTTCTGGTAAACGGTCTCTGCACGTTCGGTGTCACCCTTAAAACGTACTTCACTAAACTCAGTCTCGACCAAGCCAGGGTTTATGGCGCCAACTTTAATGCCCTTTCCGTTTAAATCCAGACGCATACCTTGGTTTATGGCATCTACGGCGTGTTTACTGGCGCAGTACACATTCCCCTTGGGGTACACTTCCTTTCCGGCTGTGGACCCTATGTTGATGATGTGGCCGGATTGGTTTTCTAGCATTACTGGCAATACAGCCTTGCTTACATACAATAACCCCTTAACGTTTATGTCCAGCATTGCGTCCCAATCGTCTGTACTTCCATTTTGTATAGCGTCTAGACCGTGTGCGTTGCCCGCATTATTTATAAGAATATCTATGTTTGAAAAAGTATTAGGTAAAGATTCGAGAGCGTTAAAAACGGAAGTTTTGTCCCGCACGTCAAACTGCAGGATATGGACTTGCGTTTTTTGGGTTAATTCCCTTGCAATGGTTTCCAAGCGTTCTGTTCTTCTTCCACAGAGAATGAGTTTCGCACCCTTTTCAGCAAAAAGATAAGCAGTGGCACGGCCTATCCCACTTGTGGCTCCTGTGATGAGGGCGGTTTTGTCTTGTAGTTTCATAGGTGTTTAAATTCAGTTTAAAAATAGCAAATCCAATACTTTTACAATCGTTAAGTAGCCGTTAATTGTGCTGTTAATTATCCTTAAGTATACACTTTCAATAGAAAAGCGTATTTATAATTGTACCACAAACCTTAAATAAAAAAATGATGAAAAAATTTGTATTAGGAATCGTAAGTATGTTTTTACTTACAATCCTTGGTGCTTGTAGTAGTGATGACGACACTACAACACCCGAAGAGGAAACTGCGAGAATGTCTATTAAACTTACAGATGCACCTGGTGATTATGATGCTGTTTTTATAGATGTACAGGATGTTGTTGTAAAGTATAATGGTGAAGACAATGAGGTAAACATTGGTGAGGTAAACGCTGGGGTTTATGACCTATTGGAACTAACTGGCGGGGTGTCCGTTTTGTTAGTAGACGATGAGCTCCCAGCTGGAGATATAAGCCAAATAAGATTAATCTTGGGTAGCAACAATACCATTGTAGTAAACGGGGAAACATTCCCATTACAAACTCCTAGTTCACAACAGTCGGGTTTAAAAATAAATGTGAATGAGACTCTCGAGGGAGGTGTTTTCTACGAATTTATTCTAGATTTTGACGTAGACAAGTCCATCGTGGAACAAGGTAACGGAGGTTATTTGTTAAAACCGGTTATAAGAGCTTCAACCGAGGCTGAGACAGGAGCCATGACAGGAGCTGTATTGCCGCTTGGAATACAAACATTAGTAACTGCGGAAAACGCCACGACTGAAATCTCGGCTTTTACCAACGAAGCAGGTGTTTTTGTACTTAGTGGTGTTCCAGCTGGAACATATACCGTTACGTATGAAGCAGATGTGGCATTAGGGTTCCCACCAGTAGTTGTGACGAACGTTGGTGTGGAGATAGGTGCCGTTACCGAATTGGATACCGTCGTCTTTGAATAGACCCACGTGATAATTGCATAATGAAAGGATACTCTTTGGGAGTATCCTTTTTTGTTTAACATTTTGTATAGTTAATTAGGGGTTAAACTTCACGTTAATCATTGTTAAGGAGGGCTTTAAAGATACTGTCAGTAAGTATTTTTAAACTATAAAATTAACGATACCATGGAACGCAAGAATTTATTGATACAACGAACGCTACAATCCCTAATTAAATATGGATCATTTTTAGTGATTATCATGACAGTGGTCTTTGCGTGCAGTGACACTACAGAAGCAGAAGAAACCACGATTGACGATCCCGTAGCAAATTTGACCTTTAAAACAGACGGTGCCATTATGGGAAGCGTGATTGCTCCCAATGCCGAAGTTGAGATAATCGCGGCAAATTCTGAAGATATGATTATAGGAACTACCAACGAGAACGGAGAGTTTTTTATCACAGGCTTCGAAGCTGGCACCTATACTATTAAAATCTCAACAGAAAATTCAGAAAAAGAAGAAATCTTTAATGATGTTGAAGTAAACATTGGTGAGGTTACAGCACTTGGAACCGTAGATCTGGCCGCACAATAAGATTTAAGTTTTTTTTAATATTCAGGGATGCAACAGCATCCCTTTTTTTATGTCCTTTTCACAGCCTTGCCTATTTTGAAAAATTTATTCGGTTTTCTATTTTTGAGAACTCCAAAAAATGATGAAATGTTTAGGTTTGGGCTTCGTCTTTTTAACCAATCATTAACAACAATTGCCATAATAAATAGGCAATTTGCGTGGTTAATAGTCACATAGCTTACAACAGAAAAAGAATCTAGTATTATGGAAGAGAACACTACCGCCCTAGACATTGGCGCATTGAACGAAAAAATTGAAAAAGAGAGTGCCTTTGTAGATATTCTTACCTTAGAGATAAACAAAGTGATCGTAGGCCAAAAACACATGGTAGAGCGCTTGCTCATAGGCCTTTTGGGCCAGGGACATATTCTTTTGGAAGGGGTGCCTGGACTGGCAAAGACCCTTGCGATAAACACCCTCTCTAAAGCGGTTCACGGAAGTTTTAGCCGCATCCAGTTCACACCAGATTTACTGCCGGCCGATGTTATAGGTACCCTAATCTATAATATGAAGTTGAACGATTTTAGCATCAAAAAAGGACCCATTTTTGCCAACTTTGTCTTGGCAGACGAGATTAACCGTGCGCCTGCAAAGGTACAATCGGCATTATTGGAGGCCATGCAGGAAAAGCAGGTGACCATTGGCGAGGAAACCTTTATTTTGGATAAGCCCTTTTTGGTAATGGCTACCCAAAACCCTGTGGAGCAGGAAGGAACCTACCCTTTGCCAGAAGCACAAGTAGATCGTTTTATGCTTAAGACCGTAATTAAATATCCATTGCTACAGGATGAGCAACTTATTATGCGCCAAAATCTCAAAGGTGGTTTTGAAGAGGTGAACCCGGTTGTATCGCTGGACCAGATCAAGCGTGCGCAAGCTGCCGTTAGAGAGGTGTACATGGACGAAAAGATTGAAAAATATATCCTCGACATTATTTTTGCTACGAGAACTCCTGAAAAATATGGTCTGGCAGATCTCAACCCACTTATTAGTTTTGGTGCCTCTCCGCGTGGAAGCATCAATTTGGCGATGGCTGCAAAATGCTATGCGTTTATTCGCCGAAGGGGTTATGTGATCCCAGAAGACGTTCGTGCAGTGGTGGAGGATGTACTACGCCACCGTATCGGTATCACGTACGAGGCCGAAGCCGAAAACATCACTTCTGAAGATATCATTCAGAAAATAGTTAACGTAATCGAAGTGCCCTAACCATTTTAGATTTCAGAAGTACGAATTACAAATGTGAACAACACAACGATCGTAATTCTAAAATTGCAAATCGTAAATCAAAAAATGGACACCAAGGAACTCTTAAAAAAAGTACGGAAAATCGAAATCAAGACACGTCGCTTGAGCGATCACGTGTTTGGTGGCGAGTATCACAGTACGTTCAAGGGGCGTGGGATGACCTTTTCTGAAGTGCGCCAGTACCAATTTGGGGACGATGTGCGGAATATAGACTGGAACGTGACAGCACGTTACAACGAGCCTTTTGTAAAGGTATTTGAAGAAGAACGGGAACTTACCTTGATGTTGATGGCAGATATATCGGGTTCGGAATTTTTCGGGACCGATAGTCAATTTAAAAATGAAATCATTACCGAAATCGCTGCAACCCTTGCGTTTTCGGCCATGCAGAACAACGACAAAACGGGCTTGATACTTTTTTCAGATGAAATTGAACTGTTCATTCCACCAAAAAAAGGAAAGAGCCACGTATTGCGCATCATACGGGAGCTGTTGGAATTTCAGCCCAAGAGCAAAGAAACAGATATAAGCCAAGCCCTTAAATATTTCACCAACGTTATGAAGAAGAAAGCTATTGTTTTTGTGCTTTCAGATTTTATTACAGAGGGTTACAAAGACACTTTAAAAATTGTTGCCGGTAAGCACGATGTCACGGGCATACGCGTGTACGATCGTCGTGAGGAAGAAATCCCCAATCTGGGAATGGTACAAATGCAGGACGAGGAAACCGGCGAGCTGCTACTAGTGAACACCAGTTCCAAAGGCGTCCGCACGCAGTACAATACCTATTACCGCGAGCGGGTGGATTATTTCCAAGAAGCCTTTACCAAGAGTGGAGCAGGAGCCATAAGCTGCCGAACGGACGAGAGCTATGTAAAAAAATTGTTAGGATATTTTAAAAGAAGATAATTTGTCTCCGACGAGAGAGGCGCGAACGAGAGGAAGACACAGCGAGTGTTCACCCTTGCTTAAATCTAATATGACAAAGTACGAGTTTCATAAAATAAAGTTGAAGAAACAAGGGGTTTCACCTCGAGTGTTTTTTGACAGCATGCCAAGAAAGGTATCGAGAGGCTTCTTTCTTCTTTTCTTTTTCTTCCTTGCCCTTACATCAACTGCCCAAGTGACCTCCTCTATAGACACTGCTCAAATTCGTATTGGTGAGGAAATCAAGTACAATGTATATGTAGAGGCAGACACAACAGATCTGGTAGTTTTTCCAGAAGGACAAACATTTCTGCCGCTGGAAGTGATTGAGAGCTATAAAGTTGATACAACCTTCGAGGAGCGCAAGATGCGCCTCCTCAAAAAATATGGGTTAACGCAGTTCGATTCGGGTTCCTATACCATCCCGCCACAAAAAATTGTAGTTAATGAACGGGTATTCAACCTGGATTCCATGCGGGTGGAGGTTAGGGACGTTGCCGTGGATACCACCAAACAAAAAATGTTCGAGATAAAACCAGCGATCGAGGTGGAAAAACCGCCTTTCGATTTTTGGAAGTTGTTACCGTGGCTCGTTGGCTTGTTGCTCGTTGCGGGGATTATTGGTTTTATCCTGTTCCGAAGAAAAAAAATACGCGATGCCAAGGAAGAGCAATTGCCTCCCTATGAGGAAGCATTGGTAGCCCTGCAAAGCCTGGATAATTCTACATTTCTGAAAGAAAACAAAAGCAAGGAGTACTATTCACAACTAACGGAAATCGTAAAGCGCTATCTGGATCGTGAAGTGGACGAAACTGCGCTGGAAAGTACAACGGACGAGCTCATCGCAAGAATGAGATTACTGAAAGATGGTGGTAATTTCGATTTTGAAGCCGAGGACATACAACGTTTGGACGCTATCCTAAAAAGGGCAGATTTGGTAAAATTTGCCCGTATGCAACAGGTGGAGCATCAAGCAAAAGAGGATAGGGTGGTCGTGGAAGAAATCATAAACCACACTCACGAAGCCGTACCCGAACCTACTGAGGAAGAGTTGCTGGAAAACGAACGCTACTTGGAAGCACAGCGCAAAAAGAAACAACGCAAAAAATTTATCTATGCGGGTGTCGGTATTCTGGCAGCATCAATAATAACTGGAGCGATTTACGGAAGCATCAATGGGTTCGACACCTTAAAAGACGATGTGTTGGGTAATGAATATCGAGATTTAGCGGAAGGGCGCTGGTATAAAAGTGAATATGGGAGCCCAGAAGTTATTCTGGAAACCCCAGAAATTTTAGTGCGTACCGAAATAGAAATACCCGAGGGGGAGAACATTGCGGCGCAAACCGCAAATGTATTTAGTGCGGGGAGTTTGACTGATCCCTTATACGTCATGGTTACCAGTACACAGACCAAAAATGCCCAGGAGGAGGTTAACCTAGAGCCCTTAATGGATGCGAAGCTTTCAGAATTGGAACGTCGAGGTGCTTTGAACATGATAGTTAAAAGGGAAGAGTTCAATACTGAAAAAGGTATAAAAGGCCTAAAAGCCTATGGGCAGTTTAATGTTTCAGTAGGAAACAATAAAGTGCAGAAAGACCAGAGTTACTATGAACTACTTTTGTTTGCCCAACAAAACGGGGTACAGACTGTGTTGGTGGTATACCAGAATGATGGTCGTTTTTCAGTAGGGATTAAGGATAGAATCATCAATTCGGTAGAACTGGAACTACAAGAAACCAAAGACAACTAATGCAACAATTTGAATTTGTACATCCACAATTGTTCTGGCTGCTGTTACTGCTGCCACTGCTTGTTGTTTGGTATCTCTGGAAACGCAAGCAACAAACCGCCGCGTTGCAAATTTCCAGTATTAAGGGTTTTAAGACCGGAAAGAACTGGTTGGCGAGGGTACGGCCATTGTTATTTGTGCTTAGGTTGTTGGCACTGGCTGCTATTATCGTGGCCATGGCACGCCCCAGGACCGTAGATGAAAGCACACGTATAAAAACTACTAAAGGAATAGATATTGTAATTGCGGTAGATGTTTCGGCAAGTATGCTGGCACGCGATTTAAAACCTAATAGATTGGAGGCCTTAAAATCGGTTGCTGCTCGCTTTATCAACAATCGTCCCAACGACAGGATAGGTGTGGTGGAATATGCAGGTGAGAGTTATACCAAAACACCCTTGACGAGCGACAAAACCATTGTGCTTTCAGCAATGAAGGATATTAATTACAACACCATCATTGAAGGCGGAACAGCCATCGGGATGGGATTGGCAACGGCTGTAAATAGGCTAAAGGAAAGCACCGCGAAGAGCAAAGTGATAATTTTAATGACCGATGGTGAGAACAATAGCGGGTTTATAGACCCGAAGATTGCAAGTGAGCTGGCAGTAGAATTCGGTATTAAAGTTTATACCATTGGCCTGGGAACTAAGGGGAATGCACTTTCGCCCATTGGCATTCGTCCGGACGGTTCCTTCCAATATGGAATGCAGCAAGTAGATATAGACGAAGAACTGCTGAAAGAAATAGCCGAGGTGACCAGCGGCCAATATTTTAGGGCCACGAGCACCACAAAGCTCAATGAGATTTACGAAGAGATAAACAAATTGGAAAAAACCGATATTGAGGAACTAAAGTTTAAGAGTTATGATGAAAAATACCGTCCGCTCATATTTCTGGCCCTTGCCTTGCTGGGGTTAGAATGGTTGTTGCGCTATACGGTATTTAGAAGTTTTGTGTAAACCAGCAACCTCACTCAATGGGCAATGTAGCATTCTCTCCTTAAAGGAAACCTTCCGGCAGGAAGGTTAGGAGCGTAACTAGGATTAACAATGAAATAGACACAAACCAATTATAGATAGTAAAATTTACCCAAGCAAATTAATAGCAATATGCAACTAGAACAACCCATTTACTTTTACCTTCTGCTCGCAATCCCTGTGATTGTGCTGCTGTTTGTGGGTGTTCTTATTTGGAAACGTCAGGCCCAAAAGAAATTTGCAGACGCAGAACTGCTTAAAAGACTGAGCCCAAACCGCTCCATTTTCAAGCCCGTGTTAAAGGTTTTTATTTTTTGTTTGGCTATTGCCTGTTTGGCTATTGGTTTGGTAAACCCAAAAATAGGCACCAAGATTGAAGACGTTAAACGTGAAGGGGTAGATGTTGTCTTTGCTCTGGACGTCTCCAAAAGTATGCTGGCCGAAGACATTGCCCCCAACCGTATCGAAAAATCAAAACAACTCGTCACTCAAATATTGAATAGCCTAGCGGGCGATAGGATTGGGATTATTGGCTATGCGGGGAGTGCATTTCCGCAGGTGCCCATTACGACCGATTTCTCTTCGGCAAAATTATTTCTCAACAATATGAATACCGATATGGTATCCAGCCAAGGAACCGCAATTAACGAGGCGATTGAAATGGCAAAGACTTATTATAATGACGAAGAACAGACCAACAGGGTGCTGTTCATAATTTCAGATGGCGAGGACCACGAGGGTAACATTGAAAGTATTGCTGCAGAAGCGGCTGCACAGGGCATAAAAATATATACCATTGGGGTAGGTACCGAAAAAGGTGGCCCCATCCCAATTAAGCGAAACGGAATTTTACAATATTACAAACGCGACCAAAACAACGAGCAGGTAATCACCCGTTTGGGAGAAGAAACCCTAAAACAGATTGCCGAAGAAGGTAACGGAAGCTACATTCCAGGAAACAACACTAAGGAAGTGGTCTCAACTGTGACAGCTATCCTTAACGGAATGGACAAAAAGACATTCGAGGCCAAGCAATTTACCGATTTTAAGGACCAATTCCAGTGGTTTCTCGCCGGGGCATTGTTTTTGTTGATATTGGATGTGCTATTGCTGGAAAGAAAAACAGCATGGCTCAAAAAACTGAATTTATTTAATGAAGCTGAAAGATAAGATGAGGAATCATAAGAACATATTTTCAATACTTGTAATGGTTACATTGCTGGTATTCTCTTCGGAAATTTCCGCACAAGAGAAAGAGGACAAGACCTTACAAAAAGAGCAGAAACAACTGCTTCGGGAGACCAAACAATTAAATAGTGAAGCAAGTGTAGCATTGGCTGAAGACAAGTTTGTTGAGGGGGAGGCAGATTACCGAAAGGCCATCGCAATTAACCCAAAGAGCGAAACCGCAAAGTATAATTTGGGAAATGCCTATTACAATAAAGCGAAGAACGATGAGGCTATGAGCCGTTTTCAACAAGCTGCAGATGTGGCAACTTCAAAAAATGATAAACACAGTGCCTATCACAATTTGGGAAACACCTATATGAATGCCAAGCAATACCAAGATGCCGTAGACGCCTATAAAAATGCCCTTCGCAACAATCCAAATGACGATGAAACACGATACAATCTAGCTTTGGCAAAGGATTTGTTGGAGAAAAACCCTCCAAAAGGTGGTGAGGGTGACAACAAGGACCAGGATAAAAACCAGGATAAGAACGATCAAAACGAAGACAACCAAGATAAAAAAGACGAAGAAGGAAAGGACAAAGAGGGAAGTGAGGGCGACGAAGAAGAGGATAAGGACAAAGGCGATGAACAGAACGATGAAAAGAAAGGCGAAAATGAAGAGGATAAAGGTAAACCAGACCAACCCAACGAGGGAGAACAGGACAAAGCCGACAAAAAACAACCCCAACCCCAACCTGGCCAAATGTCTCCCCAGCAAATTAAAAACTTGTTAGAGGCCATGAACAACGAAGAACAAAAGGTACAGGAAAAGATAAACGCCAAAAAGCAAAAAGGAGCCAAGGTAAAATCTGAAAAGGATTGGTAAAGCACTACAAAGTTGAAAAAACCATATACACGTTGAAACCTCTGTGTCCTCAGTGCCTCTGTGGTGAGATTACATGTTATGAATAGAGAAAACAATACAAATTAGAATGAAAAAACTTCATTTTTTATTCCTAGTAATTTTTGTGCTGGTAGCAAACATCACCAGCGCACAGGTTACTTTTGAGGCGAAAGTGAGCAAGAAAAAGCTTGGGCTCAACGAGCGCCTTCGGGTAGATTTTGAGATGAACCAAGATGGCGACAACTTTAATCCGCCAAGTTTTGAGGGTTTCCGCGTTGTGGGAGGTCCCAACCAGGCCATCAGTAACTCCTACTTCAACGGAAAACGCAGTTATTCAAAAACATACTCCTATTTCCTTTCACCACTCCGGAAGGGTAGTGCAACCATTGGGCAGGCCACTATCGAAATAGATGGAGAAACCTATAAAACCACGCCTGTCTCGGTTACCATTACCGATGCCGTTAAGCTATCAAAAGACGGTAGCAATGCCGAATATCTAGCAGAGGAAAACGTGCACCTTGTAGCCGAAGTCTCTAAAACCAGCCCGTATTTAAGCGAGGCCATTACGGTTACCTACAAATTGTATGTCTCGCATGATGTAAGCATTACCAGTAATTGGCGAGAAGTAAACACTCCAAAGTATGCCGATTTCTGGAGCCAGAACATCAATACAAGGGGGAACTATAAGATTTACGAGGGTAAATATAATGGCGAGGAATACCGTTATGTAATTCTCCGCTCTACCGTACTCTATCCACAAAAAACAGGTGAGCTGGATATTGAACCATTAACGTTAGACATACCTATTGATGTACGTACCAACAAGCGCGATATTTTTGGCCGCCAGCGCATGGCACGGGTAAACAAAACCGTTTCGGCAGGGAGCCGGACCATAAATGTAAAGCCGTTGCCCGTTGAGGGAAAACCAGATAATTTTACTGGAGCCGTGGGCGATTTTCAGTTTCAGGTACATACCAACAAGAATACGCTGGACGCTAATGAATCGTTGGAACTCACCACAAAAATTTCAGGAAAAGGGAATTTGAAACTTTTTGATCTTCCAAATTTAAAACTGCCCAGCGCCTTGGAAGTGTATACACCCGAACGTGACAACCAAGTAACGGTGAAAAGTGACGGGATGCGTGGGACTATTTCAGAAAAATATACCGTAGTACCGCAGTTTAAGGGGAATTACCCAATTCGCCCTATTACATTCTCCTATTTTAACCCAAAGACCGAACGGTACGAAACGCTTTCCAGCGAGGAGATTGTGATCAATGTTGAAAACGGTCCAGTAGCAAGTGAAAAACCAGCTGAAGACACTGCTATTACTGCTACTGAAGATTTGGACGATGCACAATTTAAATTTATTAAACTGGATGCAAACTTGGAGCCTATTGCTACAGCACCTTTTTTTAAATCTACTTTGTTCTGGTCGTTGTTGGGCGGGCCTATGTTGTTGATTCCGTTGTTCATCGTGGCAGGAAAGAAACGCCGTGAGCGCCTGGCCGATGTGGAGGGAATGAGACTTCGGAAAGCAGACCGATTGGCAAAAAAATATTTGGGGGAAGCCAAGAAAAACATGAACGACCGCGTGGTATTCTATGAGGCCTTGGAGCGAGCCTTCCATAACTACTTGAAAGCAAAGCTGAATATCGAGACGAGTGATTTCAGCAAAGAAAAAATATCGGCACTATTAACTGAAAGACAAGTACAGCCCGAAGTAGTTTCAGAATTCATACAATTGTTGAAGAGCTGCGAATATGCCCGCTACACTCCTACCAGCCAAGTGGCAATGCAACAGGATTACGAAAAAGCGGCACGGGTGATTTCAACCATAGACAAACAAATTCGATAAGATGAAAAAGATATTCTTCATACTGTTGGCATTGGTTTCGAGCGTGGTTTGGTGCCAAAACAACGCCTTGTTCGAGCAAGGGAAGGAGCATTACAAAAACGGAAAGTTTCAAGAAGCCATCAATGCCTGGGAAAAGGTCTTGGACAACGGGAAGCACTCGGCTTCGTTGTATTTCAACCTGGGCAATGCAAACTATAAACTGAACAATATTGGCCCCAGTATTTACTATTACGAAAAGGCATTACAGTTGGCCCCGGCAGATAGCGATATAAAGACCAACCTAAAGTTTGCCGAGAACACCAGAATAGACGCTATTGAACCGCTCCCCAAGACCATTCTTAAACGTTGGTACGAGCAACTGGCAGGAGCTTTAACCTACGATGGGTGGGCCGTCACATCAGTAGTGGGGGCAATACTTTTTGTGCTCTTGTTCTTGAGCTATTGGTTTTCCGCTTCAGAAACTAAGAAGCGATTGTTTTTTATAACTTCGGTGGTATCGATCTTGGTGTTGCTGGTGGGATTGGTAATGGCGTATCAAACGTATGGAGATGTATTGCAGGATACACCTGCTATTGTGTTTTCAGAAAGCACCCAGGTAAAAAGCGAACCAAACATGGGCAGTGAAACAGCTTTTATCCTACATGAAGGTACAAAGGTGCAAATCACGGCGACGGAAGACAAGTGGATACGTGTACTTCTTGCCAACGGAAAAGACGGATGGATTCCCGCTAGCGATGTAAAAAGATTATAGATTTAATAATTGCTTAACAAAAAATTGTAGGACAATTACTATTTTTGTTCCTTCAAAAAATTAACCAACGGTGCAGTTTAAAAGTATATTTTTCTTATTGGCTTTTACGTGGTGTATTCTTACACCTGCTGTAGTCACGCTCTGTGATATCAAGACCGATGTGGCTGCATTGTTTTCTATGAACGAAGAAGAAACTGCAGATGCATTTAAGCTTGGGCCAAAAGAATATAACGCCCCGGACTCTATAACAGATGGATTCCTTTCAGAAGAATTACTGAAAAAAAGAACCTCCATTGCCTATAAAGCTCAGTTTTGGGAAACCGTTTCGCAAGAAACCATCTCTCCCCCTCCCGAACGCAGCTAGATTTTTTTCGGTTTTTTAACAGCGCGATATGCGCTACATTATAATATTCCCGAGACTCTTCGGGTTAAAAATCTATGTTATGTTTTCAAATTTAAAGAACGATCTCCCAGCGAGTATCGTAGTATTTTTTGTTGCCCTTCCACTGTGTTTAGGTATTGCTTTGGCTAGTGGCGCCCCACTTTTTTCAGGTTTAATTGCCGGTATTGTGGGTGGAATTGTTGTAGGAGCCTTAAGTGGTTCGCAAATTGGGGTTAGTGGCCCCGCAGCGGGACTTGCCGCTATTGTATTAACTGCCATTGGCACGCTTGGTGGCTGGGAAAATTTCTTGGTTGCCGTTGTGTTGGGGGGTGCCATTCAAATTTTGTTTGGGATACTCAAGGCCGGAGTCATTGGATATTATTTCCCGTCTTCGGTAATCAAGGGTATGTTAACGGGTATAGGGATCATTATTATCCTAAAGCAAATCCCGTATTTTTTCGGTTTGGACAAAAATCCAGAGGGCGATTTTGCATTCCTTCAAGTAGATGGAGAGAACACCCTTACAGAACTATTAAAGACCATAAATGCTATTATTAGTGGAAACTTAGATATGGGTGCTACCATCATTGCATTTATTGCTATTGCAATCTTAATTTTGTGGAGCAATGTATTGAGCAAGAAAGGGAAATTCTTTCAACTGGTGCAAGGACCTTTAGTTGCTGTAGTGGTAGGGATTGTTTACTTTTTCTTGACAAGGGATTCAAATTTGAACTTGGCTAGCGAACACTTGGTTTCTGTTCCTGTTCCTGAAAGTATTTCAGACTTTAGAGATCAATTTGCGTTTCCTAATTTCAGTGTAATCGGGAATCCAGAAGTCTGGATCACTGCATTTACCATAGCATTGGTAGCTAGTTTGGAAACATTGCTTTGCGTGGAAGCAACAGATAAGTTGGACCCACAAAAAAGAGTAACACCTACCAACAGAGAACTACTTGCTCAAGGTACAGGTAACATGATTTCTGGATTTATAGGGGGGCTGCCTATTACTCAGGTAATCGTTAGGAGTTCTGCGAACATACAATCTGGAGGCCGTACCAAGGCGAGTGCTATTATACACGGATTCTTTTTGTTGATCTCGGTAATGACCATACCTCACATCCTTAACTATATCCCACTTTCGGTACTGGCAGCCATTCTGTTCATTGTAGGATACAAATTGGCCAAGCCTTCAACCTTTAAGGCACTGTACAACGCGGGTTGGAAGCAGTTTGTTCCATTTATAGTTACCGTAGTAGGGATTGTATTTACAGATCTGCTCATAGGTATTGCACTAGGACTTGCAGTAGGAATAATAGTAGTACTACTGAAAAGCTATCAAAACTCTCACTTCTTACATATTGAGGACAAGAGCAACGGACAGCACAAAATAAATATGACCCTTGCCGAGGAGGTAACCTTTTTTAACAAAGGGGCCATATTGAAAGAGCTGGATAGCCTGCCTAGAGATACCTATTTAGAACTTGATGTAAGAAAGACAAGATATCTAGACAATGATATTATTGAAATATTGGACGATTTTGCTTTCAAGGCAAAAGAGCGTAATATAGATATCAAGATAATTTCAGAAAGAGGCGTGGCCGAAAACCCAGAGAGCTTTATTGAATTTTTTAGACTAAGACCTAAATCTGCTTAAAACCAAGAACTATGAAAAATGACAAAACAAAAAAGTTACTGGTATTGGTAGATTTTAGCGATAACAGTGAAAAAGTGATAAAGAGCGCAATAAAAATGGCGCAGGTTGTAAACGGTGAAATTGAATTATTTCACGTACGTAAACCAACCAGTATCGTGAAGAAAGAAAATACACTCTCGGCAGTACGTGTCATAAAGGACCATTACGTACAACTGGAGCAACAAATGAAATCTTTGATCAACAAGGTACAGGAAATAAAACAGGTTAAAACGAGACATTCCTTTGCCTTTGGAAACGTAAAGAACGAAATCAGTAATCATATAGAAGCTACAAAGCCCGATATAGTGGTTTTAGGCAAAAACAGTTCTAGGACACCCGATTTTATGGGAGATAATGTCCTACCTATTGTCCTTAAAAAATACAAGGGGCTTGTAATGATAGCAGATAGTGATGAAGTACTGGACATCCAGTCCAAACTTAATCTGGGACTTTACAACGCAAAATTCTTTGAGGCCAAAAGTTATTGGGATGCATTGCTTTCAAATACCGAAAGCCCGATGTACACGTATGAAATTGGAGCGTCTATTGCTACCTCAAACAGTGTGGAAAGTACCCATAGAGAGGGTGCAATTTCCTATATTTTTGAGAAAAAAGACCAGATGGTAGAGACAATGTCCAGTTATATGGATAAGAATAAAGTAAACCTTTTGTTGGTAAACAGAAAATCTAATCCTGACACCAACAAGACGGAACTGAAAATTTCAGAATTAAAATCATTATCACAAAAATTAAAAGTCCCCATGTTATTGGCAAATAGCTAAACAACAATGGAATTTTTTGTATATTAAAAAACATAAATAAAAAACTATGAAAGCACAAACAAAAGAGACACAAAGCGCATATACCCCACATTCTGCTGTAGAAGCACTAAAAGAGGGGAACCAGAGGTTTTTGAACAAACAACAAGTTACTAGGGATTTATTAGGACAGGTAAAAGACACAACAGGCGGGCAATACCCATTTGCTGTTGTATTGAGCTGTATAGACTCCCGTGTACCTGTTGAGTTGGTTTTTGACCAAGGGATTGGCGATATTTTCAGTGCCCGTGTTGCAGGAAATATTGTAAACGAAGACCTGTTGGGAAGTATAGAATACGGTTGCAAGGTGGCTGGAAGTAAAGCAGTTGTTGTTTTGGGACACACAGGGTGTGGAGCCGTAAAAGGAGCCTGCGACGATGTACAATTGGGTAATATCACGCCACTATTGGCAAAGATAAAACCATCAGTAGAAGCTGTAAAGAGCCCAGAAGAAAGTGATCTAAGAACCAGCTCCAATGCAGCCTTTGTACACGATGTGGTATACAAGAACGTAGAGCTCACTTTGAACAACTTACGTAATGATAGTCCGTTGTTGCGTGACATGGAAAACGATGGTGACATTGCCGTTATAGGAGCTGTATACGATGTAGCCTCTGGTAAAGTAGATTTTCTCTAGTACACTATAAACGAAACAGATTATTTTTTGAAGAAAAGGGTCGTGCCCGCAAGGGTTGACCCTTTTTTTATTATTTTTAAACAATTACATGCAGTGATAAACGTGGTAGCATGACCCAAAACGGCAAAATAAAGCCAACTAAAATTTCAATATTTATGAAAAATATTTTTACTAACCTTCGAGGAAATATTTTTGGAGGAGTTACCGCAGGAATCGTTGCATTACCCTTGGCCTTGGCATTTGGGGTTCAATCTGGACTAGGACCCGATGCAGGCTTATACGGAGCTATATTCATAGGCTTTTTTGCATCGCTCTTTGGAGGGACAAACACCCAGATCTCTGGACCTACTGCGCCTATGACAGCGGTGTCCATGGTAATCATCGCAGGTATTATAGCTGCAAACGATGGAGATGTGGAAAAAGCACTTCCTTATATACTTTTGGTGTTTTTGCTGGCGGGTCTCATGCAAGTGGGGCTTGGGGTATTGGGATTGGGAAAATATATTAAATACATCCCATACCCCGTGGTTTCTGGCTTTATGACAGCAATTGGAGTTATAATATTGATTACCCAGCTGTTGCCTATGATGGGGTATTATGCCAACGCAGATGATGATTTTATTGAACAATTTAAACCCGAAGCGGAAGAAGTCCTGCTGGATAAAATCCTAAAAGAAGAAGCCGCAGAAGATATTTTGGTGCTGGAGGACTTTAGAGAAACCGTACGCCGAGCCGAGCGTATCACGGAAAACGATATCCAGATGGAATCAAAAACCTTGGCAAAATCGGCAAGCTCTGGGGTGTTGGGCTCTATAAAAACACTGCCAAGAGCCATTAAGAACATTAACTGGTTGGAATTTATACTAGCCTCGTTGACCATCTTCATAATCTACGGCTTCAAGAAAATAACAACAGCAGTACCCTCCACCTTGGTAGCTTTGTTAGTGGTCTCGGCAGGCGCTTATTTTTTAAAGTTAGACTACCAGCCTATTGAACAGATCCCAGGAGGTTTCCCTATGCCTAATCTAGATATGTTTGCCAATTTTAGCTTTGGTCAAATTTCACCTTACATCTTTACAGCATTAACCCTTGCGTTCCTGGGTGCCATCGACTCTTTGTTGACCTCGGTGGTGGCAGACAATATGACCAAGACAAAACACAAACCCAATCAAGAATTGATTGGACAAGGTATTGGGAATAGTGTTGCTTCTATTTTTGGGGGAATTCCTGGTGCAGGAGCAACTATTAGAACAGTTGTAAATATCAGTTCTGGAGGAACCACTAAGCTCTCGGGAATGATTGCAGCTCTATTACTATTGGTTATATTATTGGCATTAGGACCTGTTGCTTCACAAATCCCAGCGGCAGTACTGGCAGGAATTTTAATCACCGTAGGTATTGGGGTGATGGACTATAAAGGATTAAAGGCGATCCCTAATATGCCTTTGAGCGAGATAGTAGTGATGATGGTGGTATTGGTACTTTCGGTTTTCTGGAATTTGGTATACGCCGTTGGGATTGGCCTGGTTCTGGCATCATTGATCTTCATGAAAAAAATTGGAGATGCTTCAGCAAAACGATCTAAATTGGTGCCATTGGGCAATGCAGACGAGCTAAAAATGAAATGGAGCGATGAGGTAGGTTTCCCTGAAAATCTCAAAGAAGAGGTTTTTATAAAGCGCCTGGATGGGCCATTGTTCTTCGGTAATACAAGCGATTTCCAAGAATTGGCAAAGGGTATTCCTGCAACAGCCACACACCTTATAATCAGGATGGGAAAAGTACCATATATAGATCAATCTGGGCTATATGCCCTGGAAGATACACTTCTGCGTCTTAGACGTGGTGGAGTAAAAATAATTTTGATCAACCTACAAAAGCAACCTCAAGTCATGATGGAATCTATAGATATAATTCCAGACCTCGTGCCGGAAAAGCGAATCGTAAAATCATTTAGGGAAGCTATGATCTACATTAAGGAGAATGTTGAAGATGTAGTGTAACTATCATAACCTTAAAAGGGAAAGAAGATAACTAAAAGTCTCAAACTCGTTTTGTCAGGTTGAGCGTAGTCGAAACCTTTGTGAAATAGCAACATGTCATAGTCCTTGGCTAAGCCTATACAGAGATCACGAGATACCTTTTGGTTATCTTTTTTTCTCTTCCGAAATCTCCTCTGGTTGGGATGTTTCTTCTTCAGTTTCAAAACCGTCAACTCCCTTCAGTATGTAAGGCACAATCAATGGGGCCAAACTTGCAACGGGGGTATATAAAACCGAATCCTCTCTTTTTTCTTCTGAAAGGATTGAAAAGGAAGGTGATGCATTCACGAACATAAACACTACACTTATGATTAAGGCAAATTTCAGCACATTAAAAACAGCACCCAAGAGCTTGTTCACGATGCCCAGTGCAGCAAAATCGGCTATTTTGGTGAGTGCTTTTCCCGCGAGCGATATTAGCAGTACAACAATTAAAAACGTGGCCGCAAAGGCTGTGAGGTTCACTGTTTGCTCGTTCCAGTCTGTCCATCCAGCAATGTAACCTGCGGCAAAACCAGAAAAATATACGGCACAATAAACACCAAGAATTACCCCTATCAAACTTGCCAGGGCGACAAAAAGTCCTTTTCTAAACCCTACTACAAGAGCAATAAGGAGGATGATACCCAATACAACATCTATGGTGTTCATAAATTTTCAGTTTAAGTGAACTACCTCAGGGCATGCCCACAAGGTATCCGTTGGAAATTAATTATTTTTAGAGACAACCCTAGGAGTATTAAACCCCGATTATCGAGTAAAGATAACAAATGCTTAGAATAGTAGTTTGAAGCGTTTAATTTTCAGCAAGAGGGCGTACCTTTGTAGTATAGAAAAAAACAAGTTAGGCATACACTATGGCAAGGGACCAAATTTTGAAAGAACGCTGGGAGGCACTGGTATCGCAGTTGAGCAACCGCTTTGCCGATGGGGAGCCTCTGGATCTGGATGCCATTATCTACTTGGTTGGGGTACAAGAGCTGGGGCAGTTGCACCGTAAGTTCAAAAAAGATGAAAAAATAAACCTCATGCATATTGCCATTTGCCGCTTACTGGAGCCATTTGGGTATTATGAGTTCGATTTTTATGATGAACAGGGCTGGCCACATTACAAAGTGCTGGAACAATTACCGCCATTAAAAGCTGGAGAACAAGCTGTTTTGATGAAAGAAGCCATTGTTCAGTATTTTATTGAGAATGAAGTGATATCCTAACCCAAGTATATAATTCCCAACACCGCAATGCGGTAAGTTTTGTGGAGTTTCCGTAATTTTGCCCATTCATAAATTAAAACGTTCATAAATTGTGTGCGTAACCGAAATATGATAGAGAAGATTAAAGAACATATTGCCCAAGTTGAAGCGTTCAACACGACCAATCCAGACGAGATAGAGCAGTTTCGTATTAAATATTTGGGGCAAAAAGGATTGCTGAAAGATTTTTTTGCTGAATTCAAGAACGTTCCCAACGAACAAAAAAAGGAATTTGGACAAACTATAAACACGCTTAAAAGTAAAGCCCAGGATAAAGTAAACACCCTAAAGGAAGCCCTAGAGAATACCGAAGAAACCAAAGGGGTTTATGGAGACCTTTCCCGCCCTGGAGAACCTTTCCAGTTAGGGTCCCGCCATCCTATCTCTATTGTGAAGAACAAAATCGTGAACATCTTTTCACGAATAGGTTTTAATGTTTCTGAAGGTCCTGAAATTGAAGATGACTGGCACAATTTTACAGCCCTTAATTTACCCGAATATCACCCAGCACGTGACATGCAGGACACGTTTTTTATACAGACCAACCCTGACGTACTGCTGCGTACGCACACCTCTTCGGTACAGGTGCGTTATATGGAAAACAACAAACCTCCCATACGTACCATTTCCCCGGGGCGCGTGTATAGAAACGAAGCTATCTCTGCTAGGTCGCATTGTTTTTTCCATCAAGTAGAAGGTTTGTACGTGGACAAGGGTGTGAGCTTTGCAGATTTAAAGCAAACCTTACAATATTTTACTACTGAGCTCTTCGGAAAGTCAAAAATTAGATTGCGCCCTTCGTATTTTCCCTTCACCGAACCAAGTGCCGAAGTAGATGTTTACTGGGGACTTGAAACCGAAACCGATTATAAAATGACCAAGGGGACGGGCTGGCTGGAAATCATGGGTTGCGGTATGGTAGATCCCAATGTGCTGGAAAATTGCGGCATTGACAGTAGTGAATATTCAGGTTTTGCCTTCGGAATGGGGATAGACCGTATTGCACTTTTGTTGCACCAAATTCCAGACATTAGGATGTTGAGCGAGAACGATATTCGTTTCTTGGAGCAGTTCAAAAGTGCAGATTAGCCTTGTTTACTTAGGTGCAATTGTAATATAAACCCATACTTTCGTTAAAGATCACTGAGCAACCTTTATGGTTGGATTTTCAAAAAAATAATATGAAGAGGGATATTGAAATACCTGTGGTTAAGGATGTTTACGTAGCAGCGGTTTACGAATTTAATGAAGAATACAATACCCACGACTGGAACATATACCTAATCAATAACGGGAATGCACCTATAGACACCGTTTTGGTGGTGATGCAGGGATATGATGAAAAGGATATGACGGCTCCCATGCGAAAATCCATTGCCGTGGTTCCCGCCAAAGGATTTGCCAAGCTGGAATATATAGATGAGAGTGTTTTTAAACTGGACAACTTTTTTACCATCACCTACTTTTTGGATAACAAAATGTACGACAAACGCTTTGAGTTACCACGGTTTTCAATTACCCGAGACAATGCTGTGGACCTTCCTGTTTTAGGGGAAAAAGGGGTATTGGCTAGGTGATTTAATTTAACTTTTCCGTTAATTTTTCCATCACTTTTTTAGGATCTTTTCCTTCATATAAAATGCTGTAGACTGCATTTATAATAGGAGTTTTGGCTTTCTTTTTCTTTTTGGCCTGGTTTAGCTCGTAGGCACTTTTGGTGGCATAATAGCCTTCGGCCACCATGTTCATTTCCATCTGTGCACTTTTTACGGTATAGCCTTTCCCGATCATGTTTCCGAAGAGACGGTTTCGGCTAAAGGTGGAGTAACCCGTTACCAACAAATCTCCTAAATAAGCAGAACCGTTAATGTCCCGTTTCATTTTATGAACCCTTTTTACATAGCGCTTCATCTCCCGTATGGCATTGCTCATCAACACACTCTGAAAGTTGTCACCGTACCCCAACCCATGGGCAATCCCCGCAGCAAGTGCATAAATGTTCTTGAGCATAGCAGCATATTCGGCACCAATAATGTCGTCGCTAGTGGTACATTTTATGTAATCGCACCGTAGGGCATTTGCCACGATTTCGGCTTTTTCATTATCTGCACAGGCAATGGTGAGATAGGAGAGACGTTCCAGTGCAACTTCTTCTGCATGACAGGGACCGGTGATCACACCAATATTTTTGAAAGGTATCTTGTAATGTGTGTAAAAATGGTCCCCTACGATCAAGCTACTTTCAGGGACTATCCCCTTTATGGCCGAAAAAATAACCTTACCCTCAAGGGATTCGGTCAATTTTCCTAGTTCGGAATGTATAAATGCTGAAGGAATCACGAATACAAGATAATCGGCATAAGCGACCATCTCGTTAATATCGTTGCTCAATTTCAGCTTTTCGGGATGAAACTCTACCGAAGACAGATAGTTGGGATTGTGCTGTTCTTTTTTTATATGCTCCAGTGCATACACACTACGCATGTACCAACCCACTTCTTCAAGGTTTTCACAGAGCATCTTTACAATGGCCGTGGCCCAGCTCCCGCCTCCAATTACAGCAAATTTTGGTTGGTTGGTCATAGTGTATTGTTTTAATTACATTTCAGCAATCATATATTCATTTAAGCCTTACTGCCCATGTGCAGGGCATTAAGGGATGACTAAAATACGGAAAATAAAAGGCTAGGTAAAACGCTGAAATTCAATTTAATAAAACTTTGGCACGTTTTTAGATTTTCTGTAACCATCAATCGCCTTCAGTATTTAGTTCTGAAGCATAAAACGAACGGTTATGAGAGTCTTGAAAATTTTATTTGGTTTTGCCCTTTTGGCAACAGTATTTGTTTCCTGTCACGTAGAAGAGGTGGTGGTAGTGGAAGATCCCTATATAGATCCAGCCCCATCCATTACATTAAACCAGCTGCTCAATACCTACGAGCTATGGTATGTGGACATAAACCGCTCCAATGCTTCTGGACAAATTCCTTTTATGCAAATAGCCTTTACGCTTTCCTTTAGGAATGGCGATGTGTTGGCAAACAACAACTTGGTGGGCATAGGTGACCAAGGGTACGGCTTTGGGATACCGGTAGGATTTTACGATGCGTACGATTTTGTATTGGATATTTCGCACGATATAGACGGATTTGTAACCTTTGATGTTACCCAATTGAACGATACCGAAATAGAACTCTACAACCCAGATCTAGGGCTCCGCTATGTTTTGGTCGGGTACCAAAGAAGCAATTTTGACTACGACCTCTTGTTCTACGAGAACATACATTATTTTGTCCAGGAATATACTGCTTGGGAAAAATTTTCGACCATGGGCGGCGCTCCTAACGAATTTGATTACGAGCATTTCCTTCAGTTCTTGCCCGGTGGAGGTGATGGGAATTTCCAGAGCTCTCAGGATCCTGTGGGAAGCAACGTGTATAACCTATACTGGTATTACACAGGGGTTTATAATGTAGACGATGTGCCCGGAAATGCTTATTTGAAATATTTAACACTCGATTACGATTATCTGGGCAATGAATACTTTGAATTGAACGTTATAAATGACAACACCATAGAATTGTTCCATGAAACATCGGGAACAGTCTACACCTTTAAGGGCAGAGGGTATATTGAATACAAGAGTGGAAGGGGCAAATTAAGAATTCCCAAAGCTACAATAGAAAAGAAAATGAAGAAAATCTCTTCCATATAGACCCACAAGCGGGTTTAGAGAACTATAAAATATTGAAAACTTTTTTGGTTGGTTATGACCGCCCCGAAATTCGATCTTGAATGTAGGGGCGGTTTTTTATTTGGACGTTCCCGAGCGGTCGCTCGGTCGGGCTTTCAGCAGTACACGGTACTTTGCTTCAATCCCTAACGCAAGGACTACCTATAGAAATTCATCTCATCCAGATATTCCCAAACATTCTGTGGGAGCATGGGACGGATGTTCTTGTCTTCTTTGATTGCTTTCCTGATAAATGTAGAAGAAAGCTCCATAATGGGGGCTTTTACCAAACGTATAGTTGGATGTTCAGCAGACACTCCCTTGGCTCCTTCAGGGTGGGATTTACCAGTAGTTTCCCCCTTGAGGGGGGCTAGGGGGGTGTTCACCCTTGGGTACACAAAGATTTCATACCGATCCAGGATAACCTCGTAGTTTTTCCATTTGTGAAGGTTCTTTAAATTGTCCTCACCCATAATGAGGCAGAATTGCTGCCGGGGATACTTTTCATCCAGCACAGCAAGTGTGTTTACGGTATAGTTTGGTTGCGGAAGGTCGAACTCTACTTTACTGGATTTGATTTTGGGATATTCTTCCAGCGCAATATCTACCATAGCAATGCGGTGGTGATTGTCCAACAAGGTACTTTTCTTCTTATGTGGGTTGTGTGGGGTAACCACCATCCACACCTCGTCAAGACCACCAAACTCTACCATATGGTTTGCAATGGTAAGGTGCCCTACATGGATTGGGTTAAAAGTACCAAAATAGAGGCCTATCTTTTTATTCTTCTTCGGTGACATCGTTAAAAATGGGTTTTGCGATGTGCTCTGCCACTAAGTCTTCAGCTTCTTCAAGCGCGTGCTGCAAATCGTCGTTCTCGATTATAAAATCGAAGCGTGGTGCCGTGGCCATCTCTACACTCGCTTTAGCTATGCGTATGTTTATCTTTTCCTCACTTTCGGTAGAGCGTTTTTTTAAGCGTATCTTCAGCTCTTCTACACTAGGGGGTTTTATGAAAACTGCTAGTGTACGTTCGGGATATTTCTTTTTAATGCGAAGGCCCCCCACTACATCAATATCAAAAATAACGTTCTTTCCTTTTGCCCAAATACGTTCTACTTCGCTATAAAGGGTCCCGTAGAAGTTGTCGCGGTACACTTCTTCCCACTCCAGGAATTCATCATTTTTCATCTTTTGCTTAAAATCCTCTATGGATAAGAAATAGTAGTCTTTCCCGTGCTCTTCTTCTCCTCGTGGAGCTCTTGAGGTTGCAGAGACGGAGAATTCCAGATTAAGTTCCTCTACACTCAGCAAATGGCGTACAATGGTAGTTTTGCCACTTCCCGAAGGTGCTGAGAATACTATAAGTTTTCCTCCTTTTTGTGATGTTGTCATATTTTCAATTCTGTAAAATTGAGCGTTCTATTTTTTTAAACATTTATATTAACCAAGAGACTGAGTGTACAAGTAAAGGCACTCAACTCAGTAACCTAAAAACTCAATCAACTTTTTTACAGTACATTGAGTGCCTGTTCTTTTATTTTTTCGAGTTCGTCCTTCATTTGTACCACGAGTTGCTGCATTGGGGCAAAATTGCTCTTGGAGCCTATGGTGTTGATCTCCCGACCTATTTCTTGAGAGATGAAGCCTAATTTCTTTCCGTTACTATCCTTAGAGTTTATGGCTTCCCGAAAATAATTCAAGTGGTTTTGAAGTCTTACTTTTTCTTCGGTGATGTCGTATTTTTCAAGATAATAGATAAGTTCTTGCTCAAAGCGGTTTTCGTCCACTTTTTCTTCCAATTCGCTCACGGCATTGCGCAATCGTTCTTTTACATTTTCTATTCTGGTGGCGTCTATCGCAATCACTTCATTGAGCAACCTTTCAATAGCGTCTATTCGCTCCAAAAAGTCTTTATTCAATACTTCGCCTTCATCAGTTCGGTAAGTATTTATTTCTTTCAGCGCAGTTTGGACTGCTTTTAAAATTTCAGCAAACTCACCTTCGTCAATCTCTTCGCGTTCAGTCTTTAGGGCATCGGGCATGCGTACGGCCATTTTGAGGAGCTCGGTCTCATCGCCATTTACCACTGCTTTTAATTGGTTAATATATTCGTTCACTACGGCTTGGTTCACCTTGGTAGTGGTTTCTTCTCCCGTCATCTCAATATAAAGGTTAAAATCTACCTTTCCTCGTTTTAGGGAGTTTGCCAACAAATTCCGAATCTCTAGCTCCTTTTCACGATATGACGAAGGCACCCGGGCATTTATGTCCAGATTTTTACTGTTGAGCGATTTTATCTCTACTGTTATTTTTTTGGTGGCAAGCTGGATGATATGCTTCCCGTAACCGGTCATGGATTGGATCATACGTCAAGATTTGGTGCAAAGATACGCATTTGTAACCCTTTGCTACTTTACTTAGGGTTTCCCTTTTTGTCGAAATATTTGTTGAGGTACACTTCGGTAGCTGGGATTATGGCAACGATAACTATGGTATGTATAATAATACTTACTAAAAGATTATGCTTCGGGTATAGAAAATACCCAAAGAGAGGAAGCCCCAAGCAATACAGCTGCCAAATGAACATAGTGGATAAGCTATAGTCATTTGCGGCCCGCCATACTTTTTCGTTGGCCATAGATCGTTTTGTGCGGTAGCCATATAACCAATTTATTTTCTTGGGCGGATTTTTCTTGAAAATATAGGCCAGCAGTACCATAAAAGCTATATAGCCAAGGCCAACCCAAAGTTGCGATTCATTGTCCATTTATAAACTCTACTGTTCTTTTTTCTGAATAATATACCCTATTGGTTTCATGAAATCCAACATGTCCCCCATGTTTGGGAGTTTCAAGATAAATATTCTTATGGTTATTTGCAATTCCATAGGGATAGCATTCTTGCGATAAAAAACTGTCATTCTTAGCATTTAAAATAAGCACGGGCACCATTATCTTGGGTAAATACTGTAGGCTACTACTTTGTTCATAATAATCATACGCATCCTTGAAACCATGTGCTTTGGCCGTGTACAGGTTATCAAAATCCAACAAGTTTTGAATCTTGCTCAATTCTCCGGCATTCATCGCATCCGGAAAATTGGGCATTTTCCTTTTGTATTTTTTTCGGAGGTCTTTAATAAAGGTCTTACTATACACTAGGTTTTCAAATTTAATGAGTTGTTCCAAAGCACCTCGCAGGTAAAGGGGAGCAGAAATGGCGACTCCACTTTTTACCTGTGCAGGTAAGTTGTCCCGTTCACCCAGGTATTTTAGCAGCACGTTGCCTCCCAAGCTAAACCCAATTAATGTAATTTCTTTATAATCGTAACATTGCAATATGTGGTCTATAAGTTCGGTGAGATCATCTGTCCTTCCAGAATTATAAGATAGGTACAGTCTGTTATCTTCGCCGCTACAGCCCCGGTGGTTCATTGCTGCAATATCCCAGCCATTCTCTGTCAAAACCTTTGCTTGTCCTTTTATATAGACCCTTTGGGCGTTGCCCTCCAGCCCGTGCAAGAGGATGGCTACTTTATGGCTCTTATCTCTAGAATAGGACCAATCTACATCTATAAAATCACCATCGCTCAATTCTAGCCGTTCCCTTTTTTGCAATACCCTTGGCACAGGCCGTAGCTTGGCCGAATAGATCGTTGCAAAATGGCCATTTTTAAAAAGACCTTTTGCTTTATATGGTGAAAATACATTGGGCATAAATGTGCTGTAAAACAGAACAGCTAAAATACAAGTTTACTATTGTATAGAACAACCCTTTATTAGCTTCAAGATGGCACCTTTTTTAGGACTATTGTAACACATGCTCACAATCTTTTCTAAATTATTTTTTTTGATGCCCTAGTTTCGATATTATCATACATAACAACAAATAGTTGTATTAGGATATAATAACAAACAAAAAAAGAAGCTATGAATAAATTTGAAGGAAAAACAATATTCATCACGGGAGGAACCAGTGGGATAGGTAAGGCCACCGCCAAGGAATTCTTGGACCAAGGTGCAAAGGTGATCTTTACCAGCCGCAAACAAGAAAATGTAGAAAAAACCGAAAAAGAATTGGGCGAAAATGCCAAAGGCTTTGTGAGTGATGCAGGAAAGTGGCAGGATATAGAGAACCTCACCAGTAAGCTTACTAACCACACAGACCAAGTTGATGTATTGTTTGTTAATGCAGGATTTGCTGGATTTAGCCCCGTAACGGAAACTACCCAGGAAGAATGGGATAACCAATTCAATACCTTGGCAAAGGGAGGCTTCTTTACGGCTCAGAAAACGTTGCCATTAATGAAGGAGGGAAGTAATATAATCTTTAATGCAAGTATTGTAACCGATATGGCAATGGACGGTGGAGCCGTATATAGTGCTGCAAAAAGTGCAGTAAAACACATCTCAAAAAGTTACGCCAATGAATTAAAAGGAAATAAAATTCGCGTAAACTCTATAAGCCCAGGCCCAATTGGGACCAATTTTTACAATGAGGCAGGGTTGCCAGACGAACAAAAAGAGAACATGAAGGAGCAAATCAAGCAACAAGTACCTATGAGGCGTTTTGGAGAGGCCAAGGAAATTGCCAAAACCGTAGCATTTTTGGCGAGTGACGATGCCAGTTATATCACGGGACACGATATCCAAGTGGATGGTGGTATGGTTCAATTATAGAATATTGTAATTTTTCACTAAACCTCAAAGGTCTGGAAGATCCTTGAGGTTTTTATATTCAGGATATTTTGATATTTAGATACCAATCGGTATCTTTGCGTATGCGAAATGCAGAAACCACAAAACAATTAATACTGAAGGAGAGTGCCAACCTGTTCAATACCCAAGGATACAAGGCAACTTCCATAAGCGATATCACCAAGGCAACCGGTTTGACCAAAGGGGCTATTTACCGTCATTTTGAAAGTAAAGGCCATCTGGAAAAACAGGCGTTACGCAGTCTGGGAAAATTGATGTTTACCGAACTTGGCGAAAAAATTAAACTAGCTCCTAATTTTCAATCTAAGATGGAAGCTACCTTTGCTTTCTTTGAAGAGTATATGCACACACCTCTCTACAAGGGAGGATGCCCCTTAATGAATGCTGCCGTTGAAGCAGACGATACCAACTCACCCCTGCGCCAGCAAACCTATAATATGCTGGCACAGCTTAAGGCATCGTTACAAAAAATCACCGAAAATGGTATTAAAAACGGGCAGGTGAGACCAGAGACGGATTCAGTATTTTACGCTACCATCTTTATTGCAACTCTTGAAGGAGGCATTATGATGAGCAAACTGGAACGCAATGATGACGCAATCACAAAAACCATTCAGCATTTAAAGAAATTGGTTGAGGAAATTTCAATCTAAAAAAAATTTAACACTATAGATACCGATTGGTATCAAACTATACTTATGAAAAAATTAGCCACAAAAGCCCTGGGCAAGTTTATTAACAGTACAGCAATACTATTCCCAAAATGGAACGCTAAGTTTACCTTTAATCTGCTTTCCAAGGTGCAGCGTGTAGGTATTTCAGAAAATGGTAAAGCATTCTTGGAAACGGCTACCCAGCAATATCTGGAAGTAGGTAACGAGTCAGCAGTGTTACACAAATGGGGCACTGGTCCAGAAAGCATTTTGTTACTGCATGGCTGGATGAGCAATAGCCAGCGTTGGAAACCGTATGTAGATTTATTGGATCTGGACCGTTTTACCGTATATGCATTGGATGCTCCGGGACATGGTTATGCAAAGGGGAACCGTCTCCATATTGAGATGTACCGCAAGGCCGTGGCTGCTGCCCTGCAAGAAATAGGGGCTGTAAACACGCTGGTGTGCCACAGTTTGGGAAGTTTGGCGGTGAGCTACTTGTTTTTGGAGAATCCCAGTGTGTCCATCCGTAAATATGTGATCATGGGAGCACCCTCAGGAATGGATGCTATTTTCGATTATCTCATAAAAATGTTGGGTCTTTCTAAGAGAGCCATGGCAAATTTGGACACTAAGGTTGTTACGGTGCTGAAGGTGCCACACCAAGAGATAACACTGGCAAATTTTTTCAGAAACGTAGATAATCCTGTACTGGTGGTCCATGACAGGACCGATGCTGTTACCCCATTCAAACCTATTGAAGAAGCGCTTTCAAACAATCAAGAAATAGAAACTTTTATTACTGAAGGATTACAGCACGACCTAAAAAGCGAAGCCGTGTACGAGCGTGTGATCTCATTTGTTCAAGACGCCAAAAGTTTCGTACTGCATAGTCATTCAGCTTAAATTTCTAAAATAAAAATTAAACAACCCCACAAACTATAATGTATGTATACAAAAGAATTTGAAGTCCGTTGGAACGATATAGATGCCAACCGTCACTTGGCCAACAGTGCCTATATAAACTATATGAGCCATACCCGTCTCAGCTTTATGTTGGAAAATGGTTTTGGCCAGACTGAAATGGTACAACACAACATTGGCCCCGTGGTTTTTTACGAACATATGTTCTATTTCAAGGAAGTGTTCCCGGGCAAACCCATAAAGGTCTCATTGCAACTGAAGGGGATTAGCGAAGATGGGATGTACTTTTCGTTTCTCCACAATTTTTATGATGAAAGAGGACGAAATGTGGCCCGTTGCGAAATGATGGGTGGTTGGATAGACCTCACCGAGCGAAAACTTAGAGCCTTGCCCGAAGTTTTGCTCAATAACCTGAACACATTGGAAAAGACGGAAGATTTTTATACCATCACAAAAGAAGACACCCGCCGTCATGGGCAGGTGCCCGAAAATCTAGAATAGTTATTCACCAGGATTGTCGTAAAAGAACTCTTCCTGTACAATTTTCCCGTCTTGTACTTGATACACCCCAACCTCGCTCATCGTACTGCGCTGGCCGCTGGGTTTATGGGTGGTGTCCATGGTGTGGCGTACGGCAAACCAGTTATCGGCCACGATGGGATCACTGGTCTCACTGCTGTGTACCTCAAAGTTTTCCTGCCACCATTGGCCTTTTTTCTGTACTTCTTCCATTCCTTTGGCTACGGGGAACTCTCCACCTTGCTCTTTGCTCACGATATTTGGACTGTACAATTGTTCATAGCATTTGCGCTCTTCTCCAGCATTGCACCATTTCACAAGATTATTGGCTATTTCTTCGGTTTTCATGATTGTAAGGTTTTAAAAATTAGAACCTTAAAGGTACGCTTTTAAATTCATTTTTTTGTTGCTGAAATGTTATGGGGAGGTTTCTTTTTTCGTGTCGTGAGAAATACACCCGCAAAAATTAAAATCGCTGCTACCACCCGAATGGGCGAAAGCGAATCTGCCCCCACCACAATAGCAAAGGCAACGGCAATAAGGGGTTGTAAATACATAAAGACCCCTATTACTGAAGGACTCAATTGCTTCAGCGCAAAAATGTTGAAAAGATACGTAAGTACGGTAGTTCCCACTACTACAAAGCCAAGCTTCCAAATAGCCGAAAATTCCAGGGTAGCCCAGCTTACTTCAGAAAATTGTGAAAATCCTATGGGCAGGTTTATAAAAAAGGCGATCAAAAACAGATATTTCATCAAGGTAATGGAGTTGTATTTTGCTACTAACGGCTTTACCAAGATGAGATAAAAAGCATAGGAGGCTGCATTTACAATAAACAGCAAATTACCCATCGGGATGTTTGGGGCATTAGGTTGTGTCTTGGCACCAAACAGAATAAGGGTGAGCGCTCCAGCCAAGCCCAGGGTTATCCCAACGGCCTTGAGCCAAGTAACTCGCTCTTTGAGAATGAAAGCAGAGAGAATGAGCAATAAAACTGGCGAAATTGTAATAACAACACTACTATTTATAGGGGTTGAAAGCTCCAGCCCCTTAAAGAACATATTCATGTTCAGTACCATTCCAAAACCGGCACAAGCTATAAAACGAAGCCAGTCTCGCTTGTCAATTTTTTCAGAAGGATAAAAGAAGCTAAGGACAAGGAACACCAAAGCGGCACCGCTCACCCGTAGCAATATGAAGCCATAAGGGCCAATAACCCCTGGCATTAAACCCTTGGCAATAGTGTGATTAATACCATAAATGGTACTGGCAGCCGTGGCAGCGAGCAATGCGAGTAGTCGTGGGTTCAAATAAAACGGTTTTTAACCTGTCAGGGTTTGGTTGGATAACAGTCAGGCAAGCTGTGTGTTTGTTTTAGCTACCGTGAATCGATTTCTTGGCCGCCTCAACGGTTTTTTTGCTATTACCTATAAAAATTTCGTCGTTATTTACAATTACGGGTCTTTTTAAAAATGTGTAATGTTCCAAGATCAGGTTGAGATAATCCTCATCCAACAATTTTTTGTCCTTTAGTTTTCGCTCTTTGTACAGGCGGGCTCTTTTGTTGAAAAGGGCTTCATAACTATCGGTCATATTGTACAGCTCTTCCACTTCATCTTCGGTAATTCCTTGGGTTTTTATGTCCTGGGTAATAAAGGACTGGGGAATATTTATCTCGTCCATAATGCGCTTACAAGTGTCGCAAGTACTTAAATAATATACTTTTTTCATGATGTGGGCTTTAGGGTTGTTCAGTACAAAATAAATTCATTTTAAATATCTATTCACCTTTTTAAAGTAATATTAACGTAGCTGAAATTTGTAAGCATGGAAATGTCTTCGACACCATGTAGATCATTTAAGTGAAACCTTCAGCAAATCTTCTATTTTGGAGATAGGGATTTCTAGCACGATGGGTCCTGCTGCGTATGGTGCGATCTCGTACTGGTTGTACTGAAGGGTGACGAACTCCTTGGAAATACCAAAGGTTTCAGGAAGGTAAAAAGTGTCATCCTCAAACCAGAACCCTGTAGCATTGATACTGTTTTGCTGCGGAATGTCGTGGTCTTTTCTGAAACGTGTTTCAGCAATCTCACTAAATGTTGAAACATCTTGAAAAACATCCTCATAGCCAAGCAATGCGCCGGATTTCGGGTCAAAATTCTCAAAGACCACCATGCCATACCCATGGGCCCCTCCCGTATACAAGTAGTTTCGGCAACTCACGGAAAGTAATTCTTTATTGTTGAAGGATTCCAGCACGGTAATTTCAGCAAAATATTCGGCAGAGAGGCCCGGGAATTCGGCACTGTGGGTACGGTACAACGCTATAAAATCTTCCATGGCCTTTTCAATCGTAGGGGCTGTGCTTCCGCTCTCGTCCTCGCCAACATATAGCGACTGGATGACAAAATCTTCAATTTCGGTATTGATTTTTTCTGAAGCTTCTGTCTTGCCATTCACTTTGAGGTATTCAATGGTTATTTCTGGACAGCTAACTTCTTGGCAACCGGACAGTTCTTTTTGGGTTATCTCCTTAGCGGTGGTTTCTAAGGGTTTTCGGCAACCGCCCAACAGTAAAAGTAATAGCGTTAGGCCGAGGTATATTTTGTTATTCATTTCACAAAATTACGACAGTTTTTCGAGTACGAAAGTAAACCTTTACTTTTGATACACTTATAAAGAAAAGACAATTTGTATATGAAATTCAATACAAAAACAATCCACGGAGGACAGCACGAGGTAGATCCAGCGTATGGGTCGGTCATGCCGCCCATTTACCAAACATCAACCTATTCGCAATCTACGCCGGGAGGTCACAAAGGTTTTGAATATTCCCGAAGCGGAAACCCCACACGGTCTGCCCTCGAACGCTCATTGGCAAGTTTAGAAAACGGAAAATTTGGTTTGGCATTTGCTAGTGGTCTTGCTGCAATAGATGCAGTTATAAAATTGTTGAAACCAGGAGATGAGGTAGTTTCCACAAGCGATCTTTATGGAGGGAGTTACCGCCTCTTTACCAAGATTTTTGAAGACCTTGGGATCAAGTTCCATTTCATTGGAATGGAAAATGCAGCAACGATCGAAAATTACATAAACGATAAAACCAAACTCATTTGGGTTGAGACACCAACCAACCCCATGATGAATATAATTGACATAAAGGCCACTGCCGCAATCGCCAAGAAACACAATGTGTTGTTGGCAGTAGACAGCACGTTTGCAACACCATATCTGCAGAAACCACTGGATTTAGGGGCAGATATCGTGATGCACAGTGCAACAAAATATTTAGGTGGCCATAGCGATGTGGTAATGGGTGCCTTGGTTGTTAAGGAAGAAAAATTGGCCGAAAAACTTTATTTTATCCAAAATGCAAGTGGAGCTGTTTGTGGCCCACAGGACAGCTTTTTGGTTCTTCGCGGAATTAAGACGCTGCACATTCGTATGCAGCGCCATTGCGAAAATGGAAAAGCTATTGCGAACTTCTTAAAAAACCACCCAAAGATTGAAAAGGTGTATTGGCCAGGGTTTGAAGACCATGCCAATCATGAAATAGCTAAATCACAGATGGAGGATTTTGGAGGAATGATCTCGTTTGTCACAAAGGGAAACGATTACGATCAAGCAATCAAGATTGTTGAAAACCTGAAAGTGTTCACCCTAGCGGAAAGTTTGGGAGGGGTAGAGTCATTGGCTGGGCATCCAGCATCTATGACCCACGCTAGTATTCCTAAGGAAGAACGTGAGAAAACAGGAGTTGTGGATAGCCTTATAAGACTCTCAGTAGGTATTGAAGATATAGACGACCTTATTGCAGACCTGGAACAGGCCATAGGCTAAATACAGTACCGTTAAACATAAAAAAGTGCGAAACCTATGTTCGCACTTTTTTACATTATTTTCTCTGGCAGGTTGAGCGGAGCCGAAACCTAATCTAAGTAATAAATATACCCAATATTCAGCCAATAGGTCCACTCGTTTGCCTTGTTTTCTGGCACAGGCCTAGTTCCGTTGTTGTCTAGGGAAGGATTAAGGCCATCAAGATAGTCTGTAAAATAGTAAGTCCACCTTCCGTCTAACATTAAATCACTAAGGGGTGTAAGCTTATATCGTACCCCTATACTGGTAACAATTGCCCATGTAGAACCTGCTTCTTGCTGAAATGCGTTTCTATATTTTTCAGGCGTTGTGGCTAAGGGCCCTCCTACAATGTTGAGTTCACCAAGATCTGAGGTCACCTCAGGATCGTATGAAACATAGTGTGCCCCCAAGCTAATGAATGGTGCTATTTTATAGGAACCAGCTGCAAAGTCACGGATACTCAACGGGAAATATTCAAGCTGCGAACCAATTTCAAAAACACTGGTCTTGCCTTTCATGGCACGCAATTGGTCTGCAAATTGCCCTTGTTGGTCCGGGTCTACCCAACGACCAAAATGCTCTAGATTTGTTACGTGATAGTCAATCTCGTTACGTAGCTTAAAGTGGTCGTTAAAATACGTATCCCTAGTATAACAGTTACAGTCTGCACGATACGAAAAATTAAGATAGTGAATGAGTCCTACACCAATCCCAATGTTCCCAGAGTTGGTTTCAAAGTCATTACGCTGCCCAAAGTCGGAATACAGGGCTACAGGGCCGGTAATTATCCCTACTTCGTGGGAAAAACCAAATTGGCTATAAACTCCTTGACATAAAGTGGTTAAGAAGAGAAATACCAATGCAAATTTCTTGGCATTCATGTTTTTTAGGTTTAGATTGAGACGTAACAAATATATAAAAACATATCTAACACGAAAATATATAGTGCACATTTGCCTTAAAGCTGAAAAAGTGTAGCAAATTTTACGATATACCTTATATTTGCACCTTATAAACGAAATCACTTTCATTAAAGTATATACAGATGAAACAAAGCATAAAAGATTTCATTTCTGAAGTAGAAAAAAGAAATCCTAACGAACCTGAATTTATTCAAGCAGTGACCGAGGTTGCAGAAACAGTAATCCCGTTTATTGAAAAAAATGAGGCTTACCAGGGCAAGAAGCTCTTGGAGCGCATGGTAGAGCCTGAGCGCACCATTATGTTCAGGGTCCCTTGGACCGACGATGCTGGAGAAGTCCAGGTTAACAGAGGTTATAGGGTAGAGTTCAACTCTGCCATTGGGCCATACAAGGGGGGGCTGCGTTTCCATCCTTCGGTAAACTTGAGTATTCTTAAATTCCTTGGGTTCGAGCAGGTCTTCAAAAATAGCTTGACCACATTGCCTATGGGTGGTGGAAAAGGAGGGAGCGATTTCAACCCGAAAGGGAAAAGCGATGCAGAAGTAATGCGTTTTTGCCAAAGTTTTATGACCGAACTAGCCCGCCACATAGGGCCAGATACCGATGTGCCAGCTGGAGACATAGGTGTGGGAGCCCGTGAGATAGGGTATATGTTTGGACAGTACAAACGATTGCGGAATGAGTTTACCGGTGTCCTTACAGGAAAAGGAAGATCCTACGGTGGTTCCTTGATACGTCCCGAAGCAACAGGGTACGGTAATGTGTACTTTGCAAAGAACATGCTGGCAACACAGGGTGAGAGCTTTAGGGGGAAAACAGTGGTGATTTCAGGTTCTGGAAATGTAGCGCAATATGCTGCAGAAAAAGCACTGGAATTTGGAGGAAAAGTGGTAACACTTTCAGATTCTGGAGGATATATCTATGATGCTGAAGGAATCAGTACCGAAAAGCTTGCCTTTGTAATGGAGCTTAAAAATGTAAAAAGGGGAAGGATAAGTGAGTATGTAGACAAATACCCTTCAGCAAAATACCACGAAGGAAAACGTCCTTGGGGAGAGACTTGCGATATCGCATTACCTTGTGCGACCCAAAACGAATTGAACAAAGAAGAAGCGCAAACTTTGGTAGATAATGGTTGTATGTGTGTGAGCGAAGGTGCAAATATGCCTTCTACCCCAGAGGCCATTGAGGTCTTCCAGAAAGCAAAAATCTTGTTCGCGCCAGGAAAAGCTTCCAATGCTGGAGGTGTGGCCACCTCAGGACTGGAAATGAGCCAAAACTCACTTCGCCTAAACTGGACAGCCCAAGAAGTAGATGAGAAACTCCATAACATCATGAACGATATTCACGCAGCCTGCGTAAAATACGGTAAGGATGGTGATGGTTACGTAGATTATGTAAAAGGAGCAAACGTAGCAGGTTTTGTGAAAGTTGCAGATGCCATGTTGGCTCAAGGTGTAGTATAATCTTGTCTGAAATTTTTTTTAAAAGGCTATCCCTTAAAAGATGGCCTTTTTTTGTAACCCGTTTCTTGCAATAAATACTATTTTAGCGTGTTATTGTTTTGGAACACTTTTCATACTGTATGAAATATCTTTTCACTCTTTTTGCCGTAGTAACGGTATTGCTACATACAAAAGCCCAGAATTTTGAAAACGAATGGACCGGGCATTTCTCTTATGTTTCCATACAGGCAATCTCCCAAGGAAACGATAGAATCTATGTAGCTGCCGAAAACGCCGTGTTTTCCTATGACCTTTCTACACAGGAACTTGAAACCATTTCAACAATAAATGGACTTTCAGGAGAACAAATATCTGCTCTTTATTATAGCGAAAACTTCAACCTTCTGGTAATAGGATACGAGAATGGATTGATGGAGATAGTGCTGGATGGAGAAGAGAATATCCTAACAGTGGTAGATATTTTGAACAAACCTACAATCCCTCCCAACCAAAAACAGATCAACCAATTCAATGAATATGAAGGGAATTTGTATATAGCTGCCGCATTTGGGATTTCCGTGTTCGATCTCGCATTGCTGGAGTTTGGCGATACCTATTTTATTGGCGATGGCGGCGAACAGATAGACATTACAGCTACAGCTGTTTTGCCACCATACATTTATGCGTCTACCACAGATAATGGGATACGTAGAGCCTTGGTGGAAAGTGACAACCTGATAGATTTTGAACAATGGGACCAAATTGCTGGCGGAGGCTATTTAGGGATAGTACGAGCCGGCAACCAAGTGTTTGCGGCAAATTCAAATCAACTCTATTCCGTGGTTGGGGGTCTGCAGGTGGTAGAAACTATCAACGGGACTATCTTGGAAATCAATGGGCAAAACGGTGTTATAAATATTGTTACGGCTGCTGGGGTTAGGGTTTACGATGAAAATATCTCCTTGCTGGCGTCGATATTCAATGTTAATGGTGTTGATGGATTTTTGTTGCAAACAGGTTTTTCGCATAATAACTTCGTGTATCTTGGAACTACAGAGCAAGGTGTATTCCAAGTCCCTTTTGGAACCAATGAAGGAGAACAACTATTGCCTGATGGCCCTCTTTTTAACAGTAGTTTTTCTATAGACGCCTCACCAGGACAATTGTGGTTGAATTTTGGAGATGTTACGGTAAATTTTAACCCATACCCTCTTACAAAGAAAGGAATAAGTAATCTACGGGAAGGTGCCTGGACCAATATTTCCTACGACGAACTCACTGAAACACTGGGGAAGGAAGCGAACGATCTTGTGAGGATAAAGATAAACCCAAACAATCCCAACGAGGTGTTTATGAGCTCTTTTCAAAAAGGGATACTACAGATTGATGACCAGACCCCTATTAAGATGTTCGATGAATCTAATTCATCTCTCGAAATTACAGCTACTGAAACGAATGGCCCCCCAAACCCTAACTTCGGTATCCGCATCTTCGGGTTGGATTACGACAATCAAGGGAATCTCTGGGCGGTACAGGCAAAAGACGAAAACGGCCTCATACGTATTTCACCCCAAGGACAGTTGCAGCAATTGGATATCTCGGATATTTTCAACTTTTCAGACCTGAATTCCTCTCCTCTTGCCCTTACTGAAGTTAAAACTACAAGAGAGAACCACGTGTTCTTTGGATCTGTTAGTGAGGGATTGGTAGGTTATAATTCCAGTACCGGGAGCTTTGTAAAAATTTCTGAAGACCCAGGAAACGGGAACCTTCCCAATAAAACAATACGATCGTTGGCCATAGACAATAACAATAGATTGTGGATAGGAACCTTGGAAGGTTTAAGGGTTCTCTTTAATCCAGGGGGTGTTTTTGGTGAAAATGGCAATATTGAGACGCAACCTATCATCATCCTTGAAGACGGGGTGCCACAAGAGCTTCTTTTTGAGCTTACCATAACCGATATTGAAGTAGATGGCGCAAACAATAAATGGATTTCCACAGCTGCTTCAGGTGTGTTCTATCTCTCTTCGGATGGGCAGGAAACGCTTTTGCAGTTTAATAAAGACAACTCTCCATTGCCCTCAAACAATGTGCAAGATATAGCCATAGACAGTTTTTCAGGAGTTGTGTACTTTGCCACAGTAAATGGGCTCGTAGCCTACAATGGTACCTCTACTGCGCCACGTGATAACTTAGAAGACGTGTATGCCTTTCCAAATCCTGTAAGACCACAATATAAGGGCAATGTTACCATAGATGGGCTTACCGCAAATGCCAACGTTAAAATAACCGATATTACCGGAAACCTGGTTTTCGAAACCACAAGCGAAGGAGGTAGCGTACAATGGGACACCACGGCCTTTGGCGAATATAAGGTGGCCTCTGGGGTATATCTGGTTATCATTACTGCTGCAGATGCCATCGAGAAGAAAGTGACCAAAATTATGGTAGTACGCTAATGGTAGTTGCTACACGGGCCATAGTGCTCTCCTCCCTAAAATATGCCGAAGCAGATCTCATTGCCCATTGCTATACACTAAGTGATGGTAGGAAAAGCTACCTTTTGCGGCGTATCCTCAAATCGAAGAAAGGCGCATTAAAACCATCGTTGTTTCAGCCCTTGACCCAGCTGGAACTAATTGCCAAGCATAAAAACAAAGGCACCCTGGAAACTATAAAAGAGGCCAAAATCTATTATCCTTATAAAACCTTGCATACCGATGTTGTTAAAACCTCGGTTGTTATGTTTTTATCTGAAGTTTTAAGGGACGCCATACAAGAAGAGGAAGCTAACCCAAATTTGTACGGTTATTTGTCCCAATCACTCAATTTTTTGGATGGCGCTGAGGATTTTGCCAACTTTCATATTTATTTTTTACTGAATCTCACACAGTATCTAGGCTTTTTTCCTGATGCTTCCGAAAGTAAAGCGCTTTACTTCAATTTATTGGAGGGTAATTTTCAGCATACAGCTACAAACAACTATTGTGAAGAGGGGGAACATGTTACTGCTCTAAAAAGGTTCTTCGGCATAAATTTTGAGGCATTGTCTCAAATTAAATTGAACAAAAAAACAAGATTGGAGGTCTTGCATTTGTTGATACGCTATTATCAATTACATTTGCAGGGCTTCAAAAAACCGAAATCCTTAGCTGTACTTAACCAACTTTTCCAATGATCGTACGATTATCCTTGAGCATAATTGCTTGCCTCTTTTTTGTATCACTTACCGCACAAACCATAACCGTAAAAGATAAAGCATCTAATTTGCCCGTTGCTGGAGTTGCAGTTTTTAATGATAGCAAATCCAAGAGCGGCGTTACCGATTTTGATGGTAAAGTGGATATTTCGGCCTTTGGAGCATCAGAAAAAATTACCTTCAAGCATATTTCCCATCTGGAATTCACGATTTTAAAAAGCCAGATAGAGGGCAACACTGTGTACTTGGAAGAAGATGCCAGCAAGTTGGACGAGGTGGTTCTGTCCGTTTCAAAATTTGGACAAAAGAAGCGCGAAGTGCCTCAACAGGTTTTGAGTGTTACAAGTGAGGATGTACTGTTTGGTAATCCGCAAACGGCTGCAGACCTGTTGGAGAGTAGTGGGCAGGTGTATGTGCAAAAGAGCCAGTTGGGTGGAGGAAGTCCCTTGATTCGGGGATTCTCTACCAATAGACTGCTCATCGCCGTGGATGGGGTTCGTTTTAATACTGCAATTTTTCGTGGTGGAAATGTACAGAACGTTATCTCCATAGATCCATTTGCGATAGAGCGCACCGAAGTGATCCTAGGACCTGGCTCAGTTCCCTACGGGAGCGATGCCGTGGGAGGAGTAATGAATTTTTATACCAAAAAACCTAAATTTTCTTTTGAGGAAGGGATGGCAATCTCAGGAAACGGAACGGCCCGCTATGCTACCGCAAATAATGAAAAAACGGGGCATTTCGATATTAATCTAGGGATGAAGGAGTGGGCTTTCCTAACAAGTGTTACCTATAGCGACTTTGACGATCTAAGAATGGGGAGCAACGGTCCCGATGATTATTTGCGCAATGGATATGTAGAAACCATAGGGGGTGTGGATACTGTCTTGCAAAATGAAGATCCACTGGTGCAAACACCCACAGGGTACAGCCAGATCAATGCTATGCAAAAGGTGCGGTATATGCCCTCGAACAATTGGGATTTCAATCTCGGGCTTTTTTATACAACTACCAGCGATTATCCAAGGTACGATAGGCTCATTAGAAAAAGCGATGGTCAATTTCGCTCTGCAGAATGGTATTACGGTCCCCAAGAATGGTTGAGCGGAAATCTGCAGATAACCAACAAAGCCAAAGGATTGTACGATGAGAGTAAGCTCACGCTTTCCTATCAAAATTTTAAGGAAAGCCGAAACGATCGTGACTTTGAAGGTGAACTATTGTTTGAGACAGACGAAAGTGTGCACGCTTACACAGCGGGTTGGGACTTTAGCAAAAAAATGGGCAACAACACACTGTTTTATGGCTTGGAATATGTTTTCAATAAAGTGAACAGTGTTGGCCAACAAACCAATATAAACACATCTGAAACTGCCCAGACGGCTTCAAGATATCCAGATGGGAGTACTTGGCAATCCCTTGCGGGATATGCAAGTTTACAGTCCAAGTTAAGCGAATCGCTATCGTTCCAGGGAGGATTGCGCTATAACCATATCTTGGTAGATGCTACGTTTGATGATAGTTTTTTTAATTTCCCTTTTTCCGAAGCGAACATAAGCACGGGTGCGTTAACGGGAAGCGCAGGATTGGCTTGGCAGGCCAGTGAAATTCTGGGGTGGAAACTGAACTTTGGAACCGCCTTTAGGGCTCCCAATATTGACGATGTAGGAAAGATTTTTGATAGTGAACCCGGGAGCGTAGTAGTGCCCAATCCAGATTTAAAACCAGAATATGCTTACAACGGAGAGTTGGGAGCCAACCTTAACTTTAGCGATATCGTAAAAGTTGAAATGGCCACCTTCTACACCATCTTGGAAGATGCACTTGTGCGTCGTGATTTCAACCTGAACGGGCAAACCCAAGTGGAATACCAAGGTGAATTGAGCAACGTACAGGCAATTCAAAACGCTGCAAAAGCCGAAGTTTATGGTTTCGAGGTTGGTCTGGAAGTGAATTTTACAGAAACATTGCAGCTCACCTCACAATACAACATCACCGATGGTTTCGCCGAAGAGGACGATGGTACCAAGGCCCCTAGCCGTCACGTGGCGCCACAGTTTGGTAACAGTCATTTAAAGTATGCATGGAATAAATTTAAACTGGATGCTTTTGTAGAGTACAATGGCCAGTTCGATTTTGAGGATTTGGCGCCCAGCCAGCAAAGCAACGATTTTTTATATGCAAAGGATGCCAACGGAGACCCTTTTTCGCCAAACTGGTACACACTTAATTTTGGAGCGCAATATAAGGTGACCGAGGCCTTGCAGCTAAATGCAGTTTTAGAAAATATTACGGACCAACGTTACAGGCCCTACTCAAGTGGTATTAGCGCCCCAGGGAGAAACTTAATTGTAGCGGCCAGTTATGCGTTTTAAAGCAAGTTTTTTTTGAAATTTTCACAAAAAAACACAAGTTCTATTTTTTCAGAATAATTAAATGATTTATATTTGCGACCGCTAAAAGGGTAATACCTTTTAATTTTCTATAAGAAATTCTCCCTTAGCTCAGTTGGTTAGAGCATCTGACTGTTAATCAGAGGGTCCTTGGTTCGAGCCCAAGAGGGAGAGCAAATTTTTGAAACCCTACTTTCGAGTAGGG
The DNA here is from genome assembly GCF_003353425.1 of Marinirhabdus gelatinilytica. Classification (GTDB taxonomy): domain Bacteria; phylum Bacteroidota; class Bacteroidia; order Flavobacteriales; family Flavobacteriaceae; genus Marinirhabdus; species Marinirhabdus gelatinilytica. The sequence continues at coordinate 598,194 of NZ_QRAO01000001.1, forward strand.
TTTTTTTTATGGAATATACCTTGGGGTTTTGACGAGAACCTGCCTGCCGCAGGTAAGGTTTATCCTGAGTAAGCAAGGCGCGAGCTTATCGAAGGGAGCCCCTGAATGAGCATCTCACTCGTACCAAAAAAGCAAACGCTAAGACTTTACTCTCCAGTAAGGTCTTTTTTTATGACCATAGGTACCCCATTAATTTTTTTCAAAGATATTTCGGTTTTGGTGTAGCATTTTTCCGAGGGCTTAAGTTTTTAAAAATCAGATTGATATATAGGCTTTAAAATCTATAACGAAAAGTATTGTAGAGATTTTCCTCTTAGCGGCACGCAGATTAATTTTATTTATAACGTATTTTTATATATACTTGTTTCTTATTCACCTCTTTTATCTTATGCCCAAAATATTTTTGCTAGGAGCTGCATTACTTTTTGCCAGCACCCTATACTCTCAGGAAAAAATTACGTACACACCCTATCAGGATCTTTTAGAAGAAATAAAAACTTCCTTACAAAAAGATGACTTTAAAGGCGTCCTTCTCTCGTTAGATAAAGTTAACAAAAACGATTCAACCTATTGTGGAGCCCTCTCTACAAAATCGTACTATCATCTTCAGTTAAAAAACTATGAAGATGTAATAAAGATCGCCAACCAAGGTATTGAGTTGGGGTGCCACGATGTGCAGGAAATTTTCCATATAAACAAGTTGGCGGCCTTGGTAGATTCCGAGAATTATACAGAAGCCTTGGAAGCAGCAAAGAATTCCCTCGAGATATATCCCATGAATAGTCTGCTGTGGTATAATAAGGCGTATGCGCTCGAGGAACTTGGCCGTAAGAAAGAAGCAGTTTCTGCCTATATGGAAAGTATGGCAAGAAATCCCTTCGATCCTGCTCCACACTTGAGGATAGGGAACCTGTACTACAAGCAGGATAAAAAGGCACAAGCATTAATGGCACTAAATATGTTCTTGATCCTTCAACCTAATTTGCAAGAGACATTCCCAATCCTTAAACAGCTCAATAGCATTGCCGCGACTCCAATTTCTGAAACCGAAGAAGAACAGGTGCTCACAGAAGAAGATTCTAAATTCAAGGAGATAGATTTGATATTGAACCAAAGAGTAGCTCTTTCTAAAGGCTATGACGCGGGCAACCGAATAGATATTGCAGTGATAAAACAGAACCATGCGCTATTCACCAAGTTAAAGGACATGAAGGAAGGCGATGGGTTTTGGAGCACCAAGTACGTGCCACTCTATAAATGGGTCATGGAGAATGATCTTTTTGACGATTTCAGCTACACATTGGCGTACAGTGCAGAAAACGAATCACTCCAAAGAATCGTCTCCAGAAAAAGCGATGAGGTGGAAGCCTTCTTGGGGGCTTTCTCTACGAAGTGGTTAGAGTTGTTGGGAAACAACAACGGAAAATATTACGAATATGAAGGGGAGATTGTAAGGGCAATGGGTGAAGTTGAAGATGAGGCCCCCGTAGGAGAATGGGTGTTTTATGAGGATAACGGGCAACCATTATTAAAAGGTGCCTTCACAAAAAAAGGGGAAAGAAATGGTAAATGGGTATGGAACTATACTAACGGAAAGGTAAAAGAAGAAGCTACTTACAATAAAGATAAAAAAGAAGGTGAGTACAAAATGTATTATCCCAATGGGAAAGTAAGCCTAGAGGCCTTTTATAAAAACGACGAGCTTCACGGCCCCTATAGGAGCTATACCAATAAAGGGGCACTCACACACGAAATACAATACAAAAACGGAAAAATTGATGGTGACTACCGCTCTTATTTTTCGGTTGGAAAACCTGTGATAGAATACAGCACTACCTATAAAAATGGTGAAGTTGCTGGAGATTTGTTGGAATATCATCTTAATGGAGAGGTATATCTAAAAAGTACTTTTTCAAACGGAAAGAGAAACGGTGCCGAAACACAATATTTCAGCAATGGAAATATTGCCGGGGAAGCGCATTATAAGAACAATGAGTTGCACGGGAAATACAGCACCAACTTTAAAAATGGACAAACACAAGATGAGGGGACTTATAAAGAGGGCAAAAGAGATGGCTTGTGGAAAACCTATTATATCGACGGAACCTTAGAGTCAGAGTCTTTGTACGACGACGGCGAAATTGAAGGAATATCGAAATTTTATAATACCAAAGGATCCTTACATATAGAGTATGAGTATAGGCGAGGTAACATTATTGCCTATAAATTTTATGACGATGAAGGAAAACTCATTAAGGAAGATAAAAGAAGAGGAGGAAAATTTAACTATGAATCCTATACACCCTACGGGGTTAAGATTATAGAAGGTCTTTACGATGTAGATGGAGGTAAATCTGGGCTTTGGACCTATTATAACGATTATGGGGTTTTGGCATCCAAAATCACCTACAAACAAAACACCTTGGACGGCCCTTACACAACCTATCACGAAAACGGCCAGATAGAAGTAGAGAGCTCCTATAAAAACGATAAGCTGGATGGATATTATGCAGCTTACTATCCTAGCGGGCAATTACAGGCTCAGGGCTGGTATGTAGATGGTCTGGAACAAGGAGAATGGGGCTACTATTATCCCAACGGTGAGTTGAGCTTACGTCCCTATTACCACAACGGAAAAAACCATGGAGAACAAATAAGCTATGGGGTAGATGGTACAAAGGAGAGTATAACCCATTTCGAGTATGGAGATATTATTGCGGAAGTACTTTTAGATGAAAACGGGAAACCATACCAAGAAGTAGATTATGTAAACAACAAAGACACCTATACAATAACCTATAATTTCCCCAATGGAAAGCCACGTAATGTGTACAACTACAAGAACGGATACAAACACGGTGCGTACGTAGGCAAAAATTTTGACGGAACAACCACTTCCCAAGGAAACTTTTTACAAGGCTTCCAAAATGGAACCTGGAAATTTTATTTCGACGACGGCGCTTTGCAAACCACCAGTAATTACGATACAGATTTATTGGATGGATCCTACAAAAGATTTTTTGAAACGGGAGAGTTAAGCGTCAAGGCCAATTATGTAGCAGGAAAGCTCAATGGGCCCTATGAGTCGTATTACGAAAGTGGGACTTTGGACACAAAGGATTTTGACGTAATGGGCGAAACCCACGGAAGAAAAGAGAGCTACAGTCCAGAGGGCAAGTTACAGATTATACGGTACTACGACCACGGTAGGATAATAGGATATAGCTACCTGGACGAGAATGGAAACGAAAAACCCACAATCCCAATAGAAAATGGAACCGCTAAAGTAATTTCTTATTATGATAATGGAGTAAGATCCAGAGAGTTCGAGTATATAAAAGGAAACTTAGTGGGTAGCTACAAAACTTACCACTACAACGGGAAGCCTGAGTACGATGCCAACTACAAAGATGGTGAATTCCATGGCCAAGAAACGAAATATTTCATGGACGGTACCCAAAAGCAAATCAGGAACTATAAGGACGGTCTCCTACACGGAGTGCAAAAAAGGTTCTTCAAAGACGGAAAAGTAAAAGAAGAGATTACCTACGTGTACGATGTTAGAAATGGTATTGCCAACTATTACAACGAGCAAGGTTCCCTCATAAAAAAGGACACATACCGTAACGGGATCGTAATTAACTCTGAAAAAATATGATTACAAGAATCCTAACAACACTGTGCTTGTGCATTTCCGTAGGCACCTTTGGCCAAGAGTCCCAAGATTTTCTGAAATATAAAAACCTATATCCAGAGGATAGGTACGTAAGGCTCCAGCAGGCACAAAATGTAGAGATTGACCTATCGAGGGATAAAATAACCATTGTCCAGAATTTTATTGAAGAAGATCTTTACCTGGACGATGGCGCCAATCTCAACTCCAAGGAGTCTCTCAATTTTTCTTCCTTTTATGAGTTGGAATCCATAGAGGCCAGCTCTTTTAGTTTCGATGGCGGCAAGTACCGTAAGGAAACAGTAGAGAATTTTACCGAACGGGACGACCAGAGCAGATCTTTTTACGATGATACCAAGACCATAAACTTTGTGTATAAAAACCTCAGGAAAGGCTCCAAAACAAGGCTCGAGTATAAAGAGAACGTTAAGGACCCACGCTTTCTTAGCCCATTCTTTTTCGGAAATTATTACCCTATAGAAAACAGTAGTCTAGAGATTGAAGTCCACAAAGATATAGACATACGGTTCCTCGAATTCAATACCGAAGGGATCGACGTTCAATATGAAAAAGAGGAAAAAAGAAACAAGAACATTTATAGATGGCGAATAAAAAACATAGACAAGTTTGAATATGAACCTAATGCACCAACTTTTAAGAGCGTAGTCCCGCATATTATACCCGTGATAAACTCCTATAAGGTTGATGGAAAAAAGATTTCGGTACTCAACGATGTTTCAGACTTGTACAACTGGTACGCCTCACTGGTAAAAAATGTAAATACCAAGGAAAGCAGTAAAGACCTTAAAAATACAGTAAACACCCTAGTATCGGGCCTGGAAACAGACCTCGAAAAGGTAAGGGCTATTTACTATTGGACACAGGAAAACATAAAGTACATTGCTTTCGAGTATGCCCTAGGTGGGTTTATTCCTAGGGAAGCCAACGATGTTTTCAACAAAAAATATGGCGACTGTAAGGACAATTCCAGCATCTTAAAAGAAATGCTAAAAATAGCAGGTATCCAGGGAAGTTTAACCTGGGTGGGCACTAGGGAAATACCCTATACGTACAAACAAGTTCCCACGCCCTTGGTGGATAACCACATGATTTTGTCCTACACAGAAAATGGGGAGACCTATTACCTAGACGCAACGGGAAGGTATACCCCTTTGGATATGCCAACTTCTTTTATTCAAGGAAAAGAGGCGCTGGTAGAAAATGGCCCCGATGCCTTTTCTATAAAGCAAATTCCTATTGTTCCAGCTTCAAGAAATTCGATAACCGAGAGTACAACCTTGCGCTTGGAAGGGGATAGGTTGGTGGGTGCTTCAAAAGCAAGTTTGACGGGCTACCCGAAAAGTCGGTTTTTCTCCAATCTGGAAAACATGGACAGCAAGTCCCAAATAGATATTTTATATAAAGACTTCTTTGAAAAAGGCAACAACAAATTCCTCATACAAACCTATACCGAAAACAATAAGTATAGCTACGAACTTCCTTTCTTGGTAGATTACGAATTTTCCATCGAAGATTACGCAAGAAAATTGGGCGACGAAATATACATAAACCTCAATTTAAACAAGTTGGCGTCAATGTATAAAACCGAAGAAGATAGAGAGCTCCCTGTTGAATATGACTTTAAGCAAAAATTTTCGCATACCACAACATTCCAAATTCCTGCTGGGTACAAGGTTACCTATTTGCCAGAGAATGTAGTAGCCTCTAACGAGCTTATGGATATTAAGGTAAGCTATCAAGACAAAGGAGACAGTATTGTTTACAACCAAGAAATACTGGTAAAATTCATTATTCTGGATACCGCCCAACAGCAACAACTCAATAAATTAATAGAACAGGCCGAAAAAGCCTACAAAGAAGTTTTAGTCCTAAAAAAATCAGCACCATGATAAAGAATGTTTTTGTTTGTATTGTACTTTTCATTACGGCAACCGCTTTAGCACAAAAGCCAATCTACAAATCCTACAACTGGGAAAAGGAGCCAAGCTTTAAGGTGCCAGAAGCCAAAGACGAAAAAATAGCGACCCTAAAGCACGCTGTAGTTGCCGAATTGTATATGGACAGAAAAGAAGAGCTCACCGAGTACTTCCTTGAGCACGAGGTGCTATGGCTAAACAGTAACGAAAAGATTGAAGAGTACAACAAGATTTACCTTCCCTATTCCAACACATCAAAAATTGTGGTCAACAAAGCAAGGGTAATATCGAAAGATGGGAAAATCACGGAGATAGACCCTTCAAAGATATTCGAGTCCAAGAATGAGGAAACCGGTGCCTTGGTACAGTATTTTGCGCTGGAAGGAATAGAAAAGGGTAGCATTGTAGAACATATTTATGTTTACGAACGTTCGCCCAAGATCAATGGAAATCGCATTAGTCTACAAAACTACATGCCCAAGAACAATGTAACCTTCGACCTATATGCCCCCTCACATTTGGACTACAAATTTAAGAGCTACAATGGTGCACCAGAAGTAACAAAGATGGAAGATATAGAAGACAGGAACCATTGGGGTATCACCGCTACAGACTTTACGGGCGTAGCCGAAGAAGAAGTCTCTGCATATTGGGCATCTACCGCCTTTTTGGTGTACGTGCTGGACGGGAACACTGCGGCGGGCACCGTTGGGATAACGTCCTATAGCACACTTGTAAAAAGGTTGTTTCCATATTATTATCCAGAACACTCAAAACGAACACAACGAAATATTGAAAAGTTTGCAAAAGATGCCATTGGTAATAGCAAGGAAACAGAAGAGAAAATAAGAAGCTTGGATCGCTACATAAAATCCAACGTATACCTTTCTGATTCGGGAAGCGATGATGCAAAGGATATTGATGAAATCCTCAAAAACAAGGTCGCAAACGAAACGGGAGTGCTTAGATTGTACATAACCCTGCTTACCTCTCTTGGTATAGAGCACGAGATGGTCATTACCAGCGATCGTCAACATATAAAATTCGACAAAAATTTTGAGGCCTATAACTTCTTGTCAGATTTTCTAATCTATTTCCCAGAATTCAACACCTACCTTTCTCCTACAGAATATGAAACTAGGTATGGTTTTCCACCACCTTTCCTAACCGATAACTACGGGCTCTTCATTAAAAAAGTTAAACTTGGAGACTATACCTCCGGAGTAGGTGAAATAAAATACATCCAGCCCAACACGGCAGACCAGACGGTGGATAATATGTTAATTGACATTTCTTTTGAAAAGGATAATATTTCAAAAATCATCGTGGATTATACACGTGAAATGGGTGGCTATTACAGTAGTTTTATACAGCCCTTTATCCACTTGGTTAAAAAGGAGGACAAAGACGAGCTCATGGAGAGCTTCATTAAGAATATAAACGAGAACGTAACCATAAACAGTAAAGAGATAGTAAACGGAAAACCAGAACTTTTTGGGATAAAACCATTTACCATTGTGCTTAATTACGATAGTGAAGCTTTTGTGGAAAAAGCAGGTAACAAGTATTTGTTCAAGATAGGCGAACTAATAAGCAAACAAATTGAAATGTACCAAGAAAGCGAGAGGGTCCTGGATGTAGAAGAAAGGCACACACGTACCTATTTGCGTACCATAACCATGGAAATTCCCGAGGGATACGAGATTGCCAATCCAGACGATATCAACATAAAACACGAGTACAGCAGTAACGGTGAGCCCTTCTTTTCGTTCCACTCCCATTACAAAATAGAGGACAACCTACTCACCATAACTGCAGATGAGTACTACCATAAAAATAAGGTAGATGTCTCTTTATACGAAGAATACAGAAAAGTAGTGAATAGCGCAGCAGACTTCAATAAAATTACACTGGTACTGCAACCTGTTCAATAACAGCAATTCTATATCTGTTTACTACCCTTTCGAGCACTGGGGTGCCAGAATATGGGTAATGATTGCATAAAAGCTATAGTTTTCAACCCTTTAAAGATTCTTCAAATTCTAACTCAAACCTCTCAAATTCTAATCCAAACAACATAAAATGGGTCCTTTGTGATATTTTCGTCTTTTAATTTATGTGTATGAGGCTATTTACGTTTCTAGTTGCTTTTTTATTTTGTGTTTCATGGGTGTTTGCTCAGGACACAATAATCGATAGCCTTCAAAACAAAGTGGCTCAAACCTCCAGCCCTCTTGAAAAAGCAAAGGGATACAACGCTATTGCAAACCTCTACAAGTACAGCGATCCCAATAAAATGTTGGAGTTCGGCAAGAAAGCCCTTTCCATTTCAGAAGACAACAACCTAAACATCCAAACGGGAAATGCATACCTAAATTTAGGGACTGCAAATATTATTTTGGGAGATTATAAAACGGCTATGGATCAGTTTGTCTGGGCAAAGTCAATTTTTGAAGAAGTACCAGAGACCACCCAAAACCGTGAAGAAACCAAAATGGGAACCGCAAAAGCTATTGGCTATATGGGAGTTGTTTTTTCAGAGCAGAGCAATTATACCAAGGCATTAGAGTGCTACCTCAAGGCTGCTAAAATGTATGAAGACCTACAGGATATGGGCCAAGCTTCAAAAATATTCAACAATATAGGAGTAGCATACAAATCACAGGGAGCCACAGAAAAGGCATTGGAGTATTTTTTAAAGGCTTTGGAGATACAGGTAGAGCTAGCAGATGTGAACAAGGGAATTACACAAACCAACATTGCCAATATCTATTTTAACCAGGACAGGTTAGAAAAAGCTTTTCAATACTATACCGCAGCCAAAAGCAGTATCGATGAAAACCCTAACCCAAGAGCTCTGGGAGAATGGTACAACAATATAGGACGATATTACAGTGCCCAAAATTATCCTGATAAAACATTGGATAGTTGGGAAAGAGCAATCAAATCCTTTAAAAGCATTGGAGATAAGTTTGGTCTGGCAGATACGTATTTACTCATTGCTGAATTCCAAAAAGAAAATAATAATGCAACACAAGCTGTAGCAACTGCCAATACGGCATTGCAATTAGCCTCCGAGACCAATGTGCTGGAACAGATCGCAGTAGCAGAAAAACTGCTAAGTGATAGTTATGCGCAAATAGGGAATACTTCCAAAGCCTTACAACACTATAAAGCATATAGCACGGCAAGAGATAGCCTCTATAAAAGGAACGATGTAAGAAAAGCGGTAGAAGCAGCCATGAACTATGAGTTTGAAAAGAAGGAACTATTGCGAAAGGAAGAAAACCAAAAGCGGGAGCTTTTGCTTAAAGAAGAAGCCAAGAGTAATACTATGAAACTGCTGTTCGGGGCGTTGATCGCCTTACTGCTATTTGGGATAGGGTTTTTGATCTACAATCGCCAACAGCTTAAGAAAACACTTACGCTCCAAAAAGAACTGGCAGAATACGAGCAAAAAGCATTGCACCTGCAAATGAACCCACACTTTGTCTTTAACTGTTTGGGGTCTATTTCCAGTTTTATTGTGCAGAATGGGACCGATAGCGCTATAAAATACCTCTCAAAATTCTCAAAATTGATGCGATTGACGCTGGAATATTCAAAGGAATCGCTTATTCCTATAGACAAGGAGATAGAAAGCCTTCAGAATTATCTGGAACTGGAGCAGCTACGATTCAACAACAAGTTCAATTTCAGTATAACCAAGGATCCTGCCATAGAGGACGACGTGGCCTTGCCCCCATTGTTGATCCAGCCATTTATTGAAAATTCCATCATTCACGGTGTAGTACCCAAACAGGAAAAAGGGGAAATCTCCATTTCCTTTTCGGTTTCTGAAACTTCCCTACAGTGTATTATAATAGACAATGGAGTGGGGATAGAACAATCCAGAAAAAATAAACAAAACTTGGTACTGGCCCATAAATCGATGGCATTGGGAATTATACAAAAACGACTGGAGATGATTACCGAAGCTACCCAAAAGCAGGCCAATATAAGCATTGAAGAGTTAGCCCAAAATGGGGAGGTGACGGGCACCAAAGTGGTTCTACAACTCCCTTTACAATATGAAAACGGCTAAATTTACCAGAAACACACTTTATGATAAGCGCAGTTTTAGTAGACGACGATAAAAACCTCCGTAACGGGATGAAAAAACTATTGGCTCGTTTTGCACCATCGATTTCAATTGTTGGAGAGGCAGACAGTGTTGCCACTGGAGTTGCTGTGATACAAAGATCACAACCGCAGGTAGTATTCCTGGACATTCAGTTGAACGATGGGACGGGGTTCGATATTTTGGAAAAAGTTGCAGCGGCAAACCAAACGATATCCTCAAACATCGTATTTATAACTGCCCACGAACAATATGCTATCAAGGCGTTCAGGTTCAGTGCGCTGGATTTTTTACTGAAGCCGGTAGATCCCGAGGAGCTTCAGAAGGTAATCGAGAAAATTAAGAGCGTGGTACAAAAAAAGAGTGACTTTTCGCACATAGACCTGTTGCTGGAGAATATAAGAAAGAACGTGGACAACTTTAAGCGCATTGCATTGTCAACCTCGGATGGGATTCATCTTTTTGATATCAGCAATATTATACGCTGTGAGAGTGAAGATAATTATACCAAGTTCTATATAGAGGACCATAAGCCCGTGCTTATTTCAAAAACCCTCAAGGAATATGAGGAATTACTGGGCGAGCATAATTTTGAGCGCATCCACCAGTCGCACTTAATAAATTTGAATTACTTGAAATCTTATATAAAAAAGGATGGTGGCTATGTGGTGATGGCAGATGGGAGCAGGTTGCCCATTTCACAGAGAAAACGAGAACGATTGCAAACTATCTTAAAGACGATGTAGCGAATTCTAAATGAAACCATCTATTTGCTCATTGAGCTGCTGCATACTTAAAGGACATACGTACATTTATTGAAAATTAACTATTATGAAAAAATTACTTCTTCTCCTGCTACTAGTCACGGGTGCTGCCAGTGCTCAAATCGTAAACATTCCGGATCCAGCTTTTAAAGCTGAATTGATCGCCGATGGTGTGGACACCAATATGGATGGTGAAATACAGGTGACAGAAGCAATGGCGACAATAGCGATTGATTTGGAAACGCTGGAGATTACAGATCTTACGGGGATTGAAGCTTTTGTAAACCTGGAAACTTTTCAATCTATACATATATCGCCAACAGTTGTGGACCTCACAAGCAACATAAACTTAACCCAAGTAGAAATAGTTGATTCAGCAATTAGTCCTATAGCTTCTATTGACATTTCATCATGTACCGCACTTGAAGAACTTATCATATCCGGAACTTCAATTACTAGCTTGGATTGTACTACCAACGTAAATTTAACGGCATTATATATAGCTGGAAACTCTTTGCTCGAAACAGTTTTTATAAAGAACGGAAGTGATGAGAGTTCAAATATGGGTCCAGGAAGTTGGTTGGAAAATTGGTTGTTCGGAAACAATCCTAGCTTGCTGTATGTATGCGCAGATGAGTTTCAAGTTCAAGAAATACAGGGCTTCGCAGGGACAAACTATAATGTAAACAGCTACTGCAACTTCCCTCCTGGAGGCGATTATAATACCATTACAGGTGTTTCTAGGTTTGATGAAGAGAATGATGGATGTGACCTTACCGATCTTGCCATTCCCTATCAAAAATATAATGTTGACCTCAATGGAGGTGCCAATTCCACCGTATATGCAGATAGCCTGGGTGTCTACAATTTGTATGTGGCCGAAACTGGAACCTATAATATTACCCCGGACCTGGAGAACCCGAGTTACTTTTCCATAACACCTTCGCCAGCGAGCGTAGTAGTTCCGGCTATAGACAACAGTATTGTGCAACAGGATTTTTGTATAACAGCAAATGGGGTCAATCCAGATCTGGAAGTGGTTTTTGCTCCATTGGTACCTGCGAGTCCGGGCTTTCAAGCCTTTTACTTGCTCAGTTACAAAAACAAAGGAAACCAAGCCATGGACGGTGATGTAACTTTTAATTTTGATGACAACGTTATAGATTTTATTGGAGCCTCTGCACAGCCGGACATAGAAGCGTTTGGAGAACTTACTTTTAATTTTACAGATCTTGAGCCTCTGCAAACTGTGAACATCTATATGTATTTGTATATAAACAGTCCAACGGACACACCGCCAGTTAACATAGATGACGTGCTAGAGTTCACTGCTACCATTAACCCTATTGCTGGGGACGAGTTTCCAAATGATAATATTTTTGATTTTGATCAAATAGTCGTTGGCTCTTACGACCCAAACAATATAATTTGTATAGAGGGGGAAAGCGTAGCTACTACCTACATTGGAGAGTACCTGCACTATATAATCAATTTTGAAAACACGGGCAATGCCCCTGCCCAGAACATAGTGGTTACTATGGAGGTAGACCCAGAAGATTTTGACCAAGAAAGTTTGCGGGTACTTACAGCCTCTGATGACATGTACGTAAATGTGGTGGGCAATTTGGTCGAGTTTAATTTCCCTGAAATTTTCTTGGATACAGGTGGCCACGGTAACATACTCCTTAAAATGAAAACCAAGGAAACGTTAACCACAGCGGACGAAGTAGCACTTCAGGCCAATATTTACTTTGACTATAATTTCCCGGTACTCACAAACGAAGCAGTTACATCTTTTAGAATATTGGGGGTAGATGGGTTTGATGTGTCACATATTTCGGTATTCCCTAATCCTACCAATAATATTGTAAACATCCAATCTCTTTCAACAATCAAAAATATTGAAGTGTACGATGTACAAGGCAGAAAGATACAAGCGGTAGAAGCCACCCAGCAAAACACCCAAGTAGATATTTCAGCTTTAAGAACAGGGGTTTATTTCTTCTCGATCAAAACCGAAAAAGGAAGTACCGTGAAAAAGATAGTGAAACGTTAATTGAGTAGGTGCGTTTATTTTAAACTCCCAATCATGTGAACATGGTTGGGAGTTATATATTTCGGGAGCTTTTCAGTCCAAATTTTTAAGCATTATACTCGTCATCTCATCGAGCTCTACCTCGTGTTCCCATCCCCAGTCTTCCCTAGCGTGGGAGTCGTCTATACTTTCGGGCCAAGAGTCGGCTATGGCTTGTCTAAAGTCGGGTTCGTAAGTTATGGTAAAATCTTGCTTTTGCTTTTTAATGCTCGTTGCAATTTCTTCGGGATTAAAACTCATAGCGGCTAGGTTATAAGAGTTCCTAATCTTTATATTTCCTGAAGGCGCCTCCATAATACCAATGGTAGCCTTAATGGCATCGTCCATATACATCATAGGTAGTGTGGTTTCGGCATTCAGAAAGCAAATATATTGGTTGTGCTTAATTGCCTTGTGGTAAATATCCACGGCATAGTCTGTAGTGCCGCCCCCTGGCATGGTCTTATAGCTTATAAGCCCGGGGTAACGTATGCTTCGTACATCTATTCCGTGTTTTTTATAATAATATTCGCACCAGCGTTCTCCTGTTTGCTTGCTTATCCCGTATACCGTACTTGGTTCCATAACGGTACGTTGTGGGGTATTGATTTTTGGGGTAGTGGGGCCAAAGACCGCAATGCTAGAGGGCCAAAAAATCTTATCGATCTTTCCGTCCTTTGCCAGGTTTAGCACGTTAAAGAGAGAGTTCATGTTCAAATTCCAGGCTCGCATAGGGAATTTCTCTGCAGTGGCAGAGAGCATTGCGGCCATCAAGTATACATCGGTAATTTCATATTTAATAACAATGTCCTGTACCGCCTCATAATCTGTAGCATCCAATATTTCAAAGGGGCCGCTTTTCATCATTTCATCGTCTCCCTCCCGTATGTCACTGGCAATTACTTTGTGGGGAGCGTACATATTTCGTAGCGCCATAGTAAGCTCTGTACCTATTTGCCCGCAAGCACCAATAATGAGGATACGTTTTTTCATAGTTACTTTGTGTAGTTATCAGGGTTAAAATTTTCAATCGTAAAGATACACATTCTACACTGTATCAATTTTACATAGCTTTAACTTTTGGGAGTACTATAACACTTATATTTGCGCCATACAGCCTTTTACGATGAAATGTAAGATCTCTTTACCTATATGGGCTTTCGCAATACTTTATGTGATGGTAGCGTGTGCAAACTCTTCAGAAGAACAACTACCCGTTACCAATACTGAAGAAAAGAACATAGTTTATGGAAGCCATCTGCCTGAATTGCCAAGCCTTTCGGAAGCCGCAAGAACACAGGCCATTGCGTGGTCGGTTTTTGAAGATTTCGAAACAAACACAAAGAGACTCAAGGGGAAGACCAAGCCAGCCATTGGCAATATAGCTGAGCAATTGATCCAGCAAACCGACTCCCTGTTGCTCAACATCCCAGATTCTATAGATACACGTCCCGTCCACGCTCGTTTAATACTCGTTAACACAAGGGCAAAGCTTTTAGGGCAATTGGCAAAGGAGCATAATGCAGATTCGCTAAGGCTGGAGACCAACTTACAGGAAATGAATACCGCGGTGCAAAACCTTTTTATCGAGATGAACCGAAAGTTCAGAAAAGGAAAAATCGACGAACAACTCAAGGAAACCGAAAAAAAGGAACTGGAAAAACAACAGAAATTTCTGGACTCGGTCTACAAAGCCGAATTAGAAGATAATAATAATTAACTGTAACATTTATAGCAGTTTCAATACCTATATCCAAACTATTAAATAAACCAATAAAATGAAAAAAAACATCATAACCTCCTTTGCTGCTGTTGCTGCCTTGGCCCTAGTGGTTACTTCTTGCGACGATAAGGACAAAGGGAAAGACATGGCCCAGGCCGATACCGAGGAAAGAGGTATTATCCTTTCCAATATGGATACCACCGTGAGTCCCAAAAAAGATTTCTACAATTACGTAAACGGAAACTGGATGAAAAACACCGAAATTCCAGACGACCAAGTACGTTGGGGAGGTTTTGGGGTGTTACGTAAATCAACCGATAAGGACGTATTGAAAATATTAAACGATGCTAAGGAAAGTGGAAAGTACGGTCCAGAGACAGACCAAGCCAAAGCCTTGGCCATATTCTCTTCAGAATTGGATACTGTGGCTAGGAACGAAGCGGGAATCAAACCGTTACAACCAGCCTTGGACGCCATTGCCGGCATTGAAACCGTAGAAGATTTCCAAAAGGTAATGACCACCCGTGCAACCGAAATTTCACAACCTTTCTTTGGGATTGCAGCATTTAGCAACCCTAGCAATAGTGCAATGAATTCGGCCTACCTAACTCCAGGTGGTTTAGGGCTTCCAGATCGTGATTACTATACCAATACAGATCCAAAGTCTATCGAGATTCGCGACAAATACGTAGACCATATTACAAGAATGCTACAGTACTTGGGCGATACCGAAGAAGAAGCTCGCAAACAAGCTGAAACTATCTTGGCTTTTGAAACCAAGCTGGCAGAGCCAAGACTGGACAAAGTGGCAAGCCGTGACTTCAGAAACTTTAACAACCCAAGGAGTATGGAGCAGGTGCAAAACATGGTACCCGCCATACAATGGCAAGAAGCATTAAAAGATTTGGGAGTTACCAAGACGGTAGATACGCTTATCGTAATGCAACCCAAGTATATGGAAACGGTTCAAAATACCTTATCCCAGAAAAACATCGATACCTGGAAAACAGTAATGCGCTGGCAAACATTGAACAGTGCCGCAGGAGCCCTTTCTACCGAAATTGAGCGCGCTAACTGGGAGTTCTACAGCCAGTATTTAAGTGGTGCCAAGAAACAGAAACCAGCAGACGAGCGTGCTCTTAGAACAGTTAACGGAAGCGTAGGAGAAGCTGTGGGACAATTGTACGTAGATGAAAAATTTCCTCCAGAAGCAAAGGAAAAAGCTGAAACAATGATTGCTAACGTAATCGAAGCATACCAAGATAGAATCATGAACCTAGATTGGATGAGTGAGGAAACCAAGAACAAAGCAGTAGAAAAACTGAACAAATTTACAGTTAAGATTGGCTATCCGGACAAGTGGGAAGACTACTCATCTATGGATGTAAAGGCAGAAAATTCGTATTACGAAAACATGATGGCCGTAAGCGAATGGCAATTCAAGGACAACTTGGATAAGATAAACGAGCCTGTGGATAGGACGGAGTGGGGTATGTCGCCCCAAACGGTGAACGCATATTTCAATCCTTTCAATAACGAAATTGTATTCCCAGCTGCAATACTACAACCACCTTTCTACGATTACAAAGCAGACGAAGCGGTGAACTACGGTGGAATAGGAGCCGTTATCGGTCACGAAATCTCACACGCTTTTGATGATAGCGGTGCCCGTTTTGACGGTGACGGAAACTTGGTAAACTGGTGGACCGATGAGGACCTTGAAAAATTCACCCAGCGAGGAAATGCCTTGGCTGAGCAGTATGACAAGGTAGAGGTGCTTGACAGTGTGTTCATTAACGGTAAATTTACATTAGGAGAAAACATTGGTGATCTTGGTGGATTGTTAGGTGCTTATGACGGCCTTCAGAAATTTTATGAAGAAAACGGCCGCCCTGGAAAAATCGATGGATTTACTCCAGAGCAGCGCTTCTTTATGAGCTGGGCAACAGTTTGGAGAACCAAGCAACGTGATGAAGCATTGCGCACACAAATTAAAACAGACCCACACTCTCCAGGTATGTACCGTGCCACGGAACCGTTAAAGAATATTGATGCTTTTTACGAAGCTTTTGATATTAAGGAAGGCGATCCTATGTACGTAGCCCCAGAAGACAGGGTGCGTATTTGGTAATACCGAAAAATAAAAAAATAAAAAGGAGTCCATCTTGGGCTCCTTTTTTTATAAGAAATAGTATAATTCCCACCTTGAGTTGGAAGGGGGTTGTAATCCAAGTGCTCATTAAATCTAAGCACATCAAATCATCAACTAATTCGTTTTCAAATATCCTCTAGAAACGTATAATTCAAAATCTTTTCTAAAGTAACCGAACCCACTTGTTTGAAACCCCTGTCCTCATTTTTGGCATATTGTGGGGGGTCCAATCCCAATTCTTTGGCTTTTTTGGTATAGTAGTCCTTTTTCAAGGGGTGGTTGGGATGTACTGCATTAAAGATATGGCCGAAGGCTTGTTGCTTTAATATTTCAACCAAAATGGCAATGCAATCGGTACGGTGTATCAGGTTCACAGGGGCGTTACCTCCACTTAAATCGGTTCTTCCGGCCAAGTAGCGTGCGGGCTGTCTAGAGCCACCTATAAGGCCTCCAAACCTTACTATACTGGTAGCTGGGCTTGCGGTAAAAAATAATTGCTCCACTTGTTTCAGTTGACGGCCTGCTTCATTTTCGGGTTTTGGAACATCGGTCTCGGTTACGGTACCCTGCTCGTCACCATACACAGAGGTACTACTTATAAAGATACACTTGGGAACCTTCGCCATTTCAATTTCAGCCAAAAAACGGGTCATCTTCAGCACATAATCGGCCCCGGTATTTCTACGTAACCCTGGGGGTATCATAATAATGAGCACCTCTAGATTTTCAAGAAAGGCTTGAGGCTCTCCGTTTACGCCAGTTTCAGTAATTTCTAGAGGAAAAGCGTTGTATCCTTTTTGTTGGAGGGACGTAGCTTTTTGTAACGATGTTGCCGTGCCCTTTACGGTATGTCCCAGTGTTTTTAGTTTGGCGGCCAAGGGTTTCCCCAACCAGCCCAATCCGGCTATGCCTATTATCATAAATTGAAATTTTCTAGTTTCAAGCTTGGTTTTTTAAAGAATTGAAGATATACCTTATTCAACCGAAATTGGGGATACCATCGATGAATCTGTAGCTTTTTCAACCTCAAGCATCAAGTCGTCCACCACGAAGCTACGGTGTATCACCACTGCATCGGTATTAACAAAGGGCTTTGGCATAGTATGCTTAGGTCTTTTGTTGATAGAAAACTGAGGGTGCGCAAGCAGGTCGTAAGAATACTCCAACACCTGAAAGTTGAGCGGTATATCTTTTTGAACCGAAAAAGAAACTTCCAGCGAATCTTCATCTGCCACAAAATAACGCAATAGCATATTGCTTTTACGGTTGTGGAAAGCATTATCCGTTGTGTCTTTGGGAACAATCTTTCCATTAAATGAAAGGGTTTCAAATTGTGTTTCAGCGTTTGTATACAGCCCTATTTCGTGGACATCTCTCTTTGGAATAATAGTAAATGTTACCTTCCTTGTATTTTGCAGGGTGGTATCCTGTTCCAGTCTTAGCTCCAAGGGTGCGATGTTCTTGGAAGGTGCCTTGGCTGCAAAACTATAACCTGTATTGTATTTACTTCCTGCGGCACTGGTTACGTATTTACTGGCTTTTTCGGGGTTTTCACCCAAGTATCCTTGGGTCCAGGGGTCTAGAACCTTGTCGTAAGTAAGCCAAAAGCTCTCGTTGGTATCTGTATTTTGATAGTATACCAAGCTATTGGGCTTTTGGCGGGTTTCGGTAAAGTCACTTTTGGCGTGGGCCACAAAGAATAATACGACCGT
Organism: Marinirhabdus gelatinilytica; assembly: GCF_003353425.1. Classification (GTDB taxonomy): domain Bacteria; phylum Bacteroidota; class Bacteroidia; order Flavobacteriales; family Flavobacteriaceae; genus Marinirhabdus; species Marinirhabdus gelatinilytica. Next base: position 616,349 of record NZ_QRAO01000001.1, read on the forward strand.
AAAAAGGAAACTTCCCAAAGCAATCATGTTTTTCCAACGATAAAACCCAAAAACGGGAACCAACAACCCAAACAGCAATACGACAAATACACAACTAATCACCAACATCTTCAAACCTAATCCCACAGGAAAAAACTGAATGAGCGGCGCAAAAAACGAAAGTGCGGGAACAGCCAATAATGTTAAGAAAATCAGACTCGGCTTTTCCTGTTTCAGCAGCACAAAAAGGGATAACAACCCAAAAAATATAGGAATGATCCAATACGCAGCACCCTTTAAGAATATTGCAACGGCTGCGTTCACAATGAGCCACAGGGTTAGCGGTGCCACGTAAAAGCTAGCAACTGCTTTTTTGGAATTAAACTTTCGGTATATTTTAAAAGTGATGGCAGTTGAGAGTAGTACAAAAAATGCTATGTACCAATGGCCATTGTATGTGAAACCGTGCTGTATTTCGGTATATTGGGGATAGATAGCTTTTAATAGCATCCAGCCCAAATAGCCTAGAGCACCGCAAATAACCAGTGATAGTAGCAGTGCTCCAAAACCTCTGCCCACTGCTTTCCCTTGTAGTCTTCTTTTTGAAAACCCATAAAAAAGCAACACTAAAAATAGTGCCACCGCAACCACGAGCATAGGAATGACCCATGAAAAAGAGTAGGTGACCATCTTTACAAAAGGAGCGTTTACGTACACGTGATCTTGTTCGGCCTTTAGGGTGGAAAGATCTGCCTCTGCAAAATAATGAAGCAATGGCAATAGGTAACTTCCTTGGTGCTGTAGTGTTTCTCGGTCTAATCGTTCATAGGTGTCGTTGGCGGTATGGTAGTCGTAATGGTCGTCTATAAACGCGAAGAAAAAACTATCTATATCGCCGTCTTTACGAAATATGGTAGAGTCTGTATCATTGGGCAACATTTTATAGATACTGTACATCAAGGATGAAGCAACGGGGTACTCAGGATTAGCGGCTACAAACGCTTTTATGAGATTGGCATTCCCGCCGTTGGTCTCCAAGATCATATTACTGGGGCCACCACTTCCACGGGCTTCAAAATTAAGCACGAGACCTGCGTTTTTGGCCAGTGGGTGCTCGTTTACGAACAGCTGGGCACCATCTAGCCCAATTTCCTCAGCATCGGTAAAAAGGACTACAATATCGTTTTTGGGCTGTTTGCCAGCGGCTTTGTATGCCCGCAAGCTTTCTAGGATTGTAACAATGCCACTTCCTGCATCGCTGGCACCAAAACTGGGAACTTTGGCACTATCGTAATGCGAAAGTAACACAAGCGATTTTCCGTTTCCTGTTCCTTTCCAAACGCCAATAATATTCTTGGGGCGGTCCAAACCTCGCCAGCCTTTGTTTAGCACAAAGCCTTCCTGTACCTCGGTCTCAAGCCCCAGGGCCTGTAATTCCTTTAATAAAAACGCACGTACTCGAGTATGTTCCTCGCTACCGTGGTAATGTGGCGCTTTGGAAATTTCCTTTAGGGGGGTGAGGGCACGTTGGGTTGAAAATTCGGTTGGTGGAGCGCTGGCATCTACGCCCTCGTTCGGCATTAAACTAAAAAAGCTATACCAAATAAAGAACAGAACGAGTAAAAAAGAGAGGATGCCGGAGAGGAATTTCATAGGGTTGGTTTTGGTGTTTTAAAAGTACAACATTTCAGTAAAAATGAATTCAGTTGAAATTTCCTTAACACAAAGCAATGGTTTTTTTACGTATCTTACCCTAAAGAAATGAAGTTATGGCAATTAAAAGTTATATAGGCAAACGTGCCAAGGCAACAAAAGGTTCTTCTGAAAATATTAAGGTCTCAGACTATATGAGCACCAACTTGACCACCTTTAGGCCCGAACAGACCGTGCTGGAAGTGATGAACACGTTTATAAAGAAAAAGATATCCGGAGGTCCTGTTGTGAACGAAAAAAATGAACTGGTGGGTATTATTTCTGAAGGTGATTGTATGAAACAGATAAGCACCAGTCGCTACCACAATCACCCCATGCAGGATGCAAAAGTAGAGGACCATATGGTGAAAGAGGTAGAGACCATAGATGGTGAAATGAACGTCTTTGATGCCGCTGATAAATTCCTGAATGCCAAACGCCGCCGTTTTCCCATCGTGCGAGAAGGAAAGTTGGTAGGCCTCATTAGCCAAAAAGATGTCTTAAAAGCTGCATTGGAATTGAAAGGCAATACGTGGAAGTAAACCTTGACAGTTGAGCGGTTCAATATCCGTTCTTAAAGGATCACTTCCGTCTTTACCAGCAAGTACCAATCGTTGTCCAAGGGCAAATAGCCTTGGTCATACACATAATTATATACACTGCCGGTTTTGGTAACGTACTGGCTGGTATAGAACTTAAAATTGAAACCGTGCTTTAGCATGGTTTCTTTTTTTACCTTGGTTTTGCCCTTTGTGTTCAACGCTTCCAAGATGCGGTAGTTTTTACGAAGCCTGTTGTTTATGTTCCGCAACAGATTTTTACCGTCTTTGTTCAACGAATTGTTATATGCGTTGCGGCAGGCATCGCTACAAAACCGCTTGTCTGCACGCCCTATCAATTTATCGCCACATTCTACACACTTTCGCTCCATAGTTTAAAGATAAAGAAGTTTTTGAAAATGCAACACCATTACCTTTAGCCTTTGTAGCTTTACTTTGTTGTGCAGGTAGGGGGAGCATTTTATTCATCCCCGTCCAATACAGGTGTGGCAGGCGATTTGTCTGAAATATTAAAACGATAAATAGCTTCAAATTTAAGATAGAGTCCGCCACTAATTTCAGGATTTAGCGGCTCACGATCGTCCCCAAAACTGAATGCCGAAAGCCCCAGATCAATGGTTTCGCCATTGCGGTACAGTTCATAATTGCTACTGGAGTACCCAAACTTAGCCCGTAGCAGCACGCTTTTTTGCAACGCGTTGAATTGTAGGTAGGTAGCAAAGTTCAGTTCGGTCACGTCGGCATACACATTGGCGTCGTTTTCGGTAATTCGGAAACTTCGGCCAATTCCTACATAGTCCATCCCTAATGTTATAATGTCCATAGTGTAGTTTATGTCTACGGCAATGGGGAGCGATACGTCCATTTCAAATTTATTGTTGGGGCTCAAATAGTACCACCCCACGATGGGTGTGGTAAACACACCAAAGGCTTCGGTAGAAGCGTAGAGCCCAAAGCGGTATTTCAAGTGTTCGGTTTTTTGGTATTTCAGCAATCCTACCCCTCCAAAATAGAAATCCTCGCCCGTACTGTTCACATAATCTGATGCTACTTTGGGCAAAAACACCACGGTACTGCTCCAGCGGTCGTTATAGGTAGAGGCCAGCCCCACTTTTATTATTGTGCTGTGAAGGGAAGTGAACGGGCCTTCAGGCTGTAGCTGGAGGTTGCTACGGTTGTAGACTGCTCCCGTGATAACGGCGTGATCGTCGTTCAAGACAATGGGTACAGTAAGGTCGGCATCAAAAGATTTCACAAAAGTACTGTTTGCAGTACCTTCAAAATCGTTGTTAAAGGTTTGCCCGTAGCCTATCCGTAATAGGTCTACATAATCTTGGGCAAATAATGTTGGAGCTACAAGGCAAAACAGCAAATAGATTTTTTTCAAGATAAATGGTATTTGGTAGGTTGCTAAAGATAGAAAAAATAGTGAATTACTTGTTCAAACAATATTTTGGGCTTTTGGAAAGTTTAGTATAAATAAGCATATATTTGCCCAAAATAAATCAATTATGAAAAACTTAAAAACAATTGTAATCGCTTTTATGGCCGTGGCAACTTTAGTGGCCTGTAAAAGTGACGACGATAATAACGAACAAGAGGCTTTTTTATTCAGTAACACGAACCTAGCAGGTAATCACGACCTTACTTTTTTTACTATGAATGCGGAAATTATGGGTGAGGTAGCTGGGTTCCCTACAACTGTTATTATAGATGGTGTAGGGGATACCTTTCAGACAGTGGTGGATTTTACTGAAAATGGCACTATGTTATTGGATGGACAGTTTCGTATAGTAACAGAGGTTACAGTTGCAGGGGCACCCGTTCCTTCAGACCCTGTGATAATTGACTTGGAGAACGAACAGGGAACTTACAGCATAGGCACTAATGCACAAACCATTACATTCGCCAATGTAAACAGTGACATACAGGTGATACAAGAGTTCCCTATAGATATAGTAAATGGTACCTGGGATGTGGCCTTGTTCAACGAAAATGAATTGCGTTTAACAAAGATGGAAACCACTACCACAGCAGATGGTGATGCAGATATTATTGCAGAAATGAGATTTTTGAGACAATAAAACGAGACAATCCTGAAATTTTAAAAAGCCGCTCGTTTTCGAGTGGCTTTTTTTATAAACAAAAAGTAACCTAACCCTAACATAGATAAGGCAATAACCGAATATTATTTACCGAAAAAATTAGTAAATTCGCACCCTTATTAAAACACACCGAAGCATGAGCAACACATTCAAAGAATACAAAGGCTTGGACCTCCCAAAACTGGGCGAGGACATACTCGATTTTTGGAAAAAGGAACAAATTTTCGAAAAGAGTATTGCCATTCGTGAGGGAGCCACACCATTCGTGTTTTTTGAAGGCCCGCCAAGTGCCAACGGCCTTCCGGGGATTCACCATGTCATGGCACGCGCCATAAAAGATATCTTTTGTCGTTACAAGACCCAAAAAGGCTTTAAGGTAGATCGAAAAGCAGGCTGGGACACACACGGGTTGCCCATTGAGTTGGGTGTAGAAAAAGAACTGGGCATCACCAAGGAGGATATCGGCAAGAAAATCTCCGTCGAAGCCTATAACGAAGCCTGCCGAAAGGCCGTAATGCGCTATACCGATGTTTGGAACCAAGTAACCGAAAGCTACGGCTATTGGGTAGATATGGAAGACCCATATATTACCTACAAGCCTAAATATATGGAAACGGTCTGGTGGTTGCTCAAACAGATTTACAATAAAGAGCTGCTCTATAAGGGCTATACCATACAACCCTATTCGCCAAAAGCGGGAACGGGTCTCAGCTCACACGAGCTGAACCAACCGGGAACCTACCAAGACGTAACCGATACTACGGTGGTGGCTCAGTTTAAAAGTCCGCGTACCCCAAAAGAGGGGCATTCTATATGGGACGCCTTTAAGGTTTCCCCTCCCGCCGAAGGCTCGGGGGAGGCATCTTTCCTGGCTTGGACTACTACGCCGTGGACATTGCCAAGTAATACGGCACTCACCGTTGGACCCAAGATAGAATATGTGTTGGTGGAAAGCTATAACCAATATACATTCCGGCCCATTTACGTGGTGCTGGCCAAGAATTTGGTAGGGAAGCAATTTGGCGGAAAGTACGAAGAGACCGATAATGAAGAAGTAGTAAAAGCATACAAACAAGGCGATAAAAAAATCCCTTTTAGGATTGTGGGCGAATGCAAAGGAACAGACTTGGTAGACATTCACTACGAGCAACTGCTAGATTATGCGAAACCACACAACAACCCAGAAAATGCATTTCGTGTCATCGCTGGTGATTTTGTAACTACTGAAGACGGTACAGGTATTGTGCACACGGCCCCAACGTTTGGGCAGGATGATGCGCAGGTAGCTAAGCAGGCTACGCCAGAAGTCCCGCCTATGTTGGTGGAGGATGAAGATGGAAACTTGGTGCCACTGGTAGATCTGCAAGGAAAGTTCCGTCCAGAGTTGGGCGATTTGGGAGGCAAATATGTAAAGAATGAATATTATGCCGATGGGGAAGCCCCCGAAAAAAGTGTGGATGTTGAAATAGCCATTAAGCTGAAAACCGAGAACAAAGCCTTCCACGTTGAAAAGTACGTGCACAGCTACCCAAACTGCTGGCGAACCGATAAACCTATCCTGTACTATCCGCTAGACTCTTGGTTCATCAAGGTGACCGAGTTTAGGGACCGCATGCACGAGCTGAACGAAACCATAAACTGGAAACCCAAAGCTACGGGTGAGGGCCGTTTTGGCAACTGGCTCGCCAATGCTAACGATTGGAACCTGAGCCGCTCCCGCTATTGGGGTATCCCACTTCCTTTGTGGCGTACCGAAGATGGAAAGGAAGAAATAGTCATAGGTTCCATAGAAGAATTAAAGGCTGAAATGGCGAAAGCTGTTGAAGCTGGAGTGATGCCAAAAGCTCTTTTTGAAGACTTTACTGTGGGCGATTATTCCGAAGAAAACTATGACAAGGTAGACCTGCACAAAAACATCGTGGACGATATCGTCTTGGTTTCTAAAAGTGGAAAGCCTATGAAGCGTGAGGCAGATTTGATCGATGTGTGGTTCGATAGCGGCTCTATGCCCTATGCACAATGGCATTATCCTTTTGAAAACAAGGAGAAAGTTGAAGCAACCTGGCGCAAAGCCGATTTTATAGCTGAAGGTGTGGACCAGACCCGTGGTTGGTTTTACACCCTGCACGCCATAGCTACCATGATTTTTGACGATGTAGCCTATAAAAACGTAGTGAGCAACGGTTTGGTGCTGGACAAGAACGGCCATAAAATGTCCAAGCGTTTGGGCAATGCCGTAGACCCTTTCGATGTGTTAAAAACATACGGTCCAGATGCCACACGTTGGTATATGATAAGCAACGCCAATCCATGGGATAACCTAAAGTTCGATATCGATGGGATTGCCGAGGTACGCAACAAATTCTTCGGAACGCTTTACAATACCTATGGTTTCTTCAGTCTATATGCTAATTTAGATAATTTTGAATATGCCGAAGCCGATGTTCCTTCAGAAAAAAGACCCGAGATAGACCGTTGGGTCCTTTCAGAATTGAACACCTTGATACTAGAAGTTGACCAAGCCTATGGCGACTATGAACCTACAAGGGCAGCGCGTGCTATTTCAAAATTTGTACAGGAAAACCTAAGTAACTGGTTTGTGCGCTTGAGCCGAAGACGTTACTGGAAAGGCGATTATGCCGAAGATAAAATTTCAGCATACCAGACACTCTATACGTGTTTGGTTACTGTGGCACAGTTGGGAGCACCCATAGCCCCATTCTTTATGGACAGACTGTATAGGGATTTAACTAGCGGTGTCACGTTGAGCGCTGTAGAAGCGTCTGTTCACCTTAGCGATTTCCCAAAAGCCGATACTTCGTTGATAGACAAGGTGCTGGAACGAAAAATGCAACGTGCCCAAACAATATCTTCCTTGGTATTGTCGTTACGTCAACGTGAGAAGATAAAGGTGAGACAACCTTTGCAAAAGGTGATGGTACCTGTTTTGGATGAAATAACGAAACAAGAGATTGAAGCAGTTTCAGACCTCATAAAGAGCGAGGTAAACGTAAAGGAAGTAGAATTGATAGATGAAGGTTCAGGAATTTTGGTGAAGCAGATCAAGCCAGATTTCAAAAAATTGGGCCCTCGTTTCGGGAAGGAAATGAAAGCGGTAGCCGCTGTAATTCAGCAATTTGGGCAAGATGAAATCGCTAAACTGGAAAAAGAAGGCGAGATCACGGTGACCGTTAATGAAAAAAACACTACCTTAACAGTGGATGATGTGGTAATAAGCTCCCAGGATATTGAGGGCTGGCTCGTTGCCAATGCCGATGGAATTACCGTAGCTTTAGACGTAACCATTTCTCCCGAACTTAAAAATGAAGGGATAGCCCGTGAGTTGGTAAACCGTATCCAGAACCTTAGAAAGGACTCTGGTTTTGAAGTAACCGACAAAATAGGTGTAACGTTACAGGAAGACAGCACACTTATACCGGCAGTAGAACAGAATATTGATTATATAAAACAAGAAACCCTAACCAATGAGTTGCAGTTTGTGCCACAAGTAGATAAAGGCACCGAAATATCGTTTGACGATGTTGTAACCCGATTGGAAATTAAAAAGAACTGAATTATGGCAGAAGATGTAAAAAACAGATATAACGACTCGCAACTTGAAGAGTTTAGAGCGTTGATCAACGAAAAAATAAAGAAGGCACAAGAGCAACTGGAATTGATTGAAAGCGCTTATAAGAACGATTCCAATAACGGTACCGATGATACCTCACCAACTTTTAAAGCCTTTGACGAGGGTAGCGAGGTGATGAGCAAGGAAACCGCTTCACAACTTGCCATTCGCCAAGAGAAGTTTATTCGCGACCTCAAAAACGCGCTTATCCGTATAGAGAACAAAACATACGGAGTATGTCGTGTAACGGGGAAACTTATAAATCCAGAGCGCTTAAAACTGGTGCCACACGCCACCCTGAGCATTGAAGCCAAGAACATGCAGAAGTGAATAAGCTAATATTTTTCTCAAAAATTTAGCCCATTCATCCCGCTGCATAGCGGGATCCCAACACTTGTTTTTCACAGAAAATACGTAAGCGAATCTGGCCGTGCTGGAAGATTTATCTCGCTTTATATAGAGATATCATCATCAAAGCCATGTTACAATAATAGATGTGTAAAGGGTCATTTGTGCTATTTTTTGTATTAAAAAAACACTAAAAATTAATTAAATAGCTGTAAATTAAAGTCTTTCGATTTTCGGAAGGCTTTTTTTATGGAGATTTCTTCGTATTAATCTGAAATCTTTTGCAGCAAGCTTTCAGGAGTTTTCACTGTTGGATTGTTATATTTTTAGAACACATAAAATCACTATTGATGAAACAAATGTACCTCGCAGCTTTTTTAACGGTATTCTTCTTTTCAGCCTTTTCGGCAAGTGGGCAGATCATAAATTTTCCGGATAGTCACTTCAAGAACGCATTGGTAGTGTCCAGTCCTGGCAACGGTATTGCTAAAGACATAGACGGAAATGCCATAGCGATAGATGCTAACGGGGATGGTGAAATCGAGGTTTCTGAAGCATTGACAGTGTATCAATTGGACATAAATACCCAGCTCATTACAAGTGTAGCAGGGATTGAAAATTTTTCGAACCTCACGCTCTTAGATTGTACTTCGAACATTATTAACGACATGGATCTTACTGCGTTGGGTAATCTACAAGTCTTGAAATGTTCCAATAACGAGATGGAAACGATCAATATCACGGGTCTTACAAATTTAGACACTGTTAGGGCCTTTAGTAACGATTTAACCACTGTAGACCTGTCGGGTCTCACTAGTCTTACCGAACTCTCCCTTAGTAGCAACCAGATTACTTCCCTAGATGCCAGCCCTGCTGTAAACTTAGAAAGCCTTATTGTTGCTTATGGACCCCTAAACAGCTTAACCCTTGGCTCGTTGCCCAATCTTACCTATTTGGAATGTGTTACTTCCAACCTTACTTCCCTGGACGTAACGGGGTGTCCCAATCTTGAATCGCTTTTGTGTTTCGACAATGAAATTACAGCATTGGACCTTTCTGGTATGGCAAGTCTTGAGATAGTTAATGCTACAGATAATGCCTTCGATTCTATCACCCTTGCCAATAACACAAATCTGCAAATTTTAAACGTGGCCCAAAGTAATTTAACGACCCTCGATATTTCTGAATGCCCCAACCTTACCCAGCTATCTTGTTACGATAACGCACTGGAAACTTTATTTCTGAAAAACGGTACAGATGAATTTGTAGATATAAGTGGAAATCCAGATCTGGAATATATTTGTTGTGACGAAGAACAGTTTAACAATATCCTTGATTTAATCATGCTCTTCGAGTACGATACAAACCTGAACACATACTGTTCCTTTACTCCAGGAGGAACATTTTATACAGTAGCTGGAAATTCAAATTACGATTTTAATGCAAACGGTTGTGATGCCACAGATCCTCCGGTTTCCTATCTTCAATTTGACATTACCGACGGTACAACCAGCGGTAGTTTTATAGCTAATAATAGTGGAGCCTATTCTATTGAAGTCCCCGAAGGCAGTTATACTATCACCCCACAAGTGGAAGTTCCAGAATATTTTACCATAACACCTTCAAACTTAGTAGTGAACTTCCCCACAGATCCAAGTCCTTTCGCCCAGGATTTCTGTGTGGTCGCGGACGGTGTCCACCCAGACCTTGACGTGACCATCATCCCGCTGGAGCCTGCGAGGCCCGGCTTCGATGCCTCCTACCGCATCTCCTACAGCAACAAGGGGAACCAGGTACAGTCCGGTGACGTCACCATTACCTATCTGGAGCCTTTGATGGCGTACGTGTCCTCCGACCCCGTTTTCGATTCGGAGACCCTGAACAGCTACACCTGGGACTTTGTGGACCTGCTTCCCTTCGAGACCCGTACCATAGATATCGTGTTCACCATAAACGCACCCACTGCCACCCCGCCCGTGGACATAGACGACGTACTGGTGTTCACTGCGGACATTGCGCCCCTTTCCGGCGATGAGACGCCACTGGACAACCAGTTCGTCCTGGACCAGGTGGTCGTGGGCTCTTTCGACCCCAATGATATAAGGTGCCTGCAGGGGGAGTCGATCTCCCCGGAGGCCGTTGGCGGTTATGTGCACTATCTCATCCGCTTTGAGAACACGGGGACCTTCCCCGCGGAGAACATCGTTGTGGTCGATGAGATAGATCCCGAGTTCTTTGATGTGGAGACGATGCGCCCGCTGAATGGGAGCCACGATTTTGTGACGAGGGTGACGGGCCAGAAGGTCGAGTTCATCTTCGAGGGAATAGACCTTCCCTTCAATGATGAAGATAACGACGGGTTCGTGCTCTTCAAGATAGAGACGGTTCCCGGCCTTGGGTTGGGCGACAGTTTCAGCAACAGTGCGGAGATATTCTTCGACTTCAATTTCCCCATCGTTACCAATACCTATACCACTACCATAGAGGAGTCGTTGGGAACAGCTGAAAATAATTTTTCTGAAACTATTTCGGTCTATCCAAACCCTTCAAAAGATATTTTGTACATAGCACATAACAACCAAGTTGAAATTGCTTCCATTGAAATACTGGACCTTGTAGGTAAATCGGTATTTATGGAAACAAAGAACACTTCTGAGCTAGATATTTCCAGTTTGCAGTCTGGAGCTTATTTTCTAAGAGTAGCTTCTGAAAAGGGTGTAGAGGTATTACAGTTTATAAAAGAATAAAAGAATTTTTGCTAACCAGATAATACGCATATTATGAAAAAATATTTAATTGCAGTTTTGTGTCTATGGATGTCTGCTACTTCGATAGCGCAGATCATAAATTTTACAGATGTAGAACTTAAAAACAAACTCTTAACAGCAGATGCCAATAATTTTGTTGCTTCAGACATTAATGGAGATTCTGTGGCCATAGATACCAATGCCGATGGTGAAATAGATGTAGCCGAAGCCCTAGCTATTTATGAATTGGACATCAAATCCAGTAACATTAGCGACCTAACGGGGTTGGAAAATTTCAGCAATCTCACACGTCTGGAAGTAAACCTAAACAATATTACGGTCTTTGACGGGACGGCCTTTACTAATCTAGAATACCTGGATTTTAGCAACAACGATCTCACAACAGTAAATGTTGCAGGCCTTTCAAGTTTAGAGATATTTTGGGCTTTTGGAAACCCTTTTACTACTATAGATGTAAGCACATTAAGCTCTTTACAGTTATTGGATATTAGCTACAGTGATAATTTAACAGGGCTGGATGTAAGTAATTTGACCAGTCTTACGGATCTTTCCTGCACAAGTAACGACGCAATGGCTACACTTACTGTTCAAGGATGTACGGCGCTAGAGGATTTGCACTGTGCACACAGTGCGATTACCAGCTTAGATTTAAGTGGCTTAGCAAATTTGAGCTCTGTTTTTGCAGATAATAATAATATTACTACCGTAGATGTAACAGGAGCGGTAAGTCTTAGCAATTTAAATGTTGAGTTTAACCAGATTACATCGCTCTCTGTCCAGGACTTGCCCTTGTTACAATCTATTAATGCCGAGAGTAATGCAATTAGTAGTTTTAATATGTCCAACTGCCCATTTTTCTTCACGTTGTTATTAAGCAACAATCAATTGCAAACTCTTGATTTATCACAGGTGCCCAATACAACCATTGTGTACGCCCAAAATAATGTGCTGGAAGATTTAATACTCGCTCAAGATAATGAGATAGTAAATATCCACCTTTCCAACAATTTACTTACCGCAATAGATTTGAATGAGTGCATGAACCTTAACTGGGGTACGTTTAACGACAACCCAAACCTGGAATATTTATTTCTTAAGAACGGAAGTATAGAGTCACTTTTCAATATTAACATAGATAACCTGCCCAACTTGCAGTTTGTATGTGCCGATGAAGTTCAACTCACAGATGTGCAAACTTGGCTAGTAAATAACGGCTATAATAATGTAAACGTAAGCAGCTCTTGCCCCGATCTCGGCGGTGATATTTTTGAAATACAAGGAATGTCGCGTTTCGATTTTGATATGGATGGCTGTGCAGGCACAGACCCCGTGGTACCTTTTATGAACTACAGTATTACCAACGGCACAGATACAAGCACGGGCATAGCCAATGGTAGCGGAATGTATTATATTCCCGTTGAAGAAGGCACGTACACCGTAACCCCTTCTTCGGTAGATCCAGCTCTTTTCGATGTTGACCCTGCAAGCTTCACTGTTTCATTTCCAACCGATCCTAGTCCGTTTGAGCAGGATATATGTTTTGTTGCAAATTCGGTAACCAATGATCTTGAAGTACTAATAAGCCCCATAACACCAGCACGCCCTGGATTTGATGCTACCTACCAACTTATCGTAAATAACGTTGGTAACCAGGTTCTTAGCGGTGATGTAACAATTATCTATCTTGAAAACTTAATGACCTTTTTAGAGTCTGATATTCCTTTTGATGCTTCTACAAGCAATAGCTTTACCTGGAATTTTAGTGATTTAATGCCTTTCCAAAGTTTTACGGTAAACCTTACATTTACTATAAACACGCCCACAGACCCCAATTTTCCCGTAAACATTGATGATGTTTTGGTTTTTACAGCAACCGTAAACCCTATAACGGGTGATGCAAACCCTGTGGATAATATATTCACGCTAGACCAAATTGTTGTAGGCTCTTTTGATCCCAATGATATTACCTGTTTGCAGGGTGAGACCATCACTCCCCAAGAAGTAGACAGCTATATGTATTACCTTATACGGTTTGAAAATACAGGAAACTTCCCCGCAGAAGATGTTGTTGTTGTGGATGAAATAGATACAGACTTATTCCAGCTAGAGAGCTTGAAACCGGTTAACGCTAGCCACGATTTTGTAACCCAAATTACAGATAATACAGTAGAGTTTATATTTGAGGATATCAACCTCCCTTTCAACGATGCGGATAATGATGGTTTTGTTCTTTTTAAAATCAAGACAGTTCCCACATTGGAACTTGGCGATTCATTTAGCAATTCAGCCGAAATTTTCTTCGACTTCAATGAGGCTATAGTTACCAATACCTATGTCACGACCATAGAAAAACCTCTTGGAACTGCTGAAAATACTTTTTCTGAAACTATTTCGATCTACCCAAACCCTTCAGAAGATATGTTGTATATAAATGACCCAAAAGAGACTGTTCAGGCATACAAGATATATTCTATTTTAGGACAAACTGTTTTAGAAAGTGGAACTAAAAAGGTACAGTATGATGTAGATATCTCAATATTAAAAGCGGGAAACTATTTTATTGAGTTTGAGACACTTTCTGGTCCTGTGTTTAAGAGATTTTTGAAAAAGTAATAAAACTCTATTAGCCTTTAAAATTATTTGAGCCAAATTGTAGGAGTACTTGTAATGGTTCTGCACTACAATTAGTATCTTACCGTTTTACTTAGTGAAAACATAAAAAGTTTATATTCTTGAAACTTAAAAAAATAATTAGGAAGTTTTTGGGCACCCGTGCGGCCGGACTTTATTTTATTCTTTTCGCAGCAGCCATAGGCGTCGCCACTTTTATTGAGAATGACTTTGGAACCAGCGCTGCTCAAAAAGTGGTATATAGGGCCAGGTGGTTCGAGTTGCTGCTTTTCTTGTTTGGCGCAACGATTATATTCAATATTTATCAATACCGAATGATCCAGCAGAAAAAATGGGCCTTGCTGCTTTTCCACGCATCGATCATCGTTATTTTGATTGGGGCAGGGGTGACACGTTACTTTGGTTTTGAAGGGGTCATGCACATACGGGAAAACAATACGGCCAGCTCTTTCCTTTCGGCGGAGACCTTTCTCAAGTTTGAAGTGCAAAAAGATGGGACAACCTATACATTTGATGAGCCCGTGCTATTCGCTTCTTTGGGAACCAATACTTTTGAGGAATCGTATTTAATTGGGAATGATCTTATTGAGGTTCAACTTAAAGAATTTGTCCCAAACCCTAAGCAAACTTTCACTACGAGTGAAGACGGACAACCAGCCCTTAAGCTGGTTGTCGCTGGAACGCAAGGACGGGAGGAATATTTTGTTGAAAAAGGGCAAACACGTCGTATAGGGAACTTGACCTACAATTTTAAGGAAAGTACAATGCCAGGGGCTATTAACTTGAAATATGAGGACGAAGCTCTTTTCATAAATTCAGAAAGGACCCTCACCCAAACCGTTATGGCTACCCAACAAAAAGACACCATTGGCGGCTCTAGTGGGTATGTACCCCTAAAATTACGTTCGTTGTATTCGGATGGTGCCAATAATTTTGTGTTTTCTGAATTTCAGCCCAATGCTTCAGTAGCCATTACCTCTGAAGATCCCAAAGTTAAAGGAGATAGTATGGTTGCACTGTTTCTTACTATTTCAGTAAACGGAAATACCCAAGAAAATTATGTGTACGGAATGAAAGGGCTGCCAGGAAGAACCACTCCCTTTTCTTTTGAAAGCCTGCAAATGAAGGTCTCGTATGGAGCCAGGGAAGTTACCGTTCCCTTTGCAATACAATTAAAAGATTTTCAGTTGGAGAAATATCCCGGGACCAATAGTGCATCCTCCTATGCCAGCGAAGTAACTGTTTTGGATCCCAATGAAAACGTGAATATGGACTACCGTATTTATATGAACAACATCTTGGATTACGATGGATACAGGTTCTTCCAATCGTCCTTTGATAAAGACGAAAAAGGAACGTATCTGAGTGTGAACAGCGATTGGTGGGGCACAATAATTTCCTATTTGGGCTATGCTTTGCTCACCTTGGGAATGATTTGGACGCTCTTCAGCAAAAGAACCCGTTTTTATGAAGTCCGAAAAAAAATAAAGAAGATAAGAGCCAAGAGCGGAACGTTCGTGTTTATATTGTTCTGTATGCTTTCTGCATCTAGTATGGCACAGGGCAACCACGTAAATTCGGCAGTTTCTGAAGCGCACGCCGAAACCTTTAGTACTGTGGTAGTACAGGATTTTAAAGGGCGAATGAAACCCGTGCACACCCTCTCCCGCGAGTTGCTCCGTAAAATCTCCAGAAAAGAAAGTTGGGATGGCCTCACGGCGGACCAAGTGTTGCTAAGTATGTTTGTGAACAAGCAGGATTGGTATGGGGTCAAGCTTGTGAAATTGGGTAAAAACCAAGAGATCCAAAAATTGTTGAATGTTTCGGGAGATTATGCATCGTACAAAGATTTTTTCGATACCGAAGGACAATACAAACTGCGTGATGAGGTGCGGCGCATCTATGCCATGGAACAGAAGGACCGTGGTACCTATGCCAAGGAACTCATTAAAATAGATGAACGTCTCAATATTTTGAGCATGGTTTTTTCGGGTAGTTTGCTGAAAATTATTCCCAACCCAAACAATCCCAACAATACTTGGGAAGGATATACCAATCATGGCCATGATGATGGCCATAACCACAGTGCTGTGGCCAGTAAGTTTTTTAATGCCTATGGAACCGAACTGAAAAAAGCAACCCAAACCAACAATTATACTCATGTAGGACACCTGTTGGAAGAATTGAAAGCCTATCAAAAAAATAGCGGTGGTGCCGTGATGCCTTCTGAGGCAAAGATCAATACCGAAATAGCCCTGAATAAAATGAACGTGTTCTCACGATTGGCAGGTTGGTATATGCTATTGGCACTTGCTTTATTGTTCTTTCTGTTTGTTTCGGTGTTTAAACCCAATTGGAAACTGAAGAAGATATACTATGTACTCTTTGGATTGGTAGTCCTTGGTTTTGTATTGCATACCATCGGGCTAGGAATGCGCTGGTATGTTTCCGGTAGGGCACCCTGGAGCAATGGTTATGAATCTATGATCTATATCGCTTGGACCTCAACACTTGCCGGAATTTTATTTACCCGTAAATCTTTTGGAGGTCTAGCGGCAACCATGGTATTGGCAGGCACTATTTTATTTGTGTCTATGCTCAGTTTCTTGGATCCGGAAATCACACCACTGGTTCCCGTCTTAAAATCGTATTGGCTTACCATCCACGTGTCTTTGGAAGCCGGAAGCTATGGATTCTTGATGTTGGGTGCTATTATAGGGCTCATCAATTTAATATTGCTGATGTTCATTTCAGAAAAGAACAAGACCCGAGTAAAACGTATTGTACAAGAAATGTCATATATAAGTGAACTTACCTTAATAGGTGGGTTGTTTATGGTAAGTGTAGGTACTTATTTAGGCGGTGTTTGGGCCAATGAGTCCTGGGGTCGTTATTGGGGATGGGATGCCAAGGAAACGTGGGCATTGGTTACTATTTTAGTCTATGCGTTTATCCTACATATGCGCTTGATTCCAAAATTACGCGGATTGTTTGCCTATAACGTAGCGACCATTTTTGGATTGGCTTCAGTAATTATGACGTACTATGGTGTAAACTACTACCTTTCTGGTTTGCACAGCTATGCCACAGGAGATCCGGTGCCTATACCTAACTGGGTGTACGTTGCAGTAGCTGTGATTATTTGTATTTGTATTATAGCATTCATTAGAAAGCGCAAATACCCCATTATATCATAAAAGGATCTATTCAACTAAAACAGCATCCTCTACTATAAGATTGTATTTGTAGCCTGCGCCAAAATCCCTGTTCAAACTTACTTTACCTCGTACGGTAACGGTTTGGCCTTCGGGAATAAATGTGTTGGATGTTGCTACAAGATCAAAGTCGTTTTTGGTGCCATCCTGTAAGTGCAACCAATTACGGTTCATAATGTTTGGGTTCACTTTTACTACTTTTCCGGATAGCTGGACTGTTTTACCCTCGTATTGCTTTGGGTTGGCGACCAATTCGGCAATCTTTATAGAGCCTTTGTGCTCAATCACCTTTTTGGTATGTGTCTCAATAGTTTGTTTTTGGGATGTTTCAGCCGGGGGGGAGCTTGTGTTGTTTTCGGTAAAGTCTGCTTTTATATTTCCTGCACCGTGGTTGTGCGAAACAAGGTTGGATACCAAATAGATAGTATCGAACACACGGTTATGTTCCCTGCTTTCAAAATTGGTTTTCAATAACGGGTCTCGGTAATAATAGGTCTTGCCAACGTCTATGGGCTGCTTTGCAGTAGCGATCCAGAAAGACTTGCCTCCCTCGGTAACATTTATGTAAACATACTTTTTGGTGTCCAGTGTTTTTTGTGCGACAACGCTATGCAAATTATCGGTAAAGGAACCACCTGTGTTGGAATCGGGAATTAAATTAGGAGTTTCGGTAGAGGGTTCTTCAGTAAAAATCCCACTGGTATTTACAGGTGTTTCATTGGAAGAGGCAGTAATAACCTTGGGACCATTGTTGCAGGATGCCATAGTGGCCAGTACTAGACTAGCCCATAAAATGTTCAGCTTTATATTCATCTTTTTTTCTTTTTGCTATAAAATCTTTTTGTGAGCCGCGTGTAAAAGCGGTAGTTTTTTTCATCGTTGGAATCTAGGGTGGAAAGTTCTCCGTTTATTGAAAACTGCCAAGAACGGGATATACTCCAGTTAAGGCCACCTCCAAAATAATTTTGAGTAAAGGTTTCATCACGGTTTTCATACTCATATTTTGCATTTCTAAAATACGCATCTGCTTGTAACTTCCCTTTTACAACATCCCTAGAATAGCGTACCGAGGCAATATTGCTGGAAAGATATCGTGAGGTGTTACTGTTATAAGAAACGTTAAATCTACCTCCAACCCCGGGGATTTTAGAAAGCGTAGCATACCCGTATACGTTATTGGATTCGTTTTGGCTATCGCTCTGTGAACGATTACTGTAACTTGCTCCCAACCATACAATTTTTGCAGGACGCACATTTAAACGTAGCCGAATTCCTTGACGTGCAAGGTCGTCATCCAAAAATCGTTCGAGTTCTGTTTGGAATGTTTGGTAATAAATAATCTGCTTTCGGCTATCGTACGAAATCATCGCATTTACGGCTCTGCTGAAGCGGTACCGTGCAGAAAGATAGAGATTTGTTAATCGGGAACCACCTTCCTCTCCCCCAAAAATATCCAACTCCATAGAGCTGAAAAGATTGAGGTTTGAAGCTATGGTGCTATTATGCTGAAAATAGATATATCGTCTATCGGTCGCCCCGGCATTGGTCTGCTCCATGGCCCCTAGTGTGGTCTGGCTGTAAAAATCTTTGCTATCGGTTTCAATGCCGAAATATCCTCCATATTGTAGCAGATCGGTATTGAATCCGTAGTCGAAAATGTCGGGTCTAAAACCTCCAATGGCTCCTACATAAAACTTTCCGAAGTATTTTTCAACCATTACCCCGTCGTTTGCTCCCAACGAGCTTGCCTTAGGGTTTATTTTTCTTCCGGCAGTAATTGAAAGGTCCGGTAAGGCATCGTAGCGAAGATTAAGATTATAAATGTTGAAAATACTTGTACGGGATGCGTAATTTTCGGGTGGGGAGAGAATGCTGCGATAGGCGATATAACTCTCTACTGAAAATTTTGAATCGCCAATGTGGTTTGCCGTTAACGAAAATCTTCCTTGTAACCTATTCCTGCTTTCTCTAACATTTGAAGAGAGATTATAACTGGCCACCGAAACACGCCCACGGATATTCTCTTTGTACAGCGATTCTTTTTCTGAATATTCTGGCGCTACATCAACAGTCGTCTTTGGGGCTTCCTCAGTTGTGTCTGTCGTTTCAATAGGAACGTCGTCGGTTGTTGTTTCTGTAGTTGAAACGGTTGCTGTAACCGTATCATCTTTGCTTACCTCACAATTGTTAATGCTAGTACAAACTGCTGATGTTGAGGAAAGGCTGGTGATTTTTAAACAATTTGTTCCATTAAATGTAAGGACGTCGCCAACGTTCAAATTTTCAGTACCATCAAACCGTACATACACATTGTTTGAGGTAACAAACGTAACTGCACCCTGTAACGTTTTGCCTGCATCTTGGGCAAATACGCCTAATGCAACACCAAAAATAAGTATGCAGCTAACAAGTTTTTTCATTACATATTTATTCTTCTCCAGTTGGATGGCACTGGAAGCAGGCATTACTCTCGTACACGTATCCATTTACATCTTCATGTTCATCTGCCATTTCACCTGCTGGGTGGCAATTCAAGCAATCGAATATGGAAAAATTATTGGTTACCATGTGACAATCTGTACAAGAAGTCCATACATCATCATGTTTCCCGCTGTAAATGGGGAAATACATATTGTCATGATCAAAAGTGGCGGGCATCCAGCCTGGATTGGTCGTATGGCAGGAAGCACAATCTGTAGGAAAACCTGCCGCTTGATGGTTCGGGTTGGTTGTTCCGGCATAATCGTCCATATGGCACGCAAAGCAATCGGTTGGGGTGTTGTTAAAATTCCCGTTCTCGTGACATGCATTACAATCCTGAATGTCATGGCCAAGTGTAAGAGGGAAAAAATCGTGGTTCAAGACCGCAGGCATCCACCCTGGGTTGGTAGAGTGACAAGAAGCACAATCTGTTGGGAAGCCAGCTGCTTGGTGGTTCGGGTTGGTTGTTCCGGCATAATCGTCCATATGGCATGCAAAACAGTCCGTTGGGGTATTGTTGAAGTTTCCGTTTTGGTGGCAAGCGTTACAATCTTGAATATCGTGGCCAAGTGTTAGGGGGAAAAAATCGTGGTTTATGGTTGCTGGCATCCAGCCTATGTCTGTGGTGTGGCACTGTGCACAGTCCGTAGGGAAATTTCCGCTTTGGTGGTTGGGGTTTTGAGCCATGGCATAGTCCTCCATATGGCAGGCAAAACAATCTGATGATATATTGCCAAAGTTGCTTACGTCATGACAAGCGCTACAATCTTGGATATCATGTCCTTTGGTCAAAGGGAAAAAATCGTGCAGTATGCCTGCACCGTCCCAACCAAATCCAAGTGGATCGTGACATTCAATACAATCTGTTGAAAAGCCAGCGATTGCGTGATTAGGGCTCTGTGTGGCAAAATAATCGTCACGGTGACATTCAATACATTCGTTTCCTAATCTATTGAATATTAAGCTACTTTCAAGGGTGTGGCATTCTACACAACTTAAATTGCTGTGTGCACCAATAAGGGGAAAACCGTTTTGTTCGTGGATTTCTGGAATTTCAAAAACCAACCAATTGTCTGTGGTATGGCAGCGTACACAATCATTTCCAACGCTTTGGGCGTGTACATCGGTATGGCAGGAAAAACAATCGGTAGGAGCTTGGTCGAACACCAAATCTGTATGGCAGGATTTACAGTCAACAAGTTCGTGTGTACCTTCCAATTCAAAATTGGTAGTGCTATGGTCAAATTTTAAAGTTTCAAAATCAATCTCCCAGCCCCCCGGGTTATGGCAAGAGGCACAATCTATCTTCAAATTTGAGCCATGTGGAGACTGTCCCCACAAAAAGCTTGTAAAGCATAGAAATAACGCTATAAATGACAGTCTTTGCAATCTAGTTTTTCTAATTTATATATAACGGTTGTTTCACCAGTTTCAGTACGCACTTCATGGCAGGCCCTACAATCCAGAGAGGCGTGCTTGCCTTGTAGCGGGAAACGTGTATTACTGTGATCAAATTTTTCTGGCAACCAACTTGTTGTGACGTGACAACGGGTACATTGTGTAACCCCGTTTATGGCAAATTCATCTCCGTGGACATTATCATGACAAGAAGCGCAGTTAGTGTCTAAATTACTGAAATTTTGTGAGAATTGGGTGCTGTTTTCTACATTTTCAAAGTGACAAGCACGGCAGGATACATTATTGTGGGCTCCTGTAAGTGGCCATTCAGTTTGTGAATGGTTAAATGTAACTGAAGTCCAAGCATCACTCACGTGGCAGGCGGTACAATCGTTCTCAGGGTAGTATGTTGAAGCAATAAATCCTTCATGGATGTTGTTATGGCAATCTATACAATTTGTACCTAGATTGGCAAACTCCCATTTAGGGTCGTCTTCGCTCACATGGCAGGCAAAACATGGAGTAGCAACATGGGCACCCTCGAGGGGGAAATCAGATGTGTTGTGATCTTCAATGGTGAAGAGGGTAAACTCAAACCCTTTTTCCAAGCTGTGACATTCTCTACAGTCGGGGGTAACGCCATTTTCGGTGAAATCGCCTTCGTGGTAATCTGCATGACAATTCTTACATTCAGAAAAATCTATGGGGGTTGAAAAGCTTTCTTCGTGACATGCCCTACAGTCTACGCCTTGGTGTTTTCCTTCCAATGGATAGTCGGTCACAGAATGGTCAAAGAAGCCCATGTCGTTAAGCGCTAGAAAACTTTCTTCATTGTGACATTTTGCGCAATCCTGTCCAAACTTGTTATCGTGAGGATCGGTGTGGCAAGCAACACAATTGTTTTCTTCCACATTTTTTCTATCCTGAAAAACAGTAGCTGCATTATTTGTATTGGTATGGCAGGTAAAACAATCTATAGCTTTATGGCTCCCATTGAGGTCAAAATTGGTTACCGTATGGTTAAAGTTGCCCTTACCCATAAAGATATCAAACCCATTTTCTACGTGGCATTGTTTACACTGCCCAGGCAAACTGCCGTTGTGAACGTCCTGATGGCAAGCTTTACAATCGTTAAATGCCAAGCCCGTAAACTGCTGAAATTCATTACCATTTTTTGTGGTAGTTTGGTGGCATTCCTTGCAATCTACCACTAGGTGTTGTCCCCGCAATTTATAGTCGGCTGTTTCATGGTTAAACTTGGTAACCGGTGTGAAGCCCTCCATACTATGGCACTGTAGGCAATCTGTAGGTAAGGTGCCTTGGTGAAAATCTTCGTGGCAGGAGAGGCATTTTTGGTTTAGTCCCAACCACGTATCGCTGTCGCTACGTAGTTTAGGGTCCGGAATATTTGTTGGGTTGTGGCAATCTCTACAATCTACTTTTGCGTGGGCACCCTCTAGGGTGTACCCAGTTCGATTATGGTTGAAATTATTGGTATCGAACCGAATCATATCAAAATTGCGCCCGTGGTGTTCGCTATGGCACTCAAAACAGTTTTGCGCCTTTACGCGACTATTGGCATGCAAACCCCTATCTTGATTGAGGAGGGATTGTATTTCGTTATGGCAATCCAAGCATTTGGAGTCAGACACCTTAGCCCCAAGCTCGTGGCACAAGGTACAATTGCCCATGCCTTCCAGCTCACTGTGTGCCTTGGTAAGGTCTCCAGGTGAGATTTGGGCAAAAAGAGAGTGACTTCCCAGAAGGAAGCACAGTACAATATATGTTACACTTACTCGCAAACCTATTTGTGTTTTTTTACGGTATAGCCAAATCGTTTGGTCACCTCAACTCCGGCTCTTTCCAAAAAAGCGGTAGGCAGTAACCCTCCAGCAAATATATATACCAAATCATTAGGTACTTTTTTATCTCCTTCGGTTTCCACATTAAAAATACAATTTTCTTCCGTTATTTCTGTAAGATTGGAATTAAAGACAACGTCCAGTTTTTTTTCATCAATGGCAGTTTTTATCTTCTCCCTGTTCTTGGGCTTCGACCTAGTAAAAGAGTCACTTCTGCACAGCAGGTGCACGTTGTTTTCCTCCATAAGTAGCATGGCGGCTTCCATGGC
Organism: Marinirhabdus gelatinilytica; assembly: GCF_003353425.1. Classification (GTDB taxonomy): domain Bacteria; phylum Bacteroidota; class Bacteroidia; order Flavobacteriales; family Flavobacteriaceae; genus Marinirhabdus; species Marinirhabdus gelatinilytica. Next base: position 639,288 of record NZ_QRAO01000001.1, read on the forward strand.
AGAATCACCCCCACCCACTACAACTATGTTTTTACCTGAAATGAGTTCGGGCTCCAACAACCTGTAGGCTACCTTCTCAGTATCTTCACCAGGAATTCCTAATTTACGTGGGCTACCACGCCTCCCTATGGCAATTATTACATTATTGGCTAAATGTTCTTCTCCACTCGCGGTCACCACTTTAAATGTATTGTCTTTGAGTGGCGTAATGTTTTCCACTTTTGTGTTTTCTTGAATTGAAATGTTGTTTTCGGAAATTACCTTGTTCCATAGATCCAATAACTCCTTTTTGGAAGTGTCGTGAAGTTTCACCTTACCATGCAGGGGAAGGTGCATGGGGGAGGTCATTACTACTTTGGAACGTGGAAAGGTAAATACAGCGCCTCCCAAGGAGTCCTGCTCCAGTGTAATGCTGGAAAGCTCGTGCTTTTTTGCCGCTAGTGTAGCCGAGATACCAGCAGGTCCTGCTCCAATTACAGCGACATCCAGCACGTTTTGGGGGTTGGATTTATTGCTTTTTACAATACTATCCACGGCTTGTTGTCCTTGCTCCACACTATTTTTTATAAGTCCCATTCCTCCAAGTTCTCCTGCAATATAGATACCTGGGATGTTGGTTTCAAAATTTTGATTAACGTGCGGGAGCTCGACACCGCGCTCTTCTGTACCTATTCTAAGGGTTATCGCTTCCACAGGACAGGCGTGAAAACAAGCTCCGTGTCCAACGCAGTTGGAAGCATTAACAGCCTGCGCTTGGCCGTTTACCATCCCCAATATATCTTTTTCGGGACAGGCCTTAATACATGCACCACTACCAATGCAGGCGTTGGGGTCTATATAGGGATGTAAGGAAACCGGCTCGTACAAGCCTTCTTCTTTGGCAATAGCCACCTTTTTGAGGGTTTGTTTGGTGGTTTTGTTTTTCTTCCGTAGATATATAAAGAATATAACAGCACAGAAAAGGAACACCGTCCCATACGTAACTAACTGTTCTAAAAAGACTGAATCCATAACTTAAAATATCCAACGGTATCCAAAGGTGAATGCCACTACTACGTGCACCACTACAATGACCAACATGATGATAGCAAAAGGCATGTGCGCTACATGCCAGTACCTAAAGAGTTTTTTCATTTGTTCCAAACGCTCTATTTTTTTTGAAAGGGAACGCTCCTTTTTCACTATGCTGAAGATGTTGCGCTGTTCGGTTTTAGGAACGCTATGTTCTTCGAGGGTGGTTTTCAAATCGCTTTTGGTGACGGCTTCTCCTTTGTTCTTATCAATAAAATTCAAGAAAAGAATGGCACTCTTTTCATCTAGATTATATTTTTCTGAAAGCACCGTTTGTATATCGGTCTGCGAATTTTTTACTTCCTGTAGGCTCAGTTCCCGTCCTTCGATAGTCCGTGGGATCTGTAGGTATAAAAACCTGCCAATAACACCACTGGCAACCACTGCAACCATACTCCAAAAGGCTACGGAAACGATACCCCCAAACTTGAAAGCTGTATGGTACAGGATGAGTACAGGACCTAGACTGCATAAAAAAATATGGAATTCCAGTAAATACTTTAATCGAACCCACTTTCCCAAAATCGTGTAGCGTTTGTGCAAAATATAGATGAACACCCCAAAAAATATAAGGAAGGTCCCTATTACACCCAAACCTTGCCCGAATAGGCCACTGGGTTTGAACCAGCTGTGCCTTGGATGGTAAAAACGCTCTTCTAGGGGGGTACTGTAGTAGGAGTAGCCAGTATAGCCAAGATACACTGCAACGGCAACTACGATGAGTGCCATGGTCCAAATATAAATAGTGTGTACGGTTTTGTTCACAATTTTAGAGGTTTATGTAATAAACTAATGTACAATTTAATTATTATTGAAATATATCAATAAAACAACTTAAGCCCTTGAAATCCTCAAGAAAATCATACAAAATATATGTCCAAGTATTTTTTTTGCTTTTTTGTATCACCATTGTAAATGCCCAAAAAACACTTTCCAGAAGTTACTCCGCTTCAGGCATTGAAAACATCCTTATAGACGGCAATGGGGTTCATTTACTGAAAGTACGGGCTGCCAAGGTGAAGGCTATCTCGGTACGGGTACGATTGGAAGGCGAAACTTCAGAAGAAATTGGTATAAAGGAACAGCTCAAGGGCGATAGATTGCAATTGGGTTTTGGGTCTTGGCCATTTGCCAAAATGTATAACGATAAACTTTCGGCACATAAAGTTGTGAGTGTGGAAGTGGTTATCACAATTCCAGAAAATATGTTCGTTTCGCTCACTTCAAATACAACCGCCGTGGTAGCACAAGGAAAATTTAGGTTTTTGTACGTAGATATTGAGGATGAAGACTGCTTGCTCAAAAACTTTTTGGGAGGTGCCTCCCTAAAGACCAACAGAGGCCGTATAACCATAAAAACCCAACAACCACAGGTCACAGTAAAGGCAGCTTCAACCTATGGTACAGTTATAAATAGTGTGAAAACGGGAGGGAAATATCGTATTACCGCAAAAAGTGTGCACGGTGATATTACACTACAACAAACCCAATAATATTCTTTATTTTTGCAACTTCAATTTGTAGCGAATGTCCCTAAAAAAAGCCATTGCAATCATCATACTGGTCTTACTTATAGACCAAGTTTCAAAAATATACATTAAGACCACTTTTATTCTTGGGGATGGTTTTGATGTGTTCTCGTGGTTCAAGATCCATTTTGTGGAGAACAAGGGAATGGCTTGGGGAGCTCAAATTCCAGGTGAATACGGAAAATTGATCCTAACACTGTTTAGGCTTGTTGCCATTGTAGGTATTGGGTACTGGTTGTGGGATTCGGTACGTAAAAATGCTTCGCGGGTGCTCATAGTATCCATAGCTCTTATTTTTGCGGGTGCTATGGGAAATATTATAGACTCTGTATTCTACGGCCTTATTTTCAGTGATAGCGCCACACAGGTTGCTACCTTTATGCCTCCTGAAGGGGGTTACGGTACCTTGTTTCACGGTAAAGTGGTAGATATGCTATACTTCCCGTTATGGGAGGGCGTCTTACCAGAGTGGATACCTATCTGGGGTGGGAGTTACTTTACTTTTTTCGATCCAGTATTCAACATTGCAGATTCTGCGATAAGCATAGGCTTGGTGTTGTTGGTAATCTTTAACAAAAAGGCTTTTCCCAAGAAAAAGAAACTAGACGATACAGTGTCCTAAAATACAATTGTAAAGGTAGATCCACGCTCTGGGCTACTATCCAACTGTACACTGCCCCCTAAAGCCTCAATCTTGTTTTTAAGCTGAAAGAGCTCTATGTTTTTACATGTGGTATAGGCAGTATTGGTCTTGGTAATGTCGAAAACCTTTTGCAGATCTTCTTCTCTGGAGTGTCCAATCCCGTTATCCTTAAACAATAGAGAGGAGCCTCTTTCACTTTCAAGACTAAAGATTTGAATGTTCAGGCTCCTTTCAGGATGTTTTCTTTCCATTGCCTGTAGTAGTAGCGTATCGAATATGTACTCCAAAAAGGAAGGGATGTATTGAATGGAAGGTGCTTCAGAGAAATCTGTATAGAGTTGGATTGGCTGCTCCGATATTTTAGATGCAAGACGTTGCTTGGAAGCTATAATTGCATCTTCAAAACTTATTTCGGTCTTTGAAATTTTGGCAGTTTCGGTAACGCTAACTGTTTCACAAAGATCGTTAATGGTCTCGCATAGCTCGTTAGAGATCCCTTTCAATAGGGAAAAAAGTTCTTTTGCTTCGGAAGTGTCTTTCGTATCTCCCAAAAGTTCTAGGGACATATTCAGGTTACTAGCGTGCGATTTAAGGTTGTGGGAGATAAGGTTGGCATATTCAAAAAGTCGAGAATTTTGTGATGCAATGGTCCTCATGGACTCTTGTAGCTGTGTCTCGCGCTCTTTTTCCTTTGTTATATCCTGAAAAACACCGTGTATCCCTACTATGTTACCTTTGTTGTCGTACTTTGGTTTTCCCATGACCCTGGCCCAAAATAGTTCTCCAGTTGTCTTTTTCATTTTCACGATTGTTGTGAAGGGAGTGCCTTGCGAACATTTAGTAAACGTAGCCATAACCCGCTCTTTTTCTTCTTCTGCATAGAATTCCAGCAGCATGTTCGTAGGGTTAAAGTCGCCAGTAATGTTCAGTATTTTCTTTCCCTCTGGGTCTATATAACTGGTCTTGTTTATTGAGTCCACGCCGTAACCACCGGCACCTGTTAAAAGGGCTATTTCCTTGTAGTAAAAATTGTCGAAAGTTCTTGCTTTACTTGTAGTAGGGGAAATATCCTGCTGTAAAATTTTCTTTCTCTTTTGAGCTAAAAAATTCACTTAATTAGTTGATTTTGGAGGGGCTAATATATATAAAATATTTTATTTGTGAGTATTTTCCTATAAAATATTATTCCCCATAAGGAGCCAGATAATGAAATGGAGCAACCGGAATATTGCGCAACACCCAGTAAATTAAGGCAACGGCAAAGTAACCATAGATAAACCAAGGTTTATAGAAAAGTTGGACCCTATGCGATTGTTGAAAGATGTAATTATAGATTTTGGTGCCCAAACCGTACATAACTAATGGTAACGACAACACCATAAAAGGGTTGAGCCTAAACGCTGTATATAAGTTGAGATGAAGCAAATGGTGTATAGCTCTTTGCGAGCCACATCCCGCACAGTGATACCCTGTAAGAGATTTAAAGGGGCAACTCAAAAAAAAAGAATATTGCGTTGGATTAAAAGAAAAATACACCAGCAGCAATAAAAAAAACACAAAGCTGCTTGCTATAACAATGGTGATACGTTTAGAAATTGGCCGCACCCTGAATTCCAAAAATGATTAAGGCAACCAATATATAGAGCACAACCAACACACCGATAGAAACCGCACTGTATATAGACCATTTTTTGGCATCGTCCGCAGCTTTATGGGCCTCGGCGTGAAAGCCTTGATACCATAACTGCTCCACTTTGGAGGCCTTTATTATAGCTACTATGCCTAGAGGCAAGCAACACAGTACAGTGCTTAAAATTGCCCATACCATATTATTGTCTGGTGGGGGTTGTTGGGTTGGGTTCATACAGCAAATATAGGTTTTAATAAAAATACCCCCAAACACGATGCTTGGGGGTTTAATAGTATCCTTAAAGGTTTTAGAATCCTCCCGCAGCAACTCCTGCAAAAATTAGGATGATATATAATACCCAGAAAATAGCTGAGATTGCAATTCCCCAAATAGCCCATTTTTTTGCATCGTCGGCACTTTTTTGGGCGCCAGCGTGGTCACCTTGTAGCCATAACGATTTTACCTTGGTAGACTTAATGATTGAAACTATGCCCAAAGGCCAGCAAAAAATGATACAAATAATGGCCCATACCAAGTTGTTGTCTGGTGGGCTGCCCGCAGGCATGTTTTGATTTTCCATATTGGTTGGTTTTTTAAGATTTGGTTAACAATATACAATGGAATTTTTAGAATGCATAAATTTTATGCGGTGTAACACAGTAATTTAGCGGAAAATCTATGTTTTCATTGAGTATTTTTTCTTCGGCTTCAAAGAATGAGACTCCTATTTTGAGACATTCAGGCTTGCATTGGGCCAAAAACCTATCGTAAAAACCTTTTCCGTAGCCAACCCTGTTCCCATTAATGTCAAAAGCCAAGAGGGGCACAAAAACTACCTCGAATTGTTGAGGTGGAATTGCGATGCCTCTAACAGGTTCGGGGATGTCGTATGCTGAAACCTTAATGGGGGTGTTTTCCTGTAGTAAGATATGCTCCATTTCAAAAGACTTGAAATCTGCTTTGGGGATACCAATGCTTTTGTCCTTGCCCTGGAGTATATGTAATAGAAACTCGGTATTGACTTCTTTTTTTTCTGAAATTGATAAAAAAACGTGATAGTACGTCTTTTCCCAAATGGGCAACTTTAGTGCTTGGTTGGCAATGGCAATGCTCCATTCTTCAACAGCTTCAGGAGAAAGGGTGTTGCGTAGCCGTTTGTATTTTTTCCGAAGTTCTTTTTTGTCCATGGCTTTCAACTAGTGGTATCAATCTTCGTTTTCTTCATCTTCTGAAACTATAGCATCTTCAGTAGAAATATGAAAAATAGCATCTCCCTGGTGTACAATAGGTGCGTGGTTCACATTAATAATGTACCCTGCGTTGGGAGCTTTTACCTTAAAACGCATGGCTCCGTAGGGGTCGGTTATGGTAGCCAAAAACTCATCTTTTTCCACATATTTGCCACAGGGTATCTTAACGTGTAGCAGTCCGCTTCTTTGGGCACGTACCCACCTGCTCTTTTCAATAAGCACACTTTTTTCACCAATTTCAGCAACATTGAATTTACTACCTAACATTTCTAAGTGTGCCAATATCCTCACGGTTCCTTCTACACCGTGTTTTACAATGTGCTTGTCACTCTCCAAACTTTTACCACCCTCAAACAGCAAACTGGGAATGCCCATCTTGGCGCAGGTAGCCCTGTACGATTTTGAGAGGTTTGATGAGTATACCGTAAATGGGGCGTTAAAAATTTCAGCTAATTTCAGAAGATTTTCATTGTCCGGTACTACACGTATTTGTGGTGCATTAAAGCGTTGTGCGCCTCCCGTATGGAAATCCAGACAATAATCTGCCAACGGAACGATCTCTTTCGTAAAATGGTATGCCACCCTACTGGCCAAGGATCCCGTTTTGGTGCCTGGGAACACACGGTTTAGGTCGCGACCATCGGGAAAGCTGCGATCTGCATTCAAAAAGCCAAAAATATTCAGGATAGGGATGCAGATTATAGTTCCTTTTTTTGGTTTGTTTATCCCCTTGGCAATAATTTGCCGTACTACTTCCACGCCATTTATCTCATCTCCGTGTATGCCTCCCGTTAGCAGTACGGTAGGTCCGGGTTCTTGTGCCCTGGAGACAATAACGGGAATCTCCACTTTGGTAGAGGTGTATAGTTTGGCAAAACTAAAATTGATGGTCTTGGTCTCGCCCGGGGCTACATTTTTCCCCAAGATGATAAAATGTGAAGTATCTTGTTCGCTCATGGCCTAGATGCTTCGTTCAATATACTTAATTATTTCACGTGCAATATCTTTTCCAGTGGCTTTTTCAATGCCTTCCAGACCTGGGGAAGAGTTTACTTCCAAGATCAAAGGGCCGCGGGAAGATTGCAACATATCTACCCCTGCAATACCCAGTCCCATGGCTTTGGCCGCTTTTATGGCGGCAGTTTCTTCTTCGTCGGTAAGGTCAATAATTTCGGCACTTCCACCGCGGTGCAGGTTGCTCCTAAATTCGCCTTCCTTTCCTTGCCGTTTCATGGCACCTACCACGCGACCATCTATAACAATTGCACGAATATCTGCTCCGCCTGCCTCTTTTATAAACTCTTGTACAATCACTCGGGCCTGTAGGTTATTAAAAGCTTCAATAACACTTTCTGCAGCTTTTTTTGTTTCAGCAAGGATTACACCTATTCCTTGTGTACCCTCTAAAAGTTTTATGATTACAGGTGCACCACCTACTTGGTCCACAATACCTGCGACGTTTTTGGAGTAGTTGGTAAAAATGGTTTTGGGCAATCCCAAACCAGCCCTGGAAAGTATTTGAAGGCTCCTCAATTTGTCACGGGAGCGTACCAATGCCATAGACTCGGTAGTTGTGAAACAGCGCATCATCTCGAACTGGCGCACAACCGCAGTACCGTAAAAGGTAACCGAAGCACCTATCCTAGGGATAACGGCATCTACGTCCTCAATTTTTTTGCCTTTGTAATATACACAGGGATTTTTCTTTTCAATTACTATATCGCACTTGGTATGGTTTATTATTTCGACCGTGTGCTTTCGTTTTTCAGCAGCCTGTACAATTCGTTGGGTAGAATAGAGATTGGGTGCTGCAGAGAGTATCTTAATGTTCATGTTTCAGTTTTAGTTTGTGGGACAGGTTTGTTTTGGTAATATCTACCACGAAGCGCTTGGTCAAAAATTTTCGTCCCAACAATACGGGATATTTCATCTCTTCTCTATCGCTCAAGGTTAAGAATATGGGATATCGTTTCCCAAATAGTTCAATTTCAGTAAGTATTCTATAGCGTGCTTGGGATTTTCCGTTGCTGCTTTTTACCACACGTACATCATATTTGTCAAACTTGAATTCTTTTTCATGGTACGATGGGTGCTCGGGATCTAAAAAAACGCATTTTAGGTAATTGTCTTCAATAGTCACGTTCTTACAATGGATGCTGGATGTGTATGCTCCCGTATCTATCTTTACCTCAATATCGTGTAAATGTAATAATGGAAAATCTGCTTTGTCTATCCGTCCTATCTTTCGTTTCAAAAAATCTAATTTTTATGATTGTTGAAAGGTACTAAAACCACGAAGAACAGAGGAATATTGGCACTGTTTTAAGCAAGATTTAACGCTTAGTGCGTTCCAGATACCCAATGATGCTTTTGGAAATATTCTTGCCAGTGGTGTTCTCTATACCCTCCAGCCCTGGGGTGCTGTTTATTTCAAGTACCAAAGGCCCTCTGTCCGACTGTAATATATCCACCCCGCACACCCCCAACCGTAATGCCTTTGCAGCCTTTAGCGCAACACGTTCTTCCTCGTAGGAAAGCTGAATGGGCTGTGCACTCCCGCCACGATGTAGATTGGACCTAAAATCGCCCGCCTTGCAGCTGCGTTTCATGGCGGCCACCACTACGCCATCTACCACAATGGCACGTAGGTCCTCTCCTTTAGATTCGGCTATGTATTCCTGTAGGATAAAGCGTACTTTGCTGGTCTGTAGCGTCTCTATGGTTGCCAAGGCGTTCTGTGGACTCTCGGAAAGGATTACCCCATTGCCGTGCGTGCCTTCCAGTATTTTTATAATAACGGGTTTTTCCTTAAAATTTTCCAGCAAAAAAGAAGCGTCGTAATAATCGCCCAGCACGGTATTGGGGATAGGGATATCCGCTTTTGCCAAGATTTGGAAGCAGGTCCATTTGTCCCGGGAATTCAGGATACCCTCGGCAGAAACTGCACAAGTAACACCCGCTCCCTCAAAATGGCGCACGAGCGATGACCCTTGCAATGTGTTGCTCGCCCCTATGCGAGGGATCACGGCATGAAGATCGTCCACTACCTCGTCGTGATAGTATAGGACGGGCTTGCCAGCCTCTACAGTAAGGTTGAAATATAAGGGGTTGAGCACTTCCATCGTATGGTTTCGTGCCTCCCCTGCCTTGAGCAGACTTTTCGTAGAGTATAGGTTTTCGCCCCGCGAAAGGATAGCAATGTTCATGGTTGAAAGATACGGATAGAATTTGAAATCGGGCTTCGATACATTTTGAATGTTGCTCTCGCACATTCAGAACACTCAGCCACCAGTTGAAGACGATACCAAAAACAACAACAAACCCATAATAGAACTTAATTCCCCATTGAGAGCCGGTCCCGAGCTCGCTTCGGGAGGGGTAGGGGGGTGTTTTTTAAAATTTAATCAAAACCCAACTCCTGACCTGGCAGGTCTGAAAGATGATAGAATTTAAAACCTAGAATCAAAAACTCAAAAAAAGCCCCCATTTTCTTGCCCCTATTTCGTTTTTTTTTTTTCTTTAGGCAAATTTTACTGAAACCCTACTACTTATGTGCAAAATACTACTAGTTTGTCTGTCCCTTTTTATAAGCGTAACCACCTATTCACAAATCGTAAACATTCCTGATGCTAATTTTAAAGCGCATCTGGTAAATTATACAAACCCCGTTATTGATACCAACGGCGACGGGGAGATACAAGTGAGCGAGGCGGAGGCTGTAAATAGTCAAATAAATATTACTAATGTAGGTGTAAGTGATTTGACTGGTTTGGAAGCTTTTGTAAATATTACTAGTTTTAATTCATCGGGAAACTTATTTACAGAAATTGATTTTACTGGATTAAATGAACTTGAAGTATTGAGTTTATCAGAAGAGCAATTGGAGTTAATTAATTTTTCAAATATTTCAAATTTAGAAAACGTTTTAATTCAATCTTCATCTTTGTCTGTTTTAGATATTTCGAGTCTTATTAATTTAGAAAACTTCCGCTATAGATTATTAAATTCAACTATACCCGTTTTAAATACGTTAATTTTACCTAATACTCAGACCTTAATAGACTTCGATGTTAGTGATACATTAATTGAAAATATCGATTTTACAAATTTTATTAACCTTCAATCTTTAAGATTTGTTCGAGGAGAAATTAGCACTATAGATACTAGCAATTTAATTAATCTAAACTTTTTATCACTTACAGGAAATAATCTTTCAACAATTGATGTTTCACAGAATATCAATTTAAACTTTCTCTCTATTTCTGATCAAAATATTACTTCTGTAGATATTTCTAACTTACCTCAATTGAAAGAGTTGTGGTTTAACAGAAGTAATGTATCTGAAATTGACTTAAGTAATAATCCTTTGTTAGAACAAATTTTAATTTATGAAACTAATATTGATGAACTAGATTTATCTATTCATAATCAATTAAAATCTTTAGATATTTCTTCTACAATGATTGAAGAAATTGATTTATCAAATACACCTCTTATTGAACTTTTAAAAATAAATTTTTTAGAGTTGGATACTATAGATATTACTCCATTATCATTTTTATCAGGATTAGAAGCGGTTTATACTTCATTAACTGAAATTGATTTTTCATCCAATGTAAATTTACAATCTGCAATTTTATTTGGGAACCAATTTGAAAACTTAGATTTTTCCAATTCAAATAATTTAGGTTTACTAGATACTACAAATTCTCTAGAACTACGCTCCATTAACATTAAAAACATTTCGCTACCAGACTTAATCTTTTTTGCAATTAACAATCCTAACTTAGATTTTATCTGCGTAGACGACATTCCACTTGCCATCGCCCAAAATTATAATGTGCCGCCTTTTACTACATACGTAGACGATTGCGCCCTTGCCGGTGGCGATTTAAATTTTATAGAGGGAACGCTAACCTACGACGTAAACGGTAACAATTGTGGCGCAGGAGCGCAACCACTTAACAATTACCTTATTAATGCGAATAACGGTGCCAGCAACTTTGCCAATACTACAAATATAGACGGGGAATACAGCGTAAAAGTAAGTGAGGGAACGTACACCACACAGGTATTAGGCTTACCGCCTTATTACGATACAACACCAACTACGGCAACTAGTACTTTTGCTGGCTTTAACCAAACAGACACTGCAGATTTTTGCGTACAACCCAACACCACCGCAGACGACCTTACGGTAAGTATCATCCCATTAACAGAAGCAAGACCCGGTTTTGAGGCAGACTATGAAGTTGTTTATGAAAATGTAGGAACCACTTCCCTCACAGGTGAAGTAACCGTTACCTTTAGCGATGTGCAGGTAGATTTTGTAACCTCAACCCCAGCGCCAGACAACCAAACCAATAGTACCCTTACTTTTAATGTGGGAACTATCGAGCCATTAACACAAGGAAGTATAATGGCAACTTTTTTATTGGAGCAACCTCCTACCAACCAGAGCGGTCAATTACTACCCTATACGGTAACAATTTTACCCACTGCCAGTGATGCTACACCAGAGGACAACGAGTTTTATCTTCCACAAATCATCGTAAATTCTTATGACCCTAATGACAAAACCTGTTTACAGGGCACGCAAGTGCTTTTTGAAGATGCAGATAAGTATTTGCACTATATCATAAGGTTTCAAAATTTAGGAACGGCAGATGCTATCAATGTTCGTGTTGTAGATGTACTGGATGAGCTGTTGGATGTTTCAACTTTTAGGGTTCTGGATGCAAGTCACAATATGGAAACCACAATTGTGGATGGACAAGTAGATTTTATTTTCGACGATATTAACCTACCTCCTGAAACCGTGGACCCTGAAGGCAGTAATGGGTATGTGACCTTTAAGATAAAGCCAGTTACTACCGTTGCCTTAAACGACGAAGTAGCGAACAGTGCCGATATCTATTTCGATTTTAATGCGCCCATCGTTACTAACACCACGGTTACAAGGTTTGTAGATGTGTTACATGTTGAAGAAGTTTCAGCAATGGATGTTTCAATTTTTCCAAACCCTGCTAAAGACGTTTTAAACATCTCAACCATTTCAAAAATTGAAAATGTAACCTTTGTGAATACTCTAGGGCAAGAGGTTAAAAACATTTCAGTTTCAGAAAACAATAGCAAAGTGGATGTGTCTACCTTAGTTTCGGGACTTTATTTTGTGAAAGTTACTACTATGGATGGGTCTGTAGTGAAAAGGATTGTAAAGGAGTAAGAAATTAGTAAAACGTTGCTCTTCGACAAGCTCAGGGTGACACCTAATGGTTACAAAAGTGGTCTACTTGTTTATCATGCTGAGCCTTTCGACAAGTTCAGGACAAGACTTTCATACCATAGTTTGAAATTACAGAACCCAAGACCAAATTAAAAATCGAAACCGAAACAGAATTGAAAAACCTTAACAAAAATTTGACCCTCTAAAATTTCAGCAAAAAAGGAAATTGCCACTATCTTTACGGGTATGGCAGAAAAAGCTTCGGTACCCTTACAAATTTCTACACTCCCCAATGCGCCCGGTGTATATCAATACTACGATAAAAACGGGAAGCTGCTGTATGTGGGCAAGGCAAAAAACCTGAAAAAACGGGTAAATTCCTACTTCACCAAACAGCACGACAATGCCCGTACCCGCTTGCTCGTTAAACGGATCAAGGACATAAAGCACATTGTTGTAGCAACCGAGACCGATGCACTGCTCTTGGAGAACAACCTCATAAAAAAGTACCAGCCCAAGTACAACGTAATGCTCAAGGACGATAAGAGCTACCCGTGGATATGTATCAAGAACGAACGCTTCCCCAGGGTGTTCCCCACGAGGCGTTTTATAAAGGATGGCTCCGAATATTTTGGCCCCTATACCAGTATGAAAACGGTACATACGCTATTGGATTTAATCAAAGGACTGTATCCCTTACGCACGTGCAATTACGATCTGGCCGAAGAAAAAATACAAAACGGGAAATACAAAGTATGCCTAGAATACCATCTGGAAAATTGTGCCGGGCCTTGCGAGGGACTGCATTCCGAAAAAAGCTATAACGAAAATATCGAGGCCATACGAAACATCATCAAAGGAAATTTTAAAGACTCTTTGGGCGATTTTAAAACCCAAATGAAACAATTTGCGGAAGATCTTCAATTCGAGGATGCACAACGGGTAAAGGAGAAAATTGATGTGCTACAAAACTACCAGGCCAAGAGCACCGTGGTGAATCCCAAGATAAACAATGTAGATGTTTTCAGTATAATTTCAGACGAAAGTTATGCGTATGTAAATTACCTTCAAATTTCGTTTGGGAGTATCATTCGTTCGCACACGCTGGAAATAAAAAAGAAACTGGAAGAAACCGATAAGGAGTTGTTGGAACTGGCGGTGGTAGAACTTCGGCAGCGTTTCAACTCGCAGTGCAAGGAGCTGTATGTGCCTTTTAAAATTGAAACCGAAGAAGGAGTGAAAATCCATATCCCGAAACTAGGGGATAAGAAGAAAATTCTGGATATGTCTACCAGAAACGCAAAATACTACCGCATGGAGCGTTTCAAACAAGCCAAGATCGTGGATCCGGACCGTCATGAAAAACGTATCATGGCACAAATGAAAAAGGATTTGCGATTAAGCCAAGAACCTCGCCATATTGAGTGTTTTGACAATAGTAACATACAAGGGACCAATCCCGTGGCAGCCTGTGTAGTATTCAAGAACGGAAAACCGAGCAAGAAGGACTATCGTAAGTTCAATATCAAGACGGTGGAAGGCCCGGACGATTTCGCTTCGATGGAAGAAGTGGTGTACCGCCGTTATAAAAGATTGAAGGAAGAAGAGCAACCCTTGCCGCAACTCATCATCATAGATGGGGGGAAGGGCCAGTTGTCCAGCTCGTTAAAAGCATTGGATAAACTGGAGCTAAGAGGAAAAATCGCTATTATAGGTATTGCAAAACGATTGGAGGAATTGTTCTATCCGGACGATCCCGTCCCATTGTATTTGGACAAAAAATCTGAAACTTTAAAGATCATACAACAATTACGCAATGAGGCACACCGTTTTGGTATTACCTTCCATCGTGACAAACGAAGCAAGGAAGCCTTGGAATCTGGACTGGAGAGTATCCCTGGTATAGGTGAAAAAACCATTGTGGAACTATTGAAGAAATTCAAGAGTACCAAACGAATTGAAAAAGCCAGTTTTGAAGATTTGGCAAATGTAGTGGGCGCTAGCAGGGCGAAGAAAATCGTTACCTATTTTCAAAAATGATAAAGAAACTAGAAAAAATTCTTTGAAAAGAATCATTCAAATAATCGTCTGTTTTTTTGCGGTAGTTCAAATTTCCGCACAGGACACCATACCCGATAATCCAAAAGTAGGACTGGTGCTCAGTGGCGGTGGTGCCAAGGGGCTCGCACATATTGGAGTGCTCAAAAAAATTGAGGAAGCAGGTGTGCGCATAGATTATATTGGCGGTACCAGCATGGGTGCTATCATTGGAGGGCTATATGCTTCAGGGTACACGGCCAAGCAATTGGACTCTATGTTCCGTGCGGTAGATTTCGACAAGTTGATACAAGATGATATTCCGCGTAGTGCCAAAACCTTTTACGAGAAAAATGAAACCGATAAGTATGCCATCACCCTACCTTTTGAGGGGTTCCAGGTCAGGTTGCCATCGGGCATTAGCAAAGGGCAAAATGTGTACAACCTCTTCAGTAAGTTAACAAATCATGTGAGCAATGTTAAGGATTTTGGTGAACTTCCCACACCATTTTTATGCGTTGCCACGAATATTGAGAATGGTAAAGCGGTTGTTTTGGAAGAAGGTTATCTGCCCAGGGCTATCTCGGCCAGTGGAGCATTACCCTCGCTGTTCAGCCCTGTGTATATAGATGATGTGCTCATGGTGGATGGCGGTGTGGTGAACAATTATCCCGTAGATGAAATAAGGGCCAAGGGGATGGACATCATCATTGGGGTAGATGTACAGGATAGCCTGAGGGACAGGACAAACCTACGCTCTGGGCTAGAAGTGTTAACACAGATAAATAACTTCCGCACCATAAACGATATGAAAGAAAAACGGAAGAAGACCGATATCTATCTGAACCCAAATATCGTGGATTTTACGGTTATAGCTTTCAACGATGGTGAAAAAATTATAGAGGCCGGCTATGACGAAGCCAGTTTAAAGATGGAAGAACTGCAAGCATTGGCTGCACGGCAAAAACCCAAAGAACAACAAAAAGTTGAATTTAATAAAGAAACCTCACTGTACATCACCAAGGTAGAAGTTGATGGTCTGGAAAATTACACAAGAGCCTACGTATTGGGGAAACTAAAACTAAAAATCCCTGCAAAAGTTACCTATCAAAGTTTTAACGAAGGAATAAACAATCTTTCAGCCACAGGGAATTTTCAGGATATAAACTATAGGCTCATAGAGGATGGCGAAGGCATGTATAAAGTTAGTTTTCAGCTTAGGGAGAGTAACATTAAAACACTTCTCAGGTTAGGCGCACATTATGACGATTTATATAGAACCGGAGCCCTGTTGAACGTAACCCGCAAACGGCTGTTGACCAATAACGATATTGCTTCCCTTGATTTTATCGTGGGCGATAACATACGATATAACTTCAATTATTATATAGATAAGGGCTACTACTGGAGTATAGGGCTGAACTCAAGTTTCGATTTTTTCGATAAGAATGTGCCCGTGTCGTTCATCTTTTCAGAAAACTTAGTGGAAGAGGAAGGAGTGCAAACCTCGCTCAACGAGATAGAACTGGAATACAGTGATATTACCAACCAGATTTATTTTGAAACCCTCTTTAGACGAACTTTTTTATTGGGAATAGGTGCAGAACATAAAAAACTCCGCTACCTATCCAAGACCATTGGGGTAGACCAAGACAACAATGCGCAAACGGTTTTTGAGAACACCAATTACTTTAGCACCTACGGATATTTGGTGTACGATACGTACGACAATACGTTTTTCCCAAAAGAGGGTGTTTTCTTCTCGGGAGATTTTCACCTGTATCTTTTTGGTGAGGGACTTAACGAGGATTTTGAAAGTTTCAGTATTGCAAAAGCAAAAGCAGGGTACGCAAAATCTATCGGGAAATTTACAGCACAACTCACAACCGAGGGGGGCTTTAAAATAGGGAACAACGATACTCGCTCTTTGGACTTTTTTATGGGTGGTTTCGGTTTCAAGGAAATTAATAATATAGTTCCATTTTATGGCTACGAAGCCTTGTCCCTTCGAGGTAATACTTACCTAAAAAGCGGCTTGACCTTCGATTACGAGATCTTCAAAAAGAACCATATCAATCTTGCTGCGAATATTAGTAATATTGGCGATAATCTTTTCGAAAACAGGGGCTGGATAGACGGTGTGGACTATAGCGGTTTTGCCTTGGGGTACGGGTTGGAAACGTTCTTGGGCCCCCTTCAGATAAAATATGCCTATTCTCCAGAGCGTGATGAGAGCGAATGGCACGTGAGCGCAGGGTTTAAGTTTTAATAATCCCTTATCATAAACTGCGGTAAAATTTTCCGATATTTGTAACAAACACAAGTAACTATGCCTTTTTACCATACACTAGGAAAAATACCGCCCAAGCGACATACTCAATTCAGAAAGGAAGATGGCAGTTTGTATGCCGAGCAATTGTTCGGTACCAGTGGTTTCGACGGCATGTACAGCAACTCCTACCATGAGCAACGTCCCACACAGGTAAAGGAAATAAAAAAGCAGTACAATGTAGCTCCAAAAATTGCGAAGAAGAACAATATACAATCGTATCGTTTTAAAGGATTTCAAGTTGCTCCAGAAAAAGATTATCTGGACAGCCGCAAAGCAGTGTTGACGAATAGCGATTGCACCATAATCTTAGCAGCTCCGCAAGAGAGCCAAGAAAAATATTTCTACAAGAATACCGATGCTGACGAACTTATCTTTGTACATAAAGGAAGCGGAAAATTGCGCACCCACCTTGGAAATCTTGATTTTAAATACGGCGACTACCTTGTGATCCCACGAGGCATGATATATAAAATGCAGTTTGATACTGAAGACAATAGGCTATTTATCGTAGAATCCCGCCGTCCCATTTATACACCCAAACGCTACCGAAACTGGTTTGGGCAATTGCTGGAACACTCCCCCTTTTGCGAGCGTGATATCCGCAAACCTTACGAGCTGGAAACCAACAATGAAAATGGCGAATTTTTGATGAAAATTAAAAAAGCCGATGAGATTATTGAAATGGTGTATGCATCCCACCCGTTCGATGTGGTTGGGTACGATGGTTACAACTATCCCTATGCTTTTTCCATTCACGATTTCGAACCCATAACGGGACGTATCCACCAGCCGCCACCGGTTCACCAAACATTTGAGACCGATGCTTTTGTAGTGTGTAGTTTTGTGCCCAGATTGTACGATTATCACCCAAAAAGCATTCCCGCACCATACAACCATAGCAATATAGATAGTGATGAGGTGTTGTATTATGTAGACGGTGATTTTATGAGCCGCAACGATGTGGATGCAGGACACATTTCCCTTCACCCGGCAGGAATCCCCCACGGGCCGCATCCTGGCAGCGTGGAGCGTAGCATTGGTAAAGTAAAGACAGACGAGCTCGCCGTAATGGTAGATACCTTTAAGCCACTCATGGTGACCGAAGAAGCCCTAAAAATTGCAGATGAAACCTATTATCAATCTTGGTTGGATGAAAATCATAAATAAGAGAATATTTTTTACATACCGAAACGAAATGCTACCGCACTTTCGAGCCATGTGGTAACTGCTATCATTATTTTCAATTAATAAACCGGAAGTATAAATAGCAATTAAAACAATACAATCATGCCAAAAGAAATAAAAAACCTAAAAGACCTTCAAAATACCGAATTCGGACTCAAAAAATTGTTCGATGAAGCCGAGGATTTCCTTCCGCTTCTGGGAACAGATTATGTAGAGCTATATGTAGGCAACGCAAAACAAGCCGCCCACTTTTACAAAACAGCATTTGGCTTTCAATCATTAGCCTATGCAGGCTTGGAAACGGGACTAAAAGATCGTGTCTCCTATGTGTTGCAACAAGATAAAATCCGTTTGGTGCTCACTTCGCCACTCAACAAGGGCGGTGAAATAAATCGCCACCTCGAAGAGCACGGCGATGCTGCAAAAGTGATCGCACTTTGGGTGGACGATGCCGCCAAAGCTTTTGAAGAAACCACAAAAAGAGGTGCAAAACCCTATTTTGAACCTAAAAAAGAAGAAGACGAGCACGGCCACGTTATAAAATCTGGTATCTATACCTATGGCGAGACCGTCCATATTTTCGTGGAAAGAAAACATTACAACGGTATCTTCCTCCCAGGATTTGTTGAGTGGGAATCGCATTACAACCCAGAGCCAGTAGGTCTTAAATTTATTGATCATATTGTAGGTAACGTGGGCTGGAACGAAATGAACAAATGGTGTAAGTTTTATGCCGAAGTAATGGGCTTTGCGCAAATTATCTCCTTTGCAGACGACGATATATCTACTGAGTATACAGCTCTTATGAGTAAGGTGATGAGCAACGGCAACGGTCGTATAAAGTTCCCCATAAACGAACCCGCCGAAGCAGAGAAAAAATCACAGATTGAAGAATATCTGGACTTTTACAATGGACCGGGGGTACAACATTTGGCCTTGGCAACAGACGATATTGTTGCAACCGTTTCAGCCATGCGCGACCGGGGTGTCGAGTTCCTATATGTGCCAGATACCTATTACGACGATATTACCGAACGTGTGGGTGAAATTGACGAGGACATTTCCCTACTAAAGGAGCACGGTATCTTGATAGACCGTGACGAAGAAGGTTATTTGTTGCAACTCTTCACAAACAATGTGTTGGACAGGCCCACGATGTTCATAGAGATCATCCAGCGAAAAGGAGCACAGAGCTTTGGCGTAGGTAACTTTAAAGCACTTTTTGAGGCCATTGAGCGTCAACAGGCAAAAAGAGGTACGCTATAATCTACAGGTAACAAAAATAAAACTCCATCGTTTAAAGGTGGGGTTTTATTTTTTTGGAACAATCCTTGTAATTTGAAACACAAAGCCCTAAAAATAAGCTATGAAAAAAATACTCACAATCCTTTTGGTAGTTGCTGTTACAATTGCTTCGGCACAAGATAAAGCCTATGGCGATGGCGAGTGGTTCAAGTTCAGGATTCATTATGGTTTCATAACTGCTGGCTATGCTACCCTACAAGTAGATGATACAGTTTTAAATGGTAAGGAAGTGTACCACATAAAAGGAGTGGGCGAGACCACAGGTGCCTCACGTTTCTTCTTTAAGGTTGAAGATTATTACGACTCGTATGTAGACAAACAAAAGGATATTCCGTATAAATTTATTCGCAAGATAGACGAAGGCGGCCACACCAAGGATATTGAGATAGATTTCGACCATGTCTCAGGCAAGGCGTTGGTACACAATAAAAAACACCAAACCAAGACCTTGATAGATTTCCCAAAAGACGCACAGGATATGGTGTCTGCGTTTTATTACCTTCGGAATAATCTGGATACCGAAAGCATCCAGATAGGCGAAACCATAAACATGGATATGTTTTTTGATGACGAAGCCTATAAATTTAAACTGAAATTTTTGGGTCGTGAAATATTGAAAACCGAATTTGGCAGTGTACCCACCCTAAAATTCAGACCCTACGTACAAGCGGGACGGGTATTCAAGGAAAAAGAAAGTTTAACGGTGTGGGTCACAGACGATGGAAATAAAATGCCAGTCCTCATTAAAGCAGATCTTGCCGTTGGTTCCCTAAAAGCAAGCCTGGTTCAGTTTAAAGGGCTAAGGCATTCTTTCAGAATTGTTGTAGATTAGCACCGTGAAAAACAAAGCCGAAGAAACACAGGAATTACTCAAGCAATTGGAAGAAAAATACCAGTTGCTGGACCAAGATATCAACACCCACCTAGAAGGGCTCTTGCATAGCAAACCCATTAACTATTGGGACTATATCCAGACCGATGCCTTATTGAGCCTTCAGCGACAAGAAACCACCTTTCCGGACGAGATGGTCTTTATTATGTACCATCAAGTAAACGAATTACTGTTCAAGATGATGCTGTGGGAGATACGTCAAATTTCATATAAAGAAGGCTTAACGGCACAGTTCTTTTCCGAAAGACTGGGAAGGATTAGTAGATATTTCGATATGTTGACCTCTTCGTTTCAGATCATGACCCAAGGAATGGAGGTGGAACAGTACCTAAAATTTAGAAATACCCTGGCACCAGCAAGTGGTTTCCAGAGTGCCCAATATAGAAAGATCGAGTTCGCCTGTACAGATTTGTTGCAGCTCATTGATGCACGGTTCAGAAAAACCATAGACCGTAACACCCCATTTTCACACGCCTTTGAACATTTGTACTGGCAAGCTGCAGGGAAAGATTACCACACCGGAAAAAAAAGTTATACCCTTAGCCAGTTCGAGGCAAAATATAGAAAGGAGTTTATACGTTTCATGAAAGAATACAATACTATAAACGTATATGCACGGTTCTTGGCATTGCCCGAAGAAGCCAGAAAAGATGAAAAGCTAGTTAAAGCTATGCGGCATTTAGACAGAACCATAAACATAACTTGGGTGATGGCACATTACAATACTGCTGCAAAGTACCTTAACCACGGCGAACAACCCGAAACAGCCACTGGCGGTAGTGAATGGGCAAAGTACATGCACCCAAAATACCAGAAACGAATTTTTTTCCCCGCAGTCTGGACCCAAGAAGAACTGGACACATGGGGAGAAGACATATAAAATTAATGACAGATTGAGCAAAAATAGTGCAGCCTTGAAATACCTTGTTAGCCTACTCCCCATCCTTCTATTCTTCATCTCTTGTGAAGATACAGATACTGAAATTATTGAATACACACCAGAACCCGTCCCCATTGTTTTGGAAGAATTCGGGTTTAACCTGAACGATTTCAACGTGGTGCGCGACACCATACAGCCGGGGGATACCTTTGGCGATATCTTGGATGCCTACGGGGTGTCCAACCAGGACATCCTGGAGGTTGCCTCAAAATTTAGGGACAGTTTTGATGTTCGTAGAATTGTAGTGGGAAAGCCCTATGTGCTGCTCAATTCCAAGGATTCATTGAACAAGACCGAAGTGTTCATCTACCAAAAGAACAAAGTGGACTATGCGGTGGTAGATTTTAGGGACACACTACAGGTGTTCACGGCCGAACAACCCGTTTCCACCAAAGAAAGGGAAGTTTCGGGTGTTATCACCAACTCGCTCTCCATGACCATGCAGGAAAATAACTTGAGTCCCAATCTCACGGACCGAATGGCCAGTATCTTTGCTTGGACGGTAAACTTCTATGGACTGCAAAAAGGGGATAATTTCAAGCTCATCTATACCGAAAAATATATAAACGATACCATTCCCGCTGGGATAGACGAAATTAAGGCAGCATATTTCGAACACCGTGGAAAGCCTCTTTATGCCTTCCAATATGAAAAAGATAGCATAAACCGTGTGGTCGATTACTATGATGAAAATGGCGACAACCTTCGAAGGGCTTTCCTAAAATCGCCCATTGAGTTCAACTACCGAATCTCCTCCCGTTATAATTTGAAACGCCGTATAAAATATTACGGCTACAAACTGCGCCCTCACAAAGGAACCGATTTTGCAGCGGCTATTGGCACTCCCATTGTTGCTACTGCAGATGGTGTGGTCACAAAATCTGAACGTCGTGGCGGTAACGGTAACTATGTGAAAATAAAGCACAATAGCACCTACGAGACACAATACCTGCATATGAAAAGACGCAAGGTGCGAGTTGGAGAGTACGTGCGCCAAGGCGAGGTAATAGGTTGGGTTGGGATGACTGGAAATACCGGAGGCCCACACGTTTGTTACCGCTTTTGGAAACATGGAAAACAAGTGGACCCCTTTAAGCAGGACCTTCCCATGTCCTCTCCCTTAGAAGAAGAGTATCGCGAGGCATACTTCAACTTTATCCCCTCCCTTAAAGAGCGCTTGGACTGTATTCAGTATTAAATTATATTTTTTCTAGTTGTTGAAAACCTGTTGTTAACTAAAATGCTGCAAATCAATTTGTTGTGTATTTTGTGTTACATTTAGGTATCTAATAATTTGTTAGCGTTTTCTTAACGTTGCCTATGCATTGCCCATAGCTATACGGCGTAATTTTGCGCTAACTTTTAAACTCTAACAACTATGAGAAAACTTTTACTTATTACTTTGTTTTTTGCAGGGTTATTTTCAGGCTTTTCACAGGGTCTCACAACTTCTGCAATAAATGGTCAAGTGACCGACACAAATGGGGAGCCATTAGTTGGCGCAAATATTGTGGCCCTACACGTTCCATCGGGAACAAAGTATGGCGCAATAACCGATTTTGATGGGTACTACCGCGTGCCCAATATGAGACCTGGAGGTCCATATACCGTTACCATAACATATGTGGGATTTGCTGAATATATAAAGAATGAAGTATACCTTCAGCTTGGGGATTCGCAACGAATAAGCCCGCAAATGTCCGAAGAGGCCAACGCTCTTGAGGAAGTGTTGATCACGGCCCAAAGGGATAACGTTTTTGACAGCAATAGAACAGGAACCGAAACTACCGTAACAGAGAGGGACATCCTAACCCTGCCAGCTGCGTCACGTTCCATAGCAGATTTTGTTAGGGTAACACCACAAGCGCAATTAACCGAGGGCGACGACGGGTTCTCTATCTCATTGGCCGGACAGAACAATCGCTACAATGCTATTTATATTGATGGTGCCGTGAATAACGACGTGTTTGGTCTTGCGGGATCTGGAACCAATGGTGGACAAACTGGGGTAAACCCTTTTTCGGTGGACGCTATTGAAAGTTTTCAAGTGAACATTGCGCCTTTTGATGTACGCCAATCTGGATTTTCAGGAGGTTCCATAAGTGCCATTACCCGTTCTGGAACCAACACCTTCAAAGGTTCGGTATATGGGTTTTTAAGAAACGAGAGCTTAGCTGGGAAAACCCCAGTAGATTTGGTCGAAGAGGACGGCGAGCGTGAAAAGCTTGACGAATTTTCAGCAAAAACCTACGGTATGCGACTTGGAGGGCCCATCATTAAGGATAAATTGTTCTTCTTCGTAAATTATGAGAGACAGGACGATGAAACTCCGCAACCCTTTAATTTTGGTAATTATGAAGGCCGTTCAAGCGCAGCAGATATTGACAACCTAAGAAACTTTTTAATAAATACCTACGGATACGATCCTGGAGGGTTCAATGCGAACACAAGAACACTTACCAGTAACAAGTTTACCGCAAAGATAGACTGGAACGTAAACGATAACAACAAGATATCCTTCCGTCACGGTTTGGTAACGGCAGAAAACCTGGAGGCCCGTAGCTCGAACAACAGGAATATAGGATTTATAAATGGTTCAGAGCAGTTCGAATCTACTACAAATTCTTCGGCATTAGAATGGAACTCTAACATTAGCGATAAGGTCTCTAACAAGTTGGTCCTTGGATATACAGCCGTAAGGGACGATCGTGACCCTTCAGGAAGCCCTTTCCCCAGTGTAGATATACAGGATGGGATTGGAACCATTACTTTTGGGGCTGAGCCTTTCTCCACTGCTAATTTGTTGGACCAAGATATTTTTACCGTAAACAATAATCTAGAGATCTACTCGGGCGCACACACCATTACCCTGGGAGCTAATCTGGAGCATAGTAAGTCTAAAAACCTGTTCTTCGCCTTCAACTATGGAGACTATACTTTTGAAGATCAATTTGACGATGACAACAATTTAATATCAAGCGGTTTAAATCAGTTCTTGACCGGGCAAGATGCCGATGTGTACCAACACGGGTATTCACTTGTTGGCGATGGCACTGTTGGTGACGAATCTGCGGGAGCTTCAGAATTCAGCTTAACTCAAGTAGCTTTTTATGCGCAGGACGAGATACAGTTTGGTAACAACTTTAAGTTCACATACGGTATAAGGGCAGATATTCCATATTGGGAAGATGGAAGGGTGAACAACGATTTTAACGAGAGGACCATCCCAATCTTGGAGAGCTTTGGGAAAGATTTACAAGATGCAAAAGTGGGCCAGGCAATAGACCCTAAATTACACCTTTCGCCCAGATTAGGATTTAACTGGGATGTTAAGGACAACAACAAGACACAGGTTCGTGGAGGACTGGGTGTATTTACCTCAAGGGTGCCGTTGGTATGGCCTGGAGGGACATACAACAACAACGGTGTTACGGGAGGATTCAATTTTGAGATTGGACAACCGTTTGAGCCTAACATCAACAATCAGTTTGAAGACCCAGCCCCAACTCCAAACCCAGATAATTCTGTAGGGTCTGAAACTGTAGGAGGTAATGTAGATTTATTTGCTAAAGGTTTTAAGTTGCCACAGGTAATGAAATACAATATTGGTGTAGACCAAAAGCTACCGTTCTGGAATTTGATAGTAAGTGGAGATTTTCTTTACACCGATGTAATTACTGATATTTATTACGAAAACCTGAATATTAAAGGCCCAGTGGGTACCCTTAACGGTTCTGGAGATAACAGACCATTTTATGATAGGGGCGATGCAATTGACGACACTTATGGAAGTATAATCCTGGCAAGCAATACAGGAGAGGGACACGCATACAACGCTACCGTGAGCCTTAGAAAGCCATTCCAGAATGGTTTCCAAGGTCAAGTTTCGTATTCCTATGGTGAGTCTTTCAAGATTTTTGAAGGAACCTCTTCCCAAAACACCTCTCAGTGGAGAAACCAAATTACCGTAAATGGTAAAAACTCTCGCCTGGAGGCTACGGAATCTTCATTCTCACTCGGGCACAGGATTTCGGCCAATGCATCGTATGAGCTAAAGTGGAGTGAAAACGTAAAAACAACAATAGGGTTGTTCTACGAAGGATTGGATGGGCAACCTTTCAGTTTTATCTATAATGAAGGTAGAGATCTTCTTAACGACGATTCTCGTGACAACGCACTTATCTATGTGCCGGAAAATTCTTCTGAAATCACATTTGCAAACCTTACCGATTCTGAAGGAAACGTAATTGCCACGCCCGAACAGCAGTGGGAGCAGTTTAATGCCTTCATCGAAAATGATGAATACCTAAGAACCCGTAGAGGTGGTTATGCCGAAAGAAACGGCTCGCGATTGAACTGGTCGCACATTCTGGACCTAAAATTCTTGCAGGATTTTTCAATCACAACAGGCAACACCAAGCATACATTGCAGGCGTCTTTGGATATCTTCAACTTTACCAACCTTTTGAACAAGGAATGGGGCGTACGTGAATTTGCTCCAAACTTTGGTGAAATTGCACCATTGACCACGGTATCTGGAGGTCCGGACCCCGTGTTCACCTTTGATGCGAGAAATTTTGAAGACGATAGATTGGGAGACATTGACGATAGTGGTATCGCTTCATCTAGATGGCAAATGCAGATTGGACTTCGTTATTTGTTCAACTAATCCTTACTACATACCAATTTACAGAACCGCTCCCCAACAGGAGCGGTTTTTTTGGAAATATAGCTACCTTTACAGAGAAATTAAACCAAAGACTATGTACACAACCATTCAATTTATACATTCTTATTGGGCCTATTTGGTACTTTTTGTGGTGCTTATTGCGACCATTAATGCCATTGCCGGCTTTATGGGCAACAAAGAATACGGTCCAAAGGACTTTAGGCTAGCATTATTCGCACTTATTACAACGCACATTCAATTTTTAATTGGCCTTGTATTGTATTTTGTCTCGCCATTGGGGTTGCAGAACATTACCAATAATGGTATGGGTGAAGTAATGGGGAATAGCTTGTTTAGGCTATATGCAGTCGAGCATCCCATCGTAATGATACTTACAGTAGTCTTTATTACCATTGGGTATTCCAAACATAAAAAGAAGTTGGTGAGCAAGCCCAAGTTTAAGGCTTTGGCTATTTTTTATACCATAGCATTACTATTGATGCTTTCTAGAATCCCTTGGGCACAGTGGCTGGATTTGTAGAAAAACTACCTCAATATAAAAACCCAGAGCAATTTAAAGTACTCTGGGTTTTTTGCTTTAAAAGAGGGTTCTGTTACTGTACTTCCTTGATCAAATAGAGAAATACCGGAAAGTGGTCGCTATAGCCCCCAGTGAAGCTTCCGCTGGTGAAACTTCGGTATGGGTAGCCTTTGTACCTTCCTCTTGGGTTGGCCAAATACGATTTATTGTAAATCCCTGCTTGGTAAAAGCGATAGCTAGAATAATCGTCCTTGAGTAATTCGGTAGAGAGGATCATTTGGTCAAATAGGTTCCAGCCGTCACGCCAAGCCAAAGTACCCAACCCTTTCTTGAACATATCTTCCATAGGGTTGTAAAGTTGTTTTATCTGTAAATCCTCTTTATCTGCCTTGGCTTTTAGATATTCTTTTACGCTGGAGTTGGTAGGGTCATCGTTAAGGTCTCCCATAGTAATAATCTTTGCGTATGGATCATCAGAAAAGAGTGAATCTATAATGCGTCTATTTAGTTTTGCGGCTTTTTCGCGCTTGGAACGGCTTCTGGCTTCTCCACCACTTCGGGATGGCCAGTGGTTTACTATAAAATGCATTTTTTCACCATCCAACATGCCGCTTACCAACAGTTGGTCACGTGTATAGATACGCTTGCTAGTGTCGTTATTATCATAAATTACCAGAGGGTATGCTTTATAATGTGTTGGGGTGAACAATCTTTTTTGGTACAGTAGTGCAACGTCAATTCCACGGCGGTCTGGCGAGTCGAACTGTATAATACCATAATCCTTTTTTAACAGCGGTTCTTGGTTTACTAAGTCTTCAAGTACCCTTCTATTCTCTGTCTCGCACACACCTATAATTGCTGGGGCAGTTCCGGTAACATCAGCACCGATTTCGGCAATTACCTTTGCCATATTCTTAAGCTTGGCGTTGTATATTTCTTCGGTCCAATGGTCTTTCCCATCTGGGGTCCTATCATCATCGAACGTTATGGGGTCGTCCTCATAATCGAAAAGGTTTTCCAGGTTGTAGAATGCAACTGTATTTACTTTGTACTGTTTTTTTTCCTGGGCATTTGTGAGTGTTGTAAACCCAATAAGACCAATTAAGAAACAATGGATCAATTTCATAGAATATATATAATATTAAGTTTGTGTAAAGTGTTAATCAAAACTTGCGCCAAAAGTAAATATTTCATTTTAAAGCAGTAAGTTTGCACCCCTTAAATAACAATTTAATAATAAACAATTTTTAATCGAATGAAAAACTTCTTTACAGCCTTAGCATTGTTTCTTTTGGGGAGTGCCTCACTCTTTGCTCAAGAAGCAGTAGTTAAGGGAAAAGTAATAGATTCAGACGCTACGGAACCCGTTCCGGATACAGAGATTCGTATCCTCTCAAGTATCTTTAACACAGAAACCGATGCACAGGGTATGTTCTCCATCTCTGGGACAGACCTCCCACAAGGGGAGCAAGTTTTAGTAGTTTCCAAGGCTGGGTATGTTACAAAACGTATTCCTATTACCATTCAAAATGGGACAACTATCAATTTAGATCCTATCCTTTTTGAGGTGGATCTTTCAGATATTGAAGCACAAATAGGTATTATAAGCTTAAGTGATAATGAGCTTAACCAAGACGAGGGTACCGCATTCAACATTTCTGGATTATTGCAAGCTTCCAGGGACGTATTCCTGAATGCTGCGGCCTTCGACTTTAGTGCTACCTTTTTTAGACCTCGAGGTCTGGACAACGCCAATGGAAAAGTGCTCATTAATGGTGTCGAGATGAACAAACAGTTTAACGGTAGGCCGCAATGGGGCAACTGGGGTGGACTCAACGATGTACAGCGTAACCGCGATTTCTCTATGGGTCTTACTGCAAACGAGTATACCTTTGGTGATGTTGCCGGAACTACCAATATTATTATGAGGGCTTCACAAGAGCGACAGGGCGGACGTGTATCTTACGCATCGTCTAACCGAAGCTACCGTGGACGTATCATGGGAACCTACAACAGTGGTCTCTTGGCAAGCGGTTGGGCCTATTCTGTTTCGGTTTCAAGAAGATATGGGGAGGAAGGGTACCAAGATGGGACCTTGTACGATGCCAATTCTTTTTATGCTTCCGTAGAGAAAAAATTGAACGATGCACATAGCCTTAACTTTTCAGCTTTTTATACTCCAAACCGAAGAGGACGCTCTACAGCTATAACCCAAGAGGCAAGGGATCTAAAAGGTATACGTTATAACCCTAACTGGGGCTTTCAGGACGGAGAAATTCGTAACAGCCGTGTACGAAATATAGAAGAGCCTGTATTTTTGCTGAACCACTATTGGGACATCAGTGAAAAAACCAGACTCAACACCAATATTGGTTTCCAGACGGGAAGTATTGGAAACACCCGTATTGATAACGGAGGTACCAGATTGGTTACTGTAAACGGACAAGAAGCCTACCTGGGTGGAGCCAGAAACCCTTTTGGGAACTATTACCAAAGGCTACCAAGCTTTTTCCTTCAGGATGAGAACCCAACAGCATTCGACTATCAACAGGCATATCTTGCACAGCAGGAATTTATAAACGATGGTCAGTTGGACTGGAGCGAACTCTATGCAGCAAACACCAACCCCACAAACGTAGCAAATGGGGGGAATTCCATCTACGCTATCCAAGAAGATAGGAACGATGATACTCAAATAACGTTCAACAGTATCTTGAGCAGTCAGATCTCAGAAAACATCACATTGAACGGAAATATAAACTACCGTACCCTAAAGAGCGAAAACTATGCGTTGCTTAAGGACCTTTTGGGCGGTACAGGATATCTCGATGTTGATTTCTTTGCTGAGGACGACGTAAATATTATTGTGGGGGATATTGCACAAAGCGACCTTCGCAACAGAAACCGAATTGTACAAGAAGGAGAACGCTACAAGTATAACTACGAGCTTATGGCAAATGTACTATCCGGATTTGCACAGGCACAATTCAAGTACAACAAAATAGACTTTTATGTGGGTGCTTCTGCAGGAAACACAACGTATCAACGTAACGGTCTCTACGAGAACGGAAACTTCCCGGGAGCACGTTCCTTTGGTGAGAGTGAGGAGTTGAGTTTTACCAACTACGGTATAAAAGGGGGTGCAACCTATAAAGTAACGGGTCGCCATTTAATCGATCTTAACGCGGGTTATTTAACCAAGGCACCAACGCTGCGCAATTCATTCTCCAATGCACGCCAAACTAACGATGTAATTGTAGGACTTGAAGAAGAGAAGATCCAGAACCTGGACCTTAGCTATATTTACCGTTCGCCAATAGTAAAGGCTAGGCTTACTGGGTTTTACATTGGACAGGCAGATGCTACAGACCTAGGTTTTTACTTTACTGAAAACCTTACAGGATTGGGAGGTCCAGAGGAGAGTGCTTTTGTACAAGAAGTACTTACGGGTATAGAAACCCGCAATATGGGAGTGGAAATGGGTATTGAAGCACAAGTAACACCAACAGTGAAACTGAAAGGTGCTGCATCTGTAGGACAATATGTGTACACAAACAATCCCAACCTGTATCTAACCAGTGACGATTTTGATGGCAACCTTACCTTTGGCGATGGTACCACGAAACTGGAAAACTACCACGTAGCTGGTGGTCCGGAGCGCGCTTACCAATTAGGGTTTGAGTACCGTGATCCAGATTTCTGGTGGTTTGGTGCTACAACCAACTATTTCTCAAATGCGTATATAGACGTGAACAATTTGGCAAGAACAACAAACTTTAGCCAGGATTTCGATGGTCAAACGTTTATAGAGTATTCTGAAGATGAAGCCAGAGAGCTATTGACTCAGGAAGAGTTTGACGATTACTTTTTGGTAAACGTAGTAGGAGGAAAGTCTTGGAAAATAGACGATTACTACGTTGGCTTTTTTGCAACAATTAATAACATATTAAACCAAAATTATAAAACAGGTGGTTTTGAACAAGGAAGATTAACTAACTTTAGGGATATTAAAGAAGACGCTTCCAGAGAAAACGGAAGAATCTTTGGCCCACGCTACTTCTTTGGCTACGGAACCACATACTACGTAAACCTTTACGTAAGATTTTAATACTACTGAAAAAAATAAACACCTATAAAAATGAAACATTTCAAGATTTATAACCTATTTATACTATTTGCCCTTACCGTGGCTACAGTATCTTGTGTTAAGGATGACGAGTTTGACACCCCGGACACAACCATTATCGACCCAGAGCTGGGAGGCGAAATTGTGAGCTTGTCCAGTATACGTTCTTCCTATCAGCAAGCTGTTGCAGCAGGAGAATCTACTTTTACGTACGAGGCCACAAATACATTTGCCGAAGGATTTGTAATCTCAAGTGACGAAGGTGGAAACTTTTTCGAAGAAATTATCCTTCAGGACTCAGCCGAAAACCCACAAGCTGGTGTTAAGGTATTGATCGATGTAAACCCACTATTCACCAAATACGAGATGGGCCGTAAGGTGTTCATCAAGTTAGATGGTCTTACCGTAGGTTTGGATAGCGGTGTGTTAACACTTGGAGTGTTGAGTGAAGGACAGATAGAAAAGATACCTTCTCCTAATGAAGCGGATTTCTTGATCCGTTCTTCGGAAACTGCTACCATTATACCAACGGTTAAAACATTGAGCCAAATTACCGAGGATGATGTAAACACCTTGATACAATTACCAAACGCTCAGTTTACCGAAAGCCAAATAGACCTTAGCTTTGCAAACGAACCAGGAGATGAGTTTGACGGAGACCGTATTATTGAGAGCTGTAGTGACGATGGAGGAACTATTCTTTTCCAGACCAGTACGTTTGCAGACTTTAAAGGCTTGAACCTTCCTGATGGTTCAGGAAGCATCACTGCAGTATTGACAAGAGATTTCTTTGGAGAGCAGTTTGTACTCAACGTAAACGAGCCGGGAGATATCAATTTTGACAGTCCTGACAGATGTGAGCCTATGCCATTGGATCCAGGATTGCAAGCAACCACAACCTTTGCGGCGGTTCGTGCAAGATTCCAGCAAGCGGGAGGGTATGAAGAATTTGGTACAGATGAGGATCCTTTGATTATAGAAGGATACGTGATTTCAAGCGACGAGAAAGGAAACTTCTTCGATGAGATTTTTATCCAGAACACCCCTGGAACCGAAGACTTAGGTCCTAACAACCCTCGTTTGGGACTACGTGTTATTATGGACAAGAACGATATTTATCAAACCTTTCCAGTAGGCCGTAAGGTGTACGTGAAGCTGAACGGCTTGGCCATAAACGAAGATTCGGGAATTCTAACAATTGGTCTTCAAAATGTAGCACAAATCGAAAAGATTCCAGATGGTTCTTTAGATCTGTTTGTTGTTGGAGGACAAGAAATAGAAGAGCTTCAGCCACTTAATGTCTCTGTAAACGAACTGAATGCAGACGACTTGAACACCTTGGTACAGTTGGATGACATGCAATTTACCATTCAGCAATTAGGATTAACGTATGCTGGCGAGCCAGGAGATAATTTTGATGGAGAGCGTAACCTTGAGAGCTGTGATGAAACTGGCGATATTCGCTTGTTTACAAGTACATTTGCAGATTTTAAATCTCAAATCCTAGACCCAGATTCTGGGCAAATAACCGCTGTATACTCTAACGATTTCTCTGGAGACGAGCGTATCTTGACCATACGTGATCTTGACGATGTAAACTTTACAGGAGAACGTTGCGACCCACCAGTTGTAGACTGTGGAATTGCAGGTACAACAGGAACCAATATCTTGTTTACAGATTTCTTTGAATCTCAAACCACAGGAACTCCTATTACAGGAAATGGCTGGACCAACTATATTGAAGCAGGTACCGAGACTTGGGAAGCTTTCTTTGATGATGGAACCAATGCTTCTTTGGGTATCTCTGCAAGAATGGGATCCTTTAACTCGGGTGATGCAAGCTCAATTGGCTGGTTGATCACCCCAGAAATAGATTTTAATGCACAGGATGGTGAAACGTTGAATTTCAAAACATCCAACAGTTTCTCAGACGGTAGTGAAATGCAAGTATTGTTCTCAAGCGATTGGGACGGGAACCCTGCTAACATCACCTCGGCTACTTGGAGCAGCTTGAGTTCTGCAAATATAGTGGACGACAGTGCATTCTTCGGCGACTGGATACCTTCTGGTAACGTAGACTTGTCTTGTATAGACGGTGCTGGTTACATTGCCTTTAAATACATTGGTAGTGGAGACGAAGCCTTTGACGGAACCTACGAGTTGGACGAAATTGTCGTAAACTCAAACTAAGCAAAATTTGCTATAATTTAAAAGCCTCCCGTTTTCGGGAGGCTTTTTTTATATACTGAAATTTTAGGAAAATTGTACAATTTTGCTCAGACATAAGAAAAGCCACCACAGATGTGGTGACTTTTCGCCCCAAATTTGATCGACACCCTAGGGTATCAACCTACTTATGTGTAACAAAGCTATAAAAAAAAGGCGTTGCTATTTGTACGAAAGTTCTGATTTTATAAAAATACGTGTTACTACGTAGTTCGTAACAAATTCGTTTTCTGAATTTTAGGAGGAGATCTTAAAGATTTATTGTTAGGTAGGGTCAGGACGGTTTATGATAAAAAGCTACGGGTACTTCTTCATTTTTAGCATTCTCGTATTTCATCATCGTAAACCCCTCGTGAATACAATAGGCTCCAGTTTCGCCAGATTTGTTCATAGCGATATATGCTATCTGAAAATTTTTATAATCGTCATTTTTAGATACTATTCTTTTTACAGCTTCTTCACAAGCGGCTTGCGGGGTCATCCCATTGCGCATCAATTCTACTATTAAAAAACTTCCTACGGTTTTTATCACTTCTTCGCCCATACCCGTTGCTACGGCACCACCCACTTCATTGTCCAAAAACAGCCCACTACCTATTATGGGGCTATCGCCCACACGTCCCTTCATTTTGTAGGAGAGTCCGCTGGTACTGCAGGCTCCTGCAATATCGCCATTTTTGTCCAAGGCCAACATTCCTATGGTGTCGTGGTTTTCAATATTAATAATGGGTTTGTATTCTGGGCTCTCCAGCCATTCTTCCCAAGCTTGTTTTGAACTTTCGGTAAGCAGGTTTTCGGTTTCAAAACCAATTGTTTTGGCAAACTCATCGGCTCCTTCACCTACCAAAATTACATGCGGGGTTTCTTCCATCACTTTACGCGACAGTGCCGCTACATGGCTTGTGTTGGATACCGCCATTACCACACCGCAATCGCCATTGGGTGCCATTACACAGGCATCCAATGTTACATTCCCTTCACGATCGGGCGCACCTCCTTTCCCTACGGTAGTATTTTTTAAATTTTGTTCTTCAACCGAAACACCTTCAATAACAGCATCCAGTGCAGATTTTCCAGCATCGAGAACTTCTCCCGCTCTCTGGTTGGCTTTCGTAAATTTCCATGTACAAATGGCGATAGGAAGGGCGTGGGTTTTTTTGTTCATTGCATTTTTTTCTTCTGAAGATTTTTGGGTAGCATCCTTTTCATTTTCACAGGCGAGCGCACTCAAGGCAAAGGTAGCTCCAGTAGCACCCACGACGGTGTTTTGAATAAATTTTCTTCTTTTCAATTTGCTGATTTTAATTATGAAATTATAAAGGCACCCCTTTAACGTTCTCGATAATCAAGACTTAAAATGCTTAGAGGATTGTCTCTACACTAAAAATTATGTTCCAACTGATGCCTCGCGGGCTTTTGCCGAGGTGCTTTACTGTGCACTTGTAAAAAAAGCTAAAATTAGGTTTTGAAAAGATACAAAAACCGTTAAAATAACGTGAATGATTTTTAGAAGGCGCAATCGCATAGTACCTTAGCTACTTATTAAAATTTTCAAGCTAAACCCATGCGTTGGATTATTTTTATTGCCATTTACATTCTCATAGATATGTATGCTTTTCAGGCCGTGCGTACCGTTACCAATAATAAGTGGTTATATGCCCTGTATGGGTTAAGTTCGCTGCTGGTATTGTTTCTGTTTGTATATGCGCTCAATTCTGGAGAGGCGAGGACCAATCCCGCACTTATGTACAACTTTGGGTTTTTCATTGCTTTTTTTGTCCCCAAACTGCTTATAATCGTTTTTATGTTTGGTGAAGATATTGTGAGACTGTTCGTTGGACTGTTTTCAAAGATAGGGGGGAACGAAAGTGGTTTTTACATACCCTCCCGCAGAAAATTTATCAGCGGGATAGCACTTGGTATTGCTGCTATTCCCTTTGCAGGGTTGCTCTACGGAATGATACAGGGCAAGTACAACTACAAAGTATTGAAGTATGCCTTAGAATTTGACGACCTCCCCGAAGCTTTTGATGGCTACACGGTAACGCAAATTAGCGACGTACACAGCGGCAGTTTTGACAATAAAGAGAAAATTGCCTACGGAATAGATTTAATAAACCAGCAAAAGAGCGATATCATTGTTTTTACAGGAGATTTGGTAAATAATGTTGCCAGCGAGATGCACAAGTGGAAAGAACTGTTTGGGAGCCTTCACGCCAAGGATGGGGTGTATTCGGTATTGGGGAACCATGATTATGGCGATTATGTTTCGTGGAATTCTGAAGCTGAAAAAGCCAAAAACCTTTCAGCATTAAAAAAGCTGCAAAAAGAAATGGGGTGGCGCCTATTGTTGAACGAAAACCAAACGCTAGAAAGAAACGGGCAAACCATTAAACTGCTGGGCGTAGAGAATTGGGGCGCTGGAGGATTTAAAAAAGCTGGCGACCTAAACAAAGCCTGCGAAGGGTGTGAGGTTTCAGATTTTAAGATTTTATTGAGCCATGACCCATCGCATTGGCAAGAGCAGGTAAAGTCGCACGATAAAAATATACACCTAACGCTAAGCGGACATACACACGGGATGCAGTTTGGCATAGAGATACCCGGTTGGATAAAATGGAGCCCCGTAAAATATAGATACGAGAACTGGGCCGGTATCTATGAAGAATTTGGGCGCTACATCAATGTGAATAGGGGTTTTGGCTATTTGGGCTATCCCGGAAGAGTTGGGATTTGGCCAGAGGTTACCGTAATCACACTTAAAAAGAAGCGTATCAATGCGTAATGCTTGCTATTCAGCCATAAATGTTATATTTGTAGAACTAATACTTCAACTATTATGTCCAAATTTGGAGAATTAATTGAAACCCAAGTCCCCGTCCTGTTAGACTTTTATGCCGAGTGGGACGATGCCTGTAAGGGAATGCACGCCGTACTAAGGGACGTAGCTGCAGCCTTAGGTGATAAAGCACGTGTAATAAAGATAGACGTGGATAAAAATAACGAGCTCGCTGAAGCCTTGCGTGTAAAGGGCCTCCCAACCCTAATGATCTACAAAAATGGCGAGATGAAATGGCGGCAAAGTGGGGAGCAAGATGCCAATACCCTTATTGGACTGGTAAAGGAGTACGTCTAAAAAGACGAGATACAGACGCCGAAGCACGAATCTTAAAGGCTAGGTGTCAATTTCAGTATGTTTTGTTGTTATAATAAACAAGTGTACTGAATGGTTTCTTTAATTTGCAAAGCAGGGCTAAGGAAATTGTATCGAAGCACAGTTCCACCCTTTTTTATCAATAAACGCCAACACCTTCGGAAGTACATATCGCAGTTTCCCTTCGGCTTTTAGACTATCGTGAAATACTACAATGCTTCCTGTTTGTATATGCCGAAGTACATTGTTAAGACATTTTTCTTCTGAAATTGAAGCATCAAAATCTGCACTCAATACATCCCACATAATTATTTTATAACCCTTTTCTTGAAGTTTTTTGGCTTGGGCTGAAGTCATTTTTCCGTAGGGTGGACGGAAGAGATTGGAGGATGCTGAATTTGTGACATTTTTAAGAGAAGCTTCAAATAAGGCTACATCCTCAAGATATTTTTGTGTTGTTGTGTTGCTTCCTTTTAAATGATGTTGGGTGTGATTCCCAATGGCATGTCCTTCAGCAAGGAGTTGTCTAAAAATTTTGGGATGCTTCCTTACATTGTCGCCAATACAAAAGAAGGTTGCTTTTGCATTGTGTTTTTTTAGTAGTTCCAAAGCCCAGGGAGTGACTTCTGGGATAGGGCCATCGTCAAACGTAAGATATACATTGGGTTCTTTTGGTGTAAACGCCCAAACCCGCTGTGGAAATAACCACTGTACAAGCTTGGGCGTTTTTACCAAATAGTTCATTAGTTGTTGGGCAGCAATTCAGGTTCAATATTTGTATTGTCCTGCACCACGGTGTCTATGGGTTGGTCTATAGCATTGGTATCGTTATCTAGCTGGTCCTTTTCTATTTTCTTATCGGCATCGATACCTTCTTCTGGCGAATAGAAATGACGGAACAACTTGAGATAGTCGTTAAACTTACTTGCTTCGGTACGGGCAAATTCTTCATTGTCCATCACGATCAAGATATCTACCAAGCCACGATATTTTTCCATATCGCTAATAATTTCGTCAGCAATGGAGAATTGCCTATTCACCTTCATCCCGCTATAGTATAGTAGTTTTTCTTGGTATATTTTGGAAACCTTACTATAAAGATCCCTGGCTTTATCTGTATTTCCAACTTCATAATAACCAAGCATGTAGGGTTCTAATAGGGAGTAATAGCTAAAGTATTCCACGGGCATTTTTTCCATAGCGAGATCCAGCACTTTTTCAGCTTTTTCCATTTCACCCTCATTCATCAGGGTTTCAGCAAGGCGGGCTAAGTTGCTTCGGTAGGTGATACCGTTTCGGCGTGTTTCGGTATCGTGGTATATGTCTGGGCTGCCGCTATTGCCCCAGTCAAAATTCATCACGATGTCGTACATTTTTTCAGCATCTATTCGGCCCATGTCAAAAGGGTTTCCTTTGTCTACAGGCGTTTTTATTGGTACCAGCTTGTAGGTTACCCCTTCGAGTTGCAGGTAGTCTTTCATCCAGATATAGTCATCGTCACCAAAGCTTCCGCCACTAAAATAAATTGGGCGTTCCCAATTGTTATTTGCAATAACGTCCAGCATCATCATCCGGTTTTTATAGATTACGTTTTTGTTTATCGTAATGTCTATATACGGGACGATCTTATCTGCATCTTTTTGGGGTACGATGCCGTTTCGCAAAACAGCTTCCTTATCTACGGGAATACGAATGGTCTTACTTGGGAAGGTATGTGCCCACTGGTTGCTTTCCAGCTCTACTTTTGTTCTTGGATCCTCGCTGGCAACCCAGTTCATCCATTGTTTTATATCTATGGTGTCCTTGGTAGCTTCTTGGAAATACAGGAAATCCCGTGTTCCAAATCTGTATTCTTCATGTGTAAGTTGAGAGGGTATTGGGTCGCTTTCAAAAGCCTTCTTTTTCATGTCGTCTATATACCAATCGGTCGCAAAGAGGCTAGTGTTCACTATACGCACATCTTGGCGATACCCCTCAATATTCTGTGCATACCATAATGCAAACGTATCATTATCTCCAATGGTAAAGAGGATGGCGTTTTCATCGCAGGAGTCCAAGTACATCTTACCCATACTGTTGGCTGTATAACGATTGGAGCGGTCGTGGTCGTCCCAGTTTTGATAGGCTAATAATACTGGAGAGGCCAAGGTAGCCACCGTAAGTACTATGGGGATGGCCAGTTTTGGTTTTAGATAGCTTTTCAGCATTTCAAACAGTGCATATACGCCAAAACCAATCCACATAGCAAACACGTAGAACGAGCCTACTAAGGCATAGTCTCTTTCACGGGGTTCAAAAGGCCGCTCGTTGAGGTATACTTTTAGGGCAAGACCTGTAAAGAGGAACAGGACGAGCAATACCCAAAAGGTTTTCATGTCGTTCTTAAAATGAAACACAACACCCAAAACCCCTAAAATTAAGGGTAGGAGATAATAAGTGTTTCGTGCCTTGTTGTGTTTTACATCACTGGGAAGATTGTCCTGGGAGCCCAAACGGAGTTCGTCCAAAAAGGGGATGCCACTTAGCCAATTGCCATGTAGCATAGTTTTTTGCCCTTGCACATCGTCCTGTCTTCCCGCAAAATTCCACATAAAATAACGCCAGTACATATAGCCGAATTGATACTCAAATGTATAGGCCAAATTTTGCCAAAGCGAGGGTGGTTCAATGTCCAGAAACTGCCCGTAGGCTTCCAAAAACTCGTCGTAATCGTCCTTGTCTACCCTACCGTCCCTAAAGGCTTGCTTAAACCCTGTCACTATCTCTACCAGTCTGGGTTCACTGCGGTATTCAGCTTTTATTGAAAACTCCAAGCCATCGGTAAACTCAAGATAATTCGCATTGTGTTCTGGGCTCCACATTCTAGGTAGGATTACCTTATGCCTATCGTCCAGATTTTGTGCTGCATCCTTATATTGGTTTACAATGATATATTTTCCAGCCTCTTCGTCTTTTTCGTACTTGGGCTTGTCGTCCTTGTAAGGGTTCTCAGGATCCAATCCTGCGTACATTTCAGTAAAAAGAGGACCGTAGAACAGGTGTGTTTCTGGGTACTGTTCCCGGTTGTAATAAGCCAGTAGTTCGCGGGCATTGTTTGGGTTGTTTTCGTTTATTACCGTACCTGCATTGGCACGTATAGGCAACATAAGCCAACTTGAAAAACCTATAAAAATAAAAAGGACACACAGTAAAAGAGTGTTTACTTGGCCCAATTTTTTCTTTCGGGTATAGCGTAAACCGAAATAGAACAATGCAATAAATAACAGTCCGGCGATGATAGTTCCCGAGTTGAAAGGCATCCCCAACGAATTCACGAAAAACAGCTCGAAACCACTAAAGAGTTTCATGGTGTATGGTAACAATAATTTAAAGATAAAGAGCAGGATAGCTACTGTAACAATGTTGGCTATGATGAAATTTTTTAGGGTGATGGTCTTGTAATTCTTGAAATAGTACAAGAATCCCATAGCAGGTATTGCCAATAACCCCATAAAGTGAATCCCGAAAGACAGTCCAATGATAAAAGCAATCAAAATAAGCCAACGGTCTCCACGGGGGGTGTTCATTTCACGTTCCCAGCGCAAGGCGCAATAGAACAATATGGAAAGCACACACGCAGCGCTTGCGTATACTTCTGCCTCTACGGCGTTGTACCAAAAACTATCGGTAAACGCAAAACTCAAAGCACCAACGGCTGCTGCACCTAAAATCGCCGCCTTATTGTTTTTATTGAGTTCTTGGTGCTTCTTCACGACCATCCTGAGTAAAATAGTGAGAGACCAGAACATAAACAATATGGCAAAGGCACTAGCAAAAACAGACATTAGGTTAATGGTAAGTGCAATATTGGTGGGTTCCATCGCAAAAATGGAAAAGAAAGCCCCCATAATTTGGTACAGTGGCGCTCCTGGTGGGTGGCCTACCTCTAGGTTACTTGCCGTGGTGATATATTCTCCTGCGTCCCAAAAACTGGCCGTTGGTTCTACGGTGAGCCAGTAGGTAAGCAGGGCAATGGCAAAGACAAACCAGCCTGTAATTTTATTCAATTTGTCGAAGTTGAAACTAGACATACGTGCAGTGATTTTTTTGATAAAGCGAATTTACTAATAATATGGTTAGTGAAACGTTGAAACCACACCGAACGTACCCAAAAGCATATTTTTTCTGAAATTTAAGGGGTGGAAAATAGGTCTACACCCTTTCAAAGGGGATAGTAGACCTGCTATTTCATTTTTTTTCTTCCTTTTTTGCCTAAAATAATTTGTACAAGTTAAAGATTGTACTAAATTTGCATCCGCATTATGGAATTGGCCCATGGTGTAACTGGCAACACGTCTGGTTTTGGTCCAGAAGAGTCTAGGTTCGAGCCCTAGTGGGCCAACTTAATTTGAAAGTCCTGCATTTGATGTAGGGCTTTTTTTATGGAATTTATCTTCAGCTACGTGGGCGAGAAGCCTGTCCTGAGCGTTGCGACGCAGGAGCAGTAGTCGAAGGGAGCCCCTAGTGGGTCAACCAAATCGCAACCTGATTAAAGGTTGCGAGATTTTGTTTAGGCGTTTGATATGGATGAGTTGAACTGTACCACTCCCGTGCCAGGGGAGGCTATTGTTACACTCGTATTTGCCATATTCCACAAAAGGAAGTAGCAGAATAGAGCTTACAGGTAGCAATAACCTTTATAAACTGTTATAAGTTTATACCGAGTAAATTGATATTAATCCGAGTTAAAATTTAACAAGCCTTTTAAAGCTACTCAACGCTATTTTGTAGAAATTAGCACGAAAATTATATTCCCGTGAAAATCATAACACTACTATATTCATCTATCTTTTTATGTGCTTCTTTTTGTTGTGACCCAGACGATGACGGCCTGTTGTTTTTTGATGCAGATGTCCCAGATTTGGCAAGTGTACAGGACAATGCTACACAATTTAATGTTGGAGACACTCTATGGGTGCAAGTCTCTGTTCCAAAAGTAGTTGAGGTAAATGGCGATAGTAGAGATATTTCTGAAATCGCCGGTAACTCCCAATTGGCCCATACAAACTTTAGGGTATTTCAGGAAAATGGTTTTGACAACCCAGCGCCAATCATATTTTCTGAAAATGAGTTGGTTTCTTCCGTGGGGAGTGTTTCAGTTTCTAATCAATACATACAGGCATCGGCATATTTACAAGGTGATTTTTTCAACAGTACTTTCGGGATCATTTTAAAGGAAGCAGGTGATTATTATATCACAGGCGATGAAGTAAGAAACGGAGTGCTTTTAATTTCAGTAGAGACAAGCACCAACATTGTTGTTACCATTTACTCAAATATTGTAAACGCAAACACTGAAAACAACTATCCGTTTGCTGTGGAGTAGTTTTTGGCTGTGTATGCTGCCCAACTAACAGGGTGATATTTCTGTAAAGCCTTGATTGAACGTATTGGAAAATTACTTTCTATTTTAAAATTTAAAACCAGTATGTTTGCCGTCACGTATTAACTTCAATTATTTTATATGAAAAAACAAATTACACTTATGTTGGCCCTTGTTTGTACAGTTTTTGTGTACGGGCAAAAAATGAAAGTAGTAGACGGAGATTACACTTTCCTAAAAGGTCAGAAAAACATCAACGTAGAATTCGATTACAGCAACCTCAAGCTTTATAATGATGACAGGAGCGAAGAAACCTATGTTACCGAACGCACCAAAGAACTAGAAGAGAAAAATAGAGGAGTAGGTAAAAATTGGGCCAAGAAGTGGGAAGCTTCCAAAGAGCTAATCTACGCCCCTAAATTCCTAGAATTAATGAACCGATATCTTGCAGATGACTATGGAT
The DNA here is from genome assembly GCF_003353425.1 of Marinirhabdus gelatinilytica. GTDB lineage: Bacteria > Bacteroidota > Bacteroidia > Flavobacteriales > Flavobacteriaceae > Marinirhabdus > Marinirhabdus gelatinilytica. The sequence goes on from NZ_QRAO01000001.1 coordinate 680,869, forward strand.
TGTTTTTCGAGGAGGGCCTTACAGATGCCAAATACACACTTATAGTAGATGTTACCTGGATATACCCGGGGTATAATGTTGCGATTATGAGAAAGCCGGCAAAGCTTTCTACCACCTTGCGTTTTGTAGAAACAGCAAACAGAGATAACGTAGTATTGGAAATTAAGGCAAAAAATGCTCCAGGGAATAGATTTGGAGGTACTTTTAGCAATGAGGACAGAATAGGCGAGGGCTTTGCCAAAACAGGAAAAACACTGGCAAAGATGATTGAAAAGAAGCTAAAGAAAATGAGAAGGTAAAAGTCGGCTCAAAAGCTATTTCAAAAATCCGTTGGGTGTTGTTCCAACGGATTTTTTTTGTCCTATTGCATACTTTCCTCTTCTATTTTTATAAAATGCGCCACAGTCTTTACAAGCCTATTATGGTTCTTTACAAACGGGTTGGACTTGTCCCAAACATAGCCAGCAAGCACGGCACATATCTTTTTCTTTATATCTGGGTTTTCAGGTCTGTGGAAGAATATTTTTTGGAGGTTGCCCGTGTACCATTCTTTCACATAGGTCGCAAAAACAGCAACCCCTTCTTTTATGTAGGTGGAATATTCTTTCTCCCAATCTACCGTTTTACCGTTCAATTGTCTCGAGATCAATTTTGCCGAAAGCAATGCAGATTCAGTCGCAAAGGTAACCCCGGAGGAAAATACAGGGTCCAGGAATTCTGCACTGTTGCCCGTGAGTACAAAGCCCTTCCCGTACAGTTTGGAAACAGATTTTGAATAATTCTTTATCTCAATGGGTTCAAACTCGTAGTCTATGCCTTCAAACCTATCGTGATAATGGGTCGAAAGTTGCATCATTTCCTTCATCTTTTCGGTTGTAGTGCCCTCGTATTTTTCCAGAAACTCGGTTGGTCCCACATACCCCAAACTTGTCATCCCGTTAGAAAATGGAATTACCCACAGCCATACTTCGTCCGTAACCACATCAAAAGTAATAAGGGTTCCTTCGGTGCCTTGTGGTCGTTTCAGGTCTTTAACGTGGGTGAATATGGAGGAGTGTTTTGGCATTTCAGAAGGAACATCCAGGCCCAGAAGCCTTGGGAGTACCCTGCCAAATCCACTGGAGTCTACAATAAATTTAGCTTGAATATTTGTGTGGCTCCCATCATCGCTCTTTACAGTTGTGGTGGATGTGCCGTCTTCAGCGAACGTAACGGCGGTCACTTCTTTTTCAAAAGAAATGGCTACGCCCCTTTGTGTGAGTTCTTGTGCCAGGGCATTGTCAAAATGTGCTCTGGGCACTTGCCAGGTCCAGTCCCAACCCTCAGTGTGCTTTTTGCTGAAATCGAAATTACAAACCCCGCCATCTTTTAAAAACCGTGCTCCTTTTTTTACTTCGTAATTTTGTGCTTGGAGGCAGTCCAGAAGGCCTACTTCTTCAAAATGATCCATGCACCTTGGGAGAAGGCTCTCGCCTATGGCAAATCTTGGAAATCTGTTTTTTTCTACCACTTGTACGGTAAATCCTTTTTTGTGTAGGTAAGACGCTGCTACACAGCCAGAAGGACCTGCTCCTATAATTAAAATGTCTACGTTTTTTTTCAGTTCGCTCACAAGTGCTATATTGGGTTGTAAATTTAGTCCTTAGATGCTATAAATTATTAAATTTGCAGTCAAAATAACTGTTTTTATTTAAGGAACTGTATATTATTCATTAAAAGTTTTTACCATATAAATGTTGACAATTAGGGGAGAGTTAGGCGTAAAAGAGTTTTTCGAGGTAATTTTTAAAGGAGAATCTATCGAAGTAGCCAACGAAGTGATAGATACCGTAGAGAAAAGCTTTGAGTTTTTAATGGAATTTTCGGAAAACAAGGTGATTTATGGGGTCAATACGGGGTTTGGGCCTATGGCACAATATAAGATAGCCGATTCCCAGAGAATTCAACTTCAATACAACCTAATACGCAGCCACGCTTCGGGAACAGGCAACCCTATTGAACCAAAATATGTGCGGGCAGCTATGTTAGCGCGCCTAAATACCCTTAGTTTAGGGAATTCTGGGGTGCATCCTTCGGTAATCGGTTTGATGACACAGCTCATCAACAAAAACATAATTCCTCTAATTTATGAACACGGAGGCGTGGGTGCTAGTGGAGATTTGGTACAACTGGCCCATATGGCCTTGGTTCTTATTGGCGAAGGGGAGGTGTTTTATAAAGGCGAACGGAGAGCCACCAAAGAAGTTTTTGAAATAGAAGGTTTACAGCCCATTACCGTAGCATTGCGGGAAGGTCTTGCCATTATGAACGGTACCTCTGTAATGGCAGGGATAGGGATTGTAAATACTATTTACACAAGGCGTTTGTTACACTGGATGGTTGCATGTTCTTCGGCCATAAACGAAATAGTACAGGCGTACGACGATCATCTCTCTGAAGATTTGAACCAGACCAAAAAGCACATTGGCCAGCGAGCTATCGCTAAGACCATGCGGGAGCATTTAAAGGACAGTTCCCTTACCCGCAAACGTGAGCACCACCTTTACAACGGCAATAAGGAAGTAGCCGTTTTTGAAGAAAAAGTGCAGGAATACTATTCCTTGCGCTGTGTACCCCAGATTTTGGGCCCCGTGCTGGATACATTGAACAATGTAGAACGTATCTTGATCGAAGAAGTAAACTCTGCCAACGATAATCCCATCGTTAATGTTGAAAAAAAGCACGTGTACCACGGTGGAAATTTTCATGGAGATTACGTATCTTTAGAGATGGACAAGCTTAAGATTGTCGTTGCTAAAATGAGCATGTTGGCAGAGCGCCAATTAAATTACCTGCTCAACTCAAAACTGAACGATATCTTACCTCCCTTTGTGAATCTTGGGACCTTGGGTCTCAATTTTGGAATGCAGGGAGTGCAGTTTACGGCAACTTCAACCACTGCAGAGAACCAAATGCTCTCTAACCCAATGTATGTGCACAGTATTCCAAACAACAACGACAACCAGGATATCGTGAGTATGGGTACTAACGCAGCACTTATTGCCAAAAAGGTAATTGAAAATGCCTACGAGGTAGTGGCTATAGAGTTAATTACCATTATACAGGCAATAGAATATTTAGAAGTCCAGGATAAGGTGTCTTCAAAAACAAAGAAAATGTTTGATGAAATAAGGGAGATCGTCCCTGCCTTTACCGAAGATATAATTATGTATCCTTATGTGAATCAGGTAAAAGAACATATTATTAATTCTGAAAAATAACCAATATGAAAAAAGTAAGTCTTATCGCATTAGCTCTATTGCTGCAAGTAACAGCAATCCAGGCACAAAAAATGGCCCTAGTTAGGGAAAACGACAAATTTGGCTATATAGACACCTCTGGGAATATGGTCATCGCACCACAGTTTGATAAAGCTGGCGACTTTTCAGAAGGCATGGCTCCCGCTTTGCAAGATGACAAATGGGGTTATATAGATACCAGTGGGAAATGGGTGTTACAACCTACCTACGATAGGGTAAAGGATTTTAACGCTGGGTATGCCCTGGTATTAAAGGACGACCAGTGGAACTATATTGATAAATCTGGAACAGTTTTACAAACCCCGGTACAGGAAAAGTATTACGATTTTAATGAATATGGCGTTGCATTTTATAGAGTAGATAAAAAAATTGGCCTAATTGATACCAACGGAAAAGTAATCCTAGAACCTACTTACGAAGTGATGAAACCCTTTGTAAACGGTCAGGCAAGGGTACGACAAGGAGATCTTTGGGGAATGATCGATACCGCCGGAAAAATAACCATCCCTGTGAGCTATAACGAATTGAGCGACAATAGTGGTAAGGCAGTCTGGGGAGCCAAAGGCGAATCTTTTGGCGTTATAACCAGCAATGGCTTTGAAATTGTAGAAAATGCCGATAAAATCTGGGACTTTACTGACAACTCGAATCTTACCTATGCCCGTAGCGACAAGAAAATAGGTTTTATAAACACAAAGGGCGAATGGGTGATTCCTCCAACCTTCGACAAGGCAAGAGCTTTCAATAGTGGGTTGGCTCCTGTTGCCCAACGTAAGGATTGGGGTTACATTAACGAAAAGGGTGAGGTAGTAGTGCCTATGCAATACAGAGATGCCGAAATATATGGAGACAATGGCTTAGCACCCGTAAAAGAAAAGAAATTATGGGGGTTTATTGATACTACCGGTAAGATGGTAATTTCCGCACAATATGATATTACTGCTGGTGGTTTCTCTATGTTCAGTAAGAACAATGTAAAAGGTTTCCACGATGGAGTGGCAAGAGTAAGGTACAAGAAAGAATGGGGCTACCTAAATGAAAACGGGAAGCCTCTGGGCGGAAAATGGTATCAAAATGCCGAACTCTTTTCAGAATAAAAGCACAGTAAAAAATATATGGAAAAAAGTAATGCCCCAATAAAATACGCACTGGTCACAGGTGGTTCCAGAGGAATTGGTCGTGCCGTTTGTATTCAACTGGCCAAGGATTTAGAGTACCACATTTTAATAAACTACAACAGTAACGCGGCTGCTGCCAAGGAAACTTTGAAAGAAGTGGAAGCAGTGGGCGGACAAGGCGAGGTTATTCAATTTAATGTGGTGGATGCCCAGGCGGTTGCTGCTAAGTTGGATGTTTGGCAGGAAAACAATAAAGATGCTGTGATTGAAGTGGTAGTGAACAATGCGGGTATTACCAAAGATGGACTCTTTATGTGGATGAAGCCCGAAGACTGGCACAACGTGATAAATACCAGCCTAAACGGTTTCTTTAATGTTACCCATCACCTTATCCAAAAAATGTTGGTAAATCGATACGGAAGAATTATCAATATGGTTTCGGTTTCAGGATTGAAAGGAACCCCGGGACAAACTAACTATTCCGCTGCAAAGGGCGCGGTTGTTGCAGCTACCAAAGCACTGGCACAAGAAGTGGCCAAAAGAAAAATAACCGTAAACGCTGTGGCACCAGGGTTCATTAAAAGTGACATGACGGCCGATCTTGACGAAAAAGAACTAAAAAAAATGATTCCGGCAAACAGATTTGGGGAAGCCGAAGAAGTAGCCCACGTTGTTTCCTTTTTGGCTTCAGAAAAATCATCTTATATTACGGGGGAAGTAATAAACATTAATGGCGGTATTTATTCATAATAATAATAAGAAAGGGCGATGAGGAGAGTAGTGATAACAGGTATGGGGATTTATTCCTGTATAGGGAAAAATCTTTCAGAAGTTAAAGAATCCCTTTACAGCGGAACATCAGGAATTGTTTTTGACCAAAAAAGGAAAGACTTTGGTTATCGCTCTCCACTATCAGGGATGGTTGAAGAGCCTAACCTTAAAAAATTCCTTTCCAGAAGGGAACGCATAAGCATGGGCGAAGAGGCTCAATATGCTTATGTTGCCACGCGAGAGGCCCTTGAGAATGCAAGGATAGACCAAGACTTTTTAGACAATAACGAAGTGGGAATCCTTTACGGAAACGATAGCACTGCAAAATCTGTAATTGAATCGGTAGATACCATGCGCCAAAAGGGAGATACCACGTTAGTAGGTTCCGGGGCAATTTTCAAGGCAATGAACTCTACCGTTACCATGAATCTCTCTACAATATTCAGGCTTACGGGAGTTAATTTTACCATTAGTGCAGCTTGTGCCAGTGGTTCCCATGCTATAGGGATGGCATATCAACTTATTAGCAGCGGCTTGCAGGACACCATAATTTGCGGTGGTGCCCAAGAAATAAACGAACTGGCCATGGGCAGTTTCGATGGACTCGGGGTATTTTCAACAAACCAAGATCCCGCAAAGGCTTCCCGCCCCTTCGATAGTGGCAGGGACGGTTTGGTACCAAGTGGAGGCGGTGCAACCCTTATTGTTGAAAGTTATGATTCGGCCATAAAACGCGGTGCTCCTATATTGGGCGAAATTGTGGGGTATGGTTTTTCCTCAAACGGCGAGCATATTTCTACCCCTAATGTCGAGGGCCCTTCCCGTGCTATGCTCAAAGCACTGAAACAAGCAAATTTAAAACCTGAGCAGATAGATTATGTTAATGCGCATGCCACTTCAACTCCTGTGGGAGATGCCAATGAAGCAAAGGCAATCGTTGAGGTCTTTGGCCCCAAAGGGCCTTGCGTAAGCTCAACCAAATCTATGACAGGCCACGAATGCTGGATGGCTGGAGCCAGCGAGGTAATTTACTCTATGCTCATGATGGAGCATTCTTTTGTGGCACCAAACATCAATTTGGAAAATCCAGATGAAGATGCAGCACAATTAAACCTTGTTAAGAAAACGTTAAACAAAAAAATTGATGTATTTTTGTCCAATTCTTTTGGATTTGGTGGAACAAATTCAGCATTAATAATAAAAAAATTGTCGTAAAGTGATGACGAAAGATATAATTGAAGAAAAGATAAACTACTTCTTGGTTGATGAGTTCGAGGTGGAAGAAGAAGAAATAGCCCCAGAAGCAAACCTTAAGGAAACCCTGGAGCTGGACAGTTTGGATTTTGTAGACTTGGTAGTGGCTATCGAGTCTAACTTTGGCGTGAAGCTAGTGGGCGAAGACTTTGTGAATGTTAAGACACTTCAGGATTTTTACGATCTTATCGAGAGCAAACTAAGTCAAAAAACGGTTTAAGACGTCATGTCTAACGAATGGGAAGGTAAATCCAGAGGTACTGTAATAGGGTACAAGATTTTTATTTTCTTTATTCAGAAATTAGGTGTTCGTGCAGCTTATTTCATTCTTTATTTTGTGGCACTGTACTATTGTTTCTTTGCACCAAAAAATTCAAGGGCAATATATTATTATCTTCGTCACAGGCTGAAATATCCTGCTGTAAAGAGTTTCTTCGGTATTTACAGGAGCTACTTCAAGTTTGGCCAGACCATTATCGATAAAGCTGCGATAGCTTCGGGACTTCGCGATAAATTTACGTACGAGTTTGATGGTATTGAAAACATTACCAACCTTTTGGACAAAGGCCAAGGAGGGATACTCATAAGTGCCCACGTTGGAAATTTTGAACTTGCCGAATATTTCTTTGAAGATATTGACACCCGTTCCCAAATAAACCTGGTCACGACCGATGCCGAACACCAGCACATAAAAGAATATCTAGAGAGCGTTACCTCAAAATCTAATATTAAATTTATCCTCGTAAAACAGGATCTGTCGCATATTTTTGAAATCAATACGGCTTTGGGCAATGGTGAACTTGTTTGTTTCACGGGCGATAGGTATTTTGAAGGCTCTAAATTTTTAACTGAAACCTTGTTGGGAGAAGAGGCAAAGTTCCCCGCCGGGCCTTTCTTGCTGGCCTCAAGGTTAAAGGTGCCGGTACTGTTTGTGTATGTTATGAAAGAAACTGCAAAACATTACCACTTATACGCAAGAACAGCCACTGTAACACACAGGGATGCACAGGATTTGCTTAAAAAGTACACCAAAAGTGTTGAAGGCATCCTTAATTTATATCCACTACAATGGTTTAACTATTTCAATTTTTGGAATGTGAACAAAGCAAAATGAAGGAAGTTCTCGTAGCGTACTATTCCCAATCCGGACAGCTGTTCGATATCCTCCAGAACGTGGTTTCAACTATGGAAGGTGGCGAGGTGAATATTACCTACCATAAGATAACTCCCTTAAAGCCCTTCCCTTTTCCTTGGACCAAAGAGAAGTTTTTTGACGCCTTTCCGGAATCGTTTCTTCAAATTCCCTGTGAGCTAAAGCCTGTCCCCGAAGCTGTACTGAAGAAAAAATACGATTTGGTGCTATTGGGGCACCAAGTTTGGTATTTGTCGCCGTCCATCCCTATAAATTCATTCTTAAAGTCTGATGCTGCTAAAAAACTGCTCAAAGACACTCCTGTAATTACCGTTATTGGGGCAAGGAATATGTGGATACAAGCGCAAGAAAAACTTAAGAGGCTGCTTGTGGGATGTCAAGCTATACTAGTGGGCAACATTGCCTTGGTGGATAGGCACGTTAACCACATTAGCGTGATTACCATTGTGCATTGGATGTTCGGCGGGGAAAAAACAAAGAAATTTGGCATCTTCCCTAAACCCGGGGTTTCGGCAAGAGACATACAAGAAGCCTCAAGATTTGGTATTCCTATAAAAGAGGCTTTGCTTAGCAACGATTTTTCAAATCTTCAAAATGAATTGTTGCAATTGGACGCTGTAAAGATCAAACCTTTCCTTTCCCTGGCAGACAAGCGAGCTAATATGATGTTTTCAAAATGGGCGAATTTTATCGTAAAAAAAGGAGGGTCGGGAGATCCAAATAGAAAAAAATGGCTCGTTCTTTTTAATTATTATTTGTTAATTGCTATTTGGATACTAGCTCCAATTGTATTTATTGTATTTTTGCTCACTTATCCGTTGATGAAGAGAAAAATAAACAGGGAAAAAAAGTATTTTTCCTCTGTGTCTACAACCAAGGTTGCATGAAAAACGTTTACATTACCAGAGTTTCAAAATTTTTGCCTAACGATCCCGTAGATAATGACGCTATGGAAGAGCGATTGGGAGCGATTAATGGAAAAACTTCCAAGGCAAGACGTATTGTTCTAAGAAACAACCAAATTAAAACTAGATACTACGCAATAGATAAGGAGGGAACTATTACCCACAATAACGCTCAATTGGCAAAAGAGGCAATCCTAAACCTCTGCGATGAAGATTTTACTCCAAACGATATTGAGCTACTATCCTGTGGGACTTCCAGTGCGGACCAAATCCTGCCCTCCCACGCCGCCATGGTACACGGTTTTTTAAAAAACAATAATGTTGAAATAAACTCACCCACGGGTGCTTGTTGCAGTGGCATGAACGCCCTTAAGTACGGTTACATGTCCATAAAATGTGGCGAAGTTAAAAACGCAGTCTGTACCGGTTCTGAAAGAATATCTTCTTGGATGACAGGCGATATCTATGAAGAAGAAGTAGCACACTTGGAGGCCATGGAAAAGCAGCCCATCATTGCTTTCAACAAAGATTTCCTGCGTTGGATGCTCTCAGATGGTGCTGGGGCATTTTTATTGCAAGACTCCCCAAAAGGGGAACTTCCGCTTAAGATTGAATGGATGGAGGGCTACTCCTACGCACACGAACTGGAGCCCTGCATGTACGCTGGAGGCGATAAGGATGACAGCGGTTTCTTAAAACCGTGGAGCGAATACCCAACCGAAATGTGGAGTAAAAAATCACTTTTTTCCATAAAGCAGGATGTTAAGATTTTGGGCGATAATATCTTGGTGAAAGGAGTGGATAGCTTGAAAAAGACGTTAGAAAAACACGCTGTTTCTCCTGGAGAAGTGGATCACTACCTACCCCACATCTCTTCGTATTATTTTAAGGAAGGCTTGTACAACGAGATGGAAAAGCAGGGCGTGAAAATAGAATGGGACAAGTGGTTTATGAATCTAACCGAAGTAGGGAATGTAGGCTCTGCCTCCATTTATTTAATGCTGGAAGGGCTCATTGCTTCTGGGAAACTTAAAAAGGGAGAAACCATTCTACTCTCTGTACCAGAAAGCTCACGTTTTTCATTTAACTATGCTTATTTAACCGTTTGTTAAGTGAATATGCTCACCAACCACATAACCGATAAAAAGTTTGTCCAAAACTTGATCCCGCAAAAGAAACCTTTTGTAATGGTGGATAAACTATTGTATTTCTCTTCAGAAAAAGTGGTTTCAGGATTTACGGTATCTTCAGAAAATCTATTTTCAGAAAACAAACATTTCACGGCTCCTGGCCTTATTGAGCATATGGCACAAACCGTAGCATTGTATACGGGCTATCAATATTATCTAAAAAATGAACCCGCACCCGTTGGGTACATAGGTTCTATAAAAAAAGTTGAAATTGAACGGTTGCCTAAAATTTCAGAAGAACTTACCACCACCGCTACCATTTTACATGAAATCATGGGCGTTACGTTGGTAAATATCATAACTGAATGTAACGGAAGCACTATTGCAGCCAGCCAAATGAAAACCGTAATCGCTCCTTCGTGAAACCTGTGCAGGAACCACATATTGAATTAAAGAAATTCCTACCGCACCGTGAGCCCATGCTTATGGTAACCAGGCTTTTGGCCATAGATGAAACAACGGTGCATACCGAGTTTGATGTAACCGATGACTGCGTATTTGTAAAAAACAATTTACTTGCCGAAGCTGGCCTTATTGAAAACGCCGCACAGGCCTGTACCGCCATTGTAGGCCGTAGTTTTTTTGAGAAAGATGACCTTACGGGAGAAAGCAATGAGCTTATAGGGTATTTAAGTGCCATAAAAAAAATTGAAATTTTCGACCTACCCAAAACGGGTGCCACTATTACGACAAAGGCAACCTTAAACTCAAGGCTGGACACTGGCACCCTGACCATTTGTAGCATGCAATGTTCCACTTTTAATAATGACCAATTAATTGTAGCTTGTACCCTCAATTTCCTAATCCATGAAGTGTGATGAAAAAGAGCGATGTACCACAGGACGAGAGCAATCTGGAAAAAGCCGATCTTCGTGAACTATGCTATGCCGTAGATGAAAATGGCGAATATGTTACCCAGCATACCACTGGCTGGGACCCCAAGACCATTGCGCTGAACAATGCCATAGACGCTATTAAAGAACGCGTGGAAAACGCCCGGGCCAAAGTACTCGCTAAGGAAACAAGCCCTATAGAATACTACATGGAACTGAATAAAATGGATCTTTCGGTATTGGCAAGTTATGTGGGGATGTGGAAATGGCGTGTGAAAAGACATTTTAAACCCTCTGTCTTCAAAAAGCTTTCTAGACGGACACTTCAAAAATATGCCGATACTTTTGATATTACCATAGACCAACTACAAAACATTGAAAGCTAAAACATGGAAATTAATTTTACCCATCACCAGTCTGCCCATTGTGAGAACGGCGTGGTCTCAAACCTGATGAAGCATCACGGCTTTCAGGTAAGCGAACCTATGGTTTTTGGTATTGGGTCTGGCTTGCTGTTTTGTTACATTCCTTTTTTGAAGGTAAACCATGCGCCAGCAATTACGTATAGGGCAATGCCCGGGAAAATCTTCAATAGATTTGCAAAACGGGTCGGTGTCCAGTTCAAGCGTGAAAAGTTTAAAAATTACAAGGCGGCAAAGGCAAGATTAGATACCAATTTAAAGAAGGACAATCCAGTGGGCTTGCAGGTTGGGGTGTACCATTTAACCTATTTTCCAGACGAGTATCGTTTTCATTTCAATGCCCATAACTTGGTAGTTTACGGAAAACAAGACCATACTTACCTTATTAGCGACCCCGTGATGGAGACGGTAACTACCCTCACCGAAAAAGAATTGGAAAAAGTACGGTTTGCCAAGGGTGCCTTTGCACCAAAGGGCCATATGTATTATCCAATTGCCTTCCCAAAGGAGCTCAAACTTGAAAAAGCCATCGTAAAGGGCATCAAGAAAACGTGTAGCGATATGCTGGCGCCAGTGCCTTTTGTAGGAGTCAGAGGCATCAAGAAAATTGCAGGACTTATACGAAAATGGCCGAAGAAGAAGGGAACCAAGGTCACCAATCATTATCTGGGGCAAATTGTAAGGATGCAAGAGGAAATAGGTACCGGCGGCGGCGGGTTTAGGTATATTTATGCAGCTTTTTTACAAGAAGCAGGAAAATTGTTGGGCAATGAAAAACTCTTGGAACTCTCTGCTGAAATGACAAAAATTGGAGACCTTTGGAGAGATTTTGCCGTGGACGCCTCTAGAATCTATAGAAACCGGACCACCAAAGTAGCCATAGATGTATACGATGATGTTGCAACCCAGCTGGAACACATTGCCGAAAAGGAAAAAGCCTTTTTCAAAAAACTGAAGAAGGCCGTCTAAGAAGCGAAGCCACAATAGGTATCCTGCCGAAGCTCACAAGAGTATGATTGAAATTTGTAATCTTTCTAAAAAATACAAAGGCGCTGAAAATCTTTCGGTTAAAGAACTGAACCTTACCGTTAACAATCAAGAAATATTTGGCTTGCTGGGGCCCAACGGAGCGGGCAAGACAACCCTTATTGCAATGCTAAGTTCACTTATACAGCCTACTTCGGGCTCTTTTAGTATTAATGGACTTACATTTCAGCAACACAAAAACAAATTGAAACAAACCATAGGGATCGTGCCCCAGGAGTATGCCCTGTACCCAACCTTGACCGCCTACGAGAACCTCCATTATTTTGGGAGCATGTACGGACTTCATGGAGAACATTTAAAAAGCCTCATACACACCCATCTGGAACATTTGGGATTGGCAAAATTTGCCAACAAACGAATCAATACCTTCTCTGGGGGGATGAAACGCCGTGTAAACTTAATTGCCAGTATCCTCCACGATCCCAAGGTTCTCTTTCTCGATGAGCCCACTGTTGGAGTAGATGTACAATCCAAAAATGTTATCATAGAACATTTAAAAGAGCTGAACAATGACGGAACCACCATAATTTACACTTCGCACCACTTGAACGAAGCCGAAGCGTTCTGCCACAGGGTCGCTATTATAGACCATGGCAACATTATTGTTAAAGGAGAGCCCAAAGCACTAATAGCCTCACAGGAGGGTGCACACAATCTTGAAGATGTGTTTTTGCAATTAACCGGAAAAGCCCTGCGAGACCATGCGTAAACTCTTGGCCTCTGCATATAAGGAAATAGTGTTGCTGTCCAGGGATCTGGGAGGAATTGCCATACTCTTCATTATGCCGTTGGTATTGGTGGTTACCATTACGCTTATACAGGACAGTAGCTTTAGGACCATTCAGGACAATAAGATTGAAATCCTGTTGGTAGATTTTGATAAAGGAATTGTGGCAAAACATATTTCAGAAGGGTTAACAGCCTCCAATTCCTTTGAAATCATTAGCATCCCTTCAGAAACCGAAGCAAAGGAGGCCGTGCGACAAGGAAAGTATCAATTGGCAATTGTGATCCCTGAGAAACTTTCAGAAAAACTTCAGCAAAAGGTTGCTAATAATGTAGAAAGTGTCTTGGCCCAATTTAGTGTGGAGGAGGAACCTATCCCAATTTCTGAAGAGAAAATAGAAAAAAAGGAAATTAAACTATATTTCGATCCCGCAACACAGATAGCGTTTAAAAATGCCGTGAAGAATGGTATCGATAAATTAATTTCGCACATAGAGATCCAAACCATTTACCAGGCGTTTCAAGAGCAAATGGAAGAAGAGGACACAGCTATTTTCGAAACCGAGAGCTTCATTAGCTATAAAGAGATTGTTCCTACAGGGGGCGACGAGGGAAAAGTACCCAACTCTGCACAGCACAATGTGCCTGCCTGGGCCCTTTTCGCTATATTTTTTATAATTGTTCCGTTGTCCATTAACATCGTTAAAGAAAAATCGCAAGGTACCTTTGTACGTCTCCGCACCCAGCCCGTGAACTATGCCACCGTTTTGGGAGGTAAAACCTTGGTGTATGTTGGCGTGTGCGCCATTCAATTTACGTTGCTGTTGTTGGTGGGGGTATTTGTATTCCCTAGTATTGGCTTGCCACAGCTAGAGGTTGGTGGCCGGTTACCATTGTTGTACACGGTGGCAATTTTTTCGGGACTTGCTGCTGTTGGACTTGGTCTATTGTTGGGTACCGTTGCAAGGACCCAAGAACAATCGGCTCCTTTTGGAGCGACACTTGTGGTAATACTTGCTGCATTGGGTGGGGTTTGGGTGCCTGTGTTTGTAATGCCTCGGTTTATGCAGCTGCTTTCCAATATATCTCCCATGAATTGGGGGTTAAATGGTTTCTATGATGTATTTTTAAGGAATGCAACTTTTACTGAAATCTTACCCGAAATAAGCTTGTTGCTCTTATTTTTTATCGTAACCATTAGTATTTCAATTGTCTATAATGAAAGAAAAAATGCCGTTTAATCCTAAAAAAGAAATTAGCTATACCAATCAGATTCGGGTTAGGTTCGTGGAAACAGATCCCTTGGGCATCGTTTGGCACGGCAACTATATCCAATACTTTGAAGATGGGAGAGAAGCCTTTGGCCGCCACCACGGCATTTCATATCTGGACCAGAAAGATCAAGGTTTTGCAACACCCATTGTAAAATCTACCAGCGAGCACAAGCTGCCTCTGCGCTACGGAGACGTTGCTACAATAAAGACAATTTACGTAGACTCGCCAGCCGCAAAAATGATTTTTAGGTACGAAATTTACAATCCAGAAAACCAATTGGTTTGCACAGGGGAGACCATTCAGGTTTTTGTGGCACTGGATAGTGGGGAGTTGTCACTAACCCTTCCAGAATTTTTTATAGATTGGAAAAAAAAAGAAGGACTGTTGGATGAGTAGCACCTTTGTTTCACATAATAACATTATCTCGTCTTTGGGATGTAACAGCCAAAGTGTTGTGCGCCAGGTAAAGAAGGAAACCACGGGCCTGTCTTTGGTCACAGATGAAAGGATTCACCCAAAGCCTTTTTACACCTCAATAATCCCTTCTGAAAAACTCACAGAATCTTTTAAAGAAATAGGCGTAATTGACCAATACACTAAATTGGAACAAATGCTCATCCTCTCCCTCAAGGACGTGATAGATGCTTCAGCAATTGAATTGGACGATAGGGTAGGGATTATAGTTTCAACCACCAAGGGAAATATTGATGTGTTGGAAAAGAACAGCCCGTTTCCCAAAGAGCGCGCTTACCTATCCAGCTTGGGGGATGCCGTTAAAAACTTTTTTGGACTCAGTACTGAACCTATCGTGCTGTCCAATGCCTGTGTGTCAGGCGTGCTGGCGGTGGCCACTGCAAAACGATTTATAGCACAAGGAAGGTTTGACCATGTATTTATTACCAGTGGCGATTTGGTAACACAGTTTATAGTTTCGGGTTTCAACTCGTTCCAGGCATTGAGCGACCTACCCTGTAAACCGTACTGCAAATATAGAACGGGCATAAACATAGGGGAAGTTGCCGCCAGTGTTTTGGTCACTTCAAAAAAAACAGGCTTAACTCCCGAAGCTGTTGAAATTATAGGAGATGCGTCCTGTAACGATGCCAACCATATTTCGGGTCCCTCGAGGACAGGCGAAGGGCTGGTGCGTGCAGTAGAAAATGCTATTCAGGAAGCAACTATCGAAACCGAAGATATCGATTTTATTTCGGCTCACGGCACAGCTACTCTCTATAACGATGAGATGGAGGCCATTGCCTTTAACAGGCTACGAATGCTGCATACCCCTTTGCATAGTTTAAAGGGTTATTTTGGGCATACCTTGGGGGCATCAGGATTGTTGGAAACCATTGTAGGAATGCATTCGCTGCATCAAAATACATTGTTTGCCTCGCTTGGATATACCGAAAGAGGTGTTTCAAAACCCCTTAACATCATTGAGAAAACCACCCCAAAGCAGCTCAGCACTTTTCTAAAAACGGCATCAGGATTTGGGGGGTGTAATACAGCGGTGATATTCAAAAAAGCGAATAAAAACCATAAATAGGATTAAACTTAAAATTTGAGCAGTAACCACTACATACAGGCGTTTGTACACATTAAAAACGAAACCGTTTCTTTACATGGAAATACCTTGCTTGCTGCACCAAAAACAGATTTTTCTACATTCAGTAAAACAGCCTATAAAGAATTGGGAACTAAATATCCTAAATTCTTTAAAATGGACCGCCTTAGCAAGTTGGCCTTTTTGGCGGCCGATGTACTGCTGAAAAATGATAAGGACCCTCAAGAAAATACTGCCATTGTACTTTCCAACCGGGCATCTAGTCTTGACACCGATATGAAACACCAAAACACCATTGCAGACGCTGCAAATTACTATCCCAGTCCTGCTGTATTTGTGTACACTTTGCCTAATATTTGTATAGGCGAGATAAGTATAAAGCATAAACTGTTTTCTGAGAATAGTTTTTTTATCTTTGACCGCTTCAACGCCAACTATTTATTCGACTATGCCGAAAGTTTATTAAAAACTAAAAAGGCTTCAAAAGTGCTTTGCGGCTGGGTAGAAGTTGACGCAGGTAATTATGAAGCGTTCCTGTATTTGGTTAGCGATACGGGAGCAATAAAGCACACCATTAAAGAGATAACAAGATTATACAAACTATGAGCGATCTAAAGCAAGAATTGAAAGAAAAAATCATTGAGCAACTAAACCTCGAAGATGTTGCTGTAGAAGAAATTGGAGATAACGATGCTTTGTTTGGTGACGGCCTGGGGCTGGACTCGATTGACGCCCTGGAGCTCATCGTGATGCTAGATAAAGACTACGGAATAAAGTTGTCCGATCCTAAGGAAGGTCGAAAGATTTTCGAATCGGTTGAGGTCATGGCAAACTATATCTCCGAACATAGAACCAAATAAAACAAGTTTTTGAGCAAGGGCGTAGCAATTACTGGGATGGGAATCATTTCTGCCATTGGTAACAACGTGGCAGAAAACTACGATGCACTCATCCAGGAAAAGAAGGGCATTTCACGAATCTCCAAGATTGATACCATCCATAAGGACGCTATCATGGTAGGCGAAATTGATACTACCAACGAACAGTTCTTTAAGCAACTGAATCTTCCTGAAGACAATAATTACGGGAGATCTGCCCTGCTAGGGGTTGCTGCTGCAAAAGAAGCCGTGGCACACGCCAATATAAAAGATATTGTAAAATATAGTACAGGCTTGATCTCTGCTACCAGTGTGGGTGGGATGGATATGACCGAGCAGTATTACTACAAATACCTTGAAGACGAAAGCCTTCAAAAATATATCGAAGGTCATCACGCAGGCGATTCTACCCAAAAAATTGCACAAGAACTGGGTATTGAGAAGAGCTTGGTCACTACCATTAGCACTGCATGCTCTTCGGCGGCAAATGCTATTTTAATGGGGGCACGGCTCATAAAATCTGGAAAGTTGGATAGAGTTGTGGTTGGCGGGACAGATTGTCTTTCAAAATTTACCATCAATGGGTTCAAAACCTTGATGATTCTTTCCGACACCTATAACACCCCTTTCGATGAAAACCGAAAAGGGCTTAACCTTGGAGAGGCTGCGGCGTACCTGGTTCTGGAAAGCGATGCTGTTGTAAAAGCCGAAAATAAAAAAGTCTTGGCCTACGTAAAGGGCTACGGAAATGCCAACGATGCCTTTCACCAAACAGCTTCATCTGAAAATGGGGACGGTGCCACCCTGGCGATGGAAAAAGCCCTAAAAGTAGCAGGAATGGAACCAAGGGATATAGATTATGTAAATGCCCACGGGACAGCCACAGGCAATAACGATCTTTCCGAGGGGCGTGCGCTTATACGTGTTTTTGGGGAAGATTTGCCAGAATTTAGCTCTACCAAGGCCTATACGGGACACACCCTTGCGGCTGCGGGTGCTATTGAAGCGGTATATTCGGTATTGGCATTACAGCACAATATAATTTTCCCGAACCTTAACTTTAATTCCCAAATGAAGGAATTTCACATCACTCCCCAAACCCAACTCAAGCAGAAAGAGTTGCATACGGTGCTTTCCAATTCATTGGGGTTTGGTGGTAATTGCTCCACTTTAATCTTTTCAAAAGAGGCGTGATGAAAAAGGTATATATACAAGGGGCTGGCTCCATTTCGTCTCAAAAAACGTTTGACAATAGTGAGTTTTTAGATGAAATTTCAGTTTATAATGATACGGTGATTTCGGTCGTAAACCCAAATTACAAAGAATATATCCCTCCCGCAGCAGCTCGAAGAATGGCAAAGGGTATAAAAATGGGCGTGGTAGCTTCAAGGATTGCTATGCAAGAAGCAAACGTTGAACAGGTTGATGCCATCATCACGGGAACTGGGATGGGCTGTGTGGTAGATTCAGAAAAATTTGTGAGTGCGATCATAGACAATAACGAAGAATTTTTAACCCCAACCTCCTTTATCCAGTCTACGCACAACACCGTAGGAGGCCAGATTGCCCTCGGGATGGGCTGTAAAGGGTACAACTTTACCTACGTCCACGCCAGTAATTCTTTCGAGTCTGCATTGCTCGATGCCAAGATGCAGTTGGAACTGGGTGAAGCTTCCTCAATCTTAGTGGGGGGCGTAGACGAACTGGGAGCGCATACCATTAAAATCCATAGGCTTATAGATCACATAAAGGAAAACGCTGTAACCCCCGCAACGCTACTGGATTCAAAAAGCAGTGGTTCCGTTTTTAGTGAGGGTGCCAACTTTTTCGTTTTGGGGAACGCATTATCTGAACGTTGTTATGCCGAAGTGGTTTCAGTAGAAATGTACAATACCCTCCCGTTGGAGAATCTAGAGGAAACGGTGGAGGCATTTCTGAAAGACAACAACCTCTCAACCGAAGAAATAGATGTTGTTGTTATGGGGAACAATGGTGATGTAGCGTACGATAATTATTACAATCATATAAGCAGTGCTCTTTTTTCTGAAACACAACACGTATATTACAAACATTTGTGTGGGGAGTTTAACACCGCTTCATCCTTCGGGATGTGGTTGGGCGCCAAAATCCTAAAAACCCAGCAAATACCTGAAATAGTAAAGCTAAATGAAACAAAAGCTTCTGCAATAAAGCATATTCTACTATACAACCAGTATAGAGGCGAGAACCATAGCCTTAGCTTACTCAAAAAATGTTGAGATTTAAGACCATAAACACACTCTTTGCAGTGCTTTTGGTAGTGTTGCTTGTGCTCCATTATTTTTATGTGCTTCCGGTAGGGTTTGTTTTTGTGTTAGTCTTAGGTTGGTTGCTCATTACGGTTATGGGTTCTGCTTTTATTAGGTGGAATTACCATTTCAACTCCTTGCACCACAGCAAAGCGACCGAAGAAAACCACATTGCCATTACGTTCGATGATGGTCCACACCCTGTGTACACTCCAAAAGTGCTTCGGCTTTTAACGGAATATAATGCCAAGGCCACATTTTTCTGTATTGGGAAAAATATAGAAGCATACCCAGTGTTGTTCAACCAAATCATTAATCATGGCCACACCGTGGGCAACCATACCTATTCCCACAGTAATGGATTTGGGTTCTTTTCAACAAAAAAAGTTGAGGAAGAACTCAGGCGTACCAATGCCATTGCCGAAAAGGTTTCAGGAAAGCGCCTGAAAATGTACCGTCCCGCTTTTGGGGTGACCAATCCCAATATAAAAAAAGCGTTGCAGGTCCTAAGGTTAACGCCCATAGGCTGGAGTAAACGCTCATTCGATACTACCCAGCTCTCAGAAAAAAAACTAGTAGCACGTGTAACGCATAACCTAAAAAAAGGAGATATTATCCTATTGCACGATACTAGCGATAAAACCATTGCCGTTTTGGAACGCTTATTGCTATTTTTGAAATCGAAAAACATGCAGGCAGTTACGGTGAACCAGTTGCTTTCAATACAGCCCTATGAATAGACTTTTAGCTTTCATTCTTTTACTAGTTACCTCCAACGTTGTGTTGGCACAGGAAGTGGCTATGAACGCTTCAGAAATTGAGGCTTTTAAGCAACAGGTGAATATGCTATCGAAAAACACCAATACCATTACAAGCGATTTTGTACAGTACAAGCATCTAGATTTTTTAGAGAACGATATAGAGACCAAAGGAAAGCTGGCATTTAAAACCCCCGGTCTCGTGCGTTGGGAATATACCGACCCGTATGAATATAGCGTTGTTTTTAAGGAAGATAAATTGTTGATAAACGATGGAGGTACCAAAAGCAATGTGGATATTGGCAATAGTGAAATGTTCAAAAAACTGAACAACCTCATCGTGAACAGTGTAAAGGGAACGCTCTTTAACGGTGACGATTTTTTAATTACCTATACCAAGACTAAAGATTTCAACAAGGCTACCTTTGTTCCAAAGGACAAAAAGATGGCCCAGTATATTGCCTCTTTCGAGTTGCTTTTCAATACAAAGGATGGTACTGTCAAAGAAGTTAAAATGATAGAACCCTCGGCAGATTTTACCCGAATCGTATTTTCCAACAGAGTACTAAACGGCCCAGTGAGCGATGCGGTATTTACTAATTAGTGTACTGTGGATGGTTTGTACCTCTTGTGCCCTACAAACTACAAAAGGGCTCAGGCAAGCACCCGTAAAACAAGCTGAGGTTGTAAACCCGTATTTTTCGGAAACAAGTATAGATTATGTGTATAAGGCCAAAATCGATGTCTACGGAAGGTATTTTGGGGGGATTTTAATTGTCAAAAAATTATCGGGCACATCACACAGGGTGGTTTTTACCACGGAGTTTGGTAGTAAAATATTTGATTTTCTGTACGAAGGTGATACCTTTACCAAGAACTTTATACTGGAGGATCTGGACAAAAAAATAGTAGTGAACACCCTTAATAAAGATTTTAGGTTGTTGATTACTGAAAAGGTACCCGTAGTGGAGCAATATGCTTCGGAAAAACACAATGTTTATAGAACTGAAGCGGAAGGCCGGTACAATTTTTATTTTTTCAGAAAAGGTGAGGAAACCCTTGAAAAGTTGGTGCATACCTCAAAACATAAAGAAAAGGTCACTATTAAATTTGAATCGTTGCAAGCAGCAGCCAAAACTTCAGAAGAAAATAGTATCGCCGAAAAAATTTCAATAGCACACAACAACATCAAGTTGCAGATAGATCTAGCATATTTAATAAAAGATTGAATGTTAATAGAAGGACTATACACAGTAAAGGAATGTAACCAGGAGGACCAAAACATTTTGGCTACCATCATGCTCCATAAGGATCATGATATCTTTAAGGGCCACTTCCCTGGGAACCCTGTAATGCCCGGTGTTTGTATGTTGCAGATCATCAAGGAATTTACAGAGGAGGCCACGGGGAAGCAACTGTTTCTTTCGGTATCTTCAAACATTAAGTTCATGGCCATCATCAACCCCGAAATAAACCCAGAGGTGACACTTGCCATTTCATATACCGAAGAAGGAGACCAAGTGAAGATAAAAAACACTTCCTCCATTGGCGAGACCGTGGCATTAAAACTGAGCGCAACTTTTAAAATTATGGGGTAGATGAAATCGTTATTCGTTGCATTATGTTTTGTGCTGTTTTCCATCGCACCTCCCAAGCTCTCACAGGTTAGGGCAGACTATAGTGTGTCCCACGGCAACGAACAACTGGTTCAAAAACTTTTCAAAGAGCTATCCTCTGTTACCAAGGACGACAACCTAGTGCTGGTTGCTTACAAAGGCGCCGTACTTACCGCAATGGCAGAACATTCCCGGGTTAAAAAAGAAAAGAAGGAATTTTTCAAGGAAGGAGCTGGTCTGCTGGAGTACGCCGTTGCCAAAGCCCCCAACAACATTGAGATACGCACCATACGTTTGAGCGTGCAAGAAAATACCCCAAGGTTTTTAAAATATAACAAACACATGGAAGAGGATAGGACGTTTATCCTTCAAAACTTCAAGGACATTGCTTCTGCTGGCGTTAGCGCTTTTGTAAAGGGATATGTGTTGCAATCTGATGGCTTCACTGCTGCTGAAAAAGACAGCCTACGGTAATCCCAAATCCCGATATTTTTTTAGTATCTTCAAACGTATCAAATTTTTGATACTTCGTTGCCAAATATATATTTTTGCGGGCTGTTGCATCACGAAATAGTACCCCTTGGTGTTGCACAGCTGTATAGATTACCTAAATGAACCTATCGGCACTCAAAACTAAAATAAAAGACCTACAATGTTGTGTGATTATACCTACGTATAACAACCACAAAACATTGCAACGGGTCATGGATGGCGTACTGGAATATACTACTAACGTTATTGTAATAAACGATGGTTCAACAGATACTACGCCGCACATTTTAGAAGGCTATTCCCAAATTAAAACGATTCATCTTCCCAAAAACCAAGGGAAAGGAAATGCGCTTCGGGTTGGCTTTGCCAAGGCCTTGGAACTGGGCTTCGATTATGCGATCACCATAGATAGTGACGGGCAGCATTTTCCAGAGGATATGGAAGTTTTTATTGAAACGCTAACAACTTCAGAAAATAAAAACCTGTTGCTCATTGGGGCAAGGAATATGGAGCAGGAAGACGTGCCCAGGAAAAGCAGTTTTGGGAACAAATTCTCCAATTTTTGGTTTTGGGTAGAGACAGGGACTTGGCTACAGGACACCCAATCTGGCTACAGGTTATACCCACTGAAATATCTTGAAAACATGAACTTCAAGACCAAAAAATTTGAATTTGAAATTGAAGTGATCGTAAGGGCGGCCTGGAAAGGCACCGAAGTGAAAAATGTGCCCGTTCGTGTTCTCTATGACGAAACCGAGCGTGTATCGCACTTTAGGCCGTTTAAGGATTTTTCTAGGATTAGTGTGCTCAATACCGTATTGGTCACCATAGCTTTTCTGTATATAAAACCTAGAGACCTGTATCGAAAATATCGCAAAAAGGGAATTAGGAGATTTGTACTGGAAGATTTGCTGGGAAGCTTGGATTCTCCCAAGAAAAAGGCACTCTCCATTGCACTGGGAGTTTTTATTGGTCTCTCACCCTTTTGGGGTTTTCACACGCTTATCGTACTGTTCCTTGCTATTTTGTTCAACCTTAACAAAACTATTTCGTTTGTTTTTTCGAACGTGAGTTTGCCACCATTTATCCCTTTTGTGCTATATGCGAGTAGCGAGATGGGGCAATTTGTGCTGGGTGTGGAATATGAATATTCCATGGAAGAGATAACCACCAATTTTGAAGTGTTGAAACATCTTCAAACCTATATTGTGGGTAGTTTTACATTAGCTACAGTTTCAGCGATCGTGCTGGGAACCTTGGGGTATTTGGTCTTTTCAGTATTGAACAGAAAACAAATAGCGGTGCAACATGACTAGGCTGTTTTATAGTGCATATCAAGCAATTGCTAAAAATAGGCTGTTAGGCCTCTTCGTCTTCGTTATAATGGTTGCTGGGCTGGTTTTCTTGGCCACAAGGCTTCAGTTTGAAGAGGATATCTCAAAACTTATTCCTGCCAATGAAAAATCTGAAGAGGTTCAACAAGTATTGAAATCGGTAAACTTTACCGACAAGATCATCGTGAACATCCGGAAAAAACCGAATGCTTCCACCAGGGATCTCACCCAATACGCTTCCCGGTTTGTAGACAGTTTAGAAAAAAATAATACAGGATACATACAGAATATCCAGGGCAAGGTAGAGGATGACGTTATTGCGGGAACCTTGGATTTTTTGTATAAAAACGCCCCGCTGTTCTTAAATGAAACCGATTACAAAGCGATCGCTGCAAAACTCAAAAAAGATAGCATCGCCGCCATAACCCAAGCGAATTTCCGTACGATGGTGTCGCCCACCGGAATAGTAGCCAAGAAGCAGATACGAAGGGACCCCTTGGGTATTTCGTTTTTGGCGTTGGAAAAGTTGAATGGCCTGGGGATGAGTGACCAGCTTACCGTAAGAAATGGTTTTTTAGTGAGCAGGGATGAACAAAATCTCTTGCTGTTTATCACACCAAAATATCCTTCCAGCGAAACCGATAAAAACGAAGCGTTTGCCGAAGAGCTCTACAAGCTACAGCACCAATTGAACACAACTTTTGAGAACACGGTAGAGGGCGAATATTTTGGAGCGGTCCTGATTGCCGTGGCCAATGCGCAACAAATTAAAAAAGACATACAGTTTACGGTGGGTATCGCTATGACGGTTCTCATCGTTATTTTCATTGTTTTTTATCGAAAGATCACTATTCCCCTCATCCTTTTTACCCCTACGGTATTCGGCGGACTTTTATCGGTAGCACTGCTGTATCTTATCCGTTCCGAAATTTCTGCGATTTCTTTGGGGATCGGCTCGGTGCTTTTGGGGGTTACGCTAGATTATTCGCTGCACATATTAACGCATCTTCGGAACAGAGAACCTATAGAAAAACTGTATCGGGATATTACAAAGCCTATCCTAATGAGCAGTCTCACCACTGCCATGGCATTTTTGTGCTTGCTATTTTTAGACTCACAGGCACTTCAGGATTTGGGAATTTTTGCTGCAGTGAGCGTTTTGGGGGCTTCGGTTTTTGCTTTGCTCTTTATTCCGCAGGTGTATAAGGGCAAAAATGTGCAAATAAGGAAACCTGGTCTGCTGGATAGGCTTGCCGCGTTTCATTTTCATAAAAGTAAATGGCTCCTTGGGATCATTGCGATTTTCAGTATTGTTAGCCTGTTTACCTACAACAAGGTGGTTTTTAACAAGGATATTTCAAAACTGAATTACGAACCCGAAGCGGCCACCCTTGCAAAACAGCATTTGGATGCACTCACCAATTTGGCCTCAAAATCCATTTATATTGCTGCCTTTGGGGATGACACCCAAAAAGCACTGGAGGTGAATGATACCGTGCATTCAATTTTGAAGGAATTGGACGAGAAAGATGAAATCTTAAGTTATAATTCGGTAGGTGCGTTGGTTTTTTCTGAAGCAGTACAGCAGCAAAAAATAGCGCGGTGGCAATCTTTTTGGGATGAAGCAACAGTATCCCAAACCAAACAGAGCTTGATTGAAAGTGGTGCAGACTTCGGGCTTAAACCTACCACATTTCAGCAATTCTATAGTTTTTTGGAGTCAGATTTTACATCGGTTTCGGTTAGCGATTACAGTGCGATCACATCCTTTTCGGTAGCAGATTTTATTTCAGAAAAAGAAGGAATCACCACCGTAACCAGTTTGGTAAAAGTGGACGAGCCCCATATTGAAAAGGTCCACAACGCCTTTAAAGATGAACCCAACGTGCTGGCCATAGACCGGCAGGAAATGAATGAAACGCTGTTAGGGACGCTTAAGGACGATTTCAATAGCTTGATTGGCTACTCCATGTTGGTGGTACTGGCGTTACTGTTGTTGTTTTTCAGGAGTTTCTCATTGACGTTGGTCACGGCTGTTCCCATATTCCTTACGTGGTTTATTACCATTGGGGTTATGGGCTTGCTGGGCATTGAGTTCAATATTTTCAATATTATTATCTCCACGTTCATCTTTGGGCTGGGGGTAGATTATTGCATCTTCATCACCAACGGGATGCTCACCGAATATCGCACGGGAAACAAGGCGCTCAGTCTCCATAAAACCTCTATCGTACTTTCGGTAATTACTACTATTTTGGGTGTTGGGGTGCTCATATTTGCCAAACATCCTGCGCTGTATTCTATTTCGGTGGTTTCCATTATTGGAATCTTTTCAGCAATGTTGGTTTCCTTCAGCATACAGCCCTTGCTTTTTAGGTTGTTTATTGGTAGCCGGACCAAGAGGCCCATTACCTTTCGGTTGTTGTTGCATTCGGCACTTTCATTCACGTATTATGGGCTAGGAGGGTTGGTCCTTTCTAGTTTCAGCGTGGTTATAATGCCACTTATCCCATGGAGCAAAAAAAGAAAAATGAAAGGATTTCATTGGGTGATCTCAAAATTTATGAAATCGGTTTTGTACACCAACCCTTTTGTGAGGAAAGAGATCGTAAACCAAAGCAATGAAACCTTTGAAAAACCGGGAATCATCATTGCCAACCATACTTCGTTCCTAGACATTTTGGCGGTGGGTATGTTGCATCCCAAAATTATTTTTTTAGTGAACGATTGGGTGTACAACTCCCCAATTTTTGGGAAAGCGGTACAATTGGCAGGTTTTTACCCCGTGTCTGGTGGGATTGACAAAGGAGTGGATCATTTAAAGATAAAAGTTGCACAAGGCTATACTTTAATGGCTTTCCCAGAGGGGACACGGTCTAGCACCAACAAAATACGCAGGTTTCACAAAGGGGCATTTTTCTTGGCAGAACAATTGGATTTAGATATTATCCCTGTGCTTATCCACGGTAATTCTGAAGTATTGCCCAAGGGAAGTTTTGTAATAAGGGATGGTAGCATCACCGTAAAAATTTTGGAGCGTATCTCTGCAGCCAACACTTCCTTTGGAACCACTTACAAGGAACGCACCAAGCAAATTAGCAACTATTTCAAAACCGAATTTGACACCCTGAGAACAAAAATTGAAGACAAAACATATTTTCACGACCTTGTGAGGTTAGAGTATAGATACAAGGGTGATGCGTTATACCGGCAGATTTCAAAAGATTTGAAGAGCCATAAGGCTACCTATAAGGAAATACTTGAGGTATTGGACAAGCGGTGCACGGTTACAAACATTTCCAACGGAAATGGGCAACTCGATTTTTTGTTACTCATGGATAGCGCAGATCGAAAAATAACTACGTACATTCCTGATGCAACGGTGCGTGAAATCGTACAGAACAGTTTTATCACAGCGCACCATAACAAAATCACTTTTGCGAACTCAAAGGAAAAAGCGCTTGCAATTCCTTCAGAATATATTATAATTGAAACAAACGATACTTGGGTTGAGCAGTGGAATAACAAGCGGAATGCAGATTTAAACTTTCAAAAGCTGTTTCGAGACGAGAAACTTAGTATCTTTAAAAAAAGCCGAATTAGTTGAAATTGAAAGAAAAATACGATGTCGTAATTATTGGGAGTGGCCTAGGCGGCCTAGTCTCCGGGATTATCATGGCAAAAGAGGGGAAGAGTGTGTGCGTGCTGGAAAAAAACCAGCAATATGGTGGGAACCTACAAACATTTTCCCGAAACAAAACTATTTTCGATACGGGCGTACATTATATCGGCGGGCTATCCGAAGGGCAAAATCTGTATCAATATTTTAAGTATTTGGACATCATAGATGAAATTGAGCTGAAAAAGCTGGACGAGGACGGTTTCGATATCATTACTTTTGACGATGACGCAACCGAATACAAACATGCCCAGGGGTATGAAAATTTTATCCAAGAGCTCGTTTCACAATTTCCTGAAGAAGAAAAAGCCATTAGGGCCTATTGCGATAAGGTTCAGGAGACCTGCGATAAATTTCCGCTCTACAACTTGAAAGTTGGTAAAAATTACTATCAGGACACTGCGGTTTTTGAACTTCCTGCAAAACAATTTATAGACTCTCTCACCAACAATGAAAGGCTGAAGGCCGTTCTTGCTGGAAACAATTTGCTATACGCTGGAGATGCAGACCGAACACCGTTTTATGTACATGCACTCTCGGTAAACAGTTATATTGAAAGTTCCTATAGATGTGTAAACGGGGGCTCACAAATCACCAAGGCACTATTAAAAAAACTGAAAGAAGCCGGAGGGGAAGCCTACAAACGCCAGGAAGTGGTTGATTTTAATGTTGAAAACGGTACGGTTACTTCCGTTACCACCAGCAATGGAAACGTAGTCCGGGGAGATACCTTTATCTCCAATGTAGACCCTAAGGTAACGCTAAAGATGGTAGGTAAGGAAAACTTCAGAAAAAGTTACGTATCAAGAATTGAGGATATTGAAAGTACCATGGCTGCCTTCTCCCTATATATCGTACTGAAACCGGGCACCTTTAAATATTTGAACCACAATTACTATCATTTCAAGTCGACCGAAGACGTTTGGAGCGCTTTTGAATACACCCAAGAGGAATGGCCCAAGGCTTACATGGTTTCCATGGGCGTAAAAAAGAACGGCGATGCGTATGGCGACAACCTAGCCGCGATGACCTATATGAACTTTGATGAAATGAAACCTTGGGAGGGGACCTTCAACACAGCAGCAAATAAGAACGAGAGAGGGCAAACCTACGAAGAGTTTAAACGCGCCAAAGAGGAAAAATTTATCACAGAGCTCGAGAAAAAGTTCCCAAACATCAGGGAGTGTATTGAAGCGGTGTATTCTTCTACACCATTGTCCTACAGGGACTATATTGGTTCTAACAGAGGTTCAATGTATGGCTATGTAAAGGATGCTAGCAATGCTTTAAAATCCTTTGTTTCGGCAAGGACAAAAATTAAAAACCTGTTCTTTACAGGACAGAGTTTAAATATGCACGGTATTTTGGGCGTTACCATTAGTGGGGTGGTTACTTGCTCTACCATATTGGGAAGGGAATATTTAGTCTCTAAAATACAAGGAGCGAATAACATTGAAGAAGTAAAAAGGTAAAAGAAATGGGGCACATTAAAACCATCCCTATTGAGAGGGTACAGAATATTTCAAAAAAAGAATTTGTAGAGAACTACTACAAACCGCAACGCCCTGTCTTGATCGAAAACTTAACAAAAGACTGGCCAGCATATAAGAAATGGACCATTGAGTATTTTCAAGACCAAGCTGGAGATCAATTAGTGCCCTTGTACAATAGCGAACCCACCAAGGGAAAGCAAAATTCCGCAGCCCCCGTTACCGAAATGAAATTAAGGGATTATCTTGAAATCCTGAAAACCGAACCTACAGATTTACGGGTGTTCTTCTTTAACCTCTTGGACAATGTCCCAAAATTGCTGGACGATATTAGGTACCCAGATATTGGGCTCAAATTTTTTAAGAGATTGCCCGTGATGTTCTTTGGAGGCGGTGGCTCAAGGGTATTGCCACATTTCGACATGGACCTCTCAGACCTGGTGCATTTTCACTTTCATGGCCATAAAAGTGTGACGTTATTCTCACCAGAGCAAACAAAATATTTGTACAAGGTGCCCTTTGCTGTTCATAATCTTGAATCTATAGATATGGACAATCCAGATTTTGGTAAATACCCAGCGCTCAATAAGGTTGAAGGTATCCAGGTAGAGATGAAACATGGTGATGCGCTTTACATGCCCAGCGGTTATTGGCACTATATAAAATATCTGGATGGCGGATTTTCCATCACGCTCAGGGCGTTGCCAAGGCATCCCGCAAGATTGGCAAAAATGTTCAGCAATGTATTCTTTATGCGCCCTTTCGAAAACGGAATGCGGAAAATATGGGGGCAAAAGTGGGTAGATTATAAAGAAACCAAAATCTTGAAAAAAACAAACCAAAAACACGGCTAGATGATTTGGATAGCATGAAAAAAATTCTGTTCTATAACACCCTGCTTTTTTTACTGGTTTCCTGTGGCACGGCAAAATCGTTAAAGGATCGCCCAGATATAAGTGGGTACAACGGGACTGTTGCCCAACGGGTGCAAATTTCAGATACCACATTCCACCTTGGGAACAATTTTTTACATAAAAATAAATACGGCCTGTGGGAACTTTACATAGAGGGCGACCCTTTGGAACGAGGCCTTGCCACTGGAAGCCTTACACAGGAATTGCTGCAAAAACAAGAACGGGTTTTCTTTTCGAAAGTAAAGGAGTTGGTGCCTTCAGAAACTAGACAGTCGCTACTCCGAAAGATACTTCGCTGGTACAATCGCAAAATGTACCTGCACGTCCCCGAGGAATTTAAAACCGAAATTTACGGGCTTTCAAGATACTCGGCCAACACTTATAACGATATTGCGCCACCCTACTTGCGTTCCCTTTACTTGCACAGCGCCCACGATATTGGGCACGCATTGCAGGATTTAATGTTGGTGGGCTGTACCAGCTTTGCCGTGTGGGACAAAAGGAGCGAGGACGGTAACTTGCTCTTGGGAAGGAATTTCGATTTTTATGCTGGCGATGAATTTGCTGAAGAAAAAATCATTGCATTTGTAAATCCAGAGAAGGGCCATAAGTTTATGAGTGTTACCTGGGGCGGATTTGTAGGCGTGGTTTCCGGGATGAACGATCAAGGACTTACGGTGACCATCAACGCTGGGAAATCTAAAATCCCATTGGTAGCAAAAACGCCCATTTCCATCGTGACCCGAGAGATTTTACAACACGCTTCCAATATCGAAGAAGCTATAGCCATTGCCAAAAAAAGAGAAGTGTTTGTTTCTGAGTCTATTATGGTGGGAAGTGCCAAGGATGGAAAAGCAGTTTTAATTGAGGTTTCCCCCAATGACCTTGGCATTTTTGAGGTTGAAAACACTGCAGAATTAATCTGTTCCAACCATTTCCAGAGTGAAGCCTATGCAAAGGATCGAAGAAACCTGAAAACCATTGAAGAGAGCCACACCGCCTATCGTTTTGAACGCATGGACCAGCTACTCGAACAGGCTCAAAAAGTAGATGTAGAGGAAGCCGTTGCGATACTTCGGAATACCAAAGGGCTCGATAATACTGAGATTGGGTATGGAAATGAAAAAGCACTCAACCAACTCTTGGCACACCATGGTATCGTTTTCCAACCGTCAGATTTAAAAGTGTGGGTTTCAGCTAACCCGTATCAATTGGGAGCCTTCGTTTGTTACGATTTGAATGAGGTTTTTATGGAAAGAAAAGGTACCCCTTCGCTGGTTTCCATTTCAGAAGAAAAAAACACACTTCCCGCCTCGCCATTTTTACAGTCCGGAGCCTATAAAAAATATGAAGCCTACAGAGAAATCGAAACCGAGATTGAAACCGAGATTGAAAAAAATCATTTCATGTATATAGCTGGTAAAGCTGAGGAAATCATTCGATTGAATCCTAAGTACTGGAAAGCCTATTATCTTGCTGGACGGTATTATTATGAGGCTGAAAACTATAGAGAAGCTGTTAGGTATTTAAGGATAGCTTCCAAAAAAGAGATACCTTCGCTTGCTGAAACTGAAATGGTCGAGAAATATCTAAAAAAATCCTTACGCAAGTTGGATTGATATTTTTTTGACAGTCAATATGTTACTAGCAAGAATGGACTCCTTGTAGGTCTAAAACAGAAATTAAAATGGAAATACCTAGCATAGAAACCAAATCCCAACAGGAAATTGAAAACTTCCAGTCTGAGAAATTGAAAGAAATGCTTCAGTATGTTTCAGAAAACTCCCCGTATTACCAACGTTTGTTCCGAAAGAAAGGGGTGGATGTATCTACTGTACAATCTGTTTCAGATTTGCAAAAACTCCCTTTTACTACAAAAGACGACTTGCAGCGTCACAACGATGATTTTTTCTGTGTTCCAAAAACCAGTATCATAGATTATGTAACCACTTCGGGTACTTTGGGCGACCCGGTAACCATTGGATTGACCAATGCCGATTTGGACCGTTTGGCCTATAACGAGGCTGTTTCGCTAGCATGTTCGGGCATTACCGGTAATGATACTGTGCAGCTAATGACCACGATAGACCGCAGGTTCATGGCTGGGATGGCGTATTTTACAGGCTTGCGAAAGTTGGGTGCATCTGTAATACGTGTAGGCTCTGGCGTTACCGAGCTACAGTGGGATAGTATCCTCAAATTCAAACCTACGTATTTAATTTGTGTCCCCTCCTTTTTACTGAAGTTGAGCGCCTTTGCCAAGGAACACAACATTGCTATTTCAGAATCTTCGGTAAAGGCCGCCGTTTGTATTGGCGAACCCATTCGCGACGGAAATTTCAAACTGAATGCACTGGGGAGGAAAATTAAAAAGGTTTGGGATATCCAGTTGTTTTCAACCTACGCTTCCACCGAAATGCAGACAGCCTTTAACGAGTGCGAGGCACAACAGGGCGGGCACCTGCACCCCGATCTCATTATTGCTGAAATTTTAGACAAAAACAATACCCCTGTAGCCACAGGGGAAGTTGGAGAACTCGTAATTACCACCTTAGGTATCGAAGGATTACCATTGTTGCGGTTCAAGACGGGAGATATGCTCCAACACCATACTGGCGATTGCTCCTGCGGAAGAACAACAATGCGCTTGGGTCCCGTGGTAGGTAGAAAACAACAAATGATAAAGTACAAGGGAACCACCCTATACCCTCCAGCGATGTACAATGTGTTGCAGGATTTCGATGAGGTACGTTCCTTTATCATCGAGATTTCCCAAAACGAGATTGGCACCGATGAAATCTTACTGAAGGTTGTTTCCGAAGACATCTCTGAAGCCTTTAAGGACAGCTTAAAGGACCACTTCAGGGCAAAACTACGGGTACGCCCCAACGTAGCGTTTACCACCCAGGACCAGATGGAAAAACTACAATTTCCAAAAATGAGCCGAAAACCTGTGTTGTTGGTAGACCGTAGAAAAAAAGGGTAAATACATTCTTACTTTATTGTAAATCAGCGCTATAATTTTATAAATTAGTAGTTGTATCGATCACAGATTTGTTTGTTTTTGATGTTTTACTAACTAACTAAAAGTATAGGATTATGGAGTTTCAATGGTTTCAGATATTTGTACCTCTTGCCGCAGGTGCAATTGGTTTTTTTGGAAATATGATTTTTGAAAATCGAAAACAGCTTAAAAATAAAGCTACGGAAGAGCGTAGGAAAATTTATTCAACCTTTTCGGACATTATGATAGACAGGCTGCGCTCCCAAGAGACAATTACCGAAGAGCAGTTGGAAAAAATTAACGATAGAATGTTTAATTTTTACAAGGACTATCTACTGTATGCTTCTCCAGATGTAATTAATGCAATAGGCGATTTGCAGCAATTTACGTTTACATTGCAACAAAGGTTGTTAAATGGAGAGACCATCGAAGAAATAGATAGAGAAAGCAGCGCTCTTTATTTGAAATACTCTCAAGTGATTTACGAAATGAGAGAGGATTTAGGGTTGTCCATAAAAAATCTAGGGGCTAATGGAGAACATGTCTTAAAGTCTTTTTTGAGTAATTATTATATGTTGTATCCAAAGAAAACTACCAATTTTGAATAGGCACACTTTCCGTTAACAACCGCCAGGTATATCCTTTGGTACTGGTCTCATCCAGGTCGAAAACCGAATAGTATCGTTTCATATTGTTAGGATTGGAGGGATCTACCACAATGGGTTTTAAACTTTCTGGACTGTTGTCACGGTGAATTGAAAACCCATTGACTACGGGTTTCCATTGCCCATTGCGTAGCACGTACAAAAAGTATTTTGTGAATACGGGGTCCTTCAGCTTTGTCTTTACGAGAAGTAGGTCGCGATCAAATTCATCAAATCGAAGCGTCTCCAAAGTGGCTCCATACGTTTCCGGTATGGATATGTTGGGTGCAGCGCTGTTCTCAAAAATAATAGTGGTCCTGCCGTTGCGGGAGGTTTTTTTGTCCACCACTGCATAAAACGGTTTGCGGTCCGTTAGAAAATTTGCGGTTACGGCACCCTTTGGTAATTTGGGTTCAATTACTGGCAAATCGTCTTTTGGGATATTCACCACTGGGGTGTTGGAGTCCTCAACGGGAGGACCAATAACAGTTTTAGATTTTTTTTGGGACGGGGTGCCGCAGGCAATAAGGAGCCAGACACTTACAATTGTGGCAACTTGCATGGAAAACTTGGGTTTGTTGCCTCTTATAACGGTCATATTATAATTAAATTTTAAACGTTATCACAGGCATATTTGCGTGGTTTACCAAATCTTCACTTATACTGCCATTGAAAAAGTGTGAGAGTCCTTGGCGTCCGTGGGTGCTCATACCTATAAGCTGTGCGTTAATTTCTTTGGCAAAGCTAAGAATACCCTTCTCTACACTGGTTTCGCAATAAATGTTCTTGGTGTAATTTTCTGCTCCCATTCCCCTTACAAAGCTATCTATTGTTTTGTTTATATCGGTAGTGGTCTTAAAATCGTTCGGGGTATTTACGTACAACAAGTGCAATTTCGCACCCACTGCCTTTGCAAACTTTTGTGCTTGGTCAAAAGGTTTGCGACATTCTTCGGTAAAGTCGGTCGCAAATACAAAATCTTTTATGTCGAAGGTGGTGTGTTCGTTTTTAACAACAAGTACTGGGATTTCAGATGTTCTCACAACCTTTTCGGCATTACTACCTATAAAAAGTTCTTTAAAACCACTTGTACCGTGGGATCCCATTACGATTAAATCTATATCCTTGTCTTTTACCGTGAGTTGTACGTCGTCATAGATCTCACCGTGGCCAATAGCGGTATGCACTTCCACATCAAAGAGATAATCTCTTTTAAGTACCTCTTCAAATTTTTGTTCCGCCAGTTTTATAAAGTATATAGATTGCGGTTTGGCGCTGGAAGGACCAGAAATAGCAAGGGTGCCCGGCAGGTCCAAGGAGTGTTCCAAGTAGATCTCGGCATCGTTTTTTTCAGCAAGCATAGCGGCCACTTTAAGTGCATTATCTGCTTGTGGCGAAAAATCGGTTGGGACAAGTATACGTTTCATGAGCGATTGTTTTTAGCGGTTACTATTAAGAAAGTTACAAAAATTAATCGGTGTAGCAATCCTTTTTTTGTTCTGAAAAATTGTCGTATATTTGCACCGAATTTGATACGCAACCAACAGAGGGGACACAGAGTCCCCTCTTTTTATAGCCAAAATTCAATGCAAAAAAAAGTAGAGAAATTACTGGACGAAGCCTTGTCGCAAAAACCCGAACTGTTCCTGATAGATCTTTCTATTTCAGAAGCAAACCAGATTCGAGTGATCTTGGATGGGGATAATGGCGTTTCGGTACAGGACTGTATGGATGTGAGCCGTGCCATAGAGCACAATCTGGATAGAGAAGAACAGGATTTTTCGTTGGAAGTGTTGAGCGCTGGGGTTTCGGAACCCTTAAAAATGGTGCGCCAGTACAAGAAAAACATAGGAAGAAAACTTCAGGTAAAGACAGAAGGTGAAACCATTGAAGGAGAGCTTACCGAAGCTACCGAGGATGCAGTGACCCTGCACTGGAAGGCCCGCGAACCCAAACCTGTAGGAAAAGGCAAGGTGACCGTACAGAAAGAGGCCACCGTGTCCTACAACGATATTGTTGAAGCAAAAGTGATGATAAAATTTAATTAAAAGATGCCATGGAAAATATAGCATTAATCGAATCGTTTTCTGAATTTAAGGACGACAAACAAATAGACAGGGTAACGCTCATGGCGATCCTGGAAGAGGTTTTCAGAAATGCTTTAAAAAAGAAATTTGGAAGTGATGATAACTTCGATATCATCGTAAACCCGGACAAAGGAGATTTGGAGATTTGGAGAAACCGTGTAGTAGTGGCCGATGGTGAGGTAGAAGACCCCAATGAGGAAATTTCCCTTAGCGAAGCCCGCAAGATCGAGGATGACTTTGAGGTAGGTGAGGACGTTTCGGAAGAAGTGAAATTAATGGACCTTGGGCGCCGCTCCATCTTGGCATTGCGCCAAAACCTTATCTCTAAGATACACGAACACGATAATACTATAATCTACAAGCAGTTCAAAGATCTTGAAGGCGAGATTTATACTGCTGAAGTACACCACATTCGTCACCGTGCGGTAATCTTGTTGGATGACGAGGGTAACGAGATTATCCTACCAAAGGACAAGCAGATCCCTTCGGACTTTTTCAGAAAAGGAGACAACGTTCGTGGAATCATTGAGAGTGTTGAGCTTAAGGGGAACAAGCCCGCCATCATAATGTCGCGCGCTAACCCGTTGTTCTTGGAAAAACTCTTCGAGCAGGAAATCCCAGAAGTTTTCGATGGTTTGATCACCGTTAAAAAAGTAGTACGTATCCCAGGCGAAAAAGCAAAAGTAGCCGTAGATAGTTACGATGACCGTATAGACCCGGTAGGAGCCTGTGTAGGGATGAAGGGTAGCCGTATTCACGGTATTGTTCGTGAATTGGGCAACGAGAATATAGATGTAATAAACTACACCAACAACATAAACCTGTTCATCACCCGTGCATTGAGCCCCGCTCGTGTAACCTCTATCAAATTGGATGAGGAAACCATGCGCGCAGAGGTAATATTGAAACCAGAAGAAGTTTCCAAGGCAATAGGCCGTGGTGGGCACAACATCCGTCTTGCAGGACAACTCACAGGATACGAAATAGACGTATTGAGAGAAGGAGCCGAAGAAGATGTAGAGCTGAAAGAATTTAGTGACGAAATAGACGGCTGGATCATAGACGAATTCAAGAAAATTGGTCTGGACACAGCCAAGAGTGTTCTCGAACAGGACATTGCAGATTTGGTAAAAAGAACCGATCTGGAAGAAGTAACCATTAAAGAAGTGGTAAGTATATTAAAAGAAGAATTTGAAGAGTAGTTTTAACGTAGCACACATTTTAACTACTTTTACAATACGTTAGAAAATAAGGAAGCATTTTTATGGCTGAAACAAAAAAAATGAGGCTTAGCAAAGTACTGCGGGAATTTAACATCTCGCTAGATCGTGCCGTGGAATTTTTAAGTTCCAAAGGATACGAGGTGGAGGCACGCCCTACTACCAAAATATCCGGTGCAGAGTATGAAGCGCTGTTTGAAGAATTCCAGACAGATAAGAGCAAGAAAGTAGCCTCAAAAGAAGTTGGGGAAGAAAAACGTAAAGAGAAGGAAGAACTCCGTCTTGAGCGTGAACGTGAGCTGGAGGAGAAGGAAGAAAAAGCCGAAGCCAAAATTGTTAAAGCCGAAGCTACCCTTGGTGGCCTGAAGAAAGTAGGGAAAATTGACCTTGAAGCCAAGAAAAAGGCTGCAAAAGAAGAAGAGAGGGCCGAGGAAGTTGAAACTCCTAAAGAGGAGCCAAAAACTGAAAAAGCCGAAGCTAAGGAAGAAGCTCCTAAGGCCAAAAAGGAAAAGCCAACTACCAAGAAACCCGAAACTGCAAAAGAAGAGAAGCCTTCTACCAAAGAAGAGACTAAAACCGAGGAGACCCCAACGGAAACTCCTCAAGAGGAAGAAGCAAAACCAGGTAGCGATGTAGTAAAAACTACCTACAAAAAACTGGACGGTCCTAATTTTACAGGAAAGAAGATAGACCTTACACAGTTCAAAAAACCTGAAAAGAAGAAAAAAGAAAAGACCGACGCCAACAAGGAAAAACGGGGTCGTAGAAGACGTATAAGCAAAGGCCCAGGTACTGGAGGAGGCCAAAGTAACAACCGCGGAAGAGGTAGAGGAAGATCTAACGTTCCAAAAGAAGAACCTACCGAGGAAGAAATCCAAAAACAAGTACGCGAGACCCTAGAGAAACTCCAAGGGAAATCCTCAAAAGGAAAAGGAGCCAAATACCGCCGTGAAAAACGAGATAGCCACCGCCAAAAAACCGAAGAGGATCTTGCACAACAAGAATTGGACAGCAAACTACTTAAGGTAACCGAATTTGTTACCGTAAGCGAAGTTGCTACCATGATGGACGTTCCCGTTACCAAAGTAATCTCAGCCTGTATGTCACTAGGAATGATGGTAACCATGAACCAACGTCTCGATGCCGAAACATTAACCATCGTAGCAGACGAGTTCGGATACGAAGTAGAATTTATTACTGCAGATATTGAGGAGTCTTTTACAGAGGAAGAAGATGCTCCGGAAGATCTGGAACCGCGAGCGCCTATCGTAACCGTAATGGGTCACGTAGACCACGGAAAAACATCCCTATTGGATTACATTCGTGAAGAAAACGTAATCGCAGGTGAGAGTGGTGGAATTACACAGCATATCGGCGCCTACGGAGTACAGTTGGAAAACGGACAAAAAATTGCCTTTCTGGATACACCGGGTCACGAGGCCTTTACCGCGATGCGTGCAAGGGGTGCCCAAGTAACCGATCTTGCCATAATTGTAATTGCAGCAGACGACGACATTATGCCACAAACAAAGGAAGCTATCAGTCACGCACAAGCGGCTGGGGTACCTATTGTTTTTGCCATCAATAAAATAGACAAGCCCACGGCAAACCCAGATAAAATTAAGGAAGGGTTGGCACAAATGAACCTTTTGGTAGAAGATTGGGGCGGAAAGATACAGTCGCATGATATTTCAGCCAAAAAAGGAACCGGAGTAAAAGAATTGCTCGAAAAAGTTTTATTAGAGGCCGAATTGCTAGAATTGAAAGCAAACCCAGACAAACTGGCAAACGGAACTGTGGTCGAAGCCTTCTTGGATAAAGGCCGTGGTTATGTGTCTACCATTTTGGTACAGGGCGGAACCCTAAAGATTGGGGACTATGTATTGGCCGGACAACACAGTGGTAAGGTGAAGGCGATGCAAGATGAACGTGGTAAAAATATCAAGTCTGCAGGACCTTCAACACCTGTTTCCATCTTAGGATTGGACGGAGCGCCACAGGCGGGAGATAAATTCAACGTGTTTGAAGATGAACGTGAAGCTAAGGATATCGCCAACAAGCGTACACAGCTGCAACGTGAGCAATCTGTACGTACACAGCGCCATATCACACTGGACGAAATAGGACGCCGTATCGCACTGGGAGACTTTAAGGAGTTGAACATTATCCTGAAAGGAGATGTGGACGGTTCGGTAGAAGCCTTGACAGACTCGTTCCAGAAATTATCTACGGACGAGATACAAGTAAATATCATCCACAAGGCTGTTGGGCCCATTACCGAAAGTGATGTATTGTTAGCCTCGGCTTCCGATGCGATTATCATTGGGTTTAACGTGCGCCCAATGGGGAATGCACGCCAGATAGCCGATAA
Organism: Marinirhabdus gelatinilytica; assembly: GCF_003353425.1. Classification (GTDB taxonomy): domain Bacteria; phylum Bacteroidota; class Bacteroidia; order Flavobacteriales; family Flavobacteriaceae; genus Marinirhabdus; species Marinirhabdus gelatinilytica. Next base: position 719,201 of record NZ_QRAO01000001.1, read on the forward strand.
GGAAGAAATAGATATCCGCACCTATTCTATTATCTATGCAGCCATCAACGACTTGAAGGATGCGATGGAAGGAATGCTTTCTCCAGAGATGAAAGAAGAGATTACCGGTACTGCAGAGATACGTGAAACATTCAAAATTTCTAAAGTAGGGACCATTGCAGGTTGTATGGTTACCAACGGAAAGATATTGCGCAACAACAGTATTAGATTGATACGTGAAGGTGTTGTGATCCATACAGGTGAACTGGAATCGCTTAAACGCTTCAAGGACGATGTAAAAGAAGTTTCCAAAGGCTACGATTGTGGTATCCAGTTGAAGAACTACAACGACATACAAGTAGACGATATCATTGAAGGCTTCCAAGAAGTAGCCGTGAAGAAGAAGTTGAAGTAGCTTTAATAAGCAATTTTCAGTTGCAATATGCAATAAACAGTATAACGGCTCTCAGGTTTGGGGGTCGTTTTTGTTTTGGGTCGCTTTTAAAAATGTTGATACCATTGCTAGTGCTAGCGACTCACTAGTATTTTGCATAAGCATAAATAGTTCCTAAAACAGTTCTACCGTCTACACGCTGCCAACTACCCACTATTTTAAGAAACAAAAGCACTATACCCCGTAATCGCTCTTCCCACAATTAAAGAGTTAATTTCCTTGGTGCCTTCATAACTATAAATTGCTTCGGCATCGGCTACAAAACGGGCTACGTCGTGTTCAAGCAAAATTCCGTTACCACCCATTACTTCTCTGGCACGGCTTACCACGTCACGGGTGCGCATACTGCAAAACACCTTGGCAAGGGAGGCGTGCTCATCGGTCATAATATCTTGGTCCTGCATTTCGCTCAAGCGGAAGCACAAGGTTTGCATTGCGGTAAGGTTGGCCACCATCTCCACCAAATGATTCTGGATTAATTGAAACCTTGCAATGGGCCTTCCGAACTGTTCTCGCTTTTTTGTGTATTTCAAAGCGCTCTCGTAGGCGCCTCGGGCACAACCCACAGCTTGCCACGCTACAGCGGCACGGGTCATTTTCAATACTTTGGCGGTGTCTTTAAAGTGGTCACATTTCTGTAAACGGTCACTTTCGGGAACACGGCAATCGGTTAAGGTGATTAACGCATTTTGTACGGTGCGCAGCGCCATCTTATCTCTCATTTTTTCAGCTTTGTAGCCAGGGTTTCCTTTGCGTACCAAAAAACCTTTCACGGCGTGGGTTTCTTTCTCACGGGCCCAGATGATGGTGACATCGCTAAAAGTAGCATTGCCAATCCATTTCTTTTGGCCGTTGAGTATCCACTCGTCGCCTTCCTTGTAACAAGTGGTCTCCATTCCGCCGGCAACAGCAGACCCTACATTAGGTTCGGTGAGCCCAAAGGCACCAATAGCTTCCATACGTTGCATCTTGGGGAGCCATTCCTGTTTTTGTTCCTCGCTTCCGCATAGGTAGATGGAACCCATTGCCAGTCCGCTGTGCACTCCAAAAAAGGTAGATATGGAAACATCTATCCGTGCCAGTTCCATCGCCATGATACCTTCCATTAAAAAAGTTTCACCCGGACAGCCATACCCTTGGTAGGCCATACCGCATATATTAAGCTCTGCCATCTTTGGGATAATGTGGTGTGGAAATTCGGCACGGTTCCAAAAGTCGTTGGCAATGGGTTTAATTTCCTTTTCCATGAATTGACGCACTTTCAGCTGAATTTCACGCTGGTGCGGGGTCAATTTTAGACTCAAATCGTAAAAATCACCATCAATGGGAGGGAGCTTGTGCTGTCCCTTGCGGGCTTTGGTTTTCAGCATACGCATCAAGCCTGCCATTTGTCGATCGTCAAGCTCGCCCACGGTTTTCATTACTTCACCTAGATCTATCTTCTGTGATATCTTGGCAATGGCTTTAATGTCTACTTCTTTTAATACTTTAAAGGTTTCTTTGATTCTGGAAAACATGGACATAGTAGAAATTTAATTTGAAATTAAACCTTAAATCCCCCTTGGGGTAGGCAGGGAGGTGTAAGTTCTTCGTTTTAGCTAAAATAAAGATACTAGCCACTGAAATGTAATACCCCCAAAAATTTGTTAATTTGAAAGAAAGGGGTCTATTTGATTGTCTCTTACAAAACCTTTTAGGGAATCCTTTGTAACAATATGAAACCACCTTCCGTACTTTCCCATGATTGAAATAGTATCGTTCTTGTTGGTTTGTCCAATTTCATCCAGTGCCGAAGATGGGCCTTGGTGAATAGTGGTTTTATTTCTTTTTACACTGCCTGAAGTTGCCTTGTTTATAGGTGAAATTTCCGGAATTTCGGTTTGTTTAATAAATGGGTACGGATTAACAGGGCCTGTACTGCCTTTGTATATTCCAAAATGTAAGTGTGGTTCTGTAGTTTTTGCATTCCCGGTGTTACCTACAAAACCCAAGGTGTCTCCCAATTGTACGCGTTGGCCAGTTTTTACCGCTATGCTATCCAGATGTGCGTAATAAATGGTTTTGCCGAACAATCCATCCCGCAGCCACACTTGTTTACCGCCCAAACCACGATTTCCTGTTGAAGAAATACGTCCGTCCGTAATGGCTATGAGTGGTGTGCCTTTGGGAGCAAAAATATCGACTCCCTCGTGGGAACGTTTGCCACCACCACGGGGAGCTCCCCAAAAACTTTGTATATTTTTATTCCCCGCTCCACTTACCGGGAATGTATAGGTGGGTTGGGTATACATTTTAAGCTGAAATGGAAATGCCAATCCCATCTCAGGTTGTACGGTAATTTTATAGACGCCATATTTTTTTACTGTGTGTGTAAGCTGGCTACTATCTCTTTCGGAAGCTTTGAGTAGTTTCAGAGTTTTTGTGGTGTCCTCAGGTTTTTGGAATACTTCAATGAACACCTGCGCAGAATCGGGTTGTTTTTCTACGGAGACTATCAGTTTTTCGCCTTCCTGTAGTTGTACATCGTAGCTATATACATTAAAATTTTCAGCAGAGTATATACCACTCTCAGCATAGGGGAGTGTTACTATGATGCTGTCCTGTAGTGCTCTGCCAAAGGCTTTTTTCCATTTCAGTAAGAGCGAATCATCTTTTTCAAAATTTCTGTCGTATACCTCACGGGCAGTAGGTTGTACAACCACATCGGTTACTTTTTGTACTTGTTCACATCCTGCCAACAGTAACACCAGAATAAAAAATGAGAAAAGATTCGGTTTTTTCATGGACTGTTCTTAGCAGGAATTGTACCAAAGATTACCCAAAGAGATGCTGTACCACATCGTTCACTTTTGCTAATTTAATGATGTTAATGCCATAAGAGGCCTTCGGGAGTTTACAGTATTTTGAAATGATAATACTTTCAAACCCTAGTTTTTCAGCTTCTAGAATACGTTGGTCTACTCGGGTAACGGGTCTTACCTCACCAGCTAAACCAATTTCGGCAGCAAAGCACATGCGTTTGTCTATGGCGATATCTATATTGCTAGAAAGCACGGCAGCCACCACGGCCAGATCTATTGCGGGGTCGTCTACTGTGATGCCGCCTGTAACATTTAAAAATACGTCCTTGGCGCCCAGTTTAAAACCAGCTCTTTTTTCGAGGACCGCCAAAATCATATTCAACCGCTTGGCGTTGTAGCCTGTTGCGCTGCGTTGAGGTGTCCCATACACCGCGGTAGACACTAAGGCCTGAATTTCAATCATCAAGGGTCTCATGCCTTCCAGTGTTGAGGCAATGGCAGTACCACTCAATTCTTCTTCATTTTTAGAGATCAATATTTCCGAAGGATTGCTCACCTCTCTCAATCCGCTGCCTTGCATTTCGTAAATTCCCAACTCGTTGGTGCTTCCAAAACGGTTTTTGTTGGCACGTAAAATTCGGTAGATGTGGTTTCGGTCACCTTCAAACTGCAGGACGGTGTCCACCATATGCTCCAAAATCTTGGGCCCTGCGATGTTCCCATCTTTAGTTATGTGCCCTATCAATATTACGGGGGTGGCCGTTTCCTTGGCAAATTTAATAAGCTCGGTAGTACATTCCCGTATCTGCGAGATGCTGCCGGCACTGCTTTCAATATAGTCGGTATGCAGGGTTTGTATAGAATCTATCACCACGATATCAGGTTGCATTTCGGCAATATTGCGGAAGATATTCTGTGTTTTGGTCTCGGTTAAAATGTAGCAGGTATTCGCTTCGGGATGGATGCGGGCTGCCCGCATCTTAATTTGTTGCGCACTTTCTTCGCCAGAAACATACAGTGTTTTATAAGGTAATTGTAAGGCAACCTGTAACATCAACGTGCTTTTCCCAATCCCGGGTTCGCCACCCAAGAGGGTTAAGCTACCGGGTACGAGGCCACCACCTAGCACACGGTTCAACTCTTCATTTTTTGTGTTCAGGCGAGTTTCTTTTTCTGAGGAAATTTCAGAAATAAGCGTTGGTCTTGCACTTCTGCCACGCTCAGTATGCACAGAAGTTTCATTGGTTTTCCATGAAGTCTTTTCGGCCTTCTGGATTACCTCCTCGGCAATGGTGTTCCATTCCTTACAGGACGTGCATTGCCCTTGCCATTTAGCGAATTGGGCACCACAGTTTTGGCAGAAAAAGGTAGTTTTTGTTTTGGCCATACTAGGAAGTAAAGGTACGTATAATCAAATTCTAGATTACAACTTACCTTCCCCTAATAATACTGTATAAAATAGCAATTACGGCCAGCACCAGTAAAATATGGATTAGGTTGCTGGTGCCAAGTCCTTCAACAAACCCGAAAAAACCTAGAATCCAAACAACGATACAGATTACGGCTATGAGCCAAAGAATACCTCTCATAATTAACTTTTTTGTTGGTTACTATAGGTGAAATTAAAAATTATAATATTTCTTTTTGCCAAATCTTTGTGAAAATTGAGGAGTTTCCTAGTAGCCAAAGTCTTCTTTAATCTTATCGGCTTTCTCCAGCATGAGGTCTATGGTGATAAAATCTACCTCTTCCTTATCAAAAGCTCCTTGATAGGTACGCATGGCCTTTTTTGGTTCACCCAGGCCTTCCAATGCCAGTCCCATGTAATAATCGCCCAGTACCGTATCTGGATATTGCTTTTGTGCCATAGATGCGATCGTGCGGAGCGATTCGTATTGTTTTTTCTTTTCGGCCGCAGTGGCAGTTGCTATATAGTCATTAACACGAATTGGGTTGGTAAGTCCAAAAAGATCCTCAATTACCTTGTACTTTTCGGTTAAATAGTCACTGATGGGGGTGTCCATTTTTAGTAATTTTTCGGTGAACTCCTGCTTGCTTATGGGGCGGTATACCGAGAACATTTTCTCCAATGCAGAAGGAATGGCCCTTGCTACCAATGAATAGTGGGTGGCACCTTCAAAATCATCGAAATAATAATCGAAGGTATCATTCTTTAAAGGTTTAAGGGCAGTATCCAGCTCAAGAGTGATTTGTCTTAGGTCTGGAATGTCGTCGGTTCCCGTGGCCAGATAGTAAAACGTCTTTTTTTCTATGCTGGGGATGCGCTGCGGGATACGCTCTGCCATCATGGGTGCCAGGTCTGGACTCAGGTTTATATATCCATTAAAGAGGGGTGGTTCCTTAAAGAGATAATAATTAATAAAGTTTGCCGTAAAATCGTGCCCCACGGCGATGGTAAATTGTGCCGTACGGTAGGTGCTGTCTATATAAGGCAGTAATTCCAGACCGATAAATTCGAAAAAATCGGCACCTTTTTCCTCGGGCATAAAGTTTACGTCGTCGTAGGCCCCATCGTCATATCTAGAGTCGCCCTGCATAATTCCTACTACAATACTCTCTGGCATATCTTCCCAGTAACTGAAGTAGTCCACATTCCCGGCAACGGGTTCAAAGAGGTAATTTGCATCCAGGACAATGATTATGGGGTACACCTTTTCGGTATTTTCATCGTAATCACGGGGCAGCTGTATTTTTAGCCTTCGGGTTTCGTCCAGTTTTGAAGAGGGAAATTCTTCATATAAAATCTTGGATTGTGCAAGGGCTGGAAGCGATATAAAAAGACAAGTTGCGATGAGTAGTAAGCGTTTCATTTTTTCTGAAATTTTAAGGAACCGAAAGATACTAAAATTTTTCAGCCCTTCATTTTCAAACTTCAGCTAAAAGGTAAAGGCCTCAGGAAGTGGTTTTTTCCTTGTTGTAAAACGGAAGCGCCAAAAAGGAAATTCCCCCAGAGATAATTATGTACGCCATGTGGCTGCTCCAAACTATCCAGCCAAGTGCTGTGCCCACGGTTTCGTCAATCCCGAACAATAGCAAAATGCCCATGATGGCAGCAGGGTAGGTTCCAAAACCACTGTTGGTAAACCCAAAGGTGAAACTGCCCACAACAAATGTGGTGATGATCACCCCTATGGAAATGCTGGTAGTCTCCTCCAGCGCGAGTGTTGCAACATAGAAAGAAGCCAGATAAAGCCCCCAGATTACCAGGCTCCAAAAAATGAAAGCGGTCTTTTTCTTCATGGTGAGTATGCTCAACATACCTGCTTTTAGCCCGTTTATAAGTTTGTTTATCTTAATGCTGAGCTTGTTTTTTGCGTATTTCAGGAAAGCAACAAAAGCCAGGAGCAATACCAATCCAATAACCGAAACTAGTGCCAGCTTTTGTACGGGAACAACTTCTATAAGATATCCATACAGAACATCGTACTGCATAAAGAGTGCTAAGGCTATAAATAGCAACAAGAGTACAAGATCTACAATACGTTCAGAAATAATGGTGCCAAAGCCCTTGTCAAAAGGAACATCCTCATATTTAGCAAGTACTACAGCCCTGGAAACTTCGCCGCTCTTGGGAATAAAAATATTCATGAGATAGGCTACCGAAACGGCCATAAAGTTATTGGCTATTCTAGGATGATATCCCAGCGGTTGTAGTAGAAAATTCCAGCGGTACGCCCTTATGAGGTGGCTCAATACACTAAGTGCTACCGAAATGGCAACGTACCAATAGTTGGCACTCTTAAAGTGGAGTTTCAACTGCGTTAGCTGCTCTGGGGTAAATTCATTGAAGATGTACCAGATCAAAAACACGCCCAGAGCTAGGGGCAGGGCGATACTTAAAAATTTGGAGAGCGATTTGTTCACCTTACCTTAAGAGGTTGTTTTCTTCGTTTGGAAAAACCAAGGCAGGTTTAAACTTCTTGGCAGCATCAACATCCATCATGGCATAGGTGATAAGAATCAAGATGTCCCCAGGAGCCACTTTTCTTGCTGCGGCACCATTTAAGGTAATCTCACCACTGTTTCTGGGTCCCGGTATGGCATAGGTTTCCAATCTTTCGCCGTTATTATTGTTTACAATTTGTATTTTCTCGCCCTCCACGATATTGGCGGCGTCCATAAGGTCTTCGTCTATAGTGATGCTACCAATATAGTTTAGGTCTGCACCTGTTACCTTTACTCTGTGGATCTTGGATTTAACTACGTGAATTTGCATGGGGCAAAGATACAACTTGATTTTTATTTTAAATACTGAAATGTAACCTGAAAACAGCGGCCTAGTTGAGTGCTATGTTGTCGATTAACCTAACCTCTCCGGCATAGGCAGCTACAAAGGCACGGTAGGTAACCTCCTCTTTCTTTTTATTAGCGGTTTTCAGGGTTTTTACATTGGCAATTTCAAAATACTCAAGCTCGAGGTGTTCGTTTTCGGCAAAGGCATTCTTGGCAAATTGGTTAAGTTCCCCAACAGTCTTATTGCTGAAATCTGCAGCGGTTTTCCGTAAGATTTCAGAAATAAAAACTGCATTCCTGCGCTGTTCTTCGGTCAACCTTTTGTTGCGGGAGCTCATGGCCAGCCCATCCTCCTCCCGTAAAATAGGGCAGCCAACTATGGTTACTGGAATGTTTTCCAGGACAACAAGTTTTTTTACTATCTGTAACTGCTGGAAATCTTTTTCGCCAAAGTAAGCTTTGTCTGGCTCTATGATCCTAAATAAGTGGTTGAGTACGGTGGCCACACCATCAAAATGTCCTTTGCGGTGCTTTCCCTCCATTTCTTCTGCCAGTTTGCCAAAGTCATATTTTTTGGATGTGATCTTTTGGCCATAAATTTCGGAAGCCGAGGGCGCAAAAATAAAGATATTCTCACTGGTCTTTGCCAAGAGTTTTGTGTCTTCCTCCAAGGTCCGGGGGTATTTATCAAGATCGCCCTCGTTATCAAACTGTGTAGGGTTTACAAAAATACTCACCACAACAGTGCTATTCTCTTCCAAGGCTTTTTCTACCAGGGAAATATGTCCTTGGTGCAATGCGCCCATGGTTGGGACAAACCCTATAGCGTTTTCAATGGGTGTAACATGCAACGCTTCTTGCAGTCCTTTGGTAGTGTAGAAAACCTTCATGAATGGATTGTTAGGGTGTTAAAAGGAAAATGCCCGTGTAGAATTACATAACTTTTCAATAGGGCTTTCATAATTTTTAGTTAAACACCTGCAAAATTAAGTTATTGCCCTCTAACTGCATAAATTTTCGTAATTTTGCGTGTTTTTAATAGCAACATTAAAATCGCTGCTATCGATAACGGCCCTATCCAGTAAATTACTATGATGAAGATGTAGATTTTTGGGCTTTTCATCTTCTCAAAGAGAAATTAAATATACTATATAAATGAAAGATAAAAGAATCTTGTATGTGTCTTCTGAAGTTGTTCCTTATCTCCCAGAGACCGAGATTTCTTCCATGTCGTTTGAAGCACCTAGAATGGTGAACAGCAAAGGCGGGCAGATTAGAATTTTTATGCCCCGTTACGGGAATATTAACGAACGTAGGCACCAATTGCACGAAGTAATTCGCCTTTCGGGGATGAACCTCGTGATAAACGATATGGATATGCCCCTAATTATAAAAGTGGCCTCTATCCCAAAAGAGCGCATGCAGGTTTATTTTATAGATAACGAAGAATATTTCAAAAGAAAGGCAACCTACGCAGACGAAGAAGGAAAACTGTTCCCCGATAACGATGAGCGTGCCATTTTCTTCGCCAAAGGCGTAATAGAGACCGTGAAAAAACTAAACTGGTCGCCAGATATTATCCACGTACACGGCTGGTTGGCATCTTTCTTGCCACTTTACCTTCGCACCTATTATAGTAACGAGCCTTTGTTCGAAAACAGTAAAATTGTTACCTCGGTATACAATCAAGGCTTCGAAGGGACGTTAAATGAGAAGCTGACCGATAAAATTGGTTTCGATGGTGTAGCAGAAGAAAAAATAGCAGCCCTGAAAAAACCAGACTATGTTAACGTGATGAAGGTAGCTTTGGAGAATAGTGACGCAGCTATTGTAAATTCCGAAGAAATCCCGAAGGCACTTAAAGAACACCTAGATGCCATGGACAAGCCGGTATTGCCTTACCAGAATAACGAAACCATCGAAGAAGCTTATTTAGATTTTTACCAAAACAAAGTACTGGGATAATCCTCAGTATTCCTTAAAGAGCATTATGAAGATAAAGAATCTCTTGCCAAAGTTTATGGCAATATTGATAGTAATCGTGGTTTTTGCTTCCTGTGAAGAAGACTTTAATACCATAGGATCCGATATCGTGGATCAAAATTTCGATACCGAATTATACGACGAAGGAAACGTACTCGCATACAGCAGAAAACTGTTGCCGGTACAAACAAGCGATTTGCCATCCTACCAATTGGGAACCTATACGGACCCGGTGTATGGCAAGTCCACCGTTAATCTACTCAGCCAAGTAACCCTTGCCAATACCGATCCAGATTTTGGGGATTGTACCCAATTGGACAGTGTGGTCCTGTACATCCCTTATTTTACCGAAGAAGAGACAGACAGCGATGGAGTAACAAGCTATACCCTCGATTCGGTGTATGGAAACGAACCAATCTCCATTTCTATCTATGAGTCTGGTTTCTTTTTAAGAGATCTAGATCCAGAGGCGAATTTTGAAGAACTACAAAAGTACTATTCCAATCAAGGGCAAACCTTCGATAATTTTCAGGGGGAACTTATCGCTACAATCGAAGATTTTGTTCCAAGTGGCGAAGCAATAGTCCTTAACGATACAACTTCTTTGGAACCGGGACTGCGAGTACATTTGCCTGTAGATTTCTTCCAAGAAAAAATATTCGATATGGAGGGTAGTGCCGAGCTCATTAATAATAACAACTTTAGGGAGTATTTCAGGGGGCTATATTTTAAGGTTGAGAACGTAACTGGAGATGGGAACCTGTTCTCGTTCGACCTCTCAGATGGTGACAACGACATAACTGATGATGCACGCATAAACATGTACTACACCTTTAAGGCGCTAGTAAATCAAACCTGTGAGGAAAACACCGACGACCCTATAGAAACTACAGCCTTACTTAACTTTAATGGAGTTTCTGTAAATACATTCCAGAACGAATTGAACCCAGATGTTGCCAGTGCCATTGCAAACCCCAATATAAACGAAGGTGAGGAAAACCTATACGTGCGTGGAGGCGATGGAATCATTAGCGTAGTCGAACTCTTTGGCGAAGATCTAGATGGAAACGGAGTAGCAGACCAGTTGGAATTCCTGAGGGATCAAGAGTGGCTCATCAACGAAGCAAACCTTATCTTTTACGTAAACCAAGATATTGTTACGGGTGGCGATGCAGAACCTGATAGAATTATTATTTACGACCTTGGAAACGATGCCTTTTTAGCAGATCTTTCTGTAGATCCCACCTCCAGCAATGAGCCTTTTGAAGCGCTCGTGGACCATTGGGCCCCACTGGAACGAGGAAGTGACGGCAATGGCGAATTTTATAAGCTCAGGATCACCAACCATATCAACAATCTTATAAATAGGGACTCCACAAATGTCCCCTTGGGTGTGGTGGTTTCGCAAAATGTTACTGAATTTGATTTCCAAGATCTTGAAAACTCACAAGCCCCAGGCATAGACAATGTGCCAGCTTCTTCAATACTTTCGCATCGTGGAACCGTACTCTATGGGAACAATACCACAAACGAAGGTAAAAGGTTGAAGCTCCAGATTTTTTATACAGAACCTAACTAAAATACAGAACTCATGTGCGGAATCGTAGGCTATATTGGTAAAAGAGAGGCATACCCTATCATTATCAATGGACTAAAACGTTTAGAATACCGTGGATACGATAGTGCGGGTATTGCACTTTTTGATGGTACCCAGATTCAGTTGAGCAAGACACAGGGAAAAGTTTCAGACCTCGAGAAACGCGTTTCCCAAGAAATTGAAACCAAAGGTAGCCTAGGTATTGGCCACACCCGTTGGGCCACACACGGAGTTCCCAACGATGTGAACTCACACCCACATTATAGCAATAGTGGAGATTTGGTAATAATACACAACGGTATTATTGAGAATTACGCCTCTATTAAAAAGGAGCTCATTAACCGTGGCTACACCTTTAAGAGCGATACCGACACCGAAGTACTGGTAAACCTAATAGAAGAAATAAAAAAGCAAGAAAACGTAAAACTGGGAAAAGCAGTACAAATTGCACTTAACCAGGTGGTAGGAGCGTATGCCATTGCACTTTTTGATAAAAATAAACCCGACGAAATTGTGGTTGCCAAATTGGGTAGCCCTCTCGCCATTGGTATAGGCGATGACGAGTTTTTCGTAGCTAGTGACGCCACTCCCTTTATAGAGTTTACCAACAACGCTATATATCTTGAAGATGAAGAAATGGCCATAGTGCGCCGTGGTAGGGATGTTAAGGTGCGCAAGATAAAAAGTGATAATGTAGTAGATCCCTACGTGCAGGAGCTGCAACTGAATATAGAACAGATTGAAAAAGGAGGGTACGACCATTTTATGCTGAAGGAAATCTACGAGCAGCCTTCCGTAATAAAAGATACCTATCGTGGCCGCTTGTTGGCAGATAAAGGCATCGTGAAATTAGGCGGACTTGAGGATTATATTAAAAAATTCACCAACGCCAACCGTATCATAATCGTTGCCTGCGGTACCTCTTGGCACGCAGGATTGGTGGCCGAATATATCTTTGAAGACTTGGCAAGAATCCCTGTTGAGGTAGAATATGCTTCAGAATTTAGATACCGAAACCCGATCATAACCGAAAAAGATGTGGTAATTGCCATTTCTCAAAGTGGTGAAACGGCAGATACACTTGCAGCCATAAAATTGGCAAAGGAAAAAGGAGCCTTTGTATATGGTGTTTGCAACGTAGTAGGTTCTACGATTTCTAGAGAAACACATTCCGGGACATATACGCACGCCGGTCCAGAGATTGGGGTAGCATCTACCAAGGCATTTACAACGCAGATTACGGTACTTATGATGATTGCGTTGCGCTTGGCAAAAGCAAAAGGAACTATATCCCAGCGGGATTATATGGAACACTTGCAGGAATTGGATACCATTCCAAACAAAGTTGAAGAAGCCCTTAGCGGGGATGAAAAGATTAAAGAAATTGCAGCAAAATATAAAGATGCTGCCAACTTTCTATACCTTGGGAGAGGGTATAATTTCCCGGTTGCATTGGAAGGAGCTCTCAAACTTAAAGAGATTTCTTACATTCACGCTGAAGGTTACCCAGCTGCCGAAATGAAACACGGTCCCATTGCCCTTATCGATGAGCAGATGCCCGTTGTAGTAATTGCGGTAAACAGCAATCACTATGAAAAAGTAGTGAGTAATATCGAGGAAATTAAAGCTCGAAAAGGAAAAATTATCGCAGTGGTAACCGAAGGTGATACCCAGGTAAAGGAACTGGCAGATTATATCATGGAAGTCCCAAAAACTCCAGAGAGCTTGAGTCCGTTAGTGACCACAATCCCATTACAACTACTATCCTACCACATTGCGGTTATGCTGGACAAAAATGTAGACCAGCCTAGAAACCTAGCAAAATCTGTTACTGTAGAGTAATTTTTTATCCTTACATTTAGTTTAGCGCTTTGTTCTCGACAAACAAACAACCTAAACTAACTCTTATGGGTAAAGAAAAATTTGGTCTCAACGCTACTTGGTCCATGGCTGTAGGTGGTATGGTAGGTGGAGGCATCTTCTCTGTTCTTGGGGTAGTTATCATGATGGCCGGTCAATGGGCCTGGTTAAGTTTTATCCTTGCGGGAGGTATTGCCTTAATTTCGGCACACAGTTACAATCAACTTTCCTTAATGTATAAAAAAGGAGGAGGGGCATTTTTGTTTTTGAACGAGATTGGCTATAAAGGAACTGCTGCAAGCCTTTCATGGATTCTTATTCTTGGTTATATCCTTACACTTTCGGTATATGCATTTACATTTGGCGAATATGTAGCCCATATTATAAATTTTGGGGCCTGGTTACCTCGTGTATTGTCTGTGTTGGTGATTGTGGGATTAGCCCTTGTAAACTTGCGAGGTGCAGGAAACGCTGCAAAGATTGAAATTATAACCGTATGGGGAAAAGTGTTGGTGCTTGGTGCCTTGGCCATATTCGGGATTTGTATGTGGCAGCCCGAACAATTAACAGAGGGAATTGAAACAATGTCGTGGCATAGGGCCATTGTGGGTGCCGCTACTATTTTTGTTGCGTATGAAGGGTTTCAACTACTATCGTATGACTATAAAGACATAAAAAAACCATCAAAAACATTGCCTAGGGCTACTATTAGTGCAGTGTTGGCGGTCATGCTAATTTACGTGCTTGTATCCTTGGGCGCCACTATGTTGGTGGGGGCGGAGACATTGGTTCAGAAAAAGGAAATTGCACTCTCTGTGGCAGGAGAAAAAGCCTTTGGAATAGCGGGGTTGATTATTGTAACCATTGCGGCAGCCTTTTCTACGGGTTCGGCAATAAACGCTACCATGTTTTCTACCGCAAGGTTAATAGAATCTGTTGCCAATCAAGATGATTTGCCCAAAAAGCTATCCAAAGAAAATAAAGCAATGGTTCCTGCAAATGCCATCTGGGTAGTTTCGGCTTTTGCCATGCTACTTGCGGTAATCGGTTCCTTGGAGGTGTTGGTAGATGCGGCAAGCTTGATATTTTTAATCACCTTTGGAATCGTAAATGTCCTTGCTTACAAGGAGAGTTGCCGGTTTAAGTGGGTGAGTGTCTTGGGAGCCCTGGGTTGTGGTATTGCTATAGTTCTTTCGGTAATTGAGCAAATAAAACATAACCCAATTCCCTTATTTGTTTTTGTGGGATTGGTAGTGTTGGCATTCGTGTTACGACCTTTCTTGTTAAAACAGATTTGTAAAAACAGGTAGTCCTTCGGAAAGAACTTTTACCTTATTTTTGACAGGTGAAAGTAATCAACCTTATTTCAGGTCCGCGGAATCTTTCCACGGCAGTTATGTACAGTTTTGCACAACGTGACGATAGTATTGTGCTGGACGAGCCTTTTTACGGATATTATCTTTCAGCAGAAAAAAACCGTCCCGGGCATCCTTCAGAAAAAGAAATTATGGGCACGATGCAACTTTCAGAAAAAAAAGTGGTGCAACACATTGAGGCACTCGCAAAGGATAAGCACACTTTTGTAAAGGGAATGGCACACCACTACCTTTCAAAAAGACCAGATTTTATTCTGCAATGGAACAATGTCATCTTGATTCGTCACCCAGAAAAACTCTTGGCCTCCTTTTCAAAAGTCATAGAAAACCCCACCATTGATGATATTGGGATTATAAAAGCTTCGGAAATTTTTACATACCTTAAAACGGAAGGAAAAACACCCCTCGTTATAGACAGCGACGAATTGTTGAAAGATCCTTCAGCCTATTTAAAAAAAATATGCCAAAGAGTACAGCTCCCATTTACCGAAACCATGCTTTCGTGGAACAAAGGTGGTATAGCCCAAGATGGTGTCTGGGCAAAGCACTGGTACAAAAATGTTCACGATTCCACAGGATTTGCCTTGCAAAAAACGAGCAGCCAACCCATGCCCAATAGATTGCGGCCCGTTTTGGAAAAAGCGTTGCCGTTTTATAACATCCTTAAAAACGAAATAGTAACCAATGATTGAGTCGTACGTCGTCTAGTCTTAAGTCACAAAAAATGCTACAAACATCAGACCCCAGAAACAAGAATATTAAAGTATATGTAAACGATGGGTTGTACCCTCGGGATGAAGCGAAAGTTTCTGTTTTCGATAGTTCGGTACAGGGCGGTGATGCCGTTTGGGAAGGCTTGCGCGTATACCCTGAAGGCATTGTATGTTTGGACAAACACTTAACACGTTTACATGAAAGTGCCAAGACCCTAGCATTTACAGATATCCCGAGCAAAGCTGAAATCAAAAAGGCCATACAAATGACATTGGATGCCAATGGAATGGACAACGAGACCCACATTCGCCTTACCCTTACCCGTGGCGAGAAAATAACCAGTGGCATGGACCCACGGTTGAACCAGAGCGGTAGTTGCCTCATAGTCCTGGCCGAGTGGAAACCCTTGGTGTACGATAACAATAGTGGTATAAAGGTGCTGAGCACCAGCCAGCGCCGTAATGCCCCACAATATCTGGACAGCAAGATCCATCACAACAATCTGCTCAATAACATCATTGCCAAGATACAGGCCAATGTGGCCGGGAAAGATGCCGGCCTTATGTTGGACGACCGTAGCTTTGTGGCCGAACTGAACGGCAGCAACCTCTTTATGGTAAAGAACGGAAAAATATATACTCCCTATGCCCACGCCTGTCTTCCTGGCATTACCCGAAGTACGGTGATAGAGTTATGCAAAAAAAGCAATATCGAAATACATGAACAGGACATCACCCTCTCACAACTGTACAATGCCGATGGGGTTTTTGCAACCGGAACTATGGGCGAGCTCACACCGGTTGTGGAGATTGATGGGCGGGAGATTCCTAAAGGCGACTCCTTGCAGCGTAAAATGCTACAGTTGTTCTCTAGAAATATTAGGTCATATTGTGAGACCTTGGCATAAAAAACAGTATTTTTAGCCTTCAATAAAAATTGTTATGAAAAAACTACTACTCGCTCTACTTTTTGTAGGCACATTATCCTTTGCCCAAACCCCTTGCGAAAATGGAATGGCTGGAAGCTTCCCCTGCGAAGATTACGAATTGCTCTCCAACATCCCATTATCTACCTTCGATGCGAATTCCTCAAGCGATTCTTGGGGCTGGACGGACCCACAGGACGGTAAGGAATATGCTATAATAGGGTTGAGGAATGGTTCTGGATATGTAGATATCTCGGACCCGCTAAACCCTATTTATTTAGGAAAATTAGTATCGCCAATGCTGGATGAGTTCTGGGGGAACTGGCACGACGTAAAGGTGTATAACAACCACGCATATATTGTAAGTGAAATAAGTGGTCATGGCATGCAAATATTTGACCTTACCAAATTGAGGGATGTGACAAATCCACCAGTGCAGTTTCAGGACGATGGCGTGTACAATTTCGCAGGAGGTTCTGCCCATAATATTGCTATAAATGAAGAAAGTGGCTATGCGTACCTAGTTGGAGGTAACGATTATAATGGCGGTCCTTATTTTGTGAACATCCAAGATCCTGTAAACCCTATTGATGAGGGAGGTTACAGTGGCGATGGGTATACGCACGATGCGCAAATTGTAAACTATACGGGACCAGATCCCGACCATCAAGGGAAAGAGATCTTTGTAGGTAGCAACGAGGATAGAGTTGTTTTTTTAGATGTCTCAAATAAAGCAAACCCCCAAAATATCTCATCGATATCCTATAGCAATGTGGAGTATACACACCAGGGCTGGTTTACCGAGGACCAAAGATATTTTGTGGTGACCGACGAACTTGATGAGGTTTTTAACGGAAATGATCTGCGTTTAATAATAATAGATGCAACAGACCTTGACAACCCTGTGGAGCACATGCAATATATAGGTGAGACTACTGCGACAGACCATAATGTGTATGTAAAAGGGGACAAAATCTATATTGCAGCATATAGCGGAGGATTGCGTGTTCTGGACATTAGCGACATAGACAACAAAAATATAACCGAAATAGGCTTTTTTGACACTTGGCCAGCTGACGACAATGCAAGTGCATCCATTGGAGACCCGGGCGCGTGGAATGTATATCCGTTTTTTGAAAGTGGAAATTTAATCATCAGCAACTTTTCAGACAATGGGGGATTGTTCGTGGTTCGTGAGAGCGGCACGCTATCAGTTTCAGAAAACGAGCTTCAGGAAATAACGGTATCTCCCAACCCAAGTAATGGTATCGTTACCTTTACGAGCGCGAACAGTGAAATTGAAAGTATTATGCTGTACGACATAACGGGAAAAGAGCTACAAGGTTTTGAAGAATTGAGCGGCCTCACTACACAAATAGATATATCCACCTTGGCGAGTGGGATGTACGTGGCGCGAATCAATGGAACTACATCGGTACGATTGCTGAAGAAATAGTCTTTCCGAAAAAAATATATTGAGACCTGTCTTGCCGTTAAAGCTTGGCAGGTCTTTCTGTTTTTTTCAACACAAATTTTCGGCAACCAAGACCATTGCCCAAAACTTGAAAACCCCTCCTTTAAAAAGCCTGTCCCGAATTTATTTCGGGAGGGTTAGGAGGATGTGTGTTGGATGGATTTCCCCCAAATTTATTAATTTCAATCCTTCGGTTAATTTTTAATAAAAATCCATTGTAATATTAAGTAAGAAAAAACTATCTTTGCACCGTTAAAAACAAGGGTGCTTTGTACACCCGTAGATAACTAAAATAGATACAGTTAACAATGGCACAAGTTACAGGAAAAGTTGCACAGATTATTGGCCCAGTAGTAGACGTTGAGTTTGCGAACGGTGCTGAACTCCCAAAGATTTACGACAGTCTTGAAGTAGATAACAACGGAAATAAATTGATTCTTGAAGTACAATCTCACGTAGGTGAAAATACGGTACGTACCATCTCTATGGACTCTACCGATGGTTTGAGCCGTGGTGTAGATGCTGTAGCAACAGGATCTCCTATACAAATGCCCATTGGTGACGATGTGTATGGACGTCTCTTTAATGTAATTGGAGATGCTATTGACGGTATCGGGGATCTTCCCAAAGAGGGAGAGAACGGATTGCCAATTCACCGTGAGGCTCCAAAATTTGAGGACCTTTCCACTTCGTCTGAAGTACTGTTTACAGGTATTAAGGTAATCGACCTTATTGAGCCGTATGCAAAAGGTGGTAAGATTGGTCTTTTTGGTGGTGCCGGTGTAGGTAAAACGGTATTGATCCAGGAATTGATCAACAACATTGCAAAGGGACACGGTGGTCTTTCGGTATTCGCAGGAGTAGGTGAGAGAACACGTGAAGGAAACGACCTTTTGAGAGAGATGCTTGAGTCTGGTATTATTAAATATGGAGACGACTTTATGCACTCTATGGAAGAAGGCGGATGGGACCTATCCAAAGTAGATAAGGTGAAAATGAGAGAGTCCAAAGCAACCTTCGTGTTTGGACAAATGAACGAGCCACCTGGAGCACGTGCACGTGTGGCCTTGTCCGGTTTGACCATTGCAGAGTATTTCCGTGATGGAGCAGGAGATGGACAGGGGAAAGATGTACTTTTCTTTGTAGACAATATCTTCCGTTTTACACAAGCAGGTTCTGAGGTATCGGCACTATTGGGTCGTATGCCATCGGCGGTAGGATACCAACCTACACTGGCTACAGAGATGGGTGCGATGCAGGAACGTATTACCTCTACCAAAAAAGGATCTATTACATCGGTACAAGCGGTTTACGTACCTGCCGATGACCTTACCGATCCAGCACCAGCAACAACCTTTGCCCACTTGGATGCAACAACGGTACTTTCAAGAAAGATTGCCGAGTTGGGTATTTACCCAGCGGTAGATCCATTGGATTCTACCTCTAGGATCTTAACGGCTTCTATCTTGGGAGACGAGCACTACAACTGTGCGCAGCGTGTAAAAGAGTTGTTACAGCGTTATAAAGAACTACAAGATATTATTGCCATCTTGGGTATGGAAGAATTATCTGAGGAAGATAAAATGGCCGTAAACCGTGCACGTCGTGTACAGCGTTTCTTGAGCCAGCCGTTCCACGTGGCAGAGCAGTTTACAGGTATCCCAGGAGTATTGGTAGACATTAAGGAAACCATCAAAGGATTCAACATGATCATGGATGGTGAGTTGGATCACCTTCCAGAAGCAGCCTTCAACTTGAAAGGTTCTATCGAAGAAGCGATAGAGGCTGGTGAGAAAATGTTGGCAGAAGCCTAAAATTAGTATACAGTAGCAGTGGCAGTTGAGAGTAACTGCCTACTGCAACTGCAACTGCAAACTAAAATTATGTATTTAGAAATAGTAACCCCAGAAGCTTCCTTGGTAAGTGGAGAAGTAGAAAGTGTGACCGTACCGGGAATGGACGGCGAGTTCCAGATGCTGAACAACCACGCTGCTATTGTATCTTTGTTAGTGGAAGGTGAAGTACGTTTTAAAGGAAACCCTACCATTGCCGAAGGCTTTGAGAAGAAGTTTACCCAAAAAGAAGGTAAATGGACCATGCACATTAACGGTGGTACCGTAGAGTGTAGCGATAATAAAGTGATCGTACTGGCAGACTAGCTTCAATACGATTTGATCAATGCTTGCCGCATTTCTTAAATCATTAAGCTATCCCGGTTTCAAAATAAAAAATTAAGCACCTCATTTTTGGGGTGCTTTTTTATTTGCCGTTTTTTATCTTTTTTTACAGGCAGACCCGCAGGGCATTGGGGATGGAACTTGGGGTGTTTCTTTTCTAAAATGTTTAAACCCCTAATATGATTTAGAAACAATAGTATTAATTTGTAAACTTGCCTATGCAAGAAAAGGATACCCACACACAAGTAGTAAAAGGTGAAAAAGCATGGTACGCCTTATTGTTTCCTTTTATTTGTTTCTGTATTGCCTTGGGCATTTTGTACAATGTGTATGAGGATTTAACACTTATAAAGGATGATGGGTATATTGATGTGATAGTCGGGGGCTCCTTTCCAGCATTTATGTTTATTGTTCTTGGCAGTGTTTTTGGGATGGTTCGAGATTATCATTTCGATTTTGAACAGAAACGCTACAAAATAGTCAAACGGGTTGGTATCATTGGCTTTGGGAGTTGGAAACCCTTCAAAAGTTTGGAGTATGTGTCCGTATTCCAGAATCTTGACCATAAGTTTGAAATAAACCTTTGGTACAATGCCAACAAGCATTTTTTTATAGATTCCTATTTCTTCAAAAAACCCGCCATTGAACACGCTGTGGCACTGGCAAAACAGCTCAACATAGAATACCACAACGGACTTACAAACCAGCAATATACTGTCGAGGATGACTATGTGGAACCCATCCCTAAAGATAAAAGGAAGATAGATGCATACTTTTCGCAGGGAAATAGGCCTTTGTGGCAAACTACTATTGCCGCCTTATGTTTTACCTTGGCATTGGTAGCCTTATACCTTTTTATCACCGGGATTGATGTGGAGCGCAAAACACTTAAACTGCCCATACGCACCATTGAGATCCCTATAATCCTATTTTCCTGTGGGATAGGTTTTTCAACCGTAAACGATTATCTATTCGATCTGGAGAACAATCAGTTCAAGATTATACATAATATCGGGCCTATAAAATGGGGTAGATGGAAATTGCTGTCTTCACTGGATTATATTTCGGTATACCAAAAAAGAAAAGGCGTTTTTCTTATAAACCTCTGGTACAATACCAACAAGCATATAAACCTCTCTGGTAGCACAGAGTATAATAAGGCTATGGAGGTGGGTGGCCAACTTGCTGCAAAACTGGATATAGACCTATTGGACGCCAGCGACCCACATAATACGAAGTGGGTGGAAGTAGAATAAGCGCCAGGGATTTAAGTTGGGCTTTTCTTAATCTCCCTCATTGGATGTCCCCCTTCCAATTTTACTGTCAATAATACCAAAGACTAAGTTTATAAGCACTACGGTGGCGGTTATTATAAGTAGCTCCCAAAACATTCCAAATGCAGCCAGACAACCAGCACCTGCACTACACCATATAGTAGCGGCGGTGGTAAGGCCCTTTATGTTCTTTCCGTATTGTATAATGGTACCGCCCCCAATAAAACCTATACCAATCACTATTTGGCTCAATACCCTGGTGATATCTACATAATCGTCCCCAAAAAAGCGCAAGGAGATAAGCGCAAACACAGCAGCACCAAGCGCTACCAACATATTGGTCTTTAGTCCTGCGTGTTTGTTTTTGTATTCACGTTCAAAACCAATTAGTAATCCAGCCGCAACAGCGCAACCTATCCGTATGGCAAAATCTGCTACCTCCATATTCTTTATCCTTATTTAAAAGTACAAAACGTTGTTCATTGTGTGTGTTAAACACTTCTTATAAAAATGAACAGGGGTTTTAGTTTACATACAGCAATACCCAATCTTGCCCATGAGCGCGATACTGCTTCAGCTCCTTAAAACCTACGGCATAATGCGCTTGTAGCGACCGTTCGTTATTGGTGTCCACTTCGGTAATGATGGCAGAGAATGGTGGGATATAGTGCGCCCTCATAGTGTTGTATAACTTCCTGAAGATCCCTTTTTTCCTATAATCCTTATCGATGCATATTTGCCCCATCACTATAAAATTATGGGTTATGGACCTCATAGCTTCTGGAGCGTTAGCGTGGTGGGTACTGATTTGTTTGAACATAGGCTTTAACACCTCGATACTAGTGCCAAATTTCGCGTGCATACTCAGCGCGTAGCCCACCACCTTGGCACCCTCCTTAGCAAGGATGTGGGGGCATAGATCGTGCATAGATTTAAGGATTTCAAGATTGTGGTGTACGGTTACAAAACCTTCCAATGTTGCCTCCATAGCTGAAAGTGATTGTGGCAGGTTGCATTGCTGTAATAAAAGGATTTGCCTTAGTTCCTCCTCTGTGCTTGAAAGGGTATAGCGTATCATTATAAATATATAGTACACAAATTACATAAATCTCCACAATTATAGGGGTTTATATTGTCGCCGCTGGTAGTTAATAAAGCAGCTGGGGAGATTGTCCTATTTTGCCATACGCGTAAATATGCTACCTTTAGGGGTGATTATGGCGAATTTTCATGGGTGTCCTGATAAATTCCCGGATAACCATGATAAATGGTACTATATAACAAGTTGGCAATAATTTTGAGCCACATTAAAATTTAACATTTAAATGACAAAAACACAAAAAATTGTTCTGAGTATTCCCTCAATATTGATACTCTTTATTATCCCATATAATTTTTTCGCAGATTTAGAGGGCGAAAATTACAATATGATTTTTAACGGAATACTAGTTTTGCAGATATTATATCTAATTGGATTGATATATTCTTCTCAAACTCTGGAAGGATGACAAAAAAACAAAAAACACAAAATGGACTTGGACACTACTAATGATTTTCTGTATGCAACCGATTACAACTCTGGTTTATCTTTGAGCGATTGAATCTGAGGGAAGAAAAAAACAACCTGCTGAATAAAAACTATTGCCAACACCACAAACCTATAAAAATCACTACCACAGTCCTTCAAAATTAAATTCCCTAACTTTATAAAGTGGAACAGGAATCTATAAAGATATCACGTATCGTTGCCAAAACAACAGCTAAGCAAAACGAGGATTGCTATGCGGTATGTTGGATTAAAAATGGGGCAGAGGCAATTGAGATAAATAAAAAACAATACAAGGACGTCTCAAACGCAGTTTATTTCTTAAGTCCCGATCTGGATTGGAAAATAGTCAAGGAGGACGCTACAGCTTCGTCTGGATATGTACTGTATATCCCAAAGAATATTTTAAACCACCCCATTTTTAAGAACCTTCATATAACCCAGGTCCGTCTGTTCAGTGTCGATGAGATACCAAAGATAAACTTATCCCCAGGCATCGAAACCCGTGTGCAGGCTATCCTCGAGATGATCGACGAGTTGCTCAGTACCAATCTAAAGCATCGGGAAGACGCCATCCTCTCCTTATTGAATACCTTTTTTGTGTACTGTGACGGAAAGTGCAACATCAAATCTGTTATTACAGACAAAAATGCAAAGTCCACATTGGTGTATAAATTTAAAAAGAACGTAGACCAGTTTGTTACCCAAAACCACGATGTAGGCTTTTATGCCAATAGCCTAAATGTTTCGGACAAATACCTAAACCAACGTATCAAGGAAGTGTTGGGGGTAAACGCCAAGGGGCTAATTAACGAGCAGCTCATTATGCGTTCCCGGAATAGCCTGAAATTTACAGACAAGACCATCAAGGAAATAGGGTACGAACTTGGTTTTTCCTCTCCCGATTATTTTAGCTACTTCATCAAAAAAAATACAGGCCACACCCCTTCACAAATACGGATGAGTTGATTCCTCTTAAAAATCGAAGGGATTACTGTGTTTTTCGCAACCATCCCAACCTCCTCCTGTGCTACCTTTATCCAAACATAAAACAACTACGTTATGGACAGAAAAAAATTCATCCAGACATCGGGATTGGGGCTAGGCATTGCATTGCTCCCTGGGGTAGCAACCGGCAAGCAGCTTTATAAGGATACCGAACCCGCAAACAACCTCAATCCAAAAATCATCAAGGACGAAGAGGGTGAAGTCTTAAACGTCCTTGGCGACATACAAACCCACAAGCTGCTGGGCAGTGAGACCGATAACCAAATTGTAGAATGGGTTGATAATGTAGGGCCAGGCGTTGGAATCCCTCCCCATGTCCATACCAAGGAGGATGAGATATTCAGGGTTATCAAAGGTAAAGTTGAAATAACCGTTGGCGGCACAACTACCATCCTGGAAGCAGGAGATACAGCATTTGCCCCCAAAAACATCCCACATTCTTGGACAGTTGTTGGCACAGAAAAAGCTAAAATGATTACAAGTGCCTTTCCTGCGGGCATTGAGATTATGTTCAGAAAACTTGCAGCCTTGCCTCCCGGCCCACCTGATTTTGAAAACGTTGCCAAAATATGCCAAGCCCAGGGCATTTCATTCTTAAAGGAATAAATGGTCATAGCTTTCTACAGGATTCATTTTTGATCCTTACCGTAAACAAATAATATTAGTGCCTTCCGTATCTTTGCGGTGTGTTACCCAAAAAACTCCAAAAAAGAATTGAGGATCGCAAGGAAAAAAATTCGTTCCGGCGGTTGGGAGTCCCATCCACTTTGGTAGACTTTTCCTCAAACGATTATCTGGGGTTCAGTAAAAGCAATACTATTTTCACCCGTACCGCTGAAGTTTTAAAAGCTGAAAACCTTGAAACCAATGGAGCAACGGGCTCGCGTTTACTCTCGGGAAATCACCCCCTGTACGAAATAGCCGAAGACAAAGTTGCCCAATTCCACACTATTGAAAGTGCATTGCTCTTTAATAGCGGTTTTGATGCCAATCTAGGCTTTTTTGGTGCTGTGCCGCAACGTGGCGATATTATTTTGTATGATGAGCTATGCCACGCCTCTATCCGGGATGGTATAAAAATGAGCAATGCGAAAGCGTATAAATTCCGACATAATGATTTAAATGCCTTGATAGCTTTAACAAAAAAGAAGCTACCCTCTACCCTTCGGGGAGATGCCTCAAGACAGAGAGGGTATGGAGCCGAGGTATACATCGTAACCGAATCTGTATTCTCCATGGATGGGGACTCACCAGATTTAGTATCACTCACCCAGTTTTGTACAAGTAACGGATATCATCTCGTAGTGGACGAAGCCCACGCCTTGGGGATTTTTGGTAACAAGGGAGAGGGATTGGTCCAGCAGTTAGGACTCGAAAAACAGGTGTTTGCCCGTTTGGTCACCTTTGGGAAGGCCTTGGGCTGCCATGGGGCGGCTATTTTAGGAAGCCAAGACTTAAAAGAATATCTCATCAATTTCGCCCGAAGCCTTATTTACACCACAGCTTTATCTCCCCACAGTGTGGCCACCATTTGCGCAGCGTATGAAATGCTAGAAAATACGTCGGCACAAAAGCAATTAAAAAGTAATATTGCAATATTACGAAATAAGATTTCGGAATATTTGTTGAACGACTTTTTTATCGAAAGCCAATCGGCCATACACAGCTGTATCATTCCTGGGAACGATAGGGTGAAAACAATCTCTAACCTACTCAAACAAGAGGGCTTTAACGTAAAACCTATCCTATCGCCCAGCGTCCCAGCAGGTAAAGAACGATTGCGAGTTTGTGTTCACAGTTTCAACACAGCAGCTGAGATAGGTGATTTAATGTCCGCCATTTCTTCGTGCACCACAAACAATTCCCCCCTCGAGGGGGGCTAGGGGGGTGTTATTTCTTAATTTTGAAGTATGAACCAAACCTATTTCATAACCGGTATCTCCACGGAAGTTGGCAAAACAGTAGTTGCAGCAATCATAACCGAAGCGCTGCAAGCAGATTACTGGAAACCCATTCAAGCAGGCGAACTGGACAACAGCGACACCCATAAGGTACAACGCTTGGTTTCCAACCCAGAGAGCAAATTCCACCCTTCTGCCCACGACTTGGTAACGCCTATGAGCCCGCACGGGGCAGCGAAAATAGACGGAGTGGCCATTTCGGCAAAAAAAATAAAACGTCCCAAGACGGGGAACAACCTTGTGATTGAAGGCGCCGGTGGGTTGCTGGTCCCCTTGAACGATACCGAAACCATTGCCGATCTTATTCAAAAAGAAGATAGGGTAATCGTAGTATCCCGTCATTATCTAGGGAGTATCAACCATACATTGCTCACTGTGGAAGCACTGAAATCCCGTAAGTTGAAAACCTTCGGAATACTGTTCAGTGGTGCCGAAAACCCTTCCACAGAAAGTATCATTGCAAAAATGACCAATGTCCCCATCTTGGGCAGGATAGAGGAGGAACCCTATTTTGATACCAATGTGGTAAAGGAGTATGCTAATAATCTTTTTCCTGTTCTTTCTCCAAAAGACGAAAAGTAAACAAACCATTAAAAGTCTCCCTTTTTGAAGGGAGATTTAGAGGTATGTTTAGTTAATTTTGTAACTAAGATTTAAAAATAATTACGGGGTCTTTACACCCCTAAAGTCCCCTCACGGGAACACTACAATGATGGAACTTTCAGAAAGAGACAAAAACCACCTCTGGCACCCACTCACGCAGCACCAAACTGCAAAGCCGCCCATAGGTGTTGTAAAGGCCAAAGGTGCCTTGCTGTGGGACGAGGATGGCAACGAATACATAGATGGGATCGCCTCTTGGTATACAACCATGTATGGCCACGCCAACGAGCATATTATTGCAGCAGTTTCTGAACAAATGAGGCAGTTGGATTTTGTGATGTTCAGCGGATTTACACACGAACCAGCCGTGAAACTTTCGGAAAGGCTGATGGAAATCCTTCCCGCAAACCAGCAAAAAATATTCTTTAACGACAATGGCTCCACCGCTGTCGAGGCTGCCCTAAAAATGGCTTTTCAATACCATCACAATGCAGGTGACAAAAGGGACACGCTCATTGCTTTTAAGGAGGGGTTTCACGGAGATACCTTTGGTGCTATGAGCGCTTCTGGTATTGCCAGCTATAATGCCCCGTTCGAGGATTTTTTATTGAAGGTTATCCGTATCCCAACCCCACAAAAGGACAATCTTGAGGCAGTAATACTTCAACTGGAAAACATCATTGCTGAGAATAATGTGGCGGCCTTTATTTTTGAACCCTTGGTACAGGGCGCTGCAGGAATGAAATTCCATACTGCTGAAGGATTGGCCGCAATTATAAAAAAATGTCAAGAAAATGGCATTTTGTGCATTGCAGACGAAATCATGACAGGTTTTGGAAAAACTGGTGCCAACTTCGCCTGTGACCAATTGGAGCAGAAGCCGGACATTATGTGTTTGAGCAAGGCACTCACTGCAGGAATGTTCCCACTTAGCATTACAAGCTGTACACAAGCGATTTTTGATAGGTTTTTGAGTGAAGATGTACACAAAGGGTTTTTTCACGCCCACACCTTTAGCGCACATCCCTTAGGGTGTGCAGCAGCCATTGCTGGGATAGAATTATTACAATCTGCTGAAATTTCAGAACAACAAAAGAATATCGAGAAAAGCCACGCAGCGTTCGCCCAAAAAATCAGGAATCATTCAAAAGTAGCCGAAGTTCGTCACAAGGGGGTGATTTTGGCAATAGACTTCAATGTGAAAATGGAACGCTATGGAACCCTGCGCGACCAATTGTATCAATTCTTTATGGAGCGGGGAGTTGCACTCCGCCCTTTGGGAAATACTGTATACATTTTGCCCCCCTACGTAATTTCTGAAGAACAGCTGCAGAAAGTTTATGATTCTATTGAAGGAGCGTTGGCAATAGTTTAATTTTGCCAAAATATCATTTCAATCCTGAACAATTCCATCTCCATATCGGCCATTGCCTCAGTTTCTGCGTTGGGTGCTTCCAGTGTTAAAATCTGGCAACACTATATGGAGGGTACTCCATTGTTCTCAGATTTTGAAGCTTCTAGAGTTTCAAAGATTTCTACCGAAATAGAAACCGAGTTACAACAACTCCAACAGCATAACGATAGGTATAAAAATTTGGATCGTTCGGTGCTTTTGGCCATCCTTGCCGCACAAAGATGTGTGGGAAGAACCACCTTTCAACCAGAACAGTTTGGCGTTAATATAGGCTCCTCCCGGGGTGCCACATCACTTTTTGAACAATACCATTCCTATTTTCAGCAGTACGGGAAAGTTTCGCCGTTTACCTCACCTACCACTACCCTGGGTAATATCTCCTCGTGGGTAGCACAGGATTTAGGGGCGGAAGGCATACAGATAGACCATTCGGTTACGTGTTCTACGGCTATGCACGCAATGCTCAACGGTATCGCTTGGTTGCAGGCCGGGATGGCAAATACGTTTTTGGCAGGAGGGAGTGAGGCGGCAATCACACCCTTTACGCTTGCACAGATGAAGGCGTTGAAGCTCTACACAACTTCCAGCAACAAATTTGCGTGCGAGAGCATGCGTTTCCAAAAAGGCAAGAATACAATGGTCTTGGGTGAAGGTGCAGCAGTGGTATTGCTGGAAAAAGGAATTTCGGAAAGAACACAGGCGGTCATCGCTGGCTACGGATTTGCCTCAGAAACATTGGAGCACAACAGTTCCATTTCAGAAAATGCGGTGTGTTTCCAAAAATCCATGCGGCGAGCATTGGCAAATGCAAAGGTACAAACTGTTGACGCCGTTGTGATGCATGCCCCTGGAACCGTAAAGGGCGATGTGGCCGAAAAAAAGGCAATTGATATTGTGTTTGGAAAACAACTTCCATTATTAACCTCCAATAAATGGTTGGTGGGGCACACCTTTGCCACTTCGGGGATGTTGAGTGTGGAGATGGCAATATTAATGCTTCAGAAAAATAAGTTTATTGAAAATCCATTCTATGCCAATGCACGGCACCTACCTGAGGAATTAAAAACAGTACTGGTAAACGCCGTAGGCTTTGGGGGTAATGCGGTAAGTATTATTCTGCGGAAACCCTAAAAATTGTATTCAATTTTCATATTTTTGATTTTTTCCAAGGATGTCTGGTTGAGCGTAACCTGCGGAACGGGCAGGCAGTCGAGACCTTCATTAACCGAACCAATTTGAAATTTCTTAAAACATTCATTTGAAGAACTACCTATGACCGAAATAAAACACAACTGGACCAAAGAAGAAATCCTCGAAATTTATAACAAGCCCATGATGGAACTGCTCTATGAAGCAGCGACCATACATCGCGAGCACCACAACCCTAACCAGGTACAGGTTTCAACCTTACTTTCCATAAAAACTGGAGGATGTCCGGAAGATTGTGGATATTGCCCACAAGCAGCGCGTTACCACACCGATATTGAAGGGAATGACCTTATGACCGTTTCCCAAGTAAAGGCTCAAGCCCTTCGCGCCAAGGCAGGCGGTAGTTCACGGGTATGCATGGGAGCCGCGTGGCGAAATGTAAAGGATGGCGAGGAATTTGACCAAGTGTTGGAGATGGTCCGTACCATAAACAAACTGGATATGGAAGTGTGCTGTACCCTTGGGATGATTACCGAAAACCAAGCAAAACGCTTGGCAGAAGCTGGTTTGTATGCCTACAATCACAACTTGGATACCAGTGAAGATTATTACAAGGACGTAATTTCAACAAGAGCGTACCAAGATAGGCTGGATACCATTGGCAATGTGCGCAAGACCAACGTGACCGTTTGCAGTGGTGGAATTATAGGAATGGGCGAAGCTGTAGAGGATCGTGCTGGAATGTTGGTAGCGTTGGCGAGTTTGAGTCCGCAACCAGAGAGTGTGCCCATTAATGCACTTGTACCAGTAGAGGGAACCCCTATGGGTGAAATTGAAAAAGTGAGTATTTGGGAAATGATACGTATGGTGGCAACTACCAGGATTGTAATGCCACAAACGCAGGTACGCCTATCTGCCGGACGTACTGAAATGAGCCGTGAAGGCCAGGCTATGTGCTTTTTTGCAGGGGCCAACAGTATCTTTGCTGGGGATAAATTGTTGACCACCCCCAATCCAGATGTAAACGAGGACATGAAAATGTTCGAGATGTTGGGGCTCCAACCCATGAAACCTTTTGTGAAAAAATCACAACCCGAAACAGTAGAGGCACAATATTCACAATACCAAGCGCAAGGTGAAAAGCCCAAATGGAGCCGTCCTGGGCATACCATAGAGCGTAATGAGGAGGCGAAGCAAAAAGCAAAACTTTAAAAACATAGTTACAGACTATGCAAGCCGAAGCAAAATGTTTCGGCTTTTTTACACCCCAATGTTACCATAAAGTTTTGTAATTTCGTCTATTCAAGATTATGCAGCTACAGGAAATAGACAGAGTACAAAATATTTCGAAAGAAGACTTTCGTAAAAACTATTTAAAGCCCCAAAAACCCGTAATCATAGAACATTTTGTTGATGATTGGCCTGCCGTACAAAAGTGGGACTTGGACTATATGGCAAAAGTGGCTGGGGATATCACTGTGCCCTTGTACGACGACCGTCCAGTACGCCATGACGAGGGTTTTAACCAGGCCCATGCCAAAATGAAGATGCGGGACTATATAGACCTGTTGAAAAAGGAACCCACCCGCTACCGTATATTCTTGTGGAATATCCTCAAGGAAGTCCCTGAGCTGCAAAAAGACTACACCTATCCAGATTTTGGTATCAGTTTAATGAAGGGTTTACCCATGCTTTTCTTTGGTGGAGAGGATAGTTACACCTTTATGCATTACGATATAGATCTTGCCAACATCTTCCATTTTCATTTCCACGGTAAAAAGGAGGTGGTTCTCTTTGACCAATCGCAGAATGACTATCTGTACAAGATCCCGCATAGCTTGATCGTTAGAGAGGACATAGATTTTAATGGTCCAGATTACGAAAAATGGCCCGCCTTAAAAAAGGCAAAAGGATGGCGAGGTAATTTGGAACACGGTCAAGTACTTTACATGCCTGAAGGCTATTGGCACTATATGCGCTATATCACCCCAGGGTTTTCTATGAGCCTACGAGCCATTGCCCGCAACCCAAAAAATCTGGCAAAAGCAGTCTATAACATTGCTATTATGCGTCATTATGATAATTTAATGCGCCGCCTACAAGGCCAGGATTGGATTGATAAGAAGAATAAAAAAGCGATTGAGAGAACGCATAGGAAGCTGGGGATTGATTGATATTTACCTCACAGCTCACCACTCACAACCTCCCGCACCTTCTCCCAAACCATACTAGATTCCCAGCCACGGTACAAAAGATAGTCTGCCAGTTTTTTCTTCTTTTTTTGGACATTGGTTTCGTTCTCCAACTGTCGTAGTCGTTTTTCGGCCAATTCATGGAAGGTCTCTAGGTAGTCACTTTCTGGAATTTCCTGTAAGGCAATCTTGATATTGTATTGCGAGATATCCCGAAATTTAAGTTCTCGTACAATACGTTGCCGCCCCCACTTTTTTGTTCGGAATTTTCCTCTGGCAAAGGCCTGTGCAAATCGGGTTTCGTTGAGGTAATTGTGTTGTAATAAATGGTGGATAATAAGGTCGATAGCCTCAGGGATCATACGCATCTCCCGTAGTTTTTTTTGCACATCTCTATGGCAACGTTCTTGGTAGGCGCAGTAGCTCTCGAGCTTGGCCTTAGCCTCGTCTACCGTATATGTTTTGTGGGTCTGGCGCATTGGGTAAAGGTAGTTAATTTAAGGATTAAGGGTTAGGTGGTTCTTTTGTGTGTGCTTCCCTTGAGTCTTGCCTAGTGGAGCTTTTATTTTCAATTTTATCTTAGGTTTTAATTTCGAATAGGAATTGGGCTATTATTCCCCCTTGAGGGGGGTGAAGGGGGTGTACTCCTAAGCTGAATTCACATTTATTAATCCATTGAGATTTAAAAAAACCTTTAAGGTAAAATAGCTGGCTAGTTTTTCTCACCCTTCGGGGGAGAGGGCCTTACCGGAGGGGAACAAAAAAACCCCTAACGAATGAACGAAAGGGGTTTTGGGTATTATTTTATCTCTTCACCATTTTTATCATAAAAATGGTATTCAAGATACGTGTAAGCATCTCTTGGTTGGACTTTTATCCATTTTTTGTGCTCCATGAACCATTTGGTTCGCACAGATGGAAAGCCTTTAACGAGAAAGGCCGCTATAAAAGGATGTGTGTTTAGGGTTATCTTTTTATAGTCTTTTTTGAGGAGCTTTTTAAGGTCCTCGGTAATTCTGTTCACCACGGTGATGGGTGCTTCAATCTCTCCGCTTTCGGTTCCGGGCGCTTCTTCGCGCGTCTTAATGTTCATTTCCGGTCGTACGCGTTGGCGGGTGATCTGTATCAACCCAAATTTACTGGGTGGTAGGATCTTGTGTTTTGCTCTATCTTCCTTCATTTCGTCGCGAAGGTGGTTGTAGAGTTTTTTCCGGTTTTCGGCTCTACCCATATCAATAAAGTCTATCACAATAATCCCGCCCATATCCCGTAGGCGTAATTGTCTTGCTACCTCGGTAGCTGCAATCATGTTTACTTCCAGTGCGGTGGCTTCCTGATTTGTGCTTTTATTACTCCTATTGCCACTGTTCACGTCTATTACGTGCATGGCTTCGGTATGTTCTATCACTAGGTAGGTACCTTTGCTACTGGAAACGGTTTTTCCGAAAGAGGTCTTTATCTGTCTTTCTATACCGAACTTCTCGTACATGGGTACTTTGGAGTCGTATAGTTTTACTATGTTTTCCTTTTCGGGTGCAATTTCTTGCACATAATCTTTAATCTGCAAATAGAGGGTTTCGTCATCAATACAAATATTGGTGAAGTTGTCGTTAAATACATCTCTTATTATGGATGCGCCTCTATTCAATTCGCTTAGCACCTTACTGGGGAGGTGCGCCCCTTGTAGCTTCTTGCACATCGCCGTCCAGCGATCTACCAGATTTTGTAAATCTTTATCCAGTTCTGCTACTTTTTTGCCCTCTGCTACGGTGCGTATAATTACTCCAAATCCTTTGGGGCGTATGCTCTGTATCAAGCGTTTTAGCCTTTCCTTTTCTTCACGGCTCTCAATCTTTTGTGAAACTGAGATTCGGTCTGAAAATGGAACCAGCACGATGTAACGGCCAGCTATGGATAGCTCGCTGCTCAAACGGGGTCCCTTGGTGGATATGGGTTCTTTTACAACCTGTACCAGGGTGGATTGATTGTTTTTGAGGGCATTGTTTATGCCTCCATTTTTATCAATCTCTTTTTCAAATGGGAAATCCTTTAAAGTATAATCTTTAAGTTTACCTGTGCTTACACGTTTTACGAATTTTAGTAAGGAGAGTACTTTGGGACCTAGGTCGTGGTAATGCAAAAAGCCATCTTTTTCATAGCCTACATTTACAAATGCTGCATTGAGTCCAGGAACGGTTTTCCGAATCTTGGCGATAAACACGTCGCCAACAGAAAACTTGTTGTTTTCCTCTTCCTTGTGTAACTCGATTAGTTTTCCATCTTTTAAAAGGGCAAAATCTACTTCTTGTGAACTGGATCTAATAAATAATTCGTAGCTCACGATTTTTGATTTTTGTCCCGAATTTACTTCGGGATGGATTAAACAATATTTTATCACAGGATTTAATACCCCAAACAAATGGGGTTACCCGTCGAAACATACTTTACACCTAGGAAATGGTGATTTTATGTTTCATTTTCAAAGAACTTTTCTTTTGTTTCCTAAACGAAAAAAGTAGTTGCAACAACTACTTTTTCTTGTGGCGATTCGCGCGTCTTCTTTTTTTACGCTTGTGCGTCGCTACCTTGTGTCTTTTTCTTTTTTTACCACTTGGCATAAATTTATGTGTTTTATTTATCCTCCCAGGAGGGAGGATTGGGTTATTATTTTACTTCAACATTGGTTTTAACACCTTCTACAAAAACCTTAGCGGGCTTAAATGCAGGTATGTTGTGTGCTGGTATTTTAATTGTTGTGTTTTTTGAGATATTTCTTCCTGTTTTTTCGGCTCTAGTCTTGATGATAAAGCTTCCAAAACCACGTAAATATACATTGTCCCCACCTTCAAGTGAGTTTTTTACTTCGCTCATGAAACTCTCAACAGTAGCTTGTACATCTCCTTTTTCCATTCCTAGTTTTTCTGAAATTTTTGCTACTAAATCTGCTTTCGTCATTGTAATATAAGTTTTAAATTGGGTACTTAAGGTTTATTTTTCGAGGTGGCAAATATACATAATTTAATTTGTAAAACTAACCTCATAAACTATTAAAATTTAAAGAGATAAGGAGTACTTTCGTGAAATGGCAAAACAGAATGGCTTTTTTTCTACAAGGCTCATAGCGTGGTACTTAAAAAACAAACGAGATTTACCCTGGCGTAAAACAAAAGAACCCTATAAAATTTGGCTTTCTGAGATTATATTGCAGCAAACCAGGGTGTTACAGGGAATGCCCTACTATATTTCCTTTACAAGTAAATATCCCACGGTACACCAGCTGGCAGCAGCGAAAGAAGAGGAGGTTTTAAAACTTTGGCAAGGTTTGGGCTATTACTCCCGGGCAAGAAATTTACATTTTACGTCAAAAATTGTGGCAAATGAGTTAAACGGTGTGTTCCCGCAAACCTATGCCGAACTGAAAAAATTGAAGGGTGTTGGAGACTACACCGCTAGCGCCATCGCCTCAATATGCTTTGACAAGCCTACCGCTGTGGTGGATGGCAATGTATACCGTGTGCTCTCGCGGGTGTTCAATGTGGCTTTGCCTATTAATACTGGTAAGGGTATTACATATTTCAAGGGACTGGCCCAAGAGCTTATAGACCACGGACAGCCCGGTACCTACAACCAGGCCGTCATGGAGTTTGGCGCTAGATATTGTGTGCCGCAAAATCCAGATTGTGCCCATTGTATCTTTAACGACAAGTGTGAAGCATTTAAGAAAAATAAGGTGTCGCAGCTTCCCGTGAAGTTGAAAACATTGAAAACCAAAAAACGATATTTTAATTATTTGGTCGTGGTTTCAGAAGATGGGAAAACACTCTTGGAGCAACGCAAAGGGAAGGGAATATGGCAGAACTTATACCAATTCCCGCTCGTGGAGGCTTCAAAGGATATTTCAGAAAAACAACTTATAGGTACTGATGGGTTTAAGGGGTTTGCTGAAACGGTTTCAGTAAAAGTCATTACCAAACACAACGATACTCCTATTGTCCATAAACTTTCTCACCAACACCTCCACACCACTTTTTGGATTGTTGAAACCACTGCGCTTGGGGAAATGGGTGTGCCGGTTTCAACTGTAGGGACATACCCCGTCCCTGTGCTGGTTTCGAAATTCTTGGATGGTTTTAGGCTTAAAATTGAATAGCTAAAAGTTTTTCCAACATTCTTCAGTTTGAAGGAAACAACTGTTTTTAAAACCTTAAATTTGATTATATTTAAATTTCAAAATATACCTTTGTAGATTAATCATAATTATGAGCGGAACATTGAACAAGGTCATGCTAATTGGCCACACAGGAGACGAAGTAAAAATGCACTATTTTGATGGCGGGGGAAGCATTGGGCGATTTCCGTTGGCGACCAACGAGACCTATACCAACAGGACCACGGGCGAGCGTGTTACCAATACCGAGTGGCACAATATAGTGGTGCGCAACAAGGGTGCCGAGATTTGTGAGAAGTACCTCAAGAAAGGTGATAAAGTGTATGTAGAAGGAAGGTTGAAAACCCGTAAGTGGCAAGACGATAAAGGACAGGACCGTTACAGTACAGAGATACAGTGTACAGATTTCACATTTCTTACTCCAAAGAACGAAAGCGGCGCACCCTCCGGTACCAGTGGTTCCTCGCAACAAAACCAACAAGCAGGACAAACCCCAGCACAGCAACAACACGTACAGCAACCAGATATAGAGGATAACGACGATCTTCCGTTTTAAGTTTAATTAATACCAACGTATTGGACCCTGAGCCCCCCAGTTTATTTATTTCACTTTTAGCCTATACCGAAATATCCAGTTTGGTTTTTTTAGTGGTGCTGCTCCTATGCTCTGCACTCATCTCTGGGGCCGAAGTGGCTTTTTTCTCGCTCACCCCAACCGATTTTGAAACTGGAGACGATGCTAAAAACCCTAATAAAAAACTGGCTATTGTACAGCGTTTGTTGGCGCGCCCCAAAAAACTGCTAGCTACGATCCTTGTTTCGAATAACCTTATAAATATTGCCATTGTACTGTTGTTTGCTTCGTTGAGCGACACATTCTTTGGTAGTGTAGAGACGGTTTTCTATGGGTTAAGTGTTCGGTTTATCTTAGAAGTTGTTGTTGTTACCTTTCTTATCTTGTTGTTTGGTGAGATACTCCCAAAAATTTATGCAAGCCGAAACAAATTATCCTTCTCAACATTAATGGCGTATCCGTTACATGTTCTGGATAAATTTTTCTCCCCTATCAGTCTGCCCATGCGTGCCGCAACACTTTACATCGAGGATAAATTTGGCAAACAGAAATCTAACCTTAGTGTAGACCAGCTGTCCCAAGCTTTAGAGTTAACGGACGATAGGGACACCACCAAAGAAGAACAAAAGATATTGCAGGGTATCGTAACCTTTGGGAATACCGATACCAAACAGGTGATGAAACCCCGGATGGATATCTTCGCCCTTAACGAGGAAACCCCTTATAAGGATATAATGCCCGAGATTATTGCCAATGGCTATTCGCGTATACCTGTTTATAAGGATAGTATAGATACCATTACGGGTATTTTGTACGTAAAGGACCTAATGCCCTATATTGAAAGAAAAATACTCGATTGGCCTACCCTGGTAAGGGATGCCTATTTTGTGCCAGAGAACAAAAAACTAGATGACCTCTTGAACGAATTCAAGGAAATGAAAATGCACCTGGCCATTGTGGTTGACGAATATGGAGGCACCAGCGGCCTCATTTCTTTAGAGGATATTATTGAAGAGATAGTAGGAGAGATAAGTGACGAGTTTGACGATGAGGATTTAATATTTTCCAAGCTGGACGACAATACCTTTGTTTTTGAAGGCAAAACACCTATGAAGGATTTTTACAAGGTGATAAAACTGGAAGATCCTGAAATTTTTGAAGCTGCCAAGGGAGATGCCGAGACCCTAGCTGGGTTCTTGTTGGAAGTGTCCAAAGGGTTCCCAAAACAAAACGAGGTACTAAACTTCCACCAATATGCGTTTACCATTGAGGCATTCGATAATAAGAGGATCAAACAGATCAAACTTTCAATCACACCTTAATATGAGAGCGTTTTTAATACTTGTGCTAGTCGTGTTTTTTGCTTCCTGTAATGACGAAGTTACGGTTAAACCTTCGGCGATGTTACGGTTGGAGTATCCCGAACCTGTCTACACAAATGCAACAACGGGTTGCCCTTATACTTTCGATAAAAATGCTATTAGCAACGTTTCAGTAAAACAAAACTGTGCCGTGAATTTGGAGTATCCAAGTATAAACGCCACTCTTTATCTCACCTATCAGCCTGTAAGGGGAAACAATCTGGACTCCCTTTTGTACGATGCGCAAAAACTCACTTATGAGCATAATATTAAAGCACAGGCTATTTTTGAACAGCCAAGGGTAGATAGTATAAACAATGTATACGGAATGTTTTACGCCATAGATGGGAATGCCGCTACACAGTCGCAATTTTATGTTACCGATAGCGTGAACCACTTTGTTCAAGGCTCATTATACTTCAATGTAAAGCCCAATTACGATTCTATTTACCCTGCAGTAATGTATTTGCGTAACGATATTAGGCGTGTCATGGAAACCATTTCTTGGAAAGAGTGATGTTTTTTCTGAAAATAGCATACCGTAAAGCAAACCATTAATGCCCTTTTAAACTGAAAAATAGAATAGTATGAACATTTCCGTAGAGCTCACCCTAACACCGCTCCAAGATAATTTTGAGCCAGCCATTATAAACTTTATCAAAAAACTTCGTGCCTCTGGGCTAACTGTGCTGGAAAACCCCTTGAGTACACAGGTTTTTGGTGAGTACGACACGGTGATGGAAATCCTGAACAAAGAAATGAAAACCGCCCTTGAAGCCATTGATAAAGGCCTTTTGTACGTTAAAATTGTGAAGTCTGACCGTAGCGACTATGAGCCCCATTTTTGAATTCCTGTTCGGCCAATATGAAGGTTACGAAACCTACCAAATAACCCTAGAAGCTGTTGCGGTACTGTTTGGACTGGCATCTGCCTTGTTTTCTTGGCGAAATAGTATCTGGGTGTACCCTACGGGGATCATAAGCACCATGATCTTCGTGTACTTGCTCTGGCAATGGGAACTGCTGGGCGATATGATTATACAGGGGTATTACTTTGTTATGAGTGTGTACGGTTGGTACATCTGGACCCGAAAGGTCTCTCCCACAAAACATACTCCCATTACAAAAGCCACTAAAAAAGAGCACGCTATTGCTGCTGCCATAGGGTTTGCCTCGCTTATTGGTGTTTTTTGTGTGTATACCATTTTTGAAAAATGGACCAGCTGGACAGCCTATGTAGACACATTGACCACCGCAATTTTCTTTGGAGGGATGTGGATGCTGGCAAAACGAAAAGTAGAAAACTGGTTGTACTTGTTGGTGGGTAACATAATTAGTGTACCCTTGTATTTTGTTAAGGGATATACTTTGAGCAGTATGCTATATGTTATCTTTATAGCCATTTCAATCTTGGGATATATAGCATGGAAAAAACACTTGTACAGCGACAAGGTGATTGCATAAGGATAGTATTGTTCGGTCCAGAATCTACTGGAAAGACCACCTTGGCAAGACATCTTGCAACACGTTTCAATACCTTGTGGGTTCCAGAATATATGCGCGTATACCTTCAGGAAAAGTGGGATATAGCTGCTGAAAAAATTTCAAAAGAAGATCTCTTGCCCATTGCAAGAGGACAGATTGCCCAAGAAAATACCCGTGTAGATAATGCTAACAAATTTCTTTTTTGTGATACCAATCTGCTCGAGATCCAGGTATATTGTGAATATTACTATGATGGTTGGTGTCCAGAGGAAATAAAAGAAGCCGCGAGCGACCATACTTACAACTTTTATTTCTTGACCGATATTGATGTCCCGTGGCAGCCCGACGATTTAAGGGACAGACCCAACGATAGGTCTACCATATTTAGTAATTTTGAAATTGCACTTGTGGAAAGGAATCTCCCGTATGCGATACTTACAGGATCCCTAGAGCAACGAATAAATACTGCAACACAAACATTGCGACAGCTATTTTAGACCCAACTATGCTAACAAAAACCGATCTTCAACAAATTGAAAATGAAGGCCTTAGTGTCCAACAGGTGGTCTCACAGCTTGAGACCTTCGCAAAAGGGATCCCTCCTGCAACCATCGTTACGCCCGCATCTATAGGAAATGGTATTGAACAGTTTGATGAATCTTCCAAAAAAAAACTCGTTGCCCTTTATGAGGATTCAAAGTCTAAAAAGACCATCGTAAAATTTGTACCAGCCTCTGGAGCCGCGACAAGAATGTTCAAGTTTTTGTTCGAGTTCTTGGATGCCTTCAATCCGGATGAGGAAACCTTCAACCGGTTTGTCAAAAAAGGAAACCACAAGCAATTGGAGGTATTCGCAAAGTCACTCAAGTACTTTCCTTTTGTGAATGAGGTAAGAAAAAAAATAAGGGAAAATTATCCCGAATACAAACAGAGCCGAAAGGGTGCTAGAATACAAAATTTTGTAAAGAGCATGCTGGAAGAGGAAGGACTCAATTTTGGTAACATGCCCAAAGGACTCATCCCTTTCCACAAGTATAAAAAATATGCAACCACAGCTTTCGAGGAGCAATTGTACGAAAGTGCCCTATATGCCACTAGCAAAAGCGATGCTTATTTGCACTTCACGTTTGCTGAAAAACATGTAGGTCTGTTCAAGGAGGAGTTTGAGGCCGTGAAAAACCGTCTTTCCAAAAAAACCAAGACCGAATTCCATATTTCCTATTCCTTTCAAAAACCTGAAACAAATACTATTGCCGTAACCCTGGACAACAAGCCTTTTAGGGACCAAAGCGGCGCGCTTGTATTTAGGCCATCGGGTCACGGAGCTTTGCTGGAGAATCTCAATCAAGTGAAAGCCGATATTGTTTTTATTAAGAATATCGACAATGTGACCGCGGAGGAGTATGCCCAGGACATAGCTGAATATAAAAAAATGCTTGCAGGGAAGTTGCTCTTGGTGCAGGAAAAGACGTTTCGGTTTTTAAAGCTGTTAAAAAAAGATACTGTTCCAGATGAGGATATTTCAGAAATAAAATCCTTTCTATGGAATGAGCTGAACATAAAGGATATTCCTTCATCAAAAGAAGGGCTGTTCTTGGCTCTTAACAAACCCATTAGGGTGTGTGGGGTGGTAAAAAACACAGGGGCGCCAGGGGGTGGGCCTTTTTGGGTGAAGCAGGCTAACGGCACTACCAGTCTTCAAATAGTGGAAATGGCACAGATAGATACAGCCGATCCACACCAGGTGAACCTCGTAAAAGAAGCAACGCATTTTAATCCGGTGGATTTGGTGTGTGGAGTAAAGGATTTTGAAGGAAATAAATTTGACCTTACAGAATATCGCGATCCAGATACAGGGTTTATTTCGAAAAAATCACAATTTGGCAGGCCTCTCAAGGCATTGGAGCTCCCTGGTCTTTGGAATGGAGCCATGGCATACTGGAACACGATTTTGGTCGAAGTACCCTTGAGCACCTTTAACCCAGTAAAGACCGTTAACGATCTTCTCCAAAAAGAACATCGCCCAAATCTCTAATGGATACGTCCCAAATAGTAAAGGAATTACAGTACAAGGCCATACGCAGTAGTGGTGCTGGCGGACAACACGTAAATAAAACCGCCACCAAGGTAGAGGTCACCTTTTCTATTGCCAACTCGCAAGGGCTAACAGAAACCGAAAAAGAACTGCTCAATCAAAGACTTTCCTCTAGGATAACTTTAGAAAACACCTTGGTGCTTCAATGTGGCACAACCAGGAGCCAAAGCCGAAATAAAACTTTGGTCACAAAAAGACTATTAGAGCTCTTGGAACAAAACAGCAAGCCAAAAAAGAAACGGAAGAAGACAAAACCTTCAAAATCTGCCATAGAGAAACGACTGCGCGAAAAAAAGAAAAAGGCCCTTAAAAAGTCCAATCGCAGACCTCCTGAAATATAAACACCCCAATAACTGTATAAATTTTATACAGGTGTATACTACATTTTACACATTTCAAAAAGGAGATTTTAACACAAAGTTTTATTTTATTGCTGAAAATCAATCCTTTAAGGCGTCAAGGTGCTGAATTTATATTTTGGCGCAATTGTTTCTATAAGCTATACATCATTACGAATTAGTACGCTTTTAACAAACCTACTGAAGACTATGAAAAAGATGCATTTTTAGCAAAAAAGAGTTATTAATGCTGAATACGACCATCGAAAAGCTGAAACAATCCCCACTTTGAAAAAAGTGTTTCAGTAAAAGTTGAATATTGAATTTGGAATTCCCCAGCCTGAATAATGCTGTAGTGAATATGAGGGTGCTACCATTATAAAGCTTGTAAAAATTCTGAAAAAGGTGAATTAAAGACTAGTAATATCTATCACATAGGCTCTTGCCTTAACTTGTAAGCCAACAACAAGTTGCCGATAGGTTTCAAAAGCAGTAAGCTGCAGGTATTTTTAGATTCAATACTTCGCAAGGGCGCCCAATAGGGCGCCTTTTTTTATCCCCAAAAACCAACTCTTTTATATCCTATTTAGATAACATTAACCTTTTACACCAAGGATATTGCTTACTTTTGCATTTTGTCCAAATCTATGTCTGAACAAATATTATTAATAGAGGACGACGTGGCTTTTGCAGCTATGCTAACTTCTTTTTTGGAAAGGAACCAGTATGTGGTTACTGTTGCCCATACCGGCGAAGACGGCCGTAAGCATTTGTCTAAATCTGCTTTTGCAA
This sequence comes from Marinirhabdus gelatinilytica, assembly GCF_003353425.1. Classification (GTDB taxonomy): domain Bacteria; phylum Bacteroidota; class Bacteroidia; order Flavobacteriales; family Flavobacteriaceae; genus Marinirhabdus; species Marinirhabdus gelatinilytica. Next base: position 760,755 of record NZ_QRAO01000001.1, read on the forward strand.
TTGTAATAACAGACCTTAAATTACCAGATACTACCGGGATTGAACTATTAGAGTTTTGCAAAGAAACTGCACCGGGAACCAAAGTACTTATCATGACGGGCTATGCAGATGTAACAACAGCAGTGGACGCCATTAAAAAAGGAGCTATAGACTATATCTCCAAGCCCTTTAGGCCAGAGGAACTTTTAATGGTCCTAAAAACCGCCACCCCAAAAGTTGAGGAAGCCAGCGAGCAAGTATTGACCCAAGAAGGCAAGCCAGCCCAACAGAGAAAATTGGGAGCACCCTATGTAAATGGAATAAGCGAAGTTTCAAAAAAATTTAATGAGTACCTCCAATTGGTGGGGCCAACCAATATGTGTGTACTCATACAGGGTGAAAGCGGTACTGGAAAGGAAGTAGCCGCAAAGACCATACACGATATGAGCCAGCGAAGCGACAAACCGTTTGTTGCCGTAGATTGTGGTGCTATCCCAAAAGAGATTGCTGCGAGTGAGTTTTTTGGACATATTAAAGGAAGTTTTACTGGTGCTGTAAATAATAAAATTGGCCATTTCCAAGCAGCAGACGGAGGCACGTTGTTCCTGGATGAGGTAGGGAACCTGTCTTATGAAAACCAGATACAATTGTTAAGGGCACTTCAGGAAAGAAGGATAAAGCCCGTGGGGAGTAACAACGAGATTGAGGTGGATCTACGTATAATTTCTGCAACCAACGAGGATCTCACAAAAGCTGTTGCCGAAGGAACTTTTCGAGAAGACCTCTATCATCGTTTAAATGAATTTTCCATACACATCCCAGCACTCAAGGAGCGAAAGGAAGACTTGTTCCTGTTTACCGAATTTTTCTTGGACCAAGCCAATACCGCCCTTGGTAAGAACATTAAAGGGTTGGATAAACATGTGGAAACAGCCTTTAAGAAGTACTCTTGGCCGGGTAATTTGCGCGAGCTTAAAAATGTACTGAAACGCGCCGTATTATTGACCAATACACCAAAAATTTCAATAGATGTGATCCCTAGGGAAGTAATTATAGAAGCTGAAACAGCCCCTAAAAAAGATTTTAGCAGGGAAACTAACGAGAAGCAGCTAATACTTAACGCCCTCAAAGAAGCCGACTATAACAAGGCAAAAGCCGCAAGACTTTTGAATATCACCCGAAAAACACTGTATAATAAATTGAATCTTTACGATATCGAGCTTTAGGAAATTTCATTTTCCAGTGCTTTGGCTATCTTTTCCATTGCTACATCAAAATTTTTAAAGAGCTTTTCAAGCTCCCCGCTATTATCTTCAATAGTTTCTAAAGCTTCTAAGAGAGTAACAATTTCATGAGCTTTTATTTGCCGTGCCATAGTGAGCTTTCGGTGGGAGAGAGCACGTATGGTATCCAGATCATTTTCTTCCACAGCTTTGCGTAAAACCTGCATGTCCACTTTGGTCTGTTTTAAAAATACCGAAAGTATTTCCTTGAGTCCCTTTTCGTCCCTTACAAAAGACCTAAGAAGACTTAAATCATAGGGAGCGTTGGTTTGGTTTGGTTCTTCGGTTACAGTTGTATATTCCTCTCCGGTACCAAATAAGCTATGAATTACATTGAGCAACTCTATTTTATGGAAGGGTTTGTGCAATAACTCGCTAAAGCCCTGCTCGAAATAATAATCTGTTTTATGTTGCTGATTACCCGTCATTGCTACAATAGGCTGTTTTTTATAATGTAAGAACGTACCATTTTTCAATTTCTTTAAAACTTCAAAACCATCGGTTTCGGGCATTTGTATGTCGGTAAGCACGAAGTCGTAATCCACAGCTCCCGAAATAGCTTCAAAATCTGAAAATTTTTCAAAGGCATTACAGGAAATACCTTCTTGCTCCAATACTTCGGTAAGCAAAGAGCGCATTGCGGGGTCATCATCAAAAACAATAGCTTTTAGCATCTTGGCTTTCAGTTTTGTATTTTCTGAAGGGTCTGGGGCCACTTTTGCAACAGGTATTTCTATTCCCGAAACTTTTTCCAAAGGAATTTCTACTGAAAAGTTACTTCCTTCCCCAAGCTCGCTCACCACCGAGATGCTACCACCCAATAGCCCAGCCAGTTTTTTTGAAATGGCAAGCCCAAGCCCGGTTCCGCCAAATTTTCTGGAGGTGTCTTCTTCGGCCTGCGTAAACTCTTTAAAAATGAGTTCTTGTTTTTCAGCCGAAATACCTATTCCAGTGTCCTTTACTGTAATCTTAACTGTAGTTTTTTGGTCTGTCTCTGCGATAATTTCGGCAATAATAGAGACGCTTCCCTCATCGGTAAACTTGAAGGCGTTGCTCACTAGGTTCAAAACAATTTGCCGTATGCGCAACGGGTCGCTCTTGTAATAGCGGGACGTAAGTTTCTCGTCTATTTTAAAATGAAGTTTAACGGGCTTGTCCGGATACCTGTCCTTAACGGCGTTTCCAGATTCCAAGAGGATATTCTCTAGATCAAAGGCTACGTGGTCTATCTTCAGTTTTCCTGCTTCTAGTTTCGAGAAGTCCAACAAGTCGTTTACGAGCTGTGTAATGAACAGTGAGCCACTTGCAATTTGGCTACTGTAATATTTTTGCTTTTCGGTAAGGGCTGTATTCTTGAACAACTCGGTGTATCCAGAAATGGTGTGTAGTGGTGTCTTTAGGTCATGGCTCACGGTTGCGATGAGTTGTTCACGGCTTTTTAGCACGTCTTCGGTGGTTTCCTTTGCCACCCTTAGTTTTCTACGGAGTTTTTCGGCCCTAAAGAAATCTGAAATTATGATGTAAGAAAACAATAGTATTACCGCCAATCCCACAATCCCCGAAATTTTTAGGACACTACTTGCCTTTTCTATGGAACGTTGCTGTACGGTCTTTTCACGCAGATAATTGCGGGAAATTTGTTGGTCGAAAACGCTTATGAGCTCCTGTAGTTCTTTGGAAATAACCAAGTCGTTCATAATAAGTTCTGCCTCTCTGGACTTTAGCTCTTCCCTATTTTTGTTTTTTATATACTTAGCTTCAGCAACAATATAGCGTGTGGCTGCAAGTGTAGAGTCTACGACCTTTGCGGGAACTTTCATAGTATCTATGCCCTTGTTGTAATTAAGCATGGTAATTATGTTTTCCCATGTTTTTCGTTCTTTTCTACTTCTCCATTTTGGGTTTAGGGTGTTCTGCATGGTGAGTTTACCCATGTTGTCCTCTAGGTTTGATATCTCGCGCAGGATCTCATCCAAGGAATTGTCTTCCTGCATTTCCATGGAGAGCTTCCTTAGGGCTATAATGTTCTTGTTTTTGGAAATTATGAGCCTTTTAATACTGTCCAATTGCTGTCTTTGTGATTCCTTGGTAGTAGATTTTCTGAAATCTGCTATACGTTGGTATAATGAGTCCACCCTGTCTTGAAAGCGTTCAAAATCTTCTTCATTTTCAGATAACAGCGCCAGACGGGAATAACTATCAGTCTCGTATACTAGATTTATGAGCGATCCTGTTTCTACCGCTTTTTTGCTGTCCAAGTCGTTTGCGGCGTTTAGATACGTACGCATTTCTGAAAAGAGGAACACTACCACGATGACCGCCAAAGTCGCAAGGACCAGGTAGCTCGCAATAATCTTAAGGGGAAAACGAGTTTTTAAAGGCTTCCGCATGTATAGTAAAGATACATAAAAACGTTTCTTTTATTTTGTTGAAAAATAAAAACGCTTTAGTACTTTTGCGCCACATCTCAAAGGGGTGCTAAACGAATTACGATTGTAGAATTACGAATTACGAATTTTTTGTTCGTACCTCATGTTCTGTCCCTCGTACTTCCAGAGGCTGAGATTATACCCATAGAACCTAGAACAGGTAATGCTGTTTAGGAATGTAACTGTCACACCGGGCACAGTCGAGATGTCTTTGGTCGAGCCATCCACATCTCGACTGCGCTCGAACAGACAATAAATTTTTAATTAACAATAGAATAACGCCCCTTTTATTCGTAAACTAAATTTTTTACGAATGAAAACGTTACAAACAATTGCCATTGCACTAGTTGCAACAACTACTGTGCTGGCACAAGAAAAACAACAAGACAGTACCAGTGTAGAGACCTTGGAAGAGGTTTTGGTACAAAGCGTACGGGTAGATGCAGACTCGCCCATTACACACTCCAACCTTACGGCCGAGGAAATTGAAAAACGAAATCTAGGCCAGGACATCCCAATATTGCTTAATTACCTGCCTTCGGTTGTCACTACTAGCGACGCTGGAGCAGGAGTGGGGTATACCTATATTCGAGTACGGGGAAGTGATGCTTCAAGAATTAACGTAACCCTTAACGGTATTCCCTTTAACGATGCAGAAAGTCAAGGAACATTTTTTGTGAACCTTCCAGATTTTGCTTCTTCGGTACAGAGTTTACAATTGCAGCGAGGTGTGGGAACAAGTACCAACGGTTCCGGAGCATTTGGTGCCAGCCTTAATTTATTGACCGATGCCGTTTCCACGGAAGCGTATGGGGAAATTGCAAATAGTTTTGGCTCTTTCAATACCAGAAAGCACAATGTAAAGTTCAGTACAGGGTTGCTCAACGAGCATTTTGAGATTGCCGGCCGTCTCTCCACCATACAGAGCGATGGCTATATAGACCGTGCGTCTAGCGACCTGAAATCGTATTTCCTCCAAGCTGCCTTTAAGGACGACAATACGCTAGTAAAAGCCATTGCCTTTGGAGGTCGCGAGGAAACCTACCAAGCCTATTACGGGATAGATGCCGCAACCTTGGAAACCGATAGGACCTTTAATACCGTGGGGCAACAATTTGATGCCAACGGAAATTTTGAAGGGTTTTACGATAACGAAGTAGATAATTATGCACAAGACCATTACCAGGTACTGTGGAACCAGCGTTTCAATAATAATTGGAGCACCAATGTAGCACTCAATTATACGCTGGGGAGAGGTTATTTTGAACAATATGTGGACGACTTTTATTATACCAACATTTTATTTAGTGGCGATTCGCAATTTGAATTCCTGGGAGCAGAGCCCATAGCGTTGAACGGGGAGACCATTTCGTCTACCGATTATATTCGCCGTCGCTGGTTGGACAACCGTTTTTATGCAACCAATGCCAATGTAAACTATAAGGACAGCAGCTGGGATATTTCTGGCGGTGCGTTCTTCAGTTTCTATGATGGCGACCACTATGGCGAAATCCTGTGGAGTGAATTCCCCATTGGGTACGATTACAAAGAACGTTACTACGAGGGAACGGGCGATAAGGACGAATTCACGGTATTTGCAAAAGCCACCTATCGAATCAATAATAAATGGAGCGTCTTTGGCGATTTGCAGGGAAGATTCGTTAACCACAAAACCAGCGGTATTGAAAGTGACGGACAACCGTTGAATGTAGATGTGTCCTACGATTTTTTCAATCCTAAAGCAGGTGCCTCGTTTCAGTTGAATGAAAAAAACCAATTTTACGCTTCCTACGGAAGAGCGAACAGAGAGCCACGCCGAAGCGATTTTGAGGAGGATCTCTTCACGGCCGAAACCTTGGACGATTTTGAACTGGGATGGCGTTATGCTTCCCAAAAAGTTGCCGTAAACAGTAACCTGTTCTATATGGATTACAAGAACCAGTTGGTACTAACAGGCGCCTTGAACGATGTGGGAGCTCCCATACGTACCACCAGCGGAAGCAGTTACAGACTGGGATTGGAGATAGATGCACAGATTTCGGTATTGGATAATCTTTCAGTATTGCCCAATATTGCGTTGAGCACCAATAAGAACAGGGATTTCTTTTTCTCCCGTGATGGACAATTGGTAAATCTGGGTAACACAAATATCTCGTATTCGCCTGAAATTGTTGCGGGCAATGCTATTTTGTACCGTCCAGTAACCAATCTTGAAATAGGGTTTTTATCCAAGTTTGTAGGAGAACAGTTTATGGGGAATATTGATAGTGAAGCCTCAAAATTGGACAGTTATTTTGTAAACGACCTGAGCATAAACTTTTCACTGAAAAAAGTTCCGTTTGTAAGGGAGATTGTGTTTCAGGGATTGGTGAACAATTTGTTCAATGTAGCATATGTAAGCAATGGTTATTTCTTTACGTTCGATGATGATTTCAGCAACCCGGGGACTATTACAACTGTAGAGGGTGCCGGGTTTTTCCCGCAGGCAACCATCAACTTTTTGGTAGGGGCAACAGTCAAATTTTAGACGCTGAAGAAAAGGGAATAAAGCTCTAAGGATAATAAGTACAGTCTAAGTATAGTTGCTGCAATACTTATACTTTAATTGCTCACGGTAATCACATCTCCTGTTCGTACGGCACGGTAGCGCAGCATGGGGTATAGGTTGTTTTGGTTGCTGGTATGCTCACCGGTCACGATGTTGTATTCGTTCTCGTCGTTCGTGCAGGGGCAGGTGGCAATAATGCCGTCTATGGTCATTCTGGAGCAGGAACTAGGGGTGTGGTTGGGGTCGCTCAACTCGAAAGCTGCATATTGGGATTCGTTTACGCAATATATAACCACACCTTTAATGCCTTGTGGGGGGTTCAACAATACTTTTCCTCCAGGAAAGCGCAAGGCATTGTACTCTGGCAAACTTAGGTTCAGGGTTATGTTCACCAAGGGGTCTATGAGGTAGGGATTGTTCTCGTTTATATCGTCATCTTTCTTGCATGAAAAGAGAGACAGGCCCAAAAGTGCTAGGCTGAATACTATTTTTGTTGTTTTACCCACTGGAGTTAAAAATTTAAAGTTTTATTTTGTTGAAACTATGCACGTTTTAGTAAAGGACAAAAGTACGATAAAATGGCAACAAGTTATTTTTTAGTATATTTGTATAACCAAATCCCGTCCACGTATGGGATTTTTTGTGTTTACTACTGAGGGGGATTAATTTTCCCTTCAGAGTGATCAAATTATGTTACAAGAATACAACGAAGGAATTATGGGCAAAGTATCTTATTATACTGCAGAAGGATTAAAAAAATTGCGGGACGAACTCAATCAATTGAAAGATGTAGAGCGTCCAAAGGCGTCACAGGCCATTGCCGAAGCACGTGATAAAGGGGATTTGAGCGAGAACGCCGAATATGATGCCGCAAAGGAGGCACAGGGAATGTTGGAGATGCGTATCTCGAAACTGGAAGAGACCCTTGCGGGGGCCAGATTGATAGACGAGAGCCAGCTGGACACTACCAAGGCTTTGATTCACTCCACCGTAAAGATAAAGAACCAGACCAACGGTGCAGAGATGACCTATAAATTGGTAGCCCAGAGTGAGGCAGACCTTAAAACAGGAAAAATATCTGTAGATTCACCTATAGGTAAAGGATTGCTGGGAAAAAAAGTAGGCGAGGTTGCCGAAATACAAGTGCCCAACGGTACCATGAAGTTTGATATTGTTGAAATAACCCGAGAATAACCATGGCGTCTATATTTACAAAAATAATTGAGGGCGAAATACCCAGCCACAAGATTGCCGAAGACCATAAATTCATTGCGTTTTTGGATATTAACCCAAATGCCAAGGGGCACACCTTATGTGTTCCCAAGGAAGAAGTGGACAAGGTTTTTGATCTTGGCGAACAGGATTACCTTCAATTAATGCAATTTTCAAGAAATGTGGCCAAGGCACTTGAAAAAACTATAGATTGCAAGCGCATTGGGATGTCTGTAATTGGGCTGGAAGTACCGCACGTACACGTACACTTGATTCCTATAAGCGAGATGAAGGATATGACATTCCAACACAAAGTAGAAATGTCCCAAGAAGAGCTTGCCTCTCTGGCAGAGGATATTGCCAAAAACTTTTAGGTAAAATAATATATCAATGCTGCCAGCAGCAGTGCATCTACAAGAATAATTATATAGAACAACGGTTTTAACTTTACAGCACCACTCATAGGTTCAGCCAGCTTTAAGTTATAGTTGTATACCCTCTCAATATCGTTGGTCCAGTTCACTGGGAAAATGGTTTGATTACAGGTGTGGCAGTACATGGTAGATTTTATTTCCTTTTCAGCCTTTTCAAAAAATTTGTTTTCTTTTTTATCCTGTGTAAACGTTAGCTCCAGCCCATTCGTGGCAAAGCAAGTTGGGCAATTGTTGTTTAAGCGGGCGGTATGTAGTGTGTGGGTGGATTTCATTTTCCTAGTGGGTTTGTCGTAACATAATACTCATTGTGGTGCCGGTTTTGGGACTGCTCTTCAACACTCGTATTTTACCGTTATGATACTCTTCAATAATTCTTTTTACCAAGGATAGACCAAGACCCCATCCTCGTTTTTTTGTGGTAAAACCTGGTGAGAACACCCTTTTGAAATCTCGTTTGGGGATCCCTTTCCCCGTATCCGTAACTTCAATAAAAACTTTATCGTTCTTATTGGCAATAGAAATATAGATCTTTCCTTTTCCCTTCATTGCATCGATAGAATTTTTCACCAAATTCTCTATGGTCCAGCCATATAATTGCGGGTTCAGATGTACAAAAATGGGTTCGGAAGGTACTTCAATTTCAAAGTCGATAAGTTTGGAGCTTCTGGACTTCAAATACTCATAAGCCTTAACGGTTTCTTGCACTATGTCAGATTTTTCCAGTGTCGGTATCGAGCCTATCTTGGAAAAACGTTCGGTAATGGTTTGTAGCCGGTCTACATCTTTTTCAATTTCGGCAATATATTCAGGGTTTACATTTTCGGTTTTTAAAATTTCGGTCCAACCCACTAAAGACGATAGGGGTGTGCCAATTTGATGCGCGGTTTCTTTGGCCATACCGGCCCAAAGCTTGTTTTGGTCCGAGCTTTTTGCTGTTTGAAGAAAAAAGTAAACGGTCACGAACATCAAGACAATAATGATGATAAGCAATGCGGGATAGTATTTAATCTTGTTTATAATGGGGGAATTGCCGTAATATATAGTTGTGAGCAGTTTGTCCTTATAGGTAACCTCCAATGGTTTGTACTCCTGTGCATATTCTTTGGATAGTGCTATAAGTTTGTTCCTGAGTTGTGTAGAGTCTAGTTTTTCAAGTTTGATGTTACGGTAGTCGTAAATATCTTCGGCCATTTTGTGAACTACCATAGGTGTAGTAGTGTTACTTTCAATAACCTTGAGCACCACAGGGCTCATAACCATGCTTTCACTTAATTGAAATTCCTCTAGGTCCTGTTGGGCCGAGGCCCAGATTTTCATTTTTTCCCGTTCATTTTCCTTCAGTCTGTTCAGAAAAGAATAGGTGTTATAAGCCACTAGACTTATGATCATTATCGAGGCCACAACAAATATCCAGCGCAGGGCAATTCTTTTGTTCATACAAAACTATTTTCGGTTTAAATATAAAGGAATTATGTTGATATTATTGTGCACCCAAGCTTTCAATTAACAGCTTCTTTGGGTACATTTGCGCTATGATAAGTATAGACCCAAAAGCAATTCCGGTTCCCAAACTCCACGGATATTTATTGGGAGCAGTTTCGCCAAGACCCATTTGTTTTGCGAGCACCATAGATGCTGAAGGCAACGTAAACCTGTCTCCATACAGTTTTTTTAATGTGTTTAGCGCAAATCCGCCTATCATGGTTTTTTCCCCAGCAAGAAGGGTGAGGGACAATACTACAAAGCATACGTTTGAGAATGTATTGGAAATCAAGCAAGTGGTCATAAACATAGTGAGCCACGCCATGGTCCAGCAAATGAGTCTTTCCTCTACCGAATATGCCAAAGGGGTGAACGAATTTACAAAAGCAGGCTTTACCGAGATGCCCTCTACCCTAGTGAAACCACCCCGAGTGAAGGAAGCACCCGTACAATTTGAGTGCAAAGTGAACGAGGTTATAGGTTTGGGTAGTGAAGGCGGGGCAGGGAATCTCGTAATCTGTGAAGTGGTCAAGGTGCATATCCATGAAGAAATCTTAGATGCCGAAGGCAAAATAGATCCTTTTAAAATTGACACCGTTGCCCGTATGGGCGGTAATTGGTACTCTCGCGCCAAAGAAGGCATTTTTGAAGTTGAAAAACCATTACGCACCCTGGGGATAGGAGTGGACAACCTGCCCGTGGGCATTAAATTGAGCAAAACACTCACGGGAAACGATTTGGGCAAACTGGGTAATGTTGAAAAGCTGCCGGAGTCTTCAGAAATTGATACCTTTGTAGCCGAAGCTAGCGAGCCTTACCAATATTTGATCACCTCAGGTACCGAAGCCGAAATCCACGAAGAGGCACAGGCACTTTTAGAACAAGGAAAAGTAACCGAAGCCTGGTGCCTCTTGCTCAGCAAAAAATAAAATGTTTAATTAATAAGAGTATCGTTTTACGAAAGAATACTATGGAAGTACAAGGAAAAATTAAATTGATAGACGAGACAAAGACCTACGGGAACAATGGTTTTAGAAAAAGAGAAATGGTAGTAACTACCGAAGAACAATACCCGCAGCACATTATGATAGAGTTTGTGCAGGACAAGACCGACCTGCTGAACAACTACCAAGTAGGGCAGAATGTGAAAGTTAGCATAAACCTAAGGGGAAGAGAGTGGGTGAACCCACAGGGAGAGACCAAGTATTTCAACTCCATTCAAGGGTGGCGTATAGAGAATGTAGACCAAGCAGTATCCCAGGACATGCCGCCAATGCCGCCAGCCGATACGTTTGAGCCTGCTACCGATCTTAACGAAGACGACCACGACGATCTTCCGTTTTAATTCCAAAAGCATAAAACTGTATAAAAATCCTGCCTTGTGGTGGGATTTTTTATTTTTACCCTATGAAGTTTACCAAGGCTATCGAAACCATTTTCAATAAGTACCTTCCCTCACCCTTTAGTATTGCTGTGCTGTTAACGGTACTTACTATGTTGCTGGCATTCTTCTTTACTGAAGCTCCTCCCGAAGAAAATCACATACTCGCTATACTGTCCTACTGGGAAAACGGAATTTGGAATGAAGGGTTGCTGGTCTTTGCGTACCAAATGATGCTTATCCTTGTGTTGGGGCATATCTTGGTGTTGAGCAAGCCGGTAAATGCACTTATCGTAAAGTTGACCAACTTGGTGAGCAACACCTCCAATGCAGTACTTTTGGTTAGTGTGGCAACTATGCTGGTTTCTTTCTTCAACTGGGGTTTAGGACTTATTTTTGGAGCCATAATGGCAAGAAAAGTTGCCGAGGCGTCCCAAGCACGCGGCTTTTCCATAAATTATCCCTTAGTGGGTGCCGCTGGTTACATAGGCCTTATGGTGTGGCATGGTGGGATGAGTGGCTCTGCTCCCTTAAAAGTAGGGGAGTCTGGACATTTGGCCAGCTTGATGGCAGGAGTTGGCGATGCCGGACTTGCCCAGCAATTGCCAAGCCTTATAGGTTTTGATGAAACTATTTTCAGTACTTCAAATCTTGTTGTTTTTGGCGTACTACTGTTGGTGCTCCCCACATTTCTGTATTTTTTGGGAAAACGCACAGCAACAACAATCGTTAACCTGCCTATCTATAAAAATGAAGCCTCTCTGCAAGAAACACCAAGCGGAGCAGATAAAATAGACCATTCCAAGTTATTTGGAATTGCTTTTGGAACTATAGTAATCATTGCCTTTTGTTACCAATATTTTGAAAATATAAAACAACTGGTAGTCACTCCAAACATGCTCAATTTTTTTATGTTGGGGCTGGCACTTTGGTTCCACGGAAGTTTTTCAAATTTCTTGAATGCGTTACAGGAAGCCATCTCAGGAGCTTCAGGGATATTGGTTCAGTTTCCATTGTATTTTGGCATTATGGGTATTATGCGCGATAGTGGGATGGTAGTGTCAATTTCAGATTTTTTTGTTTCTATAGCTACCCAGACCACCTTGCCCATTTTTACATTTTTTAGCGCTGGTCTGGTAAATATCTTCGTGCCCAGTGGTGGAGGGCAATGGGCGGTACAAGGCCCCATTATAGTAGAGTCTGCTTTAAAACTGGGTGTTCCCTTGCCCAAGGCCATAATGGCGTTGGCGTATGGAGACCAGATTACAAATATGTTACAGCCCTTTTGGGCATTGCCTCTCTTGGGCATTACTAAATTGAAGGCGAGGGAAATTTTACCGTATACCGTACTTTTAATGCTAGTGGGCAGTGTAATCTTCTTATCAAGTTTGTTATTGCTGTTCTAATCTGAAATTTTCAAAAATCAATAATGGTTCAACCTCTTTCGGCATCATTACAGTTCCCTCCCGTTTCTGAAGCAACTGAAGACGGGCTATTGGCTTACGGCGGCGATCTTTCTGCCGAACGATTGCTCTTGGCATACCAATCGGGCATCTTTCCTTGGTACGAAGATGGGCAGCCTATCTTGTGGTGGAGCCCCGACCCAAGGATGGTACTATTTGTTAACGATTTTAAAGTATCGAAATCACTTCAGAAAACGATAAGGAGAGCGCATTTCAGCGTTACCTTCAACCAAAACTTTAGTGAAGTTATACGGCAGTGTGCAACAATCCAGCGACCTGAACAGCAGGGTACTTGGATTACCTCCCAAATGCAGGACGCCTACATAAAGCTTCATCAGCAAGGACATGCTGTTTCGTTCGAGGTATGGCAGGATGAAGAACTGGTAGGGGGTGGTTACGGAATTGATTTGCCTGAAAGAGGGATCTATTGCGGGGAAAGTATGTTCAGTTTAAAGAGCGATGCTTCTAAGGCGGGATTGTATTATTTGGTTCAGCGTTATAAGAAATTAGGGTATAAATTCTTGGACTGCCAAATATATACATCGCATTTGGCGAGTTTGGGAGCTTGTGAAATTCCTAGAAAAGAATTCATAAAACTCTTAAACCTTTAACAAACAGTGCTTTAATGAAATAAATTTTATAGCTATATTCGCTTTAAAATTATACGTACTTATGAAAAAGTTTTTACCAGTTTTGGTGTTCGCAATTCTCTTTGTGGCTCCCTTACAAGCGCAGGAACCCGTATTGCCAAACTATCTCACCGAAAATGAAAAATCAATCTTGCCCAACTATACCTTTGGCCAAGACTCTAGGACACCAGCTCCCACAGGTCCCGTGCGTACCATGGCAGAGTGGGAAGAGGTAGAATATCTTGTGGTTACATGGCAGCCAAGTTTCCCAAATATCTTGCGCCAGATTGTTGAGGCAGCCGTGGAAGAATGTAAAGTGATCATTACCACCCAAAACGAGACATCGGTGGCAAATTATTTAAGCTCTAATGGAGTAGACCTTACCAATATTACATTTATGGACGTAGATTGGGACAGTATCTGGATTAGGGATTACGCAGGAAACACTATTTATAGCGACGATGTGGGGGAACGCGCCCTTGTTGACTGGATTTACAACCGTCCACGCCCTAATGACGATGTTATGCCCTCTTCTCACGCTACAACCACGGGATTGCCCATTTATATTACTGACAGCGGCACAAACGATTTGGTGAATACCGGTGGTAATTTTATGAGCGATGGTATGGGGAATGCATTTGCTTCAGAGTTGATCCTGGAAGAGAACGAACCGGGGAACCCTTATGGAGTGACCCCAAAGACCGAAGCAGAGATAGACCAGATCATGGAAGACTATATGGGAATTTCTACTTATATAAAAATGACTGCGCTTCCCTACGATGTTATCCACCACATAGACATGCACATGAAGCTGTTGGACGAAGAAACCCTTCTGGTGAGTAAATATCCCGAAGGCGTTGCAGATGGTCCACAGATTGAAGCAAATATAGATTATGTATTGAGTAATTTCCAGTCCACTTTTGGAACCCCTTACGATGTTAAGTGGATTGATGCCCCTCCAAGCTCGTCAGGTTTATATCCGGACAATGGAGGATATTATAGGACCTTTACCAACGCAACCTTTGTAAATAAAACCATTTTGGTGCCTATATACCGTCCAGAAGTAGACGGTCCAGCTTTGGCACAATGGGAAGAAATGATGCCTGGGTATACCATTGTAGGAATAGACGTGGATAATCAAGGTGAAAATTTAATCTCGCAAGTAGGTGCTATCCATTGTATAACGCATACCATTGGTGTGGCAGACCCTCTTTGGATAGTACACCAAAAGATAGACGAAGCCGAAGCGAACACAACTGTACCTGTTGAAGCACAGATAAAGCATATCTCAGGAATTGCCAGTGCCTCGGTATTTTGGAAGGAAGAAACTGCAGCAAATTGGACCGAAACAGCTATGACAGCAGCAGGTACCGATATGTGGACAGCAGATATTACGATCCCCAATACAGAAGAAAATATTCAATACTACATTAGCGCCGAAGCCAATTCCGGGAAAACACAAGTGCGTCCCATCGTGGCTCCAGAAGGATATTGGACCATGAACCTTGGAGGCGTTTTAAATACAAACTCTTTTGAAAATGCAATTGTTGCAGGCCCGTTCCCCAACCCTGCAAATAATACTGTATCCTTTGGTTTCGATAGCGATATTGCAAATGTGCAAGTAGTTGTACACAATGTTTTGGGACAGGAACTTATGAATTCTGAATATACCTTGTACAACGGCTCACTAACGGTAAGCCTTCCCGCAAACTGGTCCGGAACACTTTTCTTTAGCCTTACCACCCAAAAAGGAACAACCGTTAAAAAAGTACTGAAACAATAAACTATACAATAATAAAATTACAAATGCCGTTACTTTATGTAGCGGCATTTTTTAGTTGAATTTTATCGAAAACGTGCCGTTCGTCGGATTTATTTGTTTTTCCAACAGATAATCAGCATATTGCTATTGTTTTATTTCAAAAGCCCCAAACTTATGAAAGAGCAACGCCCCAAGCTACTTGCCCTTACCATTTTATTAGTATGTTCTATTGCAGGGTTTTCCCAGCAAAAGATAAACGTGAACAAAGACATAGATGTCGTAAAGGTTTACGAGCAAACCGTTAAGGATGGTTATCCAACTCTAGAGATCTATCAAAAACTGGCAACTGCCCATTATTTTCGCAGCAACTATGAAGATGCCAAAAAATGGTTCGAAAAGTGGTTTGAAATGGAACTGCCTAAAGACCCTACCGCTAAATACCGCTACAGGCAGACCTTGAAAGCACTTAAAGTTTCAGCAAAAAATAATAAATATCTCGCCGTTATCGACCACGGTTCTTCTTAAAGTTTATAATATAGCTGTGTTACCACAAAGAGGCTTTGAGTGTTCGAACTAAAAAAATCTTCTACACGGTATTGCACATCTATCTGTAGCTTTACCTTTTCAAAAATTTGATTTCCAATACCAAGCGTAAATCGTTGGTCCCACGCTGGTTTATTTAGCCTTGATATGTTGAGCAAGGTTTCTAGCGAAGCCACTCCATAGTACTCCCCCCTGTCCACACTTAAACCGTTTAGGGGTGCGTCTGCAGATAATCTATAGCGCATTCTATGTGTAGTTTCGGAAACTTTTATGCGTTGGTCTAATTTTAGCCTGTGCCCCAGTCGTAATGCGTTGTAAGGTTTGGCATAGGTGTATTGTTGTGTGATGCGTGTTTCGTTCTCGTTTCCTTTGTCTTCAAGAGTGTTGAAACGGTACATTATTCCGGTCCCTAGTTTTGCATAGAAACCAACCTCATAAGCTACGGTTCCCGAAAATTGAAGATGCCGTGAGTTGAACTGCAAAGAAGCATCTCCTATATCTTCGGCTGGCGTATTACGGTATTCCGTGCCAAGTTGTGTGCTCCAACGCGGTGAGATATTGTACTGTAACGTAGCGACTTTTTCCAACGTAAACTCTGTTTGTGAGCGTACCCAACATGTAGCACCTAAAAGCAAAAGCAGCAGAACAGTATTTTTAGAACAATAGGAAATCATAGGAGCGTCTATGTACTTTACGTTGTTGCACAAAATTCCCTTTGCTGTCAAAAAGCATTTCAAACTTTGTGAGCTTGCCTTCGCTTTTTGTAGCCACGATCAATTCAAGATTATTTGTGGGAAGCTCTTTTAGAGTGTAGGCATCTTCCAAGGTTTTTTCTGCTTGATCCAAAACACGGTATTGTTGCTGTATTTTTTCAATTTTCCATCGCTCGTAAGTAGCATCGAGATAGGTTTCAATTTTTTTTCTTGTATTCGTTCTTAGCTCTTTTTTGTCTTGATCCACTTCCACATCCTCCAGAATACCTTGTGCGGTAAATTCAGCGCTGTATTGCTTTTTATTCCATTTAAACTTGGCTTCAAAACTTTTGTGTGTTCCGTCAAACTCAACATAAAACCGAAGCCGTCTTACTTTATCAAATTTAGGTTGCAACAAAGTGAGTGCTGCTAAAGGGAATTCTTCTTGAGATATACGTTGTTCGTATTCGCTCTTGGTCTGTGCAATACAGATTGTAGTGAGCAGTAAAATGATACTAGTGACTAAAATTTTCATAACATATCTTTAATTTCTTGATACCTGAAACAATGTGTAAGGTGGTCGTTAACCATTCCGGTAGCCTGCATATGCGCATATACTACGGTTGAACCCACAAACTTGAACCCACGCTTTTTCAAATCCTTGCTTATAGTGTCGCTCAACGCTGTATTTGCAGGTACTTCTTCTTTGTTCTTTAGGGTATTCTGAATAGGTTTACCATCTACAAACCCCCAAATATAGTCGCTGAAACTACCAAATTCTTCCTGCACCTCCATAAAGGCCCGTGCGTTGGAAATAGTGGCTCTAACTTTTAGTTTGTTTCGGATAATCCCATTGTTTTGTAGCAATTCCTGCACCTTTTCTTCGGAATAGGCTGCTATTTTGTTATAGTTGAAATGATCAAAAGCTTTTCTGAAATTTTCACGCTTTCGGAGTACGGTAATCCAACTCAAACCTGCCTGAAAGGTTTCCAATGTCAAAAACTCAAAAAGTTTTGCATCATCTTTAACGGGTACGCCCCATTCGGTATCGTGATATGCCACGTACAGCGGATCATCTCCACACCACCAGCATCGTTGTTTTTCCATATTTTTGTATTCTTTTTAAAAGTAGTAAGAATTTTATAATAGATACGTCTTAATGGGTATGGAAATTTCAAACTCGACTGCCGGAGAGGTAGTAAAAATAAAGGAAACGTTAGTTATGCAGGCATTAGAGAATGCCTTGTCCTATTCGGCGTATAGAGATTTGGTAGCAACCCACGCACTGGACAATACCAGCACGGGACATGAGCAAACCGAAGCCTTGAGCGAATATACACAACTCAACAATGCGCGTATGCGTCGCTTGGACAAAACATTGAAATCAGCCGAGGCAATCACAGAACGGTTCAAAAATTTCAGCAAAAGACAAACTTGGCTCGTTCTTACCGAAAGCTGGTGTGGCGATGCAGCACAAAGCCTGCCCGCAATTCAAAAAGTAGCGGGACTCGCTCCTAACATAGATTTTAAGATAGTCCTACGCGACGAGCATCCTAAGCTCATGGATGCTTTCTTGACCAATGGCAGCCGTTCCATCCCAAAACTGATACTGTTTGATGAGGAGCAGCAAAAAATTAGTGCAGATTGGGGGCCTAGACCCAGCAAGGCAACACAAATGGTTCAAAACTACAAAGCTGAACATGGTAGTTTAACTCCCGAATTTAAAAAGGATTTACAAGTATGGTACACCAAGGATAAGGGCCAAAATATCTTCGACGATCTAGCAGCGTTGATTGCCTAATCCTGCCCTGGAAAATTATAGGTAATCGTCCCCAGTTGTCCATCTTCTCCAGCAAGTGTTGTAAAACGGGCTTGGTTTGCGTATTCCAGCGCACTGTCTATCAAGCAGCCGTTTGTGGTTGTGGAAAGCCCTTTGTTGTACGTTGCTTTGGTGAGTTGTCCCAAGGCGTTTACCTCTATGGAAATTACAATTTTACCACTTCCTTCACAGGTGTAGACAGGGTTTGGTAACATGAGGGCTTTACGGTCCTTTAGGCTGTAGCTTATGGTGGTCCTGCGGTTGCTCCCTTTTTTTGAGCTGCTTTTTCCCAATTCTTCTTTTAAGGAACTTTCAAAAGTTTCCTTCATTTTTTCTTTGGCAGCTTTTATTTCGGTTTCAGATTTGTTGGTGAGCCCTTCGGTGATGGCGGCATCCATCTGTGCGAGCTTTTCCTCAAAGCTTTGTATTTCTTCGGCATTGTTGCCTTTTTCTAGAAATTTTTCAGCTTCGTTGTAAGCACGGTTGGTCTCAATTTTTGTTTTTGCTGCATCAGAGAGTGCCAACGCTTCGGCTTCATTGTTTTCTTCAGCAATAGGATCGATCTCTGTATATTCAATATCATATTTTGGGTCGAAGGGTTCTTGGCCCTTGCCCAATTTCCAACTATACAATGCCAAAAAGAAGATACCGAAAAGTAAGCAAGTGATTAAAAACGAACGATATGAATAGTTAAGGTTCACAATTGCAAGTACCGAAAAATTTACGAAAACTCCTTGAAGATTAACGGGTTGTTAAGAGGAAGATTTCTTTAAATCGCTTTCAAACTCCTCGATAGACACTGCATCGTCTACACTAAACTCCCCAATCTTGGTTCTTCGTAATGCTGAAAGATGCGCTCCGTTTTCCAATGCCTTCCCAAAATCGTGTGCCAAGGAGCGGATATAGGTACCCTTGCTGCACGCTACCCGAAAGTGTACGTTGGCGCCTTCGATCTTCGTGATTTCAAAAGCTGAAATATGGATGGCCCGGGAGGCGATTTTTACTTCTTCGCCAGCACGGGCATATTCGTACAACCGTTTCCCTTCTTTTTTTAACGCTGAAAATACAGGCGGTCGTTGTTGTATCTCGCCTATAAATTGTTGGGTTGCCTCGTGAATCTGTGCTTCGGTAATGGATGAAATATCAAAAGTTTGGTCAATCTCGGTCTCTAGGTCGTAACTGGGGGTAGTAGCACCTAGGGTGATGGTACCAGTGTATTCCTTTTCTTGCGCCTGGTAGGTTTCAATCTTTTTGGTGAATTTACCCACACACAAAATAAGCAGTCCCGTAGCGAGGGGGTCCAGCGTCCCTGCGTGCCCCACCTTTATTTTTTTAATGTTGAATTGCTTCCTAATGAGCCACCGTACCTTGTTCACCACTTGGAAGGAGGTCCATTCCAGCGGTTTGTCTATGAGGAGGAGTTGGCCGTTTTGGTAGTCTTCTGCAGTCATATTACACAAAGCTAATTAGTATGGCTATCACACCCACGATAAGGCAATAGATGGAGAACCAGCTCAATTTACTTTTCTTTACCAAGGAAATCATCCATGTACAGGCAAACAGCCCAGCGATAAATGCTGCTGCAAACCCAAGTCCTAGAGTTGTAAAGTTTGAAGTTTCAGCAGAAAGATCACCACTAAGGATATCCTTGGCAATCTTCCCAAAAATTAGGGGCACTACCATTAAAAACGAAAAACGTGCCGCCTTGCCCTTATCGTTCCCCAATAAAACCGAAGTTGAAATTGTGGCACCGCTTCGTGAAATACCAGGCAACATGGCAATGGCCTGTGCAATCCCGATGATAAAGGCATTCATAAAAGATACTTTTTTTCCGGTTTCCTTGGCACGGTCTGCTAGCCAGAGCAGGATAGCCGTTACAATGAGCATAGCGCCCACAAAGGCTACGCTTCCTCCAAAAAACGACTCTAATTGCTCTTCAAAAAGGATTCCTATAATAGCCGCGGGTAGCATAGAAACGCCAATTTTTACAACAAACTGTGTTTCTTCGTTCCAAGAAAATTTCAGCAAACCGCCTAGGATTTCCCACATATCTTTTCGAAATACCACTAACGTGCTCAGTGCTGTGGCAAAGTGTAATATTACGGTAAAGAGTAGGCTATCCTCGGGCACGGTAGTGTCGCCCAAGATGGCTTTCCCCAGCTCCAAGTGGCCACTGGAAGATACTGGTAAAAACTCGGTCAAGCCTTGAATAACGCCAAGTAAAATGGCTTCCCAAGCTTCCATAGGTTATTTTTTCTTGTGGGGGTTCAAGAGAATAGCGTATACTTCAATGCCAAACCCTATCAAGATAAGTGCGGGTGCCAGGCGTATGCGTCTCCAGCTATAAATTTCTGGATTGAACACGTTGGGGTCGTCACTACCGCCACCTGTCATCAAGATAAAACCTAGGGCAATAAAGGCTACCCCTAGGAGCATAAACTGGTAGTTCTTCTTTTCAAAGATAAAATTTGTAGTATTTGCTGCTTCCTGTTTTCTTTTTTGTTCTCCCAAAACGAATATTTTAATGGTTCAAATTTACGGTCAATCCATCGCCGAATTCAGTATAGATAACGTTGCCGTCCACTTCTAATTGTGCTATGTGCTTGCTATCTTTTCCTTGCCAAGATTCTGCAATGTGCAAGGTAGCTATTTTATTTAAAATGGCTTCGGTCGCATTTTCCATGGTAAAACCATTTTCCAGACCTCTATTGATATAGAAAAAATTGCCTTCAGCATCGTGCAATACCAAATCTTTCACACCGCCTTCTGAAATTTTAACCACTTCAATTTCCTTGACAAAACAATCCTCTTTTTCCGGGTTATGGATACAGCTCTGCAGTACGACCACAGAAATCAATGCAATGAAGATCTTTAACGGTTTCATAGTATTCAATTTTAAATCATCTTTACAGTCAAGCCTGGCTGAGTGACCCCGATTTTTCATCAAGATTGTATCTAAGCCTTAATAATACAGCTCATCTGTCCTCAAATTCAAGAAGCGCTGTGTCGCGAAAAAGGTGCTCAACCAAGAGATAAACACCCCAATTAAAAATACGCCTACAAATAGGGCGACCAATAGGATTTTATCTTCCAGCAGTTGCAGTTCCGGGAAACTCAGGTTGAGATAATATAGCACAACGCCCATCCCAATAAGTGCCAATACGGCTCCAATCATCCCCAATCTAACGCTCTTCCATATAAAAGGACGCCTAATAAAACTTTTGGTTGCGCCCACCATTTGCATGGTTTTAATGGTAAACCTTTTAGCATATACCGAAAGCCGGATGGAGCTGTTTATGAGCAATACCGCAATAAAAAGAAAGACACCGCTTATAATGAGCACCCAGAGGCTTACTTTTTTCACGTTATCGTTCAAGAGGGCAATTAAGGGCTTATCGTACACCACTTCGTCCACGAAGTCTTTTGTCATGATTTCATTGGTGATTTCCTCCAGTTTTGTAGGCGATACATAATCGGCCAACATATATACATCAATACTGTTCTGTAGTGGGTTATAGCCCAAAAAGTCCATAAAGTTCTCTCCAATGGTCGCTGCGTGTTCCTCGGCGGCTTGCTCTTTGGAAACAAAAGTGGCAGTCTTGGTGTATTCGGCCAGGGCGAGGCTTTGTTTCAATTCGGTTATTTCGACTTCTTTGGCGCTATCTTTCAAATAGACCGTCAAGGCGATTTTTTCTTTAAAATGGTCTGCTACTTTTTTTGTGTTCAATACCAATAAACCCAGTAATCCCAATAGAAACAATACAAGTCCAATACTTATCACTACGGAGAAGTAAGAGGAGATTAACCGTCTTTTTTGATATTTTTCAAATTTTGAAGCCATAAAAGTGTACAAATTTGTAGTGTAAAAGTACAATCATTTCTATAAACGGAATGATAGCATATCATAGTATTTGGGAGAAAATATAAAAATTTTCGATTTCGGTTTCGATTTCGATTTCGATTTCTTGGCATTAACCGTAAATTTGTGCTTTACTTTTACCGAAACACAAGCGATGAGCAAGTACCACTTCAACGAGATTGAAAAAAAATGGCAGCAGTATTGGGCCGAGAATGAAACCTTCAAGGCTTATAATGATTCTGAAAAACCAAAATATTACGTGCTGGATATGTTCCCGTATCCCTCTGGAGCCGGCTTGCACGTGGGCCACCCGCTTGGATATATTGCCAGTGATGTGTATGCGCGTTACAAACGCCACAAGGGTTTTAATGTGTTGCACCCTATGGGCTACGATAGTTTTGGGTTGCCTGCAGAGCAGTATGCCATCCAGACCGGGCAACATCCAGCGCAGACCACAAAGGTGAACATCGAGGGCGGAACCGACAAACAGGGTACTGAAATCGCAGGCTATCGAAAGCAATTGGACCAGATTGGTTTCAGTTTCGACTGGAGCCGTGAGGTGCGCACCAGCGACCCGAATTACTATAAGTGGACACAATGGATTTTTATCCAGCTATTCGAGAGTTGGTACGATACCAAGGCAGATAAAGCGCGTCCCATTTCAGAACTGGTTGCCATTTTTTCTACTGAAGGAAACAAAACGCTAGATGCTGCTTGCGATGAGGGTGCCGAAACTTTTTCAGCTACAGATTGGAACAACTTTTCTTCAAAAGAGCAACAAGAAATCCTGCTGAAATATAGATTGACCTATCTCGCCGAAACCGAAGTGAACTGGTGCCCTGAACTGGGGACCGTATTGGCAAACGATGAGGTAGTGAACGGCGTTTCCGAACGCGGCGGGCATCCTGTGGTACGTAAAAAAATGAAGCAATGGAGCATGCGTATCACCGCATACGCACAGCGTCTTTTGGACGGTTTGCAAAAAATAGACTGGCCCCAACCATTAAAAGACTCGCAAACCAACTGGATTGGTAGAAGTGAAGGGGCTACGGTATCATTTAAAGTCCTCCCTAATGTTACCTTGGGCTCAGTCGAAGGGTCTCATAATATTGAAGTGTTTACAACAAGGCCCGATACCATTTTTGGCGTGAGTTTTATGACTCTCGCACCAGAGCATGAGCTTGTTTCCCAAATCACGACCGATGCACAAAAGGCCAAAGTAGAAGCCTATGTAGAGGCCACGGCAAAACGCAGCGAGCGCGAGCGTATGGCCGATGTTAAAAATATAAGTGGTGTGTTTACGGGAGCCTATGCAGAACATCCGTTTACCAAGGAGCCTATCCCAATTTGGATTGGCGACTACGTGTTGGCGGGCTACGGGACTGGAGCTGTCATGGCTGTTCCCTGTGGCGACCAGCGAGATTACGATTTTGCAAAACATTTCAACATCCCCATCCCGAATATCTTTGAAGGGGTGGATATAAGCGAAGAAGCCAATTCAGACAAAGAGAACACCAAGATTGCCAATAGCGATTTCTTGAACGGACTCAGCTATAAAAAAGCTACAAAGACCGCTATTTATGAGTTGGAAAAAATAGGCGCGGGTACACGAAAAATTAATTACCGCTTGCGTGATGCCGTGTTCAGTCGCCAGCGCTATTGGGGAGAGCCATTCCCTGTATATTACAAAGATGGAATGCCACAGATGATTGACGAAAAACACCTGCCGCTCACCCTCCCCGAAATTGACGAATACCTCCCCACCGAGGACGGCCAGCCTCCATTGGGCCGCGCTGTAAATTGGGCATGGGATACCCATAAGAACGAAGTGGTAAGTAATAACAATGTCGCCCAGAGCGCAGTTGAAGGGTCAAAGGGAGATAACGGTATCTACCCCCTAGAGCTCAACACCATGCCAGGCTGGGCGGGAAGTAGTTGCTATATGTTCCGTTATATGGACCCCAGCAACGATAACGCCCTTGCGAGCCAAGAAGCTATGCAGTACTGGGAAAATGTAGATCTATATTTAGGTGGAAGCGAACACGCTACGGGTCACTTGCTCTACAGCCGTTTTTGGGTGAAAGCACTGTACGATTTAGGGCATTTGCAAGTGGACGAACCTTTTAAAAAACTGATCAACCAAGGGATGATCTTAGGGGAGAGTGCATTTGTTAATAGAGCTGAATATTTTATTGGCGGTTACGATCAAGTACTACCACAGACAATTCCGTCTTCTTCCACAGAAGATTTACCTAATTTTTATTTTTCTTCAGGAATTCTAAAAGAATTTGAAGAAAATCACACAAACTCTTCATTGTGGCGGATAATTGAGAACAATCCGATGGTTTCTGATTATTGTGAGAAGGTTTTCGATCCGAAAGATGGAGGGTTATTTTCAATTATTCCTAACCGAATTCACGCAGATGTTTCGTTAGTTAATGCCTCCAACGAATTAGATATTGAAGCCTTTAAAAACTGGCGACCCGAATTTAAAGACGCTGAGTTTATCACAGAAGAAAATGGAAGTTTTAAGGTTTCCCGCGAAGTCGAAAAAATGTCCAAGAGTAAATACAACGTCGTAAACCCAGACGATATCTGCTCGCAATATGGTGCCGATACCTTACGGATGTACGAGATGTTCCTTGGGCCTTTGGAACAAGCAAAACCGTGGAATACCGCTGGGATCACGGGCGTTCACAGTTTCCTTAAAAAATTGTGGAAATTGTACCATACGGGTGCCGAGGGTGCTTTTTCTGTTTCGGATGAGCCAGCTTCAAAAGACAGCTTAAAAACACTCCACAAAACCATTAAAAAAGTCGAGGACGATATCGAGAATTTTAGTTTTAACACCTCGGTCTCTACCTTTATGATCGCCGTGAACGAACTTACGGCCCAAAAATGTACCGCTCGGGAAGTGTTGGAGCCACTGTTAATTTTAGTTTCACCCTATGCGCCCCACATCTCCGAGGAATTGTGGAGTAAATTAGGTCACCCAAACAGTATTAGTGAGGCGCCGTTCCCAGTCTTTGAGGAAAAGCACGTGAAGGAAACCAATAAAACCTATCCCATATCCTTTAACGGGAAGATGCGCTTTACCTTGGACCTACCCTTGGACATGAGCAAGGAGGAGATAGAATCTGCCGTAATGGCACATGAGCAAACAGCACATTATTTACAGGGCAGGATACCCAAGAAAGTGATCGTAGTGCCTGGGAAAATCGTGAATATCGTTGGGTAAGTTATTGATTTTGTGCGCGCTTAAGCCACTCTGAGTTTTCCGAAAGGTTGGTTGGAATTCAGTAATTTATAGAATGCTTCGAGAGGTTGGGCATGACACATTTAGTTGCCACAACAAATAGCACAGTATTTGCTATCTTTATGCTAGAAATTAAATATGTCTGGTCGAGCGCAGTCGAGACCTACTTATAAAAAATATAAAAGCTATGATGGGATATTATATACTTGCGGGTGTCATCTTTTTGGTGAGCATGTACGTGAGCAACAAGCTGAAAAGCAAATTCAAGAAATACTCAAAGATCCATTTACAGAATGGAATGAGCGGTAAGGAAATCGCCGAAAAAATGCTAGCAGATAACGGCATTACCGATGTTGAGGTGATCTCGGTACAAGGACAATTAACGGACCATTACAATCCGCAAAAGAAAACGGTAAACTTAAGTGAACCCGTGTATATGCAACGCAACGCAGCGGCTGCGGCCGTAGCGGCACACGAGGTTGGGCACGCGGTACAGCACGCTACGGCGTATAGCTGGTTACAAATGCGATCGGCCATTGTGCCTGCGGTTGGGGTTTCCAGTAAACTGTCAAATTTTGTGATTATGGCAGGAATTATTCTAACTGCCTCAGGATTGGCTTTTGGGAATTGGATATTTTTAATAGGGATCGGGCTGTTTGCTATGACCACCGTGTTTTCTTTCATCACACTGCCTGTAGAATACGATGCCAGTAACCGTGCACTTGCGTGGTTAAAAGATAATAACATGGTCACTCCCGAAGAGTTGGCAAGCTCCAAGGATGCCTTAAAATGGGCGGCGAGAACCTATTTGGTAGCAGCTTTGGGTTCCTTGGCTACACTATTGTATTTTATCTCTATCTTTTTGGGAAGACGGTAATTTCTGAAATTGGAACTACAATCAAAAAGCCAAAACTTAGCATCTAAGTTTTGGCTTTTACTTTTATAAGCTTGGGTTATCCAACTACTGCATCAGGATTATATCCTAAATAGGGTACTTCCTTTTCGATGAAATTTACACCGTAGTCTTCCAGTTCTTTCAGGATGGGTTCGTACACTTCTTTTTTGATAGGGAGCTGTACGCCGGGATTGGTTATTTCCTCGTTTAAAATCTTGAGGGTTGCAATAGCAACGGGTAAACCTACGGTTTTTGCCATAGCTGTGTAGGTCTGGTCATCACCTTTTATAACCATGCTGCTGTCTATCTGGTGTTTTTCACCGTCCAGCTCATAGCCAAACTTATGGTACATTACGATCATATCCTTGTCCTCCGGTTGTAGCGTCCACTTGTCCTCCAAAATCTTCTGAAGTGCTTTGGCAGGTGTCGCATCTGGGATGCCTATCTTTTTTTCGGTATTAAAAATATCCAGTTCTACCAGTTTGCCCCACATAAGGTCGTCTTGGTCTATTTTTAGGTTGTGGCGCAGTTTCAGCTCTACAGAATCGGTTGGGGAATACGGTAAAAATAGATTTACAAAATCGCGGTAGCTCATATTTTCAGAATCTGAAATAGTGTAGCTATCGTCTGTCATCCCTAGTTGTACGAACATATTCCAAGCTTTACTAAAACCAACGCGGCGAATGGTGCCACGATATAATGTGAGTACATCTTCCAGCCCATAAATGCTTCGGTATTTTAGGGAGTTTCGGTTTGCATATCCTTCAAAACGGCCGTGGCCCTCAATGTCCAAAAATTCAGTTCTTCGGAACAACCTGTGATAAGGGATATATTTATAAGTGCCTTCTTGGATAAATTCGGCAGCACCGCCTTGGCCGGCAACCACCACATTTCTTGGGTTCCAGGTGAATTTGTAATGCCATAGGTTATCGTCACTTTCGGGAGCAACCAATCCACCCGTAAAGCTCTCGAACAGCAACATTTTCCCACCTTTGTTGCGAATACGGTCTATCACTTGCATAGCGCTCATGTGGTCTATCCCTGGGTCCAGGCCAATTTCGTTCATAAACACGAGCCCTTTTGCCTTTACTTTTGGGTCCAGTAGTTGCATTTGGTCACTTACATAGGAAGCAGTCACCATGTTTTTCCCGAATTCCAAACAGTCTTTTGCCACCTCAATATGATAGCGAGCAGGAAGCATAGAGATTACGATATCGGCATTTTCAACAGCTTCACGACGTTGTGCTGCGTTAAAAACGTCCAATAAAATCCCACGGCCATTAGGATGTCCGCTGGTAAATTTTTGGGCATTTTGGATATTTAGGTCGCCAATGGTGATAAAAAGTTCCTCAGCTTCGGATTTATCCAGCAAATACTTGATTAAACTTGTGGCAGAGCGTCCTGCTCCTATAATTAATATGTTACGCATTCGTAGTGTTTTGGTTATCTTTGAAGTAGATTTTATTGCAAGCGAATTTACTAATTGCACGACACATTTATGGATAAATTGAGTAAAAATATGATGGTTACGGCATCTATCTTGGCAGCTGTAACCATTGCTATTGGTGCCTTTGGGGCACACGGTTTAAAACAATTGGTTTCTTCAGAATCGCTTACCACTTTTGAGACGGGGGTGCGCTACCAAATGTACCACGTACTGGCACTGCTGGTAATTGGTCTTGGAGGAATGATTCCGCAGGCTGCAAAAAAATGGGTCTTTCGCTTCTTTGTCTTTGGGATTCTTTTCTTTTCAGGTTCCATATATCTATTGGCACTACAGGAGCAACTTCCTTTTTCGGTTTCGTTCCTAGGGCCTATAACGCCTATTGGTGGACTGTTGTTTATTTTGGGTTGGTTGCGTTTGGGGTATGGGTTATTAACATTTAAAAGGGGATAATTACCATTTTTTAAAGAGAGTTTGTGTTGCATATTTGTTATTTTTGCACACACAACAATTAAAACAAGTTATGGTAGAAAATAACCAAACTACTAAAACGATTTCGGTAGAAAAATACGGAATCAAAAACGCTCAGGTAAACTATCAACTCTCCTCTAAGGCCCTTCACAACGAAACTCTTGAAAAAGGGATGGGAAAAGAAGCCAGCTCTGGAGCATTGGCCATAAACACTGGCGAGTTTACAGGAAGATCCCCAAAAGACAGATTTATTGTTAAGGACGAAATCACACAGGACAAAGTGTGGTGGGGAAACATCAATATCCCCTTTTCGCCGGATAAGTTTGATGCACTCTACGATAAGGTGGTAAACTATCTTTCAGAAAAAGAAATTTATGTGCGTGATAGCTATGCCTGCGCAGACCAAAATTATAGATTGAACATTCGTGTAATTAACGAATACCCTTGGAGCAATATGTTTGCCTATAACATGTTTCTGCGTCCAAACGAAGATGAACTAGAAGGGTTCGACCCCGAGTGGCTCATCGTAAATGCGCCAGGATTTATGGCAGACCCTGAAGTGGATGGCACGCGCCAGCACAATTTTGCCATCTTGAATTTCAGCAAAAAAATAGCTTTGATAGGTGGAACGGGTTATACGGGAGAAATCAAGAAAGGAATTTTCTCGGCGCTCAATTTTATTCTACCCGTATTTAAAAACACGATGCCTATGCACTGTTCTGCCAATGTTGGCGAAGATGGTGAGACGGCTATTTTCTTTGGATTGTCCGGTACGGGTAAAACAACCCTCTCTGCAGATCCTAAAAGAAAATTGATTGGGGACGACGAACACGGCTGGACTGCCGAGAATACTGTTTTCAATTTTGAGGGAGGTTGTTATGCAAAAGTAATCAACCTTTCTGCTGAAAATGAGCCTGATATCTATAACGCTATAAAGCCGGGCGCTATACTCGAAAACGTAGAGATGGACGCCGAGGGCAACGTAGATTTTGAAAATACCTCAATCACACAGAACACCCGTGTAAGCTACCCAATTTACCATATAGATAATATCCAGCAACCCTCAATTGGGAAGAACCCCAAGAATATTTTCTTCCTAACTGCAGATGCTTTTGGTGTACTGCCTCCTATCTCAAAGCTTACACCTGGACAGGCTGCATATCACTTTATTAGTGGCTATACTGCAAAAGTAGCAGGAACCGAAGCTGGTATAGACGAGCCAGTTCCTAGTTTTTCAGCGTGCTTTGGAGCACCGTTTATGCCGCTCCACCCAACAAAATATGCCGAAATGCTAAGCGCCAAGATGCAAGAAGCTGGTGTAAATGTATGGTTGGTAAACACAGGTTGGACCGGTGGTCCTTACGGTGTTGGAAAGCGTATGGCACTAAAATATACCCGCGCCATGATTACGGCGGCAATGGACGGCTCTCTCGAAGAGGCCAATAAGGACAATTACCATATACATTCGGTATTTGGTTTGCAACAGCCGCGAACTTGCCCTAACGTTCCTGACGGTGTGTTAAGCCCTAGAAAAACGTGGAACAACGATGAGGGTTATTATAAAACAGCCCATAAACTAGCTTCCTCTTTTAAGCAAAATTTCAAGCAATTTGAAGAATTTGCAAATGAAGAGATTATGGCTGGACAGCCATTGGGAGGCGAATAACAAACACTCTTAAAAACTAATAAGCGCCAGTTTCAAATTTGAAACTGGCGCTTTTTTATAGGGTATCGTAAACAGTTATTTTTTGTTTGCCTCTTTGATGTATTTCTCCAGCGCCATGGTCATAGATGGCGTCTCGGGGGTTGGTGCTTGTATGTCCACCCTTAAACCATTCTCTGCAGCCGCCTTTACGGTAGTGTTCCCAAAAACAGCAATACGGGTATCGTTTTGTTTGAAATTAGGAAAGTTTTCGAGTAATGAAACAATCCCACTTGGGCTAAAGAACACCAAAATGTCGTAAAACACATTTTCAAGGTCAGAAAGGTCGCTCACTACGGTCTTATAAAAAGTAGCTTGTTTCCAGTTTACCTTTAAATCGTTCAACACATTGGGAACCTCTGGCTTCAGTTTATCTGAAGAGGGTAACAAAAATTTCTCGTTCTTATATTTTTTGATGAGTGGAGAAAGCTCGGTAAATGTTCTCTTCCCCACATAAATTTTGCGCTTTCGATACACAACATATTTTTGCAGGTAATAGGCAACAGCCTCGCTCTGGCAAAAATATTTCATGGTATCCGGCACCTTGAAACGCATCTCATCAGCAATTCTGAAGTAATGATCTACTGCATTCCGGCTGGTCAAGATAACAGCGCTGAAATTTCCAAGATCGATTTTTTGGGAGCGAACTTCCTTGCCAGAAACGCCCTCTACATGTATAAAGGGCCTAAAATCTATTTTTACCTTTTGTCTGTCAATCAAATCAAAGTAAGGTGAGTTTTCAACCTTTGGCTCCGGTTGTGAAACTAGAATAGTTTTTACTTTCATAAGCTGCTTTTTTTTGGTTCTTGAGGCTTATACAATTACTTTATATAGAATTATATAGGGTGAAATTTCAAGAGCGCAAAGATACAAAATAAAATAGAACAAATGGTTAAAAATTAAAGCGCTGTTTGTCTTGTAGCTATAAAACAGTGTTATGCCGTTTAACAACACGATTATCACAATAAAGATGAGCATAGTGGCCAGCGTAGGGGTGAACGTATAATAAAACAACAGATTTCCAATGAAAAAAACCACAGCAAGGAGGTTTCTGTAGCTCAATTTCTGGTACAAATACTTATTGCTCAAACCTTCAAAATTAAAAATAGTACCCACTAATTTTTCAACCATGAATTTAGAGAGTACAAACACTGCATACCCAGTACAAATCTGTACAAACACTAACAATGGATCCTCAAAATTAGTTCCTTGTGAGGTTTCCATATATAGATATACAAAAAGTGAAACCAAAAGAACTTGTGGCACAAACAGTAACATGTTGAATGGGTGCTGTACCTCATCACCTTTACCCAGTACCAAAAAATATTTGTTGGTAACTGGCAGCATCGTAAATTCTTGAAAACGCTTTGGGTACAGGTACTTTGCGACAGTGTAGCATAGCAAACAACCAACTAACACCAGCGTGACCCAATCTAAGCTTTGCCAAGTACGTACAACATATTCCATTGGCGTAAAATTAGCAGAAATATACCGCGAAATGCTTTTTCTATTCAATATTTTACCAACAATATGTGGTCAAAAAAAAGTACATTTGCTTTAAAATTATTGCATGTCCAACGCCCTCGTGGTCATACCTACCTATAACGAAATTGAAAATATAGAGCGTTTGTTGCGCAATGTGTTTTCATTGCAGCGGGAATACAATGTGCTGGTCGTAGACGATAGTTCGCCAGACGGTACCGCCCAAAGTGTGAAGCAACTCATGAAGGAATTTCCCGAGAGATTGTTCCTTGAGGTGCGTAAGGGAAAGATGGGATTGGGTACTGCGTATATCCACGGATTTAAATGGGCACTCCAAAGAGAATATGAATATATTTTTGAGATGGATGCCGATTTTTCCCACAATCCCAACGATCTTATCCGCCTACACAACGCTTGTACAAAAGGAGGATACGATATGGCTATAGGGTCGCGTTATGTAAAAGGTGTAAATGTGGTAAACTGGCCTATGAGCCGTGTTTTGCTGTCTTGGTTGGCATCAAAGTACGTTCGGTTTGTCACCCGGATGAAAATTTACGACACCACTGCGGGATTTGTATGTTACCACCATACGGTACTGCGGAAGATTAACCTGGATAAAATCCAGTTTGTAGGGTACGCTTTCCAGATAGAGATGAAGTTTAAGGCGTATCTTGCAAAATTCAGTATTGTGGAGGTCCCCGTAATCTTTACGGACAGGACAAGAGGAGAATCAAAAATGAGCGGCGGGATAATTTCCGAAGCTATCTTTGGAGTCCTTAAAATGAAATTTAAAAGCCTTTTTGGCAGCAACAACTTTAACGAAATTTAATGCATCCAACCTTAATAAAAAACGCTCGAATTGTAAACGAAGGCACCATCACCCAAGGGGATGTGCTTATTAATAACGGTATAATCGTAGAAATAGGCAGTATAAGCGCAAAAACGGGCGATACCAAGATCATTGATGCAGACGACCATTATCTTATCCCCGGGATGATAGACGACCAAGTGCATTTCCGTGAACCGGGTCTTACCCATAAGGCCACTATCGAGACCGAATCTCGTGCTGCAGTAGCTGGAGGTATCACTACCTTTATTGAAATGCCAAACACCGTCCCACAAGCAACTACAATTGAGTTGCTGGAGGAAAAGTTTGCGCGCGCCAAGGAAACCTCTTGGGCAAACTACTCCTTTATGTTTGGTGGGACCAACGATAACTTAGCTGAAATCTTAAAAGTAGACCCCAAAAAAGTAGCGGGATTAAAATTGTTCTTAGGTTCCTCAACAGGAAATATGTTGGTGGACGACCCCCAAACCATTGAAGAAATTTTCAGTAAGACCAATTTGTTGATTTCGGTACATTGCGAGGACGAGGAAACCATTAGAAAAAATATGAAGGCCGCTTTGGACAAGTACGGAGAGGATATCCCCATTGCCGAGCACCCCAACATTAGAAGTGCCGAGGCCTGCTACCTTTCGTCCAGCAAAGCTATTGAACTTGCGAAGAAAACAGGGGCAAGACTGCATGTGTTCCATCTTTCTACTGAAAAGGAAACGCATCTATTCAGTAATAAAATCCCACTTTCAGAAAAAAAGATAACGGCCGAGGTGTGCATCCACCACCTTTGGTTTACCGACGCAGATTATGCTGAAAAAGGCACAAGGATTAAGTGGAACCCAGCGGTAAAGACCCAAAAGGACAAAGATGGGCTCTGGAAAGCTCTTTTGGACGATAGGATAGACGTTATAGCCACAGACCATGCCCCGCATACCAACGACGAAAAGAACAATGTGTACACAAAAGCACCCTCTGGTGGCCCTTTGGTGCAGCACGCTCTGGAAGCCTTGTTCGAGATGCACCATAAGGGGAAAATTTCAGTAGAAAAGATAGTCCAGAAAACCGCGCACAACCCTGCTGTATTGTTTCAAATTGAAAAAAGGGGCTACATTAAAGAAGGTTACAAAGCAGATTTGGTGTTGATAGACCCCAATGCGCCCTGGACCGTGACCAAAGAAAACATAGATTATAAATGTGGTTGGTCTCCCTTTGAGGGAACAACATTTAAGTCTCGCATTACGCACACCTTTATAAATGGTGTCTTGGCTTATGAGAACGGAAAATTTCCCAATAGAACCCGCGGGGAGCGAATAACCTTTAATAGATAATGAAGTTTCTCTGCTACATATCAATGGGGTTGCTGTTATTGGGTTGCCAAGATGTGAAGAAGCCCGAAAAGCCCGAGAACCTTATTCCAGAAGATACAATGGTGCAGCTTTTGGCCGATATATATATGGGCAACGCCGCACGAAGTATAGACAATAAAACCATTCGAAAAAAAGGGGTAAAGATAGACTCTTTCCTGTTTGCCAAATACAAAGTGGATAGCCTACAGTTTGCCAAGAGCAACGCATATTATGCAACCGACCTGAATACATACACTAGGATTTTTCAAAAAATTGAGCAGCAATTAGAAACGCTGAAAGAACAGGAAAACGAGAGAAAACTAGAACTTAACGCTGAAAGGAAAAAAGCTAGGGACTCCGCTAATGCTACTGTCCAAGAAGAAGTAGAAAAAGAAATAGATACAAGTGAAACCGAAGGGGTCTTGATAGAGCCGGCTACTTCACAACAGTGATCAATGTTCTTTCTTAAAGGCTTGTGTTACTCTTTCAATCGTTCTTTTTAAAGGGGTATAAGTGAATTTGGTAGCAGTTTCAATCTTACTACCATCATACTGCTGAAAGCTAAAGAGCGACTCCACATGGGTACGCAATAATTTTCTTTTGGTGCCAAAAACATGGGAGACAAACCAATCTATTTTTGAGAACAGTACCAACTTCCATTTGGCGATTTGGGCGGTAGGTTTCATTCCTCCCAATGTTTCGGCCAGACTTCCCAAAAAGGTTTGGTAGGATACATTTTCAGTAACCAAGATAAAGCGCTTGTTTTTTATGTCGCTTTCCATGAGTAGCTTCATTACTTTAGTCACATCTCGAACATCTACCAAGCCTATGCCTCCGGGGGTGTAGTATTTCATCCCTTTTGCCATTCGTTTTACGAGACTGCCACTGCCCTTGTGCCATAGTCCCTCTCCCAATATAACCCCAGGATTCACGATTACAGCATCCAGTCCCTCTTGGGTGCCACGCCAAACTTCCATCTCGGCACCGTATTTTGTAATGGCATACACGCTGTTTTTGGCTTCGGGATTCCAATAGGTGTCTTCGGTAATCGTTTCACCATTAATGGCATCGCCCAAGGTGGCTATGGAACTTACGTGACATAGTTTTTTTACCGAATGCGACAAACATAAGTTCACCACGTTTGCGGTGCCTTCGATATTTGCTTTTTTTAGCTTGTGGTAATTCTTTGGATTGAAATCTACATAGGCAGCGGCATGGTATACCTGGGTAATGTCCTTAAAAGCAGCTTCCAGTCTAGGAATATCTGTGATGTTAGCTTCAAACCATTCCAAATTTTCAAATAGGGGTGTGGGGTCTTCGGTGTAATAAGAACATACTTTTTTCAATAGCGAAAGATCGCTTCCATTCCTGTGGATGGCACGTACGCGCTGTCCGTCTTTCAGTAAAAGATAGAGGAGGTGGCTGCCCACCAATCCTGTGCCGCCGGTGACTAGAACCATAATGCGAAAATACTATTTTTTATGAGATGCTTTCCAGTTTGTGCACATCGGTTTATCTTTGCCCAAAATCAATACAATGAGCTTACAGAATTTTGTTGAAGAACTGAAATGGCGGGGGATGGTACACGACGTGATGCCCGAGACGGAGGAACACCTTATGGAGCAAATGCGTTCTGCCTACGTAGGTTTTGACCCTACGGCAGATAGCCTGCACATTGGCAACTTGGTCCCCATTATGTTGTTGGCGTTCTTTCAACGTGCCGGACATAGGCCCGTAGCATTGGTGGGAGGTGCAACCGGTATGATTGGTGACCCTTCGGGCAAGAGCAGTGAGCGAAATTTGTTGGACGAAAAAACACTGCGCCACAACCAAGAATGCGTACGTAAGCAACTGTCACATTTTCTGGATTTTTCCTCGGGTGCCGAAAATGAAGCTGTGATGGTAAACAATTACGATTGGATGAAGGAATTTAGTTTTCTTGGGTTTATCCGTGATGTGGGGAAGCATATTACCATTAATTATATGATGGCGAAAGACTCGGTTAAAAACCGAATCACGGGAGACGGGACCGAAGGAATGAGCTTTACCGAGTTTACCTACCAACTCGTGCAGGGCTACGATTTCCTGCATCTTTATAATAACAACGATTGTACCCTACAAATGGGCGGTAGCGACCAGTGGGGCAATATTACCACGGGAACGGAGCTTATTCGCCGTATAGGCGGTGGAAAAGGATATGCACTTACCTGTCCTTTGATTACAAAAAGTGATGGTAGTAAATTTGGAAAGAGTGAGGGTGGCAACGTATGGTTGGATGCAAAACGAACCTCTCCCTATAAATTTTACCAATATTGGTTGAACTCTAGTGACGAAGATGCCGAAAAGTATATAAAAATCTTTACCTTTTTAGATAAAAATACTATTGAGGCGCTGGTTAAGGAACATGCCGAAGCCCCACATAGGCGTGTGCTGCAAAAGCGATTGGCCGAAGAAGTGACCAAAACCGTCCACGGGGTGCAACAATTGGAAAATGCTGTAAAGGCGTCTTCGATTTTGTTCGGGAAATCTACTTCGGCCGATATAAAATCGTTGGACGAACAAACCTTCCTCGATATTTTTGAAGGAGTCCCTCAAGCTGAAATCACAAAAGATATGCTTCAAGATGGTCTCGATATCATTGGTGCCCTTGCCGAAAAGACAGGCTTTTTAAAAAGTAACGGTGAAGCAAGACGTGCTTTGAAGGAAAATTCAATTTCGGTAAATAAAGAAAAAGTGAAAGAAGGGTATAGCATTACTTCCGAAGATTTAATTAATGAAACCTTTGTGCTATTGCAGCGAGGGAAAAAGAATTACTTTGTTTTAAAGGTGCAGTAATCGATTAGGTTAGTTATAAGGATAGCAAGAAAAAAAAGCCCCCAACAGTAAATGAACACTGCAGGGGGTACTTAACTAACTAATAAACCAATCAATTATAAAAATCCTTAATTTTTTTCTAGCTACATTTCTTGCATTTGTTCCCAGTTTTTATCGGCTTTTTTCTGCATCATTTCGGGGCCTTCTTTGTTCCATTTCTTTAAAGTGTCAGCAAAGAGCGAATCATAGAACAAATAGAGTTTTCCATCCTTTATCTGGAAAGATTCGGGGTCTATCTGTACCCGCTTTCCACTGTTGGCCACGGCATAGGCACAGTAACCACCGTACTGTGGTGTGTATTTTTCAGGGTTTGCCATAAACGTTTTTAAGTTTTCCTGTGAGGTAAACTTATATTTTACCCCTCCGTGAGTTGTAGTGTGCATTTTATTACCTTCAAGTGCTTGGTCGCTAAAATAGGCCACTACATCGTAGCCTTCGGCCGCATAGCCATTTTTGGTGTGTATGTCTTGTGCAAATAAGGCAGGTGCAACCACCAAAGCCAGTATTAATAGAATCTTTTTCATAACAAGCAATAGGTCGGGATGCTGGGAGCTTGCTTACAAACAAATCATAAAAAATTTGAAACTTCTGGGTAGGGCACTAAAGCACTAATAAGCAACTCTATACTATCCTTGGCAATAAGTGTGATACTTATTAAAATAGAGACTACCAAGATGGCTACGGAAAGATTATTGGTTTTAATGGCCTTAAATTCATTTACTCCTCTGGTAAGTATAGAAAAGAGAAAGAATACCGCGGCATTTATAAATACCGCCATTACAAAACCTATAAACAAATAGAGACTGGAATACGAAACCACAGTGCTTAGGCTAATGGTTTCTTCTTGTGTAGTTGCAATCCTTATCACGTTGGTGATGGACGGTACAATTTCGCTCAAGATCAATCCAATGGAAAAAATGATTCCCGAAGTAAAGACCGTAAAAGCCATATTGTTGCCCTGTACATCTTCGGTCTTGAAAAAGAGTCGTTTCAGTATGATGTAAGAAGTAAAAATAATAAGTACTGAAACAACTAGTGACAGAATAATTTCTATAAGCGCAATGATGAAAAGTTGTGAGTTCATAAGACATTATTTACTGGTTAAAACAACGTTCCAATGCGAAACATTATTAAAGGTTGAAGGTACATCGCCCGCCTTGAAATATTTATTTGTGGTTTCCCAAAGCAGGTAGCGTTTGCCGTAATAGGTTTTATAGGTTCCCGCTCCTGGAAGGTTTATGCCCAATATGGAGTGGCGGTAATAATCGCTATTCAAAATGGCAATATCATACCCAAAATATTTTAGGATAGCATATATCAAAACCGTGCGTGTGTCGCAATCACCCTTTAAGCTTTGTAAAAAAGTCACTGGGTTCTGTATTCCAAATTTTACGCCTCCCACGCAACATTCTGGGCATTGTTTCAGTATTCGCTCTATTTCTGGTTCGTAATTTTCAGGAGCTAGGCATGCACCTTCAAAAACTAGGGAATAGGGGATGTCCTGGATGCAGGTTACTACCATTTCGGCAAATTCCATTTGGTCCAGGTTTTCTTTTTTTTGAATTTCAGCAAATGCCCGTAGTACCAAATCCAGCTTTGGGGTGTCCTTTTGGTCCAAATAGTCGTATAGGTCTCCCCAAAAGTTTACTGAAGCGGTCCCTCTGTATTCCTCCAAGTGTTTATAAAGTAATTTATAATCTGCTTCCCTTACGGTGAGGGTTGTTGTGTAAGCATTTCCAAAATTATCCTTCCAAAACCTGTTGCTACTGTACACGTATATAGTGTCCCTGTCTTCTACCATTTTTGTTCTGGCTACTGCTTCGGTTTTGTTGAAGGTAGGAGCTTTGTTTTCTTTCATAATATCCTTGATCATACCAACCGCAAAACGAAGTACCATCACAACAGCAAAATAAAAAAAGGCACTGCCCCATAAAAAACCTTTTTGGGGTTTCCCCATAAGCTTATTGGCAATAACAATGGCTAGGCCCAGCCCCATTATGGCGGCGAATAAAGCCGAAATTCCAAATAAGCTAAAGAGGCCAAAAGCCAAAAGGGAAAATGCGAACACCACCACGGTCCAGAGACATCCTTGGTTATTTGCTTTACCGTCCTGCATTATAGTACCATTAAATTACAGCCACGTATATCGCTGGTGTCAAACCGGCCCATTACCTCAAAGGTGTTATTGGGGTATAATCTGCCCAAATCCTGTGTGGCTATAAAGGAGCAAGAGTAGGTGTTTGCCAAGTCTATTATGTTGAGTCCACCAGTCTTTTTGTGTATATAGGTAAAGGGGTCTTCGGTATCGCGGGTGATCACCTTCATCCATGGAGGACATTGGTATATGCCGTCTCCTGTGGAATAGGCTTGGGAGAGCAGCTCTGTCATCCCGTATTCACTGTGTATTTTTTCCACGCCAAAACCTTGTTTTAGGTTGTTGTGTAATTGGGTCTTGGTGAGCTCTTTTCTTCGGCCCTTCATCCCGCCAGTTTCCATAACAATGGTATGCTGTAGGTTGAAAGTTTCCATTTCAATTACATCCAGCAAGGCGTAGGATACCCCCAGCAGTATTGTTTTTTGTCCATTGGTTTCAAGTTGTTTTACTTTTTCAATCAATGCATCAAGATTATTCAGGTAAAAGCCGCTGTGTGGACTGTTGCTTTTGGCAATGAGCCTATCTGCCATATACACCAGCGAAGAGCCACCCCGTTCCAGATATGAAGGTAACAACGCCAAGAACACATATTCTTGGGGACTTCCATAAAATTGTTGAAAGCCTTTGAGAAAACTTTCTTCGTATGTTGAAATTTTTGCAACGTAGTGCTTGCTAGTAACACTTCCAGTGGTTCCACTGCTGCTAAAAGTTTTATCGGCCACGACATCTTGGGCAATTATTTTTTCAGACTTAAAGAACTGGATGGGCAAGAAGGGAATTTTTTCTATCCCTGAAATAGTAGAGGGGTCCACCTTCAGTAACTCGCAAAACCTTCGGTACACCGCTACATTTGCGTATTGAAACTGAAAGGTTTCCAGTGCAATCTTGTTGAAATCGCTTTCAGAAGAAATAGTGCTGAAATGTGAAGGGATTCTCAATAGTGGGTTATTTGTACAATTTCAAAAATAGGGAATAAAAAAAGCTTCTGCCAAGGGACAGAAGCTTTAAAAAATTTTGTTTCAAATACGCTTAGCGTACGATCAATTTTTGGGTTGCAGTTACACCGTCTTGTGTAATTTTCACTAGGTAAATCCCGCTGTTAAGTGCAGTAATATCTACTGAACTGTTTGTCACGGTATTTACAACGATTTTTCCAGTTACATCATAAATGGCAACGTTCATCTCTGCATTGTTTGCAGATGCGATGGTGATGTAGTTTCCGTTTGTTGGGTTAGGGTATACCGCAAAGTTGTTTTGGTCAAACTCATTGGTTCCTAAGGTTACATCTCCATTTACGTCGTCTTGGTTACGAGAAGTGATAAAGTAGCTTCCGTTATCTCTTTCGGTAATGATACCAGCAAGGTCAACAGTTTCAACAGGGATAGGAAGCCCAATGTAGTCTGCATCAAAGAAAGAAGTCCTGAAGTTGAACGTTCCGTCTGGGTTGGTCAATGGGTATTCAGTTCCTGTTTGCCAGTTTGGGTCTCCACCAATAACGATATCTACACCCTGAACAATCTGTACGTACTCAGCTTCGTACTCTTCTGGATTGGTCAATAATTCTGCAATGCTCACAGCTTGTGGTACAACTGGGTTTCCTGTTGAGGATGCAGGTGGCGTGTCTGCTTCTGGAACAAATTGTAGCATCCCACCGAACTCGGTTACTTCTCCTGTAATGGTAGTGATACCATCACCAATCATATATTCCGTAGTGATAACACCGTTGTCATCATCAATCAAGATAGCGGCAGTGTCGTCTTCAATAAATTTTTGATTCCTAAAATCCTGTTGGAAAGTTAGGATGGCTTCTCCTACAAGAGTAACGGTTGCGCCAACTCCAGCAGCTCTCAAGTCTGCAATGGTTGCTGCATTAAGTGCAGGTTCACAAGCTGGTGCAGTAATATCAAAATCCTCGTCACAAGATGTGCTTGAAACATTTACGGTAATCATGGTTTCTTCGTCCACATCGGTAATCTCAATGGTACCAGTTGCATTGGAAGTGGGATCGTCCCCTCCAACGGTACCAGAGCCTGCTGTTATGGTAATGGTGTATGTTTCGGTTCCTCCACCTACAAAATCCATAGAAATAGTAACGGTATCTACATTGGCAGTGCTAGTGTCACACTCAATTGTAGTGTTAGAGATGGCAAATGTGCAAGACGGGCATACGTTATCTGCATCCAGCGTTGGAGCTGCAATACAGTAGGTGCCGTCAGGTCTTTGTTGTATGGATTCGTTAATTCCATTCCCGTTGAGGTTCTCATCGTATTGAACGGTTTCACCCAAAGCGGCCAAAAGATCGGTATCATCAGGGTCGCTTGTGCCATAGACAAGTGCGTCTACTAAGTTTGTAGTTGTGGCAGGGGTGTCTGTTGGAAAGTCAGTGTCGTCTCCTACATAGATTGCCACGGCATCTGCACCGTTTTGAACCACGTTATTGGCTCCTAGGTCGATATCTACACCAGGGACAGCTGTTCCTCCAAGGATGAAGTATCCGTTAGCATCG
The DNA here is from genome assembly GCF_003353425.1 of Marinirhabdus gelatinilytica. Classification (GTDB taxonomy): domain Bacteria; phylum Bacteroidota; class Bacteroidia; order Flavobacteriales; family Flavobacteriaceae; genus Marinirhabdus; species Marinirhabdus gelatinilytica. The sequence continues at coordinate 801,239 of NZ_QRAO01000001.1, forward strand.
GTAGTAAATCCGTCAAGATCTATTGCATTGTAGCTTGCATCGTCAGATCCGTTGAACAGTACAACTACATATCCGTCTAAGGCTGTGTTTGGAGTAGAGGTTTTAATTTCAATAAATTCCATGGCATCAGTGCCATCTTGGTCTGCGTCAATTTCGTTAATGGTAATATCTACACCACTGGCCCTGTTTTGGCCAAAAGAAACGGCAGTAATAAGTACTAATAATAAAAGGGTAATTTTTTTCATCTTATAAATTGTTATTAATTTTTACAAATATAAACAATGAGCTAGGCTTTTAAAATTATAGAACCCCCTATCCACAAGGTTTAACGTAACTATAACATAAAATAATGTGAATGGGTAATTTTTAATTGGGGTGTTACCTTATTGTTAAGGATGTTGCTTATTTTTACGTTGGTTTACGTTTTGTAGTATCTTTAACGTTTTGATAATATAGTACTAAAATGAAGAAGAAAAACACCAAGATTTTATTAGTGGACGACGAGCCTGATATCCTAGAAATAGTAGGCTACAACTTAACCTCAGAAGGCTATCAGGTGCTAACAGCAGAAAACGGGATTGAGGCCATTGCAGTGGCAAAAAAGGAGCAGCCCCACTTGATAATTTTGGACGTGATGATGCCTGAGATGGATGGGATAGAGGCCTGTGAAAAACTTCGTGGTATCCCAGAACTTTCTGAAACCGTGATCACCTTCTTTACTGCCAGGGGTGAGGACTATTCCCAAGTAGCAGGTTTTGATGCTGGCGCAGACGATTATATAACAAAACCGGTTAAGCCAAAGGTGCTCATTAGCAAAGTAAAGGCGTTGCTTAGACGATTTAAAGAAGATGCTAAAGAAGATGCTAAGGTAAAATTTGGTAACTTAGTAATCAATAAAGAAGAATATAAAGTTATTCTGGACAAAAAGGAGATTGCACTACCTAGAAAAGAATTTGAACTCCTGTCGCTCCTAGCATCAAAGCCAGGAAAAGTATTTAAAAGAGAGGATATATTAGATAGGGTATGGGGAAATGAGGTTGTTGTAGGAGGAAGAACTATAGATGTCCATATCAGAAAATTACGAGAGAAACTAGGAGATAAAAGGTTCAAGACCGTAAAGGGAGTTGGATATAAATTTGTTGTATAGTGCCAAAACCGTTTAAGAAAACATATAAATTCGCAGCGTATACATCTACGTATATCACACTTTTCTTAACACTCGTAATGGGTGTTTTTTTTTATGTACAGGGTACAAGTAGCTATTGGTTTTTATTTGGTTTTGTTGTTGTTTGTTACCTATTTTCATTTTTTATCATTCAGTTTAGGGTTCAAAAGTTCATTTATAAGCGGGTGGTGAAAATTTATGAGGATGTAAGATTGCTGGATGCAGCAACCTTTTCTCCAAAACGGGTCACTACCGATATGGAAACCCTCACCAAGGAAGTAGAACGTTTTGCAGAGAACAAAAAGCTAGAAATAGAAAGCCTTAAAGTGAGGGAAAACTACCGTAGGGAATTTCTAGGTAATATATCGCATGAGCTCAAGACACCTTTGTTTACTGTGCAGGGCTATATTTTAACGTTGCTGGAGGGCGCTATGAAGGACAAGTCGGTTAGAAAAAAATACCTGCAGCGGGCAAACAAGGGAGTGGAACGGCTCATATATATTATCAAGGACTTGGACATGATCACAAAGTTGGAGGTGGGAGACCTTAACCTGAACGAAGAAGACTTCAATATCATAGAATTGGTGCAAAATGTTTTTGACCTCTTGGAAATGAAGGCTGCCAAAAAAAGGATCACCTTGACTTTCGACGTGGATTATGAGGATAGCATTTTTGTATATGCAGATAGGGAGCGTATCCAACAAGTGCTTACTAACCTTATTGTAAACTCTATAAAATACGGAGTTAAAGACGGCACCACCGAAGTGAGCATTGAGGAATTTGTCCAGAACAAAGTACTTATACGCATTACGGACAATGGAGAAGGAATAGAAAAAGAAAACATTACCCGCCTTTTTGAGCGCTTTTTTAGGGTAGATAAAAGCGGTTCCAGAAAAGAAGGCGGCAGCGGTCTGGGACTCGCAATCGTGAAACATATCGTAGAGGCCCATAAAGAAAAGATTTATGTAGAGAGCCAATTGGAAGTAGGCTCGGAGTTTTCATTTACCCTCGAAAAGGCTAAATAAGTACCCGTAGTCCTCCCTGGCCGTAAACCCTCCCAAACCTTTGTACAATGAAATCTTGTCCAGTTTTTTTTCGCTAAACTTCTCTTGTTTGCAGCTGGGCACTATACCTTGTAGTTTCAGTTTTTTTGCCAGGTACTTTTGTTCGTATTGTCCCGGGGTGGGGATAAAAAAAGCGGGTTTGTTCATAGTGGCCAGATCCATGATAGTTGTATAGCCAGAACGTGAGATAATTACTTCGCTTTGGTTTATAAGCGTTTCAAGGCTTTCGGTCTCCAAATAATTGTAAACCGTAATTCCGTTTACAACCGTGCTGTTCCTTTTTTCGCTCAGCTTGCCCTTTACCAATGCTACTTTTTTTTCAGAAACACTAAAGATATCCATTAATTTCTCCTCCAGCAGTGTGCGTTGCGGTTCGGGGCCGGACAGTAGGCATAGGACATCAAATTTTTTCGGGATGTCCCTGTGTTTCATACGACTTAAAGGACCAATATAAGTGATGGGTAAATTTGTTTTAGGATTATGTCCCAGCTTTCCACTCAGGTTTATGGGGCCAGCTACATCCGGGACCCAGCAAGCGTCAAACTTTTTTATGACCTTTTGGTGCATTTTGCTACTTAAAAGGGAGGTGTTCCCAGAAAGAACGTTGAGTTGGTGCGTCATAAAAACCGATGGTATTTTCTTGTTGAACACGCCCAAGCGGTTGTCACTTATAATGCCCTGTATAACGCCGTTTGAGACAAGTTTTTTTATCACCTTTTTTTCGGCATCCATCGTTCTTTTAATATGTGGTAGTTTCAGCAATAGTTTCCACTTGAGCAAACCGCCCTTTTTAGTATAGGTGACGTTGTAAGGAGGGAGTTCTATGGTTTCGAGTTGGGGGAACTCTTTTTTCAGCAATGATAGTGCTTCGCCGTCACTTCCCAAAAGCACATTGTAACCGTTTTTTAAGAGCGAGCGTATTATGGGAATACAGCGGGTGGCGTGTCCCAGTCCCCAATGGAGTGGTGCTACGAGTATGGTTTTTTTAGATTTCAGCTGAAATAGTTGTGTTGTTGAATTTGTGTCAAGGTATAAAAAAACAAAAGTAAGTAGAATCCTCCCGCCGTATATTTCCTTAATTTTACCGAAATATTAAACAATAGCACCAAAACCGTGGGAAGTAAAAACAAATTAAAACGATTTAAGGAAAACGAAACCTTCGAAAATGTAGTGCAGCCCAGCCGAGACGAGGTGACGGGAGGTGATTTTGCCTTACAAGGAAAATGGAAAAAGGATTTCTTTAAAAACGAAAACCCTCTGGTGCTCGAACTTGGGTGCGGTAAAGGGGAGTATTCTGTTAACTTGGCTCGCAAATACCCAAACAAGAACTTTTTGGGAATAGACATAAAAGGAGCGCGGTTCTGGAGAGGTGCAAAAACCGCCTTGGAAGAAGACTTGGGCAATGTGGGGTTTTTGAGAACACAGATCGAATTGGTGACCTTCCTGTTTGCTGAAAATGAAGTAGATGAAATCTGGATCACTTTTCCAGACCCCCAGATTAAGTACAAGCGTACCAAGCACCGTTTGACCAACCAAGAATTTCTGGAAAAATATAAGCATATCCTCAAACCTGGGGGTGTAGTGCATCTAAAGACCGATAGTGAATTTATGCACGGCTATACATTGGGGCTCCTACACGGTCTGGATGAAGAGATTGAATACGCCCACCACGATGTGTATGGCAATCCCCATTCTCCACAGGAAGTGACTTCTATCCAAACATTTTACGAGAGCCAATATTTGGAAAAGGACAAAAAAATTACCTACGTACGTTTTACGTTTCGAGGCAATTAATTGTATATTCACAGTGCAAACCAACCCTGGATGTCTTTACTTATCAATTTTACCATTGGTTTTTTAGCTGCGTTTATTGGAGTGATACCTCCCGGTTTGCTCAATATGTATGCCGCCAAGATAAGTATGAAGGAGGGGCGAAAAAAAGGGTTGATGTTCTCTCTTGGGGTTTGCATTACGGTAATGGTGCAAACGTATATTGCCCTGATCTTCGCAAGATTCCTGGATATGCACCCAGAATATGTAGATATCCTCCAAAAGGTTGGATTGGGAATTTTTATTTGCCTAACCATCTATTTCTTTTTTATAGCTAAGGACAACAGCCGCCAAATGCCCGAAAGTGTAGAGCCCCACTCCAAGACCAACCGTTTTTTTTCAGGTATGCTGCTGGCGCTACTCAACCTATTGCCATTACCTTATTGGTTGTATATAAGTATCACGTTTGCGGGTTTTGGATGGTTCAGTTTTGGGCAGCTGGAAATCTTTTCGGCAGTTTTGGCATCTGGAATGGGAACTTTTTTAATGTTGGCACTGTATGTTTGGTTTTTCAGAAAGAAAGACAAACCCCAACAAAAAATGGTAAATATGAATTACATTATTGGAGGGATTACAGCAGTTATTTCTGTAATTACTTTCTTTAAGATTTTTAATGGCTATTAGGATGGGGGGCAAAAACTTTTTTGAAAAAGTATATAAGGTGGCTGTTAAAATTCCTTATGGCCGGGTTACAAGTTATGGTGCCATTGCAAAATACCTTGGTGCTGCTGGAAGTGCCAGAATGGTAGGCTGGGCGATGAATGCTACCGGAAAGCACCCCAATGTCCCTGCCCACCGTGTTGTGAACCGTAAAGGATTGCTCACGGGCAAACATCATTTCAAGGGTACAAATTTAATGCAACAACTGTTGGAAAGCGAAGGAGTGGTAGTGGTAGATAACCAAGTCCAGGATTTTGAATCGCTCTTTTGGGATCCTATGCTGGAACTATAATTATTTCCCAATTTTTTTAAAATTTACAAATAGTAGGACATCCTAATGCTGTTTTTCCGATTTAAAACCTCGTCCCTCTCTTTCCCTTCGGCTGGCTTCAACATTTTAGTGCATTTTTATTCCTAGGGTGCCGGAGTGATTTTATGTCGCACGAATAAAATTATATCGAAGGCAAATCATTTCAATCTATCTCTTTTCTATTCTGAACCTTGCGCCGTATATTTGCAGCTTAGAATCAATCTTAATAATGAAATTCAACAAACAAGACATTTTAAAGGCGTTGGAAGCTATCTCGCTGGCTGGAGAAGGAAAGAATATGGTAGAGAGTGGTGCGGTTCTTAACGTAATTACTTTCGCCAATGAGGTGATCGTGGACATAAAAATGACCACTCCCGCCATGCACATAAAAAAACGTGCAGAGCAGGATATAATAAACACCATTAAGGAAAAAGTGTCCAAGGACGCAGAGGTAAAGGTGAACATAAAGGTTGAAGCTCCCGCAAAGGGCGATGCCAATTTAATAAAGGGGAAACCTGTTCCGGGCATCAAGAATATTGTAGCGGTAGCTTCAGGAAAAGGGGGTGTGGGAAAATCTACCGTTACCGCAAACCTTGCTGTTACCCTAGCCAAAATGGGCTTTAAGGTAGGTGTGTTGGATGCCGATATATACGGGCCTTCTATCCCTTTGATGTTCGATGTATTTAATGAACGCCCCCTTTCCGTAAACGTAGATGGAAAGAGCAAGATGAAACCTATAGAAAACTATGGTGTAAAAGTACTCTCCATAGGATTCTTTACAAAACCCAACCAGGCCGTGATATGGCGAGGCCCCATGGCTTCTAAGGCACTAAACCAGTTGATTTTTGATGCCGCCTGGGGCGAATTAGACTTTATGCTGTTGGATCTTCCTCCAGGAACGGGAGATATCCACTTGAGCATTATGCAATCCCTTCCCATTACGGGAGCGGTAGTGGTTAGTACCCCACAAACCGTAGCGCTTGCTGATGCGAGAAAAGGAGTGGCCATGTTCCAGCAGGAAAACATCCAGGTGCCCGTGTTGGGAATTGTTGAAAATATGTCCTATTTCACCCCGGCCGAGTTGCCAGAAAATAAATATTATATTTTTGGGGACGGAGGCGCAAAAAATCTCGCCGAAGATCTAGAAATTCCCTTTTTAGGTGAAGTGCCTTTAGTGCAAAGCATTCGCGAAGCAGGCGATGTGGGCCGTCCGGCTGCCTTGCAAACAGCAACGCCCATAGAAAAAGCGTTTGAAGAAATAACCAAAAATGTAGTTTCTGAAACCGTGAAAAGAAACGACACCCTACCACCCACCGAAGCTATTAAAATAACTACTATGGCGGGTTGTAGCGCCGTTAAAAAATAATATATGGAAACACTCACATTGCATGATAGAATTGAAGCCGCACTGGAAGAAATAAGACCCTTTCTCCAAAACGATGGTGGCGATATCAAGTTGCTGTCCATCGAGGACGAAAAGATTGTTAAAGTACAACTGCAGGGTGCTTGTGTGGGATGTTCGGTAAACCAAATGACCTTGAAGAGCGGGGTGGAGATGACCATAAAAAAACACGCCCCACAAATTGAACAAGTAATAAACGTTGAAGCATAACCTACCAAATGTCATAGGTTGAAATTTCTTCGCTAACTTATTTTTGCTTCAGAAAAAAGGAATTGATTTTTCATGATAAAAACAGATATATTAATCATAGGCGCTGGCCCAACAGGACTTTTTACCGTTTTCGAAGCGGGCTTGTTAAAGCTTAAATGCCACCTCATAGACGCGCTCCCACAACCCGGTGGACAATGTGCTGAAATTTATCCCAAAAAACCCATCTACGACATCCCTGCCTTCCCTGAAATTTTAGCGGGCGATCTCGTGGATAACCTCATGAAACAAATTGAACCCTTTCAGCCAGGTTTCACCTTGGGAGAACGCGCCCAGACCATAGAAAAATTGGAAGACAACACCTTCATTGTAACTACAAATAAGGGTACAAAACATCATGCCCCAATTGTTGCCATTGCTGGTGGGTTGGGTAGTTTCGAGCCTCGCAAACCCCCTATCACCAATATTTCTGTGTATGAAGACAAGGGTGTGGAATATATTATTAGAGATCCAGAAATCTACCGAAATAAAAACGTTGTAATCGCGGGAGGAGGCGATAGTGCGCTAGATTGGAGTATTTTTTTAACCGATATAGCCAAGAGTGTAACCCTGGTGCACCGCAGGAACGAATTTAGGGGAGCACTGGATTCCGTGGAAAAAGTACAAGAACTTAAAAACGAGGGAAAAATAGAACTAATAACACCGGCTGAGGTTATTGATATCGTTGGCGACACCAAAGTAACGGGTGTTTCCATAAAGAGAGGAGCCGATGTGTTCAATAAGGAATGCGACCACTTTATCCCCTTGTTCGGCCTGGCGCCCAAATTAGGACCCATTGCAGATTGGGGGCTGGAAATTGAAAAAAACGCCATAAAAGTAGATAATACCTTAGATTACCAAACCAATATCCCGGGTATCTATGCCATTGGTGATGTGAATACCTATCCAGGAAAGCTGAAGTTGATATTATGCGGTTTTCACGAGGCAACCCTCATGTGCCAAAGTGCTTACCAACGTATCTTTCCAGACAAACGTTATGTAATGAAATATACAACAGTTGGGGGTGTTGAAGGTTTCGACGGAAGCAAAAAAGAAGCTCCGAAAGCCGTTGTAAAAAAAATAGAATAAAAGGAACCTACAAGGTTTCAGGTCGCAGAAGCGATGGAAAAAACCTTGTGAGTATAGAAGACTAAGCAATTGAACGACATTACCATACATATTACAGATCGAGACGGGACAACCCATCGAGTAGTTGCCCCAACCGATATGAATATGAACCTTATGGAGTTAATCCGTTCCTACGAGTTGGCGGAAGAGGGAACCATTGGGGTATGTGGTGGAATGGCTATGTGTGCCTCCTGCCAATGTTACATAGATAGCGATCACGAACTCCCCGAAATGAGCTACGATGAAGATTTAATGCTTGCAGAGGCCTTTCACGTAGAAGCGAATAGCCGTTTAGGTTGTCAGCTTTTTATTACTGAAAATTTAGAGGGTTTAAAAGTCACCCTTGCTCCTGCCGAAGACTAATCCACAGCTTGTTTCGCAGTATCAAACAACCTTTCTACAAACAATTTATACGCCTTCCCTGAGGGATGCAGCCCATCGTTTGCAACCAAAGAGGGATCGTCCAACCCACGCCTTGTGATATCGGTAATATTTATAAATGAAATTTCTTTTCGATGTGCAGTTTGTCGTGCAAAGGCATTGTACTGGTCAATTTCTGCTGAAATTTGTTCGGGATTTCTACTATTTTGTCCAAACGGTGTAAAAGCATAATCTGGAATAGAGACGACGATCACGCTATTTTTATCACCATTCGCAAAGCCAATTGCCATATCCAACAACTGCGGAAATTCCTTTTCATACACTGAAAAGGGCTTGCCTTGAAACTGATTGTTAACTCCTATGAGCAAGGTGACCAGATCATAATCTGAAGCTGGGTTTTGGGTTTCTATTGCATTCAGTAAATTAGTGGTGGTCCAACCTGTTTGGGCAATTATTTTATATGCTCCCGTTTCGCTCAAATTTTCAGCCAAGCTATCCTGCAACTGGAATGGAAAGTTTTCGGTAGCTGAAACACTCTCGCCTATGGTGTAACTATCGCCAAGAGCCAAATAGGTAAAATCTGTTTCGGTGGTTTGGGTATTACCGTTTTCTTCGGTATTAGAACATGAAAGAAACCCGAAGAGTGCAAGTATTGGAAATAAGGTAAAAAAGTGTATCAGTTTCATAGTGTAAAGAATTACGAAATGCTAGGTTATTCGGTTTTATAGTCAATCAACTTTTGGGGTCCCTCCAAAAGTCTTCTTATTACTTTTAAGGTGCCATCCTCCGTAGTGGCAATATGCCATTTTATTAAGGAAATGGCTCCATTCTCTATTTCCAGCCCAGTAATGCTTCTAGGGTGTACACAGCTACCATCGTTAAAATAGGCAATATCACCCGGTTCTGGAAAGCGAGGGCGGTGGGTGTGCCCGGTGATGGTAAATAGGTTTTCGTTCTCTATGATCCAGCGCTTGGTGCGGCGCTCTACCTTAATTAATTCTCGATAATTTTTTGCAGGGCTCGTAGGGTCTCCTATACCAAAAATCTGTAATTGTCTCCATAGGGCACGCACCATAAACCGGTTGAATTTCCACCCTGTGTAATTCATCCACTCGGCTTGGTGGCCGTGTGCCATGAAGATTTCCTGTCCGTTTGTTTCGTGTGTCAGTATAAGTCCTTCGGTAAACACAATTCCTGGAAAAAGGGGGTCTTGCTTTCCGGTCACTTTGTTTAGATAGCTATATAAGTGTTTTTCAACATAGCTCTTTCTTTTATAGACCATATCGTGATTGCCCACTACACGGTGCAGTCTGTTTTCAACGTAGAACAACCGCATGAGGTCGAACACATTTTTATGTGCTTCAAATATTTCCTTAAATTCAATATTCTCCCATAGTTCGTCTCCATCACCCAATTCGCAATAGGTGAAACCTTCAATGTAATAATGTTTTAGGGCGTGGAAGTATATGTTTCGGTTATTGGCAAAATCATCAGCAAAACTATTGTCGCCACGATGGCAATCGCTAAAGATGATAAACTTGGAAGAGTCGTTGAATGTAATTCGCTTTGCAGTTTTATAAGCGTTGCTAAAACGTGTACGGGAAGACATACCTAATTTACTTTCCTTAAATATACAATAACTGTACAATACGTCACTGTAACCGTAACGATTTATTATACGGAGCCTTACTGCGGTACGCTTCTACAGAGCCGAAAACAAGACTAGCCCTAACGGGCATTCATTATAACCGAATACAGGTTTATTGCGAAACAAGTTTAGTACCGTGAAAAGGGCAATAGGACCATTTGCCAGAATGTAGTTGCTTGTCCCTTGGGCATTTTTTTTCCAAGAGTAGACTGTTTAAGGGTAGATCTACCTTTTTTGTGAAATCACCCAGCGTAAAGGTTACATCGTTCTCCTTCCTAGAATCTATAGGCAATACCTTTGAGGTTATGTTATTTTCAAGAAATACAAAGTGCATATTTTCGCCCATGGGTCCAAACATATTTACCATCATGGGTTGCATCATTGCGAAGAAATTACCTAGGTCTCCCGTAATCTTTTTTTGGGGAACCTGCTGGAGTTCTTCACCTTTGTACTCCACCTTTATCTGTTTTAAAATGTCTTCCTTGGGTTCGTAATTAATACCTCCAAAGTAGCCAATGGTCCCTTTTACGACTGCTACAATCTCGTAGCCTTCCAATATTGCCTTTAAGGCCTTAAAATCTTCTGGAGAAGTAGTGGGGTCCTGGGCATTGGAAACTTCCCAGAACTCTAACGGGATCCACCAGATCATCACCAGCTCATCTGGGTCTTCCTTCGTGTACTGGATGTCCAGCATCAATTCGTCAATAGAAACATTTTCCGGTTCTTTAAATTGACCTTGCGCAATACCCAAGGCACTAAAAAAAACAATAAAAGATAAAATTAACTTCATTATTTAAAAGCATTAAAACCGGTTACATCCAGCCCAGTAATCAAGAGGTGGATATCGTGTGTTCCTTCGTAGGTTATCACACTTTCAAGATTCATCATATGGCGCATGATGGGGTATTCGCCTGTAATTCCCATACCGCCAAGCATTTGTCGTGCTTCACGGGCAATCTTTAAAGCCATATCCACATTGTTGCGCTTTGCCATAGAGATTTGGGCAGAGGTTGCTTTGTCTTCGTTCTTTAATTGTCCTAAACGTAGGGCTAGCAATTGTGCTTTGGTGATTTCGGTGATCATTTCGGCCAGTTTCTTTTGTTGTAGTTGGAATGCCCCAATAGGCTTCCCGAATTGGATCCGTTCTTTGGAATACCTTAGTGCCGTATCGTAACAGTCCATGGCAGCACCAATAGCTCCCCAAGCTATACCGTAACGGGCACTATCTAAACATCCTAATGGCGCGCCAAGCCCAGATTTGTTGGGCAGTAAGTTTTCCTTTGGCACCTTTACATCCTGAAATATCAATTCGCCTGTTGCGCTGGCTCGTAACGACCACTTATTATGTGTTTCTGGAGTGCTAAACCCTTCCATCCCACGCTCTACGATAAGTCCATGAATTCGGCCTTCTTCATTTTTTGCCCACACTACGGCAACATCACAAAAAGGAGAGTTGGATATCCATAGCTTTGCTCCATTCAGCAAATAATGATCTCCTTTGTCTTTGAAGTTGGTTACCATGCCGGCAGGGTTACTACCGTGGTCTGGTTCGGTAAGTCCAAAAGAGCCCATCCACTCACCCGCAGCTAATTTTGGGAGGTATTTGTTGCGTTGTGCTTCGGTCCCGTATTTCCAGATAGGATACATCACTAAAGACGATTGTACCGATGCCGTAGAACGCACGCCACTGTCGCCACGCTCTATCTCTTGCATTATCAACCCATAACTTATTTGGTCCAATCCTGCGCCACCATACTGTTCTGGGATGTAGGGGCCAAAAGCACCAATCTCTGCCAATCCTGGAATGATAGATTTTGGGAACTCGGCATTTTGGGCCGCTTCCTCGATAATCGGGGACACGTCACGTTTTACCCAAGCACGTGCTGCTTCACGTATCAACTTGTGTTCTTCGGTTAAAAGATCGTCTATATTGTAGTAATCTGGAGCTTCAAATAAATCGGGTTTCATCTGTGTTTATTTAGGGTTACAAATGTAAAACTCACAACTTGAAACTCCTACATTTTCAGGTAGAAATCCTGCATTAGCTCTATATATTCTTTTGTGTAAACGTGCCGTTGGGTCTCTATGGTGAGGGTTTCGATGCTAGGTTTTTGTTGCTGAAATGTAAATTCCATCAAACTTCTTTTTACTTCGGAAGTAGGTGATCCTTTTACCCTACAGATTCTTTTTGGGAAAAGCTCGTAGTGTTCGGCCATTTCAACAAACTTTTCTTCCTCGTTCTTGGGAAGGATTACCGCAAAAGTTCCATGGGTTGAAAGTAAGTGCGCAACCGAAACTATAAGATGTTGAAAAGGCAGTGAGTCTGTAAATCTTGCGACTTTTCTGTTTTCGGGAATTGTGTTGTCCCCCTCTGCTTTCGACATCTCCCCCGAGAGAGGAGCATGGAATGGAGGGTTGGAAACGATTAAATCATACCGTTCATCAATTTCCGAAACAAATTCCTGTATGGAGGCATGGTAGCAGAACAGCCTGTCTGCCCATGGTGAATTTTCAAAATTCTCGGTACACTGCTCGTAGGCGTCTTCGTCTATCTCGATAGCATCTATGGTTTGGGCCAAGGAACGCTGTGACAGCTGTAGCGAGATAACGCCCGTACCGGCTCCAATATCCAAAATGCTTTCAGGATTATTTAGTAATGAAACCCATGCGCCAAGCAACACACCATCGGTTCCTATTTTCATAGCGCAACGGTCTTGAGAAACTGTAAATTGTTTGAATTGAAAAGGTTTGTGGGCCATTAGATGTAAAGGTCTATCAACCCATTTGGAGCTTGGAGGTGTAACGTTCTGTTTTCCCTGTCAACTTTCTGTATTATCTCGTCGTTAATAGGGATTAAAATTTCCTTTTGTTCAAATTCAATCTCGAATAGATGTTGGGGTGTACTGTCGTTTACGCCAACAATAGTTCCTATGGCGCCATGGGTAGTGTCCATTACCTCAAATCCTATAATTTCATGGTAATAAAATTTATTGCCCGTAAGTTTGGGCAGCATAGCTAAGGGCAAATACAGTTCTTTTCCCAATAGGGCGTCTGCGTCTGCTTCGTTTTCTACTTCCTCGAATTTTACGCGGAGCAGGGTGGATTTATGGAGGGAAAGCTGTTCAATAAAAAATGGAACCAAGTTCTTGTGTTGTTCCACAAGAACCGATTCCATTTCTAAAAATTGTTCGGGATCGTCGGTGTCTAGCTTTACTAGCAACTCACCCTTAAAACTGTACTTTTTTACGATTTTGCCAACGAAGAAACAGTCCTTCTTTTGCATTTCGTTTCAGTTTTACTCTTCTTCCTTGGCTGCCTCTTCGGTAGCTTTTGGAGTCTCTTCGGTTGCTTCGGCAGCAGTTTCAGTCTCTTCGGCAGCTTCTGTAGTTGCTTCAGTTTCTTCTTCGGCCACTTCTTCTTCAGGTTGTGCAGCAGCAATTCTTGCTTCGTTCACAGCCTTTTCTGCAGCTAGTGCTTCGGCTTTCGCTTTTTGATCAGCTTCAGATAGTTTTCCTTTTTTGGCATCAATGGCCTTGGCTTTCTCTTCCACCCAAGCGTTGAATTTCTCTTCAGCTTGCTCTTCGGTCAAAGCGCCTTTGGCAACACCGCCCGCTAAGTGCTTTTTTAGCATCACTCCTTTGTAAGAAAGGATCGCTCTAGCAGTATCGGTTGGTTGTGCCCCGTTTTGTAACCATTGTACAGACCCGTCAATATCTAACTCGATCTGTGCTGGGTTTACGTTTGGATTGTATATACCTAATTTCTCAAGGTATTTACCATCTCTTTTCGCGCGTGCATCTGCCGCTACGATCCAGTAAAAAGGCTTCCCTTTTTTACCGTGTCTTTGTAATCTAATCTTTACAGGCATAAAATTAATTTTTGAGGTTCACGACCTCGGTTTATAATTAAAGGACGGCAAAGATACTATATTTTTGGTCTAAAAGTAGTTACATTCAACTTTTATTTTATATTTGCGGGGTAACCTACAAATTTTTTCACCCCATGAAAAAGTATATATTGCTATTTGCCCTAGCGAGCACGTTTTTTGCTTGTGAAACTATTGAGACAAACACACCGGCGTTCCAAGCCAATCTGGACAATACCTTTTTTGAATCTTTTGACGCCCGAGGCATCGTTGGCGAAAATGATAGAACCAGTTTTGTTGGTGCCAATGCAGACCAGATGATTACCATAGAGTTGGAAAATTATAGACCAGGATTGTATGAACTTACGGTTGGAGGGGCTAATCGAGCCATTTATGAAGACCCATCTGGCCAAATATATACTACAGATAGTATAGGGGGTGGATTTGTTGATTTAAATTTTTGGGATACCACAAGCCAAACCGTTGGAGGCAATTTTACTTTCGATGTGGTTTTGCAAGGTTTGGATACCATACGTATTAACAAGGGAATATTGTTTAGGGTGCCCTACGGTAGTGGTACTACAGAAGATCCTACAGATCCCTCAAATCCAGATGGCACCTTTGTTGCTGAAATAGACGGTCAGCTTTTTGAGCCTTCTACTATAGTTGCCACCACTACAGATGTTTCCATAATTATAAATGCTGCCCTGGGTGATGATACTATTCAGCTAGTGATACCACTGGATGCCACCGAAGGGACCAATGCAATCCCAGGCAATGGATATACCGCGAGCTATTTTGTTGCTGGTGATGAGGAAATGGCCCAGAGCGGTTCCATACGGGTTTTTACACACGATATGGCGGCACAGACCATTTCTGGGACCTTCAATTTTATGACCGAAAACCACCAGATTTCCTTAGGCCAGTACAACATAAGCTATTAATGCTAACTAACATATTTTTACTATATAGGACCGATAGGAATATCGGTCTTTTTTTGTATGTGCCTACATTGCGTTAAACCTTGTTAAACCCCGTTAACATTGGGTTAAATAGTTGTGGAGCTATCTTATTTCTGTTATATTGATGTATATCGAAATAAAGAAAAACAAAGCTTCTGTTTTCGATCAAGATGAAACGCTTTGTACATTTAAAATGAAAGAGATTATGTATACTGAAAAAATGTCAAATAGATTGAACGAATTGTTAACCAAAAATTACGATGCTGAGGCTGGCTATAAAAAAGCGGCTGAGATCGTAGAGAACCCACAATTAAAGCAGTTTTTTGAAACAAAAGCCCAAGAGCGATATGATTTTGGTCACGAACTGAAAACTGAAATTCGCAACACAGGCGGAAACCCTGATAAAGGAACAAGCTTTACAGGAGATGCGCATAGAACTTGGATGAGTATAAAAGATACTTTTTCGTCCAACGATGAAGAAGCAATTTTAGAAGAAGTAAAGCGTGGCGAAAAAGCTGCGGTTGAAGAATACCAAGAGGTTATTGCGGACACAACGTTGCCGCCAACAACCAAAAACATCTTGACCAAGCAGGTATCCAATGTTGAGAATACACTACAAAACGTTAAGAATTTTGAGACAATTGTAGCCTAATTCTTTAACGATTGAATAGAAAAAAAGACCGGAAATTGATTTCCGGTCTTTTTTTTTATTCAGATTCTTTTGGTGTGTCTTCTATTTCTTCTTTCTCCGTGGACGCTTCATTGTTCCAAAGGGTAAGGCGTACACCAAAATGTATGTTGAGATAGTCAATTTTGTTGACTTCCGTATCGATACTTGCAGGGGCGTCTATGTTGAGGCGATCCATCCTAAACTCGGGACCCGCGTAAAGTTGGAAGTATGTACTTATTACGTATTCAAACTCAGCGCCCAAAGCAAAATAGGTGCCTGTATCGTTAAATTTCTCCCCTCCTTTAGAGTTTCTGTAATTAACAGCACCTACGCTGCCCACGGCCAAGATGTTAAAAGTTTTTTGCCTCAACACCACATAGCCCACATCTAGACCAAGGGAAGAAACCCTCGAGCGATCGTACAAGGCATTTTGGTCTTCGATGTCCAAGCCAAAAAAGTTAATATTCACACCAAGGGTAAGCTTTTCAACCAAATGGAAACGAGCGACAAAGTCAACCCCAAAATCTTGTGTGCTGTTTTCGGCTATATAACTGTTGCCTATGGCGTTGGGGTAAATGCTTCCCAACGAAAATGAGACTGTTTTGTGTGTCTCGTCGTTGAAAGAAGAGTCACTCACCATCTGCGCATTAGTTGCCGAAAAAAGTAGTGAAAAAACTGAAAGGGTGAGGAGTTTTTTAATATTCAAGAACATAAGAGGTGGTTGTGCTGTTAATGGGGATGTTGATTGTTTCGGGGGCTTGGTTGCCCAGTTGATACGTAAGTGTGGCCTCACTGCCCAGAATTGTTAGGACATTTCTGTCTGTAACCATATCATCATTGCTAGAGATTGTTCCTGTAAAAGATTCGGTTTCATAGCAACCCTCCAGCTCTAAACTATCGGTATTTTCTGGGTTGGGGCTGTCCAAGAAGATAATGCACCTATCACTGGTATAGGCTATTTCCCATAACAAGGTTTCTGTAGTATTGCTGGTTCTGCGTAGCGAAAGATCCAATCGTGCCTTGGTCTCGAGGGTCACGTTTGGCGCATCAATATTGGTGGTTTCGGTGTCAAATATTTTAAAAATCGGTTTCGTGAATGCTTCGGAGCTAACATTGTTTATAATAAGGTCGTATTCTGGGGCATTGCTCCTAAGCGAGATAAAATTATAGGTACCGTTGCTAGTGGTGGTGGCACTATTCAGCACCCTGTTCTCGTCAAACAGTGCTACGTCAATGTTTCCAGCCGAAGCATTGTTGGGCATTGTAACGGAGCCTGTTACCTGAAGTCTTGCGTTGTCCTCTATTTCAAAATTGTCGAAACACCCCTGCAACAACAACCCCAAGGCAAATAGAAAGGGTAGCTTTTTCATAATATTTTCTTTTCAGCAAAGATACATATTGGGCGCTTGGGTTGCGCTGCTTTCCGTTATACAATTGTTAATTCCTGTGAACAACTCTTCACAACTTTCTCCCCTGCTTAAAGAGCGATTTTTTATTTTTACTTCTGAAATTGTATTCGCTATTTTTTTACTGTATCCAGTTCAGAAACCTACAACCGTAAATCTAAAAGCCACAATCGTTCTATGTACTTAATCTTCGATACCGAAACCACTGGATTGCCCCGTAACTGGAATGCTCCCTTAACCGATAGTGACAACTGGCCTCGCTGTATACAGATTGCTTGGCAGTTGCACGACGAGATGGGGAACGTCCTGGAGCACGAAGATTTTCTCATACAGCCCGAGGGTTTCAATATTCCTTTTGATGCCGAAAAGATTCACGGGATTTCTACCGAGTTAGCGCAAAAAGAAGGGATTCCACTTGCTGAAATGATGCAGAAGTTTTCAGCAGTCTTAGAGAAAACAAAATTCATAGTTGGACAAAATGTTGGGTTCGACCTCAATATTATGGGAGCCGAGTTCCTCCGGCTACACCAAGAAAATGTCCTGCCCAATTTCCCCGTGTTGGATACCTGTACCGAGACTACGGCACAGCTCTGCCAAATCCCGGGAGGTCGTGGAGGAAAATTTAAACTACCTACCCTTTCTGAGCTGCACGAATTTTTGTTTGACGAAAGTTTTGCCGAGGCCCACAACGCCACTGCCGATGTGGAGGCAACCACCCGCTGTTTCCTGGAACTCGTTCGCCGCCAGATTTTTACTGCGGAAGAACTGGACGTACAGCCCGATTATTTCGAGAAGTTTTCAGAAGAGAACCCAAAGGAGATTGAGCTTATTGGGCTGGAGCATATCAACCTCCAGAAAGCCTCCGAAGCCATACGAAAAGAACTCGAGGCGCAAACCCAAACACAGGAAATCTCCAAAGAAGAGCTTCGGGAAAATATCGAGGTCCTGGAGGATGCTCCTTTTGCACATTTGCACAACCACTCCCAATTCTCCATTTTACAGAGTACTGCCAGCACCCAGGATTTGGTAAATGCTGCCATAGCCGATAACCAACCCGCAGTAGCCATTACAGATAGTGGTAATATGATGGGCGCCTTCCATTTTACGAGAGCGGTAAATAACCATAACGCCGCCCTTCAAAAAAAATACGAAGAGGAGCTAAAAGCCTATGAGGAATTTGACGATACCGCAACCGATTTTGACGGTAAAGTCCCCGATAAACCTGAACCGCCCCAAGAACTGAAAGCCATTGTGGGCTGTGAGTTTTTTGTGTGCGACGATCACACCAACAAGTCGCATAAGGACAACGGGTATCAAATTGTATTGCTGGCAAAAAACAAAAAAGGCTATCACAATCTCGCCAAAATGGCCAGTATCGCTTACACAGAAGGTTTTTACTACGTCCCTCGTATAGACCGTGAGGTGATAAAAAAATATAAGGAAGATATTATTGTCCTCTCCGGAAGTATGTACGGCGAAGTGTCCAGCAAGATCCTAAATATTGGAGAAAACCAAGCCGAGGAGGCTTTGTTGTGGTGGAAACAGGAGTTTGGAGCCGATTTCTATCTGGAGATCATGCGCCACGATCAGGAAGATGAGAACAGGGTAAATGAAACGCTGGTCGCCTTCAGCAAAAAACACGACGTAAAGCTTGTTGCCGCAAACAATACCTATTACATCGATAAGGAAAATGCCAATGCCCACGATATTTTATTGTGTGTAAAGGATGGTGAAAAGCAGGCAACCCCCATTGGCCGAGGTCGCGGGTACCGTTACGGGCTGCCCAACCAAGAGTACTATTTTAAGTCGCAGGAGGAGATGAAGGCATTGTTCAAGGACTTGCCTGAAGCGATTGCTACTATTTCAGAAGTGGTTGCAAAGGTTGAATCCTACAGTTTGCAACGGGATGTGTTACTACCAAAATTTGATATCCCCGACGAGTTCAAAGTTGCTGAAGACGAAACGGACGGCGGCAAACGTGGTGAGAATGCATACCTGAAACACCTCACTTTTAAAGGTGCCAAGGAGCGCTATGGGGAAGTTACCCCAGAGATCGAGGAACGACTCAATTTTGAGCTGGAAACCATTGAAAATACTGGATACCCGGGCTACTTCTTGATTACTGAAGATTTTATCCGTGAAGCCAGAAATATGGATGTTTCAGTTGGGCCGGGACGTGGTTCGGCGGCGGGTAGTGCCGTGGCGTACTGTTTGGGGATTACCAATATAGACCCCATTAAGTACGACCTGCTTTTTGAGCGTTTCCTAAATCCGGACCGTGTGAGTATGCCCGATATCGATATCGATTTTGATGATGAAGGCCGAAGCCGTGTGATGGACTACGTAATAAATAAATACGGTGCCAACCAAGTAGCGCAGATTATTACCTACGGAACCATGGCCGCCAAAAGTTCCATTCGGGATACGGCGCGGGTACTGGACTTGCCCTTGGGCGATGCCGATAGGATTGCCAAGCTCATCCCCAATATGACCAAGCTCAACAAGATCTTCAAAATGAGCGACCAGGAACTGCGGTCTAAGTTTAGGAGTGATGAGTTGCCCAAAGTGAACGAGCTGTTGAACCTTTCAGAAGGAAGCGACCTCGAAGCCGAAACCGTAAACCAAGCCAAGGTGTTGGAAGGGTCGGTACGGAATACTGGGATCCATGCCTGCGGGGTGATCATTACCCCAGACGATATTACCAACTTTGTCCCTGTGGCAACGGCAAAGGATAGTGATTTATATGTCACACAATTCGATAACTCCGTCGTGGAGAGTGCAGGGTTGCTGAAGATGGATTTCTTGGGGTTAAAAACCTTAACGCTCATTAAGGACACGGTAAAGCTGGTAAAGCACAAACACAACATAAACCTCGACCCTGATAACTTCCCACTGGACGATGAGAAGACGTACGAGCTTTTCCAGCGTGGGGAAACCGTTGGGATATTCCAGTATGAATCTGCCGGGATGCAGAAATATATGAAAGAGCTGAAACCTACGGTATTTGCCGACCTTATTGCCATGAACGCTTTGTATCGCCCGGGTCCGTTGGAATACATCCCAAGTTTTATCCGAAGAAAAAATGGCGAGGAAGAAATAGACTACGATCTTCCTGCAATGGAAGAATACCTGCAGGAAACTTACGGGATTACCGTGTACCAAGAGCAAGTGATGTTGCTGTCGCAGAAGCTGGCAGATTTCAGTAAAGGTGATGCCGATGTCCTGCGGAAGGCGATGGGGAAAAAGCAAAAAGCGGTCCTCGATAAAATGAAGCCCCGTTTTATTGAAAATGCAGCCGCAAAAGGCCACGATCCCGAAAAACTGGAGAAAATTTGGAAAGACTGGGAAGCCTTTGCAAGTTATGCCTTTAATAAGAGTCACTCTACCTGTTATGCCTGGATTGCCTACCAGACCGCTTATTTAAAAGCACATTACCCCGCCGAATATATGGCTGCCGTGCTCAGTAATAATATGAGCGATATTAAGCAGGTGACCTTTTTTATGGAAGAATGTAAACGGATGGGCTTGGAAGTACTGGGTCCAGATGTAAATGAATCCTTCTACAAGTTTACGGTAAACGATCGTGGTGCCGTGCGTTTTGGGATGGGTGCCGTAAAAGGTGTGGGTAGCGGTGCCGTAGCAACAATTGTTGAAAACCGGAAAGACGGCAAGTATAAATCTATTTTCGATCTGGCGAAGCGGGTGGATTTAAGGAATGCCAATAAGAAAGCCTTTGAAAATTTAATATTGGCAGGTGGTTTCGATAGTTTCGACCAGCACCGTGCGCAATACATGCACGACGAGGGCGACGGGGTGAAGTTTTATGAAAAGGTGGTGAAGTTTGCCCAGAAATACCAAGAAACCCAAAATAGCAGTCAGGTGAGTTTGTTTGGCGATGCCAGTGAGGTACAAATTGCCGAACCCCAAGTGCCACCCTGCGAAGAGTGGGGCACCATGCAAAAGCTGAAACAGGAAAAAGAAGTGGTGGGCATCTATATCTCAGGCCACCCGCTGGACGACTTTAAAGTAGAGATGAAGAACTTTACCAATTGCAAGGTGTCGGATTTTAACAACCTTGAGAAGTTTGTAAATCGCGAACTCTGTTTTGGTGGTATCGTGAGCGATGTACAGCACCGGGAGAGCAAGGCGGGAAAAGGCTGGGCCATCTTTACCGTAGAAGATTATGAAGACAGCTACGAGTTTAAGATCTTTGGCGAAGAATACCTCAAATGGCGTCATTTCTTAATTCCCAACAGTTTTATTTACGCCCGTGTGTTTGTAAAAGAAGGTTGGACCAATCGCGATACCGGTAAAAAGGGTGACCCACGTTTGCAATATACCTTTATGCAAATGTTACACGATGTAATGGATAACCAGGCGAAAAAGCTCACCATCCAAATGCCCGTGCAGGATTTACAGGACGGCAAGATAGAGCGTTTAAAAGAGTTGTTTAGCTACCATAAGGGAGACCAAAAACTGCATTTTACCATATACGAGGTAGAAGAAAAAGTAAAATTACAGATGCCCAGCCGTACGCATAAAATTAAAATTTGTAATGAGTTACTGGAGGAGTTGCAATTGGATGGGGTAAAGTATAGGTTGAATTAGTCGTATAACAATTATAAATTTAAATTTCTTTTATTCCTATTTCCTTTAAATATTCAAATGTCTTATCGTAAAATTGCTTAGGCCTTGTGTGGTCAATATCACTACTTTTTGGAACCAAAATTACCATGCCTTGTCTTGCTCTAGTTAAAAGTACTCTGTAAGTATTTTTTAGATATTCTTTATCTAATTCATTGTTGATATTCTGCCACTTTGTTCCTTTAAAATTTTGATATTTCCACCCTCTGTCAATCTTATGAAAATTTCCACCCCATGCGACACATGCCCAATCAATTTCTAACCCTTGAATATCAAATTCTGTTGCTACATCTTCTAAAAAATAAGAGGAGCGAATATCTTGACTTGAATTTAAAAACCAATTAGGTGCTGAGATTTCATTCTTAACATCTATTCCTAATGGCTTCAGACGTCTTGCTCCAGAAGAACATATGAGTCCTATTTTTTCACTTCCCTTCGCTTGGTCACGGAGCCACTGCTTTGCTTTTTCTAAATCTCTTGTTAGAACAATTGGATAAAGTTCCTTGATATCTGAATAAATTCTCTTTGTATTTTCTAATTCTATATTTAACAGCTCGTGTATAAAATTTGATAATTTCTCAGACCTAAATGATCTAACAGAAATTGATAGATGTAATTCTTGTTCGTTAACACCATTATTCATTAGCCACTTTCGTGATTCTTTAGATTTTAAATAATTATTGCTATTTAAAATTAAATGTGAATAGTGAACTTTCCAATCAGGAAAAAAGTTTCTTAGTGAGTCGATCCACTCTCCTAAACCCGCTTCACCAGTGTTTATTTCTTGTCCTCCACCTATTAAACATACAACTGTACACCAATCAGAATGTCTGTCCATTACATCAATTAGAAATTCGGGCTCTGACTTGTTAAAATTTTCAACCCCTTTTTTTCTTTTCATAAATGAACTTACTTGTTTGTTAGTCCAAGCTCTTTGTGCTTCATCAAATACAACAACTCTCTCAACAGGAGCCTTATCTGATAACAAATTGTCATCTCTAAAATGATGAATGTTTTGAATAAAAGCATTTGCCTTAATTGCTGCTTGTTTTTTCGTTAGCTTTTTTCCTATATCTTTATTTCTAAGAACTTCATCCCTAGTTAGTGCTTCTCTTAAGACATCAACTAGAGGACCATTTCCAGATAAAAATACTGCGTGTTCATCTTCAGCTACTTTCATCCTTTCAACAGCTATATTTAAACCTGCCAACGTCTTGCCTGCTCCTGGGACACCAGTTACAAAACAAATGGATTTTATATTGTTTAATTTCGAATTTTCAATTACAGAATTAATACAATCTGCTGTTTTTGATAAATTTATTGTACCTGAATCTGACCTTGTAATCTCTTTTACATTATGTCCCTTGTAAAGTGCTTGAGCTGCCTCAACAATAGTAGGAGTTGGTTTATAAATTGAATTTTCCCATAAATCAATGTTTATCGTACTTGTGCCAATTCTAAAAAAACACCTTATAGTTTCAGATAAATTATTTTGATTTGATTTAGCAGCAGTATTATGCTTCTCAACTTCTAATAATGACTCTTTTATTTGTGGAGCATTTGAAGAAACCAAAATTGGTATTAATTTTAAGTTGTGACTACCTTCATGAAAATTTTTTAAATCTATTGTATAATCTATGACTTGTTCAATAGCGTGCTTTGGATATGTCCCTTCACCAATTTTAAACTCAACAATAAATATTATATTTTTAATAATTATAATATTGTCAACTCGCTTACCCATTCGGGGTATTGCAAATTCAAAATAAATTTTGCCATCAAATTCTTGGAGCTGATTTTTTAAAATAAGGATCTGATTCCTCCAGGCATTTATTTGTAAATCTTCAAGTGTTCTATTGTTATGGTTAGCTGTAAGTTCGCCTAAAATATTTGATGGTGAATCATTTAAAAATTCGTAAATTGAATTTGAGTAATAGGATCGTTTCATATATCAACTTCAGTTTTTAGTTGATATAATTTTTGAAGTTTTTGAGAGTCATCAAATTTTAAAAGCTCATCAATTGTTAGTTCAAAAGCTTTTGCAAATACAGCAATATTAGTAAGTGAAATATTTCGTTCACCTCTTTCTATCATTCCTATATAAGTTCGATGAAAACCTGTTTTAAAAGAAAGTTGTTCCTGGCTAAGGTTTTCTTGAGTCCGTATATGACGAATTCTATTCCCAAATTCTTGTAGAAGAAATTTATTTATCATTAATCAAAACTATACTCATTGTATGCAAGAGACAACCGACAATGAGTATCATTTTTTATGATATTTGATTTAATTTTGTATTCTAATTCAATTATAAGTGAACATAATAAATCAAATAGAGACTCATTATCTAAAGCCAAATAGAACTGTAGAGACCATCTTTATAAAAAATATCGATAAAATGGTTTACGTATATAATTATGAGGGAAGCCATTTCAGGTTGTTCACAAACTTGATCGATCTTATTGGTTTTTTCCAATTTGGAATGGAGCCTAAATTAGACTTTTCAAATGAACTAGATTTAGATGATTTCTTAATAAATGAACTTGTCTGAATTTAAAACGTGCTAGTGAAGATGATTAGCATTGTAAAGGATAGGTGTAAAATTTGGGATTATTTCCTCTAATGCAATTCTGACGAACTATCCCCAAGAACCTCTTTCATTTTTAATAATTCCTTCTATTACATCACAACCCCATCTGTAGTAAACGTAATCCCTTGCTGGCCAATGCTGCCTAGTATGACGGCTTGTATCACGGGATGGAGTTTTTTTGGCGCCCCAGCTTTTGATTTTATCATCACATCAAAAAACCATCCACAGCCTCGGTGGGTTTTGGGATGTTGGTGTCGTCTATCATTTCGCGTAGGTCTATTTCGATACCGCGGGCAATGGCGGTAATGGGTACATCGTTATAGGTCCCCTCGAAAGGGTTTTCGCTATAGTCGCCTATCTTTTCCATTAAAAAGAACACCCAGATAATAATGGCCGAGATCACGGGCCCCAACCAGTACATCCAGCCCATGGTGGGTCTAAAAATCTCCAAAAGGCCCAAGGGTACAAAAGCACAGAATACAATAGTGAGCCAATAGGCGGTAGAGGCGTATTGTCTTGGGAACGGAAAGTTCTTGATACGCTCGCTCTTTCCTTGGTCTTCATAAAACGTCTGGATGAGGTGGTGGAGCTCCATATGGCGGAAATCCTCATATAGATTGGCATCGCGTAGTTCCTGCAATCGTTTGGACTGGTTTCTTAGGATTTGTGTCGCTATGTTCGAGTAGGTTGAAAGCGATTTTAATTCTGTAGCGCTCAAGTACTGCGACAACTCTTTGTGGAGGCCTTTTTCATAGTCTTCGGAAACGGTGGGTGCGTATAATTGTTTTACCCTTTCCCTGGTATGTTCCCACGGGCGGCTCAATCGCATTTGGTGCCGTAGCGCAGTGAGCCAGGCAATGTGGCGATAGAGGAGTTCTTTTTTAATTTCGGCTTCCTGGTCTCCCTGTACAAAAGAAACTACGGCTGCGCCAAAGGTGCGGCTGTTGTTTACCATGCTGCCCCAAATTTTACGGGCTTCCCAAGTACGGTCGTAGGAGCTATTGTTCTTAAACCCTAGATAAAAGGCCACGGCTATACCTATTACCCCCAATGGCTGCCAAGGGATATAAAGTTTGAGTTGGATAAAATAAAACAGCAGAAAAAGAAGTGCTGCGTAGAGGAGGCCTACGAGCAACGGCTTTTTGGACCAGTTTAGGGTCATAAAAAAGCCGTAGTTACGTTTGGTGTACATGGTGGTGGTATTGGTTGTTATAAAGTTACTAATTTATTGTGTGTAATCCTTAGTTGGGGTTGGTAGGTTCGTTTCGTTCGGGCAGGGATTGAGGACGGCATCCTTTTTTGGGACACGAAGAATAGCAAGCTTCAACTTGCTGGATTGGGCTTAGTAAAAAAATGGCTTTCTGACCAATACTTGTTTTACCAAAAAAGATATAGCCGAAAGCCCGGTGCGTGGCAGGGGCGAGACCTGCAAGGTTTTTGCGGTAGATGCGCCTAATAATCTTGCAGGTCCCATAGAAGGAGGGCAGCCCGCCAAATTGTCAAACAATTGGCTATCAGCTTACCCAATAGCCATATTGTCTAAACTAATGTTAAGCATGTGAGGTTTGGTGTGATTATTGACTATTTTTGCGTAGTAAATAGTAACATAGATTCTGCAGAGGCAGAAGCACAAAAACTTAATAAAATGGCTTTAGAAATAACAGACGCAACATTTGAAGAAACAGTATTAAAAAGTGACAAGCCCGTAGTGGTAGACTTTTGGGCAGCTTGGTGCGGACCGTGCCGTATGGTAGGACCCGTAATAGACGAGCTTAGCAACGACTACGAAGGCAAGGCAGTGGTAGGAAAGGTAGATGTAGATGCCAACCAGGAGTTCGCAGCAAAATATGGTGTACGTAACATCCCAACGGTATTGATCTTTAACAACGGAGAATTGGTAGGACGCCAGGTAGGTGTTGCTCCCAAGAACGTATACGCAGAAGCAATTGACGGATTGTTGAACTAAGCTCCTGCAAATAAAAGCATAAAGGCTTGGCAGTTTGTCAGGCCTTTTTTATTTTTCATACTTCGTAATAGTGCCCGTTCGAGCGCAGTCGAAAACTTTATGTTTAGGGACAATTTACAAACCTCTCGACTGCGTTCGAGGAGAGAAAACAATAAAAATGAGCGACGATAAAAAACTAAAAGTACAGGATAAGATAGCACAGCAACAACTGGACGACCGTACCATTTTCCTATGGGGACAGGTGGACGACAAGACCGCAAAACATATTGTGGATAGGTTGCTATATCTAGATAGTATTAATCATGACGAGATAAAATTATACATAAATAGTCCTGGAGGATATGTTACTGCTGGCTTTAGTATGTACGATACGATAAAGCAGATTAAAAGCCCTGTCTCTACTGTTTGTACAGGACTGGCTGCCAGTATGGGGAGCATATTGCTTTCGGTTGGCGAAAAGGGGCGTAGGTTTATCCAGCCACACGCCCGGGTGATGATCCATCAGCCAAGTGGAGGAGCAAGAGGCCCTGCTAGCGATATTGAAATTACCGCACAGGAGATCCTGAAAACAAAAGAGATTTCGGCAAAGATCTTAGCCGATAATTGTGATCAGGATTTTGAAAAAGTAATGAAAGACTTTCAGAGAGATCACTGGATGGATGCTGAGGAGAGCGTGAAGTATGGGATTGTGGATGGCATTCTTTCTTAGTGAGCGGTGAATGGTGAATTGTGAGCAGTAAATACTTTAGCAATGGATCATAAGGAAATGGATGTTTGGAAAAAGAGTATGGACTTAGTGGAAGCTGTTTATACGATGAGCGCACAATTTCCAGTTGATGAACGATATGGACTTACGAGTCAGATAAGACGTGCTGCCATTTCTATCCCGTCAAATGTTGCCGAGGGAGCTGCGAGAAAAAGTGATAAGGAATTTATTCAATTTATTAGCATTGCTTTAGGCTCTTTGTCTGAAGTTGAGACACAATACCAACTAGCTATTCGCTTAAAATTTATAAATAATTTGTCTGAAATAGAAAGTTTGATTACTTCTGTGGGAAGATTGCTGATTGGGACTAAAAATTATTTATTAAAAAAATAATAACAAACCGTTCACCGTTCACTGCTCACAATTCACCAATAAATGGATATAGAAAAACAAATAAACGAGATTACAGGCTTTAAAAACCTAGAGCTACTCGCTACCCAAGTGGTAGAAGGGTTTATCTCTGGGTTGCACAAGAGTCCGTTTCACGGCTTTTCTGCTGAATTTGCCGAACACAAGATCTACAACAACGGTGAAAGTACCAAGCATATAGATTGGAAGCTCTACGCCAAGACGGATAAGCTCTACACAAAGCGCTATGAAGAAGAAACGAACCTGCGTTGCCATTTAATTTTGGACAACAGTAGTTCGATGCACTATCCAAAGTTGAAGGACTTTAATATAAATTCCTTGAACAAGATAGGTTTTTCGGTACTGGCTAGCGCAGCGATTATGAATTTGCTGAAACGCCAGCGTGATGCTGTGGGAATGAGTATTTATAGCAACGAATACGAATTCTACGCAAACGAAAAAGGAAGCGAACGCCATCACCAGATGTTGTTACAACATTTAAATAATGCATTATCACGATCACGCAAGGAAATAGGGACTAAAACCTACACACACTTACATCTTATCGCTGAAAAACTGAAACGTAGAAGCCTTGTGTTTTTATTTACTGATATGTTTCAGAGCGATGCTGAAGAGGAACAACTATTTGAAGCCCTTCAACATTTAAAATACAACAAGCACGAGGTGGTATTGTTCCACACCTTTGATAAGGGTAAGGAGCTGGAATTCGATTTTAACAACCGTCCCAAGCGCTTTGTAGATGTAGAGACAGGAGACCATATAAATTTATACGCCGATAATGTTAAGGATACGTATGAAGTCGCTGTCCAAGAATATTTTGATGCCTTGAAGCTAAAATGTGGCCAATACAGAATTAAATACGTGCAAGCAGATATCAATGAGGGGTTCAATAAAATATTGACAACCTATCTTGTAGAGCGCCAGAAGTTTGGGTGATTTGTTTTTTTGGGTTGAAATAAAAAAACAGTAAAAAAGTTCATTTTTTTGAGCAAAATATTTGCAAGAATAAAAACACGGTGTATATTTGCACTCGCTTCTAGCAATAGGGGCACAGACAAGCTTTTAAAGTCTTTAAAATAGTAGCACGGTCTGGTTAGTTCAGTTGGTTAGAATATCCCGATTGCATCGGGAGGGTCGCTGAGCCAAAACATAGATTGGTAAGAAATTGACGAGCTTTACGTCATAAAATAATAAGCACGGTCTGGTAGTTCAGTTGGTTAGAATATCCCGATTGCATCGGGAGGGTCGCTGAGCCAAAACATAGATTGGTAAGAAATTGACGAGCTTTACGTCATAAAATAACAAGCACGGTCTGGTAGTTCAGTTGGTTAGAATATCCCGGTTGCATCGGGAGGGTCGCTGAGCCAAAACATAGATTGGTAAGAAATTGACGAGCTTTACGTCATAAAATAACAAGCACGGTCTGGTAGTTCAGTTGGTTAGAATATCCCGATTGCATCGGGAGGGTCGCTGAGCCAAAACATAGATTGGTAAGAAATTGACGAGCTTTACGTCATAAAATAACAAGCACGGTCTGGTAGTTCAGTTGGTTAGAATACCTGCCTGTCACGCAGGGGGTCGCGAGTTCGAGTCTCGTCCAGACCGCAACTTATTCACACGAGTGAGTAATTGAAAATGTTGTGTTGTTCCGCTTTAAGCGGAATGTGGTTTAGAAATAGACCGATGAGAAGCTTATCCGAATGGATGGGCTTTTTTTGTTTTTACAATAAACTATTTTGAAATGGCTATACCTTACACAATAGGAAAAGGCCACTTCATTATTTCGGTAAGT
Source organism: Marinirhabdus gelatinilytica (assembly GCF_003353425.1). Classification (GTDB taxonomy): domain Bacteria; phylum Bacteroidota; class Bacteroidia; order Flavobacteriales; family Flavobacteriaceae; genus Marinirhabdus; species Marinirhabdus gelatinilytica. The sequence goes on from NZ_QRAO01000001.1 coordinate 830,100, forward strand.
TAAGCTTGTGTTAAACAATTGTTGCTATAATAATTTTTTATTTTACATTTGCAGGGTAAACGAAGAATTAAAAAATCTTACTTTTCACTATCCCCAATTTCAAAATACTTATACAGTTCGAGATTGCTGCTTTGGACATATCCTGTCCATACGGGATATTGTGTTAAAACAGCATAATCTCATATTTTTCATAAGTAAGAGATTATATATTGGTTAGAAGAAAGCCCTTCCGAAAGGAGGGGCTTTTGTATTTAACGGTTTAAAATTTGCACCTTAACGAAAACATATTTTTATAGGAAGATCTTTCTTTGTAAAGCAACTTTACTGTTTTAATTTTGTGCCATCATAATTAAAGATGAGGTTATATACGTTACGTTAAGGATATGATTTCCCCATAATCATATTTATTGTCAACCCTTCCAGAGCATAAGGTTTGGAAGGGTTTTTTTATGTCTTTTTTTTACGCTATAAATTTGCTGTACCTGTTTTCAAAGCAAAGGGCATATAAGATACTGTAGTGTGGGACCACATTTTTAGACTTTAGTTTCAGTATCTTTGGAATTCATTATTTGAACTGAACACTATGCTAGCCGAAACTATCAAAAACCGCCGTGCCATCTACCCAGATGCTTACAATCAAGAACCCATTTCAAAAACTGAAGTAACACAGGTCCTCGAAGCTGCCAACTGGGCACCTACCCATAGACGCACTGAGCCATGGCGCTTTAAGGTCTTTCACTCAGAAGACTCCCGCAACAAGCTTTCAACGTTTTTAGGTGAAGCATACGAGAGGTCAGTCGATAAGCCTTCAGCCTTTAAAAGGAAAAAAATGGAGCAAAAAGCAATACAATCGGGTTGTGCTATCGCTATTTGCATGCAGCGCGACCCAGAGGAAAGTATTCCGGAGTGGGAAGAAGTTGCATCTGTAGCCATGGCGGTACAAAATATGTGGCTTACGGCGCAAAGTCTTAAAATTGGTGCTTATTGGAGCTCGCCCAAACTCATAGCATTTTTTGGTGAACACACACCACTAGCTGAAGGTGAACGATGCCTCGGTTTCTTTTATATGGGAAAATACCACGGGGAATTGCCGCAAGGAACCAGAAAATCTACAATCTCAGAAAAAACCCAGTGGTTGTAACTAAGAGAAAAATAGCTCCCAATTCATAAATACCTTATAGATAAATAGACCCAAGTACACTAGCGTAGCAAAAACCTTGATGAATGTGGAGGCCAAGAAACCAATAAAGGAACCGAATGCCGCTTTTAAAGCTTTGCTCCCTTCGGTTTGGTTAAAGATAAGTTCGCCCAATAATGCTCCCACAAAAGGACCTATTAATATCCCAAAGGGGATGGGGGCCAAAATCCCTACAATGAGGCCAATGGTGGTACCCCAAGCTCCCGCTTTACTTCCTCCAAAGCGCTTGGTGCCCATAGCGGGAATAATATAATCCAAGATATAAAGGGTGATGGCAACCACTCCAGTGATGATGATAAACGTCCAATCAAACGGAAGGGAAGGAGCCAAATACAAACAAAGTAGCCCTAGCCAACTTATGGGCACCCCAGGGATAACGGGTAATATGGCTCCAGCAATTCCAACGAGGGTTAGTATAAGGCCAATAACGAGTAACAGTATATCCATAACAGCGGGTTAGACACCAAAACTACTGTATTGTTACAATTTTATAACTAAAAAATTAGTTTTAACTAATTTTTTAGTTATATTTGGTTTCTGTTTAGAACTAAATCCAGTTGTACGTGGTTTCGGTAAAATATATCATTTTCGTCATCCTATCTTGCTCCGTAGGGGTTTTGCAATCCCAGACCTATGTGGGAGAATTGCTGCATGGCAACAAGTATCAATATGCCAAGATAGTGGTAACCGATAGTATCTCAACTTTTACGCTTCCTTATGTAGACGGCGACAAAAAGTATCAAATTTCAGGCGATGTTGATGTGGATGGAGCTTGGACCATTGTACGGGATTTTGAAACTTGGCGGTTTAAAACATATCGAACCAACAGTGTTATTACAGGAGAACTGTATGTAAACCAAAAAACACAACCTGTTTCATTCTTTCAGCAAGAAGACGCACTCTCTAAAGATGAACTCTATAAATATGAAGGCATCTTTGAAGATAAAACAGGAAACCGTGCCATTGTGTATGCCAGAAATGACTATTTACATCTTATTTCGCCTTTCAGTAAAAGAACTATGTCCCTAAAACCTACGGGAAAAGATACCTTTTGGAGTGTTTCTGGCGAAGTTTCCATGTTTGAAGGAACAGAGGTCTCAAAGACTTCGCTTACAATTTCAGATAGATTTAATGAGAGTGTTACATTTAGGAAACAACCACCCACCAACATAGAGGAAGTCTGGATTCCCGTGGGGAAGGACACCCTCTACGGAAAGATATTCCTTCCACCTTCAGCAGAAAATGTCCCCGCTTGTTTGGTGTTGCCAGGTGGAGGCGCTGTGGGAATGGATAACTACGAGTATGAGGCCCGCTATTTTGCTGCAAATGGATTGGCAGCCATGCTCTTTGATAAATCTGGAAACGGAAAATCCAAAGGTCCTGGAAATTTCAGGTTGCAAACGTTCGAGGAAAAGACAACGCAATACCTACAGCTATACAAGTACCTACAAAACCACCCCAGTGTTGACAAGACCAAAGTGGGTGTTCACGGTCCCAGCGAGGGCGGACGTTTGGCGCTGATGATGGCGATAGACGACCCTGAAATCGCTTTTGTAAATGCAACAGCTGCCCCGATCATGAATATGCGGGACGGGCAATTGTATGCTGTTCAGCATTATGTGCGAAACCGGGAGATTGCCGAAAGGGATAATGCAGCCATTGCCAACATTTGGGATACGTATTACCAAGAAATAATAGATGGGGAGATACAGCCGCAAACTATAGAGCTCGCGAACGTGTATAGAGAAAAGTATGAGCGTTTGTTCCTCCCACCCAATTCAACCCAGGTGCCAGGTTCTCCCACTGCATCAGACCTGTTGAATGACCGTGTGGCCAAAGAAGCAGGAAAGATATCGTGCCCCATATTTTTACAATATGGCGAGAAGGACGAGCGTGTAAACGCACAAAAAAGCATCCAAAACTTTGTGGAGTACGCCAAAGAGGACTTGCCAATTAGGGTAAAATTATACCCGCGGGCAAACCATTCCTTCATGACACCAGAATTTGAAATTTCCCACGGCTATCTATACGACAAGAAAATGTGGCTCCAACATATAGGAATTCTATAATATTTTGAAATATGAAAACGATTATAACCTTATTGATATTTGCGTGTTTTACTACAACGATTTGTGCGCAAACCATTTCGGATGAAATTTTAAAACAGAATCGAAATATGGAAGCAGCATACAACAGTGGAGAGTTGGCAAAAATAGCCGATTATTATACTGAAAACGCCACTATGGTGGGTCCTAAAACTGAAGTTATTGGCAATGAAAATATTACGAACTACTGGAAAGGACTGGAAGGAAGAACCGTAGATTGGAAGTTGGAGAATATTGAAATTACGGCCTATGGGGATGTAGCGATTCAACGCGGAATTTCACATCTACGGATGTATTACAAGGAGAACATTGTACAGTCGGACGTAATGTTTACCCTTGTTTGGATCAAGGAACATGACCAATGGAAAATTAATCTAGACCATTATTCACCGTTATAGGTATGAAAGCACATCAATATTACAACCCTCCTAAAAATAGGTTTTGTGGTATAACTTATACCCTGGTTAAGTTAAATGGATATAAAAGAAAACAATATGTATAACCTAGGCTGGTCACTACCAACTACAAGCGTAGCGTCCTACCCACTACCAACTAAAAAATGAAACAACTCACAAAAGCCGAAGAAGACATTATGCACATCCTCTGGGACCTGGGCGAGGGCAACGTGGCCGCCATACTAGACGAGCTCCCTGAGCCAAAACCCGCGTACAATACCGTGAGTACCATTGTACGGATTTTGGAAAGCAAGGACTTTGTGGATTATCGCAAAGAAGGCCGTGGCCATATTTACTTTCCGAAGGTAAAAAAGACCGAATACAGCAACCAATCCATCAACAAACTGGTGGATGGGTATTTTCAGGGATCGTTTAAAAGTATGGTTTCATTTTTTATGAAAAAGAACGATATAAGCCTTCAGGAACTGGAAAGTGTGCTCGAAGAAATCAATAAAACCGAAAAGCCATGATACATTACATTTTACAAGTCATACTATTTCAGCTGTTGTTGCTGGTAGTGTACGATGTTTTTTTGAAGAGAGAGACCTTTTTCAGCGCAAACCGAATCTACTTATTGGCAACTTCGGTACTCAGTTTTGTGCTGCCTTTTATTAAAATTGAAGCAATACAGCAAAGCATTCCGCAGGAGTTTAGGGTGCAATTGCCCGCAGTGATCATTGGAGAAACAACTGGGGGAGGCGTTACAAGTGCTCCGGTACTGTTGGACGGTGTCCTTATTGCGCAACAAGGAATTTCGTGGAGTACATTTTTTATAGGCCTGTATGCAATTGGGGTGGTTCTTTCCGTAGTGTTGTTTGTACTTAAACTTCGGAAATTGTACAGATTGAAACAAAGCGCCACCAGTATCATTGTTGAAAATTACACCATTGCAACGGTACCAAATACCCATATCGCCTTCACATTCTTAAAAACGATTTTTCTGGGGGAACACATTTCAGAAACACAAAAAACACATATCCTGCAACACGAATTGGTACACGTAAAACAGCGTCACACCTTGGATTTACTGTTTTATGAAGTATTGCGAATCCTCTTCTGGTTCAATCCCCTCGTGTATGTTTTTCAGAAAAAAATACGGGAACTGCACGAGTATACGGCAGATCGTTTGGTGGCTTCGCAGGATAAGGCGGCATACTATCAAAAGCTACTCTCAGGAGTGTTTGGCACCACGGAAATTTCGTTTATCAATACATTTTATAAATCATCATTCATCAAAAATCGAATCGTTATGTTACAAAAATCAAAATCCAAAAAAATAGTCCAGTTAAGATACTTATTGCTCATCCCGGCCGTGTGTGCTATGGTGTTGTATACTTCCTGTGCGGAAGATGCTTCAACCCAAAATGCAGATCTGGTTTCAAAAATCGAGAACCTTTCAGCAGAGCTTTCCAGCAAGGATGAACTTTCAGAAGAAGAAAAAAGTGCTTTAGGAGCTCTTATTTACAATCACTATCCTAAAGATGTGAAAGGAATCCCTGGCGAAAAAGGAGAAATTCACTTTGATAAGGATCGTAAACATTTTAAAACTGAAGGTGTCCCCTTTGGAACTTTAGACCGAGCACCAATCTTTCCTGGATGTGATGCAGAAGCTTCCGAAGAAGAAAACAAAAAGTGCTTTACTGATATGGTAAGCAAAGAAATTGTCGAAAATTTCAACACAAAATTAGCAAATGATCATAATCTTTCTGGACGACAAAGAATTTCAGTTCAGTTTATAATAAACGAGCAAGGAAACCTAACGAACATAAGGGCTCGGGCCGCAAACCCCATACTGGAAAAAGAGGCCATGCGGGTTGTTTCGAATTTGCCAAAAATGATCCCTGGTGAACATGGGGGGAAAACAGTAAGTGTGCTCTATGCGCTACCAATTATCTTTGAAATAGATGAATAAATTCTCAATCTTCATATGGCTGGTAATTTGCATAACCAAGGCCGATGCCCAAAACGCGTCGGCTTTACACATTGGCGATAGTCTTTATGCCCTCGGAAAGTATAGCCAAGCCATAATTCATTTCAAAAAAACCGAAGATGCCGAGGAAAAAATAGCCCGAGCTTATGAAGCACTTGGAAATACTACCAATGCAATACACTATTACCAAACGGTACTTGCCCAAAAAAAGGTGGGCGAGCTCACAAAATACAACTACGGGAAACTTTTGTTGAAAGCTGGGCGGCACAAGACAGCCGACAGCCTTTTCCAGAGGCTTGCTGAGAGTACCCCGGACAATCCAGAGTTTTATTATTGTTTAGCAATAGCGAAAGAAAAGCTAAGGGACTCTACAGCGATTTATTTTTTTAAGATGGCTTTAAAGAAAGACCCCAACCATCAAAATGCCTTGTACAAAGTGGCAAAACACCAAGCTGAAAAAAGAAGTTTTGAGGAGGCAAAAGCCAAAGTAGCGCTTGGACTGGAGGCCGATCCCAATAATATCAATTTTTTGAACCTAAAAGCGATTATCGCTTATGTACATAAAGACTACCACAATGCGGCGAGCATCTACGAAAAATTGCTACAACTAAATCAAGGCAATGCCCAACTTCACGAAAACCTTGCCTTGAGCTACAACCGCACCAACCGCTTTGAAGAGGCCATAGCCCAATATACCATCCTAATTAATGGGCATGACGATAAAAATCCGTTGTGGCATTACAACATAGCCAAAAACTTTGAAGCCTTACGGTATTTGGAAAAAGCACAACACCATTTTGAGGTGGCTATCCAGTTACAGGATATTCCGCTGGACGACTCGTATATTGCATTGGCTTCGGTATTCAAGAAACAAAAGGAGTTCAAAAAACAATTTGAGACCCTTCAAAAAGCAGTACGGGAAAACCCAGAAAACCAACGCGCCAAATACCTATTCGCCACTGCGGCCGATAATTATTTTAAGGACGACACCAAGGTAATTCCCTATTATGAGGCTTATCTAAAAACCTTTGGTGAAGACGGCCAGTACGCCCAGTTTGCACAACAGCGTATCAAGGATATTAAGAATGCGTTGCATTTTGAGAAGAACTAGCTGTTGGGCCGTCGCCTCAAGTAATTTTCATTGGTGTCTTAAAACACAAGTGATAATTTTAACGAGAGGGAGGGTTGTTGGTTACCTTCAATATACGAGTGCTTCTTGATACTATTTTTAAATGAGTTCATTTTTATTTAAAAATTTGCTCGAAGTGACACTAATTATATTATCAAAGTTGTCTCACGTCACCTCGAGTGATTTCAAAACGCGAGAACAGTTTTGGAATAGTATCGAGAGTCAATCGCCTAAAAATTTGTACTTTCGGAGGGTAGTTGCGCCCTATGAAGCATTTTAAGTTACTTTTTGTTGTATTGCTCTGCACTTCCTGCCAGTTTTTTGAGACTGAAAAAATTTCGTCCGAGACTTTTTACGAATCAGCTGTAAAAACGATAGACTGGAATAATGTGGACAGCTATCCTGTCTTTTCTGCTTGCGAAGCACTTTCAGAGAAACCCAAACAAAAACAATGTTTTGAAAACGAACTGGCTTACCAGCTACATCAGCGAATGATGGCACAAGGTGTAAAGGCACTTAAGGATGTAAATGATACAATCGTATTGTCTTTTGCCATTTCGGAAAATGCCAAAATCTCTATTCTACACATGCAAATAGACAGTGTCTTGCAGAAGGAATTCCCGCACTTACAAGATAGCTTACTATATTCTATGGGGGCACTTGAATTGGTGGCACCTGCCTACAAACGGGGCATCCCCGTAAAGACACAGTTTACGTTGCCTATATTGGTAACAACGCAAGATTGAAAGCTATAGGTTAAACTTATACCCCAGTGTAAAATCTATTGGGAAATTATCGTGGCTGTCCTGCCCCAATCCTACAATATCGTTATAGCTAAAGAACAAGTACCCATTGCCCAACTTATAGTCGGCACCCAGCCCAAAGATACCATGGGCCGTAAAATCTCCTCCCGAACTGGACTCCAGCACCACAGAGTTGTCAGGCTGTATTACAGGGAAGTCATCACGGCTAGAGTGGGTGTAGCTTACAAATTTGGTGTTTAGAAAGACATCGAGCGTTTCTGTTTTAATAAATTTTAGGCGATAGTTCAAGGAAGCTTGAAACGCATTGTATTGAAACTCATCGTTCCCGAAGGTTTGTTTCAATCGTAACACTAAAGCATGTCGTTTCAGCTTTACTTCGTCTATAATCTCAAAATCTGCACCTATGGTTGGGAGTAATTCGTTAGTGGTGTTTTGTGTAAAAATAGCGTTGCTCACTCCTGCAAAAGCTCCTAGTCTGAATCCCAGCTGAATGGAAGGTCGCTCATTGGAAAAACTGGGGTCAACTTGTTTGTTGTAGGTATTTATGTACTCCCGAAGGCTTGCTAGGGTAAGATTGACTTTGGCTGTGGATACTGGGTTGTCTGCCGTAAGTAGCTGTAATGCTTCTTTAAATTCTTCTTGGTAGGTGCCATTGCTTTTTGTGTTTTTCAACTCGGTAATAGCATTGTCTTTTTGTGCAAAGTAACGATACTCACCATCTATAGTATTCCAAAGTAGCGATAGGGTGCCGTCTACTTCGGTTTTTAGGGTGTAGGTCTGGCCTTCAACAGTATAGGTCTCTTGTGCAAATACTTGTAGGTGAGCCATTATCAGAAAGCTCAAAACTAAGAAAATACGTTTCATTGTAGGTAGATTTTGGTATGGTTAAAGGTAGAAAAAAATATGAATTGGTAATAAAGCTGAGCACTTTATGTGTTTATGGGTTTTGTGGGAATGCCCAAAGTAATTTTTTATAGCTTCTCAAACCTACGTCCCTTCCATACATACCTTCCCCAAAAGCTTGAAATTACTACAAGTATAGTGACTATTGGATAAACAAACATACTCCCTAACAAGCTCAAAAAACTGAAAAACGGAAATCGCTTTCTAAAAAATTGCGCACTTTTCCATAGTAGCAAAAAGTCGATACAGAATTTATACAGCAGCAAAGCCCCCACGGCATTAGAATGTTGTGGACAAAAAATTGTCAATAGTATTGATAGAGGGATCAATATGTTAACAACAAAAACTAGCAAGCCCAAAGCTTTTGTAGCAGCACTGTTTTGCTTTGCTGTTTTGGATGCCCAGCGTATTCTCTGCGAGATTAATTGCTTCCAAGTTTCTACGGGTTTTGTAGTCACCACAGCATTTCGGGATTTTAAATAACCGATTTTTTCTGGAAACCTTCGTTTGAGTTTTTCAAGCAAAAACATATCATCACCGCTTGCAATGTGAAGGTTGCCTTCAAAACCATTTACACTTTTAAAAGTATCTTTGGTATATGCAAAATTGGCACCATTGCTCAACAACATAGCTCCCAGTCCAAAGCTTCCCACCGTTACAGCCTGCAAGCTCCAATTGTCCAGCTGTTGGTACAGGTGCAAGAACGAATTGTTTGTGGTATAGTCCACGGGCATTGCTACACAAACCGGTTCGGTCTTTAGGATAAAATCGTTCAGGATTCGTAACCAGTGGGTGGGAACTTCACAATCTGCATCTGTAGTTACGATCCAAGGGTGCTTTGCTATGGAAATAGCCTTTGTGATCGCCGTTTTTTTAGGCGAAAGCTGGTTGGGTGTATTCTGAAGGATTTGAAAATCAATGCTACTACCTTTTAGGTGCTGGATGATGATATCTTCAGAATTGTCTTCGGAAGCATCGTTCACAAAAATTAGTTCAAAATGGCTCGTTGGATAGTGCAATTGCTGAAGCGATCGCGCCAAAGCCGAAAGATTTTCAGCTTCATTTCTAAAAGGGATAACAATTGAAAATTTTGTTTCGGGAACACTGCCAACCACCGAAAAATAAGGAACCATTTTATACCCTATGCAAAGCAATGCGATGGCAAAGAAATACAATGAAATGATTATAAACCCAACCCAAATCATGAATAGTTCGGTTTAAAAGTGAGCACAAAATAACTGCCTATGATTGCCGGAAGTACCGTGTTGAGTACCCACATACAAAATACGGTGGAAAGTACAGCAACTTCAGAAACACCCAAGTAAGAGAACAACCATACCGCCACACCACCACGTATCACAACATCCAGCACAAAAAAAGACGGAATAACAGAAACCAGTAAATACATAGCAAAAATGGTCGCAAAACCTTTAAAAAGTGGTGCTTCACCTCCAAAAAATTGAAGTAAAAACCAGAAAAGCAAACTAAAAACCAAATACCGTATTACGGAAAGCGATAAGATCCCCAGCTTTCTTTTTACTGAAATTTCTTTCAACTTAGCGAATACGTTGGCGATGGAAAAACCTGAAATGAACAGTTGTTTTTTTCGGTATGTGTAGCCCAAAAAAGTGAATAAAAGTATGGAGCTAACCAACACAATAATTTTTGTGACAGCAATAGATACACCGTGTTCCAAAATAAAATAAACCAGAGCGGGAAGGCCAAAAACAATAGTGACCAGCATTTGCGAGCTGCTATGCACAAAATTCAAAAAAACAACTTTTTTTCGGTCCTTAGGTTCAAAATACATAGCTTTTGCACCATATTCCCCAATCCGGTTTGGGGTAACAAGTGAAGCCGTGAGTGAGCCCAAAGCTTGTTTTGTGGCGGTTTTAAGATCTATTGAAAACCAAATATTCACACTTGTTTTCCATTTGTATATTTCAAAAGACCAATTAAGCACAGCTAACCCCAAGAAAAACAGCAAATGTGGGGTATGCCGCAAGGAAAAATGTTGCTTGAAATGGGTCGTCACCACAAGTTGCTCTCCCTTTATTTTATATACAATATATCCCACTGCCAACACAAGTACCAAAACCTTTAGGGCAACGAGCCAATATTGCTTAGATTTGTGGGAGGTCGTCATTACTTACGAAAGTAGTGAAACCGTGGTTGAAACCGAAATCGAAGAGGAAGATAAAAAAGATGTACTACTAAGTAGACGTACAATGTAAGACCAAAACTTCACCCTCTGGGAACTTAAATTGAGTAAATTTTTGAACAAAAAAACAATACATACTGAAAAAATTATCCTAGGGATTGACCCCGGAACCACCATCATGGGTTTCGGACTTATTAAGGTTGTAGGTAAACAAATGGAGTTTATGCAATTGAACGAATTGCAACTCTCCAAACACCACGACCACTACAAACGCTTGCGCCATATTTTTGAGCGTACCATAGAGCTTATAGACAGCTACCACCCAGACCATATTGCCATTGAGGCTCCATTTTTTGGAAAAAATGTACAATCTATGCTCAAGCTGGGCAGGGCACAGGGGGTTGCCATGGCCGCTGGATTGTCCCGCCAAATCCCTATTACCGAATATTCCCCCAAAAAAATAAAAATGGCCATTACCGGTAACGGGAACGCCAGTAAAGAACAGGTCGCAAAAATGCTGCAGAGTACCTTGGGACTCAAGGAACTCCCCAAGAATTTGGATAGTACCGATGGTTTGGCAGCTGCGGTATGTCATTTTTATAATGAAGGAAGGGTGCAAGTTGGCAAAAATTATAGCGGTTGGGCTGCGTTTGTTAAGCAAAATGAAAAACGAATCGATAAATAATAAGGTACAGTTGGCTGTCGCAGTTAACAGCATATTATCCCACACTGCCAATGCTATTTAAAAAGAAAAAATGAGCGGCATCTATATCCACATCCCCTTCTGTAAGCAGGCGTGCCACTACTGCGACTTCCATTTTTCTACCTCACTGAAAAAGAAGGACGATTTGATAGAGGCCCTCTTGAAGGAAATCCAACTTCGGAAAGAGGAGCTCACCGGCATTGTAGAGACCATTTACTTTGGAGGCGGAACCCCTTCATTATTGCCCATTCAAGATTTACAATCGCTTATTGACGAGGTATACAAACATTTTAAGGTGTCCGAAAACCCGGAAATCACCCTCGAAGCAAACCCGGACGATGTATCTGAGGCACTTATTCGTCAAATGGCAAACTCACCTATAAACCGTCTTTCCATTGGAGTGCAATCTTTTTTTGAGCAAGATTTAAAGTTGATGAACCGCGCCCACAATGCAAAGGAAGCAGAAACATGCATCACGCTGGCCAAGGAGCACTTCAATAACATAAGTATCGATCTTATCTACGGAATACCACAAATGTCCAATGACCGATGGTTGGCAAATGTTGAGAAGGCGCTACGGTTGGATATTCCACACCTATCGTGTTATGCGCTAACGGTTGAACCAAAGACAGCGTTGGAAAATTTCATCAAAAAAGGCATAGTGACACCGGTGGAAGATGACGTTGCCCAAGAACAGCACAGGTTGTTACTCGAACACACGGAAACCGCTGGGTACCGGAATTACGAATTTTCAAATTTCAGCAAACCAGGGTGGGAATCGAAAAATAACACAGCCTATTGGCAGGGAAAACCCTATTTGGGGATTGGTCCCAGTGCACATAGTTACGATGGTGAAAGGCGGAGCTGGAATGTGGCGAACAATTTCATTTACATAAATAAAATTACAGCGGGAGACCTTCCGTTGGAGCGAGAAGCCCTATCAACAAAGGATAAATACAACGAGTACGTGATGACCCGCTTACGAACCGCTGGCGGAATTTCAGTAACCGAGGTTTCTTCAAAATTTGGAGAAAAGTTTAAGGAATATCTTTTGCAACAAGCCGCACAGCACATTAAAAACGAACTTTTGGATTTTAATAACGGGCGGCTTATAGTTGCCAAAAAAGGGAAGTTTTTAAGCGATGGGATTGCCAGCGATCTATTTTTAATAGAATTGCAGTGATAAATTGTATCTTACCAAGTGAAATTGAACCCGATGCACGCTACCATACAAGTAAATAAAGAATTGCGAACTATAGATTTATCGAGACCATTGGATATTTCAATTCCGTTAACCGATGGTTCAAAAAATCCGTTGGCTTGGTACTTGGACAAACCAGTGATAGAGCCTGTAAGAGTAGATAATTGGGTGGGGCAAGTGAGTGAGGGAGCTTCGGTAAACTTCAACACTATTCGGTTTAATCCACATGCACATGGGACACATACCGAGGGCGTGGGGCATATTTCCAAGGAGTTTCACTCGGTGCAGGAATCGTTGCAACAGTTCTTTTTTACTGCGGAAGTAATTTCGGTCACGCCAGAAAATTTTGGGGAGGACCTCGTGGTACCTTCGGCACAGTTAAAAGGGCTGCTCCAAGGTAAAAACCCTGAAGCCGTAATAGTAAGGACCTTGCCCAATACTTCAGCAAAAAAGAGCAAGAATTATTCACATACCAATTGGCCATACCTACATGAAAATGCAGCAAAACTCCTTCGGGAACTCAGCGTAAAACATTTGTTGATAGACCTTCCCAGTGTAGACAAAGAGAAGGACGATGGCAAACTATTGGCACATAAAGCTTTTTGGGACTACCCGAAAAACCCACGCCTGGATGCCACTATCACTGAGTTTATATACGTCCCAAACCATATTGGGGACGGAAGCTATATTCTTAACTTACAGACCGCCAATTTTGTGAACGATGCCACGCCCAGCCGTCCAGTTTTATACAAATTACTATGAAAACAATCTTAAAAATAGAGGAAGCGGCCCTATTTGCATTGGGTGTTTTTATGTTTGCACAACTGCCTTTTGCATGGTGGTGGTTCCTTATATTGCTTCTATTGCCGGATATTGGGATGTTAGGCTATCTTGTAAACACAAAAACCGGAGCTTTTTTGTATAATTTGTTCCATCACAGGGCTGTCGCGGTAATACTGCTTATTTTTGGCTACATTTATGGTAATGATATTGTCCTGTTAAGCGGCGTAATAATATTTTCGCACATAGCTTTGGACAGGATGTTTGGATATGGTTTAAAATATCCCGACAGCTTTAAAAACACACACTTAGGACAGATAGGAAATTAATGGAATTACTTTTTATAGGGTTGGCCTTTGGTGCCATTGTAGCGTATTTTTTATTTCTGAAATTCAGCGGGGGACGTAAACGCGAGAAGACCGAAACACAATCGGTTATCTTGATGGAAAAGATACGTACCGTTTGTAAATTTATCACGGTTGAAGGTGATTTTTCTGAAATATACCACTACGAGAACGTAAAGGACAAGTGGCTCAATCTAGTGTTAGGAAAAAAGAAAGCACTGGTTTTAATCGAGGCAAAGGCCCATGTGGGTTTCGACCTCACCAAGATTAAGATGGAGGCAGATATCAAGACAAAAACCATTACGCTCACCAATTTCCCACAACCCGAGTTGCTCACCGTGGAAACCGACTTTAAATACTACGACAAAAAAGAAGGCTGGGCCAACCCGTTTACCGCTTCCGATCTAACTGAAATCAACAAAGAAGCAAAGCAGCACATTGTCGACAAAATCCCCAGCAGTGGCTTGCTCTCCGAAGCATCTTCCCAAGCTTTGGATACCATTCAGTTAATGGAAAAAATAGTAGAGACCATTAACTGGAAATTGAATTACACTGCTTTGGAAATTTCAGAACCTACAAAACAAATCAATCCGTGAGACATATTCTACAACTCTTTTTTTTAGCTTTTGTAATGACAGGGGTTTTACAGGCCCAAGATTTCAGCCAAGTAGATGCAACCATAAAATTTTATCCGAAATCGTTCGATGAGGTTACGGAGCTCTCCGATTTTATTGCCCGTGATTTCAAGACCGACGAAGAGAAGGTACGTGCCATTTACGGCTGGATTATCCATAATGTAGCATACGATCTGGACGAGTATGATGTTTTCAATTACAAATTCAAAAATTATAGGGAGCGTAATGCCAAGGAGGAAATTACACGTATAAAAATCATTCAGCGTACGCTTCAAAAGGGTGTTGCGGTGTGTGAGGGCTATGCCATGCTGTTTGAGAAATTGTGCGAGTTGCAGGGCATACAGAATTATTTGGTACGGGGCGATATAAAAACCAGTTTTAAGGATATTGGGAGGAGTTTTCAGAAAATACATATGTGGAACGTGGCATATATAAATGGAGAGCCCTTTTTGTTCGACCCCACCTGGGGAGCGGGCAAGTACAACCAAAGATTTATCAAGGAACCCAGTTACTATTGGTACAAAACCGAGCCCAAACTGTTCATCAAATCACACTATCCAGATTTGGTAGAGGATACCTTTTTGGAGATAAACATAAGCAAACAGGTATTTGCCAGATTACCATTGATCATTAAAAAAGACCTGTTGGTAACCGATGTGCTCACCCCAAAATACGGAATGATAAACCAAGGCGATTACGGCAAGGAAATAGAGTTTGAGCTAAAGACCGAGGCACCTTCGGTTATTTCGTATTCGTATGATTTCGGAGACAAAAAGAAAATGGTAGATTTTTCTACTGAAGGTGATTTGCTAAAATTTCCCATTAAGAAAAAAACGGGCGAACTTATTGTCTATTTCAACGATAAGCCTGCCTTAGCGTATAAAGTTGAATAATTATGTATCTTTAAGTAGTCTAAATTTCGAGATATGAACAAGTTAGTTTTATTTTTAATCCTCATACTCACCACTAGCATTTCGCTTGCACAAAGCTATGGAGACCCAAGAATGTTGACATATTTTTATCTGAAATCTATGAAGATTGATGGGAACATTACATACATTAGCTCAAACACGGAATTTTCAGACATCGAATTCGTTTTTTCAGAGTCCCCCTTTTTACTAAATACGAAAGTCTGTAAAACAGGTGAGATATCTGTACTGCCAGATGATTTTTCATTTACTCTTTCAGGAGACTTTAATTTCACAGGGGATCCCTGTCAAGATAGTCAAGTACTCGAAACAGAGGATGAATATTTTTCATTTTATACAAGTTCTCTAAATGAAACTTTTCAAATATTTGTGGGGGAAATAAATCCAGGAAATTTAGTTTTTATGAATATACTAAAAGACAATGGAGATTGGGTGTATTTTGAAGAAACTAGGATTTTAGTGGTAGATGAGGAGACTAAAGATACTTTTGTCATATTTCCCAATCCAGTAACAGATATACTAAACATTTACTCAAGTGAAAAAAAAGATGTTTCCTTCAAATTGATGAACCTAAATGGATCTATTGTGGCCGAGGGATTTGGGAGTATGGTTTCCACTGAAAATGTACCAACAGGAATTTATTTCTTAGAAATCGAAAATGATGTAGGTGAGATACAAGTAGAAAAAATTATAAAAAGGTAGTTATTCGTGAACATTGAAAAACTAAGAGATTATTGCCTTGCCAAAAAAGGTGTTACCGAGTCGCTCCCCTTTGGGCCAGACACCCTGGTGTTTAAGGTGATGAACAAGATGTTTGCCATTTGTGGGCTGGAACGTACCCCAACGCAAGTAAACTTGAAATGCGACCCAGAACGCTCCGAGGAACTCCGTGAAGCGTATGACGGTCTCATCATTCCCGGTTGGCACATGAACAAACACCACTGGAATACCGTTTTTATAGAGGACATACCGCCAAAATTAGTTGTAGAATTAATAGACCATTCTTACAACTTAATTGTAGCTTCGCTTACCAAAAAATTACAGGCAGAGCTAGCCGCGTTATGAAGCAATCCCCAAGAGATTTTTACCAAACACAAATAGAGGAGTATACCCAATTGCACCAAAAATTAAAAAAGCAATTGGTGCTGTCCAGTGTATTTCGGTTGGTGGTTTTTTTAGCGATATGTGTTGGGGTGTATCTTACATTTGGCAATACAAAATTGGTGTTGGCCATACTTGCTGTTGGAATAGGAGTCTTTGTCCTCTTGTTGACACGCCACAGTAAACTCCAATACGATAGGGATTTAAAAAGTGCGATGCTCCAACAAAATTTTACTGAGATTGAATCCCTCGACAGAAATTTTGACATGCTATATGATGATGGCAAAACATTTGTAAACTCCCAGCATCCCTACAGCCAGGATATAGATTTGTTTGGGTATGCCTCTTTCTACCATTACATCAACCGAACCTCGTTAACAATGGGTGCTAAGGCCTTGGCTGCATTACTCACCGAAAATAGCATAGACAGGATTCCCGAAAAGCAGGAAGCGGTAAAAGAGCTATCAAAACTTGCGAGGTGGCGGCAATCTTTCTCCGCCATTGCCTCTTTGGTGAAGACGGAAGCTTCCTCAGCGCTAGTGATAAGATGGCTTCAAGGTTACAAGCCATTTGTTCCAAAGTTCAGTAAGGTGCTTTCAGTAGTGTTTTCTGTAATTTCGGTAGTGCTTTTTGGGTTGTACTTCTTTGGGAACATGTCTGGATATCTATTGTTTGGATGGTTTTTGTTAGGACTGTTCATTAGTGGAAGCTATCTTAAAAAGGTGAGCCAACTATCACGGCATACTTCAAAGATACAGAGCACCTTTGAGCAATTCCATAAACTGATTTTAGAAATTGAAACACAAAAGTTTTCTTCCTCCTTACTTTCAGAAAAAAAGGCGCTCATTGTCACTTCAAAAGAAAAAGCTTCAGAAACCTTAAAGAAATTTGCCAAACATCTCGATGCTTTGGACCAACGTAACAATATGCTGGTAGGAGTGCTACTGAACGGATTTATGCTACGCGACCTGGCAATTGCTTCAAAAATTGAAAACTGGATAGAAAACCACAGTGGCGAGGTAGAAGCCTGGTTCAACACCATCACTTTTTTTGATGCCTATAATAGTTTGGGGAATTACGCATTTAACCATCCCGCCCAGGTTTTTCCTAAAATAACAAAAGATAAAACTGTTTTACAGGTGGAAGGCGGAGGACATCCATTGCTCAATCCCGAGACCATGGTGCCAAACAATCTTACCATAAACGAACAGGAATTTTTTATTGTCACAGGAGCCAATATGGCTGGAAAGAGCACCTTCTTGCGTACGGTCTCCTTGCACATCGTGATGGCAAATACAGGACTGCCCATTTGCGCTTCGGCAGCAGTGTACAGCCCTGTAAAGCTCATTACCAGTATGCGCACCACCGATAGTTTAACCAATGATGAATCTTACTTTTTCAGTGAATTGAAACGATTGCGGTTTATTGTTTCAAAAATTAAGGAAGACCGCTATTTTATCATTCTGGATGAAATTTTAAAAGGAACAAACAGTACCGACAAGGCGATTGGTTCCCGTAAATTTGTTGAGAAACTGGTTGCAGGCAATAGCACAGGGATTATCGCCACACACGATTTGAGCCTTTGCGAAGTTTCAAAAGAATTGCCACAGGTTAAAAACTATTATTTTGACGCACAGATAGTAAATGACGAATTGTTTTTTGACTATACCTTTAAACCAGGAATTTGCCAAAATATGAACGCATCTTTTTTACTGAAGAAAATGAATATTGTAGACTAGTTTTAACTTTATCTAACCTCTAGTTTTGGATTCTTTAACGCAAATAGTACTCGGTGCCGCAGTAGGCGAAGCCGCTCTTGGTAAAAGAGTGGGCTATAAGGCTGCATTATATGGTGCTATTGCAGGGACCATCCCAGACTTGGACATTATCTCCCAAGCCTTTGTAGATACGGTCACGGCACTGGAATGGCATAGAGGGATAACACATTCAATCGTATTTTCAATTGTTGGCGGACTGTTTTTTGGTTGGTTGGTTTCGCTTTGGGAAAAACGGGCCAATTGGAAACAATGGTACTGGCTCTGGATTCTTTGCTTTGTAACCCACCCCTTGTTAGACGCCCACACCACTTGGGGTACACAATTGTTTTGGCCGTTGGATATGCGATTGGCCTATAAGAATATCTTTGTGATAGATCCGCTCTATACCATTCCATTTTTGGTGTTTCTCATTTTGGCCTTACGGCGTAAACAAACCGACCCAAAACGAAGGAAACTTAATAACCTTGGGCTCTTGGTAAGCAGCAGCTACTTGTTGCTCACACTTTTATTGAAGGGGGTCACATTCCTGAAATTTGAAAATGCACTACAAGAACAAAACATAACATACACCGAAATTGAGACCAAACCGGCCCCTTTGCAAGCCATTCTTTGGACGGCAAACGTGGAAACAGAAGATGAATTTTTAATTGGCTACTATTCCCTGTTCGATTCGCGGCCCATCACTTTTGGAAATCACCCCAAAAACCATCAACTTTTAGGGGGATTGGCCGAAAATGATAAGATAAAACGGCTCATAAAACTTACCAACGGATTTTACACCATCACTAAAACCGAAGGTAAGCTATACTTCAATGACCTACGCTTTGGGACCCTGAGTGTAAATCCCAATAATCAGCAATATGTATTCAGTTTCTTGATTGAACAAACAAAAGGGGGCGTCACCATTACCGAAAACCGAAAACGTCCCGAAGATGCCCAAAAGATTCTAACCGAACTGTGGGAGCGTATTTTTGGGAATTAAGTTTTGAGCAGTGAGCTACAAGCGAAGCGTCCTACAGGCTACCAACTATTAGCTAACTCGACATATCTGCCACGATCTTCCACTCCCCGTCAATTTTCTTGAAGATGATAAGAAAGTTTCCGTTGGCATCGCCCACCTTTCGTTGCAGATAGTAGCGTCCCATCACCCAGTAGCTGTTGTTCTCGATAGGCGAAATGTCGTCTATTTCAAATCTTAGCCTGCCACTGTGGTCCTTAGTGGGATACCCATTTTTGTAATTATCCAGCGTTTGTTGCCAGCCTTTGGTGAGGCCCCGGCTTCCGTAGAATTTGAGCGAATCGCTTTTCCAGTAACCCTGCATAAAACCTTCCAGGTCGTTCTGGCTCCACGCTTTTTCCTGAGCTTTCATTACATTGAGAATGGCCTCTTTATCCTTTTCAACTTGTGTTTGTGCAGCACAAGCCATAAAAACCATTGAAAATAAAAGGCACTGTAAAAGTTTCATATTGCAGAAATTTTAATTGGTTTGAAAGATACGTAATTTTGAAATGAAGAAACCCAATGCTTTATGACAGACGTAACCATAGTAACCTGCCAGAAACACTTGCTACCGTCCACAGCCGACGATTATACGAAGAATATATTTATTGAATACAAATTGCTGAAGCATGCTCTGGAAGCCAAGGGACTTACCGTGAAGCGAACCTTTTGGGACGATCCTAACTGCAATTGGGGCCAGACAAAAGTAGCGGTAATCCGTACCGTTTGGGACTATTTTGAGCGTTTTGACGAGTTTAAGCAATGGATGTTGCAAACTGCTGCAGTCACGAACCTTATCAACCCCTTACCCTTACAACAATGGAACAGCCATAAATTTTATCTTCGGGATTTGGCTGAAAGAGGCGTGGATGTAGTTCCAACGGAGTTTATAAAAAAAGGATCAAAAATAACATTGCAGGAAATTTCAGCAAATAGAAATTGGAGTGCCATGGTCATGAAGCCTGCCATTTCAGCAGCAGCGTTCCATACCTATAAAATTCCTGCCTCGCCCGCAGGCAGGTCAGCCACAACTATACATGAGATGGAAGCTAAGTTCCAAGAATTATTGGCCTCCCGGGATATGTTGTTGCAACCTTTTGTTGAGACCATTACCAAAAGGGGAGAAGCCTCTTTAATGGTTTTTAACGAAAAGTATACCCACGCTATCCTTAAAAAAGCAAAGCAGGGCGATTTTAGGGTGCAGGACGATTTTGGAGGGACGGTACACGATTACGAACCTACCGAAAAAGAAATACAATTTGCCGAGTTTGCAAATGCCCAATGCCCAACAAAACCTGTTTACGGTAGAGTTGACATTGTTTGGGATAGCGACGGAAACCCTATGCTTTCCGAAATGGAATTCCTCGATCCTGAAATCTGGTTACGTAATTGTCCAACTTCTGCTGAAAAAATTGCCGAGGGAATAGTAAAATATTTGGATTCCCCCTTTGACTTACCTCCTACGAATGAGGCACGAATTTGAGGAAGGCACAACTAGGGGGGTAATTCCGAATGTTCTGGAAAATGCTCAATTAAAAACGCTCTTTAAAAAGTAAAGAAGGATTTGGGCATAATTTTCTCCATCGTTCCATTTCAGAAGGGAACGCCACCCCATTATAGTTTTCGGTCTCGCCCAATAAATCTGTAATTACTTGAAAATGTAAATGCGGTACCCAGTGGCCGTTCTCTGCTTCGTTACCAATGTGAGCAAGCAACTCCCCTTTTTTTATTTTTTTTCCTTTAGGTGAAAACTTTAATGAGTCTAGGGTTAAGTGGCCGTAAAGTGTGTAGTAACAGCTCTTATGCATTCCTCTCGATCGTGCCTCTTGTGTCATTCTCTCGTTTCTATCGGCACGCAGGCTCAAGGGCGGATTGTCGGTCCCTTTTGTCACGTGTTTAATCACCAGTAGCGGGCCGTAATCTTTATGAAAATTGTTGTGGTGGGAAATCACTATTTCACCATCAAGAATTGCATGTACAGGTGTTTGCGCAGGTACCCAAAAGTCGGTTCCCAGATGAATGTTCCGGTATTCTGTGATGCCATTTTTGGTTCTTTGGAAGCGAGGGGTGTTGTAAAAAGAGCGCTCTTCCAGATAGCCATTGGCCAAGAGTGCATCAGGATATTTCTGCTGAAATTCATCTAACCTCTTAGTTGCTAATTCTAGATTCTCATGCTGTGGATCCTCCCCAAAAAAGTGGCTGGCGGCGCTCATATCGGGAACAGCGACTCTACTGAAAGTGAGCGTTGGGAATAACTCGTGAAGCGATGCTTTATTATCGTGATTAGCTTGTATGAGAGCTTCTGGTTTCATACTACAAGGTTACTGAAAAAATTGTCTAAAAAATGATGAAATTCGCTTTGTCCGGTTGAGCGCAGTCGAAACCTTTTTTAACAAGCAATGGGTTGTAGTGCTCGACCTGCGCTCTACCAGATATGACAGCTTACTTTTTAAATAAGCATTTAACAGGATATATTATTTTTTAGGCACTACGATTCCTCAACGCTTTTCACAACACGCTTTTCTGTTTTTTATAAAAGGCATTGGCCTGGTCTTGCATTAGTTCACGGGCAATCTTACGTTTGTAGTCGTATAATTCCTGTTCGTCCGCAATGTCTGCGTACACGCGATTGTTTACTTCCTGGTCTGTAGCGACCAAGACATCGCGCTGACTTTTTTGCTGTACTACCCAGCTTTTAAGCGCACCTTCCTGCTCTGCCAATTTCAAATCGTATGCTCCTTTGGGAGAGATGAGTTTTGCAAAGATTGGCGAGGTTTCAATGGCTAAGAATAGTAAAAAGATAAAAAAGGAGGGGAGCCATGGTAATTCTCCCAATGCATTTACACGTGCCATTAGGCCATCAAAACCGTCAATGATAGGTTGGGTTTCGGCTACCTTGTTTTGGTATTGCGTGGCCAGTTGTGCTATTTGTGCTTCGGTGGCTTCAATTTTTGTGCTGTTGGTTTCTTTTAATTGGTTTAATGCAGCAAGCTCTGCATCGTGCTTTTCCCGTTTTTCTTTATAAACGGGTCCTTTGCCTATCTTTTCAGTCCCAGCGGTGCCTTCCGCTTCAGCAATATAGGTGTTGTAGAGTGCATTTACTTCGGCTTCTTTAGCGGTCACTTCGTTTTTAAGAGTTTCAACTTCAGTGGTCAGAGCCTCTATAGTTGGTGTGTATTGAAGTGCCAATTGATCTTTGTTCTCGAGGGTCAACTCATTTTTTTGCTCCAAGAGTACTTGGTTGATTTCTTTTTCAAAAATCTTGAGCTCCAATGGTTTTGAAATCACTACAGCAATAATCACCGCGAGCAGAATACGTGGCGAAGCTTGTATTAGTTCGTCAATAAAACTCTCTCTCTTTTTAATGGTCGAAACAATAAAGCGGTCCAGATTAAAAATGAGCAGTCCCCAAATAAGGCCAAAAAAAACTGCCATGAACACATTGTCAAAAACAGTAAAAAGTGCATAACTTCCAGCGATGGTAGCCATTATAGCGGTGAAGAACACGGTGGCGCCAATGCCCGCGTATTTAGTGTTTTCGCCAGAAGAACAATTTTCTAAAATATCGGTATCTGCGCCGGAGCAGAAAATGAAAAAGCGTTGTAACATAAAGAGTTGGTTTTTTAATTGATGAAATATTCTAACGGAAAAACAACTAAAATGTTGTTATAATAGAGTGGTTTTGAGGCTGGATACACATTTTTGAAAGAACTTGAAAAGTTGTTAAAACACGTATTTAAACGATAAAATTAACTTTTAATCGTTATTTTTGCTTATTAAAACCTCAAATTGCTATGTTTAAATATGTTACGTTTTTTTGTTCTTTAATTTTTATCATTACCACAAATGCACAGGTTGGAATTGGCACTGTAACTCCAGATCCATCGGCTGCATTCGAGATCTCTTCTACAGACGGCGGAATGCTCACTCCAAGGATGACAACTGCCCAACGAACAGGTATTTCAAATCCTGCAACGGGATTATTGGTGTTTGATACAAACGTAAATTCATTCTACTTTTTTGACGGTACCACGTGGCAGGCACTTAGAGGTGCGGAAATTAGAGATAACTATAAGTTGGTAAAGAATATTTCTGATCTCTCAGAAGAATTCTCTGGTGGAACTTACACCTTACAAACAGGTTATTTGTATGAAATAAATGGAACTATAGCTGTAGATGCGCCTATTGATTTAAATGGTGCATATGTAGAGGGAGTAGATGTAAGAGACGACATTTTACTCAATGCTTCTGGAGGTACTCTTTTTACTGGTTCAACAGGTGGGAGTATGCGTAATATCACTATAAGTGGTAATGGAAATCAAATTTTTGGATTAACTGGAGGAAGTTTGGTAGTGAACAATACCCTTCTTACCGGAGCTTCTAGTGTAGGAACCCTAAATGGAATGGGTCTAATTTTTACGAGTATTGTACAATTAGTGAATAATACAGACGGGTTGACCGTTTCAGGAACTACCGGTTCTTTTTTTATGAGCAATACTTTTTGGACCGATACTAATTCTGGAACATTCTTAGATTTAGATGGAACTTATGATAATTTACAGATGGCCAATGGTAGGATCGTTGCCGATGCCAGTGAAACGGGTTTAGATGTTAGTTCAAACCCTACGATTAATAATGCTGCACTTTTATCAGGTTTAAGTTTTGTTGGGGCCGGTAATTTTGTTGAGCCTTATACAACCGGGACGTATCCTGGATACAGTTTTTCTGTAGATTGGGATGTAAATTGTGAAGGAATACCGTTGGAAACCGATGCCAATGCTACAGGCGACCTAAATTTTAATTTTACTGCCGGTGGAGGTGCTAATACTATTTTTACTGCAAACCAGGCACCCGTTAAACTAAATGGAGCAACAACTTCAGATAACCTGTTCCGGTTTTCACGGTCGGGGAACAATAAAATAGTTTACGATGGAAAAAAAACCAGATATTTTACGGTAACCGCAAGTATTTCGTTTGAAGGAAACACAAGTCAAGATCGCTATATTTTTTATATAGCCAAAGGAAATAGTGGTAGCCCAACCCCAACGGTACTTGATAAAACCGGAGTATGGAGACGAATTGGTGGTGCTTTCGACATTGGTGCAGTTCCCTTGATAGGAACTGTAGAACTATCTCCAGGTGATTATATTGAAGTTTGGGCCGAACGTTTTAGCGGCTCGGGAAGTCTTTTTACCGTTGCATTGAATTTAGCAATAAGATAATTACGTAAGTCCCTAATTTTAGAAATCCTGTCCAAATATTTCCAACCCCTTTTTTTAGGTTTTGCGTGTTTGGGGTTGGTCATTGAATAAGGGGGACAAAAGTATTATTGCAATCCTTACAAATTCAATGTTTTGTAACTAATACATTAAAAATAACCGAGGGCACATCGTGCGGACTGTCCTGAATCTCAATTACTACTTTTTTATACTTTTTCAATAGCGATAGGGCCTCACCCTTTGTGATCTCACTCCCTTGGCCCCAAAGTCTCGAATTGTGTTGCAGCATCAACTCCAACACTTCTTTCGGTTCTTTGCTCGTTATCTGTGGCCCCAAGTTGGGTGGGTCAAAAAGAATCATTTTTAGGGTAGTTTCCTTTTGGATAGTATGTGCTTTAGCTTGTTCATCAGTTAAAGTGATAGGCTTCTTAGAAATTTTCACCCTTGGGTTTTTTGAAGAAGTTCCAGTGCTTTCAACATTAAGACTCTTGTTGTTTTTAAGCAATTCAATCGCTTTGTTTGAAGTGATTTGTTTTTCTTCAAAATAGAAGGCAGCACCTTTTTTTGCCATTTCAATAATGTGGTCTATCGCGCTAGGTGGGGGTGGTGGGGGTGGTATGTCTGTCCCATTGGCATTTGGTGCAGGTGGAGGTGGTGGTGCCATTTCAGAACCGGTCATAGAAACCTTGGGAGCATCTGGTGCTGGAGGCGGCGGCGGCGGGGAGGTAGGGATAATATTTTCGCCAGTAAGCTTATAATATCTTGTTTCTTTAAACGCTACTGCAAGTTGTTCCATAAAACTACTTGGAGTGCTCGCTACCAATACCGAAGGGTGCGCTGCTTCAAAATCTGCTTTGGTCCAATCCCTGGTTGCCTTGTCAATCGCTTTTGCAAAGTTTTTAATAGACGTTCTTTTGCCGTTTACCATTACTTCGCTAACGTTAATGGTCACTACAATACTTTTTTTGTTGTTTGTGGCGGCACCATTGTTGTAGGATGTTGCGTAGCCTTCTTCCCAAGTGATCTGGTTTTTTGGAAGACACTCGGGAAAGGGCTGTACGTTGCTCTTTTGTTCCTCGGTCATGTTCCGGTAGATGGTTTCTAATGTTTTTAGATCTTCCCAGCCAATTTTACGCTCGGCCACAGGAATGGCGTTGTACTTTCTTGCCAGCCTGTTGTAAAGAGCGATTTGGTGAGGGCTGACTTTTTCTTCGGAATTTCCTTGGCTCTTTTGGCGCACCGAACTCATGATTTCATCAAAATCTTCTCTCGAAAGACTTTTTGAACCTTCTGTTGGGCTAAAGACCTGCATACAATTGGCAACATCCAGTCGCACCAATTCTGTGACTATATTTTTGGCAAAAGGAACACTTGCGTGGGGCGAAACAGTAAGTGCTGCGTTGGTATAATCTTCTTTTTTCACAAGAGGTTCAAGATCTTGCAACATTATGAGGGTACTCTCGAATATAATTTTATTTTCTTCAGTAACCTTTAGGTTTAAGGTGTTTTCGTCCTGGATCGCTGTGTTTGCTATTTCGGCGGTGATGAACTCGGTTTCGGTTGTGCTGAAACCATACATTAATACTGCTATTAACGGTAGTATCAATAATCCTTTGAGCCATGCGGCTCTCTTTGTGGTGTGTGTTTTCATAACTGTAAATCGTTTTTTGAATGATGAATAATTGATTGAATGTGCCATCGCAGGCGCGCTGGATTGTGATGAGTAATCCAGTAAAATAGTTTGATAAACGGTACGGTCTGCCCCTTGGTCAAGTACGGTACGGTCTGCCAGGAATTCGTGGTTCAGTTTTATACTACGCTTCATGAAATATAGTAGCGGGTTGAACCAAAATACAATTCGGAACATTTCAACAAACAGTAAGTCCCAACTATGCTTTTGTTTTACATGGGCAGTTTCGTGTAGGAATACTTCCTTTGGGATGTTGTCAGTTTCATAGTCGTTTTTGTTGAAGAATATATAGTTGAAAAAGCTATGGGGCGTTACCGGGAATTTCAGCAATACGTGGAAAATAGATTGTTTCTTTAAGGATGGGTTGTGTTTTACTTTTCTGAAAAGATTCCAAATACTTCTAGCAAACCGAATGCTAAAAAGAAGCACTCCCAATACATATACCCCACCTAAAAAATAAGGAAGATAGTTTGTAGGTTGGACCACGGCCTGGGTTGGTTCAAAAGTCGTTATAGGAATTTCAGAAATAGTGTTTGAAACAACAGGTTGTATTTCTACATATTCCGTAAATGTAACAAAGGGAATGAGCATAGATACTACCAGGCTACCCAATAAAAAGAACCGCTTTGTGGTGTGCAACGAAGTGTTTTCTAGGGATAGTTTGTAAAAGAGGAACAAGATGCCCAAACATGCAACAGATTTTAAAAAATATACCTCCATGACTATTTGCTTTTAATTTGTTGGTCAATTATTTTTTTGAGCTGCTCGAGTTGCGTTTTGCTCAAGTTGGTAGTTTCGGTAAAAAAGGAGGCAAACTGCGTAGCGTCGTTGTTAAAAAAGTTCTTGATAAGCCCGTTTACGTGTTTCCCGAAATACTCTTTCCGTTTTACCAACGGATAGTATTCGCGCGATCTCCCTACCTGTTCATATCCCACAAAGCCTTTATCCTGCATCCGCTTCAGTAACGTTGCAATGGTAGTGGTAGCAGGTTTTGGATCGTCGTACGCATTTATCAAATCCTTGGAAAATGCTTTTTTTTGCTTCCACAGGTAGTGCATTAATTGTTCTTCGGCATTGGATAAGGTCATAACTAGTTCAGTTTAGCTCTACAAACATAGAATAAATATTTTAATTCTACAAATGTAGAGTTAAAAAAGTCCAACTCGTTTCCTTTTTGTTCGCTCCTTGAGCTTGCATCCCTTGTCATCGACGAGTGCCGTTAGAAACGAGAGAAGTACAAAAGAGTCACGATGGAGACCCCGCCTGTCCGGCAGGCAGGGAATGCGGAAGGGGTGTATTTATCCATTTCATATTTTATTCGAAATTAAAATCGCTCAGCTTCCTAAAACTCTTTAAGGTTCAACTTTCACGAGAAAAGGTATCTTTGTGGTTCAATAAAAAAAGTCGATTGCGGGAAAGAGATTCCTGCCTTTGCGGAAATAGAAATGAGCCTAGAAAGAGAAGTAACCAAAAGAGCCGGAAACAAATGTGAGTTATGCGGTGCAGAAGAAAAACTTGCCATTTATAAAGTGCCAGAAACACCCGCAAGGATTGAGGGTGCAGAAGGTGCAATTTTGGCCTGTAACACTTGCGAGTCGCAATTTGATGCTGAAGTACGTGATGCCAATCACTGGCGGTGCTTAAATGATAGTATTTGGAGTCCGGTCTCGGCAGTAAAAGTGATGTCTTTTAGAATGCTCCACAGGTTAAGAGCTGAAGGCTGGCCACAGGATTTACTGGATATGATGTATCTGGAAGAAGATGAGCGTGAATGGGCAAAAGCAACGGGTGATGCCGAGGATAAAAGCAAGCAGTTGGTACACCGTGACAGCAACGGTAATGTTTTGCAGGCTGGAGACAGCGTGGTGCTTATTAAAGACCTAAAAGTAAAGGGTAGCAGTATGATTGCCAAACAAGGGACTGCGGTGAGAAGAATTTCGCTGGACCACGAAAACCAAACCTATATTGAAGGCAAAGTGGATGGGCAGCTAATCGTGATAATAACCGATTATGTAAAGAAAATATAATCGCGTTGACAGTTTATATTCAAAAAAACCTCCCAAGTGTAAAGTCAGGAGGTTTTTTTAATATGTGCCTGCGTTATTTGGCTGTTTTCAATTTCGTGAATTCTGAATAGAACTGTGGGATAGTCTCGATACCCTTTAAATAGTTCCAAACTCCAAAATGCTCGTTAGGGGAGTGTATGGCATCACTGTCCAGCCCGAAGCCCATTAAGATAGTTTTACTCTTCAATTCCTTTTCAAAAAGAGCAACTATTGGGATGCTTCCTCCACTACGCTGTGGTATTGGGGTTTTGCCAAAGGTGTTCTCGTAAGCTTTGCTCGCAGCTTGGTAACCATCGCTATCGATTGGGGTAACATACGCTTGCCCTCCATGGTGTGGCTTTACTTCAACTTTTACACCCTTTGGGGCAATGCTCTCAAAATGGTCTTTAAAAAGTTGTGTTATCTTTTTCCAATCTTGGTCCGGCACTAAGCGCATGCTTATTTTTGCATACGCCTTGCTGGCAATTACGGTTTTGGCGCCTTCGCCTATGTAACCACCCCAAATTCCGTTTACGTCCAGTGTTGGTCTAATACTATTGCGTTCATTTGTGGTGTATCCGGCTTCACCGTAGGTATCCTCAATATCCAGGGCCTTGCAATATACCTCTTTGCTGAAGGGGGCTTCGGCCATTTTTGCGCGTTCTTCGGTAGAGAGGATTTCAACATCATCATAAAATCCGGGGATAGTGATGTGGTTGTTCTCGTCGTGCAACGAAGCAACCATTTTTGTAAGAACGTTAATAGGGTTTGCCACGGCACCACCGTACAAGCCGCTATGAAGATCTCGGTTGGGCCCCGTAACTTCTACTTCAACATAACTCAATCCGCGCAGTCCTGTGGTGATGCTGGGAATATCGTTCGCGATCATACCGGTGTCGCTTATTAGAATTACATCGTTGGCCAATTTTTCTTGGTTTCGGGTTACGAACCATTCTAGGCTCTCACTGCCCACTTCCTCTTCGCCTTCGATCATAAATTTCACGTTGCAGGGCAATTGGCCAGTGTTTGCCATATATTCCATGGCCTTTACGTGCATGTACATTTGGCCTTTGTCATCGCAGCTTCCCCTGGCAAATATAGCGCCTTGGGGATGTAATTCGGTTTTTTTGATAACGGGCTCAAATGGCGGACTGTGCCATAGATCCAATGGGTCTGGCGGTTGTACATCGTAGTGGCCGTATACCAACACGGTGGGTAGGGTCTTATCTATTATTTTTTCGCCATACACGATAGGGTAGCCGGGTGTTTCACATATTTCAACAGTATCACAGCCTGCTTTTTCCAAGCTTTCCTTTATCACGGAAGCAGTTTTAATGACATCGTCTTTATAAGCTGAATCTGCCGAGATAGAAGGAATCTTCAACAGTTCGATGAGTTCGTCTATAAAACGTTGTTTGTGTTCTTCAATATAGGGTTTTGCGCTTTTCATCTAAAAATTTTTGGTTTTCACGAAGGTACAAAACAAGTGAATTTTTAAGGGTTAAATAGTTTGTAAATTCTGAAAAGTGTTTATCTTTGCCGTCCCAAAGCGGATGTGGTGGAACTGGTAGACACGCTAGACTTAGGATTAAACCTAATAAAAGTTCTTAAAATATTGAAAAAGCGGGCGTGGTGGAATTGGTAGACACGCCAGACTTAGGATTTAACCTAAGAAAAAGTGTTAAAAAATTTAAAATGCGGATGTGGTGGAACTGGTAGACACGTCAGACTTAGGATCTGATGCCGCGAGGTGTGCAGGTTCGATTCCTGTCATCCGCACAAAAGCCGAAGAGAAATCTTCGGCTTTTTCGTTTTAAAAAAGTAAGTTTTCTTCACGATTTTTGACCTTGGGTACAACATAGGTACAACATTTTGTTATTTTAAGTGTGTCATTTTAATTGATGTCAAATAAAATGTTTTATTAATAAACTCTAAGATTTATATCTTTTTAGTTATTAAATAATTAATATTTCAGTATTCATTGCTATTATTTAAGTATTTGCTTAAATAATATAATAATGATATATTTGTAACCACTTTAAATCAAAAAAGATGAGCTTGGAAATAACTTGTACACGGAACGAAGCAGACAAGAAGCAAATATCGAGATGCAAGGAAACAATAGAGAATTCTTCGGACAGCCTTAATGCAATAAGCAAAGTTTTGTCTCTCGCGGGAAGCGAGGTACGACTGAAAATTCTATTCCTATTGAACATAGAGAATGAATTGTGTCCTTGCGATATTGCGGACATTCTTGAAATGAGTGTTCCCGCCGTATCCCAGCATATCCGAAAAATGAAGGATGCAGGAATTATTACATCGAGACGTGAAGGGCAAACATTGTATTATTCGCTGGTAAAGAGTGAGCACAATGTTTTGAATGGAATTTTCAATTCAATTTCGACAAAAAAGAAAACAGCTTAGAAAGTTTATATTATGACACCGAATAAAACCTCAAACACCGCGGCCTATACTGGCATTTTTACCGCAGTTGTAGCATCAATATGTTGTATTACACCTGTTTTGGCATTAATTGCCGGAACAAGTGGAATTGCATCAACATTCTCTTGGGTCGAGCCATTTAGACCTTATCTTATCGGCTTGACCATTATTGTTTTGGTCTTTGCCTGGTACCAGAAACTACGGCCGAAAACTCAGGAAGAAATAGATTGCGTCTGTGAGGATGATGCAAAACCTACGTTTTGGCAATCCAAACGGTTCTTATTGATAGTGACACTATTCGCCGCATTGATGCTAACCTTCCCGTACTATGCCAACATATTTTACGCACAGCCTACCAAGGAAATCGTCTATGTCTCTCAATCCAATATCGAAAAGCACACTTCTGAAGTTGAGGGAATGACCTGTGCAGGATGTGAGGCACACGTGGAAAGCGAAGTCAATAAGTTGGATGGAATTATTTCTGTAAAAGCCAGCTACGAAAATGCCAATACCATAGTGGAATTTGATAATACTAAAACCGATTTGCCCACAATCCAAAAAGCCATAGAGAAAACAGGATACAAAGTAGTAGAGAAAACCGCTAAAGAAAATAAATAGATGAAAAAATTTGATGTTTTCGTTATTGGTTCGGGTATGGCCGGTATGACAATCGCCAATAAATGTGCCTCAAAAGGTCTTTCCGTCGGCATAACCGATGAACTACCTTATGGTGGCACCTGTGCCCTACGAGGCTGTGACCCCAAAAAAGTAATTATCGGCGCTACGGAAGTGCGCGAATTTGCCAAAAGGCTTAAAGGGAAAGGCATTGATACCATTCCGGATATTAACTGGAAGGATATAATGGCGTTCAAACAGACTTTTGTCGATGAAATGCCGAAGAAAATAGAAAAGGGGTACAAGAAAAACGGCATCGACACCTATCACAATTCCGCTACGTTTATTGATGAAAATAACTTAAGAGTTGGTGAAGATAACATTCAAGCCGATAAAATTGTAATTGCATCCGGTTCAAAACCAAAAGTTTTAGACTTTGAAGGCGGACAGCTTGCGCAAACGAGTACGGATTTTCTAAACCTTAAGGAATTACCGCAATCCCTGCTTTTCATCGGTGGTGGATATATCGCTTTTGAATTTGCCCATATAGCCGCACGTTCCGGTGCCGAGGTAACGATAGTACATCGAGGTAAACATCCGTTGGAAAATTTTGACAGGGATATCGTTAAACATTTAGTCGATGCCACACGTAATTTAGGGATTAAGATTGTTCTGGAAACCGAAGTTTCTAAAATTGAACGTAAAGATGGCCACTACATAACCACAGGAATTTCAAACGGAAACGAAACTACCTACAAATCGGCAGCGGTATTTAATTCCGCTGGTCGTCCCCCAGCCATTTTCGATTTAGAATTGGAAAAAGCAGGTATATCCTTCTCAAAAAAGGGCATAGAGGTCAACGAATATCTTCAGAGCACATCGAACGCAAACATCTATGCAGCTGGCGATGCAGCGGACTCAAGAGGACTGCCCCTAACACCCGTAGCTGTTTTGGAAGGGCATATCGTGGCTTCTAATATCATCAAAGGGAACCAGAAAAAAGTCAGTTATCCCCCAATGCCTTCCGTAGTTTTCACTTTGCCCACTATGGCAACCGTTGGCCTATTGGAAGATGAAGCCAAAGAAAAAGGATACGACATCAATATCAATTTTGAAAAAGTTGATAATTGGTTCAATGCGAGACGCCTGAACGTGGATGAATATGCTTTTAAAACAATCATCGATAAAAATAATAATACCATTTTGGGCGCGCATCTGATCGGGCCTCATTGTGAAGAAACAGTAAATCTTTTTGCAATGGCGATAAAGACCAAGATGACTATAAGCGATTTGCGGACAATGATATTTTCATACCCTACAATGGCATCCGACCTAACCTATATGCTTTAGTATTCATTACAATGAAACAGATTATTGATTTAAATAAAAAAAATGAAATTAAAAATTTGCCCAACTTGTGGTTGCTCTTTAGTTCGATTGGGAATAAAAAGCACACCGCGCTTATCAATAAAATATAAAGATCAAGATTACTTTTTTTGTTGTCAAGGATGTATTGAGCAATTCCAAAACAATGAGGAAAAATATATTGCAGAAATAAAAAATCTAATTATTTGTCCAGTCTGTCTTGCTGAAAAACCAGAAAACCAAGTAGTAAGTATTCTATACAACGAACGGAACTTCTTATTTTGTAGATGTCCGCAATGTGTTTTAGAGTTCAATAAAAATCCAGGATATTTTATCGATAGATTAAACGAAAAGATTCCTTATAAAGGTGTTTTTGAGATTTCTTGTTGTAATGATTCAGTAAAAAAATAATAAATATGATATTAACATCAGAAATTTCGTGCCCATACTGCAGTCACAAAAAAAAAGAGCAAATGCCTACAGATGCCTGTCAATTCTTTTACGAATGTGAGAATTGCAAACAAATACTAAAACCAAAAGAAGGCGATTGCTGTGTATTCTGTTCTTACGGTAATGTCGCCTGTCCACCGATTCAGGAAGGTTCAAATTGTTGCTAATAACTTTTAATTATAGTTGATATTATTGTTTCCACAATATATCTTTAAAAACTGAATTGTAACCCTGCA
Organism: Marinirhabdus gelatinilytica; assembly: GCF_003353425.1. Lineage (GTDB taxonomy): Bacteria > Bacteroidota > Bacteroidia > Flavobacteriales > Flavobacteriaceae > Marinirhabdus > Marinirhabdus gelatinilytica. Next base: position 863,278 of record NZ_QRAO01000001.1, read on the forward strand.
TTAAATCCAAAAGGATGTCCGGGACGTAAACCTGCTGGGACACGGGATACTGCATATTCTGAATCAAATAAGTTTATTATGTTTGTTGATAGCGTAAAATTTTCATTAAGAAAATAATGCGCAGATAAGTCAACGATAAAATTAGAATCTACTTTAAAATTTTCTGGAATCTGTCCAGAACCAGCCTTGGTTCTAAATGCACCTGTATAACGTGAATTTAGGTTTACTTCAAATTTCTTATGCTGTAGCCCTAAGGTAGCATTTAATTGGTTTTTTGCAATGTATGGTATTTCATCCCCTTTGGTCACTACCCCATAAATATCTTCATTACTATCAAAACTGGTCAGGAATTCGGTATCGGTAAGGGTGTAGGAAATCGATATAGGAAGTTTAAATTTCCCTGATGTATTGTATAGCAAATTGTAATTTAGCAAAAGTTCAATGCCACTTACACGCACTTCACCAGCATTAAACTGGTCAAGGCTTCCTGTACCACCTGTTGCGGCCAAATCACTTCCCAGCAGGTTTTGATAATCATTGTAGAATCCGACAAGTTCCCCAGAAAAACCTTTAAAGCCAAATCGGGAACCCAACTCATAATTAATACTTTCTTCTGCATTTTGTCCCGGTGTATTACTTGGTGGCGAAAATCCTTTATGTATCCCACCGAAAACCGATATATGGTTATTGAATCTGTAATTTGCACCTATGCCTGGAATCCATACATCTACGTTATTTTCGCGAATAGCTATATCCTCACCAGTTCTGTTTGGGTCGCTCGTGCCATAATCCGTTCGGGTAAGGGTTATATTTTCATAACGCAAACCAGGTGTTAAAGTAAGGTTCTCAATTTTAAGGGTGTACAAGAGGTGTGCCGCCAATGCTTTTGCACTACTTATACGATTGGCATCTGCACCTTTTTCGCCTACTGTGGTTCGTATTAATTCTTGGTTTTCAAAAGCATATCTGTCCACCCATTGAAATCTGTCCTCATTATCTTCGTGGTAACGTATTCCAGCTTCCAGAGTTTGTAACCAGCCAGAACCCCATCGTAATTTGGCAATGGATTGAGCACCATTTGAGGTGTATGTTCTGTTGTTTGCCTTTATGCCCATAACATCGTCTTGGGTGTCTTCGTTTCCTAAAATGGTTTGGTATTCTAAGGGGTAATCCTGTGGTGATGATAGGATGCTGTTTATGCTCACTCTTTCGCCAAGGTTTACATCGGTTAACTTATACCAATTCCGTTTGAATTTATTCAAGTAACCAGTGGTACTTATATTTAACGATGGGGATACTTGTATAAAATGGGTAAGTTGGTATTGTTGATGTTCGGCGTTCATTACATCCTCAGACGATGCCCTGTATCTTCTATAAGGGTTTTCTTCAAAGTCTTCATCGGTCAATCCCAAGTAAGTTTCGTTTGCCTCTTCTTCAGAATATTGGATTTTAAATGTTAGTGACTGATACATTTTTGCATCTAAATTTGAGTTGACCCTAAACTTGGCTAAATAATCAGATTTATCAAATCCTGTATTGCCATCACCATCTAAATCCTTAAAACCGTCTGAGCTGTAATTGAAATAATCCGTTACAAATCCAAAGTTTTGATAGCTGTCACCAATGACTAATTGCGTGTTTCTTGAGCCATAATTCCCTGCGGCAATGGAAGCTCGTCCAGAAAATTCGTCAGGAATTCGGGAAGAAATCATATTAATAGCACCACCAGTGGTGTTGGGTCCATATTGAATTTGACTGCTTCCTTTTAAGATTTCGACGGCCTGCATACGCCCAATGGTTGGGAAATAATAGGCGGCAGGTGCGCTGTAGGGTGCAGGGGCTATGAGAACGCCATCTTCCATCAAATTTATTTTTGCACTACGTTCAGGTGATGTGCCTCGTAAACTTATATTTGGGCGTAGTCCAAACCCATCCTCTTCGTAAATATTAATTCCTGGAACTGTTTGTAAAACCCTGTTGATATTGGTGTAAGAGAATTTTTTTAAATCCTCTTCAGAAATATAACTCGCAGATCCCGTTTTGTTTTTAATCTCAAATTTACTGCCCAGTATGGTGTTGGCAGATATAATAACCTCTTTTAGACGTTCCGTTTTTTGTTGGATGGTATCTTCTTTTTGAGGATTTGTTTGCCCCCATATATACGTAAACTGTAGGATAAATAGTAGAAAAAATAGAATTCTCATTGGTAATAAATTATTTAGAATGATTTTAAATAGAAGACAAATGTAATGTGCTGATTTCAAAAAACCAATATTATTTAGAATTATTCTTAATAATACTTTTGAAGTATTTTATATTCAGTAGTTTATATCTTATAAGAATTTTAAATTTATTAAAGTGTCTAATAATGGATTACTTAATTAAATTTCTGTTAATCCCAATAAAAACTGTTAAAATTTTGTAATTTTGCAAAGATGAAACAAGTTATCCATAAAATATTATCTATTTCGATGGCTTTTGTAGTGATGTTTTCTACAATGTCTTTTACCGTGGATATGCACTATTGTGGGGGAAACTTGGTTGATTTCAGTTTATTCTCAAAAGCTGAAGGTTGTGGAATGGAAAAGGCACAACCAGTCAAAAGTTGTGAGAATCCTAAAATGACTGAGAAATCTTGTTGTACAGACCAACAAATTGTAAAGGAAGGTAAAGACGACCTTAAAATATCTTTTGACACGCTTTCATTTGAGCAGCAAACGTTCATCGCTGCTTTTACATATTCTTATATAAACTTATTTGAAGGAACCGAATCTGAAGAAGTTCCTTTTGAAGATTACCCGCGACCCTTTGTCAAACGGGATGTGCAAGTGCTGCACCAGACTTTCTTAATTTGATTTGTTAGATTTTTTGAATGAAGCCCAACAGCTACGCTGTAGTGGGCTAAAACTCGTGTTTGTCATTTTTTGCAGCACGTAATTCCAAAACTCTAATAATCAAATGCTATGCTGAATAAGAGCATTAAATTTCTCATAGAAAACAAACTTGTTGCCGTTCTACTACTCGCCCTATTTGTGGGTTGGGGCGTGGTCAACGCACCCTTTAATTGGGAAACAGGCTTTTTGCCTACAGACCCAGTATCCGTTGATGCCATACCTGATATTGGCGAGAACCAACAAATTGTTTTTACAAAGTGGCAAGGTCGCTCGCCACAGGATATTGAAGACCAAATTACCTATCCGCTAACCACTTCGCTTCTGGGCATACCAGGCGTGAAAACCATCCGTAGTTCTTCTATGTTTGGATTTTCCAGCATCTACATCATTTTTGAAGAAGATATCGAATTCTATTGGTCGCGCAGTCGCATACTCGAAAAACTGAACTCACTTCCTGCAGACCTTTTACCTGATGGTGTCAACCCATCACTTGGTCCAGATGCCACAGGACTCGGACAGATATTTTGGTACACTTTGGAAGGTCGTGATAAAGACGGAAACGTAACTGGTGGTTGGGATTTACAGGAATTACGTAGCATACAGGATTACTATATCAAATATGGATTATCCTCTGCAAGCGGTGTTTCTGAAGTGGCTTCCATAGGTGGCTATGTTCAGGAATATCAAGTGGATATTGACCCAGAAAAAATGCGCCAATATAACGTGAGTATGGGCGATGTGGTAAAAGCCGTGAAGCAGAGTAATCAAGATATAGGCGCACAAACACTCGAAATCAATCAAGCGGAATATCTCGTGCGCGGATTGGGCTACGTAAAGTCCATAGCAGATATTGAAAATGCGGTAGTAGATTCTGAAAACTTTACATCCATACGCATTAAGGATGTGGCAAACGTTCATTTGGGACCAGCGGCAAGACGTGGTATTCTCGATAATGAAGGTGCCGAAGTCGTAGGCGGTGTCGTAGTCGCTCGCTACGGTGCAAATCCCTTGGAAGTCATTAACAATGTCAAGGCTCAAATTGCCGAAATAAGCTCGGGACTTCCCACAAAAACACTATCAGATGGTCGCACTTCACAAGTAACCATCGTGCCATTTTACGACCGTACCGAACTCATACAAGAAACGTTGGGCACTCTCAACGAAGCCCTGACTTTGGAAATCTTGATTACCATTTTGGTTATCATAATAATGGTATTCAACCTACGTGCATCCATCCTTATTTCAGGATTGTTACCCGTAGCCGTTTTGATGGTTTTTATCACGATGAAGCTCTTTAATGTAGATGCCAACATTGTCGCATTATCGGGTATCGCCATTGCCATAGGAACGATGGTCGACGTGGGCGTCATACTTGCTGAAAATATGATACGACACTTGGAAGATGAAAAGCTGCGCCTTAATAAAAATGGTACCGAATACACCACAAACGAAATCATCTACAACGCAACTGCCGAAGTTTCTGGCGCTATCCTAACAGCAGTTTTAACAACAATAATCAGTTTCCTGCCCGTATTTACAATGATAGGTGCCGAAGGAAAACTGTTCCGCCCGCTTGCTTTTACCAAAACAATGGCACTCACGGCATCACTCATCATTGCGTTATTTCTCATTCCACCCATCGCGGCATTCCTGTTCCGCAAGACGAGTGTGCGGGAACGTACACAGTATGTCATCAATGGCTTACTTGTTTTATTGGGAATTATCGCCATCGTTTACGGTTTTTGGTTAGGACTAATTCTTATCGCCTTTGCCGCAACATCATTTTTAAGGATGCGAGGTACGCTTTCGCTAAAGCGCAAAAACCTGCTTGACATCATCATTTCATCGGTTGCCATCGTATTCCTTCTGGCAGAATACTGGCGACCATTAGGTTTCGACCGAAGCATTGTGATGAACCTGGTATTTGTTTCCATCATCTGTTTTGGACTTCTTGGTGTGTTTTCGATTTTCAGGATATACTATGAGCGTATTTTGAAATGGGCACTTCAGAATAGGTATCTGTTCTTAATCGTTCCGGCTACGGTACTCACGCTGGGTATCATTATAATGCGGAATACGGGCAAAGAGTTTATGCCAGCGCTCAATGAAGGTTCATTCCTATTGATGCCCACATCCTTACCGCACGCAGGTGTTGAAGAAAACAAGCGTGTGCTGCAACAGCTCGATATGGCGGTGGCAAGCATCCCAGAGATTGAAACTGTGGTGGGAAAGGCTGGAAGAACGGAAAGCGCACTCGACCCAGCACCACTCTCAATGTATGAAAATGTTATTCAGTATAAATCTGAATATATGCGGAATAGTTCTGGCGAGCGACAACGCTATAAGGTCAATGACGATGGGTTATTTGTACTGAAGAATAACAAATTCATTATCAACCCAAATTACGAGGTAGATGAGGATGCCAATTATGACGAAGCCTCACTCAAAACCACTGCCACACGGGAAGATTTGATTGAAGATGAAAACGGCGAATACTACCGAAACTGGCGACCAGACATTCAAAGTCCAGATGATATTTGGAACGAAATTGTGCGAGTAACCAAGTTGCCAGGCGTTACATCTGCACCCAAGTTGCAACCCATCGAAACACGATTGGTTATGCTACAAACAGGAATGCGAGCACCTATGGGCATCAAGGTAAAAGGGCCTGATTTAAAATCCATAGAAAACTTCGGACTGGAATTGGAAGACATTTTAAAACAAGCCGAAGGCGTTAAGGAACAAGCTGTTTTTGCAGACCGTATCGTGGGCAAACCCTACTTGCTCATCGATATTAAGCGAGACCAATTGGCTCGATATGGCATATCCATTATGGATGTACAGGAAATCCTGCAAGTGGCCGTGGGCGGGATGCCACTTACGCAAACTGTGGAAGGTCGTGAACGCTATGCCGTGCGTGTGCGCTATCCACGAGAATTACGGGCAAATCCAGACGACTTGCGTAATATCTATGTTCCCGTTGAGAAAGGAAGTCCTGTACCGCTGGGCGAATTGGTTGAAATTCGATACGAACAAGGACCACAGGTCATTAAAAGTGAAGACACTTTTCTTATTGGCTACGTGCTGTTTGACAAACTCGATGGCTTTGCCGAAGTGGATGTGGTAGAAAATGCCCAAGCCTTGATTCAAGAAAATATTGATAACGGTTCGCTGGTCGTACCACAAGGTGTTAGCTATCGCTTTACGGGTACTTATGAAAATCAGTTGCGGGCAGAGAAAACCTTATCGGTTGTCGTACCACTCTGTTTGCTGGTTATTTTCTTGATTTTGTATTTCCAATTTAGGTCGGTTTCTACATCGCTTATGGTGTTTACCGCCATTGCCGTAGCCTTTGCAGGTGGTTTCATAATGATTTGGTTGTATGGGCAAGATTGGTTTTTCAACTTCAGCTTTTTCGGCGAAAATCTGCGGGACTTGTTCAATATGAAAACCATCAATTTAAGTGTGGCCGTTTGGGTAGGTTTTATTGCCCTTTTCGGTATCGCAACGGATGATGGTGTAGTAATGGCCACCTATTTAGACCAATCTTTTAAAAGCAACGAGCCAGACAACCAAAAAGGCATACGACTCGCCACTTTGGAAGCCGCAGGTAAACGTATTCGTCCGTGTTTGATGACAACCGTAACCACAGTTTTGGCACTACTACCAGTACTCACATCTACAGGAAAAGGAAGCGATATAATGATACCGATGGCGATTCCCATTTTTGGCGGAATGATAATCGATGTCACGTCCTATTTCCTACTGCCAGTCCTATATAGCTGGAAAAAGGAATACCAACTTAAAAAAGCAAACAGATGAAAAAATTAAAATATATACTGGTGTTTTTGTTTGTTTCCGCTTTCGCGAAAGCACAACAATTACAATCCTACATTCAGGAAGCTGAGGCCAACAATCCAGAAATTCAAGCCTTTGAATTGCGATACAACATCGCCGAAGAAAAGGTAAACGAAGCCAACTGGATTCCCAATACCGAAGTAAGTGCCGGCTATTTTGTGAGCGAGCCTGAAACCAGAGTGGGCGCACAACGTGCACGAATTGGTGTAAAACAAATGTTGCCGTGGTTCGGCACTATCACGGCTCGTGAAAATTACGCAACAGCAATGGCAGATGCCGAATATGTGGAAATCACGATTGCAAAGCGCAAGCTCGCACTTTCGGTCGCACAATCGTATTATCGACTTTATGCTATAAGAGCCAAACAAGAAGTGTTGGACGAAAATATTCAGCTACTGGAAACCTACGAACAACTTGCACTCACATCTGTAGAAGTGGGCAAAGCGAGTGCCGTAGATGTATTGCGACTTCAAATACGGCAAAATGAATTACAACAACAAAAGGAAGTGCTGGAAGAAGAATTTACAGCAGAACAAACGGCTTTCAACAACTTGCTCAACCGTGATGCAATAATGACGGTTGACGTCGTTCCAGAAATGGAAATTCCACAGGAAGACCCATTTTACAAAAATGAAGCGTTAGCACTCAATCCCGAACTGCTCAAATATGACAAGCTCTACGAATCGGTAGCACAATCTGAACTGCTCAACCAGCGCGAGAGTTTACCAATGATTGGTTTTGGTTTAGACTACTTGCCCGTAACAGAACGTAGCGACGTCAACTTCAGCGATAATGGGAAAGATGTATTGATGCCTATGGTATCGGTTTCCATACCCATTTTCAACAACCGTTACAAATCCATTTCAAGACAGAACGAGTTGCGACAGCAAGAAATAGAGACCCAAAAGGAACAGCGATTGAATGTGCTGGAATCCGCTTTCGCGAAAGCGCAATCACAACGCAACCAAGCACGCATCGCATACAACACACAAGAGCGCAACCTAAAACAAGCCCAAGATGCCGAAGAAATTCTGGTAAAAAATTATGAAACTGGCACTATCGATTTTAATGATGTGCTGGACATTCAGGAATTGCAGTTGAAGTTTCAAATGAATCAAATCGAGTCGGTGCAAATGTACTACGTGCAATCGGCCATTATTAACTATTTAATCAATTAATTATGGTCAATGATTTTTACATAAAGAATATGGTATGTGATAGATGTATCAAGGTTTTAAGGGATGAACTGGATAAGCAAAATATCGAATTGTTACAAATCGAATTAGGCCGTTTGCGTCTCCATATCGAGAGCGATGATGAAATCCAAAAATTGGAAACGTTGCTCGAAAACAATGGTTTTTCCCTTATAGATAGTACCGAAGAAAAACTCACAGAGCAGGTTAAGGTAGAACTGATTAAAGCATTACAAAAATTGCCTTTAGAACTAAACGAGAAATTATCCGTGCATTTAGCAGAAGCATTGGGTCAAGAATACTCAAAAATCAGTAAGGTATTCTCTTTTACTGAAGGAATTACCATTGAAAAGTATTTCATCAAATTGAAAATTGAAAAGGTGAAAGAATTGATTCAAGGCAAGGAACTCAACTTTACCGAAATGGGACAACTTCTGGGTTATAGCCATATTAATCATTTGAGCAGTCAATTTAAAAATGAAACGGGAATGAGCTTGACAGCCTATAAATCCCAACAGAAAAATTTTAGGAATTCATTGGACAAAATTATGTAGATAACAACCATAATTATGACACAAGCAGTTGATTTACAACAGTAATTTTATTAAAATAAAATTAAGAACTATGAAAATAACAAACATAATCAATACAACACTTCTATTGTTCCTTACCTCGGTTACATTTGGCCAAGTCGGAACAAACGGTGATGACCGTAAAGAAGAAGGACGACCTGTAAAAGAGTACAATCTTACCTTGGAACAAAAGGAAATGACCCTTGGAGGCGTAACGGCCAATGGAATGACTATAAATGGCAGCATTCCTGGCCCTACATTAGAATTTAATGAAGGAGACCTTGCCATAATCAATGTGACCAATAAAATGGACGAAGAAACTTCAGTGCATTGGCACGGTTTAATCCTTCCAAATTTCTATGACGGTGTGCCTTATTTAACTACGCCGCCAATTGAACCTGGCACAACTTTTCAGTATAGAATTCCTATTAATCAATCCGGCACCTATTGGTATCATTCACATACTTTATTACAGGAACAAAAGGGAGTTTATGGCTCTATTATCATTCATCCAAAAGAAAAGACATTGGATTATGATAAAGATTTGGTTGTGGTACTTTCTGATTGGACCAATGAAAAACCTATGAATGTGCTACGCAACCTCAAAAGGGCTAACGAATGGTATCAGGTAAAAAAGGGTACATCAGTGCCCTTAAGTAGAGTCATCAAAGAGGGCGCATTGGGAGCCCAATTCAAATTCTGGCGAGACCGTATGGAGGGAGCAGACATAACAGATATTTACTACCCTGCTTTTTTATCCAATGGAAAAAGAGTAGCAGAATACCCAAAGTTTAAAGCAGGAGAAAAAATCAGGCTTCGCTTTATAAATGCATCGGCTTCATCCTATTATTGGGTGGATTTTGGAGGGGGTAATCCAATGATAGTTTCAGGTGATGGTGTGGATGTAGAGCCCGTACATAAAAGCCGATTTCTTTTTGCAGTGGCAGAGACCTATGATGTTATTGTTACTATTCCGGAAGGGACTTTAGAAATTACCGCCACGGCACAGGATGGTTCTGGCAATACTTCAATCCGTTTGGGAAATGGAAAACTTTTTCCGGCAACGGTAATAGATAGGCCAGACAAAGTAGCAATGATGAAGCAAATGGCAAAAATGGATATGAAAATGGGTGCACCTGCATTGGTGGGAAACAGAAAGAAAAAAACACCGGAGTTTTTGATGCAGAAATATGGAATGAAGATGGATATGAAAGATGGGCAGATGAAAATGAACAATAATATGTCAATGGATGAAGGTACAATGAAGAAGCAAATGGAAATGAAAGATGACAAAATGGATATGGACAATACAATGGAGATGAAAAAGGACTCTATGCCAATGAGCCATACCGAAGCATCGAGCAAAATGAAAGACCATATGAATCACGATATGTCCAAGATGCAAAAAGACAGTGCCACTTTTGATTACAGTACTCGTAAAACCTATTTTAACTATGATTTCTTAAAGGCAAAGGAAGAAACCACTTATAAGAAAGACATACCGGTAAATGATATTCTGCTCAACCTAACAGGAAATATGCAGCGCTATGTATGGAGTATGAATGGCGTACCACTTTCTGAAACCGATAAAATCAAAATAAAAGGAGGAGAAGTAACAAGAATCACACTAAATAACATAACAATGATGCACCACCCAATGCATTTGCACGGGCATTTCTTTAGGGTAATCAATGAAAACGGGGAGCGTTCGCCCTTAAAACATACGGTCAATGTGCCACCGATGCAAAAAGTGGTCATTGAATTCTATAACGAAGAGTATGGTGATTGGTTCTTTCACTGTCACATATTGTATCATTTAATGAGTGGTATGAACCGTATATTTAGTTATGATACACCACGAGATGAACGGATGGAGGAATTTCCGGTTGAAAAGCTTATACACGAGACTGACCTCTATTATTCTTGGGGGGCTGCACGCGTAGGATCAAACTTTAACGAGCTGTTTTTGATGTCGAGCAACATCCGTAACGAATTTGGACTGCGCGCCGAGTTTGATTATGACCAAAATGCCGAGATAGAAGTAAATTATAATCGATACCTCAATGATTGGGTACGCGTATATGCAGGGGTAAATACCGAAACTTCTACACCAGATTCTTACGATACATTTAATACCGTTGGACTGGTCGGGGTTAAATACTTTACGCCTTACAGATTTAATGTAGATGTGAGTATGGACCATCAATTACGCCCAAGGATACGGCTGGATAGAGAGTTGTTGATTTTTCCAAGAATATTTTTAGAAGGAGAGTATGAGTACAGAGCGGATTTTGGTTGGGTCAATGATTTGGAAAATAATAAATCTTTTGAAAGCGAAACCCAATGGTTGGTAGGGCTCGCATACATCGTTTCCAGAAATTTTTCAATACAAGGAAATTACAATAATCGTTATGGCTGGGGAGGCGGCCTTTTAGTCAGATTTTAATAAATGGCACAATACAAGAAAAATAGTTTGAGTTTAACCGGAGCGGTGTCGCTTGGTACTGGTGTAATGATAGGTGCAGGAATATTTGCCTTGTTAGGACAGGTAGCTGAGTTATCAGGGCAATGGTTTCCGTATGCTTTTCTTGTAGGTGCTATCATTTCAGGATTTAGTGCATATACGTATGTGAAACTTTCCAATGCGTATCCATCTGCTGGCGGTATTGCTACCTATCTAAAAAAGATATATGGTAAGGGTGTGGTAACAGCTTCTGGAGCCTTGCTAATGGCATTTTCAATGGTGATTAATGAAAGTTTGGTAGCACGTACTTTTGGTTCGTACACGCTTCAATTATTCGATATAAATGACAATAGTGTTTGGGTGCCTATCCTTGGGGTAGTACTGTTAATCGTTGCGTTTTTAATCAATATTTCTGGAAACAATATCATTGGCAAATCTTCCTTTGCAATGGCTATTTTAAAAATTGGAGGTATTGCAATTTTTGCCATTGGTGGATTATGGGCGGCAGGATTTTCATTTTCTGAAGTTGTCCCTTCAGAAAGTTTGACAGAATACCCTATTACCAATTATTTAGGAGCCTTGGCTCTTTCAATTTTAGCTTATAAGGGCTTTACTACAATCACAAATAGCGGTGAGGAAATCACCAATCCCAATAAAAATGTAGGACGTGCTATAATAATTTCACTTGTTATCTGTACCGTGGTATATCTACTTGTTGCATTCGCTGTTTCTTCTAATCTTACTATTGAAGAGATAATCAAAGCTAAGGACTATTCATTGGCCGAGGCATCAAGGCCTGCTTTCGGAAAGTACGGATTATGGTTCACTGTGGGTATCGCTATCATAGCTACTATTTCAGGTGTGGTAGCAAGCATTTTTGCAGTGTCAAGGATGACTACAATGCTAACTCAGATGAATCTAATTCCCCATAAACATTTTGGGTTACCTGGTAAGTTGCAAAAACATATGCTCATTTATACTGTGGTATTGGCGCTCACAATGACCATTCTTTTTGACCTTACAAGAATTGCATCATTAGGTGCTATTTTCTATCTAATTATGGATGTAGGAATTCACTGGGGCGTACTTAAAAATATGAGAAAAGACATAAACGCCCGTGCCTCTATTCTATATACAGCAATATTATTGGATTGTATTGTTTTGGCCGCATTCTTATGGATAAAGGCTTCTAGTGACCTATTGGTCGTAATTGTAGCCGCAATACTGATAGTATTGATTTTTTTAGGTGAAAAATGGTTCTTGAAAAATAAAAATGAAGAAAATCAAATGAAAATGAATGAGAAATTATGATTGATATCAAAGAATAAAAAAATAAATGTTTAACAAAAAAAGAATAAAATTATGATGCTATTGTATTGGATAATTGGTATAGCCATTCTTGTATGGGTGATTTTTCTTATTTCTGGAAGAAGAAAAAAGTAAAACTTTGGTAGTTAAAGTTTTTAAAAATCTTACTTGAATTGTGAAATATACCAACTGAAAGTTCAAAGAAATTGAATAAAGAATTAAAAAAACAAATACAGCTAATAAAACAGAAGAGTTATGGAAAATAGCGAGGACAAAAAACAAAGATTGCATAGTCAGAATTATACTGAGAGCCGAAACACATCTTACAGTATTGTTAGACGCTACGGTTCCATAACTTTTGATGAGGCACTAACACAGTTAAGAGATGTTTTAAAGGACAAAGGATTTGACATCATCGGAGAAATGGATGTCAAGGACTATCTGAAGGACTATAACATCGATATGTCTCACCTAATAATTATGATGGTTTGTCATAAAGAAACGGCTGCCAACTTACTGTCCAACGATATCCAAATGACCTCACTCGTGCCTTGTAAAATTAGCATCAAAGCAATCGATGATGCTTCTTTAATCGAGGTTTCTATTGAAGACGTTGAGACAACTTGGGCCATCTCTGACAAATCTGAAATAGAAGAAATAGCAAAAAGCGTAGGACAAGATTTAAAAGGAATCTTAGACCATTTAGGTCCAAAACATTTTAAACTATAGAATAATAATTTAACTCAAAAACAATGAAAACACTATTAAAAACTTCAATTCTAACCCTTGCACTCATTGCAATTGTAAGCTGTAAGGAAAAACAAACCGTAGAAATTAACACCCCTGAAGAGGTGAAGGCGGCCAAGAAAAAAACCGCAGATATCGCAGACCAAGGTTTTATTGACGGAATGACGGGAAAAGTATGGCATAATTATCTTGAAATCAAGATGGCACTTGTAAGAGACGATGCAGAAAAGGCAAGATCCATAAGTAAGGATATGGCTGCCTCTTTTGGCGAAGAAAGAATGGAGATGAAAAACTTAGCGCAAGATATGGCCAATACTGAAGACATTAAAACCCTGAGAGAATTGTTCGCACAATTTACCGAAAAGGCAGGGCCAATGTTTGAAGATGCACTATCTGAAGGAACCATATACAAAAAATTCTGCCCAATGGCATTTAACAATGAAGGTGCCTTTTGGTATGCCGACGTTAAGGAAATAACCAATCCCTATTTCGGAGATAAAATGTTGAAATGTGGGTCGGTAAAGAAAACTATTAATAAATAACCCTTAAATAAACAAAGATGAAAACGATTAAACAAAAATTAATTATACCCATAATCGCAATAGCTTTAGTTAGTGTTACTGCTTGTAAAGACGGAAGTAAAAATGAACCTGCAGCACCAATGAGCAACGAGATGTACCAAGAGCCTATGGATGACAAAGACGATATGTCAATGAGTGACAATCAAGATGCAAAAGCAGAAGCAATCCTGAAAGATTACTTCAACTTGAAAGATGCTCTTGTAGGCGATGACAATGATAAGGCAAAAGAATTGGGCGCAACGCTTGCAAGTACTTTAGGAAGTTTTGATGCATCCAGCTATTCAGATAGTGAACAACAGGATCTCAAGGATATTATGGAAGATGCAATTGAACACGCAGAACACATTTCAGAAAGTGATATAGCACATCAGCGAGAGCACTTTAAAGTTTTAAGTAAAGATGTTATAGATATGGTTGCTATAACAGGTACAGAGATGAAACTCTACGAGCAGTTTTGCCCTATGTATGATGGCGGAACGGCGTGGTTAAGTACTAAAGAGGAAGTACGCAATCCTTACTACGGTAGCAAAATGTTAACCTGTGGCGAAGTACAGCGAGAAATCAACTAAATGAAAGTAGTAAAAATCATAGCGGTAGTGTTATTGGTAGCGTTTGTGGGGATTCAATTTATACCCACAACACGCAACCAAAGTAATATGGTACCCGAAACTGATTTTATGTTGGTTAATAATGTTCCAGAGAACATTCAAAACAAGTTACAGGTATCCTGCTATGATTGTCACAGTAATAATACGCAATACCCTTGGTATAATAAAGTTCAGCCTGTTGCTTGGTTTTTGGAAGACCATATTAAAGAAGGCAAGGCCGAACTAAATTTCAATGAATGGGATTCACTATCAAGCCGAAGAAAGACCAGTAAGTTAAGGTCTATCATCAACCAGATTGAAAATGGCGAAATGCCTTTGGATTCTTATACCTTGATTCATAGAGACGCAAAGTTTTCAGAAGCGGAGGCAGAAGAAATAATCAACTGGGTAACACAATTAAAAGACAGCTTATAAATAATTAAAAAATAAAAAGATGAAAAAGTTAAAAATGAGTATAGCCACTATGTTATTGTTGGCAGTTTCTTTTACCAATGCGCAGGAAAAGGAAAAAATGAAGATGGACCATAAAATGGACCACGGCAAAATGATGGATATGAACAGTGATGCAAAAGCAGAAGCAATTTTAAATGATTATTTCAGTCTAAAGAATGCCTTGGTGGCAGACGATACCAAAAAGGCAGCCCAAGAAGGTGCAAAATTGGTAGCTTCTCTTAAAGCCTTTGATACCAGTAGCTATACCAAAGAACAGCAAGAAGAATTGGCCGATATTATAGAAGATGCTACAGAACACGCAGAACATATTGCTGAAAGTGCTATTGACCATCAAAGAGAGCATTTTAAAACATTGAGCAAAGATATAACGGATATGGTGGCGATTACAGGAACAAAGAACACACTGTACCAACAATTTTGCCCTATGTACGATAAGGGTAGTGCTTGGTTAAGTACAAACAACGAGATAAGAAACCCATATTACGGCAGTAGAATGCTTAAATGCGGCAAAGTACAAAAGACTATTCAGTAGATAATCCCTTCCCTAAGCATTTTTTGTTGTTCTGGTTTATTAGTTAACAGAATACATAAAATGTCCGGAATATCTTGAGTAGTCATTAAGTCCTGTCGTGGGAAGGAAAAATAGATGATGGTTAGTGTTAGTTCCTTCCCAGGTCAGGCAAAAATTTAAGTCCTAATAAGAGAGAGGGTGCATACTGTTTGGTTGGTTAATGAAACCCTTTCTCTTAATTAGGTACAACAGATTTTGTGAAATAGAAAAGTTGATTTGGTTAGTAGCAGCCTGCACAAGGGAGAGGGATTAAACCCTTAAAATAATAACATCTCTCTTCCTATGTCAGGCAATTTAAAACTTTTGAAAAAGAGAAGTTTAGTGAAGAGTACTTGGTTTTGGGAGGTGAACATTTGAAATGGTTGATTGGTTAATAACAGTTCGCCTCTCATTATCAAGTATAAATTTAGGGTTGCAGCTTCATTAAAGAAAACTGAAAAATAAATAGGTAATGAAAGATTGTTGCAATACAGGTAATAGCAAAGCACAGATCAAAAACCCGTTAAAAAAGTGGTTCAATTATATAATATATACTGTTATAGCCGTCGTAGTTCTTGGGGCTTTAGTATTAAAATTAACTGGCAACTAATTGTAATTAATAAAAGTTAATGTGAAAACATAGAAAAATTAATAAACGAAACCGAAACAAAGACATATGAAGAAATTTTTATAAAACCCTCAAAAGAATGTGTGACGAAAAGGACATAGAAACCACGGCTGCCTTTTATGGGCAACTTTTCAATAGTTCAAAGTACGTACTATTGGTAGTGCTTATTGCTACAGCTATCGGGCTGTATGTTTTGCCTAATATTAATGCTACTTACGCAGTGATTATACTATTGGCTATAACACTAATAAAGATAGGATTTATCATAGCCCTATCCTTTAATCAATTAATGAAAATTATCGGACAGAGCCATTTGCTGAGCCACGTTTTGATGTTATTCGGATTTTTAATTGTCCTGATTGTACTTTCATTCGCTTTAGACTATACAGCATTACATTTTTTTGATTCTACTCATTTTAAGATAAATAATAGTTCCGGAAATAATGGGCTGTTGACATTTTTCGATATGTCCTATTTCAGTCTAATTACATTCTCATCTGTAGGCTACGGTGATATAGTTCCAAAAACGATTACAGCTAAAACCTTGGTGGCACTTGAAGTGGCTCTCAGATTTTTTGTCCTTGTATTTGGTATCGCAAACGTGAATAGAATTCGAGTAAATAAATAACCCTAAATAACAAAAATTATGAAAACTCTAAAATTAACAACAATCCTAATGCTACTTACGTTTGCCACAGGCCAAATGTTTAGTCAAAACGTAGATTTAGGCACCGAGAAAGAAGCTGTTCTAAAAGTAATGAAAACCTATAAGGATGCGTTACAAAACTTGACAACTGAAGGTACTTTTGACCTATTCACAGAAGATTCCGAGGTTTTTGAATCTGGTGGTGTTGAAGGCACCTACGCCCACTATATAGAACATCATTTGGGTCCAGAATTGGGGCATTTCAAGAAATTTGAATTTTCAGATTATGAAATTGATGCAGAAGTAGATTTGCCCTATGCGTTTACTACCGAAACTTATGTCTACACCATAGTTCTCAATCCCGATGATAAAGGCAATACCCGAACCATAAAGAAAAAAGGGGTGGCGACTTCTATCCTTAAGAAGATAGATGATAAATGGCAGATAGTTAAAACCCATTCATCATCAAGGAATGCAAAATAAAATTTAACCTGTGAGCGAGTTTTTAAAACAATGGGGCGAAGCTGCCTATACCACAACGGGATTTTTCTGGATGGCTTTGTGGGCATTCATCTTGGGCTACATAATCAGTAGTATGATACAGATTTTTGTGACGGAAAAACGTATGCAGAAAACGATGGGGAAAGACGAATCCAAAAGTGTGCTGTTGGGTACATTCTTCGGATTTATCAGTAGCTCGTGCAGTTTTGCTGCATTGGCAAGTGCAAAATCTCTCTTCAAAAAAGGGGCGAGTTTTGTGTCCTCTATTGCCTTCCTGCTGGCATCAACCAATTTAGTCATCGAATTGGGAATCATTATTTCCATCTTTTTGGGATGGCAGTTCGTGGTTGGGGAATATGTTGGCGGTATATTGCTCATACTTATATGCTGGATTCTCATTCGTATCATCAATCCCAAAAAACTCATTGAAAAAGCGAAAAAAAACCTTGAAGGGCAGGACGATGATGAAATGGATGGTTCCAAAGACTGGAAAAAGCAGATACAACAGGAAGATAGCTGGTCACGGGTCGCCAAGAAGTATAAAATGGAATGGCAGATGGTCTGGAAGGACGTAACAGTAGGCTTTACCATTGCAGGAATCGTAGCGGCCTTTGTCCCTGATTCATTTTTCCAAACCCTGTTTATCAACAGTGGTCAAGGCAAAACTGATTTTACCTTTCTCGAAGTTCTGGAGCATATTGTCGTGGGGCCAGTTGCTGCATTTTTGACCTTTATCGGTTCTATGGGCAACATACCTTTAGCAGCCCTACTATTTGGTAAGGGCGTAAGTTTTGCGGGTGTTATGGCATTTATTTTTAGCGATTTGGTTGTTTTCCCAGTATTACGAATTAACGCTAAATATTATGGTTGGAAAATGTCGTTTTTCATTTTGTTTCTACTTTTTACGGCTCTAATTGGAACATCTTTGGCCCTGCATTATTCATTCGACTTGCTGAGTATGTTACCAGACCCTTCGCAAGTCAAGATTCAGGATAAAGACCATTTCAAGATTGATTATACATTCTACTTAAATATTACTTTTCTTATGATTTCAGGATACCTGATTTATTTAGGATTTTACAAGAAAAAGGATGTTGAGCATTCAATGAGTGAAATGGCACCAAAAAGTCCATTACTGGAAACAATATTAAAATATGCGGCCTTCATTTGCTATGTGTGGTTAGCAGGTGGATTGATTGTAAAAATCTTTATACAATAACTATGAAACACAAATATCACATACACGGTATGACCTGCAATGGTTGTAGAAAACACGTTGAAGAAACGCTTTCTAAAGTAGAAGGTGTTACCAATGCAACTGTAGATTTAGAAAAAGCTGAAGCGACCATTGAAATGGAATCCCATATTCCAATCGAAAAATTTCAAGAGGCGCTTAAAGCTAAGGGTGGTCAATACAGCATCCATCAGAATGGCGAACATCAGCATACCCACGATAAACAGAAAGTTGAGAAACCTAAGGGTAAAGGAACGGGGACATTCTATTGCCCAATGCATTGCGAAGGTGATAAAACTTACGACCAACCAGGCGACTGTCCCGTTTGCGGAATGGACTTGGTCGAAGAAGTAAACCTAACGGCGACTTCTGAAACGCAATATACTTGCCCAATGCATCCAGAAATCGTTCGTGATCAACCGGGCGATTGCCCTATCTGTGGAATGGATTTGGTGCCTATGGAACCCGATTTGTCCGCAGAGGAAAAAACCTATAAAAAACTATTAAAAAAGTTTTGGGTAGCGGTTGCTTTCACATTGCCCATTTTTATCATTGCAATGTCCGAAATGTTGACCAGTAACCCATTGGAAAATTTATTAGAGATAGAATATTGGAATTGGATTCAATTCGGTTTATCTCTACCAGTTGTTTTTTATGCCACCTGGATGTTTTATGAGCGAGCGTACCGTAGCATCAAGACGTGGAATCTTAATATGTTTACCCTTATTGGAATTGGCACAGGGGTAGCTTGGCTATTCAGTGTCTTTGGTATGTTGTTTCCTGATATTTTCCCGGCCCAATTCAAGACCAATTCTGGGACCGTATTTGTTTACTATGAAGCTACCACCGTAATCTTAACGTTGGTATTACTGGGCCAAGTACTCGAAGCCCGTGCCCATAGCAAAACCAACAGCGCAGTAAAAGAGCTGTTGAAATTAGCACCTAATAAAGCTATAAAAGTTGTAGATGGCCTTGAAGAAGAAGTCAGTATCGACCAGATAGAAAAAGGTGACATTTTACGTGTGAAGCCAGGGGATAAAATTCCTGTGGATGGTGTGATTACAGAAGGAAGCACTACGGTAGATGAATCGATGATTACGGGCGAACCTATTCCTGTAAACAAAGCAATAGATGATAAGGTAAGTAGCGGCACTATCAATGGCAATCAATCCTTTTTAATGAAAGCTGAAAAGGTAGGTAGTGAGACTTTGCTATCGCAAATCATTCATATGGTGAACGACGCCAGTAGAAGTCGTGCACCCATTCAAAAATTAGCCGATACAGTTTCTGGTTATTTTGTGCCTATAGTGGTCATTATTTCACTCATAACTTTTGTGGTTTGGGCAATATGGGGACCAGAACCAACTTATGTATATGCCTTAGTCAATGCTATTGCCGTATTAATTATCGCTTGTCCCTGCGCTTTAGGTTTGGCAACACCTATGTCGGTGATGGTAGGAGTCGGAAAGGGTGCTCAAAATGGGGTGCTCATCAAAAATGCTGAAGCTTTGGAGAAAATGGATAAGGTAGATACCCTTATTGTAGATAAAACAGGAACGATTACAGAAGGAAAACCAACCGTTGAAAAAATGGATGCTTTTGGGGACCGCTTTCGCGAAAGCGAAATACTTCAACTTATCGCTTCCTTGAACAGTTCAAGTGAGCATCCTTTGGCTGAAGCTACCGTAAAATATGGAAAGGAAAATAAAACTGAACTTTTAAAAACTGAAGACTTTAGTGCGGTAACCGGAAAAGGTGTGGAAGGCAAGGTAAATGGAAAAAGTCTTGCATTGGGAAATGCAAAAATGATGGAGTATGCAAATGCTTCGCTTTCAAAAGAAATGATTACCGAAGCACAGACGTATCAAAAACAAGGTAAGACAGTTTCTTATTTGGCAATAGATAAAATAGTTGCTGGCTACGTAGTCATTGGCGATAAGATAAAGGAAACAAGTGCCAATGCTATTAAAGCACTTCAAGATAAAGGCATCGATGTGATAATGCTAACTGGCGATAACCACGAAACAGCACAAGCCGTAGCATCAGAATTAAACTTGGCAGATTTTAAAGCCAGTATGTTACCAGAAGACAAGCTCAAAGAAGTAGAAAAACTACAAGAAAACGGAAAAGTAGTCGCTATGGCAGGTGATGGAATCAACGATGCCCCTGCATTGGCTAAAAGTGATGTAGGAATTGCTATGGGAACAGGAACGGATGTAGCGATAGAAAGCGCAATGATAACATTGGTAAAAGGCGATTTACAAGGAATTGTTAAAGCGAGAAACCTAAGCCATAAAGTAATGCGTAATATCAAACAAAATCTCTTTTTTGCATTTATATACAACACCTTGGGTGTGCCCATTGCTGCGGGTGTACTATATCCTGTTTTCGGATTGCTACTATCACCAATGATTGCTGCCTTGGCGATGAGCTTCAGTTCCGTATCGGTAATTTTAAATGCCCTTCGATTAAGAACCAAAACAATTAAATAACATTATCTATGAAAATACAGTATTACATATTTGTCCTAATAGTACTTTCTTCTTGCGAACAAAAAGGTGAAAAGACCAAAGAAGTTGTGACGAAAGAAATAGAAACAGTTTCTAAAACCGCTGAACCCGACAAGAAAAAACCATTAAGTCCGCATACCGAAACAATAGCAATGGTCGGCGATGCTCATATTCATATCGATTATTCATCGCCAGGCGTAAGGGATAGAATTATTTTCGGTGGACTGTTGGCTTACGACCAAGTCTGGCAGGCTGGTGCCCATATGGCTACTTGGTTGGAAACAAATAAGGATTTAGAAATTGATGGCAAGGTATTAAAAGCCGGAAAATATGGATTTTTTGTAATTCCGAATCAAGAAGAATGGACTGTCATTTTCAACAGGAATTGGAACCAACACGGAAAGGATGATTATGATGCGAGCGATGATGTATTACGATTTAAAGCAACGCCTAAAATTCCCGAAGAAATCAAGGAACATTTAGAGTACAAAATAAACAAAACAACTGAGACTTCAGGAACAATCTCAATGAGTTGGGAAAAAGTAACGATTGAGTTTCCTTTTGAAGTAAAGTAAAATGGTGAACAGAAAAACAGCGAAATGGATTAGAAAAGCGCACCGCTATTTGGGTATCTTTTTAGGTATTCAGTTTCTGATGTGGACGATTAGTGGAATGTATTTCAGCTGGACGGATATCGACGAGATACACGGTGACCAATTTAAGAAAGAAGCACCTGTGCAGACCTCATTTAATGATTTGCTCAGCACATCCCAACTTGCTATAAATGAGCCTGTACATTCTTTGGAATTACTGGAAATAGCAAATGAACCTTACTATTGGATTAATGAAGCACAGCTTTATAATGCCAGAACAGGACAAAGGAAAAATGGGATTTCTAAAAAAGAGGCTCAACAAGTTGCAAGTAGGTATATGTTGAACGATTTAGAAATAGCAAAAATTCAATTAGTCTATTCTGTAAGCCCACATCACGAATATCGCGGTCGCCCACTTCCAGCCTATGAAATTTCGTATGAGACACCACAAAATTTAAAAGCCTATGTGGCAGTTGAAAATGGTGCATTTCAAACGGTGAGACACAGGGATTGGCGTTGGTTCGATTTCCTTTGGATGACACATACAATGGATTACCAGGGAAGGGATAATTTCAACACGTTGTTGTTAAGGGCATTTTCACTTTTGGGATTGATAACCGTATTGAGCGGTTTCGTATTATGGTATATCAGTTCGCCATCGATCAGAAAATTAAAGAAGAAGTTCAAATAAATAATAATTTAAAAACCAAAAACAATGGATTCAAAAGAAAACACAAAAGACGGAATGAAGAAAAATACTTACGGAAAGTTTATGGCTATGCTTGGGCTTTCATTTATAGCAATGTACATCACAATGTACCTAAATACCTACGAATGGGACCACGTTTGGTTCAGCCTTACAAGATTTTATATGGTTTGCCTCGGTATAGCTGCAATGGCAGTAATTATGTTGTCATTAATGCTAAATATGTATAAGAACAAAAAAAAGAACATAGCTATTTATTTGGGGAGTTTAATACTTTTTGTGAGTGCATTGGGTCTGGTACGCGAACAAAAATCAACTGTAGGTGACGTTCTCTGGATGAAAGCAATGATTCCACACCACTCTATCGCTATCTTAACGAGTAAAAGAGCCGATATAAAAGATCCGGAAGCCAAAAAACTTGCTGAGGAAATTATAGAGGCACAGTTGCGTGAGATTGCTCAAATGAAAAAGATAATATATAGATTAGAAAACCAAAAAGAGGAATAGTAATTGTACTTATTCTTTTAAAATTAAAGCTTGTTCGCAACAATACTTAAGACTAAATAATTATTTAGTTAGTCTTAAGAACATATAATAAATTAGGTGATATGAAAAAGAATGTAATATTCATAGGTCTTGCTCTTATAGTAGGCTTATTAGGAGGGTGGCTTATATTTGGAGGCTCAACGAATGACAGGAGTCCTGTAAAAGACTTATCGGATATGTCTGATCAACACGATCATTCTGGGGAAACCGTTGAACAAATGTGGACCTGCTCAATGCATCCACAGATTATGCAACCCGAAGCTGGCGATTGTCCTATATGTGGGATGGACTTAATCCTTGCTGAAGCTGGTGCTGAAGGTCTCGCGGCAAACGAAATAAAAATGACTGAAAATGCAATGGCATTAGCAAATATCCAAACCACTATCGTGGGCAATGCAGAAGCCAGCGATGATGATGGGATGGTATCCCTTTCGGGAAAAATAGCTGCAAACGAAGAAAACAATACCGTACAATCCAGCTATTTTAAAGGCAGGATAGAACAACTCAATGTTAATTATGAAGGACAGCAAGTAAACCGTGGTCAGCTATTGGCTACTATTTACGCGCCAGACCTTGTAGCGGCACAACAGGAACTGATTACCGCAGCATCATTCAAAGCATCACAACCGGCTTTATATAATGCCGTGCGAAACAAACTCAAAAACTGGAAACTTTCAGACACTCAAATCAATGCCATAGAAGAAAGTGGAACAGTTCGCGAAAACTTCCCCATTTATGCAACGGTTTCCGGAACGGTATCAGAAGTAATGGCAGCACAGGGCGATTATGTAAATCAAGGACAGCCTATTGTGAAGTTGAGCAATCTTAATTCGGTTTGGGCAGAATTTGATGCTTATGAAAATCAGCTATCACAGTTCAATGTGGGGCAAAAAATCAATATCACGACCAATGCTTATCCCAATAAGGAATTTGAAGGCACTATTTCTTTTATTGATCCTGTTTTAAACAATACCACACGAACGGTAACAATACGTGCGACTCTGCAAAATAGAGATGACCTATTTAAGCCAGGAATGTTTGTGACGGGTAAGGTCAAGGGCGCAACGCAAACTATGGAAAATACACTTACCGTGCCTGCAAGTGCTGTACTATGGACGGGCGAGCGCTCATTGGTATATGTAAAAACCAATCCTAACGAGCCTGTATTTGAAATGCGCGAAGTAACCTTGGGCAATCGCTCTGGCGAAACTTACCAATTATCGGCTGGATTAAATAACGGCGATGAAATTGTTACCAATGGAACGTTCACGGTAGATGCAGCAGCACAATTACAGGGTAAAAAATCAATGATGAATCAGCAAATGATGCAGGACGAATCAGCTATGATGGGCGATATGGAAATGAGTTTCAGTAACAGTTTTAGTTCTGCATTTAATGAAGCATTACCGTCGTATCTCAAAATGAAAGATGCATTGGTAGAAAGCGATGCTGGTCAGGTTTCCACTTTCGCGAAAGCGACATCAAAGAAATTAAAGGAAATTTCTACATCAGATTTAGGCAAGATGGAAAAGCAACATCTTACCAAAAGTATTGAGATGCTGGATGCTATCGCCACAAACGACAATCTGGAAAACCAGCGTGCTCACTTTGTCATTCTAAACAAGAATATCGTACCTATTGCTATGAACATAGAAAACTCAACAAATTACTATGTCCAAAAATGCCCGATGGCAAACAACAATAAAGGTGCAGTTTGGTTGAGTGCTGAAGAAGAAATTAGAAATCCATACTATGGTGATGCAATGTTAACCTGTGGTAGTGTGATTGATTCCAATAAGTAATAGACCATTAATAAACTAAACTTAATATGTTAATTCAAACTTTATAACTTTTGTGCTTTTCCAGTAAATTATTTTAATAAAATATAGAGTGTATTATCATACAATATATCCGCAATTTAAACTCGTAAAATACTTCCATCAAAAGACTACGGCATAAAGCCAACGCTTCTTCCCTTACCCATTTATTCCGTTTCCTTTTGAGCCAAGATTTTATCTTCCGTTTGGTTTCTGCTCAAATATTGTTTAATCAAAAATTTGAGTATTATGACAACAAAAGCGAGTACCACAAAGAAGCGCAGTAGAGCAAAAGCAACTGCCAAAAAAGAAGTTAGCGGAAAAAAATCATCCGTACTTCAAATTCAGAACTTACCATTGGGTAAAATCAAGCCTGACCTTGAACAGCCGAGAAAGACCTTTAACGAGGATGCGTTAAAGCAGCTTTCTGAGAGTATCGAAAAGCACGGTGTGTTGCAGCCAATCACGGTAAGGCAACTAAATGGCCATTACATCATCGTGATGGGCGAACGTCGATATCGTGCGAGCAAGCTTGCAGGAAAAAAGTCCTTACCCTGTATCGTAAGAACTTATGAGAACAACGATGTTCTGGAAGTTCAGATTATCGAGAACCTGCAAAGACAGGATGTCGAGCCCACCGAAGAAGCTGAGGCGATTGCTTACCTAAGTGAGAGATATACACCTACCGAAATTGCGAAGCGATTGGGTAGAACGGATAACTTCATCAGACAGCGTCTAAAACTGGCTGGATTGATTGACGGTTTTAAGCACTTTGTCCGTAATGGTGAGATGACAATTTCATTAGGCGTTGGTGTCGCACTCTTCGAGCCGGAAGAACAACAGATGATGTTAGAAACGATGGGCGAAGATTTTAATGCACATCAGATAAACAGGATGATTAAAGACCAGACCTATGATTTGGAAAAAGCATCTTTTGATGTAGCCGATAAAAAATTGGTCCCAAAAGCTGGGTCTTGTGTTGAATGTCCTTTCAACGCCGCAAATCAAGGCAATCTGTTCGGCGAAGGAAAAATGGTCTGCACAAAAGCAGCCTGTTTTGAAACTAAGAAAAGTAAATCGTTCTTGAACCTGATTGAAAAGTCCAAGAAAGAGAACATACTATTGATTCCTGAAATACGACAATATTGGGTAGATGACGAGAACAATCGGCTCATTATATCTCAATTAGAAAAGAACGGATTGATAGTCTATCTATTGGACGATGTTGAAATTATAGAGAATCCGATTGAGCCAACAATCGAAGCTATTCAGAAAGAATATCAACATTACGAATATTCTGAAGATGAATTAAAGGCAGAATTGGATGAAGCAATGCAGAATTATAAAGAAGCATTGGAAAAATTCAATTCAGCAAAAGTAGATGGATTTAAAAACGGTATCGTGTTCCATCCAGATTCATTTCAGCACAAGGAAATCTTTGTAAGGATTGTTGAAAAATCCAAAAACGATTCTACGGAATATTCGGCACCATTGGCCAACAGAAAAATGGCAGACTGTACACCGGAAGAACAAATTGTTAAAATCAACGAAAGGGAAATCCGGAAGAAGCAAATTGAGAACAACAAGCAGTTTGAAGAAGTTGTGCAGATGATTCGTGAGACAAAATACATCGATACGAAGAAGACACTTTCAACAGATGAAATGGTGGCATTCTCGATATCGCTATTTGAGAACAATGTGGACTATATGAGTCAACGAAAGTATTTCTCAAAGTTCTTATGGGAAACTTCAAAGATGACCAAAGTTGAAATGGTAGAGAGTTTCAAGAAGAAGTTCAAAAAGGAAATCTTTCACAAGTTGATACGCTATATGCTCACAAAGCAAGTGCATTTTGGCGAAAGCAATCACGTCAATAATCTGACAAACATTTCATTTTACAACGCAATGAAAGGATATTACAAATCCAAGATTGCCGGCATAGAAAAGGAATATACCGAGAAGAGAGACAAGCGTGAGGAACGTTTGAAAGAGCGCATAGCGGTTCTTGAAAAGCAAATTCAGGAACTCAACGATTAGCTTTTGTTGTTCGGAAGAAGGGTCGGCATTCGTGCTGGCCCTTTTTCTTTTTTATGATGATTCATAAAAGTGATGAGTAGAAAAAGGGGGTTATCAATCAATAGTTAGCGCAAAGGTAAACTCGTAAAACACACCCATCAAAAGACTACGGCATAAAGCCCACGCGACATCCTACGCTTATTTATTCCGTTTCCTTTTGAGCTGAGATTTTAGCTTCCGTTTGGGTACTGCTCAAATATTGTTTAACTAAAATTCAAAAGTTATGTATTTACAAAATTTGCAACAGGATGAAATCTTTGTTCCATCAGAAATGAAATCCTTAAAAAGTCTGACACAGATGGAATCCCGACGAGGTCTTGAAAATGTCATTATCTCAAATGGCAAAATCGTCAATGTGGTCTCGAATAGCTACGGACACATTCCGAATCAACTATTCTTTAAGAAAGCCGAGGAAATGTTGACCGATGCACAACTGAACTTCCACAAACGCACCATCAACAAGAATGATAGGTCGTTTATTACCGACTTTATCATCGACGACAAAAGCCAGTTTACGGTTAAGAACGATAAGGACTTGATACTGCCGATGCTTCGGTTCAAGAACTCGTATGATGGTAGCGAAAAGACCTCTGGTCACTTTGGTTTTTATAGAGAAGTATGTTCCAATGGCCTACACGTTTCCCAGGCTGAAATTGAGTTTTCAATCAAGCACAATAAGAACAATACGCACCTCATTATGCCGAGGCTGAACAATCTATTCGATAAATTTTTGGATAATGAATTCTATACCATTACCAAGAAATTCGACAAGATGAAAGAATTTAAAATCATCGATACACAAGAATTTGTGAAGGCAATTCTCGACAGAACGAAACTGTTCAGATACGAATGTAGCGACAAGAACAGCGACCCTTCAAAAAAGTCTCGCGAGGTTATCGAAATATTGAACTACGAAGCCTTGTTGCTCAACGAAGAACCAAATCTATGGTTGGGTTACAATGCCTTCAACTCGGTACTTCATAACGTTTTGAAGAAAAGCTTCGGACAACAAGAGCGGTTGGATAAAAAGCTGTTTGATGAAGTCTATGCTATGGCATAAAGTTAATATAGGTTTGTCCAGTACCTCAAACTGGATTTTGATTTATCATTCCTTAAGGTGTCACTAAATTTTACCATTAAAAAATGGGCTATCAAGGGCATTCAAACTTATCCTGTAAGAAAAAAGTGTGTAAAGTGATCGGATGGATTTTTTTCTATTTAAATTTGATGATAATAAATTTACACGACCATAAAGTATATTTTGGAGAAATTATTTAAAACCACATATTTTAGTCAGTTTGAACCTGCCCTAATCAGCGAGATGATTGAGGTTGGGGAATTTAGTCAAATTTCTGAAGGTCAAGACTTAATTAGAGTTGGACAATTCATCCATTTTATACCATTGGTAATTCAAGGTAGTATTAAAATAATGCGTCCTGATGATGACGGAAATGAGTTATTGCTTTATCATTTAGAAGAAGGAGGAACCTGTGCGATGTCAATGAATTGTTGTTTGGGAAGCACAAAAAGTGAAATACACGCGATTGCAGAGACTGATGTCAAGATTCTTAAAGTACCAGTTGCCAAAATGGAAGAGTGGTCCAGTTCTTATAAAACCTGGAGACATTTTGTTTACAACAGTTACCATAACCGAATGATGGAAATGTTGGACAGTATAGACAATATTGCATTTAATAATATGGATGAGCGATTGGAAAAATATCTTCAGGATAAAATGGAAATATTAAATAGCAAACACATATACTCAACTCACAAAGAGATTGCACAAGACCTGCATACCAGTCGTGTGGTAATTTCACGCCTGCTGAAGAAAATGGAAAATAGCAATAAGTTAAAATTGCACCGCAGTTTTATTGAAGTCCTGTAACAACAGTTACAGACTTTGAACATACCGACACGTACATTTGTTCCATAATTTTCTGAACAAATGGAAATCGTAGAAATTTTAGGTTACGTAGGTGCTCTTTTGATAGGACTTGTATTAGGGTTGATTGGTGGTGGTGGCTCAATTCTTACCGTTCCTATCTTGGTGTATGCACTTGCGCTTAACCCAGTAATTGCAACAGCATATTCATTATTTGTGGTGGGAGCAACATCTCTTATTGGCGCAATTAAAAATATGATGAAAGGGATGGTGGATTATAGAACAGCCATCATTTTTGCTGTCCCAGCTTTTATAGCTGTTTATCTTACTCGGGCATTCTTAATTCCTGCTATTCCTGAAGAACTTTTTAGTGTAAACAGTTTTATGGTCACGAAGAATCTGGCCATAATGCTCTTTTTTGCCATTATTATGTTGCTCGCATCTGTTTCAATGATTCGAAACAAGCGAAAAGAAATTGACGAGGAAGCTCAAATAACCTATAACTATCCTTTAATAATTATAGAAGGTTTGGTGGTGGGAACTATTACAGGTATAGTAGGTGCAGGCGGTGGCTTTTTAATTATACCTGCCTTGGTTCTCTTAGCAAAATTGCCAATGAAAAAAGCAGTTGCGACATCCCTTTTAATAATCGCGATTAAATCTCTGATTGGTTTTTTGGGCGATGTTCAGAATTTAGATATTGACTGGCCATTCCTTCTTATTTTTACAGCAATTTCGGTTGTGGGCATTTTTATTGGGATATGGCTCAATAAATTTATAGACGGAAAGAAACTCAAGAAAGCATTTGGATGGTTCGTTCTTGTAATGGGTATTTATATAATCTACAAAGAACTAACAATGTAAAATACAAGGATGGAAAAATACATTGACATAATAATAGAATCTTTTATTGGCTATTGGGACTACCTTGTTTATGAAATATCAAACCCCTCTTGGACCAACTATTTCTATTGGCTTATTGGGCTTTCTTTGATGGTTTTCGCTTTGGAAATCATTATTCCCTGGCGAAAAAAACAACCTATTTTTAGAAAAGGATTTTGGCTGGATGCTTTCTATATACTGTTTAACTTTTTCCTATTTTCTCTTGTAGGTTACAACGCCTTATCAAATGTAGGCGTCGCCCTATTCGATGATTTTCTTAGTAGTTTTGGTGTAAACAATATAGTGGCTATTGAAGTTCAATCGCTACCAGAATGGTCGCAATTGTTGATTATGTTTTTAATTGCAGATTTTGTCCAATGGAACGTGCATAGATTGTTGCACCGCGTATCTTGGTTATGGAAATTTCATAAAGTACACCACAGCGTTAAAGAAATGGGCTTTGCGGCACAGTTTCGGTTTCATTTTTTGGAAACTATAGTATATAAAACTATACAGTATATCCCATTGGCAATGATTGGTTTTGGCATACAAGAATTTTTTATTGTTCATATGTTTGCCGTTTTTGTTGGGCATCTCAATCACGCCAATTTAGGCTGGAGCTATGGTTATTTAGGCTATATATTTAACAACCCAAGAATGCACATTTGGCATCACGCTAAAGAGTTCCCCAAACAATTTAAATACGGGATGAACTTTGGTCTCACACTTAGTATATGGGATTATTTATTTGGTTCTGCCCACGTACCTAAAAGTGGCCGTAATTTGGAAATTGGTTTTCAAGGCGATGAAAGTTTTCCGAAAACTTTTTGGCAACAACTTATATATCCATTTCAGAAAGAGAATAAATAGGGAAAAACACAATACCCAAAATACTTTGGGGGCATCATTAGTAACTGCTATTAATTGTAAGCTTGTTTTAGGGTAAATGTTAATCTTTTTTTAAAACATTAACTTGTGTATCAAAGGTTACCACTATTGGTTGAGATTCCAATTATTTTTGAAATGAACGAAAAAATTTAATCATAAAATTATGGATATAAAACAATTTGAATACAAACCATTGGCGCATTATTCCTATGCGATTATAAGCGAAGGCAAAATGGCCGTTATTGACCCAGAGCGTGACCCGAAGCAGTACTACGATTTCGCAAAAGCCAACAATGCTAAAATCGTTGCAGTTATTGAAACACATCCCCACGCAGATTTTGTAAGTTCCCATTTACAGATTCATAAAGAAACCGGTGCAACAATTTATAACAGTGAAAAAACCGGTGCAGATTACCCACACACCGCTTTTGATGAAGGCGGCACCTTAAAAATTGGTAATGTTGTACTAACGGCAATCAATACACCAGGCCACTCGCCAGATAGTATAACGGTAGTTGCAACCCAAAATGATAAAACAGTACTTTTTACTGGCGATACGCTATTTATAGGCGATGTTGGTCGTCCAGACTTACGCGAAAAGGCAGGAAATATGCAAGCCAAACGAGAAGAGTTGGCTGAAATGATGTATGATACCATACAGAATAAGTTCAATGGTTTACCAGATGATGCCATTGTTTATCCCGCTCACGGTGCAGGTTCACTTTGTGGAAAAAGTATGAGTGATGACAACAGCAGTACTTTAGGTAACGAACGAATGGGCAATTGGGCTTTTAAAGAACAATCGAAAGAAGAATTCATAGAGAAACTTTTGGATAGTCAACCATTCATACCCTCATATTTTGGTTATGATGTAGATACAAATAAAGATGGTGCAGAGAATGTTCAACCATCCATAGATAGAATCCCATTTAAGGAAAATGCTACAGCCAAAGGTTTAATTGTTGACGTTCGCGATGAGGAAATCTTTAAAAAAGGACATCTTGAAGGCAGTTTTAACATTCAGGCAGTTTCAGATAATGCAAAATTTGAAACTTGGTTAGGTGCCATTGTAGAACCAGAAGAAGAATTTACTTTAGTTATAGATAGTAAAGAAAACAAAGAAAAACATTTGCACCGTGTGGCTAAAATAGGTTATGAAAAACAATTAAAGCAAGTTATAACGCTTTCTGATAAAAATTTAGTTTCTACCCAGGCCTTGGACTTGAAAGACTTTAAGAACAATCCTGATAATTATACCATTATAGACATTCGTAATAAAAGCGAAATTGAAGAAGGAAAATATTTTGATAGCGCCTTAGCTCATCCTCTAAATGAACTTCGAGATACGTCTGAAGATATACCTACAGATAACCCAATTGTAGTGCATTGCGCAGGTGGTTATCGCAGTGCTGCTGGAAGTAGTATTCTTCAGAAAAAACTTAATGATGTAACAGTGTATGATTTAAGTGATGACATAAAGGAATTCAAATAAAACCTAAAAGCATATAGGTTAACGGCATCAACTTTAAAATTGATGCCGTTTTTTTTAATTGTTTTTTACTTTAAATCTAACAAAAAATCCTTGAATTCTTGGTCACTATAATCGGCCATACCTTTATGAGTCAAAGCCAAATTGCCAGCCGCATCAATTATATAGGTTGTTGGTAATGAAGATGATTGGAACATTTCTGGAAGATTACTCGCAGGAGCGTAAATCGGTAAATCATAACCCTTGCGCTTATCAAAATCTTTAGCCTTTTCAAAATCATCATCGAAGGACAACATTACAAACGCAACTTCATCGCCCATTTCTTCGTGCAATTCATCGATACTGGGCATTTCGGCAATACAAGGCGGACACCAAGTTGCCCAAAAATTCAAAAATATAACCTTACCTTTAAATTCTTTCAATGACCTTGTTTTGCCTTCAGCGTCAATCAATTTTAGGTTCAAATCTGCTTTGGTAAGATTTGGCATTGATGCCTCATCGTTATTTTCATTGTTTCTTACCTGCGCAATTTCTTCTACATCAGGATTCATCAAGCCTGTAGCGAGTAATCCGCGTTGCGCAAAACCTACGACTTCTGTATGTAAACCAGTTGCGTAAAGTGTAATGGCCACTATCGCAAAAATTCCATATTGTATCCACGTTTTCTTTTTGTTTTTATTTTCTTTCTTAGTATTCATAACTTTAATTTTTATTGAAATTTATAGTTAGTTTTGGGCACGGTCGAAAAGGAATACGTGCCGAGATATTCACAATAGGCTCTTCCTTCCAAGGTGGGCGATATGGGCGAATTTTTTTTAAGATATTCCTCTACCACATCGTGAATGGTATAATCCATTACTTCCACATCTTTCACATTAGCCATCCTGCAAAGATTTTCAATTGGGTCGCCTGGTCGTACACAAGCAGAAATCGTGTAGAATTTGTCATCTTTCATAGGCTCGTCGTTGACCGTTATTGCTGAGATACGGTTTCCACGTTCGTTTTGACTATTAAAATTAACTTTCATTCCAGAGAACCGAACCAACCAGCCACCAAAACGTTCGGTTGGGTTTTGGGAAAAGGCATTGTGCATTTCCTTTTCTAACCAATCTTTTATTTGTTTACCAGTCGCCTTTCCTGTCTTTACTTTTTCGTTTACAGGTAGTAAATTCCAAAGATTTGCACGAGTAATAGGTGCAGACTTCCCGTCTTCGGGAACGATGGGATTACCAAATCTAAAACCGTTTGATATTGAAATATCAGCACCCGTTTTCCAACGTGCGGCATCGGTAATCATATTGTCCATTGGGTTTTCAACAGTAAGATAGCGATAAATAGGTGTCTTTGTGTACCCAATCACTGTTTCCAAATGCTCTTCGTAGGGCGCTTTTGCCTTATCAACAAGCGACTGTACTTCCTTATCAGCTGGAAAAACCTCTGGGTCAACATCAATAAGTTCATAATCATCATCCACCAATATGCCATCCACAAAATGCAAGGTAAGCTTACCAACAAAAGAACCAAACGCACCTGGTTCGGTAACCTTGGCGAATTTGCCTTGTATAGGTTTGCGCACGCGCTCGTGTGTGTCATTCCCTAATATGTAATCTACACTTTCTGAAATGGTATTGTTTGCGAGTTCGACCTGTTTAAAAACACCAAGATGCGTTACTAAAAAAAGTACATCCAAGTCTTCATTGACCTTTAAATCATCCACTTGCTTTTTCAAAACATTGGTAAGTCCACTAAAGGCAATCCCTTTACTAAAAATTGGATTTTGCCTAACGGGAACATCAGGATCGTTTATGCCCATAAAGCCAATACGAACACCTTCTATTTCTTTAACAGAATAAGCGGGAAACAAAAGTTCTTCGCTTTTTTCGTGGTACATATTCTGTGCAATGACATCCGTGTCATATCCCTGCATCACATCTATCATCACGTCCTTGCCGTACACCACTTCCCAGTTACCTGGGATGATGACGTCATAGCCCATATTTTTGATGAGTTCGAGCATTACTTTACCTTCAGACAGCGCCGTGTAACCACTGCCTTGTATTAGGTCGCCACCATCAACTATAATTGTTCTATTGGGATTTTTTTGTCGTTCCATTTTAAAGAGCGTCTTTATATTGGCCAAACCGCCACGATTTTTAAAAAGTACGTTCTCGTTTTCCCAAAAAAGTTCGGGATGTGTATCAAGCTGTCCGTGTATATCGGCAGTTTGTAATATAGTGATGCTCAAGGTGTCTCGTACAGAATTGTTTGTTCCCATTCCATTCGATATTTCTGTTTTGCACGAGACCAAAACCAATAGTATTCCAATTATCGAAAGAGCTGCAATGACACTTTTCTTAAATATTCTCATAATTATAGGCTTAAACTTTTATATCCTATTTTCTGAAGCTGAAAGTTGTATAGAATACCATTTTCGACGGTTTTCATTTCTTTGGGTACTTTCGTTTTATCAACCTTGAATTTATTGAGCGAAAAACCACAGGCCACCAATTGGACACCAGCATTTTCAGCACGCTCTATAAAGCTTTTCATTTTAGAGCTATCTGTAATATCGCCAATTTCCTTGCCGCAAACGATAACTTCAAACTGACCAAAATTGCTACCATCTTCTTCTTTTAATGATTCCGCAGTTAAAATTATTGGTTCTAATTGGGGCACTTTTTTAGTGAGTACCACATAATTATGTTTGTTTGTATCTACAGTGTTTTGCGCTAAGGAACTACAACTTGTAAAAAGAGTCATTACTATTACTACTGTACTATAAAAAATTGTTTTCATTTTAATTTATTTTAAAAGGTTACTGGTGTCGTTCAGTATAAAAAAAAGAAGTCCACCGAGAATTGCTATATTTTTAAAGAGTGGTCCAAGGGTTGTAATTTGCCCTACTTGAACCGTTAATGTGATGGGTATTAAAACCGTCATCAAAACTATTGCCGCCCATTTGGTTTTATATCCTATCAGGAATATAAAACCTGCTGTTAACATTACGATACCAGAGATAATGATTAGCCACTGAGGTTCGCCAAAGAAATAGGCAATACCCTTAAAACTGGCTTGTTCAATACGTTTGGCAGTTTTCTCTATGTTAAGCAAGTGATTAAAACCTGCAACGAGAAATATGCCGCTCACCAATATGCGTAATAGTTGTATGGAACGACGGCTTATTAAAATTTTTGTCGTCATTATAAATGATGTAAAAAATGATTGAATTTGCGTGGTGTTTATCCATAATGGTTTAACAGACCATAATTATGATGTGTGAAAGAGCAGTACGGAAGCACCAACTTTAAAATTTTATAAAAAAGTGATTACACCAAACGTGGTGGCGGAGAATCGTTATCTAAATAGCGATAACTTAGTACTGAAAAAAAATGTTCATTGAAAATTGCTGTAGGTCTTGAAATATTTGTTTCCCAAGAGAAAAATTCAAATTGAAACTGCGAGGTACAAATACCATTTAGCATAACAACTTGTGAAGTGCTAATGTCAACTTGCGAAAATTCGATTGTTTTATTTGTCTGTTTTGGGGAGTTTTTCTTTTTACAATTAGGTTTTACAAAAGATATGTCATTTCCGCTGAACAAAGCGTTCAACCCACTTGCATCGATGACGATAAACTTCGCCATAAAGATGAATGTAAGAAATAACGCTATATAAGTTTTAGATTTCACAATTGATACAAAAATAAGAGAAAGGGTTTGTTCTATGTGTAACCTTTGTTACCTAACTTAATATAATTTAAAACAGGTAGGATATACGTAAAAAACAAATACGTTAGCCTCAGGTTTTATCACTTTAGTACTTGAAATGCCCAAACTATTAACAAAAATCCAACACCCGTTATTGCCGGCGCTGGTATTTTCATAACAATGCCAACAACAATCATTGCAAGGGCAGTTAAAGCGAGTAGTATAGAAATCAAGTTTAATTTTTTATTACGTGTCATAATCTTCAATTTTATTTAATGATAATAAAAATCAATTCAGATTAATGTAACTATTGTTACCGTTTGGCTATATTGAAATCAGCATCTTTGCATAAATTTTATAATATGGATTTGATATATGAACCGTGGCCGTGGTATGTGGCGGGACCACTTATTGCCCTTGTGATGTTCGTTTTATTGCTCGTTGGTAAGCAATTTGGAATGTCGTCAAACCTTCGGACAGCTTGTGCTGCTGTGGGCGCTGGAAAAGCATCTGAATTTTTTAAATTTGATTGGAAGGCCGAACGATGGAACTTGATGGTTGTACTCGGTGCAATTCTTGGCGGTTTTATTGCATCCACCTATTTGAGTGAAAATACAGTAAACATTAATTCCGAAATCGCTCAACAACTATCTGATGATTACAACATCAAGAGTGCTGGCCAAGCATACCTTCCAACTGAAATCTTTGCTGCCGAAAATCTTGCTAACCCATTAAACATTGCCATTTTGCTAATTGGTGGAATACTTGTGGGATTTGGCGCAAGATATGCCGGTGGTTGTACATCTGGTCACGCCATTTCTGGATTGAGTAATTTACAATTACCATCGTTGATAGCCGTCATAGGCTTCTTCATTGGTGGACTTGTTATGATTCATTTATTATACCCTATTATCTTTTAAATTATGCGTTATATCACATACTTAGTTATTGGTACTTTCTTCGGAATAATTATGTTTAAATCTGAAGCTGCATCGTGGTTTCGCATTTATGAAATGTTCCAGTTTGGCAGCTTTCATATGTACGGTATTATAGGTTCCGCCTTGGTTCTTGGTGTTATTGGTATTCAAGTCATCAAAAGAAAAAACATCAAACCTTTGAATGGAAGCGAAATGAGTTTGCAGCCAAAGAATAAAAGCGTTGCTCGGTATCTTATTGGTGGAATAATCTTTGGATTGGGCTGGGCACTTGCAGGTGCTTGTCCAGGGCCTATGTATGTTCTTGCAGGGGCAGGCTATATCTCTATTTTAATAGTGATTTTTGGGGCAGTCGTTGGAACTTTTTTATATGGTTTGATTAAGGACAGGTTGCCACATTAATAAAATAAACTTTTTGATTTTTTTATTTAAATGTTTTCTTTCTATTTGTGAAACTGAAAAGTAAAATTAATTTTCATTAGTTTTGTATTTGATGCAAAAACCAAATAAAATAGCGGCATTCTTCTTTTTAGGCTTATTTAGTCTAATGATGCTGCATCAGGTTCTTCCACATTTGCATCATCAGCACGAGGAAACGCATTCCCATTCAGATATTGCGCATACTGGCGAACACCATCATCACGATGACGGTTCTCACGGGAAAGAAGAATCCCCATACGGTTTCTTTGGATTCTTTATGGATATGCACGTTCATTCAACGGTGTCCAGCGATATTGTTGTACTTAAAAGGAATACTGTTGAGCAACAGACTACTGTAGATGACAATATTGTAAAAGCTGTATCTGATTTTCAAGAATTTTATGTCGTTGATAAAAGGCAAAACGCTAAGCCCCCAATTTATCAACCACCCAGCTGTTATTTCAACTCTTACCTTTCATCCCTCGATTTACGGGGTCCACCATTTTTAGGTTAATCGTTTAGGAATACCTACCGCTACGGAAGGAATCCTCTTATACATTAAGATTAAACCTAAAATTTCAAACAATGAATAAATTCATCGTGTCCGCGATTTGCGGATGCCTGTTCTTTGTTAGCGGTTTCTCACAGGATAAAAACATTGGGGAACTGCTTAACGAAATAGAACAGAACAACACAGAGTTAAAAGGCTATCAATCGTTCATTGAAAGCCAACAACTCGAAAACAAGAGCGCCAATAATTTACCCGACCCACAGCTTTTAGGCTATTATTTGCCATTTGGCGATAACGCAACGGGAAATTATTCCGAATATCAAATATCGCAATCTTTCGAATTTCCGACGGTTTATGGTTCACGCAGTAAATGGAACGACCTAAAGTCGATACAACTGCAAACGTCCTATGCCAAAAAGCGGCAGGAAGTTTTGTTGGAAGCGAAATCGGTATTGGTTGAACTCGTTTTCCTTAAAAAGCAGAAAGCCGTTGAAACCGAAAGACGAACCCAAAGCAAACAGGTTTTTGACCAGATTCAAGAGCTTTATGATAAAGAGCAAGTGGGTATTTTGGATTTGAACAAGGCGAAAATCGCTTGGATTCAAGAGCAATTCGTTGTTCAACAGATTGAAAGCGAAATCCAAATTGTACTGTCTAAACTTAAAACCTTGAATGGTGGAAAAACCATTGATGGCTTTACACCAGATATTGATTTAATTAATGAGGTTGCTACGGTTGAAAGGCTTTGGCAAGAAAAATTGGCAAACGATCCTTCTTTACAAAGTTTAAAGGCTGCTGAAACGGCTTCGCTTCAAAAAGTAAAACTGGAAAAAAACAAGGTCTTGCCAAATGTGGCACTCGGTTACAATTATCAGGGTGTTAGTGGTAGCAATTATTCAGGTTTTTACGGTGGCCTTTCTATTCCGTTGTGGAACAGCAACAACAAAGTTAAAGCAGCCGAAGCCGATTATGAGTATCAGCAAGTCAACACCCAAGTTATTACTGCATCGCTTTACGCGCAATTTCAGGAAACATACAATCGATACGAATTGATGCTCGAAAAATACAATGAGTATCTAACCACAATGGGTAATTTAAACAGCGAACAACTGCTTTTTAAGGCCTATATGTTGGGCCAATATTCGTTTATGGATTACTATGTAGAGCTTCAGTTTTACCGAAATGCATCTGACAGAATATTGCAGATGGAAAAGGAAATCCAACTACTACAGGCAGAATTATTAAAACATACTTTATAAACCTCAAAAACAAAGATTATGAACATTTCAAAAACAATATTCGCAATAGCAATCGCCTCAACTTTTTTGGTAACCTCTTGTAGGGAAACAAAAAAAGAGAGCACAGATGACCACGGTCACGAACACAATGAAGACGGAAGCCATATGCACGAGGAAGACATAGAACAGGAAGAATTTGAAGTAGGAAAAGATGCTATGGAACAAAACGCTAACGACCAAGGTCACGACCACGATTCGGACGGTAACCATTCAGATGATGATTCTGATACCCACAAACACGATGATGGGTCAGAACACCACGACCATTAAAAATCAAAAACATACGAAAGATGAAATATATAATAATAGTGCTCGCCTTTTTGGCAATGTCCTGCAATAACAAGGCGGAAGACGCACACGCACACAACGAAGATGGTAGTCACGTGGGCGAAGAAATTCCACGATTGAGCCATACTATCTGGACGGATAAAACAGAACTCTTTGTTGAGTTTCCTGCGCTTATAGTAGGTAATGGAAGCAAATTCGCAGCCCACTTTACGGTTTTGGATAATCACCAGCCCGTTCGTGATGGTTCTGTAACGGTCAGTTTAATAAAAGATGGTAAAGGAATCAGAAATATGGTAGATGCACCGTCATCACCAGGTATTTTTTCACCTGCCATACAACCGAAAGAAGCTGGAAACTATCAATTGGTTTTTGAATTGGCAACACCAGAATATTCAGATAAAATTTCCATTGATGATGTAGTCGTATATGCCACTACGGATGAAGCCTTAGAAGCTTTAGGTACGGAAGAAGAAGATGAAGGAATCTCGTTCTTAAAGGAACAAGCTTGGAAAATCGATTTTCAGACGGCGCCTGTAGTTTCAGGTAAAATCTACGATGTTATCAATACGTCTGGTGTTTGGATGCCATCGCCAGGTTCTACAAAGTCCTTGGCGGCAAAATCCAATGGTGTGGTAGATTTTAAAGTTAATAACCTAACCGAAGGTACAGCGGTAAAACAGGGTCAGTTGTTGATGAGCTTGAACAGTCAAGGTTTGGCATCCAATAATTTAAGTACGGATATCGCTTCCGCGAAAGCGACATTCCAACAGGCCAAATCGGAATATGAAAGAAAGAAAGAGCTATACGAATCCAAAATAGTCCCGAAATCTGAATTTGAAAAAGTAGAGAGCAGTTTCGAGATAGCCAAAGCCAATTATCAATCATTGGTATCCGGTGTCTCGGGCGGAAGCAAACAAATACGTGCACCTTTTGATGGTTTTATCAAATCCATAACCGTTTCCAATGGCGATTACGTAGAACAAGGCGTAGCGCTTGTAACCATTGGGACGCATCAATCCAGAGTTTTAAAAGCGCAGTTAGCACCCAACTACGGACTTGCGATGGGCAATGTACAAGGTATATGGTATCAGGATAATGATAACCTATGGAAAGACGTAACTGATGCCGAGGGCAAAATACTTTCGATTGGTAAGGACGTGGAACGTGAAAACCCTTTGATTTCTGTTTTTGCAGAAGTCAATGCTAACGTCGATATGCCAATAGGAAGTCTAACACCTGTTCAGATAGCGATGGGAAATGCAACACAGAACACAATGATTCCTGTGAATGCTCTCTTGGAAGACTATGGAAGCTATTCAGTTATCGTTCAACTATCAGGCGAAAGTTTTGAAAGACGACCTGTTCAGATTGGAAAGCGCAATGGCGAAAATGTAGAGATATTGGAAGGTCTACAAGTTGGCGAAGTGGTCGTGACAACAGGAGCATATCAAGTTAAAATGGCTTCAATGTCAGGTTCCACACCTGCACACGGTCACGAACATTAAAAACGAAGAGAGATGTTAAACAAAATATTATCAATTTCACTTCAAAACAGATTGCTCATTCTATTGGGAGCTGTTGCATTGAGCGTTTTGGGAATCTATTATGCGCGTACTATGAACGTGGACGTATTCCCAGACCTCACGGCACCTACGGTAACCATTCTTACCGAAGCCCACGGAATGGAATCTGAAGAAGTAGAAAAATTAGTGACCTATCAACTGGAAACTGCCTTAAACGGTTCGCCCAACGTGAGGCGAATCCGTTCCTCATCGGCGGCAGGTGTTTCCATTGTTTGGGTAGAATTTGAATGGGGAACGGATATTTACCGTGCCCGTCAAATTGTAAGCGAACGTATCCCGATGGTACGAGAGAACCTGCCTGAAGGAATCGGTGCACCAACGATGGCACCTATTTCATCCATTATGGGCGAAATAATGCTCTTGGGAGTGACATCAGACAGTCTATCGCCAATGGAACTGCGGACATTATCCGACTGGACCATCAGGCCTCGTATAAAGGCCATTGGCGGTATTGCAAATGTGGTGGTCATTGGCGGCGATTACAAGCAATACCAAGTATTTGCAAATCCTGAAAAGATGAAATATTACGACGTGAGCCTCTCAGAATTGGTAGAACACGTTAAGGAAGCAAATCAAAATGCGCCCGGTGGTGTCATCAATCAATATGGCAATCAGTACATCATTAAGGGAAGCGGTAGAGCCTATGCGCTGGAAGACTTACAGGAAGCAGTACTTAAGGAAGTGAATGGTCAAACCATCAAGATTAAAGACGTTGCAACCGTACAAATTGGTGCAGCTGATAAAATTGGCGATGGTTCATTAAACGCAAATCCCGCTGTGATTCTGACTATTTCTAAACAGCCCGATGTAAACACCTTGGAGCTGACAGACCGCTTGGACGAAGCCATTGCAGATTTAGAAACTACATTGCCCAAAGGGGTCAACATCAAAAGTCAAATCTTTAGGCAGTCTGATTTCATAGATGCTTCTATTAGTAATCTAAATATGACTCTTTTAGAAGGTGCGTTTTTTGTAATGATTATCCTGTTCATCTTTTTAATGAACTGGAGAACGACCCTCATATCTCTGTTGGCAATTCCTATTTCCTTATTGGTATCCATCATCATTTTAAAATGGCTGGGTTACACCATAAATACAATGAGTTTGGGAGGTATGGCTATCGCTATTGGTGCTTTGGTGGATGATGCCATCATTGATGTGGAAAATGTATATAAACGCTTGCGTGAAAACATCAGAAAACCGAAAGCGGAGCGGGAATCGACCATAAAAGTAGTGCGTGACGCTTCAGTAGAGATACGAAGTTCTATCATTATTGCAA
This sequence comes from Marinirhabdus gelatinilytica, assembly GCF_003353425.1. Classification (GTDB taxonomy): domain Bacteria; phylum Bacteroidota; class Bacteroidia; order Flavobacteriales; family Flavobacteriaceae; genus Marinirhabdus; species Marinirhabdus gelatinilytica. The sequence goes on from NZ_QRAO01000001.1 coordinate 904,928, forward strand.
CCTTAATTATCATCGTATCATTTGTTCCTTTGTTTTTTTTAAGCGGAATGGAAGGTCGATTGTTGCAACCGCTGGGAATAGCCTTTGTAACATCAGTTTTAACCTCATTGGTAGTTGCCGTAACGGTAACGCCTATTCTGTGTTCCTATTTATTGGACAATGAAAAACTTTTGAACAAGCAGGCTGAAGGAACACGTGTGGAGCGATGGTTACAAAAGCATTATGGCAACCTTTTGGAACGTGCAACACGAATTCCCAAAACCATTATCGGCGTAACTGTGATTGCCTTTCTGTTAAGTCTTTTAGTGGTCACACAATTAGGGCGGAGTTTTCTTCCTGAATTCAACGAAGGCTCTTTGGTCATAAGTGTCGTTGGTCCACCAGGAATGTCTTTGGAAGAAAGCAATAAGACAGGTAAATTAATCGAGACTATACTGTTGGATATGCCCGAAGTAGAAGTCGTAACACGAAGACAAGGTCGTGCCGAACTGGACGAACACGCACAAGGTGTAAATGCTTCCGAAATTGATGTGCCTTTTGTACTTGAGGACAAAACAAAAGAAGAATTCTTTGAAGAAGTCCGAAACAAATTGAGTGTTGCACCAGGTGTCAACATTACCTTGGGACAACCCATCGCCCACCGTATTGACCATATGCTTTCCGGGACACGCGCCAATATTGCCATCAAGATATTTGGATCAGATTTACAACGACTGTTTGAAGTAGGCAAAAGTGTAGAGCAGAACATCAAGGATATTGATGGACTGGCAGATGTTGCGGTTGACCAGCAAATTGAAGTACCACAAATACGCATCAAACCCAAACGCCAGATTTTAGCAGCGTATGGAATGACGGTAGGTAATTTGATGGAACAAGTAGATATCGCATTTGCTGGCGAAGAAGCAGGCGAAATTTACGAAGGACAACAGTATTTTGATTTGGTGGTTCGCTATGAAAAACCATTTCGGAACAATATTGAGAACATCAATAAAACTCTAATCAGTTTACCGGATGGCGGGCAAACCACGCTGGGCGAATTGGCGACCGTACAATCGGTAAGCAGTCCAAACACAATCAATCGGGAAGATGTACAACGAAAGATTGTGGTCGCCGCCAATGTCCAAGGTAGGGATCTGCGCGGTGCGGTAAACGAAATAAAGGAAGTTGTGGGCAGCAACGTGAATATGCCGGAAGGCTACCGTGTGCAATATGGTGGACAGTTTGAAAGTGAATCAAAAGCATCACAGCTTCTATTGATAACGGCCATTATTGCAATAGCCATCATTTTTTTGCTATTATATTATGAGTTCAAGGATGTAAAACTGGCATTCGTAGTCTTAATCAATTTACCTCTGGCATTGATTGGTGGTATTTTGATTGTTTACTTCACATCAGAAATCATCAGTATTGCAGCGACTATAGGTTTTATCAGTTTGTTTGGTATTGCCACACGAAACGGTATTCTCTTGGTCTCACGATATGAAGATTTGAGAAAAGAAGGAATCCAAGGATTTCAATTGATAAAGAAAGGAGCATTAGATAGATTGAATCCCATATTAATGACTGCCTTTACCACAGGGCTGGCATTGATACCATTGGCCTTAAAAGGTGGCGAACCTGGAAGTGAAATTCAAAGCCCGATGGCGGTTGTCATTTTGGGCGGTTTGTTGTCGGCGACTATTTTGAATTTGGTGGTAATTCCTTGTGTGTATCAGTTGGTTCTGAAAAAGGAAAAATAGTAAACGAATTACAATTAAAAACCTTCTTACTATGGTAGGAAGGTTTTTTTTTATACATTAATTTTATAATTCCACTCAGCACATTCCCCTACATTCCACGCTTGCCTGCTGAAAAAGCAGGCAACCACTACACTTCGGGCAAAAAGCTTCACTACAAACGTCTTGGACACAATCCCCAATTTCAGCTTTCCATTCCGCTAACCCTTCCCGCTATGCTGGGAAGGAACACTACATTCCAGAGCCAAAATCGTGAATTAAGTCCGCTTTAAATTCTACAAAACAGGATAATTCATTTTCATAACTCAGATAACATTATATTCATATATTATACCAAATTATATGCAAACTAAAGATTACTTACAACTATTAGAATATATATAATTTGAAAGTTTTAATTATTATAAATAACGCTGCTTACGGTAAGTTAAAAACCCGTTATGTATTAAGAATAGTAATTTAGTTAAGGAAAGAAGTACTGAGTTTTTCAGGAAATACTTAAAAATATGGAAATACTTGATTATTTTGATAGTTTCTATAAGATTGGAAAAGAAGCTAAGCAAGAATTAAAGAATATAATAATCGAAAAGCAATATGGTAAAAATGCTATTGTTCAAGATATTGGAAATACGTGCCGAACATTATATTTCGTAAAAGAAGGTGGGGCGAGGATATTTTATTACAATAAAGGCAATGACATTACTGAGCATTTCGCATTTAAAAATGAAATTATTGTTCGAGCAGAAAGTTTATTTACAGGACAAACTACTACGAAAGGTATTGAGACCATTGAAAAAACAATTATGTTCACCATTGATGCAAATGCTTTGTTCAGATTATATGATGATTACCATAATATAGAACGTCTGTTCCGATTGATTTTTGAAAATGAATTTGTCAATGCTATAAGAAGAATTGAGAGCTTTCAATTGAAAACCGCTACTGAACGTTATATAGAATTATTGAATTTTACTGATTGGGTTCAGAAAATTCCACTTAAACACATTGCATCTTACTTGGGAATTACACAAGTTTCGTTGAGCCGTATTCGAGCAAGTCTGACGTAATTATTTATCATTTGTTAAAGGAAACGCAATCAAATAGATTGAACTTTGTTGCACTATATATTTTTATTTATTAAAAATGGAAAAGGTCAAACTTGGATTGAAAGAAAATTGGAAGCAGTTTGCGCTCTTGGTAATCGTAAATGCCTTTGTGGGCGGAATGATTGGACTGGAGCGCGCTATCTTTCCGCAATTTGCCGAGTTGGAATTTGGGGTTGCTTCCAAGACAGCTATTCTCTCGTTTATTACTGCATTCGGGATTACCAAGGCAATAGCCAACTATTATACAGGTCGGCTTGCCAATAAATTCGGTCGTAAGAACTTACTTTTATTCGGTTGGTTAATCGCTATTCCTATTCCATTTATGTTGATTTATGCACCCAGTTGGAGTTTTGTGATTTTTGCAAATGTGTTATTGGGCGTAAGCCAAGGGTTAACTTGGAGCAGTACAGTAGTAATGAAAATTGACATTGTTGGCGAAAAAGACCGTGGCTTTGCAATGGGTTTAAACGAGTTTGCAGGATATTTTGCAGTTGGTGTCGTTGCCTTCTTGACAGGCCTAATTGCTAACAAATATGGTATAACACCCTATCCATTTTACCTTGGTATATTCATTTCAATCGTTGGTTTTATTTTGACAGCCGTGTGGGTAAAAGACACAAGGATTTTTGTTCATAAGGAAAGTTCGACCGACAAAACGGCTAAGCTTGACAATATATTTTTAGAAACGACTTTTAAAAACAAGACTTTGAGTTCAGTTACACAGGCAGGACTTGTAAACAATCTGAATGACGGAATGATTTGGGGCTTGCTTCCAATCATCCTATTATCTCTGAACTATAACAACGAGAATATCGGAATAATTACGGCCATTTATCCAACTGTTTGGGGTATAGGACAACTATTTACGGGCAAAATGTCTGACCACTACTCAAAAAAGGCTATGCTATTTTGGGGTATGCTTCTGCAAGGATTATCAATATTGCTCATTCCATTCAGTAGTGATTTTTATGTTTTAGCAGCCATTTCGGCAATTTTGGGTTTAGGAACGGCATTGGTCTATCCTACTTTTCTCTCAACCATTGCCCAAGCAACAAACCCAAGCCAACGTGCGGAAAGTATCGGTTCATTCAGACTTTGGCGAGATTTAGGATATGCCTTTGGTGCAATAATATCAGGTATAATTGCTGATTTATTTGGAGTTGAATATGCTATTTTCTTAATAGGTGGCCTGACCATTATTTCTTCGCTCATTATCAAATTCCGGATGCCAGAACAAATAAAAACAATCAAAGAATGTATTGAAGTGGATGAAGTAAAACAAGCCTTTAAAAACAACAAATAAATCCAAATCATTGATGTAAGAAGCAAAGAAGAATATGAACAAGCACATATTCCAAGTGCTTTGAATATTTCACTTCAAGAGCTAAAAGAAAAAAAATCTCGCAACTCGATAAAAACTTTCAATTTGTTACTGCTTGTGGTAAAGGAGGTAGACGTTCAGCGGACGCAGCAAAACTGTTAAAAAGCCTGAACTTAATGCTAATTGGCTTTGTGGTGGAGCAAATAACTGGCTCAAAATCAATGAATGATATAAAATACTGTACCCAATAATGGCTAAATATTATTTGATGATCGCGCATACTTTTGAAAATTTGAGTAGCTTTTTATAATAGTATACTTGTAAAGTTAAATGCCAAACTACACAACTACTCATTTCAAAATGGAGGCCGTTGAACAAAGTAAATCAAACTATCACATACCACTCAGCCCATTCCCTTTATTTCGTGAAAAACTACATTCCCGTGCCAACATCGTGAATTAAGTTCGCTTGAAACCCGTCTTATTTTTCACGAAGTCTATTTGTTTTTTAATTCAGTTATATTGTATGAAATTTTAGCTTAAATGGAAAAACTAACGGAAAATAAAACCATTGAATTACTGATGCCTCATTTGGTTCAACAAGGCTATGAGATAGAGAGTTATTGCTTGGGCCAAATGAGAGGATATGATATTGTAGCTGTTAAGAATGACAAAAAATTATTAATTGAGGTAAAAGGTGCAAAAGCACATAAGGATTCGCCAACAAAGCGACGAGATTATTTCAACTCTGGACAGATTAAAACTCATTTAGGTAAAGCAATTATTAAATGCTTAGAAACCAAAGTTGCGTTTCCAAATGCAAAAATTGCCATTGCTCATCCCGAGGATAAACAAATAAGAAAAGCAATAGCCAGTATTATTCCAGAGCTCAATAAGATAGGTATACAGCATTATTGGGTTAATGCTAATGGAACGGTAACCCTTGAAAAATAATTGATTTTGAATACAACAATGAATTCCAAATTATCTTCTTTATTTCATTTCTTGAATGAGAACAGATATTATAATAAATGGGTTCAATCAAATTCTTATAACCGGTTTTTAGCGCCGTTCGATTCACTCGAAGATAAATTATATTCAGTTCTTCATCACGTAGCGAATACACAAAGCCAACCTAAAATTGACTTACTTGCACCTTTTTTTCAGAAAGTATATTCGAATAAATTACAGCTTCATAGTTTTAAGACATTCATCGATTTTCTAACAGATAAAGAAAATGGTGCCTATAATTATGAATCTCTTTACTATGGTATGTTGAGACAAAAAGGGTGGGGCAACAAAACATCTGCCTTATTTACCAAAACCATTTATCACTTACATAATGTTAAGTATGAATTTCAAAATTCAATATGGGACGATGCACCCAAACTCATAGACGTGAACGAGAAATTTTTCTTGCCAGTTGATGCTGTAATTGAAGCAATTTTCCATCGTATTGACCCAACAACTAAATGGAATTTCCATAAAATAAATAAACTGCTACTGCATAATTATTCTTCTGAAGAAATGGAAGTTTGGGATGACCTTTGGTTTTGGGGGTTTATAAATCAACGCGGTTCTGGTCTAACAAGAGAATTTGTTTGGAACGAATCCAAATATTGGACATTACTTGAGACTGAAAAGAATAATGCTGTGATTGAAGAGATAAAATTGAAATCGTTGCAATTCCTTTCCATATTGAACCCAAAACAGCAACATATGTATTTGCTATTATCATATTCTAAGTATGTCTGAATTTAGATAGGTTTAATTTCCAATTATTACCACTTAATCTATATAGTGGCAATAATTTGTTTTCAAATATTCGCCACTTTTTTGTATTTTTGGCAAAGTTTTGATTTTTAACTATGCCAAAGATTATTGAAAATAAACTGATAGAAGCTTTCAAAGACCGTAGTTCTTTTGATAGGGATGCGCTATATAACTTCTATCTGGATTTCGAACCGGATCTAAAAGAAAGTACATTTAGTTGGCGAATTTATGACCTGAAGATAAAGGACATAATTAAAACCATTGGTCGTGGACTTTATGTTATTTCCTATAAACCTAAATATAAACCTCTTCTATCTGATAGTGTGTTCAAGATAGCCCGTAAAACCAATGAGCATTTTGAAGACATAAAATATGCCATTTGGGAAACCCAATGGCTCAATGAGTTTTCTCAGCACCAGACGTCAAATCAAATGATTGTCGTCGAAGTAGAAAAAGAATTTGTAGACTCACTCTATTACTACCTAAATGATAATCTAAGAATGGATTTTTTCCTAAATCCAGATGAAAAGGAAATTCAATTCTATATTTCAGAAAGTAACGTGCCAGTTATCATTAAACGTTTGGTGACAAGGGCACCCATACAAAAAATAAAGAATAAAAAAGCGGTAGTGCCCATTGCAACTCTTGAAAAGATTATGGTGGACCTGTTTGCAGATGAAACTCTGTTACATTTTTACCAAGGTTCTGAAATGGTAAACATCTACGAGAAAATAATTGATAGATATAGCATCAATTTTACAAAGTTGTTCAGCTATGCCAAGCGACGCAAAAAAGAACAGGAAATAAAGCAGTTTATAAGCAACAACATTCCAAATTTTTTAGAAGATATTCAATATGATTAACAACAAAAGTTTTGAAAAGGAATGGCTGAATGGCTTCCGTGCAAAAAAGGAACATAAGGGAATCGATGTAACCATTCTGGAAAAAATGGTTCTCGCACTATCATTACTCGAACATTTAAAAGTTTCAGGACTCGATTTTGTTTTCAAAGGGGGAACATCACTTGTGCTTTTGCTAAAAGAAGGGAACCGATTTTCTATTGATATCGATATTATTTCGAGCGTTGAGCGTGATAAATTAGAAGAAATTTTGGATGCAGTTGTAGCCAATTCACATTTCAAAAAGCACGTGATTAATGAGCATAGAAGTTATAAGGAAGGTGTTCCAAAGGCACATTACACCTTTGAGTTCGAGTCGGTATATAATCCAAACGTTCCTGGAACCATTCTATTGGATATCCTTTTTGACAGTCCGCACTATCCAGAACTTATAGAATCGCCCATTGAAACACCTTGGCTGTCAATCGATGGAACTGCTACAACGATTACTACGCCTTCGGTAAACGCTATTTGTGGCGATAAGCTAACAGCTTTTGCACCAGATACCATAGGCATACCATACTACAAAGGCGACCAGTTATTTGCAATGGAAATCTGCAAGCAATTGTTCGACTTGGGAAAACTTTTTGAAAATATTACTGATGTAGCAATGGTAAAGAAAAGTTTTTCAGCTTTCGCGAAAGCAGAACTATCCTATCGAAGTTCAGACAAGGATTTTAGTAAAAGGAAACTCAATGAAAAGGATGTGCTATGGGATTCCATAAATACCTGTGCTATTATGGCAAGACGAGAACGTAACCCAACCGCTGAAAAGAAAAAGAAATTTGCAGATTTAAGCTCTGGCATACGAAGCTTTGGTAGCGCATTTTTAATGACAGGGAACTTTAGGATTGAAGAAGCATTGGCAGCTTCGGCCAAAGTAGCTTATTTGAATGCTATTATTCTACAAAAAGAGGATGTTGAAATAGAATATTATGAGAATCAGGATACAAAGGAATTGGTTATTAAAAATCCGGATTGGGCCTTTTTGAACAGATTAAAACGCCAACCCGATAAATCTATATTTTATTATTGGTACAAGGCGGTAGAACTATTGTAAATTAATGTGAATGGAATTAAAGTATATTATAGAAACCTGTGTCGCTATCGACATCGCAATTTTGGGTATAGCATATCCTATTATCGTGGATAAAATATCCAATATAGGCCACAAGTTTTCATCAAACTATCTGGCTAATGCTTTTGAAAATGAATTTCCGCAGACAAAACTTTTTGGGATATTTCCCGGAAGGTCAAGAAGAATAACAGTATTTGAATGGGTTTTGTTCTTTACAATTGGCTCGTTTATATTCTTAATATTAGACCTTGAACCACTTTTTTGGAAGGATAGTTGGATGATGCAAAACTCAGCAAAACTTCTAACACTATTCTTAACAGTATCATTGGTTGTCATTTTTATTATTTGGTTAGATAAGGTTTCGCTGTACAATGGCAAGTCCACACGTTTGCTTACCTATATAATTTCCGAATACCGAAAGCTAAAAAAAGATCAAGATGATAAATACCATTTTAAGATTATCAATGAACTTGCAATATTTGCCATTAGGACACAGGATAAAGGTTTAGAGGAAACATTGGTTAATTTCTACACGGAAGAATTCAATAATTACCGTGCTAACTTCATTAGACCAAGAGAGGAAGAAAAACCTGATGGGTTTGAAAACTTTAAAGTTGAGTTTAATCACGAGTTTCATTATGGTATTAGGGAAATTATAAGAGAAGTTGCCAAAGGTAGAAATGAAGACTTACAAAGTCTCGAATATTTTGTTGTAAGTGGCGTATGGCTAATGGGACAAGGTATTTTTGAAACACCCATCTCAAATGACACCTATAAAGAACTTTGGCGCAATGTTGTACTCATATCAAACAATCCCAAGTTTGTAGGTAATTATTGGGGCACGGCACATCAATACTTTAATTTTGGATTGCAACGAGTCTATGGCACAGATTACAATTTTGAGACTAAAAAATATGATAACCAGTCATTAATAGATAAAAGAGACAACGAAAGAAAACGTTTTTTTGAGTTTCACTTGGCATTAGGAGGCTTATTGATTTATCAGAAAAACTATGAAGCTCTTAAAACATTATTTACATACACACAACACCAGCCACCTAAATATGTTCTGCTGCCTAATAATATGACCGAGATTTTTACGTGGTTCAGTAGCTTTAAAGACGAGTTTGGGAGAGGTTATTACCCTATTGATTTATCATACCCTTTCCCAGGATTGGATAATTTAGGAAACAGAAGGCGTGTTACATTCTACATCTGTCAGTATTTGACATTGCTTTTTCTAAGGCAGTTTACATTGCCAAAATACAATACCTACGACAATTTTACAGGACAACCTACATTACCTCAAGCCGAAGTGTTAGAACTATTACGATGGCAAGAATCCATAAATTATTTCAGGTTTTGTTTAAAAAAGGTGTTGAAAGATGAAAATCTCTTAAATACAATATGATATGAAAAAGAAGGAGATGAAGAAGCTAAAAAAGAAGTCATCAAAATTTATTGATGTTCTCGAGTCATCAATTGAAGAGGCTATTGAAGCTGCAAGATTAAATGCGGATATTGACTACGAAAAAGAATGGGAATTCTATGAAAAATCTAAAGATGCGATTGTTGGAGCATTAGAAAAGTTTGATAGTATTCAAAATTCAGAGAAGGATTTTGAAGGAGAGCCTACTATATCTTTCGGTGTAAACGGTACAATGAATTTATTTCAAAAATCTGCATTTACAACTGGAGATATTCCACATCTAAATGCAGACACGATATTATCCCAGCAGATAGTTTACCAGAACATCAATTATTATATTCCCAATGCGTTTTTATCGGCACGGAAAAAGAGGTATCTTCTTCGTAAAGAAGATTTGGTAAAAGGGATAGAAAAATTAGGTTTTGATGTGGACAGAGATATTATGGTAGCAATGAATCTTAATATATATGGTATCGATGATTTCCAGAACATTGAGGAACATATTACCCGAGTTCCATCTACAGGACTCAAAAATGTACTGTTTGTTTTGCCGAAAGCCGATTTGCCTATCCTAAAACATAAAGAACTTGAGGATAGTGAACAGCAAGAACATCAATTGGGCATATTAGATGATGATAGAAAAATCTATGGTTCTTTAATCGACCTAACACAAGATGCCAATGCGGGACATAGAGAAAAATGGAAAAATTCAAACATTGATTTTGCGACCGATTTAAAAGTACAGCTAACTATAGCTTTTATTACTGAAGTTGTTTGGAAAGCCAATGCTAATGTAGTTCAAATTAATATTGAAACTTCATTAAAAGAACAGGGCATCGTAAATGAGCTGTCTGATATAGAGAAGTTAGTGCCAAAAAAGGAAACCAATGATTGAGTTCAGAAACCCTCATCATATAGAACCACCAGGCGTTTTGAGACAAATTCTATCTCATCCCGTAAATGACACAGAAGTTATTGAACTTGCAGTTTTTCAAGAACATCGTTACGCATTTTTCTATTGGAACAAATGGATGCAAGACAACAAATCTAAGATTCCACCTTGTTTGGTTTCAATGGATTGGCATCAGGATTTATGCTATCCGTGTGAAACAGAAAGAGAATGGCTTGATAAATTGGATTTGACAAGCGATGCAGAAGTCGCTTTGTTTTCTTGGGCCAAATTAGCTGGAAATAACGATGGGCATATTCTGTGTGCGGCATATCTTAACTTGATTGGCGATATTTATGTGCATTGTAGGCAAGAAATGGAACCAAATACTTGGCAAGATGAAGAATTGATAGACACCTATGGCAACAAACACACCATCAAAAAATTCAAAACTTATGAAGGTCTTCAAGATGCGCTTTTGAAGTCGTCAGAGTCGTCCGTATTTTTTGATATTGACTTGGATTTCTTTTCAGTAAATAACGGCCTGAGTGATGGCTCGTTCGAATTCACGTATCTTCAAGAAGAAGAAATAAGAACGATGTTCGATAAAGACCATCCGCTAATAAGTTGGATTTTTGAGCGGATAAAAGGGTTTACTATTGCAACAGAACCTGAACATTGTGGTGGGCTTTTAAAAAGTAACAAATTTCTTGACCTAATTAGTGACATTTATTTCAACCCAGAGTTGTTTGCCCCAAAATGCAATTGGAAATAGAAGCCAAAGTATTAATAATCCACTCAGCACATTCCCCTACATTCCACGCTCGCCTGCTGAAAAAGCAGGCAACCGCTTCATTTGTTAAAAGAGCTTCATTACAAAGGTCTTGGACGCAATCCCCAATTTCAGCTTTCCATTCCGCTAAACCTTCCCAGTGCAACGCGAAGGAACATTTGTCTTGAGCGCAGTCGAAGGGCTACATTCCAGAGCCAAAATCGTGAATTAAGTCCGCCAAAAGTTGATAATATTCATACAATATATCAGCAATTTAAACTCGTAAAATACACCCATCAAAAGACTACGGCATAAAGCCACCACCTACACCAATCCTAATTTATTCCGTTTCCTTTTGAGCTGTGATTTTAACTTCCGTTTGGGTACTGCTCAAATATTGTTTAATAAAAATATACCATTATGAAACGAGTATCCGAACAGTCTAAAATTTCGCTACAAGAAGCTGAAATGCATTATGAAAAAAGTAGTGAAAATTACAGCATTGATAGTGGCGAAGGCCATATAGCTTATTACCGAGATAAATATCCGCAGCATTATAAAATGCTATTAAATAACGTTTAACCTAAAATTTAGAAGCTATGTGTTTACAAAACTTGCAACAGGATGACATATTTATTCCATCAGAAATGAAATCCTTAAAATCTCTGACCCAGATGGAATCCCTTAAAGGGTTTGAAAATGCCATAATCTCAAATGGAAAAATTGTGAATGTTGTGTCTAACGATTACTGCCACATTCCAAATCAATTGTTCTTCAAGAAAGCTGAAGCAATCTTGGTTGAAGCTCAATTTGAATTTTACAAACGAACCGTAAATAGAAATGACAGGTCGTTCATAACAGAATTCATTTTTATCGATAAAAATCAATTTACAGTCAAGAATGAAAATGATTTGATATTGCCTATGCTTCGCTTCAAAAATTCGTATGACGGAAGTGAAATGACTTCAGGTCACTTTGGGTATTACAGGGAAGTATGTTCTAATGGTCTGCACATTTCAGAAGCGCAAATCGAATTTTCAATAAAGTACAATATAAACAACAGCGAGATGGTAATACCAAGACTGAAAAATTTATTAAATGAGTTTATGAACAACAATTTCTACAAAATTGCAGAGAAGTTTCACAAAATGAAGAACTATAGGGTTACTGACACAAAGGAATTTGTAAAAGCTGTTTTAGACAAAACAAAATTGTTCAGATATGAATGTGGCGATGAAAATCGTGAGCTTTCCAAGTTATCCCTTGAAGTTATCAGAGTCTTGAACTACGAAGCTCTACTGCTTGATGAAGTGCCTAATATGTGGTTGGGTTATAATGCATTCAATTCAACAATACACGAAACATTAGAGAAAAGCTTTAGTCAACAAGAACTGTTGGATAAGAAGTTGTTTGATATAATTTATGAAATGGTGTAATAATGATAAAGGTTTGTCCAGTACCTCAAACTGGATGGCTGAACATATCGCGAACGATTACTTCTAATCCCACTCAGCACATTGCCCTACATTCCACGCTCGCCTGCTGAAAAAGCAGGCAACCACTTCATTCCGTGAAAAGAGCTTCACTACATATATCTTGGACACAATCCCCAATTTCAGCTTTCCATTCCGCTAACCCTTCCCGCTATGCTGGGAAGGAACACTACATTCCAGAGCCAAAATCGTGAATCAAGTCCGCTTTTCTAATCGGAAAGCCATCGGCTTGATTTTCTTGACAGGATTTTCGGCACGGTCTTCTTGAGCCCTCACTCGAAAATCCTTAAAAATCAAACCGCTGTCTTACACATTTTAAGGGGTTTATAATGGATAAAGCCTTTGTTGTTTTTCGGGTCGTCGAAAAACAGGCACGACATAACCAATTCTAAAATAAACACAGCTACTTATCTCGCTTAACTGCCGGTACGCTCAAACGCAACTGCGTTTAAAAGAATTGCTAATGCCCTTATGGAACTTGTCAAGACTGCACAAGTTTTAGTGAAAAATAAGGTTTCTACTTCCTTGAAATCCGCCGAAAAAAGGCGAATTTACTACGTCGCAAACACACCTGATTTTACCCGAAAAGTCTTGACAAAACCCACTCTATCCATTGTGCGATGCACAGAAGAAAAGAACAAACACCCCTTAAAATTTAATCTGTTTTAAATCAATAGGGGAAATATAAATCACTTAAATATTTTATTATGAGTACTATTAGAAATCACGTACAATTGATTGGAAACGTTGGACAAGAACCAACAGTTACGAACCTTGAAAGCGGTAAGAAAGTAGCCCGCTTCTCAATCGCTACAAACGAGTATTACAAAGACAGTAAAGGCGAAAAGCAAACGGACACCAACTGGCATACCGTTGTGGCTTGGGGCAAGACGGCTGAAATCGTTGAGAAATTTGTCGAAAAAGGCAAAGAAGTAGGAATTAAAGGGAAGCTAAAAACCCGAACCTATACCACCGATGATGGTAACCAACGCTATGTAACGGAAGTTGTAGCCGATGAAATCCTATTACTTGGAAGCAAGAGCGACAAGTAATCTTTAAAAAGAAAGAGGGCGCACCTGTCGAAAGTTTCGCCCTCTTTTTCATTATTCACACATTTAAATATATGCACAATGAAAGCACAAGTTAACGAAATAAAAGAGCGGTTGCAATATTTTACAGGAACAGAAATGTTCTACCAAATCCCATTATTAAGAACCCGATTTACGGACGGATTGAAATATTTATCAGAAGTCGCTGAATGTTTTTGGCTCATTACGGACACGTCCGTAATTGCAAAAAGTCTGATGAACCGAAGCGAATTTATCACAATCGATTTTAAAAGATTGCCCGAAGAAAAACAGGATTATTCTGGTTATGAAGCTGAGATAATTTACAGCGACGGCAACGATAATATTTTGGAAAAACACGGTTACAGGGCAACCGATTTTCCACTCGATGAACTGCGGTTATTTTTTGTAAATGATACGCTGATGTTGCCAAGTGAATACTAAATTTTGAAGTTATGATTTACATTAAATTTCAAGATTTGAGCGAGGAAAAACAAGAGGAACTCTTACAAGTTTCGAGAGAACACGTTACACATATTTATGGGGAATCCATCCAAAAATATGTTGACGAAACTGGGGCAGATTATGATAGTTTGATAGATGAAGAAATGATTAAGAATTTATACACTTATAACTTCGTTTTCAACATATAATTTCCCAATGATAATTTTAAAACACCTCTAAATTTTAGAGGTGTTTTTCTATGTAATTAATATATAATCAATAAAAAAACGTATCTTTATTTCGCTGAAATTCAGCATTCAAATTTAAGTAGGGTTATCCACTTTTCGACTTTCGCCGATAACCGTACACATCGAAAAACAACATATCGGAAAATCATTTTCCCTGAAAATGGCAATCGGCTCTTTAGCCGGATTGTATGGATTTTTGTCACGCTTACGCGTGACGAAAAGGAATAGCAAGAGGGTAACGGGCTGCGCCGCGTTACATATTCCATTTTCATTTTAATCTATTGATTTTTAAGTACTTAAAAATAAAGTAGATATAAAAAACCCATCGATTTGCGTCAAATGGTCTTGAAACACCAGTAAACAGGGATGGATTTACGTCAAATCTTTAAAAAAGCGAAAGGAAATGGACTCATTCATCACTATCAGGTTCAAACGGAAAACTGCCAAAAGGTTTCAGGAATTTTCCAAAAAGCACTTCAAAACGCACACCGAAGCGATGGAAAATATCCTTGATTTTTTCCTTTACAATGAGATATCCCCAAAGGAAAAATTGGGACCAACTGGACGTACTATGGAAGCTAAGTTACTCAAAAGAATCAATGCAGTTATCGCCATAATGCGAGATGTGGAAAAGACACAAACCAAACCTACAGTCGCAATGTTGCAATCCCTTTTTGTAATGGACGAACCCAAAAAGAAACCGCTCATTTTGGAAAAAAAATATGCTGAGGAAAAGAAAGAAGTACGCTTTCGCGAAAAGCGAAACACCAACAATGAACTTTAAAAATTTAGCTTATGTACATTACGATCACACCTCAAAAAATGGGCGGTAACTTTTCAAAAAGTTCAGCAGATTTTGTTGGCTATTTAGAGAAGGAAAACCAAGGGTTGGAACATCAGGATATGGAACATTTTTTCAATCAATATGGCGATGAAATTTCCGCTGAAGAAGTAGTCAAAGAAATAGATGGAAATACCGCAAAATTGGAAAAACACGAACCAAGATTCTATTCAATTACCGTGAGCCCTTCAAAATATGAATTGCGAAAACTTCAGAACAGTAGCGAAGATTTAAAAACCTACACCCGTGAACTGATGAAGGATTATGTTACCAGCTTCAATCGGGAAATTCACGGAAGACCCATAACCATAGACGACATAAAATACTATGCCAAAATTGAACATAAAAGAATGTTCAAGGGAACAGATGTTCAGATTAAGGAAAACCAACCTTTCGCCACAAAAATACTTCAGCTAAAAACCGATATCCGAAATATTCAAGAAGGACGAGCTGAAGGGAACATTCAAAGAATGAAAAAGGAAATCTCTATACTGGAACGCCAAGCGCCACATCAACAAAATGGAAAACGGATTGTCCAGGGAATGGCGAAAGATGGAAACCAAAGTCATATCCATATCATTGTGAGCCGAAAGGATACATCAAACAGATTCAGTTTGTCACCAGGAAGTAAATACAAGGCATCCGATGTGAAGTTGAATGGGGAAACCGTAAAACGTGGTTTTGACCGTGATAAGTTTTTTGAGAAAGCTGAAAAGACGTTTGACAAGACTTTTGGCTACAAACGTAACTTTGCCGAGACCTACAAAGCACGAAAGGATTTTGTAAAAAATCCCAATCTATATTTCGCTGCCTTGATGAATTTGCCAGCAAACGAAAAGGCATTGGCGTTTAAAATGATAACCAAAACAGGATTACCGATAGTGCCAAGTATTCCAGTCAGTCAAACACAAATCGCACTTCGGATTTTCAAACGGTTAAGACGTGGCGCAGAAGTGGCCATCAAATCAAGTTCCATCGGAATCTAATTGATATGGAAATGGACAACCTCATAACTATACTTTCAATTATTGCTGTGGCCAGTATGGTTTTTTATGCGATGTTTCGAGTGAGCAAGTATGCGCTTTTCTTGAATTTTATAATGCTTTCGTGCTTGGTTTTCTATTTAACTGAAGTGAACGAATTAGTATCGATATTGCTATATCTGGTATGCCCTCTAATGCTAATTAATATAGGATTGTATGTTTTTCTGCATAAAACTGAAAATGCACAAAATAGCGATAGAAAGTATCAAGTCAATTTTGCTACGACTAAAGGAAATTTCAAGTTAGATAATATTAAACGTGGCGCATCTATCATCGGTTCTGCCGGAAGTGGAAAGACTGAAAGTGTGGTCTATGGCTTTTTAAAACATTTCCGGAAAAAGCACTTCTGTGGAATCATTCACGACTACAAGGATTTTGAACTGACCGAAATGGCGTATCCGCTTTTCAAGGATAGCGATATTCCGTTTAAGGTCATTTCCTTCGATAAAATAATCCATAGGGTAAATCCTATTGCACCACGCTATTTAGAGAACGAGGAAAGCGTAAACGAAGTGTCACGGGTATTAATCGAAAACCTTTTGGAACAAAGAGAAAGCGGAACTACTGGAACTACAAAATTCTTTAACGACGCGGCGGAAGGTTTGATTGGTGGATTGATTTGGAAACTGAAAACCGACTATCCCAACTACTGTACGCTTCCACATTTGATAGCAATTTATCAAATGCTCGATACCGATAGCCTAATCCAGTTTTTAGAAACCAACACCACATCGAGAGCGATGGCAGATGCATTTATTAGTGGTAAGGATTCTGATAGACAGACCGCTGGTGTAAAAAGTACATTGGCAAATGCTCTGAAACGAATTAGTACACAGCGCATTTTTATGGCTTTGTCCGCAGACGAAGTGCCATTAAACATTAATAGCGAAGAAAATCCTGCAATCATTTCGGTAGTGAACAATCCAAAATATGAGACATCCTATTCGCCCGTTATTGCAACCATAATACATACGATTACCAAGCAAATGAGCGTGCGCGGTCAAAGACCGTCGTTCTTGCTGATGGAAGAAGCACCTACGATTCGTCTGTTGAATATGCACCGAATTCCGGCAACGCTTAGAAGTTATGACATCGCTACTATTTATGTGATGCAGGATAAAATCCAGAATGATATGATGTACGGCGATAAGGCAAGCAAGGCGATATTAAGCAATCTATCCTATCAGTTTTTCGGCAAAGTTAACGACCCAGACACGGCTAAATATTACGAACGCTTTTTTGAAATTATCAAAGACCCTACGAAAAGCATCAGTCGTGGTCATAATCTCGATTTTGATACGCGGATTACTACTGGCGAAAAGGAAATTCCGAAAATTAGAGCTGATGTGTTTTTTAGATTAAAACAGGGCGAGTTTATTACCTACGCTGATGGTAAGGATAAGAAAGTGCAATTTAAATTGTCAAGAATACAAAGGCAGCTTCCTGAAGAATTCAAGCAATTTTCTCAGGTAGATTTAGCAACTAATTTTACGAAGATATATAGAGATGTAAAAACTATATTTAGTTAACCAATTCTGGTTTCATTAATAAATATTATGATTTCACTATCTTGATAGGATAATGTTATATTTATAATTGGTAAATGAGTTTTAAACAATACTACACATCAATGCTTTAATTGAAATTTGAAAAACGCTGAAGAAATACAAGAACTAAAAGCAATTGTTGAAAAATTATGTGGAAAACATCATTTAATCATACAAATCGCCGAGGATAATTATTTTAAGATATTTACGGATCAATCCTCTGGTATTACACTTTTTCTTCAGTTAGATGAGAACCAGAATTTATCATTTTATTTTCTTCAGAGAACGTACGATGTGTTTTATACTGGCGATAGGTCTGATGCACACGTTATTCTAAGTTTGATGTTTACGGCTTTCTTGAGGTTCTACAAGTCGGGAATTTCTTGTGAGCAATTTGATATTGCCCATCCTGCAGTTCAAGATGAAATATGGGGAAGGTATTTGGTGCCTATTCAAGTCCCAATTTTACACGGAATTTCAACTGCTAAACAACTTATTGAAGTTGTCACGGAAATTATAGAAATGGTTGCATTTTGGCGAGAAAGCTTATGGTATTTTACAGGCTGCCCTTGTGATAAATGTATGAAAGCTGAAAACCTTAATAATTCAAATTACAAGTATTCACTTGAGGATATCGAAGACTTGTTCTCAGATCTGCATAGCATATCCAGTCGTAATAATTATGGGGACCGTGAACGACCTGAATGGGTGTATTTCTATGATATAGAAGAGGAAGTTACAATGATAAAATCAAGTAGCCTCGCAAAATTTCTCAACGCAACATTGCAGTTGCGTACAGATAAAATAGAATATTTGAAAGGACAGAATGGGACATTCGTTCTGAGCGACAATATAAAAAACTTTGTTCACGATGATACCAAATCTGAAATGGATGAGTACTTTGAAAGAGTAAATACGAACGGTAAATTAAAAGGATATCCAGTTATTCCAATGGAAAATATGATTGTAACCGTTATGGATGATTACATCATTGCCTTAGGCAGAATATGTGGATTTGAAGAATATAAAAAAGAGAGAGAACTCATTAGACAGCGCCACAATAGAGAGTCAGAACTTCTGTTTCCGATTCCCCAGTTCAAATGGAAAGAAAAGGTCTGTCCGGATCAATTTGAATTATTAGTTAAAGCCCTATTGGAACGTGAACCAAATGTAAAAAGTGTAAGAAGGCCGGCACCCATAAATCAAGGTGATAAGGGTAGGGATTTAATTATTGAATGGAATGTAATAAATGAATATATGTCCGATACCGCACCGCCAAGAATATTGATTAAAGTTGTAGGGCAATGCAAATCTGGAACATCCACAATTGGAAAAGGTAAGGTTTTAGATATCAGAGATACTATTGAAACTCACAATTCGCAAGGATATTTTTTAGCCGTAAATACCCAAATTTCTGCACCATTAACCGAAAAACTTGAATCACTCAAGTCCAAAGGCTTATGGGTCTCTTGGTGGAATAGGGATGATATTGAGATGCGCCTTTCTAAAAACCAAGATTTAATTCCCAATTTTCCAAAAGTTATAACATCCAGGAACAAAATAAAATTTGTAGACAAAGAAGATTAGTTTTATAACATAACTGTCCTCACAATCTTAAGGACAACCTTTGTTTAGAATTTATAATCTAATAGGTGATCTAATAGGTGGTCAAATAGGTGGTCAAATAGGTGGTGTAATAGGTGGTGAAAAAAGTGATTTAATTGATTCGATTAAATAAAATTTCAAACTAAAACGCGCTATTATAAGTAATTATCCATCCCAAATAATCTTGGTGAAGCACTTGCTAAGTTTTTTCGGCCGTTGTTACAATAGTCAGCTTCAATCTCAAAGACAATACAATTCCTATTGGTCTGTTTACTGGCAATGGCTGTTGCGCAACTTCCGCCAAAGGTGTCTAAGACTAAATCACCAGGTGTTGTGCTTTTTTCGATTAAGTAACTTATAAGGTTAACTGGCTTTTCAGTAGGATGGTTGTTATTTTTGGTCTTTGAAGATTTTAAAATATTACAATCGCGTTTGCCATTCAATTTTTTACTTCCGTTACTGCAAAATATAATCATCTCGTATTTTGGCGCATAGTCGCCTTTCAGATCACCACAACCGTGGTTCTCTTTTTCCCATATTAAGATGTTTTTTATTCTAAATTCTTTCTCAAGGAAAAACTTGAACACTTCCACATTATGCCAAGAGCAGAATACATAAAGATGCGCCTCAACTTTGCAAACACGCTTCAATTCCTTTACCCAATTATCTAACCAATCTAAGTTGTTGTCGTTTGGTATTTTTTTATGTCTTTTGCCTCGCTTATTACTTCTGTAGTTGATGCCATAAGGTGGATCCGTCAATACTAAGTCCACGCTACCATTAACGACGGACTTAATACCGATATTCCAGTCTATATTTAGTATTTTTTGCATCTGTTATACAGATTAGTTTCGTTACAATTAGAGCATAATTATGGCTATTCAGCTCTATTTAAAGGCTGAAATCAATTCAATAAATACAGAGAAATTAAACTGTTTAAAAAGGCCCCTTGTCCCTCGGTCCATTATGGGTTACCTTCCATTGGCCATCTTTTTGAACTAATTTAAATACACCAGGTTTAGGGTCGTAAGCTGTGGAATACTTTATCCAAGCCACATCACCTTCCGTAGCTTCATCGACAACCTTGAAATCGGATTCTGAGTTCTTATCCTCGACAAACATTTCCTGAATACTGGAAAGATTGGCATAGCCTTCTGCAGTAGTGTAATTTTTTAGTGTTGCCTTATCACTGTGATAAAAACTTTCAGCGACAACCTTGGCGGTTTCGGATGGGGACATATTCTTATTCCCTGTACAGGAAATAAATAACAGTAGTAGCGAGAAAACAACAAGTTTTTTCATAACAGTATTAATTTGGGTTATTAATATATCTATGCGATAGTTTCATTTCTATATTTCGTTCACCATCCTTTTCGTTCAATTCCAAAATTGCCCTACGGTCATCGGATAATGAAAATTTGGGCAATACATAAACGAATCGAGCCCTTTCATTTTCCTTAATCTTGGACGGCAGATTATGTTTATATATCGGTTCTTGATACAGTCGTTGCAATGATTTTCTTTTCCCTTTTTGTCTCGTTTCAATAGATAGGTTCAAGAAATTCAAATCGTAATCCAACGAAGAATTATTTTCAATCTCGATAACGAAATAGAGTTCATCCTTATCAAAAACAATGTTCTCTACGGTCAAGATAATACCTTCGTTTCGTTTCTTGATGCGCCCTATGCGCTGTTTTCTATTGAGAAGATATGAGCAGAATTTCTGGTAATAATAGTTGCTGTTATCTACAAGTTCTTCAGAAGATTCAACAAGAACCGAATCCTTTACAATCGGTTTTTCATTACCGATACTATTTGATAGCGGAATGAAATAATTGAGCTTAGAAAGCTGTTTTTTATACCTTACAATATACGAAAAAATCGAACCATTTCTATTGACTACCAGCAAATTACTTTCCTTTCCAGGGGTTGCTTGAAGAAGTCCGAAATACTGTTCTTTTTCACGGTTGTAGGTAAATACAAAATTATCTGAACCGGTTATGCCTTGCCGTATGGGTTCTGGAAAGAATAACGCAACATTTTTGGTGTCGTTAGCATAAATGGTGTCGAGTGGTATTGGTTGCTGTTGTGCTTTTGTGAAAGCGGAAATTAACACCATCAATATTAGAATAAATGTTCTCATAATTTAGGTTTTAAGATTAATCTGTAATTGTTCAGGACAGTAACCTTTACGTTGCGGTTACTTCGTCTTAGTACTTTTGTAACACCACCCACCTGTGGAACGGTAGGGATGTTAATGTCGCCAATAATATCGTCGAGAACTTCGGTGGTGGCTTCTGCTCTAAAATTGTTCTGTACATAGATACCTTCGCTACCATCTGACAAATCGAAGGCTTTGAGCTTAGTGGGATGATGCTTAATATTTTCAATTTCAATGAGCGCACGATTGGGCTGAAAGCTGATGAAACCGAAAATAGGTGTATTCTTAGGCATTTTTTTGCCATTAATCGTAGCAGTTTTAGTAAGGCGCATTCGCAATCTGGTATTCGCTTTTACAACTTGGTCGCCATCCACCACCACGTAAATAGTTTCATCTGTATTGCCGATGATTGAAACTTCATTGGGTTTAGGCGAAGCAGCAAAGAACAATTGATGTTCCAATCCCAATTCTTTTGCTTGGATTTTTTGTTCTCTTTTTACTTCAACAGAATCGACAGTTAATACCACTTTGCGAACAGTTTTTTTCTGTCCCAAATTTTGGTATCGCTTTTCTGAATATTGAATCTTGCCTGCTTCATAGATGCTATCTACGATACGCTCTTTTTCGCGTTCCGGAAGATCTGGGTCGTAAAATCCCAAGGAATCAATCAGTTTCTCATCGTAGATGCTTGGTGCGTTATTTTCCCGAACTTTTTTCAAGTCGTTAATCGCATCAAGTTTCGAATCATACTCTTTTTGATCCTCTTCTAAATCTGGCACTAAAGTCTGCTTAAGGTTTTCAGTTTCACTTTCATCATCGCCCATTACAATTACAGAATAGGAAATCAGGAATATGAAAATCACGGCCAATACCGCTGCAAATACTATTTTATTCTTTTCTACTTTCATAATCGTGTTTTTTTAAATGCCGATTACCTGCCCGAAGTCAGGCGGGTCGGCTTTCAATTTTCATCGTTTAGTTTTTTTAGAGTGTTCTCGAAATAGTTGGTAATCAATAATCCGTGTGGGTTGTTCGGGAAGTTTCGGTCAACCATAATCAGGTTTCCGGTGGAAACCAACTCGTAAGTATCGATGATTGAACCTCTATTGATTTCAAAAATGGTGGTCGTCGTAAAACCATACGAACCATTATTTTCAGATATTCTTGAATCGATACTCAGTACTTTTTGAACCAAGGAATACTGAAGCAATCTGTTATACACGCCATCGGCTTTTTTCTGGCGGTAGATATTATCCACAGAACTATTACCTAACCATAATGCCTTTTCCAAATTGCGTTCATAATTACTCGCATCGATGTTATAGAAGTAGTTATGGAACAGATCCAAATGTGCTAAAGCTTCAACCCGAAAATTTTCCTTTTGGGTCACGAGCTTCAGCGGAATGATACTACCATCGGTATTAATGGCAAAGGCACTATTGAGCGCTTTTTGATTGGTGTTAAATACCATCCAAACTGAAAATGTACTGGACAGCAACGCACAGACAACAACTGCCAAAACGATAAACCGATTTAGCTTTAGGACATTGTAAATATTCTTATATGGTGTTTTCATATTTTTATTTTAATCTATCTTAGGCCGTAAATAATCTGAGGGTAAAGGATGTGGCACGTTTGTACAATTTGAATTTCAGGAACACAATGAACCCTACCGACCCTAATTGGACCACAGGTGCAAAAAAACCGCTACCTACATCCGTTCCAAACAAGTTGACCCAGAAATTGGTGTTAATTTCGGTATATAGCGCGTTTACAAAAACATTGACCAGGAAGAACGCTGGTACGAGCATATATACCGCAGCATACAATTTGAAAAACGTATAGGCCAATGAGCGGAACTTTTCAAAGACTGCAAGGCTAATGACCAATGGAAAAAAAGCTTGCATTATTCCCAAGAGGAAGAATCGTTCAGCCAAGAATAGCGGATAAATAAATAAATCTAAAATCCACAGTATAATACCAATGATAAAAGCAAGTATTTTGAATCCATATAGTGGTGTCACCAAAGCTTCATAAAGCAATGTCATTGCATTTTTAGCAGCATCTATTAGGTTCACGTCCTCTTCTATGGGAATGTCTTGCATCTGTAAGGGCAACAATGCTGGTGCTGTGCCTCTATATTGCCCTTCAATAGCGACTAAAATACCATCGAAAAAACCCAATACCTGCGTTGAGAATATGACCAAAATAACGATGGCAAAATTCTTGACCAATTCACCAGGACTTAATCCCCAAGTGTAACCGTCCTTATCTGCAATGCCTTCATTGTACTTTTTAAGAATGTTGACCAAAAAGAACAGGACAGCGAGCGTTTTCATCCCGGCAATGGTGTATTGCGAAAAGTCGCTGGCCTGTATGGTCTGGAAAACGGTATCGATATATTCCAGTCCGATTCCTAAGAGAATGGTCGCCGTCATTTTAATATTCGGTTTCTCGATTATTAATTTTATCCTGCATTTTTCTAAAGGAAATGATATCCTTATATCTTCTTGTCTTTGTGGTGATGTTGACAACCATTTCTTTTGATTCCAGTTCTTTTGCTTTAAGAATTTCAGCACGTTCGGCATCGCTCATTTTTAGGTAATCGCTGGATAGGACTTCGTCTATAAAATCTACTGTGTCTAACGAGTTTTGTACTATGGCGTCAAACGATTCCACAACCCTTGAAACTTCATCGGGTTTGATGTAGGGCGAATTCAAAATATCCTGCAAATCATTTTGCATTACGTTGATAAGACGCTGATTATTCTGTCCAATTTCCTCAACTGCTCTCAGTTGCTCAACAACGCTTGATACTTTCTCTATTGCCTCTTTTGCATCTTTCAAGAATTTTACAGACTTAATCATCTGAGCTGTCTGTTTACCTGATTCTATAAGTTGTTTTACCAAACTGATAAAATTTGTATTATCGTAAGTAGGCATTCCTTGGGCGGTTGCTTTGCCTGACATAAATAAGGTCAATACTACCGTTGCTACTAAAATTTTGATTTTTGTCTTCATAATATTATGTTTTAGATGTGAATTGAATTATTGCTTTTTGCATATCGTGATGCTCGCTGTAGAGCTTCATTATTTCCTCGTTTTCTTTTCCATCGGTCAGATAAGCGGCATAAACTTCATTCGGAACTTCAAGACGGAAAATGTTACTTTCCCTACCGATTTTAATAAACATTTCGGTGTACTTCCGTGGTCCGGAAAGGTTGTTTTTGATGGACTTTAATTGGTTTAAATCGTGACTGGATAGATTGAGCCTTTTGACCAATTCGTCATAGCCTTTTTCATTGTTTAAGCTATAAATGACTTGGGTGTTCTCTAATATGCTTGCGGAAGTTGAGTTGTTAGGCAATTGATTAATGGATTGTAGAATAATCCCAATCGCACCGTTTTGTTTACGAATAGCTTGATAGTAAAATTCTACACTTTCCAATACATTTTCAAACTTCAATTGCTTGGCAAACTCATCGAAAAGGATGATTCCTTTTTCGGCTCTGTTTTTCCAAATGGTTCGTTGGATAGCGGATTTGATGAGCTTGAGCATTACGGACAAGATTTCCTTGTTGTCCTTGACTTCATCCAGTTCAAAAACAATCAATCGCTTATCCTCGATTTTATAAGTTTGGTCCTCGCTTACTTCAAAAAGGAAGCTATATAGACCATCACCGACATATTCGGACATTACGTGCAAAAAGCTCGTGACATTGAAATAGTCGGGATGGATTTTTAAGGTGTCCAGAAGGTCTTTCTGATTCCTTTCTATAAAACTGTAAAAACCGTCTAACGAGTGATTTTCTGAAGTGCTTTCGTAGTAATGGCGCAGTATCTTTTTAACCGATACCGATTGTGCTTTAGTCACTTTTAAATCTGAAGCAAACAGCTCAAACAAAAAAACGGATAGGTCTTCCAGTCGCTCAGGTGTCAGGTCATTTGTATCACTTATGTAAAAAGGGTTGATGCCTAAGTTCTTTCCGCTTTCGTAGCGAAGCACCGTGTATTTTTCGGGATAGAGTTTGGCAAACTTGGTGTATGAGCCACCCAAATCAATGATGACCAAGCGAACACCACTTTCAAAATATTGGCGCAGTATGTTGTTTGCCAAAAAGGATTTCCCTTCGCCTGTTGGTGCAAAAATGGCAAAGTTTCTTGCCTTAATTCTTTTCTTCTTTTCATCCCAAACATCTTTCAGAACAGGAATGTTATGCTCGCGGTCATTAAAGATAATTCCGGTGTTATCACTTTTGTAATTGGTGTTATTGATGAACAGGCAAAGCGCGTGTTTTAAATCGGTTACGTATAAATCATTGTTTGAGAAATTGGAAGAGAAACAGCAGTAACTATTAAGGATGTAATTCTTGCGTTCTTCGCCTCTCGGATAGTATGGTATGATATCCAGTTCTTTAAATTCAGTCTTTATTTTTGAAGTTATTTTATCGAGCTCTTTGGCTTCTTTTGCCCAGTACACGATATTGAGATGACCACGAATAATTCGGGCATTGTCATCAGCATTGATTTGGTCAAGGATGTGCTGAATTTTGCCAAGAACCACTTTATTCTGCGAACCGAAGTTGGAACTTTTGTTGAGTTCCTCAATCTTATTATCGAGCAGTTTACGCCACTTTTGTTTGTCATCTAAATAAAGGATTTGATTGACAATGTGATTCTCATTAAGCGTAAGCCCTAAGCCATCAATAAACCCTTGATGAAACACAAAATCGTCAGAAGTGAATTTCTCATTGGTTTTGCTACTTTGTACACTTTCGCCAAAGCACAGTTCGCTGTTGATGGCCAGGGCATCAAAATGGTTTTCGCCAATATTGACGCTTTTTTTGTCCAGTAAAATGTCAGTATCATAACCTTCATTAAAGCCATTGAAGTAGGCACTTGTTAGTTGTTGTATTTCTTCCGCTTTAAGCGAAATAAAATCCATCTTTCGGCTATTATTGATGAAAGAAACGGAATCGCTTACCGAGTTGGCGAAGCTATTGATATTATCATCCAGTTCCTGTACGATTCCCTTTGAAACCTTTCGGAACGGATTGACATATTTAGGATTGTTTAGAGCCTTATTTTTGGTCAAGATGAAGAACAAATAACAGCTATGTTCGATATGTTCACGACCTTTAAAATGCTCGTGGGTAGCCTTTTCCAAAAAGGTTGAATTCGGAAGTTGTTCTGAAGTATATGATTTCTTGAGGTAGATATCCTGCTTGTGAACCACAGT
The DNA here is from genome assembly GCF_003353425.1 of Marinirhabdus gelatinilytica. Lineage (GTDB taxonomy): Bacteria > Bacteroidota > Bacteroidia > Flavobacteriales > Flavobacteriaceae > Marinirhabdus > Marinirhabdus gelatinilytica. The sequence goes on from NZ_QRAO01000001.1 coordinate 931,618, forward strand.
ACCAACAGGCAATGACTTCAACGCCTGAAACCAAGCACCGTGTATATCCTCAAAATCCTTTTCAGATAAGGAATAGATTTCTGGTAGATTTCCTCTGTAGCACAGAATAACATTGCCATTATTGGCAAATACGATATTGTTCTGAATATCTACGATGGGTTGATATGCCGAAAGGTTAATCTTGTTCATAATCGAAGCCAGAGTTTCTTTTGTTACTAATGATTTGCGGAAATGCCTTTGCCATTTGGAATAGCTGCGGATTGTGGGCTATTCTTGTCAGCGCCACATATAGGGAAGCATTGAACACCAATACACCTATTATTATCCCAAAGCTGAATGAGAATATGATGATGAGCAAAGAAGCCAAAATAGAAACCATCATCAAGGCAAACAGGGAAATGGGCAATCCAAAAATGACCGCCCTTTTCCTGATATTTTTATAGACCTCGAAGCGTTTCATCTTAAACAACGATTCCTATTAAGTATGTGAAGATGCCTACAACTGCGCCAGCAATTAAAACAAATACAAGTACTCTGGTAATCCCTTTTTTAAGGTCAGCATTTTCGCCAAAGAAATGTCCTGCATTAAATAGGAAGCCTACCAAGAAGATGACACCCAATAAAATGGGAAAAATGGTTCTGATGGTATCGCCTACATCGTTAACTGAATCTTCAATACCACCAATTTGAGCAAAAAGCGAAGTGGATAAAAGCGAAAGAATAAATGCTAAATAGTGTGATTTTTTCATAACGGAACAGTTTAAATTTTTGGTTCATTTTCGTTATTGGAAATTTACATATATTTGAATATAAATAACTGAAAATCAAATATTTGTGAATAAAATATTATTTGATATTGTTTGAATTTCGTTGCTGTTATTTGGCATCAAATCCTATGGATTTTTGAAGTGAAGTTGTTGATAACCCGAAAATTGAAAATGAAAAATCTGCTCAAAAACGTCAGTTTTGTGATTTTACTTTTGAAAATGTGTTTCATTTTTGGACAAGAATCGACTGCTCAAAAACGAATAATAATTGACGTTGGACACGGCGGAAAAGATTCTGGTGCAATTGGCATAAATGGCATCCAAGAAAAGGATGTGGTTTTGTCAATTGCAAATGCCATTTCAAGGTTAAATAACAAATTGGAAAAACCACTCGACATTTATTTAACCAGGTATAGTGATACGCTTATTTCTTTATCTGACAGAACCAAGCTGGCCAAAGCCTTGAATGCTGATTTGTTTGTTTCGTTGCATTGCAATCATTCTGATAATCCAAATGCGAGAGGTGTTGAAGTTTTTGTAGCCGATAAATCATCCACATATAAAGACGATTCTACGTGGTTCGCTTTTCAAGTACAAGCTGCGCTTAATAAAGAATTGGGTTTTGAGAGTAGAGGTGTGAAGTTTGCCAATTTTCAGGTGTTAAAGGAAACAACAAACCATTTTCCATCTGTATTGGTAGAACTTGGATTTTTGAGTAATAATGATGAAGTAAACTATCTCGCCAATGATATTAACATAACGATGTTAGTATGGACTTTGTTTAAGTTTTTAACACAAATAGGCATATGAAAGAGATGTATACAGAAATTTTAAGAAATTTAAAAAGTACTATCGTTTTGTTTTTTAAAGAGATAAAATTAATTATAAAATCTTTGATGAAAAGAAACAGGTAGAATGCTATTTTAGAGTATTAAATTATTCCAGTACTAATTTAAAAAGATCTCTAATATCAGAAATAGATATTTATATTTTTAACTTTGCATTTATTAAAAGGGAAGAGTGAAAAAAGAACCAATTTATTTTGATTATGCGTCAACCACACCCGTAAAACAAGAAGTTTACGAGGCAATGTCCCCATACTTTCTTGATCATTATGGAAATGCATCTAGCAGTACTCACAGACACGGGTCAATAGCTTCTAACGCGATTGATAAAGCAAGAAATCAAATTTCTAAACTTGTAAACTGTAAAGAAAATGAGGTATTTTTTACTAGTGGTTCAACTGAAGCTATCAAGCTGGCCATAAGTCAAGTTTTCTACAACAGTTTAGATAAAGGAAACCACATAATTACATCAAAGGCAGAGCACAAAGCCGTTTTGGATACGTGCAAGGATTTGGAAAAAATCGGTGCTCAAGTAACCTATCTTGATGTAGATGACAACGGAAAAATAGATATAAATTTACTGCAACACAGTTTTGTTGAAGACACAATACTTGTGGCCTTAATGCACGTTAACAATGAAACCGGTGTGATTGCCGATATTGATGATATTGGTGCTATTTGCAAGAAGAAGAATGTTCTGTTTTTTACGGATGCAACTCAATCTTATGGAAAACTTCCGCTGAATTTCCAAGAGGAAAACATAGATTTATTATGCTTTAATGCCCATAAAATTTATGGGCCTAAAGGTATCGGTGGGTTATTGGTTAAAACAACAGCCAAAACAAAATCGAATGTATTGGTTAAGCAACTAATTGAATCGGTCAATTTAGGAACTTTAAATGTCCCAGGAATTGTTGGTTTAGGAAAGGCAAGTGAATTAGCAATGTTCGAGATGGATGCAGATTATAAAAAAATTCTAAACCTAAATACTCATTTACAACAAGAATTGCATCAATCTGAATTAGGGACAATTAATGCAATTTCAGTTAATAGAAGCCCATACATTATTAATGTTCAACTTTTAAATCAGGACGCCGAATCATTTATCTTAAAGAACAAAAATTCAGTCTCGGTGTCGATGGGTTCTGCCTGTAACTCTAGATTAATAGAACAATCTCACGTTCTTAAAAGTATGGACTTGAGTAAGGACAAGGCAGCTAGTAGCATCAGGATAAGCTTTGGAAGTCTCTCAACTCAGTCACAATTAGATATCTTGGTCAATGCTATTAAAAACGGGAATAGTTAGCCTCAAAAGAATTTACAATAGATGCAGCTAACTTTTTAATTCTTGAATTTCCAGTTCTTGGACTCAATCTTACCCAAGAAATAACATCAAAAGTAGGATTGAGTTTTCCGCGCAATAATATAAGTTCTTTCTGCACAAGGTATTCTACTGCCTCTCTATAGGATTTTTCAACTGAGGTAAATTCTCTTGTTTTTGGTAAAGGAAATGATAAGAGAAGGATGTCATCAACATCATTGACCTCATACCCTCGTGTTTCAACAAATCGTTTTCGTAAGGTTCCCTTTCTGTTAAAATGGGCACCAGCTCTGCCTATTGTGCCCGTATAGCTATTAGTCATCCCTACATAAACGATTTTATGTTTTTTGGAAAGCCAAATATAGATATAGGCTTGGTCGGCACCGTTGAATGCACCGAAGATACTAGTCTCAAGCATACTTTTCGTCACTGTAATTTGGTGGCAAATCGTTCTCTAGTTTTCTACACATATTGGCAAGAAATTCTGATACTATCCTTCTGGACTCTCGCAAAATAACTTTAAGGTCGTCATACTCATATTTTCCAATATTTTTGTATGCATATAGTTCAGAATCGGCAAACTGAAGCATCATTAAATCAAATAGAATCTGTAAATCTCTGTTCTCTGCATTATCCTCATAGATTAATCTTGCAAACCGGTGAATTTTATTAATCCTTACACAATTACCTAAATCGGTATCATAGTAAGGTTCCCAAAGCAGATTGTCTTCAACAGAAGATACCCTGAATATTTTAGTGAGGTTAGCGTTCTTTTCGCCTTTAATGGCCTCTTCCTTTTCGTCTTCTGTATAGTCATCGTCAACAGTATCGTCCACTTCTTCACCCTTATCCTCTTTCATCATTTTAATTATCCACTTGATTTTTGAGGTCATATCATCGGTTATCGCCTTTAATCGTTCTAAGGCTATTTCCTCATCAGGTAGGTCATCACCTGGCAGAATCTCTATCTGCTCGAATTCATCTAAGAGCTTATTTGCGATTTCATTAGGTGCTTTATTTATAATGTCACGACTAATCTTTCCGGCATTTTTCCAAGCTGCTTTGCTTTTGCTTTTGGCTTCTTTGGTAAAATCGCTTATGTTTCTAAATGCCTCTTCAGAAAGAGTCAGCGAAGATTTTTTTACATCAATATTGAAGAAATCATCCGCCTCGTCATTGATCAGTATCCTTCCCCTAAAAGCATAAAAATCTTGGTCGTACGGGATGATGCCTTGTAGGTTAGAAGCCCAGGATATGAGCCTTTTATTTCTGTACACATAAAAACCGTAATTACCAGCCTCAATTAAATATCTTTCGCGTACTTCCTTGTCTCTTGATTCGCCTATATTTTTAATTCTATAGATAGGTGGATAGGGAAGTTGGGTAATTTCAATAGTTACATTTATTTTCAGTTCATCATCAAGAGTAAGCTCTTTTGGTTTTTCTATCCAACGTACTTCAGTTCCATCCCATTCATTTTCGTTCAAGTTTCCATTCTCGTTGGCTTCAGATACAAACAATGGGTCAATGGCATCAATCTTTTTATCACCAATGGTGATATTCACACCGCTTTCAGAAAGGAAATAGAAATAGATGACACCTACTTTGGTTTTTAATTCCTTAATGGTATTTCTAACACTTGGATGGTTGTTTAATCGAATGGCAGAAATAATGATGATGGTACCCTTGCCATCTTTTAGATAGGTTTCAATCAGTTCAGATTCATTCTCTTCAATTTCAGTCTTTTCAGCAAAATATTCTTTTGCTTCCATTACTTTTGGTAGAGAGACTTCGTACTTATTAAATCCTGTACCATCTGAAGAAATCACCTTTAGAACATCACCTTGCGAGAATGACGCTGATTTTAGGCCCAATCCAAACTTCGACAGCGATTTGTCATCATAATGATCATCTGTTGAACCGAGTTTCAATGCCTCTTCGATTGCACCTTCATCCATACCATCGCCATCATCTATAATAATATATTCCTTGACATTATTCCTCTTGTTATCGGAAAAGTCTTCGCGTTCTTTTTTGATTAAGAGGTTTATGTTGTTTGCATTAGCCCTTACAGAGTTGTCTATAATATCGCAAATGGCAGCAGAGGTTGTATAGCCAATTCTACTCAGTCCAAATAGAAGCCTACCGGCATCTATGGATAAATCGATTTTATCACTCATATACTTATTTTTTAAATGAAGCAACTGGCACAACCAAGGCCTTCTGCTTCAATAATTTCATCTTTCCAGCTGTTAGTGTTCCTTTTACTTAGCTGCCTTTTCATTCTCGTGAAATGTTCTTTCTTGATTGCTTGAACACGTTCGGGTTTGGATAGTTCCTCTAATGTTTCAGTATCCATCCAATTGTAACCATCCTTTTCATACTCTTTGGCTTTATCGAATAGGGCAGGGTGGTTTTCAAGTAGCCAGACCCATTCTATTTTCTGTTGGTAAAAACAAAAAAAGCAACCAGACCTGCTACGTGAGTAAGTGCCGGTTTCTATTTTACCGTCAATTTCTACTTGGTATGATTTTTTTATGTAGTATGCGGGTATACCAACACCACTGTCATCGAGTATTTTGAAAATGTCATCCAATACTAAAACTTCATCATTCTCTATTAAAGGGAAATCGTCCAAAAGCGCTATGGGATAATCAGTATTTTCTTTTAGATAATGAAAAACAACTTGATTGAATAATTTGACATCACTGTTTAGAAGGAATTCTAATTTTTGCCCTTGTCTAAAGTTTGGCGAAATAGCCTGGTTGACTCTCTTGAGTATATCTTCTTTTAAATGGTTTGGACTATGACTGTCGTAAAGTCTTGCAACTTTTGAAATATTCTTATTGGCTAGAACTTCTTTTATAACATCTTCACTCCAGATGTTTTTTCTGAACGGAAAAATAGATTGAACGTTGGTTTTTTTAGATATGTAACCCTCTCTGTTTTCATCCCCTCGAATCCCTACATATGATATTGTGGGCTCATCACCTATGTATTTCTCAAAGGGTTCTAATTTTAGCTTTTTTGTGCACCATCTTGCAGTTGATGAGGGAAGATATCCGCCATATTCGGCCAAGAAATGATCAAATGTAGTTTTGTAAGGGGTCTCTTTTTCTGGTTCAACAGCAAAAATTGTTTTAATGTCCTTGCCCAATTTACTGTTCAGGGCTTCCACAAGTTCATACGTTTCTTTTAACTCTTTACCTGTGTCACAAGAATAATACTCTACATCTAAATTGGGATATAGCTTCTTGAGATAAAGCGCTAAGGCAGCACTATCTTTTCCGCCTGAGATACCAAGTACGTGTTTAACTTTCATAGTGCAAATTTTTTAAATATCTAATAATAGCAGCTGTGCTCAATTTGTCATTTTTGGACAATACCTTGGTCAAATCTTTCTGTAGTTTTGAAACGTGCTTTTCGTCTGAAGAGCTTAAAACAATATTTTGCTTTACCGTTTTGCCAGAAACATCTGTGAGTTGGAACTGTACCACTTCATTGTTTACATTATCATCTGCTAAAGAATGTAGCTCTAATAGATTGTCTAAGCTTGAAAATACTTTTCTCGTATTATCCATTAATAGTGCTTCGTCCTCATCATTCATTTTTTCGATGGATTTGCCAAGTATAACATCAGCAATGGATTTTAACCAAGAATCACGTTCGTCTAGTTTAGACATTATGCGGTTAAGGAAGACCTTTTCCTTTTGAATCAATAAATGCGGTTTTAAAGACTTATAACGCGCTTGAATTTTGCCTTTGTAAGTATTGAAATTGTTACTATTCAAGTTTAAAGAGTCACATATACACTCTTCAAATCTGTTTAACAACCCATCGTAGGCAACTCGTATTTCATTTATGGAATCGTTTAAACGCTCAATAAAATTATTTAGGACTTGAGCATCATTTTCTTCGAGGTTAATGTTTTTGTAGCCCAATCCTTTAGGGATTTCTGACAATAGTGCATTCTCTGGGTCTTTAGCGGAAGCAATGGCGTCCCTTAAACCTTTTGCCGATGGGCTTAACCGATTGGTTTTTTTAACGTATTCAGGAAGCGCATTGTAAAATGCAATGAAACTACTGAAAATAGAAATGAGTGAACTTTCGGGTTTATTGCTTGACGCATCAACACCCGTAATTTCTTTGTATTTATTAAAAAGGTTAAGCCGGACACCTTCAATTTTATATGATTTCAGTTCATAATCAGAAGGTTTTTTGTGTACAAGGTCAAGAACTTCACTTGTTAAATAAGGTACATATCCCGAAGCTTTATGAAACAGAGCGTAGTCCTGATTTTTGATTATTAGAAATATTGGAATCCAAAAGTCTATAAGCCCTTTTTTAAGCTTAAATGGCGCTTTAGATAGTGATTCGTATAGTTCAGACAAGTTTTTCTTAATATGTTTTGAATCCTCTAAGAAATTTTCACAATGTTCCCAAAGTGGTCTAAATGTAGCATCTGTAGGATCGGTTAGGATATACGTGTTGTTTTGAGCTCTGTGAATACCAGTCTCTTTTAAAAGCCCTAAATAAATAGACTTTTGTGGTGGAAACTTGCGGTCATCATAGTTTAAATTTTCCACTTCACTATGCTCAAGCAAATCTTTCAATAAATTTTTCCTTGCAGTTAAAACAGGGGTGCTTAAATATTCCTTGTTGACCATTTCATTCAAATATCGAGGTGTCGAGGAATACTCTTTTTTTGCTATTTGAGAGAGATTTCTGTTTAAGGATACTTTTGAGTCAATCTTAAGTTTTTTACCGTTGTAGAACCAGTCTGCATTAGATTTTTCATAAATGCCGTGCTCTAAAAGTTTTTGTAATTTTTGTACTTCGTAAGCCTTCTCTTCTGTTAGTATTTTCTTGACCACGTTGTCTTCTGAGTATTTTTGCAATACAAAATCCATCTTTTCAATCTCATAAATACAGGACTTTATAAACTCAAATTTTTTGAGGACTACGTATAGTTGTGCCAGTTTGTTGACGGTGTCATTTTTTAAGCTTTTAAGGTTCACATCTCTGCTAAGGATGATATGTACATAACCGTCAATTTCCCCTTCTGGTTTAATGTTTTCAATATGGTCGGATATGTTTACTTTAAAAAATCTCGGTGTGCCTATTTCAAAATAGGCTTCCTTTGCAAAGTGATATTTTTCTTTAAAGTAATGTTTGGTTTTTGTGGCAATATTGATAGCTGTATCGATATGGGAATTAGCATCTATCAATTCCTGCTCTATATCCACATCGGTACCGTCAATGAAGAAAAACTTATTACGATAATTATAGAACTTTATTATTTTTTGGCTGATTAGCTTCTCAATGTATTTCTCAGAATCAGGAATATTCAAAGCATATTTTCCATAATATTCTAAGAAATTTTTATCGAGCTTACCAAAAGACTTTGCGAATAAATTTACCAGACCTATGGTTTTTATGATTTTTGCCAAGTTCTCGTATCCAAAATCATTAATAGCTTCAGCTTTATCCAATGCCTTAACAATTGTGTTCCATTGAGGCTTATGAGGGTTTGAATATCGGTCTTCTAATTCGCTTGTTAAATGAAGCGTTAGATAATCAAACACATCGGCTACATTAAAAAAGGTGTGGCTGTCTTTGTCTATTTTATCAAAGAAAACCTGACTGTTTGCCAAGAAAGAGAATAGAGACCTTTCGTTTTGGCCATACTTTTGCAAAGTCTGAGCTAAGATATTTGCAGATAAAATATCGAATGGATAAAGCTTATTGGCTAAATCGTAATTCAACGTTTCTGAATTACTTACGAGCTTGCTCTCGTTTATTTTATTGAACAAATCCTCAAACCCAATGTCTTTTGGTCTTTCGATTTTAAGGTCTTCTATTCTGGCTGATGCCAAATAAAGTAACTGTTCAATAGGTTCATCAAACGAGATATCAATTAGTCTTCCTTTTACCTTATCCCATTCGTTCTTTTGGTTTTGAGATAAATCATTGGCGTAGGAACCGAAGTTTTGATGAAGCGTTGTAATTAAAATAATATTTCTATTGGAATCATTTGCCAACTCAGCTAACTGTTGTATAAAGTACAATTCGCTATCGGGATTGTGTTTGGCTGCATATTCAAGAAATTTACCGAACTCATCAATCAGTACAACTAATATTTCATCTTTTTTTCTAAGCGATGCGGCTCTTTTACTTATTGTGTCGATTAGATCCGAGTTGGATGTGTTTTCCTTAAGCTTAAAAGATTTTTTTAATACTTCTGTTAAAGGCGAAGCTTCCCCAATAATTTTTAAAAATGAAAACTTTTCAAATCCTTTGAATTGCCCATTAAGATTAGCAAAGTAGGGCTTTTTGTCTTTGAGGTTTTTTTCTAAAGCCCAAAGGAAGCTGGACTTTCCTGTACCATAAGAACCAATAATATTAAATGAGTGATGTCCTTGCTGAAACCCAGTCACTATTCTTTCGAAAACATTTTTTGCGTTGGGTGTAACAACGTAATTGATATCATTTACGACATCACGTTCAATGTTTGTGGATGTTGTAAATTTATGCATCGTAATATTGCTCTAATATATCCCACTTATTAGGGATATTTTTGATTTGTAATTCTTTTCTTCCTGCATCCTTCTTATAAACAACGTCCTTAAAGGCTTCTGATATTTCCTGTATCTTGAGTTCCGTGCCTTCAGAAGAACAGGCGAATACATCACCTATTTTGTTATGTATTTCATCAAAGCTTATAGAGTTAAGTTTTGGGAATTTATCTAAGATTAAGAAGTAAAATATTTCTTTAGCTATCTCAGGTCTTTCACTCACTTTTAATTGAAATACGGAACCTTCCTCATTATCGGTGACTTTAGTGATTAAATTAAGGTCAATGAAGATGGATGATAAATCATCTTCCATATCCTTTATATTCTTATCGGCTAAATAATAGGTCTTTATAAATACTTTGATGTCATTCTTCAAAGAGTTTTCAGCAATCGACGTTTGACGGTTACTGGCTGCCCTAAGTAAATATCTAAGTAGTTGTTGAGTGGTAAATTGTGAATTAACCCTGCTTTTTCTGAATTCTTTAAAAACTAAAGAGAAAATAGACGCTAAATTGGTGTCTAACAGCTTATAATGCAATAACCATAAGGTGCCTTCATACTCTAAAAGTGGGTCATATCCCGTATTGCTATCAAAAATTTTATTGGCAAAACCCGTTGTTTGACCTTCTTGAGTTTTTATACCGAAAGCCTTCAGCCAAAAATTAATGGACATTACCATATTTTTACCAACACCTAAAGCAGTTACGGCATCAGGATTTTTGAAAGACTGACCCGTAGAAAGATAGTCGTAGCCCTTCTTCAACCAAAAATGGCGACAGTGAAATGTTTCGTGTCCTGTGAATGTTAGTTTATTCATTTATTTTCGATTCACCGTTTTTATTCTTTAAATACTTCAATTTGTCTTTACATTCAACCAAGATACTCTCTGGATTTTCTTCTTCTAAAAGGGAAAACACCACCTTATCGGTTAAATATCTTTTTTCCAATTCAGATAATGAAACATCATAAAATGAAGCAAAGTTTGAAAGTAGTCCTCTTTTGGGAAGCCTTTCATTTCTCTCGTATTTACCAAGTGTGGATTGGTCTATATCTACCGCAGCCGCAACTTTTCTTATAGGTAGATTCTTCAATTCCCTCAGTGTTCTGAGATATTCACCCAATGTTTCCATCGTTGTTGAATTTTATTTTAGAGACAAAAATTGTCCTTACAAAAATAGGATTATTTAAACCATTAACAACTATTGCGACGGGTAATAGTGACTTTATTTTTACGCTACAGAAATTGGGCAGAAAAATGTTTAATTTTAATCGCCAATTCCTTGCATCATTGCTTCCATCCCGCCAAAATTTAAAATAAAGGTTGAGTAGTAATGGTCAAACAAATCCTTAAGGTATTGGCCCAAATCAACGTGTTCTAAATCATCTTTACCTTCTACTTTTTGCCTGATTTCATAACCTCTATTTTTGCTTATAGTGTAAAGAAATAAGGTGTGAAAATATACTGAGGTGTAATATTTTCGGTTAGCAAGTTCTAATTGCTCGTGGTTGATATTCCTTTCTTTCGACTTGAAGTTTTTCAATACAGTACTGTCCATATTGATGAAAATGCGATTAAGTAAGTCCCCTTCAGCATCCGGAATCATAACCGTTGAATAATCTACATCAAGGCTTGTGGCTTCTTCAACAGCTGCCCAAGTAACGTCTGTATCAGAATTTACATCTACGTTCTTGTACATAAAAACCAACTTTGGTAATCCCAATAAATCATTATCACTTTCCTTTTTAGGTGCTTCGTCTTTTGGTTTATTATTGTCGGCAATTTTAACCCAAAACAATTCCTCTATGTCACCATTAGGTGATGATAGACTTGCTTTTATTTGAACGCTATCGCCAACGTTTAATTCATCTTTGGGATTAAGAGAGATTCTTATTTTTCCTTTATTGGGGCTACTTTTTACAACGTTAAAAACTTCATCTATTTCTTTTGGTTCACCAGGCTTATTTCCGCCATCGGAATCGTTTGGTTTTATATTGAGCACACTGACCCTTAAATCCCCGGGTTCTTCAATTCTATCAAAATAGTCGTTAGCTACATCTGTGGAAAAGCGAATGGACTTTTCACCGTTGAGTGGTATTGCTGCAGCTTCTTTTTCATTGTTATTATTAGCATCAATTTGAAAAAATGATGGAAACCTTTTAGGTTCAAAAGGTGTGGGTTCTTTTACAGTAGAAGTACGTTTCTTTTGTCCTTCAGTTTTTTTATCCTTTTTAATGTCGAGCTTAAACGTTTGGTTTAGCAATTTTGCCAATTCTGAATCAAGGGGTAGATTCTTTGTAAAGCTTTTTAGTAAATCACTCGTATTTGAGGACGTGTCAATATCCACTGCTTGTTTTCGACGCTTTTCTATCTCTGCCAACCTTCCATCTTTCGCGCTTAGTTTTTTAGCCAGATAACTTCTTAGAAATTGGGTTTCGTCACCATCTTTTAGTCTGTCGCGAGAGGCCATAAATAATTCCTTGCGAAAGTTATATTTCATTTCTGTGCAATCCACGTGAATAAGTAAGTGACTCTTAAGAAGATTGAGCTTCAATGAGCGTGTTATAAACTCAGCAGTATAATGTCCGTGGGTTTGACCATTAAGTGAGAACATAACTGACATTGAATTTTTAAAATACCTGTCCTGTATGACTTTTTTAGTTCTCTTGAGGTCGTAATCCTTTACCTTGGTTTTGAAAACGTAGCAGGATACTTTCATCTTTCCGAAGACATCATCTGAAAAGTTCTCTGAAAAGCTTTCGTCCAAATATTCGGATTCCTCAGCTGCCAAACGTCTTTTTAATCCAAACAGGTCATTGTCAAGAACTTTATTGTTGGGATAACGCTCTGCTGTATCAACCGTTAAGATTGGAAGTGCCGGTTGAAACAAAAATTCATTGACACTTTGGTTCAAATCTTGGGCAAAACCAGAATAGCCTTTAGGAAATTGATACGAATAGAGTTTTAATATGGTACCTGTTTCAAATTGACGATTGTTGAGGCCAAGGTCTAATTTCGTTGTTGTAAAAGATGGGATTTTTCCATCAATAAGTAAATATTCGTACCAGGTTTCTTTTGCTTGGTCAGATTCTTTTTTAGGATGCTCACGTACCAAGGTAAATCCAAAATCACCATCATTCGTGTAACGCTTTGAAGCAATGAGCTGATATCTTTTCTTTCCACAGAATACAATGGCACCGCTTCCGCCCATATTATATTTACCCTGTACGAAGTGAATATCATTTTTATTACCTCGAAGTAGTGAGAGGAAGGTGTCCTCGAACTTTTCTGGGTGCTGACCTTCACCGTTATCATAGACAATTACCGATGTTGGATGTTGGTTCCGCTGGTTCCGTGGTCCCTTTCCGTCAGCAATAATTTGAATGTTTTCAGCTTGTTTCTTTCGAAATGAAGGTAAATCCCAATTATTTTCTGGATAAAATCTTTGAATAGCCTCGTCCATAGTTCTTGGTGCAACATCAGATTTTGGGTCAGTTCCTGAAAGAATGCATTCTTTGGTAAGTATAGCATCTATGGCGTTGGTTACTTTTTCTATTAAAGCAGCAATGGGGCTTGACTGTTGGTTTTTTACTACACCATAATTACTAAAATTTCCACCAAGTGGTTTCCAGTTTGAGTCATCAAATATTGAATGGTAAGTGTTGATAATATTTATTAAATCACTCTCGTCTTTTGCTTGATATAGTTTAAAGAAAAGTTCTTGATGATCAATTTTTTTTGAAGTTTGGTCGAATAGATCCGTCATATTAAATTAAAAATTTTAAGCTTCTAATATAGCGAAATCGAATGCTCGTAAAAATAGTTTTCAATTATTTCTAAATAGTTTAGTGATTTTTAAGCTTTATTATTATTGCATAATTCACTTCCTCTTATCGCCAGCTTTTGTATCAAAAGCAATCAAATTAAACAGTTCTCGCATTCGGCTACGTACACGGTTGCCATAACGTTCTTCCAGTTCTTCAGCATTGAGATTGGTTGTGGCGTGGGTTTTAATTTTGTGTTTGGTTTGTAGGTACAGTTCGTATCGAGATAAAAGCACTTCGCCCATCACATTAAGATCCTTTCCATAGAATCTGCCAAAGGGTTCCACGCCCAAATCATCAAAACAATAGAATTTGGTATTTCCATATTCTTCAACAGTTTTAAAGCCTAAGTGGTTAAAACTGAAGGTTACGTTTCGGCAGGGAATCATTTCATAAGGACGTTGGAACGGAACCAAATGGCGCAACAATTTCATCAAACTGGTTTTGCCACAGCCAACTGGTCCGGAAAGTAATATACCTTTGTCAACATCTATTCCATATGATTTACAATTTTCTATGTCCTTTATGAAATAGGAACAGAGCTTCAGTAAAATATCTTTATCCTCATCGTAAATCCTGAATCCTTTACCAAACAACAGTTTGCCCTTTGCATTCAAGTAAATCAAGATTTTTGGAAAATCGTAGAGGACGTTTTTTCCATCAAACTTGCCCAACGAATATTCCACGCCACCTTCAGTAATTTTAGAGGGGTTGTCCATAGTCTTTGTCTTTAGTGGTTCGCAAGTTGTCCTTGATTTGGGACGCTTGTTTTTTGTTTGATTCGTTTTCTTTGTTGTATAATTCGGTTCTGTCCATCCAATTTGTGGCTAATGAACGCCAATCACGAATAGGTTTGCCATCGCTTGTTTGCCACTCACGTTCTGCATAGTGCTCATAGAATTTTTCAGCTTCATCGGCATCAAACCCTTTTTCTTCAAAAAATAAAATAACGGCCTGTCTGCCCTTTGGCTGTTTTATATAGTTTTCTTGTTTGATATTGTTTGTATTAGATACCAATGCTTGTCCACCTATGGGACGGTGTAGGTTCACAACCTGTCCATTTTTGGGATGGTGGTGTCCCTCAAGCGGTACACCTCTGGGAAGGTACTGTTCCGCAAGCTGTTCTAATATGGGATTATACTGTCCCACAAGTGGTTCATCACTTGTCCCGATAATGGACATCTTTATTTTGCTGCCTTTGTATGGATTGTTGGAAGGGAAATAAGAAAGGTATTGCCAAGAATCCAGTTCCACAATACATCTATGGTATGTGGATTTTGAACCTATTTTGGCACATCGCATTAAATCCCTGCGGTTCACGTAAAACTCATCCATAAATCGGCAACTGTTCCATTCTTGGAACAGCGCCATATACAGGCTGATATGCGTTGGATTAAGGCGGTCATCAAAATAGAACTTCTCAAAAGCCGCATTAAGTAGCTTTATATAGTTCATCGCTTAAGAATTTAGACCGTGGTGCACACGGTTGGCATCCATCACCTTTTGAATTTCTTCTGTATCATAGTAAATGATGCCACCTACTTTGGTATAAGGTAATGTGCCATTGATGCGAAGGTTTTGCAAGGTGCCTGGACTTACTTGAAGCAAGTCCATAACCTCAGAGGATTTGAGGTATTTTTTTAGTTTCCCGCTGGCTTGTCTTGTCAGTAATTGTTTAATGTCATCGAGCAATTCCATTTTGAATTCCCGAAGGTCGTCTGTGGTAATAATACTTGTCGGCATAATAGAACGGTTTTAATGGAAAGGGACTATCTGGGTTTGTACTTTTAATTGATAGTCCCTGACCTGATTTAGCTCACAAACTTTAATATTTTAATAAAATTGAGTTCGTGAATCTTTGATTTGACTTTCGTTCTACAAATTTGGGTAGGTTTATTGGATTTTATTCCCAAGTTGCACCCAAGTAGGGTGTTTTTATTTGCTCATTTTCAATGGTTTAAATTGAATAAATTTATAAGATGCTCTTAAAATTATCTATGCCAAATGATGATAACTAAAATTAATTTTATTTTTTCCCAAGTTCCACCCAACTTGGGAAAAATTTTAACACTGTTTAAATTCAGAATGTTAACCGTCCGTTTCTTCCATTCGCCTTAAAAGTGTTGATTTAAGTCTATCAATAAATTTTGTTTGGTCGATTTTGCGTTCCCTTATTTCCAGAAAAGTTCTGTATACATTACCAAGCTTAAGCTCAAAAATGTCCTCACAGGCAGAAGCCATTTCTTTAATTCCTGCTGTACCACTTTTTATTGCCCCAGATGCCTGCAAGGCATAAATCAATTCGATAAGGTCTGTTTTTGAAGCGGTCCAGCCAAGGCGCTCACCGTTGGCAAGAGTATTTAACTTACTTTGAATACCGTAAGATAGGTCCCTCAAATAGCTTAATTCCTGAACGTAATGATTTATTAATAGATCATATGCCATAATTTTAGCAATCGCATTATCGTGGCTTGTGGAAAATTCAGCATCCGTGTAAAAATGAGAGGTGTTTGAGACCAAACTGATTTTGTCTTTCCCTCTTAGAAAGTAAAATTCATCTAAAACAGTCGATTCTTCTCTGTAATATTTAACAAAGTCAATATTTCGTCGGATACTATCTTGAAGTTTCTGAATTTCTTCGTCAATAAATATTTGTTGTGTTTGGATAGTTCCCGCAGGTCTGTTAATCAAAAAATTATACAATTTTGCATAGAATTTTAACCTACTGTAAACATAAGGTTTGTGTTTTTTGAAAAATTTTATTTCATCATCCTCATCTATAAAATCATTCTCTCTAATGTACAAGCGTAGTTTTTGCAAATATCTTCTTGAGACTGTTATTCCTCTTTCAATAACATTAAAATCTTTTAAGTCGGATTCCTCTATGTCTATTATCTCATTTTTGTAATCGTCTATTATTTTGATTATTTGATTTTCCAAATTTAATATGGGTTTAATTGTTAATAAAATAAAACCCACATTATAAATCACGGCAATTTTGGGGCTTAAAAATTTAGTTTGTTTTGTCGATAATCAACAAGGTTTAAGAATCAGTGCTTATGAATGTTCCCTTTAAAAACGAAATAGTACAATAGAAATGCAGCTATTACTACGAGGGTTATTGCAAGAATCCCTATCAACTTATCCTTTTTTGTGATATTGGTATTCGATGTTTTTCGCTTTTTTTTGTTTCTTTTAAAATTACTTTTTTGATACATTACTTTTGATTATTTTCCATTTATTTTCTGCAACCGAATCACATTGAATATGGCCAATAAAACAAGGCCTAAATCTGCAAAACAGCTTTTTATATTGTTGCATTTATAGGTGTCTTCTGTTCAGTTAGCCAGAATGTTTATACAATTTAAAAACCCTACCAAGTTTTCAAAACCTGCCGGTTTAAGAGAAATTATTTCTGGTCGTTTAGGTCCCAGTCATAATTCTTATATTCCAGCTTGGCATTGGCATTAATTTTTGTGTCTGCATATTTATTGATAAAACCAATGACATCTTTTTTACCATTAACGGTATAGTCTTTTTCATACCATTTGAATATCATTGACACCTTTGGATTAGTTGCTGAAATTTCATTAAATTTTTCATTATTAATGAAATCTTTTGTGACACGGTCTAATTGTTCATTTATCTTACCTGCTGTGTAAGCCTCGTTTAATAATGGGGGACACGACATAGATGCGCAGGCAATGGCAAAATGGATGCGAGGCTCGTTCATTTTACGTAACACACCGTTCTCAATAGTCGCCAGGGTTATTTCCCGACCGTCAATCGGTACATAAGGTTTTGTCCACGGCCCATCAATATCCTTGATGCTTTTTACTGGATAATTTTCTACAATGAGCTTTACAGTGTAAGCATTATAAGAGTTGATATAGTAGGCGAGCAATTCTGGTACAGACCAATCGTCGTTTGGATCTTGTGTGGAAAGAATTTTCAGGTAATCTTCTAAAGTCTTAAAATCTTTCTTGAAACCTTCGTAATCTACAAGGCCTTCCTTGTTAACGTACTTTCTCAACAAATTATCCCAAATCGTATGATCAACATTTACTGAAGAGTTTGTGGTTGTAGAGACTAATTTGCCTTCAACTTTCTTTGTTGGTTGCCCTTGACTGGTAATTCCTGCCGCACCTAAAAGTGAGCAGCTCTGAATACTTCCCGCAACTAACAGCAGGACAATAGTTTTAATTATAACCTTCATTTTTCTATTATTATTCTGATTTCAAATTCGTATTAAGTTCTTTTAGTTCCACTTCATTTTCTGCAATCGTACCGCATTGAGAATAGCAAGGAAAGCAACACCTACATCAGCAAAAACCGCTTCCCACATTGTCGCTAATCCACCTGCCCCAAGAATGAGGACAATAACCTTTACACCAAAGGCAAGTCCAATATTTTGCCAGACAATTCGTCGCGTTGAACGACCAATTTTAATCGCTCGTGCAATCTTGCTCGGTTGGTCGGTCTGTATAATAACATCAGCTGTTTCAATGGCGACATCGCTTCCTAAGCCGCCCATCGCAACACCTACACCACTTGCTGCTAAAACGGGTGCATCGTTAATTCCATCACCGATAAATGCGACTTTCGTATTAGGTTGTTTTTTGAGCTCTTCAACCTCATTAAGTTTATCTTCAGGTAACAGTCCGCCTTTTGCCCAATCGATGTTCAATTCTTTTGAAACTTGTTGAGTAATAGAATCCTTATCGCCCGATAGCATTATAATCTTTGAAATCCCTGCATCTCTAATTTGTTTAATGGCTTGGTGCGCATCATCCTTGAGTTCATCTGCAATGGTTACGTAGCCTGCAAATTTTCCATCAATGGCAACCATAACAATTGATTCTACGATACCATCTGTTTCCGAAGGGACTTCTATGCTGTTTGAGGTCATCAAAGCCTTATTACCTACCAACACCGTTTTTCCGTTGACTGTTCCTTTTAAACCTTTTCCTGCAACTTCTGAAACATCGGTTGCCTCATAATCCGACCCGTCCGCTTTGTATTCCAGAATTGCCTTGGCGATAGGATGTGTGGATTGTTCTTCCATCGCCATCAGGTACTTCATAAACTCGGCTTCCTCAAATGTGATGGAATTGATTTCCTTGATTTTGAAAACCCCTTTGGTAACGGTTCCTGTTTTGTCCATTACGACTGTGTTCACTTGAGTCATTGCATCGAGAAAGGATGCACCCTTGAATAGAATACCGTTTCGCGATGCCGCACCCAATCCGCCAAAATAGCCAAGGGGAATAGAAATGACCAACGCGCAAGGACACGAAATCACGAGGAATATCAATGCTCTATACAGCCAATCCCTAAACACATAATTATCTACAAAAAAGTAAGGTAGAAATGTAAGTCCGATGGCAAGGAATACAACGATAGGCGTATAAATTCTTGCAAACTTTCTAATGAACAATTCGGTCTTTGATTTTCTGGCAGTTGCATTTTGCACCATATCCAGAATTCGTGCAATGGAACTGTCCTTAAATTCCTTAGTAGTCTCGATTTCGATTACGCCATCAAGGTTGATACTTCCGGCAAAAACGGTATCACCTTTAGCAATAGTATGAGGTTTGCTTTCGCCTGTCAAGGCGGCAGTATTAAAAGACCCTTTTTTTGAAAGAAGAATACCATCAAGCGGAACTTTTTCGCCTACACGTACCTGTATCTTTTCCCCAATCTCAACAGTCTCAGGATTTACTGAAACAAAATCGCTATTACGATAAACCAAAGCTTCATTTGGTCTTATATCGAGTAAGGCTTTTATATTTCCTTTTGCACGGTTGACCGCTGCATTTTGGAACAGTTCGCCCACAGCATAGAACAACATTACGGCCACACCTTCGGGATATTCGCCGATGGCAAAAGCACCTAAAGTGGCTATGGACATCAGGAAGAACTCTGTAAAGAAATCCCCTTTTTTGATGCTTTCCCAACCTTCACTTATCACCGGAAAACCGACTGGAAGATAAGCCACGACATACCATACAATGCGAATCCAGCCCGAAAAATGTGGGAAGCTTTCAAAATAATCAAAAGTAATCCCTGCAATCAGCATTACAAAGCTGAAAATGGAAGGTATATATTCCCTAATGCTGAGACGTGATGAAACTTTGTTTTTATTTGAGGTTGTCTTCAGGTCTTTTAGATTTAAGTTTTTCTTTTTCATATTATGCTTTAATCCAATCTTTAGCTATCTGCTTATCAGATAAATCAAAATATCTGATTTCTGCGTTGGTAAAAGGCTTCATAAATTGGGTTATCCAGTCCTGCCATTTTTTTTCGCCCACCATAGCAATCTTTTCATAGTCGTTTGCGTGTGCCGCATCCATCTTTAAATCTTCCCAAAACCCCTTGACATCCCAGCCATCAAAGTCTTTCATCTCAAAATACCAGCGTACCTTCATCCCTCGGTCCAATATGGCGTGAATAAGCGGATGAATCTTTTCAATATCCTTTGCGGTCAGTTTACCACTTGCTTCAGTGGCAATTAAATTTTTCTTTGTAAGTTCCAATATTTGTAACATAATTTTTTAGTTTTAAATTTTTTATCCTTCTATATCGTAGAACCATTCTTCGGCTCTTGTAATAGCTTCTTGTAAGGCATCTTTTGCTGGCAGGTCCTTTTTTTTGACAAGCTCTTTCGCAATTTCCAATGCCTTTTCACGTACTTTAGGGTTTAAGCCATCGAGGTCGGTTTTAAAATCTTCGAACATCCAATCCATAGTTTCCTCTTTTAATGGTTAAACAACTCTTTTTCTTTTTCAGGGTCTATCTCATCCTTTGACTTTTTGTCCAAAAAATAGTCCAAGACAATGCCCACTATAATCGCACCGACAAACGCAATATAAACTTCCCAGTCAAATTGGATTACCAGAGACAGGCTGATGAGTATTGCCAAAATAGGTAGTATAGGTACTTTCCCGATTGATAGGGGAACTCTAAAGGGCCTTTCTTTGTCAGGTGCTTTAAAACGCAGCACAATCAGGGCGATATTCACGGCAACAAAAACAAGTAACGCGCCCAATGATGACATTCCCGCAACGATTTTAATATCACCCAATAACAGAAATGCAGCGACAGCAGCCATAACAACGAGGGTTGTTACCCAAGGTACTTTTTGTACATTAGTCTTGGTCATAACTTTTGGAAGTTCGCCCACACTTGCCATACCGAAAAGTAACCTGCTAATGGAAATAATGCCACTAAAAGCCGCATTGGCCGTAGCAAAAAGTGCCGCAACTGCCAAGGCTATTGGTAACCAGGAATTTAAATTTGAAGCGGCCAGCGACAATGGGGAATCTACCTTTGCTATTTCTGCGGGGTCACTTATATTGAGTACCGTAAAAGATATTAGTAGGTAAATAATAGTTGTAAAGACCATTGTCAATAAAAATGCCCTGGGAATTGTCTTGCCCGGATTTTTTACCTCAGAACCCAATGCCGCCATATGCTCGAAGCCTGTATAAACAAAAAATAAGGTAGCAGTAGCTGCCAAGGTGCCGGAAAAGGATTCCACTTGAAAAAATTCGGCTTTTGGCGGACCTGTTTCTGAAAGTCCAACCGCAATAAGAATAAACAGTCCCAATAGCTGAATACTCACCATAATGATATTGGCAGTAGAAGATTTTTTGATGCCCGTAATGCTTATTAACGAGAGTGCCAATAGTACACCATAGCTTATTAAAAGGGAAGGAACATTAAAAAAGGTATTGAAATATCCTGAAAAGGCAAGTAGCACGGCGGCGATGGTGGCCGAACTGTGAAATGCAATCGTCCAACCTGTTAGAAACGATGGAATGTCGATTTTTGGAAACGCTTTCCGTACAAAAATAAATTCCGCGCCAGCATTAGGATAGGTAGAGGACAACTCTGCATAGGACATTGCCGATACACTGGCCGCGATGGCAGCAAAAATAAAACTCAACCAAAGGTCTGTTCCCGCCTGTCCGGCAGCTGCGCCAATTACTGTATAGATTCCTGCACCAACAATCGTTCCTACACCATAAAAAGTGAGTCGAAGGGTACCCAAGGATTTTTTTAATTCTGCCATATCAATGTTGTATAATTATTTTTGGACTATAGTTTGAGGATTTAGTCTGTATATGAAAAAAATATAACCCGTCTGTAAATGAACTTGTATCAACTTGAGATGTATCCCTTAAATTGATATTACCCACTTGAATGCCCAGCGTATTGTATACGATGACGCTCTCAATTGTTTCCATTGCGTCGATATAGATTTTATTCGAAGCTGGATTGGGGTAAACATTTATCATATTTTGTTCAGTAATATTGTTAAGCCCTAATGTTGATGACAACGCACATTCCCCTAAAGTGGCAAAGGCGAGCTTCGCACATTTTTCATAAAATGGCACGTTAAATTGCCCAAGGGTATCAGACGGTGTGTGCCAAAAAGGATTAAAGTCGCCATCATATTCTTCGTTAATTCCAATAGCACTAAATCCATTATTCCAAAATGACGCGTGGTCCGTGGCCGAAATTCCTGGATTTACTAAATGTATACTTAAGCCAATAGTATAATCAATATTTGCTGCCATAGCCTTATCCGAGAGTACAAGAGAGGAAGCAACTGGTCTCACGTGAATGTCAGCAACATTATCGTTATTACCGTCCCAGCCAAGCATATCCATATTGATATATCCCAGAATATTTTCGTTTGAAGACGCCGCAGAAGATGCATAAGCATCACTACCTATTAGTCCTTGTTCTTCTTCATCCCATAATGCAAAAATAATAGTATAAGGGAAATCGTATTCAGAAAAGACTCTCGCCGCTTCCATTACAGCCGCCGTACCACTTGCATTATCATCGGCTCCCGGTACGCCCGAAACATTGTCATAATGGGCGCCAATAATAAATTTTTCATCGGGATAAAGCATTCCTTCTTTTATTCCAAAAAGATTTTTCCCAGTTGAACTAAACTGTAGGGAATCCAACTGAAGTCCGTAGGTCTGGAATTTTTCCTTGATGAATTGAAAAGCTTTTTCATTACCAGGGTGGTCCTTATGTCGTGAAATAATCATATCAGGGTTGCCCCCGATAATCACAGGTTCTTCTCCAGTGAGTTGGGCTACGAAAAATGTCATTGAATCTATTTTTACTTCATTCAAGATATTTTGAACATTTTGATTTTGAGCAAATGAAATACCATATAATAGAAGCAATAGCGATAAAGCTGTACAATTTTTTACACTTGTTTTCATATGTTTTAAGTTATATTTATTAGTAATAATTTGTTCACGTTTTTAATACTTTTACCCAATACTTCGAACTTCTTTTGATAATCTTTGAACAGTTCATTCTTCATATTTAAAATAGCTTTAGAACAAAGAACACCATTGTCAATAGATAAACTATATACGCCGCATCGAACACTAATATCTGCCACTTGCTAAAACCGTGAAGCTCCTTGCTCTGATGGACAAATACTGAATACAAAAGCGGCATCAGCCCAACGAAGGCAAGGTTCACCCAGAACAACTGAAAATCTTCGATAGGGGTGGTTACCAGTGCCAATGGGAAAAAGGCTACCGTCATCGTAACCGCATTATCTGCGATAACACTGGTGGTGCCTGCCGTTACTTCGCCTCCTTTCACCACGCTCCAGGTCTTAAATATTTCGGGGGCGGTAGTCATTATTCCCGTAATGAACAGTCCGCCGACCATTTCAGAGATACTTAGGGCAGAAACAATATTTTCAGTTGCTTTTACGATGAAAAAAGCCCCTACAGCTATCGCCAAAGCTCCCGCGACCGATAACCAAATCTGCTTTTTATCCCATTCTACTTTTTTTCCCTTTTCCCTTCCTTTTATGATGGCGTGAGCCAGAAAAACAGCATATGCCGCAAGCATAATCCAGCCATCCACAGGTTGAAGTCCGCGCCAAGCTTTAGGTAAAGTCAAAAGGGCTACAAGGGCGATAATTCCCAAATAAGGTAGGGACAGGACGGAAACGGAACGTTTATTCAGGGAAAGCACCTTGTTGTCGAGGTGTTTTTGATGCTCCTTGTTGTTCTTGAATCGCTTTCGCGAAGCGAAATAGGCTATGGTTACCATCAACGGTATGGAAATAATATTAGAACCCAGTAGATTGCCCAGACCAATATCCGATACGCCCCTTGCTGCACTGGTAATATTTATGGCCACTTCTGGGCTGGCGGTCACAATGGCAAGGAATGCCGCCCCTGCCGAAGCGGTAAGCCCCCATTGTTTTCTGAGCATCTTTAAAGGTGTCAACAGTTTGTCCGCACCCCAATGTGCCGCCCAAGCTGCCAATCCTAATACTACTACCCAAAGCCAAATATTCATTTTTATTATTGATTTATTTTTTTTCTATTTCAAGGTTTACTTAAAGCTACTTCGACAATTTTAAAATTCTTAATGCGCCACGCATTACAAACGTGAAAACGATGCCGCCAATCACCAAATCGGGCCATTTACTATTCAGAAAATAAACCAGTATCCCTGCTACTATAACACCACCATTGACAATGATATCATTGGACGTAAAAATGGCACTTGCCTGCATATGGGCCTCTTTGCTCTTGGTTTTGTTGATAAGCCAGAGCGATATCAAATTACCTACCAATGCGAAAATCGAAACGATAATCATCCATTGGAACAAAGGTGTTTCGGTATCGCTAAAAAACCTTCGCAAAACCTCTACAAACCCAAGTGTTGCCAATGCCATCTGAAAGTATCCGCTGAATTTTGCGACCTTCTTTTTTCTGGAAATGGCACCGCCTACCGCGAATAGGCTTAGCGCATATACAATGGAATCTGCCAGCATATCCAACGAATCCGCTATAAGTCCCATTGAGCCAGATATCCAACCAGTGGTCATTTCGATAACGAAAAAGCCAAAGTTGATGCCCAAGACCCACCAAAGGATTCTTTTTTGTTTGGATTGGTCTTCCAGTACGGGTGGTTCGGCTTCTGTGGTTCCCTCAAAGGAATCCCCAAGTTTTAAGCTCGCTATAGACGTTTGTATCGCCTTGATACCGTCCTCGTGGTATACCTCCAATTTCCTGTTGGGAATATCAAAATCCAAATGTTTTACTTTGGCATAAGACTCCAACTTCATCCGAATCATCTGCTCTTCCGAAGGGCAGTCCATTTTACTGATTTTAAAAGTGCTCTTGTTCATTTATATACTACTGAATTAATTGTCTTTTAGTGCTTCATTTGTTTATGCGACTCTATATACCTTTCCAAGAGTGATTTTAGGCTATCCAAATATTCCACGAACGAGCTGACGGAAATCTGGGGTGTTTCGCAATCAGGGATGGTAATAGGGTTTTCGTCGAGATATTGGTATAGTTCGGGATAGTCCTGTTCAATTCTCAATGTCAATTCGTTAATTTCCTTGGTCAATCGCTGAAGCTTCTTCATCTCTTTTATTTTTTATTGTGCCGGTTATTGTAAATCTTAGATATGCAACGCCCTGTCTTCGGTAGCTGCCAGACAGGCCTCCTTAAAGGTCTCGGAAAATGTGGGGTGACCGTGTGACATTCTTGCAATATCCTCGGCTGCTGCCCTAAATTCCATCGCTACCACCGCTTCGGTATAACTGTCTGCTATGCGAGGGCCTATCATATGCACGCCCAATATCTCATCGGTTTCCTTATCTGCGATTACCTTGATAAAACCATCCGTATCCATACTTATCTTCGCCCGTGCGTTTGCCTTATAGGGAAAAGAGCCCGTTTTTATACTTCTATTGGACTTCTTCAGTTCTTCTTCCGTCAAACCTACTCCGGCCACCTCAGGCTGGGTGTACACGATATTGGGGATGAGCGAGTAATTGATATGGGGCTTTTGGCCAACAATCCGTTCGGCTACGAAAACGCCTTCTTCACTGGCTTTATGGGCAAGCATTGCCCCTCGAATTACATCCCCAATAGCATACACACCCTTGACGTTGGTTTCGAGGTTCTCATCTACCGTTATCTGTCCTTTCTCATTGGTTTCCACTCCTATATTTTCAAGCCCTAAATTGGCGGTGTATGGCTTTCGGCCAATGGCCATAAGGCAGTAATCGCCATCTAAACCCATTTCTTCTTTACCGGAAAGATTTTCCGCTTTCAATTCTACTTTGTCCTCAGTTGCCGTTGCGTTTGTCACCTTATGTTCCAAATAAAAATCAATTCCCTGTTTTCTTAGGGAACGGTGCAATTGATGTCCCAGTGCGCCATCCATAGTGGCAATGAGGCTATCAAAATATTCTACTATAGAAACCTTTGAACCCAGGCGGGCGAATACGGAACCTATCTCAACACCGATAACGCCTCCGCCAACGACCATTAAATGCTTGGGGATTTCCCGTAGCGCAAGGGCCTCGGTAGAAGAGATGATACGCTTTTTGTCGATTTTAATATTGGGCAATGAAGTGGGTTTGGACCCTGTGGCAATGATGATTTTATCGGTTGCTATGGTTTCCGTTTTATCTTCGCCCTTAATTGCGACCGTGTTTTTGTCCTTAATGGTTCCGTGGCCTTCATAAACGGTAATCTTGTTTTTTTTCATCAGATAATCAACACCATTGATGATTTCCTGTACCACATCCTGAACCCTTTGGTTCATTTTCAGGATATCGACATTGGCTTCTTTAACATCAATCCCAAAATTTTCGAATTGATGCTTGAGTTTGTAATAATGCTCAGAGGCTTCCAACCAGGCTTTTGACGGGATACAGCCCACGTTTAGACAGGTACCGCCCAACGTGCTGTACCTTTCAACAATGGCCACTTTTAGACCCAATTGGGCGCAACGGATGGCACTTACATACCCGCCCGGGCCAGACCCTATAATTATTACATCATATTTTTCCATATTCGTAAATTTTTTAATTAAATAAGGTGGGGGAAACCTTAAGCTGACCATTGGGCGCAAGGGTTCAGTTTTAAGGCACTCCCACCTATTATTTTTTACTACAATTTTTACATACCCCTTTTAATACCAGGTTCACATCGTTTATTTCATAATCGTCCGGCAAGTTTTGTTTCGATATTCTATCCGGCAAGCAAATAGTTTTTCCACAAACGGTGCAATGAAAATGCATATGCAAATCTGAGATGTTTTCATCAGATAGTGCATATTTTGCAACGGCCGTTCCATCATCAATCTGGTGGACTATGTTTTTTTCCTCAAACAACTTCATCGTTCTATAAAACGTGGTTTTATTTGCTGTTTTGTTACTTTTACTTTTTTTGAGAAAGACCTTTTGCATTTCGTTCAGACTATCAGCATAAGTCTTCCTTTTGAGGTATTTATATATTTTTAACCTCATTTCAGTTGGGCGTATCCCTTTGGACAATAATGTTCTTTCCGTTTTTGTCATTTTATATTCTTTCAAAAAACCGGATTCTTCCAAGTCCGGGTCTTCTAATCTTTTTTATAAGCCAAAAGACGTAGCGCATTGGCCACGACTACCAAGGTAGACCCCTCGTGGAATGCCACGGCGATCCCTATGTTTGCCCAGCTCAAAATGGTAGCCGGTATCAGTAGTGCTACAACACCAAGGCTTACCCATAGGTTCTGCTTGATAATGGCCTTTGCCTTTCTGCTCAAGCCAATGGCAAAGGGCAAGGTTTCCAACTTGTCGGCCATAAGTGCAACATCGGCGGTTTCTAAGGCCACATCACTACCTGCGGCACCCATCGCAATACCCACGGTACTGTTTGCCATTGCAGGCGCATCGTTTACACCATCGCCCACCATTGCCACCTTGGATTCTTTTTCTTTTAGCTCTTTAATAGCATCCACCTTTTCTTCCGGCAATAGGCTGCCCCAGGCATCGGTCAATCCTATTTCTTCCGCAACGGCATCGGCTACTTTTTGGTTATCGCCCGTAAGCATAATCATACGTTTAATACCGATTTCCTTTAGTTTTTTGAGGGTTCCCTTGGCGGCTTCACGAGGGGTATCCATTAGGGCGATGATGCCTATATATTCTTCATTCTTCCGAATGAGCATCGTAGTATTTCCCCCACCTTCAAGACCACGGACTTTTGTGGTTACCTCTTCGGAAGGTGTACTTTTATCAAGCCCTTCGTACAGGTCGAGGTTGCCGACATAGATTTTGTCATTACCCAATGATGCTTTTATGCCCTTGCCCAGCACAGCTTCCAAATCGGTCGCATCAGGTATTTCATCACCTTTCAGCCGCTCCTTTCCATCTCTAACTACTGCTTTTGCCAGGGGATGGTCGCTTAGCTTCTCTACGGCCACGGCTATTTTTAAAAGTTCGTTTTCAGATATATCCCCAAGTGGAACCACTTCGGTAAGCTTGGGTTTTCCTTCGGTCAGAGTACCCGTCTTGTCAAAGGCAAGGGCGGTAATAACGCCGAGGTCTTCCAAAGGGCGACCTCCTTTAATAAGCACTCCGCCACGGGCGGCCCTTGCCACGCCACTCAATACGGCACTCGGTGTCGAAATCGCAAGGGCACAGGGACTGGCAGCAACCAATACGGCCATTGCCCTATAAAAACTATCGCTAAAGGGTTCATCGATGACCAAGAAAGCGAAGAGCAGCAGCACGACCAATACCAGTACGGAAGGCACAAAGTATCTTTCAAATTTATCGGTAAGCAACTGGGTAGGCGATTTTTGGGTCTGCGCCTCATTCACCAATTTTACCAATCGGGATAGTGTAGAATCCTTCGCTTCTTTGATAACCTTTATTTCAAGGGTGTTGTTGCCATTAATGGTTCCAGAAAATACGCGGTTTACGTCCTTTATTTCATCAACCTCTGAATAGTCTTTGGCAGTATCCTCCACGGGAACTTTGTCCACCGGTACACTTTCCCCTGTGATAGGGGCCTGGTTGACACTACTTTTACCATCGACCACAACGCCATCGGCAGATATTTTACTGTTTGGTTTGACCACGATGATATCGCCTATACTTAACTTTTCGATACCGACCTCTTCGGTCTTGCCATCTTTTTTTAGCAGGGCGGTTTTTGGTGCTAAATCTGCCAGTGCCGCGATGGACTTTCGAGCCTTCTCCATCGCATAATGTTCAAGGGCGTGCCCCAAACTAAACAGGAACAGTAACAAGGCACCTTCTGCCCATTCGCCCAGAGCAGCGGCACCAATGGCGGCTACCAACATCAAGAAGTCGATTTCAAAACCACCTTTGGCTACAGTCTGTATGGCCTCTTTCGCGGTAAAATAACCTCCAAAAAAGTAGGCGCCTATGTAGAGGGACAAGCTGACCCAATCCGGTATCGAGTCCACGTAGGACAATCCGAAACCTATTCCAAGAAGGGCACCACAAATGATGGCAAAAATAAGTTCGGTGTTCTTGCCGAAAATACCGCCGTGTGCGTGTGCCTCGCCTTCATCCTCTTTGTGGTCGTGTTCTTCACCGTCTTTGTGAACGTGGTCTTCGCTCTCGTCGATGTGTTGCTTTTCTTCCTTGTCCTGAATATGTTCGGATTTTTCTTCACCCTTGGAAACTTTCATTTTTTGTAAATACGTTTCTGTTTCAACCGAAGGTTCAATAATGGTCAACCCTTGTTTTTCTATTTTCTTTTTAATAGCCCCAAATCCTGTGATACCTTTATTAAATTCCACACGTATCATTCCGGAAGCGGAAGCGGAAACTTCGAGAACTCCATCGACCTCCTTGACTGCTTTCTCGATGGTCCGGGCGTGACGGGTGTGGCGTATCCCTTCCACTTCTACCAACTTGTGTCCAAATTTATCAGTGATTTGGGCGCCAGTAGTCTCCGCTAAAGACCGTACCCTATCAAGTGAAATGACATCGGGGTCGTAATGGAAACAGAGTTGCGGGACACCGTCTGCTTTTTCATCGGATACGTGTACATTGTCAATACCTTCACGACCTTTTAGTTTATCGATAAGCCTGTTGACACAGGCATCCTTTTCGTCCGGCACCTGTGGAAGGATTACGGGAATTTTGATTTTTAGTTTTTTCATATCCTTAGTTGTTTTGTATCCAGTTTTTTGCTTGTTCCTTATCCTGAAGGTCAAAATATTTGACTTCTGAACCGATAAAGAAATCAGTAGCTTTAGCGGCCCATTCTTGCCATTTTTTTTCGCCTACAAATGCCATTTTTCCATAATCCGATAGATGTGTAGCATCCACCTTTAAATCTGCCCAAAAGCCTTGTAGGTCATAGCCGTGAAAATCTTTTAGTTCAAAGTAGAAATCCACTTTATGCCCTTTTTCGATGATGTTGTGGATGAGCGGATGGATTTTTTCTATGTCCTTCTTTGTGATTTTACCGTTGACTTTAGCGGCGATTAAGTTTTCTTTTTCTATGTTTAATATCTGTATCATTTTTTCAATTTTATAGGGCTTATATTAATTTAAGTGTACCTCCAAATACTCCAGAGCCTCAGGCATATCCAACTCGCGGGTTCCGTTCCCGGTTCTGATAAAGAAATGCGAACGGTCGCCCAAATTTAAATACACGGGTTTTTGTGATTTGTGAACCCCTACATAACAAATATCCTTTTCTTCAAATTGATAAAAGACCACCTTTGCCAAGGGGCAAAAATGGGTGCCCAAATTGACGGACACCAACTGCATTATATACTGTTCAAACCCGTCCTTCCCCGGTTTCTTTAAAGTACCGTAATCCTGTTCCAGCCCCAGAATACGACCTTCATCATCAACCCCTATAATTAAATGCCCACCTTCGGTATTCATAAACCCTGCGATGGTCTTTGCAACTACCGTTTCCAAGGCTTTGTTTACCTTTCCTTGTCGAAGGTCCCACCGCAAGGTACTTTTGAATTCTACCTCGTGGTTTTCACCTTTGTCCAATAATTCCCTTATAAAAGTAACCCCGACTTTTTCCCTGTTTAGTCGAAATATCGTTTTTCTTGTATAGAACATCAGGGCGAGACTACTGCCCATAATGCCGAATAGGACATTTTTTAGGATTTGGTCTATATCGCTAAATCCTGCGACTTGTCCAAATGCTTTTTTGAACAGATACCACCAATTGCCTGCATCACCACCTTGGTCATATTGGAACAGGGAAATGCCCAATGGCTGTATGAAGATTATACCAACCCCAAATCCTATCGCAGCGGTAATAAGAAGTCCTCGCCTGTTCAGCGCTCCTATATTTTGATTATGTATGCCATTGGGTTGGTTCATTACCAATTTTTATTAGAAAGTTTTTACTACATTTTTCAGATTTTTTATCGGTTTTAGCCTTGTGCTATATACTTCGCTAATTTTATATTACACATCCCACACTTTACCTAAAACGTAGTATAGTTTTTCCGTTTAAATCAATTTTGCTGTTTTAATTATTTTCTTTCTCTATCCATTCTTTGGCCAATTTTTTTTCATCAGGTCCGAAGAATTTTATGTGCGCCCTTGTAAAATGTATCAAAACCTCAGTAAACTGTTCGTGCCATTTTGCGTTTCCTACCAATGCGACCCGCTTTAGTCGTTCCTCATTGGGAAGTTTTAGTTCAATACCTTTCCAATAGGCACTTGCGGTCCACCCCTCAAAATTTTCCATTTCAATATACCAGTACACTTTGTTATGTTCTTGTATGTGGTCTTTTAATTGAGATGTCATATTATCATAATCGGTAGCATCCAGCCTATTCTGAGCTATCATATATACCTTACATTCATTTTTATAAATCGTCATCATTGTTCCTGTTTTTTTTAAATCTAAAAATTTAATCCAAGTCGTCACTGCACTTCTCACAGATACCCTTTGCCACGAGGTTGATATCTTCTGCTACATAGCCTTCGGGAAGGTTTATTGTCGGAATTTTATGCTCTGTCAGACACACGGTTTCACCGCAACTATTGCAATGAAAATGTAAGTGAAGGTCGTTGCCGACCTCACATTCACAATTGTCCTCGCAAAGGGCATATTTAATGATGCCGGTACCATCTTCAATTTGATGCACGATTCCTTTTTCCTCAAATGTTTTCATAGTGCGGAATAGCGTACTTCGTTCCGAGCGTTCAAAATCTTTTTCGAGTTCGCCCAGACTAATGGCCACGTTCAATTGCGCCAACCGTTTATAGGTCATCAGGCGCATTGCCGTAGGGCGAACCCCCTTGCTTTCCAACTTCTTTACGATTTTTTCCATTTGCTATAAGAGGGATTAAAGGTCATACCGCTTCAGGGATTTCCCCGTTTTTATCTGAAATGCATCTTCGATTTCTGACAAATAAATGATGCCATCGCCAGGGTCTGGTGTCTTGCCATTTTTGAGAATGATGTCTATTGCAGATTGTGCTTCTTCGTTCTGGCAGACGAGTTCCAGTTTTACCACAGGACTGTTCGTCACGTGAAAATCGAGTGACGGTTTGGCGCCTTTTGCCTTGAACGCTCCGGTACCTTCTGCCTGTGATAGGGTCATACTTTTAAATCCGTTGTCGGTTAAGGCCTCTATTACTCTTCGTATCCTGTTCGGTTTTACAAATGCTTTTATTTCTTTCATATCATTTATTTTTAATCGATTTTGAACCGAGCCTGTTCTTTAATTTTTAACTAAATAATTAAGACGACAAACAGACTCGGAATCAAAACCTTTGATTGTTATTGAATTAGTGCCCGTGCTCCAGTTCGCCCTTAACCATTTCAGAAGAAAGGGTATAGGCTCCAACAGTGACTACCTTTATATTTTTTGCCATTTCTGAAGGGATATTGATTTCCACAAAACCAAGGTCATTTACGCCCGTACTTACAGGAATCCTTTTAAATTTTACCGTGTTTTCTTCGGTTTCCCCATCCTCATCTACAATGAAAATATAGGATTGTTCGCCTTCTTTGACGATGGCTTCTTCTGGAACAGCATAACCTGATTTTTGTCCTTCCGCAATTCTGCCTTCAACATACATACCGGGAAGCAATTCGCCATTTTTATTATCAATATCCGCGTGCACGTGCAAGGCCTTAGGGTCTTCCTCAAAGGTTTTGCCGATGGAATGTACTTCTGCGGTCAACAATTCATCAGGTTTGGAAGCTACCGTAAAGATTATTTTCTGTCCTTCTTTTACCTTTGGAATATCTTTTTCGTACACTTTAAGGTCTAAATGAATTTTAGAATTATCGCTTACGGCGAACATCTTGGACTGTGGTGCCACATAGTCCCCAAGACTTACCATTACCTCGTCTACGTAGCCTGAAATTGGCGTAGATATAGGTATTGCAGAGTAGATTTCTCCTTGTTCTACCTTGGATGTGTTAATACCCAACAAACGTAGTTTTGACCTTAAACCGTTTACACTTGAGGTAGTGGAACGAAATTTTGACTGTGCCATTTGAAATTCCTTTCCAGAGGAAACACCCTTGTCGAACAATGTCTTTTTTCGCTCAAAATCTTGCTTTAGGAACACGAGTTCATCGTTTTTTTCCTGATATTCCTGTTGCATACTTATAATATCTGGATGTTCAAGATAGGCGAGCACTTCACCCTTACGTACTTTATCTCCCTCTATAACCTTGATGGACCTAACGTTACCACCCATAAACGGGCTGATATTTGCCTTATCCTGAGGAAAAAGTTCGAGCCTTCCGGTAACCTTGATATTGTTGCCAAGATTGCGTTTTTCTAACATTTTGGTCTCAAGACCAACGGTTTGGATTTGGTCGTTGGTGAGCACTACTACGCCTTCCTCTCCTTCTTCTTCATTATGATCACCTTCTTCTTCATTGTGTTCATCGTGTGCATCTTCTTCAGCTTCCATTTTTTCGGCGGTTGTGCTTTCTTCGTTATGTCCCAATTCTGAATCGGGCTTGTCGTTGCAGCCAACCATAAAGAAGGTCATTAATGCTACACTAATTATTGCTATATATTTCATTTCTTATTCTTTTTTAAATTATAGGTTACCCAATTGATATTGCAGCTCAATGGACTGCTGGTTATATTGATTTATAAACTGTAAATGGTTTTGTTTTATCCTGATGGCACTGTTGAGAATAGTGATATAGTTCACATAATCTATTTCACCTTCTTTAGATGCCAGTTCTGCCGTAGTAATTTGCTGCTCGGCCAAAAGCAATGCACCTTCCTGATAGTAATCAAGAGTTTTTTGGGTCTTTTCCAGTGATTTTATGAGCTGCGACACCCTACTTTCGGTCACTGCCTTTTGTTCGAGGTATTGGTTCTCAGCAACCAATGCATCTGCTTTGGCAGCCTTTACCCTTGCTTTCTGTGGAAAGAACCAAAGCGGTATGCTAATGCCGGCTTGATAGGTATTGAAACCCGATACATCATCCACAATCTGTCTTCCGTAGGTTAGGTTGAACTTGGGTAGGAACTGTGCTTTTTCCACACCGACATTGGCTTTGCTTACTTCTGCATTTTGCATAGCATATTGAAGCAAAGGATTATTGGCTGTGGAAGCCGAATCTAAATTGGACAAAAAATCCATCGGTTCATAGTCCAAATTCACAGTTTCTATTTCTTGGTCAATGCCCAAATATTGTTTCAATGCCCTTTTTGCGATTTCTATATCATCATAGGCCTGCTGCCTTAAGACTTGAATCTGCTGATATTCTGAAGAGGCGGCAATAAATTCCAATTTGCCCGTTTCTCCTGTATCGTAACGCAATTCTGCAGCCGTCCTAAAGTTAGCATAAACACTGTCCAACTGTTCCGCAAAACGCAATTGCGCCTTGTTGTAATTGATGCGGTCATAAGCCTGCATCACATTGCGAATCAATTGCTGTTCGTTGACCGCGTAGAACGTTTCGCCCAGTTTAACACGTTCCTTATAGAACTTGGATTTTGAAAAACCTGAAAGTAAATCAATATTTCCTTGCTGTACACCTATGGTAGTTTGTACACCGGGAAGGTCATTACCAAATTCTTCCTTTCCTGTAAATACCTGTGTATTTCCCAAATCGAAGCTGGTACCCTTCATCGCCTGTTCACGTTCAATAAAGGCTTGGCTCTCTTTAAGGGAAGGATAATTTTCCTTGGCCAGAGCGATGGCTTCTTCCAAAGTGAGCACTTGGCTCATCTGGCCGTCCTGTGCATTTGCAGAAGTTGGGGATAAGAAACCTCCTAAACTCAATAATACCACAACCACGGTTGCACTTTTCTTGACGTAACTTGTATCGCCACCATTGCCTTTACGTTCTTTGCGAGCTTCCAGCCAATTATATAGTACTGGAACAACGACCAATGTCAAGAAAGTAGCCGATATTAGTCCACCGATTACTACCGTTGCCAGAGGGCGTTGTACCTCTGCACCTCCCGATGTGGATATGGCCATTGGTATAAAGCCCATAATAGCAGCAGTTGCTGTTAAGAGTATGGGACGTAGCCGCTCGTGTGTGGCCTCATATATTCTGTCTTTTATATTTGTCATACCGCTTTCTTTTAGTTCATTAAATTTATTGATAAGGACAAGTCCGTTTAACACTGCCACCCCAAAGAGCACGATAAATCCGACCCCAGCAGAAATACTAAATGGCATTCCCCTTATCCAAAGGGCAAAAACTCCACCGATTGCTGCCAATGGTACGGCCATATAAATCATTACCGATTGTGAAAAGGAATTGAGGGCGAAGTACAATAGGATAAAAATAAGCGCTAAGGCAATGGGTACAACAATCGTTAATCGGTCTGTTGCTCTTTGCAGGTTTTCAAAGGATCCACCATAGGTCACATAATAACCAGGTGGCAGTTTGACCTCGGCATCCAATTTTTGTTGGATTTCCTCGACCATAGACTTAACATCACGTCCTCGAACGTTTACCCCTACAGAAATACGGCGATAGGTATTATCCCTTGAAATCTGCATAGGCCCAGGCTTATAGCTGATATTTGCAACCTCTTTAAGAGGTACTTGGTTGCCGTTGGGCAAATCGATGTACAGATTTTTCAAGTTGTTGATATCCTGCCTATATT
Source organism: Marinirhabdus gelatinilytica (assembly GCF_003353425.1). GTDB lineage: Bacteria > Bacteroidota > Bacteroidia > Flavobacteriales > Flavobacteriaceae > Marinirhabdus > Marinirhabdus gelatinilytica. The sequence continues at coordinate 966,866 of NZ_QRAO01000001.1, forward strand.
CTTTAGCCAATCGAATGACCACATCGAACCGCTTTTCGCCTTCAAAAATCACACTTGCTTGTTCTCCGGCAAAGGCGGCACTTACATAGTCGTTCAGTTTGTCGATGGTAACCCCATATTGTGCCATTTTTGCACGATTGTATTCCACCGTCATTTGAGGTAACCCACTCGTAGCTTCAACATTTAAATCAGCAGCACCGGGAACGGTTCTTATTACCGCTGCAATTTCCTGTATCTTATCGGCCAGAACGTCGAGGTCTTCCCCGTATAGTTTAATGGCGACATCTTCCCGAACCCCAGTCAAAAGCTCATTAAAACGCAATTCTACGGGTTGGGTAAAGACAAAGTTTACACCAGGAATCACGGCTATTTTTTCCTTGATTTTTTCAATGAGTTCCTCCTTGCTTTCAGCACTCTTCCATTTACTTTTATCCTTTTCAAGGATAATATAACTATCGGCAATATCCATAGGCATAGGGTCTGTAGGTATTTCTGCAACCCCAATACGTGATATCATCGTTTTAACCTCTGGGAATTCACCAATTATATTTTGCAGTTTTTTAGAAGCTTCAATGGATTCGGTAAGGCTACTGCCTGGTTTAATCAATGCTTGCATAGCTATATCGCCCTCATCGAGTTTAGGAATAAACTCTCCTCCCATATTGCTAAAAATGAATCCTGCTATCAATAATAGGCCAACTGCGCCTATTATAATTCCAGCCTTAAAACGAAGAGCGAACGTCAAAAGAGGTTTGTAAGCTCTATTGAGCCCTGACATTATCTTATCACTGAACCTGTCAATTTTATTTTCAAACTTTGCAAACCAATGATTGGGGTTTTTAGCAGGCTTTAAAAACATTGATGAAACCATTGGCACGTAAGTAAGGCACAGAATAATTGCACCTAAAACCGCAAAACCGAAGGTAAATGCCATTGGGCGAAACATCTTTCCTTCTACACCGGTTAAGAATAAAATAGGTGTAAAGACGATAAGAATAATCAACTGTCCAAAAAATGCTGAATTCATCATAGTGCTTGCAGATTCATAGGCAATCTCATCCATTTCAGCCTGTTCAATGACTTTAGTTGATTTTTTCATCCGTTGATGAATATGAAAAACCATACCTTCTACAATGATTACTGCACCGTCAACGATAATACCAAAGTCTATGGCCCCAAGTGACATTAGGTTTGCCCACACCCCAAATTGTTTCATCAAAATAAAAGCGAACAAGAGGGATAATGGAATTACCGATGCGGTAATCAAACCACCACGAAGACTTCCCAATAAAAGAACAAGTACGAATATTACAATTAGAGACCCTTCAATGAGGTTTTTCTCAACAGTACTGGTAGTGCGCGCAATGAGTTCGCTTCTGCTCAAAAATGGTTCTATATAAAGACCTTCGGGTAGGGACTTTTGGATTTCATCAATCCGTTTCTGGACATTTTCGATAACGTTACTTGGACTTTCCCCTTTAAGCATAAGTATCTGACCTCCGACAGACTCGTGGCCATCTTGCGTAAAGGCACCATAGCGTACTTGATTACCATAGCCTACTTTTTCGGCGACATCCCTTATTAAAACAGGGCTTCCGTTTTGTGTGGTTACAACTGTATTTTCTAAATCTTCGAGGCTACGGGCCAGACCTTCACCCCTAATAAAATTGGCCTGATGGTTTTTTTCAATGTAAGCACCACCTGTATTGGCATTGTTCATTTTAAGCGCTTCAAAAACTTGGCTCATAGTAATGCCAAAACTTTTAAGTTTATCGGGGCTTAGTGCTACTTCATATTGCTTTACATATCCTCCAAAAGCGTTGACCTCAACGACACCAGGCACCAATGCCATCTGTCGTTTCACCAACCAATCTTGAACGGAACGCAGTTCCATAGCGTCATATTGGTCTTCATAACCTTCTTTTACTTTTATGGTATATTGGAATATTTCACCCAGACCTGTAGTTATAGGCGCCATAAAGGGGGTTCCAAAACCCTCTGGAATTTCTTCGCTGACCTCAGAGAGCTTTTCTTGTACGAGTTGCCGAGGCAGATACGTACCAGCTTCATCCTTAAAAACGATAGTTACTACGGAAAGCCCAAAACGGGAAACGGAACGAAGCTCAACAACATCAGGTAGATTAGCCATTGCCAACTCCACTGGATAGGTAACAAATTGTTCAATATCTTCTGTTCCAAGATTTGGTGCGGTGGTTATCACCTGTACTTGGTTGTTTGTAATATCGGGTACGGAACCCAAATTTATAGTGGCCATAGACCAAATACCTGTACCAACGAGTGCCACTATAAAGAGTCCAATAATAAATTTATTATTAATGGAAAATGAAATGATTTTGTTAATCATAGAAAATGTATTAATTCAGTTTAAAACTTACGGTGCGAATAGATGCAACGTATTTATAAAGCAATGCCTACTTTGAGAAACATCACGTTAGGATATAGCTATCCTTAAAAAAACTGAATTATACTTGAGGGGGTTGAAAAAGGGATTCCAGATATATGGAATTGAAGTTGACAGTATATGAATTAAACTGCTCTTTATCTTCAAACTTAAATCGATTGATTTGAGCTGTTGCGGTGTTTGCTATAAACACTACAGGATGACAACATTGATGATGAGAATGGGTAGGTATATTCTCCTTGTCTGAATTATTATGATGTCCTTCGCTTTTTGTGTCGTTTTCGATGTAATCTTCTACTATATATTCAAAGAAAGAGTCGCCATAAACTTTATGATCTTGATAATGTGAAATTAAGTTTGAAATTTCTTTGATTGGTCCACATAAGTCCATATCAATACTGATTCCCTGAAAAAAGAGTAAAATAGACATTGATATGGAAAATATTATTTTCATAAAGTTTTACAAATATACAAATTAATCGATGCACAGGTTGTGCAAAGATTGTTCTTCAGTATGTCAACTTAAAAGTTAACAACACTATCTAAAGCATCATCTGCTTCTTTATGGATAAAATTTGCCTGGTAATTCAATGTTGTTTTCAAGTCACTATGCCTATATAATTTTTGTAACATTAAAGGATGAATGGAATCACCAGCAATATTGCCAAAAGTATGTCTTGCGATGTGCATTGTAATCTTCTTGTCTATTTTAGCTTTTTTGGCAATGGATTTTAAGTTATCGTTGAATTTTTTGGTTGCCGTTTTTCTTTTATTATAAATGTCTTTTGCATTATCCAGATTGGCCTTTTTCAATTCAGGGAAAACAAAATCTGTGGCGTGTCTTTTATCATCTTTGTAGAAATCCAAAATACTTAGAACCTTATCTGGAATTTTTAAGGACAGTAGTTTTGAGTTTTTATTCATTCTATAATGAAGCCTATTGTCGTATATGTCTGACCACTTTGTCCAGAGTACATCTGTAACCCTCATTCCTGCAAAATTGAAGCTAAATAACCAAACATTTCTTGTATGAATTTCATTGTAGGTTAGATTGTCTAAAGCTTCAATAGCTCTTACTTCAATAATATTCAACCCTATTTTTGTAGTCTCAGGAAACTTGATTTTAATTTTGTCACCACCGAAAGGATATAGTTCCCTACTGACTATTTTTAGCTTTATAGCTCTATTGAATAATAAGCGGATTAGGACAAGTATATTCATTATTGAAGTCTCAGCAAGGTGGTGCTTAACCTTGAGGTATATCATCAATTTTTTAAGAAATCGTTCATCAATTTCTTGAAATGAAAGCTGTTTAGATTTGTGATATTTTACAATATAACTAATCAATGCGCTGTCCGTAGATAGACGGTTTAACTTTTCTGCAACTTCCAGTTCGTCCAGATGTTCTTCTGCCAATTCAAAGAAAGTTGAGGAATTCCCTGAGGCATAAATTTCTTTTTTAATCTGGTTTGCCGAAGCATCTTTATATTGGGCCTGTAAATCAATAAGCGCCTTATTGGCATCAGAAAGTTGTTGTGATAGCAACTTGTTTAGGCTATCGGCATTTGGATTTGATTTTTTTACTCGAATATTTTTTTCGTCCCATTCCTCTATATCAATATAATGACCAACATATTGATAAGTGGAACGACGGTTTTTTGTAATTCGAATAGCTAATGGATATTGACCTTTGCTATTCGGTTTTTTGCGTAGAACTATTTTTGCATTTGATGACATAATTGACCTGTTTTGAGTACGAAAGTCAAATCAGGTACAACATAGGTACAACATTGTGTTTTTTGCTCAATTTTTGTTGTACACTTTCTATAAAGATACGTCTTTATTAGAACTTTTGGGTACAACATAGGTACAACAAATGCTGAAATCAACTGATATTAAATGACTTTAAAGAAAATGAAAAAACGATTAACTCATTGAAAATGAGTGTTTTTGTGTTTCTTTGGTGCAATATACGCTAGACTTAGGATCTAGTGCCGCAAGGTGTGCAGGTTCGATTCCTGTCATCCGCACTTTCTAATAAAGGACTGCATATCGATGTGGTCCTTTTTTATTCATTCGCTCAAATCCATTACGAATTTGGGGGGTCAAGTTAACTCCATAATTCATTTATAATAAGACTCGCAATTTGATTTAAATAAACATCTGTTATTTTTATATAAACGACTTTCATTTATTTAATTCTTATTAATGTCTTCCTACTTGTGCAACTATTACGTTTCATTCGATATGTTAGACTGTAGCAGCCGACTACTGGAGGTTTCACCAGAAGTATGTGCACGGCAAACTAGCGCTTACAATATGGACTTTATATTTGATCCAAAATAATCCAGAACTCTATGTTGTAATTGTAAATCCAGATCCATTTTGATTACAGAAATGTTTAAGGGAATTTTTGACAACCATTGGTGCGGAAAATAAAGTAGCAAAGATTCTCTATAGCTTTGCAATTTCTGAAAAAAAATAAAAATCCATTGAGTAGAAATTATTGGTAAAATTTAAGGCGCTTTCTCGAATGCATACAATAATATATATGAATGTGACACAACTCATAAGAACCAAAGAGCATTTGACAAATAAAATAAAACCAAAAAGTATACAACATTCGAAAATTTGTATAAGACTAGATGCCAGCTTAGTACTGATCTTTGTATTCAAATAAAATACAAGATGAAAACAACACAATTTGGCAAAAAAGGCTGGATTCCAGAAAGGATAGGGAATTTAAATGGCAAAACATACGTCATAACAGGAACTACAAGCGGCACAGGGTTTGAAGCAGCGAAAATATTGCTATCGAAAGGAGCAAGAGTGGTAATGCTCAATCGAAACCCAAAAAAAGCAGAAGACACCATTGCAACGTTACGACAAGAACTTGGCAATACCATAGATGTATCTAACATCACAATGGACTTGGCAGAACAAGCATCAGTAAAAAAGGCAGCAGCAGAAGTTTTAAAAACGATCCCTCAAATCGATGCGCTTATCTGTAACGCTGCCATTGCGCAAGTACCCAAACAAACGCTTACCGTAGACGGCTGGGAAAGCCAAATGGGTACAAATCACTTCGGAAACTTTACGCTGCAGGCTCTATTGTTCCCGCTGATAGAAAAATCAAAAGGGCGTATCGTTGTGGTAGGCAGTATGGGTTATAATTTAGGAATTAAAACCATACAATTTGACGATCTGAACTGGGATAAGAACTACAGTCCAAATGGTATCTATAGCCAAAGTAAATTAGCCCAGATTATGTGTGTCTACGAATTACAAGACAGACTAAAAGAAGCGGGTAAAACTGAGGTGAAGGCGTATGCCTGTCATCCAGGTGCTTCCAGTACTTCATTGATTAAAACCAGCGGTAGCTTACTAACTCGTTTCATATGGCAACTAATGAAGTTAACACCAATGGTGCAATCGGCTGAAAAAGGTGCGTATCCGCAATTAATGTGTGCTACAGAGCCAAATTTAGATCAAAGCGGTTTTTATGGCCCAACAGGCAAAAACAATTGGACAGGTCCGGTGGGAGCACACACATTAGAATCCCACGCAAAAGATAAAGCTGTAGCTGAAAAGTTGTGGGAAGTATCCGAACAGGCCACAGGTGTGAAGTGGAATTTATAAAAACCAATTTTCAAACTCTTAAAACAAAAAAAATGAATCACATAAAAAATTTAGGAACAGCAGTATTACTCTTAATTTCCCTAGGTGCACTTTCCCAAAATAGAAACTGGACGATTGAAAACTCTAAAGACGGCATAACCACTGTAAAGTACGAATTAATAAAAGAGGATAAAGGAACTCATTTTCATTATATCGCTAAAACTATGGCAAACACATCACTAGATGAACTAGACAGCTATTTTTCTAACACAGCCAATCATAAAAATTTTTTAGAAAGCACCCCGATAACCAAGGAGATAGAAAAAATATCAGAGAATGAATGGTTGGCCTATTACTATTTCGATGCGCCTTGGCCATTACCCAACAGCGACACAGTACTTAACATTAAACGTACAAGACAGGATAATAAACTAATTTTTACTGCCATCGCAACATCCAGTGATTACAAGCAAAAGGATGTAGAAAGAATGTCAGATTACAAGGTAATCTATGAGTTTGAAAGAATTGATGGCGAAACGACAAAAATAACCTATAATGCAGATTATATACCTGTGGGTTCTATTCCAAAATTTTTAATAAAGACTTGGTTTCCCGAAGGTCCTGCAAATATTGTAAGTAATATTGGAGCAATGAAATAATGGTTTCAGATTTTTAATTAGCGCACTTAAATTCAAGATAATAATTATTGATCAATGAGCACTAATAGTTAAATATCAAGTAAATTGAAAAGAAATACAAGTGTAGAACTAAAATGGCGATAGTAAAAAAAATAATGATTGGATTAATTATAATAGTTGTACTAATAAGCTTGGGTACCGTGGCGTTTTTAAATACCGAAAGATTTGGCAAACATCCAGCTGACGAGCGATTGTCGAGAATAAGACAATCTCCCAACTATGTTGCTGGTAGTTTTCAAAATTTAAATGACACCCCAATGCTTACCGAAGGGGTTGGCTATAGCAAGGTTATGTATGAATTTCTTTTTTCCGCAAAGCCTAAAGAACCAACTTTAAAAGTACCTTCGGTTAAAACTAACTTAAAAACACTTGATCCAACTGAAAATGTATTGATCTGGATGGGACATTCTACTTATTTTATGCAGTTAGATGGGAAAAAGATATTGGTAGATCCAGTATTAAGCGGAAATGCGTCACCACTATCGTTCACTACAAAGGCATACAAAGGAACCGATATCTATAATACAGATGACATTCCTGAAATTGATTATCTGTTCCTGTCGCACGACCATTGGGACCATATGGATTATAATACCCTTAAGCAGTTAGATCCTAAAACGAAAAAAGTAATTACTGGGCTTGGAAATGGGGCTCATCTGGAGCGTTGGGGTTACAATCCTACTAAAATTATAGAAGGGGATTGGTACGACACTATACATCTTGACCAAGGATTTGTAGCACACATCACCCCTACCCGTCATTTTTCAGGGAGAGGTTTTAAACGCGCACAGACACTTTGGGCGTCTTTTGTATTAAAAACACCATCGACATCTATTTATATTGGTGGCGATAGTGGTTACGGTACCCATTTTAAGGTCATTGGAGAAAAACATGGACCTTTTGACCTTGCAATTCTTGAAAACGGACAATATGACGAAAAATGGAAATACATACATATGCTACCCGGAGAACAGTTTAAAGCTGCCAACGATTTAAAAGCACAAAGTATTCTACCAGTTCATTCTGGAAAATTTACGCTTGCAAATCACGATTGGGACGAACCCTTAAAGAAGATAACGGCTGAAAACATTCAATCTGAAAAAAAAGTAATCACACCAATGATTGGTGAACAAGTGAACCTAAACGATAGTTTACAACAGTTTACACATTGGTGGGAATCGAAAAATTAAAAGTATAGATGAATATGCAACACTTTAAAACCCTATCATCCTATTTAGAGTATCTAGAATTGCCTCGACCAGAGCATCCTATGTTGAGTGTGTTCAACTCAAAAGGCGATGGGTATCTCCCTTGTCCGAGAGAAACTTCGCCACCCATTACAAATGACTGTTATTCCATTAGTTTTAAAAAATACGTAGCGGGCGATTTAAACTACGGACGAACAAAATATGATTTTACGAATGGTGCTTTAGTTTTTATTGCCCCAAGGCAAGTATTGCAATGGGATAACAGTGTAGTTTTTGAGCGAAAAGGCTTTTCAATAAACTTTCACGAAGATTTTCTGAAAGGAACTGAATTGGCGCATCAAATTAAGAAATATGGCTTTTTTTCATATTCGGTTAATGAGGCATTGCATCTTTCACCCAAAGAGGAAAAGCAAATAGAATCTATTGTAGAGAACATTGAAATTGAATACCAAAACAATCATGATGAATTCAGTAAAGAAATTATTATTTCTCAATTAGATACCTTGTTGAAATATGCCAATCGCTTCTATGAAAGGCAGTTTTTAAATAGAAAAGAACTATCGAACGATTTGCTAGAACAGTTTAACCAGCAATTATCAGCTTACTTTGAATCGGGTAAATTACAAGAAGAAGGAATCCCCACTATAGAGAATATTGCAGCACAACTTTCTGTTTCACAACGTTACCTGAGCGACACTCTTAAGAAAGAAACCGGGAAAACCTCGACCGAACACTTGCAATTATACCTCATTGATGCCGCAAAGAATATATTGTTGAACCCCAACAAAACAATTTCTGAAGTAGCCTACGATTTGGGCTTTGAATATCCGCCCTATTTTTCGAGATTATTTAAAAAGAAAGAAGGCGTTAGCCCAACAGAATATAGAGAAAAATATAAATTGAACTAAATTATGGAAACACTAAAATTAGCCACAGAATGGGCCAAAGCCGAAGTCTTCTCTACACGATTTTTTATCTTTTTTGCGATATTATTTTTAATTGCCAGTATCGGGTTTTGGCAGCTCGGTAAAACGGAACTAGCCAGAGCCTACATTATCCCTACTTTAGTGGCGGGTATTTTATTGCTTATAATTGGCAGCGGATTGCTTTACACAAATATGCAAAGGGTGGGCCAATTTGAAAAAGACTACAATGCTGATGCACCAGCCTTCTATCAGTCTGAGATTGATCGTTCAGAAAGCACTTTAAAAGAATACACAGTGGTATTTAAGGTAATTCCTATTCTAATTATTGTTGCTGCTTTAGTTATTCTCTTTATAAATACCCCAACCTGGCGTGCCATTGGTATCACGACAATTGCGATGCTAATAGTTATTTTGTTAGTAGATGGAACTGCACACTCCCGAATTGAAACGTATCACGAACAACTATTGACTCACAATAAATAGTTTGGAAATATAAACTTGCTATCTGTTCTTAAAAAGTTTTTCGATTTCCTTTAAAAATCTATTCTCTATTCTTTCATTAGACTTTGGGTCGGTGACTTTTAAGGTAGTTGTAGCGATAGGTTTGTCTTCAGTTGTCACCGCAATGTCGTACACTGCTGCTTCAATAGTATACGTGGTCAATTCTTTTTTGTCGTACACCAAATCCTCATCTTTTTTATGGCTGAGGCTCAATGGCTCCAAAGAATTAAAGTAATTACGTAAGTTCTTGGCCAATACAGTATCAACGGTCATCGATTTTTGGGAAGCCACTAGTACCTTGTCAATGTCCTTAGCTGTGCATCTCTGAACAAAGTTATCTATCTCTTCTTGTGAATAATCTTCCTTGTATTCAACCTCTGGAAACAATTCGTGCATTTTTACCGGGGTAATGCCTTCAGAGACCAAAACTGTTGCCATTTTATCCTCAAACCGGTCTTGGAGCACCTTGTCTTCTGTGTTCGCAAACACCAACATCCTGTCAAATGGTGTTTCTTTAAACTCATTAGACATCCACTGTGATGGGATGGTCTTTGAAGTTGAACAAGCAGTGCTTATGAGCAAGAGCACTAATAACCAAATAGTATTTTTCATTTCAGTGTTTTTATAAAGATAGCAAAAATCGAGCTTTGTTTTATGGACTGTATGCCACACGCTTAATGATTTACTGACAAAAGAAAAATTCTAAACAAGCCTCAAGGTGGTAAGGTTTGATATGTTGATTGCTATTTTTTGTTAGACTTAAGTGTTCTGTCCACTTCATCAAATACATCAGGCTTGTCTGCAAGTACCACTAGAGTGTCCTCTGCTTCAATTTTTGTGTATCCGTTTGGGGTTATATAGCTATCACCTCGTATTATCATTGCTATTATTGCATTTTTCGGAAAACCTAATTCTACAATTTTTTTATCTACAGCAAAATAATCTGGGGTAATTAGAATTTCCTTCAATTCTGCCTTGGGGTTTTCTGTCAGTAATAAATCTGTCGCAGTGAGTTTTTTTGCTTGTTTGGGTAACGATACCCGTAGCCATTTTGCGACTATTGAAAGTGTGGTCCCTTGAATTAATACCGATGTTACCGAAATAAAGAAAACAATATTAAAAATCATGTTCGCTTTGTCAATTCCTGCCAAGAGAGGATACGTAGCAAATACAATGGGTACGGCGCCACGCAAGCCAACCCAGGATATGTAGAACCTTCTTTTCAGTCTCATCTTAAAAAACATCAGGCTTAGGAAAACACCAATAGGTCTCGCAACCACAATCAAGAACAAAGAAATGAGCAATCCAATACCCATATATGGAATGATCTCCGAAGGAAAAACGAGCAGTCCCAATGTAAGGAATAGGACAATTTCCATAAGCCAGGCCAAACCATCAAAAACTTTGAGGATAGATTTTTTATGTATCAGGTTTTGGTTGCCCAGGTAAACGGCACAAATGTAAATAGCAAGAAATCCATTGCCGCCCAAAAAATCTGCAGTTGAAAACGTGATGAACATAAGCGCAATGACAAGAACCGGGTAAAGCCCATCAAAATCCAGCTTGATGTTGTTGACGATATACTTGCTAAGCAACCCAAAAGTGAAACCTATGATACCGCCAAAGATCATCTGTTGGAAAAACAACAGAAAAATAGACAGGTAGCTTTGGTCTTGGTTAACCACAAGGCTCAAAAAAGCAATAGTGAGCACGTATGCCATAGGATCGTTACTACCGCTTTCCAGCTCTAGGGTAGGTCTAAGGTTGGTTTTTAATGCGATGCTTTTAGAGCGTAATATCGAAAATACGGCAGCGGCATCTGTCGAGGAGACTATGGAGCCTAATAGGAGACTTTCAAAAATGGTAAAATCGGTAAGGAAAAAAACAAAAGCCCCCACGGAAATTGCCGTTAAAAAAACCCCCAAGGTAGATAGGGCGATACCTTCCCGAAGAATAGGCTTTACGGATGTCCAATTGGTCTCCAGCCCACCTGTAAACAAGATGAAATTAAGCGAAACAATACCTATGAACTGTGCTAGTTTTGGGTCATCAAAAAAAATACCGCCAATGCCTTCAGAACCTGCCAGCATCCCAATGGCCAAAAAGAGCAATAAAGTGGGAACGCCAAACTTATAGGAGGTCTTTCCTGCAAGAATACTAATGAGAAGTAATAGAGAACCAACTAACAGTATATTTTCAATCGTTAAATTCATGTATCTCTTTTGGCTTGCCTCACAAAGATACTGCTTCTCACTAAGGATATGGGTATTATAACCTTACTATGTAATATATTTTGATTGAAATTTTAGATGTGTTTTTCAAATAATAACTATACACCAATTTTTACCACTTAAACAGTTTTTTTGTTATTTTTGAACCCTAAAATTTATACTATGGGCTTAGGTGCTTTGGCTGTTGGAACAGCGTTGTTATGTTTGTTTATTGGAATTGTTATTGAAATAAAAGAACGATTCTGAACAATAAGGCAATCAATCCACCCTATCAATCAATTCCTCAACTTCATCTTTATCATCCCCATTTAGCTTGGGCTTAGGTGTGGTTTGGACTTTTTTTTTAAGATGTATCTCATAATACATCCCAAAATGGTCACTTCCAAAGTTCTTGGAGCGTTCCATCACTTTTACAAATAAGTCCTTGGTGTGGAACAAATGGTCCAGTGGAAAGCGCATAAAGCGATACCCAGCATGGTAGGTGGGAAAAAAACCTCTTCCCACACGCGGGTCTATCATTCCCGTCATCTTTTTGAACAATCTTGTGGTCCTGCTCCAAACCACATCGTTCATGTCGCCACATACCACTGTGGGTTTATCCTGTTCTCGAATGATCTTCCCGGTAAGCATTAGCTCAGCATCTCGTTCCTTACTAGTTTCATTTTCGGTGGGGCTTGGCGGGGCCGGGTGAAGGCAGGCGAAAAATACTTTTTTTCCGTTATCGAGCTTGTAATCAAAAAAAATGGAAGGTACATCATCTTCAATTTGATATTCGGTACTTACATCGTATAACTCTTTTTTGGAATACAAATGCATGCCATAATAGTTCTCCAACGGAATTTTAACGGTATGCGAATATTCATTTTCAAGTTGTTGCAAGCCTTTTTCCCAATCCTCATTAGATTCCATAGTGAGCACGAGATCTGGATCGTACCGTTTTACCTCACTTAAAAATCTGTCAAACTCCTTATTATCCTGTAGCACATTTGCGGCCAGGATGGACACACACCCATCGCTGGGAAAATCCGGTTTTTTTCTGGGATGAAACGAACTGTATTTGTAAACTTTGAACAATTGATAAAAAATACTGAAAAGCAATCCACCTGCTAGTACCCACTCAAAAGTTGAGAATTTCCAACCAAAAAAAGTCAGTAAGGCCAACAAAATCAATTCAACGGCAATAGATTGTAATCTCACAAAATCTGCCGTACGGAAAAACCAATGGGGGTTTCCGGTCGCAGGGAAAAAGGGTGAGACTATAAAGAAAATACTAATTACATAAATAGCAATCATTCCATAAAAGTAAGAGTTCCAAAGGAGAAATAAGTATTTTTGTAATAGTTTAAAACAATATTATGAAACATATTACTTCCCTGCTACTAATGATTTTTTTGACTTGTGCTACCGTCCTGGCACAAACCTATACAACCCCTAATACTGGCGTAGATTGGACCTTGACCGATATTGCAAATGCAAGCCCGTCTACCATATCTGTCAATGGCTCTGAATTTACACTGCTGGAGAATTTGGTTATTGCAGAAAATGATAAGTTACGCATAGATACAGATGCCACCGTTTTATTCGAAGATGCCATTTTGCTCTCCGTCTTTGGCGAATTTGAGGTTAGTGCAACGCAATCTATCTTCACGGCTGCAGATACCAGTTTGCCTTATGAGGGTTTTCGGTTTGAAGAATTTTCAACTATTACCATCCAAAATGCAACCATTACAAAGGGTGGCGGACTGCGGGTTTTGACCGAGGATTTTACGATAGACAATTGTATCATTACTGAAAATGTTGAAGGCGGTGCAACTACGGGAGCCGTAATTTCCCTATCAAGGGGCACGCCGCAAATAACCAATAATGAAATTACCTTTAATGAGTTGCCAGCCATTAGCGCTGCGGCAAATTCTGATGTGTCTGCAACTATTTCCGGCAACTATATTGAGGGGAATAATACCCTTAATGCCAACAGACCCCAGATTAACTTAGGAACCACGAGCACAACAGAAGATCTTCAAATTATAGACAACATCATCATTGGCGATCCCCTAAATACCGAAGCAGGTGGCATTGCAATAGCTAACCTTGTGGGTGGTACCATTCGGGCTGTTATTTCGAACAATGAGATTAGGGACAATAGATATGGTATTGCGGTGATAGGCGGTAATGCAACTGTTGAAATTTCCCACAATATCATAGAGGACAATACCATTCAAAACAACCCCAATCTGGGTGGAAGTGGTATTAATATAAATTCTTCTACAAATGATGTAGAAATAAATGCTTTTTTAAATGAAATCCGAAGAAATTTGTGGGGCATTACTCTGCAAGGTGAAGCCTCCATCAATCTAGGCAATGGCACTACCAACCCAGGTGAAAATATCTTTTCTGAAAATGGAAACAATAATGAAACCTTTGCGCTTTATAACAATACGCCCAATACCATCTCTGCCTTGAACAATTGCTGGGTGGAAGGAGTGCCCAATACCTTGGCAATTGCCGAAAGTGTTATATTCCATCAGGTGGATGACAATACCTTGGGCGAAGTTCTGTTCGACCCTGTGGCGTGTACCGTGTTATCGGTTTCTGAAAACAACCTCGAGACTTTCAGTTTTTACCCAAATCCAACCCAAAACAACGTTCATTTTGCCGAAGAGTTTTCAATAGAAACAGTAGAGATATTTACCACAAATGGTGTTTCAGTTTTTCGTGAGACAGACCTTAAAAACCAAAATGAAGTAACGTTCAATCTTACTTCGGGGATGTATTTTGTTAGGTTTACCTCTAATGACGGCCAGTTTACCAAAAAATTGCTGATTGATTGATTTTTGTAAACTAACAGGTCTTGAAAAACAACTACGATATTGTTATTATTGGGGGAGGAGCTGCTGGTTTCTTTACGGCTATCAACACTGCTGCACTCGATCCCACATTAAAAATTGCTATTTTAGAACGTGGGAAAGAAGTTCTCACCAAGGTAAAAGTTTCAGGGGGAGGTCGTTGTAATGTAACCCATGCCCAGTTTATCCCAAAGGAGCTCTCAGCCAACTATCCTAGAGGGGAAAAAGAGCTGTTGGGACCTTTCCATACATTTATGACGGGCGATACCATTACCTGGTTTGATGAAAGGGGAGTGGCCCTTAAAATTGAAGAAGACGGCCGTATGTTTCCCACTACAAACAGTTCCCAAACCATCATAGATTGCTTTATTTCAGAAACAGAACGATTAGGGATTGAAGTGCTAAAGGGACAGGCTGTAAAACAAATTTCAAAAACCGAAGAAGGTTTTAAGGTCGTGACAGCTTCAGAAGAATTTTCAGCCAAAAAGATAGTAGTTGCCACAGGGAGCAATCCTAAAATCTGGAAACTCCTTGAAGGCTTGGGGCACAGTATTGTCCCGCCGGTCCCATCATTGTTTACCTTCAATATTGAGGATGACCGTATCAAGGATTTACCGGGAATTGCTGTAGATGCTTCGGTACACGTGCTTTCAAAAAAAAATAAAACGCTATTACAGAGTGAAGGACCCTTGTTGATTACCCATTGGGGGATGAGCGGTCCCGCTATTTTAAAATTGAGCGCTTGGGGGGCCCGCCTTTTGGAACCCACAGGCTATACATTTAAAATAAGGGTGAACTGGTTGCAGCATCTTCCAACCGAAGAAGTCTTGGAAAATTTATTGGCTTTAAAGGACCAAAACCCTAAGCAAACCCTATACAAATATGCTCAATTTGAACTGCCCAAACGCTTGTGGCAATCCCTGCTGAAAGCTTCAGGGATTCCAGAGACCCAGATTTGGGCAGATATCTCTAAGAAGCAACTCGTTAAAATTTCAGAAGAACTTACGCAGAGTGAATTTCAGGTAAACGGGAAGAGCACTTTTAAGGAAGAATTTGTCACTGCCGGAGGTGTGGAGCTCAAGGAAGTAAATTTTAAAACCTTTGAGAGCAAGCTACACCCAAATCTCTATTTTGCAGGAGAAGTATTGAATATAGATGCCATTACGGGCGGTTTCAATTTTCAGAATGCTTGGACGGGCGGATATTTGGTAGCAAAAGCAATTACAGCTTAGTATGAAAAAGATAGCATTTCTTCGAGGCATTAACGTAGGAGGCCATAAAAAATTTCCGAAGGCCGAGCAAGTGGCAATGGCTGAACGACTAGGTCTTAAAAATGCTGAAATATATCTCCATACAGGTAATTGGGTTTTTCAATCTGAAAAAGATACAGAAGAGATCTCTAACTTGATAACAACCGAAATCACTGAAAAGTACGGCTGGCAAGTGCCGGTTTTGGTCCACAATGCATCAAAAATCGAACACATACTGGACAACTGTCCATTATTTGGAGAGAAAAAGACCAAGAGCTATTTTATATTGCTGAAAACTGCGCCGGACCAAAAAATCATAGATAGAATTCAACAGCTCTCAAGTCCTCTAGAAGAGTTCTTCATAACACCAAGTTGCATCTACATATATTATGGCGAGGGAGCGGGAAAAGCCAAATTGAGCTCTAATGTGTTCGAAAAAAAACTAGGCGTTGTGGCTACGGCTAGAAACTATAACACGCTTTCTAAGGTTCTTACCTTATAAGCTATTTTTCTTTCCTTTTATGAAGCCTAAATTCTATATGTTGGATTACTAAAAGTTATCGCCACACCCTCATCTAAGGGCATGACGACACTTTTAGCGCTAACTACTGCTTAGCTAGTTTTATGGTAGCTATATCCCCACGAGCAGTTGTAAGCTTGGCTATATACATTCCAGTAGCTACTTCTAAAGGGAGTTGTATATAGTTTGTATTGTGGAACGTTGAGGTATAAACAAGGTGTCCCAGCATATCTGTTACCCTAACCTTACCCGTCTCAGGCTCACCTCCCAGTGCTATGGTAACATACTCTAGGAACGGATTTGGAAAAGCAGAAAGAGTTATTTCATTCTCTTGATCAAGCACAGAGAGGTTAGGGTCCTCAAAAACATAAAGCATCCCTGCATTGGTCACATCGTTGTTGCCGGATGGGTCTTGATCTTGGAAAGGCGAACCAGAGATCAACCTTCCGTTCTTCAAGACGAGCTCATGCGCAAAGCGATCTTCTATAGAGCGGTCGCTTGTTACTATTTTTTGTATTTCGCCCCAATTGTTCGACCCTCCAGTGCTTTGTTCAAATAAATAAGCGGCACCAGCATTGGGTAGGAAATTCCCGCCAGAGGCATCAAAATCGTTCAATCTGGCACCTACGGCCACATAACCATTATCCACAGAGACTGAAAATCCAAAGACATCTGTTTCTGCTCGGTCGCCCGCAACAATTTTTTTCACTTCGTTCCATACACCACTTCCGTCCTGTACATACATATAAACGGCTCCGGCATCGGTAACGGGGTTGCCCCCAGCACTGTCAAGATCGTAGAGCCTGGCGCCAATCGCCAAAATGTCTCCTTGAATTGCAACATCCTCGCCGTATCTATCGTTCATCGTCCTGTCTGATCCAACGATTTTCTGTACTTGGTTCCAATTTCCACTTCCGTCTCTTTCAAAAACATATGCTGTGCCTGAAGCGGACACACTAGCTCCCATGGCATCTTGGGAATCGAAATAGGCACCTATAACGGCAAAATCGCCATCCATTGCCACGTCTATACCAAAGTTATCACCGCTGCCCCTATCGCTGGCCACGATTTTTTGTGTTTCTATCCAAGTACCACTTCCATCACGTTCAAAAACAAATACAGCACCTGCTTGTGGCAAGGAGTTGTTTCCATCCTCGTCGGTAGCGTCGAAGTGCGAGCCTACCAGTATTGTGTTTCCTTCAATTTTTACTGAAATACCAAAACTGCCAGCAGCCACTCTAGTGGAAGAAACAATTTTTTGTACCTCTACCCATGTGCCGCTACCATCCCTTTCAAAAATATATGCGGCGCCGGCATTGTTTATGGGGTTGGCGCCGTTTTCATCCTTATCTTCCAATTGTGCCCCTACAACAGCGTAATTGCCGCTTATTGCTGTTGAAATACCAAAGGCTGCAAATAATTCCCTATCGTTGGCCACCAATTTTTGTACTTGGGTCCAAGTACCGCTTCCATTGTTTTCAAAAATATAAGCGGCGCCTGCCTCGTCAATTGGGTTTGCACCGTTGGCGTCAAAACTATTTCGGTAAGCCCCGCTAATGACAAAGTTGCCATCAAGGTTAACATCTATCCCCAGTTCAGAATTTGCTGTCCTGTCCGTGGTGACAAATCGTGTCGTTTCGGTAAATTGGGATTTAGCTTGTATGCCCAAAAGAGCGATACACAGTAGCAGTAGTTGTGCTTTCATAATACATGTTTTTAGAGGTTAAAAATAATCACAGCACTATGCTGAAACTAGTTACCTCAAATGTATCGAGCACTTGGCAAGTCAACGTCCAAGATATTCACATGTGCGAATAAGCCATACTTATTTACTATGCTTTTGTTTGTACTGGGAAGGAGTGCTACCCGTAATTTTTTTGAATGTGTTATTGAATGTAGATTTTGAATTAAACCCAGCTTCCAGCCCAATGGCAACCAATGTATACTTTGAAAATTCTGGATTGGAAAGATGGTTTTGGGCTTCTTGTACCCGTAGTGTGTTTACATAGTCTGAAAAGCTGGTCTGTAATTCGGTATTGATGACCCGTGAAAGATGGCCCTTGCTAATACCCAGTTCTTTAGCAACTGAAGTTAATGTAAGGTTCTGGTCCAAAAAGTTTTTTTCAACCCTTAAAAACTGTTCAAGTCTTGCGATGTGTTCATTTTTATGGTGCTCTGTAACTAAAGGTGTTTTTTTTTGGGTTACATAGTTCCTTATTTTCTTTCGGTCCTCCCTTACACCATATTTGTAGATCCCTAGATGCACCAACCAATAAATGGCAAAGGACAACCCGGCCCATAGGATATTGAAATAGGTGCTATAGGCCGTATCCGTTAGATATTTCACCAGCGCAATAGACCAAAGCAAAGACAACACAAACAGCAAGAGCAATGTTTTTTTTAACCATCTCAAATTATCTAGGCTGTGCGTAGCTTGGGGCTTTTCAATTTTATTTATATGAATGTAGGATAACCCTATGAGCACTAGCGTGTAAAAGAGAGAGAACACACTTTGGATGTTGTTTACAAACTTAAATTTCTCATAGAGCTGAACTCCTACAGGTGAAATTATATTCCAAATCTTGTACAGGAGTACATTGCCAAAAAAAACAATAAAGGGTATATAGAATAAAAATCTCTTCCATTTTTTAAACCCAAGAGAACCAGTAAACTCCAACACATAAAAGTAGATGAATACAGGGATTAACGTCCCCATGGGAATGTAGAGTGTTTGGTACATTTTGGTCCCGGCAAGCAATCCAACATCAGCTAGATAGAATTGTAAGTTGTTATATGAAAAACTTAGGATGAGCAGCGCCAAGTACTGCGAACTCCTGTTTTTATACTTTGGCGAAAAAAGATAGATTATACCAAATATAAATCCTTGAATAACTCCGGCAAGAATCAAGCTGTTGATTAGTGTAAACTTCAAGGCTGCAATCTTAGTTAGTGTAGTTAAATATACTAAAATTAAGATGTTATAAAAGAATTCGGATTTGGCTATCTTTGCTGTTGAAATTATTATCGATGAATAAAAGCCGTTTCCTTCCTAAACCTTACACAAAATTCCTTGAAAGTGGAACTATTTCCACCCAAGCTCCCAGCAATATCGCGCTGGTAAAATATTGGGGGAAATATGGGGAACAGTTGCCACAAAATGCTTCGGTAAGTTTTACACTTTCACGATGTAGGACCGAAACTATCCTCCAATTTGAAAAAATTTCTACCTCTGAAAATTTTCACTTCGAGGTGTATCTCGACGGAAAAAGAGAAAAAGGGTTTGAACCCAAAATCACAAAATTCTTTGATCGTATTGAAAAATATGTGCCTTTCCTGAAAGAGTACAAATTCATTATTAAAACCAAGAACACGTTCCCCCACAGTAGCGGAATTGCCAGCAGTGCCAGCGGGATGGCGGCGTTATCTATGTGTTTGGTGGAAATGGAAAATAGGTTAATGTGCGGAACCCCATCGACTGCGCTCGAGGCGGCATCAACAAATAATTTAAAACATAACCAAAAGCTGAGCACATCGACTGCGCTCAGTAGGACCGGAGTCGAAGCCAAGGCTTCATTTCTTGCCCGTCTTGGTTCCGGAAGTGCTTCCCGTAGCATAGAGGGACCACTCGTAGTTTGGGGCGAACACCCAGAAATTGAAGGTAGCAGCAACCTTTTCGGTATACAATATCCTTATAAGGTCCATGAAAATTTCAGCAACTACCAAGACACCATTTTGTTGGTAGATAAAGGCGAAAAACAGGTGAGTAGTTCCGTAGGGCACGATCTTATGAATGGGAACCCTTATGCCCAAGCCCGATTTGCGACGGCCAACAACAATCTTTCAAAATTCATTACAGTATTTGAAAGTGGTGATATTTCAGCATTTATTAAAATCGTGGAGAGCGAAGCCTTGCAATTGCACGGAATGATGATGTCTAGTGAACCTTACTTTATCTTAATGAAACCCAATACCCTGAAAATAATCAACCGTATATGGGAATTCAGGAAAGAAACCAACAGCCAAGTATGTTTTACGCTGGATGCAGGTGCGAATGTACACGTACTGTATCCGTCTTCAGAAAAACGAACCGTGCAAAAATTTATAGAGGACCAACTGGCCGGTTATTGCAAAAATGGTGAGTATATCCACGATTTTTGTGGTATAGGAGCGCAAATTTATTGAGCTTGTTTAATTATTTTTTCGGTTAAAAATCCATTGTTATTTTCAATTCTTAAAAGGTAAACACCATCCGAGAGGGTAGTTGTATCCAGATTTACGGAGGGAGAGGCGATAAACTTTCTAACAACCAGTTGACCTGTTGTGGCAAATAATGACAATGTGGTAGCACTATCTAAAAAAGTTGATGGAATAGTAATGGTGCTTGTTTGCGTTACAGGGTTTGGAGCTACGGCTATTTTCTGTTCTAGATCATATTGGTCAACATCAAGAAATATAATTCCTCCGTATGCTAGCTTAAAAGCATTGTCCTCACATATTGTCTCAAGTATTATAGTTTCTTGTGGATCAATTTGGTAATAGATTTCAGCAGGGAAATTACAAGTTAGGATAGGGTTGCTAGCACTTACAATAGTGTAATCGTCTCCAAAGCCACCGGGTAAATAAAGACTTACTTCTACATCACCTTCTAAATACGCTGTACCTAACACCTCTATACTGTCGTGCTCACTAACATTAAGAATATCGGTTACAAGTATGCCATTATTTAGTGAAAAATTATTTAGAAAATGTATTGTTCCTATTATGCCTTCGCCTCCAGGAGAAATAGCACCTTCATTGTTAAATGTCCCCGTGATATCCAGTATTCCGTTGCCTTCGATAGTTCCAAAATTATCGAATGTTCCAGAGGAGTCAGAAGTTAGCTCCCCTTCTACTACCAATTTAGCGCCGTTTTGGATGGTGATGGTCCCGCCTTCGTTCGAAAGTAAACCGTTTACCCCTATTTCAACAGTACTGCTATTGTTTATATTCCCACCATTAGAGGAGTTAAAAGTACCGTCAACAACGAGTTTAGCTCCCTGTTCAATCACAATAGTGGCACCATTGTTATTTGCCGAAGCGTCTATATCTATTGTCAGTTCTGAATCACTACCGGTTACTACAGTGTTAGTTCCGGGAATGTCCAATAATCCTTCAACTACAAGCTTCGCATTTTCTTGAATGGTTATGGTCCCTCCAGGATTAGAGTATGTTGCTCCTAAAAGTATTTCTATTTCTGCAGCGTTTACAGTGGTTTCTTGAGTAGTCAAACTGCCTTCTACTACAAGTTTTGCACCTTGTTCTATAACAATAGTGGCGCCATTATTGGCTCCAAGAGCAAGTACTATTTCTCCAGCCCCATTAATGAGTACCGTACTACTACCGTCCGGAACGGTAAGAGCATCCCAGTTTTCAGGATTACTCCATAAATTATTAGTGCCATTTCCTGTCCAAGTGTGGGATTGAGCATAACAGGTTAGACAAATAATAAAAAATAAAAATTGAGTTAAAGTTTTCATAATGAAAAGGTTAGGCTAAGTAAATATATTAAAAAAATAAATTTTTATATTACCTTCTGTCCTTCTTTATTAGCATTTTGTAAACACATAAAAGGCTATAAATTATTATCTTTGCGCCAACCAGTTAAAAAATTGTACTTTAGTACTATACAAACAAGCTATGCGCGGTCCCCTTTTCTATTCAAAAATCCTACTCTTTGGTGAGTACGGTATTATTAAAGACTCCAAGGGTCTTTCTATTCCCTACAATTTTTATAATGGTGCCCTTAAAATAGACGAGCACAAAACCATTGCTACACGTAAGAGTAACGATGCGCTAAAACGCTTTGCCGAGTATCTGGAAAACTTACAGAAGGATCAACCAAAACTGGTCACTTTCGATCTTGAAAAATTAAAGAAAGATGTTTCTGAAGGCTTGTATTTCGATTCTAGCATTCCGCAGGGTTACGGAGTTGGAAGCAGTGGTGCCCTAGTAGCAGCAGTGTACGATAAATACGCAAAGGACAAGATTACAGTGTTAGAAAACCTTACGCGTGATAAATTATTGCAGCTAAAAGAGATTTTTGGCGCTATGGAATCGTTCTTCCATGGAAAATCCTCTGGTCTAGACCCGCTCAATAGTTATTTGAGCCTACCTATCCTCATAAACAGTAAGGAAAATATAGAAAGCGCTAACATTCCCTCGCAGACCGAAAACGGAAAAGGTGCTGTTTTCTTGTTGGATAGTGGTCAAACAGGCGAAACCGCTCCAATGGTTCAGATTTTTATGGAGAATATGAAACAGGAAGGTTTCCGTAATATGCTGAAGAACCAATTTGTAAAACATACCGATGCTTGCGTGCACGACTTCTTAAAAGGGGATGTAAAATCACTCTTTGGTAACGTAAAGCAACTCTCCAAAGTAGTGTTGGACAATTTTAAGCCTATGATCCCAAAGGAATTCCACACCCTTTGGAAAAAGGGGATAGATACCAATGCGTACTACCTAAAACTATGTGGTTCGGGCGGAGGCGGGTATATGCTTGGCTTTACCGAAGATATAGACAAAGCCCGGAAACAACTTAAAGACTACAATTTGGAAGTGGTTTACAACTTCTAAAAAACCATTTTTCATGCTCTCCCGAAAACAGAAATACTTTTTGCTGAAGTTTTTCAGCCTGTTTTCCATTGTGCGCGGCTATAATATCTTGATAATTGTTATAGCCCAATACCTAACTTCTATATACATTTTGGCGCCAGATCTACCCTTACGGGATGTATTGTTGGATCCCAATTTGTTGATGCTGGTACTGGCTTCGGCCGCAGCGATTGCCGGTGGGTACATCATCAATAGTTTTTACGATAGTGAAAAGGACCTCATTAACCGCCCCCACAAGACCATGCTGGACAAACTGGTGAGCCAGCAAACCAAGCTTTCTGGGTATTTTGTGCTCAATTTTCTCTCGGTGATCTTTGCGAGCTACGTGAGCTTTAGGGCAGTAGTGTTCTTTTCGATATATATTTTCGGGATTTGGTTCTATTCCCACAAATTGAAAAAATATCCCTTTGTTGGCAATTTAGTAGCTGCTATCCTTGCGGTGGTCCCGTTTTTTGCAGTGTTTATTTATTACGGAAATTTCAATCAGGTAATCTTTGTACACGCTACCTTTCTCTTTTTGCTCATTGCCATGCGTGAACTTACCAAAGACCTTGAAAATATAAAAGGCGATCTGGCGCAAAACTACCGTACCATTCCCGTGGTGTACGGCGTAACAACCTCCAAAAGAATGCTTACCTTGTTGAGTGTGTTGACCCTGGTGCCAGCCCTGTTGTTGCTCACTAAATTTGAGATAGGGTTTATGTATTTCTATTTCTACGGGAGTATACTGGGACTATTAATTTTTGATATTATTCTGTGGAATTCAGCAAGAAAGCTGCATTATATCATACTCCACAACATCCTGAAACTTATCATAGTTGTAGGTGTTTTTAGTATCGTGCTCATTAACATAGATGTATTGCTGAACAGAATTTTGTAATTAAAAAATATATCGAGAGGGCAATGGATTTATAGTCTCACGTATTTTTCAGAACACGCTTCGATGCACGGATAATTCAAAATTAAATTGTTGCCATCCAGCCTATATTGAATATCCAGCTCAGTGTCAACACAATCTTCAGAAACGATAATTAATTCTTCGGTGGAATATGTTCCGGACGTACTTTCCCCAATTGCTGGAGATGGTTGGCAAATGGAACCATTTGAAAGTACAGAGCCATTGGCTCTAAATTCTACTATCTTTTCACTTGTTACTGGTTCAAAATCACCGCTACCATCACCGGGATCTAGATAAACTTCAATAAGCTTCCAAGATCCAACAACAGTGGTTTCATTGGATATTGCATCATCATCGCTATTACAAGATAGTATTGTAAGGCTTATGGCAAAAAATAAAATGAATTTTTTCATAACTTTTTTTTATAAGATGAAAGTATTAGAAAAGGTTGCTTTAACTCCTTATATAGTTATTTGTAAGTCTTTAAAAATCTTTAAGAATCGTTTGGGTAGTTTACTGCTAATATATAGTGGCTCTTGGGTAAAAGGATGTGTAAATTCCAAAGAGGAAGCGTGAAGATACAGACCTTTCCCTTTTAAGATTTTCCCGCTACTGCCATAGTCCCTATCCCCCAGAATAGGATTTCCAATACCGGCCAAATGTTTCCGTAGTTGATGTCTCCTGCCGGTTTTTGGAAAAAGCTGCACTAAATTCAAAAGTTCAAATCGGTCTGAAGTCACCGATTCTTTTACTTCAAAATAAGTTTCAGAGGTTTTACCATCTATCAATTCGGTAATGGTTTCTTTTTGGGACATTTTTCCTATGGTGACAGCATAATAGATTTTGGTGATGGATTTTTCTTCAAAAAGGTTGTTCAGTTTCCTGATGCTGGTGCTGGTTTTACCCACAAGTAATAGCCCGGTTGTTGCATAGTCCAACCTGTGTACGGGTTGTGGTGTGCAAGCATTGGGATGCTCGCTGGGTTTTAGATTTTGGGGTAGCGCCCTTGCGATGGTCTTAAAGCTGTTGCCGCTTACCAATATTCCCGCAGGTTTGTGTACAACCGCCAAATAATCATCCTCTAACAAAACCTCTAGCGGAAAAACAAGCTGTTTAGTGGGTTGGGTTAGTTCAGGCTCAAGCAATTCAATGTGTTCGCCTCCTTTGAGTAGGGTAGCGGTGGTGGCAATTTTTCCGTTTACGGTAATGAGTTGCTTTTTTAGAGCTTTTTTGAGGGCAGACTTTGTAGCACAGGCGTCAAACAATCCTACACCATATTCTTGTAAGCGGATAGGCTCTGGTTGTGGGGATACCGTATGTGAAGATATACTAATGACCAGCTATTTTTAAAAATGAATCATTGTGAATTGCCCACAAAGTACAATCTATTTTGCTATATCTTCAACTAAATTGAGTTTGGCTCTCCATATCCACATCTTCAGTTTTCGGGCAATAGGCTCCATTTGTTGTCCACGGGCCTATGGTCCTTGGCGAACTGAGTAGGTTCAGTAAGGAAAAATTGTTCGTCAAATTTATGCTGAAACCTATTTTTTTCAATATCTAGAATACCACTGGACCAAGTTGGGTCGCAGAGGTACCATGTTCCGTCCAGTTGTACAGCGTTCCAAGAATGGTTGGGAATTTCCATTTCGTCCAGCGCTATTTTTTTTGTCTTCCCATATCCTTGTACTATTACACATTCTAGTCCAGCTAAATTGGAAAGTTCTTGTAATAAATAGGCGTACCCAGTACATAGCGTCACCTTTTCTTCTCGTAAAATTTTAAAAATCTTTCTTTTATAGCCCTTTTGCCACCTTTGAATTGCCGAAGGATTTCCCTTTAAACGCTGGTGTTCAAATTCGTTATTATGCATTAAAGTAGGATCTCCTTTTATATTGTGACATACCCAAAAATAAATAGACCTGAACTTTTCCACCTCTGTCTCCAGGGAACTGGTAAGTTTGAGCGCCAGGATAGGTAAATTGTATAAATCTTCACCTTTATATTGGGCTGCAATACTATCGGCTTTCGTAAAACCAATAGTATTGAAATCACTTTGCTGGGCTTGTAACCCAATGGAAAAGGTGAAGAGTAGTAGAAGTGTTTTTTTAAGCATATACCCGCAGGTTTAATTCACATCCATACTTGTTGCCGCGGTGTCTCCTGTTCTCAATGCACCACGAAGTATTACGGGTATGTCCTCTAAAAATGGCTTAATAAAGGTGGTACTGTTCCCTATGGTAACCTGCTGGTTCTTGTAACCAAGGTAACTTACTACCAAAACATCGTTCTCTTTTAGTTTCTTGGGAAAGGTGAAAGTTCCATCCTCATTGGAAACAATACCTATACTGGTTCCCTCTAGCACTATGC
Organism: Marinirhabdus gelatinilytica; assembly: GCF_003353425.1. GTDB lineage: Bacteria > Bacteroidota > Bacteroidia > Flavobacteriales > Flavobacteriaceae > Marinirhabdus > Marinirhabdus gelatinilytica. Next base: position 993,005 of record NZ_QRAO01000001.1, read on the forward strand.
TGGCTCCCATTAATGGTCCGTCCAAGCTTGTGACCACTCCTGTAACGGTTCTTCCTTCAGAAGATTCTTGTGCCTGTAGGGAAGGTGCCATAAAAGAGCATAGCAACATGATGCCGAAAAATAAAAGGCTTTTTCTTAAAAGGTTCTGTAATGTAAAAGTTTGTGTTCTCATACTATTTTGTTTTAAAGTTCACTCAAACCTAGAAAACTAGAATTAGGCTTAAAATAGCGAATGAGCCAACAGGGCTAATCATTGAGCCAAAGAGATTTTTTGGTTAGGTTGCTTTATTAGTTCAATAAATTTTAAGACAACCTTTGTATTTCGTAAGTTCCAACTCATACTTTATAACGTATCTTTGCAAAAAATTATAAGAATGGCACGAGACGCAGGAAAAAAAAACACAAATCCTTCAAAAAGAGAGGGGAAGGGATATTCCAAAAAATTCAAGAATACCCCAAAGAAAGCCTCAAAAGCAAAGGATACGAAAAAATCCAACCACGCAAAAAACCCAGACGGAATCCGTCTCAATAAATATATTGCCAATAGTGGGGTGTGTTCCCGCCGCGAGGCCGATACCTTTATCGCTACGGGCTTGGTTTCAGTAAACGGGAAAATCGTGAACGAGATGGGTTACAAAGTGCAGCTCTCTGACGATGTCCGCTTCGATGGACGACGCATAAATCCCGAGCCAGACACCTATATACTTTTGAACAAACCAAAATCTGTTGCCACAACCACAAGCGAGAGCAAAGGCTTAACGGTAATGGACTTGATTAGCAACGCTACAACGGCAAGTGTAAAACCAGTGGGACGGCTGGGTAGAAATGCCACAGGGTTGATATTGTTTACCAACGACGATAAACTCGTAAAAAAATTGCACAGCAAGGGTATGGAACGTTTGTTCCATATCGAGTTGGACAAAAACCTTAAGGCAAGCGATCTGGAAAAGATAAAAGAAGGCCTATTGGTGAATGGCGAAAAGATTTTTGTTGAAGAAATCAGTTATGTTGAAAACTCACCCAAGAAAGAGATTGGCCTTAAGATAAAGAACATGGGCAACAGCATAATACGCACTATATTTGACCATTTGGGATACAATGTAGTAAAAGTAGATTGTGTGACCATTGCACACCTTACCAAAAAAGACTTGCCAAGAGGCCGCTGGAAAATTTTAACCAAGAGAGAAGTAGAGCTGTTCTCAATGCTTTAGTGTCCCAAAAAATCTCCTGAACTGAAAAATTACATTGCAAATATTTGCTAATATCTGTATTTATAGGTGGTTCTGCGGCATATAAAATTTTCAAAAAAATAGTTGCCATATCGTAAAATAAATTACATTTGCCCTGTTTTTAGCTGAACAACTTGAACCCAGTTTCTATGTTCGGGCTTTTGAAAATCAGGAAGTCATATTCAAAAGCATTCCGCAAGGCGGAAGACCGAGATTTAAAGCTAGCTTCCGTTACTCACACCCTGGAAGGCCCAGTTATCAAGACCAAAGGCATCGCTAGCCGTTTGGCTTATTGGCTCAATCCTATACTTGTTTGATTTAGCACGTTAATTTATTGTTATTCCACACGATACCTGTGGATACACTATCGCTATTCGCTACATTTATATACCCAAAAAACAAAAGATGAACACTAAATATTTTGATCTTATAGATCAAACCTATCATTTCCCACAGCCAGAATTCAAACTAGAAGAGGAAAGCCTTCATTTTCATGACATTAATTTAATGGATTTGATTTTGGAATATGGTGCTCCCTTAAAGTTTACCTATTTGCCGAAGATTTCAGAAAACATCCAACGCGCCAAAAAATGGTTCAATAATGCTATTGAAAAGCATAATTACAATGGCTCGTACAGGTACTGCTATTGCACCAAAAGCTCCCATTTTAAGCATGTGCTGCACGAAGCGTTGCAAAACGATATCCATATTGAAACCTCTTCGGCCTTCGATATTGATATTGTTGAGAATTTAAAAGCCGAAGGAAAAATAAACAATCAAACGTTTGTGATCTGCAACGGTTTTAAGCGCGACCAATATATTCAGAACATCTCGAGACTCATCAACAACGGTCACGAAAACTGTATTCCGGTGATCGATAACTATGAAGAACTCTCGTTGCTTTCAGAAAATATTAGTGGCGATTTTAAAGTAGGGATCCGCATTGCTTCCGAAGAAGAACCAAAATTTGAGTTTTATACCTCAAGGCTTGGGATTGGGTATAAAAATATTGTACCCTTTTACGAAGAACAAATAAAAAACAACGATAAGGTTGAGCTTAAAATGCTTCACTTTTTCATAAACACGGGTATTCGGGACAACGCCTATTACTGGAACGAGCTGGTAAAATGCTTAAAGGTATATACAAAGCTGAAAAAGATATGTCCAAGCCTTGACAGCCTTAACATTGGCGGTGGATTCCCCATTAAAAATTCGCTCGCTTTTGAATACGATTACCAGTACATGATTGATGAAATCATAAATCAAATTAATAGTACTTGCGAGGAAGCCGACGTGCCCGTGCCCAATATCTTTACGGAGTTTGGAAGCTTTACCGTAGGTGAAAGCGGTGGTGCCATTTACGAGGTATTGTACCAAAAACAGCAGAACGACCGTGAAAAATGGAATATGATAAATTCATCATTCATTACTACGTTACCAGATACCTGGGCCATTAACAAGCGCTTTATCATGATGGCCATTAACCGCTGGAACGACGAGTATGAGCGTGTCTTGTTGGGAGGACTGACCTGCGACAGTGACGATTATTACAATAGCGAGCAGCATATGAATGCCATCTACTTGCCAAAATTTAAAAAGGATAAGCCGTTGTACATCGGGTTTTTTAACACAGGAGCCTATCAAGAAACCATAGGAGGTTTTGGAGGGCTGCAACATTGTTTGATCCCAAGCCCAAAACACATTTTAATAGATAAAGATGAAGACGGCAACATAACCCACAAACTATTTTCACCACAACAAACCAGCGAGCAGCTTTTAGGGATATTAGGCTACGGAGATGCCTCTATTGGGGATAAAACAAAATCTAAACGTAAACAACTTGTAGAAAAATAATATTCGGGTTTTTAGGATTTCAGAATGTCTGGTTGAGCGCAGTCGAGACCTTTTTCAAGATAAAAAATAATTCAAGGCTAATTTTAAATAAAATGAATTCAAGAACATACGCAGGCATCCCAAAGGAGTATGCCGCATTGGAAACTTCAAAAATAGTGTTGATACCCGTGCCCTACGATGGTACGAGTACGTTCCAAAAAGGGGCAGACAAGGGTCCAGAGGCATTTTTACATGCTTCAGAAAATATGGAACTGTACGATATTGAAACACAGACCGAAGTCTACAAACAGGGTATCCACCTCACCGATGCCATTACCGAGAACAGTTCGCCAGAGGCTATGGTGGCTTCAGTCCATAAAAAAACGAAGGAGTTGATCCTTCGGAATAAATTTGTGACGGTATTTGGGGGTGAGCACAGTATTTCAATTGGTACCATACGTGCCTTCAATGAATGCTTTGACGATTTAACCGTATTGCATATCGATGCCCATGCAGATCTACGCAAAGAGTACGAAGGAACCACTTGCAATCACGCCTGTGCGGTGTACGAAGCAAGCCAAACTGTCAACCTAGTCCAAGTTGGGATTAGAAGTATGGACGTGGCCGAAACTACCGTGATGGACAAGGATAGAACATGGTTTGCCCATGATATGGCAACAGACGAATACTGGATGGACAATGTGCTGGAAGCCTTGGGCGATAATGTGTTTATAACATTCGACCTCGATGCGCTGGACCCTTCCATAATGCCTTCAACAGGGACACCCGAACCGGGAGGCTTGCTGTGGTACGAAACCTTGGACTTCCTAAAGCAGGTATTTGAAGAGAAAAATGTAGTAGGCTTTGACATTGTAGAATTAATGCCACGGGAAGAAGATAAATCATCAGATTTTCTTGCAGCAAAGCTGTACTATAAAATGTTGAGCTACAAGTTTGCGGGCGAGGATACCGATGAGGAGTTTGAGAGTAACTTTTCAGAAAAAGAAAATTCAATTTCAAAATTTAAAGACAACAACAATGACCAATAAAGGAGCGATTACCCAATTTATAGAAAAATATTATTTACACTTTAACGCTGCCGCATTGGTAGATGCCGCAAAAGGCTACGAAGACCAATTGAACAACGGTGCCAAGATGCTGGTATCGCTCGCCGGTGCTATGAGTACTGCAGAGTTGGGGAAAATCTTTGCCGAAATGATTCGCCAGGACAAAGTGCATATTATCTCGTGTACGGGCGCCAACTTAGAAGAAGATATTATGAACTTGGTTGCCCATAGTCATTACAAACGTGTGCCCAATTACCGCGACCTAACGCCAAAAGAAGAGTGGGATTTACTGGAAAAAGGCCTAAACCGTGTTACAGATACCTGCATCCCAGAAGAAGAAGCATTTAGAAGAATCCAGGAACACATCGTGAAAATTTGGAAAGATGCAGAAGCCAGTGGAGAACGGTATTTGCCGCATGAATATATGTACAAATTATTATTGAGCGGTGTACTCGAAGAGTATTACGAGATAGATTTGAAAGACTCGTGGATGTACGCTGCAGCCGAAAAAAACTTGCCTATTGTCTGCCCAGGTTGGGAAGACAGCACCATGGGGAATATTTTTGCGAGCTACGTCCTAAAAGGCGAGCTGAAAGCTTCCACAATGAAAAGTGGCATTGAGTATATGACCTTCCTTGCAGATTGGTATACAGAAAATAGCGGAAAGGGAATAGGTTTCTTCCAGATTGGTGGCGGAATTGCAGGGGACTTCCCAATCTGTGTGGTGCCAATGCTCTATCAGGATATGGAACGTACAGATACACCTTTTTGGAGTTATTTTTGTCAAATAAGTGACAGTACCACAAGCTACGGAAGCTACTCTGGAGCCGTTCCCAACGAAAAGATTACGTGGGGAAAATTGGACATTGATACACCAAAGTTTATTATTGAAAGTGACGCGACCATTGTGGCGCCACTAATTTTTGCCTACTTGCTGGGCATGTAATTCCAACCAACCATGGACCTTTCTAAAATTGAAAATATTGAACTTAAATTCTTAACGCTGAAAGATTACGATGCGTTGAAAAAAGCGACTATTCAATCCTACGGTGGTTTGCCAAACTCGTATTGGAAACTGGACGAAATAGGCCGTCTTATCGAAATTTTCCCAGAAGGTCAAGTAGTTATTAAAGTAGATGGCGAAATTGCCGGATGTGCGCTTTCTGTGGTGGTAGACTATGATAAAATTGATAACCAGCATACGTACGATGATATTGCTAGCGACCCAACATTTTCCATCCACGACCCAGAGGGCGATGTGTTATATGGGATAGATGTGTTTATTCGCCCAAAGTATCGTGGCCTTCGTTTGGGGCGCAGGTTGTACGATTACCGAAAAGAGTTGTGCGAAAACCTAAATTTGAAAAGCATTGTTTTTGGAGGGAGGATGCCCAATTACCATTTGCACGCCCATAAATTTTCTCCCAAACAATACATCGAAAAAGTAAAACGAAAAGAAATTGAGGACCCAGTCCTAAATTTCCAGATTTCGAACGATTTTCACCCAGTACGTGTGCTCAAGGGCTATCTGGAAGGCGACAAAGCTTCTGGCGAATTTGCTGTATTGATGGAGTGGGACAATATTTATTATACTAAACCCAATAAAAAACCCAGCACCGTAAAAAGTGTAGTACGCCTGGGCTTGATACAATGGCAAATGCGCCCGTATGCTTCGTTTGACAATTTGATGCACCAGGTAGAATATTTTGTGGATAGCGTTGCTGGCTATAGAAGCGATTTTGCTGTGTTTCCAGAGTTTTTCAATGCGCCACTCATGGCAAAATATAATGATCTGGGTGAAGCAGATGCCATCCGGGAATTGGCCAAATATACCAAGCCTGTGGTGGATAAATTGTCAGAACTTTCCATCACCTACAATATCAACATCATCTCGGGGAGTATGCCGGAGATTGTCAGGAACAAGCTCTACAATGTTGGGTATCTGTGCCGTAGGGACGGAAGTGTAGAACGTTACGAAAAACTTCACGTTACCCCAGACGAAGCAAAGGTCTGGGGAATGCAAAACGGTAATAAGTTACAGACGTTTGAAACCGATAGTGGGAAAATAGGTGTCTTGATTTGTTACGATAGCGAATTCCCAGAATTGTCCCGGTTGTTGGCAGACGAAGGGATGGATATACTGTTTGTGCCTTTTTTAACCGATACACAAAACGGTTATTCCCGTGTGCGCCTTTGTGCCCAAGCTAGAGCGATTGAGAACGAATGCTATGTGGCCATTTCGGGTAGTGTGGGTAATTTACCCAACGTGCATAATATGGATATTCAGTATGCGCAATCTGCAGTATTTACACCTTGCGATTTTTCGTTTCCCAGTAACGGAATTAAAGCCGAAGCCACCCCAAACACCGAAATGATCTTGGTAGCAGATGTAGATATAGACTTGTTGCGGGAGCTCCACTCTTTTGGAGCCGTAAAAAACCTGAAAGACCGCCGAAAGGATTTTTACAAGTTGGAGCGGGTAAAGAGAAAGTAGCAAAAGAACTTACTTGGTAATACTGAAATCCAATGATAGCGCGATGATCGATCCTTCAAAATAAATTCAACACCTTACATTTCAAATTGAAATTTATTCTTTTTTACTGAAAAAGAACTCAAAAAATGTACAACGTACAATCCCACCAGATTGCCCAACAGATAAACACCCGGGCTTTCCGAAAAGTTTTTAAGGGTAATTTGATTTTTGCCGATAGTGACGAACTATTTTACAAACTGAGTGATACAAAATTTGTGTATATATTTCAGTTTGGTATTGTGTGCTATTTCAATATAGCTGAAAAGCAGATGAAAGAAATAGAAGCGCAATTGGTGCCGTTTGCCAAGGGTACAGTGAGTGAACACCTGTCAGAAACTATAGATGTTTCGGTAGATGCGTCAACCTTAAAAGTATTTTTCGACAAAGTGACCATCCCCGAAATTGATGAGGAGATGCTGCGGCTCATTATGTTGCACACCTCCCAGTCTGTAGCACTGGACCGTTACGAAGAAATTACTGAGGAATTATTGGTTTCGGCCAGCAAACACACCCAATCCTTGGAACAAAAAGGGAAGTTGAAAATCTCTAGCAGAAAGCTAAAAAAATTTATAGGTAGAACATTAAATATCAAAAATGGTATCTACGAAAACCTTTATATTTTTGATGCGCCTGAGGTAGCTTGGGAAGACGAGCAACTCACAAAACTGGATAACGACCTAAAGCAAACCTTCGACCTAAAGAATAGATACCGAAATATTCAAGATAGGATTTCCATCATTAAAGAAAACCTGGAGCTCTTCAAGGATATCTGGAACCATAAGGAAAGCAGTACGCTGGAGTGGATCATTATTATTTTAATCGTGATAGAGGTGATAGATTTGTTTGTGACGAAAGTATTCTAACCCTCCACGATCCTGAAATTACCTTTTCTGTTTGTAGTGTGTGAGACTATCTCCGTAATCGCAAAAGCAATCACGATGATATATTCCACCGCAACCAACCATAGATTTTCATCAAATCCATTGGCCCCATACGCCGAATAACTCAAAAACACCACGGCACTCCACACAATGGGAAATTTGTAACGGGTAAATACCGAGAGCATCAAAGGCGTGGCCACATACCAAGGGTGTACAGTGGTGGAAAACAGAAAATATACAGATACGGCAAAGAGCATTCCTGATAGAAGATGTTTTGTTCTAATTTCTTTAGTGTCTCGAACGGAGTCGAGAGGTCTGAAAAACGTGAGTGCCAATAGCGCAAGGATAACCACAATGGGCAATATCTTACCTACCGTCCCAATAATATTCCACCCTACGGTCTGGAAACCAACCCAACGAATGATATAGTACACGCTGGCATTGAACTCGAAATTTTGGAACCATAGACCAATGGTCGCAGAAAAATTCGTAATAAATTCTGAAGAAATAAAAGGGAGAAATGTCACGATAACCGTACCCAATACTACACTGTAAAACAAGATTAACCTCGTAGGGTTAAGCCTTTCTACCGCAGTGGTAGGTGCAGTTGAACCCTTTTTTTTAAAGAACCATTTAAAAAACAATGGTAAAAACAAAAAGGGCAACAACTTCACCGAAATTGAAATACCCAATAACACCGCTGCCCAAAACCATTTTCGCTTGTGCAATAAATAGAGCGACCACACCATAAAAAAGAGCATAACCCCTTCAAAATGTAGGTTGCCCGTAAGTTCGATAATAATGAATGGGTTAAGAAAGTACCAAAAGATATTCTTGAGAGGGAGTTTAAGACCTTCCAATAGTTTTTTTCCGAAGTAAAGGATGCCTACATCGGCCAAAATAATCAGTACCCGTAGCACCATTGCAGAACCCAAAATGCTTTTCCCAGCAAACAATGCGGCAATGGCAAAACACAGTTGATTGATTGGCGGATAGTTGCTGTAGTGGCTGGCATTAAGAGCCCCCATTCCCTCAAATAGTTCCGTGGCCTGTGCTACTTGTTTTCCCTGTGTCACCTCGAGCGCAGTCGAGAGGTCCGTAAAAAATAACTGCGGTGTAATTACATACGGATTCACCCCCTGTACCAACAACCGTCCATCCCACAAAAACCGATAGAAATCCTGCGAAAGATTAGGGATGGCTGGTAAGAACAACAACCGGAACAATACGCCAATCCCCGCCAATACCCAAAAATTCCATCCTAATTGTTTTATGAGTTGCCAACTAAGAAAAAATAAAGCAGCATACAGTGTTATGAGTTTAATAAAATCGGTCCTTGCCAGATCGTACGCAAAAGCCCAGTACAATCCGCAACAAGCCAATACCATTAAAATTGGGAACTTGTAAAGCTTTAAAGTTTGAAAAATGTTGGCCAAAGCCGCTAATTTTAATACTCATTAGTAGTTTTAGAAACTTTTACATTTAAAATGTTCAGTCCTGCCATTCTGCAATAAACAAATTGGTATCCCTTCCGCCACCATTATTCCGGTTGCTGGAAAAAGCAAGATACTTTCCATTATTGCTAAAGACGGGAAAAGCATCAAAAGTTTCGCTATGGGTCACTCGCTCTAGGTTCTTTCCGTCAATATCTATCAAATATAGGTTAAAAGGAAATCCTCTTTCAGCTTCAAAGTTACTGCTGAACAATACCTTTTTACCATCAGGAGTAAAAAAGGGGCTCCAATTGGCATTGCCCAGATTTGTGATCTGTTTTAAATCGCTTCCGTCCGCATTGCAAATGAACAATTCCATTTCGGTGGGTTGCACGAGTCCTTGTGCGAGGAGGTCTTTGTATTCTTTCACTTCAGCAGCGGTTTTTGGACGGGAAGCTCTAAAAATCAACTTTGTACCGTCGGGAGAGAAGAAGGCACCGCCGTCGTACCCTAACTCGTCTGTTATTTGCTTTACATCGGTACCATCTATATTCATCGTATACAGTTCCAAATCGCCACTGCGCATAGAGGTGAAAACAATTTTGTCGCCTTGGGGAGATACGGTTGCTTCGGCGTCATAGCCCGGTTCGTTAGTGAGCTGGTCTGTAATGTTTCCTTGTAGGTCACTTACAAAAATATCGAAGCTATCGTACACCGGCCATACATACTTTCCATTTTTCCGAAGGGGAACCTCTGGGCATTTTTCATCTACCAAATGGGTGCTTCCATACACAAAATGTTCATTGTCCGGCAGGAAATAGGCACAGGTGGTTCGTCCTTTTCCTGTTGATATCATAGGAGGAACTTTTCTGCCCTTGAAGGTTTCTGAAGCATACATCAAGAACATTTGGTCGCATTCCACACGCCAATCGCTGTTATTGGATTGGAAGACGAGCATAGTATCGTCATAGCTCCAGTAGGCTTCAGCATTATCGCCGCCAAAGGTAACTTGGCGAATATTCTTAAAATGTTTTTCTTCGGGATAGATCAAACTGTCGTTGTCCCATTCCATCACTATTTTTTCTGAAGTACCTTCAGAAGTTTCAGTATCTGGGGCCTGTGTGGTTTCTTCGGTTTTTTTGTCTCCCGTATTTTTACAAGAAAGTAATGTAAGCAATGAAAATAGAAAAAGTGTATGTTTCATATCAACTAGGTTTCCGTTTGGATTTTGGGATTTGTTTTTTCTGGGATGTATTTAGGTTGTATTTTTGTGCAAAAATAAGGATATGCGTTTAATTTGTTTACTGTGTATGGTTTTAAGTGTTGTTTCTTGTAAAAAAGAAGTTGAAAAGCAACCTGTCACTATGAAAGAAGATGTGTTTGCCCTGGCAGACGATACCTTTAATGGCAGACAGACCGGAACTGAAGGTGAACTGCAAGCGGCAAAATATATTGAAGATCGTTTTAAGCAGTTGGCACTTGAACCTAGGGGCTACTTAAATAACTACACCCAAACTTTTACATTTAAACCCAGTACCAATCCCCACGAAAAAGCTGAATACACAGGACTAAAAACGGACAGCACCCTTACGGGAACCAATGTGGTAGCCTTCTTGGACAACGGTGCCAAAAACACCGTAGTTATCGGCGCCCACTACGACCATTTGGGAATGGGCGGTGAAGGTTCCCTATACCGTGAGGAAAAAGCAGCCATCCATAATGGAGCCGATGATAATGCCAGCGGTGTAGCGGTAATGTTGAATTTAGCCGAAAGATTGAACAACGCGCCAAAAACCGAAACTAGGGAAAATAATTATCTTTTTATTGCTTTCTCCGGGGAGGAAATGGGGCTGTTGGGGAGTAATTATTTTGTAAAAAACCCTACCGTTCCTGTTGAAAGCATCAGCTATATGATAAACATGGACATGGTAGGACGGTTGAACGAAGAAAACACCATTGCAGTGCACGGGGTGGGAACCTCACCTATCTTTAAACAAGCACTCTTTGCAAACAACGACTTTAATTTGAACATCGCCGAACACAATAGCGGGATTGGTCCTAGCGACCATACCAGTTTTTATCTGGCTGATATTCCTGTGCTACATTTTTTTACGGGACAGCACGAGGATTACCACAAACCGGGTGATGATGCCGAAAAGTTGAACTACGAGGGAATGCAAAAAATATCGGACTATATTGTTGCTATTATTACCGACCTTGATGATGATGGAAAATTAGCCTTTAGAAAAACCAAGAACGAGAGCGAAGAAGTGCCACGGTTTAAAGTTGGTTTGGGCGTAGTGCCGGACTATCTCTTTACAGGAAAGGGAATGCGCATAGATGGGGTGAGCGAGGATAAGCCCGCCCAAAAAGCTGGCCTGCAAAAAGGCGATGTAGTTGTGAAATTAGGTGAATTTGAAGTAACCGATATGATGAGTTATATGAAAGCCCTTTCTACATTTGAAGAAGGCCAAACCACCCAAGTAACCATTATGCGCAACGATGCCCAACAAAAGGTTGAGGTGACCTTTTAAAAATTCCGGGTGAGCGAAAGCGTAGTAAAGCCGTGCGTTCCAGTGCTCTCGGCTCGTCTTGTGGAGAATTGGTAGGCTACCTTTACGTCCAGAACATTATTTCTCCAATAAGCTTCGGCCCCATAAAAAATAACCGAATCTATAGGCTCCAGCGTAAACTCGCTATTGTCGGATATTATGGAACCTTGGAGCATGGCATCATGGATTACAAACCTGTAAGATCCAGTTAGTGCAAAGAATAGTTCGTTCTCCAGATCACCCAACTGCCGATAGGCCATGGTGGTTTCCATGTCTCTTCGGTTTCCTATGTAAAGGGTAGCTTTGTTTTCGAGGTAATAATCTTTTGTGCCCAAGGCAATCTTAGGCCTCGTGGCCAAAAAAACATTCAAATTGTTTTCCAAGAGTAGCCATTCTTTTAAGTAACTGCCGTAGAGGTTGGCATGGGTATTGTTCTCAATCTGTCCGGTCCAGGTCGCTGTTTGCGACTCGTTGGTACTGTGGAACCAGCTCTGCAATCCCTGCGAGCCCGATATTTCACCGGTAACGCCTATGGTAAGGATAAACTCCATAATACGTTTTTCGTTGGTAAGTGATATCCCTGTGTTAAAACCCAAGAAACCAGCATAAGGCCTATCGTAGTCTTCAATCCTTTCAGAAAGTATGTTGGAAGGCGTATAAAATGTTTGCTCCAACTGTATAATGAACTGACTCTTGTTATCGTGAACTTTGTCTATTTCGTGCAGTAGCTTTCGGTATCCTATAAAACTGCCCGTGGTGTACCAGCGGTCTGTAAAGTGGAGGAAATCGTTATCATGCATTAATTCTATGTGCTGTTCTACATAGCGGTTTCCTCCCCAGCGTTGCGCTATAGATGAAAGCGTAGAGAAAAAGAACAACACACAAAATACGATTTTTGCAAGTTTGTAAATGTACACGAGTGAGTAAGCTGAATCTGGTTAGCGGTTTAAAGTAACGGATTTTTTTTGACTATGCCTTACTGATAAGGCTCTTAAAAAACACAAAGCCAAACCCAATGAAAAGCATGAGGTGAAATGGGAACAAGCCAAAATCGCCTCCCTGGTCCCCCACAATAAAAGCAGAATACATCCCAAAACCAAAATAGAGCATTAGGATGCCTTCTATCAAAATGTTGGGTGAAATCTTGTTCTTGAGGTATTTGTTACCCTTCCAACTATCTTTTAGCGTACTTACATTGAATTTTGGAGTACGTATAAATTCACTTTTCTTCCCCAGATGTCCCTCTAGCACAGCAATGGAATTGTGCACCGAGAAGCCCATGGCAATAGAGAAGAAGATAAAGAACATTCCAATGTATTCCAAGAAACTCATAAAGCCACCACCGTTTATCTTTTTAAAGGTAAACCAATAGCAGATAAAAAAGATAAGTGTACTTACCACAAAAAAGCTCATTATGATAAAATAATACTTTAAATGGGCATATTCGTTTTTAATGTACAGCATGGGAATGCTTAGGATGGCCACGATCAAGATACTCAGGAACATGGTGCTGTTCAATAAATGTAGTGTTCCGTGTATCTTGGTTTTAAAGGAAATATCCTTGTTGCGCCAAACGCGGCCCAGCATTTTTCTGAAATTCTCGGCACCGCCCTTGTTCCATCTAAATTGTTGTGAACGTGCAGCGCTTATCACCACTGGTAGTTCGGCAGGGGTTTCTACTTCTTCCAGGTATTTAAATTTCCAATTCTTTAATTGTGCACGGTAGCTTAGGTCCAGATCTTCGGTAAGGGTGTCGCCCTCCCAATTGCCGGCATCTATGATGCATTGTTTTCTCCAAACACCTGCGGTACCGTTAAAATTTATAAAATGTCCTTCGCTATTTCGGCCTACTTGTTCCAAGGTGAAATGTGCATCCAACGCAAAGGCTTGAACACGTGTTAATAACGAATAATCCCTATTTATATGACCCCAGCGAGTCTGGACAACCCCGATATTTCGATCCTTGAAATAGGGAATGGTGTTGAGCAACCAATTTTTCTGCGGGAGGAAGTCGGCATCAAAAATTGCGATATACTCACCTTTGGCCGTTTCCAATCCTTCTTTTAAGGCTCCAGCCTTAAAGCCTTTTCGGTCATTACGGGTTACGTGTATAATGTCCAGACCGGTTCTTTGGAGTTTTTTTATTTGGGTAGCAGTGGTCTCGAAAGATTCGTCCGTACTGTCATCCAGCACCTGAATTTCCAGTTTGTCCTTCGGGTAGTTTATTTCAGCAATATTGTCCAGCAGGCGCTCCATCACGTACAGTTCGTTGTACACGGGAAGTTGGATGGTTACATAAGGTGTTTCTTCAGGATTGGTAAGATCAAACTTGGCACATCTGTCACTCTTTTTCCTGTTCCGAAGATAGTTGAAAAGCAAGTTGAGCTGTGCCAATGCGTAGAGCAGGATGAGCAATAACGCAGCAGTATAAACAACCATGACAATGGTTTCAAGAATCATTTTTTGAACGTGTATTTAAATATCCAGCTTAAAATTTTGACCCCCGCAAATATAGCACCTTTTACGGTACCCGAAACTTTTGAGGTGCCTATACGGTTACGGTATTTCATGGGTACTTCGGTATAGCTATATTTTTTCTTAAGGGCTTTTAGTTGCATCTCCACGGTCCAGCCATAGGTTTTGTCCTCCATACCCAATTCCAGCAGTTTTTTGTATGTAATGGCCCTAAACGGACCAAGATCTGTAAACCTCGAATTAAAAAAAAGTGCCATCAAGGTGGTAGCGAGCCAATTTCCAAACCGTTGCGGGAAGGTCATGCTTCCATCTTCCCTAAGTCGTTTTACACGAGCACCAATTACAAAATCGATGTTTTTTTCTATAATAGGGGCAACTAGTTGGGGGAGTTGCTCGGGATAATCGCTATAATCACCATCTAAAAATACTACGATCTCTGGATGTTTCTCTTTTGCTGAAATGTATTCCATTCCCTTTAAGCAGGCATATCCATAGCCCCTTCTATTTTCCTGAAGTACGGTTGCTCCCGCTTGTTTTGCTACAGATTCAGTTGTATCGGTAGAGTTGTTGGAAACCACTATGATCTCTTCAACAAAAGATGGGACATCGCGTATTACGAGCCCTATGGAGTCTGCCTCGTTGTAGGCGGGGATAATTATATCTATACTAGGTTTCGGTTTAATAACGATTGCTTCGGAAGGTTAGGGCCAATGCGCAAATATAGCCAACTACGCTTAGCTTCAGCTGTTATTTTTGAATGTACTCGCTAGGGCTTGGCTTTTGGTTCATCAGTTTCATTAAATCTACATCGTTACCAAGCAAAACTTCCTTGGCATCAATCCGTCCTTCCAAGGGACCGTTTTCCAGTTTCAGCACCCCACGCGGACAAACTGCAGAGCAAATTCCGCAACCAACACAACTGGCACGTATAATATTCTCGCCCTTTTGTGCATAGGCCTTTACGTCTATTCCCATCTCGCAATAGGTAGAGCAATTACCGCAGGATATGCATTGGCCTCCATTGGTAGTAATCCTGAATTTACTGAACAATCGCTGTTGCAACCCTAAAATGGCTGCCATAGGACAACCCATACGGCACCAAACCCGGTTTCCGAAAATGGGATAGAACCCGGTGCCAATAACCCCACTGAATATAGCCCCTATCAAAAACCCGTAGCTTTTCCGAAGACTTTCTGCTTCAAAAAGAAACAGGTTTTTTCCCGTGGAGTAATGCAAACCAATCAAGGCCAGCACAATCACCAAATAGCCAATGGCACCATAACGTGCATCTTTCGCCAGCTCTTGTCTTTTAAAAACCCATATAGCGGCAAAGAGGAGGCCTAAAAATACGGCAACTCCAATTAAAAATGTATCCTTGGTAAGCCAATATTTGGAACTATCATCCCCTAGGTAGGAATACACCACAGCTGTAGTCATAACCACCACAAAGACCAATACGCTATGAACTACCCAGCGTTCTATTTTCCAAGCAACTTGCCGCTTGTCACTTAAATGTCTAAAAGGATCTCCAGCAGTTTCAGCCAGACCACCGCAACCACAAACCCAACTACAATACCAGCGTTTACCGTACTTATAGGTAAGGATGGGGGTGATGATGAAGATGGAGGCAATCCCAAATAATAGAAGTATCAATCCTACATCGCCTGCCGAGATAAAACTATCCACCCGGTATTGTTCAAAATTGTAATAATTGAGTGGCCAGATATTTTTGAGATCGTAGTAGGGCAAGGAAAAATCATCGCTGTTCAAACGTGCCATAAACTCTGGAATCAAAAAGGCAAAAGATGTTTGAAAAAACATGACGCTTATGGTGCGTAGCCTTTCGTAGCGGTTGTGGCGATATTTCAGGAAGAATTTAATCCCAAAGGCAAAAATAGCAATGGTGTAGAGGGTTCCGTACACAAACCATTGGCTCGCAGGATTACCGCTAAGTAATTTGCTCAAAGGATCAAACAGGGCAATAATCCCAGTATTGTCGCCTTCCTGCCTCAGTCCTAAATAGTAAGGGAAGAAATACAATACGATATAAAAACCAGTCAATGCAAGCCCAACGACCCACGCCCAAAAACCACGGCTTGATAATGATTTAAAATACACACCATCGTTCTTTATGCCTTCGTGTTTGTGTGCATAGGCACCGTAGGCAAATAATATAATACCACCCGTTAAGCTGGTCAATGCGATAGTGAGCCATAGGCCCTTATTGGGAAAAACACTGTTGAAACTAGCTAAAAGTATGAGTGCCAAACCAAATAGACCGATAACAGTCCCGAATTTTTGAATGGTGTTTATGCTCTTGGGTGGTTGCCCTGTGAGGGACATATCTCGTTGAATAGTGCTCATAGTTTATACGGTTTCTGTTTTGGTGTTTTGAAATTCCTTCAAAATCTCGCTTTCAAAATTTCTATAGAATTCCGGGTCAAAATTCGCTTGTTTGAAATTTTCTATTACAAAATCCATAGTACGGTCCTCATTCAACCATTGGTTAAAAGTTTCGTGTTTCAACCTTATGCCAAAGGTGTTTATCCCCAAGAATTTTCGGCTTTCTATTTCATATTCAATAGTGATACATTTGGTGTCATCTTCATGGTGCCAATGAAAATGTGTGTTGCCTTCTTTCGGTTCATGGAACACCCAGCCATAGGTTTGGTATTCAATATCGAAGAACTTGGCACTATTGAACCAATGTCCAGGATTGTACTCAAAAGGATTTCCACAAATAGTTTGCGCTACGGTCTCACCCATCATACGTCCTGTGTACCAGACCGCTTCTACGGGTTTCCGGTTGCCAATGGTTTCTCGTTGTTGGGCACAATCGCCAATGGCGTATATGTCTTTTACGTTGGTCTCCAACTTTCGGTTCACCAAAATTCCCTTGTCGGTTTCAATGCCGCTTCCCTCTAGAAAAGTAATATTAGGCTTTACACCAGTACAGATGCCAACCATGCTACACGGGATTTCCTCGCCAGTTTCCTTGGTGGTCACGGCACGGACCTTTCCTTTTTCATCGGCCAGAATGGTATCGAGGTTGGTGTTGTTTTGCAAATCAACTCCGTGACTTTTAACGTGTCTTGAAATCATAGCAGCTTCTCCAGGGGGCAGCACGCTGTTCCAAAAGTTTTCTTCACGTATCAAGAAGGTAACCTCGATGTTTCGGGTGCGGAGCATTTCGGCTAGTTCTACTCCAATCAAACCACCACCCACCAATACGGCTCGTGGGCACTCTTTATTGTTTGGGGCATATTTTTCTATTTGTTCCAGATCCTGTTTGGTAACCATCCCAACCACTCCCTTACTTTCCAAGCCTTCCCAACCAAAGGTGTTTGTAGTAGAACCAGAAGCGATAATGAGCTTGTCGTAGTGTATCGTGCCACCTTCTTTAAATTGAAGGGTTTTCTTGTCAGTCTCAATTTTTGAGACGTAGGCATTTTTTAGTTCCAATCGGTTTTTTTTCCAGAACCAATGTTCGTAGGGCTCAATATCGGTCCATCGCATATGGCCCATGTACACATACATCAATGCGGTTCGGGAAAAGAAATGATCTGCTTCTGCAGAGATGATCGTGATTTTTTTGTCGGAGAGTTTTCGAATATGTCTTGCAGCCGTAACGCCTGCAATTCCATTTCCAATAATAACGATGTGTTCCATATAAAAGGCCCAAGGGGTTGGTGGTTTTCTAGAAAGCTGCTGGATAGGTCGTAATGAAATGCAAAAACATTACACACTACCTATAATTTCATTGTTTGAAGATACTAATTTTTGACCACACACTGGAAGTGGAGAAAATTTGTATCGTGAAAAATTTAATATATCGATTTGTAAGCAATCTATCTCGAACCTGACTGAAAGAGCACAAAAAATAAACCATGAAAAAATCTTTGCTCCTTTCATTTCTCTTTTTCATTTTTCTAGTGGCCAATGGGAATTCACAAAACCTAGCAACTTTTTTTGATGAAGCCGATAGCGTTTTCAGTACGTATGTTTCCAACGGAAAGATTGCTTATAAAGAACTTGCCAAAGATCCTTCAAAATTGGAAAAAGTCCTGACTACGGCTGCTACCATTTCAGTTTCACCTTCGGATGCTAAGAAATACCAGGCGTTCTGGATAAACGCCTATAACCTGGCAGTGATCAAGGGAATTGTTGATAATTGGCCCATCACATCCCCATTGGACAAGAAAGGATTTTTTGACACAACGAAATATGAGCTGGGTGGTACTAAAATCACGCTGAATGATATTGAAAACAAGAAATTGCGAGCAACCTTCAACGAGCCCCGATTCCATTTTGTGCTGGTATGCGGCGCATTGGGGTGTCCACCCATCATACCGAAAGCCTATACACCTTCAAATCTCGAAGCTTTGCTCCAACAGCAAACGGTACGAGCGCTGAATGACCCTAATTTTATAAGGGTAAAAGGAAATAAGGTGGCATTCTCTGAGATATTTAAATGGTACAAAGAAGATTTTTTAAAAAATGGAAACGAAATAGATTTTCTTAACAACTACCGAAAGGAAAAGGTGCCAATCGATGCGAAAGTAACATATTACACATATGATTGGCGCTTGAATGAGCAGTGAACATGCCTCTGAACTCTGCCTTTTTCTTGTGTGTTTTTCGTTGATTGAAAGAATTTTACAGGGAGGCTTTACTCGCTCTCCCTTGCTTGCCTCCGAAGATTTTTTTTAGAGAGGAAGGCATAACACTTAGGAAAGGAAGTTAAAACAAAAAAAACTATGAAAAACCTAAAAATAATTTCCATTTTATTGCTTTTCAGTATTATAACAACCACTGCATCTTCACAGGAAAAAGAAGAAAAAGCCGGCTCAGTGATCCAAACCTTAACGCCTTCGAAGTTGATTGCCAGGGGACATTTCGATATTAAATGGTTCAATAATCTCTACACCCAAACTGAGAGCACCTTTTCTGATGGTACTGAACCTCGAGAAACATTCTTTACCTCTACTGTTGAAGGATATACGGGTGTAAGTGATACCAAGCGAGTGAACGTGGGCCTCATTCTTGAGTTTAGGAGCAATGTGGTGGCAGATCGCGATGCGTTGGATGTATTCAGTTTTGATGGTGAGCGGGGTACGGCCCGTAGCGGGTTTACGAGTATAGCCCCCTCGGTTAAAGTGGTTCCTTTTGCAACGGCGAGCAATTTTTCCATTCAATCATCCTTTTTTATCCCCTTGGTAGATAATGAAGTGGAAGAAGGTGTGTTCCTGGACCAGAAAGGATTTATCTGGCAGAACCGATTTTTTTATGATTATACCTTTCCCGGTGATGCTTTTCAATTATTTACTGAACTGAATGCTGAGCTGAATTTTGGGGATGAGACAGAAAGTTTTGCGAACAATAGCCTAAACTTGACCCCAGGGGTATTCTTCAGTTATTTCCCTAGCTCAAAATTTACTGTCTTGGCGCTAGCTCAGCACAGCCAGCGTATCGATTTGGGTAATAATTTCGAGCAAGACTTTACGGCCGTGGGCGGAGGGGCAAAGTACCAACTCACGAACGAACTGAATGTTGAAATTTTGTATACCAATTTTGTTCGTGGTAGCAACACTGGCTTGGGAGAAACCTTTAATTTAGGATTGAGAGCGGTATTTTAAGAATTGGGGGCAAGGATTTTTTTATCTTGAAGGCTCAAAACCATATGTATATGAAGCATTGTATTCACCTATTCGTTTTTATCTTTTTCTTACAGGGTTGTACATCTCAACCCAAAAAAATCAATGGGGTGAGCTATGTAGCTTCTGGAGACCCTACTACCCAAGAACAGGTACAGCAGGTTAAAAACCTTAATGCTAACTATGCGGCCGTGATGCCCTTTGCATTTATACGGGATTTGATAAACCCAACGCTTTCGTTCAATACAGATAGGCAGTGGTATGGAGAGCGGAGAGAAGGGGTACAGCAATATATCGAGATGTTTCAAAAGAATAATATTGGCATAATGATGAAGCCGCAAATTTGGATTCGGCATGGCGAATTCACGGGATACCTAAAAATGACCTCGGAAGAAGACTGGAAAACGCTAGAGCAATCCTACAGGGAATTCATTTTACTCTATGCCGAACTTGCTGAAGAAACTAATGTCGAGATTTTTTGTATCGGTACCGAGCTGGAACAGTTTATTGCGCAACGCCCCACATTTTGGGAGCAGCTCATTTTAGAAGTGAAACAAGTTTTTAAAGGAAAATTGACGTATGCGGCAAATTGGGACGAGTACAAGCGTGTTCCGTTTTGGCAACAACTTGATTTTATAGGGGTGGACGGATATTTCCCTGTTTCCAACCTTAGAACGCCTACTGTGGAAGATGCACAAAAGGGTTGGCAGGGGTGGAAATCTGAAATGATGACTTTTTCAGAACAACAAAAGCGTCCCATTTTATTCACTGAATATGGCTACCGTAGTGTGGACTATTCGGGCAAGGAACCGTGGAAAAGCGATCGTAAAATGGAAGGACTGAACTTAGAGGCCCAGAACAATCTCTACAGTGCCTTTTTTACTGAAATATACCCAGAACCTTGGTTTGCTGGGGGGTTTATCTGGAAATGGTTTATAGACGACGCTGCTGTTGGCGGTCCTGAAAACACAATGTTCACGCCGCAGAACAAACCCGTGGAACATACCATACAGCAGCATTTTGAAAAAGAAGCCCATAGATGAAAAACATCCTTTTTTTATTCGTGATTTTAAGCTGTGTCACGGTATGGGCTCAAGAAGTTACCGAGCTTGAATATCAAAACAATAAAAAAACACGTGCCGGTTTCATCAAAAAAATCACCCAATCGCGAATAGGACAGGTACTGGATTCTACGAAATTGGAAGAAGATATCATCCAATTAAAACGGCTCCCCGGTATTGCACATGCCTACTATCAAGTTGTTCCAAAGAAGGATGGAAACTATAAGATTGTATACGGGTTTGAAGAAAATTTCACCATTATCCCTTCTGCCAATGTGTATACCACCAATGACGATGAGTTTGCGTATCGCCTAGGACTTTACGAGTTCAATGGGTTGGGGCGAAATTTAATTTTTGGGGGGTATTATCAAAAAGATATCTATAATAGTTTTGGAGTGAATTTTCGGGCACCATTTCTCTTCGGTAAAAAAACGGGATTGTCCCTAAACTATCAAAACCTGACCACTGAAGAACCTGTATTCCTAGACTCTGGAACGGCAGATTATAAATACAATAATACCTCGTATGAAATTTTGGGGCTGTACCAATTCAACTATAAGCATAGGGTAGAGGCGGGGGTCAATTATTTTACTGAAACCTACACTTATAAAAATGGGGCCGTGAGCCCTGAAGTGCCACAGTTCTTGGAAGTTGACAAATTTCTGTACAAACTGATATACGAATATAACAACGTTGAACCCTATTATTATTTTGTTGAGGGATTTAAGAGCACGTTAAATTTTCAATATGTAACATCCCGTAACGAAGCATTGCCGGAATTCTTGATTGGCTTCAACGATTTTATCTATTATAAAAGAGTAGGTGAAAAAGGTAACTGGGCCAATAGACTGCGCCTAGGTGTGGCTACAAACAATGAGAGTCCCTTCGCTCCCTTTGCGGTAGATAATAACTTGAACATCCGTGGTGTAGGAAACACGATTGACCGCGGTACAGCGGCCATTGTGCTAAATACCGAGTATAGATATACACTGTTTGAAAAAGATTGGTTTGTGCTGCAGGGAAATGCCTTTATAGATGGTGGGAGCTGGCGAAATCCCGGCGGTGATTTTAGCGATTTTGGCGACGATCAGAACCTGCGAATATATCCAGGCTTGGGTGTTCGGTTTATCCATAAGCGAATCTTCAATACGGTGTTCCGCATAGATTATGGGTATGGTATCACTCGGGATGCAACCAATGGGTTTGTAATTGGTATTGGACAGTATTTCTAATGAAATCGAAGCTGAAGATTAAAATTTACTTTATATAAAAACAACAGCTATTAAGAGATCTCAAGGATTTTATCTTTCTACTCTCAACGCTTCGCAGATTTTAGAAAGACCTGTTATATTTTTTCATCCGAGTAAAAGTTCCTCCTCCCCTCGACGAGGCTGGAAGGGCTTCTTACAATTCCTTGCGTTGTATCTCCATTTCAGCGTTGTATTTTTTGGCCAATTCGGTTTTTTGTGATTCACTGAATACTTTACCCGCCATCTGGAAAAATGACTTTTCCTCATCTTCCAAATGGTGCCGAACTTGGTGGTCCAGTGCTTTTAAATGGGCCAGCCAAGCACTGCTGTCCATTTCACTCTCATCAACTTTTGTAATCAGCTCGTCAATTTCGTGGTGTTCTGCAATACCGTGGCGGGTGTGCTCTACCATCATATCATTATCGATCAATTGCTTGTAAAAGTTGCGTTCTTCGGCTGTTTCGTGGCCTTTTAATTCTACTTTCAGTTTTTCCCAGATCTTTTTGCGTTCTTGGGTGTCGCCCGATGTGTCAAGTGCTTTATCGAGTAGTTCTCTCTGGATATCGTGATCTGCACGAATGGCTTCAAAAATGTTCATAGGTTTCTTTTTTTTGGTTGAATTGTGAAATTACGACCAAAACAAGAGAAATTGTGTTTACGAAATCCTAAAAATTATTTGTTTGCCATTACCTTTTTGGCATGTAGTAGTGCCTCGGCTTTTTCTTGCGAGGGTTTTGGAGCACGGTACTGCTTTACATGTTTTAAGTAGTAGGCGTATAGTTGGTCCGCATCTGCGCCCAACCACCTTTTTACGTAGATTGCCCAAAAATGGTACTGTAAGGTCCAGATTCCCCGTTCGCGGTACAAGCGGGCAGAAGAGTGGATCCATTGTTGTATCACTACAAACTTCTTGCGGGCGTAGAGTTCGTTAATTAGGATGTTGTCCTCGTAAATAATGTAGCTTTCGTCATAGCCGCCAATCTCCTCAAAAAGTTCACGGGTTATAAATTGGCTCTGGTCCCCACCACGGCAGGCACGCCACGAAAATTTGGTGAGCCAACTCGCCAATCGCAACCACCAGTGGGTACTATCAAATCTCATTTTAAAGCAACCTGCTGGGTTTCCTTTTGCAACTTCAGCAATAATCAATTTGTCAAAATCCTTGGGAGGGAAACTATCGGCGTGCAAAAAATAGAATATCTTTCCACGAGCCTTTTTAGCCCCGTTGTTCATTTGCTTAGCGCGTCCTTTGTCAGAGGTAATAAGTTGGATTGTATGTGGAGAATTTTCAGCAAAACCAGCAATTAAATCCTTTGTATCATCTTTACTGCCGCCATCTACCAAAATAATTTCTGAAATGTTTGCGGTAGAAGAATTTTTAGAAAGATGCTCCAAGACAGAAGTGATATTCTCGGCCTCGTTCAACACTGGGATGATAATACTGATCATAGGTGTAAACTTACGGAAATTTTACAGGGTTGGTTGTATTCTTTTTTAACTACAATTTATAAGAAGTTGCAAATTGCTGTCGTGAGTCCTTTGTCGGGCTCAGGTTAATTAAAGCCAAACTATTGCTCGTTCAATCCCCAATCGTAATTTAGATAGGTCTCAGTGGCGTTCGGGTTTATCTTTACGTCACTGTACTGGTTAATATAGCCGAAGAGATCTACATCCCCGTTCACTTTCCAGTCGTTAGGATAAAACTTGAATATGGAACTGAGTTCTGGAGTGTTGGCATCTATTTTGTTTTTTGGCCCGTTGATAAAATTTCTGGTCACCATATCCAACTGTTCATTGATTTTTGCTGCTGTATAGGCCTCCCTAATGAGTGGCGGACAAGAAATTGAAGCACAGTTAATGGCAAAGTGTATACGTGGCTCGTTCATTTTTCGTAGAATACCGTTTTCAATACCACCCAAGGAAAGTTCACGCCCATCCACCCTGGCACGTCCTTCAGTCCAAGGGTTTTCAATGTCCTTAATACTTTTAACGGGATAGTTTTCCAAGATTAGATTTACCGTTTCGGCATTATATAGATTAATATAAAACGCCAATAGTTCTTGTACGCTCCAATCGTTATTGGGGTCTTTTTTAGCGAGCATATTTAGGTAATCGTCCAATGCCATTGCATCTTCCTTAAACCCTTTGTAGTCTACCAGCCCTTCTTCGTTTACGTGTTTTTGCAACAATTCTGTCCATTGGGAGTGGTCTACATTTACTTCGCTATTTGCGGTGGTGGAGGTTAATTTACCTTCTACTTTTTTGGTGGGTTGGCCTTGGCTGGAAATACCAGCTGCAGAGAGTAGGTTGCAGCTATGCAGTGTAAAAGCAAAAGTGGAAAGCAAGGCGGCGTATTTTAGAAATTTCATAGATTCAATGTTTTTTATCGAATACAATATACATTTTGCTTAGTTCAAAAAAGATACTGTTAACAAGGGATTAGGGTAGTTTTAGGAAAAATTTAGTTGTTGAGCGCCCAGTTGTAGTCTTTATAGCGCACCTTGGCGTCTGCTGAAATTTTCACATCCGAGTATTGGTTTAAATAATCTACCAAGCTTCCACTTTTCTTGAAATCTTTACCGAACCATTTGAAAATTTTTGAAATTTCAACCCGGTCCGGAGTAATGGTGTTTCGAGTGGGGTCGTTAATGAATTGTTTGGCCAAGAAATCCAATTGGGCATCCACTTTTTTGGCTGTAAATGCTCCGTTCAGTAAGGGTGGACAGGAATAGGAAGCGCAATTAATCCCGAAATGAATTCGAGGTTCGTTCATCTTCCGAAGAATTTGGTGCTCTATTTCATCAAGGTTATACCATTTATCACCCAGTTTCCACAGGCGTTGGTCCCAAGGTTTGTCTATATCCTTTATGCTTTCTAAAGGTAAATTTCTAAGGATTAAATCTACAGTCATCGCATTGTAAGCATTTATCCAATAGGCCAATTTCTCTTCTTGGGTCCAAGTCTCGGCGGGGAGGTTTTCTGAAAGCGAGTCAATATATGCTCTTAGTTTCTCACTGTTTTTGCTGAACCCATCATAAGCTACGACCCCTTGTGCTGAAACGTGTTTTTTTAATAAGGTATCCCAAACACCGTGGTTGAACTTTGTTGCTGGTGCAGAAGTAATGGTATTGTTTAAACGTATTCTATCAGTCGTTTCGGCTGGTTCTACGGTTGGTTTATTGGGGGTGGTTGCTATTTTACTTCCTTGGGAGATACTAATTCCAGTATCGATGGAAACGTTGGTTGTTTTTTCTTTGGAAATTTTGGTAGTTGTGGTGCTCGCAACAGTTTTTGAATTTCCACAGGCAAAAAGCAAACCGGCTAAAAGGAGGGCACTAACTAATTTCATAAATTATGGGTTTGGATACGGTATGTCGCAATTACTATCATTTCATTGCAAAAAAACTATTTGGTTTTTCTTTTATTTGATAGGGGGTATGTTTCTTGTTTAAAAAAATCCTTAGGAAATGTTTCATCCCCTTCAAAGCCCAGCTCGATGTCACGCCCATCGTGCGGGATATGGTTGGTGCCAAAAAGGTAGTCCCACAAGCTCAAGGTCAACCCGTAGTTTACACCGTAGCGATGGTTTTTGGGTGCTACTTTTGCGTGGTGCCAAATGTGCATTTTTGGATTGTTAAAAATATATTTTAGCACGCCATAATCCCAGCCAAGATTGGCGTGGTTTAAATGACCTACCGTTAAGGCGAAAAAATGGACAATGGCTACATCTGCCACGTCAAAACCGCCAATAATCGCCAACGGGATATATAATAAAGACTTGTAAACAACCGGTTCCATCCAGTGATATCGAAGGTGGGCTGCAAACCCCATTTCCTTTACTGAATGATGCACTTTATGGAAATTCCAGAATACAGGTACTCTGTGCAACAAACGGTGCGTGTTCCACTGTACAAAATCGGAAACGAGGAAAAACAGCACCAGTCCCAATCCGTAGGGAAGTGCATCTGCGTTTACCAATTGAAAATCTGAAACCTGTAGCCCTATCAATCCCAGCGCATCGTTAAAGAGTGCTTCGGCCGTGTTGGATAGAAAAATGAGGACAATTAAATTCAGTAGAAAAAAATTGAAGAACATATAGAAGGTGTCCAGCCAAAAATCTTTTCGGAAGACTTTTTGGTTTTTTCGCCAAGGGAAAAGCAACTCCAACCCCCAAACCACGAGTGAAACCAGTATGAGGCCATAAAAATAGTTTTCCCAGTGAAAACGGGTGATTTCATCCAAGAGATAATTGAAATATCCCTGATAGGAATCCTTTAATATGTTGAGGTATTTATCCATTTGTTGCGTTCATAACCTCACTGGTTATTATATACCTGTCAGGTACGTGTAAAATCAACAACACCCACCCCCGTCGTAATGATAGGTAGATTCACTAAAGTAAATATCGTCTCTTCCCAATGCCTGTAGTGCTCCTGCAGTTTTATCGCATATCGCTAAAGGCTGGTTTTTCAACAATACGTGTCCTTTTTTATCATCAAAATAATCTTTGTCCCCATAATAAATTGCTGCTTTTCCTGTAAACACGCAGGGACCGTCTTCGGGCATCGGGTCTTTAATTGCAGCTACCTCAATGCTTTCAATATAGATGAGCTCGTCCGTTGGATAATTTTTTGGGTCTAAAATTCGGTAGGGTTTTCTGGCTCGTATTTCTATGGTGCCAAAACCAACATCGGTCAATGCTTTTACATATTCTGCAATGGGGAGGCTCCCGCTTAAACATAAAGCTCGTAAGCGTTCATCGTTGCGTAATGTTTCATTCATGGGCTGCTCGCAGGTGGGGTCGCTCATCACCAAACGCCCGTGGGGTTTCAATACACGGTACATTTCCTCAATGGCACGCTTTAGGTCTTCTTCCTTAAAAATATTGAACAGGCAATTTTGTGCGGCTACATCTATAGAGTTGTCCTCCACAGGAAGATTAAGGGCATCTCCTTTTTTAAGATCGACAAATTCACTTTTAAACCAGTCGTTTTGTTCTTCGGCTATTTTAAAGTTCTTTCGGCTTGCTTCCAGCATTTCATCTACCACATCTACACCTACAACGCCACCCCTGGTTCGGTTAAAATAGGAAAACTGCAACAGTTCCATCCCTCCACCTACGCCCACATAGAGCATCTTTGGGTTGTTGGAAAGGTCCCGCGCATGCACGGTGCTTCCGCAGCCGTAGTTCATCTCTTGCATAATCTTTGGGATCTTTAATCCGGGCAGTTCCCAAATAGGATTTGTAGTACAGCAAAGCCCAACATCTGGCGTTAGGGCTGCTTCCTTGTACACATCGTGTGTGGTTTCTAAATAGCTCATACTTTTAGTGCGCTGGACGCAGGTATTAAATTATAGTTTGCTGAAAAGCTCAGCTTATTTTAAGATTTCGACTTAATTTTTTTGAGTATTGAAGAGACCGCAAGGATGCCCACCACGAGCCAAATCCCTCTATATACCCAAATGTTTATTTCTTGGCCGAACAAGGTCCCAAACTCCTGATTTTGCATAAACGAACTTACAACTTTAAAACCTGCCAATGCCAAGAGCGCGATAGATAAAATTTTGTCCATATTACAATTGCTTGATGAGTTCGGTGAATAACGTAATCATCTTCGGTTCTGCTTTTGCAGCTTGAGTTATAATATCTGGGATGTCCACAGGTTCTAAATTGTCTGGATCGCACTCGTCCGTCAATACCGAAACGGCCACTACGGGCAATCCCAAATGGTTGGCAACGATAACTTCGGGCACGGTGCTCATTCCCACAGCATCGGCTCCAATAATTTTAAGGTAACGGTACTCGGCACGGGTTTCCAGTTGTGGGCCCACCACACTTGCATACACGCCTTTGTGTAGGTTGATGTTGTTTTCCTTGGCAATGGTTTCTATTTTTTGGTTCATTTCTGCATCGTACGGGGCACTCATGTCTACAAAACGTTCGCCCATTTTCTCTACGCCTTTAAAGGCTAGGGGAGAACCACCTTGTAGATTGATGTGGTCGTCTATCAACATAATCTCTCCTTTCTTAAAGTTTAGGTTTATAGCGCCCGAGGCATTGCTTACCAATAATTTTTGGATACCCAAACGCTTCATTACGCGTACGGGGAACGTTACGTCTTGTAATGAGTAGCCTTCATACACATGAAAACGCCCCTGCATTAAGATAACTTTCTTGCCACCCAACTGGCCATAGATCAATTTTCCAGTGTGGAACTCTACCGTGGCGGTTGGGAAATTAGGGATGTGGTTGTAGCTCATTTCGGCTTCAACCTCCACGTCTTCCAGGATTTTACCCAATCCCGTACCAAGAATAATACCTACTTCGGGCTTTCCAAAACCACGTTGCTGTAAAAACTCTACTGCTTGCTTTATATATTTTTTCATTCGTTTCTAAATAAATTTGTTATCGAGATGTGCGGGCAAAAATTGCTGAAAGGCCTCAACATCCTTAATGTCTGCAAAATAATCTATATCGTTTTTCTCGTCCAATTGAGCAACCGATTCTTCTTTTAAGTCTTCCAATGTTGCTTTCAGAACCGTATCGGTTCCCCAGTTTTTAGCACTGAAAATTTCTTCCTTCACCATTTTCATCCCCAACAGATAGTATCCTCCATCCTTGGCTGGGCCCAGTACAAAGTCGTGGGTGTTCAATTTTGAAAAAGCCTTATTGATATCTTCGGAAGTAATATCATACAAGTCGCTGCCAATGATAATGGCATTTTCGTATCCCATTTCAAAAATTTCAGTAAACGCATGTTGCATGCGTATTCCCAAATCGTCGCCATTTTGTACTTTTTTATTGAAGACCGCTTCTTCCCAAAGGTCGTTTTCCCTTACTTTTTCAGAATAAAACACAAACCTATCTGCAGTAACATTTGCTGAAACCTTAGCCGTGTGTTGCAATAGGAACTTATATATATCCAAAGCGGACTTATCTCCAATGGTCACGGCCAAGCGCGTTTTGCACTTGCCCAGTTCGGGGTTGCGTGTAAAGATGATGAGGGCGTTTTTTGTTTTCAATGTATTGTGTTTTTCTTCTGGTTTCTTTATTCGTACATCGGGATTCCCTTTAAGAGCCATTTGCTCCAAAGCTTGGAAAATGTATGTACCGTATCGGTTTCAATTTTTTTACTATCCAAGATTGGGTATCCCTTGTTTTTCCATTCAAAAATACCACCGTATAGGTTTTTTACATTGGTGAACCCAGCTTTCTGTAATTTCTCACCCACTTGTTCGCTTCTAATTCCCAAGGAACAATACACTACGATAGGGGTGTCTTTGTCTTCTATTGCTTCTGAAATTTCTTCGGCTGAAAAATTGTTGAAGCCAACACATTGCGAGCCTTCTATGTTGCTCACGGAAAATTCTGAAGCTTCTCGGGTATCCAATAGTATAATTTCTTCATTAACCTGAAGCGCCCTCAAACCTTCCACCGAAATGTATGGAACACTATGGGTATTGTATTGTTGTAACAACTGGTCCAGCGTTTTTTGGGCAAATCCCTGAAAGGTTACCAGCAGAAGTAATATGTATAGTGTTTTTTTCAAGATTTCAAAACTTTCAAACTTAGTTAATTTATAATTGTATGCCAAACCCCTGCAGCCCGCTTTCTACGGAAGGCAGAATTTCGGTATTGTCCCAAATCCCCGTAATAATGGTTCTGGCATATTCCTCAGGTAACAAGCCATTTTGCATCAATCTACTGGCCAGCTTGTGATTGTAATTGAAGTTATGATGCTTAAACCTGATAGTACCATCGGTATCATCCAGAATTACGAACCAAACGTGGGGCTCCCCATCGTTGGCGGGCATCCCGATAACACCGGGATTGAGCCAGATTTTATCTTCATTTATATGATGGAACGGCAACCCGCAATGGCCCGCTACAATCACATCACTTTCGGTCGTTTTAAAATGGTGTTCCTTTCGTTCCCAAGGAGTGGATTTATAAATAAATTCTGAAACATTATCATAGCCACCGTGCAATACGAATACCTTTTTTCCAGCATATTGAAATTGAATATGATCTGGCAAACTACTTAAAAATTCAATCGAGTTTTTAGAAAGTTTGGCCTGCGCGTATGGATACCATAACTGCGAAAAACCATCGCAACGCGAGCCTTCTCTAAAGTCGCAGCCGCAGTCTTCGGCACCGTCGCGCAATTGTATCTCTACATTCCCCAATATGCTCTGTGCACCCCAAAGTTTGAACAACTGTACGGTTTCCTCTGGCTGGGCACAATAGCCCACAATATCTCCTGTGGAAATACAATTCTGGGCTGGGATGTTCTCCTCTTCGGCAATTGCCTTCAATTTTTCGAGTGCTTGCAAATTGCTATACACACCACCAAAGAGCAGCGTCTTGCCAGATAAAGCTCCTATGTTTTTTATTTTCTTATCCAAGATGGTACAAGATATAAAGTAATACAACTTAAAATGCCCCAAACATTTGCCCAAAGTAGCGAGGCGTACTTTCCTTTGGTTAAGATGAACGGTTCTGGGACCATTTCAAAAACCAGCAAAAATCCAAAAAAAAGTCCTGCAAGTACACTTAGGTAATAACTTATTTTGGGGGCTTTCACTCTCCAGAACATAAAAACAGGGGTTAGCCCAATGACCATCGTTCCAGAAATGGTCGTGGCACTTAAGATTTCAGCATCCAGAAAAACAGGTATCGTACCAATAATGGCTATTCCCGCCATTGCTGCCCGGCCAAAAGTGAGGTCTTTTCCCATTTTCAAATCGATCGACAATAATTTCGAAAATGACGAAAACGTACTGTCCAAGGTTGAGGCTGCTGAAGTGATCATGATAAAATTAATAACCAATAAAATTACAATGCCAAAAGCCTTGCCAACTTCCACGGCGGCCTGTCCTTGCATCCCTTGTGATTGGGCAAACACCCCGATCAAACTGAACAGCACAATACAAATAGCGCCCAAAAAGCTGGCCCACAAAAAGCTCTTGCGAGTGACCTTTGCTGAGCTCAAAAAGCCTCTATCCGTCAATACAGGATCGTGAAACGGATAACTGAACGATTGAATAATCGCTGCAAAAAACAAATTGAGCCCAAGATCGAAACTCCAAATTCCAGAAGTGGCTGCTTGCTGGACGGTAAAATCTTTGGCAGAAAAAATAACGCCCAATATCACGATCAATAGCACCGAAAACAACACCATTTGTATCACATCGGTAAAAATAGAGCTGCTCAATCCACCTTTAATAGCGTAAGCAAGCGTTAAAATAGTGAACACCAAAATAGCCCAATAATAAGGTGTACTACCCTGTTCGCCAAAATAGGTACCAATAACTATGGTATTGCTCCACACTTCATTGAAAAGCCTAATGGCAACTAAAATAGAAAAAAGTGCCATAGCCCCTTTCCCGAACTTGCTGGTCAAAAAATGATGGATACTATCAAAACCACCTTTGGTGCGTAGTTGGTAAATAATCACACCAGCCACGGCAAAAGAGAGGTAATAGCCGGCATACGCAACGCCTCCCACAATCCCAAATTCCATCCCCAAATTGGCGGCATTGGTGATACTTTTAGCAAAAATCCACGAGATGATGAGGCTACCCGTGAGCCAAAGGGCACTGGGGGCCCTATTTTTGTGCCTGGCCTTAAAAAATTGGTCGGTAGTTTTAGCCAAAGGGGATAGGAAAAACAGTATCAAACTTGATACGATTACCAGTCCCCATTGCCAAATTTGTGCATCCATCAATATAAAATATTATTGTTCATCCCACCAAACTGGTACGTTAACGTCATTACCATTGGTGGCGTTTGCTGCTTCTTGATAATTTTCTGCATTCAGTGCTTCTTCCTCGGCGGGATATGGCATTCTCACAGGAATCAACCCGTTATTTAAGCTTGCTTGCACAGGCAAAAATTCTGGAAAACCGGTTCGTCTCCATTCTACCCAGCCTTCGTAGCTGTTTATGACATTTGCAATCCATTTTTGGGTAATGATTTGCTCAATAGGTGTAGCATTGGCAGCATTATAAGCAGCAGGGCCCGTTAGATAATCTGCAGGCATGTCTGTTTGCCAATATTCAAATGCTAAGGCTACTCCAGTTTCATAAAGGATTTGGGCATCGGCGGTGATAAGACCTCTCTCGGCTGCTTCGGCAAGATTGAAAGCAGTTTCCCAAGCGGTCAAGAAATTGGCATCCAATGTGGATGTGTCCTCCCTAAAAGCCGTTCCTGCCAGCGAAAGTTCTGCCAATTCAATAGAAGTGCTGGAGGCGTCAATACCGTTTATCAAGCCTTCAAATTCGGTCCCGTTGCTGTTTTCGGTGGGGCGGAAAAATTCTGAAATTCTCGTGTCATTGAGGTTTTTCAGTACGTTTTCCATGGTTTCAGATAATACAAAATTATTGAAATCGCCTATGCGCAACTGTGCCAACCTGAAACTGTTTGGATCGGTATTGGTAAAATTGAATATAGCATTCTGTGCGTTTGTCGTAAAATAGTTGCCAGAGTCAAAAACAGCCTGCATTTCAGCAGCTACATCCACTTTGCTTGAAATTCTTAACAAATATTTTATTTTCAATGAATTGGCAAAGGTGACCCAGCTTTCCAGGTTTCCGTCAAACAGGATGTCACCCTCCAATGGGATGATGCCTTCATAGTTTTGCAGTGTCTGAATCCCTTTGTCCAAATTATCCAAGACTCCCCCTTCGGCCAGGTAAATATCTTCCTGCAAATCGTAAGCAGGAGTAACGGTTCCGCCCACGCCATTAAATGCTTCAGAATAGGGAACATCGCCGAACAGATCGGTAAGACCAGCCGCCATGTAAGCTTTGAGAATCAACGCTGGACCTTCGTAAACGGCAAAGGTTTCTGTTTCGCGGGATTGGGTGAGGATGATTTCATTGTCACGCAAATTGGTGTAAAAGATGGGCCAAGGATTACCTCCCAATTGGGGCGATTTCAAGGCGTGACGATCGAATAGGTTAAAGTCCAGCGCAGTTCTATGTTGCGAAAGTAAATCGCCCGCCACAAAGCCCTCGTAGCTCATTTCATCCCCAAAATTATAGATCACCTGGCGTAACAACAAACTGGGTTGTACGTTGTTGGGATTGTTGGGATTGGTGTTTATATCTTCAAAATCTTTTGTACACCCAGCTATCGTAAAAACTAGTGCGAAAATGGCCGCTATTTTATATATTAACTTCATATTTATTTTATTTTCATTGTCTGGTTGAGCGCAGTTGGAACCTCATTAACCTTGGGAATCTCAAAATAGTTCTCGACTCCGCTCGAACGGACAAAATGAATGCTTATTTAAAAATTTAATCCTGCTTTTATACCAATGCTACGTGTGGTAGCATAACTCATATCTTCCACACCGCTCACAAATCCGTTGCCTTGCACAGCAAGCTGCTCAGGATCGAAATGCGGATTTTCGGTAATCGCGAAAATGTTTCGTCCAATGAGTGACACCTTTATGTCGCCACCTTCTTTTAGCCCTAAAAATCCATCTTTCAGTTTAAAGGAATATCCTATGGCAAACTGTCTTAATTTAAGATACGAAGCGTCGTAAATATTGTTCTCTTCGTGGTTTCTATCATAAAACTGTCGGTAATAACTCTCTGCCGAAATCGCTACGGTATTGGGAGTGCCATCTTGGGTAACCCCTTCGGCAATAATACCTTCTGTGGGTCGGTTTGCTGTTTCGGCCAATTGACCGCCCACGTTACCAAGTGCTCGAGTACGGGAAACGATTTCGCCTCCTTGACGCCAATCGAACAAAAAGCTAAGGTTCCATTTTTTATATGTAAACTCATTGTTCCAGCCCAACATAAAATCTGGATTGTAATTCCCTAGTTTTTGCAGTTCATTGTTGGCAATGTAGTTACCATTTTCATCTATGATAAAATCACCATTTTCATTCTTTAAATAACCAGTACCATAAATGTCACCCACTTCGCCGCCTTCTTCTACTTGAAACCAAACGGTTTGATTTGCGCTGTCGTAAATTCGGCTAAAGGCCAAGGTGAGCCTACCATCACTTTGCGGTAAACTTTCAACTACTGCTCTATTGGTGCTAAAGTTGAAAGTAGAATTCCATCGGAAATTTTCATTGCGGACGGGTGTGATCCCTGCAATGATTTCCAGGCCTTGGTTTCTTACCGAACCACCATTGACTACCTGTTGGTTATATCCTGAAGATATAGCGATAGGCAGCGAGATAATTTGGTCCTCGGTCAACGCATTATAATACGTGAAGTCCAAATTCAATCGATTGCTGAAAAAACGAACATCTGCACCCACTTCAAAAGAGGTTACTTGCTCTGGCCTTAGGTTGGCATTGGGGATAAAATTTTGGTTGCTTACCGTGGGTTGTCCCAGAAATGGTGTTTGCGAGATGAAAGCGCCCGAGGTTTGGTAGGGCCCCGTATCGTTACCTACTTGTGCAACACTTGCTCTTAACTTTGCGAACGAAATGGTTTGGGGCAGTTGCGCAACTTCGGAGAGGATAAACGCACCTGACACCGATGGGTAAAAAAACGAAGCGCCATTTACCGAAAACGGCGTCGCTAACGCACTAGACCAATCGTTTCGCCCCGTGATGTCTATAAACAGAAAATCTTTGTAGCCCAATTTGGCGATACCATAAAGGGAATTGATTCGTTTTTCAGAATCGAACTGAAACACCTCAATAGGAGAGGCGGCGTTGTTTAAGTTGAAAATTCCCGGCTGTGCCAGATTAACCGTTTGCGACTGTTTGGTGGAGGCCGTTTGGTCCAACCTGTTTCCTCCTGCCGAAATATCGAAACTGAAATCGCCAAAATCCTTGGTGTAATTTATTAAGAAGTCGGTGTTCACTTCCCGATACAGCACATCATGTTCGGCATAACCCCCTTGTTGGAATCGATTGCTGCTGAAGGCACGGCGTAGTTGTCGCTTTTCAGAAGAATAATCCATCCCTGAACGTAGGCTAATGCTTATTTCTGGAGATATTTTTTGTGTGATGGACACATTTCCGAAGACCCTATCACGTTCAAAACTGTTTCGGTTCTCAAAAAGAATAAAATAGGGATTGTCAAAAAATGTATAGTTAAAGGAGTATTGCTGAATGCCTTCCAAACCCGGCTGCCAATAATCACGAAGATTTTCAATATTGAGGGATCGAGGTCCCCAGGCTACCAATGAGTAGTTTACGTTCTCGCTTCCGTAGCCATTGGACGGACGGTTATCGCTGCTAGAATTTACGTAGCTAATGGAAGCATCAATATCGGTAAGGCTCGAAGGCTCAAAATGAAGTTTGGTACTTACCGTTTGCCTATCCAGATTTACACCAGGTATGATGGATTCGCTCCTTAAATCTGTAAATGAAAGACGATAATTTCCGCTCTCAAACCCATTGGAAACCGATGCATTGTTAATAGTCGTGATGCCTGTTTTATAAAAATCCTTCAAATTATCAGGATTAGACACAAAAGGAGTTGGGGTTATGGGTAGGCCATTGTACAAGGAAGTATCTCCCCCTCGAACCACAGAGCCATTGGGCAATACCACAGGGCTATCGTATTGTGGGATGAGGTTGCCCACATCGAGGCGCGGTCCCCACGAATAGGTTATGTTGTCGTTCAACCCACCGCCAAGACCATCTACGTATTCAAATTCGCCAGAATTGCCCTGTCCATACTCATCCTGAAATTCGGGTAGCTTAAAAGCAGTTTCCACGAAAAGGGAGGAATTGATACTAATACCCAATCCTTTACTATTCTTCCCGCTTTTGGTTTCAATCACGATAACACCGTTGGAGGCGCGTGTGCCGTAGAGTGCAGCAGCGCTGGGACCTTTCAGAGCCGTAACGCTTTCAATATCGTCTGGATTTACCTCCATGGCACCGTTCCCAAAGTCAATTTCCTGAAAACCTGCTGCGGCCTCATTGGTAAAATTGAAGACCGTTTGGTTGTTGATGGGAACACCATCTACTACGAACAATGGATTGTTATTGCTGAAAGAAGCCTCACCACGAATCGTGACTTTTGAAGAAGATCCTACTCCCGTAGCCCCTTGTGAAATGGTGACGCCCGCTAATTTTCCTGAAAGATTGTCCAAGAAGTTCACGGCCTTTACATCATTAATTTCTCCTGACTCTAATGCCTGTACCGTGTATCCTAACTTTTTCTCCTCCCGTTCAATCCCGAGGGCGGTTACTACTATTTCGTCCAGTCCCTCGGCACTTTCGGCTAGTTTTGCAAAGATTTGGGTGCTGTTTCCCACAGTGTAGGTTTGAGTGACATATCCGATGGAGGAAATTTGTAAAACTGAATTTTCGTTAGTGACCGAAATAGTAAAGTTACCATCCTCATCGGTGGTTGTTCCGTTGGCGGTGTTGATTTCAATCACACTCGCAAAAGGAATAGCCTGATTGTTCTGGGCACTTTCTACGGTACCCGTCACTGTAATTTGTGAATAGCCTACTGCTGAGCATAACAGCAGTACGGCAATGTATATTTGTTTCATGGTGTAAAAATGTCTGTTCTAGCGCAGTCGAGAATTTCTCAAAATGATAAGAAGTAATAATGACCTCTCGACTGCGCTCGAGGGGACATAAATATTGGTTGCAAAAACTTAAACAGACAATGGGGAACCTTTATTAAAAGGACTTTTTTTCTGAAATGAAGAAGTATTGAAATTATATACTGAAAAAAAATGCACTCCGTTTGAGACGATAGTGTGCAAAATTTTGCGAAGCGAAGTTGTGATTTTCCTAAAACCGTTAAGCAGGTCTCGAACATCGACAACCGTATCAATATCTTGAAGTGTCTCCAAGAAAATTATGTTGTTGCGCTGCACGGCTACTAATCGAGCAATACTCTGGGTTAATCTCGAGGTTTGCCAAGGTAATTTTAAGAAGATGTTCTTGTTGAACTGGGATTTGTGCAGTCCCATTAAATAATACCCACCATCGGTAGAGGGGCCCAATACTATTTTTTCGGTTTCAAGAAGCTTTGCCGTTTTTGAAAGTTGACAGGACTTAAGATGCGGCGTATCATTTCCAACGGTTATTACGTTTTCAAAACCTTGCTCGTACACCCATTGTATTGCATTGGTGTACCTTTCTCCAAAAGTTGTCCCGCTTTGTTCTTTTTCTGAAAAGAGGAAATATGGTAGCCCCGTTTTTTGAACCTTGGCGACCGTTTGTTGGTTCAGTTCTTGAAAAAGCAGTTCAGCTCTTCGGAAAGGTTTATTTTTTCTCTCCTCTTGAGCCGAATTGGCAAAAATTAATATGGCGGTTTTTTGGTTGATGATTCTATTCCGTTAATCGGTTACGGTTCCTTGGCAACTACTGCCTGCCCCGGCCGTACAGCCGTAGCAATGTTGGGAAATTACAATATTTCTATTGTTTAAAATATCTTCGTTGTACTCGCTAATGTGCTTGATCTTGCTGGCAACGGGTAACTCTAGCATTTGGTTGAAATCACAATCGAACAAATAGCCATCCCAACTTATTGAAATAGTGTTGGTACACATCACGTTTTCAACGGCGGCAGGATTGTAGGCATCTACCAATTGGTACATATAATCCTCGTAATTTTCAGAAGCGATCAAATAATCCAGGAATCGAGCTATGGGCAGATTGGTAATTGCAAATAGATTGTGGAAGTGTATGCCAAAATCTTCTAATAGGGCTTTTTTAAAGTCTTTTTCCATACTGGCTTGGTCACCTGGTAAAAAGGCACCGCTTGGGTTGTACACCAAATCCAATCGCAGGTCACTATCTGGCATCCCATAGCCACGGTCGTTAAGCTCCTGTAATGCTTTTATGGACATATCGAACACCCCTTCACCGCGTTGCTTATCAGTCTTTCCTCTTGTCCAGTGTGGCATGCTGCTCACTACGTGTACATTGTGCTTTTTAAAGAAATCTGGGAGATCGTAATACTTCTTGTTGGCTCTTATGATGGTCAAGTTACTGCGCACGATAAAGTCCTTGACACCTGCTTTGCTGGCCTCTTCCACAAAACGGCGGAAGTTAGGGTTCATCTCTGGGGCACCGCCAGTGAGGTCCAATGTGTGGGCTCCAGTATTACGAATTACCTCTAAGCATTGCTCCATGGTTTCCCAGGTCATGATTTCCTTACGGTCCGGGCCCGCATCTACGTGGCAATGTTCGCAAACTTGGTTGCACATATAACCCACGTTTATTTGTAATATCTCTAGCTTTTTGGGGCGAAGCGGAAATTGGTTAGTTTCATCTATTTTTTTTGCGAAGGTAGGGAGCTCGCCATCTTGGAAAATCCCGTTGGAGAGAATTTCCAACTGTCTGTTGGATTGGGCAAGGTCGCTATTTCGTTTCTGTAAGCTTTGTGTTTTTAGTTTTCCCATACATATGGCCCACTAATGTGGATAACTCTTTTTTAAAAATTAATTTTTGCGTGAGGCATTGAGGCTTTGTAGGAGCTCCTTTAATAGAGCGACTGCCGAAAGTCTGCCTGCCGGCAGGACCCTTTTGGTCACGCCCAGACAGATACTATCCGTCCAGTTTGTTTACTTTGTTCATCATCATCACCCCATGAACCAGGGATGCTCCTCCTTTTATGGCAGCGCCTGCGTGGATGGCTTCCATCATTTCCTCTTTAGTGACGCCGCGTTGCAGGGCATCTTTCGTATAGGCATCTATACAGTACGGGCATTGCTCGGTATGTGCAACGGCCAGTGCTATGAGTGATTTTTCACGGGCGGTGAGGGCTCCCTCCTCAAATACTTTGCCGTAGTAATCGAAAAATTTGGTTCCTAGCTCTTCGCTCCACTCGGTAATATTGCCGAATTTACGGAGATCTTTTGGATCGTAATATGACATAGTTGTTAGTTCTGATTATTATTTACGCAACAAAACACTGACCGGTTTTGTTGCTCGTAAATATAATAAAGGTAGTCTTGGTATTATTGAAACCTTACGAAAGTTTTACAAAAAGTTCAATCAAACGTATAGGCTATGCCGGTGGTAAACTCATATTGGGAATTGGGAATGCCCACAGCAGGAAAGGCGTCGTAC
Organism: Marinirhabdus gelatinilytica; assembly: GCF_003353425.1. GTDB lineage: Bacteria > Bacteroidota > Bacteroidia > Flavobacteriales > Flavobacteriaceae > Marinirhabdus > Marinirhabdus gelatinilytica. Next base: position 1,031,997 of record NZ_QRAO01000001.1, read on the forward strand.
ACAAAGGTATGGCTCAATTTTACTGAAAAATTACTGAACAACCCCACCAAAAGGGAGCTCTGGCTAGAAACTCGGTAATCGCCAAAATCCTTGAACAACGGTTGGTAGTACGTAGTGCTTATTATGCTGATGTTTTTTGTGGGATACAAACTGAAGGAAAAATAGGAAGTGCCCCTAAAGTTCTTTTGTAAAGGGGTTATACCATCTGCCACTTCCTCATACTCGTACATTGCGGCGGCGCCAAGGTATAATTTGTAATTTTCGGAAGTGGTGAGTTTAAACCGTGGTCCCGTGCCTGCGAGCCCCCTAAAATCTATAAGGTTCACTTTGTTGTACTGCCCCTGTACAAAAACTTCCCAAGCAATCCTTGGGTGGAAACGATAGTTGTAGCGCAGGTGCGAGATAAAGGCATTCTCGAACCGCTCACCTTCAATTTTTTGGAAATTGATATCGTTTTTGAAGAGGGCAAGGTGGTTATTGTTCTTGTATTGCACGTGCACGTTGCTGCCAAGGGTGACAAAATCGTTCACGTTTCTTTTCAATGCAAAATTTACACTGGCAGCACCCGAAAATCCAGAAGTATCTGTTACTTTTCGAAGCGATTCTGCGTTTAAAATCTGTGCTTGGCCTACATAACTTGCCAACAGTAGTAGTGATAGGTAAAGTTTTTTCATTTTTACGGAATGTTAAAACGCTGCAAAGGTACTATTTACAGTTAAAACCACAGGTTGGTTAGCACTGCTTTTTGGGTGTGTTAAAGTTTTGTTTAAATTCTGAAATAGAACACTAAACTGAATTATATTTAGTTCTCTTTTTAAGAGACTAGCAAAGAGTTCTAATTTTTTAATGAATAACAGTATGGATATCATAAACGAAGCCTTGCAGTTTGAGCAAGAGAAGCATACATTCAAGACCACTAGCGACCGTATCGTTGCCAGTAGAAAAGCGAAGGAATTGATCTTGGGTGTCAATGAAATATATAAACAGAACAAGGATGCCGCATTAATGGATTTGATGAAGCGACTTACCGTTATAAAACAGAAGATAGAGAAACGATTGAAAGGTCGTTCCCTGGCAGCTTAAGGAGTGCCAGTATAGATTTAAACCGAAACAAATTTTGTTTCGGTTTTTTTACATTATTTGTTTTGAGTTGAACAAAATAAATTTATCTTTGCATCCGCTTTAAGCAGGTACCTTAGCTCAGTTGGTAGAGCAACGGACTGAAAATCCGTGTGTCCCTGGTTCGATTCCTGGAGGTACCACCATTAAACCCAAGCTCTGTGTTGAGATTGGGTTTTTTGTTTTATGGGATTTTCTTCCCTTTGTTTGCAACATCGCTAAAAGTTAAAAGTCTTTACAAGTATATGAACCTGATAATAGATGTAGGTAACACCCGTACAAAGTTGGCCGTTTTCGAAAAAGGAGCGCTCAAGCATCTTGTGAATATTTCAGGCGATGAGGTGTTGGGTGCTATCGGGGTTGTATTTAAGTACTTCCCGCAACTGCAAAAAGCTATCATTTCTTCTGTTGGGAATTTTACACCGCAAGCGCTAGAATTGGTTTCAAGCAAACTGGATGTCCTCCAGCTTAACAAGGACACACTTGTGCCCTTCGTGAACAAATACGAAACGCCCACCACATTGGGGGTGGATAGGGTTGCGTTGGTAAGTGCAGCTGCAGTTCAGTTTTCCCAAAAGAACGTCTTGGTGGTAGATGCTGGGAGTTGCGTTACCTACGATTTTTTGAACGGCAAGAACCAGTATCTAGGAGGTGCTATTTCACCAGGAATACAATTACGCTATAAAGCATTACATACGTTTACGGCAAATTTACCGTTATTGTCACCAACACCATCTACCAACATTATTGGCAACAACACCCAAGATTCCATCCATAGCGGTGTGTTTTACGGACTTGTGAACGAAATTGACGGATTCATAGATCATTATCGTACAGAATATCCCGATTTAACAATTATTTTAACAGGAGGCGATGCTCATTTGTTGCGAGATAGCCTAAAAAATAGCATCTTTGCCATCCCTAATTTTTTATTGGAGGGCTTGGACCACATTTTAGAACATAACACACAGGAATGTTAAAGAAATTTTTAGTAGTAATTTTACTCCTTGGAATAGGAGTTTCACAAGCCCAAGAGGGAACCGTATCTCCCTACTCGTTCTACGGAATAGGAAACCTAAAGTTTAAAGGCACTGCAGAAAACAGAGCCATGGCAGGTATTAGCGTGTATAGCGACAGCATACACTTAAGTATCCAAAACCCAGCTGGGGTGGCAAATTTAAAACTTGTAAACTACACGGTTGGAGGAAGCCATAAATTTGAAACCCTCCGTACAACGGACCAAAAAGAACAGGCAACAACAACCTCGTTGGATTATCTGGCAATAGGAGTACCGCTCAGTGATAAGTTTGGAGCAAGTTTTGGATTGATACCTTATACTTCGGTAGGGTATCAATTAAAAGACGAGAGCGAAGACGGAACTACCGAATATACAGGAACTGGTGGGCTTAACAAGGCTTTTTTAACCCTTGCGTATAAAATCACCGATGGGCTTAGCGTTGGGATAGATGCAAACTATAACTTCGGAAATATAGAGAACAATGCAACCGCTAGATTGAACGATGTACAATATGGTACTAGAGAACTTAATAGAAGCGATCTCTTGGGCTTCAGTTATAACCTTGGGCTTGCCTACAAAAGAATGGTCACGGATAAATTGATGCTTTCCACCTCACTTACCTATACCCCTGAAACCGAATTTACTTCAGAAAACAGCAGGGTGATCCAAACAGTTTTGGAAACCGACAATGGACAAGCAATTGTGGACAGTAGGAATATTGACGTAAGCGACACCAATTTTACGTTTCCCTCGCAATGGACACTTGGAGCGGGAATAGGACAGAACAAAAAATGGTTTGTTGGCGCAGAATATACCGACCAAAAAACCAGTAACTTTACCAATAGGACCTTTGATATTACGAATGTAGAATTTAAGGATGCCTCCAAATATAGAATTGGTGGGTTTTACATCCCTAATTACAATTCCTTTGGAAACTTTTGGAAACGAGTGGTTTATAGGGCAGGTTTCAGGTTTGAAGAAACCGGAATAAACGTGAACGGACAAGACATTAACGAGTTTGGCATATCTTTTGGAGTTGGTATACCCGTTGGCAGGGTTTTCTCAAACGTGAACATAGGATTTGAGGTTGGAACACGCGGAACCAAAGATTTTGGACTGGTACAGGAAAACTTTTTCAACACATATTTAAGTTTGTCACTTAATGACAAATGGTTTGAAAAAAGATATTTTGAATAACACTTACATAAACACTAACACTATGAAAACGAAAGTAATCTTACTTGCAGCTACTCTTTTTGTTGCGCTTGGAGGCAAATCCTTCGCTCAAGACGAATGTACAACTTTGGGTTCTCTGTTTACAGCACCCGCCAAAGCAAAAAATTATCAAGGTGCATTACAGCACTACGGTCCACTGGTAGAAAAATGTCCTACTTGGAGCGTTGCCGTGTACCAATATGGTTCAAAAATGTTCGAAGACCTTATTGAAAAAGGTGACAAGAGCAAAATCGCAGACCTTGAAAAAAACCTTCGATTACGTATGCAACATTTCCCGTCCAAGACCAAGGAAGGTCGTGAGATGGCGAATATTGCCCAAATAAAGTATGAAGCTGGAATTGGCACAAAAATGGATCAGTTCCAAGAGTTTGATGCTGCCTTTAAAAAAGATGAAGAAACCTTTACCAGCCCCAAGAGTTTGTATACATACTTCTCTTTGGCGGTAGACCTTCAGGAAGAAGGAAAGATGGACATTCAGGAAGTTTTCAACCTGTACGATACTATTATAGATAAGTTGGAAAAAGAAGAAATTGAACTTTCTGGAAAATTGACGAAGTTGATCGAAAAAGAAGACTCTGGTACAGCACTTACCTCTAAGGAGAAGAAATACCTTAGTGCTTACGAGACCAATCTGGGTGCCTACGGAAAGGTAAAAGGTAGTGTAAACGGTAAGTTGGGTATCTTGGCAGACTGTCCAAACCTTATTCCATTGTACGAAAGACTTTATGAAGAAAAGAAAAATGATGTGAACTGGTTGAAAAGTGCCGCTGGAAAATTGAATTCCAAGGACTGTGAAACTCCAATGTTCTTTAAAATGGTACAGCAATTGCATACCTTGGAGCCTTCGGCAAAATCTGCTTTCTACTTAGGTAAATTGGCCGAAAGAGACGGGAACGGTAGCAAAGCGATGGAGTACTATAACCAAGCTGCCGAGCTGGAAACAACACCTAAGGACAAGGCGAGGGTGTATTATACAATTGCAGAGAATATGCGTAAAAAGGGTAGTTTAAGTAGTGCAAGAAGCTATTATAACAAAGCCTTGGAGCAAAACCCATCTTTGGGAAGAGCGTATCTAAGAATTGCAAATATGTACGCAAGCAGCGCAAACAACTGTGGTAGTACTGCCTTTGAGAAGAGAGCGATTTACTGGAAAGCCGCAGAGATGGCCGATAGAGCTGCCCGTGTAGATGGTAGTATTGCTTCCAATGCAAGACAGACCGCTGCATCCTACAGGGGTCGCGCTCCACAAAAGAGTGATATCTTTAGTTCTGGAATGGCAGGAAAAACTATTACCTTTAACTGTTGGGTAGGTGGAAGCGTTAGAGTTCCTAATCTATAAGGATGTACATTAAACTTCATAGTATTATTAGCGTGATGGCGATAGTTTTTGCCATCACGCTTTTTTCATGTGAGGGAAATTATAATAAAGTGCAGCAACTACAGCAGGCAGACAATCTGCCCTTAGGAGAGGGAAAAGGAGTAAATTTGAAATATACCGATTCCGGTACTGTTGTAGCCAATTTAAAAGCTCCAGAGTTTCACGATTTTGGAAACAAAGAATTTCCCTACAAGGAGTTCCCCAAGGGCGTAGAGTTGTATTTTTGGGAAGATGGAAAGATGAGCACCGTATTTTCAGATTATGCCATCCAGTATGACGAAACAGGTCTAGTAGATCTTAGGGAGAACGTGGTAGTCGTGACCAGTGACAGTGTAGTGCTCAAGGCACAACAGTTGTACTGGGACCAGTCCCGGCAGTGGGTGTTCACGGACCAACCCTACCAAATCCAGCTAAAAGATGGCTCAGTAAACAATGGTGCCAGCTTCGATTCTAATCAAGATTTCACTACCTTTATATCCCGTAACAACCAAGGAACACAATTAATAGACAAAAACAAATTAGAAGATGACCAGTAAAGTATACCAACTTTTTGAATATGTGTACCTAGCCATGGCGGCATTTGCCATTTACCTGGTAATTACCGAATGGGATAACGATAGGAACAGGGCGTACCTCTTTCTCTTTTTTACAGTGGTCGCAATTTTTATGTTCTTCTTTAAAAGAAGGTTCCGTAAGAATATCGAAAAAAGACGGAAAGGCGAAGATTGAGTTAGTGGGCTATAATATAGTTTGGTTGTGAAGTGCTACGCTTGATCCCATTTTTATGAAAAATTTAAAATTTGCAATCTAAAATCTACAATCGTTACCACATTTGGACTACACTATCATCATCATAATCGCCTCCTTGCTGTTCTCGGCCTTCTTTTCGGGGATGGAGATTGCTTATGTGTCTTCCAATAAGATACATATTGAAATAGAGAAAAAACAGAACGACTTTCTCGCCAAAGTACTTCAGAGGATAACGGCCAGACCCTCAAAGTTTATCGCTACAATGCTTGTGGGCAATAACATTGCGCTGGTGATTTATGGGTTTTTTATGGGCGATCTGTTAATGGCCTGGTCTGCTGGTTTGTTGCCCTCGGACAATATGGTAATTACTTTTCTGTTTCAGGATTTCAGCCTTATCACCCAAACATTAATTTCAACCATTGTCATCCTCCTCACTGCAGAGTTTTTACCTAAAGTATTCTTTCAGATATACGCAAATAGTCTTGTGAAGATATTTGCGGTGCCTGCCTATTTTTTTTATCTACTGTTCACTTTCATTTCAGAATTTATCATCTGGATTTCAGATTTAGTGCTTAAACATCTCTTCAAGACCGAAGGGGATTCCGTACAGCTCACCTTCAGCAAAATTGAACTGGGGAACTACATAAGCGAACAAATGGAAACCGTGGAGCTGCAGGACGAGATTGACAGTGAGATACAGATTTTCCAGAACGCCCTCGATTTTTCCGAAATAAAAGCACGGGAGGTCATGATACCAAGGACCGAAGTGATCGCTACCGAAATAGCTACCACGCCCAAGGAGCTTTCAAAAAAATTCACCGAGACAGGGCTCTCAAAAATAATTGTATATCGAGAGAACATAGACGATGTAATGGGGTACGTACATTCTTTTGAGCTTTTCAAAAAACCGCAGACCCTTAAAAAAGTATTGATGCCAGTAATTTTTGTGCCAGAGACCATGCTGGCAAAAGACGTGCTCAACATCCTTACCCGAAAGCACCGGAGTATGGCCGTGGTAATAGACGAATACGGTGGGACTTCCGGCATCATTACCGTAGAAGATATTATTGAAGAACTCTTTGGTGAGATTGAAGACGAGCACGACAGCGCTGCCCTTACCGAGGACGAACTGGGCGAGAACCATTATAGGTTCTCGGCAAGACACGAAGTAGATTATCTCAATGAAACCTACAAATTAGACCTCCCGATAAGCGAAAGTTATGAAACGCTGGGCGGGATGATCGTGCACGTAACCGAAGAAATACCCCAGCAGGGCGAAGCCATAGAAATAGAGGGGTTCCAAATAAACATCCTCGAGGTTTCCAATACCAAAATTGAATTGGTAGAATTACAAAAAGCCGAAGAAAACTAAGCGTTTGTAGAAGCCATACCAACAGCTGTGTAACAGTAAATTGGCCACAAAAAAACTTCCCTGTATTTTTTCTGGTAAACGTTTTTATAAATGGTGGGAAAATGGTATTTTCGCCCACTAGTTAAAATTTTGAAATAACACCCTTTGGCTGTATTGGCAAAGGTTAAACATACTTTATAACATGGCAGTTTTAAATAAAATTAGACAGCGTTCGGTTTTCTTGATCATAATTATTGCGTTGGCACTATTCTCCTTTGTATTGGCAGATGTGTTGCGTAATGGAGGCTTGTCTACCGATAAGTCCCAGGCAAATGTTGCAACGGTTAATGGAGTGGATCTAGAGCGTACCGAGTTTATGACAAAGGTTGAGAATATGCGCCGTAATTTGGGGCCTAATGCACCAGCTGGCCAAGCCATAAATGCTGTGTACGAGCAAGAGGTGAGGCGTGTTGTGTTAGAAGAGCAGTACGAGGAATTGGGTTTAACGGTACAGGGAAATCAATTGAACGATGCGTTGAGCACTACACTTGCAGGCAACGAAACTTTCCAGGACGAGGCTGGCCGTTTTAGCCAAGCAAAGTTGGACGAATATATTGCCAGCATCCGTACCAATCGTCAAGCATCGCAACAGTGGGACGATTTCGTGGAGAGTAATAAAAAATCCATCTTGGAAAATACATACTTTACCATGGTGAAAGCTGGATTAACATCCACTTTGGCCGAAGGTGAACAGGAATACAGATATGAAAATGATAAGGTGAACCTTCAGTTTGCATATATTCCCTTCACTAAAATCCCAGACGAAGACGTAACCGTTACCGATGCTGAAATCGAAGCATATATCAAGGATAACAAAAAGGAATTTGAAGTAGAGCCAGAGGTGGACATCCAGTATGTTACAATTTCAGGAAAAGCTTCTCAGGAAGATATCGATGAAGCTAGGACTTCAATAGAAGAATTGCTGAAAGATACTGTTGAATATAACGAAGTTTCTAAACTGAACGATACTATTACAGGTTTTGCAAACACCAATGATGTTGAAGCCTTTGTAAACGCAAATTCTGAAACGCCCTACCAAGACCGTTGGATGTACAAGCAAGATGTGCCACTGTCTATCAGGGATACTGTTTTTACTATGAACCCGGGAGCAATCTATGGTCCTTATAAAGTTGATAACACCTTTAACCTTACAAAGGTTGTAGCAAAGCGCCAATTGCCAGACTCGGCAAAAGTGCGTCACATACTTATCCCAATTGGGTTGAACCAAACCGATAGTATCACAAGAACCAAAGAAGAAGCAAAGAAAACAGCTGACAGCCTGTTGGCAATCCTGAAAACAAATAAAAACAAGTTCCCAGAATTTGTTGAGAAGCACTCCTCAGATGTTGCAAGTATCGAAAAAGATGGTGTATACGATTTCTTCCCATACAACCAAATGGTACCTGCATTCAGGGATTATTCTTTCGAAAAGAATGTTGGCGATATGGGAGTGGTTGAGACAAGATTTGGGTACCATCTCATTGAGGTACTTGGACAGAAAAATCCTAAGGATGTTATAAAAATCGCTACGGTTACAAAAGATATTGAAACCAGCGAAAAAACATTGAACAACGTATTTAGCGAAGCCACTAACTTTGAGTTGGATGCGCAAAAAGGTGATTTTGCTGAAACTGCAAAAGCTGCATCACTTCCATTAAAGCCTGTAAATAAAATAGGAAAACTGGATGCTACTATTCCAGGTGTAGGGAATAATAGAGAAATAGTTAAGTGGGCGTTTGAAGAAGAAACCAATGTAGGGGACATTAAGCGTTTTGGAGTAGGAGACGATTACATAATAGCGCAATTGACCCGTAAGAGCCCTAAGGGGTTAATGAGTATTGCTGAGGCTTCGCCAAGAGTAACGCCAATCCTACGAAAAGAGAAAAAAGCCGAGAAAATCAAGGAGGGTGTTAGCGGTACTACAGTGCAAGAGGTGGCAAGTAGCCAAGGCGTGACCGTACAAACTGCAACTGCTGTTACTATGGCTAGCCCAACCATACCCGGTGCAGGTAATGAGCCGTTGGTAGTAGGTACTGCATTTGGTAAAGAAGCAGGACAAGAAACCGACCTTATTGTAGGCGAAAATGGAGTGTATAAAGTACGTGTGCTGGCGTTTAACCCTGCTCCTGATTTGGATAACTACGCATCTTACGCTAACCAGCTTACCGCAAAGGAAACTCCAGCTGTAAACGGAAAAGTATACACAGCACTTAAGGAAGCGGCAGAAATTGAGGATAATAGAGCAAATTTCTTCTAAGAGAATAATCCAGAATATGTAAAAGGCCCCGAGATTTTTCGGGGCTTTTTTTATTTTACCATCTCGTGAAAGGGTACTATAGTCCCATAACCCTGTTCCTTGAAATAGGACATTTCTTCAAAAGATCCTGTAGCGAGCACAAAATCACCTCCCCAAGCGCCAAGGCTCTTAACGGTTCCGCTAAAGTCTGCAAACAACCTCTCTTTAGCAGTGGGCATTTGTATTATTTCTGAAATGATACGTTCGTGGGCAGCCATAAGCGCTTCAAAATCTGAAAGGGTGTAGCACAGCAATAGTTTTTTTGACAAGTCCGATATCCTTTCAATCTGCTCTTTTGAAGCGGGCTTTTTGCCGTATTTAGCAATTCCTTGTTTGCTGTCTTGCTTTTTGTTTAGGTGCACAAAAAATAACGAGTCTGTAAAATCCCATGGCAAGCTTATTTCCTGAACTTTTGGGGCGTTTTTTTCAACAGTATAAAAAACAGGGGTGTTGTGTTGTGCTGCTGCTATGTCGTATCCACTGCCTCCAAAAGCATTTTTAAGCAGTGTAAAAGCATCTACCTGTGCCCATTGCGCAATGTTGTTAATTAGGGTGGAGGAAGTGCCAAGGCCCCAATTGCGGGGAAAATCCAATTCGGTGATCACATGTACCCCTTTCGAATTACTCAAAAACTTAGGGTTTAAATGTCTTGTTTCTCTAAGAATGTTGGAAAGTGTAATTGCGGTGTCTAGCCTATCCGCCACCAAAACACTGAAATCCACCATAGAAAATCCTGCACTGAACCAGCAACGGTTCTTTTCATCATAACTGTTCCAGAGCAATTCGCCTTCGGCCCGGGGGAGGACAGTGAGCGATTGTCCTTTTTTGGTGGGGATGGCCAACGCCGTTGCCCCATCCAACACTACATATTCGCCAGTGAGTAAAAGTTTTCCGTTACTGTAAAAAGTGTCTTCCAATAGAATCTTCTTTATGTCCTCACTTCTTTTAAGAATTGTTCCACAGCAGTGTGTGAAACTGCATATTCCTTAAAATAGCTCAAGGCTTTTTCTTTTTCTTTTACGGATGCTCCCTGTTGGTTCAAGATGTTCATCAAGTGCATTTTCATATGCCCTTTTTGGATACCTACTGTTACCAGCGACCTCACGGCTGCAAAGTTTTGTGCCAATCCTGCCACGGCTACCAACTGCATCAATTCCCGTGCGCTAGGATTTTGCATAAGTTGAAGTGCAAATTTTGCCAAGGGATGTAGTGAGGTAAGTCCGCCAACGGTGCCCAGTGCCAGGGGTATCTCAATCCAAAATCTAAAGACACCATCCTTTACTTGCGCATGCGTCAAACTACTATAGTAGCCATTTCTTGCGGCATAGGCGTGTACGCCCGCTTCTACTGCCCTAAAATCGTTTCCTGTGGCAAGGATAACCGCATCAATGCCGTTCATTATGCCTTTGTTGTGGGTTACGGCACGGCGGGTCTCAGATTTGGCAATATGTATGGCGCGAACAAAATCCTGGGCAAATTTCTCACCTTTTATTCCTTTTTGGTCCAAGTCTTCAACCTTGCAAGCAACTTCGGCTCTTACGAGGCATTCGGGGACATAATTGGAAAGAATGCTCATAACTACTTTCGGCTTGTTTTTAGCAAATGCTTCGTAGGTGGTTGCTTCGCTTTCAAAAGTTTCGGCAATTTGCTCTAGGCAACTGTTAATGAAATTGGCACCCATGGCATCCAGTGTCTCAAAGGTGCAATGTAGCTGGTAGTAGCCTTCCAGTGTTTCGGTAGCGTCCAGCAGTTCAATATCCAGAAGACCACCGCCACGATTTTTCATATTTTTTTGAAGGGAATCCAAACTAGTGATTAGTTTTGGTTTTATAGCTTCAAAAAATTCGGTCAATAGTTCAGCAGTGCCATAAAAATCTATGTGTACTTGCCCGTTTTTGGTAGTGGAGATCACTTCAGCAGTAAATCCGCCACGGTCCAACCAAAATTTGGCAGCATTGCTGGCAGCGGCCACAACGGAGCTCTCTTCGATGACCATGGGAATGGTGTACAGGTTTTGGTTTATTAAGAAGTTGGGCGCTATACCAAAGGGGAGGTAGTAGTTGGTGATGGCATTCTCTATAAAGTCATCGTGTAATTGTTGTAGGTTCTCGTTGCTATTGTAATATTGGTTGAGTACTTTTTTAGCGTTGGCATCTCCTTTGAAATATGTGTCCAAGAGCCAGTCTATTTTTTCTTCTTTTGTCTTTTTTGAAAAACGGGGAACGGGTTGCGCCATTGTATTGTTGTTGGTAGTGCAAAGATACCAAATTGCGATAGCTTAAAATAGCGAGCCATACAATTTTGAAACCGTGTGGCTAAGGATTGTGTTTACTGTATTTAACACATTAAATCGTGTGAATTTCACGAAAATTTAGTAACATTGGCATAACAAAATTTTAACAGTTTGAAACTCATTCCTCAAAAGTCACTCCTGGTTTTATTTGTTATGGCTATCACAGCCGTAACAGCACAAAAGAAAGAAATAACTTTAGAAGATATTTGGGGTGGGACATTCCGTACAGAGCGTATGGATGCCCTGCGTTCCTTGGATAACGGTAAAGAATATGCAGTACTTAACTATAGCAGGCAAACAAATGCCTCCACCGTAGATGTGTACGATTATAAAAGTGGTGAAAAAGTGCGTACCTTGGTGAACACAAACAATCTCCCTGGTATAAGCCATATTATCTCCTACGAACTTAGCGAAGATGAATCCAAAATACTCTTGGCCACCCAGCTGAAACAGATATACAGAAGATCGTCCCTCGGGACTTTTTATGTTTATGATATTAAGACGAAAGACCTTACCCTAGTTTCACAAAAGCAAATACAGGAGCCCACCTTTAATAACGATGCCACCAAGATTGCCTTTGGGTATAATAATAATATCTACATCAAAGATCTTAAGACAGGCACCGAAACACAAGTTACCACAGATGGTAAGAAAAACAGCATTATCAATGGTATTACAGATTGGGTATACGAAGAAGAATTTGCCTTTGTAAGGGCCTTTGATTGGAACAAAGAAGGCGATAAGTTAGCCTACATAAAGTTTGACGAAACCAACGTGCCGCGCTTTTCAATGGATGTGTATGGCACAGATCTCTACCCAAACCAACAGGTGTTCAAATATCCTAAAGCAGGAGACCCCAATGCTGAAGTTTCCCTCCATATTTATGATTTGGATACAAAGAATACCAGTGATGTAAACCTGGCCAACTACGATAGCTACTACATCCCACGTATTAAGTGGACCAAGGATAAAGATGTGTTGAGCGTTCAGCTTACCAATAGAAAACAAAACGAAGTTAACCTCGTATTTGTAGATGCAAAAAAGAACACCACAACACTTATACTGAAAGAACGAGACGATGCTTATGTGGATATAACCGATAACCTAACGTTTTTGAACAACAACAGTTTTATCTGGACCAGCGAAAAGGACGGATGGAACCACATATACCATTACGATAAAACAGGTGAGTTGATAAACCAGGTAACCAAAGGGGATTGGGAAGTGACCAATTATTACGGTTTTGACCAAAAAACTGGGCGAGTTTATTACCAAAGTACCGAGAATGGCAGTATAAACCGAGATGTGTACTCCGTATTGAAAAACGGGGAGAACAAGGCACGTTTAACACAGAGAACGGGCATAAACAGTGCTTCCTTCAGCAGTGATTTTACGTATTTTATCAATACCTTCCATGATACCGAAACACCTTATGTGTTTACACTCCACAATGCTTTAAACGGAGCACTAATCCGTGAGATAAAGAATAATGAAGCGCTTAAGAATGAGCTGGCACAATACAATATATCTCCGAAAGAATTCAGTACCATTAACATAAATGGTGAAGAACTTAATATGTACATAATTAAACCCTCAAATTTTGATGAGACCAAGCAGTACCCGCTGTTTATGTACCAGTATTCTGGGCCTGGTTCGCAAAATGTACGAAACGCCTGGAACGGTTCTAACGACTACTGGCACCAAATGCTGGCACAGCAAGGATACATTATTGCCTGTGTAGACGGTCGTGGTACGGGGTTAAAGGGAAGGGATTTCAAAAAAGTGACCCAAAAAGAACTAGGGAAGTACGAAGTAGAAGACCAGATAGCCGCTGCGAAAGAATTGGGAAAACTCCCCTATATCGATGCCTCTAGGATAGGTATTTGGGGATGGAGTTACGGTGGGTTTATGTCCAGTAATTGCCTTTTCCAAGGGGCCGATACGTTCTCAATGGCCATAGCCGTTGCCCCGGTTACTAGTTGGAGATTCTACGATACTATCTATACAGAACGGTACATGACCACCCCGCAGGAGAATGCAAGTGGATACGATACCAACTCCCCCATAAACCACGTGGATAAACTGAAAGGTAAATTCTTGTTGGTGCACGGTAGTGCCGATGATAATGTACACGTGCAGAACACGATGCGCCTGGTGGAAGCCTTGGTTCAGGCCAATAAACAGTTCGATTGGCGCATTTACCCCGATAAAAACCACGGTATTTACGGGGGCAACACCCGTTTGCACCTTTACACCTTGATGACCAATTTTATTAAAAACAACTTATAATCAATACATTAACTAACACTTCTATTCTATGGAATTTAAATTTGGAGGTTCAGAGATTAATCAGCGAACCGTTTTAGGCCATCCCTCGGGACTATTTGTACTGTTCTTTACCGAAATGTGGGAACGTTTCTCATACTACGGTATGCGTGCATTGCTCGTACTGTTTCTAGTAGCTTCAATTTTTGATGAAGGCGGCTGGGGCTGGGAACGTTCAGAGGCATTACAATTGTATGCAGTGTACACAGGATTGGTGTATATCACCCCAATTTTTGGTGGTATTATAGCTGATATGCTGACTGGATATAGAAAAGCCGTAGTACTTGGAGCCTTGTTAATGACTTTGGGTCACGCTTCTATGGCACTTGAGGTTACTTCAGATTCTTTCTTTTATATAGGATTAGGATTGTTGATTATAGGTAATGGATTGTTTAAGCCGAATATTTCTTCAATAGTAGGTCAATTATACAAAGGACAAGGCAAAGAAAAAGATGCTGGATATACCATTTTCTATATGGGAATTAACGCAGGAGCATTCTTGGGAATATTACTTTGTGGCTATATAGGTGAAAAAATAGGTTGGCACTATGGCTTTGGCCTGGCAGGAGTTTTTATGTTTTTTGGAATGTTGCAGTTCTATTTTGCACAGAAAATTTTTGGAAGAATTGGTTTGTCGCCAAAAGGAACAAAGGATTTTGATGATGCACTCGAAGATAAGATAGAGGCCACTGAAGATGCCATTGAAGATACGGTGGACGATGCCAAAAAATCTAAAATCACTCGTGATAGATTGATCGTAATTGGGATATTCGCCTTTTTTACCATTTTCTTTTGGTGGGCGTTTGAGCAAGCAGGTGGTTCCATGACCATCTTTGCAGCAGATTACACAGATAGAATTCTTGAAGGTAATGGAGCACTTATATTTAAAGTGTTTAATACGTTGCTCACCGTAATACCAATGTTGATAATAACTTGGGTTTTGGCAATGTTGTTTAAACAAACTTTTGGAAAGTATGCACTGTCTAACATTTTTTTAGGAATTAGCTTTGTAATTATATGGGCTATTGTAGTTTGGATGTTGGTTCGCCAGTTTTCAGATCCGGCACCAGAGGTACCAGCTTCTTGGTTTGGTATATTAAACTCCTTCTTTATTATTGCTTTTGCACCATTGTTTTCAAAACTGTGGCAAAGTAAATACAACCCCACGGGTCCAATAAAATTTGCAATTGGACTGGTGTTGCTAGGGCTTGGTTTTGGAATTTTAGCGTACGGTTCTATGGGAATCCCACTGGGAGCAAAAACAGCAAGTGTAAGTATGATTTTCTTAATCCTAGCGTACCTTTTACATACATTGGGAGAGCTGTGTGTTTCTCCAGTAGGACTGTCTTATGTTAGTAAATTAGCGCCATTAAAATTGGTGGGCCTCATGTTTGGGGTTTGGTTTGTGGCAAACTTTATTGCAAACCTGGCAGCAGGTATTACAGGTAGTTATATAGACCCTATTGTTGAAGAATACGGGATGACCACTTTCTTCTTAATATTTACTATTATTCCAATAAGTGCAGGAGTAATACTGGTACTTATTAATAAAATGATGCTTAGAATGATGCACGGCATACGCTAGTACACAATTAATCCATATAAAAAACGTTCCCATAGTGGAACGTTTTTTGTTACATGTCCTTTTAAATCATAACCAAAGGGTCAATGACCTAAATAAAAAATAAATGAAGAAGTTACTCCTTTTAGTCCTTTTACTGGCTGCAGGAACCATGACCGCCCAAAAAGTTGAGTGGATGAGTATGGAAGAGGCCCTGGCCGCACAAGCAGAGACTCCCAAAAAAATTTTTATGGATGTGTACACTACATGGTGTGGCCCTTGTAAATTATTAGATAAAAATACGTTTGGCAACCAACAAGTAGCCGATTTTATTAACGCAAACTATTATCCAGTAAAGTTCAATGCCGAAGGTAACGAAGATATCACCTATAACGATTTTACGTATACCAACCCTAATTACGTTGCTGGAAAAAGAGGGCGTAACTCCCAGCACTTATTAGCCCACGCTTTAAAGATTACCGGTTATCCCAGTCTGGTGTTTTTTGAAGAAGATGGTACGCTTATCCAAGCCATTCCTGGTTACAAAACCCCACAGCAACTGGAGATATATTTAAAGATGATTGCCAATGACGATTATAAAAAGCTTACCACGGCACAGGCCTGGCAGGAATATCAAGAAAATTTTAAAAGTACCTTTAAGTAGTTGTTTTTAGTTAAGTGTTTCGGCTATTTAAGTGTAAAGGCTCCCTTTGTACCCGTGTGGTGAAAAGGGAGTTTCTTTTTTTTGCAGGTTTGCTGCCAACGCTTTACATAACTTGTATAATTGCTCCCGTCCGCAAGAATTTGTTGCGGTTGTAGGCTGTCTATAAGCCGTTCCAGATTCACCCTTGGACTATGGGTGAGCAATACAATTGGCGATTTAGTTCCCATGGGATACACACCCAAACTGTCCAAAACCAAAACATAGTTCTGTTTGTAGCTAAAATACTTCGGAAGGGTTTTTTCTGAAACTTTTGCCACCGAATTTGCAGTCGTATATCCTTTTACGGGATAATTTTTTTGTAAATTCTTTGTGGAAGTATCGGTCGTGAACAATATCAACTGCTTGTTCTGTTTTACACCTATCAGGGTTTTTCGGTTCTTGTGGAAAACAATCATTTCTGAAAAATTTGCTTGCTTCTTTTCCCAGTTCAAAACAGCCAATAAAAGTATCATGGATACAAGACAATAGTTGAGCCTTCTAACCGAAAAGCGCTTCCAAAGTAAAACGAGACGTATCAAGAACAGATAGCTTACCAATACCATTGCCTTTGAAAATGGGATGTTTTCCCATAAAAATAATTCCTGCCCTGCGACCCATGAGATAAAGTTATTTAAAAGTTGGAGGGAGTAATTATATCCTTCAGCAAAAAAACCTGGAAGCGTGTTGCAGGCTGCCAAAAACACAAGTAACAGCCCTGCGCCAAGTAGTATTCCCAGTACTGGTAATACTACAATATTGGTGACAAAGAACAAGCCAGGAAACTGATGGAAATAATACAAGCTTAATGGGACAATGCCCAATTGTGCGGCAGTGGATACTGTGATGATGTTCCAGAACAGTCTGTCTACATAAAATTTGGGTCGGTAGAGCTTGTATAGTTTTGGGTGAATCCAAAGTATGGCGAACACCGCAAGATAGCTTAACTGAAAACCCACGTGAAACAACCAATTGGGCTTAAAAAGCAATAATATAAAGAATGAAAGAAATAGTGTGTTAAAACTATTTGTGGGTCTATCCACTGCTGTGGCAAAAGTGAAAAATGTGAACATAGTCACCGCCCGTACCACCGAGGGAGAAAGCCCTGCCAATACTGCAAAACCCCATAGAAAAAGTACAATAAGGATGCTTCTCATTATTTTTCCATACCGTAAATAGGTAAGAGGTTTGAACAGGAACAACACTATGAAATACAGTATCCCTACGTGCAACCCAGAAACCGCCAGGATATGGATGGCACCCGCAGCAGCATAATCGCTGTAAAGGTCTTTGTCGATATCCCGCCGTTGTCCCAGGACCAATGCTTGTAAAATACTGCGTTCTTTGGTTTGTAGTGGTGTGTTTTTCAATTTTGAGATAAGATGGTCTCGGATGCTTTCAGAAAATCCACGGATGGTTGTATTCCCTTTTTTGATAGTAAGGATTTGAGGTTGTTTCAATCGCATTTGGGCATATACACCCAAGGTTTTCATGTATGCAGCATAATTGAACTGGTGTGGGTTCTTGGGCGCAGGAACCGGTTGTAAAGTTCCGTAGGTGAGGAGTACGTCGTCCACTGCTAAGGAGAGTGAGTCTTTTGGTATTGATACGAGCACCTTTCCCGTAGCACTTGCTCCACCAACTTTTTGGACTTGAGCAATATATTTGTTGTTGAAGGAATCTGGCTTCAACACTTCGGTTACCTTTAGTTGTAACAAATTATTTTCAGAAATAATAAACTGATGCAAGTAATGAAGCTCCTGATACTTGGGCAATCGTAGCGTATAATTAGCAAATCCACAGATAAAAAAGAACAATAACACCCATACTCCAAAAATCGGGGATGGGGATAGTTGCTTTTTGTTCCATAGCCACGTAAGCAATAACAGTAAAAAGCAGCTTGCAAATACAAGTACCATAACATACTTGGAAACTGAAAATATTGTAGCTAGGTCCACCCAATACCCAACCGCAATACCCAGCGCAAGGCAAACGGAAAAACCAATTACCGAAAAGTTAACATACGAAACTCCCATACCGAAAAAAGGCCAAGTTGCCTTACAATTGGGGAGTTGGTATTAAAGATACTAATTTTTTAAATAATGCGCCGTGCCTGTACAAAAGAGCGGTTCCAGTAGCTTTCGGAAATATCGCTTATAATGACACCCCTAGAGGTCGTGGAGTGTATAAATTTAAGAACGCCGCTTTTATTGTAAACCACCAGGCCCACGTGGTTTATAACATTTCGGCTTTTGTTGGTCTGGAAGAACACGAGATCGCCTTCCTTTACCTTCAATAAAGAGATGCGTTTCCCCTCTTTGGCCATATCGCGCGATATTCGTGGAAGTGCTATGCCTTCATTTGCGAAACTTGTGTAAATGAGCCCAGAGCAGTCCATTCCCTTTTTTGTGGTACCGCCAAATTTATAACGGGTTCCCTCAAAACTTTTAGCATATTTTATGATCTTTCCTGCTTTGCTGTTGGGGTCAACGTTGCTCTTAACCACTTTCGAGGATCTGTTCTTTTTATAGGTAGTGGTTTTTCTAGAGGAGCCACAGGAGGCCAATACTAATGTGAGTAGGAGTAGGGG
Organism: Marinirhabdus gelatinilytica; assembly: GCF_003353425.1. Taxonomy (GTDB): domain Bacteria; phylum Bacteroidota; class Bacteroidia; order Flavobacteriales; family Flavobacteriaceae; genus Marinirhabdus; species Marinirhabdus gelatinilytica. Next base: position 1,050,674 of record NZ_QRAO01000001.1, read on the forward strand.
TAGTAGTTTTTTCATGGTGCGTGATTTCGGTCGTATAAAAATAAAAAGGTTTGTTCCTGCATTTTAGTGTTGCCCAAAACACTTATTAAAACGAAATTAACAATGGTTTCTTGTTTTCAGAAAAGAAAATGCACACGTTGCGCCTTTGCGAAACGTAGAGTACGTCCCTTATATTAGTTGTTTTCTAAGCTTGTATGTATAAGCTTCGCAGCCTTCTCACTCGCTCCCTTTCCTCCTAGCTTTTGCTCCAGATCGTAGTAATCCAAGAACAACTTGGCGCGTTGGTATTCGTCCAAAATGGTGGTGAGTTCTTTTTTCAGATTTTTGGTGTTCAGCTCTTTTTGGATGAGTTCTTTCACTGCCTCTTTATCTAGGATTAGGTTGACGAGCGAAATAAATTTCAGCGTGATGATACGCTTGGCAATTTGGTAGGAAATAGAACTGCCCTTATAGCAAACCACCTGTGGTACTTTGAACAAAGCGGTTTCCAAAGTGGCCGTCCCCGAAGTTACCAAAGCCGCATGGGACAGGCTCAACAAATCGTAGGTTTTATTTGAGACAAATTTCACATTCTTTTTGTCCAGAAACGTTTCGTAAAATGATGTGTCCTGACTGGGTGCTCCAGCGATCACAAACTGGTACTGCGGAAAATCCTCCACAACACTTAACATTACCTCCAGCATTTTGTTTATTTCCTGCTTTCTGCTCCCGGGAAGTAGCGCTATAATAGGGCGTTCGTCCAGTCCGTGTACCGCCTTAAACTGAATGGGATCTACCTGTTCCCTACCTGCAATGGCATCTATAAGGGGGTGTCCCACAAAATGTACGGGATAGTCGTACTGCTTATAAAAATCTTCCACAAAGGGTAGCACCACGTACATGTGGTCTATGGTTGCCTTAATGGTTTTTACCCGGCTGGCCCGTGATGCCCATACTTGTGGACTTATATAATAATGCGTACTGAAACCTTTTGGTTTTGCCCATTTGGCAATGCGGAGGTTAAAGCCAGAGTTGTCTATAAAAATCAATGCATCGGGTTGAAAGGTCTCGATATCTTTCTTGCACTTCGAAATGAATCTGAAAATCTTCCCCAAGTTGAAGATAACTTCAGAAAAACCCATAAAAGCACGTTCCTTGTAGTGCGTTACCAAAGTGCCGCCCACCGCTTGCATAAGGTCGCCACCCCAAAACCTAATGTCGGCCTTTGGGTCTTCCCTGATAATGGCTTTCATTAAATTGGACCCGTGTAGGTCTCCAGATGCCTCGCCTGCAAGAATGTAGTATTTCATTTATAAAAAATATCTTTTAAAGATACATCAAACAACCAATACTAACTTAATAAAACTTGGAAGCCAGAATAAACAAGGCAGCCAGCAACGTTGCCATGATTACACCGCGAGCACGGTAGTATCGGTTCTTCTTCAGAAAAAAGAAAAATAACAGTAGGTTCAATAATGCGCCAAGGCCAATAATGTTGCCCAGTACATCTTCCTCCAATGCTACTTGGATAGTGGTTTTTATACTGTATGTTGAGAATATAAGGATGTACAGTAACATACCAATGCAATTGGACACCAAGCCCAGTACAAATCCTATCGCAATGTTTTTTCCTATTTTTTTTCTCATAGTTCCCAAGAATTGATGTCCTGTATCGCGTGGTGAGCCGTAAGATCAAATTGAACGGGAACCACACTCACATAGTTATTTGCAAGTGCCCATTCGTCGGTATCTTCACCTTTGTCCTCATTCACAAATTCGCCCGTGAGCCAATAATACTCGCGTCCCAAGGGGTTGGTTCGCTTATCGAAATTTTCTATCCAGTGTGCATTTGCCTGCCGGCACACCTTAATGCCCTTTAGTTCTTTTGCGGAAGCTTTGGGAAAGTTCACGTTTAGCACAACTCCTTTGGGCATGCTGTTCTTTAAACATTCTTCAGCAATTTGCTTTACGTATTTTTTTACGGGTTCAAAATTGGCATCCAAGCTATAGTCCAACAATGAAAAGCCTATGGAAGGAATCCCCTGTGTGCCTGCTTCCACCGCAGCACTCATGGTCCCACTATAAATTACATTTATGGAAGAGTTGCTCCCGTGGTTAATACCACTTACACACAAATCTGGTTTTCGTTTTAAAATTTCGTTCACGGCCAGTTTTACACAATCTACCGGTGTCCCGCTACAACTGTACTCTTGTTGCTGCTCGTCTTTATGTACCTGTATTTTATCGCAATATAAGGTGTCGTTTATGGTAATGGCGTGCCCCATCCCACTTTGCGGAGAGTCTGGCGCCACAACACAAACATCGCCCAAGGTGTTCATGACCTCAATAAGGGCACGTATTCCCGGGGCAGTAATGCCATCGTCATTGGTAACTAAAATAAGGGGTTTTTTCTTTGCCATGGTATTAATATACTAATAGCGCAAAAATACAGTTTATAATCAGTAAGACCGTGGCGCAACTGTTTAAAATTTAGAGCACAACCGTTTAACAAAAAATTAGTACCCAAACCCTCATATGGCACGGTTTTTTCTCTATTTTTAGGGTTCTAAAAAATTTGACGATGCATTTTATGAAAAAGAATTTGAAATTTCTATTCCTAGGGGTTGTGATGGCTGTAACCTCTTGCAGTTTTACCACCAGGGAATTTAACGATCCGGATAAAGATAAGGTACTGTTGGACCTTATTACTTATGTTCTTGAAAAAGGACATTATAGCCCTGCAGATATGGATGATGCTTTTAGTATCGCTGTGTACGAGGATTTTATTAACGCTCTAGATCCCTTGAAGCGTTACTTTATAGCTTCAGATATTGAGGAGTTCAGTAAATACAGGACTTCTATAGACGACCAGATAAAAACCAAAGACCTCAGTTTTTTCAACACGGTTTACAAAAGGTTTACAAAACGAATGGAAGAAGGGAAAGAACGTTACAAAAAAGTGCTGGAAAAACCTTTCGATTATACCTTGAGCGAAACTATAAATGTAGATTACGATAACTTAGAGTATGTAACTACCGAAGCAGAAATGAAAGACCGGTGGAGACAACAACTCAAGTTTTCTACCCTTTCAAATTATTATGATCTAGTTGAAGAAAAAGAAAATGCAGCCAAGGTAAAGAAAGAAGCCGAAGATAAAGGCGAGGCCTACGAACCTTCGGAAAATGCAACACTTTCAGCAACCGAGATGGAAGAGAAGTCTCGCAACCAAACCAAGACTTCATTGGATGAATATTTTGAGTTCACCGATGACCTGGAGCGTAAAGACTACTTTGCCACTTTCCTAACTACCATTGTTGAAGAATTTGACCCCCACACTAATTACTTTGCCCCGCCAGATCGTGACCGTTTCGACCTGCGAATGAGTGGGAAATTGGAAGGAATAGGAGCACGACTTCAAAAAAAGAACGATTACATTAAAGTGGTGGACGTTATTAGCGGTGGCCCAGCCTGGAGAGGCGAACATATTGAAGTGGGAGACCTCATTACCAAAGTACGCCAAGAAGATGAAGATGAAGCCGTGAGTATTGTGGGGATGCGAGTGGACGATGCCGTACAGCTCATTAAAGGCCCCAAGGGAACCAAGGTGGTCTTGACCATAAAAGGGGTAGATGGGACCACAAGAGAAGAGACTATTACCAGAGACGTTGTAGAGCTTGAGGAAACCTATGCAAAGTCTACTGTTATAGAGAAAGAAGATAAAAAATTCGGGCTTATTAACCTTCCTGCGTTCTATTTCGATATGGAAAACTACAAAGAGCGCAATTCTGCCAGCGATGTAAAGAGGGAGGTTGAGCGCCTAAAGGAAGAAGGAGTTGAAGGATTGGTGCTGGACCTTCGAAACAATGGTGGAGGTTCCTTGCGTACCGCTGTGGATATTGCGGGGCTGTTTATCAAAGAGGGTCCTGTGGTTCAGGTTTCAAGCAGTAGTGGGAAAGAGGTTCTAAAAGATAAAGACGATTCTATACTTTGGGATGGTCCGTTAGTGATCTTGGTGAACGAGCTTTCTGCCTCAGCATCCGAAATTCTTGCAGCAGCTATGCAGGACTATAAAAGAGCTATTATCTTGGGAAGCAAGCAATCCTATGGTAAAGGAACCGTACAGAATTTGGTAGATCTTAACCAATGGCTCCGTAAAAACGATATGGGAGATATGGGAGCACTTAAGGTAACTACACAAAAATTCTACCGTGTCAATGGTGGCTCTACCCAGTTGGAAGGCGTGAAGAGCGATGTGGTAATGCCAGACCGTTTTAGCTATATCGATGTAGGCGAGAGAGATTATGAAAACCCACTGCCCTACGATAAGATTGCACCTGCAAAATACGATGTTTGGGATGGTTATGTAGATTTTGACGAAGCCATAGCAAAAAGCCGTGAAAGAATGGCTAAGAGCCAGCAATTGGCTTTGATCGAAGAAAATGCACTATGGATCAAAGAACGCCGTGACGAGACAGACGTGACTCTTAATTTTGATGAATATTATGCTGAAATTGAAAAGCGTAAAGCCGAAACCGAAAAATTTGATGCCATTGACGAGTATGATAACAAGTTGAATTATCGTTCCCTACCTGATGAGGTAGCCTTGATGAGACAGGACACTACCCTTCGCGAAAAGCGCAAGAGATGGCACAAAAGCTTGGCAAAAGATATTTATGTTGAAGAAGCCGTAAACGTGCTGGAAGACCTAAAGATTACAAACATAAAAGCCAAGAAAGTAGCCAATATTAAAAATTAGGAAATGCAAAACGCTAGGTTGAGCGTTGTCGAAACCTAATGTTTTTACTAAATATAAACCTGCCCACAATCAAAAGTTGGGCAGGTTTTTTTGTAGTTTTATGGCAGTGAAAAACAAGTCTACCTCACTTACCAAAATTGCGCTCAGGAAGTTCAAAAAAAACTTCTGGGGAATGCTCAGTCTCTGCTTTTTATGTATTTGCACATTGGTTGCAATCTTTGCGTATGCCCTCACTCCGGACGATTCGGAAAACGCTAACCAGATGCATCTCTCCATCCACTCCAAGCAACCTGGATTTTCTGTAACTATGCTCACCATTCCTTCGGCAGTTGAAGAGGAGAATGGACTTGCCTCATTTTTCTTCGGGAAAAAAACCACTGCCACCGAAGTGCCCATTTCATCATATAAGGTGACTACTGAAGGTGTCTTGGCCACAGCATATTCGGGAGAAGGTGCCGATGGATTGCAAAAGGGATATAAAACCAACCTTTTCCCAAAAGCAAAATCTCCCGAAGAAATTTCAGCGAATTACATTTCAGAAAAAAAGTTTTTACTGGGTACCGATAAATACGGCCGTGATTTATTGAGCAGGATGCTTGTTGGTATCCGTATTTCATTGGCCATTGGTTTTGTGGCAGTGTTCATCTCGTTGGTTATTGGCATTAGTCTGGGAGCCATCGCAGGTTATTTTGGCGGAAAGGTAGATGCTGCCATCATGTGGCTTATAAATGTAACGTGGTCCATCCCAACACTGCTGCTTGTTATTGCCATAACATTGGCTTTGGGAAAAGGATTTTGGCAGGTTTTTATCGCCGTGGGGCTCACCATGTGGGTAGAAGTAGCGCGTGTGGTCCGGGGCCAGGTGATGGGGGTGAAACAAATGCAATATGTAACCGCTGCACGGTCACTGGGATATACAGATTTCAGGATTATATTAAAGCACATTCTTCCCAATGCTATGGCGCCAGTGATTATTATCTCGGCGGCCAATTTTGCCGCTGCCATTTTAATTGAAAGTGGCTTGAGCTTCTTGGGAATAGGCGCACAGCCTCCAATGCCCAGTTGGGGAGGGATTATTAAGGATCATTATAGTTATATCATTTTGGGAAAACCCTATCTGGCCATTATTCCCGGGCTGGCCATTATGAGTCTGGTTACCGCTTTTATGCTCATCGGGAATGCACTGCGGGATGCCTTGGATGTGAAGACAAGTTGATTTTTCGCTAGTTTGTTTCTTGGAAATACCGTTTCAAAACATTACTTCATTACGGGTTTGTTGCATGTCCTTCGGTCCTATTAAAACTCTTTTTCTTTTCAAATTAATGTTGATATCAATTCATAAATTCTAACTCAGAATTTATGAATTCAAACTTGTCTTCCTTGCTTTTTCTGAAAATACCATCCAACTTTGGTACAACAAAAAACCTACTAATCCTTTGATGCTCAGCTTTATGTTTAACTGGGGAGTTAGTACGCTGAGTGAAAAGGTAGGGTAGGTTTTTTTAAAATAAATTTTCAACATAATTATAATGCTGTGACACCGAGTGCTTAAAACCAAAAAAAGAGAAAGCCCCTACTAGGTAGGAGCTCTCGCAGAATTTCAACAAACAAGCGATTGCCTGTTCTATGGTAAATATACAATTATTTGAAGAACCGGCAAGGCTGGTGGGATGCTCCCACCCAAAACCAAGCCGCGGAAACCGAAAAGCGAATGAGTAGGTGTTTTTTAAAGTAATGTATTATGAGAAATTTTAAACCATTTCTAATTTTAATTTTTTTACTATCAACAACATATGGTGTTGCACAGGAAAAATATACAGAAGCATCTGTAACAAATGCATTGAAAGAGAATTTCGTTGTTTTTGTTGAAAATGTCCGTCCGGCGTATACAAAAGGTGATAATTATGCTGAATTTAAAAGAGGTGTTTTAGTAGGAACATCTAAACCGCCTAATTATACCTTGCCGCCGATTCCTATAGAAGGCGAAAACTTATTAAAAGAGGCATATCGAGTTTTGGTTGCCAATTACTCTCCCAATCAGATAATGCAGGGATCTAATTTTAAATTGGTGGGAAAAGCTGTACTTTATATTAACGATCAAACTCAAAAGAAGAGTGTTGCAGATGCTGAAGCAGCATTATTTGGAGGAAATGATTATTTACTAAACAATAACGTAATACTGAATTCTTCCAGAGGTGAATGTAAGTGGTGGGAGCTTTGGTGCCATCTAAATCAGGTATTTGGAAGTGGCGGCGGAGCACAGATTCTTCAAACAATTGTAACCATAATTATCAACATTCTTTAATTTGTTTATTAAAATTTAAAGTAAACACAGAATATTCACGAAATTGGTAGTGATTAAAGTTCTGTGTTTACTTTAACCAATTGACATAAAATCTTTCCCATGAAAAACTTTCTTGTTTTAGTGATACTTTCCTTGTCTTTTCTAAGCTGCAAAAATCTATTATTCAATGCAGGATTAAGTGCTATGGGTGTTTATGATGAAGAAGCAAAGTATCATTTAGCTAAATCTAGGTCAAAGGTTATAGTAATACTTCCCACTCATCACATAGGAACCCCAGAATACTATGCAGATTTAAAGAGTAAAATAGACTCTTTAGCGGCCATTGAGTTTTATTTTTATGTGGAAAGTGTTAATACTCAAAGTCATGATGATTCACTTTTAAGAAAATTCAGGAAGTTTTCTGGCAATCCAATTCCTGCATCTGGGTACAAGAATATTGTGGATTCGGTATTGGGAAAAAAGTTCAAGATTAAGTTTAAAAAAGAAATTATCGATCAACCATCATATCCCGAACTTGGAGTCCCTTCAGAGAGATACAGTAACGTAGATGCTACCTTAGAACAGTTGGTGGGATATTATGAAAATCGATACGGCCCAATACAATTGGACCCGTGTGATTTTGAAACTGAAATATTCGAGGAAACTTCATGTAAAAAAATGAATGTGGCTAGAGAAGTGAAGAAAGATGTAATTGAGGATTTCAGAAATGAGATTGTTCTAAACCGAATTGATTCCGAAAAAGAACCTAAAATTGTTCTAATATATGGTGATGGGCATACTCCTGGATTAATTAGTGGTCTCAAGGTGAGAGGCTTTTTGATTCAAGAATCAGTTAAAGATTAGATAATCAACGTTTCACAATATAAATATAGAATTTATAAATTCTACAGTCCTTAAAGGTAATTAGTACTTATGTGCTTAAAATTGACTTTCTGTAATTTATGTTTTTTGCTTAGAGACATACATAGAGTGAACCTCTGAGTAGCGTTAAGTACTACCATAATAACACATTAAATACATACATATAATGAAAATATATATCACATTACTTTTATGTAGTATAAGCACCATCTGCTCTGCACAAAGAGGCTCTGTTTTAGTAGACGCTTCCTTTAACGGCTTTCATTGCGATGGCAAGCACGGCATTTGCGATATAGATAATGCCACCAACCGTGCGCAGAGCAATACCGAGATTACCTTCAACGAAGATGGTACACTAACCCTCAAAATAAACCGCTCAAAGCTGTCACCCAACGATGTTAAAAGTATTGCTGGTACAAATTCCCTCTCAAAAAACAATTCGCAACCCAACCATTTTATAGTAAACGAAAATTTCACACTGTCTGGCGCAATCGTCAAGGACCTTACCAACGAGGAAAAAGTATTGCGCATAAAAAAAGAAAGCTATCCTATACAGGTTACTAACGAGCACTTAACCATAACCTTTACCTTGGAATGATATGGTGCGCCTCTTCTACATAGCAATGGTTATTTTGTGTATGACGCAATTTGTGAATGCAAAAACATTGCGGGATGACGATGTTAAAATCGTATTGGAAGAGATGGGCCTGGAAATGTCTTTAATATCCAAAACTTTTATAATAAAGCTTCAGCAATATGAAGAGCGATTGTTTACTACCCACCAAATGCTCAGGTCGGTGAACAGTGTCGATGAAAAATTACACTGGTTGCTCCAAAAAGAGGACCTCGAAAAAGAAATAGATATTTTGGAGGCGCGCTATCTTTCAGACATCAGTAAAATACGCTACCTCAAGGGCCTACAGATTATTAAGATTCTCTACGAGAAAACCTTGTCCTTGGACCATCACTTCTCCACCGTTAGTACTTTAAATGAAATCAATAAAATATCCAACCCAAATCAATATGAGGAATTCAGGGAGGTGAAGGAATTATTGCAAACAAAAAAAGAGAAAAAAGCGGGCTTCGACTTATCCACAATACTTGGTAATAACATCTATACATCAGTAGTACATTCGTTTGTGTCGCTCTTTACCAATGAAAACACTTCAAAAGTGGAAAAGCAAGGCCAGATAAAGGATGTAGAGTGTATATTGGATTTTACCTTGCGAATGCACCAAGACCTCAACACCATCTATTTTGAGACTGTTTTCCTGCAAAAGAGCAACGAAACCATAATGGAAGAGCTCGAAAAACTTTTTAACGATTATACACAGCCCATACACTATAAAACCGCACTGAAAAAATGTAGAGAAAATGATGACTGGGGTGCTGTTAGAAATAACCTAAATGAATATTTGGACAATCTCAATACTACCATAGCGTCTGGCAACAAGGCTTCAAAGGTTCGATCTATGCAAATTGATCTGCAGTTCCCAATAGACAGACTGTTGCAATTCATTACCCAATACAATGCATTTATCGATCAAGGAGAAAAATTCTATGAAAAGTTCGGTATTATGCTCAATAGTTATGAAAATGAGCAACAATGCGCTAACGAGATCCCAACCGAATACCAAACGCTGAAAAATAATATCTCGCTATCTATCGAGAAATTCAATACGGCGTATAAACCTATTGAGATCAATGGCAGCAAACTGAAACAATTGCTCTATGGTATCAATGAATACGAATAACGGAAGGACTTGTTGAAATACTACCCAAAGACCTACACTTTTTAGAAAGATTTTCTCCCAATTCAGGTCAGTTTTACAGCGGTAGCCTATTTTTGTGGTATGAACCGAAAACACCTATATCCCTTGCTCATAGTACTCGTTACGGTAATCTTGTATTTTGTGGATACGTACGTGGACAGGCAGCAAGAGGAATATCCTGAAACCAATAATTCCCAAACAAGTTATTCTGAATTTGATGAAGGTTTTTTGCCAACTTCCACCACGGGAGTTGTTGTCCCGCATCAATATTACACACTATCCTATGTTGAGGCCCACGAACAAGCAGAATGGGTAGCATACGAATTAAAAAAAAACCAAATAAAGAACAACGATTTTAAGCGCCCATATTTTGTGCAGGATAGGAGCGTAGCAACTGGATCGGCAGATTGGCGCAATTATAAGAACTCAGGGTACGACCGTGGGCACTTGGTTCCCGCAGCCGACCGTGAGTTTGACTACGAGGCCTACCACGAAACATTTTTGACCAGTAATATAAGCCCGCAGAACAGAGATTTCAACGGCGGTATCTGGAACAAGTTGGAACAGAAGGTGCGCTATTGGGCAAAACGACACGATGGGGTTTTTGTGGTTACAGGCGGTATTTTGCGGGACGGGTTGCCAACCATTGGTGACGAGCGGGTTTCGGTACCCGAGGAGTTCTATAAGATTGTGCTCGACAAACGTAAAGGTGAGTATAAGGTATTGGCTTTTTTGATACCCAATACTTCCACTACCACATCCTTTTATGACTATATCGTCACGGTTGATAAAATTGAAGAAAAGACAGGCATCAACTTTTTTCCGAAGCTTTCAGAAGCTGAACAGCAGAAAATGGAGAGCTCAACAGATAGGTCCGAATGGTGATCTTCGGCACAATTTTATATTTTACTGAAAATAAAAATAAAATCACCCATCACGTATGATTCCTATTTATTGATGAGGTAAGAAAAGCCTGTTCTTCAACCTTCGGTTTCGGTTTCGGTTTCCTGTTTCGATTTCATCAGGTATAATAATAATTCCCCCCGTCCAATCGAATAAAGACAAACAATGGGCTTTACTGCCGCCATCGCAAGCTGTTTTTTGTGCTGCGCATTTTACAAAAAACACCTTGCTCGCCACCCCGTTTTCAGCCTTCGGTTTCGGTTTCGGTTTCCTGTTTCGATTTCATCAGGTATAATAATAATTCCCCCCGTCCAATCGAATAAAGACAAACAATGGGCTTTACTGCCGCCATCGCAAGCTGTTTTTTGTGCTGCGCATTTTACAAAAAACACCTTGCTCGCCACCCCGTTTTCAGCCTTCGGTTTCGGTTTCGGTTTCTTGTTTCGATTTCATCAGGTATAATAATAATTCCCCCCGTCCAATCGAATAAAGACAAACAACAAAATAGTGAACCCCCACAGGCTGGAGCCACCGTAGCTGAAGAAGGGTAGCGGAATTCCAATGGTGGGAAAGAGGCCCATGACCATCCCCACATTTACAAAAAAGTGAATGAACAGGATAGCCGCAACACTATAGCCATATACCCTGGCAAAGGTTCCCTTTTGGCGTTCGGCTAAATAGAGAATGCGAACTATAAGCGCTACAAATAACACTACCACCAACAGGCTGCCCAAAAATCCCCATTCCTCACCCACGGTACTAAAAATATAATCGGTATGCTGTTCGGGGACAAAGTTTCCCTTGGTCTGCGTGCCCTGTGTCCAGCCTTTTCCTGTCCAACCACCGCTGCCTATGGCAATCTCGCTCTGGTTGGTGTTGTAGCCTATTCCCTTTGCATCGGTTTCCTTACCCAGCACAATGTTGAAGCGATCTCTGTGTCGTTGTTCAAAAACATTTTCAAAAATATAGTTTACCGAAAAGGCAAAACCAATACAGGCCAATGCAATAAATATATATCGCATTAAAGGTGGTTTCTTTCTGTTTCGTTTTAAATTATACAAATAGATAAGTGCCCCTAAGAGCAGTACGCCCAATGCTACCCATACCACACCCAATCCCAGCGTAGCAACAAAAAGTGCCGCTGCAAAAAAACCAAGTAGTAGGTATACAAAATGCAATCCTTCACGGTAGAGCGGAAAAATAAAGGCAGCGTAGATCAATGCGCTCCCGGGATCTGGCTGGGGAACTATTAATATCGCAGGCAAAGCTATAATGATAAATGCCCTTATCTGGTGTTTGAACTCCCTGATATTCACTCCCAAATCTGAACAGTACTTAGCCAGTGCCAGTGCTGTGGCGGCCTTCGCAAATTCACTGGGTTGCAGCCCAAAAGCACCAAAGCCATACCAGGATGTAGCACCGTTTATGTTTTTGCCAAACACAAAGAGCCCTAGCAGGGACAGGAGTGAGACTATGTAGATAATACTGGAAAACCGTTCGTAGAATTTAGCATCTATTGCCAGTATGAATATAATGAGCAAGACGCTTAAAACAATGAACAGTAATTGTTTGGTGTAAATTTGTGAAAGGTCAAAAAAAGTGGTTGCGCTCTCGTCCAGTGAAGCACTGTAAATGTTTACCCACCCAATGGCCACCAAGGCAAAAAACAGAAAAATGGTGAGCCAATCGAATTTTAAATAAACTTTGCTTTGGGGCATAAAAAGGGTTCTTTTATTCTATTGCAACGGTTTGTCCTCTTTAGGAAGATCTGCAAGGAACTTAGCACTTATTTTTTTACCATCGTTAATAGGGAATGGTCTACCGCGAAGGGGCTTTTCATATTCTTCCATAAGGCTGCCCTCAAGTACGTATTTCTCAAGATCGGTTCGGGTAATTTCGCCTTTTATGTATTTTTCAATCATTAAGCTGGCTATTTTCCCAGCCCAGCGACTTCCCCAATAACCATTTTCAACAAAAACGGCGATGGCAATTTTTGGGTTGTCCTTAGGTGCAAATGCTACAAAGGTAGAGTGGTCCGTAAGCTGTACGGTCTGTCCTTCTATACGGGTAAAATTTTCGGCAGTTCCTGTTTTTCCGCATATTTCAATACCGGGCACCCGCAAGTTTGCAGCGGTCCCTTTGTTGTACACATCCCACATCCCCTGTACTACAGGTTCAAAATGCTGCGGGTCTATCGTAGTGGTAATTCTTGTAGTGTATTCCTGCGGAATTGTGTCTACACCTTTTATATTTTTAATAAAGTGCGGGCGGTACCAATAGCCCCTATTTGCAATAGCTGCAGTAAAGTTTGCCATTTGCATAGGGGTTAGGTTTACCTCTCCTTGCCCAATGGCGTTGGAGATGGTCGCCGTAGCATACCACTTGTATTTGGGGTATTCGTACCAACGGTTATAGAATTCTGAGCTGGGTATCAAACCTTTTTTTCCACTGGGGAGATCGTACCCCATATAATCGCCAAGCCCAAAACTGCTCAAATGTTTTTTCCAATTGTCAATACCTTCTTGAGGTGTTGGATATTTTTCAATAGCACGGCGGTACGCAGTACAAAAATAAGCGTTACAGGATTGGGCAATCCCATCGGTCATCGCTAGGGGGCTGTAGTGACTATGGCACCCCAGCTTCCTGCCTCGGCCGTATACGTAGCCGTGGTTGCAGTATATCCTTTCCTTGGTGTCTATCACCCCTTCTTCCATTGCGATAAGCCCTGTGAGGGTTTTAAACGGGGAGCCAGGAGAATATTCACCCTGCAGTCCTCTGTCGAATAAGGGCTTTGCTATAGTATCGTAATACAGTTTTGTGAAGTTTTTGGAGCGTTCCCTGCCAACGAGCAATCCAGGATCGAAATTGGGAGCGGTCACCAGGGCCAAGATTTCGCCCGTGGCGGGTTCAATGGCAACAATGCCACCGCGTTTGTTCACGAACAGTTCCTCACCATATTTTTGTAGTTCGGCATCAATGGTCAAGACTATATCCTTGCCACGTTCTGGGATGGTATCGAAAATACCGTCTTTATAGGAACCAATATCGCGGTTAAATCTATCTTTTTGGATATATTTTACACCCTTAACCCCTCTAAGGACGTCCTCATAAGCCTGCTCTATACCAGCTTTCCCAATAAGTTCGCCCATAATATAGTCCGGGTTGTTCTTTATAATGCGTTCGTCCACCTCACGAATGTACCCCAGCACATTGGCAGAGTGGTCCACTTGGTATTCTCTCAAGGAACGTTTCTGGATATAAAACCCTTCAAACTTGTACATTTTTTCTGAAAGGGAAGCGTATTCAGCTTTCGTCAATTGGGCAATTAGGGGTTGAGGGATACGTGGGGAATAGATCCACGCTTTCTCCATTTTTTCGATGAAGGTTTCTTTTGAAATTTTCAGCAAACGGCAAAATTCCAGCGTGTCCAGAGGCTTAACCTCCCGTGGGATTACCATAACATCGTAAGAGGGTTGGTTGGATACCAACAGCTCTCCGTTTCTGTCGTACACATATCCTCTTTGGGGGTAGTCGTATTCAACCTTTATGGCGTTGTTTTCTGAAAGTTTTTCAAACGAGGTATCCAGCACTTGTAAATAGAAGAGCCTGCCGGCAAATACAACGCCAGTGATCATTACAACAACGAGTAATAATAATTTTCGCATGCTACTAACTGAAAATTAGGTATTGGGTTTAGTTTTTTCTGCTGAAAAGCAACGTAATGCAAAAAAGCAGAATAATGGTAAATATACTTGAAAATAACGTAGATTTCAGTACCAATACTATGTGGCTAATGTTAAAAATTTCTAAGGAAAACAATACTAAATGATGTGCCACTACAGCGGCTGAAATATACGTAATACGAGCACCAAAATCTGCTTTGCTCAATTTTATAGTATTGAACTCATAGCTCACGCCGAATGAAAACTTTAACAGTAAAGGACGGATGTATGCCAAAAATACACAGGCAGCGGCATGAACCCCGCCAGAATCGCTGAATATATCGACGCTCAAGCCCAGCAAAAATCCTAGGAAAATGAGCAGGCTCTTGTTTCCCGTAAACGGAAAAATCAATATAAAAAGAATATATGGATACGGATTTACATATCCCAAGAAGTTGATGTGGTTGAACAGCAGGATCTGCACCACGATCAAGACTATAAACCGCCCAATATTTAGAAAGAGATCACTGTTCTGCATTGTTCTGTGGGGATGGTTGGTTTATAGAGTCCAGGACAACCGTGGGACGGTTGTCATTGTTTTCAATTTGGAGAATGGCTTCTTTCTCGTTGTTCTTGATAATGTACACCGTGTTCAAACTCGTCATGTCGTTGAAGAGTTCCACCGAGACATCATAATAATCTTGGTTGGTCGAAAGGTTGAAATTTTTTATGGTCCCTATTAAAACTCCTCTAGGAAAAATGGTGGATTTTCCACCCGTGATGATGGTATCTCCCACAATAACAGGGGCTTGCCGAGGTATATCTGCCAGTTTCACCACATTGGGGTTTTTGTCTTCAGGTTCCCAACTTAGCGTTCCGAAGTGAAAGGAGTTTTTAAGTTTTGCGTTTATTTTACTGTTTGTGTTCAGGATAGATTGAACGGAGGCATATTTTTTGGACACATTGTTTACGATACCCACGATCCCCTTTGAGGAAATTACGCCCATATCTGGCTCAATATTGTCCGAAGCTCTTTTTCGTAGGGTTAGGTAATTTTTTGTTTTGGAATACGAGTTGTTAATTACCTTGGCTGGAAAATAGGTGAAAGGTGCGGGTAGTATGGTGCTGTCAATCTCTTTTGCCACAACAGTATCCTGTTGTTTACGGAGTAGGGTTCGTAGACGAAGGTTTTCTTCGGCTAAGGCTTCGTTTTGTTCCCGTAGCCCAAAATAGTTGGTCACACTACTTTTCCAGTTGTAAATGGTTCCGCTGAAAAAATTTGCGGAAGTAATGTATTTGTTCTTGTGGTAGGAATGGCTATTAATGGTGAACCCTATAGAAACCAAGAACAGTAGAAGGAACAACAGGAAGTTCTTATTCCGTATAAAGAAATATATAATCTGTTGCACACGCTAGTAATTTATTTAATGAGTACACTCTTGTACTTTCCTATGTTCTTTAAGCATATACCAGTACCCCGAACGACGGCTCGTAATGGGTCTTCAGCAATATACACGGGAAGATCGGTTTTTTGGGACAAGCGTTTGTCGAGGCCACGAAGCATAGAACCACCACCCGCAAGATAGATACCTGTGTTGTAGATATCTGCCGCCAATTCTGGTGGCGTTTGTGATAGGGTTTCCATAACTGCATCCTCGATCCTTAGTATAGATTTGTCCAGTGCTTTGGCAATCTCACGATAACTGGTTTGTATTTGCTTGGGTTTTCCGGTAAGCAAATCACGCCCTTGAACGCTCATTTCTTCTGGTGGAAGCTCTAGGTCTTCGGTCGCGGCACCTATCTGTATCTTTATTTTTTCAGCAGTACGCTCTCCCACGTATAGGTTGTGCTGGGTGCGCATATAATAAACAATATCATTGGTAAACACATCTCCAGCAATCTTAACCGATTTGTCACAAACAATCCCCCCAAGGGCAATAACGGCTATCTCTGTGGTACCTCCCCCTATATCTACCACCATGTTACCTTTTGGTTGCATAATATCTACGCCAATACCTATAGCGGCCGCCATGGGTTCGTGAATAAGGTACACTTCCTTACCATTTACCCTTTCGGCACTTTCCTTTACCGCTCGCATCTCTACCTCGGTGATCCCACTGGGGATACAAATCACCATTCGTAGGGAAGGGGTGAGCCATTTCTTTTTAAGCGCAGGGATGTCCTTAATGAACATATTTATCATTTTCTCACTCGCGTCAAAATCTGCTATTACCCCATCCTTGAGCGGCCTGATAGTTTTTATGTTTTCGTGGGTTTTTCCCTGCATCATCGCGGCCTCGCGCCCAACAGCAATAATTTTTCCGGTGCTACGGTCTCGGGCAACTATAGATGGCGCATCTACCACTACCTTGTCGTTGTGGATAATGAGCGTGTTTGCGGTACCAAGGTCAATGGCTATTTCTTCGGTGAGAAAATCAAAAAATCCCATAAATTTTTAGGTCGGTATAAAAAATTAAATAAAAAGCGAGCGTTCTCTCACAAATGTAACAAAATTAGTGTTTAAAGTGACGTGTTCCCGTAAATACCATAGACATATTATTATTGTTACAATAATCTATGCTCAGTTGGTCTTTAATGGAACCTCCTGGTTGTATCACCGCATTGATTCCTGCATTGTCCGCAATCTCCACACAGTCTGGGAACGGGAAAAATGCGTCACTTGCCATAACAGCACCGTCGAGGTTAAACTCAAAGCCGTTTGCCTTTTCAATGGCTTGACGCAGCGCATCAACACGGCTGGTCTGGCCTGTCCCACTGGCACACAATTGTTTGTTCTTTGCAAGCACAATGGTATTGCTCTTGGTATGCTTGCAAATTTTACTTGCAAACAGTAAATCTTCTAACTCTCTAGCGTCAGGTTTATTGTTGGTAGCGTGGGTTATTTCTGAAACACTATCGGTTTTAAAATCTTTGTCCTGTACCAACACGCCGTTTAAGCAAGTCCTCACGGTAGTTTCAGGTAGTTTTGCGTCCTTTTGGATCAATAGGATTCGGTTCTTTTTTCCTTTCAGGATTTCTTCGGCTTCTACTGAAAAGGAAGGGGCGATCACTACCTCGCAAAACAGTTTATGGATCTCATCAGCAGTGGAGGTATCGATCCCAGTATTACATATTAAAATTCCGCCAAATGCCGAAACAGGATCGCCTGCCAATGCATCGTTATAGGCATCCAGTACGGTATCCCGTTGTGCAATTCCGCAGGCATTATTGTGCTTAAGGATTGCAAAGGTGGGGGCTTCGCCCCTAAACTCGTTCATCAAATTTACGGCTGCATCTACATCGAGCAGGTTGTTGTAACTTAATTCTTTTCCGTGCAACTTGTCGAACATCGCATCAAAATCTCCAAAGAAGAATCCTTTCTGGTGTGGGTTTTCACCATAGCGCAGTACTTTACCGTTGGTTTCACTAATCTTTAGTGAAGGGATGGAGTGGTCGCTGTTAAAATAGTTGAAAATCGCACTATCGTAATGCGAAGAAACATTGAAGGCCTTGGCGGCATATTTCTTTCGGTCCTCTAGAGACACTTCACCTTCGTTTTCAGAAATGATCGTGAGGAAATCTTTGTAGTCTTCCATAGAGGAAACACAAATGGTGTCCTTAAAGTTTTTTGCGGCAGCGCGGATAAGTGAAATACCTCCAATATCAATCTTTTCAATAATGTCCTGTTCTGCAGCGCCAGAGGCAACGGTCTTTTCAAATGGGTATAGATCTACGATCACAACATCCAACTGCGGAATGTTATACTGCCCCATTTCACGTACATCGCTATCGTTATCCTGACGGTTCAAGATGCCTCCAAATACCTTTGGGTGCAACGTCTTTACACGGCCGCCCAGGATAGAGGGATAGTCTGTCACGTCTTCTACTGGAATTACATCGATTCCCAGGTCGTTGATGAATTTTTGGGTGCCTCCCGTGGAATAGATGGTCACACCCAGATCGTCCAATTTTTTAACGATAGGGCCCAAGCCGTCCTTGTGAAATACCGAAATTAATGCCGAAGAAATTTTTTTGGTTCCGCTCATAGCTGCTTTGCTGTGTTGTAGGTTTATAATTTGAAAGTGCAAAAGTAACAATTACCCTCCGTTTTTTGTAACGAATGTTAACAGAAAGCGTCCTACTTTTCATAACTTTATACTGCTGATTAAAATTGTAAGGTTGAGCCCAGTCGAAACCTCTATCGAGTTTAAAAAAAATTAATGTTTCAGCATTATTTTAAGTAATTAACAATGCTAATCTACCTTCGAGTTCTCAAAGAAAGCTTCAATTTTGCAGTGAGTGCGCTTAAAAACAATAAGTTGCGTACCTTCCTATCGTTGGTGGGGGTTACCATTGGTATCTTTTCCATTATTGCCATCTTGGCGGCGGTAGATTCTCTTAAAAAAGAAATTGACGGCAGTTTGAGCTCCTTGGATACCAGTACTATTTACTTGGGGCGTTTCTCCTTTGGACCAACCGATGTGCCGCGGTGGAAATTTGAACAGTTCCCGGACGTTACCTACGATGAATATCAATATATAAAACGAAACGTACCTGATGTAAAGGCTGTTTCTTATACACTGAATGTGCCACAGGAAACTATGAAATATGAAGACAGGTCTGTGAGCAACGTGGAAATTGGGGCCATAACTTCCGAATACTACGAAATTGAGGCTCTGGATATTGCCGAAGGACGCTTTTTTAACGAAGCAGAATCCTCCAGCGGAGTGAACGTAGCGGTGATTGGTGATGAAATTGCCAACGTGCTTTTCGATGGTGCCGCACAGGCCGTTGGGAAACAGGCGAGGCTCTATGGAAGAAAATTTACCATAATTGGTGTTTTGAAGAAGGAAGGCTCTGGGCTCTTTGGTAATTCGCGCGATACTGCTGCCTATGTTCCGGTAAATGCTGTTCGGAAAATCTTTGGCAATAGCAATCGAAACCTATTTCCCTTTATAGTGATAAAACCCGAAAAGGGAGTGGACAATGCCGAATTTATAGCCTTACTGTCCCAAAAAATTAGAATGGCCCGTGGTCTAAAACCCGACGAAATTGATAATTTTTTCGTGAACCAATTAAAGGGCTTTACGGATTTGATAGACAATATTACAGGGCAGATGAATATTGTTGGGCTCATAATTAGCGGCTTCTCTTTGCTGGTTGGCGGTTTTGGTATTGCCAATATTATGTTCGTAAGCGTTAAGGAGCGCACCAATTTAATAGGGATCCAAAAATCGTTGGGAGCCAAGAATAGGTTTATACTGTTTCAGTTTTTATTTGAGGCAGTGATACTGGCGGTAATAGGCGGGCTGATTGGCTTGCTTTTAGTATTTATTGTTTCCATCATCGCCTCTTCTTTTACGGGTGATTTTGAGTTTGTGCTCTCTGCCTGGAATATGTTTATAGGTACAGCAATTTCTGCGGCTATTGGTTTGATTTCAGGGATACTACCTGCGATTTCGGCATCAAAACTGGATCCAGTGGAAGCTATTAGAACAGGAATGTAAGCAGCGTAGCTACAAATCTCAAAAAAACAAATCCCAAATCCCAAAAACATATGTTTGGAATTTGGGATTTGCTATTATGGAGTTTTTAATAGTCCTCCTTAAGAGATTAAAGGGTTTGGGGTAGGATCTCTGCTACCTTCTCATTTACCCATTCCAGAAACTTTTCATCTTCTTCCGAAAACGGATCGGCAATGTGGGAATCAATGTCTATTTGTCCTATATTTTTGCCATCTTTAAAGAGAGGGACCACTAGTTCGGCTTTCGTGTAGATACTGCACGCAATATAGTTGTTTTGTGCCTTGACATCCGGCACCATAAAATTTTCGTTGCTCTCTGCCACTTGGCCGCATATCCCTTTGCCAAAGGGGATTACGGTATGTTCGGTGGGCTCTCCAGCGAATGCTTTTAAATGTAATGTCTTGGCTCCGTGATTGGCAAAATAGAATCCTACCCAATCGTAATACCCAACAGTGGTTTGCAATACCTCACATACTTGTGTCAAGCGATTGTCAACTGTTTCTTCCTCATTATGTAAAAGGGCAGTTACGCGGGGTTGTAAATTTTTAAAAGGCATCTCTTTTTGATTTTACACAAATGTATTTTAAAAGCGGTAACTTTTTGCAGGGTAAATGCTGTATTTTTGTTAAAGTTATAATGAAAAAGCTCTTCAGCAAATATAAAGGCGTAATAGTGTTCTTGCTCCTGTTTTTAGGAAGCTATTTAGTGTTGACCGTAGCGTACGTAATGTATTTAAATCTTTCAGAAAATGGAAGCTATCCGCCGGATTTTGTGACAAACCTCGTCTCAAAACAAGCCAGTGCTGTTGTAGAAAGCTTTGGATATAAAGCGCAGCTGGTGCCGCATCCCAGTCAGCCATCCATGAAGATTTATGTAGAAGGGATGCTAAGAGGAAGAATTGTTGAGGGTTGCAATGCGCTTAGTATCATTATTTTATTTGTCTCCTTTGTCATCGCCTTTGCGCAGGGTTTTAAAAAGACGCTGTTGTTTTTGCTGGCCGGTATCACTATTATTTATGCCGCCAATGTTGTTCGAATCGCAATTCTCGCTGTGGCCTTGTACGAGTTTCCGGAGCAAAGGCATGTATTGCACGGGGTAGTTTTTCCGGGAATTATTTACGGGATGGTGTTTTTACTTTGGCTTATCTGGGTACGATTATTAACACCAAAAGTAAAAGTAAAATGAACAAAATGCTGAAATTTTTTCTGGCGCTTTTGGCGTTTGTGCTTTTGGTGCTCGTTCGGTTGTTTGAAGAAAATTTATTTTATGACCCACTGCTCAGCTTTTTTAAAACCGATCATACTACCGAAGCGTTACCCGATCTTGAAACAGGGAAGCTTCTGTTACATACATTTTTTCGATACGTTATAAATGGGGTGCTTTCTATTTTTATTTTATGGATACTGTTTCAGAAAAAAGGAGCTGTGAAGTTTTCAATAGTACTGTATTCAATTTTATTTGTATCGCTGTTCATTGTTTTTTTCATCTTGCTGAAATCGTCACAACCCGGAGAACATCTGGCTTTATTTTACGTAAGAAGGTTTTTAATTCAGCCATTACTGCTACTGCTTTTGCTACCTGCTTTTTATGTACAACGGCTTAACAAGAGTTTATAAAAATATGCTTCTCAAAATGTGTAACTTTGTACTTTAAATGAAACTTATGAAAACTACGCTTAGACTTCTCGCATTAGCTGTACTGGTTACTTTTACAGCTTGTAAAAATGATACAAAAGAACATACGCCTGAAACCGTTGAGGTAACTTCCGGAGATGAGGTGACACAGGAAAACAGTAAGAAACCAACCATTGGTGAAGTGGCTTTTAATGACCCGAAAATGGCGGTTGTGTTTCGCGAATATCTAGGCCTAAAAGATGCTTTGGTAGGCTCAAATCCCGCTAAGGCTGGAGCTTCTGCCTCAAGATTAATGACCGCTTTTGCAAACATTGGCGTTGAAGATAACGTATTGAAAGCTGCACAGAATGTACTCGATGCAAAAAATATCGAAGAGCAACGTACCGCATTTGTAGCGGTAACTACTGAAGTAGAGGCTATGCTGAAAGGAGAGATTGCCTCCGGGACTGTTTACAAACAATACTGTCCCATGGCCTTTAATAATACCGGCGCCTCATGGCTAAGTGCAAGCAGTGATATCATGAATCCTTATTTTGGTGATAAAATGCTGCGTTGTGGTAGGGTAGAAGCGAAAATAGAATAGATTTTATACCTTTGCTTTACAAATGAAAAAAATAATTTCCATATTTATGTGTGTCTTGCTTATGGCAAGTACAAGTGGTGTAGCCTACGCCCAGCATTTCTGTGGAGATTTTGAAATGCTTGCAACGGTAACCTTGGGAGAGGAAAAACTCACTTGCTCCATGGCAACTTCACAAGACGACGATTGTGATAATGAAGATGCCGAAGACCATGACTGTTGCGATAGCCAATACATAAAAATTTCAACCGACGATAATTTTAATGCCTCCCAAGATACATTTCAGCTGCCAACAAACTTTGTAGCAGCTTTTGTTTCGGTGTTCGTTCTACAAAACGATGTTTCACTAAGTGACGAGACACCAATACCTTCAGAATATATACCTCCAGCACTCACTAAGGACATACCTGTGCTTTATGAGTTTTTCCTTATTTGATTTTTTATTGAAACGTTAGTTCGCACTAGCGAGCGTTATGGTGCTTCCCATGCTCTTTTTGGGGTGCGCTTAACTATAATTCGATAAAAAATTTTATTCATCTTATTAAAAGATAAATTACCTATGAGGAAACTTATCGTAATCCTATTATTATTTCCTATGGCAGTCCTTTCCCAAGATAAAGTAGAAGGGATAGTTTTGGAAATTCTAAATAATAAAGAAGTCCCGCTGGGGGGAGCCAACGTTTTTTGGTTAAACTCCAAGGTGGGCGACGTAACCGATTTTGACGGGATTTTTGAAGTCCCCTTCGAAGAAGGCCATATCAAATTGGTGATTAGTTATGTAGGCTACGAGTCTGATACACTTACCATCACCCAGCCCAAAAAAATTAGGCACGTCTTGAAATCCAAAGGTTCGTTGGACGAAGTAACGGTTACTACCAGAAAAAAAGCCACGTCCCGTTCGTTCTTAAATACCCAAAATACTATAAATGTAAGTAGCGCAGAATTGCTGAAGGCCGCGTGCTGCAACCTTTCAGAAAGTTTTGAGACCAACCCGTCCATCGATGTAAATTTTGCCGATGCCGTGACCGGTGTTCGACAAATCAGGATGCTTGGGCTTACGAGTCCGTACACGCTCATCACGGTAGAGAATATTCCTGCCATTCGTGGGGCAAGGCAATCCCACGGGTTGAGCTTTATTCCCGGGACTTGGGTGGAGAGTATACAAATTACCAAAGGCGCCGGAAGCGTTGTGAACGGTTTTGAGAGCATTGCCGGGCAGATAAATGCCGAATTTGTAAAACCCCAAACCGACCACGACCTTTTTGTGAATGCCTATGGTGCTATTAACGGCCGTACCGAGTTGAACACCCACCTAAATACCAAGGTTAGCGATCGATGGGATACGGGTATATATGTACACGGAAATTACAGAGGCGTGGAAAACGATAGGAACGAAGATGGCTTTTTGGACACACCTCTGGCAAAACAAATAAACTTGCTGAACCGCTGGCAATATACCAACGCTGAAAAGGGGTTTGTTAGTTTTATGAATCTTAGGTATATGAAGGATGATAAACAAATAGGGCAGACCAATTTTAACCCAGAAACGGACCGTGGCACAACCAATGTTTGGGGTGGAGAGGTAGATACGCAACATCTCGGTTTTACAGGGAAACTAGGATATGTATTCCCTGAAATCCCTTACCAGAGCATGGGTTTACAGCTATCGTACAGTGACCACGAACAAGAGTCTTATTTTGGGTTGCGTAATTTCAACATCCGGCACCAGAGTTTTTATGCAACTGCATTGCTAAGTTCTATCATTAGCGATTCTAGACATAAATTCAAGACAGGTCTCAATACCACCTACGAGAATTATGACGAATTTGTAGAAGGTGTGGATTACAGCAGGGTGGAGAATTCGGTCGGGGCCTTTTTTGAATATGCCTATGACGACCTGGAGAATTTCACAATGACCGCTGGGCTGCGAGCCGATGTGCATAACCTGTTAGGGACATTTATCACCCCAAGGATACACGCGAGGTACACCCCATGGGATAAAGCCGTGATCCGGGCTTCGGTAGGGAGAGGAAAGCGAAGTGCCAATATTTTTGTTGAAAATCAATCACTGTTTTCTACAAACCGTACCATTTCAATCTTGGACACCACTGGTGATATTTATGGGCTGGACCCCGAAATTGCTTGGAACTATGGTCTTTCGTTTTTGCAAGGTTTTAATCTGTTTGAGAGAAGGGCCAATATTGCTTTCGATCTTTATAGAACAGCTTTCCAAAACCAAGTAGTGGTAGATTGGGAGGATGCAAACCGGATAAGGTTCTATAATTTACGAGGCAACAGCTTTGCCAATAGCTTTCAGGTAGAACTGGATTATAACCTCGCAAAGCACTTAGATATTCGTACTGCATATAAATTTTATGAAGTAAAGACAGACTACGCCAGCGGAACATTGGAAAAACCGTTGACACCAAGCCACAGGATTTTTGCCAATATCGCGTACGAAACCCATTTAAACGAACAAACCGGCGCCCGCTGGAAATTCGACCTTACCTACAATTGGCTGGGGAAACAACGCTATGCCTCCACGGCATCCAATCCAGTATATTTTAGGCGTGGAGAGTACTCGCCCACCATTGGTACCTTCAACGCACAGGTTACCAAAGTATTCAGTGCTGCTTTTGAAATGTACTTGGGCGCAGAGAACTTTACGGACCAAACCCAAGACGATCCCATTATTGATCCAGAGAATCCCTTTGGCTCAAATTTTGATACTACCTTTGTCTACGGTCCTGTATTTGGTAGTAATTATTATCTTGGACTTAGATATAAACTCAATTAAATAAACAATCATAATTATCTACTGAACATTTCAGTAGTGCCTTAAAAAACCATTACAATGAAAAATATAATAATAGCCGTACTAGTGGTGTTTGCAGGAATTACTGCAAGTGCCCAAGACAAAAATGCAAGAGCTACCATTGAGGTAGATGGTGTTTGTGGTATGTGTAAAAAACGTATCGAGACCGCTGCCATCAAGACCAAGGGAGTGAAATCTGCAGTTTGGAACGTGGAGACCAAGGAATGTAGCCTTATCTTCGACGAGCGCAAGACAGATCTTACGACCATAAGCCAAAGCATTGCGGACGTAGGTCACGATACCAAAGAAATAAAAGCTACGGACGAAGCCTATAACAGTGTACACCCTTGCTGCCTCTATCGCGATGAGGAAGTACAAAAGGACCACGGAAACAACTAAAAAAGTTTAAAGCAGTTCACATAAAGCTCATCCCTAAAAAGATGGGCTTTTTTTGAAAATCTATATAAGCCAATATTGAAAAATAGTATAAAATGAAGCAAACCTATACAGTTGAAGGAATGACCTGCGAGGGCTGTAAAGCTTCGGTTACAAAGCATCTCTCCCAAATTAAGGGCGTTACGGAAGTTTCGGTACATCTAGAAAAAGCTGAAGCCACCGTAGTTTCTGAAAAACCTTTGGTTATTTCAACGCTAAAGGAAGCACTCCCTTCAAAATATACCATCTCAGAAAAGAACATTTTTAAAGAAAATACCAACACTGTTACAACTGAAGTGCAAAACAAAGAAGGAAAGAGCAAGCTACAGCAACTGAAACCATTGTTTTTAATTTTCCTTTTTATCGCACTTATTGACGGCGCAATGAACTACCCCCAATTTAAAACCCAAGCGCTTATGCTGGATTTTATGGGATTGTTCTTTATGGTATTCAGTCTCTTTAAGTTATTCGATTTAAAAGGTTTTTCCAGCTCGTTTGCTATGTACGACCCCTTGGCAAAAATGGTACCTCCCTACGGTTTTGTGTATCCTTTTATTGAAGTTGGTTTGGGCATATTGTTTTTAATGCGCATCGCGATTCCGGGGTTGTTAATCATTACGTTGGTTGTTCTGTCAATCACGACTATTGGTGTAACCCGCTCATTACTGGGTAAAAGGAGCATTCAATGTGCCTGTTTGGGCACCGTCTTGGATTTGCCCATGACCCAGGCCACGTTTATTGAAAACGCCGTAATGATCGTGATGGCATTGGTGATGATTTTTGGCTGGGTATAAAGAAAATAGTTTCGTTAAACTTTAGCCAACGGAATATCTTTTACAGACTTCTGTTGTA
The DNA here is from genome assembly GCF_003353425.1 of Marinirhabdus gelatinilytica. Lineage (GTDB taxonomy): Bacteria > Bacteroidota > Bacteroidia > Flavobacteriales > Flavobacteriaceae > Marinirhabdus > Marinirhabdus gelatinilytica. Next base: position 1,076,753 of record NZ_QRAO01000001.1, read on the forward strand.
CATTTATGGTGTTCTTAGCAATCTAAGGATATGAGTTGTAAGTGCTGCCCAACAAGGCAAAAACCCAACTCAGTAACTTTAATACCTTAAGTTATGAAACAAAAGCAGAACAAGCCATCTCAGAAGCCAGAACAAAAGCAGGCTCCTAAGAAAGCTCCTCAGCCTACTTCAAAGAAGAAGTAATTTGAGCTGAAGTTTTAGAGAAAACTTCCTACTCGATTTCTGGTCGAGCATTAAAAGAACTAGAAGAAAACCGCCTTTTTTAAGGGCGGTTTTTTGTGTTTTATTATTACGTTTAAGGCCCTCATGAAATTCCCAATTTTTTGTAAGGGGTCTACGGGAATTTAAATTTCGACTATGACCAACGACCAACAAAAAAAAGACCCCTACTTAAAAGCAGGGGTCTTGAGAGTAGGCAAGGCCAAACTCTATTGTTGTTTGTGGCGACAGGCCACTACATCATTCCTGGCATTCCGCCGCCACCCATTGGGGGCATTGCCGGAGCATCCTCTTTAATATCTACTAGGGCGCACTCTGTGGTGAGTATCATCCCAGCAACCGATGCTGCATTCTCCAAAGCGATACGGGTCACTTTTTTCGGGTCAATAATTCCCGCTTTTAGCATGTCCACATATTTTTCGCTCTTGGCATCAAAACCTTCGTTCTTTTTGCCTTCGGTTACCTTGTTCACAACAACCGATCCTTCACCACCAGCATTCTCAACGATAGTGCGCAATGGTGCTTCAATAGCTTTGGAGACAATTTGTATTCCAGTTGCCTCGTCCATAGTATCAGTAGTTAATTTTTGAAGTACTTTTTGTGCGCGAACAAACGCTACACCACCACCGGCTACAATACCTTCTTCAACGGCAGCTCTTGTTGCGTGAAGTGCATCATCCACACGGTCTTTCTTTTCCTTCATTTCTACCTCGCTCGCGGCACCAACGTACAACACAGCCACACCGCCAGCCAATTTGGCCAAACGCTCTTGTAGTTTTTCCTTGTCGTAGTCGCTTGTTGTGCTTTCAATTTGAGACTTTATCTGTCCCACACGGGTTTGGATATCGCTCTTTTTACCTGCTCCATTCACAATGGTCGTATTGTCCTTGTCAATGGTTACGTTCTCAGCAGTTCCCAACATGTCCAAGGTTGTGTTCTCCAGTGTAAATCCTCTTTCTTCAGAAATTACGGTTCCACCGGTCAAGATAGCGATGTCTTCCAGCATAGCTTTTCTACGGTCACCAAAACCTGGTGCTTTTACAGCAGCAATTTTTAGCGAACCTCGAAGTTTATTTACTACCAAAGTAGCCAATGCTTCACCGTCCAAGTCTTCAGCAATAATCAATAGTGCTTTTCCTTGTTGTGCAACGGGTTCTAAAACTGGCATTAAATCCTTCATTGAAGAGATTTTCTTGTCGCATAACAAGATCATTGGGTTTTCCAGCTCGGTTTGCATTTTTTCGCTATCGGTAACGAAATAAGGGGAAAGGTACCCACGGTCAAACTGCATTCCTTCCACTACATCCACATAGGTTTCGGTTCCTTTGGCTTCTTCCACGGTAATCACCCCTTCTTTGCCCACTTTTCCGAAGGCATCGGCGATCAATTTACCAATGGTTTCATCATTATTTGCCGAAATGGAAGCCACTTGCTGGATCTTTTCAGAAGAATTACCCACTTTAGTGCTTTGCTTTTCCAAGTCCTTTACGATAGCATCAACAGCCTTGTCAATGCCTCGTTTAAGATCCATTGGATTGGCACCTGCTGCAACATTTTTAAGCCCTTCTTTTACGATGGCCTGTGCCAAAACGGTTGCAGTGGTAGTACCGTCACCAGCCAAATCGTTGGTTTTGCTGGCTACTTCCTTTACCATTTGCGCTCCCATGTTCTCCAGTGCATCTTCCAGTTCAATTTCCTTTGCTACTGAAACACCATCCTTGGTCACCTGTGGTGCCCCAAAACTCTTACTAATAATTACATTACGGCCCTTTGGTCCCAATGTTACTTTCACTGCGTTTGCCAAAGCATCTACCCCGCGCTTTATTGCGTCGCGTGCTTCTACATCAAATTTTATATCTTTTGCCATTTTAAAAATCTTTGGTTTTTTAAAATTTCCACGAAAGTAGAAATCTTGAGTTATACATTTTTTAGGTTTCGACTGCGCTCAACCTGACAATACGTAGGTAAGTTCGCAGTTAATTTTGAAATTAATATTCGAGAAATTATATTATCGCAAGTATGTCGTCCTCGCGCATAATTAGGTAATCGTTACCTTCTAGTTTGAGCTCGCTACCCGAATATTTTCCGTAAAGAACAGTGTCGCCCACTTTAACGGTCATCTCGTGGTCTTTTTTGCCTTTACCAACGGCAACTACTTTACCTTGTTGTGGTTTTTCTTTTGCGCTATCTGGTATGTACAATCCAGATGCAGTCTTAGTCTCGGCCTCTTGTGGCTGGACAACAACTCTGTCTGAAAGGGGTTGGATTTTTAATGCCATATTAAAATTTTAATTTAAGCTTCCGCGAAAGCGGAAGTCTTGTTAAACATATTTGTTAATATCTACGAGGCACAATAGGCAGAAAGTATGCCAATGGGTTATAACTGACAAATTGAAAGTCCTGTAAACAAAAAATGCCAGCTTATGACAAGCTGGCATTTTTTTTAATTTTTAAAAATATCTTATTCGGTATCAGTATCTGTTGCAGCATCGGTGCCTGTATTCGTTTCAGGTACTACATTCTCAACATCTTCTTGAAATGTGCTATCGGTCCCTGTACCACTCATAATAGGGATATTGCTGGCAAGGATAAGTACCAAAAGGGCTACGGCAAGCGTCCAGGTACTCTTGTCCAGAAAGTCGGTTGTCTTTTTTACACCACCCATTTGGGTGCCGCCGCCACCGCCAAAGGTAGAGGAGAGTCCACCTCCTTTTGGGTTCTGTACCATAATAACTACCACCAACAAAAAGGCGATAAAAATAATCAAGACTAAAAATATTGTAAACGTGCTCATTGTTCTTCTTTTGTATTCAGTTTTTTAATTGCCCGAATTTGGTCTGCAAAGAAACCACTTTTTTCGGGATTTTTCAAAATTAATATTTCATAGGCTTTTATAGCCTTTTTATAGTTTTTTTGTTGCAGGTATACCTTTGCCAAGGTCTCTGTCATCAAGGCATTGTTTGTTTGTGTGTAGGGCTTGGCGAGGTTTGCTTGCTTGCTCGCAGGGACAGATACCTCCAGTTTTGGTTTTTCTTGGATAAACTTTTCAATGAGCTCGAATTTCTTTTCTACAGACGGCGTGGCCTCACTTTCCTCGTTTTTCGAATTTTTTTCAAGCGTTTTATTTTCTTCCCTTTCAATGGGTTGTGCCTTGGTGAGCTTTAGCCATTCGGTAAAAGAGTGGGTGTCTTCTTTTTTGAAGCTGAGCGGAGCATCCACCTCAATTTCAGGAGTTTCGGGTTTTTGGGTCTCTTTTTCAGTTTCAGTAGTATTTTCTTCTGGAACCTGTCTGCCCACAGGCAAGATTTCAACTACAGATTCTACCTTGCGCTCAAATAATTGTGGGTTAAGGATGGCTTCGGCCTTTTGTAGCTCGGCCTTCATTTGCTTGTCCAATTCGAGAGCGGTTTGCTCTGAAATATCCTCAAAGTCAACTTCAATGTCGTTCGCAGAAGCATCATGCTGAAGGATGATTTCTGAAATTTTATCCTGTGCAAATTCTTCCGAGGTAATGTACTGGAAAAGGATATCACGATCTGCCGTGTAGGCTGCCGTAATCTTGAGGGTGTCGTTGTACAAGAAGCTATTTGTATTCTTCAGTCCTTTTAGCTGAAGGGCACGTGCGCTCTGGAAATACGGGTATTTCTGCACCACACTGTTGAGCTCCGAAAGCTGTTGGTCCGACAACTGCTGCGGGTGTGCCAAGAGATATGTGAGGGTTTCTGTGTTCACGGTTACCAGTTTGCGAGCGATTTGTTAAAGATATCTTGTGTGATGCGCTCAAATATAACATCTATGGCAGCATCCAAGGTAGAGCCCGTTAACTGGGTAGATCCTGGATAGTCAAAATAGAACGAGAAGCGTTGTTCAAAATCTTTTTCGTCCTTGTTTGTGTTGTAAAAACGTACGTTCACGCTTATGGTCAAACGGTTTTGGGCGGCAGTACTGTTTGCCTGTGCCGTGATGGGAGCTATATAGTATTCAACAATTTCGCCTTCGTAAATAAGATCGCCATTGTTGTTCACCAGGTCCAGACTGGTCTGGTTAATGAGTATGTCCTGTAATTTTAAGGTGAAATCCCTAGCAATCCCAGGCTCTACGATAGGAGCGTTGTTCTGGAAAAAATTTACCTGGAACGTTTGGGTAGTGCTATAATCTATGTCTGCCCCGGTAAAGGAGTAGAATTTGCAACCTTGTACTAGAGGCACAAGGCAAATTAGGATCGCTATTTTTAAGGTTTGGATCATCTAGGGTGCAAGGTACTTATAAATTATATTGTTTTATCTTCCTGTACAGGGTACGTTCGCTTATGCCCAGCTCGTCTGCAGCGTCCTTGCGTTTTCCGTTATGCTTTTCGAGTGATTTGCGTATAAGTTCCAGCTCTTTGTCCTGTAGGGACAGGCTTTCTTCTTCTTGTATTTCTTCGGCAAAGTCGTACTTGTCCTCCTTTTTTTCAGAAGCGTTTTCAGCGAGATTGAGTACTTCTACCTTGCTGGGTTCTTCGTATTCCTCTTCTACAATGGCAGCGAGCTCTTCTTGGTGATCGTGCTTTTGAGAGTAGATTTTGTTGATCAGACCCTCGTTATCTTCCTTCACTTTACTGGTGTTGCCAGATTTCATCAATTCCAAGGTAAGTTTTTTCAGGTCGTTCACGTCCCGTTGCATATCGAACAAGACCTTATAGAGTATTTCACGTTCGCTGCTGAAATCGCTCTCGTTTTTCTTCGGATTGATAACTGCGGGTAGGTTGCTGCCCATGTCCGGAAGGTACTGGCGCAGTTTGTCTCGAGAGATGGTCCGGTCTTGTTCCAGTACTGAAATTTGCTCGGCAACATTACGTAATTGACGAATATTTCCGCTCCAGCGGTAATTGAGCAACATTTGTACGGCGTCATCGTCCAGTCTTAGCGTTGGCATTTTATATTTCTGGGCAAAATCTGCCGCAAATTTTCTGAAGAGTAAGTGGATGTCTTCCGATCGTTCCCTGAGCGGCGGTAAATTAATGTCCACGGTACTCAAACGATAGAATAAATCCTCACGGAATTTACCCTTTTCAATAGCTTCTACCATTTTTACGTTGGTGGCTGCAACAATTCGAACATCGGTCTTCTGGATTTTTGAAGAACCTACTTTTAGAAATTCACCATTTTCGAGCACACGTAACAAACGAACTTGTGTTGGTAGGGGCAGTTCTCCCACTTCATCCAAAAAAATGGTACCGCCATCAGCTACTTCAAAATAACCGCTGCGGGTTTGTGTGGCACCTGTAAACGAGCCTTTTTCGTGACCGAACAGTTCACTATCTATGGTCCCCTCCGGGATGGCACCACAGTTTACGGCAATGTACTTGCCGTGCTTTCGGTGGGATAGCGAGTGTATTATCTTGGGAATGCTCTCCTTACCCACACCGCTCTCGCCGGTCACCAATACCGAAATATCGGTAGGGGCCACCTGTATGGCTTTTTCTATGGCGCGGTTCAGTTTTGGGTCGTTCCCAATAATCCCGAATCGCTGTTTTGTTGCTTGTACGCTTTCCATATATATTTAAAATTCCAACCCTCAACTACGCTCGGGTTACCGTGTTTTTGTTTAGCCCTGCACACTGAGCGGAGCTGGAGTGCCAATTAACGTAGCGCTTGTGCAATCATGAATCTTTACGTTCACAAAATCACCGGGCTGGTAGTTTTCTTTCGGAAAGACCACCACAATGCTCTGTTCGTTACGGCCGCTCCACTGGTTAGGATCTTTTTTAGATTCCTTTTCTATTAAAACCTCGGTTGTTTTCCCGATAAATTGTTGTGTGCGATGCGCACTATGGTTTCTTTGTGCGTTCACTATTTCTGTGAGGCGTCTTTTCTTGGTTTCTTCTGGGACGTTGTCCTCCAGTTTTCTGCCTGCCAGGGTTCCGGGTCGCTCAGAATATTTGTACATATACCCAAACACAAATTTTATGTCCTCCATAAGTTGTAGCGTATCTTGGTGGTCTTCTTCAGTCTCGCCTGGGAAGCCTACAATAATGTCTTGCGAAATTGTGCAATCTGGTAAAATTTCCCACATTCGGTGTGCCAGGGCACGGTACTCTTCGGCGGTGTGCTGGCGGTTCATGGCTTTCAAAATACGATCGCTTCCACTTTGAAAAGGTAAGTGTATGTGGTTGCAAATGTTTTGGTGCTTGGCCATTATGTGAAACACATCCTCGGTCATATCCTGCGGATTACTGGTAGAAAACCGAACGCGCATCTTAGGCTGTGCCCGTGCGACCATTCCAAGCAGTTGTGCAAAATTTGTTGCCGTGGCTTTTTGCATTTCCGAAGCATCCTTAAAATCCTTTTTGAGTCCGCCACCATACCACAAATAGCTATCTACGTTTTGCCCAAGGAGTGTCACCTCCTTATAGCCCTTGGAAGCTAGGTCGTTCACTTCTTCCAATATACTTTGTGGGTCCCTGCTACGTTCTCGCCCCCGGGTAAAGGGTACCACACAAAAGGTGCACATATTGTCACAACCACGGGTAATGCTTACCAAAGCATTGATTCCGTTGGTGTTCAGCCTTACGGGAGCAATGTCGCCATAGGTTTCTTCTTTGGAAAGGATGACATTTACTGCATCGTTACCGGATTCTACCTCGGCCAACAGATTGGGAAGATCTTTATAGGCATCTGGGCCTACTACCATATCTACAATTTTTTCCTCATCCAGGAATTTTTCCTTGAGGCGTTCTGCCATACAGCCCAATACACCAACTTTCATTTTTGGGTTCAGGTCACGCTTTACGGCATTGTACTTTTCCAAGCGTTTCCGTACGGTCTGCTCTGCCTTATCGCGAATGGAGCAAGTGTTTACCAAGACAAGGTCTGCATCCTCCAGGTTCTGGGTAGTATTAAAGCCCTGCTCGTTGAGGATAGAAGCTACAATCTCACTGTCGCTAAAATTCATAGCACAGCCATAGCTCTCGATAAAAAGCTTTTTGGTGTTTTCCTTCTTATCGTCAAGTACTAGGGTGTTGCCCTGTTGTGTTTCGTCTATGGTCTTTTTTTGCATTTTATTCTGAAATGGTACCTAGCGTTCTCAAGCAGTGTGCAAAGATACAGATTATTCTAAATTTGTGTCAAAATGGCAGATTTCTTTTTAGTATCTTTAAAATTAATTTCTGCTGAAAATGAATAACCAAGAGCACCCTATTTTCCAACGAATTGAAAAAGCGCCAAAACCAGATTTTGGGAACATCCTCACCGTCTCTTTCGATGCTGTAAAAGAGCTTTGGCAACCTGCCCTGTACCACGGCTTGATAAGCTTGATCTTTATGGTGCCTTTTTTGCTGTTGGTGTATGCTCCCCTGGCACCTTTTTATATCGATCTGTTTCAAAACATGGGAGATCCTTATTATCAACCTGAGTTTGAGTACCCACTTTCTTTTTGGCTTTGGTACACTATGGGGTGTTTGGTAGTGGCGCTCCTCATCCAGTTATTTAATTTTTCTTTGGTAGCACACTTTTACAAAGTAATTAAACTGAAAGATGCAGGCTCTAGAGAAAGTGCTGGTGGTTACTTTTCCTATTTAAAAGGTAATGTGGGTAAAATTCTCTTGCTCAATGTGGCTGCTATGGTAATTGCGGTTGTGGCCGCTTTGCTGTGTTATTTACCCATATTTTATGTTATGGTGCCGTTACAATTGTTTGCGGTTATCTTTACGTTCAATCAAGACCTTTCGGCATCGCAGATCATTAAGGCTGCATTTAAGTTAGGGCATAAATTCTGGCTCATTATCTTTGGAGTCGTGTTAATTTCATCTATGATTGCACAGTTGGGCATCATATTTTGCTTTGTGGGTGTTTTCGTGACCCAGCTTTTTGTGCATATACCTATTTATAATATCTATAAAAATACGATTGGTTTTTCTGAAATTTCTGATGAAACAACTATTCAGCATCCTTAAAATACCCAGCCAGTTTTTTAAGTTCTGCGAGCGCTTCTCTCTCGTTGCTCCAGCCTTGTATGGTGATGGATTCCGAAGGATCGTTATGTTGAAACCAGAGTTTTAGTATCTCCAGTGCCATAGGGTGTTTTTTGTTGAAATCTTCCAGCCCTTTGGCCTGCATAATTTGTAATGCTGGATCTTTAGGGATGCAAATCACCTTATCGTCCATTTGCCCCTCGTCCACGAGCCGAAGTATCCCTATGGGGTATGCCTCCACAACGCTCCCTGTGGGCAGGCTTTCGCATAGCAGCAATACGTCTATGGGGTCGCCGTCGCCACCTTTCTGTGGGTCTGAGAACGTAGAAGGAACAAATCCGTAATTGGCAGGATAGGGGAGGTACTCCTTGATACGCTGTTTTCCGTTTCTTTTGTCGACCTCAAAGGTGTTCGTACTTTTGTTGAACTCAATCTTTTTATTGGTGCCGGCGGGGATTTCAATAATACAGTTTACAGTGTTGGTGCTCACGAAGGCGGGCGTATTCAAAGGTTGCTTTTTTGAACTGCAGGACATTGTAGGGAGTGCCGACCAAAATAATACCAAACCTAATAGAACAGAGGAAGTCTTTCGCATAACTAGAGTGGTTGTTTACTAGTAAAAGGTCGCAAATACTTTACAAATGTATGTTAATGGAAGCCTAATTTTTTAGGTTAAAATTTCGGTATAAAAAAAATCATATACTTTTGTAGTCCAAAAAAATGAATTTCCTCCTTCTGGGGAAATGTGTAAGAAAGCATATATATGGCAAAGAATTTAGTGATTGTGGAGTCCCCGGCAAAAGCCAAAACCATAGAGAAGTTCCTTGGAAAGGATTTTAAGGTAACCTCAAGTTTTGGGCATATTGCAGATTTGCCCTCAAAAGAATTGGGTGTTGATGTAGAGGGAGACTTTACTCCTAAATATATAGTCTCTCCAGACAAGAAGAGCCTGGTGAAAGACCTGAAGGGTTTGGCAAAAAAGGCCGATACCGTATGGCTGGCAAGTGATGAGGACCGCGAGGGAGAAGCCATTGCGTGGCACTTGGCCGAAGAATTGGATCTTAAGGATGAAAACACAAAACGGATTGTGTTCCACGAGATCACAAAATCCGCTATCTTAAAAGCCATTGAAAACCCTAGAAAGATAGATTATAACTTAGTCAATGCCCAACAGGCCAGACGTGTCTTGGACAGGCTGGTGGGGTATGAGTTGTCTCCCGTACTTTGGCGAAAGGTAAAGGGAGGGCTTTCTGCAGGTCGTGTGCAAAGTGTGGCCGTGCGATTGATCGTTGAGCGCGAACGTGAGATAGAAGCCTTTACGCCTGTTGCTTCCTATAGAGTTGATGCAGAATTTTTAACAGTTGATGGAAGTTCCTTTAAAGCGAAGCTCCCAAAGAATTTTGAAACCGAAGAAGAAGCAAGGGCCTTCCTAAAAAAGAATCTGGGCGCCGATTATAAAATTGCTGATCTCACCAAAAAACCGGCAAAAAAATCGCCTGCTGCTCCATTTACTACTTCTACTTTACAACAAGAAGCCTCTAGGAAATTATATTTTTCGGTGGGCAAGACCATGACCATTGCACAGCGATTGTACGAGGCCGGTCTCATTACTTATATGAGGACCGATAGCGTAAACCTGAGCAACGATGCCCGTAAAGCGGCACAGAAGGAAATAGAAAGTTATTATGGCGTCACCTATAGCCAGCCACGTAACTACAAAGGGAAGTCCAAGGGGGCGCAGGAGGCTCACGAGGCCATTCGACCAACCGATATGAGCAAGCACGGTATTGAAGGCGATCGCGACCAAGCAAGATTGTACGACCTAATCTGGAAACGTACCCTTGCCAGCCAAATGGCCGATGCGAAATTGGAACGTACCAATGTAAAGATAGATGTGCTGGGGAAGGAAAATGTAAAGGAGCAATTTACTGCAAACGGAGAAATGATAAAGTTCGATGGTTTCCTAAAAGTATATCTCGAAGGAACCGATTTTGAAGAAGAAGAACAGGACGGGATGCTTCCACACCTTACTAAAGGTGACAATTTGGATAATAAATACATCACCGCTACCCAGCGTTTTACAAGACCGCCGTATCGTTTTACGGAAGCTTCCTTGGTAAAGCAATTGGAGGAACTTGGTATTGGGCGACCTTCCACGTATGCTCCTACCATCTCTACTATCATCAGTCGAAATTATGTTGAAAAGGGAACTATCGAAGGGGTAGAGCGTAAGTACCTGCAGCTTTCCTTAGAGGAAAACTCCTTAGATGAAAAAGAACTTACCGAGACCGTAGGCAGCGATAAAGGAAAACTCGTTCCTACAGATATTGGGATGATCGTGAACGATTTTTTGGTGGAGCACTTCGGAAATATTCTGGAATATAATTTTACCGCTAAGGTTGAAGAAGATTTTGACGATATAGCTGAAGGAAAAGAGGACTGGAAGCAAATGATGAAGGATTTTTACAAAAAATTCCACCCCCACGTAGAAGACGTCCAGGAAAATGCCGAAAGAGAAAGTGGTGAGCGAATTTTAGGTGAAGACCCCGAAACTGGACGTCCTGTGCTGGTACGATTGGGTAAGTATGGCCCTATGGCACAAATAGGAGCCCCGGACGATGAGGAAAAGAAATTTGCCAGTCTGCGCCCAGACCAGCAATTGCACTTGGTAACTTTTGAAGAGGTAATGGACTTGTTCAAGCTCCCAAAAACCCTGGGTGTGTTCGAAGGCGAGGATGTAGAGGTGAACAATGGTCGTTATGGGCCTTATGTTCGCTTTGGGAAAACATTTATCTCATTGCCCAAGGGGATGGATCCGCTGGATGTGGATATGCAGTTCGCCAAACAATTGATCGAAGAGAAGAAAAAGGCAGATGCACCTATATATACGTATGAGGATTTGCCTGTTCAAAAAGGAAAGGGAAGATTTGGCCCGTACATCAAGTGGAACAATATGTTCATTAATGTGAACAAGAAGTACGATTTCGATAATCTTTCGGAAGAAGATATTGTACAATTGATCGAAGATAAAAAACAAAAGGAAATAGATAAGCTTATCAACGAGTGGCCCGAAGAGGGAATCCGTTTGGAGAAAGCAAGATGGGGTCGTTTCAATCTTATAAAAGGAAAAACCAAGGTGGAGTTGCCCAAGACTACAAAGGCGGATAAGATTACCTTAGAAGACGCCCAGGAATTACTGGACAAAAAAGCCCCCAAGAAGAAAACTCGAAAAAAGAAAACCACTGCAAAGAAAAAAACTACCAAAAAGTAATGGTAGTGAACTATGCCAGAGCAACGATAAAATAATTTTAGATACTTTAGCGCAATCCAAACAATAGGCATTTTACTAAAATGATCGAATTTCTTTCCCCCGTCCCAAAAAAAGTATTGGCCCATAAAGAAGTTCTGCCCGCAGGAACTTTGGGGAAACAAATACAGGCGTACCATAAAAAAGGTGAGTTGCCCACTCTGGAAAATGTAGGGTTCGCTCTCTTGGGTGTGTTGGAAAACCGCAGGGATGTAGATTTTATAGGTGAGGAGCTGGTTCTGGATTCTTTCAGAAAAGCCTTTTACTCCCTTTACCCCGGAAACTGGGACAAGAAGATCCTGGATTTGGGTGATATAAACAAAGGGGATACGGTAGACGATACCTACTTTGCCCTAAGAACCGTAGTGGAGGCGCTGCTTAAAAAAAACATCATTCCGCTTATTTTGGGAGGTAGCCAAGATGTGCTCTATGCGCAATATCGGGCCTACGATGGATTTGGGAAAATGGTGAATATGGTAAACGTAGATGCCAATTTCGATCTGGGAGATGCCGAAAAACCCATAAACAGTAAATCCTATGTGGGAAAAATTATTGTAGACGAGCCTTACAACCTCTTTAATTATAGCGTAGTTGGGTATCAATCTTTTTTCAACCCACCTGGAGAGATCGAGTTGATGAACAAACTATATTTCGATGCATACAGGTTGGGTGAGATCACCGCTGATACCTCGATAGTAGAACCCATTATGCGCGATGCAGATTTGGTAAGTATAGACAGCACGGCAATAAAAGGAGCAGAATTAAGTTATAAAAATAGCACAAGTCCTAACGGATTTGACAGCCGGGAAATATGCGCCCTGGCAAGGTACGCCGGTATAAGCAATAAGGTGCGGTCTTTTGGCGTTTATGAGTTAAAGGATTTTAATGGTTCCAAAAATGGCGCAATGCTCATTGCGCAACTATTGTGGTATTTTATTGAAGGTGTTAATTTCCGTGTTTCAGATGAAGATTTTACCGATGAACGGCAATATTCTACCTATAAAGTACCAATAGGTGAAGATGTTCTAGTCTTCAAAAAGAGCCACAAAACCGGTAGGTGGTGGATAGAAATACCATTTATTTCAGAAGTAGATACTAAACTGAAAAAGCATACGTTATTACCTTGCACTTACAGTGATTACGTGGGTGCGACAAATCAGGAGATTCCTGAGCGGTGGATTAAAGCCCGCCGAAAAAACGAAGTATAAATTAAATCAAGTAACATTGGTTTAAGGGTTTTTTGAGAAAAATGTTGTTTTTCTTGAATATTATAAATAGGTTTACGCCCTTAAATCAAACGAATTTAACCGAAATACCTATGAAGAAGTTTCTTGCATTAACTGCAGTGGTAGCCTTTTTGTTTAGTTGTAACTCTGGAGATAGAGGTGAACTTGTTGGAGCTAAAGGCAAAAAATGGTACCCAGAAAAACCTTACGGAATGACGCTAATTCCCGGAGGTTCATTTATTATGGGTAAATCTGACGATGACTTTGTGGCCGTAAACGACGCCCCCACAAAAACTGTAACAGTACGTTCTTTCTACATGGACGAGACCGAAATCACAAACGCAGAGTACAGACAGTTTGTAGAATGGGTACGAGACTCTACCGTACGTCTTAAGCTGGCTATCCTTGCCGATGAGGTAGGAGCAACTCCAGGCGATGGTGGTATTGGAGATTTTGCATTTGTGGACCAAGAAAACGAAGAAATGACCCCGTACGAGCAATATATGTACGACAACTACTATGGTATGGGAGACGATTTCTATGCAGGTAGAAAAATAAATAACGATGTAGACCTTATCTGGGACACTTCTGAATATCCAGACGAGTACTACTCTGAGGTAATGGATACCATGTATATTCCTGCTGAAGAGGCCTACAATGGGCAGCGTACCATAGATGTAGAAAAACTGAAGTTTCAGTATACCTACATGGATATCCAATCTGCAGCACGTGCAGGCGACAAGCGTAGAAAAGACTTTATTAAAAAAGAAGAGGTTCAAATATACCCAGACACAACAGTATGGATTAGAGACTTCAACTACTCCTACAACGAACCCATGCACAACGACTACTTTTGGCACGCAGCTTATGGGGATTATCCTGTAGTGGGTGTTAACTGGAAGCAGGCAAAGGCTTTTTGTGCCTGGAGAACCTTGTATAAAAATTCGTACCAAAAATCCAAAGGCCGACAGCATGTAAACTCATTCCGTCTTCCTGGTGAAGCAGAGTGGGAGTATGCAGCACGTGGTGGTTTGGAATCTGCTACCTACCCTTGGGGTGGTCCTTATGCAAAGAACGACCGTGGTTGTTTTATGGCTAACTTTAAGCCATTGCGTGGAGATTATGCAGCAGATCAAGCATTGTACACTGTAGAAGCAGATGCCTACGAGCCAAACGACTATAACCTTTACAACATGGCAGGAAACGTGGCCGAATGGGTAGCCTCAAGCTATGAGCCAGCCTCTTATGAATATACTTCAACAATGAACCCAAGTGTAAACGATCCAGACAACATGCGTAAAGTTGTTCGTGGTGGTTCTTGGAAAGACGTTGCTTACTTCTTACAGGTAAGTAGCCGTGACTTCGAGTATGCAGATTCTGCAAGAAGTTACATAGGTTTCCGCACCGTACAAGACTACATGGGTACAGATATTACCGTAAACACCAACTTTGGAGATGCAAGATAAGCGCTTGCGCCTCCTTCCCCTTAATATTGAATCTTAACGTACTTAAATTAACTTAACTAAAAACTATTGTAATTATGGCACAGTCAAAATCATCAAAAAAATTATTTAACATGGCCTACGGGCTTGGAGCTTCTATCGTAATCTTGGGAGCACTTTTTAAAATCCTTCACTGGGAACTTGGGCCCCTAAACGGAGGTCTATTACTAGCAATTGGACTTATTACCGAAGCGATTATTTTCGCTATATCTGCATTCGAACCTGTAGACGATGATTTAGATTGGTCTTTGGTATACCCAGAATTGGCTGGAGGACAGTCTAAAGGAAAGAAAGAAGAACCTAAAGATGCTGAAGGAATGTTGTCCAAGAAATTAGACAATATGCTTAAAGAAGCTAGAATCGACGGTGAGTTGATGGCAAGCTTAGGAAACAGCATCCGTAACTTCGAGGGCGCTGCAAAAGGAATCGCTCCTACCGCAGACGCTATGGCTTCTACTAAGAAGTACAGTGAGGAAATGGCATTGGCAGCAGCACAAATGGATTCATTGAACAGCTTGTACAAAGTACAGATAGAGTCTACTAGCCGCCAGACCGAAGCAAACGAGCAAGTAGCCCAAAATGCAGAGCAATTAAAGGCACAGATGGAAAACCTAGCCAGCAACCTTTCTTCATTGAACGGTGTGTACGGAGGTATGCTATCTGCAATGAACAGAAACTAAAGATTGTTTTTCAACCTATTATAAACTTTTAAAAAGAAAAAAATATGGCAGGAGGACAATCCCCCAGACAGAAGATGATTAACCTGATGTATCTGGTTTTCATCGCAATGCTCGCACTCAACATGTCAAAAGAAGTACTATCGGCTTTTGGTTTGTTGAACAATAAAATTGAAACAGCGAATGCTGAAACAGCTGCAAGAAATACCGCATTTATGGACGGTTTGAGCACTAAGGCTTCTGATGAGCCTGCTCAATATGCGGCAGTATATTCCAAGGCACAAGAAATTGAAACAGCTTCAAACGAATTAGACACCTATCTTTCCACTTTGAAATCTGGAGCAATTGAAGGCTTGGAAGATCCTACCGATTATGAGGTAATGGACAAGCCAGATTACTACAACAATTTGTTCTTTACTGGTGACAATTACAAGCCAGAAGGGCAAGAGTTTATCGATAAAATGAACAATTATCGTACTGAAATGATGGCAATTCTTTCTGATACTGCTGTCGCAAAAAAAGTTGCAGGCGTTGAAGATATCAAGAAATCTATCGAGAATAACTTTTCTACCGCACCAGAAGAAAATCGTGATGGTAAGGAAGTAGAGTGGTTAAACTACCACTACGAAGGATTCCCGTTAATTGCTTCTTTGACCAAATTAACGCAATTACAAGCCGATGTTAAGACTGCAAAAAGTGAAATACTTTCTAAAATGCTTTCTGGACAGCAGGCAGCGGCACTTTCTTTTAGTAACTATTCTACGATAATGGATGTTGAGAAATCTGCATACTATTCAGGAGAGACTTTTAATGGTGCCATTATGCTAGGTCGTACCGATGCTAGTACTGTGCCACAGGAAGTAAACCTTACGTTGGATGGGAGAC
The DNA here is from genome assembly GCF_003353425.1 of Marinirhabdus gelatinilytica. Taxonomy (GTDB): domain Bacteria; phylum Bacteroidota; class Bacteroidia; order Flavobacteriales; family Flavobacteriaceae; genus Marinirhabdus; species Marinirhabdus gelatinilytica. The sequence goes on from NZ_QRAO01000001.1 coordinate 1,092,523, forward strand.
CGCTAACCGAAGAGCAATATGATGTTGTGGGTGGTAAAGTTGTATTAAAAGTTGGTGCGGGAAGCCCCGGAGATCATAAGATTGAAGGAACGTTGGTATACGGTGAAGGTGGAGAAAAAGTTGAAGTTCCTGTAAAAACAGGTTTCGCGACCATCTCTAAACCAAACGCCGCCGTTATCGCTGCCGATAAGATGAACGTGGTATACCGTGGTGTAGATAACCCAATGACTGTGTCTATCCCTGGTATCCCAGATAATAAGGTGAGCGCTAGTGGTGCTGGACTTTCAAAGGTATCGGGGAGTAAGTACGTAATGCGTCCACAATCAGGTACCACTGTAACCATTACGGCTAGCGGTACTTTGCCAGATGGACAAAAGGTAAGTTCTAACTCGCAATTCCGTATCAAGGGTATTCCTGCTCCGTTAGGAACCATCCGTGGAGAGTCTGGTATTGTTCGTATGCAACGCCAAGGACTTGAAATTTCAAGTGTAGGTGCTTTGTTGGAAGATTTCGATTTCGATCTTAACCTACGTGTAACAGGATTTAGCTTTAAGGTTTCCGGACAGCCTACCGTTGTGGTAAGTGGAACAAAACTTAATGGAGCTGCAAAAGCTGCATTGCGAAGAGCAAAGCGTGGTGATGTAGTTCAAATTTTCGATATCAATACAAGTATATCTGGTAGCAATGTGAAGTTGAGAAAAACAGCGCCTGTTACCGTTGAATTAACAAACTAGAATTTAAATACTAATTTATGACTTTTAAAAATGTTGTTTTAGGTGTTTTTGGACTGTTGTTGTGTACAACCACAGCCTCGGCCCAGTTGAACATTCTCAACGCCAAAACACCGGATGAAATAGGCAAGAAGACAGAAGCGCAGATTGCTTATGACAATGATGAGCCGTTACCCTATGGGTACACAGACGAGCGTGACATCCTATGGTCCAAGACCGTTTGGGAAATCATAGACCTCGATGAGCGTGTGAACTTCCCGTTGTACTATCCTATAGACACTAACAACATTGGTAGCGAAAGACGTTCTTTGTACGATGTTTTGGTAAAGAACATCAAGAATGGAAATATTGAAGAGGTTTATGCGGATTCGTATTTTACTGAAAAGCGTACCCTCGACGATATTGGAGCTTCCCTCGCCTATGTAGATACTACTGATGCCGGTATAGACCAGTTTAACGCCGAAGGTAGGGTAGACCCTCAATATATCCGTAGATTCGATTTGGACGCAGGAGACGTTGAAGAGTGGAGAATACGCGGTATCTGGTACTTGGACAAACGTCAAGGTGAATTGAAATACCGTATGTTGGGTCTTTGTCCGGTAGCGAACGAAGCACGTTCCAAAGCATTCCCGGACGATAATATAGATAGTAAAGTAGAGTTGTTCTGGGTATGGTTCCCAGGAGCGAGAGAAGCATTGCATGAGGCAAAAGCCTTTAACCGCAAAAACACCTCCCAACCCATTACTTACGATCATCTATTGAACTCCAGACGCTTTAACGCCATGATCTATAAGGAAGATAACGTCCAAGGAGACCGAGGTGTCCGTGACTACATCAACGATAATGCGATGATGCAGTTACTCGAGGCTGAGCGTATCAAGGACCAAATCCGTAATATGGAAATAGACCTCTGGAACTACTAAAAGTCCCAATATAAAATACCAAAAACCTCCTAAGTATCATTCTTAGGAGGTTTTTTATTTTCATCCAAGATCTCAAAATCCAAAACCTCCCAATAGCTAACGTTGTAATCAGGTTAGTATCATTGGATAGTTTTGTCAAGCTGAACTTGTCGAAGTGCCTCAATAAACGTCTTCGACAAGCTCAGACTGATATGTCGCTAGTATTCCGTTTCAATTTTAAACCTTAATTTTACAGCAAAATGAAACAAGTAGACTACATCATAGTGGGATTTGGCATTGCAGGCCTCTGCTTTGCCGAAACATTGTTGCAGCACGGAAAAACCTTTATAGTGGTGGAAGATGGCAAAGAAGGTGCTACAACCGTTTCTGGGGGCGTATTAAATCCCACAGTGCTCAAAAGGTTTACCGCGGCATGGAATGCAGCACAATTTTTTGAAAAGGCCCTGCCATTTTATAGAACACTAGGGCAGGGATTGGGAAAACAAATAATACGTCCTATTTCCATACACAGGATTTTCAATGCTGTTGAAGAACAGAACAATTGGATAGTGGCAAGCGATAAAAATGAACTTTCACAATTTCTTTCAACCGAAATAGTAAAAAACAAGAACCTTTCAATAAACGCTCCTTTGGGCTTGGGCGTAGTAACTGGAGGTGCCATTATAAACCCTCCCCAACTTATTGAACACTACAGGATCTTTCTGAAAGAAAAAAAACTGCTGGTTTCTGAAACTTTTAACTATCAATCCCTCTCAAGTAGTAATGGTGGTGTAACCTATTCAAATATCTCTGCAAAACAAATCGTTTTTGCGCAGGGAACAGCCGTTCGCGACAATCCTTATTTTCAACTTTCAGTATCGCCAATGGGTTCCAAGGAGTTTGTGGGCAACAAAGGGGAGTATATTATTTTTAGGGCACCCAAACTTCAGCTAAAGGAAGTTTTAAAAGGTCCGGTCATGATTATCCCATTGGGTGACCATTGCTATAAGGTAGGTGCTAGTTTTGGCCGTGACGAATTTTCTACAGGAACTACCCAAGAGGCACGTGAAGAAATAGTTTCAAAACTAAAAAAAATGATTTCCTGTGATTTTGACGTGCTAGATCAAGTTTCGGGTATTCGTCCTACGGTTAAGGACAGAAAACCGTTGCTCGGAAATTTTCCAGAAAACAAAAATGTGTATTTCCTGAATGGTTTGGGTACACGTGGCTTGTCCATGGCTCCACTGTTGGCTGAGTGGCTTTTTCAGTATGTCGAAAACCACAAGAAGCTGCCGGAATCCGTCAACGTAAAAAGGTTTCTCTAGTCATTTTAACATTGGAGACGTCACATCCCAATGGGCCGTCAGAGCCAGTAAAGATTATATACAGGAATTTCAGTCTAAATCTTGGATGTATCTTGTAAGCCTTAACATCACACCTTCTTCCCGTCAAACTTAAAAAAGAAATTGATCCAGATATTGCGTGAAAGCCTTAATATAACCGGTAATAGCACGATAAGGGTTCCCATAATAACAAAAAAGGTGTGTAGCCTACCCAGCCCTATAAAGAAAAAGGCAATAATAAATGCCGCAACCGCTATTGCAACACCTACGGCGTAACTAACGTACATCGCACCATAAAAAAAAGAAGGTTCAATCTTAAATTTTACATGGCAGTGCGGGCAGTGTTCATGCATTTCCAAGGTTTGCGAAAAATGGTAGGGATTGCTGTTTTTATACATGGGACCCGTATGGCAAACTGGGCATTTTCCTGTAAAAATACTATAGATTTTGGTTCCTTTTAAGCCCATATATAACTGGTTGAGATTGTATTTTTTTTGCAGGGTAAATTTAAGCATCTTTGCACCAAAATATAAGTAAACCGCATCAATAAATCTTATGCTCAATATCCACAATCTATCAGTTTCATTTCAGGGCGAATACCTTTTCGAGGGTATTACCTTTATGCTATCCCCTGGTAACCGTGTAGGTTTGGTAGGTAAAAATGGTGCGGGAAAGTCTACCTTGCTCAGGATTATTTCTGGCGAACAGGAATACGACGAAGGTGCCATTGCTACAGATAAAGAAGTGTCCATAGGATTTCTGAAACAGGACATAGATTTTACCAAGGGAAGAACCGTTCTAGAAGAATCTTATGAGGCCTTTTCTGAAATAAAAAAATTCGAAAAACAGCTAGAGGAAATAAATACCCAGCTTGCCGAACGTACCGATTATGAGAGCGACAGCTATAACCAGTTGATGATAGATCTCAACGAGGTACAGCACCAGTACGAAATACACGGTGGGTACAACTATCAAGGCGAAACCGAACGTATTTTGCAGGGGTTGGGCTTTCAACGGGAAGATTTCAACAAGGTGACCGAAACTTTCTCTGGTGGGTGGCGTATGCGTATCGAATTGGCAAAATTACTATTACAGAATAATGATATACTGTTGCTGGATGAGCCCACGAACCACTTGGATATTGAATCTATCCTTTGGCTTGAAGAATTTTTGAACAACTACCCCGGTGCAGTTGTGGTGGTGTCCCACGATAAAATGTTCCTCGATAACGTGACCAATCGTACCATCGAGATTTCCTTAGGGAAGATTTACGATTACCCTAAGCCCTACACAAAATATCTGGTGCTTCGCAAGGAGTTGCGCGAGCAGCAGTTGGCATCCCAAAAAAATCAGCAAAAACAGATTGAGCAAACCGAAAAGCTTATCGAAAAGTTCCGTGCCAAGGCCAGTAAGGCTACCATGGCACAGTCGCTCATAAAAAAGCTGGATAAGATGGATAGGATTGAGGTGGACGAGGATGATAATGCTGTAATGAGCCTTCGGTTTCCTGTTTCTGTAACCCCTGGGAAGGTGGTGATCACTGCCCAAAACGCTTCAAAGAGTTATGGAGACAAGCAGGTGTTGAATAACGTTAACTTGTTGATAGAGCGAGATTCCAAAACTGCTTTTGTGGGCCAGAACGGACAGGGAAAATCTACCTTGGCAAAGATGATTGTGGGTGAGATTCCTTTCGATGGCTCCATTGAACTGGGGCACAACGTACAAATAGGCTACTTTGCCCAAAACCAAGCCGATTATTTGGACGGCTCCAAAACCGTGGAGGAAACTATGATAGACGCCGCCGATGAAAAAACAAGGCCCCGTGTTCGTGATATTTTGGGTTCATTTCTGTTTCGTGGTGAAGAGGTGGACAAATACGTTCGGGTACTCTCTGGGGGCGAGCGTAACCGGTTGGCTCTGGCAAAATTATTGTTACAGCCCTTCAATGTCTTGGTGATGGATGAGCCCACGAACCACTTGGATATCAAATCAAAAAACGTGCTTAAGGAGGCATTGCGAAACTTTCAGGGAACGCTCATACTGGTATCGCACGACCGTGATTTCTTGCAGGGCCTGACCAATAAGGTGTACGAATTTAAGGATAGGGAGTTAAAGGAATATCTTGGAGACATAGATTATTTCCTGGAACAGCGCAACCTTCAGAATTTGCGGGAGGCCGAAAAAAGAACAAAGGTCGCTTCCGAAGAAAAAAAGAATACCTCCAACGGAAAACAGAGTTACGAAGAACAAAAGAAAGTGAAATCCCTTCAGAATAAACTCAGCAAGACCGAAGCACAAATCTCGAAGCTGGAAAAGGAAATAAAGGAAATAGACGTGGAACTCCAGATAAATTATGAAGAAACCATTGCCAAGCCTAATTTCTTCGATTTCTACCAAGCCAAAAAGGACAAGCTCAATACCTTGATGGAGGAGTGGGAAACCATTACAGAAAGATTAGAAAAGCTCTAAATTTAAGATACTTTTAACGTCAGTAGCGTGCCATCGCAGTATTTTTGACAATCCTAATCAAACATACTGAAGCCAATGCGCAAATTGATACTATATGGACTGGGGGTATTGCTACTTATTGTTGCAATCTTTGGAGCAAAATACATTGTAGATAGTAACAACAAGCCAAAACCAAAGATAGAAAAGGTGGTTAAGACCGTGTTTACCCAAACAGCACAAAATACTACCGTTCCTATTACAATTCCTACCAACGGGACCCTGCAGGCCAAAGAACGTCTAGAGCTATACAGTGAGGTACAAGGGATTTTCCAGAGCAGTGCCCACGATTTTAAAGTAGGACAAACCTATAAAAAGGGACAAACGCTTATTAGGATAGACGCTTCAGAATACAACGCTTCGGTACAAGCTGCCAAGAGTGAATTTTATAACTTGGTTACTTCGTTAATGCCAGATCTTAGGCTGGACTATCCAGACGCTTTCCCCAAATGGCAAACCTATTTGAACAATTTTGATGTTAACAAAGCGGTGCCACAGTTGCCAGAAACTTCATCTGAAAAAGTAAAGTATTTCATTACGGGTAGAGGAGTATATGCTTCTTATTATAACATTAAAAATTTAGAGCAGCGACTTGGCAAATATGGTATTTATGCGCCCTTCAACGGTGTTTTGACCGAAGCCCTTGTGACGCGCGGAACCTTGATACGTCAAGGACAAAAACTGGGAGAGTTTATAAATACTTCCGTCTTTGAGGTTGAGCTGGCCATTGGTAAAACCTTTAGCGATTTACTAAAAATAGGAGAGGAGGTAACGCTTTCGGTTCTGCAGAGTACCAAAACATACACAGGCACCGTGAGCCGGATCAACGGCCGTATAGACCCAGCCACACAAACCATAAAAGTGTTTGTAGAGGTAAAAGGTGAAGATTTAAAGGAAGGGATGTACCTGGAAGCGCAATTGGAGGCAAGGGAGCAAGAAAACGCCATTAAAATATCCAGAAAATTATTGGTGGACGAGTCCGAAATATTTGTAGTTCGGGATAGTATTTTGGATTTAATCCCTGTAGAGCCCGTGTATTTTTCGCCTAAAGAAGTTGTAGTACAAGGTGTGCCCAACGGCACCCAAATTTTGTCCCGTTCCATCCCTGGGGCGTATGCCGGAATGCTGGTAAAAGTAAATAAAGAGAACTCTTCTGCTACCCAACAAATCGAAACAACCCAATAATTATGAGAAAGCTTATAAGTTATTTCATAAAATACGATGTTGCGGTGAACGTACTCATTCTCGCATTTATCATCTTTGGTTTTGTGGGCATATTGCAGCTTAAATCCTCTTTCTTTCCCTTACAGGAATCTGAGATTATAACCATAAGTGTAGCGTATCCGGGAGCAGCACCACAAGAGATTGAAGAAGGTATCGTACTCAAGATCGAAGATAACCTGAAGGGCCTTATTGGTGTAGAGCGCGTAACTTCTACCTCCCGTGAAAACGGTGGTAGCATTACCGTAGAGATTGAAAGCGATGAGGATATTGACGATATGCTTGCTGAAGTAAAAAATGCTGTAGACCGTGTGCCCAATTTCCCCACTGGAATGGAACCACTGGTTGTGGCAAAGCAAGAGCGAATACGGCAAACCATAGATTTTGCCATAAGCGGCGACAATATTGAACTGTCCTCTCTAAAACAAATAGGCAGGCAGGTAGAGAACGACCTTCGCGCTATGGAAGGTATCTCGCAAATAAACATCACTGGCTATCCTGAGGAAGAGATTGAAATTGCCGTTCGGGAAGACGATTTGCTGGCGTATAATTTGAGCTTTGCTGAAGTTTCCCAAGCAGTATCCCAAGCCAATATACTCTCTACGGGAGGGAATATTAAAACAGACTCCGAAGATTATTTGATACGTGCCAATAACCGTTCCTATTATGGAGACGAACTAAACAATCTTGTGGTTCGCGCCAACGAAAATGGTACTGTGGTACGGTTGCAGGACGTGGCTACCGTACAGGATAGGTTTTCTGAAACGCCCAATGCATCATATTTTAATGGGAATGTTGCGGTGAATGTTGAGATTACCAACACCAATAGCGAAGATTTAATCTCCACGGCTGAGCAGGTGAACGCTTATGTAGATGAGTTCAATCAAAAATATACAGGCGTAAAGATTGATGTGGTGAGCGATTCTTCCATACGTTTGAACGATCGTACACAACTGTTGTTGGAAAATGGTGCAGTAGGAATCTTGTTGGTGCTGCTGTTCCTATCTTTTTTCCTGAATACCCGCTTGGCATTTTGGGTTGCTTTTGGGCTGCCTATCTCATTCTTGGGAATGTTCATGTTTGCCGCCCAGTTTGATGTTACCATCAACGTACTTTCCCTCTTTGGGATGATTATAGTAATTGGGATACTCGTGGACGATGGTATCGTGATTTCAGAAAATATCTACCAACATTACGAAAAAGGCAAATCGCCCGTAAAAGCTGCCATTGACGGAACCATGGAGGTGTTGCCGCCTATTGTTTCAGCAATCTTAACCACAGTCCTAGCTTTTTCAACGTTTTTATATCTCGACGGAAGAATAGGCGATTTCTTCAGTGAAGTTTCAGTAATCGTTATTTTAACACTGCTGGTATCGTTAGTTGAGGCGCTTATCATACTTCCTGCCCACATAGCGCATTCAAAAGCATTGGTAAGGGAGACCGAAGCTGAAAGGCGTGAGAAAAAAGGAATTGCCAGGCTGTTTATGAAACTTCGGAAATTTAATGAGTACGGAGATAGGTTTATGCGCTACTGCCGTGATAATGTGTACAGTCCTGTGCTACGTTTTTCACTCAACCAGCGCTTCTTGACCATAGCAGTCCTCTTTACGTTAATGATCTTAACAGTAGGATCTTTTATGGGGGGTGTTGTAAGGGCTTCCTTTTTTCCCAGTATTGCCAGTGACCGTGTAAGTATAGACTTGCTCATGCCCGAAGGGACCAACCCAAAAATAACCGATAGTATTATTACTATGGTAGAACAGGCTGCGTGGCGTGTAAACGAAGATTTCACCGAAAGGCAAACGGGCAAGAAACAAGTTGTAGAAAATATAATTAAACGAGTTGGGCCAGGAAACAACAAAGCCTCACTCAACGTAAATTTACTTCCAGGAGAAGAGCGTGATTTCGGTTCCCCAGAGATCACCAACGCTATTAGGGAAGAGGTGGGTGCTGTGTATGGTGTGGAGAGGCTTACCTTTGGTTCTGGCGGTAATTTTGGGGGTAGCCCCGTCTCGGTTTCACTATTGGGCAACAATACTGAAGAGTTGAAAGCCGCTAAGGATGAGCTAAAACTTGTCCTCGAGAACGACGCGCTACTCGCCGATGTGTCCGATACAGACCCCGAGGGTATTAAAGAAATAAACATTGAGTTGAACGAGACGGCATACGCCTTGGGCCTCAACCTTAGGGATGTAATGAGCCAGGTACGTGCTGGTTTCTTTGGGTTGCAGGCACAGCGTTTCCAGCGTGGGCAAGATGAGATTAGGGTTTGGGTGCGTTACGATAGGTCCAACAGGGAGTCTATAAACGATCTGGACGATATGCGTATTGTTACCCCTGGTGGTGAGCGCGTCCCGTTTGGTGAAATAGCTACCTATACCATTAAACGGGGTGACGAGAGCATTAGCCACCTTAACGGACTTAGAGAGATTCAGGTAAATGCAGACTTAGCGGACCAAAAAGGAAGTGCCACGGAGATTTTGGCAGATATCAGGACAAACGTAATGCCGGATATCCTTTCAAAATACCCCACAGTTTCGGTGCAATACGAGGGGCAGAACAGGGAGGCAAACAAACTTACAGACTCTGCAAAAACAGTAGTTCCCATTGTTCTGTTCTTAATTTATGTAGTAATTGCGTTTACTTTTCGCAGTTATAGCCAGCCGTTAATGCTCATGGTCATGATACCCTTTAGCTTTATCGCCGTGGCTTGGGGGCATTGGTTGCACGATTTTCCAATAAATATTCTTTCAGCTTTGGGGATAATTGCGCTCATAGGAATTATGGTGAACGATGGCTTGGTGCTTATAGGCAAATTCAATAGTTATTTGCGCGAAGGGATGAAATTTGACAAGGCCCTTTACGAAGCAGGCCGTTCTCGATTTAGAGCAATTTTCTTGACCTCGCTCACGACCATTGCTGGTATTGCCCCACTATTGCTTGAAAAGAGCCGGCAAGCACAATTTTTAAAACCTATGGCTATCTCCATTGCTTATGGTATAGGGATAGCAACCGTATTAACCCTTATTATCCTACCCGTACTGCTGTCTATAACCAATAGTTTTAAAACCCGCTCCAAATGGCTGGTTACGGGCAATACTATAGAAAAAGAAGATGTTGAACGTGCAATCAAAGAACAAAAACAAGAAGAACATGCAGCTTAAACTGAAGATTTTATGGATATGCTGTATGCTAGTGGGGGTAACAAATGCCCAAGAAATATTATCGAAGCAGGAAGCCATTAAAGAAACCCTAGAGAACAATTTTGGGATCGAAATTGCAAACAACGATCTGGAGATAGCCGAAAATAACCAGGATATCTTAAACTCGGGGTTTTTACCATCCCTGACTGGCATCGCCGGTGCCAATTATAATATAGAAGACCAAGAGGTGACATTTAACAATGGCGAAACAAACGTTGTGGACGGTGCCGAAACTACCCAATACAATGCCTCATTGAACCTAAATTATACTTTATTTGATGGTCTGGGCAGATGGTACAATTATAAAAGCCTAAAAGAAGCGTACGATCTTGGAGAATTGCAAGCGCGCCAAACCATTGAGACTACCATCCTACAATTGTTCTCGGTGTATTACGAAGTGGCACGAATTACCGAAAATATAGAAGTACTGGAACAAACGTTCGAAAATACCAAAAGGAGGCTAACACGCGCAGGGTATAGTTTTGAGTATGGCCAAGTGAACAAACTGGAAGTGCTAAATGCAGAGGTAGATATTGTTACGGACAGTATAAACCTATTGAATGCACGCCAGCAGTTGCGCAGTACCAAGCGTGATTTAACGGTAGTTTTGAATTCGGATCTTCAACGAAATTTTGAAGTGGACACCACTGTCACTTTTATAGGTGAACTACAGCTCGAAGAGTTTGTTCAAAAAAGTGACACTGCCAATGTACGATTGCTTCAGGCCAGAAAAAACATTCGCATTGCAGATTACGATTACAAAGCGAGCAAATCGGTTTACTTGCCATCTGTTGGGCTTACAGGCTCGTATGGCTGGAACGAAGGGCAATTCCCCGTGACAAGTTTTGCCAGCTCAAGAACTACAACGGGTTTTGCAGCGGGAGTGTCTCTTACGTGGAATTTATTTGATGGCGGCAGTGGTATCACCACCGTTAAGAACTTGCGAATCCAAAAGGATTCACAACAGTTACTCTTACAACAAATAGAGAACGAGGTAAAGCGGGATGTTGCCAATGCCCATGACGTGTATCAAAACAGGTTGGAGGTGTACCGCTTACAAGAACAAAACGTTGTTACGGCAAGCAATAATTACGACCGTTCGCAGGAGCGTTACAAATTGGGGCAGATAACTTCGGTGGAGTTGCGACAAGCTCAGATTAATCTGCTAAATGCAAAAACCAATAAAAATTTGGCCAAGTACGAAGCAAAGTTAGCAGAGCTGGAGTTGCTTCAGTTAACCGGACAATTGCTGAATGTGGATTTTTAATTCCCTTCCGAGCTTTAGTGCGGCATTTGCCTTCAAAAGTTCGACTTCCTCGGAGGGCGAGTGATTATTTAATGTGTCAATGCGTTAATTTTTATTTTACGAACCACAAACCACAAACGCTAACTATGTACGAACACTATTTTCAGTGCCCCTATTGTTGGGAGGAAATATCCATGCTGTTGGACCCTTCGGTATCACAGACCTATGTGGAGGACTGTGAAGTTTGCTGTAACCCCATTACCATATCGGTACGTTTTGAAGGTGGTGAGCTGCAAGAATTTTCGGCAGAAAATTTGGGTCAGTAATTTTTCGTACCTTTAGTAAACAATTCACTTTCAATGCATCCGAGCTTTAGTTTTTCTGAGGAAACCGTTGGTTTCTTGATTGAAGATGGCGTTTTTGATAAAGAGCGCTCTGAAGAACTATTTGCTGAAATTTCAAAAAAAATTAAACGATTCGGCAAGATAAATCTCTACTTGGAAGATCAGGGCATCGATAAATTTACGCTTCCAGCTATTAGCGATAATGTGCTTTTCAAACATGAGAACAAGGAAAAGTTGAACAAAGTTGCCCTAGTGAGTGACCGCAAATGGATCCATGCCTGTGCTACTGTTGAAAATCTTTTTTTACCCATAGCGGTAAAGAGTTTTACAGTAGACGAAAGAATGGAGGCAATGTCTTGGATTATGGAAAAATAATCTTAGAGTAAACAATCCTTGAGTGCCGCAGCAATATTGAGCCATAGATAATTAAAAAATGATTTTGTGCGGTCTGGTGTTACCGTGGCAGAACCTTTTTTAAAGTCATCCTCACTGCTATCACTATCCTTGTTTACAAAAATGTTTACGATACCGGATAGGATACCACTTTTCTTATTTCTCTTTTCGTTTAAGATTTCAACTTTAAATTCATCATAATTTATTTGCATGTCAATTTTAGATTGACTGCTATTGCCATAGATCGAAAAATAATTTTTATTTACCTCACCTTCCATTGCTACCAGCAAGTTTGGTTTTGTAAACGGGTTCATTTGCTTGGCGGGCAGGTTGGTCAATTCGGCTTTAAAAGTAAACTTGTCTTGGGTGTTGTTTACATCGAAGCTCCAATCTACTTGTATGGGAGCGCTTTTCATAAACCTTGCATCTACAGTAATGGTAGTGTTGGTTCCTTGTTTATAGGTGTTGCTAACGTTACTTAGTCTGGCATTAAAAGAATCGAAATAAACAGACCCCGCGGGTTGCTCTTGCTTTACTTTTTCTTGGTATGTAATGGTGCTTTTTGTTATTGCAACCGAATCTATCGTGAGGTCTATGGGAAGGTCACGCAACATTTTACTGTATAGGGGCTTTATTGTGGGGTCGTCTGCCACCAATTTATTCCTATAGATGGTTGCTTGTATTTCAGTGAATTTAACAAAGTCGCTCTGGGCGAAAAACTTCCGGTTGTTGAAACCAAAATCTATATTATTTATTTCAAGGCTGTCCAACAGGACGTTAAAGTGGTCGCGTTCTTTTTTCAGCATACTGGCGTGTTCGGCTTTTGAATACTTGGTGAAAAGGTGCAAGTTTGAAACAGTAGCTTTTTTATCCTTTACAATAACATCCCCAACGGTAAGGTTTTCGTAAGGGCTCATCTTAAGGAAAATGGAATCTGTGTTAGCTTCATAATTGCTATATTCTAATGGCAACCTTCGGTTTAGGGTGGTTTTGTTTACCAAGATATCGTCCACTTCAACGGTGAGGTTTCTAGCGTGCAATAGTGTGTCTTTTTCGCTGGTATCAAAAAAAGTAACCGTGGCATTGTTTATACTCAGTTCATCGACCAGCAAGGGTTTCTTAAGGCTCATAAACGGTTTCTGGCTTGCAGAATCTTTTGTAGTAACCAATCTATCCTTGAAATAACGAATCGTTGGGGATTTCAGTTTTACGTCTTCAATGTGTATTTCATTATCGAACAAGTAATCCCAGTAGCTAAGGTCTGCCACTATCACTTTATCTGCGGTGAGATAGGTGTGGGCGGTATCGTTGGACTTATTTTTTAGTGTTACGGCTACGTCACTGTAGGTAAGCGTTCCATTTAGTAAATGCAGGGAGACGTCCTTAAAAGTTGCGGAAATGTTCTCTGGCAGTCTTTCCTTTGTGAAATTTTCAACTTTATTTTTTAAGATGATATTCGTGGAAATGAGGACAATAAAAAACAGAAGAACAATTCCTAGAAAGATATAAAGGGTTTTGCGCACGGTTTTAGACATATTTAAATGTATGAAATGATGACCTTTTGCTGAAATTTTTGTGATTTATTGTTAAAATATAGCGTGAATATACTTGCGGGAGTGTAAAACCTTTGTATCTTTGCAGTCCAATAATTCTGCTGGCATTATGAACTGGCACAAACAAGATGCATTGGAGCATACATCGCGGGCTTAGCCCAGATAGCTAACTCGTCGGGTTCACAAGTCGAAAGTCGCTTGAAGATAAACATACATCGCGGGATAGAGCAGTAGGTAGCTCGTCGGGCTCATAACCCGAAGGTCACTGGTTCGAGTCCAGTTCCCGCTACTAGATTAGACAAGGCTTCACAGAAATGTGAAGCCTTTCTTTTTTACAATGGGTACAGAATAGGTACAGAATTAGGTTATTTTCATAAATCAATTTTAACTGATACCAATTGTCAGTATTTGGGATTAATCCCAATTAATTCTTTTAAAAAATTCTTCTTTTGGATAATTGAATCTATTCTTCTTCGTAAGTAGAGTTTATTATCATACAATATACACGCAAGGTAAACTCGTAAAATACTTCCATCAAAAGACTACGGCATAAAACCAACGCTTAAGCCCCTACTCATTTATTCCGTTTCCTTTTGAGCCAAGATTTTATCTTCCGTTTGGTTTCTGCTCAAATATTGTTTAATCAAAAATTTGAGTATTATGACAACAAAAGCGAGTACCACAAAGAAGCGCAGTAGAACTAAAGTAACTGCGAAAAAAGAAGTAAACGGAAAGAAAACATCCGCACTTCAAATTCAGAACTTACCATTGGGTAAAATCAAGCCTGACCTTGAACAGCCGAGAAAGACCTTTAACGAGGATGCGTTAAAGCAGCTTTCTGAGAGTATCGAAAAGCACGGTGTGTTGCAGCCAATCACTGTAAGACAACTAAATGGCCATTACATCATCGTGATGGGCGAACGCCGATATCGTGCAAGCAAGCTGGCAGGAAAAAAGACCGTACCCTGTATCATTAGGACTTATGAGAACAATGATGTGCTTGAAGTTCAGATTATCGAAAATCTACAAAGACAGGATGTCGAACCGACCGAAGAAGCTGAGGCGATTGCTTACCTAAGCGAGAAATATGCACCCACCGAAATTGCGAAGCGATTGGGTAGAACTGATAACTTCATCAGACAGCGACTTAAACTGGCTGGATTGATTGACGGTTTCAAGCACTTTGTCCGCACTGGCGAAATGACCATATCATTGGGTGTCGGTGTAGCACTCTTTGAACCGGAAGAGCAACAGATGATATTGGAAACGATGGGAGAGGATTTTAATGCACATCAGTTAAACAGGATGATTAAAGACCAGACCTACGATTTGGAAAAAGCATCCTTTGATGTGACCGACAAAAAATTGGTTCCAAAAGCTGGGTCCTGTGTTGATTGTCCCTTCAATGCAGCAAATCAAGGCAACCTGTTCGGCGAAGGCAAAATGGTCTGTACTAAAGCAGCCTGTTTTGAAACGAAGAAAAGCAAATCGTTCTTGAACCTGATTGAAAAATCCAAGAAAGAGAATATCCTTTTAATCCCTGAAATACGACAGTATTGGGCAGATGACGAGAACAATCAGCTCATTATATCGCAATTGGAAAAGAAAGGATTGAAAGTCTATCTATTGGATGATGTTGAAATCATTGAAAATCCGATTGAGCCAACAATCGAAGCTATCCAAAAAGAGTATCAACATTACAATTATTCTGAAGATGAGTTAAAGGCAGAATTGGATGAAGCAATGCAGAATTACAAGGAAGCATTGAAAGAATATAATTCAGCGAAAGAAAATGGATTCGTCAATGGCAATTTGTTCCATCCTGAAACGTACAGGAATAAAGAAGTCTTCATAAAAATTGTTGAAAAATCGAAAGATGAATCAACAGATTATTCGGCACCATTGGCCAACAGAAAAATGGCAGATTGTACACCCGAAGAACAAATTATAAAAATCAACGAAAGGGAAATCCGTAAGAAGCAAATAGAGAACAACAAGCAGTTTGAAGAAGTGGTACAGATGATTCGTGAGACAAAATATATTGATACGAAAAAGACACTTTCAACAGACGAAATGGTGGCATTCTCGATATCGCTCTTTGAAAATAATGTGGACTATATGAGCCAACAAAAGTACTTTTCAAAGTTTTTGGGCGACACTTCAAAGATGACCAAAGTTGAAATGGTCGAGAATTTCAAGAAGAAGTTCAAAAAGGAAATCTTTCACAAGTTGATACGCTATATGCTCACAAAGCAAGTGCATTTTGGCGAAAGCAATCACGTCAACAATTTGACGAACATTTCATTCTACAATGCGATGCAGGGATATTACAAATCCAAGATTGCCGTCATAGAAAAAGAATATGCTGAAAAACGAGAAAAGCGTGAGGAACGTTTGAAGGAGCGCATCACAGTTCTTGAAAAGCAAATTCAGGAACTCAACGATTAGCTTTTGTTGTTTGAAGAGGGGTCGGCATTCGTGCTGGCCCTTCTTCTTTTTTATGATAGTTTTTAAAAGATTTGTTTACAAGGAAGGGGTTATCAATCAATAGTTAGCGCAAAGGTAAACTCATAAAATACACCCATCAAAAGACTACGGCATAAAGCCAACGCAGCATCCTACGCTTATTTATTCCGTTTCCTTTTGAGCTGTGATTTTAGCTTCCGTTTGGGTACTGCTCAAATATTGTTTAATCTAAATTCAAAAGCTATGTATTTACAAAACTTGCAACAGGATGAGATCTTCGTACCATCAGAAATGAAATCCTTAAAGAGTTTGACCCAGATGGAATCCCGAAGAGGGCTTGAAAATGTCATTATCTCAAATGGCAAAATCGTCAATGTGGTATCGAACAGCTATGGCCACATTCCAAATCAGCTATTCTTCAAGAAAGCTGAAGAAATGCTGACCGATGCACAACTGAACTTCCACAAACGCACCATCAACAAAAATGACAGGTCGTTCATCACAGATTTTATAATCGATGATAAAAGCCAGTTTACGGTCAAGAATCATAAGGACTTGATACTGCCTATGCTTCGATTTAAAAACTCGTATGACGGAAGTGAAAAGACCTCTGGTCACTTCGGGTTTTATAGAGAAGTGTGCTCGAACGGTCTGCACGTGTCACAAGCAGAAATCGAGTTTTCCATAAAACACAGTAAGAACAATACACACTTGATTATGCCCAGATTGAACAATTTATTCGATAAGTTTCTGGACAATGAATTCTATACCATTACAAAGAAATTCGACAAGATGAAAGAATTTAAAATCATTGATACACAAGAATTTGTGAAAGCGATTCTTGACAGAACGAAACTGTTCCGGTATGAATGTAGCGACAAGAACAGCGACCCGTCGAAAAAATCTCGTGAGGTCATCGAAATCTTAAACTATGAAGCCTTGTTACTAAATGAACAACCAAATCTATGGTTGGGATACAATGCATTCAATTCTGTACTTCATAACGTTTTGAAGAAAAGCTTTGGCCAACAAGAACGGTTGGATAAGAAACTGTTCGATGAAGTTTATGCAATGGCATAAAATAAATAAAGGTTTGTCCAGTACCTCAAACTGGATTTTTTTGTGAGAAAATTTTAACTAAAAAGCCTTTTGTTTTCAGCACTAAAATTCTTAATAAAAGTTCCTTTTTCATTAGGGCTTAAATTCGATTATATTGTAAGCAAAATTAATTTCCAATTTTAATGAAAGAAAACATCCAAAAATTAGTAGAATATACAGCCAGATTGGATGGCGATGAAAAGGGAGAAGCTCAAGTATTTTGTGATAGATTTTTTCAGGCATTTGGTCATAATGGATACAAAGAAGCAGGTGCAACTTTAGAATTTAGAGTCAAATCCAAAAAGACTACCAACTTTGCTGATTTACTGTGGGGGGACAAAGTGCTTATTGAAATGAAAAAAAAGGGTGCTAAACTAAAAAGCCATAGGACTCAAATTTTTGATTATTGGTGGAAGTTGAGACCTTCACAACCAAAGTATTCTGTTTTATGCAATTTTGAAGAGTTTATTATATATGATTTTTCGCTTCAAGACGAGCCTTTAGATAGAATTGGAATTGATGAATTACCCGATCGATATACTTCATTCAACTTTATGTTTCCGCAACCGGAAACACCAATTTTTAGAAATAACCTTGAAGAAGCTACCAGAAAGACTGCCAGTTTAGTGGCAGCTGTATTTAATTCATTTTTAGAACGCGGAGAAGATAGGATTAGAGCTCAAAGGTTTATACTACAAGCTATATTTACGATGTTTGCGGAAGACTATAACTTGCTTCCCAAAGATATTTTCACACAAATATTGATTGATTGTCAAAATGGTAATGGAAACAGTTATGATTTAATTAATGGTCTTTTCCAACAAATGGACTCGAAAATACCTGCTCGTGGTGGTAGGTTTAAGGATGTCCAGTATTTTAATGGTGGACTCTTTTCGATTCCGGAGGCAATCGAATTAACGAGGGATGAATTAGATATGCTGAGACAGGCAGCCTCACGTAAATGGAGCAAAGTTAATCCTGCTATTTTTGGAACTATTTTTCAAAAAAGTATGGGTACGGATGCGAGACACGCATTTGGTGCTCATTTTACATCCGAACTGGATATTCTAAAAATTGTTCAACCAACAATTATTCAACCGTGGCGAGAAAAAATTGTAAAAGCAAAGACACTTAAAGAGATGAAATCTTTGCGGAAAGCTCTTGCAAGTTACAAAGTTTTAGACCCAGCTTGTGGAAGTGGAAACTTTCTATATGTTGCTTATCGTGAATTGAAGAGAATTGAGATGGAACTGCTTGATAAAATTCATATTGAATTTCCAAAAAGCGCTTCTGAAATAGGTACGCAAAGTATTGTTAGTATAAAGCAGTTTCACGGAATGGATTACAACCAATTCGCCGTTGAATTGGCTAAAGTAACTTTAATGCTTGCAAAAGAAATTTCTATTCAAGAAACTCAAGAATGGATTAATACTATTCAAACAGGCTTAGCATTTCAAATGGAAAATACTTTGCCTCTCGATAATATGGATGATAATATCATTTTTGCCGATGCACTTTTTATAGATTGGCCTAAAGCGAATGTTATTATTGGAAATCCACCTTATCAGAGTAAAAATAAGATGGTTAAAGAATATGGTATTGAATATATGAATACTGTGTGGGATGCTTATCCAGAAATTTCAGGTAATGCTGATTATTGTGTGTACTGGTTTTATAAGGCACATCAAAATTTATATAACGGTGGTTACGCGGGTCTTGTTGGGACCAATACCGTAACTCAGAATTATAGCAGAGAAGGAAGTTTGGATTATATTGTTAAAAATGATGGACAAATATTCAATGCAATTGCTTCTCAACCTTGGTCTGGGGATGCAGTAGTATTCGTTTCAATTGTAAATTGGAAGAAGGGAAATTTTAAAGGGAAAAAGTTTCTCTATGTAGAAAATGAGAAAAAAGAGCAAGTTGAATACGTGGTTGCTAATATCAACAGTAGCCTTTCTTTAGAAATTGACGTAACATCTGCTGAAATTTTGAACTGTAATAAAAAACCAAAAATGGTCTTTCAAGGGCAGACTCACGGAAACTCAGGGTTCCTAATCAGTAAGAAAAAAGGAATAGAAATTTTAAATGCTAATCCAAATTTTTCTGAAGTTCTAAAACCATTTTTGATAGGTAGAGAGTTAGTTGCATCCGTAAATAGTCAGCCTAATAGATTTGTAATTGATTTTACTGGAAAGGATGTCATTGAATCGGCCACCTATAAAAGTCTTTTTGAGATTGTAAAAAAGAAAGTTCAGCCAATTCGGGAAAAAAAAGCAATAGACCAACAGGAAAAAAATCAAGCTGCTCTTGAAAAAAATGAAAAAGCTAAAACAAATAAGCATCATATAAATTTCTATAATAAATGGTGGTTGCTTTCTTATGGCAGAGAAGATATGTTAGACGCCATTTCTAAAAGTAAAAGATATATAGCTTGTTCGAGAGTTTCAGCCCGTCCAATATTTGAATTTGTTTCAAGTAGAATAAGTCCAAATGATGCACTTATGGTTTTCAATTTTCAAGACGACTATACTTTTGGAATCATTCAATCAAGAATTCATATCCTATGGTATCAAGAAAAGTGTTCAACAATGAAAGGCGACCCCAGATATACACCAAACACGATATGGGACACTTTTCCTTTTCCACAAAAACCTACTCTAAATCAGATTAGAAAAGTTTCGAATTCCGCTTTGACTCTACGTCTAAAACGAAATGAAATGATGAAGCGTCATCAATTTACATTGAGAGATATTTATAGAATATTAGAAGAGCCTGGCAATAATCCTTTAAAAGATTTACACACAGCTTTGGATAATGCAGTTTTAGAAGCATATGGATTCAATAGAAAAAAAGATATTCTAACTCAACTTTTAGAATTGAATTTAAAAGTCTATTCAAACGAACAAGAAAGTATAGAAGTGCAAGCCCCAGGGCTACCCTCTTTTGTCCAAAACTCAAATGAATTTATTAGTGAAGATTGTATCAGTTTTTTATAACGGAAATGAATTTTCTCGTTTGCTTGTATTAATTTTTGAGCAAAAGATTCAATAAAATTAAGTCAGCTTTAAATTCTACTAAAAAATTAAATCGTAATAATAATCCCCTCAGCACATTTCCCTACATTTCGCGAAAAGCTACATTTCGGGAAAAGAGCTTCATTCACATTTCTTGGACATAATCCCCAATTTCAGCTTTCCATTACGCTAACCCTTCCCGTTTCTCTGGGAAGGAACACTTCATTACAGAGCCAAAATCGTGAATTAAGTCCGCCTGAACTGAGTTGCATCTTTGCGTTTAGTTCCACTTCCAATGGTTTCGTATTTCCCAAAGGCCTCTAGACCCACTCCCGAAGCCGCCACTGTCTTTACCTTTTTTTGACAGCAAAACAACAAAATTCATTTTTGGACGACGGCATAAAGCCGTTGCGCTGCGCTCCACTTTATATACGCCTTACCAAATCTGAATGTTGTACCACATCAAGCAACAAAAAAAGGTAACAGCGACGGCTCTATGGGAAGTAAATCTAAAACGAATCTTATGAAATCTTACGAAAACATCAAAAAGGAAGCGGAACTAAAGTTAAAAAAACAAAAAAGGGAAAACGCTCTGGATATAATAAGTAAATCCCTAAAAAAATATATAAACGCAAACTGTCTGAAAAGTTCAGATAGCATTTTAATTAATATTTAAATCTTTTATTATGAGTACTTTAAGAAATCACGTACAGTTAATTGGAAACGTTGGACAAGAGCCAACAATTACGAACCTTGAAAGTGGGAAGAAAGTAGCCCGTTTCTCACTCGCTACAAATGAATATTACAAAAACGATAAGGGCGAAAAAGTGCAAAATACCGAATGGCACACCGTAGTAGCCTGGGGCAAGACTGCCGAAATCATCGAAAAATATGCTGGAAAAGGCAAGGAAATCGGTGTAACGGGAAAATTGAAATCTCGTAGCTATGATGATAAGGACGGTATCAAACGATATGTTACCGAAGTGGAAGCCAACGAAATCCTTTTGTTGGGAACTAAAAACGGCAACGGATCTGCTGATTAATTTGTAAAAATAAAGAGGGCGTACCAGTCGAAAGTAGCGCCCTCTTTTTTCATTATTCAAACAAAATAGATGACAATGAAGAACAAAGTTAATGAAATTAAGATTAGCTACAAAGGCGGTTTAAAATCTTCTATGTGGCAAAAAGTTAGTAATTCAAAGGACGCAGCCCAGCTATTATTCGAGGATTGGGATAAAGATACAATTGCTTTACAGGAGATTTTTAAAGTGGTTCTCTTAAATAACAGCAACAAGGTAAAAGGAGTCTATCAAATTTCACAGGGTGGTATTACAGGAACATTACTTGACATACGAATTTTATTTGCTGTTATATTAAAATCGTTATCGGTTGCCATCATATTATGCCACAATCATCCAAGTGGTAAATTGGTTCCGAGCGATGCAGATAAAAATCTTACCGCAAAAATTAAGAAGGCTTCAGAGCTTTTTGATATTAAGCTTTTGGACCATTTGATTTTTGCACCTGATGGAGATTATTATAGTTTTTGTGATAATGGAATTTTATAAAATGAAAGGCTATGATTTATCTAAATTTTACCGATTTAAACGAGGAAACACAAGAACGATTACTTGCCAATTCCAAGGAAGATGTAAAGCGCAACTACGGCAAGGATATAATGGATTATGCAACCCAACATAATACCAATTTGGATGAGATGCTTGACGAAGAAGCAATGAGAAATTTATATAGTTATACCTATGTATTTAATATATGATGTAACCAAAATTGAAACTAAAGACCTTTGAATTTTCAAGGGTCTTTTTTCGTTTCTTCCACTTTTGAATTTAATTATTCGCAATGGTTTCGGTCTTTCAGTAAAGATAATTTTACGTTTCAATTTAATTCGTCTTAAAAAATCCCGCTCATTTTTTCTGCTCAGAAAATGCCATTATTTTTTCTGTAATGGTATGGAATTTTGTCCTGCGAGCGGGACGAAAAGGAATAGCAAGAGGGCAACACGCTTCGCGATGTTGAGCATTCCTTTTCGTTTTTAAAACATTGAAAATTAAGGTTTTAAGTTATTGATGGTTTGCGCGAAATCAAGAATCGGCATCATTTTTCACGGAAAAACCGTGTCAGACCAGTAAAACCAGCAAATTTTTCACGGAAAAATGGATAAAGGATATGAAAAAGAACGGTTCGAGAGTATAAGTATCAAAGCTTCGGTGGTCAAGAAATTCAGGCGGTTTTCTCGTCAGCTTTCCAAGTCACAATCGATGACCTTGCTCTTGATGATTGAATTTTTTGAGGACAATGGCATTTCGCCAACCGAGGCTATGGGACCTAAAATGCAGACGCTTGAAAAGCTAATCAAAAAACGAATCAATGGGGTCATTGCCATTTTGAAGGACATCGAAAAGAGCCAAACCAAGCCGACAGTGGCGATGATGGAAACCTTATTTAAGGAAGCCGAACCGAAGAAAAAACCTTTGATTTTGGCAAAGAAAAATGTTGTAAAACAGAACGAAATTGATTTCAAAGAAAACCAAAAATCAGATAATGAAATTTAGAAAATTAATACTATGTATATAACCATAACGGCTCAAAAAATAGGTGGAGATTATTCACAAAGTTCAGCTGGTTTTGTGGGCTATTTGGAAAAAGAAAACCAAGATACGGAACAAGAAAATATGGAACACTTTTTCAATCAATATGGCGATGAAATTTCAGCAGAAGAAGTGGTCAGGGAAATTGATGGAAATACCGCCAAGCTTAAAAAGAAGGAACCGAAATTCTATTCCATCACAGTCAACCCTTCCAAATATGAATTGAGGTATTTGGAAAATAGCAGTGCCGATTTAAAGAGGTACACTCGTGAGTTGATGAAAGAGTATGTGAAATCTTTTAACCGTGAAATTAATGGTCGGGCAATTACCGTGGATGATATAAAATACTATGCGAAAATCGAACATAAAAGAATTTTTAAGGGAACGGATAGACAGGTTCGGGAAAACCAACCTTTTGCTACAAAAATACTTCGGTTAAAAAATGAAATTCGAAAGATAGAAGAAGGCGAAGCCAAAGGAAATACGGAGCGATTAAAATTAAAAATAGGCAAACTGGAACGTGAAGCTCCACACCAACAAAACGGAAAACGGATTGTCCAGGGAATGGAAAAGGCGGGAGACCAGAGTCACATCCATATTATTGTAAGTAGAAAGGATGCATCCAACTCAGTAAGTCTCTCGCCCGGAAGCAAGTATAAAGCTTCAGAAGTGGATATGCACGGTAAAATGGTAAAGCGTGGTTTTGACCGGGACCGGTTTTTTGAGCAAGCTGAAAAAACCTTTGACAAGACTTTTGGGTATAAAAGAAACTTTGCCGAAACCTATAAAGCCCGAAAAGATTTTGTGAAAAATCCAAACCTCTATTTTGCCGCGTTGATAAAATTGCCAGCCAATGAAAAGGCGATGGCATTCAAGCTGATGCACAAAACAGGAATACCTGTCATTCCCAATATTCCGACCAGTCAGGCGCAATTGGCTCTGCGAATTTTTAAGAGGTTACGACAAGGAGTGGATATTGCTGTTAAATCAAGTTCAATCGGTATTTAAATGTAGGCTATGGAATTTTATAATTTGTATCACACTCTTTTATTTTTATCACTGTTTAGTTTGGTCTTTTACTTGCTGTATCGAATTACAAAGTTTGCATTTGCTCTTAATTTTCTGACGACTTTGTCTGTTATTTATTGGATATATAATTCAGGGCAATTATTTCAAGGTTTATTGTATTTGATATGCCCATTATTATTGGTCAATACAATTTTATATGTTTTTCTTCATAAGGTAGATGATTCGGAGAAAACCGAAAATAAATACCGAGTAAGTTTTAGAACGAATAAAGGCAACTTTAAAATTGGAAATATAAAACGGGGTGCATCTGTCATAGGATCTGCTGGAAGTGGAAAAACTGAAAGTATAGTGTACGGTTTTCTAACCCATTTCCGAAAAAACAGTTTTTGCGGGATTATCCACGATTATAAGGATTTTGAAATTACCGAAATGGCGTATCCACTTTTCAAAAATTCTAACATTCCCTTTAAAGTGATTTCTTTTGATAAGATCATTCATCGGGTTAATCCCATTGCACCGAGGTATTTGGAAAACGAGGAAAGTGTAAACGAGGTGTCCAGGGTATTGATTGAAAATCTGTTGGAACAACGGGAATCTGGCACAACTGGAACAAGCAAATTTTTTAATGATGCTGCAGAAGGATTGATTGGCGGGTTGATTTGGGAATTGAAAACATCATACCCCCAATTCTGCACATTACCACATCTAATAGCAGTTTATCAGTATCTGGACACAGATAGCCTTGTCGCTTTTTTGGAATCAAATACAACATCGAGAGCGATGGCAGACGCTTTTATAAGTGGAAAAGATTCGGAACGGCAGACGGCAGGAGTAAAAAGTACGCTGGCCAATGCGCTTAAACGCATTAGCACCCAGCGGATATTTATGGCATTGTCCGCAGACGAAGTTCCCTTAAATATTAATCACACAGAGAATCCTGCGGTAATTTCGGTGGTCAATAATCCTAAATTTGAGACTTCGTATTCGCCCGTAATTGCCACTATCATCCATACTATCACTAAACAGATGAGTGTGCACAATTCAATTCCTTCCTTTCTTCTGATGGAAGAAGCACCGACCATTCGCCTATTGAATATGCACCGCATTCCGGCAACGCTCAGAAGTTATGACATCGCAACTGTTTATGTAATGCAGGATAAAATTCAGAACGATATGATGTATGGTGACAAAGCGAGTAAAGCGATATTGAGCAACCTTTCCTATCAATTCTTCGGAAAAGTGAATGACCCGGACACCGCTAAATACTATGAGCGCTTTTTCGAAATCGTAAAAAAGGAAACCACAAGCATAAACCGTGGACACAACCTTAATTTTGATACACGTATCACAACAGGGGAACGAGAAATTCCTAAAATACGAGCGGACCAATTTTTTCGATTAAAGCAGGGGCAATTTATTACCTATGCAGATGGAGCTGATAAGAAAGTACAGTTTAAATTGTCGAAGATTAACAGGCAGCTTCCAAACGGAACCAAGGAATATACTAAAGCTGATTTGCAGGCTAATTTTGATAGGATTTTTCGGGAAGCGCGATCGATTTTTGAATAGGAAAAGATTCAGTTATAAAAAAGAAGGCATTTTAATTTTGAATCACTTTCTGAAAAATATAAATTGTTATGAATTAAATTTAGGGTAAAAACCTTCATTCTTCATCCATTCAAATGTATCGATTATTTCTTGTCTTTCAAATTTAGATTTATCTGGGTGCCAGTCATAAAATCGAAATATCAATGTCTCATCGTTCAATAGTTGTTTTTCTTCAAGAATTTCTTTCCAGCACGCAAAAACAGTGGCTATTAACTCAACAACCCTTGTTTTAGATTTTCTGAATTTTTCAATAATAAAATCAATGTCTGATAGCTCATTTTCGAAATATCTTTCATACCATTCTTTATGACTTCCAACTTTCGAAAGCGGCTTATATTTTAAATAATCTCCTCCAGAAAACTCAAACCATTGGTTTTTTTTAAATTGTGTATCAAGTGATCTCATAAGTCGATTGTCATAGGGCCCCATAGCTTGCTTAAGAAAATTAGTATGTAATTCCATTTGTGCCGAATGTTGACATAGATAAATCAGTTTCTGAAGTTTTAAATGTCCTAAAGTATTTTCTTTGTGAAGTTTATATACGATTTCAGCCGCCAAAACCGTCCTGCGATGATAATCGATATTTGTTGCCTTTTTTTTTGCCTTTAAGCTTTTTAGGATTTTTTCTGAATCAATTTTTTCTGCATCCGCCTCAAACTTATATTCTATAAAACTTTTTTCAAATGCAATATTTTCTTCCTTGTTTTCGGGAAAACCAAAACCTAAAGACCTTAATATTTCGTCAATTTTAGCCTTTTCCATCAGATAATTCTTTAGTTAATTCCATCACTTCGGTAAAACTCTTAATCTTGTCCAAGGCTTCCTTTTTATAGGTGCGAATGGTAGTCTGAGATATTCCTCCAAGATGTGCTCGAAGTTCTTCTAAAAGTTTTTTAGGTAGGTTGAAACCTAACTTTTCATATTGACTATATGTCAAGTAAACTGTTCTTTCAGAAGGCGTAAGAGAATCTATAGCCTTTAAAATAATAGTTTGTTCCAAGTTCAATTCCATTCCTTCCAAAACTGGGAGTTCAGTGATAATGCGTTCAGTTCCATCATAAGGATAGTTCTTTTTTCTCTGTTGCTCTCGATAATAGTTTGTGAGTTCATTTTTAGCTATTTTGAATAAATAACGCTTAAAAGCACCATCAGGATCCTGTTGTGTGGCTTTTTCAATTTGAAAACCACCTTTTTTTGCGTAGGCAGTAAATGTAGCAGTCGTAATCTGCTCTGCAACAGTAATATCGTGACCAAATCTTTTACAGACAATTTCACTTCTTGCTAAGACAGCTTTCTTAAATCTATGGCACAGTACATAAAATGCATTTTCTTTTTGCGATTCAGTACTGCCTTCTGACTGAAATAGCTCAGTCAGACTTATTGTAGGCTTATCTTTCAGTTCGTTCCAATCGGACATTGATGGTTTCATTTCTTATACGCAAAAGCGTTGGGAATGGTTTTGCGTACTTAGGGAGGTGGTAACACGCAAAAGCAAAACTAACAAATTTTTTAACAAATACATTATGGCAAAAAATACACCAATAGGGGATAATGCTCGAAAAGGAGCTGTAAAACAAAGATCGCAAGTGCTTAACCCAAAGACAAACTTGTATGTAAAGAGAAATGCTGGAAATGGTCAGTTTATGGACGTTAAGACCACAGGTGGAAAATTTAAAGGAGTTAGGAAGGAAAAATAAAAACTATGATGAATACATTACCCAATTTGCCAGTGCTTTATGCTGGAGATGTAATAATAGCAAAAAAGCGTAAAGGTCTCGGACGGATCCTTAACCACTATATCGTATATGTGGGAAACAATACTTTTGTGGGAAACCTTTCTGATGGAGTTAAAGAGTTGCCATATTACGAACTAATGAGGTTATTCCAAGATTACGAGCCTATTGGAGTTCGAAGCTTTAGCGGCTCATATTTTCAGCGTAATGAAGCTGTCAATCGGGCTTATTCAAAATTAGGGCATAGCTATAGCTTAATAAATTTCAACTGTGAGCATTTCGCAAATTGGGTGCAATTTGGAAGATTGGAAAGCAGTCAAGTCACTACTGGATTTGTCATTTTGGCAAGTGCTGTTTTCTTAAAATTGATTGCCACAGATGAGTAAGGAGCTAAAGAGATTTTTCGGGTACGCAATTGTGCTATTTATTGCTGTAGGCTATTTAGTCTATAGATATTTCTATTTAAGTCCAGTAACAGATTTCCACAGAGAAATACTCGTTACTTGTGCTTTCGCTATTTTATCAACCTGCGCGTTGGGAATTTACGAAACCATCAAATGCCAAGGTAAGTATTTTATGACCGCCGTGAGGTGTTCTATTTTTATTCCCAACAAGGAAACCTATGTGTCATTAAGCTATCTAATGAGAATAAAACTCTCAGGTGCTGAACGGTATTTTTTGGTAAAAGGGTCAAAGGTTGACCAATACCAGCCTGTGGGAGGAGTTTATAAAATCATTGGGAATAAGGATATTTATAAGGAGTGGGAAGCACACCCGAAATCTGACAAGAAAAACCCTGATGATTTACGTTTTTTTGTAAAGGCAAAACACGTTCCAGAAATAATCCGATGGTTCAAGTCTCGAAAAGACAGAGAGACTGGAGTATGGCGAGAGTTTTATGAAGAACTGTTGGAAACTAAAATTGTAAGTCAAGAAAATTTCCAAACAATACGTGCTGAGTATTTGTGTTCGCACGAGAACATTCTTAGCAAGCAAAATAGGTTCAAAAGCGAACAATACCATACTCTCATATACGACATATTTCAGATAGAACTCAGTCCTGAGCAATTTGAAGAGTTGAACAAACTACTGGCAAAAAAGACTTTTACTAAGCACTATGCATTTGTCACAAAGGACGAAATTGAAAAGGAATGCTTCAATAACCATAAATTAAAAATAGGACAACACACAAAATTTACAATATAGATGAATTTTCAAGAATACTTATACAATCAAGGCTTCCAAAGAGAAGACCTACTCGCAAGAATGGCTGAATCACTTGAGTTGGATAATAGCAGATCCAGTAGAATGGAATCTGCATACAACGCAATTTACGATGTTTTAAAAGCAGACCCTGTGTTTTTCTCAAAGGTCGATTTTGTGGTATATCCGCAAGGTTCAAAGGCCATTGGAACAACCACGAAACCTTATGGTAAAGATGAATTTGATTTGGACATAGTTGTACATATTAGAGATATGTACTATAACTATACATCCTCAGAAATTTATAATCATTTAATCCGAGTTTTTAGAGGCAACGATGTTTATCGCCCTAAACTAATGCCTAAAAACAGATGTGCAAGAATAAACTATTCTGGCGATTTTCATTTGGACATACTTCCAGGGTGTATTGTCATTGAGAACGAAGACAAATTGATGGTTCCAGATCGTGAATTGGCATCTTGGACATCTACTTTTCCAAAGGGTTATATAGGTTGGTTTTTGAATATAGCGAAAGATGTTCGCCAACCCATTTTATTGAGAAAGGCATATGAAAACTTTGTCACTTTAGCTGAAGCAAAAGCTGAACAGGAAGATTTGCCAGAGGAAGATTTTTATTCAAAAGAACCTTTGAAAAGGGCTGTCCAACTAACCAAGCGTTACCGAGATATATTTTTTGAAAATAATTCAAAACACAGAACTTCAAGTATTGTTTTAACTACAATCTTCGGGCAATTTTATCAAGGAGAGGCCTCAATTTATGAAACCATAGATAACGTTTTAAGCCGTATTATAAATAGTTACTCAGACTATGAACTACTTTTTGAAAATCGGGGAATATACAAAAGAATTAAAGTTCTAAACCCAGTTAATCCAGAAGAAGATTTTACAGATAAATGGGATAAGGATAAGGAGTTTTATTTTCAATTTATTGCTTTCGCCAAAAGCTATAAAGAAAAGTGGGAGCGACTTAAAAAAGGAAATTTTGGAGTTGCTGAGGAGCTTTTTGGTAGTACGAGAACTAAAACTATTTTAAAGGCTCAGTTGGAAAACTTATCCATAGGTAAAAGTGATACACTCGAAAAGACAGGCTTGACAATATTATCTAGGAAGAACTATGTGGATTCGAAAGGAAATATTTCTCCTGACGTCGGCTATGAGAGTAAACCGCATAGAAATTATGGGGGTTAATTTTGATATAAATAGGAAACTTAAAGTAATCCGTAATGAAAAGATTACAGCTGCTTACATTCAGCAACATTATGTTGAAAAACATTTTCCTTGGATATCTACAGTCGTCAAAGATGGCAAGCTCTTAGGTAAAGGGAAAATCAAGCCAAATGGATGCAAAAAAGAGTATGAAATATTGGTCGTTTATGATATCAATGATATATTAAGAAAAGAAAGAATTTTTGTAGTAAATGACAGTCAAATTCAATTTGGTAAAACTCCCCATTTATACCCTGGCAATAGTTTATGTTTGTATTATCCAAAAGATCTTCCCCAAAATTTAGATTTGAATTTTATAGATGTCATTCCTTGGATATCTGAATGGTTGGTAATGTATGAGCTTTGGAAAAAGTATGGTATTTGGTTGGCAGATGAAGTTAAGCATTGATTAAAATGGCGCCCGCTCCCCTTTATCCCTTTCAGCAACTTTCCATTTGCCATCTTGTTTAAAGAGTTTAAAAGTTTCAGGTTCGTCGGTGTAAGAAGTTCTAAACTTTACCCAAGCCGTGTTCCCGTCAGATGTTTCTTCTAAGACACTAAAATTTGAAGCGCCATCTTCTGTATAAAGGTCTTGGATAGTCATAAAATTGGCGTAGGTTTCTTCGGTGGTATGCTTCTTTAATGTGGCTTTATCGCCCTGGTAAAAGCTTTCAATTACAACTTTTGCTGTATCGGTATGCGAGGCTGTTTGATTCTCTATACAGGCAATCAATAACAATGCGATTAGGGGAGTGATCAATGTTTTCATAATATTCTAATTTGGGTTATTAATGTATTTATGCGATATTTTTAATTCAATATTTCGTTCCCCGTTTTTTTCGTTCAGTTCAAGTATGGCCCTGCGGTCATTACTGAGCGAAAATTTAGGCAACACATACACAAATTTTGCCGTTTGGCCCTCTTTTACCTTTAAAGGCAACTTGTGTTTGTAAATGGGCTCTTGATACAGTCTTTGTAAAGATTTCTTTTTGCCCTTTTGCCGCGTGAACAGCGAAAGGTCTAAGAAATTTAAATCGTAATCCAAAGTAGATTTGTTTTCAATTTGGACAACGAAATAGAGCTCTTCGTTATCAAAAACAATGTTTTCAACACTTAAAATAATGGATTCCTCCCGGTTTTTTATTCTTCCAATTTTTTGCTTTCGTTCGAGAAGATAAGAGCAGAATTTTTGATAGTAATATGTCTTGTTATCTACCTTTTCTTGAATCGAATCCTTTTGGGTAGTTGCTGAAATTAAAGGCTTTTCATTACCTATGCTTTTAGAATTTGGAATAAAATAATTAAGCTTGGAAAGCTCCTTTTTATACCTTACAATATACGAAAAAATTGAACCATTTCTGTTGATTACTAACAGATTACTTGCTTTTCCGGGCTTCGCTTGTAGCAACCCAAAGTATTGCTCTTTTTCTCGATTATAGGTAAACACAAAATTCTCGGAACCTGTGATTCCTTGCCGAATGGGTTCTGGAAAAAATAGGGCAACATTTTTTTGGTCATTAGCATAGATTGTATCCAACATTTCTGTCGTTTGTGCACTCACAAATGTGGAAAAAGAAATTACTGTCAGAAATATAATTTGAATATATGTTTTCATAATTTAGGCTTTAAAATAAGTTTGTAATTGTTGAGCACAGTAACTTTTATGCTCCGGTTCTTACGACGAAGCACTTTAGTCACACCACCCACTTGGGGTACGCTGGGAATATTGATATCTTGAATAATGTCATCTAAAACTTCACTGCTGACTTCTTCCCGAAAACTGTTTTCTACATAAATTCCTTCACTGCCATCTTGAAGATCGAAAGCTTTTAATCTGGTGGGATGATGCGTTATATTTTCTATTTCAATGAGTGCACGATTGGGCTGGAATTTTATAAAACCGAAAATGGGGGTGTTTTTAGAAATTACTTTGCCATTGATAGTGGCTGTATTCATCAACCGCATTCGTAATCGGGAATTTACCTTGACGACTTGGTCGCCATCAACAACCGCCAATATTTCAGAATCTGTATTTGCGTTTATTAAGACATCGTTTTTATCTGGAGCTGAAGCGAAAAACAATTGGTGCTCTAATCCCAATTCTTTAGCTTCAATTTTAAGTTCCGCAAGTATTTCAGTAGAGTCTATTTCCGAAGTATTCTTTGCCACAATTTTTCGCGCACCTATATTTTGGTAGGTTCTACTTGAGTATTGAATTCTTCCGGCATCGTAAATACTATCCACAATGCGTTCTTTTTCTTTTTCGGGAAGGTCAGGGTCGTAGAATCCCAGAGAGTCAATCAACTTTTCGTCGTAAATGCTGGGTGCGTTGGTCTCTCGCACTTCTTTTAAATCGTTGATGGCTTCCAATTTTGATTCATATTCCTTTTGTTCCTGGCCCAGTTTGGGCACCAAGGTCTGTTTTAGATTTTCGTTTTTAGTTTCATCATTGCCCATCATTGATACTGCGTATGCGATAATGAATATCACAACCACCGCCAGTACTGATGCGAATACTATTTTATTCTTCTCAATTTTCATCGTTTAATTTTTTAAGAGTGTTTTCAAAATAATCTGTGATTAAAAGACCGTGGGGATTGTTAGGAAAATTTCGATTTACGGTAATCAGTTTCCCTGTGGAAACCAGCTCGTAGGTGTCGATAATAGAACCACGGTTAATTTCAAAAACTGTTACGGTTCTAAAGGCATAAACCCCGTCTTGTTCTTCGATTTGAGAATCGATGCTCAATACTTTTTGGACCAAGGAATATTGTAGTAGCCGATTGTAAACACCGTCTGCTTTCTTTTGGCGATATAAGTTATCCACCGAACTATTGCCCAACCAAAGTGCCTTTTTCAAATTGCTTTCATAATTACTCGCATCGATATTGTAGAAATAAGTGTGGAATAATTCCAAATGTGCGAGCGCTTCGACCCTAAAGTTTTCTTTCTGGGCAATGAGCTTGAGTGGGATAATAGAACCATCGGTATTGATGGCAAATGCACTGTTCATTGCCTTGTTATTAATGTTTACCGTCATCCAAATCGCAAACACACTACAAAGTGTCGAACCAATGACAACAGCAAGCACGATAAAGCGATTGAGTTTGAGTACTGAATAGATATTTTTATACGGTGTTTTCATTGTGTAAATAGTCTTAGGGTAAATGATGTAGCCCGTTTATAAAGTTTGAATTTCAGGAATACAATAAAGCCTACAGAACCAAGCTCTACCACGGGAGCGAAGAACCCTTGCCCTGTATCGGTGCCGAAAAGGTTGACCCAGAAATTGGTGTTGATTTCGGTATAAATAGCATTGATAAAGATATTGACCAGGAAGAATGCCGGAACGAGCATATAAACCGCAGCATACAATCTGAAAAAATTATAGGCCATAGAGCGAAATTTCTCAAATACTGCCAAGCTAATAACCAATGGAAAGAAAGTCTGCATTATGCCCAACAGAAAAAAGCGCTCGGCCAAGAATAGTGGATAAATGAACAAATCCAAAATCCAGAGAAAAAGACTTATCAAAAAGGCAAATATTTTAAAACCATATAGTGGTGTAACTAAAGCTTCATAGAGCAATGCCATTGCCTTTCTGGCGGCTTCCAATGCGCTCACATCTTCTTCAATAGGAATGTCCTGCATTTGAAGCGGAAGGAGCGCAGGAGCCGTGTTACGGTATTCACTTTCAATTGAAACGAGAATTCCGTCAAAAAAGCCGAGTATTTGAGTTGAGAAAATGACCAGAAGAACTACTGCAAAATTTTTAGCCAGCTCCCCTGGACTCAATCCCCACGTATAACCGTCCCTATCTGCTATGCCCTCATTGTACTTTTTAAGGATATTGACCAGAAAGAACAATACGGCAAGCGTTTTCATCCCTGCAATGGTATATTGCGAGAAGTCGCTGGCCTGTATTGTCTGAAACACTGTGTCAATGTATTCCAGCCCTATCCCTAAAGCTATGGCGGCGGTCATAATTAATAGCTGGTTTCGCGGTTATTTACTTTGTCCTGCATTTTTCTGAAGGAAATGATATCCCGATAGCGCTTTGTTTTTAGCATCACATCGGCCACCATTTCAGTAGACTGCATTTCCTTTTCCTTGAGAACTTCCGCACGTTCGGCATCAGTCATTTTTAGGTAATCACTCGATAAGATTTCATCAATAAAATCTACAGTGTCCAAAGAGTTTTGTACAATGGCATCGAATGATTCCACGACTCGGCTGACTTCGTCTGGTTTGATGTAGGGCGAATTCAAAATGTCCTGTAAGTCATTTTGCATTACGTCTATAAGGCGTTGGTTGTTTTGCCCAATTTCCTGCACAGCCTTAAGCTGCCGTACTACACTGGAAACCTTCTCGATGCTTTCCTTTGCATCTTTCAGAAACTTTACAGATTTGACTAATTGGCTCGTCTGTTTTGCAGATTCCAATAGCGATTTTACCAAGCTGATAAAATTGGTGTTGTCATAGACAGGCATCCCTTGGCACGTAGCACGTGCAGGCAATAAAAAAATTATTGCAGTTGTGATAATTAAGATTTTTGTTTTACTCATTGTAAAACATTTTTTTAGGTATTCGTGAATCTTCGATTTCATATTATTTAATTTTTAGATGAATATTCAGTGATTGCTTTTTCCATATTTTGATGCTTTTCGTAAAGCCTCATTATTTCCTCATTTTCCTGTCCGTCTGTGAGGTAAGCTGCGAAGACTTCCTTCGGAACTTCCAAACGAAAAATGTTGCTTTCTTTGCCAATCTTGATGAACATTTCGGTGTACTTGCGTGGTCCGGAAAGGTTGTTTTTGATAGATTTTAATTGGTTTAGGTCGTGGCTTGATAGGTTGAGCCTTTTGACCAGTTCCGTATATCCTTTTTCATTATTCAGGCTATATATTACTTGTGTGTTTTCAAGTATGCTTGCTGAAGTGGAATTGTTGGGCAGTTGGTTTATCGACTGAAGGATAATACCAATGGCACCGTTTTGCTTTCGAATTGCTTGATAATAAAATTCTACACTTTCCAGTACGTTCTCAAACTTCAATTGCTTGGCAAACTCATCAAAAAGGATGATTCCTTTTTCAGCACGGTTTTTCCAAATCGTTCTTTGGATGGCAGATTTGATTAGTTTCAGCATAACAGACAAAATTTCTTTATTGTCCTTTACTTCATCCAGTTCAAAAACTATCAACCGTTTATCTTCAATTTTATAGGTTTGGTCTTCGCTCACTTCAAAAAGGAAGCTATATAGACCATCGCCGACATACTCTGACATTATGTGTAAAAAGTTTGTAATATTGAAGTAGTCGGGATGGATTTTAAGTTGCTTTAAAAGGCTTCCTTGGTTACTTTCAATAAAATGATAGAAACTATCTAAGGAATGATTCTCGGGAGTATTTTTATAATAGTATCGAAGAATCTTTTTAATGGAAACCGATTGTGCCTTGGTTACTTTTAAATCTGATGCGAATAACTCAAAGAGAAACACAGATAAATCTTCTAAACGCTCTGGTGTCAAGTCGTTTGTGTCACTAATATAAAAAGGATTGATGCCCAAATTCTTTCCACTTTCATATCTTAGAACGGTGTACTTTCTGGAATAGAGTTTGGCAAACTTAGTGTACGAGCCGCCTAAATCAATGATGACCAGTCGGACACCACTTTCAAAATACTGACGTAGAATATTATTTGCCAAGAACGATTTTCCCTCGCCCGTTGGGGCGAAAATGGCAAAATTTCGAGCTTTGATGCGTTTTTTTCGTTCATCCCAAACATCTTTAAGAACGGGAATATTATGCTCACGGTCATTAAAGATGATTCCGGTAGCATCACTTTTGTAGTTGGTGTTATTGATGAACAGGCAGAGTGCGTGTTTTAAATCGGTTACGTATAAGTCTGAATTAGAGAAGTTGGATGAAAAACAGCAATAGCTGTTCAGTATATAATTCTTCCGTTCTTCGCCTCTTGGGTAATATGGGATGATATCCAGTTCCTTAAATTCGGTTTTTATCTTAGAGCCTATTTTCCCTAATTCACTGACATCCTTAGACCAAAACACAATATTCAAATGCCCACGGATAATTCGTGCGTTGTCATCGGCATTGATTTGGTCAAGGATGTGCTGGATTTTTCCCAGTACTACTTTGTTCTGTGAGCCAAAATTGGAACTCTTGTTCAATTCCTCGATTTTCTTATCGAGTAACTTTCGCCACTTTTGTTTATCGTCCAGATAAAGGATTTGATTAACAATGTGGTTCTCGTTCAAAGTCAGACCAAGGCCATCGATAAATCCCTGATGGAATACAAAATCATCTGAAGTAAACCGTTCATTAGTTTTACTGCTCTGTACACTTTCGCCAAAACATAGCTCGCTATTAATGGCAAGGGCATCAAAGTGGTTTTCACCAATATTCATATTGGATTTTTCCAAAAGTATATCGGTATCATAGCCTTCGTTAAATCCATTGAAATACCCAGTTGTCAGGTCTTGGATTTCTTCAGCTTTAAGCGGAACAAACTCCATCTTCCGGCTGTTATTGATAAAGGAAATAGAATCACTTACCGAACCAATAAAACTGTTTACATTATCATCGAGTTGCTGTACAATCCCTTTTGAAACTTTTCGGAATGGATTGACATATTTTGAATTATTGAGTGCCTTGTTTTTGGTCAGGATAAAGAATAAGAAACACTTATGTTCGATATACTCACGCCCTTTAAAATACTCGTGGGTGGCTTTTTCCAAAAAGGTAGTATTGGGCAATTGTCGTGAAGAATAGGATTTCTTCAGATAAATATCCTGTTTATGGACAACCGTGCCAACAGGCAACGATTTTAACGCCTGAAACCAAGCGCCGTGTATATCCTCAAAATCGGTTGCAGATAGCGAATAGATTTCGGGTAAATTTCCCTTAAAGCATATCACTACGTTGCCATTATTGGCAAAAATGATATTGTCTTGAATATCTGCAATTGGGTTATATGCCGAAAGGTTAATCTTTTTCATAATCGAACCCTGAGTTTCTTTTGTTACTAATGATTTGTGGAAAAACCTTGGCGGTCTGGAATAGCTGTGGGTTGTTCGCAATTCTTGTTAGAGCGATATACAATCCTGAATTAAACACCATCACACCTATAATAATCCCAAAGCTGAAAGAGAAGATGATGACCAAGAGCGATGCTATAATTGAAATCATCATCAAGGCAAACAGCGAAATGGGCAGCCCGAAAATGACCGCCCTTTTTCTGATGTTTTTATAGACCTCGAACCGTTTCATTATACTACGATTGAGATTAGGTACGTAAAGATTCCCACGACTGCACCTGCGATAAGTACGAATACAAGCACTCTAGTAATCCCTTTTTTGAGGTCCGCATTCTCGCCGAAGAAATGCCCGGCATTAAATAAGAAACCAACAAGGAAGATAACCCCAAGCAAAATGGGGAAGATGGCCCGGATAGTATCTCCAATGTCGTTTACCGAATCTTCAATACCCCCAAGTTGTGCAAAGGCTGGAGCCGAAATCAATGAGAGTGCCAATAATAGAAGCAATGATTTTTTCATAATGTTTGTTTTAATGCCCTTATAATGTTGATTGTGAAGGCAGTGTATGAATAAACTTTGCGAAATCTATTAGGAAAAGAAGCTGAGAGTAGAAAATCTCCAAACTTTAACTTGAAATGTTGTTAAACTTTGTAAAATTCTTAGGGAAATGACTAATTCGTTGAAAATTGTGTAGCAAAAGAAAAAATTATGGTTCGATTAGTCACTTTGATAGCCTTTACATTTTGGCTTATGCCGAATTTAGGTTTTGGTCAATCACATAAGAATGGCAAAACGATCATTATAATAGATCCTGGCCACGGCGGAAGTGATTCGGGTGCCGTTGGTGTTAATGAAATTCGTGAAAAGGATAAAGTGCTCAACGTTTCAAAGGAAATTATAAGTTTGAATGAAAGTCTATTTGGAAATACTTATGATATCTACCTCACAAGATATGAGGACACTTTGATTTCCTTAAAAGATAGGGCAGCATTGGCGAAGAAGTTTAATGCCGACTTATTTGTTTCTCTGCACTGCAATCATTCCATCAACTCAAATGCAAAGGGTGTAGAAGTGTTTGTGCCAAAACAAGGGAAATATATTCGGGAATCCATTCAAATGGCATATCAACTTCAAAAGGGACTAAAGGAAAATATTGGTTTCAAGAGTAGGGGTGTAAAGTTTGCCAACTTTCAAGTGTTACGTGAATCAGTAGGTTATTGTCCTACTGTATTGATAGAATTGGGTTTCCTGTCTAATAGCAATGAAGCGCTACACCTTACTGAGGAGGAAAATGTATTGGCTATTGCGTTGTCTATTTTAAGTAGTTTTCAAATTAAAAAATGAGGTTATGAGAGAGCTGTTCAAAGAGGTTTTTCAAAGTTTAAAAGAAGTTATTTTCAAAATATTTTTTGAATTTAAAAATAGTATCACTGGTTTTAAGAAACCAAGATGAAGCCTTAGCTAACCGCAGAAAAAAATACTATTAATATTTTTTGAATTCTTTTTTTTATTCCTTTAAAAACTGTCTAAGAACATACTGTAAAATGCCCCCTTGTTTGATGTATTCCACCTCGATCTCCGAATCCAATCTGGTTAGTGCTTTAAATGTAATTTCTGAACCGTCTTCTTTTCGAGCAGTTACATTTAATTCTTTACCTGGTTTAAGACCAGTTTCTATTCCGGTAATGGATATAGTTTCGTGTCCAGATAATCCCAAAGAATTAGCATTTTCCCCTTTTTTGAATTTCAGAGGTAAAACACCCATTCCAACCAAATTAGATCGATGGATACGTTCGTAGGAACTAGCGATGACCGCTTTTATACCCAATAAACTTGCGCCTTTCGCCGCCCAGTCACGCGAAGAACCGGAACCGTATTCACTCCCGGCCAGTACAATCAAGGGAGTATCGTTTTCCATATATTTCATAGCGGCATCATACACACTCATTTCCTTATTTTCGGGAAAATAGGTAGTAAAACCACCTTGTTTTGACACAATTTCATTCTTGATAAACACATTGGCAAAAGTGCCACGCATCATTACTTCGTGATTACCTCTTCTGGAGCCGTATGAATTGAACATCGCTCTTTCTATACCCTTGGATTTTAGATATTGTCCGGCGGGGCTCTCTTCTGAAAATGAGCCTGCGGGGGAAATATGATCTGTCGTGACGGAGTCGCCTAACTTAATCAGCACTCTTGCACCTTTAATGTTTTGTAATGGTTCAGGGGTTTCACTAATATCTTTGAAGAATGGAATTTCCTTTATGTAAGTGGAATCATCTTTCCATTCATAGTTTAAACCCGTAGGTGCAGGCAGGTTTTTCCATTGTTCTTCCCCGTCGAAAATCACAGCATACTCTTGAGCATAATCTTCTTTGGTAGTAGAATATTCAATTGCTTCCTGAATTTCGTGTTGAGTAGGCCAGATATCCTTTAAATAAATATCCTTACCATTCATATCTTGTGTAAGAGGCTCATCTAAGAGATTAATATCTACTCGCCCAGCAATAGCATATGCAACTACTAACATTGGTGAAGCCAAAAAGTTCATCTGTATTTTAGGATGTATCCTTGCTTCAAAGTTTCGATTTCCACTTAAAACGGAAGCCGCAACAAGGTCGCAATCGTCGATGGCTTTTTCAATATGAGGTGGTAATGGGCCTGAATTTCCAATACACGTAGTGCATCCGTATCCTACTACGTGAAACTTCAAGGCTTCAAGGTGTTGTAACAACCCAGCTCTCTCTAAATAATTAGTTACAACTTTTGAGCCCGGTGCCAAAGAGGTTTTTACCCAAGGTTTTACATCAAGTCCTTTTTCTACCGCTTTTTTAGCAACCAAACCAGCACCAATCATTACCGAAGGGTTTGAGGTATTTGTACAGGATGTAATTGCAGCCACTACGATTGATCCATCGCTTAATGCATATTCTTGATTTCCTTTGCTGATACGGACCGATTGTAGAGGAGTTTTGTTTTCAATGTTTATTTCTACATCATCTGCTACTTTTTGGTCTCTAAATCTTTTATTGAAACGAGTGCCCGAACCGCCTTCTTCATACCAAGTGTCGCGTTCTTCCAACGGAATGTAATCACGACCGTGTACTTCTTTCAAAAGATTGCCGAATTGATTTTTCAAATCTCGTACTAGGATTTTATCCTGAGGACGTTTTGGTCCAGCGACGGAAGGTTCCAAAATAGATAAATCAACGGTGATTACATCTGAATACTCAATGTCTTCTTTGCCAGTACGCCATAAAAGATTGTTCTTACAATAATTTTCAACGAGATCTATCTGCTCTTCTTTGCGATTTGTTTTTTCCATATACCGTACCGTTTGTACGTCTATAGGAAAGTATGTGATTGTACAGCCAAATTCTGGTGACATATTCGCGATGGTAGCACGGTCAGGTACCGATAAATAATCTAAACCATCACCAAACACTTCCACGAAATCCCCCACAACGCCATAGTTGCGCATTTGATTAGTTATTTCAAGCACCATATCGGTAGCCGTAATACCTTCGGGTAGTTTTCCTATTAATTGTAGACCGATAACCTTGGGACTTGAAAAATAAATGGGTTGACCTAACAAAGCTGCTTCTGCTTCAATACCTCCAACACCCCAGCCTACAACTCCTATGCCGTTAACCATTGGTGTATGGGAATCGGTTCCGACCAATGTATCGGGATAAGCCCATCCATCCCTCATTACGATACCTTTCGCAAGATATTCTAGATTTACCTGATGACAAATACCCATTCCAGGGGGGACTACCGTAAAATCTTCAAAAGCGTTTTGTGCCCATTTTAACAATTCATACCGTTCACTATTCCGCTTATATTCATATTCTACATTTTTTCTATATGCATAATCAGTACCAAAAAAATCTACTTGTACTGAATGATCTATGATTAAATCGACAGGCACTTTAGGATTGATTTTGGCACCATCCTTTCCTTTTCTAATAGCCTCAGAACGAATAGCTGCAATATCTACAACTGCGGGAACACCTGTAAAATCCTGCATTAACACACGGGCTGGTTTATAGGGGATTGAAGCATCACTCCCTTTAGGATTCCAATTAATAAGGTTTTCTATATGTTTATCAGAGACCAAAAAGCCATCATAATTACGCAAAGCGTTTTCCAATAAAATACGAATTGAAAATGGTAGTCTTTTAACTTTTGGATATTCCTTTGCAACCTTTTCAAGGCTAATGAATTTCAGGCTTTTCCCTTGTACTTGAAACGTGCTTTCGAAAGTATTTTTGTCAATTTTCATTTGTAGATTATTTACTTAAAAATACTAAAAAGTTTCTAGTCTTCCCTTCAACCTAACTTCTATCTTTTTCTTTTTTTGTGTCAGACGTTTCATCACGTCCATAAGTTTTGGATCTTTAGACTTTTTATATTCTTCGTTTATTCCCAAAATAAGTCGTTTTGCTACACGAGATGCCGCGACACGGTCACTAGTAGTCATATTGCTCATTTTGGCTTTTTCAAATTCTTTGGCTTCTCGCAAAATTTTTTCCATTTTTAATCTTCATTTAAACTTTCAACTAAAAAATAGGCGCAGGTACTAACCAGCTGAGGATTGCCATAGTGGCTAAACCAATTAGTACTGCGACTATGTAGAACGTACGGTTGCTCATCGACTTCATAATTATCTATGTAAAGCGATTACGGGTGTGCTTGGCAATGGACCCAGATTAGTTATTCGTGAATGACTAATACCTAACTTTCTCCAAAAATCTGGCTTCCTATCTATAAGGCACATAATGTAATCTGAATGATATCTTGCAAAGTCTTTAAGCGCCGGCGCATTTTTTATATACTCTACTTCAATCTTTTCCCCTGAGAGCATTTCAAGATGATAGCGCACTTTGCACTGATTGGATTTTTGTTTTTCAGTTAATTCCTCTTTTCCAGACAGAGTTACGATTTTTATGCTCCCTTTCGCAATTTGTACCAATTCATACCAATTTTCAAGTTCGCTTATAGGAAGGTCTATATCAAATCTTGAAACCAGTACAAATTTGGGTTTTTTATACATTTCCGCTGAAGAAGGGATAATCATTACTGGGCATTCCCGAATATGCTCTATGATGCGTTTGGTATTTCGGCTATATCGTATTGAATCTTCCCCTTTTTGGTCTTTTCCTGGGAGCACTACCAAATCAATTTTAATGTCTTTAATAGCTTTTTTCATACCCTCGATAAGGTTTGAATATTCAGAAATTGCGCTAAAACGATGTTTACTATCTCGGTTATTAAAGGCATATTTTTGAATTAATTTACCAAGATTATCTTCAGAATTGTGTTTAGGTTCGTCATACCAATCATCATCTGCCTGAAGTAGATCTATGGTATTAAGACCTGATAGATCATAGGTGTACGTATTCAGAAAATAAAATTCGCATTGCTCACGCTTAAAAAAATTGATAGCATAATCAATTGCATCGTAGCTATTGAATTTAAAGTCGATAGGAATTAATATTTTTTTCATCTTTTCTAAATTTTATCTGCGTTGATATTTGGATAACTTATGGTATATCCCTTTTTTAAATTGTGTGAACTCTTGAATGAATGCTATGTGTGTATCACGTTTCTTTTCGTGTTCTTTAGCGCGGCTTACGTTATATTCTCTTTTTCCGTATTCATACTCGGTATTGAGTTCCTGTTCGTATTTGCAAAGCATTGCCAACAACAATGTGTTTTTCCTGCGTAATGCTTGTAGAGTTACTTCTACATCGTACTCTTTTATTAACTGTTGTTCAATAATTTTTAAATAATCAATTTCAGTGTTAATGGCTGTAATTGCATCCATCCAATGGCTCAATGCTATAAGGTCTTTTTTTATACAGAGCCTTCGGTGCGCGTCAATCTTAAATGGGAGTTCGATTTCCAAAATAGTGTGCGCTTACGATATTCCATTCAACAGCGTGAATTTACCCTGTACTTTACTAAAAAACTCATCTTTTAATCTTCTATACTTGTCAAGATGGTACAGATAACTTCTCCTGTAGCTTTCGTGTTCTGTAATGTAGGCCATATCACATTGAGTATCCTCGCACTCTATGATTTCGCTTCTCGTATTCATATATTTTTGAAGCGCTCTTAATAGCGTGTCATTTTCAGTTTCTTTTTTCTGAAATTTTTGAACAACGCTTTCATCTTCCAGACGTTGATCCAAATCCTCGCTACAAAGCCCAATTAAATTGTTGAGTTCTTTCTTGATGTATTTAAGATGATTGATCCAGTTGTCAAGCTCAATAGTGTTTATTTTATGTGTTACGTCCACATCGTTATCGTGATTATATATTTCTGTTTGTAAGGTTTCCATTGCTTTATTTTTTAAATAGGTACTTCAATTTTTTTTTGAGTTGTGTCCTGTGTTACTGTCACAATCTTTATTTTTTGGGTTCCCGAAGGAAAATCCCATTCAATCGTATCCCCTTCAGAATAACCAAACAGCGCTGATCCCATAGGTGTAAGGATTGATATTTTATCCTTTTTAGCATCTTTTTCTGAAGGAATAACCAGTTGAAGGGTTTTCTCCCACCCATTTGCAGAATACACCATAATCTTACTGTTGAAACGAATTACATCTTCTGGCATATCGGTCTCATCCACGATTTGTGCATCTTTAAGTTCATTGCTCAACCGTTGGAGCGA
Organism: Marinirhabdus gelatinilytica; assembly: GCF_003353425.1. Classification (GTDB taxonomy): domain Bacteria; phylum Bacteroidota; class Bacteroidia; order Flavobacteriales; family Flavobacteriaceae; genus Marinirhabdus; species Marinirhabdus gelatinilytica. The sequence goes on from NZ_QRAO01000001.1 coordinate 1,135,689, forward strand.
TTTTTGAGTTTCAAAATTCTCGGCATATCCCGAAATATTTAGGATACGTTTTAAGTACACATACTCCTTTTTTTCTAATATTATGCTTCCGTATTTCATTTTTGGTATTTTTTAATGTTATTAATTAAGGAAATATTCCCCGTTGGATATAGGCCTTTTCGATACGTCTAATTGCGATGCAATAGGCTGCTGTTCTCAAATCCATTCCTTCTTTCTCAGCATAATCAAAAACCTTATTAAAGGATTCACGCATCTTTTTATCGAGTTTTGCCATTACTTCATCTAATTGCCATAGCTCGCCGTTTCGGTTCTGTAACCATTCAAAATAACTACCTACGACACCTCCCGAATTACATAAGATATCTGGAATAATAGTTACACCCTTTTCCAGCAGTACCTTCTCACCTTCCACATTGGTTGGGCCATTGGCACCTTCAGCAATAAGTCTTGCTTTGATGTTAGCGGCATTTTCTTTTGTAATCTGGTTTCCAAGTGCGGCCGGGATACAGATATCACATTCAGTAGTAAAAAACTTTTCATTATCAAGATCAAAAGCTCCAGGAAATCCTGAGATGCTTCCATTGTTTACTTTACTATAATTGAAAAGGTCTTCTACCTGGATGCCATTGGTGCTTCTAATACTTCCAAAAGCATCTTGTACGGCCACCAGCTTTGCACCTTCTTTTTCCAAGAAATGAGATGCCCAGTAGCCTACATTGCCAAATCCTTGAACAATGAATTTCTTTCCTTTTAATGTTTCTTTGTTTTTTTCTGCCCAAAATTTGATATTCAAAAACACGCCATATCCAGTAGCCCGGTCACGTCCTTCTAATCCGCCACTACCATCTGGTTTACCAGTAACTACGTGTTGATTTGCCGTACGTTCTGCTGGTGGACGAGTGCTCATATACGTATCTGCAATCCAAGCCATTGTCTGGCTATTTGTGTTTACATCTGGAGCTGGAATATCGTGTTCTGGTCCTATGTTATCTGCCAAGGCAAAAGTGAACCTACGAGTAATACGTTCTAACTCAGCTTGTGAATATTTAGAAGGATCTAACTGGATGCCTCCTTTACCACCACCATACGGTAAACCAGCCAGTGAGGTTTTCCAGGTCATCCACATAGCTAAGGCTCTTGCGGCATCTATTTCTACCGTAGGGTGGTAGCGCAATCCACCTTTATAAGGGCCCAAGGCGTTATTGTGCTGTACTCTATATCCAGTAAAGATTTCTACCTCACCACTATCCATTTTCACAGGAAAATGTACGATGATTTCATTATTAGTAATACTTAAAATCTTTCGGATGTTTGGATGAAGGTTAATATGGTTTGCAGCACTATTAAATTGCTCCATCACATTATCCATCATTCCCTTTACAGGCGTTTTTTTCTTTTTAGTATTATTTACTTCTGCTGTGATTGTTGTCATAAGTATAAACCGTTTTAAGCGGATTTTTTTATTTTTCGTGTTTATTTAAAGAGTCGATTGGTGATACTTCTTTCATTATACTTTTTGATGATGTATCTTCTTCTTCGTTTGAGAATTTCTTCTCTTTTTTGACTATTATTATCTATTTGGGATTGTGTGTTCATAGCATTAATGTTAAAAAGGATTATTAATTAAGCCTCTGTTTCGCAGATTTCGTCTGTTTGCAAATCTGTAAGGGCTATCTTGTATGGTGCTGAATTGTAATTTGTTCCTCAGCTCTTTTTTTCCGACTAAATTTGTGACTAACTTGTTAAGAATCATTTTATTTTTGTTTTAAGGTTATGCCATTACCATTTCTGGTTTTTCTTTATTTATATTGTTTACGAGGTGTTGGTTTTTTGCTTCTGTAGCTCCTTCCTCGTACTCACTACAAGACCATACCTGGCTCTTGTCGTGAGTAATCACACAGCTATCTCTATGGATGCAGGTGGGACAAATATTGAATGTGTTTGGTTTCATAGTACATTGTTATTATTTTCTATACATAAGGCAATCTATATGCCATTGGGCGTGCCAAAAAATGCTTTAAGCGAAGAAACCCTTGCTGTATAAGGCTTCTTAGTGTTTCTTTGGAAGTACTTATGAATTGAGTGCTGGGGTATAACTACCCAGTTGGGAGAAATTGAACCATCATTAGATTGTTGTCAATAATGTAAATAATACCAGAAGTAAGTAGAATATGATAAAGTTGATTTTCACGTTATACGTCAATTTTATTTAACTTGGCATTTGAAACAAGCAATTAGCATTAAAAAAAATCTGCTGTAATAGATTTTAATTGGTCCTGATTGAATAATTCAGATCAAATATGCACGAACTTACCGCCGCTTTTATATTTTTATTTGCTGTTATTGATCCAATTGGTTCAGTGCCTGTATTTATTGCTGTGACAAAAGATTATAATGAACGTGAAAAAAGAAAAATTGCTTTTAAGGCAGTTCTTTTCTCAGCTCTAATACTTATATTCTTTATTATTGGAGGAGAATTAATTCTTGATGCAATTGATATTTCTCTTTCTTCATTTCAAATAGCGGGAGGGATTGTACTTTTTCTTTTTGCTTTAACTATGATATTTGGAGAAAGTAAACCAGAAACAGAAATAAAAAAGATTAAGAACACCACTGAAACAGCTATTTTTCCAATTGCGATGCCTTCAATAGCAGGTCCAGGAGCGATGCTTGCGGTAGTGTTATTAACAAAAAATGCTGAGTACAGTATTTGGGAGCAAGTTCAATCAAGTTTAGTATTAATAGTTGTTTTGATAATAGTATTGATTTTCTTACTGCTTGCAACAAAAGTCCAGAGAATAATTGGCGATGCTGGTGCTAGTATTATTAGTAGGGTAATGGGATTAATTTTATCTGCTGTTGCGGTTGCAAATGTTATTGAGGGTATTAAGGAATCTTTTAATTTTCTATAATAATTTTATCAATAGTAATATGTGCCCTGACTCTACTCGAAATAATTACTTAGAGATATTTAAAAGATCAGTAGCTTAATTTATGGTCATTCACTTAATCTGACAGTTTTTGTCGAATTGTCTTTCTATCAATCCCTAAAATCTCAGCAGCTTTGGTCTTGTTGTTATTAGTAGCATTCAAAACTTTTTGAATATATCTTTTCTCAATCTCTTTAAGCGGAAGTAGTTCGCCTTTGGGAAAATCTATGTTGTATTTTAATGAATCGGGGAGGTCTTCTACATCAATGTGTCTATCGCACATTATGACGGCTCGCTGTATTACGTTTTCAAGTTCACGGATATTTCCGGGCCAATCATATCTTTGTAATATTTCCGAAGCCTCTGAACTTATTTTAATAAAACGGTCTTTGTATTCTACACCGTATTTAAAGAGAAATTTATCCACGAGAAGGGGAATGTCTTCCTTACGTTCTCGCAAAGGTGCTACCTCAATTTCCACCACCGTAAGACGGTAATATAGATCTTCTCTAAAGGTTTCTTTTTTAATCATTTCCTTTAGGTCGCTATTGGTAGCTGCAATAATACGAACATCAATTTTATCTGCCTTTTGTGCACCAACTTTTACCACTTCTTTTTCCTGAAGCACACGCAACAATCTGGATTGAACCGCTGTAGAAGCATTGCCTATTTCATCGAGAAAAATAGTTCCGCTATTTGCAGCCTGAAAGAATCCATCGCGATTTTTTTCAGCTCCTGTAAACGCACCTTTAGTGTAGCCAAAAAGTTCTGATTCTAATAAATTTTCTGGAATGCCACCACAGTTTACTGCTATAAATGGTGCTCGCGAAAACTTCCCTTGATAATGGATAGCACGTGCTACAAGTTCTTTTCCCGTACCGCTTTCGCCTTTTATGAAAATAGTAGCTTTGTTATCTTTTACACGTTCAATGATCTGTATAACCTCATTTATTTTTTCTGAATTACCGATGATATCACCGTATGCATCACCCTTTTTTTGATCCATTGCTTTTGTTGAAACCGGCTTTTTAGAACTGATGTCCGTGCTTCCTAAAGATTTCTCTATAGCATTACTAAGTTCTTCTTTGGTAAAAGGTTTGGTTAAATAATCGACCACACCAGATTTTATAGCGGCCAGCGAATCCTGCACTGAAGGATAACCGGTGATAACGAGTTTGGGTAGGGCAGGATAGTGTTCTGATACAAATTTGATAAGCTCTGTACCATCTATCTCAGGCATTTTTAAGTCGGTAATAAGCAAGTCTATCTTTGTATCCCGAAGTATTTGAACAGCTTCCTTTACTGAAACAGCTTTATAAGAGTGAAAATTCCACGATTGTAAATGACGTTGTAATAACTCCAGAATATGGATATCATCATCTACTATGAGTATGTTCTCTTTTTTAAACTGCATTCAATTATAAAAGTATTAAGTTTTTGGAAGTTTAACGGTAAACGTTGCGCCTTTTTTTGCATTATTCTCTACGTTTATAGTTCCTTTATGGCTTGCTACTATACCGTGCACCACACTCAATCCAAGACCAGATCCGTCGCCTGTAGGTTTCGTTGTAAAGAATGGCTGGAACACTTTTTCAAGAGCATCATTTGACAGTCCCGGGCCTTCATCGATAATTTTTAAAACGATGTTTTTTTTGGATTGCGAAGCTTCAATGGTAACTAATCCATTTTCTGGTGAGAAGTAAATAGCATTGATTATCAAGTTGAAAATAATTTGTGTTAGTTGTATTGTGTCTGCTTTTAACAATAGTTCTCCCTCTTCAATTTTTACAACATATTTTACATTTGCTTTTTTAAATGAGGCGTCGAGTAGTGCCAATGCATTTTTTATTCTCGGCACCAAATTTACCTGTTTCATTTCCTGTGGCATCTCACAAGCAAAGAACATTAATTTCTTAACCACTTCACGGGAAAAAATCGCATTGTCAATAATCTTGTCCAGATCTGCGCTAACTGATTTGTCAGTCTTAAAATCATCTTTTAGCAATTCGGCAAACCCAAGTATGTTTGCCAAGGGTGTGTTGAGTTCGTGGGCAATTCCGGCTGTAATTTCACCAAGGATGGAAAGCCGGTCTGCACGTTCCATCTGGCGTTTGAGTGAAGTTTCATTCTGTTGAATTTCGATGCGCTCTAAGAGATTTCCAATCTTTAAAGCGACACTATCCAATAATTGCTGCTCTTCTTTTAAAAATGAACTTTTATCATCTTGTAAGGAAGCGATAATAGCCCCATCAGATACGTTAAATATCTGAATTTTAGAACTAAGATGAAGCAACTCGTTCACCGCTCCAGTATTAAATGAAGCTATAGAAGCTGTAATGGAAATCTCGGTTTGTTCTGGAAATTGAAAACCTTTTTTCAAACTTAGTGCAATGGCTTTGAAAGTTTCCTGCATTTGACCAACATCTGCATTTACTATAATAGACGAGATTTCATAGAGGCAGGTAAGCTCTTTAATGCGTTCTTTTAATGTTGCTTCAGTTGTTGTCAATCGTTTATGAGTTTTTTAGCTTTAGTAGAGGTTTTGTTTAAAGGTACAAAGTAACCTTAGTTGGTTTTTAAGCATAACTCAATTATTATTAGTAATACTATTCATATTTGTTAATTCTATAGAAAATTATTACTAAAACAATAATGCCAATGCCTAATAAAAAATAGGTTTCAATACTGGATTTCAACTCGTTTTCACTTAATGATTTTTGTGCATCTAATACGGTTGTCCTAATTTCTGAAACTTGAATGAGTGCTAAATTATCTAAATCAGTTTGGATTATATTGATATCTTCTTCGAGTGCGATATTAATAATATTTTCATCAATAGGTTGATTATATGAATTTTTAAAATATTCGGTTTCTTTAGATTTTAAATCGGTATAATTGTTTTTAAAATTTTCAAAACTTTGAGTTTCGTTATTAGTTAATTCAGTTTCAGAAAATAATATGATTAACGTTTCAATCTCCTTATTTATATTTTCGCTAGCTGCCTGAGTGCCTCTTTTAAGGAATAGTTGTTCTTTTTCGTGTATCAGATTGTTCAATTTATAAATATAATTCTGCGCTAACACACGATCGTTAAAAACCGACACAACGTCCTTATGTGCTGTTTTAAATTGACTATTATCAATACGATTTGCGCCTAAAATTAATAGTACAATAGCTATAAATACTAAAACAATGTTGATACGATTCGCGATGATTCTTTTCTTTGACATAAAGTTTACAATTTAATAAAATTCTTATACAGCAAAATCTTAGACTAAGGTATGGGTTTTTAATTATTTGAATACTAGAATTCAATAATTTAAAACTAATCAATTGCCGTATCGAATATTACAAATTGAATGTCAAAAAAGGGCAAATTTGTGTGGTTGATAGTATACTCAAAAAATCCTCTATTTTAAGTTCTTATACTGAATGTACATAAATCAAAATCTCTTGATTGTCTTATAACTTTATTCGTTGAATATTATCCCTAGACTAAAAATTTCAAATTCATAAATTTATAATGATAAATATTATACTGGTAAGAACACTGAGGATTAAAATATTGAATTGTATTTTTCCTTTTTGCTGTGCTAAGACGGCACCGTTAAATCCCATACATAAAATAACGACTAAAAAAAGTTCAATGATTTGAAAATTTCTTGATAAATCATTGTTCATTAATATCAACATTGCGGCTATAGAACCTATACAGCTTTGACCAATGATAGCTATAGTAGCATATCCATATAGTCCAGATATATATTCAGTTAAAAGCGATTTATACATTTTTGAAATCATAATTAATCTTATTTATAGTTAAAAATCATTATTGGTTAAGTAGTTTTTTTAATTTTTGATTGACTATTCGGATGTTCTTATTCTAAGAAGTTCTAATGTTTTGCACGCGATTCACATTATCTTTCTTAGAAAGTGATAAGCGAACAATACTGTCTTTATTCGCTTTTAAATCGTGAGGTACGTCACCTTCAAGTGCGATGAGATTTCCTTCGGGTAAATGATGTTTGACTCCATTGACACCAAAATCTATGGATCCCTTGAAAACTTCCACAACAATGGGAAATGGCGTTTTATGCTCCTTCATTATGTGACCTTTTTTAAATGCAATTCTTATTTCTTTAGACATTTCTGTCTCCATCAAGACATCTATTTTTGGCTTGCTGTCGCTATATGTTAAAGCTTTGGTAAGTGATGCTGTTTTCATAAAAGTCAGTTTTTAAAAGGATTTATTATTTAGTTTAATTAAAAACATTTCAGCCATTTTTTCAGCTCTCCATTTAGCTTCATCGGCAGCTTTGCCTTTAAAGTTTTCGTCTATTGAACTTTTGAAGAGTTGAAGCCAGCGATCAAAATGCTGCTCGTTAATGGGAAGTTTTCTGTGAGGCATAAAAGGTGAGCCTTTATATGCATATTCGTGTAACAGTACGGTCTGCCAAAAGCGGTACATCGTATCTAAATGTTGCGACCAGTTATCTTTAATAATTCCATTAAAAATAGGGCCTAAAAGATCATCTTTCCGCACTGCTGTGTAGAAGGTGTCTACCATTATTTCTATGTCTTTTCTATCTTTTATTTCTTTCATTTAAAAAAACGATTTGTATGTCCCAATGGTCCAGTGCGTTATAAAATAAAAGATAGCAAAGCCCACAAAAGCTATTATGCAAGCCCAAACCCAAGAGGGCACAGCTTTTGGTGTTTCTGAACCACGAATAATAAATGATTCTGATGTTTCACTACCATAAGCGTTAATGGTAATCGCTGTATTAGACTCTATTACCTCGTTGTCTTTTAGGCCAACGACAGCTATTTCTGGGCCGTTACGAACTTCAAAAGGAATGATTCGCACTCCCTCAACCCCCTTAGATGAGACCGCTTTGATTTTTAGCTGGTGTTTGCCATCCGGAATTTTTGTTGTATCCAAAATTAATTTGACGGGTGGTTCAAATTCTCCAAAGGGAATTTTCTCACCATCTAAAAAAACAGTTACCTTTCTTTTATTTTCCATCAGTCTGTGAGATTATTTTCATTTACCACTAGGTTTTTTATGTGGTCTTTATTTTTTTCTTTCGGCTTTATCAAGTATTTAATGCTCATTATTAACGTAAATCCTACTATGATAATAGCGACGAACATAATAATATAATCTAAGTTGCCGTCTGGACCTTGACCGTGGGTAATATTCTCAAAACCTTTAGGTTGGTTATTCTCACATACAGGGCACCCCACCATTACAAAACTTATAAAAATTGTTATAGATGTTAGAAGTGTCTTTTTTATTTTTTGAGGCATAATTTTTTCTGAAATATTGCATAGTTGTTTAAAATTTCCGAAGAAAACAGTAAACGTTTTCTCAATGCGTACTTGTCTATTTTTTGTCTCCATAATTATTGTACTTGTGAAATTGAATCTCGTAATCGTGTTATAGTTTCAATAGGAACTTTAGGTGCGTTGTTTCCCCAATTGGAGCGTTCGTGGTCTGCAATGGCTTTAATTTCTTCATCGGTTAATTGGTCTGCAAAGGATTGCATCACTCCATATTCTTTACGTGCATCATATCCCAGTAAAATAATTTTAATAAGCGTTTCCGGGTTTTTATCATTCACAATGAGACTTCCTGCCAATGGAGGAAATGCTCCCTTTACACCACGACCAGTTGATTGATGACAAGCCGCACAATTGTTTTGATATAGACTGGCGCCTGCTGAACTTTCTGAATTTGTTCCTGTCTCATTTATACCTATATCTTTTGGCAATGCCGGTATAAATTCTGGTGGTACTGCATCTTCCATTGAAAATTGCTGTAAACTTTTTAAATAGGCCACAAGATCTAAAGCTTCTTCATTTGCTACTAACACATCGCTTCCTTCCATTTTTGTTATTCCACGAGGTAAGGTCACATCGTCCTCTTTAATATAAGAGGTGTCTGTTACTCTAAATAGCCACGAATAACTGGGCATTATTGAGGCTTCTACGACCAAGCGAGGGTTGTATAGGTGCAACAAGTGCCACTGGTCGCTGGGTTGTCTAGTGCCAATATCTGTAAGATCTGGACCCGTTCGTTCACTTCCCAATAGGGAAGGGGACTGCCGCCAGACGTCCATTCGTTGTTTACTATAATAATAGTCTGAGGCCATTGACGGTCTATCACCCCACACAGCATCCATCTCAATATTTCTTACTTGTTGCGTGTGGCAGGCTACACAACCTTCCGAAATGTAAACGTGAAGCCCTTTTTTTTCAGAAATAGTTAAGTCTAACTGCCCTGGGATGGGTTCATATTCTTGCATTTGGTATGCGGGAATAATCGCAACACCAATACTGAGTACTACAAAAACTATGAGAGAAAGCAGTACGAGATTTTTATGATCTTTATGTAAGTTCAACATAAGTTATTTTTGTTATAATGCTGTTTCTAAATATTATTTATAGTTCGCTTTGTGAATAGTTCCGAAGCAATGTTCCCACTGGTTTTTTCTTTCGAATCATTAAATAGAAATTATAACCAAAGATGAGATGAGAAATAAACATAAGTGAACCGCCCACGGCACGCCAAACCCAATAATTTTCCATAAGTATTACAGATTCTATAAACGGATTGCCCTCAATCCAACTCAAGCCTTTTAGAGTCCCGCCTGCCATAAGTGAGACCATATAGGCAATTAGCCCAATGAATGCTAACCAAAAGTGACTTCCTACAAGATATTGGGGTGGTTCTTTGCCAGTTATTTTAGGCAGTAATGCATAGACACACGCCCACATTAAAAATGTGATAATGCCGTACATTGTCATATGCGAGTGCGCCACATTAAAATCTGTAAAATGCCATAGGTAGTTTGTGAATCGAAATGCTTGAAAACTTCCCTGTACAGATCCCACAAAGTAGAACACAACGCCCACCAAAAAGAAAGGAAGTACATAGCTTTTTGATATATGATTCCAACTGCCACGCATCGTCATTAAAAAGTTTGTGGTACCTGCAAACACGGGAATAAACATTCCCGCACTAAAAACAATGGCAACCGTTTGTAACCACCACGGTAATGGGCTAAATACAAAATGGTGCGTTCCTATAAGGGTGTAAAAAAGCATTTGAGTCCAGAATGCCAAGACTCCTAATGAATAGGAATAAATAGGTTTATTAAGTGACGATGGAAGAAAGTAGTAAACCAGCCCTAAAGTGAAGGTCATAAACCACATTCCCACACCCTGGTGCATATAATAGCCCTGAATTACGGTTTCACCCAGCCCATCTTGATATGATGGGAAATACCCGATAATGGTCAATATAATTGTCCAAACAAGAGAGGCAAGTATAAACCAGTTTGAGATGTAAATTTCTGAAATTTTACGCATTGCAACTGTTTTATAAAAATTGAAAAACGTGATGATAATACCAATTGCAAAAAGTGCCATAATAGGCCAGATATATTCTCGGTATTCTCCACCACCATTATTTACTCCTGCCATAAGAAAGAGATTGCCTAAAAAAACACTTAAGTTGATGAGCCAAAAAGCAATTTTAGACCAGGCATAACTAACAATTTCTCGATTTGACGTCCTGCAAATAACATAATGTCCCAGCCCTATCATTGCCAGTGAAGCCCAACCCCAAAAAACAGTATTCGTATGCACCGGACGCAAGCGACCAAAGGATAACCAGCTGCTAGTGTCCATTTCTGGCCAGATAAACTTCATCCCTAAATATTGTCCCACAAGAGTGCCAAAGATGAGCCAAAATGCTGAGGCTCCGATATACCAGATTACAATTTGTTTAAGCTCTTCAGAAATTTTAATTTTTATGGTGGACCGTGCTTTTTCATCAAATAGTGGGTTTTTTGGGTTTATAATTTTTTTTATGAAGCCACTATTTTTAGAAGATATTTTAGTGAGTTCTGCTTGCTTCTGAGTCACTTGAAAGCCCTGCCTACGCAATTCTAAAATTTTATCTACCTCTTCTTTGTCAAGATTGACGAGTCTTCTTTCAAATTCTTCTTCGGTTAGGTCTTTTGTGTTTTTAGTTAAAAGATCTGCATAAATATTTAGTCTTTTTATAAAAATGAAAAGCCCTAAAAAAACAACAATAAAAATTAAGACTATTGTACCAATGACACCAGGACTTGAAAGCCAATTTTCAGTGGTTACCTCTGTGGTTTGAATAATAAATGAGAGCGTGTTTTTCATATTATAGATATAAAGACCTTTTTATCTTATTTTATATTAATTTTTTTTATTGTTTGAGTACCGTTAGTCCTAAATTCAAATCCTTAGCTACCTTTAGAAGGGTGGAGGATTGTAGCGTTTCATTCAGTTGATTCCTGATTATCACAAATTTTTCGTGCATAGGACAGGGTTCATTCTCATTACATTTTTCTAGTCCTAGCGCACAGCCATCAAATAACTGATTGCCATCTATGGCTAGCACAATTTGTTTAATACTTGTTTTTTCTAAGCGTACTTTCTCTATTTCAAAACCTCCATTTGGTCCTTTAGTAGAATTAACAATATTTGCTTTCGCAAGAATTTGCAAAATCTTAGCTGTAAACGCCGTTGGAGAATTAGTAGCTGCGGCAATTTCTTTTAAGCTAACTCGTTCTCCTCGTTGCGATTTTTGTGCAATGAAAAGAGTCGCTTTGATACCGTACTCACAACTTTTTGAAAACATTTACTTCTGGTTTGCTGGGACAAAGATAACGAAAAATATAATTCGGATATAAATGTCCGAATTATATTTTTCTATCAAATTTTTATAATCGAAGAACCAATTATTTATTCAAAAGTTTTTGTAATACAACTGCTTGATTATGTTCTGTATCCTTCGCTCCATAGAGTAGGGTGACTCTTTGATTTTGAGCTTTATTCTTGATTTCGTCAAGGTCAGTGGTTTTACCTTCAAGTTCTTTACGGTACTTTTTTTCGAATTCGGTAAATTTATCGGTATCGTGATCAAACCATTTACGAAGCTTTTCCGTGGGTGCGACATCCTTATTCCAATCGTCTAGGGCAGCATCTTCTTTAGACACACCTCTTGGCCAGAGGCGGTCGACCAAAATACGATAACCATCATTCTCTGAAGGCTCTTCGTAAATTCGTTTTATTTTTATTTTTTTCACGAGAAGTTAATGTTATAATCTTTCGTTAACAGAGCGTTATAAACAAAATTATTAATGTTTACTTATTCACAAATATGCAACAATTACCGGTTATTATAATTTTAAGGTTTACGTAATTTTATTTTCCAACACCTTCCTGAGAAAGTTTGGCCAACGAAAATGCACCGATAGCCATTACCAAATCCCTTACCGCGACATCTACATATGTCCAGCTAAATATCAAGGTCAACGCGATCGCAGTTAACCAGGCCGAAACAACATAAGCACCTATCTTGGTTTTTGTCAATACAAGGATACCTGCAATAATTTCAATAACGCCCACTATCATCATAAATGTTGTAGACTCAAGAGGAAGCAATCCTGCTAATCCTTCGGAAATATATTGAGACCAATTGGTTAAAATATTAGTGAATTTGTCCAGTCCTGCAACAATTGGGACTAAACCAAAAGTGTATTTCAATAAGGTTTTTACAAATTGTACGTTCGAGTTCATCTTTTTGGTTTTTTAGGCATTAATAAATTGATTACACTCTTTTGATTGAAAACTTTAAAAAAGGATACAATATTTTGTAACTTTTTTCTCGATTCTTTATCTAAAACAAAAGAACTAGCCCAATGGAAGCTATAAACATCAATGATTATAACAATCAAAAAATTAGTGAAGAACAAGTCATATCGCGCGTACTTGGTGGGGAAAAAGAACTCTTCGAGATACTGATAAAGCGCAATAATCAAAAATTGTATCGTATTATCAGGGGATATTTAAAGGACGAAGCAGAAATTGAAGATGTGATGCAAAATACCTATTTAAAAGCTTTCTCCAAATTACATCAATTTAAATTGCAGTCTTCATTTTCTACCTGGCTAATTCGCATAGGTATAAATAATTCATTGGCGCGAATAAAAGCAAAAGGAAAACTCTTGCATTTACTCCAGCAACCAGATAGCTTAAAGAGCAACACTATTTTCGAAATTCCCGATAACAGGCAATTAAATCCGCAGGACAAGATGATACAGAATGAGTCAAAGCGATTGTTGGAAAATGCAATAGATAGTTTGGATGTTAAGTACAAAACGGTTTATATAATGAAAGAAATTGAAGAAATGAGTTTGAAAGAAGTAGCTACAGCTTTAGATTTAACCGTTGCCAATGTGAAAATACGCTTACACCGCTCAAAAGATAAACTGAAAGATAAGCTTTATGAAGTGACGAATACTAAAGATATTTTTGAATTTGGTTTTAGTAGGTGCGATAGAATTACAGAAAACGTGATGAAGAACATATGAATTTTTACGGAAGGTTTATAAAATTACAAGTGTTATGACAAAAATTGAAAAAGTAGATAACGGTAATAAAGGCCGTTTTATAATTTATGAAAATGATGAATTTGCTGGTGAATTGAAGTATAGTAGGCCTGAGAAATCAAAATTCAGTATTGACCATACAGCTGTTGAAAAGAAATTTGCTGGGAAAGGTTTAGGAAAGAAACTAGTAATAAATGCAGTTGAATACGCTAGAGAAAATCAATTGAAAATACTCCCACATTGTTCGTACGCAAAAAAGATTATTGAAAATTTATAAATTAAATAAGATAGGTCAATTAATGTGCTTCGTATTCTGGGCAATCCAGGCGTATATCCTGGTTAAATAATTCTTTTTGAAGTAGGTCACAGTAATCAGCATCTTCATTTTTTTGGTAGAACTTACAGCCATAGCAAGTCCGCTGTACGGTTAATATTCCGCTTCTATTTAGCTTGTAAATCAGTTTGCTCATAGTCTCAAATAAATTTTCCAATTCATTTGGGTCAATAGTGTCGATTTGTTTTTTAAGCGGATTAGCAAAATCATAGATTTCATCTACAGTTTTTGTTCCCAAATTTGTTAATGCAATTGAGTAGCTTCGGCTGTCCGAAGACGAAAAATCTTTCGCAATCATTCCTTTTCTATCTAGCACTCTTACGGCATCACTTATAGTAGGTTTGGTTACATTGAATTCTTTTGCAAGATGACTTACAATGCACAAATTTTGTTTGTGGTAGGCTATGAAAATCAATATTTGGATTTGGATAGGACTTAAGCCCACCAACTTCGCTTTTTCCCACAACAAAACTTTAAATACTTCTGAAATCCGTTCCAATCCTGCAACGATCTTACTTGAAATATCCTTTTGTTGTTGTTCTGGGTTAAAGATGCTTTTTTTCATAAAAAAACCCGCCGTTTAGCGGGATAAAGTTAGTAATCCTAATTTAATTAGTTGCAATTTTCCATTTCAATTATGGCGTAGCCATTCTTTTTGATGGATTCAATCATTTCTTGTGTTGCATTTTCAATATGGCAAAAGCGACATTCCCCGGCAGTTAGCTCGCCAGTTGAAAATTGTTTGCTCTGTAAATAGTTCTTGCCAAAATCAAAAATAGTTTGCTCATCTTTTAGATCACGCGGAACCAAAATATCAAAGTGCATTGTTTTGCCATCTTTACGTTGAACGTAGGTGTCCCAAATTGCAATTTTCATCTTATTATTTTTTTAAATTATAGGGTAAGGATAAATCGCCACTCGCTACGCTATATACTTCATAAACGCCCAACATTGGAAGATTCTCATTACTGGTGTTTACCTTCATAAATGCAGTTACTCCATCATACTTAAAATCTGTTCTGTTGTTCATCCGATAGTCTGGGACTATAACTTTTATAGTATTTCTCTTGGTAGTGACAGGATAACCTGGTGAATCCATATACATTGGCATTCCTGGATTTGTTGGTGGTAACACAACTGTTTTATCGGCCTTTTTAAATTGCTTTACTGAAAGACCACCCGCGACCCGTTTATCTTCGTGAAGTATTACCCAATGCGGATGCCAAATAACACCATCATTATTATATACTTTGTCGTTATTCTCATCCCAAAGTGGTGTATCGTCAAAATCAGGATGCGAAGTCAAGGCAAGTGCCACGATGCCTTCCGTTTGATTAAAACCTACATCTGTTGGTTTTAAATTGGTAGGAAACACATAACCTAAAACTGGCGCTCCATCAAGCTGTCCAATTTTTGTAGGGGTAGTATTTCCTGCGGTTCCATCTACACTTATTTCCCAAACAGTAATTCCTAATTCGGCTTCGTGAGTTACACTAACTTCATTAATCTTGAAGTCATCATTTTTGTATTCGCTCTCTTGTGCATAAACAAAAGTTGTGCTTAAAAGAATTGTTGCTGTAAATAATAATAAAATTGATTTCATTTTGATTTGATTTAGAAAGTTAGGACTCCGTTTATATATTAGGAATCCTAACTATATAGATTAAAAAAATTAGCCTTTAACGTCTGCCATCGAAGCGCCAAAATTGATGTGTAATGTGTTTCCATTTGGTGTTACCAATGCTGGGACAGAATTAACACCTGCTTTTTCAGCTTCTGAAATTCTGTCTCGGTCTTCGCCTATGTTTACAATTTCGACACTGTCTTTTCCAACTAAATTAATGATGTCGTGCTCTGCACTTATGCAAACCGGACATCCTGCGTGATAAAAAATTGATTTACTCATTGTATAGTGTTTTATATTAATGCATTATTGCATTACAAATATAGTAAGGAATCCTAACAACACAAATTTAAAGATGATATTTTATTTTATAAAATTTCATCAGTATAAAAATTGATTTTAAGATTTAATTCTTAATTGAATAATGAAATTATAACTTAAATGACATTACAGGTAATTTTGAGTGGTTTGCTAGATCTTCAGAAATACTTCCCATTAAGAAATGATTTAAACCTTTTCTGGCATTGGTGCTTACAGCAATTATATCTGCTTTGGTTTCTTCAGCATATTGAATCAATCCATCTTCAACCGTGTATCCAGCAATAAATTCCACATTATCTGTGCCCCCGGCTGTTGCAAATGCCTTAACCTTTTCATTAAATTCTCTCGAACTAATGAAACCATTGTTTGGTCTGTTCACAAAAACGGGGTGTACATTACTCCCTAATGATGAAAATAAAGTAGTTGCTTTTTTAAAGGCAGGGATACTTTCTGGTTCTAAACTTGCTGCATATACCACATTTTTTAAATCAAAATTATTTGGTTCGGATTTAATTATCAATACTGGTGTACTACTATTGCGCACCATTTTCTCAGCATTAGATCCGGCAAATAGTCCGTCTTGAGCGGTAAGACCTTTTGATCCCATTATAATAAGGTCTGCATCTACTGCACGTGAAACTTCGTCCACTTCGTTATACACTTTATAATGTTTAACGATGGGGTCTACTTCAATACCTTTAAGATAATCTTTGTCTAGAAAATCTTCAAACTTCTTTTTTGCAAGAGATAATAGAAAAAACATTTTGTTTGTATTTTCAGTATCGGTCCTAGTTAATATAGAATCTGATAATTCTAACATATGCAACACGTATAGCTTTGAGCTGTGTTTTTTTGCAATTATTGCGCCTGCTTTTAGTGCAAACTCAGATTGTTTTGAAAAGTCTACGGGTATAATGATGTTTTTCATAATTGTTTTATTTTGAAATTAATAATTTATTTTTCCTCCTTCATTACAAGGGTTCTGTGCGGGAAAGGTATTTCGATACCTTCTTCGTCAAAACGTTTTTTAATACTTTCCAACACGTCAATCTTTAGTTGAAAGCTGTCGCTGTAATTTTGCTCCCAAGTCCAGGCTCTTATGGTCATTGAAGAGTCGTCTAACTTTATAAGAGCAGTCTTTACTATTGGATTGCCTTCTTGTATTTCAAGCTCTGTACGATTATCCAAGATTAACGGGTGCTTTTCACATTCTTCCTGCATAATTTTTTTTGCTAAATCTATATCACTGTCGTAGGAAATTCCTATTTCGATACGTTCGCAGCATTTTAATTCACCTAAATCATAATTGATCAGTTTTTCTTTATTGATAATTGAATTAGGAATTACAATCATTTTATATTCAAAATTTCGAATTACCGTATGGCGCAATGTGATATCTGTAACCCTACCCACCATAGTATCTGTTACTTTAATGAGATCGCCTATCTTGAAAGGTTTAAAGATGATAATAAAAAATCCTCCTATTATGTTAGCTAGTGCCTCTTGAGAAGCGATACCTGCAATAATAGCAATAACCCCAGCACCACCTAATGCAGTATGAGCAATACCCCGCATAGAAGGAAAAGCTAATAGAGCAAGTATAATACCTAAAAAATATATACTAAAGACAGCGACATATCTTAGGTACTTATATGCTGTGGGATCTTCATTACTGGCGATTTTATGCGCTACCTTTCTTTTAAACCAAATATTAATACCGGCAGCAGCAACGATGGCGAAGATGGTAATTGCGCCTAAATAAAGGACTATGTTAAAGTTGCGTAATATAATCTCATCTTTCTCTCTATCTACTACAACAAAACTCAAAGCAATAATACCCAGAACAAGCCACAGCGCCTTGAGTATTCTTTTCAATACGTTTAAAATATTTGAGTTTTCATCGGGAAGTAGTTGCTTCTTCTTCCTTACAGCCCATTTATAAAATAAATTAGTAACACCCCGTAAAATAATTACGGTTATAATAACTCCTATGATCCAATATATTGAAGCTTTGTATGTGAGAATAAATTCTTCCATTAGAAATTAACTATTGCTTAATGTTTGATTACTATCATTTGAGATTTTGCTAAATCTCAAAATCAGATAGCCTATTATTGCTGAAATAAAGGAACCTAACAATATTCCTATTTTTGCCGAATCTATAAATTCTGGTGATGATGTAAATGCCAGACTAGCTATAAAAATGGCCATTGTAAAACCTATTCCTGCTAAAAAAGAAACCCCTAAAATTTGTTTAAAACCTATATCATTGGGAACTTCTATCAACCTTAGTTTTTTAGCAAACATCACAATAGAGGTAATGCCAATTGCTTTACCTATCACCAGACATATTATAATATTGATTACTAAAGCTGAATCTAAATATGCATTACTATCAATGAACACACCTGCATTAGCAAGCGCAAACAAAGGGATTATAAAATAGGCGACCCAACCGTGCAAGCTGTGTTCTAAATGCTGTAAAGGCGATTGAAATTTTGAAGACCAGTCCTCTAAATCATCTATGTGCTCTATCTGTTCTGTAGAAAGTATAGGCTTATGCAAAATACTGGAGTTTTTAATGTTATTGTAAACGACCTCTAATTGAGCCAGAAATTTTGAAGTATCGATTTTCTGTCTAATAGGAACTGAAAATGCTAATAAAATTCCTGCAACCGTTGGGTGTATACCAGATTTTAAAAACAAGAACCAAATTATAACTCCAAAGAAAAACAAAAGAAATCTTGAATAAAAACCTTTAAATGATAAGCCATACAATATACCGAGCATTGTTAATGGAATCAGTAGTAATGTAAGATTGATGGAGCCACTATAGAATAAGGCAATGACTAACACCGCGCCTATGTCATCTACAATAGCGAAGGCCGTTAAAAATATTTTGAGACTTAATGGGACGCGTTTTCCAAGTGCACTAAGAACTGCCAGTGAAAAAGCAATGTCTGTAGCCATAGGTATACCCCATCCTTTAAGTGTTTCTGGGTTTTCATTGAGTATAACAAAGATTATAACAGGAATTAACATCCCGCCGAGAGCACCTACTAAGGGAAACGCAATTTTTCTCTTTGAATTGAGTTCTCCAATCATCAATTCGCGTTTAATTTCTAAACCAATAAGAAAAAAGAAAACAGCCATTAAGCCATCGTTTATCCAAAGAATCAATGGTTTTTTAAATTCAAAATTTTCGGTTATGATTCCTAAATCATTTTGCCAGAGTTCCCTATATATATCACCAAACGGAGAGTTTGCCCATACTAACGCCACAATAGTTGTGAACAATAATAAAATACCACTAAGCCCTTCGATTTTTACGAATTTTTGAAAGGGTGTTAGAAAAACTCTTTGAATCATCTAATTGGTTTTATAGTTTACGTGATTCTGGTAGTGGTATAAATTCTTTTTCATCCCCCTGAACTTTGGCAAAAGTCTTCAGATTTTGTTCTTTCCAATCTTGTTTAGCCTGTTCGATGACAGCTTTATCAGAATTCACAAAATTCCAATGAATAAATCGCTCTTCTTCAAATGGGATTCCTCCAAAAACATATATGATCGTATCAGGTTCCATTTCAAACGAACACAAAGTACTATCCTTAGCGATTAAAATTAGTTTATTACCATATTTATGTCCGTCTGTATTAATACCACCTTTTAAAATATACAGCGCACTTTCGCCGTAGAGTTCATCGCCAATATTAATTTGCTGTCTATCAAAGCTTTTTATTTCGATAAAATACAAATCACTATAAACAGGCACGGGAGATTTTTTGTCAAATGCTTTACCTGCTATCAACTTAAATTGAGCTCCTTGTTCGTCCCAATGAGGTATATCTTTCTCTTCAATATGGGTAAAGGAGGCTTCTGTCTGCTCTAAATGTTTTGGCAATGCTACCCAAATCTGTAATCCGTGTAGAGACTTCTCTAAGTCACGTAAATACGCTGGAGTTCTTTCAGAATGTACTACACCTTTTCCAGCGGTCATCCAGTTTACCGCTCCTGGTTTAATCTCAATATCTGAACCCAAGCTATCTTTATGCTGAATGGATCCCTCAAACAAATAGGTAAGTGTGGACAACCCAATATGTGGATGTGGTGGCACATCAAGATTTTCTTCTTTGCTCATTTTCGCTGGTCCTATATGATCAATAAACGCAAAAGGCCCTACTGTGCGTTTCTGTCTAAATGGCAGTAAACGTCCTACCATAAAATTGCCGATGTTGGCGGCTCTTTCTTCTATAATTAATTTAATGTTCGACATAGTATTATTATCTACCTGGTCTGTTTAGTTTTTGAACCAATTTAAAAGATGCATAGTCTGCATAAATACCATAGGCATTTACTAATAAGCCTCTTACTTTACCATCTGTAGAAGAAATAGCATACAAAACGCTTTCATTGTCCACATCAGACATTTCCTGAAAACGGTATTTTTCATCAATTTCGAATTCTTCAGGTTTTAATTGACAGTGTTTTTCTGGACATTCTATAAAATCTTCTTTCATATTAAAGTTGTAGGTGTAGCCTTTGTTTGTAAGGTCATTGATGGCTGTAGATAATGTGGTGTATTTTCCCATTGTATGATCATTTAATTTGTTGTTGTGATACTATTTAATTGTCCAAATAGCCCATTTTTGTTGTCCATATTTCAAGTTTTTCGGTTTAGGAAAGTTCTGATAAGACTTTTTCACTTTCTTTTATCGACATTTCCGATAATTCAGAAAATTCTTTTGCAGTGAGTGAATGGTATTTAGAAAAAAACGTTTTCCAATTTTTACTGTATTCACTTTTAGTTTGAAAAGGGATTTTTAATTATTTCAAATAGGAGTTAAACATCCAAAGGGTTTTTTCTGTTTCTGAAATATAATCACTCATTAGACTTACAGTACCTTCATCATTAGTATCTGCTGCAAGCGTAAGAATTTCCCGTTCTTTTTTTACTAATGTTCTAAAATTATCTATGACTACTTCAACACCTTTTGTACCATCTGATACGTTTTTTTCTTCTTTAATCTGTGTGGTTTCAAGATAATCTGTGTAAGCGTGCAACGGTACGGCTTCTAGTGTTAAAATGCGTTCTGCAATCTCGTCTATTTTAACAAAAGCATCCTTATACAATTCTTCAAACTTAGCGTGTAGTTCAAAAAACTCTTTACCTTTTATGTTCCAATGTAGTCCTCTGAGGTTTTGATAGAAGATTTCATAGTCTGCTAATAAAACATTAAGTTCTACAGCTAATCTCTCAGCTTTTCCCCTGTCTAATCCTACTAAATTTTTCATATTTTTAAATTTTTAATTGGGTTATATATTATAAGCTCCCTACGAGCATTTTTATTATTGAATTATAGCAGAATAATAAGTATTTGAAATACTTATTATTTATCTAATATACAGCTAAATAACTCCTTCTGTGTTATTAATTGCAATTGCTGTACCTATTATTTGTTAGTATATCCAATAATCTCATATAAATTTGAAAATCAATATGTTAGATTGATAATTGTTTTGTATTTATCTTTGTGTGTGAGTGATAATTACCCGATAGGGTAATTATTACCCGATTTTGTTTTCCTATTTCTCAATTTTAAAACGTGCTATAATCCCATCGAGAGATGAATAATACATTAAATTTCCACGCTAAATATTAATCTCAAAAGACTAACGAATTTGTAATGATACCATTCATTTACAGTTTAATATTCGTAAAATGAATGGTACCTTTAACATAACCATTAATGATTAGTATCATTACAAGCTTCATAAAAAATAACCTTAAGGAACTTTCAGAATTCTTAAAAAGCACCAGCTTTTCAAAGGCTATTTTGGTAGGTGTCGCCATTACATTACCAATTGTTACTGGAATTGTTACAAACCGTTTGGACATTGGTCTTGCTATAGGTTTTGGTGCCTTTTGGTGCTCGCCCAGTGATGTGAGTGGTAGCTTAAAACACAAGCAAATTGGAATTTTGTTTTCATCCATTTTGGTTGTAATAATCAGTTTTTTTGGAGGTTATTTTCATATTTCCAACATTTTTCTTTTTCCGCTATTGGGCGTTTTAACCTTTGGAATTGCGTTTATTTCTATATATGGGTTTAGAGCTTCACTTATAAGTTTTTCTGGATTACTTGCTTTGGTTTTGAGTTTTGCTATTACTTCAGAAAATTTGGAAGTATATCAATATGCATTATTAATCGGGTTAGGAGGTATTTGGTACCTAGTGTTATCTACATTAGCATACTTAATAAACCCTAAAGCTCAAACTGAGGAAACTCTCACAGAGATAATGCTTCTCACAGCAGATTTTCTGGATGCCAGGCGAAAACTCATTGGGGAGCAACCCGATAGAACCACTTTGCAAAATCAATTGATGACCTTGCAAATTGAAATAACGAACCTTCACGACATCTTGCGGGAAATTCTCATTTCTTACAGAAAAACATCAGGAAAATCTAAATACCAAAGTAAGCGTTTGTTGATTTTTATTCAACTGGTAGAATTACTGGAAACCGCTACTGCTAATCCTGTAAACTATGAAAAAATGGATACACTATTTGAAGTCCATCCTAAATTTAAAACCGATTTTCAAAAATTGATTTCAGAGTTGTCAAACCAACTTCGTACCATAGCTAACAATTACCACAAACCTAAACGAAAACTCTCAAGCAATACACTTATGTCCATTTTTGAAACTCTTGAGATTGATGTTCAAAAATTAAAAAATGCATTATCCTCAGATAGTTATGAAGATTTTTTAATACTCCAAAACTATTTAGATTATCAAAAGAAACAGTATGAAAAGCTCAAGAAGATCAAATGGTTATTGGGCACTCCTGAATTAACTTCAGAACATATTTTGGAAAAGGATAAATTGAGACTTTTCATTGGTGCGCAGGATTACAACCCTAAACTTATCCTAAGAAACCTGAGTTTTAGGTCAACAATTTTTAGACATTCGCTACGCTTAGCAATTACTGTAATGGTAGGTTATGGTATAGGCTTGCTGTTTGATCTGCAAAATCCGTATTGGATTATCTTGACCATAATAATCATAATGCGCCCTAGTTATGGATTAACAAAAACACGTTCTAAAGACCGAATAATCGGTACACTCATTGGGGCCGTCGTAGCGAGTGGTTTCGTATTTCTAATAGATCATCCTTATATATATGGCGCATTTGGAGTAGTTTCTTTAGTGGCTGCGCTTTCTATGGTTCAAAAAAATTACAAAGCATCATCTGCTTTTGTGACGCTGAGTGTCATTTTTATTTATGCCATTATACAGCCTGATATTTTAAGGGTCATACAATTTAGAGTTATTGATACTCTAATTGGTGCAGGATTATCATACCTCGCAATGCGATTTTTGCTACCTGCGTGGTCATTTATGGAAATTGGAGACACGATAAAGGATGGACTAAAGGCAAACACAGCATTTTTTAAATCAATCAGTAGTTATTATCAAGAAAAAGGTAAGGTCCCAACCAGTTTAAAAGTAAACCGAAAAGAGGCCTTTTTGCAAATGTCTAATTTAAGTGCTGCTTTTCAACGTATGGCTCAAGAACCAAAATCAAAGCAAAATCACATAGATCATATTTATGAGCTTGTGGAAATTAACCAAAGTTTTTTGACCTCCTTAACATCGTTAAGTGCATATATACAAAACCATAAGACCACCAAAGCTTCCAAAGAATTTAAACAAGTTTCAGAAAAAATACAACAAAATCTAGATGCAATTTGTTTGCAATTAAAATCGATCGATTTTGAAAATCCTAAAATGCATTCTAATTCAACAAAGTCAAAGATTGAAACTCCAACACTTGGGTTATCAATAGAAAAGCTTACTAATGAGGTAATTTCCAAAACTGATAATGTACGTGCTCATAAGGAAGTGCACCTTATCTGGGAGCAGTTGTATTGGTTGTATAGCTTAAGTGAAGATATGTTGAAGTTAGTAGTTAAATTTCAATTATATTGAGTTCATAAAATACATTCTTGTCAAACTTATCTTTAAATTTGATTTTCTAAATTTATATTAGAACAATTCCTTTTTTCAATTAAAGTATTAAACTTAAGGTATGAAAGTTCGTGAACAGTTTATTTTAATTTCCGTAATTGTAGTGATTTCTATTATAGGAATAGCATTTTTTTGGGAACCAGTTTTATGGCTTTTTATTATAATAGGCCCTCTAGTTTTGTTAGGGGTTTTTGATATTTTTCAAAAAAAGCGAACGATAAGAAGGAACTTTCCCCTAATTGGCCGTTTTAGATATGCTTTAGAGTCCATTAGACCAGAAATAATGCAGTATTTTGTGGAGACCGATACTTCTGGAAGACCTATTAATCGTATTCTGAGATCGTTAGTGTACCAAAGAGCGAAGGGGGAAAATGATACAGAGCCTTTTGGTACACAAATGGATATTTATCATTCCGGATACGAATGGATGGAACATTCTATGTATGCAAAAAATAATCCTAAAGACATAGGTAAGTTTCCACGGTTAATTATTGGAGGGAAGGATTGTAAACAACCATACTCCTCTAGTTTATTAAATATTTCTGCGATGAGTTTTGGTTCTTTGAGTAAGAATGCCGTTTTAGCGATGAATAAGGGGGCTAAAATGGGAAATTTTGCGCAAAACACCGGGGAAGGTGGAATAAGTGACTATCACTTAAAGCACGGGGGTGATCTTATTTGGCAAATTGGAACTGGATATTTTTGTTGCAGAAAAGATGATGGTACTTTTAACGAAACTACCTTTAGGGAAAATGCGCTTCGACCCGAAGTTAAAATGATAGAGATTAAGTTATCACAAGGAGCCAAACCAGGACACGGAGGTATCTTGCCGGCTATTAAAAATACTGAAGAAATTGCAAGAATAAGACATATTAAACCTGGCATTGCCGTTCATTCTCCACCGTCTCATTCAGCTTTTTCCGATCCAATAGAGTTTATGCATTTTATCCAAAGACTTCGTGATCTATCCGATGGTAAACCCATTGGATTTAAACTATGTCTTGGGCGTAAACAAGAGTTTATGGATTTTTGTGAAGCGATGCTTTTTACCAACATAATGCCAGATTTTATTTCGGTTGATGGTGGTGAAGGTGGAACAGGCGCAGCACCTGTTGAGTTTTCTAATTCAATGGGAATGCCGCTACGTGAAGGTCTCATTTTTGTACACGATACCTTAACCGGTTTTGGTTTAAGGAAAGAGATAAAAGTAATTGTAGCAGGAAGGATTATTACAGGGTTTCATATGGCCAGAGCTATAGCTTTAGGCGCGGATGGGTGTAATAGTGCGCGTGCAATGATGCTCTCTATAGGATGTATTCAGGCTTTACAATGTAACAACAATACGTGTCCTGTTGGCGTTGCTACTCAAAACAAATCACTAGTCAAAGGTTTGGTAGTAGATGATAAAGCACCTAGAATTAAAAGATATCACGAAGCTACTATCCATAGCTTTTTAGAATTAATTGCTGCGGCAGGACTCAATGGGCCAGAAGAATTAGACCGAAGTCACATAAGCAAAAGGGTTGGGATGTATAACGTGCAAACCTATGATGAGATTTATCCATATATAAAAGAAGGTTGTTTGGTTAATATGGAAACAGTGCCTGAAGAATATAAAAGGTTTTTTCAACTTACAAGGTTAATGAAATAATATTCACATCGTTAAATTATTTAAGATGAAATGAAAAAATTCTAATTTTTCATATAAAGAAAAGTCCTAATGAAACATATACCAATTTTACTAGTATTTTCAATTTTGATTGCGGGCTGTAGTCCCACAAAGTTGATTCAGCAATATAAAAATCCTGATGCTGTAAACTTTAATGCAAATAAAGTACTCATTATTGGAGTTTCGGCGGACAAAGACTTACGCCTCATTTATGAAAAAAGAATGGTAGAAGAGTTAAATAAAAAAGATGTAGCGGCTGTTAAAAGTATAGACCTTTTTGAAAAATCTTTTACAAATAATGAAAAAAAGATAGAACAACTTAATGAAATCGAAAAAGAGCTCTTCAAAGCTGGTTACGATGCCATACTTATTACTAAAATTACGGATAGGAGAAGCAAAATAAGTATGACGGATTCTTACCGAAATTTTGCAAAAAAACATCAATCTTTTGAAGAGTACTATTATAACAATCAACATATTTACTTATCAAAACAGCTAGAACGGAATCAAGTATACACTACCGAGACTTCTTTATATTGTATTTGCCCAGAGAAAGAACGAGAGTTGTTATGGCGAGGTGAGATTGACGTTGTAGATGCTACTAAAATTAATAGAAATATTAATAGTATCATTAGTGTTCTTCTTAAAAACTTAAAAGCAAATAAACTGTTGTTGCGAAATTAAAGATAGTAATAATAAGAAAGTTTTAATCTTATTGAACAGAGTGTAGGTGGCCATTTTACAAAGAAAGGTTGTCATATTTTCTCCTCTCTTATAATGGCTACAGATTAAGCAACAATCGAGTTTACGGAACAGTAGTAAATTTTATAAGATTTACACCTATATATTAATTTTTGTCCAAACCGCAGGATGTTCACTCGCGGCCTGTTTTTTAGAATGCATAGTAGGATAAACCTTCCAAATAGGGCGCTTTTTAGGAAGTATCCCTTTTCGGTTAAGACCGCAATCCTTGACATTGGTAAATAGATTAGGAGAAAGTAATAAATAGTCTTTCTGTTTGATATTTACTCCTAAGCGATATGCACCCAACCTAAAATAATCGGCATCGCTGCCTTCATCAAAGTCTACATTAAACGATTTGTGTTTAGTTACATCCTTTAAATCTGTTTCGCGCAATAATGGTGAAAGCGAATCAGAATAGGAAACTGAATTTAATGTGCCAGCAATGATGATGTTTTCGTGACCAGATTTAAAGAGTTGGTGATATACATTCGCTATTTGTTCGGCTTGAATCTTACGGTATGCATCCGTCATTTCCTTGTCTGAGGTTTCTTCTTGCAGATGAGCGGCCAGCAACCATATGGTCTGATTAGATGTCGTTTCAATTTCATATTGAAAAAACTCTTTTTTCGGATTAAGGCTATTGTCGATATCGAAAGGATGGGTTCTAACAGATTTGATGCGGTAACCATCTTTCAGTAAAACTCCCATTTCCTGACCACGTTTGTCGCTACCTTGAACAACTGTTACCTCTTGAAATGGTTCACAATCATATTCGGGCAACAGTAGGGCGTTAAATTCTTCCAACGAAGCCCTATCTTCGATTTCCTGCAAGAGCAATATGTCTGGATTTACATCGGCTATAGCTCTGGCTTTATTTTGCACCGCTTTTGGGTCAATAGGGGTAGTTCGTAAGGCTATCCAACCGTTCCAATCGGTAAGTTCGCAAGATTTCATTTCCTTAGAATAGTCCATCCCTTTTAAGAAAACAAAGCCGGCTCGCTTACGCATTACAGCATAAGGTACATCAAAGGTTTTGTCAAAACCCAATAAAAAAACAAGTTCTTGAATACGCTCGGCATTATTTGATGCACGACTGTTTCCCCGCATTAGTTCATCAAGTTCATTTATCCAATCTGTAACGCATTTTCCGTACGGTTTTTCTAAAAGGGTTCTGTCTCTGTGGAAGAGGTTCTGGATGTTAAATGTGGCTATTTTCATAACTATTTACGTTTATCATTAGTATTCTCATCAAATGCAATCAGGTTAAAAAGTTCCCGCATCCTGCTCCGTACTCGATTGCCGTATCGTTCTTCGAGTTCTTCGGCATTGAGGTTCGTGGTGGCGTGTGTTTTAATTTTTGATTTGGTTTTTAGAAACAGATCGTACCGTGAAAGAAGGACTTCGCCCATCACATTACAATCCTTGCCATAGTGCCGACCTATGGGCTCTACACCCAAATCATCGAAGCAGATAGGACTGCTGTCACCATAATCTTCAATGATTTTATATCCCAGATGATTGAAACCGAAAACAATGTTGCGACAAGGAGCAAACAAATAGGGGCGTTGTAATGGAACCAAATTTTTTAACAGTTTTATCAAACTGGTCTTGCCACAGCCTACGGGACCTGTAAGTAAAATCCCTTTTTCTGGGTCAATGTCATTTTTTTGGCAATTTTCTTTATCCTTGATGAAGTAATGGCAGAGTTTTCGGATGATGTTTTCGTCTTCAGTATAAATTCTGAAATGATCTCCAAAAAGCAATTTTCCCTTTGCATTTAGATAGATAAGTATTTTATCAAAATCGTACAGTACGCTTTTTCCATCAAATTTGCCCAAGGTGTACTCAATGCCACCTTCAATTATTTTAGAGGGGTTGTCCATAATCCTTGACTTTAGTAGTTTTAAGGTTGTCCCTATTTTGAGACAGTTCCTTTTCCGTTTGTTCTTTTTTTATTTCAGCAGCTTTTAGCATCCAATTTTTAGCTGAAGCTTGCCAATCGACAATTTTTATTTTACCGCCAACTTTCCACCCAATTGAGGTGTAGTGGTTAAAGAACTTTCTGCCCTCGATAGATGGCCATTTCTTTTTTTTGAAAAAATCCAAAACCTCATTTTCATTTTTGGGTAGCTTAGGTTTATTTTTGTTTTCTATTTGTTTATTACTGTTTGTGTTAGATACTAATGCTTGTCCCACAACTTGTTTAATACTTGATCCAGTAGTTGTACCACTACTTGTATCACCACTTGTGCCGAATTTGAGCATCTTGATTTGACTGCCTTTGTATGGATTATGTGAGGGCATATAATAAATGTATTTCCAGTCGTTCAAATTCTTTAGGCATCGGTGATAGGTTGCTTTGGAGCCTATTTTTGCCATTGCCATCACTTCTTCCCGGTTGATGTAGAACACCTCCGGAAAGCGGTGGATGTTCCAGAACTGAAACAAAGCAACATACAAGCTGATGTGGGTGGGGTTCAATCTGGAGTCCATCGAGAATTGCTGAAAGACTGCGTTTAAATGTTTTATATAATTCATACATCATTAATCAATTTTATGATGAACTCTATTGGCCGTCATTACAGATTGAATTTCCTCAACATCGTAATAGATGATGCCACCTATTTTTGTGTAAGGTAATGTACCGTTGATCCGAAGATTTTGTAATGTGCCTGGGCTTACTTGAAGCATATCCATCACTTCGGAAGACTTCAGATATTTTTTGAGTTTTCCCGTAGCTTGTTTTGATAAAAGTTTTTTGATGTCATCGAGCAATTCGATTTTGAATTCCCGAAGGTCGTCTGTGGTTATGATGCTTGTTGGCATAGTAGAACGGTTTTAGTAGAAAGAGACTTCCGTTTAGTGTTCAACTAAAATGATAGTCCCTGACCGGATTTAACTTTCGTTCTACAAATTTGTAGAGTATTATTGAGTTTTCTTCCCCAGTACAACCGTACTACGGTCAAAATTTAACATCTTAAAATTTGATAGATATTGTAGTGTTTTGACGGTTATTTACTGGAAATTATATGTCAAAACATTCCAATTTAAATGAATACAGGACACAAAATAAAAAGACCGTAGGTTAACCGTAGTACGGTCTTTTTTTGTGTCTTAACAAGTGGGTGTAAATACTTGGTAAAGTTTATTATTCCTCACTTTTAGCCATCTCAGTGAGTAGGGAGGTCATAAGCTGGTCGAGAAATAAAGTGCGACTATTTTTACGATTTTTGATGTCTTGAAAGGTTTTGTAGATATCCTTTGGTTCAAAGTCGAATATTTCTTGTAACAACTTGGAAATTTTAACAATACTCAGCTTATTATTTTTAGATAGTCCAGCAGCATAAAGCGCATATACGAATTCAACCCAATCTGTATTCGTAAACGGCCAATCAATTTTTTCAATTTGTTTTCCATTCAAATAGCTACCGTTTAGACTGTTTTTAACTTTAAGTTTCTTATGATTCATATACTCCACCAAAGAATTGTAAGCTTTATATTTTCCCAAAAGCATATCTCTGGGTGTGCAGAAATCAGGATCCTGGAAGTAAAATTTAGAAGTAGTTATATAGAAAGTATCCAGATGTTCCCGTGTGAAGTATTCTTCATCAAAATGGGTTGAGCCTGATTTAATATATTGTCCAAAATCAAGATTATATAAAAAGAATCGATTCAGTTTCTTGATCTTTTTTCTGATGAATTTTAATTGCGCAGATTTATCTGCTTTTGGAAACTGTATTTCGAAGGAATGAATTTCAGAAAAATAAATAAGTTCTTTGAGGGGAAGTTGTTTGGTTTCTTTGAAGAATTTGATTTCATCGCCCAGTGATTTGAAACCAAATTCCAAGACCTGCTTTTTAAACTCACTTAAAATACTTCTGCATAGAATTATTGACCGTTTGGCTTGCTTCAAAATCGGTTCATCTTGAAGTTTGATTTTTTCCAACTGGTCAGGTAACTGTGCAGATAGTAATTCGAAATTCATAAATAGGCCTCCATTCTTGGTGCAACATATTGTTAAGCTTTGATTGGTTTCGGTTGTAAAATTTCCTATAAAATTCTATATACCAAAATAACAAGTACAGTACTAAATTGATATGAAAAAAACCGTATTTTCCTACGGACTTGTATCATACCGTATAATTTGTGGATAATTATTTGGTTTTGAATCGTTTTATAAATTGTTTTCTGTTTTTCACCCCCGTTTTTTTATAGATGTTAGAGGCGTGTTTAGAAACGGTGCTTTCGGCAATGAATAATTCTTTACCAATATTTTTGTAAGATGAATTACTTAAAATAGCCAACGCTATTTCTATCTCTCTACGCGTAAGATTTTCATAGATTGCGGTTTGTTCAGTATTCTGAACGTCTGTGATATTGTTGAGTGCATATACCTCATACATTTTAGCTTTATTTTCAACGATGTATAAATACCGGTCAACTTCAATAACAGTTATGGCATAAAATGCAATGTTCATATTTGTAAACGTCAACCATTGATAATCGCCTATTACTGTAAATATTGGTAGTAGTGCAATACAAGCAACGCTAACTATGGACAACTTGTTTCGTCTTAAAATAAACTTGTTTGGGTTTTTAGGATTTGATATTCGCTTGTAAAATATCCTAAGAAATATAAATGCTGCAATCGCAATGGGAACAGTAAATGAAAAACGTGCATAATCCAGTGAACCAGTAACAAAATAAGGGCCTAAGAAAAGTATATGGAAACATACGATACAAAGTAATGCCAGATTTTTTATGGACGAACGAAACTGAAGTACAACAATATCATATTCTTTATAAAGATAGTAAACAATATAAATGCACATCGTTATAGCGATGCCATAGGTAATGATATATTGAAGAATAAAAGGGCCTGGAAAATTATCTATCGGTAAAAAACCTCCTGTAACGTTATAGGCTATGAAAAGAAAACCAAGTGTAAGAAACCTTTTATAATTACTGTTTTTATTTTTAGAAGCGAAGTATAAAGTGATCAATACAATAACTATATCTAAAAGTAGATAGAAGAACGTTGTCCAATGTATCGATGTGCCAAACATACCTCATTCATATTTTCTCTCAAATTTGTTGTCTTTAAGATTCTTGGTTACGTTATCCCAATTAAAAATTTGTCCGTTCATTGCTACATAAACTCCATTGTTAAGGTGCTGTAAAGCACTAACAGCATAACCTAAATTGAAAGAGGCGTCTGTATTATTTTCTGAGCCTAAAATAAATGAACCCACAAGAACAATTGTTTTTTTTAAGTTGAGTTTACCCAAATATTGAGCGGTGTCTTCCATTGTATAGGTACCGTGAGTGATTAAAACTTTTGTAGTTTTAATTGCAGTTATCCTATCCGCCAGCAGTTGTCTATCGGTTTCAGTTATGGCACGGCTGTCTTTTTTAAATACATTTTCGATAGTGTATTCAAAGTTAATATTTGCACTCTTTAGAAAATCCTTAATGGTAATATTAGATTCTGTAATTCCTTCATTATCCACATAATCTAATCCCTCGATAGTACCTCCGGTTGTGAGAATGTGAATCATAGTCCATTAATTTAAATGCTTGTATAAAGTTAGGGGATTTATTTTATATGAAGCAACTGAGCAATAACCACAGGTAGAACAAATTTTTTTTTATGAAAATGGTATGAAACTATTTGTCATCTACAGTTTCAATGAAATCTTCAATAGTTACACGTTTTTTTTCATCCAATAATAATGGGGAATCGTCATCTACTTTTATCCTTTTATAATTAATATCAGCCTGAATATTTACTGTAAGCGTTCCTTCTTGTTTATGAGTTTTGGACATAAATTTCCAATGTAATTCTAACCATACATCTTCTGGGTATGCTTTTAAAAAAATAGGGTCAGAACTAAAACTATCATCACTCACCAAAATTTTCTTTCTTGGTTCTAATTCAATGAGATTATTTTCTTTATCGATATATGTGTCAAATTGAATAGTTGGTGAATTATGAAAAAAAGTATAACCTTTCTTTTTTTCATAATTTTTATGGGTTGCTTCTGAAATTTGTTCAGGTAGCAACAAAATTAATTTCCAATGTTCTAACGGTTCGGAGCCGTCATTTGTGACTAAAAGAGTACTGTCAAAAAAACTACGATTGAATTCAGTTCGTTTTGGAACAGGCGTATACCCCATATCAAGTATACCGTGATTATTCCAAAGGTCTTCTTGAAAATCTGTAAAGATTTTAGGAATGTACTTCGCTGCCTCTTTTTCGAGCTCTTCGTATCGAGTTTTGGAGATTCTGGATTTTTGTGTAAACTTAGGATAAACCGTCATTTCCGTTTCCCCGTTTTTGAAAGTCACTTGTACAGATTGGTTGGTTTTAAACGAATTGCTGTTCAAATAATAATCGTAAGTGCCTTTGTTTTCTTTAATAAGATCAACGATATCCTCCCAAGAGTAAAGATAGACTTCAAAAATCCCTTGCTTAATATGTTCAAGATTTTTCTTTCTTACAAAGCTTTCAATCTTTGCATCCTTAACTGCAGTGGTAGTAAAGTACATTTTCTTTAAGGCAGGCTCGAAGGTTTTGGCTTTCTCAATTTCTTCAAGAATTTCTTTTTCGGTCAGTTGCTTGTGGGTATATAGGTCTTTTCCTTTACATTGAATCCCATAATAAGAATCTTCCCCTTTAGGTATTCCAGAAATATCAATACCGTTTTGATTTTGTCCATTGCGACCATTCATTGTAATTTCTGGACAATCCCATATTTCGCCCCAAAGCTTTTTACAGAGTCTTTCAAAGTCTTTCCAGTTATCTGGAGGTCGTAAGGATTTGGAAATTTTCATATACAGCCATATTTAAACGAAAATATTAATATTCCGTTAGAATTTCTATTTAATGGAAAATATTTTACTAAAATCCGCTTATACTGGAAAATATTTGACAGCATTGACTATTTAAATTTTTTTAATGGAAAGTCTTATGACAATTATAATGGAAAATATTTTGCAATAAATATTCTATAATGGAAAATATTTTGCATTTTTGCAGTTAAATTGATTTATGATGGAAAAAAATAGCCCATTGCATCTACAAGAAATTATTTTTGGTTCGCCAGATTCTGTAACCTCCCGTAGAATATCGAAGTGGGAGGATGACGGTATTGTACGAAAGATTGCTTCAAGAATCTATACGTCGAACTTTGAAGATACTCCAGAAGACATCATCCAACGAAATATATTTCCCATTCTTGGCAACTTATACCCGGGCGCTGTATTAAGTCATCGCTCTGCATTTGAGTTTAAGCCTACAGCTAGCGGTCAATTATTTGTAACGTACAAATACACCAAGAAAATAAAACTTCCCGGTATTACCATTCGGTTTATAGAAGGAGCGGGAGCGATTGATGGTGACACCTCCTTTTCGGGGGAACTAATGGTTTCACAACAGGAACGAGCACTACTTGAAAACTTACAGGTTTCCCGACAGACGGGTGCCGACTCCAAAACACTTGCGTATCCGCAGATAGAAGAAAAACTGGAACAGATTATCCGTGTTAATGGCGAGGATGAACTTAACGCCGTGCGTGACCGTACGCGTGAAATAGCTGAAGAGTTGGGGATGCATAAGGAGTTCGAAAAGCTTAATAAAATAATTAGTGCGCTATTGGCCACGCGATCTGCAAAGGAACTTAAATCGCCTGTAGCTGCTGCCAGAGCAGTTGGACTGCCTTATGACCCTGCGCGAGTGCAATTGTTTGAGATTCTTTTTAGAGAACTGAAACAACAGGAATTTAAGAATAGGGAAGAGCAAAATACAACGACTCAGGCCTATCGCAATTTTGCTTTTTATGAAAGCTATTTTTCCAATTATATAGAGGGAACCGTTTTTGAAATAGATACTGCAAAACAAATCATTGCCACCCAGCAACCGTTGCCAGCCCGTAATGAAGATTCCCACGATGTATTGGGAACCTATCAGTTGGTTTCCAATAGGCAGGAAATGAAAATAATACCGTATTCGGGTGAAAACCTGCTTGACATCTTGCAGTACCGCCACGAGATATTATTGAGTGCGAGAACAGATAAAAATCCCGGTAAATTCAAGAATAAAAATAATCAAGCTGGTAACACATCTTTTGTAGAAATGGAACTGGTGCGAGGAACGCTACTGCAAAGTTTTGACTTTTATAAAGCACTTGTGCATCCTTTTGCAAAGGCCGCTTATATGATGTTTGTGGTAAGTGAGGTACATCCGTTCTTAGATGGAAATGGACGTATGGCGCGGGTAATGATGAATGCAGAATTGTCTAGCGCTGGTCATACAAAAATAATTATACCCACCGTCTATAGGGAAGATTATTTGGGTGCATTACGCAGGCTGACCAGGAACAACGACCCAAAAGTATATATCCGAATGCTGGAAAGAGCCCAAGCGTTTAGTCATACGATTTATGGTAGCGATATGGATGCGATGGAAGCTATCTTAAACCAAAGCAATGCCTTTAAAGAAAGTAACGAAGGGGTTTTGAAGATAATAGAAAAATAATAACTTGTTTAAAATTTAAAAATAAGAATGGGATCAACATCAAGTAACGCTCAGAATAGAGAATTAGCCGATTGGTATAGAAAAATAAAAAACGGAAATATAAAATTACCACGTTTTCAAAGGATGGAAGCTTGGGATAGAGGAAGAATAGAAAGCTATCTTGAAACAATCGTCCAAAATTTACCGATTGGGATAACACTAATCTTGAATGTGGGTTCTCAAGAAAAATTTATTTCACGATACATTAGCACAGCGGAACCTGAAACTGAAGATAAAGTAACTGAGCATCTTCTTGACGGACAACAACGATTAACGTCGTTTTGGAGAGCATTAAATAATAATTACGAATCAGAGACATATTTCGTTTATTTTCCTGAGTTTGAAGATTACGACGATTATCCTTATAATGATGAAATAACGATATTCTGTCGTACTCGTTATCTGAAAAAAGGGCAGAAGTACCCACTATGGGCAGATTCACCAAAGCAGTCTTTGAAACGCGGATTCGTACCAACTCATTTATTTAGACCAGAGGAAATTCAATCTGAAATTGATTCTTGGATTGACGAAGCTACAAAACATTTAGAACCCAAAGATTCTGAACCTGATGCACTTTCAAAGTTTAAAAAATATACAAAGTTTCAAAAAGACCTTACATTAAGAATAAACAAGTTAAGAGAAACTATTGCACATTTTAATTTGCCATATCTTTCCTTACCCGAATCAACGCCAAAAGACATAGCATTGCAAGTATTTATAAATATGAATACAAACAGCAAGCCGTTATCTATTTACGATATCATAGTTGCTGAAGTAGAAAGTGAAATGAAAAGCTCACTACACGACTTACAGGCTAACTTAGATATAAAACACCCAAAATTAAAAGACTATTTTGAACTTGAGTTTTTAATTTTAGCCACATCGGCATTATTACAAGATAAATTACCTAATCATAGGGGAATGGCAGAAATGGATAAATCCATACTTGTTTCAAATTGGGATACTTTAGAAAACTGCTTGGGTAGAATGGCAGAATTTATGGAATCCCAAGGTATTTATGATAAAGCAAGATTACCAACAAATGCAGTTCTATCAGTTATATCTGCGGCATTTTCACAAATTCCCGAAAGTGGTGATTTAGCTGGAAAAGGAGAAATCCTTCTTAAGAAATATCTCTGGTCTTCATTTTTTACCAATAGATATGAAAATTCAGCCGCTTCAAGGGCTTTTCAAGATTTTATAAATTTGAAAAGAGTATTGAATGATAAATTGAAGGAAAATTCCGAGCCATACACGGAAAAGGATATTCCTGTATTGAACAGAAAATTATATCCATTAGTAGAGAAAGAAGAACTATGGACTATTGATTGGCCTAAGAGAGTAAATATTCGTGCAAGAGCAATACTTGCAATTTCAACTTATTTAGGAGGCTACGATTTTGCAGATGGAAAACCAGTATCAAGGAAGAATATAAAAAAGAGGGAATACCATCATATATTTCCTGATGCATTGCTTTCTGAAGCTGAGATAGACGGTGATGTTGCATTAAATTGTGCTTTAATTACAGGAAAAACAAACAGAAATATAGGGCGCAAAGACCCTTTGAAATATTTATCTGAAAGATATGATTGGGCTGAAAGAGAAATTGTACATAGTAGGTTGAGCAGCCATCTAATACCTATTGAAGAGCTTGCAAATGGCGGATATGAAGGTCTCGAAAAAGAGGAAAGACTATCCAAGATTTATGAAGATTATGAATCTTTCTTAGAAAAACGTGCAGATTATGTTATGTCTGCAATTGAAGCTCTCGTTTCGGGAAAACAAATCTATGCGGATGCGATTATAAAAGATGATTTCAAACTTCCCCCAGCATTGGAAAATTTGAACAAAGAAATTGAACAGATAGAAATTTCAATTAGAGATTTAGTTAATGAGAGATTATTAGCAGTAAGCGATAATCCATTTTACCAGTTTGTCCCTGAAAGAACAAGACAAAGTGCAGAAGGAAAAATAAATTCTCATATAAAAAAGTTTCCAGGAGAAAGTTTAAACAATTATCAGTCATTCAGAAAAAAGTTAAATTTTTTTACTCTTGGGGAGTTTAAAGATTTAATCATCAAAAAAGACTGTTGGTCACAATTTGAAGATACTTTTAAATCTAAACCAAACTTAGAAAATAGATTTAATCAATTGTTCACTTTACGGAATCAGATTGCTCATAATAATGACCTCAATGA
Organism: Marinirhabdus gelatinilytica; assembly: GCF_003353425.1. GTDB lineage: Bacteria > Bacteroidota > Bacteroidia > Flavobacteriales > Flavobacteriaceae > Marinirhabdus > Marinirhabdus gelatinilytica. The sequence continues at coordinate 1,172,547 of NZ_QRAO01000001.1, forward strand.
TATTTTAGTTAAGGACGGTGAGGCAGCGATAATGTGGTTTAAAAGTATTTTGAATTAAGGAATATTAAAAATTTACATATTACACGAAAAGAATTTTTAGGTTACAATTACAAAGGTATAAAAGTCTTCCCAAGGTTGGATTTGCTTAGGGTTTACAAAACTATTGGCCGGTCAACCAATACCATAATTCGCAATACAGAAAACTGTATTTTTTGTGGCGATGAACTGAAAACAAACAATAAGACACATTCTCATTTAATACCGGAATTATTCGGTAAAAACTCCAGCCGAAATAATTTTGAGTGTGACAGTTGCAATGAACTATCGGGCAAATGGGAAAGTTCTGTAGGCACTTTTTTAACACCTATTAGGATTGTAAGTAGAATAAAAAACAAAAGAGGTAAAATCCCTAAGTTTAAGTCGAGGCTGGATGGGTTTGATTATCCAACGGAAATTTATGTTGATGAATCTGGCATATTCAAAGGGAAACTGGCTACAATGGATGATTTTCAACTACAAGCAGATGGTTCAGGTAGATTGGTTTTTAGGTTGGGTAGGACAAATCCTTTTCATATTTACAAGGTGTTCTTAAAAATAGCCCTTTCATTAATGCCGGAAGAGGTATTAAAAAAGGAAAGCTGGATGAAGCAACATCTTTTTAGAGAAGAAGTTGACAAGCAACTATTTCCTTGTATGTATCAAATATTTACGGACGAGATTATTTTTCCAACACCTATATTTGAATTGAAACGACTTTCCGTACATCATAAATATCATCCACAATACCTTTTGATTGCTTACTTTGGCAAGACAATGGTTGAAATTATATTACCCATTAAAAAGCCGAAAAAAAAGATTGTTATTAATATGCCACCTATCTTAGAAATTCAGAGTGTAAGGCAACGCTACGAAGTTGAAAAGATAGACTTATGTGCTACTGAAAACGCAAAATGGGATATGACTTTTAACTTTCAATTAAAGAATAAAGGTAAAGAAGTTGATTTTTCAGTATGACTGTTAATGCCACGAAACTTTAAAAGTTAACATCGATTCTTCGCCTGCATAATTTCTTAAATAAATCGATATATTATAATTTAAGTATAACTGGGAGATTTATTTAAGCTCAACAATTTCTTCTGAACGATTATCAAAAAAGAATACTCGGTCAAATCGTTTTCGCGAAAGCATAGAACCATCCAACAGGTCAAATCGAAATCCAGATGATCTATGACCTATGCCAGCAATGATAACGAGCCATTTTTCATCAATGTCAATGGGATAGGTGGGAACTAAATCTGACTTCTTGTCAATATGTTTCTGCACTTGTTCATAGTCTGCTGGCTTGACAAGTAAAGCACCTGATGATTGCCAATTGCTCCAAGTTGTATCAGATTGAACTGTCAAACTATCAATGTACTTATTTTCAACTTTGAGTCTGTGAGTGGAAACCCTAAAATTTCGTGTTTTATTTACTTGATAAATATCGTTGACCATATTAAAAAGCATATCCACATAGGATTGTTTTGAATGTTCCCTGTCCATAGGGGTTCTGGAATACCTAAAAGATACCTGTATATCCACTCCAATTTCTTCTTCAAATCGTTTTCGGGCAGAGTCTATAATTTGTTGCCTGTATCGCTCTATTTTCTTGTGCTCTCCATCTATATATCTGGTATGTTCGATAGCGATTTTCTTTTCTAAGGTCTTTGCAATAAAGTCAGGAGTTTCATTTTCACTTAAACTTGTAAAATAGATTCCGTGATCTTTATTTGAAATAAATCTTTCAATTTGGCTTCGCTCAATCGCTTTTGTTGAAGGTCTTGTCATTTAATATTAAGAATCATATTGAAGTCAGATCAATAATTAAATTAGAAATTCACCACACTATCCAAAGCATCATCTGCATCTTTGTGTATAAAATTTGCTTGATAGTTCAGCGTTGTTTTTAAATCACTATGACGATATAATTTTTGAAGCATCAGTGGATGAATTTTATCTCCTGCAATATTCCCAAAGGTATGGCGCGCGATGTGGTTAGATAGATTTTTGTCTATGTTGCACAATATGGCAAGTCTTTTCAGATATTTATTGAATAATTTGGTTGCGTTACGTTTTTTTTTGAAAACTTCCTCTTCATTAGTCGGGTCAACTTCTTTTAAAAATGGAAATACATACCCATTATTTTCGTCTCTGTGATTTTTGTAAAGTTCTAAGATTTTGGCAGCCTTTTCAGGAATTTTTAAACTAACTGGCTTTTCATTTTTATCCATTGTATAGATGAGCCTTTCATCAATGAAGTCAGACCATCTTAGCTCTACAGCGTCAGATATTCTCACACCGGCAAAATAGAAAGCTACCAGCCATACATTCTTTGTATGCCAGATAGAAGTATCTGGATCTAAGTTGACAATTTCGAGACGCTCAACTTCCTCTATTGTGAGCCCTATTTTATGACCAGAACTAATCCGAATTTTTTCTTTCTCACCACCAAAGGGATAATACTTAACATCAACTACACCATCCTTAATAGCCTTATTAAATAGTGTACGGATAAATATAAGTTGATTAGTGATTGTACGGTTTTTTTGCTCCAGATAAACTGTACAGAAATCTTTATACTTATCTAAAAACGATTCGGAAATATCTTGAAATTTCAGTGATTTCTTTTTCTTGAAATGCTTCACAGAGTCTATAAACAAATGCGTTCCTTTTCTTCCTTTACTCACTCGCTCTTTACGCCTATTTTTAATAGTAAGGATAACTTCATCTTGAGTTTTGGCGGTATCCAGATTTAAGAATTCTTCTAAATTGTAGAGAATAGATAATTCAGATTTTGCCACAGAATAAATACCTTTTTCATATTTATTCTTGACCCTCTCTGAAGCTACTGTAAAGAAAGATTTTGAACCACCAGCTCCTTTAAGCTTTTGCTTGACCTGTTTTGTGGTAAGTTCCTTTTTGGAATCAAAATAAATATCGTTTGCTTCAGTTAGTTTTTTCAGTAAGAAATTGTTGAGTTTTTTTGAATTGGGGTGCGTTCTTTTTACTCTCCCAGTTATTTTGTCCCAATCTTTTTCCAGCACATACTGTCCAGTAAATTTATAGTTTGTTTTATAATTTTCACTAATTCTTAGGGCAAGTGGAGCCGTTCCATCTTTCCTTTCTTTATTTTTACGACGAACAATCTTGATACTTGCCATAATGGTAAATGTGCTTGTAGAATACAAAGATAATTAAAAACTACAAAAGGGGTACAGAATAGGTACAGAATAATTTGGTTTTAAACGACTTCATTTAATATAAAAAATTATTAAAATACTGATAATCATATTATTTGTAGTTGTTTGTTAAGTAGAGGTGTATATTACCTCCAAGCTCATAACCCGAAGGTCACTGGTTCGAGTCCAGTTCCCGCTACTAGCAAGGCCAAGGCTTCACACAATTGTGGAGCCTTTTTTTGTGGGCTGGATACAACATCGGGACAACAATGGGTTTGTTTTCTTTACCTAATTTTGTAGCCTTTAGTTTATTCGGCATAAAAACTACTATACCTAACCAATGTTTGTTGCATTTTAATTCCGTTTCCTTTTACACGAAGACAGAAGCGCTATACTTATTCAAATAGTCCAGCGGCGTCATATCTGTAAATTTTCTGAAGACATCCCGAAACGCTTTTGGGTCTGAGTAACCCACTTCGTACATTACTTCATTGATTGTTTTTCGGCCTTTTTCCAGTTCTTTTTTTGCGGCTTCTACTTTTACCCTTTGGTGGTATTCTACCACGCTATTGGATGTTGCTTGTTTGAAGCGGCGTTCAAAAGTCCGTCTGCTCAAAGCTACTTTTTCAGATAAATCGTTTACCGCAATTTTATCTTTGAAGTGTTCTTCAATATAATTTTGTGCTTGTAATACCTTATCATCTTTATGTGTTTTTTGTCCTGCAAAAATCATAAATGGCGATTGACTGCTTCGGTCTATGTCTATCATAAAACCTTTGGCAGCCATAATGGCTGTTTCACGACCAGCATATTTTTCAATCAAGTAAATGATGAGATTGGTAAAAGCATACGCACCACCACTGGTATAGATGCCATCCGCTTCAGTCACTATTTTTTCATCGGTTAAAACAACGTTGGGAAATAATTCCCTAAATTGATTTGCAGAAGCCCAATGGGTAGAACACGGTTTCCCGTCCAATAATCCTGTGGATGCCAGGAAAAATGAAGAGATACACAAGCTCACCAATGCGGCACCATCTTTATAGTGATGAATTAACCACGGAATTAAGTCACTATTTTCCTTTAAGCTTTCTTCAAAATCTGAATGAATCGCAGGAAGGATTATCAAGTCGGTTTTTGTGATGTCACTAATCAATTTCTCAGGAACAACGGGAAACAATCCTGCATTCGCACTCGGTGTTTTTGATACCCCAACAAGGTCAATCTTAAATAATTTCTGATGCCCAGATTGTTTTGAAAACTCATTGGCCCACGTTAATATTTGGTGGGTGCCTGCGACATTCACTACACTTATATGGCCTTTTGGAATTAAAATAGATACGTGTTTCATTTGTTTTTTATTTGGCTTAACGAAAGATATAAAAAGGTTTTGTCGCAATCAACCCCTGATATTGACGTAATTACACCCGAAGAACCTTAAGTATCTATATTATCTTTGAATAACCAATAGATAAATAATAGATGTACTATGAGATCAATATGGATCAATCTTCCCGTAAAGGACCTTGAGAAATCAACTACTTTTTTTAAGGAAATAGGATTTAAACAAAACCCTAATTACAACCGAAGCGATGGAGCAAGTTTCCTTTTAGGGGAAAAAGAAATCGTGATGATGCTCTTTCCCGAAGAAACCTTTAAGAATTTCACCTACAACGAAATAGCCGACACCAATAAAGGAACCGAAGTCTTATTGAATATCGATGCCCAGAGCAAGGAAGAAGTAGATGAAATGGCAAAAACGGTAAAAAAGGCAGGGGGGAAGATCTTTGCAAAACCTGAACTATCTGAAGGTTGGATGTATGTTTTTGGCTTCGAAGACCTTGATGGCCATCGATGGAGTATGTTGTATATGGACTTTAAAAAAATCAAGAAATAGTTAACAACAATAAAAATGTAATAAGTATGAAAGCAAATCCAGTAGTATGGTTCGAGATCTATGTAAACGATTTACAGCGAGCCAAGAAATTTTATGAAACCGTTTTTAAAACTGAATTAAGCGAACTACCCCCGCCCGATACCAAAAACGAAATACAAATGCTGTCTTTCCCAATGGAAATGAACGGCGAAGGAGCGGCTGGCACCCTTGTTAAAATGAAAGGCATTGAACCTAGTGCAGGTGGCACACTTGTCTATTTTAGAAGTAACGATTGTGCAAACGAAGAAAGCCGAATAGAAGCAGCTGGTGGCAAAGTAGTTCAGTCAAAACAATCGCTTGGTGACTATGGGTTTATGGTGCTGGCAGAAGATACCGAAGGCAATATGTTTGGGATTCATTCTCAAAATAAATAGTATTCCACTGGCAGAAATACACACTAGGACCCGCTCCACTCATTAAAAAGTTATGGAAGGTTTGAATTACACCATTATTGTCAACAAACTAAAAGAAAATGTTATGACGGTAGATAAGGCTTTACAGGGAGGTATGATGAAAAATGGCCAATAGCATTGAAATATTTTAAAGAGGTTTGTGAAAACTATAAAGAATAACCATCTCAAATATGGTGAAGGACAGATTTTTTTTAGCTTAGAAATTACCCCAATGCATTGTCCAGGATGTTCTGAACTACCTCTGGATTGAGCAAAGTGCTGGTGTCTCCCAAGTTACCAGTATCCTTGCTAGCAATTTTTCGTAAAATTCGTCGCATGATCTTTCCACTTCTGGTTTTTGGTAAACCTTCAGTGAATTGAATTTTATCCAGTTTGGCTATCGGACCAATACGATCGGTTATCAGTTGGTTGATTTCTTTTCTCAAATTATCTTGATTGCGATCCTCTCCTGTTTCCTTCAGCGTGATGTAACCATAAAGTGCATTTCCCTTTATATCGTGCGGAAAGCCCACAATCGCACTTTCGGCCACAGCAGGGTGTTCGTTTATGGCGTCCTCAATGGGTGCAGTGCCTAAGTTGTGACCGCTCACTATAATCACATCGTCCACACGGCCTGTGATACGGTAATATCCCACGGCATCGCGCCTTGCGCCATCTCCTGTAAAATACATGTTTTTAAATGCGCTAAAATAGGTGTCTCGGTAACGATCGTGGTTGCCATAAATAGTACGTGCAATAGAAGGCCACGGGAACTTGATGCACAAACGGCCCTCTACTTGATTTCCTTTCATTTCTTCCCCGTTCTCATCCATCAAAGCAGGTTGAATGCCCGGTAACGGTAGGGTTGCAAAAGTAGGTATTGTAGGCGTTGAGTAAGGGATAGGGCTTATCATAATGCCACCGGTTTCGGTTTGCCACCACGTGTCTACAATGGGACTGTTTTTTTTGCCTACGTGATCGTTATACCAGTGCCAGGCCTCTTCGTTTATAGGTTCCCCTACAGTTCCTAGTACTTTAATGGAGCTAAGGTCATGCTTTTCTACAAAGTCCAGGTTCTCCTTAGCCAGGGCCCGTATGGCGGTAGGTGCCGTATAAAATTGGGTTACTTTGTGCTTTTCAACGATTTGCCAAAAACGGCTAAAATCTGGATACGATGGTACCCCCTCGAACATCACTGTGGTAGCACCATTACACAAGGGGCCATACACAATGTAGCTATGTCCAGTGATCCAGCCAATATCTGCTGTGCACCAATACACATCATCCTCCCTGTACTGAAATACATTTTTGAACGAATAGGCCGTATATACCATATAGCCACCAGTAGTGTGCACCATTCCCTTGGGTTTCCCTGTGGAGCCAGAAGTGTATAATATAAACAGAGGGTCTTCAGCATCCATAATTGTAGCCTTACAAATTGTATCTGCATTGTCCAGTAAGGGTTGTAGCCAGGTGTCACGGCCTTCCTTCATGGTCACTTCGCCTCCAGTACGTTTTACTACTAGATTTGTTTTTACGCCAGGGCACGATTCCAGGGCTTCGTCTACTATCTCTTTAAGGTTTATGGTTTTGCTTCCGCGGAAGCTTCCATCGCTGCAAATCACTATTTTACAATCGCAATCATTAATACGTGTAGCAAGGGCAGTAGCACTAAAACCTGCAAATACTACCGAGTGTACCGCACCTATGCGTGCACAGGCCAACACTGCAATAGCCAATTCAGGAATCATAGGTAGATAGATGCACACCCTGTCTCCTTTGGTTGCACCTTGTTCTCTAAGAACATTTGCCATAGTAGCTACTCGCTGGTGGAGCTCTTTATAGGTAATGTGCTGGGCATTTTCTTTGGGGTCGTTAGGTTCAAAGAGGATGGCGGTTTTGTTGGCTCGGGTGGCAAGGTGACGGTCCAGACAATTCTCGGTAATGTTCAATGTTGCACCCTCAAACCATTTTACCTCTGGTTTCGTGAAATCCCAAGACAAAACATTGTCCCATTTTTTTCGCCATAGAAAATGTTCTTCGGCTATTTCTTCCCAAAAATTTTCGGGGTTCCGTACCGACTTTCGGTATACTTGCCAGTATTCTTCAAGGTGTTTTATATGGTAGTTGCTCATAATAGTCTTTATAATGAAACCCCGTTTTTTATGTAATGCTGAAAGGTTTTCTGAATTCACTTAGAATGGGTTGTTAAATTAGCAATAAAATATGAAACCCGCCACATTTCGCAGAGCCCCAAGTGTCAGGAACAGCCAATATTTAAACTTTAAACAATTTCCCTTTTTTGTAAAATCTTACTGTACTGTAAGTTTCTTAAAACTGTCATCCCTTTTGCTTTATAACTTTTTTCAGTTAGAGCGATATTTTTAAAACATTATTCCTGCTGAAGGGGTTGATTATTTGTGAGCCTCAATGTGCTTTAAACCTTTGTTAAAAGGTACTTTAGGTAAAGATTAACAAACAAATAATACCGTGTTAACACAAATGAAGCGTGTGAATGCTTTCTTTGTGAAAAAATAATTGCCAATGCCCCTATTAGTTGAAAAGAAAGATACCCAGACCGTATCTAACAAGAAAGCAGAGAAGTTTGAATTCGATTTTAATCTATTTGTCCCAAATGAGGGAATGAGATTTGATGAGATTTACGATATCTTCGAAAAACCCAAAGCATCATAGATAGCTATTACGAATAGATAGTTTTTTTTGATTCTTGGACAACAAAGTATCTTTGTTGTATGCAACCCAATAACTTCACCACCGAATTCTTTGGAATTGGAATCCTCCACGGAAAGACTCCCGAAAACCTTGGCGTGCTTTGGCGTACTGCCCAAAACCTGGGGGCCAGTTTTATCTTTACCGTTGGCAAACGTTACGCAAATCAAGCCAGCGATACGCACAACGCCGTAAAGTCTATGCCCTACTTTCATTACAAAACTTTTGATGATTTCTTCAGCCACCTTCCTAAAGGCGTTAGGATTGTAGGTGTAGAGAAAACCGAAAAAGCACAAAACCTCGAAGATTTCGAACATCCCAAACGTTGCGTCTACCTTTTGGGTGCCGAAGACAATGGTCTCACCAACGAAGCTATTGAAAAATCACACTTTTTGGTCCAATTCCCTTCAGAATATAGCTTAAATGTTGCTGTCGCCGGGAGTATAGTACTATACGACCGCTCGAGGAACAAACCAAAAATTTAAAGGTTTTTTAAGGCTTCAAGCTTCGTGAAGGCCGTACCTTTGCAGTATGCAGGAACAAAGTCACAAAGCTGGATTTGTAAATATCATAGGAAACCCAAACGTGGGGAAAAGTACGTTGATGAACGCTTTTGTAGGGGAGCGGCTTTCCATTATTACCAATAAATCGCAAACCACCCGCCACCGTATCTTGGGTATCGTTAATGGAGACGACTTCCAGATGATACTCAGCGACACGCCGGGGATCATAAAACCTGCGTATCAACTTCAGGAAAGTATGATGGACTTTGTGAAATCTGCTTTCGAAGATGCCGATGTGTTGTTGTATATAGTGGAGTTGGGCGAAAAAGAGTTGAAGGACGATGCCTTTTTCAACAAAATAACCAATGCTAAGATTCCCGTACTCTTGCTCATCAATAAAATTGATAAGGGGAACGAAGAACTTTTAAGTGCAGCTGTAGACCATTGGAAAGAAAAAGTACCCAATGCCGAGGTGTTTGCCATTTCAGCATTGCAGAATTTTGGCGTAACCGAAGTCTTCAACCGCATTGTAGCACTACTTCCTGAAAACCCACCTTTTTATCCCAAGGACCAACTCACCGATAAGCCCGAACGTTTCTTCGTGAATGAAATTATCCGTGAAAAAATATTGATGCACTACAAAAAAGAGATCCCTTATTCCGTAGAGATTGATACCGAAGAATTTTTTGAAGAGGAAAACATCATCCGCATACGCTCCGTGATTATGGTAGAGCGTGAAACACAAAAAGGAATTATAATTGGCCATAAAGGATCGGCGCTTAAAAGAGTAGGGGTAGAGGCCCGTAAGGATCTGGAAAAATTCTTTGGAAAACAGGTGCATCTAGAGACCTACGTAAAAGTGAACAAAAACTGGCGTAGCGACGATAGGCAATTACGCAGGTTTGGCTACAATAATAAGTGAATAGTAAGCAGGAGGTTATGAAAATAATTTTAACTGCAAACTGCCACTGTCAACTGCCAACTAAAACCTAACTTTGCAGTCCATAAGAATTTAGAACTATGAGTATTGTTGCCATTGTAGGAAGACCCAACGTAGGAAAATCCACTTTTTTTAATCGCCTTATCCAACGTCGTGAAGCCATTACCGACGCCGTGAGCGGTGTTACCCGAGATCGTCACTACGGAAAGAGCGACTGGAATGGGAAAGAATTTTCTTTAATAGACACGGGAGGCTATGTAGTGGGAAGCGACGATATTTTTGAAGCAGAAATAGACAAACAAGTAGAACTTGCCATAGATGAGGCAGATGCCATTATCTTTATGGTAGATGTTGAGACCGGCGTAACCGGGATGGACGAAGAGGTTGCCGAACTTCTCCGTAAGAGTGGAAAACCCTATTTCCTTGCAGTAAACAAAGTAGATAGTGCAAAACGTGAGAACGATGCGGTAGAATTTTATTCGCTGGGGGTTGAAAAATATTATACTATTTCCAGTATTAACGGAAGTGGCTCGGGCGACTTGCTGGACGACCTTGTAAAAGTACTCCCCGATGAGTCCGAAAATGATGAAGAACAACTCCCAAGATTTGCCGTGGTTGGACGACCCAATGCTGGTAAATCTTCTTTTATCAATGCATTGATTGGTCAAGATAGGTTTGTGGTGACCGATATTGCAGGGACCACCCGCGATAGTATTGATACCAAATACAACCGTTTTGGGTTTGAATTCAACTTGGTAGATACGGCTGGGATAAGAAAGAAAAGCAAGGTAAAGGAAGACCTTGAGTTTTATTCTGTAATGCGTAGCGTCCGCGCCATTGAACATTGCGATGTTATTTTGCTGGTTTTTGATGCCACACGCGGATTCGATGGTCAGGTACAGAACATCTTTTGGCTCGCAGAGCGCAACAACAAGGGTGTAGTGATTTTAGTGAACAAATGGGATTTGGTTGAAAAAGACAACCAGAGTACCAAGGACATGGAGGCTTACGTCCGCCAACAGTGCGAACCGTACACCGATGTTCCAATCGTATTTATATCGGCATTGACCAAACAACGTATCTACAAGGCCATTGAAACTGCCGTTGAGGTTTATAAAAACCGAACCAAAAAGATAAAGACCTCAAAGCTCAACGATACCATGCTCCCCATTATTGAAGCGTTCCCGCCGCCACAGTACAAAGGAAAATATGTAAAGATAAAATACTGCACACAGCTTCCCACTCCGTATCCCGCCTTTGCGTTTTTTGCCAACCTGCCGCAATATGTAAAGGAACCTTACAAACGCTTTATAGAGAACAAAATCCGCCAGGAGTTTGATTTTACGGGTGTTCCGGTAACTATTTATATTAGGAAGAAGTGATGTATAGATGTACTGGGCTATTTTTTCGGTAGTACTAAATGTTTATACGGATTCAACCACCACCAAACCCAGCTCCAAAAAGTTTATGAATTAATTCGTAATTCGTACCTCGTAAATCATACTTGAAATCACCAACTCCCAGAAGCACCGCCACCTCCAAAGCCTCCGCCGCCAAAGCCCCCACCGAAGCCACCACCACCGCCGCCAAAGCTGCCCCCACCACCAAAGCCTCCTGTACGTCCCATATTGCTCAAAATAATTACATCCAGCAAACTGCTGCCACGGCCACTACCACCGTTGTGCTTACCGCCCCCTTTGTCACGACGCCTTAAAATGACCATAAAAATTATGAAGATAGCCACGACGATCACAAATTGTATCCAGTCATAATTTTTTTCTAGATCTCTGGTTTCTACAAACTCACCGTTCAAAGCTTGAAAAATAGCATCGGTCCCTAGGTCCAAACCGGCGTAATAGTTATTGTTTTTAAACTGTGGGATCATCACCCGGTTAATGATGCGCTCGGCCATTCGGTCGGTCATACGGTATTCTATTCCGTAGCCAGTGTTAATGTCTATTTGCCTATCTTCTTTGGAAAGTAGGATAAAGATCCCATTGTCTTTATTGGCTTGTCCAACCCCCCATGCTTGCCCCCATTTGGCTCCCACCATAGAAATATCATCACCATTCAGAGTATTTATAATAGCGACCACGATTTGGGTTGAGGTAGTATCGGCATAATTGATAAGTTTTTGCTCCAGAGCACCCTTTTGCGTAGTTGTAAGCAGATTTGCTTGGTCGTAGACTGAAGTTTCAATTCTCGGTTTTTCAGGAATTGTAAATTGCGCAAATACTGGAGTTGTGCATACCAATAAAATTAAGGTATAAATAAATGTTCTGTTCTTAAGAAATTCCACCCTCGCGCTATTTTTGACTAATGACCATTATTTCACCCCACCGAAATATCATCCGGTAGTTCGTTTGTATCTTTCTTGCTATACGGAAAATGCTTTTTAAGTTGCTCTCCAGCCTGTAGGATGCCATCTACCAATCCCTGCATGATATCCCCTTTTTTAAACTGTTTTATAATGGCCTCGTTGGTGCTTTCCCAAAAGTGTGGAGGCACTTTGTCGTTTATGCCTTTATCGCCCATAATAACAAGTGTGCGATCTTCTACGGCAATGTAGATGAGCACCCCGTTGCTCAATTTTGTGTTGTTCATGTGCAGGAAATCAAATACTTCGGCAGCACGGTCAAAAGCATCTGCATTGCTATGGGCTTCCAAGTGAACACGTATTTCTCCCGAGGTATTCTTCTCGGCAGTGCGGATGGCTTCAACTACAGCGTGCTCTTCTTCAGCGGTAAGGAAATCTTCTACTTTGGACATGGTCTAGCTATTAAAATCGAATTCAACTTCTGGGGCATTCTCGGCACCTTCGTCTGCTTTAAAGTAGGCACGTTCGTCAAAGCCCAGCATACCTGCAAATAGTTTCGCTGGAAATTGCTTTATCTCCACATTCAATTCTCTTGCAGCTTCGTTAAACCGGTTGCGTTCTACGTTTATTCGGTTTTCGGTACGTTCCAGCTCGTTGATGAGTTCCTTGAAGTTCTCATTGGCCTTTAAGTCTGGATATCGTTCAAAAACAGCTAGCAGTCGCGAGAGCGCAGAGGTCAGTCCTGCCTGTGCCTGTTGGAATTGCTGCAATTGCGCCGGTGTAATATTACTGGGGTCTATTTGGATGGAAGTTGCTTTGCTGCGCGCTTCGGTTACTTTAATGAGTGTGCTCTGTTCAAACTCTGCATAACCCTTTGCGGTGTTAACAATATTAGGGATTAGGTCTGCACGGCGCTGGTAGGCACTCTCTACATTTCCCCATTGTGCCGAAACGTTTTCATCCAACGGCACCAAGCGGTTGTTAAGGTTGGCCAGATAGGCTCCCGCTAATAATACAATACCTACAATAATGATGAGAGGTAACCATTTTTTCATGATAGTTTAGTTTTATAGTTGGTCTTTTATTTTCAGTAGCTCGGCCTTTACGGTTTCGAGTTTCCTGATAATTTCAAAATTTGAAAGTGTTTCTTTTTTGTTCTCCTTTAAATGTATTTTGGCACCTTCCAGCGTAAACCCACGCTCTTTTACCAAGTGGTAGATAAGCTCTAGGTTCTTTATATCGGCAGGGGTGAATTTTCGGTTGCCCTTAGCATTTTTCTTGGGTTTCAGTGCATCGAACTCTTTTTCCCAAAAACGGATGAGCGATGTATTCACATCGAACGCTTTGGCCACCTCGCCAATGCTGTAATATAATTTTTCGGGAAGTTCTACGTGCATACTACTCAATTACTACACGAAAATAGTGAAAAGAATTTCAAATTACAGCTTTAAAAATCTGCAATCTAAAACCTGTCCGTCCGGCAGGCGGGTCAACAACCGTTAATCCAAGGATTGGTTTTCCTGTTGCGATTTCTTCAAGAGTTCGGCAAATTCTTCGGGGCTCAAGTTTCCGTAGTAGAAATTGATGGGGTTGATGCGCTCGCCATCCTTAAACACCTCGTAGTGCAAGTGAGGGGCTTCGCTACGCCCAGTGCTGCCCACAAAACCTATTAGATCGCCACGTTTTACCTTTTGTCCCTTGCGGATGTTGTATTTGTAGAGATGCGCATACAAGCTCTCGTAGCCGTAGCCGTGGTCTATACGTATGTGGTTTCCGTAACCAGAGGCACTATTGTCTGCCCGGCTCACCACACCATCTCCGCTGGCATACACCGGAGTGCCTCGAGGAGCTGTAAAGTCCATTCCCCAGTGCATTTTTCTTGCTTTGGTAAAGGGGTCGGTCCTATACCCATAACCAGAGGCCATGCGGGTAAGATCTTCGTTATTTACGGGTTGTATGGCGGGAATTGCAGCAAGTAGTTTTTCCTTTTCTTCGGCCAGGGCCGCAATTTCGTCCAAGGAGCGGGATTGTACCACAATTTGTTTGGTCAGGATATCCAAGCGTTTATTTGCGGTAACAATAAGTTTGGAATTATCAAAACCTTCCAAGTCCTTGTACCGGTTCACCCCGCCAAAACCAGCTTTTCGTTGTTCCTCGGGAATGGGATTGGCTTCAAAATAAACTCGATATAAATTGTTGTCGCGGTCTGCCAACTCATTCAACACCGTCTCGGCTTGGTCCATTTTACGGTTCAGCAAGTCGTATTGCAGTTCCATATTCGCCAGTTCACGCTTAAGGGTTTTTTCTTTTGGGGTTTCAATTCCTGGTATGTTCAAATAAAAAACCAGCAATAAAAAACCGCTCAGCAACATCCCGAGCAAGCTCAAAAGAAAGATACCCAGTTTTCGGCCTTTTTTCTTTTCAATTTTTCGGTAGGAGAGGGTCTCGCTATCGTAGTAATATTTAACCTTAGACATACGCTAAAAAAATCCTATTTTTGCGGTGTTGGACGTGTTACGCTTTAAGTAACGCCTCACAAAGATATAAATTGTTTTTACGTGTCAAAATTGGCTCGTTGTTACCATAAACATATACAGATGAAATCTAGCGAGATACGCTCACAATTCCTTCAGTTTTTTAAGTCGAAAGCACACAAAGTGGTTCCTTCGGCACCCATGGTCTTAAAAAATGACCCTACCTTAATGTTCACAAATGCAGGAATGGTACCGTTCAAGGAGTATTTTCTGGGCAACAAGGAAATTAAGGAGCCTCGTGTGGCCGACACCCAAAAATGCCTGCGCGTGAGCGGGAAGCACAACGATTTGGAAGAAGTGGGGATGGACACCTACCACCATACTATGTTCGAGATGTTGGGGAACTGGAGCTTTGGCGATTATTTTAAGGAGGAAGCCATTGCTTGGGCTTGGGAATTTTTAACTGGAATCTGTAAGATTGACAAGGACATCCTCTACGTTACGATTTTTGAAGGCGATGCAAGTGACGACCTGGACCGCGATACTGAAGCATACAATTTCTGGAAACAACATATTGCCGAGGACCGAATCCTGAACGGAAACAAAAAGGATAATTTTTGGGAAATGGGCGAACAGGGTCCCTGCGGGCCGTGTTCCGAGATACACGTGGATATTCGTTCTGCCGAAGAAAAAGCAAAAGCTTCTGGTGCTAGCTTGGTGAATCAAGACCATCCGCAAGTAGTGGAGATATGGAACTTGGTATTTATGCAATTCAACCGAAAAGCAGACGGAACCCTTGAAAAACTACCTGCACAGCACGTAGATACTGGGATGGGTTTTGAGCGTTTGGCCATGGTGCTTCAGGGCAAGCAAAGTAATTACGATACCGATGTATTCACCCCGCTCATTCGTGAAGTGGAAGCCATTGCCAATAGTAAATATGGAAAGGATGAAAAGGTGGATGTTGCCATTCGGGTAATCTCTGATCACGTTCGTGCAGTGGCCTTTAGTATTGCCGATGGGCAATTGCCTAGCAATACAGGAGCGGGTTATGTAATACGTAGAATCTTGAGACGGGCCATCCGCTACGGATTTACATTCCTGAGTACGAAAGAACCTTTTATCTATAAATTAGTAGAAACGCTCACGAAGCAAATGGGGGATGCCTTCCCAGAACTGAAAAAGGAAAAAAACTTGATCACAAACGTTATCAAAGAGGAAGAGGCTTCATTTTTACGCACCTTGGACCAAGGTTTGGTATTGCTGGAAAATATTATTGAACAAAGCAACGAAAAGGAAATTTCAGGGGCCAAAGCATTTGAGCTGTATGATACCTTTGGCTTCCCCATAGATTTAACCAGCCTTATACTGCGCGAGCGAGGTTTCAGTTTAAACGAAGAAGAGTTCAACGTAGAGCTACAAAAACAAAAAGACCGGTCCCGTGCTGCAACCAAGGTAGCCACTGGCGATTGGGTAATACTGCAAGACGATGCCGTTGAAGAATTTATAGGGTATGATACGTTAGAGACAAACGTAAAAATTACCCGTTATCGAAAGACAGAAAGCAAAAAGGAGGGCGAACTTTACCAATTGGTCTTCAATTTAACACCCTTCTACCCCGAAGGCGGCGGACAAGTAGGGGACAAAGGATATTTGGAAGCCTCCAATGGTGAGGTGGTGTATATCGTGGACACCAAAAAGGAGAACAACGTCATCGTCCATTTTGCAAAAAACCTTCCCCGCAACGTAAAGGACACTTTTACCGCCGTGGTAGATGCAAAACAACGTAGCCGAACAGCCTCTAACCATACCGCCACCCACTTGTTGCACCAAGCGCTCCGTAATATTTTGGGAGAACATGTGGAACAAAAGGGAAGTATGGTGCATAGTGGATACCTGCGTTTCGATTTTTCACATTTCAGCAAGGTGACCGATGAAGAACTGCGTGAGGTGGAAGATTTTGTAAATGCACGAATCCGTGAAGGCATTCCGCTGGAAGAAAAGCGAAACATTCCCTACCAACAAGCTATAGACGAGGGTGCCATCGCTCTGTTTGGCGAGAAGTATGGAGACGCCGTTCGCGCCATTAAGTTTGGAAAGTCCATGGAACTGTGTGGAGGTACGCACGTTCCGAATACTAGCGATGTGTGGCATTTTATCATTACTTCTGAAGGTGCTGTGGCCAGTGGTATACGTAGGATCGAAGCCATTACCGGCGATAAGGCAAAAGGATATTTTGAAGAACGCAGTAAAGCTTTTAGAGACGTTCAGAAATTATTGAACAACACAAAGGATCCTGTTTCGGCCATCGAAAAACTTCAAGAGGATAACAATGCCCTTCAAAAACAGATTGAAGCGTTGCTGAAGGATAAGGCCAAGAATATTAAAGGCGACCTAAAAAACGAGATAGAGGATATAAACGGCGTTAACTTCTTGGCAAAAGAAGTAGACCTGGACGCAGGGGGGCTAAAAGACCTCGCCTTTGAACTGGGCGGAGAGGTAGAGCATCTCTTTGTGCTCTTTGGAAGCAAAAAAGGAGGGAAGGCTATCTTGACCTGTTATATCTCCAAAGATGTTGTAGCCGAGAAAAACCTGAATGCTGGACAGATAGTTAGGGAGCTGGGCAAGCACATCCAGGGCGGCGGCGGCGGACAGCCATTTTTCGCCACTGCAGGTGGTAAAAACCCTGATGGGGTCGGGGAGGCTTTAAAGGAGGTGAGGAAATATATTTAATTAACTTTATACAAATTTTACCACAGAGGCACAAAGAACACAGAGCAAAATATGACAGAAAAAGAATTGACTTCTAAAATCATAGATGCTGCATTAGCTCCCATACATACAGCACAACTCCTGACATATTTAAAACTTACCGAAAAGCGCTTGGGTTTATTGATGGATTTTAATTCAGTAAAAATTGTTGATGGTATAAAAAGGGTTGTTAATGGCTATTAACCCTGTGCCCTCCGTGCCTCTGTGGTATCTTTTTTCCGATATAATTTTATGAAACTACAAACCACCATACCACTCACCCCCGAAACACACCAAATAGACTACAAATCCAAGGTGCTACTGTTGGGCTCTTGCTTTACAGAAAACATAGGTGGAAAGCTGGACTATTTTAAGTTTCAGAATATGCAGAACCCCTTTGGGATCGTGTTTCATCCCTTGGCTATTGAAAAAGTGGTGGAGCGTGCTGTAAAGAATATTTCTTTTACCGCACATGATGTGTTTGAACGTGATGGACAATGGTTCAGTTTTGAGGCGCATTCTTCGGTTACGGCACTTTCACAAGAGGATTTGGTTGTGTTGTTGAACAAACGACTGGAAGAATTTTCAAAGTATCTTTCGGAAGCTTCGCATGTAGTTATCACCTTCGGGACTGCCTGGGTTTACAAGCATAACGCATTAAATAGAGTGGTGGCCAATTGCCATAAAGTTCCGCAGAAAAACTTTTCGAAAGAATTACTTTCAGTCGGTTCTATTTCAGAAAGTCTGAAAAACACGGCTTCGCTTATTTTGGGAACAAATCCTTCTGCATCTATTATTCACACCGTTTCGCCCGTTAGGCATTTAAAGGATGGTTTTGTTGAGAATTCCACCAGTAAAGCACATTTATTGGCAGGGATTCACAAATACAATACCCTGCAGTTCACAACCTCCCATCAAAGCTCTTCGTATTTTCCTTCCTATGAGATTATGATGGACGAGTTGCGGGACTACCGTTTTTATACTGAGGATATGTTGCATCCCACTCCTACGGCGGTACACTATATCTGGAAGAGATTCAAGCAGGTGTGGATTGCCTCGGAAACTGAATCTGTTCAAAAAGAAATTGATACTATACAAAAAGGTTTGCTGCACCGCCCTTTTAATCCTGAAAGTGAACAGCATCTAAAATTTCAACAAGACCTTCAGCAAAAAATTGAAAAACTAAAACAGGAGCTACCACATCTTAGCTTTTCATAAATAAAAAAGACTACCACCCGATTTCAACCGTGCTAGACAAACCTTAAACCTATCGTGTTGCCACCGCATCACCCACCAAGTTCCCACCACACGAAGTGCGAGCAAACCAACCCGTGCACTACCAGCAACTTTAGTTGAGTCCTAAAGCCTACCATCTACCAACAATACGTCAATTGCCCTATTGATTGTCCTAGTCGCATCCCGCACCTTTGTACCATAAACTTAAAAACCTTAATTATGAAGACTTTAAAAAAATTAACTTTCTTATTATTTGTGAGCCTCGCAGTAATGGCTTGTAATAAAAGCGATGATGATGGTGGTGATGATCCACAGGGAGGTGTGGGTTCTTTCACGGCTCAGGTAGATGGCAGTTCCTTTACTGGAATAACTGGTACAGTGGTAGCCCAGCTATCCAATAACGGCACAGCTCTAGCGGTTAGCGGAGGTACAAACGACTCAGAAAACTTACAGATTATACTAACAGCATTTGATGGTGTAGGGACCTATCAACTGGGCTTAACAAACATTGGTTCGTATGCTTTCTTGCCAGACCCTAGCAATCCAGACCCTTCTACCGTAGTGACCTACACCACTGTAAACGGTACGAGTAGTAATGGAGAGATCAACATTTCGAGTTTTGATGGAGACACTGTTGCAGGTACTTTCAGTTTTACTGCGTTCAACCCCCAAAACACCAGTGAGAGCGTTGAGGTTACCAATGGTGAATTCAATATTGAGGTAACCAACCAGTAAGCACATATTAGCCACATAAAAGAAAATCTCAAGTGTTGAGGTTTTTACGTGGAGCCGGGAGTAGGACTTAGTCTTTCTTCCGGTTTTTTTTTAGCTTTTGAAGGGGGAACTTCTTAATTATCAATATTCCTAAAACCAGTAAAATCTTAAGGGCGAGCGAAGCAGCCCGTGTACTACCAGCTGCGTCCTACCGTCTACTATCTAAAGACCATCAACTACCAACAATACGTCAATTGCCCTATTGAATTGCCCTATAGGTAATTGCATCTTTGGACTATCAAATTGTAAAAACCTTTTTCTATGAAACTTACTAGTATAATACACACGATGCTATGCTTTCTGTTGGCAGGAACCGTAGCGGTGGCACAAAAAGCCGAAGCACCAGACTTTAGATACGATACAGGTGCAAAAATTAATGATATGACCTTAACACAAGGTGGAACAATGGTAGTTGCTACCAACGATGGTTTAGTGGGGATTAAGCCAGGTAGCAACGACCTTTTGTTCAACTTTACCGATTATGGAAGGGTAAAGCCCGAGGAGCTCAGTTTTATACCCTTTGCGCCTTATGTGGTGGTTGCCCAAGGCGGTTTTGCGGGAATTTCTTCAAAAAAAGCGGTGATAGACTATATCTCTGGCAAGAAACTTTTCAGTACCGAGGATAATGGCTGGAAAATGGCAACTACTGTGGAGGTATATATGCCACAGAACAAACTCATCGTAGCAGGGCAACGTAAGGCAAAAGAAAAATATGCTTCACAAGTGGCGATGTACGATTTAAACACGGGTGCCGAGGATTTCCGTTTTAACCTCGTAGATCCCGGAAAAGTAACAATGAAGTCCTTTACCGTTACGGGAAGACCCTTGCTCTTAAAGGACAGGGTGTTGGTGCCTACTTCACAGGGAGTGCTTTCCAAGACGCATAATGGAGATACACAGTGGGACAACAAACTGAAAAACGTACATTGGATGGTTGCCAATGAGTCTGAGACCGATATCTATGCCTTTGTTACTAACCCTAATAAAACAAACACAAAAATCTACAAATTGGGCTCCAACAACGGACAGGAACTATGGAAAGACGAAGCGAAGGTAAAAGGGGTGGTGACCAATTTCGAAATTTTACCACAGGGACTTGCCGTGGTAAGTAATACCTATAACGAGGGTAAGAGTGTTCTTGCGGGTAGGTCTGAATCTAAGATTGCCATGTTGAGCGCTACCAATGGGGAGGATCTTTGGGACAAGGCACCTAAGACGAAAGGGTATGTGCAACATTTTTATATTATGGACGACGGAATTCTGTTCGGAATACAACAAGGGGGAATCAACAAGATTTCCTATGATGGGAAGACCCTCTTCAAAAAACCATTAAAGACTGGCGAAAATATCTTAACAATGGCCGAAACTGAGCAAGGGTTGATCTATATCACATCTTCAGATGCTAATATCGTGAATATGAAAACGGGAGAAACCGTTTGGAAAAAGCCACTGAAGTACAAAAGAGCAGATGCCATCTCTTCAACTTTTGACACCAAGAACAATCGTTACCTTATAAGTGCAGACGAGCAATTGTATGCTATTGATGCTGCTTCAGGAAACGTAGAGGAGTTTGCCAAAACAAAATTTGAAGGAAAAGAATCTCCCACAGGCGTGGACGTGCGCAACGGAGGTATCTTGTTAACTAGCGACCAAAACTTAACGATGTTGGATTGGGATGGGAAAGAGACCTGGCACGGGTATTACAAAGCGCCCGGGAAGAGCGCTTTTGGAGCCATCCTGGCGGGAGTTACAGCGGTAGCTTCAGCAGCTGGAAGCATGGCAGCTGCAAATTCTTCAATACGAAATAGAATAGCAAAGTATGATGCCACGGCAGACAGAGAGGCAGAACTTGCGGGAGGTCTGGCTGCTGCAAGTGGAGCCTCGGTAGCCGAAATGTTAAAGCGCTTTAAGGCAACTGCAGCAACTGCGAATGCACAATTTATCTTAACCAAACTGGACGATGGCGTAGGGCTTGTAAAAATTAATAAGGACACCGGTGCCAAAGAGAAAGAAATTGTGTTAAAAGATAAAAAACCAGAATATCAAGTAGACGATCGCGGAGGCATCCTATACTACAAAGCAGACAACAACACTATTTTTGCCTATGACCTTACTAAGTAGCTTCTAACCAAGTTAAATACAGGAAATGGAGTTGAGGAGTTCTATTTTCAGTGAGAAAGTGCCCCATAGTTGTATGGGGTATTTTTTGTTCAACAAGTCTGGAAACCTCTTTTTGGGACCAGTATATTCGATTTCGATGTAAGAATATTCTCCAAAAATCTATGTGAAATCATACATTTTAAGGTGCTTTTTAAAAATAGGGCATTTGTCGTATTGGTTTTATTGGCTGTTTTTCAGAATTTTATATACTCAACGTAAAACCTTATAGTTATGAAACTACTACTTCAACTTTCAATATTGTTAGTGTCACTATCTGTTATGGGACAGGGAAAACCTCAACCGCCGGGAAGCTCTAACTCAGGCTCACAAACAGTGGCTACCCCAAAGGTGCCCACTACAAAAACTACTACCACTACTACATCTAACTGTGTAAGTGGAGATTGTGTGAACGGATATGGTAAACAACAGTTCGATTCCGGATACTATGAAGGATTTTTCAAAAACGGAATGCCCCATGGCCCAGGATACGAAACCTATGCCAACGGTTATTATCTAGGATTTTATAATAACGGGAAGCGCGAGGGCTTCGGGAACTTTGGATGGAACGATACCAAAGACCTATACCGTGGTATGTGGCGAGACAACTTGCGCGATGGTTATGGCTATATACTGGATGGCAATAACCACTTAAAATCGGCTGGGGTATATAGAAATTCCAAGATTACAGTAAACGAAGGAATGGATTATATAAACAATAAGAAGTCTACCAATTGTACTGGGAATTGTCTAGACGGTTACGGTGCATATTCCTGGAGCAATGGCGATAAATATAATGGTTTCTTCAGAAATGGTAGAAGGACAGATTTTGGCACGTATTCCTACCCGGATGGAGGTGTATACCATGGGCAGTTCAGTAACGGTAGCCGCCACGGACAGGGAAGTTACCTTTGGGCAAATGGAGACTTTTACATAGGTGGCTGGAGCAATGGAAAACGTCACGGAAAAGGAATTTACTATTATAAAAATGGTTCCGTTAAACATGGAACCTGGAGTGAGGGTACTTTTATTCAATAAATAAAGTGCCATATATCATTACAATTAGTACCACGAAAAAACAATACAGCATGAGAGCAATCAACAACTTTATATTACTTTTTTTTATGTGTGGCATTTTTTTGGGAATGGCGCAGGGACCAAGACCAATGCACGTATCAAGCAATTCTGGAGCAACCTTCACCAAGGATGGAGAAATGGACTATACCGTGAGAGATGCTAGCGGTAGGATTCTAACCAATGTAATGGACCTTAAGTTTTTGGGGACTGAAACCTTGAGTGTCCTGGACAAGGCCAACAGGACCATTTACTTGTTGGAAGATTTTGAGGTTAAGAGTGTTGGAGCTTCAGGAACAGCGAAGGTATTATCAACAAACATCGACAAGGATTTTTATATCACGAACCCAAATTCTTTCGCTTTTTTCTTACAGGATAGATACGTGAGTGGTGGGGATTTTGTAAATATCAAGAGCAGTTATGTTTATTACCTTCCAGATAATAACACCACCTACTTTTTAGAAGGTATACGAAGTTTCCCAGATTGGGGAGCCAAGAGTGCCGAAATGTTGCCCTATAATGCATCCAACACATATTGGACGAGAGACGCTACCAATAACACCTATCATGTTATCGTTAAGGGGAAGGCGGCAGAATACAAAACACTCTCTTCCGAAAAGAGCGGAAACGACCTGATAGTAAAGCAAAACGGAATTAAAAAATACAAGCTGCCTGGGTATTATACAACAGCATCCTATGTATACAAACCGGTGGAAATGGTTTCTGGAAATTCCTCGGTGGGTAACAATTCTTCAGGATCTGGTTGTGTGTCTGGCAACTGCCAGGATGGTTGGGGAAAACAGCAACTTGAAGGTGGGTATTACGAAGGTTTTTGGGAAAACGGAAAAAAAGAAGGATACGGTATGTACAAATGGGAAGGCACCGGCAAATACATTGGTAGCTGGAAAAACGACCAAATGCAAGGGTATGGTACCTACATTGCCGATAACGAGGATAATATAGTAGGATGGTACTCCAATGGCCAACTTAACGGTACAGGATACACGGTTACAGGAGGAAAGTGGGAGCAGGGAGTGTATACCAATGGTGAACTTACAACGCCCTATACATTTATTACAAATAAAATAGACTCCGGATGCACAGCTGGAGATTGTAAGAATAAGTACGGAAGGTACAAATGGGATAATGGAGATAGTTTTACAGGTTTTTGGAAAAATGGAAGCATGTATATGGGAACCTATACTTTTGCCAGTGGCGATAAATATAGTGGCACCTTTAACAACAACAATCAGTTTGATGGTTTTGGCAGGTATTTTTATAAGGATGGTGGTTACTATGGTGGAGAATGGAAAAACGGTAATTACGAAGGAAAAGGCTACTATCACAACAAGGACTATGAAAGACAAATAGGGATATGGCGTAATAGTTCGCTGGTAAATAATTTAAACTAAGAAGTAAGATTTTAAATATAAATACGGCGACAGCCGTATTTTTTTTACATTTATCTAGCTGAAATTCAACTAACTTACCAATGTATGATAAAAGTTTTTACACTGCTTTTTCTTGTTGCTACAATACAACTTACTGAAGCACAGGAAATAACAAAAAAAGGGGATAGTCTTGCGCAGCTTGTAAAAAAGAATAATGCAAGGGATACAGACCAAGTATTCGAATACGGAAAGGAGCTGGCGTTGCAAAACGATACGCTGGTCTCCCCGATTGGAAATGCTGAAAAACTGGGATATCCTTGGGAAGATAAGGTGTCATTCCAGTTTCACCTTGGGACCACCCGTGGGTATTTCGATGCTGGACTGTATCAAGAGGCAAAAGCTGAAATGCAACATGCTGAAAAGTTTCTAGGGAACTCGAACAAAGAGCAACTGGATTATTGGTACAGTATGGGGCTTGTAGAACAGAAGCTCAGTAATTTTAAAACAGCAAAGCAGTATTACAATAAGGCCTTTACGTTTCTTGAAAAAGTGGAGAATGAAGAAATACGTCAAGACTGCTTAAATAATCTAGCTGCTTGCGAGATAGAATTGGGAAATTTCGAAAAAGCTATAGAACTTCAGCAACAAGCCCTTACACTGGCCGAAAAACTAACCGATAGCGTCTCTATGGGTAAGGTGCTGAACAATATTTCAGTATTGTACCAAAAGCTGGACAATTTTGAAGCCTCATTGGAGTATATGGCCAGGGGAATACAGTTGGACAGTATTATGAATGATAGGCGAAGCCTTTCAGCAAGTTTGTTAAACTACGGAATCACTACAAGGAGGAAGGCCCTAAAAGAAAAAGATACCGAAGGACTCAAAAAAGCACGAAGCTATTACTTAAAATCCATGCAGGTTGCTGAGGAAGTTGATTACTTTCAGGTAAAAGCGGCGGTGTTGGCAAATCTAATAAACGTCGAAACCGATCTAGGTAATTTTAAAAAAGCCATAACCTATGGTGAAGAGGCGCTGGAATTCAATAAAGGTATCAATAACAAATATGGTGTTATGCTCACAAGTCTTAATTTGGGAGCAGCGTATGTTGACGACAAGCAATTTGCCAAAGCCGAGCCATTATTGGATAATGCATTGACCTTGGCACAAGAAATGAACTTTACAGCAGGTATTCAAGAAACAAAATATGCCCTTAACAGTTTGTATAAGGAACAAGGAGACTACAAACGCGCCTATACGCTTTATAGGGAATATATCGATATTAAAGATTCAATCGCATCGATGGATGTGAAAAATAAAGTGAACGAACTGGAGATACAATACGAAACCGAAAAAAAGGAAAACGAGATCCTCCAGCAACGTGCCCAGCTGGCAGAGAAAGATTTGGAAGTACGTCGAAAGAACACCTTGGTGTATGGTGGCTTTGGACTGGCGCTACTGTTGGGATTGATGGGCTACCTATTCTACAACCAGCAAAAACTGAAGAACCGTCAACTACAAAAAGAGGCCCAACTGCAAACCGCCCTCTCTAAAATTGAAACACAGAACAAACTGCAGGAACAACGCCTGCGCATCTCCCGCGACCTGCACGACAACATTGGCTCACAGCTTACCTTCGTGACCTCTTCCATAGACAACCTGCAATATGCCTTGAAAGGAAGCAATGAAAAGATAACCCAAAAATTGGGCAACATAAGTGAGTTCACCACACAGACCATCTATGAGCTTAGGGACACCATCTGGGCGATGAACAAGACGCAGATCACGGCAGAGGACCTTCAGGTGCGCATTGCCAATTTTATAGACAAAGCTGGAAAGGCCGCTGAAGGGGTAACCTTCAATTATGAGGTGGGTGAGGGAATCTCAGAGAAAATGTTCACTTCGGTGCAGGGTATCAATATATATCGCATCATTCAGGAAAGTGTCAACAATGCATTGAAACATGCCCAAGCCAGTAAAATTTCAGTAGTGATGGAACAATCCGAAAAAGGAACTGTTATTGAAATCATGGACAATGGTATTGGTTTTAACGAAGCTGAAATTGAAGCAGGAAACGGTTTGGTAAACATAAGAAAGCGTGCTCGGGAATTGGGGGGTAAAGCCATTATTTCTGCTGCTCCACAAAATGGGACCAAGATTAAAATAGAACTGTAAAAATGTACCATATAAAAATACCTACGCTCTTAATGCTAACGACCATTGCTGTTATTACAGCAATGCATGGTTTGTATGGCCAAACCCAACAGCACATTGATAGTGTCAATGCAATCGTGATTCAGGGTTCAGCAAAAACACCCCAACAATTAGAGGATTTGCTGTTGCAAAATATTGAAGATGCCCAAACGATACATTATCAAAAAGGAATTGCAGATGGATATGCTAAGCTCTCCCTTCTCCAATACTATAATGGCAGGTACGAAGATAATGTGACCAATATGTTACAGGCCATTAAAATTTACGAAGGCTTGCAATTGTTTGAGAATGTTTCGAAGAGCTATGGCGAGTTGGGATACCAGATGAAGCGTAGGGATTTTCAAAAAGGCGCTCGGTACATGCAAAAAGCTATTAACCTTGCTGAAAAGAATGATTTCCATTCAATCCTCAAGGACTTATACAACAATTACGGTGTATTAAAAGAAATGGAAGAGCAGTTGGATAGCGCACTATACTATTATGAAAGTTCGCTGCAACTGAAACAGCAGGAGGGAGACACTTTTGGGATTCCATACAGTATTAGCAATATTGCAGGGGTGTACAGGTTAAAGAATGAATTTGATAAGGCTTTGGAAAATGCGAACCTGGCTCTGGATAAGAGAATCGCTTTGAACGATTCCATTGGCTTGGCAGAAAATTACACCCAGTTGGCCGAGATTTTTCTAGCCCAAAACCGGCTGGATAGTGCTGTAATATACTTCGACAAATCGGTACTCATTTCCAAACGGAAGGAATACCCATTTTTAACGCAATACAATTACCAACAACTAGCCGATGTCTTTAAAAGAAAAAATAACGCAACCAAGGCATTACAGTATTTCGAAGCTTATACTAAGATAAAAGATAGTATTCAAGCAGTTTCGGTTTCAGAAAAGGTAGCCAATCTTGAAATTGAATTCGAGACCGAAAAAAAGGAAAACGAGATACTACAGCAACGTGCGCAGCTGGCCGAAAAAGATTTGGAAGTACGTCGCAAGAACACCTTGGTGTATGGTGGCTTTGGGCTAGCGCTACTCTTGGGATTATTGGGCTACCTTTTCTACAGCCAGCAAAAACTGAAGAACCGCCAACTACAAAAAGAGGCCCAATTGCAAACCGCCCTCTCTAAAATTGAAACACAGAACAAACTGCAGGAACAACGCCTGCGCATCTCCCGCGACCTGCACGACAACATTGGCTCACAGCTTACCTTCGTGACCTCTTCCATAGACAAT
>NZ_QRAO01000001.1:1199983-1304074 GCF_003353425.1 Marinirhabdus gelatinilytica
ACAGAACAAACTGCAGGAACAACGCCTGCGCATCTCCCGCGACCTGCACGACAACATTGGCTCACAGCTTACCTTCGTGACCTCTTCCATAGACAATCTGCAATACGCGCTGGAAATAGGCAACGAGAAGGTTACCCAAAAACTGGGCGACATAAGCGAGTTCACCACACAGACCATCTATGAGCTTAGGGACACCATCTGGGCGATGAACAAGACACAGGTCACAGCAGAAGACCTTCAGGTTCGCATTGCCAATTTTATAGACAAAGCTGGAAAGGCCGCTGAAGGGGTAACCTTCAATTTTGAGGTGGATGAAGGGGTTTCAGAAAAAACGTTCACTTCGGTCGAGGGGATGAATGTGTACCGTATCATTCAGGAAAGTGTCAACAATGCGTTGAAACATGCTCAAGCCAGTAAAATTTCAGTAGTGATGAAACAATCTGAAAAAGGAACCCTTGTTGAAATTACCGATAATGGTGTTGGTTTTAACGAAGCTGAAATTGAAGCAGGGAATGGTCTGGCGAACATTAGGAAAAGAGCAAGGGACATAGGTGGTAAAGCACAGATAGTCTCAGAAAACGGAAACGGAGCCAAAATAACCATACATTTTTAAAACTACGGCAATTGCCCTATATTTTTAAGACGGGTTTCTGCCTAAATTTACGGTAACAAGATGTATGATGAGTGTTTTCCAGATAGCTGTATTAGGGGTTGTTTTTTTCTTGTGTGCTGTGAGTGTCATTATATTCCGAATTCAAAGGAAAAGGTTGCACCACTTGCATTTGGGTAGCGTTCGTTCGCTGGAAGGAGCTATTTCCAAAAACCAAGGGCAAATACGGTTAAGAAGCGATACGTTGAAAAACTACGATTTTTTGAGGCAGAACATTTCAGAAGTACTTATGGTGCAAAAGGAAATAGAGGTTGCTTGCTGAAGTTATATCAAAATGGCCACAACTGAAAACCACCGTCTAACTTCCTAAAGCTATTTTACGTAACTTTAGGCAACTGACCAACCCATAACCATTATGAACACACGAGTAGCCATAGTAGATGATAATACATTTCTTATCCACGCCATAAAGGAGAAACTGTCGTTTTTTGATGATATTTCCATAAAGTACACGGCTACCAACGGCAGTGAACTGCTCACAAAACTGGAAGAAAGCCACAACCTGGACATTATCCTAATGGATATTGAAATGCCCGTCCTCAACGGCATTGAAACTACACAAATAGTAAAACAGAAATTCCCACAGATAAAGATTGTCATGCTCACCGCCTTCGATAATGACGAAAACATCTTTAAC
This sequence comes from Marinirhabdus gelatinilytica, assembly GCF_003353425.1. Classification (GTDB taxonomy): domain Bacteria; phylum Bacteroidota; class Bacteroidia; order Flavobacteriales; family Flavobacteriaceae; genus Marinirhabdus; species Marinirhabdus gelatinilytica. The sequence continues at coordinate 1,201,291 of NZ_QRAO01000001.1, forward strand.
GCCATAAAAGCCGGAGCAGACGGTTACTTGCTCAAAGAAATAAACCCAAAAGATCTCTACAAGGGAATTGTGGAAACCCTGAACGGAGGCGCAGCAATGAATCCCTCTATTGCATTAAAGACCTTAAAACTGCTCCGAAACCCAAGTAGCATCCAAAACCCGAAGGACCAAGAGGAGATCTCGCTGTCCAAGCGTGAGGTTGAGGTGCTGGAACAATTGAGCAAGGGATTGAGCTACACTGCCATTGCAGATAACCTATTCCTCTCCCCAAGTACGGTGCGAAAGCATATTGAGAATATTTACAAAAAGCTTCAGGTGCACAGCAAGATAGAAGCTGTGCAAAAGGCCAAGAACCACAATATAATATAGTAGTTTTCCTTATTTTGGAATTAACAGAAATTTTTAAAGTTTCTGTTAATGGTTGCTAAAGTTAGTAGCTTGGAGTTCGTAAGTATTTATTTTTCTGAAAAACATAATGATGAAAAAGATACTTTTATTTTCAGGGATGTTCTTGTTGCTGGCATGTAATGATGGTAGTCAAGTAGAAGCAGAGGTGCAAATTCCTGAGACACCAGGTGCAGCCTTCTCGGTTAGTGACTCAAATTTTAATACAACGTACAATACAATCCTCGATGCGTTGGAGGATAACCCAAATAGTACTGTTGTGGCGCAGGTTAACCACACCAGTAACGCCCAAAACGCAGGACTAACCCTCAGAAACACACGGTTAATTTTATTTGGAAACCCAAATTTGGGAACTCCTGTAATGCAGGACAAACCACTGGCAGGGATAGACCTTCCCCAGAAAATGTTGGTATATGAAGATGTAGATGGGAATATTCTGGTGAGCTACAATGCAACAGACTACCTAGTTGCACGTCACGGGGTGGACGCTGTTGAAACACTCCCACAGATTGACAATGCACTAGAAAACTTAGCCACACTTGGTACGAATGCTGAAGTAACCATAAATGATTCGGCAGATGTTTCACTGTTTCAAGGAATCATATCTACACCCAGTGCCAATACTTTTGAAGAAACCTATACCAACTTAAAAACAGCAATTCAGGACAATCCAAATTTGACCATTATTGCAGAGGTAGACCATAAGGATAACGCGCAGTCCGTTGGATTAGATCTAGCACCTATGCGGGTTATTATTTTTGGAAACCCGAGCCTTGGTACACCCTTGATGCAAAGTGCGCAAACCACAGCATTGGACCTGCCCCAAAAAATGATGGTTTGGGAAGATGCCGATGGATCGGTATTGGTGACATTTAACTTGCCATTCTATCTAAAGGAACGTCACGATATAACAGACAGCGACGCCACACTGACCCAGATTCAAACTGCCTTAGAAAATTTGGCCACGGGCGCTGCACAATAATTGCAAGACTCCAAAAAAAACCTCCCGTTTTAAACGGGAGGTTTTTTTAATCAATCAACTCTTATAGATTAAAAGCTTTTTTTACCTTATCCACATAGTCCAATTTCTCCCAAGTGAACAATTCCACGTCCATTGTTTTGCTTTCCGCATTCGGAATGTCAAAAGTCTTGGAAACTACTTCATTTTTACGGCCCATATGCCCATAGGCAGCAGTTTCAGAATACATAGGTTGGCGTAGTTTCAGTCTTTCTTCAATAGCAGCTGGTCGCATATCGAAGATTTCCGAAACCTTTTCGGCTATTTCGCCATCGGTTAAGTTAACGTTTCTGGTTCCGTAGGTTTCAACGAAAATTGCCATAGGCTCTACCACACCAATTGCGTAACTCACTTGTACCAATAGCTCATTGGCCACACCAGCTGCTACCATATTTTTGGCGATGTGCCTGGTAGCATACGCAGCAGAGCGGTCCACCTTGCTAGGGTCTTTCCCGCTAAAGGCACCACCACCGTGTGCTCCTTTTCCACCGTAGGTGTCCACAATTATTTTTCTTCCCGTGAGCCCTGTATCACCGTGGGGTCCTCCAATCACAAATTTCCCGGTTGGATTGATGTGGTAGGTGATATCGTTGGTAAACAACGCAGCAATCTCAGGTTTTAGCTGGGTCTTTAACCGTGGGATTAAAACTTCAATAATATCTTTTTTGATCTTGGCGAGCATAATGTCGTCGTCACTGTCAAACTCGTCATGCTGTGTGGAGACCACAATTGTATCTATACGTACGGGAGTGTTATCGTCATTATATTCTATGGTCACCTGACTTTTTGAATCTGGACGCAAATAGGTGATTTCTTTACTTTCTCTACGTAGGGTCGCAAGTTCTTTTAAGATACGGTGTGATAGGTCCAATGCCAGCGGCATATAATCTTCGGTCTCTCTTGTAGCGTAACCGAACATCATCCCTTGGTCCCCGGCACCTTGTTCTTCCTTTGTGTCACGGTCTACACCACGGTTAATGTCGTCACTCTGTTCGTGGATTGCAGAAAGCACCCCACAAGAGTTTCCATCAAATTGGTACTCGCCCTTTGTGTAGCCTATCTTGTTAATGGTGTCACGGGCAATTTTCTGTACATCCAGATATACATTGCTCTTTACCTCACCGGCCAGCACTACCTGTCCCGTGGTCACGAGGGTCTCACAAGCCACTTTACTTTGTGGATCGAACGCGAGGAAATTATCTATAAGGGCATCGCTTATCTGGTCTGCTACTTTGTCTGGGTGTCCTTCAGAAACACTTTCTGAAGTAAATAAATACGCCATTGCTAACTTTTTAGGTTTAAAAATAAAGTAGAGGCGATTTGACGAATACGTCGAAGGAAGTTTACACTGCCTTTAGCATTTTTTAATCCTACATTTGCTGCGGGATCTCATCCTCGGTAATCCGATTTTGAAGAGGTTGCAATCAGTCAAATCTTTCCTCTTAATGGGTGCAAAGGTACAACAAGAATTACAATTAGAAAACTTTCTACTGTTTCTTTAACACGGCTCGCTGTACAGTGGTGATGGGGTAGGAAATAACCTCTGTATTGGCTTCATCATTGCCATGGGTCACATTTTTTTTTGAGGTTGGCGCAAAGACTATCTCAAATATCAAATGGTCTTTTTCGAAAGTAATAAAAGTTGTGAGGAGATTTCCGCTTACTTCAAAAAGCGTGTAAAGTTTATTGCTAAGAATTTTTGTGTCCAGTAGTATTCCATTGTTTTCATCTACTTGAAACAATCCTTTTTCGGCATCAATTTCAACCAGAGAATAATCGCGAACCTGTTTCGAAGTTCCCTCGCCATAGACTAAGGTATATGTATAGGCTCCTATCGTATCTGTAGCGAAAAGATGAAGCTCCATGGGCACTTCCTGTTTTCCTTTTTCAGAAGAAATATGGAGCGTCCCTTTATAAATTCCAAAGAAATCTTCAGGGAAATATACCATACTATTATCTTGAGCGATTGAAGAAGTTGCAAACAGCAATAAAACAAACAGAAAAGCAATAAAATAAGTTTTCAATATATTTATACTTTTACGACCGAGCAGGTATTGTGTGCTGTATAAATGTACAAAATATATGAAAGTAATCCTCCAGAGAAAAAACAACGCCTATCATTTTCAGGGAACAGGAAAAAACCCAGTACCGATACACATAGACAATGGCGAGAACGGTGCCAGTCCCATGGAACTGCTCCTCATGAGCGTGGGGGGCTGCAGTGCCGTAGATATTGTTTCCATCTTGAAAAAACAGCGACAGGAAATCACTACTTATACAATTGAAGTAGAAGGAGAAAGACATGAGGTGGCCCAAGCAAAACCATTCAAGGCAGTACATGTGGCCATATTTCTGGAGGGTAGCATAGTACCCGCAAAAGCAAAAAAAGCGGCACAGCTTAGTTTTCAAAAATATTGTTCAGTATCTTTAACCTTGGAACCACAAGTCCCCGTTACCTATACCGTGTACGTGAACGGCGAAAAAATTTGATTGAAAATGCTCTCCAGAAAAACAAAATATGGTCTAAAGGCACTCTCCTATCTCGCTCGCGAAAACAGCGACGATCCCGTACAGATTGTTATAATTTCCGAAGCAGAGAACATTTCCCAAAAATTCTTGGAAAGTATCCTGCTCATCTTAAAAAAAGCCGAGATATTGCAATCCAAAAAAGGAAAGGGTGGTGGTTACTTTTTGGCAAAACCAGCCAGCGAGATCACCATAGCAAGCGTGCTGCGAGTCTTAGAAGGCCCCATAGCCCTGGTCCCCTATGTGAGCCTCAACTTTTACCAAACATGTGACGATTGCCCGGACGAGGAGGCCTGCAGCGTACACAAGCTCATGGTAAAGGTGCGCGACACCAACCTCAATATTTTCGAGAACACCACTCTGGCCGATCTGGTGGACAGGAAACCAAAAGATTAACGCACAAACCATTGGCATTTTAAAAATTATCCCGTTACTTTGCGGTAGTTCATTACGTACTGAGAGTTATCAAGAAAGGCGGAGGGAATAGACCCTGCGAAGCCTTAGCAACCCTCCCATCCCTGGGTGAAGGTGCTACATTCTATCGGTCACGGCCGTATAGATAACAACAATCCAAGGACCTTTTTTCCTTTTCCACATTTTCTTGATTTAATTTTTTTAGGGCGAGCCCCTTTACAAATGCTTTGAGGGCATTTGCAAAGCGTCGGGCTATCCGCTATATCTCCCTTTGGCTCTTGTTGCCAAAGCGAGGATGCCGCTTCTATCCCTCTCGCAACATGACCACAATAAAATCTGAAAATGAAAAAAAACATTCATCAAGCATTGCAAGACCGCATCCTCATCTTGGATGGGGCCATGGGTACCATGTTGCAACGCTACAATTTTTCCGAAGAAGACTTTAGGGGTGAAAAATTTAAAGACTGGGAAGTTTCAGTAAAAGGAAACAACGATTTACTCTCCCTTACCCAACCCAGGGCCATTGCAACCGTACACGCCAAGTATTTCGAAGCAGGCGCAGATATCGTAGAGACCAATACCTTCTCCAGCACTACAATAGCCATGGCAGACTATGGTATGGAAGAACTGGTTTACGATCTCAATTTCGAGAGTGCTAAGATTGCCAAACAGGTAGCCGAGAAATTCACCAAAAAACAACCCCATAAACCCAGATTTGTAGCAGGAGCCATAGGACCTACCAACAAAACCGCCAGTATGTCGCCAGATGTGAACGATCCTGGTTATAGGGCTATTTCTTTCGAAGAACTACGGAAGGCCTACAAACAACAAGCAGAAGCGTTGGTGGATGGGGGAGCAGACCTGCTACTGGTAGAAACTGTTTTTGATACCCTTAATGCAAAAGCTGCACTATTCGCCATAGAAGAAATAAGGACCGAAAGAAATATGGAGATACCTATTATGGTAAGCGGCACCATTACCGATGCCTCTGGCAGAACGCTCTCTGGCCAAACCGCCGAAGCATTCTTAATCTCCATTTCGCACATTCCATTGTTGAGTGTGGGGTTCAATTGTGCTTTGGGAGCCAAACAGCTTACCCCGCATTTAGAGATCATAGCAAACCGTACCAACCTTGCCGTGTCTGCCTATCCCAATGCTGGCCTGCCCAATGCCTTTGGCGAATATGACGAGACCCCAGAACACATGGCCGCACAGATTACCGAATATTTGGACAAACAGCTCGTAAATATTATTGGCGGTTGTTGTGGTACCACGCCAGAGCATATTGCGGCCATTGCCAAAATAGCGTCAAACTACAAACCGAGACCTTTGGTTTCAGAAAAAGTAACCCTATGATTCCCTCAAAAAACGACTTGGAAAATGCTGTAAATACGGTTTCGGGAGTGGTCCACAGAACTCCTGTCCTCACTTCTTCAACTTTAAATGAGATGGCAGGGGCGCAATTGTATTTTAAATGTGAGAACTTTCAGAAAATGGGCGCTTTTAAAATGCGGGGAGCAGTGAACGCTATTCAAAATTTGAGCGATGCCCAAAAGAAGGCCGGTGTCGTAACCCATTCATCCGGGAATTTTGGGCAGGCAGTTGCTTTGGCAGCTAAAAACCTTGGGGTTACTGCCTATGTGGTGATGCCACAAAATGCACCTTCGGTAAAAAAAGAAGCCGTTAAGGGATACGGGGCACAAGTATTAGAGTGTGAAAGCACCTTAGGGGCACGAGAGGAAAACTCAGCAACAATACAGCAACAAACAGGAGCTACTTTTTTGCACCCTTCCAACAATCTGGATGTAATCTTGGGAAATGCGACCGCTAACGTGGAACTACTCCAAAAACATCCCGACCTTGACCTTATCTTGACTCCTGTGGGTGGTGGCGGGCTGATTGCCGGTACTGCCTTGGCAGCAAAATACTTTGGTGAAAACTGTAAAGTGATAGGAGGGGAACCCTTTGCGGTAGACGATGCATATCGCTCTTTACGATCCGGGAAGATTGAAACAAATACATCCGCTAAAACCGTGGCCGATGGTTTACGAACCCATCTTGGAGATATCAATTTTCCAATCATACAAGAATTGGTTTCATCAATCATTCGGGTGGAAGAAGATGAGATCATCCATGCCATGAGACATATATGGCAGCGTATGAAGATAATTGTAGAGCCAAGTTCTGCAGTAGCTTTTGCGGCAGTTTTAAGGGAAAAGGAAAAATTTCAGAACAAAAAAATAGGGATCATCCTTTCAGGCGGGAATGTAGACTTGGAAAACCTTCCGTTTTAAGTATAAGAAAAAAAGTCGATGGGATTTTTATGAAAACACAAAAAAACAGATACTTGAAGCTGTCGGGATTGGAGCCGTTGATCATTACACCAGAAAGCAATTTCATAAATGTGGGTGAGCGTACCAATGTAGCGGGTTCCCGTAAGTTTTTACGACTGATAAACGAAGGGAAGTACGATGAGGCGCTGGATATTGCAAGGCATCAAGTAGAAGGTGGCGCACAGATTATCGACATCAACATGGACGATGGCTTGATAGACGGTAAGGCCGCTATGGTAAAATTCCTGAACCTCGTTATGGCAGAGCCAGATATTGCCCGTGTTCCTATCATGATAGACAGTTCTAAATGGGAGATCATCGAAGCCGGGTTACAGGTAGTCCAGGGAAAATGTGTGGTTAATTCCATAAGCCTTAAGGAAGGTGAGGCTGCATTTATCCACCAAGCTACCTTGGTTAAACGCTATGGTGCGGCTGTGATCATCATGGCATTCGATGAGGTGGGGCAGGCAGATACTTATGAGCGCAGGATCGAGATTGCAAAACGGTCCTACGATATTTTGGTGCAACAAGTAAATTTTGCTCCAGAGGACATTATTTTCGATCTTAATATTTTCCCCGTTGCCACTGGAATGGAGGAGCACCGTAAGAACGCTGTGCATTTTATTGAGGCTACACGATGGGTGCGTGCTAATCTCCCAAATTGTAGTGTAAGTGGGGGGGTGAGTAATGTTTCCTTCAGTTTTAGGGGGAACAATACGGTTCGGGAAGCGATGCACTCTGTCTTTTTATACTATGCCATCCAGGCTGGGATGAATATGGGTATCGTGAATCCAACGATGCTGGAAGTGTATGATGATATCCCAAAAGATCTGCTCGAACACGTTGAGAACGTAATGCTGGATAGGAGGGACGATGCCACCGAGCGCCTATTGGAGTTTGCAGAAACAGTAAAAGGAACCAAAAAAGAAAAAATAGCAGACCTTTCTTGGCGCGAGGAGCCTTTGCAGGATAGGATAACCAGAGCTCTCGTAAAGGGCATTGACCAATTTATAATTGACGATATAGAGGAAGCCCGCCAAAGCGTCACAAAGCCCATTGAAGTGATCGAGGGTCACTTGATGATAGGAATGAACGTGGTGGGCGATCTGTTTGGTAGTGGCAAAATGTTTTTACCGCAAGTGGTAAAGAGTGCGCGGGTCATGAAAAAAGCGGTGGCATATCTGCTTCCTTTTATTGAAGAGGAAAAAGATGAAGTCACTAAAAAAAATGGTGTGATACTCATGGCTACGGTTAAGGGAGACGTTCACGACATAGGTAAAAACATTGTTTCCGTTGTCCTGGCCTGCAACAATTATGAGATTGTGGACTTGGGCGTAATGGTAGCACCAGAAAAAATAATCGCCGAGGCCAAGGCCCGTAACGTAGATGTAATAGGCTTGAGCGGTCTCATAACCCCATCGTTGGACGAAATGGTTTTTTTGGCAAAGGAAATGCAACGTCAGGATTTTGAAGTACCACTATTAATTGGAGGTGCCACTACCAGCAAGGCACATACGGCCGTGAAGATAGACCCGCAGTACAAAAGCGCCGTGGTACACGTAAATGATGCATCGAGGGCTGTGACCGTGGTGGGTGATCTGCTTCAGAAAGATAAAAAGGAAGGGTATATAAAAAATATAAAAGAAGAATATGCCAAGTTCCGCGAGGGGTTCTTGAACAGGCAAGAAGCAAAAACCTATATTGCAATAGATGATGCACGCGCCAATAAATTCAAAATAGATTGGAACAGTGCTGAAATTGTAAAACCTAAGGAGCTTGGGATTCAAGCCCTCCAAGATTTCAACCTTTCAAAACTGAAGGATTTTATAGACTGGACACCCTTTTTTAGAAGTTGGGACCTGCATGGGCGCTATCCCAATATTTTAACCGATGAAATTGTTGGAGAACAAGCCGTCGAGCTTTTTGAAGATGCCAAGAAAATGCTTGAAAAAATAATTTCAGAAAAACTACTGAAAGCAAAAGCTATCTTCGGTTTGTTTGAGGCAACTACCATTAAACATGATGATATTGAAGTTAAATTTTCCTCTTTACCTATGGGGGAGACCGAGAGGGCGATGTTCCGCACCCTCCGCCAACAATCAAAAAAAGCAAAAGGCCGTCCCAATATTGCTTTAGCCGATTTTATCGCGCCCCAAGAAACAGGCAAGCGGGATTATATTGGCTGTTTTTGTGTGACCACAGGTTTCGGTACCGAAACTTTGGCAAAACAATACGAAGCCCAGCATGACGATTACAATAGTATTATGGTAAAAGCACTGGCAGATCGTCTTGCGGAAGCCTTTGCCGAATACCTGCATAAGGAAGTCCGTACCAAGCATTGGGGCTACGCCAAAAACGAAAATCTGGACAATGAAGAACTTATAAAAGAAAGCTACAAGGGCATTCGTCCCGCCCCGGGCTATCCTGCCTGTCCGGACCACTTGGAAAAAAAGACCATCTGGGAATTGCTTCAGGTGGAAGAAGCCATTGGTGTTACCCTAACCGATAGTTTGGCCATGTGGCCAGCAGCTTCGGTATCTGGGTACTATTTTGGCAATGAACAAGCAAGGTATTTCGGTTTAGGAAAAATAAAACAAGACCAAGTAGAGGATTATGCCAAACGCAAGAATATTTCAGTAGAAAAAGCAATAAAATGGTTGCAGCCCAATATTGCAGAATAACTATGTGCTTCGATACATTTTTAATATTGCTATCGCAAATTAAAAACACCTGCCTGCAGGCTCAGCAACCGAAGAAAACATAGAATATGAATTAAAATTGAAATTGAGTTTTGTTGAAAATTATGTCAATTAGAAAAGATTCCCGCCTACGGGTTTTCTAAAATAAAAACACAAAACGCGCATATTGAGCCCTTTGACAAGCTCAGGATAAACCAAGCCCAATATATGAAAGTAACAGAACACATAGAAAAAGCGAACGGAAAGACGATGTTCTCCTTTGAGATCCTGCCACCATTGAAGGGACAGAACATCAATTCTATTTTCGAGAATATAGATCCGTTAATGGAGTTTAACCCGCCATTTATCGATGTTACCTATCACCGTGAGGAATATGTGTACAAAGAATTGGGAAATGGCCTGCTTGAAAAAAAAGTAGTGCGCAAACGGCCGGGAACGGTTGGTATTTGTGCAGCTATCCAAAACCGATACAATGTAGATGCTATCCCCCATATCCTGTGTGGTGGTTTCAGCAAAGAGGATACTGAGAATTTCTTGATAGATCTTGGTTTCTTGGGGATTGATAATGTTATGGCACTTCGGGGCGATGCCGTGAAAAGTGAAACCTATTTCACCCCAGAAAAAGAGGGGCATGCGTATGCAAGTAAATTGGTCGAACAAATTTCTGCATTGAATAAGGGCATCTATCTAGACGAAGAGCTACAGAACAAGACCCCCACAGATTTCTGCATAGGCGTAGCGGGCTATCCTGAAAAACATATGGAGGCGCCTAGTCTGGACAGCGATATACACTTTGTAAAGAAGAAAATTGAAAAGGGGGCTTCATATATAGTGACCCAAATGTTTTTCGATAACTCAAAATATTTCAAATTTGTGGATAAGTGCCGTACTGCAGGTATTAACGTACCCATTATTCCGGGTCTCAAACCTATAGCGACCAAAAAACAACTTAATTTGATTCCGCATAGGTTCAGCTTGGAACTTCCCGATGCACTCATTATGGAAATAGTAAGGTGCAAGGACAATAAACAAGTACGACAGGTGGGTGTCGATTGGTGTGTGGCACAAAGCAAGGAATTGATTGCCGCAGGGGTTCCTTTTGTTCATTATTATTCCATGGGAAAGAGCGATAACATTAGGGCCATTGCCTCCCAAATATTTTAAATGGTTACATTTGCCCCCGTGGAAAAAAAAATTATTTTTCTTGGTGTAATGTTGCTGTCTTTCCTTTTTCTGAAAGGACAGGAAAAAGGTGGCTCATCCTATTTTTTGGAAGCTAGCTACCACTATGGATCTTTGTTGGTAACCAACAAGAACATAGCACATTTGCAGCGTAACCAGCCGGAGGGGGTGTTGCTTTCCTTTAGCAAAAAGACGAATGGGGGAAAATATTGGCAAACGGTGTACGGCTATCCAGATTGGGGGGTGTCCTTAGGGATCCAGGATTATAAAAGTGAAGTGCTGGACAAGAGCATTATAGCCTACGGGCATGTAAATTTTTATTTTTTCAACAGAAATCTTCAGTTTAAAGTGGCGCAAGGTATTGGGGTTACCACGGCACCTTTCAGTTATGAGGAAAACTTTAAGAACAATGCCTACGGAAGCAGGGTGATTGCCTCCACTTTTCTAGGTTTGTATTACCAAAAAAAGAATTTGTACAAAGGTTTTGGACTGCAAGCGGGCGTATCTGTCATCCACCATAGCAACGGAGCTTTAAAGGCTCCAAACTCTGGCACAAATGTACTGGCAGCATCTCTGGGACTAAACTATAATTTTGATACTGAAGAACCAGAGTACAAAACCCTCCCGCCACCAAGAACGTTTATCGAACCCATAAAATTGAATCTCTTTTTTAGGACGGGTATCAATGAGGGCGAGACCGTGGGCCTGGGACAGGAACCGTTTTTGGTTCTTGGAGCCTTTGCTGATAAGAGATTGTCCTTTACCTCCAGTGTGCAATTGGGTACGGAGATTTTCTTTTCAAAATTTTTAAAGAATGAAATTGAATACCAAGCAGTATCTTTTTTCGATCCAGAGGTTGCCGGAACCGATTATAAACGTGTGGCTGTGTTTGGGGGGTATGAGCTTCACATTTCGAAATTTTCGATACCTGTACAAATAGGCTATTATGTGTATAGACCCTTTGAGTACGAACTACCTTTTTATGAAAGGATTGGACTGAAATATTATGTAAAAAATAACCTGTACGCCACATTTGCCATAAAGGCGCACGCTGTAAATGCAGAAGCAATAGAATTTGGTGCAGGAATACGATTGTAATATGAACTATTTTCTGAAATATAGATTGGGAGCGCTCTTGTTTTTGGGGTTGTTTTCCTGTAATAGTGAGGATGCCAATGATTGTCTTCAAACCCAGGGCGACTTGGTACAAAAGGTTTATGATGTTCCAAATTTCAGTAAAATACGTACAGAACATAATATGTCCTTGGTGGTAAAAGTAGGGAACACACAAGAAGTAATTGTAGAAACAGGAGAAAACCTTTTTAACGATGTGCTGGTATACGTAGATGGAGATGTATTGGTGCTTAGGGACAACAATGGTTGTAACTTGGTAAGGGATTTTGGGATCACGAAGGCCATCGTAACAAGCCCCAATATTACAGAGATAAGAAATGGCAGCTCTTATGATGTAGTGGGAGAGGGCGTGCTCAATTATCCAGATCTAAGGCTTATAAGCAATACTACCGGAGGCTTCGAAGATATTAGGAAAAGTGGCGATTTTACAATGACGGTTGCAGCACAAAATCTCTTGGTCGAGGCCAATGGGTTTAGTGGTTTTTATATAGACGGCACCGCAGAAAATGCCACAGTTTCATTCGAGGATGAAGTTCCTCGGTTTGAAGGTGCAAATCTAAAAGTGAACCATTTACGTATCTTTCAGAGAAGTGCAAATGTGATGGTCGTGAATCCCCAGATGAGTATACGTGGAAGAATCGTAGGAGTTGGTGATGTAATCGCAGTTAACCGTCCCGAAATTATTGAGGTTGAAGAATTGTATTCTGGCCGCCTTTTGTTTCAATAAACATGTATATTTGGCGTTTGTTTTTTGGTATGAAATTGTTCACGTTTATTGTTCTAGTAGGTGTTTGTCTCCAAGGCGCTATAGCACAGCAAAATGAACTTAAATTCCATGAGGTAAAAGCAGAATATTTCTATGGAACCATCATAGAGCACAATCCGGATATTGCCCACCTTATTACCGGACACCCCACGGGACTTATCTTAAGTTATAACCGAAAACCTTATGGCTATAACGAGTGGGAAGGCCGGTATAACTATCCAGATTGGGGTTTTACTTACATTTATCAGGACCTTGACAACCAATTCTTGGGAGAGAACCATTCCCTGTACGGGCATTTCAATTTTTATTTCTGGAAAAGACGTCTTTCCATTGGTGTAGGGCAGGGTATTGCGTATGCATCAAACCCTTACGACAAGGAGACCAATTTCGAAAATAACGCCTATGGAAGTAGATTTTTAAGCTCTACACTTCTCAAGTTCAATTTTGTTCAGGAGAATATCGTAGATGGTTTGGGGGTCAATCTCGGGATGGGCGTAATACATTACTCCAATGCAAACTTTAAAGCTCCCAATAACAGTACCAATACCTTCTATTTAAGTGCGGGGGTAAGTTATCTCTTCAACCACATAAACTATCCCGAAGCATTGGTGCCTGTAGCTTGGGGTAGTGAATACTACGCAGAACGGTTCCATTTAAATTTTGTAGTTCGCTCTGGGGTGAACGAAGCAGATGTAAATGGTCTTGGGCAATATCCTTTTGTAACGCTTTCTGCTTTTGTGGACAAGCGTATCAACTACAAGAGTACTTTTCAGCTAGGGGCAGATCTGTTCATTTCGAGAATGATTGAAGAGCTCATAAAGTATAGAAGAGTTGCCTTTCCTGGCGATAATCTAAAAGAAGGTCTCGACGCAAGAAGGATCGGGGTTTTTATAGGGCACGAGTTAAGGTTCAACAAAGTTGCTTTTGTCTCGCAAGTAGGATATTATACCTACTGGCCTTACGAATTTGAGAACCGAATCTATAACAGGCTGGGACTAAAACGATATATTACCGAAAACTTATTCGCATCGGTTACTGTAAAGGCCCACTATGCTAAGGCCGAAGCAGTGGAATTTAGTCTCGGGCTTAGATTATAAATTATGGAAAAACTACTTTACATAGCATTTTTACTACTGTTGCTTAGTTGCAATACAGATAACCTTGGAGATTGTTTCCAGAACGACAATGGAGATGTAGTGAGGCTGGAATATGATGTAGATGAATTTAAGAGAATTATTGTTTTTGACCGTGTGAAATTATACATTTCCCAGGGCCCACAAAAAGTAGTTGTTGAATCTCCCGAAAACTTATTGAACGAAGTAAAAGTTGTAGTAGAAGATAGTATTCTGAAACTGAAGGACAACAACAGTTGTAATCTCTTCAGGGATTTTGAAACCACTAAGGTGTATGTCACTGCTCCAGAAATTGATGCAATACGAAACAGTTCTGGAAGTACCGTAGAGGATATAGGCACCATTGGTTTTGAGAGGCTAGAGCTAGTGTCCGAGGATAGGCTCTTGGAGGATGAGTTTCATATCGACGGTGATTTCGATCTGGACGAGCTGGATACCGAAGGAATTGTTATTAATGCCAATGGAGTTTCTACATTTAGGTTAAAAGGTAGAACCCGAGGGTTCCAAATAGGACTTTTCGATGGTGATGCCCGTGTCGAGGCAGCAGAGCTTGAAGCAAGAAACATAAATATATTCCACAGGAGTACCAATAAGATAATATGTTTCCCCACCGATACTATTAGAGGGTCCATTGTAGGAATAGGAGATGTAATTGCAAAAAACCGTCCCCCTTTTGTAGAGGTTGAAGAATTATTTAGGGGAAAGCTTATTTTTGAATAACTTTCTACAATACTTAAGCATTGAACTGTCGTAAGTGATGATCCAGATGCTTATACTGCATCTTTCCCCACTGTTCCTTCGTGAATTTTCCGAAAGACGGATGGTCTGGCCAAGAATCTTGGTTTCGTTTTTTGTCAAATTCATTTAATAGGGACTGCAGTTTCTCTTTTTCCCCATTAAAATCACGTGGCTCCTTTTCCTTGAACTGGGGCATAGTGGGCAGGTTTTTTTTCCAAGGTTTGTCGCTGTACATCGCTTTTTTAAAAAACACCTTCGCAAACCAATTTGGCTTCAGGTTATAATCCCTTTTCTCCATGAGTACATTTAAAGGCAATTGGCAGTGGTGCAACATTTGGGCGTGGGACATTTTGCCCCATTGTTTTTCGTTATCCTGAGTTAGAGCGTTGAGCCTGCTTTTTATCTCTTCAAAAGCATTGTTTTCAAAAAGTGATTTCATGAGTTTGATATTGAAGATTTTAAATTTTGCCGAAGTTTAAATATACATCATTATATTTATCGAAACTATTATTCTGTTGAAACAAAAAACGTCTTTTTCAATAAAAAACTGGAACGAGGACGACCGCCCAAGGGAAAAATTGCTCTCCAAGGGCAGGGCGGCGCTATCAGACTCGGAGCTTATAGCAATATTGATTGGTAGCGGTAGCAGGGAAGAGAGTGCAGTGGCTCTTAGCAAACGTATGCTAGGCTCTGTAGGTAATAAACTGGATAAACTTGGCAAACTGTCAATTAAGGAACTCATGGCGTTTAAGGGAATTGGCGAAGCAAAGGCCGTGAGTATCGCTGCTGCTATGGAACTAGGAAAAAGGCGTGGTGCAGAAGAAGGGGTAAAGCTCAATAAAATCACTTCCAGCAAATCTGTGTTCAAGTTATTACAACCGCTCTTGGGCGAATTGACCCACGAGGAATTCTGGATTTTGTACCTTAATAATTCCAATAAAATACTTCAGAAACTACAACTTAGCAAGGGAGGTATCACAGGTACTTTGGTAGATGTTCGTATCGTTTACAAAACGGCTTTGCAATTGGGGGCAGTGGGAATTATCTTGGTGCACAACCATCCCAGTGGAACATTAGTACCCAGTGGTTCCGATAAAAACGTAACAAGAAAACTTAAGGTAGCAGGCGAGAGTCTGGACATAAAAGTACTTGACCATGTTATCATTACAGAAAAAGCTTATTTCAGTTTTGCAGATGCGGGTATTTTATAACTACCATTTTCCATACTTTGACAACCAATAGGTTTGTTATTTTATTAGCTTTACACAACCTATGCTGTTAGTACACACTCAAAAAATTACCACAAGGCTCACCTATTCCTTTAAACATATATTGTTCAGGGTGTTAGGGTGTGATGTATCCTTCACCACTTCATTGGAAGAATTTGTGAGTTATAGTGGGGCAAAGATGTCCTATGGCAAACAGCCTTTGTCCACCGAGCTCTTTGTCCAGGAATTTGGATTATTGTCCCAAAACGGTATAGAGGCCATAGACATACTAGTAAAACCTTGGGAGGAGGTTCCTGCTTTTTTTTCCACTAGTGAAAAAAGTTGTATCCCTTTCGATATTTTTTCGGCAGCATTTTATCTTTTAAGTCGGTATGAAGAATACCTACCGCATGTTAAAGATGAAAAGGGGAGATACCCAGCACACGAAAGCTTGGCGGCAGAACATAATTTTTTAGAATTACCCGTCATAGATATCTGGGCATATAAATTCAAGGCGGTACTGGCAACCACATATCCTAAGCTACATTTTTCTCCCAAGCAAATGAAGGTTCATACCCTACTCAGTGTACAACAGCCCTTTCAATATAACCAAAAAGGCTTGTTTAGGTCGGCTTTAGGCTACTTGCAAGACCTAACATCGGGCAACTTTAAAGAAATGGGACAAAGAACCCAAGTACTACTGGGTATGCGTAAAGATAGTTTCGACACCTTTACTTGGATCGTGAACATAAGCAAACGTAGCAGTGCGAAACTGACAGCTTTTTTCCTTCTCGGCGAACACGAGACCTATGAGGCAAGCCTTAATACACATCGTAAGGCCTTTAAGGAACTCGTGAAATATGTTGGCGATTATACTGAGATTGGACTCCTGTATTCAGGTTCTTCCCTAGAGAGATATGAAACTTTACAAGCCGAAAAAAAACGGATAGAAGCAATTACGAACCGAAGCCTAATCTCTGCAAAACAAGCGAACTTCCACGTAAACCTCCCTGAAAATTATAGAAACCTAATTGAACTGGAAATTGTAAAGGACTATACCATGGCATACCATGATGCCCCTGGTTTTAGGGCAGGGACGTGTACCCCATTTTTATTCTACGATCTGGATTTTGAGATAAAGACACCACTTATGTTGCATCCGGTATCGGTAACTTCAACTGGGTTGGGACACTTACAAAAGCAAGAAATTGAGGAAACGGTAACACAGCTCATGCAGCGCGTAAAAGAAGTGAATGGCGTATTCAGCATGGTTTTCAACAATAGAGATTTTACAAGCGCACCAGAACATACCTTATGGCGCAAACTTTTTTCTGAAACACTACAGAACAATGGATAATATAACCGATGTCTTTTTCGATCTGGACCATACCCTCTGGGATTTCGACAAAAATTCCAGCTTAGCTTTTAAGCGTGTTTTTGCCAACCATAGATTAGATATTGCCCTTGAAGAATTCTTACGGTTTTACGAACCCATAAATTTAGAGTACTGGAAAGCATATCGGGAAGAGCGGGTTTCTAAACAAGAGCTGCGAAGAGGAAGATTGGTAGATACTTTCAGAAAACTGAAAAGAGAATACGATATAGAGGTAATAGATACCTTGGCTGAAGCATATATAACTGAACTGCCCGGAGACAACTACTTATTAAAGGGTGCCCATGAAATTTTGGACTATTTGTTCCCAAAATATAACCTGCATATTATCACCAATGGCTTTACCCAGGTACAGCATGTAAAAATGAAGAACAGCGGTATTGGAAAATATTTTAAGACCATAACAACCTCCGAGGCCGTTGGAGTAAAAAAACCAAATCCTCTTGTCTTTAAAACAGCACTGGATTCAGCAGACGCAATACCAGAAAATAGCATTATGATAGGCGATTCTTTTGAAGCGGATATCCTTGGAGCAAAAGCGGTGAAGATGCATACCATTTTCTATAATTACCGAAATGAAAAACCACCCGGTACTTTCAGCGTGGCAAACAGCTTGCTGGATATCAAAAAATTTCTTTAGATACTAAGAGACTCCATTTGGGCGTTATCATAGCACATATCCCCAAATGTATGCTGAAGAATCCTCAAATTCCCCTATTTATATTAATTGGTGCTTTCCTGTGTTTGTCGTGTGTAAAAGACACCAACTTTGACGATGCGGACAACATAGTGCTCACGCCGGTAGTAGAGCTGGATTTAATCTATTTTAATCTCAACGCCAGTGACTTTTTCGACACTATTTCCAATACTCCCCGTCTACAGATAATTGATACTACCGAAATAAAATTCCTTGACGATGCTTTTGTGCAGGAAGACCTTGAGCGGGCAGAATTCTTGTTCAATTTCACCAACAGCATCCCACGTAGTTTTCAGGTAGGTTTTCAATTTTTGAACGAACAGAACGACACTACCTACACCACACAAACCAATGTACTTGCTGGCACTGCACTAGATACCGAAACTACCATTTTTACTGAAGCGGTTGCCAATGAAGAGATTATGGACCTTACCCGAGCCAATAAGGTAGTAGTCGCTGTGACCATCCCATCTGCAGATGCAGCCCTAGAGGGTATGCTCAACCTGAAATCCAAGACAACATACTTTTTAGAGATAGAGGATTGATATACTAATACTATGAAAAATTGTTGTTATGTCCTCTTTGCCCTCATGGCAGTGGTTTGCAATGCGCAAAACAAACAGGTTTTGTATGGCTTAAAGGAAACCCCACAAAGTGTATTGCTGAACCCTGGCATAGAAGTACCACAAAAAGTACATTTTGGGATTCCGTTTTTATCACAAATCCACGTAAATGCAGGTTCTTCAGGAGTGACTGTGTTCGATATTTTTGGTGCTAGCGACCTTGACATCAACCAACGTATCAGAAGTAAGATTTTCGAACTTTCTGATAAGGATTTCTTTACCGCAACCCAACAGTTAGAGCTTTTCAATATAGGCTGGCGCAGTAAAGGAGATATTTATTTTTCTGGAGGAATCTACCAAGAGTTGGATTTTATAAGCTATTTTCCAAGGGATCTGGCCATTTTGGCTTGGGAAGGCAATAGGGATTATCTAGATTATCCGTTCGATTTGGGACAGTTATCGGTCACTGCAGACCTTACTACGGTATATCATTTTGGGGTAAACAAACAACTCGCCAATAGGCTCACGGTAGGGGTGAGGGGGAAAGTATATTCCAATATGCTCAATATAAGTAGCACCAACAATACAGGAACTTTTACCACAAGCTTAGATACAGATGGTGTAAATATTTACGACCATACCGTGACCGATGCCAACGTTACGGTACAAACCTCTGGCGTTGCCTCCCTTGAGGAAAAGAACGGGGCTGGAGAAGTAGCAGGTTCAGTTTTGGGGCGTGCTTTTTTTGGAGGAAATCTTGGCGTGGGGATAGACATAGGTGCAACCTATCACGTTTCAGATAGAATTACGGCCACTGCAAGTGTTTTGGACATAGGTGCGGTGTTTCATACCAAAGATGTGGAAACGTACAATGCTGAAGGCTCCTACACCTTAAATGGTATTGAACTTATCTTTCCACCACTCAATCAAGGCGAAGCGACTATCCCTTATTTCGGTAACCTCGAAGATGAAATTGAAGAAGAAATTCCTATAGATACTTTAACTTCTGGCTATACAAGGTGGAGACCCTTGAAAGTAAACGCAAGTGCAGAGTATGGCTTTGGGAATATTTTTGGAGGTGGGGAGTGTGATTGTAGAAACCCTGGAGCATCCCAAACTTGGCAACAAGCGGTAGGGGTACAGTACTATGCAATTGCCCGGCCCAAAGGACCGCAAATGGCAGGGACCATTTATTACAGGCGTACATTTACAGAGGGACTTTCTGCAAAGGCTACGTATACCGTGGACAGCTTTAGTGCCTCCAATGTGGGGCTGGGAGTGGTTGCAAATGTAGGGAAGCTAAATATGTTCCTAGCAGCAGATAACCTCTTAACCTACGGCAATATTGCAAAGGCAAAAAGTGTATCTTTACAGCTGGGTTTTAATATTATCATAGATGAATAAGAAAAAATTTGTATTGTGTTTTGTCCTGCTGTTTAGTGTGATAACAGCCGTTCCGCAGCAGTCCATGAGTGAATATAGTTTTATTGAAGTACCGGAAAATTTCGACTTTTTAGATGAAAAGGATAAGTACCAGCTAAACTCACTCACAAAGTTTCTCTTTAACAAGCATGGTTTTAATGCCTATTTTCCCAACGAACTACCTAACGTAAAACGTTGTGACGGTCTCTATGCTTCTGTGGAGAGCAAGCTGGGGTTTATTTATACTAGGACCGTTGTAATTGTGAAAGACTGTAACGGGTTTGAGCTGTTTAGGAGCGAAGAAGGAAAAAGCAAACTGAAAGAATATCGAAAAACCTACCAAGAGTCCCTGCGTAATGCCTTTTTGAGTTTTGAAGGCTTGGGCGTTTCACAGAAAGACCCTGGGACAAAAGCAGAAACATCAGAAAATAATAATAATGCTTTAAACAATGGAAATGTTGAAGCAGCGGCCAAGAATAAAACTGAGACTATCGCTGTAGTTGAAACGTCGGTCCATAATTTCCCAACAGCAAGATTTTCAACCTATAAGGTCGAAAAAGAATCCTATTTGTTGCGCAAAACAAAGGAAGGCTATACACTTTTTAAAGAAAACATGGCCTCCGAAGGTGATTTGGAGGAAATGGGAACGCTAATGCTTATTGGCGATACCCTACAGTTTAAAACAACCGAAGGTGTGCAGCATAATGCTTCTTTTGACGCTGAAAAAAATCTAACAATTATACTACCCTCAGGCAAACAGCACTACAAGTTGGTCCAGAATTAAAAATCATATTTGTCTTTCCACAATTTTTTTAGATAGGTACTAATGGATTGCTCTTTTGGATTATTTCCCGGTCTATAAAATGTAGTTCCTGAAATTTCTTCGGGTAAAAACTCATGTGGTACAAAATTACCGTCATAATTATGTGCGTATTGATAGTTTTTACCGTACCCCAACTCCTTCATCAGCTTTGTGGGCGCATTTCTAATAGATAATGGTACTGATAGGTCACCTGTTTGCCTAACCGCTTGTTGCGCTTTGTTTATGGCCTCATAACTTGCATTGCTTTTTTGGGAGGTGGCCAGATATAGTGCGCATTGGCTCAAAATTATCCTCGACTCTGGGTATCCAATGGTATTTACCGCTTGGAATGTGTTGTTTGCCAAGACAAGGGCAGTGGGATTTGCATTGCCTATATCTTCAGCAGCCAGTATAAGCATCCGTCTTGCGATAAATTTAACGTCCTCACCGCCTTCAATCATCCTGGCAAGCCAATATACGGTAGCATTTGGGTCGCTTCCCCTAATAGACTTTATAAATGCCGAAACTATGTCGTAATGCATTTCACCAGTTTTGTCGTACAGCACCGTGTTTTTCTGTACCTTTTGCATTACAAGCTCGTTGGTAATGAGTACGGTTTCCTTGTTTTCAGAAAGCACAACGAGTTCTAGCATGTTCAATAACTTTCTTGCATCACCTCCAGAGAGTCGTATCAGGGCTTCGGTTTCCTTTAGTGCAATCTTCAGTGTAGAGAGTTTTTCATCTTTAGTGATTGCAATCTGTAACAGTTCATTTAAATCTTCTTTGCTGAAAGCCTTTAAAATATAAACTTGGCAACGCGACAATAATGCAGGAATAACTTCAAAACTTGGATTTTCGGTAGTAGCACCAATAAGGGTTACCCAGCCCTTTTCTACGGCGCCCAAAAGTGAATCTTGCTGGGATTTGCTAAAACGATGAATCTCATCTATAAACAGAATAGGGTTTTTTGTGGTAAACAGCCCATCGCTCTTTTTTGCTTTATTTATAACTTCCCTAACTGCAGCAACACCACTATCTACAGCGCTCAAGGTGTAAAATGGTCTTTCAGACTCTTTGGCTATAATGGTCGCTAGCGTTGTTTTTCCTGTGCCCGGTGGCCCCCACAATATTAAAGAGGGCAGTATTCCAGATTGTAATTGCGAGGTAAGTGAGCCTTTTGGCCCTACCAAATGTTCTTGGCTTAAGTATCCTTCCAGTGTTTTTGGCCTTATTCTTTCAGCAAGTGGTGTATTCATTTAGTAAATTTACGATAATCGAATTTTTATAGACTGACAATTTTGCACAAAACTATATTGGGCTTATTTTTTGACCTCTAAAATTATGGGAAGCAAACAACCATTACAATTTACGATAGATGTTATCATCTACCCGCTGCTGTTTGTTTTTACTGCTTGGTTGGTATTTTGGGTAGAAACGCGTTTTAATCTCAATTTAAACTATCTAGGCATTTTGCCCCAAGATTTCAAGGGGCTAAGAGGAGTGTTGTTCTCGCCATTCATACACAGCAGTCTTAAACATCTCTTTAATAATTCTATCCCAATTATAGTATTGGGAACTGCGCTGTTCTATTTTTATCGAAATATAAAGTGGAAAGTATTTGCAATCGGTTTTTTACTAACAGGATTGCTCACTTGGTCCATTGGCCGGCAAGCCTACCATATTGGAGCCAGTGGCATTGTATATTTGCTAGCTTCATTCCTTTTTTTTAAGGGGATTTTTTCAAAACAATATCAACTTACTGCTTTGGCACTCGTGGTGGTTTTCCTCTACGGAAGTTTATTGTGGTACGTGTTTCCCATAGATCCAAAGATTTCTTGGGAAGGTCATTTATCAGGCTTTCTCGTAGGGTTTGTACTGGCTTTGGTCTTCAGAAAGAACCCAATAGAAAACAAAAAATTTGACTGGGAAAAGGAGAGCTATGTAGAAGAAGAGGACGAGTTCATGAAATGTTTTGATGAACATGGAAACTTTATTGAAACTCCCAAGGACGAAATTGAAATTGATGAAACCGATACCGAAGAAAACAATCTAAACGTCTCCAAACAGAGAAAGATAACGATTACGTATACCCTGAAGAATGAACCTGACGCAGATTGATTCACAATCCAAGCTAAATCAGTGGTTCCTTTGCCTGATCACTTCATAAAGAAAGGTACCACAGGCCACCGAAACATTAAGGGAGTTAATTGTTCCAAGTAGGGGG
This sequence comes from Marinirhabdus gelatinilytica, assembly GCF_003353425.1. Taxonomy (GTDB): domain Bacteria; phylum Bacteroidota; class Bacteroidia; order Flavobacteriales; family Flavobacteriaceae; genus Marinirhabdus; species Marinirhabdus gelatinilytica. The sequence continues at coordinate 1,223,948 of NZ_QRAO01000001.1, forward strand.
ATGGAAGCACTCTTGTCCACGATAGAAAGGACCGATTTTGAGATTCCCCTCCCTTCTGATCCCATTATTAAAGCCAATGGCTTCTTAAGGTCTAGGTCGTATAGATATGAACCACTCTTTTCGGTAGCTGCAACTGTGGTAATGCCAGAACCTTGAAGGTAAAAGATTGCATCTTTGATATGGTCAACTTTACATATAGGTATATTAAATATAGCCCCTGCAGAAGTTTTTACAGTATCCCCGCTCACTGGAGCTCCACCTTTCTTTTGAATGATTACAGCGTCTACACCTGTGCACTCTGCAGTTCTCAAGATAGCTCCAAAGTTTCTTACGTCACTAATTTGGTCCAACACCACAAATAAGGGAGTCTCCTTTGTGGCTAAAATAGTTTCAACAGTATCTTCAAAAGGTGGGAATGATATTGGTGAAATAATTGCTACTATACCTTGATGGTTACCCTTAGTGAGCCTATTCAACTTTTCAATGGGGACTTCATTGATAGTTATGCTCAAGGTTTCAGCATCGTTAATAATAGATTGTATCTTGGGGTTTTGTATGTCTTTTTGAACGTATAATTTGTCTAAGGTCTTGTTTGCTTTAAGTGCTTCAATAACTGGGTATATACCAAAAACTTTACTTTCTTTTTTCATAGTATAAAAATAAAAAAACCACCACGAAATTCGTGGTGGTTACTTATATAACTTAAATAAGTTTATTAATCTTCAACAGGTGGGTCTGTAAACTCAACTTCATAGTTAAAGGCTTGTAAAAGACCTTCAGCAGTAAGAAGTACATTATCTGTTGTTCCCATATTCCAAGCACCAGGTTCTGCTACGAAATCAGGATCACTAGGATCTAGATCAGGAGTAGGTTGGATAAACGCGGTTGCTTCAGAGTTGTATACAACACCATCTGTAGTAGTAGCAGTTCCGAAGAACTCAAAACTATCACCTTCTTGGAAGGTTTCGATTGGCACATTAAACAATGCTGCCATATCTGCACCTGTAAATCCTACATCAAAAGGGAACGTGGTAGTGCTTCTAAAAGACAAGGTGTCTTCAGGAGCTCCATCAAAATCTCCCACTACTTCCAATTCATAGCTGGCAACTGTTCCATTAGGATCTTCTACCATAGCATCAAAATTAGCACTTGTAGGATCTGCGCCTGCATCAAAAACAGGAGCCTCAACAAATTTTATAAAGCCTCCATTGCCTAGCTCAGGAAATCTTGCTTTGTCTTCATCTTCACAACTTGTGAACGTCCCGGCAGCGAGTACAACTCCCAAGGCTACTGAGAATATTTTATTTATATTTTTCATAATAGTAGTAAATTTTTAAGATTAATTAGTCTATAAATCCAGCAGGGTTGTTGTCCCAAAAAGTTCTATCAGAAGGATTTGTTTGATTGATATTAGGGTTGTTATCAACCTCAGTAATAGGATATCTCCAAGTTCTAGGGAACAATCCAGACTCAACAATAGGCTCTTGAAGATCAGGTGCACCTGTTCTTCTGTAGTTGTTGTAAGGCTCAATACCATTACCCCAAGATGCAAGGAAAAATTCTCTAGCGATGATAGCTACCTTGCCGTCATTGTTGGCTCCATTGAACTCAGTGATTACTCTAGCTACATAATCATTGATTTCAGCATTTGTCATAGCATAGTCTTCACCTGTATCGGGATCTACAGTATCTAAGCCATCTGCATAAGCTCTCACTTTTTCCATACTTAATCTAATTCCTTGCTCTAATAAAGATGCTGGAGATCCACCACCGGTTCCTAAAGTTACACCAGCTTCAGCTAATGCAAAGTGTGTAAAAGAAGACAGGTATATTGGAGTTACACCTTCACCACCACGAGTATTGGTGATATCTCTAGATCTTATGAATGCATTGTTATCGAAAGCACCACCAAATGGGTATAATCCACGTGCAGTTTTTCTTGCCCCATCGTTAGGAAGACCTTCTCCGTCTCCATGATCTCTACCCCAGTAAAAGTTACCTACGTAGCAATAGTCGTATAAGTTATCACCTTCGCAAGGTAGGTTAGAACCACTTGGGTCTTCATCTACTTGTCTGTATAGGTAGTAACGTAATCTTGGGTCTGGAATACCGGTTTCAATAAAGATTCCTTCAGCATCACCTGCGTTCAGGAAATCATAATAATTGTTGCTTCTGTAAGAGTCTACTGTGTTAGAGTAGTCTGAAGCAAAAACTGGGTTAGGTTGATTTGAATTGTATACAAATTCGAAATCTTCGTCAACAGTATCGATGATATTACTTCCCAAAACACCGTTTATACCTGCTGCAGCTCCAGAAGGGTCTACCAATCTTTGGTTCAAGTACGCTCTAATTTTAAGTGTATTTGCTAAAGCAATCCAATTGTCTTCACTAAAAACTCCATCAAAATATAGATCTGAAGGAGATGCGGTAGGGTCTTGATTCAATAAAGCAATAGCTTCGTCAAGTAATTCCAATTGTGCCGCATAAACTACTCCTCCGTCATCTGCCACAGGATTAGGGAATTCCTCAGGTTGTACTGCTTGAGAAAAAGGTACTTCACCAAAGTGGTCTACCAATAGAAAATAAGAATAAGCTTCTAATACTTTTGCAACACCCAAGTGGTGTGGCAAATCTAGCTCATTTGTAGCGATAACAGTTTCTAGAAAATCAATATTGGCAAATAAACGATAGGATGCATTCCACTCACCAGAACCAGTAGTGTTACCTACATTACTGTTATACGTCTGGAACATATTTTGCATTCTTGTGATTACTTGGTTAGTACCGCTATAACCCCTAATAATACCGTTGAAGTCTAGAAGGACTTGGTTTAGTACAAAATCTGGATCTGCAGACTCTACGTTAATCGAGTTAGGGTTTTCTAGCAGCTCTAGTTCTGTAGTCTCACAGCTTACCATAAAGGCACAAGCTGAAAGAAATAAAGATATTTTCAAAAAATTTTTCATTGTATATATTGTTTTAATTAAAAGTCATAGATAGAACAGCTATACTAGCAAATTACTACCTATGACTTACAATTTTTTTTAGAATGTTGCTTTAATTGTAAATGCGTAACGCTTTGTAGTTGGTCCAGTTTGGAAGTCAAGTCCTTGACCATTACCTACACCAGTACTTAAAGCTTCTGGATCTATGTTAAATGCATCTGGAATGTTGAAGGCTTTGAACCATAGATTCTGTCCAGCAAGAGAAAGGCTAACATTTCCAAAAGGAGTACGCTCCAATAATTTCTTATCTAACGAATAGGTCAAAGAAACCTCTCTTAATCTTAAGTGGGAAGCATCGTAAATACCTTGTCCAGTTGGATCAACTAGGTTGATAAAATACACATCGTTAGCTCCTATTTGGATTGTGTTTTCAATAAAATCACCATTCCCATCAGTTAAAGGCTCTCCAGTTCCTGGATTAGCCAAGATACCTGGGATTATAAAACTTCCCTCTCTGTTGTCAACATTTACAGTAGTTACACCTCTACGGTAGTACTGGTTCGCAGTTTGTGAGTAAATATCTCCACCGTGTTGGTACTCTACTTGAGCAGATAGGGTTAATCCTTTGTATGTGAAACTGTTTATTACTGTACTGTTCCAATCTGGGTTAGGATCACCTACTGTTTCAATGTCAAGACCTAAATCGTCACTATTGATAATTTTACCGTCGTTTGGATTAATTAAAAGCCTTCCTTCTACACCAAGACCCAGTGGGTTCTCTTCAGTTGCGTTAGTAGGGTCAATTCTTGTAGCGTAACTACCTTTTATAACACCTAACGCTTCACCTTCTGATGCATAGTTACCTAATCCAGTAAAACCGGCAAAGGCAAATGGCTCAATACCTCCTAAGTCAGTCACTTCATTCTCATAAGCGGTAAAGTTGGTACGTACACTCCAAGTGAAATTCTCATTTTGGATAGGAGAGAAGTTTACACCTAATTCCAATCCTTCAATTTGAGATTCTGCAATGTTATCGTTAATAAAGCTAAAACCTGTAGAAGTTGCTAACGGACGCAATACAATCTGGTCTGTAATAATTCTCTTATATACAGTTGCATCCACAGTTACTCTTCTCTTAAATAATTCTGCCTCAATACCAGCTTCAATTTCTTGTTGCAATTCTGGTTGTAAGTCTCTATTTGGTCTTATAGTAGGCAATGTGTTTGTAACAACAGCATTTCCTTGAGCATCAGTAAATGCCAATGGGTTTGAACTCAACGCCAAGCGTGTTCCATAAACTCCAGGGAAACGTGCAGAAGTACCAAAACTTCCTCTAAACTTTAACAGCCCAATTCCTTCAGAAGAACCAAATCCATCCAATGAAGTTGGAGTGAAAGAGAGTGATACTCCAGGGTAAAATAACGAACGATTTTCTGACTCTACTGTAGAGGCCCAATCATTACGTCCAGAGATTGTCAAGTATAAGAAATTGTCATAATCAAGAATCATTTCTCCAAAAGCACCCAAGATATTTCGCTCAGTTCTAAAGTCTAGGTTTCTACCACCAGTGATAGGGTCAGTATTTTGTGCAAATTCTGGAATACCATCTGGACGAGAGAAGTTGTTATGGTTTGCAAAATTGAAAACCACCTGTCCAATACTTACCAGACCGAATTGCTCATAGGTGTCACGTCTAGCATTAAAACCTATAGAAGAACTAAAGTTCAACTTGTCAGAAATGTCGATATTACTTAAAGAGAAGCTTAAGTTGTGGTCAAAGATAAAGTTGGTTCCTGAAGTTGTTCTTAAGTAACCTTCTCTATAAGCATCTACATATGCACCAAATGCTCCAGCTGGGTTAGTTGCATCATCATTTGCACCTCTTGACACTCTAAACTCTTGATTTTCTGTGTAGGTATCCAGTCCAAATCTATATGATAAGGAAGCTACATCAGATATTTGATAGTTTGTAGAAAACTGACCGTAAAAACGGTTTGTCTTTTGCTCTGTACCTGCATAGTTTAACAACCAGTAAGGGTTTGTTTGGTCACTTCTATAATATACAGAAGAGTTATCCAAAGGATTCTCGAAAGGAAGGTTCCCTAAATCTAAGTTTCTTGGTATGAACAATGTTCTTGTAAATACCGAGATAGAACCGAATGCGTTGTTTGCCGCAATAGGTGGCGTGTTGGTACGCAGGTTACTAAAGTTAGCAGTAGCATTAAAGCTAAACTTGTTAGATAATTGTGTAGAACCACCTAAACTTAAGTTGTAACGAGTTAATCCGTTGTTTCTAATGTAACCATCTTCAGTTGCATAACCAAAGTTAACGTTGAAACGAGAGTTTCCTCCGTCTCCTGGAGAACCAGCAACATTAACCGACATAGATTGTCCTAAACCAGTTCTAAAGAAATCAAATACATTGTCTTCAGCTGCTGTGTAAGGAATTTCCAGTCCATCAAATTGTGGGAATACATCTCCAAATTCATTAGAAAGAGGGTGGGCAATTGTTAAATTGTCGTCAAAACGTCCACCCCAGTTACCCACAAATCCTGGGTTTGGAGTATTGTCAGACCCTTGTCCGTATGTATTTTGGTAGTCTGCAAAGTTTGCGATCTCAACTGCATAAACAGAAGATGCAACAGATACTTCAAATTTCTTGTTAAGGTCCTTCTTGCTACCACTCTTAGTAGTAATCAATACAACCCCGTTTCTACCTTGCTGTCCGTATAGTACCGCAGCACTCAAACCTTTAAGAATTCTTACAGTCTCAATATTGTTTGGGTCAAGATCCAGGAAACGGCTATTGGTAATTGAGTTACCACCATCAAAACCAGTCTGTTGGTTTGTGCTCGCATCAAAAGGAACACCATCTACCACAAATAGGGGTTGGTTGTCACCGTTGATCGAACTCTTTGAACGAATAATGAAATTTGTACCAGAACCTGTGGCACCACCCGTAGCGGTAATCTGTACACCTGCCACCTTACCTGTCAAAGATCTAACAACATCGGCTTCGGGCTTGTTTTCAATTTCTTCAGCGTTTATCGTACTTACAGCATAACCAAGTGCTTTTTTCTCTCGCGCTATACCATAACCAGTTACAACAACCTCTTCCAGCGCTTGTGCATCTTCTTCCATTTGGAAGCTAATGTTACTAGTTGCGGCTGTAACAGGACGCTCGGTTGTTTTAAAACCAACGTAGCTGTATACAAGGGTTTGCCCAACAGAGGCCTGGATGGAGTAATTACCATCAAAATCTGATTGGGTACCATTAGTTGTGCCTTTTACGACAATGTTAACTCCTGGTAGTGGTAGACCCGTGTTATCGGTCACCGTACCGGAGATTGTTTTTTCTTGTGCGAACGTGAGTTGCACTACTAACGCTAGCAATAGCGTTAAAATTCCACTAAACTTTGTTCTCATTTTATAAATTATTTGAATTAGCCAATGCCAAAAATCACAATAAAAAGTTAATTACACAACTTTTTAAACTTAAATTTTGGTTTTTTTTTAAACTCATTGTTAAGCTATTGTTAGGATAACTTAAAATTGGGAAGTAATGTTAAGGTGTATTTTTGTGTTCGAAAATCTAAAGGTTTGATTTTCAGAAGTGCCATTTGCAACACTAAAGCGCATTACCCCAGCTTTGGTCTGTAGTCCAATGCCAAAACCAAAGCTGTAAAGCTTCTGTTTTAGATCGTTTGGTTCGTTTTCAAAGTATCCAAGATCAATAATACTATGTACATATAGTCCAGGGTTCAGGATATAGCGATATTCGGTGTTCAGTACAGAAAACAATGAGGCGTCTATACTGTTCTCGTTGAAACCGCGAATACTTGTAATGCCCCCAAAGCGGTAGAGCTCATTGGTGAAATACGTTTCACTGAACAATACGCTGGTGGTATTCTGTAAAAATATTGAATTGCTCCCCCCTAGGTTGAAAATGTGGTTGGCCAGTGCCGAGAGCCGTACCTGGTCTTCCTCTATGCCCTTGCTTTCGCGTTTTCCAAATTCAGAGTCGATACGCAATAGTGTCTTTCTTGGAAAAAGTTTGGATGCTTGGGGTATGATAACCTGTCCTCCCGCAACAAAAAATGAGGAATTGTAATCTTCTACCGAAACCCCAGCGACTGCCTCGTCCAGGAGATTGCTGCTCTCGTAACCCTTGTAGCCTATAAATGTAGAGGATATAGGGTTAATCTGGTAGGAGAGTTCGGCTTGTTGTTGTGTGGTGACGAAGGTGCTGTCCCGTTTAAAGATGTTAAGCTCCAGGCCAGCTCCAAAAGGAGATTTTAAGAGGTAGGGCATGGCCACCTTGGCCCTGAAGTTTTGTTGCTCATTCCCGTCTGCCTTGTAGTTTATGATGAGTTGCTCGCCAAAATTCAGGTTGTTGTTAAGCTCAAGGTTCAGGTATCCGTTCAGTTGGAGTTTCTGGGTTTCCTCGTCTGTCGCAAACCCCAATATCCCGTCAAAGAGGTTGTTGTTCTGTTTCTCTATATAGAAATAGGCAGTGGTGGTCTCTTTCCTGAACAGTACCTCGGGCGCCTTTAGTGTATTGGCAAATCCTAGGTTGTCTATCACTGTGTTTTGTTTCAGTAATTTTTCCCTGCTAAAAACCTTTCCGGTCCTGACCCCGGCATAGTATTTCAGAAAAGACCTAGGGAATTTCTCGTACCCGCTCACAACTATCGAGTCCAGTGTCCTGTAACTTTTGCCTTTTGTGTTCAATATAGCGGAAAGCTCATCGCCCTTTGTTTCAATTTCGGTCAATTTTAATCTTGCAAAGGTATTGCCACTTTCGGTCTGTAGGTTGTTTAGCTGTTGCAGGGATTGTTCGGCGGTTTCGAAATTTAGGATGAAATAATCGTCTGTCACATCTTGGGAGATTTGCCTCAATTGTTTTTTACTGAAACTTGAATCTGGATAGAATACTTTGATTTGCTTGTATTTTGGCCCTAAAAAATAGGTTGCCGTGTACACTGAGTCATTACTTTTAAAAAGTGATTCCTTCCTAGAATCTATGTGCCCCATTCTCTGTAGCGTGAAGACCAAAGAGTCTGCCTCGTTCTTGAGGCCTAGATAATCCTTGAATATTGGATTGGGCAATAGACTGTCCTTGAGGGTTTCGGAAATAGGTTTTTCAGCCTTTATTTCCAACTGTAATTGTTGTCCAAAAGCTGAGACCATCCCTAGGGTATATATATTAAGGTATAAAATTATGTTGAAAAGCTGCTTCAAAAAGTACTGGATTTGCGCTGTAAAGCTAACGTTTCGTAACCGTTTTTTGTATATGTATGTTAAGTTTTGCAATTCGTTATAAAAATAAAGCAGTTGGTGTTTGATTAATTAAATAATAATTCTACCTTTGCACGCCCTAATAGTGGGGAACCCAAAAATTAATTTTAAGTATAATAGGATTTTATGCCAACTATTTCACAATTAGTACGAAAAGGAAGAGCCAAAATAACCAAGAAGAGTAAATCGGCTGCCTTGGATTCGTGCCCGCAACGCCGCGGTGTGTGTACGCGTGTATATACTACTACTCCTAAGAAGCCAAACTCTGCAATGCGTAAAGTAGCGCGTGTACGTTTGACGAATGGGAAAGAAGTAAACGCATACATCGGAGGTGAGGGACACAACCTACAGGAGCACTCGATAGTATTGGTTAGAGGCGGAAGGGTAAAGGATTTGCCGGGAGTTAGATACCACATCGTTCGTGGAGCCTTGGACACCGCTGGTGTTGCAGGTAGAACACAACGTAGGTCTAAATACGGTGCAAAACGCCCTAAGAAGTAATTTTAAACAGTTTTAAAACGAAGAAATGAGAAAAAGAGCAGCCAAGAAAAGACCGCTTTTACCAGATCCACGGTTTAACGACCAGTTGGTGACCCGTTTTGTGAACAACATGATGTGGGACGGGAAAAAGTCAGTGGCTTTTAAAGTATTTTACGATGCGATAGATATCGTAGAAGAAAAGAAAACAGACGAAGAAAAAACAGGCCTGGAGCTTTGGAAAGATGCACTTTCCAATGTGATGCCTCACGTAGAAGTACGTAGCCGCCGAGTAGGTGGGGCTACCTTCCAAATTCCAATGCAAATTCGTGCAGACCGAAAGATATCTACCGCTATGAAGTGGTTGATCGGGTATGCAAGAAAGCGTAACGAAAAATCAATGGCCCAAAAATTGGCTGCAGAGATTTTAGCTGCTGCCAAGGAAGAGGGTGCTGCCGTTAAGAAACGTGTGGACACTCACAAAATGGCCGAAGCAAATAAAGCATTCTCACATTTCAGATTCTAAAAAATGGCACAAAGAGATTTAAAATTTACAAGAAATATAGGTATTGCCGCGCATATTGATGCTGGTAAAACCACAACTACAGAGCGTATCTTGTACTATACGGGAGTGAGCCATAAGATTGGTGAAGTTCACGATGGTGCAGCTACTATGGACTGGATGGAGCAAGAGCAGGAAAGAGGTATTACCATTACTTCTGCTGCAACTACTTGTACCTGGAAGTTCCCAATGGAGAATGCGCAACCTACGCCCGACACTAAAGATTACCAGTTTAACATCATCGATACCCCAGGTCACGTAGACTTTACGGTGGAGGTAAACCGTTCCTTACGTGTATTGGACGGGTTGGTATTCCTGTTTAGTGCAGTAGATGGTGTAGAGCCACAATCTGAAACAAACTGGAGACTTGCAGATAACTATAAGGTACCACGAATTGGTTTCGTGAACAAGATGGACCGTCAAGGATCTAACTTTATGGCTGTTTGCCAGCAGGTGAAAGATATGTTGAAGTCTAACGCAGTGCCAATTGTATTGAACATTGGTGATGAGGCAGACTTTAAAGGTATAGTAGACCTTGTTAAGAATAGAGCTATTGTATGGCACGACGAAACACAAGGGGCTACTTTTGATGTTATCGATATTCCTGAAGAATTAAAAGAGGAAGCACGTAAGTATAGGGGACTTCTAATTGAGGAAGTTGCTACGTACGATGAAGAGCTTCTGGAAAAATATATGGAAGATGAAAATTCTATTACAGAAGAAGAAGTGCACGCTGCGCTTCGTGCTGCTGTAATGGATATGGCCATCATCCCAATGATTTGTGGGTCTGCATTTAAGAACAAAGGAGTTCAGTTCCTTTTAGATGCAGTTTGCCGTTACCTGCCATCACCTGTAGATCGTGATGCCATTGTAGGTACAAATCCAGATACAGGAGAAGAAGAAAAGCGTAAGCCACACGTAGATGAGCCTTTCGCTGCATTGGCTTTTAAGATTGCTACCGATCCTTTTGTAGGTCGTTTGGCATTCTTCCGCACGTATTCAGGACGTTTGGACGCAGGTTCTTACATCTTGAACAATCGTTCTGGTAAGAAAGAACGAATCTCGCGTATCTACCAGATGCACTCCAACAAGCAAAATGCAATCGATTTTATCGAAGCAGGAGATATTGGAGCAGCAGTTGGATTTAAAGATATCAAGACGGGAGATACCATGTCTGATGAAAAAAACCCAATTGTTTTGGAATCTATGGACTTCCCAGATCCGGTAATCGGTATCGCGGTAGAGCCAAAGACCAAAGCAGACGTAGATAAATTAGGTATGGCACTTGGTAAATTGGCCGAAGAGGATCCAACGTTCCAGGTTCGTACCGATGAGGCTTCTGGACAAACCATCATCTCAGGAATGGGAGAGCTTCACTTAGATATTATTGTAGATCGTTTGAAGCGTGAGTTCAAGGTTGAAGTAAACCAAGGGCAACCACAAGTAGAGTACAAGGAAGCGGTTACCCGTCGTGCAGAGCACAGAGAGGTGTACAAGAAGCAGTCTGGTGGTCGTGGTAAATTCGCGGATATCGTATTTACACTGGAGCCAGCCGAAGAAGGAGCCGAAGGATTGGAATTCGTTTCTGAAATCAAGGGTGGTAACGTTCCTAAGGAATTTATTCCATCTGTTGAAAAAGGATTCAAAATGGCAATGCAGAATGGACCACTTGCAGGTTATGAGGTAGATTCTATGAAGGTGACGTTGACTGACGGTTCTTACCACGATGTGGATTCGGACCAATTGTCTTTTGAGTTGGCTGCAAAACTAGGATTTAAAGCTGCTGCAAAAGCTGCAAAAGCTGTGATCATGGAGCCTATAATGAAACTTGAAGTATTGACCCCAGAAGAGAATATGGGTGATATCGTAGGAGACCTTAACCGTCGCCGTGGACAAGTGAGCGATATGAGCGATAGAGCTGGTGCAAAAGCTGTAAAAGCTACCGTACCGCTTTCTGAAATGTTCGGTTACGTAACCACATTGAGAACATTATCATCAGGTCGTGCAACATCAACAATGGAATTTTCACACTATGCAGAAACTCCTTCTAATATTTCCGAAGAAGTAATCGCTGCAGCAAGAGGAACCGCTAACGCATAATTTTTCAGCAATGAGTCAAAAAATAAGAATTAAATTAAAATCTTACGATCATAATTTAGTGGACAAATCTGCTGAAAAAATCGTAAAGACCGTAAAAAGTACCGGTGCAGCAGTAACAGGACCCATCCCGTTGCCAACGCACAAGAAAATCTTTACCGTACTACGTTCGCCTCACGTGAACAAGAAGAGTAGAGAGCAGTTCCAGTTAAGCTCTTACAAGAGATTGTTGGATATATACAGCTCTTCTTCTAAAACTATTGACGCTCTAATGAAATTAGAGTTGCCAAGTGGGGTTGAAGTAGAGATAAAGGTGTAATTTCTATTCCCACACAGGTGGGAATCTCAACGGGGAGATACCTGCCTTCGCAGGTATGTACATGTCCTGAGCTTGTAGGCAAAGGAAAAACGGAAACAAAATAACATTCGGGGTCGAATTTATTTTGGCCCCGTTTAATTTGAAATAATAAATTTAAAGGAATGCTGCGGGAGCAACATTCAATAGTAATAATCAATAAATAGATAAATATGTCTGGGTTAATTGGAAGAAAGATAGGGATGACCAGCATCTTCGACGAGAACGGAAAGAACATTCCGTGTACCGTTATAGAAGCAGGACCCTGTGTTGTTACCCAAGTCAGAACCAATGAGGTTGACGGGTATGAAGCTCTTCAACTTGGTTTCGATGACAAGAAGACTGCAACAAAAGCTGCCGAAGGTCACTTCAAAAAGGCAGGTACGGTTGCAAAACGCAAAGTCGCCGAGTTCCAAGGATTTGAAGAGGAGTATAAATTAGGTGATACCATCACTGTAGAGCACTTTGCCGAAGGTGAGTTCGTGGATGTTTCCGGAACTAGTAAGGGTAAAGGATTCCAAGGTGTGGTTAAGCGTCACGGTTTTGGCGGTGTGGGACAAGCTACCCACGGGCAGCACAACCGTTTAAGAGCACCAGGTTCCATAGGTGCAGCATCGTATCCTGCGAGAGTATTCAAGGGAATGCGTATGGCTGGCCAGATGGGGAACGAGAAGGTGAAAGTTCAAAATTTAAGAGTTTTAAAAGTAGTTTCAGATAAGAACCTACTTGTGGTGAAAGGCTGTGTGCCAGGCCACAAAAACGCTTATGTAATGATTCAGAAATAATGAAGGTAGCAGTAGTAGATAGCAACGGAAAAGACACAGGTAGAAAGGTAGAGCTTTCTAAGGATGTGTTCGGTATTGAACCAAACAACCACGCAATGTACCTAGACGTAAAGCAGTACTTGGCTAACCAACGCCAGGGAACGCATAAGGCTAAGGAGCGTGCAGAGATCACCGGTTCAACGAGAAAGATCAAGAAGCAAAAAGGAACAGGTACTGCCCGTGCGGGTAGCATCAAGTCCGGGTTGTTCAAAGGCGGTGGGCGTATGTTCGGGCCTAGACCAAGAAACTATTCGTTTAAATTGAACAAGAACTTGAAGCGCTTGGCTCGTAAATCTGCCCTTACAGTAAAGGCAAATGACAAGGCAATCGTTGTGGTAGAGGATCTAAAATTTGATGCTCCAAAAACCAAAGATTTCACTTCAGTTTTGAAAAACCTAGGATTGGAAAACAAAAAATCTTTGTTTGTGTTGGGAGAGCCAAATAATAATGTATATTTGTCGTCTCGCAATTTGAAAGGTACTGAAGTTGTAAACAGCTCAGAATTAAGTACTTACAAAATTATGAATGCAAACAGTGTAGTGTTGTTTGAAGGTTCTTTGGAAGAAATTAATACGAATTTAAGTAAATAGAGACAAGATGAATATCTTAATAAAACCTATAATTACGGAAAAAGCCACTGCCGATGCGGAACTGAATAACCGATATGGTTTTGTGGTAAACCCTAAGGCGAATAAGGTAGAAATCAAGAAAGCGGTCGAGGCTGCTTACGGAGTTTCTGTTGAAAAAGTTCGCACAATGAATGTCCGCCCAGACCGTCGTACTCGTTATACGAAAACGGGGGTCCAAACTGGTAAAACAAATGCCCTTAAAAAGGCAATTGTACAGGTGGCGGAAGGTGATACAATAGATTTTTACAATAATTTGTAGGCCCAGCTTGCAATAAATTAGACAAAAGATGTCAGTAAGAAAATTAAAACCTATCACCCCAGGACAGCGTTTTAGAGTTGTAAATGGTTACGATGCCATAACAACTGATAAGCCGGAGAAAAGTTTGTTAGCTCCGAAAAAACGTTCTGGTGGTAGAAACAATCGAGGAAAAATGACCATGCGCTATATTGGTGGAGGTCATAAGAAACGTTATAGAATTATCGATTTTAAGCGCGATAAGCATGGTATTCCTGCTACCGTAGCTTCAATCGAATACGATCCAAACCGTACGGCTTTCATCGCCTTGGTGAATTACCAGGATGGAGAAAAACGATACGTAATTGCCCAAAATGGACTTCAGGTTGGGCAAAATATAGTTTCCGGAGAGCAAACTGCTCCAGAGATCGGGAACGCAATGACCTTAGCAAACATCCCTTTAGGTACTATTATCTCTTGTATAGAATTACGTCCAGGCCAAGGTGCCGTTATGGCGCGTAGTGCTGGTGCATTTGCACAGCTTATGGCGCGTGAAGGAAAATATGCTACTGTAAAATTGCCTTCAGGTGAAACTAGGATGATATTGACTGCTTGTATGGCTACCATTGGTGCTGTAAGTAATAGCGACCACCAATTGTTGGTGGGCGGTAAAGCAGGTAGATCAAGATGGTTAGGACGTCGTCCAAGAACAAGACCAGTTGTGATGAACCCGGTAGATCACCCAATGGGTGGTGGTGAAGGTAAATCTTCAGGAGGACACCCACGTTCAAGAAACGGAGTACCATCTAAAGGTTACAAGACCCGTTCTAGAACTAAGGCAAGTAATAAGTATATAATCGAACGTAGAAAGAAATAAGCTATGGCAAGATCGTTAAAAAAAGGACCGTACGTTCACTACAAGTTAGATAGAAAAGTACAGCAAAATGTGGAGAGCAATAAGAAGACCGTGATCAAGACTTGGTCTAGGGCTTCCATGATTACTCCAGATTTTGTAGGACAAACCATTGCAGTACACAACGGAAAACAATTTGTACCCGTTTATGTGACTGAGAACATGGTAGGACATAAATTAGGCGAATTTTCACCTACAAGATCATTCCGTGGTCACGCAGGTGCTAAAAACAAAGGAAAAAAATAATAGGCCATGGGAGTTCGTAAAAGAGAAAGAGCAGAAGCAATCAAGGAAGCGAAGAAAACACAGTACTTCGCCAAATTGAACAATTGCCCTACGTCACCAAGAAAAATGCGACTTGTTGCAGACTTGGTACGTGGAGAAAAAATAGATACAGCGCTTAATATTTTAAGATTCAGTAAAAAAGAAGCTTCGGGCCGTTTGGAAAAACTGCTATTGAGTGCCATTGCAAACTGGCAAGCAAAAAACGAAGACGCTTCTTTAGAAGACGCAGATCTTTTTGTTAAGGAAATCCGTGTAGATGGTGGAACTATGTTGAAGAGACTACGTCCAGCACCACAGGGTCGCGCACACAGAATTAGAAAACGTTCCAACCACGTAACACTGGTACTAGGAGCTAACGATAACACACAAAGCTAAATTTAAATGGGACAGAAGACAAATCCAATCGGGAACCGTTTAGGTATCATTAGAGGATGGGAATCCAACTGGTACGGAGGTAACGACTACGGCGACAAACTTGCCGAAGACGACAAGATTAGAAAATATATCCATGCTCGTTTAAGCAAGGCAAGTGTGTCACGAGTAATCATTGAGCGTACGCTTAAGCTTGTAACCGTTACTATTACTACCGCAAGACCTGGTATCATTATCGGGAAAGGTGGTCAGGAAGTAGACAAGCTAAAAGAAGAGCTTAAAAAGATTACCGGGAAAGAAGTACAAATCAACATTCATGAAATCAAGCGACCAGAACTAGATGCATTTTTAGTGGGGAGCAGTATTGCAAGACAGATTGAGAATAGAATCTCTTACCGTCGTGCAATCAAGATGGCAATCGCGGCTGCAATGCGTATGAATGCAGAGGGAATCAAGATCCAGATCTCTGGACGTTTAAACGGTGCCGAAATGGCGCGTAGTGAAGCGTACAAAGATGGTCGTATTCCGTTGAGTACATTTAGAGCCGATATTGATTATGCTTTAGTTGAAGCACACACTACTTATGGTAGGTTGGGTGTTAAAGTATGGATCATGAAAGGCGAAGTATATGGTAAAAGAGAGCTTTCTCCACTTGTAGGTTTAGACAAGAAAGGAAAAGGCGGTTCTGGTCGAGGTGGTAACAAATCACGTCGTAACAGAAAGTAATTTTTTAAAGAAGAGAAAAAATGTTACAACCCAAAAGAACAAAATACCGTAAACAACAAAAGGGCCGCATGAAAGGGAACGCTGGTAGAGGAAACCAGTTAGCCTATGGAACTTTTGGTATTAAATCTTTAGATTCAAATTTCCTGACAGCACGTCAAATAGAAGCTGCGCGTATCGCCGCTACCCGTTATATGAAAAGGGAAGGGTCTATCTGGATCATGATATTTCCAGACAAGCCTATCACCAAGAAACCTCTCGAGGTACGTATGGGTAAAGGTAAAGGTGCCGTAGAATATTGGGCAGCTGTTGTGAAACCAGGTAGAGTATTATTCGAGGTTTCTGGAGTACCGTTGGAAACTGCTAAGGAGGCACTTCGATTAGCCGCTCAAAAATTACCGGTGAAAACTAAGTTTATCATGTCTAGAGATTATCAAGCTTAATTTTACAAAGATGAAACAATCAGAAATAAAAGAAGCATCCACAGCAGATTTGCAAGAAGCATTAGCTGAAAACAGAGAAGCGTTTGCAAATCTTAAAATGGCTCACACCATTTCACCGTTGGACAATCCAATTCAGTTGAGAACTCACCGAAGAGCTATTGCAAGAATTGAGACAGAACTAACTAAAAGAGAAGTACAATAGTACGAAGCTGAAAGATGGAAGTAAAAAGAAACTTAAGAAAAGAGCGTATAGGTGTAGTAACCAGTAACAAAATGGAGAAGTCCATAGTTGTTGCCGAGGTGAAAAAAGTAAAACACCCTATGTATGGTAAATTCGTTTTAAAAACGAAAAAATACGTAGCACACGACGAGAAAAACGACTGCAACGAAGGCGATACCGTAAAGATCATGGAAACACGACCTATGAGTAAGACCAAATGTTGGAGACTAGTAGAAATAATTGAAAGAGCGAAGTAATTATGTTACAACAAGAATCAAGACTTAGAGTGGCGGATAACACAGGTGCCAAAGAGGTGCTTACCATCCGTGTATTGGGCGGGACCAAGAAGCGTTACGCATCAATTGGAGATAAAATTGTTGTTACTGTAAAAGAAGCAACGCCTAACGGAACCGTAAAAAAAGGAACAGTATCTACCGCAGTAGTGGTACGTACCGTGAAGGAAGTTAGAAGACCAGATGGATCGTACATCCGTTTCGACGACAATGCATGTGTATTGTTGAACCCACAAGGAGAGATGAGAGGTACCCGTGTATTTGGACCCGTTGCAAGAGAGCTTCGTGACAAACAATTTATGAAAATAGTATCATTGGCACCTGAGGTGCTTTAATAGATAACCGAAATGGGAAAGCTTAAAATAAAAACAGGAGATACCGTAGTAGTTACCACAGGAGAGCACAAAGGATCTGAAGGTAAAGTAATGCGCGTAGATGCTGTAAAAAACAGAGCAATAGTAGAAGGAGTAAATCTAGTAAAGAAGCATGAGAAGCCAAGTGCGGCAAGCCCTCAAGGCGGAATTACAGAAAAAGAAGCTCCAATTCATATTTCTAACCTAGCGTTGATAGATCCAAAATCTGGTGAAGCAACACGTATAGGATATAGAATGGAAGATGGTAAAAAAGTACGATTTTCTAAAAAATCGAATCAAGTATTATAGTTATGGCATATACACCAAGACTTAAGGAAGAATACAAGAGCAGAGTAATGAATGCTCTTACGGACGAATTTGGTTACAACAATGTAATGCAGGTTCCTAAACTAAAGTACATTGTTTTGTCTCGTGGTATTGGAGCCGCAGTGGCAGACAAGAAGCTTATCGACAATTCGGTAGAAGAACTGTCGACTATCGCTGGCCAACGTGCAATTGCAACTATCTCCAAAAAGGATGTTGCAACTTTTAAGCTACGTAAGGGTATGCCAATTGGTGCCAAAGTAACCCTGCGCGGAGAGCGTATGTACGAGTTTATGGATAGACTCATAACAAGTGCATTGCCAAACGTGAGAGACTTTAACGGTATCAGTGCAACTGGTTTTGACGGTAGAGGAAACTACAGCTTGGGAATTACCGAGCAGATTATCTTCCCAGAGATCAACATCGACAAGATAAAGAAGATCGAAGGAATGAACGTTACCTTCGTGACCTCTGCTGAGACCGATAAAGAAGCAAAAGCATTATTAACCGAACTAGGATTACCTTTTAAAAAGAACTAAGAGATGGCTAAAGAATCAATGAAAGCGCGTGAGCGCAAAAGAGCGAAGATGGTAGCGAAGTATGCTGAAAAGCGTAAGGCTTTGAAAGAAGCTGGTGACTACGAAGGATTACAAAAGTTGCCAAAAAATGCTTCTCCAGTTCGTCAACACAACCGTTGTAAGTTAACGGGACGTCCAAAAGGATATATGAGAGTTTTCGGTATTTCACGTGTAATGTTCCGTGAAATGGCAAACCAAGGATTAATCCCAGGAGTGCGTAAGGCCTCTTGGTAATTTTATAAACTGGTTGAAGGTTTTATGCTGAAATGATTTCAGCATAAAAAACCACTTCCGCAACAAACAACTAATGACAACAGATCCAATCGCAGATTATCTAACGAGAGTTAGAAATGCAGTGAAAGCAGGACACCGCGTAGTAGAGGTGCCAGCTTCAAATCTCAAGAAAGAGATCACAAAAATTTTGTTTGACCAAGGTTTTGTGTTGAGCTACAAATTTGAAGACGACAATGGCCCACAGGGTACCATAAAAATCGCCTTGAAATATGACAAGCTTACCAAAGACCCTGTCATTAAAAGATTACAAAGAATAAGTACACCCGGTTTACGTAAGTATGCAGGTGCTTCAGAAATGCCACGTATCCTCAATGGATTGGGTATTGCTATCGTGTCAACTTCAGCAGGAGTGATGACAGGAAAGCAAGCTGCCAACCAGAATGTAGGTGGTGAAGTATTGTGTTACGTTTACTAATAATTGAAAAGACAAGAAAGAAATGTCAAGAATAGGTAAAAACCCGGTAGCGATTCCAGAAGGCGTAACAGTAGATGTTAAGGACACCACTGTTACCGTAAAAGGGAAATTAGGCGAGTTAACTCAGGAAATAGCTGATGTTAGCGTAAAAATTGAAGATGGAAATGTAGTTTTGGAGCGTCCTAGCGATGCGAAGGATCACAGAGCAAAGCACGGTCTGTACCGCGCACTAATTAACAACATGATCGAAGGTGTGTCTAACGGATGGACCAAGAAACTAGAGTTGGTTGGGGTAGGTTACAGAGCAAGCAACCAAGGCCAGAAATTAGATTTGGCAATTGGTTTTTCTCACAACATTGTTATGGACATCGCTCCAGAAGTAAAAGTTGAGACCGTAAGCGAAAAAGGGAAAAACCCAATCGTAATATTAACATCATACGACAAACAACTGGTAGGACAAGTAGCGGCAAAAATACGTGCTTTCCGTAAGCCAGAACCTTATAAAGGAAAAGGTATCAAGTTTGTTGGAGAAATCATTAGAAGAAAAGCAGGTAAATCTGCATAAGAAATAACGTTATGGCATTATCAAAACAAGATAGAAGACAACGTTTGCGTTTCAGAATACGTAAAACGGTTTCCGGAACAGCACAGCGTCCACGTTTGGCTGTTTTCAGAAGTAATAAAGAGATCTATGCACAACTTATTGACGATGTAAATGGAAAAACCATTGCTGCTGCATCTTCAAGAGATAAAGACATAGATGCTTCAAAAGTAAACAAAGTTGAAGCTGCAAAATTAGTGGGTAAGGCAATTGCTGAAAAGGCAACCAAAGCCGGTGTTGAAACAATAAGTTTTGACAGAGGCGGATACCTTTACCACGGAAGAGTAAAATCATTAGCCGAAGGAGCACGCGAAGGCGGCCTTAAATTTTAAGAAATATGTATCAAGATTATAAAAACGTAGAAACAGTAAAACCAGGAGGTCTTGAATTAAAAGACCGTTTGGTGGGTGTACAACGTGTTACTAAGGTAACCAAAGGTGGTCGTGCTTTCGGATTTTCAGCTATTGTAGTTGTAGGGGACGAGAACGGTGTAGTAGGCCAAGGGCTAGGAAAATCTAAAGATGTTGCTAGTGCTATTGCCAAGGCTATTGAGGACGCTAAGAAAAACTTGGTTCGTATTCCTTTGAACAAAGCTTCTTTGCCCCATGAGCAAAAAGGTAAGTACGGTGGAGCGAGAGTGAACCTTTTACCGGCAGCGCCAGGTACCGGTCTTATCGCCGGTGGTGCGGTACGTGCGGTATTGGAGTCTGTAGGTGTTCATGATGTATTGTCCAAGTCTCAAGGGTCTTCAAACCCACACAACGTAGTAAAGGCAACTTTCGATGCTTTGTTACAATTGCGCAGTGCAGAGACAGTGGCAAAACAGCGTGGTATCACTTTGGAAAAATTATATAAAGGATAAATACTAGAGCAATGGCAAAAATTAAAGTAACTAAGGTGAAGAGTGCGATAAACCGTACGCAAAACCAAAAGAGAACGCTTGAAGCATTGGGCCTTAAAAAAATAGGACAGACCATCGAGCATGAGAATACGCCAAACATTCTTGGTATGATAAATAAAGTTAAACACTTGGTTTCAATAGAAACTGTTTAAGATATATAACATGGATTTAAGTAACTTAAAACCTGCAAAAGGTTCTACCCAAAGAGAGGGAAAGCGATTAGGGCGAGGTCAAGGTTCTGGTAAAGCAGGAACATCTGGCCGTGGGCACAAAGGTGCGAAGTCACGTTCGGGATACTCTAAAAAAGTTGGTTTTGAAGGTGGTCAAATGCCTTTGCAACGCCGTGTACCTAAGTTTGGGTTCACCAACATCAACCGAAAGGAATACCAAGGTATCAATATAGATACCCTTCAGAAATTGGTTGATGACAAGAAAATTAAGGATACTATAGACTTTGATACTATGGTGAGTCTCCGTTTGGCCGGTAAGAAAGAAATGGTGAAGATTTTAGGAAGGGGAGAACTGAAAGCTGGATTGAAAGTATCTGCACACAAGTTTACTGCCTCAGCAAAGCAAGCTATCGAAGCTGCTGGAGGTGAAGCAATAACATTGTAATACACAGATACGGATGAAATTTATCGAGAACTTAAAAAATGTCTGGAAAATAGAGGAGCTGCGTAACCGTATCATGGTTACACTTGGGCTATTGTTAGTATACCGATTTGGTGCACAGGTAGTTTTACCCGGGATAGACGCTTCAAAACTGGGCGGATTTGCTGGTAACTTTGATGCTGGTGGAATAGGTGGATTACTAAATGCTTTTACAGGAGGTGCTTTTGCAAATGCTTCTGTTTTCGCGTTGGGTATTATGCCCTATATTTCTGCTTCCATTGTGGTTCAGTTAATGCAAATTGCAGTTCCGTATCTTCAGAAATTACAGAAAGAAGGAGAAAGTGGTAGAAAAAAGATTACACAGATTACCCGTTGGTTAACCATAGGTATCTGTTTGGTGCAAGCCCCTAGTTATCTGTTCGGTCTAGAAGCTCTTGGAGTTCCTGCCGATGCTTTTATATTGGGGAAAACACCTATGTTCTTTGTTTCTTCAACCATTATCCTGGTAACAGGCTGTATCTTTGCGATGTGGCTGGGTGAAAAGATTA
The DNA here is from genome assembly GCF_003353425.1 of Marinirhabdus gelatinilytica. Lineage (GTDB taxonomy): Bacteria > Bacteroidota > Bacteroidia > Flavobacteriales > Flavobacteriaceae > Marinirhabdus > Marinirhabdus gelatinilytica. The sequence continues at coordinate 1,245,245 of NZ_QRAO01000001.1, forward strand.
CAGACAAGGGTATTGGTAACGGTATCTCTATCTTGATTATGGTAGGTATTATTGCCACATTGCCACAATCTTTTGCACAGGAAGTTGCCTCGAGCAGCATTATGTTTGTGTTGATAGAATTGGTAATCTGGTTCGTGATCATACTGGCTTGTGTTATGCTGGTCATGGCGGTTCGAAAGATACCCGTCCAATATGCAAGACGTACCGCAAGTGGTGGATACGAGAAGAACATTTTTGGTGCACGACAGTTCATCCCGCTCAAGCTGAATGCCTCTGGAGTTATGCCAATTATCTTTGCGCAAGCATTAATGTTTGTGCCAACCGCATTGGCAAACTTGGGGTCTATAAAAGATACCGAGTGGGGACAGAGTATGTTGGCCACGTTCAGTGATATATTTGGATTATGGTACAACGTTGTCTTTGCAGCCTTGATCATCATCTTTACATATTTCTATACGGCCATTACAGTACCAACCAATAAAATGGCAGACGACTTGAAGAGAAGTGGTGGCTTTATTCCAGGGATCAAGCCGGGAACCGACACTGCTGAATTCTTAGATAGGATTATGTCGCAAATCACACTGCCAGGATCTATATTCTTGGCATTGGTAGCAGTGTTTCCAGCATTTGTAGTAAAACTGATGGGAGTACAACAAGGATGGGCGTTGTTCTTTGGAGGTACCTCACTATTGATTATGGTGGGTGTAGCAATAGACACAATGCAACAAATCAATTCCTACTTATTGAACCGCCATTATGACGGTTTGATGAAGAGTGGAAAGAACAGAAAAGCAGTAGCGTAACTAAAAAAAGTTGTTGTTTAATTATTGGTATGACTATTGAATGTCCAGAGGGCAAACACATAAAAATAATTAAAGAGAAATATTAAAACATGGCAAAACAACCCGCAATAGAACAAGACGGAACTATTATCGAAGCACTATCCAACGCAATGTTTAGGGTGGAATTGGAAAATGGTCACGTTGTTACTGCACACATTTCAGGTAAGATGCGTATGCACTACATTAAATTGTTGCCTGGAGATAAAGTAAAATTAGAAATGAGCCCGTACGATTTAACAAAGGCTCGTATAACATACAGATACTAATAGCTATGAAAGTAAGAGCTTCAGTAAAAAAGAGAAGTGCCGACTGCAAGATTGTTCGCAGAAAAGGCAGATTATATGTAATTAACAAAAAGAACCCAAGGTTCAAACAAAGACAAGGATAAGTTATGGCAAGAATCGCAGGTGTAGATATCCCTAAACAAAAAAGGGGTGTAATCGCGTTAACGTATATCTTCGGAATTGGCAATAGCCGTGCGAAGGATATATTGGAAAAAGCCGGAGTTAGCGAAGACAAAAAAGTAAACGAATGGGACGATGATGAAATCGGGAAAATTCGTGAAGCTGTTGGGTCTTTCACAATCGAAGGTGAGTTACGTAGTGAAGTACAATTAAGCATAAAGCGCTTAATGGACATTGGTTGTTACAGAGGTATTCGCCACAGAGCGGGTCTTCCGTTACGTGGACAACGTACCAAGAACAACTCAAGAACCAGAAAAGGAAAACGTAAAACAGTTGCTAACAAGAAAAAGGCAACTAAATAATCACTAGAGATATGGCAAAGTCAAATCCAAAAGCTAAAAGCACAAAAAAACGTAAAGTTAATGTGGAGTCTGTAGGTGAAGCACACATCACTGCATCCTTCAATAACATTATAATCTCGTTGACAAATAAGAACGGAGACGTGATCTCTTGGTCTTCTGCCGGTAAAATGGGCTTTAGAGGATCTAAGAAAAACACTCCTTACGCTGCACAATTAGCTGCTGAAGATGCAGCAGCCGTTGCAACCGATGCTGGTATGCGCAAGTGTAAGGTATACGTGAAAGGACCGGGTAATGGTAGAGAGTCTGCTATCCGTTCTATCCACAATGCAGGAATAGAAGTTACCGAAATTATCGACGTAACACCTATGCCTCATAACGGATGTCGCCCTCCAAAGCGTCGTCGCGTTTAAGCAAAACTTTTGAAGATACGATATACAGGGTATAATTTAGTTTATATCGTAGTATATCGTATCTTTGCAAACTTAAAATTCAACAAATATCAACCGAAGGGTCTAGGAACTAGAGGATTAACGTAAGACCTTAATTTAGTTCCTCCTTCAAAAACTACTAGAAATGGCAAGATATACTGGTCCAAAATCTAAAATAGCCCGAAAATTTGGCGAGGCTATCTTCGGAGACGATAAAGCCTTCGAAAAAAGAAACTATCCTCCAGGGCAGCACGGGAACAACCGTCGTCGTGGAAAAAAATCTGAATACGCAATCCAGCTGGCCGAAAAGCAAAAAGCAAAGTATACCTATGGTATCTTGGAGCGTCAATTTAGAAACATGTTTAAAAGAGCAACTGCAGCCCCAGGAATTACGGGTGAGGTATTGTTGCAATTGGCTGAGTCTCGCTTGGACAATGTTGTATATCGTATGGGTGTTGCCCCAACGCGTAGTGCAGCACGACAGTTGGTGAGCCACAGGCACATTACAGTAAACGGTGAGAAAGTAAACATACCTTCTTACCAACTTAAAGCTGGTGATGTAGTAGGGGTTAGAGAAAAATCTAAGTCGCTACAAGCTATCACATCTTCGTTAGACAATGCACGCCACGTATACGAGTGGATTACTTGGAACGGTGAGAAAATGGAAGGAACCTACGTTTCTGTTCCACAATTGATCCAGATTCCTGAGAATATCAACGTTCAGTCTATCGTCGAATTATACTCTAAATAATAAAAAACACTAAAGTCACTATGGCAGTATTTAGTTTTCAGAAGCCCGATAAAGTTATCATGATCAACTCTACAGATTTCGAGGGGAAGTTCGAATTTCGTCCCTTGGAACCTGGCTACGGTTTAACGGTTGGTAATGCGCTTAGAAGGGTTTTATTATCTTCTCTTGAAGGTTTTGCAATCACTTCGGTACGTATCGAAGGAGTAGACCACGAGTTTTCTACCATTGCAGGCGTAGTAGAAGATGTAACCGAAATAATCCTGAACTTGAAGCAGGTTCGCTTCAAGCGTCAAATTGATGAAATAGATAACGAGACCGTAACCATTTCAGTGAATGGGAACGATCAGTTAACTGCGGGCGATTTCCAAAAATTTATCTCTGGTTTCCAAGTATTGAACCCAGAATTGGTAATCTGCAATATGGAGAAGAAAGTGAACATGAACTTCGAGATCACTATCGAGAAAGGTCGTGGTTACGTTCCTGCTGAAGAGAACAAGAAAGCAAATGCTCCTCTTGGGACCATCTTCACAGATTCTATTTACACTCCAATAAAAAACGTGAAGTACAGTATTGAAAACTTCCGTGTAGAGCAAAAGACCGATTATGAAAAATTGGTTTTTGAAATACAGACAGACGGATCAATCCATCCAAAAGATGCGTTGACCGAAGCGGCAAAAACCCTCATCCACCACTTTATGTTGTTCAGTGATGAGCGTATTACACTTGAGGCTGACGAGATTGCACAAACTGAAACGTATGATGAGGAATCATTGCATATGCGCCAGTTGTTGAAGACCAAATTGGTAGATATGGATCTTTCGGTTCGTGCCCTTAACTGCTTAAAGGCTGCAGAAGTTGATACCCTGGGAGACTTGGTATCTTACAACAAGAATGACTTGATGAAATTCAGAAATTTCGGTAAAAAATCATTGACCGAGCTTGAAGAGCTTGTAAATGTAAAAGGACTGAACTTCGGGATGGATCTTTCAAAATACAAATTAGATAAAGATTAACTAATCATATTTTGCTCCCACGCTCTTCGCGTGGTCTGGTAGCAAGATGATAAACAAAACGTCATGAGACACGGAAAAAAATTCAACCACTTAGGTAGAAAAACAGCGCATAGAAAATCAATGTTGGCCAATATGGCTTGCTCATTGATAGAGCACAAAAGGATTAACACTACAGTTGCAAAGGCAAAAGCGCTTAAGCAGTTTGTAGAGCCTATCATCACAAAGTCTAAAGAAGATACTACGCACAACCGTCGTATCGCAATGGCAAGATTGCGCCAAAAAGAAGCAGTAGTAGAGCTGTTTAGAGATGTAGCTGTTAAGGTAGCAGACCGCCCTGGAGGATACACACGTATCATCAAGTTGGGAAGTCGTGCAGGAGATGCCGCAGATATGGCAATGATTGAGCTGGTTGATTACAATGAGTTGTACAACGCAGGAAAAGCAACCAAAAAGAAATCTACACGCCGTAGCCGTCGTGGAGGTGGAAGCAAGGCAGCTGCTCCAGCCAAAACAACCGAAGCTAAAAAAGAAGAAGAGTAAATGAAAGTTCTTCAATAGATATCGAAAAGGGATAAACATTCAATTGTTTGTCCCTTTTTTTTGAACATACGTTTTCTTCGCTGCGCCCTCTTAATTCGCTCCAAGGAAATGTTCAAAACTTATAAAAACTGAATTTTAATAACAATTGCAATTAGAGTATTTTTGCTAAACACTTTGATACAATGAAATACCAAACAAGAAAACCCGCCCTTATCTTACTAGCAGATGGAACCATCTTTCACGGCAAGGCCGTGGGAGGAAAGGAAGGCTCAGCCTTTGGAGAAGTTTGTTTTAACACAGGAATGACGGGCTATCAAGAAATTTTTACGGATCCCTCATATTATGGCCAGCTTATGGTAACCACCAATGCCCACATAGGGAATTACGGTGTAGCAAGCGACGAGGTGGAAAGTGACAGTATAAAGATAGCAGGACTTATTTGCCGAAACTTTAGCTATAATTACTCAAGGCCTGGCGCCGACGGTTCCTTAGAAGAGTTCTTGGATAAAAATAATTTGCTTGCCATTAGCGATGTAGACACAAGGGCTTTGGTAAGTTATATTCGTGACAACGGTGCGATGAATGCCGTAATCTCTACTGAAGTTGAGAATATTGAAGGTTTAAAAAAACAACTGGCCGATGTTCCAAACATGGAAGGGCTTGAGTTGGCAAGCAAGGTCTCTACCAAGCAACCTTATTTCTTCGGAAATAAAGATGCAACCTATAAGATTTCAGCATTGGATATCGGAATCAAAAAAAATATACTTCGCAATTTAGCCGAAAGGGATTGCTACATAAAGGTATTTCCCTACAATGCTTCGTTCGAAGACCTACAAGAGTTTAACCCAGATGGGTATTTTCTCAGCAATGGTCCTGGAGACCCAGAACCACTCACCGAGGCCATAGAAACCACTAGAAGGATTACTGAAACGGGCAAGCCTTTCTTCGGAATATGTTTGGGTCACCAAGTACTGGCACTTGCCAATGGTATCTCAACCTATAAGATGCACCACGGACACCGAGGAATCAACCACCCGATCCTCAACTTAGTAACCGGAAAAGGTGAGATTACCTCACAAAACCACGGTTTCGCTATTAATAGAGAGGAAGCAGAGGCAAACAACGATATAGAGATTACCCATTTGCACCTTAACGATGAGACTGCAGCTGGGATAAAAATGAAGAATAAGCCGGTATTTTCTGTACAATATCACCCAGAAGCCAGCCCAGGGCCCCATGACGCAAGCTATCTTTTTGATGATTTTGTGGCGAATATTAAAAACACCAAATAAATTACGAGTAGACCTTTCGGGTTTCAAAGCCTGAAAGGTTTCTTTTAATGAGGTTTCGGCTATCTGCCCGTTCCGCAGGCGGACTCCCAACCAGACAATATAAATATTAAATCATTCAGAAATGAGTATCATTATAGACATACACGCTAGACAAATCTTCGATTCTCGAGGAAATCCAACCGTAGAGGTAGATGTAATTACCGAACATGGCTACTTGGGCCGCGCAGCAGTGCCATCGGGAGCCTCCACAGGTGAGCACGAAGCAGTGGAACTACGTGACGGCGGCACCAATTATATGGGAAAAGGCGTCCTAGAAGCTGTTGAAAATGTAAACGGTAAGATTGCTGGAACGTTGTTGGGTGTCTCAGTATTTGAGCAGGCACAGATAGATAGAATAATGTTAGAACTGGACGGTACGCCAAATAAATCGAAACTAGGTGCAAATGCAATTTTAGGAGTTTCGCTTGCCTGTGCCAAAGCTGCGGCTGCAGAGTTGGGACAACCACTGTACCGTTATGTGGGCGGTGTGAGCGCCAAAACGCTGCCCGTACCAATGATGAACATCATCAACGGAGGCTCCCATAGCGATGCACCCATTGCCTTTCAGGAATTTATGGTGATGCCCGTAAAGGCTAAAAGCTTTACGCAAGCGATGCAAATGGGTTCTGAAATTTTCCACAACCTTAAAAAAGTACTACACGACAGGAATTTGAGTACGGCAGTAGGAGACGAAGGTGGTTTTGCCCCTACTTTGGACGGAACAGAAGATGCCTTGGATACCATAGCCAAAGCTGTTGAGAATGCAGGGTATTCGTTTGGGAACGAAATTATGATCGCTCTGGATTGTGCTTCAGCAGAATTTTATGTAGATGGAAAGTACGACTATTCAAAATTTGAAGGTGATAGCGGAAAGGTTAGAACCAGTGAAGAACAAGCCAGCTATCTCGCTGAATTGTGCGATGCATACCCAATTATATCTATAGAAGATGGTATGGATGAAAATGATTGGGACGGCTGGAAATCCTTGACCGAAAAGGTAGGGGATAAGGTACAATTGGTTGGGGACGATCTGTTCGTGACCAATGTAGAACGACTTTCAAGAGGGATTTCAGAAAATATTGCCAATTCAATTTTGATAAAGGTAAACCAAATAGGAACCCTTACCGAAACCATTGCTGCTGTGAATATGGCACACAACGCCGGATACACTTCGGTGATGTCGCACCGTAGCGGAGAGACCGAAGACAACACCATTGCAGATCTTGCCGTAGCACTCAATTGCGGGCAGATTAAAACTGGTTCGGCCTCACGAAGCGACCGTATGGCAAAATACAACCAGTTGCTACGTATCGAGGAAGAATTGGCAGACATTGCCTACTATCCAGGTAGGGACGCATTTAAAGTATAATTTTCAACTTCAGGATACAGCCCCTATGGAATTATTTATAGGGGCATTTTTTTGGTGTGGTTTCAAATTTGTGTTTCACCCATTTTAAGGATATTTTAACCTACAAACCCCCCAGATTCCTAAAAAAATAGTGGGATATTTTGTAAATTAGCAACTTATTTGCCAGCAAGCCAGTTGGTGTTATTATATTCAAAAACCTTATTAATACGAAAAGAGATATATGTCCAAAAAAGCTACACTCCAAATTGATGGTAAATCCTACGACTTCCCATTGATCACTGGAACTGAAAATGAAACTGCAATAGATATCAAAACCTTACGCGGAGCCACTGGAGGTGTCACTACCATAGACCCAGGTTACAAAAACACAGGATCTTGCGAGAGTGCGATTACCTTTTTAAATGGTGAAGAAGGTATTTTGAGATATCGTGGATATGCAATTGAAGATTTGGCCGACAAAGCAGACTTTTTAGAAGTAGCATATTTGCTGATTTTTGGAGAACTTCCTTCAAAAGAGCAACTGGACAAATTCCACAGCGACATAAAAGCACAATCCCACGTAGATGAGGATGTAAAGAAAATTTTGGACGGTTTTCCAAAATCGGCACATCCTATGGGCGTACTGTCTTCGCTAACAAGTGCCTTGGTGGCGTTTAATCCATCATCGGTAAATGTAGATAGCGAGGAAGATATGTACAACGCCATTGTAAGGTTGATGGCAAAATTTCCAGTATTAACCGCTTGGGCTTACCGTAAGCGAGTAGGACTACCTTTAGACTATGGCGATGATAACTTGGGGTATGTAGATAACTTTGTGAAAATGATGTTTAAAAAACCTAGTGGGGAATATACACCAAACAAGGTAATTGTAGATGCACTGGACAAGTTATTGATTTTACATGCAGACCATGAACAAAACTGTTCTACCTCTACGGTACGGATGGTAGGTTCTTCACATGCAGGGTTGTTTGTTTCTATTTCAGCTGGTATTGCAGCTCTTTGGGGCCCTCTTCATGGAGGAGCCAACCAAGCAGTTATCGAAATGCTGGAAGCTATTAAGGAAGATGGTGGCGATACGCACAAGTTTATGCAAAAAGCCAAGGACAAGCAGGATCCTTTCCGTTTAATGGGCTTTGGACATAGGGTGTATAAAAACTTTGATCCTCGAGCCAAAATCATTAAAAAATCTGCTGATGATGTGCTAGACGCACTTGGTGTTGAAGACCCTGTACTCGATATTGCAAAAGGACTGGAAAAAGAAGCTTTGGAAGACAATTATTTTGTGGACAGGAAATTATACCCGAATGTAGATTTTTACTCAGGTATCATTTACAGAGCAATGGGCATCCCTGTTGAAATGTTCACGCCAATGTTCGCATTAGGTCGTTTGCCTGGTTGGATTGCACAATGGAGAGAGATGCGACTTAGAAAAGAACCTATTGGTCGTCCAAGACAGGTATATATTGGTGAAAACCATAGAGAATTTAAATCATTGGACAAGAGATAGAACTTATATGGAAAGTTCAGGAAAGCACTTCAGAAATGGGGTGCTTTTTTTATATTTGAGAACTATGATCAAACTAAACGTCACAGACGAATTTTCACCATTAAAATCAGTTGTTCTTGGTACTGCAAAAAGTAATGGGGCAACACCAGCGCTTAAAGATGCCTACGATCCAAAATCTGCAGAACATATAAAAGCAGGAACCTATCCTCTGGAAAAGGATATGGTGTCAGAAATGGAAGCTGTTGCTACCGTTTTTGAAAAATATGGAGTTACGGTGTATAGACCTACCGTAATTGAGGACTACAACCAAATATTTACAAGAGACATAGCTTTTGTAATCGATGATAAGATTGTAATCTCAAATATGCTGGAGGACCGTGCACAAGAAATAAATGCTATAGCGCATGTACTGGACCAGATACCCCAAGAGAAAATTGTTAGGCTGTCCTCCTATGCCAAGATTGAAGGTGGGGATGTAATGCCTTTTGGCAATTATATATTGGTGGGAACCTGCAGGGTAGATCATTTCAACAATTACGTTACGGCCCGTACCAATGCCGATGGGGTAAGTAATTTACAGGAATTCTTTCCGCACAAGGAAGTAAAATCCTTTGCATTGAAAAAATCGAATTACGATCCTCGGGAAAATGCACTCCATTTAGATTGTTGCTTTCAGCCATTGGGGCAGGGTAAATGTATTATCCATAAGGAAGGTTTTGAGTTTGAAACCGAATATCAATGGCTCGTGGACCAGTTTGGAGAAGAAAACTGTTTCCATATCACTAAAGAGGAAATGTATAAAATGTACAGTAATGTATTTTCAATAGCCGATGGTGTTGTAATTTCTGAACAAAAGTTCGACAGATTGAACGATTGGTTACGAAAAAACAATTTTACCGTAGAAACAGTGCCCTATGCCGAAATTGCCAAACAAGAGGGACTTCTGCGGTGCTCTACAATGCCCTTGCAAAGAGCCTAAAACTAAAGAGGGCTTCATTGCGTACATATTTTATGAGCCCAAAATTCTTTACAATTCTAGTCTGTTCCTTTCCCTTTTTTGCTAACGCACAAGGCAAAATAGATGGTTTTTACCGAGGGGACAACAACGCCTCGGTTGTATTGGGTGTTGGCTTTGAAGATTCAAAAAAATATATGGCAGGTTCAAATACGCTTGACCTGGAACGTAGTGTTTATTACGTTTCTCTCTTTACGGCCTACGGAATCACAGAAAACCTGGACATAAACCTGCAACTGCCCTATATTTCTAGTAACAAGGAAAATAATTTCCAGGATATTTCGGTCTTCCTAAAGTATAGATTTCTTAGTATTAAGTCCGAGGCGGGTATTTTTGAATTGAGCAGTGGGGTGGGCTTTTCAACACCTATTTCAAAATACAACATTGGCGGCCTTAACGATATTGGCCAGCGGGCGACTGTTTTGGAAACTAGGGGAATGGTGCATTATAGCGCTACCAGTGCTTGGTTCGCAACCTTACAGAGTGGTTTTTCCCTTAAGTTGGAAGAAGTTCCCAATAGTATTCCTGCTACCCTAAAAATAGGTAGAGCAACATCAAACTGGTATTACGATCTATTTTACGATTTTCAGCACTCTTTTGGCGGTATAGATTACCGAGGAACACCCTCCCCACAGAACTTTAGGGAGTTTGGCGTTGATTTCCATAAAGCTGGAGGTACTTTCTATAAACCGTTTACCCCAAAATTTGGTGTATACGTTTCATTTTCATATACTTTCAGCGGAAGAAATACCTTTTTAGGAGCAGCGTATGGTCTGGGAGGTAGTTATACTTTTTGAGACTAAATTATTTAGTACCCCACAGGTTTTTTTAACCTACTATTTGTTTAATTTTGCGTTCCCAATTTAACTTCTTGAAATAATTACATGCAACAAATCACCAATACCATATTAATGATACGCCCTGTGGCCTTCCGTATGAACGAAGAGACCGCAGTAAATAATTATTTTCAAGAAGATATCGACGCCAAAAACTTTGATATCAATACAAAAGCACAGGCAGAATTTGATGGTTTTGTAGCTAAGTTGAGAGCAGTAGGGGTCCAGGTAATTGTAGAGCACGATGACCTTAAGATGGACACTCCAGATTCAATTTTTCCAAATAACTGGGTAAGTTTTCATGAGAATGGTACCGTAGGACTTTATCCTATGTTTGCTGAGAATAGACGCCGTGAACGTAGGGAAGAAATTATGACCCGCCTAGAGAGCGAAGGGTTTCATATTGAAAGTTTTATGGACTATACCCCCGCGGAAGAAGAAGGAGTTTTTTTGGAGGGTACAGGCAGTTTGTTGCTGGACCGTGTAAACAAGATAGCCTACTGTGCACTCTCGCCAAGGGCCGATGAAGAACTCTTTATAGAATTTTGTGAGGACTTTGAATATACACCTATAGTTTTCACGGCAAACCAAACAGTAGATGGGAAGCGAATGCCCATTTACCACACCAACGTGATGATGGCCCTCGCCGAAGAATTTGCCGTAATCTGCTTGGACAGTATAGATAACCCCAAAGAAAAAAAACAAGTAATCTCTGCTCTACGACAATCCAATAAAGAGGTTGTGAACATCACAGAAGCACAAATGCATCAATTTGCAGGCAATATGCTACAGGTACGTGGGGCGGAAGATAAAAAGTACTTGGTAATGAGCCTGGCTGCCCATAAGAGCCTCTCCAAAGGCCAAATTACCCAAATAGAAAAGCATTGCGAAATAGTAAGTAGTGATCTTCATACTATTGAAACATGTGGCGGTGGAAGCGCTCGCTGTATGATGGCAGAGGTATTTTTGCCTAAAAAGGAGTAAAAATTTGGTTACTCCTAAACCGCTCGAAGTAAATTTTATTCTTCTATTTCATAGGTGCTCTCTGCAATCCTATTGATCATCCCTGCAAAAATGAAATAATGGAAAGGTAACATGGTATACCAGTACAGCCTTCCTGTTAAACCACGTGGTCGGAATGTAGCTGTTTGGTGTAGCACATTGTTTGCGTCAATTTCAAATTCAAGCCAAGCTTCTCCAGGGACCCGCATTTCAGCAAATAGCAATAGCCTTTTTTCATTTTTATCGGCCAGGATCACACGCCAAAAATCAAGGCTGTCACCCTCATAGATTTTATTTGGGTGCGTGCGGCCGCGGCGCAGACCAACACCACCAAAAAGTTTATCCAGATAACCTCTTATTTTCCAAAGCCAGTTTCCGTAGTACCAGCCTCTATTACCACCTATGCTCCAGATATTTTCCAGTGCTTTCTCTGGGTTTTTTAATTGCACTGTCTGTTTGTCCTTTAAGCACCCTTGGTCCGGAACTTCTACATATTTTTTCAGTTCTTTTTTAAAACGCCCGCTCACCATACTGTCCTTCCAACTTGAAACTACTTGGTTCTGCTTAATTTTTTTGAAAGCCAGATCTATGGCTTTTGTATAGCTAACAGGTTGAATGTCCAGCATTTCTTGAAGTCTGGTATCTTTTGAGATTACTTCAACACGCATGCTGTCAACAAGGTTCAATGCCAGTTTGTATGAGGTTGAGGTTACAAAATACAACCAATAAGAGGATAACTTGGGCGACATAAATGGTACATCTATAATAGCAATACTCAAGTTTCGGCACTTGGCATAGCCCAACATCATTTCTTTATAAGAGAGGATATCTGGACCACCTATATCAAAACTTTCGCCGTAGGCTTTCTCATTCCCTAGGACACCCGTTAAATAACCCAACACATCTCTTATGGCAATGGGTTGGCAACGGGTCTTCACCCATTTGGGCGTAATCATTACAGGTAACTTTTCGCATAAGTCCCTTATAATTTCAAAAGAAGCACTACCGCTCCCCACTATAATTGCCGCTCGTAAAACGGTTAGCTGGGCATTGCCACTCCTAAGGGTTTCCTCTACGTTTTTTCTAGAGCGAAGGTGTTTGCTCAGGTTTTTTTCATTGGCAATACCGCCTAGATAGATCACTTGCTTGTACTGGGTATGCTGTAAATAGGTGTTGAAATTTTTTGCAGATTGCTCCTCTTTTTCGTCAAAATCATCGGTGGAGGCAGACATGGAGTGTATTAAATAATAGGCTGCATCAATATCTTTTGGAAGCTTATTGGGTTCTACTTCTTCAAGAAAGTCAATTTCAACAATCTCAATTTTCTGTTTTAAATCTTCAGCAATTGATAGTCTGTTGGCGTTGCGAACCGAACACACAACTTGGTGCCCCTCTTCTAAGAGCAAAGGCAATAAACGCATCCCAATATAACCGTTGGCCCCGGTGAGTAAAATCTTCAAAACCTGTATTTTGTTTAAAGATAAGTTGTATTTCCTGAACAAAGATGGACTTTATCAAAACTTTAAAAACAGTGGCTAGCTAAGTTTACTATCTTTATAAAAAATATATGGATATGAAAATCTTGAAAACTGTATTAATCGTTGTAGGTGTGGTGCTTATAGGTTTTGGTCTCTACAACGCCTTTGTGCCTCAAGAAGTGCTTGATGTTGGCCCTTTGGAGGTTTCAGCAAAAGAAGGCTTGAGTAACCAAACATTGGGAATGATAGGCCTTGGGGTGTTGGCACTGGTAGCGGGTGCTTTTATGAGGAAACGATAGTTGTTTATTTAAGTCGTTTTTTGATATCCATTCTCTGATGTAAAATGCCAACGATTTCAATAATTTCATTTTCGACCTTTCTGTAAAAAATCGGGTGCGATTTGATTTTTGTCACTCGATAGTTTTTTCGAGTTTGTTCTGCAGATTTCCCCATCAAATAGTTATTCGCTATATATTCAAACTCTCCAATTATTAAGTTGTAATAACTGTAGGCTTGTTATTTAGACCATTTATGAAAAGTATACACCTAAATATCATTTGTCTGACCCCCTTACAAATCTTCTAATCGTGTTGGAGTGGCTTCAGCTTTTGCCGCAAGCACTTTGGCCATAAAACTATGGGTAGCCTTATCTTTTGGTTTGGCCTCAATTTTTATAAAATAAGTATCCTTGTAAATACTGTATTCTTCCGCTTTTCCTTTGTAAAGTGTCAATTTATAATACGGAATGATAAGCGCATAACTTTCCAGTAAACTCCTGAATCCTACAATAATGCCCTTGGGGCGCATCTCTATATTACATTGGTTGCGGTTGCTATCCAGGTTCAAGAGGTTCTCTATCTCAATACTTGCTTGGGTAATAATCAATTTTGAGGAACCTATACCGCGCATCTTTATCCGGGTAGCCAAGGGGAATGGTTTACCTAGTTCTTGGTCAATCTTCCTTGCGATTGCTTTGTTGTTATAAGATACGTTTTGTAGCACGGGCCAGTTTTAATCCCCGTTCAAGGGTTGTAGGTTAATGTAGTGGTACTTTATGGTACCTAGGTGCTCTATGTCCAATTCTTCTGAAACAAGTTGGCACCAATTAAAATTAGCCTCTATTTTATTCTTTTTGTAACGTTCCAAAAGGGCATCGGAAATGAGCAGGTATTCGCTTATAGGCACATTGTTCTTTAACAGTCTGTGGGCAGTGATTACATCTTCACCCATTAGTTTAATGTGGTTGCCTATCTGTACCATGCCAATTTCGTCACCATAATGTAGAATTATCTTTAGCCCCAATACTTCGGGAAATTCAATTTCTTTATGTTTTTCCTTGAATTTTGCAAGCAATCCATCCATCTTTTCATAAAACTGTGTATAGAATAATTTACACTGGTCCACCAATTCATTAAAAGCTGGCAGTTCGCCTTTTCTGTAAAAAAGAACAGCATCTCCTTCAATTTCTGAAACTTTAAGGTCTATCTCGTTACTATATATAATCTCATTGAGCAGTGCGGGTATCACTACCGAACTCACTTCAATATCTACCGATCGCATAAACTCGGTAAAACCACTAATATCCGGGATGCAAATAAGGGCTGGGCTTGCTTTCATCTTAATTTATTTAGGGTAAAAGGTACAATAGTAAACGCTGGTAGCAAACAAGATTAACATAGTGTTGATTTTTTTCTGAAAACCCTCCCAAAAAACACTTTCTTTTTAAATATAACTATCTTTGCACCTTCATTGTCCAAAGCCGTTTTTATGGCTCAACTATTTTAAAACCACAACATGAATTTGCACACAAACCTTACCAAGCACATCAAGGAAGCAGTCTCCCAAAACTACGGCGCAACACTGGAAACCATAGAGTTTCAGGCAACCCGTAAAGATTTTGAAGGCGATGTAACCGTCGTGATATTTTCTATGCTGCGCACCGTAAAGGGCAATCCTGTTCAAATTGGGGAGACCATAGGAGCGTACTTGGTCGAACACGTTGCGGAGGTGTCAAAATACAACGTGGTAAAGGGGTTTTTAAATGTGGTATTGAGCGATGCGTACTATCTGGATTTTTTCAGAAGTATACAAGATTTTGGGACCTACGGAAGAGTACCTCCGGGCAAAGACGCCATGATGGTAGAGTATGCCTCTCCCAACACTAATAAACCCCTGCATTTGGGGCATGTGCGCAACGTACTGTTGGGGTATTCGGTTGCTGAAATCTTAAAGGCTTCGGGAAAAAAAGTATACAAAACCCAAATCATCAACGACCGTGGTATCCACATTTGTAAGAGTATGTTGGCATGGCAACGTTTTGGTAACGGTGAGACCCCTGAGTCTTCTGGGCTAAAAGGCGACACGTTGGTGGGAAAATATTATGTGAGATTTGACAAAGAATATAAAGCTGAAATTAATAAGCTCATCGAGAAGGGTACCCCCGAAAAAGAAGCAAAAGCCAAAGCTCCCATCTTAATTGAAGCCCAAGAAATGCTCCGTAAATGGGAAGCCGGCGATCCGGAAGTAGTGGCACTGTGGAAAAAAATGAACGGTTGGGTGTACGATGGTTTTGATGCTACCTACGAGAACATAGGCGTAGATTTCGACAAAAACTATTATGAGAGCGACACCTACCTGTTGGGAAAAGATTTTATAGAGACCGGTCTCAAAAAAGGAGTGTTTGAAAAAGACCCCGACGGCTCTGTGTGGTGCGATTTAACCGATGAGGGATTGGATCGAAAAATTGTACTCCGAAGCGATGGAACAGCCGTGTATATGACGCAGGACATTGGGACCGCTATACAACGTGTAAAGGATTTTCCAGATGTAAAAGGAATGATCTATACCGTTGGGAACGAGCAGGATTACCACTTTAAGGTATTGTTCTTGATCCTGAAAAAGCTAGGCTTCAGTTGGGCCGAAAATCTGTACCATTTAAGTTACGGGATGGTAGATCTCCCCAGTGGAAAGATGAAAAGCCGTGAAGGTACCGTTGTAGATGCGGACGATCTTATTGAGGATATGGTAACTACCGCCAAGGAAATTTCAGAAGAACTGGGGAAGATCGATGATTTTTCAGAAAAGGAAAAGAACCAATTATACAAAACCATTGGTTTGGGAGCGCTTAAATACTACATCCTAAAAGTAGACCCCAAAAAGAGAATCCTTTTCAATCCCGAAGAAAGTGTAGATTTTCAAGGTAACACAGGGCCTTTCATTCAATACACCTATGCGCGTATCCAGTCCATTTTGCGAAAAGCTGCTGAGAATGCCACCCAGGATCAAGAAGAAGAGGCTATCCAGCTGCACCCTAAAGAAAAGGAACTCATTAAAATAGTACAACAGTTTCCGGAGACCGTGCAACTGGCAGCGTCAAATTATAGTCCGGCCCTAGTGGCAAATTACACCTACGACCTTGTAAAAGAGTTTAACTCCTTCTATCAGAACGTGCCCATCTTTGGTGCCGAAAACCCTACGGAGATTGGCTTTAGGGTAGCACTTTGTGATGCAGTGGGCAATGTTATAAAAACAGCCTTTTCGCTATTGGGCATCCACGTGCCGGACAGGATGTAATTTAAAAAAGTAATTGTAGCGAGATATTGGGGGTCAGACCAAGTGAAAATTCATCTACTTGCTGGATGGTTGGGGTGTCTTCTTCGGTTTCTAGGATGTAATATCTATTCAGGGAATTACTTCGGTTGAATATGTTTAAAATGGCCAAGTTTATATTTCCCCTGAAAGTTTCATCTATCTTAAACTTGTAAGCAGCCGAAAAATCACTCCTAAAATAGCTGGGTAAAGTTTCGTTGTTTGGTTCATTATAATTAATGGTGCTTTCCCCTTCCTCGATACTAATTGGGTTGCCGGCCACGGGAGTGGTGTAGGGGAGTCCCGATTTAAAGGTATTCCCCAACGAAAAGCTGAAATCCTTATAATCGAAAGATCCTGCCAGGGTAACAGAATGGTTTATGTCCAAATTATTTCTAAAAGTTGCGGGCTGCACCTCTGGAAAATTATACGTATTGTCTTGAAAGGTGTAACTGAGCCAAATGTTGGCGTTCTCCAGTTTTTTATTTACTGAGACTTCAGCCCCTTTCACATTGTATTCGCCCGTAAAATTGGTATCCTGCAATTGGTTCCTAAACCCAAGATTGGACGTATTGATGCCCGTCACATTTTTTAGAAAGATATCTGTAGCCACGATCCAGTTGTTTGGGGAATAATTAATGCCCACGCCCAATTGCTTGCTCTGTAAAATTTCATTGTTGGTAACCCCCGCCAATAGCCAGTCACGAGTCTCCACGCCCAATAAATTATTCCTAATATTAATGGTTTGATAAATAGCTTGGTGCTTCAATTCCCCAGAAAGGGTAGCACGCCAATTACGGTCGATTTTTTGGTCCAAATGGAGTCTAGGTTCCAAAAAACCTGAAGCTATATTTTCAAAATTTGTGTACCGCAACCCTGCCGAAATATTGGTAAGACCCTCAAAGAGACTAACATTGCCTCCTATAAAAAATGCATTGGAGTAAAGGCTGTTATCTTCGGTATCTATAGTGTTGCTATTACTGTTGGTCACTGCGTTTTCAATGTTGGTATCGGTGTACTGGTATCCAGCATTGAGGGTGGTCTCTTTGTTCAAAGGATACGTGACGTCTGCTTTTATACCCTTTTCGGTCACTTTGTTTTGGTTGGATGCCAAAAGGGCGAGGTCTATATTATTGGTAAATTCGGTACGGTTGTAATTGCTCTGGTACACAAGTAGTTTTGAAGAAAAAGGATTGTTGGTCCCCCAGTTGCGTTTCCAGGAAAACCCGTTGGTGGATTTTTGCTGTTGCAGTTCACTTTGTAGGACTGAAGATGTTTCTTCGGAAATAAATCTTTCGGTAAAATTCAACTTGTTGTCTATGGCAAGGAACTGGTAGCCTATTTCGTCACGATCTGTAATTTTCCATAACGCCTTTACCGAAATATCAAAAAAATTGAAGGCCTCGTTAGTAGAGCGTACCCCTTCCGATGTATTGTTCTGCAGGTTGGTAATAATGGTATTTTGGAACACTTTACTGAAAAATTCGTTGTAGACAGGGTTGCCAATCCCAGTGTTTATTGAAGTTCTCCCCGAGAGGGTGAGCAAAAAAGTTTCAGAAACCGGTATCTCCGTATAGCCGTTGGCGCTGGTAAGATTTACGCCCAGTCCGCCCTCAACATTTTCAGGGATGGTATTGTTGGACTCCAGCGCAATCACACCAGAGACTCCCTCGCTGTACCTTGCGTTCGTGCCGTTTTTAAAAATAGTTACGTTTTGTGTGAGGTTAGGATTAAAGGCAGAGATAAGCCCAAAAAAATGGCCCGTTTGGTACATCCGAATATCGTCCCAGAGTATCAAAAATTCGTCCGAGGTTCCTCCGCGGACATTCAAATTTGCAGCGGTCTCATCTGCACTCTCAATCCCAGGGAGTGCTTGGGCAATCTGCAGGACGTCGGGTTCGATAAGGCTTGGGAGAATATCAAAATCTTTATTTGAAATAGTAGTGGCTCCCTCTATATTTTTGGAAATACCCTTTGTGATGAAGTTGGGTAGCACTACTTCCGGAAGGTAGGTATAGCTCTGCGACACGTACACAATAGGACAGTTGTTTTCACGTACAAGCATTTGGGAATTGATGGTCCTGGCCAAAAAGCCGTTTATGAAAATGCTAAGGGTGCTATTTTCAGTTATGTTTTCAATACTGAAATTCCCGCCACTATCGGTAGTCGTGGTTTTGGCGTTTGAGCTTATTTCGGCATTTTCAATGGGGTAGCCGCTTTCGGTATCTATAAGAATACCGCAAACTGAAATCTTTTGGAGTTGCTGCAACTGTACCGCAATGTATCTTTGGTCTATGCGCGTAAATTTAAGATTGCCATTTTCTGAAAGTGTCTCTAAAGTTTGCTGAAGATTCAGCGAGGTATTTAAAGCTGGCACCTCAATATCCTTTAAATCCCTACGGATATAGGAAAATTTAACATCGAAGGTATTTTCAACTTGTTTGAGGACCTCCAGTAAGGGGATTGGAGTGGTATTTTCCTGTGATACTGCTGAAAATGATACAAAAAAGAGAAGAAAAATGAGGATTGTTACGCCCTTATTCGGTAACGTCCTTCGGCTTAATTGTAATGGTTTCGTTTTCAATAGTATACGTTAGCCCCAGTGGGATAGTGATTGTTTGTAGGGCAGCCTCCAGATTGTTGTGGGTGTAGCTACCGGTAAAACGTAAAGTTACATCAATATTTTGTGTTTCAACAGGGATGTTGTAGGTGCTTTCCAAATCTTGGAGCACGTTACCAATGGCGATATCGTTATAACTACTTTCATTGTCAATCCAAGTGGGCTTGTTGGTGAATACCAGTGCCAGCTGTAGCTCGCCATCCTTTAAGACAACCGATTTTCCTTTGGTTAACGTAACGCTTTGGTCGTTGTGGGTCACGGCTACCTTACCTTCAAAACAGGCCACCTTAAAATATGCTCCATCTTCCAGCACGTTAAACTGTGTCCCCAGCACTGTAACGTCACCTTGGGAGGTTGAAACGGTGAATTTTTTTCCTTTGGCAACTTTAAAATAGGCCTCTCCAGAAAGAGCTAACTCTCGTGAATCTTCCCAATTGTTGTCGTTATAGGAAATTTCAGAAGCGCTATTGAGTACAACTTCAGAGGCATCTGGTAATACAATGGTCTTTGTTTCTGCGAGCTGGGTTGAGGTAGTGGTGGGCAAGGAATTAATAAACACATACGAAGCCGCTACAACCAACAAGACTGCTGCAATCTTGAGCAGGGTAGGGAGTGTCCTTACCTTAGGGCTTGTTTTTTGGGAAGTTTTAAGCCTTTGTTTAAGGTCTCTCAGGCCTTCTTCAGTATTGAAAGAAGGGGTTTCAATCTGTTTGGCGTAGGTATCTATTTTTTGGTAGGCCGCAAATTCTGGATACGTTTTTAATTTCTCCAGATCTTGAGCGGTGTGTGTGCCGTTAAGCCATTTATCCAATAATTGAGTGTCCATACTTTTAAGCTTCTAGTTGTTAAACAGTTTTCTGCACGTTTTACTACCTGTGGTGTTTAAATTTTTTCTACGGTTTTTCGTAAGGCCTCCAGGGCATCGTGTATCCTTTTGCTCACTGCTTTATCCGAAATGTTCAAGATTTCGGCAATTTCCCTGTATTTTTTTCCTTCAACACGGCTCAGTAAGAATGCTTCCCGTTGTATTTCGGTAAGGTTTGCAATGGCATCTTGCAGTTTTTTGCCATATTCCTTTTCTTCCAGTAAAAACTGTGGCGAATGCTTTTCTACCCTTGGTTGATGGCTCTCTACATATTTCAGCACCACTTTTTTATGTGCTACGGTATTCAGAAAAAGATTGTTGGCTACTGTGTACACATAGGATCTTGCTTTTCCTGGGGAGACTTTTTTACAGTTTTCCCATAGTTTTATAAATGCTTCCTGTGCCACATCATACGCCCTGTTTTTATCTCCACATTTAAAATAGATGAAGTTTATGATGTCCTGGGAGTAACGTTTGTATATGGTATTGTAGGTGCGCTCCTCGCAAATGTGTTTTTTTTCTTCTTCCATAGCTTTTGTAAACTTATAGAAAAAATAAAAAATAAAAACCGAGTAGTAATTTTAAACGTAAACTGTTATACAAGTAAGCAACAGCTTTTTAGAACGGGCTGTACTGCTTGTTTTGTTTCTAGTTTATGGAACAAGGGAAACCAAATTGCTATGAAAAGAATTTGGTTGGTTAATGTGGAAGCCCATCTTGTAATATTGTATTGCAGATGGGCTTTTTTATATTAGTTGATTGCGTCAAATTTATAACCTATTATTTTGTCTTTCCCGGGGTTGGCGTCTACCGCGACGAGATAGGTTATGGTTTGTCCGTTTGAAAACTCCAAATACGAATAGTATTTAAAGAGTTTTCCTATTTCGTCCGATGCTTCACCCACAGCATACAGATTGGAGCTCTTAAGTTTCCCGAAACGTTTTTCGTAATTTTTTATGCCCTGCCCAATATTTTCTTCGAGCGATTGTGGGATGTCGCTGGGATTTTTGATGCTGTCCATATTCTTGAAGTTATGCTCCAACAGATTTTGTGAGAATTTACGCACGTTCTTGGCTTTTGTGTCCAGCGTTTTAAGAATACTGGTATCGTAGTAAAAGTTGGCTGTATCCTTTTTGGAATTTATCATATACACCTCGATATCGTCATACGATTTTTTCTCTTCGGGTGTAAGGGCATGGTACACCATTAGTGCTGCAGCACCACTGGCGATAGGGGCGCGAAGTGTGTCTACCATTTTACTGTTTGAAATAAATACATTGAAGGTGGTTCTTTTTTCAGAAGTGTTGGATACAAAGCTCTTGGAATAGCTTGCAGTGCCTTTGTAAACGTCTCCAATTTTATCGAGAGCTCCTTTTTCGGTGTCTGAAGCACAGGCGAATAAACTTGCAATAGCTGCAGTGATTAAAGTGATTTTAAGTGTTTTCATGGTTGTTGTTATTTGGTTAGATTATATTCAAGAGCTGTACGTACCAATCCCGCTGTATTTCTGGCGCCGGTTTTAATGAGCATATTGCGTCTATGGGTCTCTACGGTTCCAAAGCTTATAAAGAGCTTGTCCGCTATTTCTTGTGTGGTGCATTCTTCCAATATAAGTTTTAATACATCCTTTTCTCGTCTGGATAGCGTTGGGAACGGGCTCGTTATTTTTTCTGTTCCATTTTTAAGAACGCTGTTGAGCACTATTTCGTTCACGGTATCGTCTAGGTACATCTTACCCTGGTGCACCGTTTTTATGGCATCTATCACTTCGTCCTGACCAGCGTTTTTCAACACGTATCCTTTTGCACCGTTATTGAGCATTAATTTTATAAGGCTGCTCTCTTTGTGCATGCTTATCGCCACGATTTTTAGATCTGGGTTGTACTTCAGCAATTGTTTGCAAGTTTCAATACCGTTAATTCCTGGCATATTGATGTCCAATAATACCACGTCTACTTTTTGTTTGGGAATTTCAGTGATACTTTCCTCCCCATTGAGTGCTGTGCCTACTACGGTTATGTCCTTTTCGTCCTTGAGGAGCAATTGCATTCCATCTATTACCATTTTGTGGTCGTCTACTATAAATACGTGTATCATAATAAGGGGATATTAATGGTTACTGAAGTTCCGTTACCGGGTTGTGAGTCCCAGTCTATCGTGCCATCCAGGTAAGCTACCCGGCTATGTATGCTTTTAAGTCCCAAGCCTCCATTTGCTTTGACTTTTTTAATGTTGAAACCTTTCCCGTCGTCTTCTATCAATAGGTTCAGTTCTTGGTTGTGCCCCACCAATTGTACAAGGATATTTTTGGCGTTGGCGTGTTTTCTTATGTTGGAGATTATTTCTTGTATAAGTCTATAGATCATTACCTCTTTAGTGGGTTCAATATTCTTTGGAAGATTGGTAATTTCGATATTTACATCATATCCTTGCTCCTTAAGGTGTGTGCCCACATCTTCGATAGCACCTTGCAAACCAGAAATGCTCAGCGCGTGGGGCATCATATTATGCGAAATCCTACGAACTTCTATGCAGGCCTCGTCTATTAGTTGGTTGGTTTTTTCGGTAAGGTTCAACTCGCTAAGTACATTAATTTCATTTTGTATCGTGGTAAAATGTGCTTTTACGGTGCTCAATAAGCCCCCAAGGCTATCGTGCAGATCCTTAGCGATGCGTAATCGTTCTGCTTCTTGACCTTCAATCATACTGTTCATAGCTATCAATTTGTTTTTTTGTTGGAGTTCGGTAATTTTTTGTTGCTGAAGGGCTTCGGTCTGTACGGCCAATCTATTTTTGTACTGCATGCGCTTACGCAAGAACAAGATAATAACTATTGAAAATACTGCCAAGGTAATAAGGCCAATGAGGATATTTCGTTTTAATTGTTTCTCTTTCTGAAGTATAGCCTCTTGCTCTTCCTGTTTTTTATTGAAATCGTACTGCATTTCAATTTGCGTGAGCTTCTTGATGTTCTTTTCGTTTATAACTGAATCCCTGGCAACCGTGAACATCTCAAAATTTTCAAGTGCCTTTTCAAAATTGCCTTTACGTTTGTAAGCATCGAACAGACATTCGCAAGCGGCTGTCATAAGCTCTGGAACTTTAATGGCGTCTATTAGGTTTTTGGCTTTTTCGCAATCTGCAATTGCTAGGTCCAAGTTGCCTTTTTTTATAAACAGTGTACCTCGAAGGGGTAACACTTCGGCAATTCCTGCAGCATGTTTTTTCTCTTCAAATATCGCCATGGCATCGTTGAAGTTCTGCATAGCCTTTTCTACGTCTCCCAACTCTAAGTGAGCGGCGCCAATATTAAGGCTGGAAATACCCAAAGAGGTAAGAGGGGCGCCAGCTTTGGTTTTCAGTTCCTTTCCTTTTTTTAGCGCTTCTAGGGCATCTTGGTGCCTACCCATTTTTAAGAGTAAATTGCCCTTGTTGCTGGTTATTACTCCAGCTCCATACGTGTCGTTCATAGAAAGTGCAGCTTCGTTTGCCAGATTGTAATAGATTAACGATGTTTCATAATCCTCGGTCTTGTTATATAAATTGGCTAAAGAATTTGAGAGAACGAGATTTTGTCCTTTTCGTTTTTTCTTCAATTCTGGTGTAAGGGTTGTAGTGTCTATTTTGTCCAGAATTTCCTTCGCCCGCATGGTGTACACGATAGATTGCGAAATAGCATCCTGTTTCTTTGCAATCCCTCCTCGGGTGGCAGAAATTCCCGAACGTAGAAAAGGAAACTCCTTTCCCTCGATAAAGGAAGCAGATTTGTTCAAGTACGTGGAAGCCGAATCTAACTGCGAATTAAAAAAATGAAAATTCCCTAAGGAGTAATAGGAGTTGGCAAGCATTTCGGGACTATTTACTTCTTCAGAAATTTTTACAGCATTGTCTATAAGTCTCTTGGTAGGGGCAGCATATCTATTCTTCCCGGCTTGGGAAGTAAGTAATTTAATGGCCTGGAGATCTTTATCCATGGTACCCACCAATTGTAAAATCGAGTCTACGTTGCGCTGGTTCACGGGTTTTCGCTGGCCAAGAGCTGTGAGTGCATTGCATAGAAAAAGGCAAGTACAAAAAATATAGATGGAACCTTTAATTTTCACAAGATTGGTTAGTAGTTGTAAAACACGTCTAAGGTAGGTAAGCTTGCTAACCAATTGGGTATGAATTCAGCCAGTACTTGAATCTATATGAATTCATAGAGGAATATTTCCTACAAAACCTAAATCGGAATTTTTACCGTAACGCTGGTTCCCTGGCCAATTTGGGAGTCCCAATCTATAGTGCCGTCCAGAAACTGCGCCCTGCTGTTAATGCTCTTTAAGCCCAAACCACCTTTTTCCAGTTGTTCTTTATAGTTAAACCCCTTGCCATTATCCTCTACCAAGATGGTAAGTTCATTGTTGTGCCCCAAAAGCTGGATGGTAACTTCACTTGCTTCGGAATGTTTCCTTATGTTCGATAATAGTTCCTGGAGCAACCTATAAAGCATCACTTCCTTGGTAGCATCTACATTTTTTGGATAGTCAATAATTTCAACCTTGGTCTCGTACCCTTCTTGCTGTAGTTGTAGTCCAAGATCTTCTACAGCACCTTGCAGCCCCGAAATGCTCAATGCTTGTGGCATCATGTTGTGTGAAATCCTGCGCACCTCTACCACGGCTTCATCAATAAGTTTGTTGGTTTTGTCAGCAAGGTTTATTCGTTCTACCTGCTTGAATTCGTTTTGGATGGTCGTAAAATGTGCTTTTACGGTACTTAACAAACCGCCCAAACTATCGTGCAGGTCCTTGGCAATACGGAGTCGTTCTGCCTCTTGACCCTCGATCATACTGTTTAGGGCAAGCAATTTGTTTTTTTGTTGGAGCTCGGTTATCCTTTGTTGCTGTATGGCATGCGTTTGTGCTGCAATAGTTTTTTGTGATTGTAACCTATACCTAAAAAACAGCAACAGCATCACCGCTACTACGGCCAATGCAATAAGCCCATATCGGGTCATGTTTTTTTGGCGGGTCTGTTTTTCCAGCTCCAGTTGTTGGGAGAGTATCTTACGTTCTTTTTTTTCGGTTTCAAATTCAATTTCCAGTGCTGCTATGTTTTTCTTCATTCTTTCTGAAGTAACACTATCCTGCAACGACCCCTGCAATATTTTATAGGTATAGGCATCTTTATAATTGTTAGCCGCAGCGCTCATCTTGGCAAGCGTGGTGAAGATATCTATTAAATGTGAAGGCTTTTGTACGGTTTGTAACCTCTCCACAGCATTTTTCAGATAGGGGATGCCCTTTTCGGGATTGCCGTTGGCTTCGTACAGATTTGCAAGTGCAATTGTTGTGTAAGCGTAGGAGTTCATGCTTTGTATGCTGTCACTGATGTTGATGGCTTTTTGTAACAGCGGAATGTTCTCCTTGCTCAATCTCCTTTTGAACAATGCTTCTATGGGCATGTGCCCGGCAGGAGTATTTACATGTGCTTCCTCATAATGCTCAGCAAGGATCTGGGTAAATTTTGCCAATTGTTGGGGCTTGTCCACTTGTGTGTAAAAATCCAGAATTATGTAAAGATGAAAACGTTTTTGGGAAGTGTTTTCCCAGTCCTTTACCAATTCGTAAATTTTCAATAGATACTGTTCCTGCTTGTCGTATTCCTTGAGAGAGTTGTATACCGCAGCCTTAGCGTCATAATAATTTGGTAGTAATACCCTGTTTTCTTCTTTCAGTATAAGTTCCTCTACTTTGTTGAGGTAAGCGAGCGCGCTATCTGGCTGGTTAATTTGGTCTAAACTATATGCCAGGGAGTAGTGGAAAAATATATAGCGCTTCTCCATATTGAACTTATCCGAAAGTTGGATGGCCTTTTTCTTAAGCGCTATGGCCTCATCCAAAAAACCGCTGCGGGATAGATTTCGGGAATAGGCTTCATAGAGGATGAGCTTGGCAAAATCTGTAGTGTCTTTCTTGAAAATATACTTGAACAAGGGAGTCGCTTGCTCCGGTGAATTTTTTCGTACAATGCTATCGCCCAGTTTAAAGTATAGGTGCCTTTTTTTCTCTTCTTCAGGAGAATTTAGGATGGTTTCAAGAACCTTGTCAATTTTTTCTTTCCCGAATTCTTGGGCAAACAAAAATTTGGGTTGCCCCAAAAAAAGGAGGGTCAACCCAAATAGTATATACATATGTTTCCGTAGTATTTTCACAAAGAAAAGATACACAATTATTGTGAAGTACGTTCTAGCGAGTTTTCATCTTTACCTGCAGCGTAAAGTCGCCTTCGCTCAATCCGTTGGCTCCGGTAACACCTATTACAACCCTGTAGGGCCTGTTTATGGCTACCAGATTAGTTACCGTTCTTGTGTGGTCCTGCGTTTTTCCTCGTACAGGGCGGTCCCATTTGTGGCCTGCCTCGCAGCGTATGCAGCGGTCCAGGTTGGGAACCAGTTTCATATTGTCCACCCCTATCTCATAGGCATATATGCTAAAATTCTTGCTCTTGTCCTTTGGGATTACGGTGACCTCCATCTCGCTATATTTTGGAATTACCCCTGTAAAGAACACGTGTTTGCCTGTAAACTTTTTCTTTTGGGTTTCTGGGAAACAGGCATTCTGGCTGCTCCAGGCCCAAGATAGATCGTCCAGTACGACACCTTGGTTTAGGTTGGCTGTATAAGCAACCTCACCATTGGGTTTGGGTTGTATTTCATTAACTTTTGGTTGGGCCATGATAGAAAACAACGGTGCCATTACTAGTATAAAGAAAATATTTTTCATAATTAATAGTTTTAAAAAGGGGCCAAAAATCACTTTGACCCCGTTGGTTAATTGAAATTATTTGGCGTTGATTCTATATTTGAATTTATTCCCCACCGAAAGATTCTTCATCGCAACAATGATTATTTTCCCTTTCACGTTTTTAAGGTTGAAGGTTTTAACCTTTCCGTTCTTGTCTTTCGGAAAAATATAGGAAACCCTTTCTTGGGTAACCCCGTTTTTTCCCTGTACGCAAATCACTACACCAGTCCTGGCTTTTCCATCGTATTTGTTTATGGTAAGTTTTACGTTGTTATTGAACGAAGGGTGGGTAACAAAAGTTCTCTTGGTCTGTCCCGTGATGCTCCCTGTTTCATTGCCGCCATCTATCTCAAGATAGCGAGGGCCAATGTTTGCACCACCATTGGATGCAATCCAGTTCCAGGCGTTCTTGATCTTTTTGGTACTGTTTTTAAAAGGAATAAGTGAGATGTCCGGTTTCCAGGGTCCAAATTTTTCCCAGGTTTTCTTGGCCAGTTTGGCGCCTTGGTTACAGTTTTGTGCTTCCGCTGTAAAAGTGAATGCAAACAATACGATACTGAATAATAAGATTACTTTTTTCATGATTTCTGAAATTTAAGATGATGTGTATTAAGGTTTAATTTCTAACTTTTGCTTCCATGGAATATCCAAAGGTGTTTCCTACCGAAACATTCTTCAGTTCAATTTTTAGCTCTCGGCTGGTGTTCACGTTTATCACCATTTGGTTTCCGGGCTGGCTTCTCTCAAAAGTGTCGCTGGAATATTCGGTCCAAGAGTTCCCGTTCTTTTTCCAAACGCGTACCGTACCACGGGCTTTACCACTGGTTCTTTTTATAATTACCTTGGTCTTGTTGGTACATGAAGCATTTGTGTAAATGGTTTTCTTTTGCTGCCCCATTAGCTTTCCAGTTTGTTTTCCTGTTTTTGAAAGGTTACTGGTACTTCCGGTAGCTGTCATTTTATATTTAAACTTGTTGGCTACAGATTGGTTTACGATATCCACCCGGATATTTTTTCCGGAAACCCCTGTAATGGTCTTGCTCTTTTTTGGAGTGTCACGTCCATTCTCGAAGATAATCCTATCCTTAAAGGCTCCGTTTGCATAAATGTTTACGGTTGTTTTTGCCTTACCGCCGGTCTTGTCGATAGTTACTTTGATCGAATTTGAAGTAGCCGTAAAATTAATCTTGGCTGGTCCTCCCGCCATCACGGTTCCCGTTCGGGATTTAAGGGTTGAAGTACACGTTTGTGCTTGCGCGTTCAGCCCAAAGCATACCATGACTATGGCTAGCGCAACTGTTTGTAAAGTTCTGTTGATGTAATTTTTCATAATTTGAAATTTTAATGGTTTATGAGATTATTATTTTGATACTGCTAAACTACGCAGGTATAATTGCTTGAGTATCAAAGAATACGGCTAGAGGTATAAAATGTATGAATTCCCGTAAGGGTACCCTTAATTCATATAGGTGTCTGAAAAACAGCTGCTTATTAAAACCTACAAAGCCCATCCCATAGGTTGAGACAGGCTTTTGCCACTAGGTCCTTTTTTGCTTTTTACACTACTTTGCCAAAATGGTAAACTGTGCCTTTTCGCCACTGTTTTTTAGGGAAATGCTCAGTACTTTTCCTTTTACGTTTTCCAGTACAAAACTTTTTGAGGTTTCTCCCATGGCAAGGGTGTGGGTCTGCAAATTTTCAGTGAGTTTTGCTTTTGTATGCGAGCATATCACTACTTCAAGACCTGCCAGGTCATTGTTGCCCGTTATGGTTATTTCCATGGTTTCCTTTGGGACCATATAGGTGACGTAGGTTTTCTTTTTGTTCTTTTTGAGGGTTCCTTTTTTTGGTTTTCCCTTGCTGGAAAGTAGTTTTGGAGTATTGCTTTTTAGGCTGAGCCCACCCAAGGATTTGGAGAGATTCTTCTTGACCGAATCGAAACCGGAGGTAAGTGATTCCGGATCGTTCAAGGCATTTTCCAATGTGAGGCTTTCCCACAAACCGCTTATTTGTTTAATGTCTTCGCTACATTCCTGTGCAAAGTTGCTTGTTGCTATTCCGAAGAACAATAAGATACATAGTAATTGTTTCATGATGCCACTTTTTAAGGTACATCACAAAACTACGGTCATATAAATTGCTGGCTATCAAAGAAAACCAATAGCGTTGAGAAATATATGTTTTCTGTAAAAGGGGAGTAGGGAGCAAATGTTACTCAGGAGAATCTTTTAATGTTGTCAACA
This sequence comes from Marinirhabdus gelatinilytica, assembly GCF_003353425.1. Taxonomy (GTDB): domain Bacteria; phylum Bacteroidota; class Bacteroidia; order Flavobacteriales; family Flavobacteriaceae; genus Marinirhabdus; species Marinirhabdus gelatinilytica. The sequence continues at coordinate 1,274,227 of NZ_QRAO01000001.1, forward strand.
GTGCTTCAAACTGGGTGCGTTTTTGGCTCTTCCTCAAGATGGCCATTTCGGTTGCAGTGCCTTGTTTTATGCTCAGGATGGAGGTAAGCATCCTCCGGGTGGTCAAAATTGAATTTTCCTTCATCAATGCTCTTGCGAGAGTTTCAATTTCCTTGAATTTTTCAGTAGTTATCCCTTTCCTGACGGGCTCACCACCGCTGTACGTACCAGAAGAGCTTTCTGCCTCGGTAATGGGCGAGTAGGTAAATTTGGTTTCTGTAATTCGGTATCTGTTGTTGTTTTGGTCTTGGTAGGTAATTGCCATAGGTCCTTTATTGGTAGTGCCACAAAACGCCACATCTTTATTTTTACTGCTCCCACAGCCCAACAAGAGCAAGGCAATTATGTATATAAAGAATTTTGTGGGTTTCATTTTTAAGTTGTTCGTGTAAAAGGTAAGCACTAGTTTTTTCTGAAGACCACTTTGGTCTCCTGGGTCGCCATGCCGTCTATCACTATAGGTTTTGTGATGATTCTTGCAATAATGGTATCGGTTTTGAACAGTGTTCTTGAAGCGATGGTGTACGTAAAACGTTGTTCCATCACGGTATCGTTAAGTTGCTGTAGACTCCCCATTGGTGAGAGATTTTTAACATCTATCGAATCCTGCCCTCGCGGCAACACAATGCTATCACTGGTTATTCCCTCCAATTGCTTTGATATGACCGTGCCCATTTCGGGGTGTTTGTTCTGTAAGGCGAGTAAATCGAAATATTCCTGTAATTTTTGTTCGGCAATGATGGCATAGGGAAAGGCTTCTTCAATTACGGTACTGCTGGTTGCTTCTGTAGCTTCCATTTCAACCATATCGCTGCTCACGGTAGCTTTCTCTTCGGAAACATTTGCGCAACCAACACATAGCAAAAGTAAAAATAGGTAGGAGAGCTGTTTCATTTTACTAAAAATTTAAGTTTTACCAATTGGCCGTTATGGTACTCCTTGTTCAAAATTTGAATGTTCCGCAGGGTACTGGTGGGGAGTGTCAATTTCTGTATAAAATCGTTTTTGGAGTACAGTTCAATCCCTGTGTTGTTGGGGTATACTTGATAGATCTGGGCATCGCTCGCAATGAGCTCTTGTAATTGGTTGCGCCGTTTTTCAACATCCATAAAATTTCCGCTGCTGTAATATTTCAGCATAAGGGCATAATCGTCCACACTCAATTTTACGGTGCCAAAGTCGTTGGTGTTGCTGTAGCGCACAATAGTATCGGTTTTGTGATAGGGGGATTGTACGACAAAGGTTATCTTTTCATCTTTTGTCTTGTAACTGAAACAGCCTTCATCATTGGTTTTGAGGTAAATGGGAGATTGCCCGGGCTGTAAAATCTTGATGTCCACAACCTGGGATACTGCTTCATTTTTATCCTCGTCTACCATGCAAAAGGTAAAGTTGTTTTTTTGGGTTACTTGTACTATAAAAATGATGAGTATGGGCAGGAAGATAGCAACCCACAGCACGGGCGGGAACCCTTTTCTTTTCTTGTCCTTTGTTTCCTCCACCAAACCAAGGTTTCCGTCCTTGAAATCTTTCCAATTTTCGGAACCCACATAGCGGCTCAGTATATTTAGGATATCAATTCGTGGTAGTTTTTTGGGTTGGTTCTTAAAATAAGTATAAAAGGATTTTTCTGAAATGCGCCCCTTCGTCCTGCTGAAGAGATCCTCCTGAAATGCCACGATGGTTTCCCCTTTCCAGTCTTCAGTATGCTTGGGTGCATGGTGCGTTTCCAAGAAAGTTTCGGCAACTTTTTCTTTTAGAAGTTTGAAATGGTGCAGTTGAGCTTCCGTCAATGTATATGTTTATAATATTGAAATTCAGTAACTTGTAAATTGTACAACAGTTTACAAAACTCTTACAAGCGTTTTGCAGCGATGTCTTTTCGGCCTGCGGTAGGTTTGTTTCATAATCATTAAAAATATAAAAATTATGAAGACTCCAAGTAAAAAGTTCACCTTAAAATCAATAATCGTTGCTTTTGCAATAATTGTGCTCTCCAGTTGCCAGCAAGCTTCCTATAAAGAAGATCTTGCCATGGAAAGTGTAGAAGTCACAGAGGATTACCAGGCAGTAGATGAAAATGAAGCAGCCGCAACAACCGCAAATGTTCCCGTACAGCTCAAGATCATTAAATCTGCTTCTGCACGGTACAAGGTTGAGGATGTAAAAAAGGCAACCGAGCAGGTAAAGGCCATGGCCCAAAAGTACAATGGCTACGTGAGCGATCTTAGGTTCGAAAACAATCTCTATGAAAAACAGAACCGCTTTACCATAAAAGTACCCAACCAATATTTTGATGTGCTGCTGGACAGCATTGCCAGCGTCGCCGTATTTACTGAATACGAAAACATTACCACACAGGATGTCACCGAGGAATATCTCGATCTGGAAAGCCGTTTAGCTACCAAAAAAGAAGTAAAGGCACGTTATGAGGAAATACTCCGAAAAAATGCCAAAACGGTTGAGGACATCCTTGCCACCGAAGAAAAACTACGTAGGTTGCAAGAAGAGATTGAAGCTGCCCAAGGGAGGTTGAAATACTTGAGCAGTAAGGTTTCCTATAGTACCGTACAAATAGATCTCTACGAAGCTGTACAATACAAAGACGAACCAAAGTCTTACACAAAGAGCTTTTTTGATAAGGCAGGTAATGGTTTCAATTTTGGTTGGAACTTGATCGAGGCCATTGTGATAGGGTTGATACATATCTGGCCAGTGCTTTTGGTGGTAATTGGCTTGGTTTTTTTCTTAAGATTAAAGCTGAGGAAAAAGTAAGATTTACAATGATAAATTAATTTGGTTTTGAAAACACCTCCCTTTCCGGTTTTGTACATTTTTCTTGCAGACTCTTTGGAGACCAATAAATGTAGTGATATGTATTCCCGCCTTAAGGGCGGGAGGGGGGTGTTACAATGTATATTAGTAAATAAACACTCCCCAAATAAATTAACCGTACCTTTGTCCCTCATAAAGAAACGAAACCTAAACTACACACGTTTCTGAAATACACTATATGTCATTTAAAAATCTTGGGCTGTCCGACGCCCTGCTAAAAGCTATTAGCGAAAAAGGATACGATACACCAACCCCGATACAACAAAAAGCGATTCCCAAAATTTTGGAGGGAAAAGATGTACTGGCTTCAGCACAAACCGGAACTGGTAAAACTGCTGGGTTTACATTGCCAATGCTTCAAAAGTTGAGCAATGCAAAAACCTTGCACAAAAGACCTGTACGCGCCCTGGTATTGACCCCCACAAGGGAGCTTGCTGCACAAGTACTCGAAGATGTAAGGACCTATTCAAAATTTGTGGATATTCGTTCCACGGTAATTTTTGGTGGGGTAAATGCCAACCCACAAATACGCACCTTGCGACAAGGGGTTGATATTTTGGTGGCAACGCCCGGTAGATTACTGGACTTGCACGGCCAAGGAGTTTTCAGCTTAAACAATGTGGAGTTCTTGGTATTGGACGAGGCGGACAGGATGCTGGATATGGGCTTTGCCCGCGATATCAACAAGATATTGGCACTGTTGCCCAAAAAGCGGCAGAACTTGCTGTTTTCGGCAACCTTTTCAAAAGAAATAAAGAAACTGGCAAACAGTTTTTTATATCAGCCCGTTATGGTAGAGGCCACTCCAGAAAATACCACGGCCGAAAAGGTAGACCAACTTATCTACAAAACCGATAAGTCCAAAAAAACAGACCTTGTCATAAAATTGATTTCCGAAGACGATTGGCAACAAGTGCTCATTTTTACGCGAACCAAACACGGCGCAAACCGTTTGGCAAAAAAGTTGGAAAAAGCTAAGATTTCATCGGCTGCCATTCACGGTAATAAAAGCCAAGGTGCACGTACCAAGGCACTGGCCAATTTTAAAAGTGGAAAGGTTCGTGTACTGGTCGCTACCGACATTGCTGCACGAGGTTTGGATATCCCATTGTTGCCGCACGTAATAAACTACGAGTTGCCCAACGTTCCCGAAGATTACGTACACCGCATAGGCCGTACAGGTAGGGCAGGAGCCAGTGGCGAAGCTATTTCCATAGTGAGCGTAGATGAGTTTGAATACGTTCGTGGCATTGAAAAACTTTTAGGAGAAAAACTGGACCAAAAGACCATTCCAGGATTTGAGGTGACTGAAACTTTGAAAGAAGTTGAAGAGAAAAAAGCAGCAAATAAAGCTGCAAACCAACGAGGGGGACGCAATTCGAGAACAAAAAAACCAACTGCTTCCGGGAGTAGGAATAGAAGAAATTCTAGAAGAAGAAAAAACTGAATTTTGGATTTTCAGTAGCTTGATAAATGTACAAAGCTCACTTTGCCACAACCTCTTCAATTTTGTATCTTTGCACCTCTAAAATAACGCACACCCATGTTCAATAATCTTAGCGATAAACTAGATAAAGCCCTCCACGTACTAAAAGGGCACGGAAGCATTACCGAAGTTAACGTAGCCGAAACTCTTAAAGAAGTTCGCCGCGCCCTCTTGGATGCCGATGTGAATTTCAAGACTGCCAAAGAATTTACCAACCGTGTAAAGGATAAGGCGCTGGGACAGGATGTGTTGACTACACTCCAGCCTGGCCAGTTGATGGTAAAAATCGTAAAAGACGAATTGACCGAATTGATGGGTGGCGATACCGTGGGTATTTCTTTGAAAAGCTCACCAAGCGTTATCTTAATGTCCGGTCTACAGGGTAGTGGTAAAACAACCTTCTCTGGAAAGCTGGCCAACTACCTTAAGACCAAAAAAACAAAAAAACCTCTTTTGGTGGCTTGTGATGTATATCGTCCCGCCGCGATTAACCAGCTGCACGTTGTTGGAGAGCAAATAAAGGTAGATGTGTACAGCGAAGAGGGCAATATGGATCCCGTGGCAATTGCTACAAATGCAATTGCACATGCAAAACAGAACGGTCACAATGTAGTGATCGTGGATACAGCAGGTCGTCTTGCGGTAGATGAAGAAATGATGACCGAAATCGCTAACATCCACAACGCAATTACACCAGACGAAACGCTTTTTGTGGTAGATAGTATGACGGGGCAAGATGCTGTAAACACTGCAAAAGCATTTAACGATAAACTGAATTTTGACGGGGTAGTACTCACAAAGTTGGATGGTGATACCCGCGGTGGTGCCGCTATTTCGATTAAAAGTGTAGTGAACAAGCCCATAAAATTTATTGGTACGGGCGAAAAGATGGACGCAATAGATGTCTTTCACCCAGCACGTATGGCAGACCGTATCTTGGGTATGGGAGATGTTGTTTCTTTGGTGGAAAGAGCCCAGGAACAGTTTGATGAAGAAGAAGCCAGAAAACTTCAGAAGAAAATTGCAAAGAACCAATTTGGGTTCGACGATTTTATCAAGCAAATCCAACAAGTAAAGAAAATGGGTAGTATGAAAGATCTCATCGGGATGATTCCCGGTGCCGGAAAAGCCCTAAAAGATGTAGATATTGATGATGACGCCTTTAAAGGCATCGAGGCCATTATCCATAGTATGACTCCTGAAGAAAGAAGTACACCATCAGTAATAAACGGAAGCAGAAAAAAGCGGATTGCCAAAGGAAGCGGTACCTCGGTACAAGAAGTGAACCAGTTAATGAAGCAATTTGACCAAATGAGCAAAATGATGAAGATGATGCAAGGTGGTGGAGGCCGTAAGATGATGCAGATGATGGGGAAGATGCGGTAAAATGTAAGTACGAATTGCAAATTTAAAAGTACAAAAAACCACGTAGTGACCTGCAGGGTTATGAGTGGAAGAAGCGAAGGAAACCCTGTAGGTTTTAATCGACAAAATAACAATAACTGCCACTGCATACTAATAATTATGACACTACTAGACGGAAAAAAGGTATCCAACGATATTAAAGACGAAATAAAGGCCGAAGTCGATAAAATGAAGGCCAATGGCGAAAAAGTACCTCACTTGGCAGCTGTTATTGTAGGGGATGATGGAGCGAGTTTAACGTATGTAGGCAGTAAAGTACGCGCTTGCGAGCGTGTGGGTTTTGAAAGCACTATGGTGCGTATGAAACACACAACTTCTGAAATTGAACTACTACATAAAATCAAGGAGCTTAACGAAGACGACAATATCGATGGATTTATAATCCAGCTTCCCTTACCGCCACAGATCAATACACAAAAAGTGTTGATGGCCGTGGATCCCAGTAAGGATGTAGACGGGTTCCATCCTGAAAACTTTGGAAGGATGGCCTTGGATATGAGTACGTTTATTCCTGCAACACCCTTTGGGATTTTGGAACTGTTGGAACGCTACGATGTAGATACAAAAGGAAAGCACACCGTTGTAATTGGCCGAAGCCATATCGTGGGACGTCCCATGAGTATCTTGATGAGCCGTAAGGGTTGGCCAGGCAACAGTACTGTAACCCTAACACATAGTAATACCAAAAACATTACACAGATAATCTCCCAAGCGGACATAGTAATCTCAGCCCTTGGCGTGCCCAATTTCCTCAAAGCCGAAATGGTACGGGACGATGCTGTTGTTATAGATGTTGGTATTACCCGCGTTGAAGATGAGACAGCCAAAAAAGGCTACCGGATTGTGGGCGATGTAGATTTTGAAAACGTAAGCAAGAAAGCAAGCTTTATTACCCCGGTTCCCGGCGGTGTAGGTCCAATGACCATTGCCATGTTGCTTAAAAACACCTTGTTGGCCAGAGAGCAACGCAAAGGATAATTCTTTAAGAACTACTCTTTGCCTGTGATAATTTCCAGTCTAGATATTTGTGAATATCGGTCTCTATCCACCCTATTCCTACTGAAAGTACCGCTAGGTCATCAATATAGCCCACTCCAGGGATAAAATCTGGTACAATATCCAAGGGATTCAAGATATAGAGCAAAGCCATTACAATTGTGGCAATTACAAACCAAGGGATACTCGTATAGGCTCCCTTTTTCATGTCTTTTACCATTCCTAGCATTATCTTGCCTATTTCAACATATTTGTTGAGGGAGTTGGCACCCGCCAGTTTTTTCTCTATCTGTTCCTCGTTTTCCAGAAGCAACTCAACATCGTCATCTTTTACTTCAACTACTTTTTCTTCTAGAAATTTTTCATCTATCTTTTCGGCTATGGGATTCTTATCGGTTTCTTTTTCTTTTTTCTTGCTGAAAAACATACAGTATCTTTTATTAGTTGGTTAAAGATACACCTATAAAAGCAGTTTCTGTTTTAAAGTTTTGTTATAAAAATTTCAAGACAACTAGTAGTAGAAGGGTAAACATAAAAAGATAGATTGTCCAGTAATGCCTAAATCGAAGTGGGTTGCTGCCCAACATTGCTTTGGTTATGGTAAACATTGTGCTTCGGTTTTTGGCAATGTAGTTATAACCCCAATCACTTAACCTCCTGAACCAAGCATATTTTGTGTACCAACCATGCCAAGGAGAGGAAGGATTTGCAATTTCATAGCTTTTGTAGGCAGAATCTGGGCCGCCGTGCACGCTACCACTTGTGGTAATAAGCCTAGAAGCTTTCTTGAATTCTTTGAGCGGGATATCCGGAAAGTCTTGTGCTGCGTTTTGGTAAGTGTCAAAATCTATTTTTCCTTCTGAAATTTTTCTCCACCGTGTTACCCAATACTTGCAAAAACCACATTTTCCATCCCACACCAAGAGTGGTTTTATTTTGGGTGGATATTGTGTAGTATTAAATTTTTGAAACATGGATTATAGATCTGGATCGTCATCGGTTTGTGGTTTACCGTACTCCCGCTTGTAAATACGCATTACTATCATAAACAAACTTATGAGCAAGGGACCAAAGATCAATCCTATGAATCCAAACAAGGGGACCCCTACAATTACACCAATCAATGTTACCAAGGGGTGCACATTGTCCAGTTTTTTCAAAACGTACAAGCGTATCACGTTGTCTGTAGAGCCAACTACTACGAATCCATAAATTAAAATTCCCCAAGCCTGAAATGTACTACCGCTGGAGAGCGTTAAGATAAAAACAGGAATAATCCCCACTAGGGTACCTACAAACGGGATCATAGAACCAATAGTTACAATAACAAACCAAAAGAAAGGGTCTTCTATTCCAAAAATCAGAAAACCTATTAGGGCAATAATCCCTTGTGCCAATGCCACTAACGGAATCCCAAGTGCATTGGAACGAACCATTGCGTGCGATTCGTCCCCTATTTTTTTTAGGTTCTTTTTGCTTATGGGGATGTAATCGAATAAAGATTCCTTCAATTCACGCCTGTTGGTGAGCATATAGTAGAGCATAAAATACATTAGCCCTATGGCAATGAACATGTTAAAAGTACCCCCCGCAAAACTTTGCAGGTTATCCGAGAGCCAACCAGACACAGCGCCGGCATCTATTTGCGAACTTAGGTCGTAACCTATTCTGTCTTCATATATCTGGGCTTGCTCCTTGAATGCTTTGGTAACCTTTTCTGAATTTTGTACTGCCTCTCCAATCTTATTCCCCAGCATTAATACAATACCAGCTACCGGGAGTAAAATACCCACAAAAGAGAGTAGCATTAATAGCCCTGCGGCCAATTCAGGCTTCCACCCTTTTTTTACCAGTGTTTTCATCCACTTTCGCAAAAGGACGTATATGGTGATTGCCCCCAATACTCCCGAGAGATACGGGATCAATTCACGAAAAATCAAGGTGCCCATCAATAAGATGAGCAGTAGTATAAATATCTGGCGTATTATTTTTGGATTTATAGTTCTTTCCATTGGGCTATGTTGCAAAAAGTTGGTCTGCGTTTTTAAAAGCCTTAAACTCCAAAGCGTTTCCAGATGGATCCTTAAAGAACATTGTGGCCTGTTCGCCTGTCTGCCCTTTAAAGCGTGTATATGGCTCTATGATAAAAGTAATTCCCTTTTTCTTTAGGGCGTTGGCGAGAGCATCAAAACTTTCCATGGTGAGCACTACTCCAAAATGTGGAATGGGCACATCCTTACCATCAACAGGGTTGCTTTTTTCTGAAATCTCTTCTGAAGCTTCTTTTATGTGGATGACCAATTGGTGCCCAAAAAAGTTGAAATCTACCCAATGGTCGCTGCTTCGACCTTCCTCGCACCCCAAGGTTTCCCTGTAAAAAGTTCGGCTGGGTTCTAGAGAGGTTACGGGAATGGCTAAGTGGAAAGGATGAAGGTTTTTCATGTAGATTAGTTGTTACGCAATGCTTGTATGAGTTCTTTCTTGTTCATGCTGGAGCGTCCTTCAATACCCACGTTTTTTGCTTGGTCGTAGAGTTCGTCCTTGGTCCATTCCTCGTAAGGGCTCGCTTTGCCACCTTTTTTTCCAGCGTTTGGAGTATTGGCTATACGGGCGGCTTTTTCTTGGCTATAACCTTTGTCACGTAGTGATTCGTATTGGTCTTCGTTTTTTATACTTGGTCTGTCCATAGTAATAAGTTTTACGTTTCGTCTGTATCTTTTTTACGTTTTAGGATACCAATACCAGCAAAGAAAAAAACAACTCCTAGAATTGCCAATGCCCAAGGGCTCAAGCCAGTTTCCATACTTCCGAAGATTCCTAAAATTCCCATTACAAGACCTATTCCTCCAGCAATGGTGAGTATTAATCCTAAAACTTTAATCATAATATTTTATTTGTTGGTTACAAGAATAAAAGTAGCAGAAATAGCTGAAACCCTTTACAGGCTTAACAAAATGTTAGCAGGTATAAAATATATTGAATCTGTGGTTTACCGATCCTTTTTTTACAGCAATGAAACATTCACAAAGCAACTTATTGTTGAGTTAAAAAAAAACCTTCCAGGTTTGAATGACCTGAAAGGTTTTTTTAATTTGTTGTTTTTTCCGACAGCTATCGGGACTAGGATTTAATTTTAAATATCCCCTTCCTGTATCTCAATAGCCTCTCCGGCATCCCAGCCCACCATAAAGTATTTAAACGTTGCAGTATCCGGGATTTGCGAGGCTTCGATCTTTTGGTTAAAGTTGTAGCGCACATCCTCGGGCAGTTCTTTTTTGTCTATGGTTAGGTACAAATCTGTTCCTTTTAAAAATACCACAACCGAGTTGATGGCGTTTTCAATGGCTGCTATCTGGTAATTGGCCTTTACATCTTTAAACGTGCTGGCCTTGGTGAGACCTTTTTCAGTTTTAAAGCGGGAATCAAAGATTTGTACATTGGCTATTTTCGAGTTTGGGTCGCTTTCATCATAGGGTGAGAGCAACAACAATTTGGCCCCTTCGCTGTCATAAATTTCTACTTCGCCCTGGGTTTCTATAGCTCCGGTGATGGGGTTCAGCTTAACAATACTGTCATTGGCATAAATACTGTCCAGCTGCTTCATTTGCGTTTTTTGGGTCAAGGGGCCTATAGCTCCATTGGTAATGGCAAATGGATCTTTTTCTTCTTCGCACTGCACAAAGAGCATCGTGGCTACGGCAGCAAAAACTATGGTTTTTTTCATTTTTTTGATTCCTTTATGGGAATGATTTTAATTAGTATTCAGTTTTTAATTTTATTTCACAACTCACAACTCACAACTCACAACTCACAACTCACAACTCACAACTCACAACTCACAACTCACAACTAAAGTCTATTTGATCAATTTAGTTAATATCCCCAATACACTTCTAATTACTGTGGGGCTGGTGAGCACTTTTTCAAGCGCTCCTTTGCTGGAGCTTCTGCGGCGGCTGGAACTACTTCGTCGGGAAGTCGAGCGCTTGGCAGCTTTTTTTTCTTTTTCGGCCTTTGCCTTGGCTTCCTCTTTGTTGGCAGTTTCAATTTTTTCGTTCAGCAGCTCATAGGCGCTCTCACGGTCTATTTCCTCGTTATATACGGGAATAAGTTTTGAGTCGTCCAACAAGTCCTTCAGTTCCTCATCGCTCAATACATCCATACGGCTCATTGGGGCACGAAGCATGGTGGCTGCCAAGGGCGTTGGAATTCCTTTTTCGTTCAGTACGCTAACCAACGCTTCCCCAATCCCCAAGGAGGTAAGTACTTCGTCGGTTTTGTAATACTCTGAGATTGGATAATTTTCAGCAGTGAGTTTAATCGCCTTTCTGTCCTTCGCAGTAAAGGCCCGTAACGCATGCTGGATTTTTAGCCCTAACTGGCTCAGCACTGCATCGGGCACATCGGTTGGGTTTTGGGTCACAAAGTACAGTCCTACTCCTTTGGAGCGTATCAATTTTACAATACTTTCAATCTGGTCCAAAAGCGCATCATTGGCTTCTTTAAAGATGAGGTGGGCCTCGTCTATAAAAATCACCAGTTCCGGTCTGCCGCTATCACCCTGTTCTGGAAAGGTGCTATATACTTCGGCAAGTAGGCAGAGCATAAAGGTGGAGAATAGTTTGGGACGGTCTTGTATATCGGTCAGGCGAACAATGTTTATATAGCCCATTCCGTTTTCATCTACGCGCAGGAGGTCGTCCGTATCAAACGATTTTTCACCAAAAAACATGTCGCCGCCTTGTTGTTCAAGGGCTACGATCTTTCTTAGGATAGCTCCAGTTGAGGCTGGAGAAATACGGCCGTAATGTTTGGTTATTTCATCTTTTCCCTCGCCTGTGGCATATTGAAGAATTTTTTTGAAATCCTTTAAATCCAGTAGCGGCAATTTATTATCATCACAATATTTAAACAGCACCGAAATAATCCCCGCTTGCGTTTCAGAAACGTTCAAAATTCTTGAGATGAGAACGGGCCCAAACTCGCTTACCGTAGCCCGTAACCTAACGCCCGCTTGTTCCGAGAGCGATAAAACTTCTACTGGAAACTTTTGTGCGTTGAACGGAATGCCAATTTTCTCGTGGCGCTCGTCTATCTTGGGGTGTCCCGGGCTGGGTTGGGCTATTCCTGAAAGATCTCCTTTCATGTCCATTAACAATACCGGCACCCCTTTTTCTGAAAGGTTTTCGGCCAGCACCTGTAATGTTTTGGTTTTTCCCGTACCCGTTGCTCCCGCGATGAGACCATGACGGTTCATTGTTTTTAGGGGGACCTTTACCAAAGCATTGGTAATGGTTTCACCATCCAGCATGGCGGCTCCTAAGGTGATCGAATCGCCCTTGGTAGTGTAGCCTTGCGTAATGTGGTCGAAAAACTTCTGCGTATCTGCCATGCGGTTGAAATTTGGCATAAAAATACGCATTGTACGAGACCCTGTAAAATATTAGGTATTTTTATTGAAACTTTAACCAAAACGTATGAAAGCATTGTATCTATTGCTTGGTTTGTGTGCTATTTGTATAATCAATGCGTGCAACCAGCACGAGCAAGAACCTGAGAAAATTGTATCCACTATCTCGCTAAAGAAGCCTGAGGCCCCCATATTTCATCAATCCCATGAGCCCAAGAAGCAAAACACCCCTTTTAGCGATGCTGTTCAGGTTGGGAATACATTCTATCTTGCTGGTCAAATTGGGATGGACCACTCGGTAAGAGAATTGGTTGAGGGAGGTATAAAAGCCGAAACAAAACAGGCCTTGGAAAATATTAAGGCTGTTCTAATACAACATCAGCTTAAGATGCAGGATGTGGTAAAAGTAACTGTGATCTTAGATGATATTCAAGATTTTGCCGCGTTCAATGAAGTGTATGTGCAGTACTTTCCGCAGAAACCTGCACGGACTACCTTTGCAGCCAAAGCTCTTGCCAGAGGGGCGAAGGTTGAGATTGATGTGATAGCTGTACGTGGAATCCCTAAAAATTAAAAGCCCAAATCCCACCTTGAGGGGGGGCGAAGGGGGGTGTAAATCAAAAAATACAATTAGAAATCCCCAACCACAACCCACTGCCACTGAAAGAGCTTTTTTTAAGTAAAATGACTTATCATTTATTACCACTGTAAACTGTAAACTTATTTTATACCAACTACCACTGCTACTGCAAACTAAAAGCTGTAAATTTGCCGGAATGAAGACTGAAGTACAAGAAAGCGTTGAAAAAGGGACGATGCTGCCTTTGATGGAAGAATTTTACACCATTCAGGGAGAAGGCTACCATAAAGGCACTGCTGCTTATTTTATACGAGTGGGTGGTTGCGATGTAGGTTGCCATTGGTGCGATGTGAAAGAGAGCTGGAACCCTAATATACATCCGCCAACCGATATTGTTTCCATTGCTGAAAACGCTTCAAAATATGCAAAGACCATTGTGATAACTGGTGGAGAGCCTTTAACCTGGGATATGGGCCCGCTAACCTCTTTGCTGAAGGAAAAGGGAATGGACACCCACATTGAAACTTCTGGTGCATACAAGCTAAGCGGTACTTGGGATTGGGTTTGCCTTTCCCCTAAAAAAATGAAACTCCCAACCCCCGAAGTGTATGCAGCAGCCAATGAGTTGAAAGTGATAATATATAATAACGATGATTTTCGTTTTGCCGAAGAACAGGCCGCCAAGGTTTCTAACGATTGCAAACTCTACCTGCAACCCGAATGGAGCAAGCGCGATAAAGTGATCCCTAAAATAGTAGATTACGTAATGCAGCATCCAAAATGGGTTGTCTCACTACAAACACATAAATATCTAAATATCCCTTAGTCCTGAAGGAGAACAAAAAAAACCGTGCCGCAATGTAACTTTTGCAGCACGGTTTTTTTTGTGTGAGAGTATGAGTTTTCCCTTTGGGGGCTAGAGGGCTTCTACATTGTCACGCTCATAAATGGAACGGCCACTCGGGTGGTTCCCCAGCCCAAATGCATGTGCACACCACCTTCTGCTTCTTCAAAAGCAATACTAAAGGCTTCCAGAGAGTCATCGGCCTTAGTTACCTTGCCTGTAGTGCGAACCACATCGTTGGCTTGGTCATAACTATATGCGCCCCAAACGTTGGTATCCTTGCTCAAGATAATGGTCCAAGTGTCTTCCCCAGGAATGGTAAAGAACGAATAGGTGCCGGCAGGAACCACTTTGTCGCCTACCTTCATAGCTTGATAAAGGGTGATTTCAGCGGCTTCATTGGCACCCGTTCTCCAAACTTTTCCTGTAGGGGCAAGTTTGCCTAGGGGTCGATCTTTGAGTTGTGGCCTGCTGTAGGCTATTTTTACCAATTTGTTGCTATCTCTATGGCTGGCGGGATAAGCAGCTACGTCCATTGGACTTTTGTCAAGTTCGTCAAATTTTTGTGCGTTCATGGTTCCAGTACAAACAAATAGTACGGAGAGGAATAAGGCTGTGAGAAATGAGTTTTTCATGGAATTTGTTTTAGGTTAAAATGAGTTTAAAGATACAGCTTGCGTTTCGGTATTTGCGTTAATGAAAAGCAAAAGTAATGCTGTCTTGGTCGGTAAAAACTTTCAGAACTTTCACGAGTGTGATCAAGGTTTCAGGAGTGATTTTTCAGGAAGTAAATTCCAGAAAAGAGCGATAAACTATTTCAGGGCTTCTTGCCAGGTTTTTTTCACAATAATTTGTTAATAACTTCGTGGGTTAAAAACGTGAAAGCAGGCAGTTTTATTGGTGGTTTGGTTATATTTGTTCGTTAGCGAAAATTTGAATATAAATAACGCATTTTATATATGAGCGAAGAACAAAAGAAAAACAATTACGGTGCCGATAATATTCAGGCGTTGGAAGGGATGGAGCATGTGCGCATGCGCCCATCTATGTATATAGGAGATGTTGGCGTGAGAGGATTGCACCACTTGGTGTATGAGGTGGTGGACAACTCCATTGACGAGGCACTTGCAGGGCATTGTGACACCATAGATGTAATCATCAACGAGGACAACTCTATAACCACAAAGGATGACGGTCGTGGTATTCCGGTAGATATACATAAAAAAGAAGGCGTTTCTGCCCTTGAGGTGGTAATGACCAAGATTGGAGCAGGAGGTAAGTTCGATAAAGATTCATATAAAGTTTCCGGTGGTCTCCACGGGGTTGGGGTAAGTTGTGTGAACGCACTTTCGGAGCACTTAAAGGCTACAGTACACCGTGATGGAAAAATCTGGGAACAAGAGTACGAAAGAGGAAAGACCCTCTATCCTGTTAAGCCAGTAGGCGAGACCGATTATCGCGGGACCATTGTTACCTTTAAGCCAGACCCGCAAATTTTCACCCAAGTAACCGAATATAATTACGATACACTGGCAAGCCGTTTGCGCGAATTGGCATACCTGAACAAAGGAATTACCATAACCCTTACCGACAAACGTGAAACAGACGAAAAAGGGGAGTATATCTCTGAAACTTTCCATAGTGAAGAAGGGTTGAAGGAATTTATCCGCTTTTTAGATGGAAATCGCGAGCCGCTCATAGGCGATGTAATTTCCATGGAGGGCGAAAAAAACGACATTCCCGTGGAAGTGGCTATGATCTACAATACTTCCTATAGCGAGAACCTGCACAGTTATGTGAACAACATCAACACACACGAAGGAGGAACGCATTTGAGTGGGTTTAGACGTGGATTGACCACGACCCTTAAGAAATATGCAGATGCCTCTGGAATGTTGGACAAACTAAAATTTGACATCTCTGGGGACGATTTCCGGGAAGGTTTAACTGCCATTGTTTCGGTAAAGGTACAGGAGCCACAATTTGAAGGGCAGACCAAAACCAAACTTGGTAACCGTGAAGTAACAAGTGCCGTGAGTCAAGCCGTATCGGAAATGTTGGAAATCTATCTTGAGGAAAATCCAACCGATGCCAAAACTATAGTCCAAAAAGTAATTCTTGCCGCAACAGCCCGCCACGCAGCCCGTAAGGCCCGTGAAATGGTACAACGTAAAACCGTAATGAGCGGTGGTGGCTTGCCTGGAAAACTTAGTGATTGCTCCGAACAGGACCCAGAAAAATGTGAGGTGTTCCTAGTCGAGGGAGACTCGGCGGGTGGAACGGCCAAGCAAGGGCGAGACCGTAACTTCCAAGCTATTTTACCGTTACGCGGTAAGATCTTGAATGTAGAAAAAGCCATGCAGCACAAGGTGTTTGAAAACGAAGAAATCCGTAACATCTTTACAGCACTTGGTGTGACCATTGGTACTGAAGAAGATAGCAAGGCACTGAACCTTTCAAAACTGCGCTACCATAAAATAGTGATTATGTGTGATGCCGATGTAGACGGTAGCCACATTGCCACGTTGATATTAACATTTTTCTTTAGGTATATGAAAGACCTAATTGAAGCTGGTCACGTGTACATTGCAACACCGCCATTGTATTTGGTGAAGAAAGGTCAGAAAAAAGAATACGCTTGGACCGATAAGGAGCGTGACGCACTCAACGAACAATTTGGAGGTAGTGCCAGTATTCAGCGCTACAAGGGTCTTGGAGAGATGAACGCAGAACAGCTATGGGATACGACCATGAATCCAGATTTTAGAACGCTACGACAAGTTACCATAGACAATGGTACCGAAGCCGATAGAATCTTCTCTATGCTCATGGGCGATGAAGTGCCACCACGCCGTGAGTTCATCGAGAAAAACGCAGTATATGCAAATATCGACGCGTAACATAAAAAAGTAGTTAAAGTTAGCTAAAAACCTATGGGAGCTCCCATAGGTTTTTTTATTTTGAAAAAAAAGTTATGAAAATTCATTTGTTTGTATTAGCGATTTTTGTTTCGGGTTTCGTTTCAGCACAAGAAAACCTTGAGGATCTTTTAGCTGCCGGTATCGAGGATGCCCAGCGTTTTTCGGCTGGATATATTTCACCTGCCACAGAGGGGATGATGTACAACCTTTCCAATAGTTGGGCGCAGTCTGCCGAGGTGAAAAAACCACTGAAATTTGAAATTTCCATCATTGGAAACGCCACTTTTGTTAATGACGACCGTAAAACATTCACTCTGAACACGGCAGATTATAACAACCTTCAATTTAGAGATGGCAGTGCGTCCAAAGACGTGGCCACTGCTTTTGGTGAAAATAATCCCGATATTATTGTGTTCGCCGAAGTGCGGGATGGCCCTTTTACCGATGAGGTGGAATTCCAACTCCCCCAAGGACTTGCATCGGTAAACGTAAACGTATTGCCAACAGCTTTTCTACAAGGGCGGATAGGTGTTTTTAAAGCTACGGAGGTAAAGCTAAGATATTTCCCAAAAGTTGAACGGGAAGATGTAAGAACTGGACTCTTTGGCGTAGGATTGCAACACGAATTCACACAATGGTTGCCTGCCGAAAAAGCGTTTCCCGTGGCTATTTCTGGATTGATCACCTACAACAACCTGAACGCCAATTATGATTTTACGGACGATGATGTAATTGATGGGGAAAACCAACAGTTCGACCTAAATATGGATACGTGGGTGTTTCAGGTACACGCATCTACGAAATTGCCAATAGTTAACTTCTATGGGGGATTGGGATACGTAACCGGAAAGTCGGATTTTGATGTACTGGGGACCTATCGGGTGAGAGGGGGAATTCCCCTGTTCGAGACCACAAACGAGTTTACCGATCCTTTTTCAGTTGAGAACAAAATTTCTGGAGTACGGGCCACAGTAGGAGCAAAATTACAGCTAGGGTTCTTTGGCTTGCACGCAGATTATAACATTTCAGAATACAGTACGGTGACCGTTGGGACACACTTCGGAATTTAACCCTTTGTTACCATAATAAATACGCATAGAATTGTATTTTTGCACTTTACAAACCCATAACCAAATAAAATAATATAGAAAATGAAAGTAACCGTTGTAGGAGCAGGTGCTGTAGGTGCAAGTTGTGCCGAGTATATTGCCATTAAGAATTTTGCGAGCGAAGTAGTATTGTTGGACATCAAAGAAGGCTATGCCGAAGGAAAGGCCATGGACCTTATGCAAACAGCATCGTTAAATGGTTTTGACACCAAGATCACGGGCTCAACCAGTGACTACTCCAAAACAGCCAATAGCGACATTTGTGTGATTACCTCAGGAATACCAAGAAAACCGGGAATGACCCGTGAAGAGTTGATTGGTATAAACGCTGGTATTGTAAAATCGGTTTCTTCAGACTTAATAAAACATTCGCCAGATACTATTATTATTGTAGTGAGTAACCCAATGGACACGATGACCTATCTGGTACACAAAACAACCGATCTTCCCAAAAACCGAATCATTGGAATGGGTGGAGCCCTGGATAGCGCACGTTTCAAATACCGTTTGGCCGAAGCTTTGGGAGCACCCATTAGCGATGTAGACGGAATGGTAATTGGCGGCCACAGCGACAAAGGGATGGTCCCGTTAACACGCTTGGCCACTCGAAACAGCGTACCGGTAACCGAATTTATCAGCGACGAGCGTCTGGACCAAGTACGGGAGGACACCAAAGTAGGAGGGGCAACACTAACCAAACTGTTGGGTACCTCTGCCTGGTATGCGCCAGGTGCTGCGGTAAGCGGATTGGTACAGGCCATTGCTTGTGACCAAAAGAAAATTTTCCCTTGCTCAACCATGCTGGAAGGCGAATACGGCTTGAACGACTTATGTATTGGAGTTCCCGTGGTATTGGGCCGTAACGGAATCGAAAAAATTGTAGAAATAGAACTGAACGATGCCGAAGCAGCACACATGAAAGAAAGTGCCGAAGGTGTAAGCAAAACCAACGGTTTGTTGGAGCTGTAACAGGATACACTATTAAAACCGAACCTCAAGAGATTTCTAATCTTTTGAGGTTTTTTTATGCAGCCTTTTTAGGTTTGAGAGCTGGAGGTTAAGGCTCTCCTAAGTCCTAAGCCGTAAAGTCTTATGTCTAAATTTTTTTCACACAATGGCCTAACGTCATTCCGAACGAGGTATGAGGAGGGACATTATTTCTAAAATCTCACATCTCAAGCTTTACTTCTAAAATCTAAAATCCAAAACTCCCCATCTCCAATCAATTTTCCCTATATTTGGCGCGTGAACTCAAAATGGTACATAAGTTTATTGGTTATTGCACTGGCTTTCATTGGGATAAGCTCAGAGCAAATGCTTGTGCCCAATCAGGAAATTGTGGTCCAGTTCAATGCCGATGCGGTGAGCGATCAACAAACACAAGATGCCATTACGAACGTTACCAGCAGGCTGCAATCCATTGGAATTGAAAGGATTCAGGTTGTTGAGGATTTTAGCGGAAATTTAAAGATCACTTATTATAGTGCTGTTACCGTTGAGGTGGTTAAGAGTTTATTGGCCAAAGAACAGCTTCAACTAGCACAAAACACCCAACAGGACAACAAGCAGCCTTTTGGGGAATACCCAAAAACCTACCAACTCAACATAAGCGAAATACAACTTGCCGAAGGTGCCAATATGGGCCTCAACGGAACTCTGGTTGAGGTAAAGTCTGGTTTCGAATGGTACATCAATCCACTGAATTATTTAGGTGGGGCTTCCATGGAAATAGGTTTGGGACAAACTTTTGAGGATATAGCCTTCACCTGCTACGGTGATGTGGCATTAGGGATAGATACCGCTTCCTATAAAATCCCCGAAGTACGTGCAGGCCCCTTGGCATAGGGGATGTATACTGTTCAATATGCTGGATACGCTTTTCACTGCTAGAAAATTTTCAGCAATCATCCTACTTTTCAGTTTTTTGCTTTTCAGAAATAAGAACGATCTAAAAATTGTTTCTGAAACAATATATCGCTAGTACGTTCAGTACTTGGCGTTTCAATAAAATAAATTTTAACTATAGTATTAATTGTTGAATGGAAGGGGAACGTATATATTTGCCCTCCCGAAAATTATCGGGGACTAAAATTCAACTAAAAACAACACAAAATGCAGAATAAAGGACTAGTTACCATTTTTGCTATCCTCTTTGGGATCGTGAGTTTGTACCAGTTATCGTACACTTACATTGCAACATCGGTAGAAAAAGAGGCTAAGGAATATGCCCAGAGCAATTTTCCTGAAACGCAGCCAGAAGAAAGACAACAAGCCGAAGCACAGTACCTGCTGGACGCAGCCAACGAGCCGCAAATGCTGGGTATAGACTATAAAACGGCCAAGGAAAAAGAATTGAACAAAGGTCTGGACCTTAAAGGAGGTATCAACGTGATCCTTCAGGTTTCGGTAAAGGATATCTTAAAGGGATTGGCAAACAATACCAAGGATCCTGCTTTTAACCAGGCTCTCGCCAATGCAGACGAGCTTCAGAAAGATTCGCAAGAAACCTATGCAGAGTCTTTCTTTAGAGCTTTTAACGACTTGCCGGGCGACAACAAACTGGCCTCACCAAATATTTTCTTCAACAAAAATTTGGAAGACCAGATAAACAGTTCCATGACCAACGAGGAAGTGCAGCCTGTTATCACCAGAAAAATAGACGAGTCCATTGCTTCTGCCTTTGAGGTACTCCGTAAGCGTATCGATAAGTTTGGGGTTACACAGCCCAACTTGCAACGTTTGGGGAACTCTGGGCGTATCTTGGTAGAATTACCGGGAGCTAAGGATATTGAGCGTACAAAAGACCTATTGCAGAGTACAGCGCAATTGGAATTTTGGACTGCCTATAAAGCGGAAGCCTTTCAAAGCTTCTTGTTCGAGGCAGATGCAAAGCTGAAGACTATGATCTCTCCAAATACGGAAGAAGACGGAGGAGAAACTACCGAAGAGACCACTGGAGACATAGCCGAAACACAACAAGATACTACTGCTGTAGCTACAGACACTACCGCAGTTGCCGATACACAAACTGAAGACGATGATGATTTGGGAGATCTTCTAGGTGAAGATACCGAAGCAGATGCCAGTGACGATCCAGCGGTAAACAATCCGTTATTGTCCAAAATTCAGTTTGGTGCTCCTGGAAGCCCGATTATTGCTTCTGTTGCCATAGAGGACCAAGCAACCGTAAAGGAGTATTTGAACAACCCACAGGTGCGTCAATTGTTGCCTACTGAGTTACGTTACACGAAATTTGTGTGGGGCTTGCCAACGGCTAGAGAGATAACTGTAGACGGCGAAACCGAAACAGTAGACTTTGTAGACCTATACGCCTTGGTAGGAAACCGTGAGAACGAAGCCCCTTTGAGTGGTGGTGTTGTTACCGATGCGGTACAAACCTACGACCAAGTAGGGCGCGTCGCGGTAAGTATGCAAATGAACGGAACAGGAGCCAAGAAGTGGGAAGAAATGACCGGCGAAGCATTTACCAACAAGAGCCAGATTGCTATTGTTTTGGACGATGTGGTGTATTCTGCTCCAGGTGTAACCTCTGGCCCTATTGCTGGAGGACGTAGTGAAATTACTGGAGATTTCACCATTGCCGAAGGACAGGATTTAGCGAACGTACTACGTGCCGGTAAATTACCAGCCTCTGCCGATATTATTCAAGCAGAAGTTGTTGGACCTACATTGGGGCAAGAAGCTATCGATAGTGGTATGCTATCGTTTGGTATCGCACTATTACTGGTATTGGTTTGGATGATTTTCTATTATGGAAAAGCAGGAGCCTTTGCCGATGTTGCCTTGGTAGTGAACATTTTGTTCATCTTCGGTATTTTAGCGGGACTTGGAGCGGTATTGACCCTTCCCGGTATTGCAGGTATTGTATTGACCATTGGTATCTCGGTAGATGCCAACGTACTTATATTTGAAAGGATACGGGAAGAGTTGTCCAAGGGAAAAGCACAGCGCGATGCCATTAACGATGGTTTCAGAAACGCATTGTCTTCTATCTTGGATGCCAACATTACCACGGGACTAACAGGACTTATCCTTTTAGTGTTTGGTACAGGACCTATCCAAGGTTTTGCAACTACATTATTGATAGGTATTGTAACCTCATTGTTTACCGCAATCTTCATTACAAGATTGTTTATAGATCGTTACACCAAGAACGGAAAACCATTGACGTGTTCTACAAGTATGACCAAGAATTTGTTCAAGAACGTGAACATCAACTTTCTTGGAAAGCGTAAGGTTGCGTATGTGATTTCTGGAATTTTACTGCTGGTTAGCTTAGGTTCGTTATTCAGCATTGGGTTGAACCAAGGTGTCGACTTTGTAGGGGGTAGAACCTATACCGTTCGTTTCGACAAGGATGTGAATCCTGCTGAAATTCAAGACGATTTGATCGCTGTTTTTGAAAGTGCCGAAGCAAAAACCTACGGTGCGGACAACCAGTTGAAAATCACTACAAAATATAAAGTAGACGAAACCAGTGCGGCTATCGATAACGAAGTAGAAGCAATGCTATTTGAAGCCTTGCAGCCTAACCTTCCCGCGTCCATGAACCTGGAACAATTCAAGGCAGACGATGATAATAAAGTGGCTGGACGAATGGAATACTATAAAGTAAGCCCAACCATTGCCGATGACATCAAGAAGTCGTCTTTCTGGGCCGTATTGGGGTCGCTCGTTGTAGTGTTCTTGTACATCCTGTTGCGTTTTAGAAGATGGCAATTTAGTTTAGGTGCCGTAGCGGCGGTATTCCACGATGTTGTAATCGTGCTGGGTATCTTCTCGCTTACACATAGGTTTATGCCCTTCAGTATGGAGATAGACCAAAGCTTTATTGCGGCAATCCTTACAGTAATTGGATACTCGCTGAACGATACCGTGGTAGTATTCGACCGTATTCGTGAGTTCTTTAACGAGCACGCCGGTTGGAAGATGAATCGCATTATAAACAGCGCCTTGAACAGCACATTGAGCCGTACATTGAATACCTCTATGACAACCTTGATCGTACTGTTGTGTATCTTCTTTATAGGGGCCGAATCCATCCGCGGGTTGATCTTCGCATTGATGGTGGGTGTAATAGTAGGTACCTACTCATCGTTGTTCATAGCGACGCCAGTATTCTACGACACCGTGAAGAAGAGAGGTATCGATTTAACCGATAAAAAAGACGAAGAAGAGGAAGAAGCCCTGAGCGCTTAATTTCTTCTGAAATTTTAATTGTTGAAATGCCCGTTCTTGTTTTGAGAACGGGCATTTTTATTTTGGCATTTTGAAGCGTAATAAGAAATCGCAGTTAAATTAGTACGTTCGAGTGAGCCTCTTTGAATAAAGGGGCAAGGTTGGTCAATCAGATTGGTCAAAACCGTAAGGATTCACGGTAAGCAAAATGTGCGACCTTTCGTGACGCTCCTGTCATTTCGAAGCGTAGCGAGAAATCTTTAAGGATGTTGGATATAGATTGTAGATATTAACCCCTTGAGGGGACCAGAGGGATATTTTATTAGGTGTTTCGATCAGGAATATTCCCTAACATCTTTTTCCTTTTGTCAAACCCAAAACCACTCGAGTAGAGGATGCAAGAGTTCGTCAGTTCGAGTAAATTTCAAGACTGTCAGAAAAGCCATTCTTGAAATTTGTATCGAGAACCCAAGCATTCTATATCAACCTCCAACACGCTCCCACTCCAAAACATCTCCTTTTTCCAATCCCCATGTATCGCTTAGTCCTGCATTTACCTCAAGTACGTAGGTGGCGGGAGCTTCACTGGGTAGGGAAGTGGGGTCCAGTGGCTGTGCGTTTTTTTGGATGCTCACTACCTCATTTTTTGAATTAAGGTAAATAATGTCCAGTCCAAATTCGGTATTCTTCATGTAGAAACTTCGGCGCTGTTCGTTGGGGAAGATAAAAAGCATCCCACGATTGGGTTGCATACCCTTTCGGTACATAAGGCCTGTTTGTGTTTCGTAGTCGCCCTCGGCAATTTCTAGTTCCAAGGTGGTTAGGATGCTATCGGTTTCGGCTTTTTTAAGAACACCTTCGGCTTCTTTTGTAAAGCTGATTTCCTTCGTTAGGATTTTGTTCTCTTTCCTTGCGGCTTCTTTGCAGCCTTCAGCAACCATAAAAATTCCTGAAACCAGTGTGATGATGTATAAAGTCTTCTTCATTTTCCTGAAATATGAAACATAAATTTCTTGAACTTCAACCCTTAGCTAGTAGGTTCTTCATAAACCTTCTGCTTTGATTTCCATAGAATGTAAAATCCGGCAATAATAAATGGAATACTAAGTAATTGCCCCGTATTCAACAACCAAACCTCACGGCCGTCCACCTGAACGATTTTGAAAAACTCTACCACAAATCGGGTCATGAATAGCAAAATCAAGAACCAGCCAAAAATATATCCAACGTGTTTTTTATGCGGTGTTTTCCAGTAAATGTACCAGCATGCCAAGAAGGTAATTATGTACCCCAATGCTTCGTAGAGTTGGGTAGGATGGCGGTAGGGTACCGACGCAAGAATTTCAGCAAATTGTGGGTTGTTTGCAATGGCATCGTAGGCTTTGTTCGGGTCTTTAATATCAGTGGCATTTACTGCCTGTTGCGGATAGATATCGTGCCGCAACATTTTGATCCCTAGTGGGTAATCGCCGGATTTTTTACCAACGATTTCAGAATTCATAAAATTCCCCAAACGTATAAAAGCACCGCCAATGGCAACGGTTATCACCACTCGGTCAAAAATCCACAGTACGGGTTTTTTCAAATGTTTACGGTTGTACCAAATCAAGGCAATAACTATGGCAATAGCAGCACCATGGCTGGCAAGCCCGCGAAAGCCTGTAAATTCAAATTCTGGGACGGTTTTGAAGGGCAGTATTACAGAGAGTGGGTCGTTCCAGATCAATTCGGTCTCGTAAAAGATAACGTGTCCCAAACGCGCACCTATCAATATAGCAAGCACCATAAACACGAAGAGGCTGTCCAGCTTTTCCATAGAAACGTTGTCGTTCTTGTAAAACCGTTTCATAATAAACCAGCCAATAACAAAGGCAATTACATAAGAAAGGCTGTAATAACGAATCATGATGAAGCCTAGATCCAACCCCTCGCTTGGGTTCCAAGTAGCTAAAAAGTGTAGCATAATACAGATTTATGAAGCGTAAAGATAGCGAAATTGCAAAGCCCATAAAGCAACTGGCTTCTATTTTTCTCTGCAAGTTGGTGGAACTGGATCGTAGCCTGAACCTCCCCAGGGATGACAACTAGCAATCCGTTTTATGGTAAGCCACCCACCTTTAAACAAGCCGTGCTTTTGCAATGCCTCTACCCCGTAATGCGAGCAGGTGGGCTGGTAACGGCACGTTGAAGGAAAAATAGGGGAGATAGCACGCTGGTACACGCGAATCAAAAAAATAAACGGATATGTGAATATGTTTTTCAAAGTATTCTACCTCGACTTGCCTCTTACGATCCGCTGAAGTGGTGAGAGGAAGGCACTGGAGTGTTCTTGAATTTAATTGAAATAGCCCACAAACTTCACTTCTGGCGGTTGGAGGGCTAGAATTCATTGTTTTAGTTTCAGCCCAGCGAATATGTTGTGCCTTCTTTCCCGTCCTTGAGTTGTATTCCAACTTCCTGCAACTCGTCACGTATTTTGTCGCTCGTTTCAAAATCCTTGTTGGCACGGGCTTGGTCGCGTAATTCAATAAGTAAAGAGACGGCGCCGTCCAGTTTTTCGGCAGATTCGTCTCCTACGATAGTTGCATCTTCCAGTCCCAGCACATCAAAAATAAAGGCGCGCATGGTAGCTGCAAGTTCTTCTAGATCGCTTTCTGTGATTGTGGCATTCCCATCTTTTAGTGCATTGATATACTTGGTAGCTTCAAACAATTGTGCAATGAGGATAGGACTGTTAAAATCGTCGTTCATTGCGTCGTAGCAGGATTGTTTCCATTCTGAAACTGAAAAACTACTTTTTGCTGAAACTGAAATTGAGCTCAAGCTATTGTAGGCATCCATCAACCTATGGAATCCTTTTTCTGAAGCTTCCAATGCTTCGTTTGAAAAGTCGAGAATGCTTCTGTAATGCGCTTGATACATAAAAAACTTAGCTACCGAAGGGCTATAGGTCCTGCCCAATGCATTGTTCTCGCCAGAAAACAATTCGCCGGGCAAGATGTTGTTGCCCGTAGATTTTGACATTTTTTTACCGTTGAGCGTTAACATATTGGCGTGCATCCAATAGTTCACCGGGCTTTTGTGGTTGCTAGCTTCGGCTTGTGCAATCTCACATTCGTGATGGGGAAACTTCAGGTCCATCCCGCCTCCGTGGATATCAAAATTTTCGCCAAGATATTTGGTGCTCATTGCGGTACACTCCAAATGCCAGCCCGGAAAACCATCGCTCCAAGGAGAGGGCCATCGCATAATGTGTTGCGGTTCGGCTTTTTTCCAAAGTGCGAAGTCCTGTGGATTCTTCTTTTCGCTCTGTGCTGCCAATTCGCGAGTGTTGGTGATCATGTCCTCCAGCTTTCGGCCGCTCAATTTTCCGTACTCATGGTCGGTATTGAATTTCAGTACATCAAAATATACCGAACCGTTTTGCTCATAGGCGTATCCTTCGGTAATCAATTTTTCAACGATGGCTATTTGCTCATAGATATGCCCTGTTGCGGTAGGTTCAATACTAGGGGGTAGCGCATGGAACTTTTTCATGGTTTCATGGAAATCTACTGTATATTTCTGAACTACTTCCATAGGCTCCAATTGCTCTATCCGTGCTTTTTTCAATATAGGGTCATCACCACTTTCGCCATCGTTCTCCAGATGTCCCGCGTCCGTAATGTTGCGCACATAACGTACCTTGTAACCCAAATGCTTTAAGTATCTAAAAACCAGATCGAACGACAAAAACGTACGGCAATTCCCCATGTGTACATTGCTATACACTGTTGGCCCACATACGTACATGCCCACAGCCCCATCGTGGATAGGGGTGAAAGTCTCTTTCTCCTTGGTGAGCGAATTGTAAATCTTTATCTCTTGGTCTTTATAAAGGCTCATGTTGTTTCAGAAAAATATGGTGGTTTCTAATTTCGTTTTGGATTTCAATTTCAGTTTCGATTTCAAAGTAGGACTAAACGCCTTCAAAATCTGTGTTTAGTTGAATATAATCCAAAAAATCCCTACGAGTTTCGGCGTCCTTGAACTTTCCGCCATATTCACTAGTAACGGTGCTACTGTCTATATCCCGAATTCCCCTTGAATTTACGCAAAGGTGTTTGGCGTCGATCACGCAGGCAACGTCCTCGGTGTTTAACACGCTTTGTAGTTCTTTTACAATTTGCATGGTAAGGCGTTCCTGTACCTGTGGTCGCTTAGCGTAATAATCTACAATTCGGTTCATTTTTGAAAGCCCTACCACAGTGCCGTTGGAGATATAGGCGATATGTGCTTTTCCTACGATGGGCAACAAGTGGTGCTCGCAGGTGGAGTAGAGGGTTATGTTTTTTTCAACCAACATTTCCCCGTATTTGTACTTGTTCTCAAAAGTGGAGGCTTTCGGTTTTCTGTCTGGGTGCAATCCTCCAAACAGTTCCTGTACAAACATTTTGGCTACTCGGTTAGGAGTTCCTTTTAGACTGTCATCGGTTAAGTCCAAGCCTAAGGTTTGCATAATATTGTGAACATCCTTTTTAATGCTGGCAATTTTTTCAATATCGCTCAGGTCGAAGGCGTCGTTCCGTAAAGGGGTATGTGTTGAAGTGCCAATATGGTCATTTCCAATGTTATCTGTATCCGAAATCTGTTTTTCCAAATCCATGTGCAGTGTTGTTGCGTATTTTAAAATACAATGCGCAAAGATACGTATTTCAACCAACGGGATGAAAATTTGTACAAAGGTATTTAGCTCCAATTTTTAGAGATAGAACCCTGTGGTTTCATAAAATTTTCTTAATTTTCGCCGATTATATTATAGCCTTATGAAAAAGCAATACCCCACAACATTCGTATACACGTTTATTTTAATAATATTTGCCTCCCTTTCCGCTGTGGCACAAGGTCCTGGATCCCTTTTTGTGGATGCTGGCCCAGACCAGACAGCAACCTGCGGGAACCCTTGTGTAGATATTACTGCTACTTTTTTGGAGACGTTTGATACGTCTGGGCAAAATTATACGGTAGACCCTATAGCGTATACACCACCTTTTCCTTTTGATGGCTTAGCAAACTCAATAAATATTGCTACCGACGATGTTTGGTCCCCAGTAGACACATTGCCTTTCGAATTCTGTTTTTTTGGAAGTCTTGAAAATGAGTTTCAAGTAGGCTCCAATGGTGTTATTCGTTTTGACGTAGATGGAACTGATACATCTAATGGCTGGGCTTTTACTGAAGATCTACCTAATAATGCCAACCCAACGCTTGGTGAAGCAAACGTATTTACTCCAGTTCACGACATTCACCCTGGTATCAATCCTGGTAATGAGATAGGTTATGAGGTGCTGGGGACATACCCTAATAGAGTTTTGGTGGTTTCTTATTTTGATGTAGCCATGTTCTCTGGGGCGTGTAATAGTCTTCTTGCAACCCATATGGCTGTATTTTATGAGTTTTCTAATGTAATTGAAATCTATATTCAAGATAAGCCAGCTTGTCCAGGATGGAATAGCGGAAACGCCGCCGTAGGTATCCAGAACGATGCTGGAACTACTGCTTATGTCCCGCCAGGGAGGAACACCAGCGATTCCCCTTGGACTACTAACAATGAAGCTTGGAGTTTTTCCCCTGTAGGGCCTCCAACCTATGTGTTTGAATGGTTGGACGATACGGGAACTGTAATAGGTACTACACCAACACTTAATGTATGTACTACCCAACCTGTCGAGACCTTTACGGCGCGTGTAACGTATACTAATACCTGTAATGGAGATGTTGTGGTATTGGAAGATACGGTAGATGTGTTCCAAAATGCACCATTCTCCATAGATCTTGGGCCCGATATTACCACTTGCGATACATCAGATATAGTTTTGGACGCAAACCCAACCCAAGCAGGACTTTCGTATGAGTGGTTCTACAATGCGGTTTCACAAGGCCCTCCAACCATAGACGATGATACCTTTACGGTTACCTTTCCAAACTCAGGGACATATAGCGTTGAAGTGTTCGACCCTAACGACCCAACCTGTGTTATAACCGATATCATTGAGGTAACATACCTAGATCAACCCGTCATCGCTGCTCCAGCCGAAGACCTTTTCCAATGTGACGATGGCGTGAATACAGGTGTTTTCGACTTAACAGTAAACAACCCAGTGGTTCTGGGAGGTCAAAACCCGGGTAATTTTACCATCACATACCATAATAGCCAGATGGATGCAGATACAGGCGCTAACCCAATAATGCCGGATAATGCATACCCAATCGCCACACCTCCTGTAGAGACTATTTACGTTAGGATTGAAGATTCCGCAACAGGAACGTGTTTTGCTACTGATGAATTTATTATTGAATTTGGACCCGTTACTGCGGGACCAATGACGGACCTTAATGATGTTTGTGATCAAGATTCAAACGGTTTTGTTACGCTGGATTTGGTTGCTTTGAAAAATGCTGAAGCGCTGAATGGACAGAATCCAGCAGACTATACGGTGAGTTATCACCCAACACAATTGGATGCCGATAATAACACAAATCCCCATCCAAACCCGTACGATGTTCTCGCATCGCCTGAGACAATTTTTGTTAGGGTTGAAAGTAACAATAGCCCTCCGGGAACTTGCTTTGCTACTGATAGTTTTGTAGTTGAATTCTTTGTGGCACCAGCCGTAAATCAACCAACGGTATATGAAATTTGCGACGAGCTCCCCAACGATGGTTTCGCTGAATTTGACTTAACAACCAAAGATGCTGAAATAACCGGAGGAAATCCTGATGCGGTAGTTACATATCACGAAACTTTCAACGATGCCCAAAATGGTGTGGCACCTATTACCCCGGCAAATATGTACACCAACATGGTGCAAGGATTTGATACGGTGTGGGCCAGAGCCGAAAATATAAACAGTCCAGATTGTTTTAACATCGTTTCCCTGGACCTTCAGGTGAACGACAGTCCTGCCATCACGGACCCTATCACGGACCTGGTGGTCTGCGACAACGACGAGGACGGTGTGGAG
>NZ_QRAO01000002.1:0-46362 GCF_003353425.1 Marinirhabdus gelatinilytica
CCCCCACCTGGTCGCGGCACCCACCAAAAAAAGAACCGCCACCCTCGCCCGCAACAGGGATGGAGCGTATATCCCTTTTGCGCCGGTCTCTCCGCCCAAAAAGATAGCAGCGATAGCCCGGCAGTTGCCATAAAGGGGAGAAGAAGATATATGTGTTTGTATATTGTTCCTTTATTTGAGATAAAAAGTTGCCATATTGAATAGTTTCTTATCTTTGGTGTAAACTGTCTGGCAATGAGAGCTATATATTCTATAATTTTAGTGCTGATCTTTTTAGGATGTGACAATACTAAAGAGACATCTGGAGAAACGTCTGTTTTGGAAAAAGAAACCCCTGAAAAACTTTTTATTGAAAGATCTTCGGATACGACCCAACTGGATTTTAAGAACACCGTTATAGAAACGGAAACAGAGAATTACGATACTTTTCCTTTTATCTATAATGGAGCTGGTGTAGCGGTTGGAGACCTTAACAACGATGGATTGGCAGATATTTATTTTGCAGGTAACTCGGTTGATGACAAACTGTATTTCAATAAGGGTGATCTTGTTTTTGAGGATGTTTCGGCTACTGCCGGCATTTCTCCGCACAAGGGTTGGAGTACAGGTGTAACCATGGTAGATATTAATGCCGATGGTTGGCTGGATATTTATGTGTGCAGGTCTGGGCCCTCAAAAGAAATTTCAAATAAAACAAATAAACTTTTTGTGAACAACCAGGACGGTACCTTTACTGAAAGTGCTGCTGCTTATGGTATTTCCTCTACAGATCAATCTATACAATCAGCTTTCTTTGATTATGACCTAGATGGAGATCTCGATATGTACTTACTGAACCATCCTGCAAAAAAGCGTGAACAAAGCCTCACTTTTTCCCAACATGCTATCAATGTAAAGGCTGGGAAGACCATTACTGATGCTTTTTACGAGAATGTTAATGGGGTGTATGTAGATAAAACGAAAGAGGCAAACCTCTTCAGCTATGGCTATAGGCACGGCATTGCTATAGGAGATGTAAATAAAGATGGGTATCCAGATATGTACATTTCCAGCGATTTTGATGATGCGGACATACTTTACATAAATCAGAAGAACAAAACTTTTAAGAACACTGTGGATAATGCTTTTGGACATATATCCTTTAATAGTATGGGGAATGAATTAATTGACATCAATAACGATTCCCATCTGGATATCTATGTAATGGACATGGCACCCAGTGACCATTTTCGATCTAAAGCGTATATGATGTCCATGGATGTGGATAGGTTCTGGTCTTTAGTGCGCAACGGTATGCACCACCAATACATGTTCAATACCTATCAATTAAATAACGGTAATGGTACATTTAGCGAAGTAGGGCAACTATCCGGCACAGCGAAGACGGACTGGAGTTGGGCACCCCTGTTTTTTGATATGGACCACGATGGGTATAAAGATCTTTTTGTGACCAATGGCATCAAAGAAAATTTTCTATATCGAGATATTAAAAAAGATGCCAACGAAAAATTTGGTAAAGGCAAATCACTTAGCCTCAAAGAATTTTTGGATGTTGTCCCCAGTGATATTTCTGAAAATATCTTTTATAAAAATGTTGACGGGGTTACCTTTAAAAACATGAACAGTACGTGGTCCCCTCCAAGCCTCTACAATTCCAATGGAGTGGCCACGGCAGATTTTGACAATGACGGCGACCTGGATTTTGTAATGAACAACATGGATTCCAGCGCTGTATTGTATGAAAGTACAGCTGCAAATGGTGTAGGGGGAAATAGTATTAAGTTGAAGCTAAAGGGAAGTGAGTTAAACCCTCAAGCTATTGGGGCAAAAGTGAAAGTAACTTCCCAAGGACAGGAGCAATGGCACGAGCTATATATCACAAGAGGTTATCTTTCTAGTGTAGATAGTCCTTTGATATTTGGACTTGGAGAAGCCAACACTGCCACGGTAGAAGTACAGTGGCCTTTAGGTACCGTTTCAACTCTTAAGGATGTTTCGGCGAACAAAACCTATGAAATAGCTTTTACTGAAGCAACTAATTCTGTACCCATGACTCCTATGGGAGGTGATAAGATACTTTCAAAAGTTGAACCGAATGGACTCAATTACAAACACAAAGAAGATGCTTTCGATGAGTATACCGTCCAGATATTGCTGCCGCATTCCCAATCTACTTCTGGGCCTACTATTTCAAAAGGTGACGTAAATGGTGATGGAACAACCGATATTTTTATTGGCGGTGCATCAGGACAAGAAGGCTCACTATACCTACAAAATGGTGATGGGTCTTTTACTGCTAGAAAAGGAGATTGGTTTAAGCACTCCATAGCCGAAGACACCGGAAGCCTATTCCTTGATTTCGATAATGATGGAGACTTGGACCTATATGTGGTAAGTGGTGGTACACAAAAACCCGAGGGCCATTTTTTCTATCAGGATAGAATGTACGTTAACGATGGGAACGGAAATTTTTTATACTCAAGTAAAACCCTACCAGAATTGACTGTAAGTGGTAAAACAGTTATTTCGAGTGATGTGGATAACGATGGCGATATTGATTTATTTGTAGGAGGGCGTGTCATACCAAACGGATACCCAAAGGCGGCTAAGTCCTACTTTCTCATAAATGAAGATGGAACCTTTGTACCAAAAGAAATGAATGTTGGGAATATGGTTTCAGCAGCCTTGTTTTCAGATTATGATGGCGACGGAGATAAAGATCTGCTCACCGTGGGGGAATGGTCTTCAATAAATATCTTTAAGAACGATGGTGGCGAATTTAACCGTGTACACCCACCGTCCTTGACCCAAACAACAGGGCTGTGGTTTGGCCTTAACGAACACGATATTGATAGTGATGGCGATATGGATTACTTTGTGGGAAATCTGGGGGCTAATGCCAAATTTAAAGTTGATAAAGACCATGAATTTCATATCTACGGAAACGATTTTGATGACAATGGAACCTATGATATAGTACTTAGCAGTAATTATCAGGGCAACTTGGTTCCCTCCCGAGGAAGAGAATGCTCTTCACAACAAATGCCTTTTATAAAAGAAAAATTTAAAGATTTTACCTCCTTTGCCAGTGCCAGTCTTGAAGATATTTATGGCGAAAAGTTACTGGAATCCTTGCATTACCAAGCAGACTTGCTCTATAGTGTATTCCTGAAAAACAACGGAAATGGAGATTTCGAAATTATTAAACTACCTTGGCAGTTACAAGTAGCCCCCGTGACCGATTTTGAGTTTGTAGATATAGACAATAACAATGAAACCGAAATCTTAGCCGTTGGAAACCTCTATAATGTTGAAGTGGAAACACAACGGTACGATGCTTTTAAAGGTGCTGTTTTTTCTTATACAGATGAGGGTTTCCAGGTTCACAACCCTCTTGAGACAGGGTTTTTTACCTCTGGAGATGCCCGTGATGTCACAACATTGAAAATTTCAGAAGGAACTGTTATTGTAGTGACCAATAATAATGGAGCGCTTGATATATTTAGGCTACATAAAAAGGAGCCTGAAAATTTGGCCGTGAAATAGCTGGCTTTTTAAAAAAGAGCTTTTAGGATTAATTTTATACCGCTAAACAGCGTATAGATTGTGGCAGCCATCCCAAGTACTGCAAGAGGAAGCACGTAATACATTGGGATGGTTTCCTTATTTAAGAACGTAAAGGTAAACGCATAGGTAGTGAGCACTAAAAGCGGAATCGCAACAGCCAAGCGTTTCAACCCTTTAATAAGTAGTTTTTTATCGGTATGCTTTTGCTCGCTAGGTTTGTTCATTTCTATAAGCGTTAATGGCGTTGCGAACGCTACCGTGTTCTTTCAATAAAGCTGAAGCTTCGTTACTTTCAATGGCTAACTTTTGCATGAGCATTCGGGTGCCTCTATCCACCAATTTATTATTGCTCAATTGCATATCTACCATTTTGTTGCCTTGTACCCTCCCTAATTGAATCATTACTGCTGTAGAAATCATGTTCAGCACCAATTTTTGGGCAGTACCGGCTTTCATCCTAGAACTTCCTGTAACAAACTCTGGCCCAACCACTACCACCACGGGAAACTTGGCGACTTTATGTAGTGGGCTACCTTGGTTGCAAGTAATACAACCCGTCGTAATGCCAAGCGAATTACATTTTTCCAGCGCACCGATCACGTAGGGTGTCGTGCCTGAGGCAGCAATCCCTATTACTACATCGTTTATTCCCACTTGGTGGTCTTTAAGGTCTTCCCAGCCTTGGTTTTGAGAATCTTCGGCAAATTCTACTGCTTTCCTGATAGCTGTGTCACCTCCTGCAATAAGGCCGATTACAACACCATGATCCAAACCAAATGTTGGGGGAATCTCACTGGCATCTACAATGCCCAACCTGCCACTGGTGCCTGCTCCCATGTAGAATAAACGACCGCCATTGTTCAATTTTTCTGAAACAATCCTGGTGAGGCTTTCAATTTGTGGAAGGGACTCTTCAACAGCCAGCGGTACGGTTTTATCTTCGTTGTTGATATTGCTGAGCAATTCTTTTATACTCATTTTCTCCAAATCGTCGTACCGTGACTCTTCCTCTGTTGTTTTCCTGAAATCCATCATACAAAGGTATGTATTTTTGAAAGGGTTGGTTAATTATTGAACGGTATATGATAAAATTGAAACTTCAGAAATCCTGAAATAGCCCAAAGGGAAATTATCTTCGTTGGTCTCGTTCAAAATATTACCACGCACGGTTGCGGGCTGTGTTTCAAAGGGGCCGTCGCTCTGGTCACTACTTTGCTGCAACAGCGTGAACATAAAGTTATAGAACTGCTCGTCTACTCCATGGAGATAAAAGGTTACTTCATCGCCAGGGGCTAGGTCTTCAACAAAATAGAATCCAAAGATTTGATTGCCGTCAAAAAATTCATCAAAAAATGTATCGGCCATATTTCCCCTGGTAGAGCGGCCTTCGAAAAAATAATAATTTTCTACATTGGCAGGGTCTGTAAAAAAAGCTTTCAGCTCTATTTCGTCATTTGTGAAGCCACCTTCATTGTTTTGTTCCACAAATTCAAGAGAGGGAACACTCTCAAAGGTTTCGGTTGCAGTATAGGTCTCATTTTCATGAAGTACCTCTAGGGTATAAGCTTCATTTTCATCTAGGGGAAAATTCTCAAAGAAATAAATTCCTCCACTTGCTTCCTCCAACGTAAGGGTCGTGCCGTTTTCAGAAGTAATGGTAACAAGAGCTCCTTCAACAGTGGTCACTGTGTTTTCAAAGAAAGGTGTTGTTTCACTAAGAATCACTTGTGCCCTGTTTCTGTCTTGCTCTTTAAAATGAAAGATTCCAGCTTCGATCACCAATCTAGGGGCGCTCTCGTCCAGCTCTACATCAACTACATCTTCACAGGCCCAAAAGCTGAAGACTATTGTCATTAAAAACATACATCTTTTCATCATCCTCAAAATTTAAAATTATATGTTATGGACGGGATTATCCCAAAAATAGATAAGCGTACTGCTTCGTTTTGTCCAATATCGGTATTTTCTCTAAAAGAAAGCGAAGCTGCATTCTTACGGTTATATATATTGTAAACGCTAAACACCCATTCGCTTTTCCAACGTTTTGGGTTGTTGGGTTTTGGTGTCCAAGTAGCCGAAACATCCACATGGTGGAAAGCCGATAGCCTACTGCTATTTCTTGCCTCATAGACGGGGATCACAAGATTGTTATACTCGTATTGCCCCGTTGGGAAAGTACTGGGACGCCCAGTTTGATAGATTGCATTGGCCCCAAAAGACCATTTGTTATTGAGCTCGTACTGTGCCGTGATGGAAATATCGTGCGGTTTGTCCCAAGCCGTATTGTACCATTGGCCGCTGTTAATACCTATTTCTTCAGGCGTTCTTCCAGGGGTGCGTTGTTCACTTTTTGAAAGTGTGTAGGCAATCCACCCTTGCAATTTGCCTGTTGTCTTTCTAAGCAATAGCTCCAAGCCATAAGCACGGGCTTCGCCTTTCAACAAAATTTGTTCAACGGCATTGTTTGCTATCAGGTCTGCATCGTCCACATAATCCAGCCTGTTGTTTATTTTCTTATAGAAGGTTTCAGCTTCAAGGGAGAACGCTTCAAATTTTTTGAAATATCCAAAAGCTACTTGATTTGCCGTTTGTGGCTCGATGAATGTTCCGCTGGGTGCATAAATATCAAAAGGCGTGGGAGAGGTGGTGTTACTGATCAAGTGGATGTACTGCGCAGTACGGTTATAACTTGCCTTTAGAGAAGATGTTTCGTTTAATTGATATGCCACAGCCACTCTAGGTTCTAGATTTACAAAGCTTTCCAGTACCTCACTTCTGTTAAAGGATACCGTATCTATTGGCGTTGCCTTTTGATAGATATCCAAAGCTTCGTCATACAGGATAGGGTTGTTGTTTTCATACACGTTCAATTCGTCCTGTCCCAATCTTGCAAAGGTGGAAACCCGTAATCCTGCTTGTACCGAGAGATTATCGGTAATTTCAATTTCGGCATCTGCGTACACTGCATTTTCGGTAGCATATTTTTGTGTGAGCTTAAACGGGTTGATGCCCGAGGTGGGCGTGGTTGGATTTATCTCACCAGGATTGAACTTATAGTAAATACCGTTAAAACCGTACTGGAGTTTCAGGTTGTCTGAAACATAATTGGTCAGATCATATTTTAGGTTGAAATTTTGGATACCGCTGTCAAAATCGAACTCCACAAAACCCAGTTCCAGACCGTAGTAATAATCCGAATAGATAAGCGAGAGGTTACTAAAAAGCTTATCGCTGAACAAATGGTTCCAGCGTAGGTTAATGGTTGCATTTCCGAAGTTATTGCTGAAACTGTCGGCAATCTCAAACACATCTCGCCCAAAGTATCCCGAAAGAAAGAGCTTGTTGTTTTGGTTCAGGTTGTAACTTATCTTGGTATTGAGGTCGTAGAAATAAGCAATATTGTCATTGTCGAAAAGTGGAAGGAAGAGATGCGCATAGCTACTGCGTCCACCCACCAAAAAAGAGGCGGTGTCTTTTTTAATGGGGGCCTCCAGCAACAATCTACTTGCTACCAAACCCACACCACCATTGGCTTCAAACCTTTTTAGATTTCCGTCTTTTTGGTAAATATCCAATACCGAAGAAATACGTCCACCGTATCGCGCTGGGATGCCCCCTTTGTAAAGTGTTAAATCTTTAATAGCATCTGGATTGAACACCGAAAAGAAACCGAACAAATGCGATGAATTGTACAGCGTGGCCTCGTCCAAAAGGATTAAATTTTGGTCTGCTGCACCCCCACGTACGTTAAAACCACTTGCTCCCTCACCAGCATTGGTGACACCGGGCAAAAGTGTAATGGCTTTTATTACATCTTTTTCGCCCAATACAACAGGAATCTTTTTTATGGTTCCAGCGGTCAACCTGTTTACGCTCATCTCGGGTTTTCTAATATTGAGCGCTTCAACATCTGCTTTAATGACCACTTCGTCCAATTGCTGTGTATCCTCGTCCATCCCTACATTCTCTACAGTGTTTTCATTGAGCATAATGGTTTTTTGAACTGTGGTAAAACCAAGATTGCTATAATACACCTCGTACGTTCCTTCTGGAAGGGTTATGGAATAAAAACCATATTCGTTTGTAATGGTGCCGGTTTGCAAGGAGGGAATGATAACATTTACCCCTATGAGGGTCTCTCCTGTGGCAGCTTCGGAAACAACACCGCTAAGTGTGAACCTTTCTTGTGAGAATACAAGGGCGGTAAACAGAAGGCACCCCAGTAGCAGTAAATTTTTCAAATGCAATTTTTTATAAAAATACGGATACATTTTATAGAAAAAAAGCCTTCAGAATTTCTGAAGGCTTTTTCTTTACTCAATTTCGTTCAATATTTCATTGAGTGTTTCACTGGCGCGCATCTCGGCATTAACCCTGTCTTCATTAGGGAAATAATAACCTTGGATGTCCACGGGACTTCCTTGTGCGTTTATAAGTTCTTGTAAAATTTGGTCTTCGTTATCGTTCAATTTCTTGGCGACGGGAGCAAATCTATTTTTTAAGGTTTCATCCTTGTCTTGGTTTGCTAAAGCCTCTGCCCAGTATTTTGCCAAGAAAAAGTGACTGCCACGATTGTCTATCTCGTTAACTTTTCGGGAGGGGCCTTTCTTGTTTTCCAGTAACTTTTCAGTAGCATCGTCCAATGCCTCACCCATAATGATGGCTTTTTGATTGCTATACGTAGATCCTAAATGTTCGAGTGATACTGCCAACGCCAAAAATTCGCCCAAGGAGTCCCAGCGAAGGTGCCCTTCTTCAACAAATTGCTGCACGTGCTTAGGAGCAGATCCTCCAGCGCCCGTTTCAAAGAGGCCGCCACCATTCATCAAAGGAACAATGGAGAGCATCTTTGCACTCGTTCCCAATTCTAGGATTGGGAAGAGATCCGTTAAGTAATCACGCAACACGTTTCCTGTTACCGAAATGGTGTTCTCGCCATTTTTTACGCGCTCCAAAGTGTATTGTGTAGCCTCGGCAACCGATAGGATCTTTATTTCCAACCCGCTGGTATCGTGGTTAGGTAGATATTTGTTTACTTTTTTAATAAGCTCTGCATCGTGGGCACGGTTTTTATCCAACCAGAAAACGGCTGGCCAACCTGTGGCTCTTGCACGGCTTACGGCCAATTTTACCCAATCTTGGATAGGAAGGTCCTTAACTTGGCACATACGCCAGATATCGCCCTCGCTCACTTTGTGGGAAAGTAGTACTGTTCCATTGCTGTCTATCACTTCAACGGTTCCGGCATTTTTTATCTCAAACGTTTTATCGTGGGAACCATATTCTTCGGCTTTTTGGGCCATTAATCCTACATTGGGAACGGTTCCCATGGTTGTTGGATCAAAGGCTCCATTTTCTTTGCAAAATTCTATGGTAGTTTGGTATAGGTCTGCGTAGCTACTATCGGGAATTACGGCCTTGGCATCCTGTTGCTCCCCTTGTTTGTTCCACATTTGTCCCGAAGTACGTATCATGGCAGGCATAGAGGCATCAATAATCACGTCGCTTGGGACGTGTAGGTTGGTTATGCCTTTGTCGCTATTTACCATCGCAAGGTCTGGATTGTTTTCCAATGATGTGTCTATGGCAGCTAAGATCTCATTTCTTTTAGCTTCCGGCAAACTTCCTATATCGTTGAGCACATCTCCAAATCCATTGTTGGGATCTGCGCCTACGCTTTTTAGTTCCTTTTCGTATTTTGAGAAAACATCAGCAAAGAAAACTCTTACGGCGTGTCCAAAGATAATGGGATCGCTAACCTTCATCATGGTAGCTTTCATATGTAATGAGAATAATATCCCTTTGTCCTTGGCATCTTGTACCTGTTCTTTCAGGAAAGATAGCAATGCTTTTTTCTCTAGTACTGAAGCGTCAATGATTTCACCTTTTAATAGGGCAATGTTTTCTTTCAGTACGGTTTCAGTTCCATCGTTCCCTTTCAATATAATATTTACTGAAGTATCATTTTCTATGGTTACAGATTGTTCGTTATGCCTAAAGTCTCCTTTGCCCATCGTAGCCACGTGGCTCTTGCTATCTGCACTCCAAGCCCCCATGCGGTGTGGGTTCTTTTTTGCATAGTTTTTAACGGCCTTGGGGGCACGGCGGTCACTGTTCCCCTCGCGGAGTACTGGGTTCACCGCACTACCTTTTACTTTATCGTAGGCAGCTTTTATTTTTTTCTCTTCGGCGGTTTTTGGGTTTTCTGGATACTCTGGAATATTGAACCCTTTTGCCTGCAATTCTGAAATGGCCGCTACCAACTGTGGCACCGACGCACTGATATTCGGGAGTTTAATGATGTTGGCCTCGGGTGTTTTGGCAAGTTCGCCCAATTCGGCAAGGGCATCGTTCACCTTTTGGTCCTCGGTGAGATAATCGCTCATGTTTGCTAAAATTCTCCCCGCCAGTGAGATGTCCCTTGTTTCAATTTGAATGTTTGAAGGAGCGGTAAATGCCTTTACGATGGGCAGCAACGAGTGTGTTGCCAAAAATGGTGCTTCATCGGTTTTTGTATAGATAATTTTAGCGGTCTTTGTCATGAAGATATTTTTTTCGGTTGAAAATGAAACTTGTCAAGATTTCGAAAATCTTGAATTATGGGTTGCAAAGATACGGATTTATGAGGTGCTTTAAAAGCAGGAGGGTAGTGTATGGGAAAAGTTTAGCAGTTTTTTAATGTTGGGTGAGTAGGACTGTTAGCCTGTAGTTGTTTAGAACAAGAAAAGCCATAACAGCGTGCTGGGCACTATGCTATGGCTCCTTGTGAAAACAGCCGTTACCAACGCATCTTTACGATGTAGTGTAAGTTTATTATACCCTTACCGCTGTGGCCGTATTTCAAGAAAGAAGTATTATTGTCTTTGGTTGTAGGCGATGCTTGCAATTTGCATTGAAGCATACATCCTTCAAAAACTACTTCCATACTTTTCAAAAATCTCCAAAGTAACCGTCCACAAGGAACCGTTAGCCTGTCAAACAATTTTTAAAAAGAAATAAAGAACGTTACTTTATGTTTACCGAACAATATGTGTATTGTTTCGATAGTGCTAATGTAGCACAGAAATCGAAAAAAGCAAATTTTATAACCTTTTTAATATGAACAAGTTATGCACTTGGGTTATCAACAAATGTTCATAAACAAAAAGCGACCCCGAATGGAGTCGCTCTGTTCTGTATGCCGGTAGAAGCTTATTGACGCTTCTCGCGGATTCTCGCTTTCTTACCGGTAAGGCCTCTAAAGTAGTAGATACGCTTTCTGCGAACGCTACCTTTTTTGTTGATCTCGATTTTTTGCAATGCCGGCAAATTCATTGGGAAGATACGCTCTACGCCTACAGTTCCGGACATTTTTCTAATGGTGAAAGTTTGGGTAGCCCCTGTTCCTCTAAGTTGGATAACAACTCCTCTAAAAAACTGGGTTCTTTTCTTTTCACCTTCACGAATTTCGTAATACACTGTTATAGTGTCTCCAGCAGCGAATTTTGGGAATTCCTTCTTGGTTACAAACTCGTCTTGTACATATTTTATTAACGCTTCCATTTGTAT
The DNA here is from genome assembly GCF_003353425.1 of Marinirhabdus gelatinilytica. Taxonomy (GTDB): domain Bacteria; phylum Bacteroidota; class Bacteroidia; order Flavobacteriales; family Flavobacteriaceae; genus Marinirhabdus; species Marinirhabdus gelatinilytica. Next base: position 11,116 of record NZ_QRAO01000002.1, read on the forward strand.
GGTTTAATTGTTATGTTACAGCAACGTTCACGAGTCTCGTCAGAGGTTGGTGTAATTGGAGTGCAAAGATACTCTTTTTTTGAAATGGACAAACAGTTGAAGCAAGAAATTACTATTCAAAATGTAAGGAATTAATCCACGTAGAAATTTCAACCAATACATGTGGGGCAATCGTTTGTTCTATCCTGCCATATTCAAAAACTGTTCCTTTTTCACTTTCTTGAAATAGGTGGTTGAGTTTTGGGTAGGATTTTGTGGTGATGTTTTTTTCGGGATAGGTAGCTTTCAGTTTTTGGAGGGCATTTAGGTTTTCTTTGTAAGGAACCTGTGTGTCATTTTCACCATTGAGAGCCAATATAGGGCATCTGGTTTTCTTCAAAGCTTCTTCTGGATTGTAATTTAGCATATTGTAAATCCACGGGTTCGTATAGGAAGAGGTGATAATGTCTAAGTACTTTTCGGCTGTCATGCCACGGGTTTTGGAAAATTCGGGATTGTTTTCCAGATAATTCTTAGTAAATGTTGTTAATGCCTCTGATAGCTCCTCCAAGGAGGTTGTGGTAATGACCTGCATTAATTTGTTGTCGAAGCGTATTTCTTGCTCTATATATTTTTCCGAAGAGCCCATAGCGCGCAACGAGAGTTCCTTTTGGAGTTTCATCACCTTATCACCTCGAATGGTCACACCAGCAAGTAGTACTATAAAACCAATATCCTCTTGGCGGCTGCTGGCTACCATGGGCGCAATGATACCGCCTTCACTATGACCAATTAAACCAATTGCTTCTTGGTTGATTTCGGGTCTGGTTCTCAGAAAATCTACAGCGGCTTCTACATCTCGGGCAAAATCCTGTGAAATAGCCTTGCCAAAATTTCCACTAGATTTTGCAGTGCCGCGGTCGTCGTACCTTAATACTGCTATGCCCTGTTTGGTGAGATAGTCTGCCAACACCCAAAATGGTTTGTGTCCAAAGATTTCTTCATTTCTGTTTTGTGGACCACTGCCGCTTATGAGTATGGCAGCCGGAAAGTTGTTCCCATCTTGTGGAAAAGTAAAGGTGCCCGCTAAGGTGACACTATCTCTTGCATTCTGAAAAGTTACCTCTTCAATTTCGTAATTAAAGGGAGGTGTTGGCGTTTGGGGTCTCCGTAAGAAAGTCTGGCACACCGTTGTGAAAGAAAACAGGAGTGCGATGTAACAGGTCAATGTTGTTTTCATAATTGAAATTTGGTTTGTATGAAAATACGCAACTTTTTGAAAACCTCGTTTATTCGTCCAATAAATCTGGCCGTAGGTCCTTGGTGCGTTTATAGGCTTGTTCTTCACGCCATTCCTCTATTTTTGGGGTATTGCCGCTGGTAAGGATTTCTGGCACCTTCCAGCCTCTATAATCTGCAGGGCGCGTATAAATGGGCGGCGCTAATAAATTATCCTGAAAACTATCGGTCAACGCACTGGTCTCGTCACCCAAAACTCCAGGTAACAATCTAATTACGGCATCGCACACTATGGCAGCTGCCAACTCGCCACCGCTCAACACGAAATCACCCACAGAGATCTCTCGAGTGACAAATTGGTCCCGTACTCGCTGGTCCACGCCTTTGTAATGCCCACATAGGATAATGATGTTTTCTTTTAACGAAAGCTCATTGGCAACACCTTGATTAAGTGTGGTGCCGTCTGGAGTCATATAAATTATTTCGTCGTAATCGCGTTCTGCTTTAAGTTTGCTTATACATTTGTCAATAGGCTCTATCATCATGACCATACCCGCTCCGCCACCAAACTGGTAGTCGTCTATTTGTTTGTACTTATTGGTGGCAAAATCCCGGAGGTTGTGGGTGTGTACTTTTACCAATCCTTTTTCTATCGCTCGCTTAAGGATAGAGGCTTCAAAAGGACTTTTTAATAGTTCGGGGAGTACGGTGATGATGTCTATTCTCATGATGGTATTTTCTTCTCACGGCATTAACGGCAAAGATAGCTTAGATGGTGCGAACGAATTTTTTATTTGTTTCAGTTTCAGAAGGGTTTGCTTCCCTTGTTCTTGTTTCTTCGGTTGAAGTTTTTATCGCCCTTGGTCTTTGCTTTTTTATATTTCTTTTTAATGGTGCGTTTGTAACTTCCTCCTTGGTTGGTCTTTTTGTTCTTTTCGCTTTTTTCGTGGAAACTGTCTCCTTTTTCTTCAGCGATCACCTTGTGCGGATTGTCACGTTCGGTAATTTTGGGTTGTTCTTCCCAAGTGAGTTTTTTTGAAATTTCAACTGTTTCGGGAAGGGGTATCTCTTCAATTTTTAAATCCATCAATGTCTCGATGGCCCGTTTGTAGGGTTGTTCGGCTTCTGTACTCAATAAAATTGAAGTTCCCACTGCCTCGGCACGGCCGGTACGCCCTATACGGTGCATATAATTTTCTGGAAAACGTGGGGTATCCATGTTAATCACATGGCTTATGTTCTCAAGGTCGATACCGCGTGCCATTATATCGGTAGTTACCAGGATACGGGTTCGGTTTTGGTTGAAATCTTCTATGGAGCGCAGCCTATAGTTTTGTGTCTTGTTTGAATGGATCACGGCCACTTCATCCCCAAAGGCTTCCTCTAACAGTACGAAAACCAGATCGGCACTTTTTTTATTGGGTACAAAAACGAGGGCTTTGGTGTAGTTGTTGGAATCGTCCAGTAGTCCTTTCAGAAGATTGATTTTTGTATAAAAATTCGGGACATTATAGGCGTACTGTGAAATATTATCCAAGGGTGTGCCACTCACAGCAACAGAAATAGTTTGTGGATTTCTAAAAAAATTCTTTATAAATTCAGCTACATCCTCGGTCATTGTTGCGGAGAACATAATATTTTGGCGCTGTTCGGGCAACAGTTCAAAAATATTGGTAAGCTGGAACCTGAAACCCAAGTCCAGCATAATATCTACTTCGTCTATTACCAGTTTTTTGATGCTCTTTGGTTTTAACGCGCGGCTCAACAACAAATCGTACAACCGTCCCGGGGTAGCCACCACGATATCTGCTCCTTGCATTACCAATTCTTTGTGCCTGTTTATATTCACACCGCCATACACTCCCGCCACGCGAATGGAACTGTATTTCCCGAATTTTTCGGTTTCCTCTACAACCTGTACCACTAGCTCCCGTGTAGGAACGATCACCAAAATACGTGGGTCCGTCTGTTTTGAAAACTTTAACCCGTTGATAAGTGGGAGCATATAGGCAAAGGTCTTTCCCGTTCCCGTTTGGGCAATCCCAACCACGTCCCGCCCAGCCATAATAGGGGAGAAGGACTGCTGCTGTATTTCGGTAGGGGTGGTAAAGCCTAGGTCGTCAATGGCGTAGTGCAATTGCTTGTTCAGCTTAAAATCTTGAAAGGAGTCCATGACGGAAAAATTTACGGCAAAGCTACGATTTTATGCTGGGACCTATTTGTGAATTCAGTATTTGCATTGAAAATAGCTTTAGGATTTAAAATTTTAAGGAAAGCAGCCCAAGTTCTGGAATTCCCGCTCTTTATTTAAAGCCCAGGAACCTTTTTGCTCTTCAGAAGAGATCTTTTTTCGATTTGCAGCGGGCTATGGAAGATTTTGCACGATCCAACGTGGCTTGGTCCAAAGTGTTCAGGCCTGCGTTACGGTAGTTCTCTATGGCGAGGTCCAGCTTTCCCTGTTGCTCGTACATAATCCCGTATTCGTTATAGATGGTAGCTTTTGTAACCCCAGGGATATTTAGGGCCTTATCCAGCAATTCCTTTAACTCGTCCCACTTGCCCAATGTGGATAATAAAACAGCATAGTTGTAGTAAATAGCAGGATACATGGGCGATTTTTCCAAACACATTTTGTAGAGTGTTTCCCCTTTATCGTATTCCTTGAACTTTACTTCGTACAGATAGCCAAGGTGGTTATAGGCTTTTCCAAAATTGGGGTCTATCTTTATAATTTCCTCAAGGGTGTTCTCGGCTTTTTCGTAGTTGTTGTTCTTTATGTCCATATTGGCGCTGGCCAACATTTCTTCTAATCGGGTGAGGTGGTCCATAACGTGGTTTTAATACTCTAAAAATACAAAATTACCTATTTTAAATTTCCCAGGTGTAATGAAAAACTTCGGTATCTCTTTTCCATCCCAAACGTTCGTATAATTTTTGGGCCGGGTTATCGATTCCTGTTTCTAATGTAACCCCCTTTGCGCCCTGTACAATGGCAAACTCTTTGGCGCGCACCATCAAGGCTTCGCCCACGCCCTTTTTTCTATGTGCTTCTGAAACGAACAGATCGTTCAAGATATAGGTGCGTTGTGTGGAGACCGACGAAAATGAAGGGTATAGTTGTGTAAAGCCCATGGCATCTCCTTCATCTGAAACTGCCATATAAAGTACAGAATCGTTTTGCTGAAATCGTTCCGAAAGAAATGTTTCTGCCCGTTCTATACTTGAAGGTTGTTTGTAAAAAACCCTATACCCATCAAACAATGGAACCAATTGATGTAAGTGAGCCTTTGTAGCTGTGATTATTTCCATTTAGGTGTCATCGGTTTTGTCCTTGTTGTCTTCCTTCTCATCGCTGCCACCAAAAATACCATCGTCCGTTGGATCTGCCCCATCGTCTTCGGCACCGTCAAATAGGCGTTTAAAGAAGCCATCGGTAGTATCGTTCTTGCGATCCTCACGACGTTTTTCCCTTCTCTTTTTTCGGAGCTCGCGTTTTTCTTCCTTGGTAAGATTTGGGTCGTTAAAGGCATCCTCAAAATCTATATCATTGTCTATCTTTCCTTTAAAGGCACTTATCCAAGCGTTCTCAAATATGTTGAATATCGTGGGCCAAACCCCTGCCTGCGCATTGTTAAGGTCGCCTTCAACAGGTACTCTGGTAGCAATGGTGTCGGTTCCTTGGTTTTTGAGGATAAATTTGAAAAACCCTACGAAGCCTTCCCATAAAACACCTAAAAAACCATCTTCCTTTCCAATCATTCTTGAATCTTTCAGCAAGGGTTTTATGTAGCCTTTCAGGTAGCCGTCTGCAATGGCCACTTCGCTGTACACGCTAAAATCGCCTTCCTCAAAATCTATTCCTGCATAGTGTCTTGTAAAAGGGTTGAGCGCCGTAACGTTTGCGTTTTCAAGGCTAAAGTTCATATTCATATCCGGAATTTTCTTGATGAGGTTGATGTTACCGTCCAGCTTTACTGCACCACCCCCAATGGAAACACCTGTAGCGTTAATGGGCGATGGCAATACGCGTTCTTTTTCTTTTACGTTACGGAGGTTGCTAGCGTTAAGGTGAATTTTATCAATCTGTAGGTCTATGTTGGGGTCGCTCTCCAATTCTACAAAAGCAAATTTGCCATCAAAAACCTCAAAATGGTTTATTTCCAGTGGTACCAAGTCAGTCAGGGCTTTGGTCCAATCGTCTATATTGGCTTCGCCCTCGGCCGGGGTTGTTTCTTGGTCTTCTAGGATATAGATTACTTCTGGGCTGGACATAATGATTTCGGCTACGATTTCACCATCGAACAATGCCGCCCACTGCACGGAGATATCGGTTTTCGGGAAATTTAAAAAAGGTACTTTGGTGTCTGCATCTACTTTGTCGAGGTACATGCCTTCAATCACATAAGCGCCGCGGTACAATGCCATGTCAATATCTTCCACTTGGCCATAATAGCCCGGGATATCTGCCAAAACCTTGTTTACATAATCCTTCACCCAATACGGAAGATAGATCCTTGCGGCAATGAGCAGCAACAAAATGATAATGGGGACGGTATACCGTTTCTTTTTATAGGCCTTGCGCTTTTTTTTTGAGGTCATCCTAAAATGTTTGATATATACAAATTTCAGCTATGCCTGTATAATTTTCAGTTAAGGGAGTCATAAAAAAAGCCCATCCTTATTGGGACGGGCTAGCTTTGCTGTTGTCTTTATACTACTAGTAGTACGTATATCTCCTCACGCTTGCAATATATTTTGCCAAACGGATTACCTGGTGGCTATAGCCATATTCGTTATCGTACCATACGTACAACACGGCGTTCTTTCCATCTTCGGTAACTATGGTCGCATTGCTATCGTAAATTGAAGGTGCTGAAGAACCCACGATATCGCTGGATACCAATTCGTTATTAAGACTGTATTTAATTTGCTCTACCAAGTTGCCTTCTAGGGCATATTTTTTCATAATTGAATTGATGCCATCTTTAGAGGTTTTTGCCTCCAATTCTAAATTCAATATTGCCAACGAACCGTTGGGAACAGGAACACGTATAGCGTTGGAAGTCAATTTTCCTTCAAAAGAGGGTAGCGCTTTGCTCACGGCTTTTCCTGCACCTGTTTCTGTAATTACCATATTGAGTGCTGCGGCTCTTCCACGACGGTACTTCTTGTGCATGTTGTCTACCAAGTTCTGGTCGTTGGTGTATGCGTGGATGGTCTCCAAATGGCCATGTACTACGCCCAAGCTGTCTTCTATAGCCTTTAATACAGGGGTAATTGCATTAGTGGTACAAGAAGCTGCCGAAAAGATATCCACCTTAGAGGGGTCATGTTCTTTGTGGTTTACACCGTGTACGATATTCGGGACATTCTTTCCTGGGGCGGTAAGCAATACTTTACTAGCACCTTTTGCCTGCAGATGTCTGCTTAGGGCAACATCGTCTCTAAAGGCACCCGTGTTATCAATAATCAAAGCATTGTTTATTCCGTATTGTGTGTAATCTATATCTTCTGGGGCGTTAGCCGAGATAATATGAACGGTAGTCCCATTAATGATAAGGGATTGGTTCTCAAGATCGGTACTTACGGTTCCGGGAAAATCCCCGTGTACCGAATCGTACTGAAGCAATGATGCTCTTTTTTCCAATACCGTTTGGTCTACTGCGCCGCGGGTCACAATGGCACGCAGTCTCATTTGGTTTCCTTTTCCGGTACGGGTCATCAACTCGCGAGCCAATAACCTTCCTATACGCCCAAAACCGTACAATACCACATCTTTTGGGGTAATATCCTCAACATCCTTTGCGCCTTTCAATTTATCTGATACAAAGGCTAGTGCGTCTTCGTATTTATTATCCTCTAGGTGATACTCATAGGTAAGTTTCCCAATGTCCAACTTGGCAGGGGGAAGATCCAGGCGGCTAATGGCCTGTGCGATTTCAACACTATCAAAAATTGAAATGGGTTTTTGTACAAACTCGCCAGCGTACTCGTGCAAATTGAGAATCTCACTCACGTTGCGGTTTATTAATTGATTTCTAAAAAGTACCAGTTCAATAGATTTATCGTACCAGAGATCGCTCACGGTTTTAATAAATTCTACGGAAGCCTTTCGGCGGTCGGTTTGAAAAGACAGTTCTTTTTCATAAACGTCATCAAAACTCATAGTGTGTGTTGTTTAGGGGCCTTTTTCAGGTTTTAAAAGGCGTGTTAAATTTTGTGCAAAAGTACTCAATTTTCAACTTTGGCGAAATGGTTTTCGGTAAAAAATAATTGTAGGAAAATAACCCCTGCGCTATTTGTTGAAAGTTATTGTGAAATGTGCTTATTTTTCAGTGGAACAGCTACTGGCAATGATTTCGAAATAGTAAGTACTATATGCCCTACAATACAATACGCCCTCAAATAGTAAAACTTGGGGGCGCAGTTTACAGATAAAATTTGTACGCTTCCTTCTATCTGAAAATATAAGAGTTTAATTGTCCGTTACGATCCACAAACGTAAGTTTTACAGGGTCGCCAAAACCATTGCTCTTCATAATCTCTCTCACATCATCAATATTGGTCACGTTCTTGTCGTTAACACGAACTATTACTGCCCCTTTTAAAGGGAGCATATCCTTTGTAGCAGCATTGGACACTACAACGCCATTGTCTACGCCATAGGCGTCCAGTTGAGCCTTATTGGCATTGCGTACCTCAAGACCGGTATCTTCTATGGTAAAGGTTTCCAGTTTTATGAGTGTAACAGGAACCGTCTTGCGAGTGCCCTTTCGGTCTACGGTAACATCTACTACATCGTTTGGTCTTTTGGAGCCTAGGTAGCCTACAAGATCTGAGAATTTTGCGATTTCGTAACCGTCAATCTGCTTAATGATGTCTCCTTCTTTCAATCCTCCTTTGTCGGCCCCGCTTCCTTTTTCAATAGCTGCAACATACACTCCTTGGGTAATGTCTATCCCTTGTTTTTGGGCTAGTTTTGTGGGCAAGGTAGATATACCAAGGATTCCGCGCTGTACGCCTCCAAATTCCATAATGTCTTCAACTACTTTGCGGGCATTGTTGCTGGGTACCGCAAAGGAATACCCAACGTAGCTTCCTGTTTCAGAGGTAATTGCGGTATTGATCCCAATTAATTCGCCTCTGGTATTTACAAGAGCACCCCCGCTATTTCCACGGTTTACGGCAGCATCGGTTTGGATAAAGGATTGTGGATTTCCATCAAACTCGTTGAGGTCGCGAGCTTTGGCACTCACGATACCTGCAGTAACGGTAGAGGTAAGATTAAAGGGATTTCCTACTGCCAATACCCACTCGCCAATTTTCACGTTGTTACTATCGCCAAATGGGACAAAGGGAAATTCCTCATTGCTGTCCAATTTAATTAGTGCAATATCGGTCTTTGGGTCTGTACCAATCAATTCGGCATTGTAGGTACGGTTATCGTTTAGGGTAACCTGTAGTTGCGATGCATTTTCTATAACGTGGTTGTTTGTTACTATGTATCCATCTGGTGAGATAATTACCCCAGAGCCAGACCCCACCATTGGGCGTGCTTGCCCGCCACCATAGAAATATTCCATTATGTTGGACGGTTGGCGGCTTATGGTTGTGTTCTTAACGTGAACCACTGCGTTCACCGTTTTTTCAGCAGCATCGGTAAAGTCGGTATCTATTGCTGCTGTAATGTTAGAGGAATAGTTTGTAGGTATAAAAGATGCTTCATCCTGTGTGGTGTAAGCTACGGTAGTATTGGGTTCAACAAAATATTTGTAACCCCCTAGTGTGAGCGCTCCTGCTACAAGCGCAACCAAAAATAATTTCGCTGTCTGTTTCATATTCTTTATCATGTTTTATTATACTTAGGTAACAATCAATAAGACGATACTATTGTGCAAGAATTTCGCATTTAACGCACATTTAACAGCTATAAAACGTGAGACCAACCCATGGCAATTTGTACATTTGCCGTAATGGAACTTCAGTTTTATAAATATCAAGGTACGGGTAACGACTTTGTGCTCATAGACAATCGTCAGCATACATTCTCCAAAAACGATACCAAACTGGTAGCTAGGTTGTGCGACCGAAAATTTGGCATAGGTGCAGATGGCCTTATACTATTGGAGGAACATCCTGCTGTAGACTTCAAGATGGTATATTACAATGCCGATGGCAACCAGAGCAGCATGTGTGGTAACGGTGGAAGGTGTATTGTGCATTTTGCAGAGTATTTAGGGATGATATCCAAAAATACCACCTTTGAGGCAATTGATGGTTTGCACGAAGCCAAGATTGAACGCGGTTGTGTGCATTTAAAAATGAACGATGTTACCAACATACAAACTGAAGAGGACTTTGCATACTTAGACACTGGTTCGCCGCACCACGTCCAGTTGGTTGAAAATTTGGCAGATTTTAATGTATTTGTAAACGGCCGAAACATACGCAACAATCGTTATGGTAAAGCTGGGGCCAATGTAAATTTCGTTGAAAAACTAGAAGAAAATACTTTCGCGGTTCGTACTTACGAACGTGGAGTTGAGGACGAAACCCTAAGCTGCGGAACAGGCGTAACGGCTGTGGCCCTCGCAATGTTCGAAACAGGAAAAGCGACCTCCAATAAAGTGATATTGCAACAACCAGGCGGCGAATTACAAATACATTTCAATAAGATTGAAAAAGGATATGGCGACATCTATCTAATAGGCCCGGCCACCCAAGTGTTCAACGGAATAATCACGGTATAGGATGCAAACATTACAAGGCGAAAAAATAAACCTAAGGGCATTGGAGCCAACCGATCTGGAATTTCTATACCAATTGGAAAATGACGAGTCCATCTGGCAAATGAGCAACACCACACAGCCATTTTCAAAATATGTACTTAAGGAATATCTTGCCAATTCGCATAGGGATATATATGAAGTAAAACAGTTACGATTGGTTATTTGTACCACAAACAATAAGAAGACCATAGGGTTTTTGGACTTGTTCGATTTTGAGCCAAAACACCGTAGGGCAGGAATAGGAATACTCATATTCAACGTAGAGGAAAGAGGCAAAGGGTATGCGGCAGAGGCCTTAAGGCTTATCGCCAATTATGCGAAAGGCCACTTAAATATGCATCAATTATATGCTAACATTATGGCAGATAACGATAGGAGTATTCAACTATTCAAAAAAGCTGGTTATGTAAAATCAGGCGTGAAAAGAGACTGGATAGTTTCGGCAAAGGGGTTCCAGGACGAGCTCTTGTATCAATTACTTTTAAATGGTGAAGGGTGAGTTTTTCCAGAAATTAAAATAAAGTTAATCTGTAGTTTAAAATATGTACTTAAGAAAAATTTTAGTAGCTGTGTTGTTATTGGGCCTTGCGGGCATGGCCATATTTGCTTGGTATGTGTATAACACTGTCTTGGTGCCCAATACCGCTTTTAATAATACTGAAGCACACGTTTATATACCCACCAATGCTACTTTTAGTGATGTTCTTCAAGAAGTGGAACCACTTTTAGAAGATACCGAAACCTTTACCGCCGTTGCCAAACGTAAGGGGTATGTGAACAATGTAAAACCTGGCCATTTTATATTGGAAAAGGGGATGAACAATAACGACATTGTAAACACCATTCGCAGCAGGAACATACCCGTCCAGGTGAAGTTTAACAACCAAGAGCGTTTGGAGGACTTGGCAGGAGCCATTTCCCGGCAGATTGAAGCAGATAGCATTTCGTTGTTGAACGTCATGCGAGATAAAACTTTTTTATCCGAAAATAATCTAGAGGAAAACACAGTGTTGGGCCTCTATGTGCCTAACACCTATGAGTTTTATTGGAATACCAGTGCCGAAGGTTTCCGAGATAAGATGGCTTCAGAATACAAAGGATTTTGGAACGAAAAGCGTCTGGCAAAGGCAGCGAAACTAAATATGACACCAGCACAGGTCATTTCACTTGCGGCCATCGTTCAAAAGGAAACAGCAAAGGTAGAGGAGCGACCCAGGGTCGCCGGAGTTTATATTAATAGATTGAAACGCGGGATGCTGTTACAGGCGGACCCAACGGTAATCTATGCCAAAAAACGTTCAGAAAACAATTTTGACCAAATTATAAAACGTGTTTTGTATAGAGATCTAGAGATAGACTCTCCGTACAATACCTACAAATATGCAGGAGTTCCGCCTGGGCCCATCACTATGCCCGATATTTCTTCCGTAGATGCGGTGCTTGACCACGAGGAGCATGACTACCTTTATTTTGTGGCAAATGTGCAAAAATTTGGCTACCATAAATTTGCCAAGACGCTATCCCAGCACAACCGAAACAAAGCCGAATATGTTCGCTGGATCTCACAGCAGGGCGTGAATAGATAAACCCCCATAATTACGTTAAACCTTTATTAATCCTGGGGTTAAAGACTGTTAAGAGCTCGCTTTTTTGTCTTGCTGTCCTTATATTGGTAGTGTTGTTTAAAAGGAAGCAACACAACGATATTAAAGTTCATTGACGTATTAATTTCATAAAACCTTTTAGCAAGCATGGATTTGCTAGCTACGAGTTCGTGTTTGTTTTAGGAATTTCCCCATTGCACAAAGCATTGGGGCAATAATTATAACTCTAAAATAAATAGAACATGGTAAATCGTTTTATGAAATTGTCTGTGCTGCCCCTAATCGCTGCATTTGTAGCATTAGGTTTTTCACCTTCTAAAGAGGTGGAGCTTAATAGCAGTTCTATATTTATTTCTGAAACCGTAGGAGAACCTACCTATGTTCCCTACGAGTTTGAAGTAAATATGAACCCAGAAATGGATGTTCCATTTCTTGGGAAGTCATACCTTGGTTTTACGAACGACCTCGGCTTTTCCGAAAGCAGTGGTAACTACAAGGCTGTGAATAGACTGGGTTATGTAGGTAAATACCAGTTTGGTTGGTCTGCCCTTAAATGGGTAGGTGTCAATAGCAAGAGAATGTTCTTGAACAATCCCGACTTGCAAGAAGAAGCTTTTTCAACATTGATTTCTTTGAACAAGTGGGTACTCAAGGACCATATTGCTAAATACCGTGGCCAGCACATAGGTGGTATTCAAGTAACCGAGTCTGGCTTAATAGCCGCAGCCCATCTGGGAGGCGCTGGAAATGTTATTAAATTTCTAGAGTCTAACGGAGAAAACGTGTTCGCAGACGCCAATAATGTACCCATTACGAAGTACATGAAGCGTTTTGGAGGATACGACCTTTCTTCTATCGCCCCAGATAACAACGCAAGGGTGACACTATAATTATTGAAAAAGTCGGGTTGACAAGCCCGGCTTTTTTCATTTTCTTCGATTATTGATTTTTATCATATTAAACTGTAACAAGTTCATAAAAACCGTGTCTTTTTTATCGATACGGTACTATTTAAACTGTTTGTTTGTATATCCCGTATTGCTCAAAAATAGGCTTTAACACAATTTAACACCTTAATAATCAAGTTTATAAAAAATTGTTTATTTTTGCACGCTGAAATTTTAGAAGCATTGAGCTACTATATATTCAACGAATATGAGATTAAAACTTTTAAAAATTGGTGTCCTATTATTGGTGGTTTTAGTAACCGCTACAGGATTTTCAACAAAGGAGGATAACAGTTACAATACCGTATCTATGTTTTCTTCAGAAGGACTAGATCTATACTACTACGTACCTAATTTTGATGAGGTAGAAGTAGCAATTCCTGAAATAAAGGAGAATTATCATTTATTTTTAGGAAAGACGTATGTTGGCTTTAAGGAGGCGCTCGGTTTCAAGGAATCCCGTGGAGACTATGCAACCATCAACAAGTTTGGGTATTTGGGGAAATACCAGTTCAACATCAACACCCTTAAAATGATAGGCGTGCACAATGCAGATAGGTTTATGAAAGACTCAAAACTGCAGGAAGCTGCCTTTACGGCTTATACCTCTCGTAACAAGTGGATTTTAAGAAGGGATATAAAGCGTTATGTAGGTAGAACCATTGGAGGTGTTAAAATTACCGAATCTGGAATACTGGCCGCAGCGCATCTAGCAGGTGCTGGAAATGTTAAAAAGTTTCTGCGAAGTGGTGGTGCCATAGGTTTTAGCGATGCCTTTGGAACCAGCATTGGGTATTACCTTAAAAAGTTTTCTGGGTATGATACATCTTTTATAGAGCCGAATCAAAAAGCAAAAGTGAGGCTATAGCAGTTTTCACTTCTGGATAATGAATATAGTGGGTCTCTTATTGAGATCCACTTTTGTTTTGGCCCAATTGGAAGCAGGCATAGTCCTTATGTATTCGGTAGGTAGCGTAATGTCGCAGGCCACACAAATTTGGGTGTCGGGCGTTACGGTGCTCACAAGGCTTTCCAGCATTTGGTTGTTTCTATAGGGTGTTTCGATGAATAGTTGCGACTGGCCAATTTCGGCAGATAGGCGTTCCAGCCTTTTAAGCTCTTGTCTTCGTTCTCTTTTATCAATGGGCAAATAACCATTAAAGGCAAAATTCTGTCCATTGAAGCCGCTGGCCATCAATGCCAAGAGGATAGATGAAGGCCCTACCAGCGGAACCACACGAATACCCTGCCTGTGCGCTGCCTCGACGGCAAGGGCGCCGGGATCTGCAACACCCGGGCAACCAGCATCGCTCAACACCCCCACATCAAAACCCTCGTGACAGGGGGAGAGCATTGAGGGGATTTCAGACTCGTCCGTAAATTTGTTGATCTGGCTAAAATGTAAACTGGGCTGTGACTTCCTGGGATGAATGCCTTTGATGAACCTGCGTGCGGTTTTTTCGTGTTCAACAATGTAATGGTCAATCTCTTCAATTGCTTTTTTAACCAATAAGGGCAATACTTCCAGTGGTGGTGTATCGCCCAATGTGCAAGGAATAAGATAGAGATTTCCTTTTTGGTTGTCCATAATGGGTTACTGAATCACTAATTTTTTGGTAAATGAATTGTTGCCAGCCGTAGTAGCCTTCAGCAAATAGATTCCCTGCGATAGTGTTGAAATATCTATATCCTTATGTTGTTGGGCTATGTTTTCTTCAGAAAAAAGCACGCTTCCCTTTATATCAAGTATTGAAACCGAAGCGAATGTATCATTTTCAATTTGCAATGAAATCTTTTCGTTTGCAGGGTTCGGGAAAAAACTAAAGTCTGTAGTTGTATGTTCCTCTACACCTATAATGGGAGCTTCAATTATGCGGGATACGGATCCACTATAGTTCACTATAAATAATTCATTATCAATATCTACCCCAAAGGAAGACCATCCGCCGCCAAAACTGCCTAGGTTGGTAAGATTATCATTGCTATCTACATACCCAATGAGCGAGGTTGCAAAATCTGCAAAAAAGTATAGGCCCTGCAACGAGGGCTGCAGGGTGCCATTGTAAACATATCCTCCGGTTATTGAGAACCCTGTGGGGTGGTTATATTCCGCAACGGGAAAGGTTAGATCTCCCGCAGGCGGACAATTAGTTGTGTTAAAAGGTTCGCTGCCTTCGTAGCATCTCCAACCATAATTTAATCCTGCCTCACTACCACCAACACGGTTTATCTCTTCTATTTCTCCTTGGCCCACGTCTGCAATCCATAAGTTGTTCGTAGCACTATCAAAGGAAAATTTCCAAGGGTTTCTAAGTCCGTACGCCCAAATTTCCTCACGATTGGAAGGATCTCCCGCAAAGGGGTTGTCGGCTGGGATGCCATAATTGGTAGCTCCGGGAATTGGATTGTCCACATCTATGCGCAAGATATTTCCTAGAAGGTTTGTAGTGTTCTGCGCGAGATTGTTGGGGTCACCACCGCTACCACCGTCGCCTGTTGCAATGTATAAGTATCCATCCGTCCCAAACTGAAGGCACCCGCCGTTGTGGTTGGAGAAGGGTTGCGCTATCTCAATAATCGTTACCTCACTGTTGGGATCTGCTAGGTTTGGGTTTCCGGAATCTACCGTAAATTCTGAAACTCTGGTGTCTCCATTGGTTTTGGTATAATTTACATAGAACTTGCCGTTATTGGCATAGTCTGGATGGAAAGCAATGCTCAACAATCCTTGTTCGCTCCCCCCAGATACATCTCCCGAAATATCCAAGAAATCGTTTGAGAGTACAATTCCATTACCGTCAATGATTTTTATGGTTCCCCCTTGCTCGACCACGAACAAGCGATCATCACCAGCATTTTTAAGATCCACAGGTTCGGAAAAGCCAGATGCATAGGGTTCCAGTTCAATTTCTTGGGCAAAGGTGATATAGCTTATAAGTAGTGTGGCAAATAGTAATGTAATATTTTTCATAGCTTGATTTTTTTGATATGTCTAAGATACTCAAAAGATACCGAAAGTAAAAAGCTACAGTCTGGCAGCAATTTTCTCGCAAGCTGCATCCAGCATTGCATACACCTTGTCAAACCCTTCATCCCCCCCGTGATAGGGGTCTGGGACGCTTCGTTGTTCGCCAGGGTAGAGCTCGTCCAAGATAAGTTGTACTTTCTCTTTTTCAGCTTCATTGGCAGCCAGTTTTACTACATCCCTGTAGTTACTGGTATCCATCACAAAAATATGGTCGTAGATCTCAAAATCGTAGGTGGAGAACTGTTTCCCTCGCTGGTCTGTGATGTCCAGACCGTTTTTTTGGGCCACGGCAACACTTCGTGGGTCTGGTTGCTCATCTACATGCCAGCCGCCTGTGCCCGCCGATGAAACTTCAATCTTTTCGGGATCTACTTTTGCTTTTAACAATCCTTCTGCCAGCGGGGAACGGCAAATGTTACCCAGGCATACCATCAATACTTTTTTCATATAGAATTTGTTTTTTAATACAATCCTAGCGGATTTCTACTAGTTCTTATTTTCAGACTAACACAAAAATAACAATAGATTATATATGCAGTCAATACAAATAAAAAATCCCGCTTTTTGGCGGGATTATCACTATTAAATAGTCAATTTTTTCTGAAGGTCCTCCACATATTTTCGGAACTGTTTATCGGTACTGGAAAGATTGTCCACCGTTTTGCAGGCGTGCAATACCGTAGCGTGGTCACGCTGGCCAATCTGTGAGCCAATGCTAGCAAGGGAGGCCTTGGTAAATTTCTTTGCAAAGAACATTGCAAGTTGCCTAGCTTGAACAATGTGGCGTTTTCTGGTTTTAGATTGTAGGGTCTCCACGTCCATCTGGAAATATTCGCTCACCACTTTTTGTATGTAGTCTATAGAAACTTCACGCTTGGTGTGTTTCACATAGTTGTCCACAATTTTCTTGGCAAGGTCTATCGTGATGTCTTTTTTGTTAAAGGAGGAATGCGCAATCAAAGAAATAATGGCGCCTTCGAGTTCGCGGATGTTGGTTTTTATGTTATTGGCCAAAAACTCAACAATATCTTCTGGCATCTCTACGCCGTCCCGGTATAGTTTGTTTTTTATAATGGCAACACGGGTATCGTAGTCTGGGTGGTTCAGTTCGGCCGAAAGTCCCCATTTAAAGCGGGATAATAGGCGTTGTTCAATATCAATCATATCCACCGGGGCCTTGTCGCTGGTAAGAATGACCTGCTTTCCGTTTTGGTGCAAATGGTTGAATATGTGGAAGAAAACATCTTGTGTTCCGGCCTTTCCGCTCAGCAACTGTATATCGTCCACGATAAGCACATCAATAATCTGGTAAAAGTGGATAAAGTCGTTACGGTTGTTCTTTTTTACGCTCTCAATATATTGTTGTGTAAACTTTTCAGCTGAAATATACAGCACCGTTTTTTCTGGATACTTATCCTTGATCTCTACACCAATGGCATGTGCCAAATGTGTTTTTCCCAATCCTACGCCTCCAAAAATCAATAAGGGGTTAAAACTGGTCCCCCCAGGTTTATTGGCCACGGCCATTCCGGCAGATCGTGCCAAGCGGTTGGATTCTCCTTCCAAGAAATTCTCGAAATTATAGGACGGGTTCAACTGAGACTCGATCTTTACGTTTCTAATTCCGGGAATCACAAACGGATTCTTCAACTCTGGGTTCTTGTTCTTAATGGGTACATCAACTTCTTGCGACTGCATGTTGCTACGGTTGGAACTTGGAATTTTTTCGGTAAAGGGCTGCTTGTTGCCGTACGTGTTCTCCATACGTATCACGTACACAAGCTTGGCCTGGGTGCCCAATTCCTTGGTAAGGGCAACTTTTAGGATCTTTACATAATGTTCCTCCAGCCACTCGTAGAAAAACTTGCTGGGTACCTGGATGCTCAAGGCATTATCGGTAAGCTTTACTGCTTTAATAGGTTCAAACCAAGTTTTGTAAGCTTGTGAAGTTATATTATCTTCAATAAAGGACAAACAATTGTTCCAAACCGATTTTGCAGTTTTGCTCATAATTTAGTGTCGAAGTATAGTTAGTTAATGTTGGGTGGTCAAGAAGTAGAAAAGAACTTTTCTAACGATTTCTTAACACTGCAAATATGTGAACAAAAAAATTAAAAAAAAAACGCTTGGGGTATTGAATTTCTAGTTTTTTTTCCTCATACTGTCCTGAAACCAAACTTACGAAAAACTTCCCCCTTTTCCTCATTAAACTCATGAAAAAAAATCTTACAAAATTAAGAGTACGCTATGCCGAAACCGACCAGATGGGTGTGGTGTATTACGGAAATTATGCACAATATCTCGAGCAGGGAAGAACCGAATGGCTCCGTGAATTGGGCTTTAGCTACAAATGGATGGAGGAGAACCAAGTGATGCTACCCGTTACAAACCTTAATGTTAACTTCAAGTTACCGGCACGTTATGACGATGTTATCACGGTAACTACCGAGCTAAAGAAAATTCCTACTTTCAAGATTGAGTTTTATTACGAAATCCACAATCAAGAAGACCAACTTTTGGTCACTGCCGAAACTACTTTGGTGTTTATAAATTCAGCCACAAAAAAAATAATAAAAGCACCAGGTTATTTGTTGGAAAAACTTACCGATTAGTTAAACAAAACAGATGCATTTTTTCTCTGTATTCCTGTCTCATAAAATAAGGGTATATTTATAGGATATCCAATTTTTGAAATTTCTAATCAATTCCCAAAAAATAACAATGAAAGCAACTCCGGAACATAACGAACGAATCGCAAAAATGACCTTTGCCTCGGTATACCCACATTACGTTACCAAAGTTGAAAAAAAGGAACGAACCAAAGACGAGCTGCACCAAGTTATAGAGTGGCTTACGGGTTTCGATACAAACGACCTTAAAAAATTAATTGATGAAAAGGTTACCTTCAAAACTTTTTTTGAAAGGGCAACCCTAAACCCCAATGCACATTTAATTAAGGGAGTCATCTGTGGGTACCGAATCGAAGAGCTAGAAAACCCGCTTACACGGCAAGCTCGCTATATGGACAAACTTGTGGACGAACTTGCAAGAGGAAGAAAAATGGAGAAGATTTTGAGGTAATTTGCCCAAAGCTCAAAGCTCAGAACCCACAGCCTACAACTCACCCAGCCCTTTTTATTGTCACTTTATACGTATTCTCAAAGAGTTCAAAAATACGGGCCGCATCTTTTTTTCGTACCGAAAGTGTTATCTCGCAATCCAGTTCCAGTTTTTGGGAGACAATCTTCAGGTTTTCGTCCTTCACAATGCGCATCACGGTGTTCATCTCGGGATAGTCAAATTTCAGTACAAATTTTTCATCAATTGTGCGCAGTACTATTTTTGAAGCCTCCAGTGCCAGTTGTGCCGAGGTTTTGTAGGCCTGGATCAATCCGCCAACGCCCAATTTGGTGCCCCCAAAATATCGTACCGAGACCACCAAGACATTGGTTACGTCAAACGCTTGCAGCTGCCCATATATAGGCATACCTGCACTATTACTGGGTTCGCCATCGTCATTGGCGCGATAGCTCTCGTAGTTTTTTCCCAGTTGCCAAGCATAGCAAAAATGACGAGCGGTGTGGTGCTGTTTTTTCAGGGTTTCGAGACATTCTTTAACGTCATCTTCAGAAGTCACGGGAAAGGCATAGCCAAAGAACTTGCTGCCACGATCTTTAAAAAGGGTTTCCTTCCCAGGCTTCAGGATGGTTTTGTAGGTGTCTTTTTCTTTTGGAGTCATACTATTTTTTCCAAAGCGATTAAAACTATGCTCACTACGGCAAGCCCTATACCCAGCCAGTTTTTGGGGAGTAATCGTTCTTTAAAAAACAAAATCCCTACGAATGTTGAAAGCATCACGATGGCAACATTGTTTACCGTAAAAATGCCCGAACTCTCAAAAAGCCCGCTGCGTAGTGCCTTTACCAAAAAGTAGATGGAGAAATAATTGGGCACCCCCAACATAAGACCACCCAAAATGTTTTTGAATTGAAACCGAAATTTCCCCCGTATTTTCTGAACAACCAATACTACAATCCCAATAGTAAATGCCGCCGAAAAAATGGTTGCCGAGAACAGAGGTACGTCATGTTCGGCAACAAAAGACCCTTCTAAATATTTTATGCTGGTGTCAATAATTCCACTGCCCAAAAAGACGAGTACAGGAAAAATTAAATTTCTGGGCTTAATTTTTAAACCCTCTTTTTTCTTTACCGAAGCAAGATAAACCGCCACTAGTGCCAATAAAATTCCTATGGTCTTGAAAACCCCTAGACCGTCCTTGTAATATAGGAGTCCAAACACCACGGGAATCACCACGCTCATTTTTGTAGCTACCGAAACCACCGAGAGACCACTGCGCTGCGTGGTAATGGCCATTAAGTTGAAAACAATGATAAACAAAGCTCCTAGTGCCAAGGTGAAATAAAACCAATCGTACGTTGGTAGTTTGGCAATTTGTATCTCGCCCTCAAAAGCTATGATACCGCTAACGCAGGCCACGAAATAATTTACCACAATGGCGTGCAGGGTGTTCATCTTAAACTTGCTGAAAAGCTTGAACACCACAAAAATTAGGGTAGAGGCAAGAACACTTAGTAGTAGGTAGATCACGCGCTGGGGTTTTTATAGTGTTGCAGGACGTCTTGGACTATTTGGGTCTGACGAACCAAGGTGCCTGAAAATTTTGGGGCTTTTGTGCCTTTTTCAAAAAAACTAGCTCCTTTAAAAACATACGCCTCGTCCCAGAAGTTTGTGTCAATAAAGGTTTGTAGGGTTTGGGAGCCACCCTCAACAATAAGACTTTGCAGGGAATGTTTGTGGGCAATAGTACAGATTTGCATTGCAATATTTCCTGAAAAATCTATAGTTTCAAAAATGATATTTCCCTCGGTTTTTTGTTGCGTTTCAGTAATAAAGATAGTGTTGGCTTTGGAGTTGTACACTGAAGCTCTTAAATCGATTCTTAATTTCCTGTCCAGAATAATTCGTGTTGGATGTTCTCCAAACCAATCCCTGGTGGTAAGCGATGGGTTGTCGTCCAACACAGTGGTCGTACCTACTAAAATAGCTTGTTCCTCGGCGCGTAATTTATGCGAAACTTGTCTGGAAAATTCGTTGGTGATCCACACCGGTTTTTGTTCGTCACGGCTCTCGGGGGCAATAAAACCATTGGCTGTTTGTGCCCATTTCAGAAAAATATAGGGTCTTTTTTGTTGTTGAAAGTTGAAAAATCGCTTGTTCAGCTCGTTGCATTCATCCTCTAGAACGCCAACCATAACATCGCATCCAGCTTCCATTAGCTTTTTAATGCCCTGTCCGGCTACCTTGGGGTTTGGGTCTATAGTGCCAACAACCACTTTTTTTATGTCTTTTGAAACGATAAGACCTGCACAAGGGGGTGTTTTTCCAAAATGGCTACACGGCTCCAAACTCACGTAAATAGTTGCGTCTTTTAACAATGAGCTGTCTCTAACAGCGTCTATAGCATTCACCTCGGCGTGGGGTTGCCCTGCTTGGTGGTGCCAGCCCTCGCCAATAATCAGGTCGTTGTGTACAACCACACTGCCCACCAACGGATTGGGATAGGTGGTTCCCAGTCCATTTTTGGCAAGCTGTATGCAGCGCCTCATGTATTTTTCGTGTATCTTCACAGTTTTAAAACAGATTTCAAAAATACAAGGAATAAGTTAGATGCACGAACCTAAAATCCGCCCCATCCAGAAAGAGGATAACCCAGAGGTTGCAGCGATGATTCGTTCAGTTTTAATGGAGTTAAATGTTCCAAAAACAGGCACGGTCTTCGAGGACACCGCACTGGATGGCATGTTTGAAACCTATAGCACGCCAAGAGCTGCTTATTTTGTACTTGAGGAAAATGATGTCCTTATTGGGGGTGCTGGCATTTCGCAGCTGGACAATTATGAGGGCAATGTGTGCGAGCTTCAAAAAATGTACTATCTACCCCGGGCAAGAGGTCGGGGTATAGGTGCCAAAATGATAGAAAAATGTCTGCAAAGAGCAAAGCAGTTTGGCTATGAGGCTTGCTATCTTGAAACCATGCCGTATATGAAAGCCGCACAAAAACTGTATGCCCGCAACGGATTTGAATATTTGGACGGCCCTATGGGCGATACCGGTCATTTTTCCTGTCCTGTGCACATGCTCAAAAAATTATAATCACCTTTAGCTGCTTCCTGCTGGATATCATGACGTTACAACAGTTACAGAGCAACTTTAATAACCAACTCAAGAGCATTTATCCCAAAGAGGAGATTGGCTCTTTTTTTCAATGGTTGGCAGAGGCTTATTTGGGCTACTCAAGATTTAAGGTTTCAGAAAAAAAGGACGAAGAAATTTCAGAAAAAAATGAAACACAATTTCTTAGTGCACTAACACGGTTGATGCACCATGAGCCCATTCAATATATTATTGGTGAAACCGAGTTTTATGGGCTCCCCTTTAAGGTAACTCCCGCAGTATTGATCCCGCGTCCAGAAACCGAAGAACTCGTGGCGTGGGTACTAGAGGAATTTAAAAATCAAGAACCTGAAAATAGTATTTTGGATATAGGTACCGGTTCTGGCTGCATCGCTATTTCGCTAGCAAGATATCTTGGGAATGCTACAATTTCGGCCTTGGATATTTCTGAAGCAGCTATAGAAGTGGCTAGGGAAAATTCAGTTATAAATAAAGTGGATGTTAATTTCTTTCAAGCTGATATTTTAAATGCGGAAACGCTTCCGCAGCAATATGATGCAATCGTGAGCAACCCGCCATACGTTCGGCAACAGGAGAAAAGCAAAATGCAGCCCAACGTATTGCAGCACGAACCCGAAGTGGCGTTGTTTGTTTCAAATGAAGATCCGTTACTGTTTTATCGGGCCATTGCACGATTGGCAAAGAAGCATTTAACCAGTGACGGCACCCTCTACCTCGAAATTAATGAGTATCTTAGTAAGGAAATGCAACAGATGCTCCAACAAGAAGGCTTTGCTGAAATAGCACTAAAAAAAGATATTTTCGGTAAATTCAGGATGCTGAAATGTAAATTATACTCTTACTAATGCTCGCATAACAAAGAATGGGTAAACTCGAAAAAATATGCGTCTTCTGCGGAAGTAGTGATGGGAACGACCCCCAGATCACCCAAGCTGCCGTGGAGCTTGCCCAGACATTCGCCCAGCGTGACATTACCCTAGTGTACGGTGCCGCAAAAATTGGAGTTATGGGAACCTTGGCCAAAACTGTGCTGGACAACCATGGCGAAGTAATAGGTATAATCCCCCAGTTTCTAAAAAAGAAAGAAGTTGCGCATTTGGGACTCACCCAACTCATCACCACCCAGAATATGCACGAACGCAAACTGCAAATGCAGGAAGTGAGCGACGGTTTTATAGCATTGCCCGGTGGTTTTGGAACGCTGGAGGAACTTTTTGAAATCATCACCTGGTTACAATTGGGATTGCACACCAAACCCATTGGGCTGCTAAATGTAAACGGTTTTTATGACGATTTACTCCAGCTGTTGGAAACTATGGTGCGCAAGGGGTTTCTCTCTATGAAAAACTATGAAATGCTCTTGGTGGATACTTCCGTAGAAAAATTACTCCAAAAAATGACCGAATTTAGACCACCAAGAATCCCCCAATGGCTCAAGCCCGAACGTACTTGATTTAACCAGCTCCTAAACATAGAAATTTATCAATTCGCAAAAAATCACTGAGCCACAAACTCACCAGTTCGTTATATTTGTGGATATGAATACTGAAGAAAAAATCAACCAACTGCGCAACCAACTGCGTGAGCATAACTACAACTACTACGTTCTTGACAACCCTGCCATTTCAGACTACGATTTTGACGTATTGCTGAAAGAATTACAGGGCCTGGAAAACGCCCATCCCGAATATTTCGACCCTAATTCCCCCACACAACGGGTAGGAGGTGAAGTAACCAAGAATTTTGAGACCGTTGCGCACGAATTCAGGATGTATTCGCTGGACAACAGTTACTCCAAAGAAGATTTGGAAGACTGGGAAAAGCGCATCAAAAAAATGGTAGATGGCCCCGTACAGTACACCTGTGAGCTTAAATACGACGGAGCATCTATGAGCCTCACCTACGAAGAAGGAAAATTGGTGCGTGCCGTGACCCGTGGAGATGGCTTCCAGGGCGACGATGTAACGGCCAATGTAAAGACAATTAAATCGGTCCCGCTGCAGCTCAAGGGAGATTATCCGCCCAAGTTTGAGATCCGTGGTGAGATTGTCCTTCCGTTCGAGGGTTTTACAAAGATGAATGCCGAGCGTGTTGCCAATGGTGAAGAACCGTACCGAAATCCAAGAAATACAGCTTCGGGTAGTTTGAAGTTGCAGGACAGTGCCGAGGTGGCCAAACGCCCATTGGAATGTTTGCTCTACAGCCTTAAAGGAAACAATCTACCAGTGACCACACAGTTCGAAGGCTTGGAAAAAGCCCGCCAATGGGGTTTTAAGGTGCCAGAGGTGGCTGTGCTGGTAAACAGCATCCAAAAGGTGCTGCAATTTGTAAATCATTGGGATATACACCGCCACGAATTGCCGTATGAGACCGATGGCGTGGTGGTAAAAGTGAACAACCTGCAGCAACAAGAAGAATTGGGACATACCGCAAAAGCACCCCGCTGGGCCATGGCCTATAAATTCAAGGCCGAGCAGGTCTCAACAAAACTGGAGCATATTACGTATCAGGTGGGACGCACGGGAGCCATTACCCCTGTTGCAAACCTAGAGCCCGTGGAATTGGCGGGAACCATCGTAAAACGTGCTTCCCTGCACAATGCAGACCAGATTGAGAAGCTGGATATCCGGGAGGGCGACACCGTGTATGTTGAAAAGGGAGGGGAGATCATTCCCAAGATCATTGGGGTAGATTTTACCAAGAGAGACCCCAATTCACAACCTACGAAGTACATTACTGAATGTCCCGAATGTAGTACAACTTTAGTAAGGACCGAGGGCGAGGCCCAACACTATTGCCCCAATACCGAGGGCTGCCCACCACAGATCATTGGCCGTATACAGCACTACATTTCCCGAAAGGCAATGGATATTGAAGGTCTGGGCGGAGAGACGGTGGCTCTTTTGGTAAACAATGGACTTATTAACAACTATGCAGATTTATATACCTTACAGGTAAAACAATTGCTACCATTAGAGAGAATGGCACAAAAAAGTGCAGACAATTTGATCGCTGGAGTGGAAGCTTCCAAGAAGGTTCCGTTTGAGCGGGTATTGTTTGGGCTGGGTATACGCTATGTAGGTGAGACCGTGGCGAAGAAACTGGCAAAACACTTCAAGGGTATTGATGCGCTAATGGTGGCTTCGTTTGAAGAACTGGTAGCTGTAGACGAAATAGGTGACCGCATTGCCGAAAGCGTCATCGAGTTCTTTTCTTCCGAAGAAAATAAAACTACCATTGAGAGGTTAAAGGAGTATGGGGTGCAAATGCAACTCTCCGAAGAAGCCATGGCAAACCAGACCAATACTTTAGCGGGCAGCGCCTTTGTGGTTTCCGGAGTATTCCATAAAGTTTCCAGGACCGAGCTCAAAAAACTCATTGAGGACAATGGTGGCAAAGTATCGTCTTCAATATCAAGTAAGACCAGCTATGTAGTTGCAGGGGACAAGATGGGCCCAAGCAAACGCACTAAGGCTGAGGGGTTGGCAATCCCCATTATTTCTGAAGATGATTTTTTAGCGATGCTTTCATAATTTGTGCTTCGGACGGTCTTACTGAAAAAGGCACCTAATTTCAATAGGAATCTATAGAGAAGACCTTATTTTTGTGGTAGCTTACTACGCTTATGATTTTTAAGAAACTGAAACAGAAGTCCCTGCGAAAGGGACTGGACGCGCAACTGAAAAAAAGGGATGCCTCGGGCCTCAATGCCCAAGTGAAAACTATTGGTTTTTTGGTAAATGAGGCGCATTTTCAGGATTTTGAGAAATGCTACGATATATTCAAAGACCTTTCACTACAACCCAAGGACGTGAAGGTGTTCTCCTACATAGAGAGTAAAAAGAAATTGCCAAGTCTTAGGCAAAACCAAGTGCAGAACAAGGATTTTGACTGGAAAGGAAACCTGCACAACCAGAACGCCCAGGAATTCCTGGACAGGGATTTTGACGTACTCGTGGGCTATTATCCTAAAAAGCACGAGATTCTGGATCTGCTCGTGGCAAGTAGTAACGCCAAGTTTAAGGTGGGTTTTTATGGTGGTGATGAGCGTTTGTTCGATTTGTTACTGGATGTTCCGTTTCAGGATTTTTCGGTTTTTAAAAAAGAGCTGAAGAAGTATTTACAGGTTTTGGGGAAAATAGCAACGTCTACATGAAGCTGAAAAGGGATGAATTTTATAGTTTCAAAACAATCCCAAAAAAAAATTAAGAAAATCATAGCATTTCAGAATTTACAGAGATTAGAATCGTAGTATCTTTGTACTGCTCATTTAGCTTAAAAAAATAGATAGTATGAAAGAACTCATAGGAACCGGAGTAGCCCTAGTAACACCCTTTACCACCGAAGGTAAGGTAGATGTGGAAGGATTGAAGAATGTTGTGAATTTTCAAGTGGACAATGGTATAGATTACCTTGTCGTTTTAGGGACCACGGGAGAAAGCGTAACCCTCTCAAAAGCTGAAAAGCAACTGGTGATAGACACCGTGGTTGAGGCCAACGCAGGAAGGTTGCCATTGGTCTTAGGAATAGGCGGGAATAACACTGAAGAGGTGGCCCAAGAAATGCAAACACGCAATCTGGACGCTTTTGCCGCAATACTCTCAGTGTCCCCTTCATACAATAAACCTACGCAGGAAGGGATTTACCAGCATTTTGCCGCTTTGGCAAAGGTAGCCCCAAAACCTATCGTTCTATACAACGTCCCTGGAAGGACTGCCAGTAACATGTTGCCCGCAACAGTTGCACGTCTGGCAAACGATTTTGAAAATATAGTCGCCATAAAGGAAGCCGCAGGAGACCTAGTGCAGGCCATGCACATGATAGATAGCACCCCGGAAGGATTTTTGGTAATAAGTGGGGACGATATGATTGCACTCCCCATGACCTTGGCGGGTGGTGCTGGAGTGATCTCGGTGATTGCCGAAGGTTTTCCAGAGGATTTCTCAACGATGATTCGATTGGGGCTGGAACGACGTGTGGACGAGGCATACAGCCTTCACTATAAAATAGCGCCATGTATAGATTATATTTTTGCCGAAGGTAACCCAGCAGGAATAAAGACCGTCTTACATTCTCTGGATATTTGTGGCGATACGGTGCGATTGCCCTTGGTGGGGGTGGGCAAACAATTGCGCGACAAGATTGAGGCCTTTGTCACAGCATATTAATCTTGTAACAGTGTAAGTAAAGCTACGTCTTTACCGTGTAGCTATGCACAATATTTAGTTGCATAATATGTTTTGTAATCACGTATAATTCACTACTTTTGCACGATGTTTTTGAAATACCTTACAACTCTTTTCCTTAGCTTATTGGCCGCCGTTATGCTGTCTTCTTGTAGCAACTATCAAAAGATTCTTGCTTCAGACGATACTGCAGCAAAATATAACGCAGCAGATTCCCTTTACAAAATAGGGAAATATAGGAAAGCCCTTAAGTTAATGGAGCAGATTGTACCTGCCTACCGTGGAAAACCACAGGCAGAACGATTGATGTTCATATATGCCAATACATTCTACAATTTGGAAGACTTTTACTTGGCGGGATACCAGTTTGAGCGTTTTGTAACATCGTACCCAAAGAGCGACAGTGCAGAGGTTGCTGCCTATAAGGGAGCTACGAGTTATTATCAATTGTCGCCACGCTTCTCCTTGGACCAAAAGGACACGCGTATAGCAATGGAAAAACTGCAAGAATATATAAACACCTATCCCAATTCTCCATATCGTGCTGAAGCGAATGGTCTTGTAAAGGAATTGCGGGAAAAGCTGGAGAAAAAGGATTTTGAAACTGCAATGCAGTATTTGGATATAGCCGAATATCTAGGCTCTTACGTGCCTGCCATTGAAGCTTTTGAAAATTTCATCCTGGATCATCCGGGTTCAAAATACCGTAAGGAAGCTTTCTACGGAAGGTTGGAAGCTGGTTACCAGCGTGCCATAACAGGAGTGCCTACAGAGATGCAGCAAAGGCTCGTTACGGCAAAAGGCTACTACAACGCCTTCAATAAATATTATAAGAACGATACTTCTGAATACAAGCAGAAAGCCGATGATATAGCCCAAGAAATTGAGGCAAGGACAACCATCGAAACCGAAGAAGAAACTATTAAGTAATTACAACAGTTATGAGCGATATTAAAAATTCTGAAGCGCCTATCAACACTACTACCATAGACAAGAACAAGGTAGATGCTCCCACAGGGAATATTTATGAGGCAATCTCAATTATTTCAAAAAGAGCAACCCAGATCAATGGCGATATTAAAAAAGAGCTTTTGGAAAAGCTCGATGAGTTTGCTACCTATAACGATAGCTTGGAGGAAATTTTTGAGAACAAAGAACAGATCGAGGTTTCCAAGTTCTACGAAAAGCTACCAAAACCACACGCACTAGCGGTGCAAGAGTGGTTGGACGAAAAAATATACTTTCGTAACACAGCAGACGAAGAAATAGAAGAATAATATGTCCGTTTTAAGTGGTAAAAAAATACTATTGGGCATCACTGCCGGTATTGCCGCTTATAAAACTGCATATTTGGTTAGGCTCTTTGTAAAGGCAGGCGCTGAGGTAAAGGTTGTGATGACTCCTTCAGCAAAAGAATTCGTAACCCCGCTTACCCTTTCCACACTCTCAAAGAATGAAGTACATTCCTCTTTTATCAATGAGGAAGATGATAATGCCCAATGGAACAACCACGTAGCGTTGGCCCTTTGGGCAGATTTGTTTGTAATAGCGCCTGCTACGGCAAACACACTGTCTAAAATGGCGCATGGTACCAGCGATAATTTATTGCTTGCGGTGTACCTTTCGGCGAAATGCCCTGTGTACTATGCCCCAGCTATGGATCTGGATATGTACCAACATCCATCTACCAAGGCAACATTTAAAAAACTGGAATCTTTCGGAAATATCCAGGTACCCGCCACCCACGGCGAACTCGCGAGCGGGCTTGTAGGGAAGGGCCGTATGGCCGAGCCTGAGGATATTTTAGCTTTTCTGGAACATGACATCGCGAAAAAACTGCCCTTGCGAGGAAAGAAGATACTCATTACCGCAGGCCCAACTTATGAGGCCTTAGATCCCGTTCGGTTTATAGGGAACCACAGTAGCGGTAAAATGGGATATGCCATTGCCGATGAAGCTGCCAATATGGGCGCAACGGTTGTTTTGGTTTCAGGGCCTTCCCACGTAGCATTGCAAAACCCTTTTGTTGAAAAGATTTCGGTCACTTCGGCCAAAGAAATGTACCATGCGGTCCATCAACATTTTGAAGATTGCGACGTAGCCGTCTTAAGTGCCGCCGTGGCAGACTACAGGCCAACAATGGTAGCTTCAGAAAAAATAAAGAAGAAAGAGGGGGAGTTAACCCTTCAATTGGAGAAAACCGAAGATATCCTAGCTTCAATTGGCGCTATTAAACACAAGCAGTTTTTGGTCGGTTTTGCGCTGGAAACACAAAATGAGCTGGAAAACGCAAAAAATAAATTGCAAAAAAAGAATTTAGACTTAATTGTATTAAATTCGCTAAAGGATAAAGGCGCAGGTTTTAAGGGTGATACCAATAAGGTGACATTTATAGGAAAGGACAATAAAGTGGTACCTTTTGAAGTTAAACCCAAGACAGAAGTCGCCAAAGATATTTTACAATACATCACACAACATCTTCATGTATAAACACATACTTACAGCAGTTTTATTCATTACAGGCCTTAGTGTACAATCGCAAGAGCTCAACGCCAGTATTACTATTGACGCCGAACAAACCGGGCAACCCAATATGCAGGTGTTCAGGACGCTGGAGAGCCAGTTAACAGACTTTGTGAACAATACCCAATGGACCAACCGAAAATACCTGAACCAGGAGCGTATAGACTGTAACTTCACGTTGATAATTAGTAGTTACGAAAATGACTCGTTTAGCGGAACTCTTCAGGTACAGGCCTCGAGACCTATTTATGGATCTACGTATGACAGTCCTGTGTATAACTATAACGACAAGCAGTTTTCTTTCGATTATGTGGAGTTTCAACCATTGACCTTTAACATCAATAGTTTCGATTCCAACCTGATGTCGGTTTTGGCATTCCATATTTATACCGTTATAGGCCTGGATGCCGATACTTTCGAGCAAGAAGGTGGTTTGGAGTATTTTGAAACTGCCAAGCAAATTGTAAATACAGCAGCAGGTAGTGGCTTTTCAGGCTGGAAAGCTACAGACGGAACCCAATCCCGCTTTAGGTACAACGATGCCCTCTTGAGCAATGTATACCGAGAATTCCACGAAGCTATGTACGCCTACCATAGGCAAGGGCTGGACGTTATGGCTACCAATCCCAAACAGGCAAAAACCGAAGTAAAGAACGCCATCACAAAACTGAAGAGCATCAACGACCGTAGACCCAATTCATACATTCTACGTACCTTTTTTGATGCCAAGAGCGACGAGATTGCCGCAATTTTTAGTGGCGGACCACAGGTAGATATCGTTCAGTTTATTGAAAATTTAAACAGGATGGCTCCCACGCGCCGTAGTACGTGGGCAGAAATAAAATTCTAAAAAGTAGGTAGTTTTTTTGCTTGTAGAACCTTAAACTTCTACTATATTAGTGTACATAAACTAAACCACTTTGCTCACCTCACTTTCCATAAAAAATTATGCCTTGATCGAAGATGTCAAGGTTGCCTTCCAGCAGGGACTCACTACTATTACGGGGGAGACAGGTGCGGGAAAATCTATCTTGTTGGGCGCACTTTCGCTGATCTTGGGCAAAAGGGCCGACAGTTCCAGCGTAAAAAACCCAGATAAAAAATGTATTGTTGAGGCAGAGTTTCTGGTAGCCCAGTACAAGCTCCAACTCCTTTTTAAAGAGCAGGACCTGGATTATGAGGATCATACCATCATACGCCGAGAGCTATTGCCCAGCGGGAAGTCCAGAGCCTTTGTGAACGATACGCCCGTAACCTTACAACAATTGCAACAATTGGGTGATAGGTTGGTAGATATACACAGCCAGCACGAGACCAGGTCGCTGCTTTCTGAAAAAAACCAATTGGAGGTGTTGGACGCCGTAGCAGGTAACGATATGGTACTGAAACAATACAAAGAAGGTCTTCAGGAATACCGAAAGCTCCAAAAGGAAGTTCAAGATTTGGTGGCTGAAAAGGAAACCGCCGCCAAGGAACTGGACTATCACACT
The DNA here is from genome assembly GCF_003353425.1 of Marinirhabdus gelatinilytica. Classification (GTDB taxonomy): domain Bacteria; phylum Bacteroidota; class Bacteroidia; order Flavobacteriales; family Flavobacteriaceae; genus Marinirhabdus; species Marinirhabdus gelatinilytica. The sequence continues at coordinate 42,120 of NZ_QRAO01000002.1, forward strand.
TTTTTATACAACGAATTACAGGAAGCTTCCCTTTCAAACATCCATCAACAAGAAATTGAGGAAGAATACGAAAAGCTTTCCAATGCCGAGACCATACAAGAAGCCCTAGCAACGGTACTCAATCTTTTTTCTGAAGAACAAGCGGGAACTTTGGAAACCGCTAAGGAAGCCCGTGCTCAATTGGCAAAACTGAAAACTTTTTCTTCAGAATATGAAAACTTTTGGCAACGGTTACAAAGTGTTATCATAGAACTAGACGATCTGGAACAGGAAATTAACACCGCAACCGAAACACTCGAAGCAAGCCCAGAACAGCTATTACAGCTTCAAAGTACTTTACAGAACTTGTATAAACTTCAGCAAAAACACAATGTGGCATCTGTGGAGGAGCTGTTGGAGATTCAAGAGGAATTGGCAACAAAATTAGATACCACAGCCACTCTGGATGACCGGATAGCAATGTTGCAAAAATCTGAAATTTCAGCAAAAGAGCATATCGAGGAAGTTGCGCAAAAGTTGCACGAAGCACGGAAAAAAGTGGTGCCAAAAATTAAAAAGGAAATTGAACAACTATTGAACAAATTAGGCCTGCCCCACGCCCAAATTCAATTTACACTGGAGGAGGTTCCTGAATTGCGGGAACACGGGAAAGATGCGTTGGAGCTTCTGTTTACAGCGAATAAGGGAACCGGTTTGGGGAACTTGAAAAAAACAGCATCGGGAGGAGAATTAAGCCGTATTATGCTTTCCATAAAAGCTGTGCTGGCAAATCATAAAAATTTGCCCACCCTTATCTTTGATGAAATAGATACAGGAGTTTCGGGAGAGATTGCCCAACAAATGGCCAATATTATGGAAGCTATGAGCAAGCACATGCAAGTATTTAGCATTACCCATCTCCCGCAAATAGCAGCCAAAGGAGACCAACAGATAAAAGTGTACAAAGAAAACACGGGAGGCACTACCACAACAGAGCTAAAAACCTTGACGGAAGAGGAACGCATCGTGGAAATTGCCCAAATTATAGGAGGAAACACCCTTACAGAGTCGGCTATGGCACACGCAAGACAGTTGCGTAATTAGCCTTATATTTGTAATAACTTAAAAAATTAAAACACTAAACAAACCATCATGGCATATAACTTACTAAAAGGAAAAAGAGGAATTATTTTTGGCGCATTGGACGAAAACTCAATCGCTTGGAAAACTGCAGAGCGCGTCCATGAAGAAGGTGGGACATTTGTCTTGACAAACGCTCCCATCGCCCTAAGAATGGGCCAAATTAAAACACTGGCCGAAAAAACAGGCGCAGAAGTAATCCCCGCCGATGCTACAAATATTGAAGACCTAGAGAATCTTGTTGAAAAGTCCATGGAGCTATTGGGCGGCAAAATAGATTTTGTACTCCACTCAATCGGAATGTCCGTAAACGTAAGAAAAGGAAACCATTATACCGACCAAAACTACGACTGGACGCACAAGGGTTGGGACGTTTCTGCAGGTTCTTTTCACAAAACCATGCAAACACTCTACAAAAAGGATGCTATGAACGAATGGGGAAGTATCGTGGCACTTACCTACATGGCCGCACAGCGTGTATTTCCAGATTATAATGATATGGCAGACAATAAGGCTTATTTGGAATCTATCGCTAGAAGTTTCGGGTATTTCTTCGGAAAGGACAAAAAGGTACGTGTAAACACCATATCCCAATCGCCAACCCCTACAACGGCAGGTCAGGGTGTAAAAGGGTTTGATGGATTTATAGCGTATGCCGAAAAAATGTCCCCACTGGGCAACGCCACGGCCGAGGACTGTGCCAATTACACCATTGCCATGTTCAGTGATTTGACCAAAAGGGTGACATTGCAAAACTTATTCAATGACGGTGGTTTTAGCAATATGGGCGTAAGTGATGCCGTGATGAATGCTTTTGTGGACGGCCAATAATCACTTCCGAAACTTAATATTAGTAAGATTTTTCTTTCTAAAGTTGCTCGTCGTTTAAATTCTTCTTTTAGACGATTTGTTGTGGAAGTCTGATTTTTTTTGGATATTTTTAAGAATTAGTAACAATTAATCTTAAAATTATTATGAAAAAAATTACTTTCATGTGGGCTGTGCTGTTCTGTACAATCGGAACGGTCATCGCCCAAACCCCAACTGAATTACAAGAAATTCAGATGGCGAACGCAACTGCTGCACCTACAATCAATATACAAGACCTTTTGGATAGGTTGGCAGCCGCGGGCGACTCTGCAGAGTACGACAACCTGATGTTTACGCAAGAAGAGCGTATTGCCCTGCAACAATATTTCAAGCAGCAACAGTCTAGCGCAACTAGAATGGCAGATATTATTCCCAATGCCGGTGCAACGGAGAGTTTTGGGGTTGTTGTTGGAGATTTCTTTTACGATCCCGTAGATGGTACTGGCCAAGGTGGACCTGGAGGGGATTGTAGCGGTCCCAATACAGGTGGACCCATTCCTGGAAATTATCCAAACTGCGGTTGTACTACTGTAACTACCTTAACGGGAACAGATTTGGCTGTAGAATTCTTATCCTTTAATATTTTTGGGACTTTCGATGTTCTTAATATATACGATGGTCCTGATACATCATCTCCACAGATATATGACAGTAACCTAAATGCAGAAACTGATAACCTAGCTGGTATGATCGCTGCAAATGGTTCTGCCGTTTTTGAATCTACTTCTGGAGCATTGACCTTTGAATTTTCAGCAACGGCTGTTGTAGATTCTTGTGGTTGGGAGGTTGAAGTCGTGCCACCTGGCGGTGGCGGCGGTGGCGGCGGTGGAATGACCGAGCGCGTATTTGCCTTTGATGCTGGATTCTGTTCAGATGAAATGGGAACTTTTGATGTTGCCGGACCATACCTGATCAATACCGTAGGAACTTCTACACTTGCAATTTTCAGTGGAGATTATGATGGTTCTGGTACATTATATGCGATGGACAACGATGCATTAACATTGCTCACCGTCGATACCGCAACAGGTGCTACAACAACCGTTGGCCCCCTTACCAATATCGTACCTGGTGACGCTACCCGCGGTATGGCTTGGGACGAATCTACCGGAACGATGTATTTGATGAGTGGTGCTGGTACAGATTATACCATTTACACTGTTGATTTAAGTAACGGTACTTTGACCTCTGTTGGAACTAATGCTGCAGGAGGTGGACTTCCTATTTGGTTGGCTATTGACGATAGTGGAAATGCATATATGGCCGATCTTACCGATGACAGTCTGTATAGTATAGATCTTTCGGATGGTAGTAATGCGTTGATAGGTGCACTTGGAATTGATATCAATTTTGCACAAGATGCCGATTTTGACCCAGATACCAATACCCTATACATGGGAGCATATATTGGTGGAGGTGCTAACCAATGGGCCTCTGTAGATGTTACTACTGGAGCTGCCACAGGTTTAGGAATGGTAGATACTAACTCTAATCCAGGTTGTGGGGCAGAATTAGGAATTGTGGCAATTGAAGGGACTGTTGTGATAAACCCAGACGATTGTACCACTGCACAGCCAGTGGCTTGTGACGATGTAATCGTAGGAGATACGTCTGACAATACAGATACAGGTGGTGCTAATGCCTCACCAGACGAATGGTACTCGTTTACAGGAACTGGATCATCACAAATTGTAACAGTTTCTTTATGTGACGGAGGTACTAGCTACGACTCGTTACTCACGGTATTTGATAGTTGTGGTGGAGCTGTAGTGGCTGGTAACGATGATGCTTGTGGACTACAGTCCGAATTATCGTTCCTTTCTGATGGAACCTCAACCTACTATATTGCTGTAGAAGGCTTTGGAACCAACGCAGGCGCATTCAGTATGGCAATAACCTGTGTAGACCCGTTACCAAACGATATGTGTGACGGTGCCGAACCAATTGCTTGCGGAGAGACCATTACAGGATCTACAACTATTGCAACTCCAGACGCTATGTCTCCAGACTGTGGAGGTGGTAACGATTCACCTGGAGTTTGGTACGTAATAGACGATACCTCTGGACTGGTAACCGACTATACGGTTTCACTTTGTGATGGCGGTACTACGTACGATAGTAAATTGGTAGTGTATTCAGGAGACTGCGGTACACTGGTATGTGTTGCTGAAAATGACGACTCCTGTGGGTTGCAATCTGAAGTTTCCTTCCAAGGGGACGGTAGCTCGACATATTATATACTCGTGAACGGGTT
>NZ_QRAO01000002.1:46453-234399 GCF_003353425.1 Marinirhabdus gelatinilytica
ACACTGGTATGTGTTGCTGAAAATGACGACTCCTGTGGGTTGCAATCTGAAGTTTCCTTCCAAGGGGACGGTAGCTCGACATATTATATACTCGTGAACGGTTTTGGCTCTGGAAGCTCTGGGGATTTCTCTCTTAATTTAGAGTGTGCTCCAGTACCACCACCAAACGATATGATAGTAAACTCTATTGATGTGGACGAGATAGGGTTTCCTTATACCGATCCAGCGGTGGCAATGCCAGCAGCGACCACAGAAGCAGGTGGTACACCGGCCAATTGTGACAATGCGGGCGTATTGGGTGTTTGGTACAACTTTGTGCCTACAATGGGAGGTACTGCCACGGCATCGGTAACGTCGCCAGCAGGGTTCACCTCTGTAACTTTTTACACGGCACCAGATGAGAATGCTGTGGAGACAGACCTTACTTTGGTAGACTGGTTCGATAACCAGTGTGTACCTGGAGTAGATGCCTCTATCCCTGTAACAGCGGGACAGGCATACTATGTATATGTTGCAAACCACGAGGGCATCACGGACATCGTGATCGATGGTGATTTCTTCCTTGGAGTTGGTGATGCAGTAGTAGATGGCTTTACCTATTATCCAAATCCAGCTAACGATGAGATCACATTGGATGCTGGAACACGCAGTATAGAAACAGCAACTATCTATAACATTTTAGGACAAACCGTTGTAGAGCAAACTGTAGGAGCTCCTTCAACACAGTTGAACGTTGCCAACTTGACCGTTGGAACCTATATCCTGAAAGTTTTGGTAGATGGTGAAACAGGAATCTACAAAATTGTGAAACAGTAGTATTCACTTATTTTTAGAATATATATAATCACCTCGGTTTGTTGACCGAGGTGATTTTTTTATGTCTCAAAACTAAACTTACCTAAATCGTTATGTTAAAATTTTTAAGAGAATAAAGGCAAAGACTGCCATCAAATTAGTATATTTAATGTTCAAACTATTAAACCTTAATTCATTATGAAAAAAATTACCATTTTATGGAGCATTTTGTTCTGTTCTCTCGGAACAATGTTTGCCCAAACGCCTGCAGAGCTTGCTGAAATTCAGGCAAACGATGCAATGCAAAACCAACCGATTGATATCCAGGAGTTACTGGATAGAAAAGAAGCGATAGGTACTACTGTACTTCCAATGTCGCATTATTTTTCAGCTGAAGAAATTTCAGCATTAAGAGCCTATGATAGTAACCAAAACAGAAATGTATTGGCCGATATCATTCCCACTGCAGGAGCGACCGAATCTTTTGCCGTTGCAGCTGGCGATACGTTCTTCGACCCAGGAGGACCAGGGGGAAGCAGTACAGGGGGAACACCGGGTAACTATCCAAATTGTGGATGTGTGACCCTTACCACCCTAACTGGGGTACAGGATATCAATTTCGATTTCTTTAGCGTATTTTCAACATTCGACTGGTTGCGTATCTATGATGGTGCCGATACCACGGGTACTGTATTGTATGACAATTCTGATACAGGAGCACAATCAGGAGACATTACAACTGCAGATATGGCTGCATCAACTGGTACTATGTTCAGCTCTACTACCGGTAATCTTACCTTTGAGTTTAATGCAACTGCAGTTGTGGATTATGGAGGATGGGAAGTATCTATTTTAAGTGCTGCTGGTCCAGGAGATTTTTATGTTAAAGATGGTTTCCCTGGTGATGCTTTTGGTACCATGCCACAGGCGGGGCCATACAACATCAACCCCATTGCAAATTTTGCGGATCAACTTTTTTCAGATGATTTTGCTGCAGATGGATTGTTGTATTCTATCGATTTCGGCTCTGGAAATTTAGTTACCGTAGATATTACGACAGGAGACAGAACCGTAATTGGTCCTACAGGTATGACGGCATCTCCCACAGGGATTTCGTATAATTTCTTTGATGGAACGATGTACGCTATCGATACCGATATCACCGAAACGACCCTATACACAGTAGATCTATCTACCGGTGCAGCTACCGTTGTGGGTACCACAGGTATCCCAGGGGGTATCTGGCTTGAGATTGACAATAATGGTGTAGGCTATATTGCTGATATCGTAAATGATGAATTCCACTCGATAGATTTGGCAACTGCCACGGCAACTTTGGTAGGACCTATCGGGCAGGATTTGAACTTTGCCCAAGAAGCAACTTACGATCATGACAATGATATACTGTATGCAGGTCTTTATAGTGCTGTAACCGAGATTAGCACCATAGATGTAACTACAGGAACTCCTACAATTTTAGGCTCTGGTTCATACGAAGCCGTTATGCTTTCCTTGGAAGGTGGCGAATTGTCTAATAATGTTTGTGAAGGAGCAGAGGATATTAACTGTGGAGATACAGTGACTGGTGATACATCGGACAATACAGACAATGGCGGTGCCAATGCTTCGCCAGATGAGTGGTACCAATATACCGGATCGGGATTTGAGGAAATAGTAACTGTTTCACTTTGTGACGGTGGTACTGGTTACGATTCATTTCTTACCGTGTACGACGCTTGTGGCGGAAATGTGGTGGCAGACAATGATGATTTTTGTGGATTACAATCTGAGCTTACCTTTACTTCAGACGGTACAACAACGTATTACATAGCAGTTGAAGGATTTGGCACTAACGCTGGAGCATATAGCTTAGCATTAAGCTGTATAGTTCCTTTAGACGATTGTGAAACTGCAGGAAGTATTTCTTGTGGCGAAACCGTATTGGGAAGTACTGCAAATGGAGCAACCCCAGACCCAACAGCGCCAGACTGTGGAGGCGGTAACGATGCTCCTGGAGTTTGGTACGTAATAGACGATACCTCTGGACTGGTAACCGACTATACGGTTTCACTTTGTGATGGCGGTACAAGCTACGACAGTAAATTGGTAGTGTATTCAGGAGACTGTGGTGCGCTGGTATGTGTTGCTGAAAATGACGACTCCTGTGGGTTGCAATCTGAAGTTTCCTTCCAAGGGGACGGTAGCTCAACATATTATATACTCGTGAACGGTTTTGCATCTGGAAGCTCTGGGGATTTCTCTCTTAATTTAGAGTGTGCTCCAGTACCACCACCCAACGATATGATAGTAAACTCTATTGATGTGGACGAGATAGGGTTCCCTTATACCGATCCAGCGGTGGCAATGCCAGCAGCGACTACAGAAGCAGGTGGTACACCGGCCAATTGTGACAATGCGGGCGTATTGGGTGTTTGGTACAACTTTGTGCCTACAATGGGAGGTACTGCCACGGCATCGGTAACGTCGCCAGCAGGGTTCACCTCTGTAACTTTTTACACGGCACCAGATGAGAATGCTGTGGAGACAGACCTTACCTTGGTAGACTGGTTCGATAACCAGTGTGTACCTGGAGTAGATGCCTCTATCCCTGTAACAGCGGGACAGGCATACTATGTATATGTTGCAAACCACGAGGGCATCACGGACATCGTGATCGATGGTGATTTCTTCCTTGGAATAGGAGACGAAACCATTCAGGGATTCAGTTACTATCCAAATCCAGCAACAAATGAACTTAATTTGCAGTCTGGAAATGGAACTATTGAGAGTGCTATTATTTACAACATCCTAGGACAGGAAGTTGTAAACCAAAATGTAGATGCTACCAATGCCGTACTGGATGTAGCCAACCTGAGTGTTGGAACCTACATGCTTAAGGTAGTTGTAAATGGTGAAACAGGAATCTACAAAGTTGTAAAGCAATAATGTAGTTTTTAAATAAACCAAAACAAGTCCCTCCAACCATTGTTGGGGGGATTTTTTTATTGCGTAACTTTGTTCTTGTATGGAGCGTAGCTATTCGTTTATTATTCCAGTGTACAATCGTCCGCAAGAAATCAAGGAATTACTGGAGAGTTTCTTGGTACTACAATTTTCAGAACCCTATGAAATTGTGATCGTGGAGGATGGAAGTGAAGATTCTTCAGAGAATATTGTGGGTGAGTTTTCAGAAAAACTTTCCGTATCCTACTATTACAAAGAAAATAGCGGCCCCGGCGATTCAAGAAATTTTGGGATGAAAAAAGCAAAAGGGAACTATTTTATAATACTGGATTCAGATTGCCTATTGCCATCGCATTACTTACAAACGGTAGATTATTTCCTAGAAAATTCTTATTACGATTGCTATGGTGGGGCAGATGCGGCGCATCAAAATTTCTCCCAACTACAAAAAGCCATTAACTATGTGATGACCTCTTTTTTCACAACCGGCGGTATACGTGGGTCCAAGAAAAGCATTAATAAGTTTGAGCCCAGAAGTTTCAATATGGGGATTTCAGAAAAAGCCTTTGTGGCAACCGGGGGGTTTTCGAGAATTCACCCAGGAGAAGATCCAGATCTTTCGCAGCGTATTGTAAAAGCAGGTTTTGAGACCACTTTTATACCAGATGCTTTTGTGTACCATAAAAGGCGTATCTCGTGGAAAAAATTTTTCACACAGGTAAAAAAGTTTGGGCTGGTACGCCCCATACTCAATAAGTGGCACCCCAATGCTGCAAAGATTACTTTTTGGTTCCCAACTATATTTGTCTTTTTTGTGCTGTTTTCAATATTGGCCGGCGTGCTTATTTCGTTTTGGTTATTGGTTCCATTACTGGTGTATATGGTATTGATTTTGTTGGACGCCAGTATAAAATCCAAAAACTTATGGATAGGTTGCCTAGCAGTGTTCGCTATGTTTATTCAATTCTTTGGGTATGGTTTGGCATTCCTCAAATCCAGTTTTTACGTAGGGTTGTTGAACAAAGACCCGGAAAAACAATTCCCTAAATTATTTTTTAAGTAACTTTTCCCAAAAATAACTTTCTTGCCCCATGGCCGCATCTATAAAAACCTTTAAGAGCATAAAGATTAATACCTTTTTTGTTTTCTTGTTGTTGGCCATTGTATTTTGGGGGCTCACCAAATTTTCAAAGGACAATACGGCAAAAATAAAGGCTACTTTTACCTATCAGAATATTCCCGTAAACTATCTTTTGGAAGAGGGCAATCCACAGGAAATCACCTTCGATATTACAAGTAACGGCTTCGATATCTTGCTCTATAAGCTGAAGTCGCCAAGTGTTGAGATTGATGTAGCAAAATATTTTGATGATACTACAGGGAGTGCACAAATAAATTCCGAAGACCTGAAAGATGAAATAACCAAGCAGCTTAACTACAAGGGGGCAAGCATCAGGAACCTATCCAATAACAGTATAGCGATTAAATTAGAGGGAATACAAACAAAGAAAATACCTGTTAGGCCACAGGCTAGAATCTTATATAAAAATGGTTTCAATGCAGTGGACAGTTTGCGAACCCGGCCAGATTCGGTCATTGTCTCTGGTCCATCTATTTTGTTGGATTCAATAAACGGAATTGCCACTAAGGAAATAATTTTGGAAAATGTGGACAAACCCATTAAAAATAGTGTAGCATTAGTGTCTCTACCCAACAGTTCCCTAACACTACATACTGAAACTGTTACCCTGCACCAAGACGTACAGGAGTTTGCACAAAAAAAAGTTTCTTTACCCATTACGTTGAAGAACCTTCCTGCCAGTGCAACCATTAAATTGATACCTGAGCGTATACAGGTTACATTTGTAGTACCCATAGAAAATTTTGGGTTGGTAACTGAAAGTGATTTTGAGGTTCTATGCGATTTTGAAGAAAGGAATTCCGAAGAAAACTTCTTAACACCCGTATTGTCCAAAAAACCCCCGTATGCCAGGAACATACAATTGTCGCCCCAAAAGATAGATTTTTTAATATTTAAGTAACCACTGTGAAAATAATAGGACTTACCGGAGGCATAGGCAGTGGTAAAACTACCGTGGCCAAGATGTTCAAGAACAATGGAGTGCCCGTTTACATTGCAGATGTGGAAGCCAAACTTCTCACGAACCGCTCCAAATACATTAAAAAGAAAGTTATAGCGTTGCTGGGTGAGAAGGCTTATAGAGAAGGCCACCTGGATCGAAAATTCGTAGCGAATATCGTGTTCAATGATACTGAAAAGTTAAAAGCCCTGAATGCTATAATCCATCCAAGAGTTGCACAGCATTTTTCTAGATGGATCAAAAAGCAGAATGCACCTTACTGCATCAAGGAAGCAGCTATATTGTTTGAAAATGGAGGCTATAAACAATGCGACCAAACCATCCTTGTGGTAGCAGATAGAGCAGTCCGGATACAAAGGGTATTACAAAGGGACAACACCACGGTTGAAGAAATTGAGGCGAGAATGAGCAACCAATGGGATGACGATAAAAAGAAAGAACTGGCAGATTACATTATAAAAAACACCACACTCGAAGAAACCCAAAAACAAGTTGACGCCATACATGCCAAACTCTCGAAAAGCCAGTAACCACAATCCCTCCTTACTGTTAACATTTGGTTAAACCACTCATCCCATAAATGTTAAAATCTTACTTTTGGGGGATGAACAAAAAATTATTCTTACTTCTTGTTGGGCTTATGTCGCTCTCCTTGGTGGGGATAATTTTCGTTCAAGGTTATTGGATTAAAAACGCATACAGGACAAAGTACGACCAGTTTAGTTATAACGTAAAAAACTCGCTTCTTAATGTTGCCTCTCAAATACAAGCAAGAGAGCTGGATACATACTATTCGATCTATAGCGATATTGTAGATAGTATAGGCAATCCCAACAGCATAACTTATAACGAGCTCTTGTACGCCACTTCCGATGGTAACAATTTTGAGAAAAGCGTTTTTTACAATAGCATTCTGGAGGAGGATTTTAAACTATCGGCCAATATATTGGATACTGAAATTGATAGTATCCAATTTAAGAGATTGACCAACCGAAAAGAAAGGTTTTTGATAAACAACGCATTGGATGGTAGTGACGGCCTGAATGCTAGGATAGAATCCATAAGCCGTCTTACAGAGTTTGAGAGAAACCAGTTTGATGCAGCTTTCAGGAATATTTCGGGAAAAAAGCCTATCCACCAAAGAGTGTCAAAAACCGAAATAGACACCCTGTTACGAAAACAACTGGTGGACCGCGGAATAGAGTCTCCCTTCGAGTATGCTGTTTTCAGTAGGGATCTTGCGACTAAGGTGCAATCTGAAAATTTTGAGGCAGATCCAGAGTATACCTACAGCACGCCTCTGTTTGTTAATGAAGACCTTAACACACAATACCAACTATACGTTAGTTTTGCCGATATGGAAAAGGAAGTGTTAAGCGGTATTTTGGGAATTGCCATTCTTTCCTTGATTTTTACGGGAGTGATTGTCTTGGCCTATAGTAGTGCACTTTCCCAATTGTTCAAACAACGGCAAATCTCCCAGATAAAAAGTGATTTTATTAATAATATGACCCACGAGTTCAAGACTCCTATCGCTACGATCAATCTAGCCTTGGATGCGTTAAAGAACCCAAAAGTTAAGGACAACAAAGAGTTTTTAACCCGTTATCTTAAAATGATACGGGACGAGAACCGAAGGATGCACGCCCAGGTCGAAAACGTTCTACGTATTTCAAAACTAGAGAAGAATGAGTTGGACCTGCCCAAAGAAAGACTCAAGATGCACGATATTATTGAAAACGCCGTATCCCACGTAGAGCTTATTGTTGAAGATAGGGGAGGGTATATTAAAACTCACTTTGGAGCATTGAAATCCTCGGTACTTGCCAACGATTCACACCTTACAAATGTTGTGGTGAACATACTGGACAACGGTATAAAATATTCCGAAGGGGAACCCAGGATAGATGTTTATACCGAAAACGTAAAAAACACTATAATAGTAAAAATTAGGGACCAGGGAGTTGGAATGTCCAAGAGTGTCCAGAAAAAAATATTCGAAAAATTTTACCGTGAACATACTGGCGACATACACAACGTTAAAGGCCATGGTCTCGGACTCGCTTACGTAAAAAGAATCTTGGACGATCACGATGCCCAGATTTACGTAGAGAGCGAAAAAGGAAAAGGAAGCACATTTATAATTAAACTACACTTAATATCATAAATTATGGAAACTGAAAACAAAAAAATTCTCTTAGTAGAAGACGATCCTAACTTTGGGACAGTACTTAAAGATTACCTTGCCATGAACGACTACGACGTTGTACACGCAAAGAACGGCATGGAAGGATTCGAAAAGTTTAAAAAAGACGATTACGACCTGTGTATCCTGGATGTAATGATGCCCTATAAGGATGGTTTTACCCTCGCTAAGGAAATCAGGGAGAAAAATGAAGACATCCCTATTATCTTTCTTACGGCAAAGGCAATGAAAGAAGATGTGTTAAAAGGATATAAAGTAGGGGCAGACGACTACCTTAACAAACCTTTTGACAGTGAGGTGCTACTCATGAAAATAAAGGCGATCATCCAGCGTAAGGCAACCGATAGTATTGCAGATAGCAAGCAATTTGAATTTGAGATTGGGAATTTCCACCTTAACTCCAAATTACGATTCCTTACCTATAAAAAAGAGGAGCCTAGTAAATTATCCCCAAAAGAGAACGAACTGCTTCGTTTGCTAGCACTTCATAAAAACGATTTAATGCCTCGTGAACTGGCCCTTACCAAGATTTGGAGGGACGATAATTATTTTACCTCACGAAGTATGGACGTATATATTGCCAAGCTGCGTAAATACCTGAGCAAGGACGATGGTGTAGAGATCATCAACATTCATGGTGAAGGGTTCCGCTTGGTAGTAAAAGACGAAGTAGACCAGTAAAATAGCATGATAGAAAGTGTCATAAACGCCACCTGAACTAGTTCGGGCTGGCGTTTTTGTATGTAATAAAATTTACTATTTCTTGCGGTGGTGTGGTATATGGGAACCAATGTATCTGCTCGTTTTTTCTAAACCACGTTCCCTGCCGTTTGGCAAACCTGCGCGTATTTTTCTTTATTTCTGAAACAGCTTCCTCTTTTGAAATCTCACCATCAAAAAACTGGAACAATTCTTTATATCCCACTGTTTGCAAAGCATTCAGGTCTTTGTGTGGGTATAGTTGCCTGGCTTCTTCCATCAGTCCGTTTTCAATCATAATGTCTACACGTTTGTTGATTCGCTCGTATATCTTTTCCCTTTCGGCAGTAAGACCAATGTATAAAGTATCGAAATTTCTTTCTGAAATGTCCTTTTTCAGAAATGAGGAAAATGGTTTCCCCGTACCCCGAATAATCTCTAAAGCACGTATCAACCTGTGTGGGTTTTGGATATCAGCATTTTTAAAATAGGTTGGATCCTTCTCTTTTAGTTCCCGCTGTAGGGATGTTAAACCGTGCTCTTCCAGTTGTTTGCTTAGTTGCTCCCGCACTTCTTTTTTAACCTTCGGAAATTTATCCAGACCTTTAACTACTGCGTCTACATATAATCCTGAACCACCTACCATCACAACCTTGTCGTGTTTTTTGAAAAGCTCCTTCAGTTTCAGTAAGGCATCCTTTTCAAAATCTCCTACGTTGTAGGGTTCAAAAATGCTTCGGTTCTGTATAAAATGGTGCGGTGCCGCATCAAGCTCTTCAGTAGTTGGTACGGCGGTGCCAATGGCCATTTCTTTAAAGAATTGGCGGGAATCTGCGGAGAGTATTTCGGTAGAAAAATGTTTGGCAATTTCAATGCCCAACGCCGTCTTCCCAATGGCAGTAGGGCCTACTATGCAAATAAGGAGGGGAGTGGGTGGCATTATGCTATAATATCTTCTTCGTGCAAAGGCGTTCCGCACTTGTGGCAAAAATCGGCATCGTCCCTATGTTTTTTTGCATTGCAATTGCTACAACTTTGTGAATTTACATGCACATAATTTGGATCGTCTATCTTGGGCTTGCCCATATTCTTAGTGTATTCAGCACTTACTATTCCTGTAGGAACGGCTATAATTCCATATCCCATAATCATAATTAGAGCGGCAATAAATTGCCCCAAGGGGGTTACAGGAGCAATGTCGCCAAAGCCTACGGTGGTCAAGGTTACAATACACCAGTAAACGCTCACGGGGATACTTACAAAACCACTTTCTTCGCCTTCAACTATATACATAACTGTACCTGCGATTATCGAAATTATAAGTACCGCAAACAGAAATACTAAAATTTTGGGCCTGCTGTCTAATAATGCCTTACGTAATTTGTTGGACTCACCAATGTAGCGTGTTACCTTTAAAATTCTGAAAACCCGTAATAATCGCAACGCGCGAACCGTAAGTAAAAAATTACTTCCTGCCAGTATAAACGATAGATACAATGGGATGGTTGAAAGAAAATCTATAATACCATAAAAACTGAAAATATACTTAGAAGGGTGCTTTATGGTCACGATCCGGGCTATATACTCAAAAGTGAAGAAGATGGTGATTACCCATTCGCCATAGTAAAGATAATCGTACACGAATTCTGGCCAACCCCGTACACTCTCTATCATCACAAAAACTACACTCAATAATATGAGGATGAGCAGCACTACATCGAACAACTTCCCCATTGGGGTGTCTGCCTCATAAATAATGGTGTGCAAATCTCTGCGCCACGTACTCTTTTTTGTAGGTTCCAAAAGCGAAAAGTTTTTCTATGCTATAAATGTAAGTAAGTTTCTTTAATTAACGGGGTCTGTTGCCAAGGGAATGATTTTAAGTACCCGTCGTTTCTTTAGGTAGGTTTGTATAATATGCTGTGCATCACGATTGTTTGCCATGGGGGTAATGATGGATTTTAGCACCTCTGGATTGGTTATCTGGTAATTTAAACTATAAAAACCGAACCCTTTGTACACCCCATTCTCAATAAGGATTACCGAGCGTTCGTCCACATCGCGGCCACGGTCTATAATGAGCATGTGCTGGTTGTAATAACTATATTCATCTAGGAACAATTTTGCCCTCACATTATAATCTTCTGCGGACTCTTTTTGGATACAGGCTCCCTCACAGTCTTTTACCGTATAATTGAAACAGTTGCCCTTGGTTTTATGCAGTCCAGTCAATTTTTGGCACAGATTGTATTTTTCAGTAATGGAATACAGAGAAGATTTTGCCTGCTGGTAATTGCTAAACGTGGTAATGGCTTTTTTTCTGGCATCTGCCTTTTCAATCTTTAAATTTATGTAGCCATTATCGTCCACAAAACTTCCCAATTGGTACTGAAACAGTGTACGTCTCAATGCTCTATTGTATTTCGGCTTTTTACGTTTTATTTCCTCACTTTCCTTTAGCAATGCGATGAGCTCGTTTCCTGTAAGTTCAAAAGTAACCGCAGCAACTTCCAGCTGGATTCTTTTCGATTTTCGGTTATCACTCGTAAAATGCTGGGTAAGCCGTTTTTTTATGTTCTTGCTCTTCCCTATGTATATAATCTCGCCTTCCTCATTGTGCATATAATACACTCCTGTTTCTGAGGGCATCTCAGCAATAAGGTTCAAAAGCTTTGTGTCCAGGTGGCGCTTAGGGTCTTTACGCACCGAAGCTTTTATGATCTCTTTGTCCAGATCCTTCTGCAGTAGCATTTTGAACAACTCTACCGTTGCCTTGGCATCGCCCTGTGCACGGTGCCTATCGGTAATAGGGATTCCTAAAGAGCGAACCAGTTTGCCCAGACTGTAGGAAGGCATATTGGGAATGAGTTCCTTTGCCAACTCTACGGTACAGAGCGTTTCTTTGTCAAAATCGTAACCCAACCGATCAAACTCTGTAGTCAAGATTCTGTTATCGAACTTAGCATTGTGTGCCACAATAATACACCCTTCGGTAATTTCAATAATACGTTTGGCCACTTCGTAGAACTTGGGCGCATTGCGCAACATTTCGTTACTTATTCCCGTAAGGTTTACCACAAATGGTTGGATTTTACGCTCAGGATTTACCAGGCTTGCAAATTGGTCTACAATTTTGTGGCCGTCAAAACGATAAATGGCTATTTCGGTAATGCCTTCTTCGTTATACTTACCACCAGTGGTCTCTATGTCTAGTATTGCGTAAATTAGTTGTGGATTGTTGCTATACGATTAATTATAATTTCTTTCTCCAAAAATTGCACTTCCTATGCGTACCATATTACTGCCTTCTTCAATAGCAATGGTATAGTCGCTGCTCATCCCCATACTCAAAATGCTGAAATTTTTGTGTGTCTTGCTGAAATCGTCATAGATCCGATTCAGGTTTTTGAATTCCCTGCGTACCTGTGCTTCATCATCGGTAAAGGTAGCCATTCCCATAAGCCCTACCACCGAAACATTTCCAAAATTTTGAAACGCTTCAGAGGCCAGTAACTCTTTCGCATCGGCTTCGCTTAGGCCAAACTTGGTATCTTCTTCAGCAATTTTTATTTGTAAAAGGCAGTCTATCGTTCTATCAACTTTCTTCGCCTGTTTGTTTATTTCCTTGAGCAATCTGGGGCTGTCCACCGCATGTATCAAACTTACAAAAGGCGCCATATATTTTACCTTATTGCGCTGTACGTGGCCTACCATATGCCATTGCACATCCTTGGGCATCTCCTGCCATTTGGATTCCATCTCCTGTACTTTGTTTTCTCCAAAAATGCGCTGTCCAGCATTATACGCCTCCATTAGCTCGCTCACGGGCTTGGTTTTAGAGATGGCTACAAGCGTAACATTTTCAGGTAACTCCTCTTTGTATTTTTGAATGTTTTCTGAAATATCCATACAGCTGCAAAAATAACGGAAAAGAGAATGTTTTTAGGGTTATAGCCTACTAAATATAAAATTAGTATATTGTTATTGGTTTACAGTTTACTGTAAACTGTAAACTATACTCAATGAAAGAGCAAATTTTTATTCTTCTCGCAGAGAGGGGGGAGCTTAGTGTTTCTGAAATTAGTGATATAGTGAATATCTCTAGGCAGATGGTACACCGTCACTTAAATGCACTAATGGAGGATGAACGCGTTTCCAAAATAGGAACTCCGCCAAGAGTTTTTTATAGGGTTCAAAAAAAGGAAAGCATTGATGTACCGAAACTAGATACTGAAATTGCTAAGTTCATTGAGGAAAATTTTATTCAGATTAACGAACAGGGGGTTCTGTTGGAGGGGGTAGAGGCTTTTGTTTACTGGTCTAAAAAAAGAAACCTACCTGTTGAAAAAACGGCCGTAGAATATGTGAAAACGAAAAAGAGATATAACGCTTACAAAAATGAAATCGGTTTGATTGTTGGTCTCAAAAAGCTTGAGAATACCAAGGGTTTTGGTACGATATACCTTAAAAACCTTTATTACAGTGATTTTTACGCAATAGAGCGGTTTGGGAAAACAACTTTAGGGCAAATGCTGTTGTACGCTAAGCAAGGTCAAGATCGGGGGATGATAAAAGATATTATAGCAGCTATTGAAGCACCTCTAAAAAAATTGGTAGAAAGTCAAAATATCGAGGCAGTAGGTTTTATACCACCTTCGGTTAAACGTGAAGTTCAAATAATGAACGAGCTAAGAAAAAAACTAAATTTCAAATTACCTATCATAAATATAGAGAAAGTACAGACAGAGATTACCGTACCTCAAAAAACATTGTCAAAACTGAACGATAGGATTTTGAACGCCCAAAATAATATTGTAGTTACAGAGAGGAACAATTTCAGCAAAATTTTGTTGATCGACGATGCTGTTGGCTCTGGCGCTACCATTAATGAGACAGCAGGTAAAATAGCAAAACGTAATGTTTCGCAGCACATCATTGGGTATGCTATAACTGGGAGTTATAAAGGTTTTGAAGTTATTTCGGAAGCCTAAAACTCATATATAGTAACCCCACTGCGTAATTTTGGTTCAATATAGGTGCTTTTTGGGGGCATGGTGAGCCCTTCGTCTGCTATTTGTTTCATTTCCTCTACGCTTACGGGCAAGAGACCGAAGCCAACTTTGTAATTTTCTTTATCCACCTCTCCTTTTACATACACCATATCTTTCTTTCCATCGGCATAGGCCAGGCGGGTATCGTTGCGTACATCGTCAATACCTAAAATGGGTTGGAGAATGGTTGTATAAAGTATGTGGGTGTCCAAACCTTCCAAGGCATTGTTGATGGTATAATTGTTTTTTCGTAGATAGAGCGAATAAAATTCCCCGTCCAAGTACATACTGAAATGATGTTTCTTTGAAGGTTTGTAATACGCAACGCCACGGTTTTCAATGCGGTACATAGCGTCCAACTGTATCAGGAATTCCTCTTTGCTAAGCCCGTTGAGGTCCTTTACCAAACGGTTGAATTCGTAAATCTTCAAATCGCTTTCGGGAATCAGGAAGCTCATAAAGTAATTGTATGGTTCGTCCCCTTTATGGTTTTTGTTTTCAGCTTTTAAGTTTGCTGCCAGCAATGCCGAAGACGACGAACGGTGGTGCCCGTCTGCAATATAAACAGCGTCCATCTCGGCGAAGTGTCCCTGGAGTTTTTCTACAATGGTCTTGTCATCAATATTCCAGACATAGTGGGTATCCCGGTAGGTAGTGGTAAATTCATACTCGGCGCGGGTTGCCATGACTTCAGCGATCATCTCATCAATTTCTGGATGGTCCGGATAGGTTAGGAGTACGGCTTCGGCATTAAAGCCCACTGTTTTCAAATATTCCTTAAAGGTATTCTCCCTGTACTCAATGGTAGACTCGTGTTTTTTGATGAGGTTGTTCTCGTAGTCCTCTGCACTTGCAGCAGCTACAATTCCATTGAATTCCAGCCCATCCCTATTTACGATTTTATAGAAATAATAGCAAGGCTCTCTATCCTGCATAAAAATTTCATCCTCCTTGAATTCCTGATACCTGTTACGTACCAATTGATAGCGCTGTTTCCCTGAAATTTCCTTTTGATACTTGAACCCGGGATTCAGGATTTGTAAAAAAGAAAATGGATTGTCCCGCAATCGCGACTCTCGCTCCTCTGGCGTATAGCTTTCGTAAGAGCGTGACGCCAACAAGCTTACCTTGTCCCTTGTGGGACGGACAGCTTTAAATGGTAGGATCGTTGGCATATCTTGGGTTTTGGTTTTTATGGGTTTAGCGTTTAAATCCGGATGGTATCCAGCATTTAAACGCTACACGTCTCAATAATTTTTAAGCAAACATTTTCGCTACGGTCTCTGCTTTTCTACTCTCGGAATAATCGTAAAAGCCTTCGCCACTTTTAACTCCCAATTTACCTGCCATCACCATATTTACCAGTAGTGGGCAAGGAGCATATTTTGGGTTTTTGAAACCGTCGTACATCACGTTCAGGATAGAAAGACATACGTCCAGGCCAATAAAATCTGCCAATTGCAATGGGCCCATGGGGTGTGCCATTCCCAGTTTCATCACGGTATCGATTTCTTGGACGCCTGCTACACCATTGTATAGGGTTTCAATGGCTTCGTTAATCATGGGCATCAAGATTCGGTTGGCCACAAATCCCGGATAGTCGTTTACCTCTACGGGTACCTTGCCTAGTTTTTTGGAGATTTCCTCCACCATATTGTACGTTTCTTGGCTGGTACTGTATCCTTTAATAATCTCTACCAGTTTCATGATAGGCACGGGATTCATAAAATGCATCCCAATCACCATCTCGGGACGGGAGGTCGCTGCTGCGATCTTGGTTATAGAAATTGAGGAGGTGTTGCTTGCCAAGATCGTGTCGTCCGGACAAAATCTATCCAGATCCTGGAAAATCTTCAGTTTGAGATCTACATTCTCGGTAGCAGCTTCCACGACGAGCCCAGCATATTCTACCCCTTCTTCCATATTGGTATAGGTGGTAATGTTGTTGAGGGTACGTTGTTTGTCCTCTTCGGTAATACGCTCCTTGGCAACCATTCTGTCCAGATTCTTGGTAATGGTGGCAACACCCTTATCTAAAGAGGCTTGCGAGATATCTATTAATTGTACTTTATAATCTTTTTGCGCAAAGGTATGGGCAATCCCGTTGCCCATGGTTCCTGCGCCTATAACTGCTACGTTTTTCATAGTAATGGTCCGTAAAGGGTGTATCTAATTTTAGTTAAACTTGGTAAATTATTTATTTTGAAAACTTTTGTTACAGCGTCTTAAAATTCTCAATCACCTGCATCGCTACGGTCAAGGCTTGTGCGCCTTGGGCTAAGCTTACTACAGGTTCTGTATTATTGTTAATGGCATCGGCAAAGGTTTCAAGCTCGTCCAAAATGGCGTTGTTGGGGTGTATGTCCGGATTGTCGAAATAAATCTGTTTTTTCACGCCTTCAGCATTGGTGAGGATCATCGCAAAATCGTCTGGATTTTTGGGTGCATCCTTCATTTTTACCACTTCTACTTTTTTCTCCAGAAAATCTACGGAGATATAGGCGTCCCGCTGAAAGAAACGGGCCTTACGCATTTTCTTCATAGAAATGCGGCTTGCTGTAAGATTGGCTACACAACCATTTTCGAACTCGATGCGTGCATTGGCTATATCTGGTGTTTCTGAAATAACCGAAACTCCGCTGGCGTATACATTTTTAACTGGCGATTGTACCACACTCAAGATGGCATCTATATCGTGGATCATCAAATCCAGCACTACCGAAACATCGGTCCCGCGCGGATTGAACTCTGCCAAGCGGTGTGCCTCAATGAACATGGGATTGTCCATCATGTCTTTTACGCCCATAAACGCTGGGTTAAAACGTTCTACGTGTCCCACTTGCCCTTTTACGCCCTGTTCTTTGGCAAGCTCCAGCAATTTTTGGGCTTCTTCTACTGTGTGGGTAATAGGTTTTTCAATGAAGAGATGTTTGCCTGCTTTCACTACTTTTTCGGCACAATAAAAATGGTGGATGGTAGGGGTTACAACGTCCACAACATCGCAAGCGTCTATCAATGTTTCCATGGTGTGAAAGCTCTTGTAGCCAAGTTCTTCTTCGATTTTTCGGGATGCTTTGGAATCGGCATCATAAAAACCCACAAGATTATATTTTGTAGATTCGTTCAGTAATTTTAGGTGAATTTTTCCAAGATGCCCAGCACCTAAGACTCCAGCGTTTAGCATGTGCGAATATTTTTAGCAAAGATACGGGTTTTGAAAGGAAATCGTATTGGGATGGTTTGGAACTAATATCAACAATTTTTGGGTTTTGGTATTTGTATCTCGAAACTCGTCTTTCAACGGAAAACTGCATTTGGAAACACTACTACACTCTCATGACCATTGGCTCCCACAGCTGAAATGCCAAAGAAGTAATTGTCTATCACGATACCCTTAAGGGTAAATTCTGAAACATCACCTACGTAACGGCTGTAATCCCAAGTTGGCGAAGTGGTATCGCGCCAATAAATTTTATACCCTACGGCACCTTCAACCCTATCCCACTTAAATTTTGCTGAAGGTTCCACTATACCGCCTATGGCGACATTTTTGGGGGCAGGGGGAGCCCAAGCCAAGCTCGCCATGGTAATCGCATTTACAGCGGTGAGTTTTTTTGCATATTCGAAATTAACAAATTTCAGTCTGTCACCGTATTCAATACCGTTCTCGGTACGGATATCCTGGTGCTGTTGGGTATAATTTTCATGGGCTTCCATAATACGCACCCCTGCAAATCCTAGATCGTTGAAGGGTCGATGGTGCCCACCACGCCCAAAACGATCCAATCGATAGATCATCATGGGGTTCATCTCTGGCATATAGGTTTCAGTGGTTTTGTGGACATAGCGCGCAAGTTGGCGAGAGATGCCATCTACCTCACCACCGTAAAAGCGTCTCCTTCTGCGTTCTTGCTCGGTTTCGGTGGGGGGAGTTGGTTCAGAGAAAATCCTAAAATCTCTATTGCTTATCACGCCGTCCACACCTTTTATATTGCCTATCATATCGTTGTTAAGTACGCCTATGATGTCCCAGCCCTCTTCTTTTGCCCAAGCTGCAAAACCTGCACCGCCAAAGAGTCCTTGCTCTTCACCACTTAATCCTAAATACACAATACTAGCATCAAAAGTATACTTGGAGAGTACCCTGGCAGCTTCTATGGCACCTGCCATACCACTGGCATTGTCGTTGGCACCAGGGGCATCTTTGGTAAAATCGCTACCATCGCTGTTTCGGGAATCTATATCGCCACTCATTATGATGTAGCGGTTGGGATATTTTGCGCCTTTTTGTACTGCGGCTACGTTTACGATCCAAGTATCCTTGGGGACACGCCGGTTACCTTCGGCCTTCACAAAGTCCTTTTGGTAAAATACATCCAGACAGTTGTTGCAATCTTTTGATATCGTTTCAAATTCGGTCTTTATCCATCGTCTGGCAGCACCAATACCACGGGTATCACTCACGGTATCGCTAAAGGTGTTTCGTGTACCAAAACCTGCTAGGGTCGTGATGTCTGCCTCAATTCTTTCAGCAGAAACAGCGTTGATGATGTCATATATTTTTGGGTTGGTTTGCGAGCTTACACTAACCGTTATAAGGACTGAGCAAATTAAAACAAGGTATTTCATAGCTAAAGTTTTTTTAAAAGTACAAAATTATTGTAGCTATGACTATGTATTTTTTAATAGGGCAATGCTTCATACGCCCTACCAGAGAGCAAACTTTTAGGGTTGGGATCTGTATTTTTGAATGTGTTGGGTACAGATATATACGGATAGGGCCAGCTATCCTGGGTAACCACAAAATGTAGATGCGGATACCCCGCTAATCCTGTCGCACCACTGTAGCCAAGGGTGTCACCCTGTTTAACCGTTTCCCCTACTGTTACAATAGCGCCATCTTTGGTGAGGTGCATATATTGCGCATAGGTGTTGTCAAAATGTCTTACCACAACTAAATTGTTGGGAAACTCCCCGTCAAAACCACTTTCGGTTACGTGTACAACCTTACCGTCACGGGAGGCCGTTATTATAGTGCCGATACTCATATTAAAATCGATGGCAAATTGGTCTGGCCCCCCAGCACTGTGAAAAGAACCTCCACAATGGCTCAGTCCAATAACATACGATTCTCCTACTGGATAGGGTAATACATAGGGAGATGTAGTCCATTCTGGATACGTAACATTGCAATTTCCCAGCGTAGGAGGGTTGTTGCCCACATTGTTACCATTTTCTGGACCTGCTCCCGTGGGGTTGTAAATATCGGGCCTATCATCTTCTGAACCACAAAAAGAAAGACCTATAAGGAGGAATACTACAAGAAAAAATTTCATAAGATTAGTTTTAGTTAAATGTAAGGTACTTAAGTGCTAGGCTCATAAAATTTAGGTGGTTTTAGAGTAAGAATAATTATTTTTAAATCGGTTTTTGGTTAAAACCTATATTTTTAGCGTATGGTTGAAATCCTCCGATATTTTATATTCTTTTATTGCCTGTTGGGAATCTTTATTGCAGGTGGATTGTTTTTTAGAAAACGTTCGCCGGCAAATATTACCTTGGCATTGTATATATTGCTATTCACTTTTGAGCAATTGGACTTTTTGTATACTACTAGTAACGTAGTTCTTATCTATCCTTCTTACTATCTTTATATGTATCCTATTTGTTTTTTGTTCGGTCCTTCGTTATGGCTTCACCTTAAATTTATAAAGGATCCCAAAGCAACATTTAAGTGGAAACATTTGTTGCACGCGATACCGTTTGTGCTCTTTATAGTTATAGCATTACTTCCACTATATCAACTTGGGGGTGAGGAAAGGATAGCTTATACCAGAGAAAATTTTATGAACCAAATGATGCCGCTCAATTATATTAGAACTGGGCACGTTACGCTCTACGGGGTTTTCTTGCTATTGGGTGTATCCAAGAATAGTTTCTATAAAAAGGATAAGGTTGGATTGTATATGTTGGTGATTGCCGTAATATATTTTGTAACGGCAGTTCTGCAGGTGTGCCTAACATTATTTGCAGATAGTTTTAGGCAGTTCTCTATTTTCTTTTTCTTAGGGTCTTCTATTTTCTTGATCGCTGGTTTTGTGCTGTATCGTTACCCAGAATTTTTGGAAGAAATACAAAAGAAATATTTTTCGAATACCTTACACGAAAAAGCTAAGCAGCGTATCGAAAAAAAAATAACTTCATCCAGAAATGAAATATCCCTTTTCTTGAAAAACAACTTAAAACTACGGGAATACAGCGCATTCATTAAAGAAAAACCGCACCATGTCTCACAAGTGTTTTCCGAAAACCTGAACACCTCGTTTTCTAACTTTGTAAACGAAATAAGGGTTAAAAACGCTGCGAGCCTTCTGAGAGACCCAAAAAAAGATAACTTAAAAATATTGGCCATTGCCTTTGAGAGCGGATTTAATAACAATGTTACCTTTAACAAGGCCTTTGTAAAGGAAATGGGCACTACACCGGGCAAATACAGAAAAAATAGAGCTTCCCTATTGTAAGAAAAACACCTTCGTTATCTTACCCTTGTTTATTTCGTATATAGCTACAGCATGAAACTCATTGCCATTTGCGGTAATAACTTCTTCATCTATAACAATGTTGCCAATGGTCATTCGTGTTGGTACGGTATAGGAAAGATCTGGGGTATTCTCGAAAAACTGGGTGTAGCCATTTCTCATTTCGGTTTTTCCCTTGCTTCTCAGTTGGTTGGGGTAGGTGTAGGTTTTAACATCTTCGGTATAGGCCTTTAAAAATTCTTCGATATCACGCTCGTTATAGGATTTCATTTGTGCTAGAACTGGAGGTAGTGGATCTTCAGCTTTTTTATTCGATATAAATGCCATGGACTGTATAAGGCCATCTTTGGTCTCATAAATGGTCATCTGCCTATTTGGTTTCCCGTTCACTGTTGCGATCTCTTCGTCTATAACATAGTTTCCAATCACTATTCGATCCTTTACTTCCACATTCCAACTTTTATTGTTTTTATAAAAGCGAGCATAGTTCTCTTTTAGTTTTTTCCTCCCTACATACATTGTATCGGCAGGGAAGCGGCTTACCACTACATCTTCAGAAAAAGCATTTGCAGAATTTTCCAAATCACCATTGTTAAAGGGAGCTATGTGGACGTCTACAATTTGCGAAGGGGTTTTCGTTTTCCTTTTAGCAGCAAAGGATATATACTTGCCGTTTGGGCTTACGGCAATGCGGGTAATGTCTGTTATATTTTGTTGGGACAGGTCTGCCATTTCGGTCCACTCACCAGGACCGAACATATCGTACACATATAATTTTGAGCCACTCCCTAGAATGAGGGTTGTGGAATCTATCCACGCGTAATCTTGTATCCCGATGGGCAGTTGGCAAACAAAGTAGGTCTCTTCGGCTTCCGCTACATCAACCAAGTATATATCGTGGTTTTTTTCTTCATTGATAACCGTGTAGCTCACATTTTTTGAACCGGGAACCTTATGTATGGAGCGTCCGGCATTTTCAACATATATTCCAGCTTCGTCCCTTGGTATATTAGCAATGACCAAATCCAACTGATTTCCAGCAAGTATTGAGGCCACCACCCAATCCTTATCGTAAAAAGCATAATAGGCAATTTCCAGCTCGCTCAATAGCATTTGGTAATCACCGTGGTCGGGATGTGAAAAGTCGTACTTATAGAGCCGTTGTAAACCCGTGGTGTCCAAGCGTACAGCGGTAACATACTCGCCTCCGGGCATCACCTTTGGGGAATACTCTCCTCCTGCTGTGGGGGCGTTTATGCGATGTTGTGTTTTTTCTGAAATGTAATACAGCATAATTTCCGTTTGCCCATTCTGGGTGCCCGCATACAGCAATCTATTATCATCCATAAAGTACGGTTGGTTATCGTACCCCTTGTTTTCTGATATGTTTCTGAAATTAGAAACCTGGAACAATGAGTCCCCCCTTTCCATATCAACTAAAAAGACATCGGTGTCGGGTTGTGCCGAAACATATAGAGAGAAAAAGACTAAAAGTATTGGAAGGATCTTCATTATAGCTGTTTAAGACTGAAAGGTACAAATATAGCTACAATGTGGACCAAGGAAATTTTATTACCCTACTAAAATACTTCGTTTTTAAGTTGTATTTTTGCAAGGCTATGAAAAAATTAGTATTGTGCTTACTCTTGCCAGGTTTTTTGTATTCCCAGTCGCTTGAAGACTTAGATTTCGGAACGCCAGAAACCCTGGATATCGTTACCTGGAATATCGAGTTTTTCCCTAAAAACAATCAGGCTACCATACAGTATGTAGTAGCGATCGTGGAAGCAATGGAGGCCGATATTGTTGCCATACAGGAAGTGGACGACTACTTTGCCTTTAACGAGCTCGTATCCTATCTGGACGATTATGGAGCCTACCGTATCTCTACCAACAATAGAGGCTTGGCATACCTTTACAGAAAAGATGTAGTACAGATAAATGATGGGTACGAGCTGTTTACACAATTGCCTGAGGCCGATAATTTTCCAAGGTTCCCCATGGTGCTGGATATTTTTTACGGCGGCGAAAGAGTAGTGCTTATAAACAACCACTTTAAATGTTGTGGAGATGGTGAGATTGATCCCAACGATATGTGGGACGAAGAAACCCGAAGGTTCAATGCCAGTACCTTGCTGAAAGCGTATATAGACCAAAACCTGGACGATGTGCCGGTAGTACTCCTGGGCGATCTCAATGATATTTTAACAGACCCTATGCAACACAACGTTTTCAGTGCTTTTTTGAACGATCCCGATGATTTTTTCTTTACCGATATTGACATTGCCCAAGGTACCGAGGCCAACTGGTCCTATCCTTCCTGGCCCTCCCACTTGGACCATATTTTGATTACCGATGAACTCTTCGATCTCTTTAATAGTACTGAAGGAAATGTAGAGACCCTAAAGATTGAAGATTATCTCACTGGGGGCTGGCAGGAATACGACCAGAATGTGTCTGACCACCGCCCCGTTGCCCTACAGTTACCTATTGAAGAGATTGTATTGCAAACTGATGAGTTCGCTATTGCCAATTCCGTATTTGTATATCCCAATCCTTTCAGTGAACGCACCATTTTTAAACTGCCCGAAAGTTTTTTAGAAACCAATATCGCTATATACAATGCCCAAGGACAGTTGGTACATGCTACCAGTGTTGATGCTGGCGCACGGGAGTATGTTTGGGAAAGTTCGCGCCATGCTTCAGGTTTTTACTTTGCTAAGGTGTATGCTGGAACCAATGAGATAGCTACTCTAAAACTAGTGATACAATAAAAAAACCGCCTCCAAAAGCTGAAGACGGCTTGCAATTGATCTAACCAATATTAAAAATTTAAAAGGGGTACGTATTCTCTGCCGTTACCTTTTCAGCGATCTTGTTACGCAAGGCAACTACATTGGGCATGTTTTGGTATTTGGTAAAACGTTTCAGTCCCACAAGCATCATTTTCTGTTCGTCTCCTTCAGCAAAGCTCACGATGCCTTCCTTGGCTTTTTGCGTTACAATGTCCACAGCATGGTATAAATATAATTTTGCCATTGCCACTTGATATTCTGCGTTGGCACCATTATTCTTTGAGGTCTTTTCAGCTCTCAGTATAGCACTTTCGGCCATATAGATCTCAATCAGGATATCGGCGCTCGCCAACAATAATTGCTGGTGCTGTTCTAGGTCCGGTCCAAATTTTTGTACAGCACTTCCTGCAACCATCAAGAACACTTTTTTCAGCTTGGCTACCATCGCTTTTTCTTCACTGAGCGTTTCTGAAAAATCTGGCGTATCAAAACTTGGGATGCCCATTAATTCCTTAGCAACTTCCTGGGCTGGATTTAAAAGATCTACGTGTCCTTTCATCGCTTTCTTTACCAACATTCCCACGGCCAACATACGGTTTATCTCGTTGGTCCCTTCATAGATACGCGAAATACGTGCATCACGCCATGCGGCTTCCATTGGGGTATCGGCACTAAAGCCCATTCCGCCAAAAATCTGGATACCTTCGTCACTACAATTTTGGATGTCTTCTGAAACGGCTACTTTTAAAATAGAGCACTCAATGGCATATTCCTCAACACCTTTCAGTTCGGCTTCTTGGTGACTGTTGCCTTGGCTTTCACGAATGGAGATACGGTCTTCAATATTCTTGGCAGCACGATACGAGGCCGACTCACCCACAAACACGTTTGTTGCCATTTCGGCCAATTTCGACTTTATGGCTCCAAATTTGGCGATAGGTGTTTTAAATTGAACACGGTCGTTAGCATACTCGGTAGCTTTCCAAATCACTCTTCGCTGCGCGTCCAAACAGGCGGCTGCTAGTTTTATACGGCCTACGTTCAAGGCATTCATGGCGATCTTGAAACCTTCGCCACGACCTGCCAGCATATTTTCTACAGGTACCTTGGTCTCGTTAAAGAATACCTGACGGGTAGAGGAGGAGTGGATACCTAGTTTCTTTTCCTCTTCGCCCATGGAAATTCCATTTTCGGGATCGTTCTCCACGATAAATCCTGTGATGTTCTTATCGTCCTCAATACGTGCAAAGACAATCATCACATCGCAGAAGCCTGCATTGGAGATCCACATTTTCTGTCCGCTAAGGCTGTAGTATTTTCCATCATCGCTCAGTACGGCTTTTGTCTTTCCACTATTGGCATCACTACCCGCTCCTGGTTCTGTCAAGCAGTAAGCGCCAAACCATTCGCCCGTAGCAAGTTTAGGGACGTATTTTTGTCGTTGCTCTTCAGTACCATACAGGGTGATGGGCATGGTGCCAATGCCAGTATGGGCTCCAAATGCGGTTGCAATACTTCCCGTAGCTCCCGAAATATAATCGCACACCAACATGGTGGTAACAAATCCCATTCCCAAGCCATCGTATTTTTCAGGTACTGCGATACCTAGGAGACCCAGTTCGCCAGCTTTGCGCATTACTTCTTCGGTGAGTTTATAATCTTTTGCTTCAAAGCGTTCTTTGTGTGGCCAGATTTCGCGATCTACAAATTCCTTTACCGATTCTTTCATCATTTTCTGCTCTTCTGAAAAATCTTCAGGAGTAAAAATGTCTTCACAAGGTGTTTCCTTTACCAAGAACTGCCCACCGCGAAGTATTTCTTTGTTTATTGTTTCTGTGCTCATTATTTTTTATTTCTTTAGAATGTCCGTTAGAGCGCAGTCGAGAACTAATATATATGATGTCTGGTCAATTTAAGGTCTCGACTGCGCTCGACCAGACAAGTGTTTTAACTATTTCAAAAATTCAAAAATCCCAGCAGCACCTTGTCCAGTCCCCACACACATGGTTACCATCCCGTATTGCCCCTGCATATTTCTTTTCCGCATTTCGTCGAACAACTGTACTGAAAGCTTGGCTCCTGTACAACCCAATGGGTGCCCCAATGCAATGGCGCCACCGTTTACGTTTACGATGTCCTTGTTTAAACCCAACTCACGAATTACGGCGAGACTCTGTGATGCAAAAGCTTCGTTCAATTCAATAAGTTTGATTTCGTCTTGTTTTAAACCTGCTTGTTCCAGTGCTTTTGGTATGGCCTTAACAGGGCCAATTCCCATAATGCGTGGCTCTACGCCCATAGCGGCATAATTTACCATACGGGCAATGGGTTCGATGTTCAGTTCCTTTACCATATCCTCGCTCATCACCATTACGAAGGCTGCACCATCACTCATTTGTGAGGAATTTCCTGCAGTTACGCTTCCACCTTGTGCGAATACGGGGCGCAATTTCGCCAATGCCTCTATGCTTGTACCTTTTCTTGGGCCTTCGTCTTTGTTTACCGTGTAGGTTTTAGTGGCTTTTTTGCCGTTTTCGTCCACGTAGGTTTGCTCCACTTCGATGGGGACAATCTGTTCCTGAAAGCGATCTTCGGCCTGAGCCTTCAATGCTTTCATATGGCTATTGTATGCAAACTCATCTTGATCTTCCCGAGATACATGGTATTGGTTCGCAACCGCTTCTGCCGTATTTCCCATGCCCCAATAGTAGTCTTCGTGACCGTTCTTTACGATGTCGTAATTCAGTTCTGGTTTGTAACCGGACATAGGTACACTACTCATACTCTCGGCTCCTCCTGCAATGATACAATCTGCCATTCCGCTCTGTATCTTTGCTGTGGCCAGTGCAATGGTCTCTACCCCTGAGGAGCAAAAACGATTCACGGTCATTCCGGGAACGTCAACGATGTCGAGCCCCATTAGGGAGATCAATCTTCCAAAATTGAGACCTTGTGACCCTTCGGGCATGGCATTACCCACAATCACATCATCTATTCGTTTTTTGTCGAGATTGGGCAGTTCCTTCATCATATACTGGATGGTCTCTGCAGCCAGATCGTCGGCTCTCTTAAATCTGAATAATCCCCTGGGTGCTTTCCCAACGGCGGTTCGATATGCTTTTACTATATATGCTGTTTTCATTTTTTTTTGCTTTAGGCTTTAAGCAGTTAAAATTTATTGCCTATGGCTTATTGCACTAGGCTTTAGGCTTAAATTTAATTACGTAACGGTTTCCCTTTTTGTATCATATGCTGCAAACGCTCCAGTGTTTTTCTCTCACCGGTTAGGCTCAAGAATGCTTCGCGTTCTAGGTCCAGCAGATATTGCTCGCTTACTTCAGTGGGCTCGCTCAAGTCGCCACCGGCCATTACGTAGGCCAATTTATCGGCTATCTTTTGATCGTGCTCGCTAATATAATTGCTGGCTTCCATACTGTCTGTTCCTACGTAGAACATTCCCAAGGCTTGTTTCCCTAACACCTTTACATCTTCTCGCTTAGGAGGTTGGGTGTAGCCCATATCGGCCATTTGTCTTGCTACGGCTTTTGCGGTCGCTATCTGTCTTGCTGTGTTCACCACCACAATGTCTTTTCCTGGTTTCAGGATATCCAGATCGTATGCCTCGTGGGCGCTGGTAGATACTTTTGCCATTGCTACGGTCAAGAAATGTTGACGCAAACGGTTCAGTTCTACATCATCTTTTTTAAAGGAATCACTCGCTCGAAGTGCCATTTCCTTGGATCCTCCACCGCCGGGAATCACCCCAACGCCAAACTCTACCAAGCCAATGTAACTCTCGGCTGCGGCCACTACACGGTCTGCGTGCAAGGTTAACTCGCAACCACCGCCCAAGGTCATTCCGTGGGGTGCCATTACCGTTGGGATAGAAGAGTAACGCAAACGCATTACCGTATCCTGAAAATATTTTACGGCAGCGTTCAGCTCGTCATATTCCTGCTCCACCGCCATCATAAAGATCATTCCAATGTTGGCACCAACCGAAAAGTTCTGTCCTTGGTTTCCAATGACCAATCCGTCGAATCTATCTTCGGCAATGTCTATGGCTTTGTTGATACCTGCCAGTACATCGCCGCCAATGCTGTTCATCTTACTACGGAATTCCACATTTAAGATACCATCGCCCAAATCCTGAACGGATACACCGCTGTTACTGAACACTTCCGAGGTTTCGCGAATATTGTCCAAAATAATAAAGGCATCCTGTCCGGGTACTTTCTTGTGGCTCTTGGAAGGAATGTCGTAAAAATACGTCTGCCCGTTCACCACACTGTAGAAGGATTCTACATTGGCGTCCAGCATTTCCTGTACCCAGTCGGCTGGCTTTTTCCCCGTTTCTTCAATAAGTTCGAGTCCTTTTTTTACACCCACGGCATCCCAAATCTCAAACGGACCGTGCTGCCAGCCAAAACCGGCTTTCATCGCGTCATCAATTTTGTAAAGCTCGTCGGTTATTTCAGGAATTCGGTGGGATACGTACGCGAACATAGCACCAAAGTTTCTTCGGTAAAATTCGCCTGCTTTGTCGTCTCCTTTTATTAAGATAGGGAAACGGTCTGCTACATTTTCAACCGACTTGGTTTTCTCCAGCGTTGCGAATTTCGCTTTTTTGCCTGGGCGGTATTCCAACGTATCTAAGTCCAAGCCTAAAATTTCAGTTTTACCGTCCTTATCTTTTGTTTTTTTATAGAATCCTTGTCCGCTCTTGCTTCCCAACCATTTGTTGTCCATCATGGTTTGGATAAAACCGGGCAGCTTAAACATATCGTGTTCCTCGTCTTCGGGAACATTTTCGTAAATCCCGTTGGCAACGTGTACCAAGGTGTCCAATCCTACTACATCCACAGTTCGGAAGGTGGCAGATTTAGGGCGACCAATAACAGGCCCCGTTAATTTATCTACCTCTTCCACCGTAAGGCCCATGTCCTTTACCAAATGGAACATCGCTTGTATGCCGTAGATCCCAATTCGGTTTCCAATAAAAGCTGGGGTGTCCTTGGCGACCACAGTGGTTTTCCCAAGGAACTTCTCGCCGTAATTGTCCAAGAAATCTAAAATCTCAGCATCGGTTTTTGGGCCAGGGATAATTTCGAATAATTTTAAGTATCGCGGTGGATTAAAAAAGTGTGTTCCGCAGAAATGCTTCTGGAAATCCTCGCTTCGGCCCTCGCTCATAAATTGAATGGGAATCCCCGAAGTGTTTGAGGTAATGAGGGTTCCTGGGGTGCGGTGTTTCTCTAAATTCTCGAACACTTGTTTCTTGATGTCCAAACGTTCCACCACTACTTCAATAATCCAGTCGGCTTTTGAAACTTTGGAGATATCATCTTCCAGATTTCCGGTAGTGATCCTGTTGGCAAAATCCTCGTGGTACAGCGGTGCAGGTTTGCTTTTTATGGCACTCTGCAAGGCTTCGTTCACCAAGCGGTTACGTACCTGTTTGTCCTCAAGGGTTAATCCTTTTGCTTTTTCTTTGTCGGTAAGTTCACGTGGGACAATGTCCAACAACAGAACTTCCACGCCAATATTGGCAAAATGGCAAGCGATACCGCTTCCCATAATTCCTGAACCAATAACGGCTACGTTGTTTATTCTTCTTTTTGACATTATGCTGAATGTTTTTTTGTAGGATAAATTTTCTTACTGTTTATGAGCTCCATAATAGTGGAGGCAACTTTTTTGAATGTATGTAGTTCTTCTTCGGAAACAGTTTCTTTAACTGCCTCGTCGAACCCGAACACCACACTTTTTGAAAACTCGCGCATCTCCCTTCCAAATTCGGTAAGGTGGATGAGGACCCCGCGGCCATCACTGGGATTGGGACGGCGTTCTATAAGGCCTTGCTGTTCCATTTTTTTAAGGGTGCGGGAAAGGGAAGTGGCTTCCATTCCCATCTTGGGGCCCAACATTGTACTGGGTGTACCCTCCTCTGGGTCTATGCTAATGAGCGCGAAGCCCGTAGCCATAGTGCTGCCCTTTTTTCCGGCCTCTTCGTTGTACAGTTTTTGTACGGCCATCCACGTACTCCTTAATATATAATCTATTGTTTTTTCTTTCAAGGGGTTGTTTTATTTTTTTGGAAAACCAAAGATAAGAAAAAAATACTATGCGTGCATAGTAAATAAAGAATTGTTTATCAATTTTTTGTTGGGTAGGGTATAAGGAAGTTAGTTGTTGTTGAGAAATACGGGCTTGTGGGGATGGGGATGATTTATACAGCATACTGTCAGCAATTTTTCAAATTTTAC
The DNA here is from genome assembly GCF_003353425.1 of Marinirhabdus gelatinilytica. Taxonomy (GTDB): domain Bacteria; phylum Bacteroidota; class Bacteroidia; order Flavobacteriales; family Flavobacteriaceae; genus Marinirhabdus; species Marinirhabdus gelatinilytica. The sequence goes on from NZ_QRAO01000002.1 coordinate 75,871, forward strand.
AAGAAAGGTTTATCTGAAAAAAATATCAAGAACCTAGTTTAAAAACTATTCCACTTGAGAACCATGGATTTATCAGTTTTATAGAAATAAATTTATTTGAGGAAGATATTTACGAGATAGACTACTATGGGTCGTTTGGGTTTTCTCCATCTAAAAGATTCTATATATTTAGGAGATGATGATATTTTGACAGAAATCTTGGACACATTTATAGAATCACAAGGAAAAAAGAAAAAATAAATTACACACAACAACGCATCCTATAAAAATCACGAGTATTTGTAAAGCAAGGGTTCGGACATTTTTCAAGCTCGCCAAATCCGCTAACTATTCATTAGATAGCCCAAAACAGCTTTACCACAAACAATAGCGAGCGATAGCAGCCCGTATGCTACCAGCAACTTTGGCTACGTTCTAAAGTCTGCCAACTACCAACTATCCACTGCCCCCTAATTTCCGTATCTTTGCACCTTCATAAAACCTACTGAAGATGCAACAACAAACCCCTCAAGAATTTATAGAGCAAATCCTCAACAATATGCCGTCGGGCTGGCTGCGCACCACTACGCACAGATTGGATATTTACGACGAGTCACTGGCCAAAACTCAATTTCTCGAACAATTTGAGGCATTGTACAAAGAAGGGGTGGCATCTACAACTGCTTTGGAAACTTTGCCAACGGCCTACGATTATATTAGGTTGGGGCATCCGTTATCCTGTGTCTTGGAGTGGGGGATGGCAAAGGAACTCAATCTGGACGCTGCCCACGTGATTAGCTTTCAATCGCAAACGGTTCCTGTGTTAGCTGTGTTGCGTAAAAATTTGCTGGATGGTAAGCAAACACAGATTTTATATACCCAAGAACTTCCGGATTGTTTTAATGCTGAGATCATTAAAGAAGTTTATGGCTATACTTTCGAGTTGAAAAAGATAGCTTCAGTTTCAGGAATAAGTGCCGCTGCTGCTGATTATGTGGGGAGTACGATTTTCATTTCAGAAGAAAAAAGCGTTAAAAAAGTTGATGTGCCCACTTCGGTAGATTTTCATATTTCCTTGTTGGGCGTACTGGGAAGCATCTTGACAATGCGCAGTAAAGATGCACAGGGCTATGTTTCGGCCATACAACATGTGAGAAGGCGTGAGACTATTGCGATGACGCCTGCTAACTCATTAACTGCGTTGCAATCTTTTATAGACCGGTCGGTTCTTAAAATTTCAGAAGGAAATATTCAGCAGGACAAAAAGAGCGTGCTTTCAGCTATTAAAAAGATAACGCAGGGACATACAGAAGCATTGGTAGCGAGTAGTGGTCTTTCTATGCAATATGCTATTATGATGGGGCTGGTGCACAACGCCCAGCAACAACACCCTGGCAAAGCGATTACATTTATTGTACCACCTAACTGTTATGGTGGAACCAACGACCAGGCAAGGCGAGTGGCAGCATGCCTGGAACATGTGGAGGTAGTAGATTTGCCGGTAGATGGCGATAATGATATGGTGCAGAGTATTGACAGGGTTTTGGATACCATAGCACAACGAGATGCCGTACCCTATATTATTGCCGAAATCCCTACCAACCCAAGAGTAGAGGTTCCAAACCTTGAAGCCTTAAAAAAGGCATTGAGCACTTCCCGAAAAACCAGCGAGGGCAATACCGCAATTCCTCCCGTTTTCATTCTTGACCAGACTTTTTGCCCTAATGTTAATTTTCTGGGTGAAGGCAGTATCTTGGCAAATGTCCAGACCATCTCTTACGTAAGTGGCTCAAAATTTCCCAGTGGTGGGCGATGTACTGCTGGATATTGCGTAGCCAATAAAAAAGCCTCAGCATTAGTTCCGAATATAAACACACACTTGAAATTATGCGATAATGAAGCTACAGGTTTACAATTGGAAATTTTGGCGGAGCAATTACCTTCTATGAACGAGCGTATTGCCAGGGCATATAACAATACCCGTGAGTTTGTAAATTTTATAGAAGAAGAACTGCCGGAAGCAAAAATAAATTTTGTTTCTGAAGCATTGGCGGAGCAAGGTTTTACACCTTCGGTATTTTCGTTGGACCTGCCTACCAAAGGTACTACACTCGAAGAAAGAGAACTTTACAAACGTGCCTTAAACCACAAACTCATTCATTTAATGATTACTGAAATCCCAACCGAGAGTAAATATTGCGTGAGTTACGGACAACTGAAAGGGTGCTACTGGACCATCCCCGCGACTTCTACCCAGGGAACCACTAAGGAAGGGGATAAGGATTATATCGCGAGAGTTTCGCTTTCAGCAAATATGGATCTGGAGCGGCACAAAGAGGTGTTTAGGGAGTTCCTGAAAAGTATCTAGCAACTTTTATATTTCAGCAAAAACACTATTGCACCGAAATTAATGTATTCCAATTCGCTTCAAAATCTTTATTGAACCGAACCGTTTTACCAATGGCATTAATATCTTTTAGCCACTTTTTTTGTGTAGGGCTTAAATATACTTCGGCTCTTTTTCGGCTGCCCAAGGCACTGTTGATTTTGGTGCGCTGTAAGGGTGATAGTGGGAGGTATTTATAGCTGGAATGTTGTAGGTAATAATCTTCGTCCTTTTCGCTCCAACGGAAATTTCCAGATTTAATGGGTTTCATCTTGTGTTGTACCGCATAGGCATCCAGTTTCTCTGCTGAAATTTCGGAAGGATCAAATTTTACTTTTACCACTTCACCATGTTGGAATCCGGCATTGGTCTCTACCACACCTTCTTGGCTGCCCAATTGTTTTTCGCCGGTCCAAAAGCAATACATCTTGTAGGTGCGTTCTTGGAGTTGGGAAGGGGTGAAGCTCAGTTCCTTGCCCAGAATTTTTACATATTCGGGAATTTCCTTCCCTTCTTTCTGTAGCGCTGAAACCATGGCGTTGTACAACCCTTTCGCCGAATAATCACTCGCAACCCGTTTTACCAAATTGTCACCATTACGGTCTACAATACGCACCACGGGATTGTTCCAGCTGGGTTCACCATATTTTTTCAGGATCTTGGCGTCGTTGCCACCTTTGTTGTTAAAAATGGCAAGAGGGATAAATTCGTTCTCAATAGCTTCGGTCATTAAGGGATTGCTCAATACATTGTGACCATAGTTTCGGCAGGTAGCACAGCCGGGAACCTCCTGGAAAAGTATCAATACAGGTTTGTTTTCTTTTGCTGAAAGGGATATAGCAGTATCGTAATCTCGAAGCCAAGCCACCTTTCCCAATTCTTCATCTTGGTTGTTTGGGTTGGTACGTTGTTGGGCAGTTGCTGAAATATATAGAATAGAACATACAGCAATTATTAAAATATTCTTCATAACAATTTTTTTAATAGGTCGTACAATTAAAAAACACTTACAGTTATGAGGTAAAAAAGCTGTATAAAAAGATTGGCAAATAATGCATCTTTTTATACAGCCTTTTTCTAATGTTTAAGGAATATATTGTTTCTACCTTCCGTACAGTCCTTCGTAGAGGTCTTTGTACATTTCTTTAATAACTTTACGCTTGGCCTTCATTGTTGGAGTAAGTTGACCACCTTCAATACTCCAAGTATCTGGTGTTAGGGCGAAGGTTTTTACTTTCTCCCATTTTCCAAAACGCTCGTTGTACTTGTCTACTTCTTTTTGGATACGTGCAATCAACTTTTCGTTTTTACATGCTTCGGCAGGATCTTCTGAAATGTTATGACCCTTCTTCTTGCTCCAATCTGCAATCCATTCCCAGTTGGGCTGTATGAGTGCTGCTGGCATTTTTTCACCTTCACCCACGACTAAAATCTGCTCTATGAAATTGGATTGTTTCATGGCGTTCTCAATAAGCTGCGGTGCCACGTATTTACCACCACTGGTCTTGAACATGGATTTTTTACGGTCGGTTATCTTTAGGAATCCCTCGCTGTCTATCTCACCAATATCACCTGTGTGAAAATAGCCGTTCTTTAACACCTCTTCGGTTTGGTCCGGGTCTTTGTAATAGCCTTGCATTACTTGTGGGCCTTTGATAAGGATTTCGCCATCTTCCGCTATTTTCACCTCGGTGTCTGGAAGCGGTTTCCCTACGGTGCCAATTTTAAAACCATTGTTGCGCATATCGTTTACGGACACTACTGGAGATGTTTCTGTTAATCCGTAGCCTTCCATCACAGGGCATCCCGCGGCATTGAATACTCGTGCGAGACGTGGTTGCAACGCTGCACTACCAGAGGCAATCGCTTTTAAATTCCCGCCCAGAGCTTCTTGCCATTTGCTGAAAATGAGCTTTCTAGCAACACCCAATTTAGTCTCATACCACCAGCCGTTCTGGCCGTAAGGTTCCCATTTCAGGCCTAAGTCAACAGCCCAAAAGAATAAGTTCTTTTTTACGCCGGTTAAGTCGTTCCCTTTGGCAATAATTTTATCGTATACCTTTTCAAGTAATCGCGGTACAGCGGTCATCACTTCGGGGTGCACTTCTTTTAGGTTATCGCTTATGGTTTCCAGATTTTCAGCAAAATGGATGCTCACGCCGCAATACTGGTACATATACAATAACATGCGCTCATAAATATGGCACACAGGAAGAAAGCTCAAGGCTTTACTCTTCCCCATTTCAATGGGGAGGCGCCCTTTACTGTGCTTGGCATTGCTTGCAATGTTTTTATGGCTCAACATGACACCCTTGGGTTTTCCGGTAGTTCCCGAAGTGTATATAAGGGTGGCCAGATCGTCTTCGTTTATGGCATCTTTTCGTTTCTCAACTTCATCCTGGAGGTCCTTGTTGTCATCGCCCAAAGCAATTACCTCCATCCAGTTGGGGCATCCGTCTATGGCATCAAAACAATATACGCCTTTAAGGCTAGGGACGTTCTGTTTAATTTTATTGATTTTTTCCAAAACCTCGTTACACGACACAAACACGTATTTCGATTCGGAGTGGTTCAACACGTATTCGTATTCTTCTTCAGAAATGGTGGGATAGATGGGTACGTCCTGCGCTCCGGTTTGAAGGATACCAATGTCACAAATATTCCATTCGGTACGGTTGGTCATAGAAATAATGGCAACCTTATCGTTAGGTTGTACACCTAATTTTATAAGCCCACGACTTATTGCGTTGGCCTTGTCTATATATTCTTGGGTTGAGGTTTTTACCCATTCTCCGTTTACCTTGCTCACTAGGGCGCCGTCTTGGGGATAGGTAGCTAATTGATAATACGGAAAATCGAAAAGTCTTTTTGGATCGGTCATAAGTGCTAAATATTGTAGTTATGCAAAATAGGGAAAAATATTTAGTTTTTTACCATAAAAAAAAGGAGCCCATTATGAACTCCTTTTTTGATCTATGTGGTTGAAAACTACTGTTTCACGATCTTAACAGTTTGCACGGTGTTTTCTGAAGTTAATCGCATCAAATATACCCCGTTGGCAAAATTGCTGTAGTCTACTGTAGTGTTATTCGAGTTTTCTGAAGAAGAAAACACCAATTGCCCTTGAATGTTGAAAACTTCAATCGAATAGCTAGCAATCTCGGTCTTGATGTTCAAGATATCTTCTACAGGGTTAGGGTAGAGTGTGAATACGTTTATGGAAGCTTCTTCGGCATTTAATGTGCTTTCCTCCACAACACTAATGGTGAGATCATCAAAATAGAAACCATCACGTCGCTCAGCCCCGTCCGAAGCAAACTGGAAACGCACCAAAATAGTTTCGCCCAGGTAATCGCCCAAGTCTATCTCTTCCAGTACCCAATCGTTTTGTGTGCCATCGTAAAGGGGTTCTCCTTCAGGCTGAAAACCGTTGTTGCTACCTGCATTGGTGAAATTACCACATTGTGGCTCCCAAGAACCACCGTTGTTGGTGCTTACTTCTACCTGAACATAATCCCAATTGTCCTCGATCTCCCACTTGGCGTAGAACGAAAGACTTGCCCCAATTGCCGAGGTCAGATCCACAGGACTAGAGAGGGTAATGGTTTTGTTCTGGTTGTTTTGATAGTTACCGTTAGGGGAATCGGTTATAGAGCTTGAAGGTGAAACAAAAGTGTCTGTTGTTGTAGCCCAGCCGTTGTTGTTGTAATTTGCCGTGGTACTATCTCCGTTATCCTCAAAGACAGGGGTTAGGCTCCCGAACTTTTTTGTTACCAGCGTAGCGGTGTTGTAACTGCCGTTGTTCACTACCAACTCGTACACAATATCGTCTCCAGCTTGAGTGCCTGCGGCAATGGTAAGGTCTATACTTCCAGTTTGTTCTTCCAGCAAATCCATCCCGGAGAAGGTGTTGCCATTACCCACAAAAGCAATATTTGCAGAAATAGGGTTTAAGGTTACCGAAAAGTTTCCACTCCCGGCAACGCCCAATCTTTTTAAGGTATAGTCTGCTGAGATAGTTCCTTCGTTACCCACATACAATGGACCGGTTGGGGTAACGGCGGCAAAATTATTTACCATTTTAGCAGACGTAAGGTTCAAATACATCATTCCCTTGCAAATAGGTTCAATTTCGCTGGAGGGTGGCCAGAATGCAGGACCAATTTCGGGGGTGAAAGCATATATTTTGTCGTGGGTGCCCACCGTGCCGTACATAAAGTCGTCGCTTGTGCCAGCAGCAGGATATAAATCTGATGATATCTGGTTGGTAAACCCATTCCTTGAAACCAGCTCGTCGCCTACTGCCTCGAACAAATCGTTTTCTGGGGTAGGGGTGTTGTCTTCATAGCCAAAAGGGTACAACAGTAAATTTCCGTGGGTATGGTTGTTGAGTGCGATCACGAAATTATGGTTCTCTACAAACCATTTCATTGCCTGGTTCTCTACTTCAGAGAAAGGTGCTGTACCTCTGTACACTTCGCTACCGGTATTTCCAGAGGTTCCTTGTCCTCCCCAAGCACCATTGGCTGGATTTCCGTTTATATAATAATCGTAGTTACGGTTGTTGTCCACCCCATGGCCGTTTTTTCGGTTCTTTCGCCAAAACCCTCCTCCGTTGGGATCGGTCTTTTGATTGTAAAGATAGCCGTCCGGGTTTAATACAGGTACAAAATAGAGTTCGGTGTTGTTTACGATATTCTGTACCTCGGGGTCGGTATCGTAGTTTTCCAACAGATACCACATATAAAAAACCAATTGCGACAACGATGCAGGTTCGCGTGCGTGATGGATGGCCGAATATAATATTTGTGGTTCGCCCTCGGCAACATTGGGGTTGTCGCTAATCTTTACCCACTTAATGCCGTTGCCACCAATAGAAGGGGTTACCGAGTTGTCCGGCTGGCCTTCGGTTACAAAATTGCTTATGTTTTCCTTTGCCGTGATGAGGTTAGGGTAGAGGGACTGCATTTCGTCCAGTTCGTCCAGGAGTTCTTGGTAGGTTAGGTAACCGCCCATACTCCCCAAGTTAAAATTGGCTGGGGTCTCATGATCGTTTCCACTTTCGGCACAACCGGGATTTCGTGTTGGGGTTAGATTTCTGTTTTGCTGCAAAAAATGCTCTTTGGCATCTTCCACCAAAACCTCTACTTGAAAACCTGCCGCACGAACCCTTTCCAATTCTGAAACTGAAAATTCTGAGATCACAAAATGTCCCTTTTTGTGGATGCCGTGGTCTACGGCCAAACCAAGTGATTCCATAATCTCCAATGCCCCAGGATTGGTATAGGAAATTTTAGCTTTTTGATATATTTCCTGTGCGAATACTGCAGTGGTGAGAAAAAAACTGAAAAGGAGTAGTGTGTGTTTCATAGTCAAAGTTTATACGAAGTGTGTTTTTCTATAACGGCTTGGAAATTTACATAGTATCTACGCTTTTTTCTCCAACCACTTCCTAGCGTTCACAAAACCTTCCAGCCACGGGGTAATCTCGTCGTTTTTGCCGTTGGGGTAGTGTGCCCAATTCCACGAAAAGGTAGAGCGCTCCAGATGCGGCATCATTACCAAGTGCCTTCCTGTGGCATCGGTCATGATGGCTGTGTTGTAGTCGCTTCCGTTGGGATTGCTGGGGAACGCATCATATCCATATTTTCCTACGATATTGTAATGGCTTTCAGGTTTCGGAAAACTGAATTTCCCTTCCCCGTGCGCGGCCCAAATTCCCAAGGTAGTACCCGCAAAACTGGACAGCATCACAGAGTTATTCTCCTGTATGGCCACTGAAGTAAAATTACATTCAAATTTCCCCGTACTGTTATGGAGCATTTTTGGCTTCTCATCGTCTTCTGGGGTCAATAAGCCCAGTTCAATGAACAATTGGCAACCGTTGCAAACGCCCAGTGAAAGGGTGTCCTCTCGGTTAAAGAAATCTTTTAGTGCTTTATTGGCCTTCTCGTTGTAGAGGAACGCTCCTGCCCAGCCTTTTGCACTTCCCAGCACATCACTGTTGGAAAAACCACCCACGGCGGCTATGAATTGGATGTCCTCTAAGGTTTCACGACCGCTTATCAAATCGGTCATGTGTACGTCCTTCACATCAAATCCAGCGAGGTACATCGCGTTTGCCATCTCGCGCTCACTATTGCTTCCTTTTTCGCGGATAATGGCGGCCTTAATTTTTGTGTCGTTTTTGCTACGCTCCGTATGGCAATCTTCAAGAGTATTTATGTATTGCTTCGGAAATGTAAACTGGAGCGGTTGCTCCTTATAATTGTTGAAACGTTCAGCAGCCTTCTCTTCACCACTTTGTTTTCTGTCCAATAAATACGAGGTTCGGTACCACGTATCCCGCATTTCAGCAATTGAAAGTTTCAAGTTTTCGGAATGGTTGGTAATCTCGAGCACATCACTTTCAGTAACCGAACCAATTTTTACGGCTTTGATATTCTTTTCAGCAAAAACGGTTTCAACGGAAGCATCGTTTTTCGCTTGAATCACCACGGCACAATTTTCAGCAAACAGCGTCTTTGCAATATCTTTTTCGCCTAAAGCGGAAAGATCAACAGTAGCTCCAAGGTTGGTGTCTGCAAAGCACATTTCCAGCAGCGTGGTGATCAACCCACCAGAAGCGATATCGTGTCCTGCGGTGATATTTTCTTCAGCAATCAAGGTTTGTAGCGTGTTGAAAACAGTTTTTACGTAACCTGCGTCTTTCACCGTTGGAGCTTCCTCACCCACGGCATTTAATATTTGTGCAAAGGAGGAGCCACCCAATTTAAAATCGTCTTGTGAAAACGAAATATAGTAGAGACTGCCCGCATCTTTTTGCAATACAGGTCCTACTACTTTCGAGATAGCATTACAATGCCCAGCTGCCGAAATGATAACGGTGCCCGGTGAGATCACTTCCTCGTTTTTATATTTCTGTTTCATGGAAAGGGAATCCTTCCCAGTGGGGACATTTATGCCCAGGTCTATGGCAAATTCGCTCACGGCCTCTACGGCTTTGTAGAGTCTTGCATCCTCACCCTTATTATTGCACGGCCACATCCAGTTGGCAGATAGTGAAACGCTTGTAAGTTGTTCTTCCAACGGTGCCCAAACTATGTTCGTCAAGGCTTCGGTGATAGAGTTTCTTGCACCTGCCACGGGGTCTATAAGCCCTGAAATAGGGGAGTGTCCTATGCTTGTTGCGACACCATTTGTACCATTATAATCCAACGCCATTACTCCGCAATTGTTCAAGGGTAACTGCAATGGTCCTGCACATTGTTGTTTGGCCACACGGCCCCCTACGCAGCGGTCCGCCTTGTTGGTGAGCCAATCCTTACAGGCAACGGCTTCTAACTGTAATACTTGTGAAATGTATGTTTTTATGTTAGCGACATCGTATTGGGGATTTTCATAGTTTCTTGCTACTGAAATATCTTTCATGATGGTTTTAGGGGAGCTCCCAAACATATCTGCCAGCTCAAAATCCATGGGTTTTGCACCCGTGGTCTCACTTTCAAAAACAAATTTATAATCGCCCGTAACATCTCCTACCTGGTACATTGGCGAGCGTTCGCGATCGGCGATGCGTTGTAGTTTATCAATATATTTTTCTGAAATAACCAATCCCATTCGTTCTTGGGACTCGTTACCAATAATCTCTTTGGCCGAAAGCGTGGGATCGCCCACGGGTAGTTTGTCCAGATCTATCTTGCCACCAGTTTCTTCCACGAGTTCGCTCAAACAATTTAAATGCCCGCCGGCACCATGGTCGTGAATAGAGACAATTTCGTTATGGTCGCTCTCCACCATCCCGCGAATAGCGTTGGCGGCACGTTTTTGCATTTCTGGGTTGGAACGTTGTATGGCATTCAGTTCGATACCGCTGGAAAATTCACCTGTATCTGCACTGGAAACGGCGGCACCGCCCATTCCAATACGGTAGTTCTCACCCCCCAGAATAACAACTTTATCCCCTTTGTTGGGTGTGTCCTTTATGGCTTGGTTTGCCTTCCCGTAGCCAATTCCCCCTGCAAGCATGATCACCTTATCGAAACCCAATTTGCGGGCGTGCTCCTCATGCTCAAATGTTAATACAGAACCTGCTATGAGCGGTTGCCCAAATTTGTTCCCAAAATCTGAAGCTCCGTTACTGGCCTTTATCAAGATGTCCAAAGGTGTTTGGTACAACCAGTCGCGCTCGTCCATGGCTTGTTCCCAAGGACGGTTTTCTTCCAATCGTGAGTAGGATGTCATATACACAGCGGTCCCTGCAAGGGGCAATGATCCTTTTCCACCTGCCAAGCGGTCGCGTATTTCCCCACCGCTACCTGTTGCGGCACCATTAAAAGGCTCTACCGTAGTAGGAAAATTGTGGGTCTCGGCTTTCAGGGAGATAACACTGTCAAAATCCTTGCTTTCGTAAAATTCAGGAACATCCGGAGCTTTTGGGGCAAATTGCGTGGCTTTAGGGCCCTTTACGAATGCAACGTTGTCTTTGTATGCCGAAACAATCCCGTTGGGGTGCGCTTCAGAAGTTTTCTTTATCATTTTGAAGAGGGAGGAGGGCATTTCCTCTCCATCTATCACGAAGGTCCCGTTAAATATCTTGTGGCGGCAATGCTCACTGTTGGCCTGACTGAATCCAAAGACTTCACTATCGGTCAGCTTTCGGCCCAAACGAGTCGCGAGGTTCTCGAGATAGATGACCTCTTCGTCGCTAAGGGCTAATCCCTCGGCGTTATTGTAAGCGCCTATATCATCAATTTCAAGGATGCCTTCAGGCTCGATATTGATGGTGAAAATAGCTTGGTCCAACTGCGGATATTTTTGTGACAGCATGGGGTCGTAGTCTGAAAAGTCTTCGGCTACGTTTTCAAAGGTTTCAATACGTATAATGCCTTCAATGCCCATGTTTTGGGTGATTTCAACAGCATTGGTACTCCACGGGGTAATCATGGAAGCTCGTGGACCAATAAAAAAATCCGCTATTGCGGACTGTTCTATCTTGGGTTGGTTGCCAAAGAGCCATACCAATTTTTGAGTGTTTTCTGAAGTTAACTCCCCTTGGGTCTGTACTGCAAAAACGTGGTTTTTTGCATTTCCGAAGAAGTGGATCATCCGCTTTAAATTTTAGTGCTTTTGTTGCTTAAACAACTGCTTGTTTTGAAGTGGCAAAGGTAGGTAAAAAATAGGTTTTTTTATATACTTAAAACAGTCATTATGTTAGTATTGCCAACTCATAATTTTTTCCTATAGGTTATTTTAGTAAATTGCGCTATATTCTTAAAAGGGTTGAAAGTACTCATTATATTCTTCGACTCACCACTATAATTATTAATAAACTATTATGAAAAAGAAATTATTTTTTGTGCTTGGCGCAATGGTCTTGAGCCTAACGGCTTTTGGACAAGAGAGTGCCACTGCTACTGTAGTATCCCAAGGTGAATTTATTGGAAAGACCATCCCCTTGCGCGATATGCCAACCATCGATGAGTTGGAAAATTTTAACAACGACGATGCTAAGGAAATTAAGCATTACATAAAAAGAGGAAATGAACCAGTTAATGAATCAACTGCGCTTCCCCTAAATGGAGATCCTGTACGTCAAGCTAACCAAGGAACAAGGGAGCAACTTAACATACTTCAAAATTTTGATGGGGCTTCTGTAGCTGAGGGACAGGCCATTCCCCCAGATCCAACTGGCGCCGTAGGTCCTAACCACTATGTACATTCTGTAAATGTTGTGGTGAAGATTTTTGATAAAGTAGGAAATTTACTTGCGGGCCCTACGTTTTTGGGAACATTCTTAGGAAATGGTTCTAGTAACGGAGATCCTATCGTAATGTATGACCATTTAGCTGATCGCTTTTTTGTGAGTCAGTTCCAGATTTCAAACAATGCTTTGATAATTGGAATTTCCGACACTCCCGATCCAACCGGATCCTATAATGTATATTCATTCCCATTGGACGCTTTTCCAGACTACCCACACTATTCCGTTTGGCATGATGGATATTATATGACGGCCAACAAATTTCAAGGAAATACTATTTATGTTCTTGATCGTGCGAGTATGATTGCGGGACTTCCTAATCCTACTATAATAGGATTCAATTTACCCCAGGTGGTTAATAATCCTGCGGCAGTATTTAGTCCAGAACCAGCAAATCTTATAGGAGACACGTTTGACCCAACTTCACCAGCTTACATTGTTTACTTACAAGACGATGCTTGGGTAGGTGTTAGTGAAGACCATTTGAAGGTTTGGGAAATTGATGTGAACTTTGCAACCCCAGGAGCTTCAACTATATCCAACCCAATAGAGATTACAACTGCACCTTTCGATTCTTTCTTGAGGCCATTTGGTACTGGAGATGTTGAGCAGCCAGGGACTTCACAGCGAATAGATGCCATAAGTGGAGTAATTTCTTATGCTGCGAATTATAGAGCATTTCCAACCTATAATTCTTGGGTAATTACTTTCAATGCAGATGTAGGAGGAATAACTCCAGGAGTACGTTGGATCGAGCTACGAAACGATGCAACGAACGATTGGACCATATTCCAAGAAGGAACGTACGCTCCAGCCGACGGCGAGTCTAGATTTATGGGAAGTGCCGCAATGGACGAAGATGGAAACATTGGCCTAGGATTTAATATAGGTAGTGAAAATACGTTTGCAGGAATACGTTATACTGGACGATTAGATGGTGACGACCTTGGTGAAATGACATTTCCTGAAAGTACCATCGTGAACGGTAATGGAAGACAAACCAACACCAACCGTTTTGGAGATTATACACACTTGAGCATGGACCCAGACGGAGTAACCTTTTGGTTTACGGCCCAGTACATGGCAGCAAATAATTTCTGGAGAACGAGAATCGCTTCGTTTAGGATTTCTCCAAGTTTGGCCAACGATGTAGGGTTCTTTAATTTTGTCTCTCCACAGGACGGAGCTTTAGGTAATGCAGAAACTGTAGAGGCTAAGATTTACAACTTCGGAACTGACCCACAATCTAACTTTGATGTGGAACTTTACCTGGATGGAAATTTAGTAGCTACTGAAACCTTTACAGGAACCATCCAGCCCCAAGAAGAAGTAAACTACATATTCAACCAAACGTTAGATCTTTCAGCACCAGGTACTACATATAGTATTGAAGCTAGAACCGATTTGGCTGGAGATGCCAATGCACCAAACGATGGTTTTACTATTGAAGTTGACAATACTACGCTATCTGTAGGGGATGCAGAATTTAACAGTGGCGAGTTCACCATCGTACCTGCTTCACAAAAAGTGTACGATATCACTTTTACCACGAACAAAAATTATGGTGATATATCCTACGAGATCTATAACACTATAGGACAGAAACTTTATACTGGCGTTATGGATGCCCAAGGAAATGAGCATACGGCACGTGTGGATATGAACACTTCTCCAATAGGTGTTTATTTTGTAAAACTTACCAATGGCGATCTTAAAGCCTCTAAGCGCTTTATAGTACGATAGTCTTTTTTATTATAGGTATTAAACTGAAAAAAGTGCCCACTTAGGGCACTTTTTTGTTTGATATCAGCGATGTGGTTAAATGTTTTTTTATTACTGCCGAATTGGTGCTGAAACTATTGTTTGCTAATTCTCTTTGTAATAGTACCGTTTGCCGAAACTATTTTTAAAAAGTAAATGCCTGATTGCATTCCTTGGGTGTTGATCTTTGCGATGTCATCATCATTTGATTGAAGGGTTTGAAGTAACCTTCCATTAACGTCATATACTGAAATTTCTTCTAGCGGAACTGAAGTGCTGGTGCTTACAAAAACGTTGTCCAGTACTGGATTGGGATACACACTTACATCTATAATATTGTTTTCAGTAACTGAAAGATTGCTCCATCTATCCTCTGCCTGTGGGCCTCCCCATATTGCCGTTGCCAAAGCCGGCTGGTCTATAAAAGGGTTTCGGTTGCCATATACGTTTTGAAGATACGGGTTTCTCTGGTCTTCCATTTCTGAAACGGGATCGTCCACATTCCATTGTAGGTATATTTGTAACATCTGGGTACTGCCTTGCAACGGGCTGTTTCCGTTCAAAGAGGGTAGGCAACGGTCACCATAGCGAGTGTACATATACATCATCATACGGGCTACATCACCTTTCCACTCGTCTCCAGGGTACCAATCTCCACTTCCCACATCACCAGCAGGGCCAGAGCCGGTTGCAAACCTTTTAGTTCCCTTGTTGTTGTTCATTTGCTGGTCGCTTGGGCGAATGTTGTGGGGGTCTGCGGCAATGCCCGTAGTGCTGTTGCTGGGGCTCCCCATTTCGGGGTTTGCATTAGAAGTGGCAAAGACATGCTCCCTGTTGTAATCGCAACCCGTGCCACCAAAGTCATCTTTGTCTCGGCTTCGATCTGTAGTGCAATTGCCATCATTATCGTTGGAACCATAGACTAGCAAGACGTTTGCACTGTTGTCTGGGTCTTCGTCGGTTATCTTTACCACGTCCCTAATATCTCCGTAATTGAAACTAGGGTTTGCGTTGCTTATTTTATTCTGTAGTTCAATGTAGAGCGCTTGACCTGTCAGGGTTACGTCTACATCATCATAATAAGGCTGTTGTGCCAGAGCCAGCGTTGAGGTAAGAACTAAAAGGAATAAAATTATCTTTTTCATAAGTTTTTATTTTTTTTGGAGTAATGCAATGTAAAACCCATCAAAACCAGTTTTATGGGCGTACAAATTTTCTTCGGAAAGTAATGTAAACGCTTTTCCTTCCTCACGATTCAAAAATGCTTTTACCTGTTCGGCATTTTCAGAAGGTAAAATGGAGCAGGTAGCATACAACAATTGCCCACCATCTTTCACCATTCTTGAGTAAGAATCCAACAATTCACGCTGGGTGTCCTTGATGTTCTGGATTTTTTCAGGATTCAGTTTCCACTTACTGTCCGGGTTTCTCTTTAAAACGCCAAGACCAGAGCATGGGGCGTCTATCAAGACCTTATCTGCCTTTCCAATTAGTTTTTTAATAACCTTGGTGGAATCGATAAGTCGTGTTTCAATATTGTGTGCACCGTTTCTACGGGCCCTGCGTTTTAGATCGTTAAGCTTGTTTTGGTAGATGTCCAGAGCGACCACTTGTCCTTTATTTTCCATCAATGAGGCCATGTGCAAACTTTTGCCCCCAGCTCCTGCACAAGCATCTACAATGCGCATTCCGGGTTCTGGATTTAATACTTGAGCCACTCGCTGTGATGAGGCGTCCTGCACCTCGAACCAACCTTTCTTGAATGCTTCAGTAGTAAACACATTGGAGCGCTCCTTGAGTTGCAGGGCGTGTGGGTATCCTTTTAAGGTCGCTGTTTCCACATCTTCGTCCAAAAGTGAGTTTTGTAGTTCTTTCACCGTGGTATTTAATGTGTTTGTGCGTAAAATAACCGTTGCCTGGTGGTTAAGGGCAGCAATCTCCTTATCCCAAAGTTTTCCCATTTCGTTTTCACCCAATTGGTCCAACCAGTCTGGGATGGACTCCCGGAGAGCTCGAGTTTGTATGGCTTCGTCAAACCTACCTTTTATACGTCGTGTCGGGGTGTCCTCAAATTGTGGCCAATCGGGGATTTTTATACCATTGAGGGTAGCCCATACCGTGAATAACCTAAAAAGGTTGGGGCGGCTGTACGGCATCTTTACTTCGGCAATTTCAGCATAGAGGCGTCTCCAGCGTACAATGTCGTAGGTAGTTTCAGCAATAAAACTTCGGTCGCGCGAGCCCCAGCGTTTATCCCTTTTCAGGGTGTTGCGCAATACCTTGTCTGCTTGCTTATTTTCATTAAAGATTAAATGAAGCGAGTCTATGGTTGCAAATACAAGGTTTCTGTGTAATCTCATGGGTTTGTGTATTTTGTATCCCTTTTCAGCAAAATGCTTCGGAATACAGCGGTGCAAAGGTACTACAATCCCAACGTTTTCATTACTTTTGAAAAAACCTTTTTAGCATGCGTATTTTAGTGTTGCTGTTAGCAATAGGGCTAACCATCTCTTGTACTTCAGAAACTGAAAACTCTTTCTCCACGGTAGCCATAACCCCAGTATTTGTAGATAGTTTGAGCATACGGGCCATTGCTCCACTGGATGAAAATGCTGTATGGTTTGCTGCCAATAGCGGTAGGGTAGGGCTCATAGATGGGAAAACACCTAAACTGGCAAGCATTCAGTATGAAGATACCGTTCTTGAATTTCGTGCTATCGCCAAGACCAAAAAAGCGGTTTTTGTGCTAAGCGTTGCCAATCCTGCCGTTTTGTATAAAATAGGCGTGGACAAAAGGGTGGCCACAAATATTGAAGAAGTGTATGTTGAGGAGGCCGAAACCGTTTTTTACGATTCCATGGCATTCTGGAACCAAAAAGAAGGTATCGCCATGGGTGATCCTACTGATGGATGTCTCTCCATAATCATAACAAGGGACGGGGGCAATACTTGGGCAAAATTAGCCTGCGACAAGCTGCCCAAAACCGAAAAAGGCGAAGCGGCATTTGCTGCGAGTAATTCCAACATTGCACTCTTTGGAGACCATGCTTGGCTGGTCTCGGGCGGAAAGCGCGCCCGAATTTTCCATAGCGCCGATAAAGGTGCCACGTGGGAGGTTTTTGAAACCCCTATTATACAAGGAAAAGCAATGACGGGTATTTACAGTGTAGATTTTTATGATGAAAAAACGGGCGTTGTCTTTGGTGGAAACTGGGAAGATAAATCCTTTAACGAAGGTAATAAGGCTATTACCCGTGACGGGGGTAAAACTTGGAAGCTCCTAAGCAACGGGAAGGGGCCTGGGTACCGTTCTTCGGTTCGGTTTGTGCCGGGAACCAAGGGAAAGGGGCTAGTGGCCGTGGGCTCTCCCGGAATTTCTTACAGTCCGGACCAAGGTGCAACCTGGCAAGAACTTTCAACCGAAGGATTTTATGCGCTCGAATTTGTAAACGATTCGGTTGCTTTTGCCAGTGGGCGAAATAGAATCTCAAAGCTTACTTTTAAATAAACCGCCAACTGTATGGGACTACTTTCATCGATCTTCAAAAAAAAATGAACCTCAAATTTCAACGAACCAAGAATTTTTGGACTGGTTTACGCAGCATGAAAAACAATTCCACGCAGTTGTGAAACAGCACCATTGGATTGAACGTGATTTTTTGAAAAAATTAAATCCAAAACTTGCCAATTTGCGTTCGGGCTATAATTTGTTGACAGGGATGATGAATGAGGAAACCGCCGAACTTATCATAACCCCAGACAGGACTATTTCCAATTTTGTGGAAGAATTGATAGCCGCTGCTCCTGATTTGGAGGGCGGGAAATTTACTGCCTTAAAACCACCGGTTGATATTCCAGATTTTGGGATTGAAATGGCTGGGTTCAAATTTGATGCAACAACTCTGTCTTTTTATGCGAATGAAAACAAGAAGTTTCCGGATGAAATTGATATAACCATTTGTTACGATTCGTTTACAGAGCATGAAGAGCCTCAAATAACCAACGGGGTTTATATTTTTCTGGATAATTATTTAGGGGAATTAAACTCAATAACAATTTTGGATAATGTAACAGTGACAAATGTTGCAGAGGCTGAAAAAGAATTAGTTCCCATCTCAAAACTGAAGGATTACTTGGTTTGGAGAGAGAAAGAATTTGTAGAAAAATACGAAGGCGTACGTCATAGTACAGAAAACGACACCTACCATAGCCTACAAGCTGAGCTTCCTAATGGGAAACCCCTTATTGCGATCATAAATACCGATTTACTTTCTTGGGACAGTACGGCCTCGCATCCTTGGGTTATGGTGCTTACAATTTTGTATAAGCCAAAGAACGACTCTGGAATGCCAGATGAGAATACCTTTACTGAATTAGATGCTATTGAAGAAAACTTGTTAAAAGAGTTGAAAGATAAAGATGGTTTTCTGAACATAGGCAGGCATACCGCAGATGGCGAACGCATTATTTATTTTGTGTGTAAAGATTTCAGAAAACCCTCGAAAGTGGCTGATAGGGTTTCAATGCAGTACAAAGATAGGTTTAGTATTTCAGTAGACATTTTTAAGGACAAGTACTGGCAGTCCCTTCAGCGTTTTAACCCAAACACCCATCTTTAGTATAATCAATTCCCTCTTTTTTTCTTAAACCGTTCTAAAAGTTGCCGTTTAAAATCTTCTTCGGCCTTGCGGAGAAGGATGATTTTTTTTGGGGGGATGATTCCTTTCAGGTCTTTTACCAATTGCCTAAATGTTTCCAACTCCTTCTCTTTAATGGTAATGCTTTTTTCTATGAGGGCTGTTGCTTCAGCATTGGTCAAGGACTCAAAATCATCCTTAATTTTTTTAATGATTTCTTTACGCTCGGTCCTTCGCAGTGCATGCAATTTTTCCTCACTTGCATTGTAAATAGGCCAGAACTCTTCGGCTTCCTTGGTCGTTAAGTCCAACTCTTTGGTAATGTGGGCCACTTTTAGGGCTTTTATCTTCTCGTGTTTGCTTTGGGCAAAGAGTGCCGTGGTAAAGCAAAGGATTAGGAGTATGAGTGCTTTTTTCATGAGTAAGTTATTCTATGAGTAATGAGTTGTCATCTAAGTTGTTATATAGGTATTCGCTCAAATTTTCTTCTGAAATTTCTTCGGAAGCGACCATAAGCGCATCAAAATCCTCGTCGTTCAGGTATGTTGCAATTTCGTCTGGGGTGAGTTCTAACGAACCCTCTTCCAGATACGCCGAAATAGACGTACTGTTTATATCCTCCAACGATACGGTGCCATTTCCAAAGGGATACAGGGTAAATACCACGGCAAGGACTGCGGCAATTCCCGCTATGCTGTACCAAATTGATTTGTTGGTACTGTTTTGCTGTTTTGGAGTTTTGGTAACGTGAACCTCCCAGCCAGCAGTTTTGCTGGTTTTGAGTATGGTATCTTCAACAGCGTCAAAATACCCTTCAGGGACGGTAAAGCCATTGTTTTCAGGCAATGGCACTTCTTTGAGCTTAGCGAGTACACGAGCATCCAATGCCTCGAAGTATCCTTCGGGGACTGTAAAACCGGATTTGTTTTTATTCTCTTCCATAGCTATGGTTGGACTGTTAATTTACAAAATGGTTTCATTGGTTTGTAAATGTGCTTTTATCTTTTTAACCGCAATATGGTAGCTGCTCTTTAGCCCGCCTACCGTGGTATCCAAAATATCTGAGAGCTCTTCGTAGGTATGCTCTTCAAAATATTTCATATTAAAAATGAGTTGCTGCTTCTCCGGCAACGTGGCAATGGCCTTTTGTAATTGTAATTGTATGGCATCGCCTTCAAAATATACATCGGTCTCCAGGCGTTCCAGGGTTTGTTGTTGTAATTCTTCGCTTGTTATGCCCTGTCTCTTGGCTCGCTTCTTTATATAGGTAATAGCTTCGTTTGTGGCAATGCGGTACAGCCACGTATACAATTTGCTATCACCCTTAAATTTATCAATATTTCTGAAGACCTTTATAAAGGTATTTTGTAGTACATCGTCTGCGTCGTCGTGGGATTTTACGATATTCCGTATATGCCAGTACAATCGTTCTTTATAGGTAGATACCAATATCCTGAACGCTTCTTCTTTTTCTGAAGGCGCTTGTAGTAACTCAACGAGTTCTTTTTCTTGAACCACTAGCTAGTATTTAATTTAAATATAGGACTTTTGATTTCATAAATGGTTTAACCTTATGACAATACGCTTATTGATTTTCGATAAAAAACAAAAATATCCGATAAAATGCTTAAAAATTTTATTTTGTAGGAAAAAAGGATTACTTTTACTCCATACTACTTATGTATAGTTCGTCATTATTAGCCCCAAGCGTAATGCGAGCACACTAAAAACGGGTCTTAGCGGGGGCTGACCCGTTTTTTTATTTCCTTAAAATTAAAATAAATTTTTGTAGGAATAAAAACTGCAAAAACAACTAAACATCGATAAAAAGCAATATATATTCGATTAAATGCAATTTTTTTTTGGAGTTTCCAAAAATCCGTTTATATTTACATCATAATTAATTACTTATGTAAGTATAGTGTCGCGAGCCCCAAATGTGGCACTATAACATTAAAAGAGAGCGGAGCCCCAACCGCTCTTTTTTTATGCCAAAAATATAACGAGTACGTTTGGTGAGTACCCTATTCGAAACTCTGCATTTCTACGAGGCTATGATATACGCCTTCTTTGGCGAGTAGTTCTTCATGTTTCCCTTTTTCTACAATTTCTCCTTTGTTCAGGACCACAATGGTATCTGCATTTTGTATGGTGGAGAGCCTATGGGCAATTACCACAGAGGTGCGGTGCTGCATCATTTTTTCAAGGGCATCCTGTACCAGGCGCTCGCTTTCGGTATCCAGGGCAGAGGTGGCCTCGTCCAGCACCATAATGGGTGGATTTTTTAGCACGGCTCGGGCAATGCTAAGGCGTTGTTTCTGGCCGCCACTCAACTTATTTCCTCCATCACCTATGTTGGTGTCAAGGCCCGCGGGAAGTTGTTTTATAAATTCGTAGGAATTACTAATCTCGGCGGCTTCTTTTAGTTCCTCATTAGACGCTGTGGGCTTTCCCAATTTTAAATTATTGGCTACCGTATCGTTGAAAAGGATAGAGTCCTGCGATACAATTCCCATAAGGCCTCGCAAGGATTCTTTGGATATGTTTCGAATATCCACCCCGTCTATCTCTATGCTTCCTTCGTTCACGTCGTAAAAACGTGTCAACAAATTGGCTATGGTACTCTTGCCGCTACCGGATTGTCCAACGAGCGCCACGGTTTTTCCTTTCGGGATTTCCAATGAGAAGTTTTTCAATACGTATTGGTCCTCATATTTAAAGGAAATATTCTTTATACTAATGGAAGCGTCGAATTCCTTTTTGTGAACTGGGTTTTCAATATCTGTAATAGTATTTTCGGCTTCCAAGAGTTCGAGGATCCGGTGTGCAGAACCATCGGCACGTTTGACCGAATAGCTCGCTTTTGCAATGGCTTTCGCCGGGGTTAAAATATTGTAGGCTAGCATAATGTATCCTAAAAAGAAACTGGCTTCCAACGTGCTGTCCACAAATACCAAATAACCGCCGTATACCAAGAGGATACCAATAGTAATAATCCCCAGTAGCTCACTTAATGGGGAGGCCAAATTCTGGCGGTTCATCACGCTATTGGAATATTTATAAAACCGCTGGTTACTGTCCTCGAATTTATTCTGAAATATTCGCTCTGCATGGAAGGCTTTAATAATGCGCAACCCACCCATGGTTTCTTCCAGAATGGAGAGAAAGGTTCCTTGTTCCTGTTGTACCTTTAATGAGCCTTTTTTCAACGATTTACCCACCCGAGAAATCAAAAAACCGGATATGGGCAAAAAGATGAATACGAAGAGCGTAAGTTTCGGGCTAATAAAAAGCATGGTGATCAATGAGAACAGAATGGTCAACGGTTCGCGAACTATCATTTCCAGTACGGAGAGCACCGAATTTTTCACTTCGTCCACATCGCCACTCAGCCTCGAAATGGTGTCGCCTTTCCGCTTTTCAGAATAAAAAGCCAGGGGAAACGAAATCACCTTACTGTACAGATCGTTACGGAGATCCCTAAGGACACCGTTACGCATAAAGGTAGAATAGAACATCGCAAGGTAATTGCTCAAATTCTTAAGCAGAAATAGTAAAATGATAATCCCTACCATATACATAAGCACCTTGAACTCACCGTATTTGTTGATGTTTTCAATAATAAAATAGTTGAGGTATTCCTGCGAATAGTCCTTCACGTTGGAAAACCCTTCGTAAACGGGTTCCTTTACTGGGGTACGTTCCTTGCTGAAGATAATTTCGAGCACAGGAATAAGTGCCACGAAAGAAAGGGTGCTAAACAGCGCATACAATACGTTGAAGAAAATGTTGAGAAACGCAAATTTCTTGTACGGATAGGCGTAGCGCAGTATTTTTTTGAAATAGTTCATCTAGTGTACAGCCAATTGCTGTTGTATGTTTTTTATTTTTTGCTGAAGGATCTCTTCGGCATTTTGGGTTCCCGGGGGCGTGTGCACGCTTATGTAAAATTTTATCTTTGGCTCTGTACCACTGGGGCGAGCGGCAATTTTACTGCCGTCCTCTGTGTAATATATCAAGACATTGGAACGGGGAATCTCAATAATCTTTTCTGAATTATTGGTCAAGTCCTTCGCTTTGCCCGTGTCGTAATCCTCTAAGGTGATCACACGGCTGCCAGCAATTTCATTAAACGGTTGTTCCCGAAGGTTCCTCATCATCTGTACAATCTCCTCTGCTCCTTTTTTACCTTTTTTTACGACTGAAATAAGTGCCTCACTGTAATGGCCGTACTCTTTAAACAACTCCTGAAGGTATGTGTATAAGGTGCTGTTTTGTGCTTTGCGTTGCGCGGCCATTTCGCAGGCCAATAGAGTAGCGGTCACGGCATCTTTATCGCGAACAAAATCGCCCACCATAAAACCAAAGCTTTCTTCACCACCGCCCACAAACTGTAGCTCTGGGAAATCCTTTACCATCTTGGCAATCCACTTAAAGCCTGTAAGGCCTTCTTTGTAGGTCACTCCAAAATCTTCGGCAATGGCCCTTACCATGGGGGTGGAAACAATCGTGGAGGCCACAAACTGCGCGCCATCCAGTTTTCCTTCTTTTTTCCACTGTGTTAAGAGGAAATGGGTCATGAGTACCATAGCTTGGTTTCCGTTAAGGATGGTCAAACCACCCTCGTTGTCTCGCACTGCAATGCCCAAACGGTCGCAGTCAGGGTCTGTACCTATAACAATGTCCGCATCTTTATCATTGGCAAGCTGAAGAGCCATTTCCAGTGCTTCCGGTTCTTCTGGGTTCGGGGAGGCCACCGTAGGGAAATCTCCGTTTGGAGTGGCTTGTTCCTCAACAATGTGAACATTTGTGTATCCTGCTTTTTCCAATACCTTCGGAACCATAGTAATGGAGGTTCCATGCAGCGAAGTGAACACAATTTTTAAGTGTTCCTTTGCTGCTACTGAAGTATTGAAACTTCCGTTTTTTACCGAAGCTTCAGCAAATGCTTCATCAATTTCAGCATCTATCAAGGTAATGGCAGCTTCATTTCCATCAAAATTGATGGCATCGTAGCCCAGCGAATTTATTTCAGCGATCACCCTGGCATCCTGGGGAGGTACCAACTGGCCACCATCTTCCCAATATACTTTGTAACCATTGTATTCTGGCGGATTGTGGCTTGCAGTGAGTACGATACCACACTGGCAGTTCAAATGTTTTACGGCAAAGGAGAGCTCTGGCGTGGCGCGTAGTTCAGAAAAAAGAAAGACTTGAATGTTGTTTGCGGCAAAAACCTTTGCCACTGTTTGTGCCAATTCCTTACTGTTATGGCGGCAATCGTAGGCAATCACTACTTTGCACTGTTTGTTGGGAAATTGTTTTTTAAGGAAATTTGAAATTCCTTGGGTATTCTTGCCCAGGGTATATTTGTTAATTCGGTTGTCACCTACGCCCATGATACCTCGCATACCCCCGGTGCCAAACTCTAGGCTTTTATAAAAGCTATCTTCCAGTCCCTGCGGGTCGTGGGCTATCATCTCTTTTATAGTTTTTTGGGTCTGGGCGTCGAAGGTTGGGGTGAGCCAAACATTTACACGTTCTAAAATTTCAGGAGCTACGTAAACCATGTATGTTGTATAGTGTCTTTAATGGTGCAAAAATACGGAAATGAAATGGGTTGGGGAATTGGTTGGTTTATGAAATCGTGGATTGGTGACTTGGTAAGTTTTGAGTATATTTTAAAACTAGCTGAGGAGCAGCACCCATACGCTTACGGCACAAAGCTAAACCACCACATTTCGCCGCTCTTTAATGCGGTAGTTGGGCGAGTCTTTTTTGTTGCGGAGTATCAATTCGCCAATAAAGCCGGCTAAAAACAATTGGGTTCCCAAGATCATTGCAGTCAATGCTATAAAAAACTCTGGCCGTTCGGCAATGAGTCTTCCGGTCTTGTTGATAAACAGCTTGTCAATGCCCAAATATAGTGCAAAACAGAAACCCACGAACAACATCACGGCACCCCAAGCACCAAAGAGGTGCATAGGGCGTTTCCCAAACCTGGACACGAACCAAATGGTTATAAGGTCTAAAAAGCCCCTGATAAAACGTTCGGCGCCAAACTTCGTGGTACCGTATTTTCGTGCTTGGTGCTGTACCACTTTTTCGCCTATCTTATTAAAACCTGCATTTTTTGCCAACACTGGGATATAACGGTGCATCTCTCCAGTGACCTCAATGGTTTTAATAACATCCTTTTTATAGGCTTTAAGCCCACAGTTAAAGTCATTGAGCTTTACACCCGATGTTTTCCTGGCGGCAAAGTTGAACAGTTTTGAAGGCATGTTTTTTGAGACAACCGAATCGAACCGTTTCTTTTTCCAGCCCGAAACCAGGTCGTATCCCTGCTCTGTTATCATTTGGTAGAGTTCGGGTATTTCTTCCGGGTTGTCCTGCAGGTCGGCATCCATGGTGATGACCACGTCGCCTTTTGCAAGTGCGAACCCTGCGTGGAGTGCTTGCGATTTGCCGAAATTCTTCAGGAACCTAATTGCTTTTACCTCGGGGTGTTGGGAGGCAAGGGTATCTATAATTTCCCAAGAGCCATCGGTACTGCCATCGTCTATAAAGATGATTTCGTACAAAAAACCATCGGGCTGCAGGGTGTTTGCAATCCAATGGTACAGTTCTGTAAGTGATTCTTCTTCGTTGAGAAGTGGAATAACGATAGATAGGTTCATTCAGCAAAAATACTAAATATGTGCGGGTCTGTTTACTTTCATTACCAAACCTGAAATGAGGGAGATGATGAATCCGAAGAAAAGCGTCATGATTATTGAAATGGCTGAAATGATCAAGGGACTCATCATTGTTTCAGAAATACTCATGGCCATATCTATTTGCTCTTGTGTCATATTCGGGTTTTGTTCGATCATGTTCTCTTCGGTAGCGGCAAGCATATTGGTCGTGAAGTCTGGTTCAATAACATTCATAAAGATAATATTGAAGATAACCCCGAAAATTCCAGCGACGATTGCAACTGCCAGCCCAACCTTAATGGCCTCTCCAAGACTCAAGAAGCCTGAGTTTTCTTTTTTAAAAGTCTTTATTCCAAGTACTATACATATAATCATCGCAATAAAACCTATTGCTCCTTGCCACCAAGGCTGTTCGTAGGTCATATCCATCACGTATACAACTACGCTTAATAATACAGTGAACAGTCCTAATACTGCACCATAGGGCAATGCGATTTTTTTAACTGAAGCTTTTTGAGTTTCCATTTTTGTTGAAGTTTTTTGGTTTGTTATGTTAGTACCCAAAAATAAACAATTGTTACACGCCACCAACAAAACACTATTTTTGTTGTGGAATATATAAAACTCCAAAAAAATAAATTTTTGTATTGTGGCATTTATAAAAATCCTTACATTTGCACACTCAAAAATCGGAGAATTAAAGATAAGACGATGAAAAAAGATATACATCCAGATAATTATAGAGTAGTAGCGTTCAAGGATATGTCCAACGACGAGGTTTTCTTGACAAAATCTACCGCAGAGACCAAAGAGACCTTGGAGGTTGATGGTGTAGAGTACCCATTGGTAAAATTGGAAATCTCAAGAGCGTCTCACCCGTTCTATACTGGTAAGTCTAAGCTTATCGATACCGCTGGACGTATCGACAAGTTTAAGAACAAGTACGCAAAGTTCAAGAAACCTGCGAAAAAAGAAGAAGCAAAAGATAGCGAGTAAGCCAACTCCTTCTTAGTTACTATATTAGTGAGCCTTCGAGAAATCGAAGGCTTTTTTTGTTGCTTTGCTTAAAATTAAGCCAACATCCTTAGTTTGTGACAATAGTTCTTTATTTTTGGATCAAACCAAAAAATCGTACTTCGAAAATGAACTATATCCTCTTTGACGGCAGTGTGCGCAACCAGTTACTACCCTTTACCTTTACCCGTCCCGTGGCAGATATTCGCGTGGGTATCCTCACCCTGCGGGAGAAATGGGAAAAACACCTGGGCTTTACCACCACTACCATCACAGAGGAGTATCTTTCCGAAAAATGGCCCATGGTGGAGCTGGAGAAAAATGTCTTGATAAACGCATCTTTTGTTCCCTCACCAAATTTGGCTAATATGGTAAAAAATCTTTCAGATAACCAAGCGGTTTTTTATGAAGACGAACCCATAGCTTTTTTTACTGCGGAAGAGCAAGAAGTAGATTTTGATACCTACGATGTAATACAATACACCCATGACGATATCTTTAGGATTGAGCATACGTGGGATATTTTCTCGAAAAACCACGAAGCGATAAAAAGAGACTTCGAGCTCATTACCCAAGGAAGGGAAAGCCAACCCATTCCGGAAAAAACAGTTGCTTTTAACGAAAAGCTCATATTTATCGAGAAAGGAGCCAAACTCCCGCTCTGTTCCCTAAATGCTTCTGAAGGCCCTATTTACATAGGTAAAGATGCAGAAATTATGGAAGGTGCCATGATACGTGGACCTTTTGCCCTGTGCGACCATGCAACCGTAAAGATGAACGCCAAGATTTACACAGGCTGCACCATTGGACCCCACAGTAAGGTTGGGGGAGAGCTTAACAATTCTGTGATCATGGGGTATTCCAATAAAGGGCACGATGGATTTTTGGGCAACGCTGTAATAGGCGAATGGTGCAACTTGGGTGCCGATACCAACAATAGCAACCTAAAGAACAATTATGCCGAAGTACGCCTTTGGGACTACGAGACCGAACGATTTGCCAAGACGGGGCTTCAGTTCTGTGGGTTGATGATGGGGGACCACAGCAAATGCGGTATCAATACTATGTTCAATACGGGAACGGTGGTTGGTGTAAGTGCCAATATTTTTGGTAGCGGATTCCCAAGAAATTTTATCCCAAGTTTTAGTTGGGGCGGAAGCGGTGGTACCACAACCTATAAAACCAACAGGGCATTTGAGGTGGCAAAAATAGTGATGGCACGTCGCGGAGTAGATTTTACTGAAGAGGATGCAAAAATTCTGGAACACGTGTTTGAGGAAACTGCGCAGTGGAGGCGAGGCTGATCCATTATGGTTTTGAATTTTACACTTGTTGTATATAAAAATTGTCCATCTAATTTATTGATTGATTTTGAGATTTGAAAATCGTGTAAAGATCACTTAAGAAAATTAATATTTACCAGCCACTAACAAGTTCTCGATATAAATTTTTCTCATTTCAGTCGAAAAACCCACTCGAACAGACGAATTACAATTGCTTTCAATAATTAACATACAAATCTCCTAAATAGGCATCAGGGAACTGAGGGTCGTTAAGCTGTAGCACATAAAAGTATACCCCAACAGGCACTACCTTGTCCTGTTGTAGGATTCCAGTATTCGGAATCCCGTCCCAGAGTCCATCTTCATTACCCCCTTCGTAGATAAGGTTGCCGTGGCGACTGTAAATCTTTAAGTTGAAGTCTGGAAACACATCGAGTAAAAACTGGATTTTGAATACATCATTAAGCCCGTCTCCATTGGGGGACATACCCTCCGGAATGGTAGGTTCGCAATTTTCGGTTTCCAGCAGGAAAGAAGCAATGGTAAAACAGATTTCATTTTCCAAACGCACAAATATCTCTTGAGGATCGCTGGTGTTTGTGTACAGTTCAGGGTCTAATATTGGGTTAATGTTTGCAATAGCATCTTCTTCCGAAGTGAAATAGGTAATGGTATCATTGTTATTTGTAGAGATTAACTCTTCATTCTCTGTTAGGTCAAATTGCGCCATGTCGTTGCCTTGGTCACATTCCAGTATATCTGGCAAGGGGCCAATGGGCGGGATTTCTCCAAAGGTCACATCAATTTCAAACGTATTGTTGGTGTCATCCAGTTCAAACACAACACCGTTGCCTGTCCCATCGTCGTCCACCACGAGCAATAGTGTAAACGTGTTGGGTACATTGGGAGACAGGGTGAGCACCAAGACCCCTGGCTCACTACCACCTTCGGGGATTTCATTTTCAGTTTCGGCCTGTGCCACCAGTGTGCCGTCTAAATAAAATGCAATGGGAGTATTTGCGGGTAATGGTGCCGTACCCAGAGTGTTGAATACCGTATACATAATAGTGAGGTCTCTTTGGCGGCAAGCATTGAGATTGTTGGTAATGGCAATGGTAGCGTCCGGCAGGGGGCACACTGTTATCTCTATCATAAAGCTACCTATGCTAAAACAATCTGGATTGGAGGCACGTACCCAAATGGTCTGTGGGTTTTCAATATTTTCGTAGTCTCCAGGATTGGGGATAGGGTCTATGTCGTTCTGTGCATCGTCTTCAGTTAAGTGAAAAGTAATGGTATCTGCATCGGTTACATTCTCGGTTGCTTCTGTTAGGTCAAACGTTTCGGTGCCCACTACATCGCACTGCTCTAGGTCCTCAAGGTTTGAAACGTCTGGGAACACTTTCAAGCTTACCTCTACCGTAAAGCCATTGTTGGTCTCATCCAGTTCGTTTACAATACCTACACCGCCACCAGTGTCGTCCACAAAAGCACTTAATAAAAAATCGGCGGGAATGGCTTCCGGAATGGTGAGATCTATCGTACCACTTTCCGATCCATCAATAGGCAGTACCATTGTAGTGGCTGCTTGCCCTACCAAACTGGAATTTGCATAAAACGCAATGGGCGTGTTTGCAGGAAGTTCCCCCGTACTGTTCACGTTAAAAACGGTATAGTCTACCGTAATGTCACGGTCGCCACAATCGTCGGCTCCTGTAACTTCGTCAATCATAATAGTGGCATCTGGTAATTCTACGTTAAGTACTGTGATAATATTATTTATCATCACCAAATCCTGCCCGGAGGTCACTTGTATATCTGCCGTGGTGTCACCAGGGTTTATGTTGTTTTCAATGCTGTACACATCAAGATCCATATTATACAAAACATTGGATCCTGTAAAAGAATTCGTCCCGTTAAACTGATTGTCCGATGGATTTAGCGGTGGGTTGCTCAAAATATTTCCATTAATGGATAGGGTTTCGTTTACGGCAATACCTTGATCTCCCTCCCAGGCCAAAAACCCGATCTTGGCACCGGTATTGTCCAGTACGTTCAAGTCCTCCAAGAGGATGTTTATCTGCGGATTTGAGGCCGAAACCCCTTCCAGTCCATCAAACAAGATTATTTGGTTGAGGGGTAGGGAAGCGTCTTCATAAATAACATACATAGCCCAACCCCCAAAATTGGTCCCCGTGCCGCCATTGGCAGAACAAAAAGGAATGATGTCCTCCGTGAGGTCGAGTTCAGAAAGGGTATAGGTTCCATTGAGGGTGGCAGCCACGATACTGGTTACATCTGCATAGGCAGCAAAATAGTTGTAGGTGGTGGTTCCGTTATCAAAAATATAACTGAAATTCCTTTCAGAAATAATAGGGTTTCCGTTAAGCGCCACCTCAAAATCACCCTCGCCAGATCCTGCCCAATACAAGGCGGCCGCTACTACCGTTTGTCCCGGTTGCAGGGTGAGGTCTGCGCTGCTTTCAGTCAATATTTCACAAGGGGCATTTCCATTGTTTTCAGCAAGGTTGAGGGTGTTTCCAAGTCCTGTGTAATCGAAACGCCCGTTAAATTGTTGAAACTGCCCGATTTCTTGAGCTGTTGCAACACAGGTAATGAGTAATAAAATGGAAAGAAGGTAGCGGTTTTTCATACTGAAGGATTGGTAGCTAAATATAAGGAATATTTAGTACCCAATGCGCCCATAGCCTTACAGTTTACGATAATTTATAAATCGCGACGTTTCAAGATTACGTAGCTCCAGTAAACAAACAATAGCGTCCAAATGCTCACGATTAGGATGGGCATAAACCCAACCTCGTAGGTTTTGGTAAATTCTTCGCCCAATTGGTTGGCGGCAGACTGTACGGCGCCCAGTCGCGAAAAGGGTTCTTTTATGAGATCGGACATAGCGTCCAATGGGAAAAAATTGTATACGGTTTCAAAAAGATTTACTTCAGTCTTTACTCGAATGTACTGGAAGAGTATCGCTACCAAACCTTCAAAAATTTGCCAAATTACCAGGAAACCAATAGCGAATGCCGAACGTTTTACCCAAATACCCAAAAACATACAGAACGAAAAGAACCCGACCAGTTTAATGAAGTATGCGAACAAATATTCTAGGTCGCTGAAAATAATACCCATTTCCTTATAATCTGAAAACACCAAGCCCAAGATCATCGAGACTATAAAAACAAATACGGTTGAAACTATTGCAAACAGAACGACCGTAAGGAATTTTGAGATGATAAACTCTCTCTTGCTCAAACCATCAATTAAATTTTGTTTGAGCGTTCGGTAGCTGTACTCATTGCTCATCATGGAAACAATCACGATGGCCAAGAATATCTTGAGTATTGCCGCGATATAGGTGTTGAAATGCCAGATGTACGGAAAGTTGAAAATTCCTTGATCTGCTATCCTGAAATTGACGTTCGCAAAATCGAATTCAATAGAAGCAATGGCCGAGATAAAGAGTATGAGCGAGAAATACACGATCGATATTACTTTTACCGAACGGTTGTATCGTAGTTTTTGAAGTTCTATGGAGAGTAGTCGTAACATAGTGGTTAGTTGAGGTTTTTGGTGATTTCTAGGAACTGTTCTTCAAGGCTTTCTTTACGTTTTACCAAGTGCGACAGGGCTATTCCCTTGGCGTGCATCTGCCTGTTGAATTCTGAGGCATCCATAGGTTCATTTAAATACGCAACCAAATTTTCGCCTTCTTCCTTTATGGTCCCAAAAGCTGGGTTTGTGGAAAGCTCGGCCTGCAATTGCTGTTTGTTGGCAGCGCTCACCACAAAAAAGCCGTGGCTGGCGTTCATCCCCTCAACACTTCCGCTATAAAGACTAACCCCTTTCCTGAGAATTACTACGTGGGTACACACCTTTTCTACTTCATCCAAGAGGTGCGAGGCCAACAGGATAGTTGTTCCTTGGCTGGCTATCACCTTTATTATCTCACGTATTTGGTGTATTCCCTGCGGGTCCAGACCGTTGGTGGGTTCGTCCAGAATCAAGATTTCAGGATCGTTCAATAATGCCGAGGCTATGGCAAGGCGTTGTTTCATCCCCAGGGAAAATGTACTGAACTTACTGTGCTTACGCTCGTAAAGTTCGACCACTTTAAGCTTTTCGTCTATTTTTGAGGTGTCTACACCCTTGATCTTACATACGAGTTCCAGATTCTGGGCCGCGGTCATGTACGGGTAAAAGTTGGGGCGTTCAATTATGGCACCTACTTTTTTCAATGCCTCGTGTGTAGATTCGGTTCCGTTGAACCAGCTATAATCGCCGCTGGTTTTATTTACAACATTAAGTACAATGCCAAGTGTAGTGGACTTCCCGCTTCCGTTGGGCCCCAAGATTCCGTAAACGTTCCCTTTCTCAATACTGAAAGAGAGATTGTTCACGGCGGTAATGGGACCAAATTTTTTGGTGAGATTGTTTAAGGTAAGGATTGTTTCCAAGTGAATGGTTTTTGGAGATTAGCTAAAAGTATGACGAACGAGGAGGCAATTTGTTACAATTATATATCTCCCAAATTTCAAGCTCCAAACCCCAAAAAAGAAACCTGTCTTTTTTGAGATTATACAAAAGCACAACCTTTCTCAGGATTTCTGCTCTTTGTTGAAATACACCAAGTAATAGTACATCTGCTTTTCCTCATCCCAGCCTTTTTCAACGAATTTTTCGGCACTCTCGGGGTTTATGAAATCCATCTTTATCTGGATGTTGGTATCCAGGTTGATCACGTTCTTTATTTTTTTCCGTGCTGCCGAAACTGCTGTATTTGCAATGGGGAAAGTGGTTACGTCCTCGATTTTGTACTTAGGGGCCTGTTCGGTTTTGTAGTGCTTGAATTCTGGGATAAGGTCTGGGTTGTCCAAAACCTCGTTCACAAAAAGGCTTTCCTCAAAATTATCGTTCTTGGCAAAATGGTTCACCGCACGGTTCATAAATAGTACTTCTTGCTGCTTGTCCTCGGCGGGTAGTACTACGTCTTTTGCAAAATCTTGACAGAATTTCAGATACTTTTTTGTGTAAAAATTATCGTCTGCCAATGCCTCGACCCCTAGAAAACTTTCCAACCAATAGCGGGCATCGTAGCGGTTACTGTCTACCGAAAGTATTTTGTATCCCTCTTCCTTACTCTTGTTGAAAATGATAGCTCCTTTGTCCAGCTTGTTCAAGTTTACACCCTGTTGCAACACGGCATCCAACTGGTTCTCGCTTTCTGAAAATTGAAGAAAATCCTGTTTCAGTTCAGATTTAAAGATTCCTATAGCATCCACTTTTTCATTATCCAGCTGAAGATTTTCCATATATGCGATATATACTTCACCACTTTTAATATGTGGGTGCATGGACTGGTCAAAAAGGTATCTCGCTACTTTCTTGCTCTGCTCGTGGATGGTGTCCGGATTGGCAAATCCTTCTGAGACTATATTGAACAAATCGTGGAACTCGAGATCTGCCTCGTGCTGAAAGTTGAAGTAGTTCTCTTCCTTGTCCCGAAACGGTTTCAGGAAAAACTCCTTGAGCAAAGGTGTTATCTCGTCGTCCATCTCGTAGGGCGAAGCTGATAGGAAAATACCTTCGTTGCGACTTTTGTTGCCTACACGGTGAATGGAAAGGGAGGCTATATGGGTGTTATATAGGTTTATCATGGAAAGGTTAAAGGCTTACAGCCTAGGGTTTAATTTAATACTACGGGTTGTCTTGACTCAATTCCAGTTTTCATCAAAATCCAGATTGTCGTAATCATCGGCGTCCAGGCCGTATTCGTCGTCTTCGTCAAAATCGTCCTCGCCGTCTATCTTTTCAGCAATAAATTCCTTTTCGGGAGCTTGAGCAGGAATCTCACCGTGGGAATACATCAAGTTGGGGTAGGGCATCCCGGGTTCGGGTTCGGTGATTTCAGCAAGCTCAACCATAAAGGTCCACATATTCAAGAAATCGTACACATACAAAAGCCTGGGTTGTTTTTCCCACACGGTATCCTCTAAAATGGTCTCGCTCATGGTGCGTACGGTATCGCCACCCTCGCTCATATCGAAAAGGGCAATCTCCTCACCCTGTTCCCATAGTTCGTTGCTCACGTAAAACGATGCCATTTCCTGCCCGTCAAACCCGAAAGCTTGGGTAATGGCGTTGTGGAAATCTTCCATGGTGCTAGAGGCTTCTATTTCAATATCCCTGAACACATCTTCTTGCGTATCCAGAATAGCTCTAAATCTATAAATCATCTCCTAGAATTTTGGAGTGCAAAGATAAGGGATTGCCACTAAACCAAAGAGAGAAGAAACAGCCGATTTAAAATAAAAACACCACCCAATTATAGCTCCGCCACAACTTGGTTGGCTAGCAAATCCTCGAAGATTTCCCTTTTACGTATCAGGTGTGCCTTTCCTTTGTACCATAACACTTCGGCAGGACGGTAGCGGCTATTGTAATTGCTCGCCATGGAGAAACAATAAGCTCCTGCGTTGCTAAAGGCAAGGATGTCGCCTTCGGTAATCTCGGCGATACGACGGTTGTTCGCAAAGGTATCGGTTTCACAAATATATCCCACTACACTATAAAAGCGGTCCCTGCCATGTGGATTGCTTATGTTCTCAATCTCATGCTGGGCGTTGTAGAGCATTGGGCGTATTAAATGGTTAAAGCCGCTATCTACTTGGGCAAATACAGTAGATGTGGTTTGTTTTACCACGTTTACCGCTACCAAAAATTTTCCGGACTCACTTACCAAAAACTTACCGGGCTCAAAGGCAAGGGTAAGTTCTTTTCCATAATCGGCGCAAAATTCGTTGAAGCGCTTGGTGAGCTTTTCACCCATTTCTTCCACATTGGTTTCAATGTCGCCTTGCTTGTAGGGTACCTTGAAACCACTACCAAAGTCTATAAACTCTAGGTTGTCGAAATGTTTGGCCGTTTCAAATAAGATTTCCGAGGCATACAAGAACACGTCAATATCTAAAATGTCGCTCCCCGTATGCATATGTACACCGTTAATGTGCATCCCAGTATTTTTTACGATACGCTGTATGTGCGGGAGTTGGTGTATGGAAATACCAAACTTGCTATCTATATGCCCCACCGAAATATTGGTGTTGCCACCCGCCATCACATGCGGGTTTATCCTTATGCATACAGGTGTTTTAGGGTATAGCGTTCCAAATTGTTCGAGGATAGAGAGATTGTCAATATTTATTTGCACTCCCAGCTCTCTAGCTTTTTCAAGCTCCTTCAACGAAACACCGTTTGGGGTGTAAATAATGTCCTGTGCCGCTACACCAGCTTCCAGGGCCAGCCGTACTTCTTGGATGGAAACAGTGTCCATTCCGCAGCCAAAGCTGTTCAGTAATTTCAATACCGAAATGTTAGAGAGGGCCTTCACGGCATAATTAAACTTCACCTGTTTCACACCCTTAAAAGCCTTTTGCAAGCGTTTGTATTGTGCTTCCATGGTTGAAGCGTTGTACACATACACAGGGCTACCAAACTCCTGCGCTACTGCTAAAAGGTCTTGGTGTGTCATTTTTTCTGAAATTTAAGTTGTTTTAAAATTTAAGTTGGTAAAAATAGAACCTGTTGCATAGCTGATTCTTAAAGTTTTTATAAAGTTTGGAATATTGGGTGTTTTCTTACATCCAAACCAAGGTCTTTAAGCACTTTTGCTTTAGGATTTTGTACCTTTGCACCTTTATTTACCGAAGCAGAACGCTCACTAACATATAATTTTAAAACCGAAGAAATGCAAGAAGGAATCTACGCAAAGATTACAACCGAAAAAGGAGAAATACTAGGAGAATTGTATCACAAAAGAACCCCGGGAACAGTGGGTAACTTTGTGGCACTGGCCGAAGGAAACCTGGAAAATGAAGCAAAGCCACAAGGCACACCGTACTACGACGGATTGAAATTTCACCGTGTAATCCCAGATTTTATGATTCAGGGAGGTGACCCACAGGGTACAGGAGCTGGAGGACCGGGATATAGGTTTGACGATGAGTTCCACCCGGAATTGCGCCACGATGGGCCAGGGATGTTCTCTATGGCAAATGCAGGACCGAGTACCAACGGGAGCCAATTTTTTATCACTCACGTAGAGACTCCTTGGTTGGACAACAAGCACACCGTGTTTGGGAAGGTGGTTGAGGGACAGGACGTGGTAGATAGCGTTGCGCAAGGCGATACCATGCAAAAGGTTGAGATTATAAGAGTAGGCGAAGAAGCACAAGCTTGGAACGCTGTCGAGAATTTCAGAAAATTCAATGGAGCCAAAGAAGAGCGCGAGGCAGCTGCCAAGAAAGCCCAAGAAGAGCTGTTAACCAGTATTTCTGAAGGCTTTGAAGAAACCGAGAGCGGTCTTCGCTACCAGATCATCCAAAAAGGGGATGGAGCCAAAGCCGAAAAAGGAAACACAGTGGCCGTACATTACAAAGGTATGTTTGCAGATGGGGGCGTGTTCGATTCGTCCTATAAAAGAGGTAACCCAATTGAGTTCCCAGTGGGAATGGGCAATGTAATTGCAGGTTGGGACGAAGGTATCCAGCTTTTGCAAGTGGGCGACAAGGCTCGTTTTGTAATCCCAAGCCACTTAGGTTATGGTGCACAAGGAGCCGGTGGAGTAATTCCTCCCAACGCTACCTTGGTCTTTGATGTAGAATTGGTGGACGTGAAGAAATAGTGCACAACTTGTTAAGAACAATTTAAACAGAACGCTCTGGGAAACTGGAGCGTTTTTTAGTTTTGTTGTATGAACATAGAAGCACTACAATATCCCATCGGAACATTTAAAAAACCTGAAAACATTTCAGAAAAAGATATTCAGGAAGCCATCACCATTCTTGAGATCTTTCCAGAGCAGTTACGTTTGCTCACGGCACATCTGCCCGAAGATACGTTAAAACAACCCTACAGACCCGAAGGCTGGACCATAAGACAACTTATCCACCACATAGCCGATAGTCACCACCACAGCTATACGCGCCTAAAATGGACACTTACCGAAGATACCCCAGCTATTAAGGGCTACAATGAAAAAGATTGGGCGGCATTGGGAGATAGCACAACCATGCCTATTGCGTGGTCGCTTACACACGTAGAGGCATTGCACTATAAAATGACATACTTACTGAAATCGTTGACAACCGAACAGTGGGAGCGTACCTACCAACATCCTGACAAGGAAGAACCCACAACGTTGAAGGAGCATACCTTGATCTATGCTTGGCATAGTATGCACCATTTTGCACATATCAAAAATGCATTGGACCGCATGGACTAATCTATTACCAGATATGTATTGATGTAAGTTGATATCTTGTCCTGTAAATCTTGGTTATCTGCCTCACTCCAGTCGTTACCGTGGCCTCCTTCATAGACAGAAAAAATATGCTCTATATTGTTTTGGGTGAGCGCTGTATCCAAGCTTTCACCATTGGACAAGGGGACTAATGGGTCAACAGTTCCGTAGAAAAGGAGTGCAGGGCTGCTGCTGGCTGAAACCTGTTTTGCGGGACTTATGGCCTCGGCTAGATTGGTACCGTTTGGATACTGGGATGCATCTACCAAGAAATTCAATGCTAGTTGAAACTGCGGGTCATTTACATAAAAAGGATCCGTAAAATCTGATGGGCCTACAATATCTGCTACAAACTTTACCTGGTCTGTACTGTCGTATACAAAATCGTACATCAAAGAGAGGTGGGCTCCGGCACTCACGCCTATCATCCCAAATTCTGGTTTAATCTGTAACGTTTCCCGCTCATTGGTAAGTTTATCGATCGCGGCTTTAAGATCCAAAAACTGATTGGGAAAAGCTGGCGTGTTGGGCAGTGCTGCCAATACATAATTAATATTTACAATGGCGTGGTTGGGGTGCGTGCCCTCCAAAAGAGTTACTGTAGCGGTCATATCAGCTTTGTCGCCAGAGGTCCAACCACCCCCGTGTACCAAAAGGAGAACCTTTGTTTTTTCGGCAGTGCGGCCTTCGGGTAAATAGATATCGTACGCTTGTTGTGGACTGCTTCCGTAGGAAACATTTAGCATAGTTTCGGCTGCTAGCGGAGTTTCATTTTGTGGCTCCGTTGTGTTTTCATCTGAAGAGCATCCCGAAACAGCTAGTATCAATATGCTGAAAAAATATAGTGGATGTATAATCATTTTCATCTTGAACGGTTTAGTAGGGTAACGTAAAATACTGGATTTTATGTTAACAAATTGTTATTCGGCGGCGTTTTTGTTTCATTTCAGTTTATATTAAAACAAAAAATGATACAGAAAGGAACCAAGGTACAATGGAAGTGGGGCAATGGCACCGCAACCGGAAAAGTGATTGAAACCTATACCAAAGAAACAACCAAGACCATAAAAGGTAATAAGGTTACCCGAAAGGGGGAAGAAGGGAACAAAGCACTCTATATTGAACAGGAAGGTGGTGATAAGGTCCTAAAATCCGAAAGTGAAGTCACTAGGACGGATTGAACCGTGGCTAGTTCTTTTAGGATATTCCAATCTAAATAAAACACACCAAAACGCTACAAAGATATTTGTGATTTGGGTTTTGTTTTATTGGGATTTCTAAGTCGCTTGGCGTATCTTTAGTCTACTAATATAACAACTATGGCACAATTCATAAAAATTTACGAAGACAACCCCAACCCGAAGGACATAAAAAAAGTGGTGGATGTACTTAAAGATGGCGGTTTGGTAATTTACCCGAGCGATACCGTTTATGCCTTGGGGTGCGACATTACGAATAACAGGGCATTGGAGCGGGTAGCACATCTTAAGGGTGTGAAGCTGGAAAAGGCCAATTTTTCCTTTGTGTGCGAGGACCTTAGTAATTTAAGTGATTATGTGAAACAAATAGATTCGGCTACCTTTAAATTGTTGAAACGTGCACTTCCGGGGCCTTACACCTTTATCCTACCTGGCAACAACAATTTACCTACTGTTTTCAAAAAGAAGAAAGAAGTGGGTATACGCGTGCCGGACAATTCCATAGCTAGGGCCATTGTGAGCCAATTGGGAAATCCTATAATTTCTACTTCCATAAAAGATGAGGACGAAGTGATAGAGTACACCACAGACCCTGA
Organism: Marinirhabdus gelatinilytica; assembly: GCF_003353425.1. Classification (GTDB taxonomy): domain Bacteria; phylum Bacteroidota; class Bacteroidia; order Flavobacteriales; family Flavobacteriaceae; genus Marinirhabdus; species Marinirhabdus gelatinilytica. The sequence goes on from NZ_QRAO01000002.1 coordinate 114,503, forward strand.
GCTAATCTTGGAAAAGTGGGGGAAGTTGGTTGATGTAGTGATAGACGGTGGTTATGGAGGTAATGTAGCTTCAACGGTTATCGATCTTACTGGGAGCGAACCCGAACTGATACGGGAGGGAAAAGGGAGCCTTGAGATTTAAATCGCTCTTAACACTTTCAGTTAAAATAGATATAATCTCCCTCATATGTTTCATTCTGAATGTTTTGTGAAGTATCTTCATGTCCATAATCAATAAAAAAAGCTATGAACTATTTTGCAACAACTTCACAAGAAAAAACAAAGTCCATCAATTTGTACTACGAGGATTTCGGCGAAGGCCTACCCGTACTATTGATACACGGTTGGCCATTGAGCGGACAAATGTTCGAATACCAAAAACAGGCCATTATAGATGCAGGTTTTAGATGTATTACGTACGACAGGAGAGGCTTCGGGAGAAGCGACAAACCTTATGCTGGCTATGATTACGATACCATGGCGCAGGACTTACGTGATTTGATAGACCATTTGCGTTTAAACAATGTTACCCTTATTGGATTCTCTATGGGAGGCGGTAAAGTAGCACGTTATGTAGGAAAGTACGGTACCGATAAACTTTCAAAAGTGGTTTTTCTTAGCTCCATTGCACCGTTTATGTTAAAAACCGATGATAACCCAGATGGGGTGCCCGCCGAAACTTTTGAAGAATTCAAGGACGCTATAAAGAGCGACCGCCTAGGTTTCTTGGGAGACTTCGGTAAAAATTTCGTGAATTACGACGATAACAAGGATAAAATAAGCGATAAGCAAGTCCATTTTAATTGGAACATTGCATCACACGCTTCACCCAAAGCAACATTGGATTGTATCGATGCCTTCGGAAAAACAGATCTACGGGAAGATGTAAAGAAAATTGATATTCCTTGCTTGTTCGTCCACGGAGATGCAGATCGAGTTGTACCTATAGATCCCACCGCAAAACAAGGGCATTCGTTAGTTAATGATAGTAAACTAGAGGTGATTAAAGATGCTCCACATGGTTGTGTTTTCACACATACCGAAAAGGTGAACGATATATTGGTTAGCTTCTTAAAAAGTTAACCCTTTTAAATTTCCGCAAAAAAAATCCCGACAATTTTTGTCGGGATTTTTTAGTTTTTAATGGTGTCCTTTTATTGACCACCTTCTTGGCTCAACTCTTCCATAGAGTTTTCAACCATTTCGTAGAACTGGTCTATCTTAGGCAGTACATAAATTTTTGTTCTTCGGTTTATAGAGCGGTTCTCGGCAGTGTCGTTAGATACCTTTGGTATAAACTCTCCACGGCCCGCAGCAATAAGTTGCGAAGGATTGACTCCAAGATTAACAAGCTCTCGTACAATTGCTGTAGAACGCTTCACACTCAAGTCCCAGTTGTCCAATAAGGGTCCGCTTTTGTAAGGTACATTATCTGTATGTCCTTCAACCAAAGCTTCAAAATCTGGTTTGTCGTTTATTACCGTGGCCACTTTTCCTAGTATTTCAGAGGCACGGTTTGTAATTTGGTAGCTACCGCTCTTAAAGAGTACTTTATCGCTCAAGGAGATAAAGACCACACCTTTCTCTACATTAATCTCAATATCTTCATCGTCTAGACCAACTTCTTTTTTCAAGCTGGTTACCAAGGCAAGTGTTACACTATCCTTACGGGTAAGGGCATCCTGTAGTCTACGTATGGTAAGGTCCTTTTCTTGAAGGCTCTCTAGGGATTTCTCAAGATTTTCAGCACCTTTTTTGGTCAAATCGGTAAAGTCGCCCACCTGTCTTATCAGGTCGCTATTGGTAGCGTTGAGGGAAGCAACTTGGCTTTTTAGGCTTTCATTCTGCGCTCTCAAACCCGACCGCTCTTCCAAACAATCGTTCAGTTTCACAGTTGCGGTATTCAAAAGATCCTGAGTCTTTTGCTGTTTGTCTTCCAACTCTGCATATTTCTTTTTAGAAACACAAGAAGTAAAAAACAAACCAGAACAAAGGGCCAACACAATTAGTTTTTTCATTGTTTTATTTTTTAAGTTGAATTATTGTAAATGTTTTAACATTAAATCGATTACCAAAATTAAAAAATGAAACACGACCATTACTAGGATTAACAATACTTTAAGTAAAAACAACTAAAGGTTTGGGTATTTCTTTTTACTTAAGAAGAAATACTGCCAAACTATCGAGGAAACCTGATAATACCGAAGGTTTGAAGCCCATTTTTTACGTTTTTGAAGAAACTTTGGCAACAATCCATAAAAGCTGAAATGCGCCCTTAGGATCGCAAAAAAATGCGAAAATTTGCCCTGTATTATAAACTGAAATCCTGCGATGCCATCCCAAAGCATTCGCTTAAAGATACACCACCACACCTTACTGCCCTTTACGTTTTTAACCAGTGCCAGGAGCGTGTTTCTAAAATTGTAAAATGTTTTTTGGGGATTTGCAGCTCCCAGAGTGGCTCCCCCCACGTGATATACCGAAGCACTCCCTACATATTTAATAACGCCTCCCAGACTTCGCATACGCCAGCAAAGATCAATTTCTTCCTGGTGCGCAAAAAAATCCTCGTCAAATCCTCCCACTTGTTTAAAGGCGTGATTGGTTACAAAAAGACACGCTCCCGTTGCCCAGAAAATTTCAGTAATATCGTTGTATTGATTTGTGTCTTTCTCAATGGTACTGAAAATTCTGCCACGACAGTAGGGGTAGCCCAGCTTGTCTATAAACCCACCGGCCGCACCGGCATACTCAAACTTAGACTTATCTTTAAAGTCGAGAATCTTGGGCTGCGCCGCAACCAATCTATCATCGCTTTTAAATGCTGAAAGTACTGGTTGCAACCAGTTTTTGGTGACTTCAACATCGCTATTGAGTAGTACAAATATATCTTCGGAAAGATTTGCTAAGGCGTCGTTATAACCCTTAGCGTATCCGCCATTTTCAGTATTTCGAATTACCTGAACCGTAGGGAAATTAGCAGAAACATACACAACAGAATCGTCTGTAGATGCATTGTCGGCTACATATACCGTTGCTTCCTGGGAAAACTGCACCACGGATGGGAGAAACTGCTCCAAGAGTGCTTTTCCGTTCCAGTTTAAAATGATTACTGCTGTTGTCAATTGATATTTTTATAGTTGATTGTTTTGAGTCCCTGACTGCCGGTAGGTTAGCGGTAGTTTCAGTTTTTTTAATGTTTCACTAAAGTTCCAATGCTCAAACCTTAGAGGTTGCCAGTACATCTGCTTAAGAAACCTGTGAGGTTACTCCAGCACTAAAACCCACAAGGAGGTCTCGTGCCTCGACAACACCTTTTGGGTTTTTGCTGCGAGCGAAGTATCCTACCAACCACCCGCTACCAACCCCATTTACATTTCATCCCCAAAGAAAATTGCATTCATCAACAATTTGTTGGTTCCGTACCAGAAGGCCCTAAAATTCGTGTTATCGGTAAAATAGACCACTCGCCCACGGCCCAGTCTTTCGGTTTTAAAGGGAACGGTGTTTTTAAGTTCCTCTAAATTGGGTTTTGAGATATAGCCTGCCAGCAATGGGCTTTCTGTATATTGAATTGGGTTGTTGTAACTGTTATCGTCCGCTTCTACAAATAACGTGGTGTTTCTGAACATAGGTAATGTAGTATTGCTATATCCAAAGGCAATGGGGTGGGAGCGGTCCAACTTTGCTTCAAAAATAGCACCTCCAATTACTTGTGCTCCAAAATAGTCCCTTCGTTGTTCAAAAGAGATAGCTTTTGCCGTGTCCTGCTTTTTCTTGAAACTCAATTTTAGGAATTCGTTTTTTTCAAGAAAACGGCCTGCGTTGCGATAACCAATAAGAGTACCGCCGGCTTTCACCCAATCTTTCAACGTTTCGGTATCGTCTTTATCCAAAGCACTGCCCCAGGTTGCGGGCAGGATAATATCGGTATAACGGTTCAGGTCCATCCGGCCAAAATTCTTGGTGTCCAGCTTGGTAATCATCATATCGTATCGGGTGTCAAAAAGATGCCATATTTCCCCTGCGTCGTATGGATTGACTCCTTCACCTACCAAAATGGCAACCTTAGGTTCTTCAATCGCCCTAAATTGCCCGCTTCCTAAGTCTATGCCCTTGGTGAGACCTGTTTGTACGCCAGTGATTGTCACACCTGTTTGTTTGCTTACATCTGCCAGAAATTGATTGAGTTCACTCCCTTGTAATTTTTGGTTTTGTACCGGAATAAGAACGGTTCCGTAGTCGTATTCTTTATTCTCTAAGCTGAAAGGACTCATTCCTACTTTGGCCCTAAGCCCTTCTTGTAGTATTATGTTGAGGGCTTTTGGGCTGTAATACTCATGCCACTCCATTAAATACCCGTAATTAGAATTATTGGGAGCGTTAGGGGTTTTCAATTTTAAGTCGGTCACTTGGGAACCAGCTTGGCTCAAGGCTACATCTTCGGAATAATCTAGATTGAACGCCAATGGGAACGTCCAAGCCGAAATATCGTAGAATAGACTGTCCTGAAACGTAGTACGCTTTTCGAACATTGCATTTACCAATCGAGATTGGCGTTGATTTTTCGGGATGATATAGCTGAATCCTTTTTTATAGGTTTTACCATCTTTTGTGAAATTGTTTTTCACTTCGTGGAATTTCACTTTGTGCCGTTGTAGGATCTCAGCAAGGGCGTTCACCTTTCCAGCATCTTTTTCATCGCCAAAAACAATGGCGCCAGTACTTGCTTCATTCCTGGCATCGTTAAAAAATTGACGTTGATAGTCTAAAATTTCGGCACGCATTCCCACGGCAGCTTCAAGCGTAGATAATGCAGCAGTGAATTGGTTACGGATGGTAAACGGAAAGGTCAATATGCCATTATCGCTCTCTTGTGCGTGCCCGCGAGAAGAGGCCTGCTCGAAAAGAATGCCTATCCCTCCGTTTATGTCCGGGAAGGTACTTCCTTTTCCGTAATAGAAATCGTCAAAATTTTCTTCGGTATAGTAAAAGCTGCCTATTTTGTCCAGTGCCTTGGCGTGGTAGTTCCCAATCTTGCCTGTGAGTTCTTGATTCAATTTTGGCGTTAAGGGGTGTGTCCTTGAAGGAATCCCTGGCTGGAAGAAGAAACTGGAATTGGTGCCCATCTCGTGATGGTCGGTCAATATATTGGGGTACCATTCGTGAAAGGTCTCTATGCGTGCACGACTTTCAGGAAGTTGCACGGGAAGCCAATCGCGGTTCATATCGAACCAATAGTGGTTGGTACGACCGCCAGGCCAAACTTCGTCATATTCACGGTCGTACGGGTCTGGATTTATATTTTGGCTCTTGTGCATATTTGCCCAATAGGAAAATCGTTGCAAACCATCTGGATTGAGCGAGGGATCGAATAGAATAACCGTATGGTCTAACAGTTCGTCAATCTTTGGTCCTTGTGCGGCCGCAAGGTAATAGGCTACGGCCAAAGCTGCGTTAGAGCCACTGGGTTCGTTTCCGTGGATTGAAAACCCTTGATATACCACAATGGGCATAGTCGAGGTGTTTAAAGAGTTACTGCCGCTCTCAGTCAGGGCCACATGGTTTTGCCTAATGTTATCTATATTGTTATGGTTTGCTGGCGAGGTAATGATGAGCAATTGCAGTGGGCGCCCCTCAAAGGTGGTGCCCCTGTCCTCCAGGGTAATACGGTCGCTGGCATCGGCAAGCGCTTTCATATAATAAGAGAGCTTGTCGTGTGTGATGTGCCAATCGCCAACTTCGTGGCCTATGGCACTTTTAGGGGTGGGGACGGCTGGATTATATGTTACATCCTCTGGGAGGTAGTAGTCCAAATCTACAGTATAATCTTGTGCGACTGTTGTTAGGGTAAGTGTAAAAAGAAATAGTTGCAATAGTTTTTTCATGGTGAAATTTAAAATGTTAGTCCTTGCGTAAGTGATTTAAGCAATATCTTTTTTATATAATTTGTTGATTAAAAAGACACTTCAACTGCGCTCCGTGTAACAAAATACGACAAACAAAAAGGTATAGCCGAAAGTCTACCCGCCGGCAGGCAGGCCCGACCCTCTGGAGCTTTTCTGCGAAAGAGGGTTACGCCACTTTCGTAAAAATAAAAAAACCGTCTCGAATTAGGAGACGGTTTTAGGTAAAATAATAGGGTTGCGATTAAATATCGTCAAAATCAATATCGGTAAAGTTGGAGGGTGCTGGCTCGTCTGCAACGGTTCCTGCTTCTGGAGCACTTTGCGGTCCGCCAACGTTCTCTTCTTTTTTATAATCACTTTGGTGGCGTTCGCTAATCACTTCTTCTCCTTTTTCCTTGATAATATAATCTATCATCTCGCCAACGTGCTCTCTAAACTCTGCAAAATCTTCTTTGTAAAGGTAGATTTTGTGTTTCTTGTAATGGTAAGAACCGTCGTCGTTGGTAAATTTTTTACTTTCGGTAATGGTTAGGTAGTAGTCGCCTGCCTTGGTAGATCGTACATCAAAAAAATAGGTGCGGCGTCCTGCGCGCATTACTTTGCTGTAGATTTCTTCTTTCTCCATCGAATATGAATCGCTCATGATTGTTTTTGTTTTATACGTGTGCCAAAAATCAAAAAAAAAACCAAATAAGCCAAATGAACAGCTACATTTCTTTTTCGGAAAGTTGTTTATTGTAGAGTTCTTTGTAATAACCCTCTTGATTTGTAAGCTCAAGATGAGTGCCTTGCTGAATGATCTTGCCTTCTTCGAGGACGATTATTTTATCGGCATTTTTTGCTGAAGAAACCCTGTGGCTCACGATAATTGTGGTTTTATTGGCCGAAATATCATGCAGGTTTTGAAGTATTTCCTCTTCGGTTTCAGTATCCACTGCAGAGAGGCAATCGTCAAACAAAAGTATCTTGGGATCTTTTATGATGGCACGCGCAATGGAGACCCGTTGTTTTTGTCCACCGCTCAAGGAGATACCACGTTCGCCCAATACGGTGTCGTAACCGTTTGAGAAGCCTACTATGTTTTTATGTACAGCAGCATTCTTTGCTGCTTCCATCACTTCCTTATCGGTGGCTTCCTCTTTCCCGAACTTTATATTGTTCTTAATGCTATCACTAAAAAGAAAGGCATCCTGCGGAACATATCCAATGGCCTCACGTATGTTTTCCAAGTTCCGTTTTGCTATGGGCGTACCGTCTATGGTAAGGGTGCCACGCTGCACATCGTAGAGTCTACCTATAAGTTCCAAGATGGTAGATTTGCCACTTCCCGTATTGCCAACAATTGCTAGGGTCTCTCCAGCTTTTACTGAAAAGGTTACATTTCTTAAAGCCGTGATGTTGGTGTCAGGATAGGTAAAGGTAATGTTGTTGAAAGCGATAGTTCCTTCTACGGTTTCAACCTTGGTCGTTGTGTTTTGTATTGCGGGCACCTCGTTCAGAAATTCGTTGATACGTTTTTGGGAGGCTTCGGCCTGTTGCACCATAGAGCTTACCCAGCCTACAATGGCAACGGGCCACGTAAGCATATTCACGTAGATTAGAAACTCTACAATCGTCCCAAAATCAATTTCGCCATTTATGTATTGGTTTCCGCCAATGTAGATAACCAGTAAATTACTGGCACCAATGAGCAAGATCATAAGCGGGAAGAAAAGTGCCTGCACCCGTGCTAGATCTATATTTTTGTCACGGCTTGTTTCTGCCAGTGTTACAAAACCGTTGTTTATACGGGGTTCTATTCCATAAGCTTTTATTACTGAAATCCCACTAAAACTCTCTTGCGCAAAAGTGGTGAGCCTGGACAAGGTTTGTTGTACTATGGTACTGCGCTTATGTATGGCCTTGCTCAACTTATAAATACAAATAGAAAGCACTGGGAGTGGCGCAATTACATACAGTGTGAGCATTGGGGCTTTATAGAACATATAAGACAACACCACGATAAAAAGGGTAATTGTAGTAGTGCTGTACATAACTGCGGGGCCAGCATACATGCGTACTTTTCCCACATCTTCACTAATACGGTTCATAAGATCGCCCGTTCTGTTCTGTTTGTAAAAATTAAGCGAAAGTCTTTCGTATTGCTTGAAGACCACGTTCTTTAAATCGAATTCAATATATCGGGATACCACGATAATGGTTTGTCGCATAATGAAGGTAAAAAATGCTGCGAGTAGGGTAGTGCCCAGGATGAGAAGGATGTTTTTTATGAGCTCGGATTTTACGTACTCCAGGTCGGTTACATTCCCGCGGATATATTCGTCAACAATATTCACCGTATCGCCAATAATGATGGGCACGAATAATTTAAAGACAGCCGCTACAATGGTAACCAACAGCCCCAATAGCAACCTTCCCTTATATTTTAAGAAAAACCGGTTAATATATTGTAGTTCTTTCATATAAGTTAAAATTTCTGTCTTATGGATTAGTTATTTAACAACTATTTTTTTTGCGGTTATGTTAATTTAAGAGTACTTTTGCACGTCCTTTTTAAGGATGTCATAAAAAATGAAAATTCTATGGTAACTGACGTAGTAAACACAAAAGATCTAAATAAAATAGCCCCGGTCTTTGGCCAACTTTCTTTCGATAATCATGAACAAGTTGTTTTTTGCAACGACAAAGATACAGGTTTAAAAGCAATAATTGGTATCCACAATACCGTCTTGGGCCCAGCTTTGGGAGGTACAAGAATGTGGCAATATAACAGTGAGTGGGATGCATTGAACGATGTGTTGCGTCTCTCTAGGGGAATGACCTTTAAGAGTGCAATTACGGGTCTTAACCTTGGTGGAGGAAAAGCCGTGATCATTGGTGATGCCAAAACCCAAAAAACACCAGAGCTCATGAAGCGTTTTGGTGAATTTGTACACTCTTTGAGTGGAAGGTACATCACTGCCGAGGACGTAGGGATGGCCACTGCCGATATGGACTTGGTTCGTACCGTTACCCCTTATGTTACAGGTATTTCTGAAGAGATGGGAGGGGCAGGAAACCCATCGCCCATTACGGCCTATGGTGTGTTTATGGGGATGAAAGCTGCAGCTAAGCACGCCTATGGGACCGATGTGCTGGAAGATAAAGTTGTGTACGTAGAGGGTATTGGTAATGTAGGTGAGGCCTTGGTAGAAAATCTTTCCAACGAAGGCGCCAAAGTTTACATTGCAGACATTAACCAAGAACGCTTGGAAGAAGTTCGCGACAAATATAATGTGGATATCTATGGAGGTAGAAATATTTATGCTGAAGAAATGGATATTTACGCACCCTGCGCTTTGGGAGCTACCATAAACGACAATACAATCCATCAATTAAAGGCAAAAGTTGTTGCGGGAGCAGCCAATAACCAACTAGCAGAAGAGTTGAAGCATGGAAAAATGCTACGGGAAAGAGGCATTCTCTATGCCCCAGATTTCTTGATAAATGCCGGAGGAATTATAAACGTATATGCCGAACTGGAGAATTATGGCAAGCAGGAAATCATGCGCAAGACCGAAAACATTTATAATACTACCCTAGAAATTTTGAAAACTGCCGAAGTTAAGGACATCACCACACACCAAGCAGCTTTTGAGATTGCACAGTCCAGGATAGATGCCAGAAAGAACGAAAAATAATTTTTTCGGCTCGATATTATAGTATCTTTGCAGCGCACGAATATAAAATTTGTGCGCTGTATCATTTTCACACCAAAAGTTCTTTATAAATTATGCTAACAAGAAGACATATTAGGGTTAAAGTTTTACAATCTATATATGCTTTCAACCAGACCCAACATGCCGATCTGGACAAGCAGGAAAAATTTCTTTGGTACAGCATAGAGCAAATGCATGACCTTTACGTGCTATTGTTGCAGAGTATGGTTGCCCTTACGGAACATGCGGAGGACTACTTGCTCAAATCCCAAAAAAAACACCTTGCAACAGCTTCTGAAAAAAATCCCAGTAGACGTTTTGTAGATAACAAGGCCGTAGCGCTTTTGGCAAATAACTCCTATCTTCAGGAAATACTGAAAAAGAAAAAGTTGAACTACTGGAAAGAAGACGATGAGTACATAGCCATCCTTTTTAAAAGTCTCATTGAAAAAGACTGGTATACCGACTATCTTTCTAAAAAACAAACCTCCTTTAAAGAGGACAGGGCTTTTTTGATACAATTGTACAAAGAGGTGATCGCTCCCAATGACAAACTATACGAATATATCGAGGACAAACGTCTTACCTGGGTTGACGATTTCCCCATCGTGAACACGGCCATCGTGAAAATGTTGGGTAAAATCTCTGAAAGTAACACCGCAGCCGTAATACCATCCCTCTATAAAAACGACGACGATAAGGAATTTGCCCTACAGTTGTTGAGAAAAGTTATTTTAAACGAAGAAAAGCTGGCCTCGCACATAGATGGAAAAACACCAAACTGGGACAAGGACCGTATTGCCGAAATAGACTTTACCATCTTGAAAATGGGCATTGCAGAGTTTTTGCACTTCCCTTCCATTCCCGTACGGGTCTCCATTAACGAGTATCTGGAAATCTCGAAAGAATACAGCACCCCCAAGAGCAGTATCTTCATAAATGGCATACTGGATAAACTGGTAAAGGAATTTTCAGAAAAGAAGACCTTAAATAAAATAGGGCGCGGCTTGCAGTAAGTGCAAAAAAATGGTTATTTTTAGCCCTTGAAATTTTCAAATAAATTTAAATTAAGAATACTATGAAAAAATCATTTTTAATCGTTGCTGTACTTTCGGCTTTCATTTTTACTTCTTGTAAGAACGATGCTTCGGAAAAAGTTAAAGAAGAAAACGTTGCAGCAGCAGCAGACAGAGACGAAAACGCAGGAAAGTTTCCAGTGATGCAGTTTGAGAAAACCGTACACGATTTTGGTACTATCGAGCAGGGAACAAACGTAGAGCACATATTCAAGTTTACAAACACTGGGGAAGCACCTTTGGTGATTGTAGATGCTAAGAGTAGCTGTGGATGTACAGTTCCTTCTTACCCAAAAGAGCCAGTAGCTTCTGGAGAGACAGGAGAATTGCTAGTAAAGTTTAACGGTAGTGGAAAAAACCAAGTAAGTAAGACCGTTACCATAACTGCAAATACCAAGGCCGGTAAGGAAACCCTACAGATTAAAGCGTTTGTAAACCCTAAGGATGGAGCTGCAACAGGAACTCCACTTAGCGGAAACTAAAAAACGTATAATCCCTTTTTATGGAATCATTACAGAGTTTTGCCCCACTTATTTTAATGTTCTTGGTTGTGTATCTTTTTATGATACGCCCACAAATGAAACGCTCTAAGAACGAGAAAAAATTTGCTCAGGACCTTAAAAGAGGAGACAGGGTGGTGACCAAAAGTGGAATGCACGGGAAAATCCTCGATCTTTATGACGATGGAACCTGCATTATCGAAACCGGTGCCGGTAAAGTAAAGTTTGAACGTTCTGCCATTTCCATGGAACTGAGCCAAAAACTGAACGAAGCCAAAAACTCAACGATCCAAAAAAAGTAAATAGCTTTATAAAACCGAAAAACCTCGCAATGAATGTTGCGAGGTTTTTTTATGCTGAAAATTTTAAACCATTACTTCTACTTCTCGGGAACTAGTTTTGCAATGTTCACGATCACTTCAATGGCCTTTAGCATACTCTCCACAGGAACATACTCATAGCGCCCGTGAAAGTTATGTCCTCCTGCAAAGATGTTGGGGCAGGGAAGGCCCATAAAGCTCAATTGTGAGCCATCTGTACCCCCACGAATAGGTTTTATAATAGGTTTAATGCCTGCTTGCTGCATGGCCTCTTCGGCAATGTCAACAATGTGCATCACGGGTTCAATCTTTTCCCGCATATTGAAGTATTGGTCCTTGATTTCAATGGTGACCACTTCTTTTTCGAACTGCGAATTTAACTCGTCTGCCAATTTTAGCATCATTTCCTTTCTGGCTTCAAAATGCTCCTTGTCATGGTCACGGATAATATACTGTAGCTTGGTGCTGTCCACCTCTCCCTCGATGCTGTACAGATGGAAAAATCCTTGTCTGTCCTCTGTGTGCTCCGGTGTTTCCAGTCTTGGTAGTGAATTTATATAGTCTGTAGCAATGTACATGCTGTTTACCATCTTCCCTTTAGCATAGCCCGGATGCACTATTTTTCCCTTTACGGTAACAACAGCACCTGCAGCGTTAAAATTTTCGTATTCCAACTCGCCAATTTGGCTTCCATCCATGGTATATGCCCAGTCTGCACCAAATTTTTCTACATCAAATTTGTGGGCGCCACGACCTATTTCTTCATCGGGCGTAAAACCTACCCGTATTTTTCCGTGTTTTATTTCAGGATGCTGGATGAGGTATTCCATAGCCGAAATAATTTCAGCAATGCCCGCTTTGTCATCGGCTCCCAAAAGGGTGGTGCCGTCTGTAGTGATAAGGGTTTGGCCTTTGTACAATAGTAGGTCGTCAAAATCTTTTGGGGAGAGCACAATGTTTTCGGCTTTGTTCAACACAATATCCCCACCATTGTAATTTTCGATTATTTGTGGTTTTACGTTGGCGCCGGTAAAATCTGGTGTCGTATCAAAATGCGATACAAAACCAATAGTGGGTACTTGTTTTTCAATATTTGATGGAAGCGTGGCCATGATGTACGCGTTTTCGTCTATCGTTACATCTTGCATGCCTATTTCCTTGAGTTCCTCCACGAGCGCATTGGCAAGATCCCACTGCTTTGCGGTACTGGGCGTGGTGTCACTTTCAGGGTTGCTTTCGGTATCTACGGTTACGTAACTTATAAATCGGTTAATGAGGTGTTGTTTTGCTATCATCTTATCTGAAATTTCAGTACAAATTAACGGAATAACCCAAACATGTTTAGCGGTTTTAATACTATTTTTGCATCATAACTTGCCATTATGTACAAATCTATACTACGTCCCCTGTTATTCAAAAAAGATCCTGAAGAGGTACATCATTTCACCTTCAATATGGTAAAGGGACTTCACGGGCTGGGTTTTGGGGGGATTTTCAGGAGTATATACAAAAAAACCGATGCTCGACTGGAACGCAATCTGTTCGGACTAACCTTTCCCAACCCTGTGGGTCTGGCAGCCGGTTTCGATAAGGATGCTAAGCTGTACAAAGAGTTGGCTAATTTTGGGTTTGGGTTTGTTGAAATTGGCACTGTCACCCCAAAGCCTCAGGAAGGGAACCCCAAGAAACGTCTATTTAGGTTGAAAGAAGACCAAGCCATAATCAATCGGATGGGCTTTAACAATGGCGGTGTTGCCGAAGCTGTAGAGCGCTTAAAGAAAAACCCGAAACCAGGTGAAAAAGGACACGTGTTGATAGGTGGGAACATTGGTAAGAACAAGGTAACCCCCAATGAGGAGGCTGTTAGCGATTATAGTATTTGCTTTGAAGCGCTCTTCGACTATGTAGATTATTTTGTGGTAAACGTAAGTTCCCCAAATACTCCAAATCTGCGAGCCTTGCAGGACAAAGAACCCCTGACAAAACTCTTGCAAACACTTCAGGATAAAAACAGTGAAAAACCACGGCGAAAACCCATCTTATTGAAGATTGCCCCAGATTTGACCAACGAGCAATTATTGGATATTATCGATATCGTTTCAGACACAAAAATTGACGGGGTAATCGCCACCAACACTACCATTTCACGAGAGGGGTTACAATCTGAAAACAAAACCGAAACAGGCGGACTGAGTGGAAAACCCTTGACACAACGGTCCACCGAAGTAATACGTTTCCTGTCGGAAAAAAATAATGGGGCATTTCCCATTATAGGAGTGGGGGGTATCCACTCTGCAAAAGATGCGTTGGAAAAACTAGATGCTGGAGCCAGCCTCGTGCAGCTTTACACAGGATTTATTTACGAGGGACCCTCACTTATCAAGCGTATTAATAATACGTTGCTTTCAAGGTCTTAGTGTATGGTAGAAATGCTTTTGTCTTTTTGCCTCGCAACTTTTGTATTGGCCATTTCGCCAGGGCCGGACAATATTTATGTGCTCACACAATCGTTGGCGCACGGCAGTAAAAGCGGTATTGCTACCACTGCTGGGTTGATTAGTGGGTGCATAGTGCACACGGTCCTGTTGGCATTCGGAATTTCGGCATTGATCACGGCCTCGCCCAATTTATTTTTTATCATCAAATGTGTGGGAGCTGGGTATTTACTGTATTTAGCGTATAAGGCATATCGAGCCGATGCTGGTATTTCGATTACCGAAAGCGATACCCCAAAAAAACCTGCTTGGCAGTATTTCAAGATTGGGGTGTTCATGAACTTGGTAAACCCAAAAGTGATGCTCTTTTATATTGCTTTTTTTCCAGCTTTTCTATGGAATCCTTCGGGAGATACCGTGCTTCAGTTTTTTATCCTTGGAAGTGTTTTCATGGTGGTTTCTTTCGTAGTGTTCAGTAGTATCGCGCTTTTGGCTGGAACCATATCAACCTATCTGCGAAGCCAAAAAGGGGTAGGGTTTTTTCTGAAATGGTTGCAGATACTGGTTTTTATAGGAATAGCTATTTTTATTTTTATTTGAAAATTCACAACTCGGTCTTTATAAATCGTGCTTCAAATAGTATCTTTGGAAGTGATGCAATATGTAAAGATAATAGAATGTCCCCGCGATGCCATGCAGGGCATAAAAGATTGGATTCCCACCCAAAAAAAGGTGCAGTACATACAATCGCTGTTACGCTGTGGTTTTGATACCATAGATTTTGGGAGTTTTGTCTCTCCCAAGGCCATTCCACAAATGAAGGACACCGCCGAGGTGCTTTCACAGTTGGATTTATCAAAAACCGAAAGCAAGTTACTCGCTATCGTTGCCAATGTTCGGGGTGCCAAAGCTGCCTTGATGCATCCAGAAATTCAATATTTGGGCTACCCGTTTTCAATATCGGAAAATTTCCAGATGCGCAATACCCACAAGACCATTGCACAATCTATCGAGGTTTTGAAAGAGATTTTAGAGCTCGCCGCCATTCAGGATAAAGAGGTCGTTACCTATCTTTCTATGGGTTTTGGCAATCCCTATGGCGATCCTTGGAATGTCGAGATAGTAGGAGAATGGGCCGAGAAGCTGGCCGAGATGGGTGTTACCATTTTATCGTTAAGTGATACGGTGGGTACTTCAACACCAGAAATCATTGAGTACCTTTTTTCAAACCTGATACCTGCCTATCCCAATATTGAATTTGGCGCACACCTGCATACCACACCCACTGCTTGGCACGAAAAGGTGAAATCTGCTTACGACGCAGGCTGTCGCAGGTTCGATGGGGCTATACAGGGCTTTGGCGGATGTCCCATGGCAAAGGATGATCTCACGGGAAATATGCCCACCGAAAAAATGCTCAGTTTTTTTACTGCTGAAAAAGTAGATACAAACATCAATCCCATGAGTTTTGAAAGTGCCCATAATGAAGCTACTAAAATCTTCACCAAATACCACTGATGAATATGAAACTGAAATCGAAGTCTAACGGTACCCTGGAGAGGGGCAAGAGGGGTGTTTTATCTAACATCTTTTCTCTCTACATTCTTTTCTCAATTCTCTCTCTTCTTACTTTCAGCTGCAAACCCCCTTCCTCAACTACAAAGGCAAAAGACACCAAGATCACCTTTAAGATTGTGCAGATGAACGATGTATACGAGATAGCCCCCCTTGGAGGTGGGAAATACGGCGGTCTCGCACGGGTGGCGCACGTGGTAGATTCCATAAAGATTAAAACCCCAAATACATTTCTTGTAATGGCGGGCGATTTCTTGAACCCGTCACTGCTGGGAACCGTAAAGGTAGATGGTGAGAGGCTTCAGGGAAAACATATGATCGATGTGATGAACGCTATGGGAGTGGATCTTGCAACGTTTGGAAACCACGAATTCGATATTGATGAAACAGACTTTCAAAAAAGGTTGAACGAATCTAAATTCGATTGGACATCGGCCAATGTGTTTCAACAAACCGAAGCAGGACCAACAAGTTTCCATGTTATCAAGAATGGGGATTCCCTGCGAATTCCGGACACGTTTACATTTCAGATAAAGAAAGCAGATACCACAGCGTTGGAGGTGGGCATCTTTAGCGTTTCCATAGATTCCAACCCGAAAGACTATGTGTATTACAGTGACTATCTCTTGGAGGCGCAAACGGCATTTACGACCCTTAAGGTTAAGAAAAGTGATGTAATCCTTGGGCTCACACACCTAAGTCTATCCCAAGATATTGAAGTGGCAAAAACACTGGAGGAGGTGCCATTACTCATGGGTGGCCACGAACATAATAATATGTTGGTACCCGTAGAAAACACAACCATTGCCAAGGCCGATGCCAATGCCAAAACTGTGTTTGTCCATACCTTTGTGTACGATCTAAAAACCAAAAAACTAACCATATCACCAGAATTGTTTCCTATAACCGATGCTGTAGCATCAGCCCCGAAGGTACAAGCGGTAGTTGACAAATGGAACGCCATACTGGATGAAAAAATAAAGGAAGTAATCGCTAACCCCAATGAGGTGATTTATGATGCAACCCCGCCCTTGGATGGTACCGATGCCGCTAACCGCAGCAAACAAACCAACTTGGGGCATATCATTACCAGAGGAATGGCCTATGCTTATGAGGATGAAGTGGATTTGGTTTTTGTAAATGGAGGCTCCTTTAGGCTGGACGACATGTTACAGGGTAATATCACCAGTCTCGATATGTTCAGGGTATTACCCTTTGGGGGGAGTGTGTTAAAAGTTAAGCTGAAAGGTAGTTTGCTTACAAAAGTGTTGGACTATGGTGAAACACAAGCAGGTACGGGAGCCTACTTGCATCGCTATCTGGTTGATAGGGGCCCCACGAGCACCCCTTGGTTGGTAAATGGCAAGCCCATCGAGGATAAAAAAATATACACCGTTGCCACAAGCGATTTTCTGCTGAAAGGTTTTGATATCCCTTTCTTGACTCCTGAAAATGAAGGCGTGGTCGAAGTGTATGAACCCTCAGAGACCCAATTGGCCGGGGACATTCGTAAGGCAGTGATAGTGTCTCTAAAGGAAAGCAATAAATTCTAGACCTTTTAATTAGAATTGTTCTAAATAATATTTAGCTTTGCACTTTAAAACCCTAACAACATGAACAAATTTCTAAAATATTTCTTATTGCTGGCCCTCACAGCATTTGTAGTCATCCAGTTTATACGTCCCGAAAAGAACAACGGAGGCTATGAAAGCGTTATGGCCTTTGAGAAAGAAACCAACCCCAGTGCCGAAGTAGCCGATATCTTAAAAACCAATTGTTACGATTGCCATAGCAACCAAACGCAATACCCTTGGTATGCAGAGATTGCCCCTATTTCCTTCTGGCTGGACGAACATATCGAGCACGGAAAGGGACATTTTAATGTTTCGGAATGGGATAGTTACTCCACAAAAAAGAAAGACCATAAACTCGAAGAACTTATAGAATTTGTAGAAGAAGGTGAAATGCCACTGGATTCCTACACGTGGTTACACGGCGATCTCTCTGAGGATGAAACCAAGCTCCTCCTGCAATGGGCTGGGCTTACGAGACTTAAGTATAAAGAAAAACTTGAAGTTTCCCTGAACCCATAACAGTCCTTATTTTTATTTAAATTTATTCTAAATAAGCTTGTGTGTTTTACACAGGCTTTTTATTTTTGCGCTGAAATAATCAATTATCTATATTCAGTCTAAATAAATTTAAAATGAAAAGAATTTTTTTCTCTACCCTAATTATAGCAGCAATCTTTACCTCCTGTTCCTCAGACGACGATGCGGGAACCCCTATTTCTGAAAACGTAGAAGCCCCAGCAACCTATACTTTTGAGCGTGACGGACAATCTACCGTTTCCTTCAGTGGACAGACCACAAGAATCCTAATGGCTGGAGAACTTGTTTCGGCTTTCAACGATTTCGATAATGCTACCCAAGAATCCCTTCAGAATATGTTTGCCCACGTTGAGGGTGCTGAAGATTTCAGTGATCCAGATTTAAATGCTTCTGATAAGAGTGTACGTAGCAAAACAGCTGCTTCTAAAGACTTTTTTGGAGCAAATGCTACCGAGTCTTCACAAATTAAAGCAACTTTCGACGGGTACATCGCTACACAGATCAACGAAGTGTTCCCAAATCAAAATGTAGCTGCGACTCCTGGCGTTGCAGGACAGATTGCAGATGGCTCTTCTGCTAGGTACGTTACAGGAAATGGGTTGGAAATGAACCAAACCTTCGCCAAGGGGTTGATTGGTGCCCTAATGGCAGACCAAATGCTGAACAACTATTTGGGAACGGCCGTGCTGGACGAAGCCGATAACCGTGAAAATAATAACAATGATGTAACGGCCGAAGATAAACCATACACCACCATGGAGCATAAATGGGACGAGGCGTATGGATACCTTTTTGGTGCCAGTACCAATGCAGCAAATCCACTTCAAACGCTAGGTGAGGATGATGCTTTTCTCAATAAATATCTTGGAAGGGTAGAGGGAGATAGCGATTTTGCAGGAATAGCCCAAGATGTTTACGATGCCTTTAAGCTGGGACGTGCGGCAATTGTTGCAAAGAACTACGAGGTGCGTGATGCACAGGCTGAAATTATCCGTGAAAAGATTTCAGAAGTGATCGCTATTCGCGCTGTACATTACCTACAAAGCGGAAAGACAGCTATAGAGAACCAAGATTTTGGGGCAGCATTCCACGATCTTTCTGAAGGATACGGTTTTGTGTACAGCCTTCGATTTACCAGAAACAATCAAGATGATATGTCTTATTTCAGCAGAAGCGAAGTAGATGGGTTTATAGAAGATATAATGACGGAAGGTCCCAACGGGCTTTGGGATGTAACACCCGCCACTCTGGATGCAGTATCAACGGCCATAGCTGCCAAGTTTGACTTTACGGTAGCACAAGCCGCAACAACAGATTGAATTTGAAGTAGCCAAAGCAACCTATTTCTATGTAAAGAAATAGGTTGCTATTTTGTATTTTTGCACCCCCTAAAAAAGATCCGATGACAAGAAAAATTTTGATACTTTTTGCCTTTATAGCAGTAGCTTACGCGTGTTCCGAAAGTGACGATACGGGTTCTCCAGGCACCAATGACTCGTTTGACCGCTCCTTAATGCTCGTACATTGGGCAGACAACATTATTATTCCTTCTTACCAAGATTTTGTACCCGCAACGGTTAATTTAAGAACAAGTACAACTATTTTTGTGGATGAGCCTACGAGTACAAGCTTGAACGATCTGCGCCAAAAGTGGGAAACAGCGTACCTTTCTTTTCAAAATGTCTCAATGTTCGAGATTGGCCCGGCCGAAATGGTTCGATTTCGCGATAGGATGAATACCTATCCAACAAATATTTCTGAAATCTCACAACTCATCGCAAATGGCACCTACGATTTCAGCCTACCTTCAACCAACGATGCCCAGGGGTTCCCAGCAATGGATTACTTGCTCAATGGACTTGGTGACGATAGCGAAACATTGGCGTTTTACACTACCGATACAAATGCCGAAGCCAACCGAAATTTCTTGGCAGATCTTGCCAACGCTATACATACACTCTCTGAAAATGTACTGGCTGATTGGTCCAGCAGTTTTCGTGACGATTTTGTGAACAACGACGGATCGTCTGCCTCTGCTTCGGTAGATAAGTTGACCAACGATTATATCTTTTATTATGAAAAAGCCCTTCGTGCGGGAAAAATAGGGATTCCTGCAGGTGTTTTCTCTAACGACCCACAACCCCAAACGGTGGAAGCTATGTATGCTGAAGATTTTTCAAAAGCATTGGCAATGGAATCTCTGCAAGCCACCGAGCGCTTCTTTAAGGGACAATCCTTTAATGGAAACCAAGTAGGACCAAGCTATGAAGCCTACCTTGATTTTTTAAATACCATTAAGAACGGTGAAGATTTAGGTAGTTTGATAAACAGCCAGTTTACCAAAGCAAAAACCGAGCTGAACGAACTGGACGACAATTTTGTGAACCAAATCGAAACGGACAATTCAAAAATGCTTGAAGCATACGACGAGCTGCAACGTAATGTAATCTTGCTGAAAGTGGACATGCTACAAGCTTTGAGCATAGATGTAGATTACGTGGATAGCGATGGTGACTAATGAAACCACTACTTGAAAAATATATGGAAAAGAGTACGGAGGCCGCCCCACTGGCGGTCTTTCGTATTTTTTTTGGTGTAATGATGTTTTTCAGTATCGTTCGCTTTTGGGCCAATGGGTGGATTTCAACATTATACATCGAGCCTGAATTCCATTTTTCTTATTACGGTTTCGAATGGGTAAAACCAATGGGAGCTTTTACGTATGTTTTGTTTGCTGTTTGTGGTCTTTCAGCCATAGCGGTTTCAGTGGGGTATAAGTACCGTATAGCCATTGTTGCCTTCTTCTTGAGTTTTACGTACATCGAGTTGATGGACAAGACCACCTATCTAAACCATTACTACTTTATAAGCTGTTTGGCCTTCCTCATGATTTTTCTGCCTGCTGAAAGATATTTTTCCGTGGATGCAAAACATAATCCTGAAAAAGCCAGTTTTTATGTACCACAATGGACCATCGATACCATTAAGATCTTGTTGAGCATGGTTTACCTTTACGCCGGTCTCGCAAAATTGAACAGCGACTGGCTCCTAAAGGCAATGCCACTAAAAATCTGGTTACCTTCAAAATACGATATCCCGTTTCTTGGAGATTTGTTACAGCAAGAGTGGGTGCACTATGCTTTTAGTTGGGGCGGTGCTGTTTACGATCTTGCTATCCCATTCTTGCTATGGAACAAAAGAACACGCTGGTTTGGTTTTGCTTTAGTGGTTGTTTTCCACGTATTGACCCGCGTATTGTTTCCCATAGGGATGTTCCCATTCATTATGATAGTGAGTGCGCTCATCTTCTTTAATGCCGGGTTTCACCACAAGGTGCTATCTTTCGTTTCAAGGATGTTCAGGATTTCAAAAGATATTTGGGATGCGGAAATCAATACAGTAAAAGTTACTTCATCCAGAAGCTTTCAGTTTTATATAATTGCTGGATTTTTGGTGTTTCAGCTCTTGTTTCCGTGGCGCTATATACTGTACCCGGGCGAACTCTTCTGGACCGAGGAAGGCTACCGTTTTTCGTGGCGTGTCATGTTAATGGAAAAAGCTGGCTACGCCCAATTTAAAATAAGGGACGGAGAGACTGGAAAACAATTTTTGGTCAATAACAGCGACTTTCTGAATCCTTTTCAGGAAAAACAAATGAGTTTCCAACCAGATTTTATCGTAGAATATGCACACTTTTTGGGAGAACATTTCAGCAGTCAGGGACACGAGAATTTGGAAGTATATGTAGAGAGTTACGTCGCACTCAATGGAAGATTGAGTAGGCCATACATTAACCCCGAAGTAAATTTATTGGAAGTAGAAGATACTTTTGCACCAAAGGATTGGATACTTCCGTTCAACGATACTATAAAAGGACTTTGATTAAAAGACCTTTCAGGTTTTTAAAACCTTGAAGGGACTGGGAAAAAGAATATATAAATGAAATTGAAACTAAGTATCCTACTTATCCTCATTGCCGCTACGGTTTCAGCACAAATAACCCTTCGCGGAACTATTAATGCTGAAGCTACCGGAGCCCCCATTGCCAATGCTGAGGTATATATAACCAACCTTTCAAGAAGCACCACGACAGATGCCGAGGGAAATTATGTTTTTGAAGATCTTCCACAGGGAAGCCATACCATAGTGGTCTTTAGTTTTGAATATGAGATTGGAGAAAAAACGGTACAGCTTTCCGGAACGACACAGCTTAATTTTAGATTACCACTTTTGGGCGAAACACTTACCGAAGTACTCATCACCAAACGTAAAGAACGCATTTTTGCATTAAAGCAACTCCGTGATGTAGAGGGTACGGCAATCTATGCAGGAAAAAAGAACGAGGTAGTTGTAATGGATAATCTCACGGCTAATATTGCCACGGGTAATGCCCGCCAGATCTATGCCCAAGTAGTTGGGCTTAATATCTACGAAAACAATGATGCAGGGTTGCAATTGAACATAGGTGGAAGGGGGTTGAATCCCAACCGTACCTCCAATTTCAACACACGCCAAAACGGTTACGATATTTCTGCCGATGTCTTGGGCTATCCCGAAAGCTATTATACCCCTCCTGCCGAAGCCATAGACCAAATAGAGGTTGTGCGTGGTGCAGCCTCATTACAGTACGGAACCCAGTTTGGGGGCCTCATAAATTTTAAGCTGAAGAAACCCAACCCCAATAAAGAAATTGAATGGATTTCACGCCAGTTTTTGGGCAGTTACAATCTGTTTACCAGTTTCAATAGCTTGAGTGGCACCGTAGGTAAGGTGGGGTATTATACCTACTTTAATTACAAAACTGGAAACGATTTCAGGCCCAACTCACAATTTGACAGCTACAACGCCTTTGCAAAGGTGGCTTACGAAATTTCAGAAAAGACAAAGCTAACCGGCGAGTTCAGTTTTTTGGATTATCTGGCACAACAGCCCGGAGGTCTTACCGATAGCCAATTTGAAGAAGACCCAACCTTCAGCAACCGTACCCGCAACTGGTTTAAGGTAAACTGGAAGTTGTATTCGCTATTGTTGGAGCATCAATTTTCAAAGAAAACTGAGATGAGCCTAAACCTCTTTGCCTTGGACGCCTCCCGAAAAACAGTAGGATTTCGTGAAAATCGTGTGTCACAGGTGGACAATCTTGACGCCCCACGAGAGTTGATCGTGGGACAGTTCAGAAACTGGGGTGCTGAGGGTCGTATCATTACCCGTTATAATCTGCTCGAAAACGAGAACACAATTCTATTGGGCGCTAAATATTACCAGAGCAACAACCAAGAACGCCAAGGGCCAGGAACCAATGGTAGTGATGCCAACTTCAGTTTTGCAGATGCCGAATTTCCCAACTATGCAAGACAGAGTGATTTTACGTTCCCAAATGTGAACGTTGCATTATTTGCTGAAAATATCTTTCAGTTCTCCGAAAAATTTTCAGTGACACCCGGGCTCCGTTTTGAATACATAAAAACCGAAAGTGAAGGAACCTACAAACAGATAAATTTTGACAATGCTGGGAACCCTATCTTAAACGAGACCATCCCCGACAACCGAACGTTTGATCGCTCGTTTGTCCTCGTGGGAGTAGGATTGAGCTATAAAGTGAGCAAAAATTTAGAGGCCTACGGAAATTTTAGCCAGAATTACCGCTCGGTTACCTTTAACGATATCAGGATTACCAATCCGTCGCTCACCGTGGACCCAAATATCACAGATGAAAAAGGGTTCACTGCAGATCTGGGAGTGCGTGGCACTTTTAAAAACGTAGTACGGTACGATGTGGGCACATTCTTTTTGAGCTATGAAGATAGGCTAGGGGTGATCTTGCGAGCTGTGAGCGATATACAGCAGGAGCGCTTCCGTGGAAATATTGGTGATGCCGTGACGTATGGTGTGGAAAGTTTTATAGATTGGAATATCTGGAAAACATTTTCAGCTAACGAAAATTTCAGGCTCAATGTGTTCTCAAATGTAGCGTTGACCGATAGTGAATACACTTCCTCCCAAGAAAACAATGTAGTGGGCAATAAGGTAGAGTTCATCCCCAATGTCAACTTAAAAACTGGGATTGGGTTTGGTTATAAAAATTTTTTGGGAAGCTTGCAGTACACCTACCTAAGCAAGCAATTTACCGATGCCACGAACAGTGAACGCGATTTTACAAGCCAGAGCGGTATTGTAGGGGAGATTCCTGCGTACGACATTTTGGACCTATCGATACGTTATACTTACAAAATGTTCCGTCTGGAAACAGGGATAAATAACTTACTGGACAATCGTTATTTTGTACGAAGGGCAACGGGCTACCCAGGGCCGGGGATTATTCCCAGCCAACCCAGAACGTGGTATGCTGGGTTGCAGTTTAAAATTTAGGCATTTGCCTGCTGTGGTGCCCAAGCAGCGCATAGCATTCCTGGAGCAGCTTTGTCCGGGTTGGCACAATCACTCTCTTCGTAGCGGGCGCAGGTCACGCAATTACGGTCGTCCTTGAGTTGAGTTTTCATTTCAAAACTGTCACAGGTATAGTGGTTGTTCACCATTACCTTATGAACGGAGCAAACGTCCCCCTCCATTAAATTATCACAGTTTATACAGTTGTGTGCGAGTCTAATAGCCATAACAATTTTTTTCAAATTCAATTTAAATTTATGGTACTTAGCATTAAGAACAAATATAAATAGCTGTTTTAAAGGAATTTGTATTTAGATTGATTTAAGATAGAAGGGATTAAGTTCAATTTTTGATTGTAATGGTTTTGGAAAAAAACTAAATCTTCGATTTTGAAAAATTGATATAGATTTAAATTTTAGTAAATTGACTGAAATTTTAATTCATGAAGAAAATATTATTGTTACTTATAGTGCTATTGTGTTTAGCATGTGGCGCTAAGAAACCTACTATTTTGAGCAGTTCGTCAAACCCCATGGCAACTTCACTGGATTATGAACCATTTATTGATGTGTCTGAATATTCCACAGACAAAGAATATGGTTTGGTAGAGGATAAACCTATTAAAGTGGGTGAAAAAAGCGCTATAAACCAGAGGCGCTATATTGCCTCGTTAGCTGGTCCAGAAGGTCAGGTACTGTCATTTTACCGAGTGGGGAGTTGCTGTCCCTATGCTAGTGAAAATGGACTGAGTGGTACTGCGCTTGTAGATGTTTACTCTGTCACTTACAAAGGCTTAAAAAAGCCTATTATGCTTTACATCAGTTTTTATGATTTTGAGACCTTAATGATACCAGAGGGTTTCACAAAGCGTGAGATATAGCGTTGAGGTATTGTGAAATTACGGGCAAAGTTTCTTTATTCTATTGACAGAATGACCATTTCCTAATTTATTTAAGTATATTTGCACGCAATTAATAGGTAACCACTTTCCATACTTCAGGAAGAAAATTTAATTGCGATGACTGCACACAACAACAAAATTCTAGGCGAAGGTTTAACGTATGACGATGTACTGCTGGTACCCGCCTTTTCCGAAGTATTGCCCAGAGAAGTTTCTATACAAACAAAATTTTCCCGTAACATAACCTTGAACGTCCCCATAGTATCCGCTGCAATGGATACGGTTACCGAAAGCGCCATGGCCATAGCTATAGCCCGTGAAGGTGGAATAGGGGTGCTGCACAAAAACATGACCATTAAGCAGCAGGCGGCAGAGGTTCGTAAGGTGAAACGGGCCGAGAGCGGGATGATACAAGACCCTGTTACGCTTAAAAAGAACAATACGGTTGGCGATGCCCAAAATACTATGCGCGAATACAGCATTGGCGGAATACCAATTGTTGACGATGCAGGAAAGCTTATAGGTATAGTAACCAATCGCGACCTGCGATTTGAGAAAGACTACGAGCGCAAGTTGGAGGATATCATGACTTCTGAAAATTTGGTTACCGTAAGCCAGGGAACATCTTTAAAAGATGCTGAAATAATCCTCCAAGAAAACAAGATCGAAAAACTGCCAGTCGTTGAAGAGGACGGAACCTTGTTGGGGCTCATCACATTTCGTGACATTACCAAACTTACCCAAAAACCAATCGCAAATAAAGATAACTACGGAAGGTTACGCGTAGCAGCGGCATTAGGGGTTACCGCAGATGCCGTACAACGTGCCGAAGCCTTGGTAAACGCACAAGTGGACGCCGTGATCATTGATACGGCACACGGGCATACAAAGGGCGTTGTACAAGTATTGAAAGAGGTAAAAAAGAATTTTCCGGAACTTGATGTAGTGGTAGGGAACATCGCAACTCCCGAAGCTGCCCAATATCTAGTGGATGCTGGGGCAGATGCCGTTAAAGTGGGGATTGGCCCTGGGTCTATTTGTACGACACGCGTGGTCGCAGGGGTTGGGTTTCCTCAGTTTTCAGCAGTGCTTGAGGTTGCTGAAGCCATTAAAGGTACCGGTGTGCCAGTGATTGCCGATGGAGGTATCCGGTATACAGGAGATATCCCAAAGGCCATTGCAGCTGGGGCAGATTGTGTAATGCTGGGTTCTTTATTGGCAGGAACAAAGGAATCTCCAGGCGAAACAATTATCTACGAAGGGAGAAAGTTTAAGAGCTACCGCGGAATGGGATCGGTAGAAGCTATGAAAAAAGGCTCTAAAGATCGTTACTTCCAAGACGTGGAGGATGATATTAAAAAATTGGTGCCAGAAGGCATTGTGGGGCGCGTGCCCTATAAAGGCGAACTCGTAGAGAGCATGACACAGTTTATTGGCGGACTTCGTGCCGGGATGGGATACTGTGGCGCTAAGGACGTTGAGACCTTAAAGAAAACAGGTAAGTTCGTAAAAATTACTTCCTCAGGAATCCACGAGAGCCACCCGCATGATGTGACTATTACCAAGGAGGCGCCTAATTATTCTCGTTAGAAGTCCCGCGGTACAATTGACCTCTATTCGGTTTCAGGCGAATACGGAGTTCATCCATCATATTTTTTGCAACCACTAGATAGGCGATATAATGCAGGTCGTTCACCTTTTCAGTATCGCAAATGGTATCTTGTAGACCTTCAGTTTCAGCAAACTCCTGTAAATGTTTGGCGTGATGTGTTGCAATGGGTTCGGCATTGGGACCTCTAAAATCCCAGATGAGTTTTATGCGCTCCATTAGTTCTCTTCGGCTACAGAAGTCCCGTTTTCAACAAAACTCTTAAAATCCTCCATATATTTTTTCGATTGTTTCTTAAAGGCACCGGGCATCAAGAAGCCCATCAGTTTCATGCCAAAACCTTTAAACTGAAATTCGCTTTCGCTTATCCACTTGGTAGTGTTGCTGTCTACCTCGTGAAAATAATTGTTCTGTATGTTGTGCACACCTTTGGCGCTATAAGTGGCGTGAAACGCTGTCGGGAAATCGTTTTTAATAATCGTTTCGGTTAGCGCCATATCCCTTTTGCCCATTTTGTAATGTAATTGCATCTGGGCACCTTCTTTGCCTGGGGCACCTCTAAGTTGTTCGTAGCTTATGAGCCCGCGCTGCCAATGCTTCATGTTTTCGGGATTGTCCATTTTTTCGACTACTTCGGTTCTTGGCCTGTTTATTGTTATCTCTGTTGTGTATTTCATGGTATATGTATTACTGCATACAAGATACAAATTTTTAAGATCTATAAATTTTCGACGTACTATTTACAACTTAAAAACGTTTCACGAAATAGCACAACAAAGCGCTATAATTTGTTATTTTTGCACACTTTAAATAAAACATCTTATTCCATATGAAAAGAAATCTTGGCTTATGTATCGGTTTTTTATTTGTGACAACTATTTTTTTGGGTCAACAGAAAAAGGATGTGTTGTTGACCATAGATGGAGATCCCGTTTATGCTTCTGAATTTACCAGGGTTTACCAAAAAAACCTTGACCTTGTTCAGGATGAGAGTCAAAAATCTGTTGAAGGGTATCTAGACCTGTTTATAGACTATAAGTTAAAGGTTAAAGAGGCCTACGAACAAGATTTGGACGAGAAAAAAGAGTACCAAAAAGAGTTCAAAAAATACCAGGAACAGCTATCGAGATATTATATCTATGAAGATAATGTGACCAAAGATTTAGCAAAAGAAGCCTACGAACGTGGGCTCGAGGAGATTGAGGCATCACATATTTTAGTTACATCTTCGTATGCAGATGTACCAGAGGACACCTTAAAGGCCTATACTAAAATCAAAAACATTAGGGACAGAGCCTTGGCAGGTGAGGATTTTGAAAAACTGGCCAAAGAAACCTCAGAAGAACCCAATGCAGATAAAACTGGAGGGAACCTTGGGTATTTTTCAGTTTTCTCGCTAGTGTATCCTTTTGAGACCGAAGCTTATAATACAAAGGTTGGAGAGGTGTCCAATATCGTTAGGACACGTTTCGGCTATCATATAATTAAAGTTCACGATAGGAGGGAAAGGTCCACTCAACGAACCGTATCCCACATAATGATTTCCGATAGGGAAGACGATACCCGCACCTTCGATCCGGAAGAGCGTATCAATGATATTTACAAGTTGTTACAGCAGGGACAGACCTTTGAGGACTTAGCGAAGCAATATTCCGAAGATAAAGGTTCTGCCGGTAATGGCGGTAGGCTGAGACCCTTTCGAAAAGGAGAGATAAAAGCAAAGGTCTTTGAGGACAAGGTGTTTGCCATAAAAACCCCGGGGACCTATACCGAACCTTTCAAAAGTGTAGTGGGATGGCATATCGCACGCCTAGACTCTATTCACGGAAAGTCAAGTTTCGAAGATGAAAAAGCCGAATATGAGCGTCGTGTCAAGGACGGTTCTAGATCGAAAATAGTAGTGGCAGCTGTTGCCAATACCATAAAAGATAAATATGGTTTTGAAGAAGGAGCTCCGTATCTGGATTATTTTGAAGACTTCATAGGAGAAGACCTTGTAAAGAAAAGATGGGAGTATACGCCCGTACCCGAAGAAGACGATAAAGTGATCTTTACCATTGGCGACCGCAAGCACTATTTTTCAGATTATGCTGAATATATTAGAGAATTTCAACGTGTAATGCGAAACTTTGGCAGTGTGCGCGACGCTCTATTGTATTTTTATGATATGTTCGAGGCCGAAAGTGCCAAACAATACTACAAGGACAAGTTGGAGGAAGAAGACCCAGAATATGCCGGTGTTATCACAGAATACAGGGATGGTCTTCTTATTTTCGATTTAATGCAAACAAACATCTGGAACAAGGCAAAAAAAGATACCGTTGCCGCAAAAGCATATTATGAGGCTAACAAGGAGCAGTACCAGTGGAAGAAACGAGTGGGTGCCGTAGTGGTAAACAGTACCAATGCTGTTTCGGCACAAAAGGCAAAACAGATGCTAGAAAATGGGGAAACTGTTGAAGCCATCAAAAAACAATTGAACACCCCTGAAACCGTAAACGTAATTATTAGCGAGGGTAAGTTTGAAGAAGGTGCCAAGGAATTACCAGCTGGTTTTAGGATGGAACAAGGAATTTTTGAAACAAAGGATCAAGATGGTCGTTATACTATTGTAAAGGTCAACCAAGTATTGCCGCCCACCACAAAAGAGTATGAAGATGTTAGGGGACGGGTCATGACAGCACTACAGCAACAACTTGAAGAAGATTTCATGGACAACCTCCGTAACAAATACAATGTAGAAGTGCGTAAAAAAACCTTAAAAAAGCTGAAGAGAAAACTAGATAAGTAATGAAGGTATACTTTATCCTGTTTATAGTGTCTCTAGGCTTTGTAAGTTGCGATTACTTTAAGTCTAACGAGACCCTCGTGCCTATAGCTAGGGTAAACAACAGTTACCTCTACAAAGAGGATATAGCAAAACTAATTACCGAGAACACTTCAAAAGAAGATAGCACACTTATTGTAAATAGCTACATAAACCGTTGGGCTACGCAGCAGCTGTTTATGGACCAGGCCATCATCAATATTTCCGAAAACAAACAGGAGGTCTACAATAAGTTGATTGAAGACTACAAACGGGACCTCTACACCGAAGCCTATAAAAACAAAATAGTGGGCAAGCAATTGGACAGTACCGTCTCTCAGCAGGAACTATTGGTTTTTTATGAAGAGAACAAAGATAACTTTAAGTTGAACGAGGAGTTGTTCAAAGTACGCTATATACACGTGGCCGAAGGTTATAACAATCTGGATAGGACTGCGAAAAGGCTCGAGACCTTCGCCGAAGAGGACCTAAAGATGCTAAATAGCGAAAGTATAAAGTACAAGGCTTTTAACCTTAACGATTCCATTTGGGTGAAACGCAGCGCTTTACTCGAGGCCCTGCCAGTGCTTAATACAGTTGATGACCAAAAACTAAAAAAGTCTAATTTTTTCCGTGTACAAGACTCATTAGGAGTATATTTGGTGAAAATTGAAGATAAACTAAATCCTTCAGACACTGCACCATTACCATACATAGAACCTACCATAAAACAGGTGATTCTCAACAAAAGAAAATTGGAACTCATAAAAAAAATTGAAAAAGACATTACAACAGATGCTATTAAAAACAATAATTTCGAGATATATGAAGATGAATAGAACACTGTTCCTTATCACCTTACTTTCTACTTTTGCAATGCAAGGGCAGGATAGTTTGGTAAGCAACATACAAGAAGTTACGCAGGTTGCAGATACAGTAAAAAAGGTTCCACAACGTTACAAGGTAGAAGGAGTAGCAGCAGTGGTTGGAGACTATGTTGTGCTGGATAGCGATATAGATAAGGGATACCTTGAGTTCCAGCAGCAAGGTGTTTCAACCGAAGATATTACACGGTGCCAACTTTTGGGAAAGTTAATGGAGGATAAGCTCTATCTCCACCAAGCGGTACAGGATAGTATTGTGGTGGGCGATGCCGAAATTAACCCAGAAGTAGACCAACTTATGCAATACCTTACCGCTGAAATTGGTAGCGAGGAAAAACTACTGGCTTTTTATAGAAAGAACACCCTTCCCGAATTGAGGAGCGAATTGTTCGAGGCCAGAAAAAGCTTGAAACTAGCTGGAAGAATGCAGGCCAAGGTAGTAGAGAATGTAGAGATTACCCCAGAGGAAGTACGAGAATTTTTCTTTGCGATCCCAGAGGACGAACGCCCTGTATTTAGTGCAGAAGTAGCCGTGGCACAAATAGTTGTAGAGCCAGAGATCACTAAGGAGGCCAAACAAACCGCAATAGACAGGCTAAACGAAATGCGACAGGACATTCTTGAGAATGGAGTGAGTTTTGCTACAAAGGCGGGATTATATTCAGAGGATGGCTCTAAGACCCGTGGAGGACTCATTGAAGGTGTGAAGCGCAACTCACAATATGTAAAAGAATTTAAAGATCAGGCATTCTCTTTGTTGGAAGGCGAAATAAGCGAGCCTTTTGAAACACAGTTTGGATTTCATATACTTAAAGTAGATAAA
This sequence comes from Marinirhabdus gelatinilytica, assembly GCF_003353425.1. Classification (GTDB taxonomy): domain Bacteria; phylum Bacteroidota; class Bacteroidia; order Flavobacteriales; family Flavobacteriaceae; genus Marinirhabdus; species Marinirhabdus gelatinilytica. Next base: position 145,537 of record NZ_QRAO01000002.1, read on the forward strand.
ATTAGAGGACAGGAAGTAGACGTTCGCCACATTCTTGTATACCCTGAAGTACCTCAGTCCAGTATAGATGCTGCAAGAGAGAAGATTGAAACCGTTCGTAAAGCAATTGTGGACAGTACCATAACCTTCAAAAACGCAGCTATTCAATATTCCGAAGAAGAAGACACCCGTAACAATGGTGGCCAACTCGTAAACCCAGTTACGTACGATACTTGGTTCGACCTAACTAAAATGGACCCTGAGCTAAGTGCCAAGGTGTACAACCTAAAACCGGGCGAGGTATCCAAGATCTTTGTGGAGCGCGACCGTACCGGAAAGGCAAGTTTCAAGATTTATACGGTAACCGATAGAAAAGAAGAACACCCAGCCGAATACGTCACAGATTATGAGCGTATAAAGGAACTGGCGTTAAAGGAAAAACAAATCAGGGCAATTGAAGACTGGCAAAATAAACAGATAAAAGAAACTTACGTAAACGTTAACGAAGACTATCAAGAATGTGAGTTTTCTAGCGATTGGGTGAAAACAAGTAATTAAAATATATTATGGGAGACGTAGCGGCAGTAGAGCAACTCGTAAAAAAATATAACGCACTTAGGCAAGAGATAAAAAAAGTAATTGTAGGACAGGACGAAGTAGTAGAGCAGGTCTTGCTGTCTATCTTCTCGGGAGGTCACGCATTGCTCATTGGTGTGCCGGGACTGGCCAAAACATTGCTCGTAAATACTGTTGCCCAAGCATTGGGGCTTAACTTTAAGCGAATCCAGTTTACGCCAGATCTTATGCCCAGCGATATCTTGGGTTCTGAAATCTTAGACGAAAACAGAACTTTCAAATTTATTAAAGGTCCCATTTTTGCCAACATCATCTTGGCCGACGAGATTAACCGAACCCCTCCCAAAACACAGGCAGCACTTCTGGAAGCAATGCAGGAAAGAGCCGTAACGGTGGCAGGGCACCATTACAAGTTGGACCTGCCATATTTCGTGCTGGCTACCCAAAATCCAATTGAACAAGAAGGAACATACCCATTGCCAGAAGCACAGTTGGACCGTTTTATGGTAGCAATTAATCTGGACTACCCAACTTTCGCTGAAGAAGTAGAAGTAGTAAAAACTACTACAGGAGGTACTACCCAACAGGTAGATGCTCTTTTTTCTGCTCAGGAAATAATAGACTATCAGGAACTCATAAGAAAAATTCCTGTGGCGGATAATGTTGTTGAGTACGCAGTAACCTTGGTGGGCAAAACAAGACCAAAAAGTCAAGCAGCGCCGGAAATTGTAAAAAATTACATAGATTGGGGAGCAGGGCCAAGAGCTTCACAAAACCTTATCTTGGGAGCAAAGGCCAATGCAGCACTACACGGAAAGTTCTCACCAGATATCGAGGATGTGCAAAAAGTGGCCATTGGTATCTTGCGCCACCGTCTCATCAAAAACTACAAAGCAGAGGCGGAGGGGCTTACCATCGAAGAGATCATCACAAGTTTGTACTAGACACAGCCATACATAAAGAACAAACTTCTTCTTTTACTTTATTTTGAATTTTTGTTAAGAGCCTACTTATTTAGTAGTAGTTAGAGTTGCTATTGGGATTTTTAAGTTTCTTTTAAGAGAAATGGGTGCCTATTTTCATACTTTATCATTACCAATTTAATAAAATTAATTCAACAAAATTGATGATTTATTAATTTTAATGAATAAAAAGTGTCGTTTTTTAAAAAATATTCAGCAAATTCACTAAAGTGTTGGTGTATTTTTAAAAGATAACCAATTTCATTACTTTTGCATGAGTTTCAAAACAGCAAAGACTGTTTAGAAAATACATCAAACCAAAAAATAAAATATATGGCTTTCGATATAGATATGATCAAAGAGGTATATGCCCAAATGGCCGAGCGTGTGGACAAAGCACGTGAGATTGTGGGTAAACCTTTAACCCTTTCAGAAAAAATACTTTATAACCACCTTTGGGACGGGATGCCCACTAAGGCATTTACCAGAGGTAAGGATTATGTGAATTTTGCACCAGACCGTATCGCTTGTCAGGACGCAACTGCCCAAATGGCCTTGTTGCAGTTTATGCAAGCAGGAAAGGACAAAGTTGCAGTGCCCACGACCGTACACTGTGATCACTTGATACAGGCCAAACAGGGTGCCAAGGAAGATTTAAAGAGAGCCAACGAAACCAGTAACGAAGTTTTCGATTTTCTAGAGTCGGTTTCCAATAAATATGGGATTGGTTTCTGGGCACCGGGCGCAGGGATTATTCACCAAGTGGTTTTAGAAAATTACGCCTTTCCCGGCGGGATGATGATAGGGACCGATAGCCATACCGTTAACGCAGGTGGTTTGGGAATGGTTGCTATAGGAGTAGGTGGGGCAGATGCCGTGGATGTAATGGCAGGAATGGCTTGGGAACTTAAATTTCCCAAACTCATAGGGGTTAGGCTAACTGGAAAATTGAGTGGTTGGACAGCCCCAAAGGACGTAATCCTTAAAGTTGCTGAAATCTTGACCGCTAAAGGAGGAACCGGAGCTATTGTCGAATATTTTGGCCCTGGCGCAAAAGCTATGTCCTGTACAGGAAAAGGGACCATTTGTAATATGGGTGCCGAAATTGGCGCGACTACTTCTACTTTTGGTTATGACGACTCTATGGAGCGCTACCTAAAAGCCACGGAAAGAGCCGATGTTGCCGAAGCAGCCAATAAGGTACGCGAATACTTAACGGCCGATCCTGAAGTATATGAAAGCCCAGAAGAGTATTTCGATCAAGTGATCGAGATTAACCTATCAGAGCTTGGTCCTTTGCTCAACGGTCCTTTTACACCAGACCTTTCTACCAACGTAGGAAAAGAAATGACCGAAAAGGCCACTAAGAACGATTGGCCAATACAGGTAGAGTGGGGATTGATAGGTTCTTGTACCAATTCAAGTTACGAGGATCTTTCCAGAGCATCCTCCATAGCACAACAAGGGATTGACAAAGGATTAAAAATTAAATCGGAATTAGGGATCAATCCAGGTTCAGAGCAAGTACGCTACACTGCCGAACGTGATGGTATCTTGGGAATCTTTGAGGATTTGGGAGCTAAGATATTTACAAATGCCTGTGGCCCCTGTATTGGCCAGTGGGCAAGGTACGAGGATCCTAAAAATGCACCAAAGAACAGTATTGTGCACTCCTTTAACCGAAACTTTGCAAAAAGAGCAGACGGAAACCCTAATACACACGCTTTTGTGGCATCGCCAGAATTAACGGCGGCAATTTCCTTTGCAGGACGTTTGGATTTTAACCCAATGACCGATACGCTCATAAACGAGAACGGTGAAGAAGTAAAATTTGAAGAACCTACAGGCTGGGAGTTGCCACCAAAAGGATTTGCTGTAGAAGAAAATGGATACGTAGCACCTAGGGAAGACGGTAGTAGTGTTGAGGTAAAAGTTGCTGAAGATAGCGAGAGACTCGAGCTATTAACGCCTTTTGAGCCTATTAAGGATGAAGACTTGAGCAATGTAAAGTTATTGATAAAGGCCTTCGGAAAATGTACTACAGACCATATCTCAATGGCAGGACCTTGGTTACGCTATAGAGGACACTTAGATAACATTTCCAACAACTGTTTGATCGGTGCCGTGAATGCATTCAACAAAAAGACAAATTTTGTAAAGAACCAATTGGACGGTGAATACGGTGGTGTACCTGATACACAGCGTGAATACAAAAAGAAAGGTATATACACCATAGTAGTGGGAGACCACAACTACGGCGAAGGTTCCTCAAGGGAGCACGCGGCAATGGAGCCTCGTCACTTGGGAGTAGCGGCAGTACTGGTAAAGAGTTTTGCCCGTATCCACGAAACAAATCTTAAAAAGCAGGGTATGTTAGCGCTTACGTTCGAAAATGAAGCAGACTACGATAAGATCCAAGAGGACGATACCTTCAATTTTGTTGATATTGCTGAATTTGCTCCAGACAAACCACTAATCTTAGAGGTGACCCACGCAGATGGTTCCAAGGACACGATCAAGACAAACCACACCTATAACGATGCACAAATTGGTTGGTATAGAGAAGGTTCGGCCCTTAATATGATAAAGAAGCAAAATGCCTAACAAAAAAAAGCCCATTTTTAAAAATGGGCTTTTTTTTATCTTATTTGGTGTATATAGAAATAGGAAGTAGATGTATCTCCTTGGATATCTATAGAGCCCAAGGCAATGTCTCCTACAATTGAAAAAGTTATTTCATCTCCTGGAGCTAATTGAAGTAACGTCCCTATTGTTCTTACAGGTGGGGTTACGTTTGTGGATAATAACGTAATGTTGGCAAAACTATTTTCCTGTACCACCATTCCATTTTTATTTATTTGCACGCCAATACTGGATGCGGCACTTATGGTTGATGAAAGTGCAACTTGTGCTTTTACCTCATAGATCCCTGCTTCGGTAGCTACAAATTTATACTCTGAAGTATTAAATTCATTATTGATATCAAACTCCATTTCATCGAAAGGAATAACGGCGGAACCGCTTAAAAGCGAAAGGTTGAGTAGTCCGGAGGTGCTAAATGACCCTTTAATTGCAGAAGGTAGCCCTTTGGCAATTACATCTTTAGCAGTCATGCTGGTTATTACCCCGTTATCGCTTGCAAGGATATAATCTTTGCTAGATTGTAGATTACTGCTAGGGGGTACTTCTCTGATTCTTACGGTTCCATCAACATCAAGTGTTTCGGTAGGTGCTGTAGTTCCAATTCCAATTTGGGAAAATGCATTAATACTTACTAATAGTAGAACATAACTTACTTTTTTCATTTTAAAAAAATTTATACTGGGGAGTATAGCTTTAACAAATATAATGCATTTAATCGATTAAAAAAGCATTTCAACGAACATTGTTAGTGTTTAAACGAAAGCAGTAAGAATTTTCTTTATAAAATACATAGGTAAAATTGTACTATCTATTGTTTTATAATCTTAAGATATATTCGATAATAGTGTTTTTTTTATGGCTTTGCGCCAAAAAGAATCATATTTGCATAATGATGAAGTTTTTAAATAAACATTGGAAAACTATATTGCTGTTATTAATCGTGGTATTACTCTTTATACCACAAACGGGAACCCCCATAAAAGTGTTTTTCAACAGGATACTTGCTTTTAGCCCTTCTGAAATTGCTTCTGAAGAGCAAGAGTCCCTCTCAAATTATTATTGGGAACTAAATGATTTGAATAATGGGACCATAAATTTTTCTACTGCTGAAGGAAACGTAACACTTGTAAACGTTTGGGCCACCTGGTGCCCACCCTGCATCGCCGAAATGCCCTCGATGCAAAAACTCTACGATTCCTATAAAAATAAAATGGCTTTCTATTTTGTCTCTCTTGAAGATACCAAAACGCTGAGGCAATTTGCTGAAAAGAAAAACTACACCTTCCCCATATACACCACACAGCAAAAGTTTCCGAAAGAAATACAGACCAATAGCTTTCCAACTACTTACCTACTCTCCAAAAGCGGAAAGATAGTGATGGTACAAAAAGGTGCTGCAGATTGGAACAGCGAAACAGTGCACAACACCATCGATGCATTGTTGGCAGAGTAGCCTATTGCCTGGATTTTTCATTATTTTCACAAAGGCCTATAATCGCTACTATTCGCTTATCCCGGGTAGTTTGTCTCTTGGCACTGTGCAACCAACTTAGATATGCTTTTCGATAACTTGGGCTGAAGTTTTTATAATTCTCGAATGCTTTTGGATTTTTGTTAAACTGTTCTTGAAGATCTGTGGGGACAACCAAATTTTCAACATCGTCCATAGCACTCCACGTACCTGTTTTTTTTGCTAAGGCAATTGTCTTATAGCCGCTCTCGTGTATGAGACCTTCTTGTTCAAGTTGTTTAACGTAGCTTTTGTTCAGTTTGCTCCAAGTACTTTTGGGGTTCCGTGGGCAAAAGTACTGTCGTCGCCTTCCATTGCCTAAAGATTTTACAGTGCTGTCTATCCAGCCATAACAAATAGCCACTTTTACTGCTTCTTCCCATCGCATAGTGGGGATATTGGTCTCTAGCTTATAAAAAATTAAATAGACACCTTGGGGATACTGGTCATAGTGTTTTTGTAACCATTCACGCCACTCAGCATCTCTTTCAAAATAAAGCTCTGGTTTCTCTTCCACATTTAATCTATCTGTTGAAAATCCACATAAAAATCACGTTTTACCTTTGCATTTTCTATTTTAAACTCATAAGAAAGGGTCTTCCATCCATTCTCTGGGAAAATCCATTTTTCTTTATCATTGAGAACGATAATTATTGGCATATCAAAACCTTCCACGATGTTGGTATATCGAAAGCTAAGATTTTTCCCGTCTATTTTGTACTCCACTTTCGGTATATTGGTAGTACGCAGGTACTGTTCCCAAAATTCGGTGAGATCAATTCCAGAAAGTTCGCTTATATAAGTTTCCACCTGTTTACTGCTCACGGTTTGGTGGTAAAATTCTTTGTTGAGGCCACGCAGGATATCGCGCCACTTTTCGTCGTCCTCAATTAATTGCCGTAGCGTGTGCAAGATGTTGGCGCCCTTATAGTACATATCGCTACTGCCTTCTTGATGCACGTTATAGGTGCCAATGAGCGGACGGTCGTTCCGGATGCTTCTGCGGGTGCCGATAGTATATTGGGCGGCGGCCTCTTTTCCAAAGTGGTAGTCTAGATACAGCCCTTCGCTATAGGCCGTAAATCCTTCGTGTATCCACATATCGGCTACATCTATGTGCGTAATGTTGTTCGCAAACCATTCGTGTCCTGCTTCATGTATGATAATAAAATCGAATTTCAATCCCCAGCCCGTTCCGCTCAGGTCACGACCCAAGTAACCGTTTTTATATCTGTTCCCGTAGGTAACACTGCTCTGGTGCTCCATACCTAAATAGGGAACTTCCACCAGTTTAAAACTATCCTCATAAAAAGGGTAGGGACCAAACCAATGCTCGAAAGCCTTCATCATTTTTGGCGCTTGTTCAAATTGTTCTTTGGCCTTTTCAAGATTGTCGCGAAGTACCCAATAATCCATATCCAAATATCCCTTGAGCCCCTCGTATTTTTCCTTGAAATTTACATAATCGCCAATATTGATGTTGATGCCGTAATTGTTAATGGGATTGGACACTTTCCACTCGTAAGAGGTAGTTTCGGCATCCTCGATAATTTTTGTCAATCGGCCGTTGGCAACACTGGTAAGACTTTTGGGAGCGGTAATTCTTATACGTGCGCCGTTATCGGGTTCATCATAGGCGTGGTCTTTATTGGGCCACCAAATACTCGAACCTATGCCTTGGTTGCTCGTTGCAATAAAATGGTTATCGTTGTTATCTCTTTTCCAAGACCATCCACCGTCCCAAGGTGCATTTTTAGCTTCTTGCGGCTTTCCCGAAAAGTAGAGCTCTAGTTGTTGCTGGCTCCCTTTTTTCTGTTTTTGCTTAAGGCTAATAAAATGTGCGGCACCTTCTGAAGTGAACGACAATGCAACACCATCCTGTACAATACTGTCCAGCTGCATCGGGGCCTGCAAGTCTATTTGCATGACGTCTTCTTTCCGAAGGACCTTGTAGGTAATTATATTGGTTCCTTTTATAAATTTTTCTTCTGGAAAAACTTCTACATCCAGATCGTAATACAATACATCCCACCAAGCCCTTTCTGGAGTTATACTACCCCGAAGGGTATCTGCACGTGTAAATTCCTGTGCTTGAAGCATCGTAAAACTGAAAAGAAAAGCGACTAAAAGAAAATGTTTCATGTATATAAAAATTGTATTGAAAGATACCTACATTTTGGTAATTGCCAAAGTTGTACCATTTTTTAGTGATGTGAGGTTTTATATTGAAATATTTGAAATTTTTTCAGTAATGCCACCTTGTAAATTGCCGTTTTGTTTCCGTACTTTGTAACAATGAAGGACACCCCGAAACATCAAGGATTGCGTAAAAAGTTGGTGCAGACCCTCGAAAGAAAAGGAATTGCAAACCCAGAGGTATTAAAGGCAATAGGTTACATTCCCAGACATTTATTTATGGATTCGGGGTTTTTGGACCATGCCTATGTGGACAAGGCATTTCCCATCGCTGCAGACCAGACTATTTCACAACCTTACACCGTAGCAAGACAAACAGAATTATTAGACCTTAAAAGAGGCGATACTGTACTGGAAATAGGGACAGGGAGCGGCTACCAGACCGCCGTATTGTTGGAAATGGGGATGCAGGTGTACTCCATAGAGCGGCAACACGAACTCTTTAAGATAACGAAACGTTTTCTACCAAAGTTGGGGTACCGTGCCAAAAAACTTGTCTTTGGTGATGGATATAAAGGGCTCCCGGAAACAGCACCGTACGATGGAATAATTGTAACCGCAGGAGCTCCCTACGTACCCAAGCCCTTGTTGGCCCAGTTAAAAGTAGGAGGGAAGTTGGTGATACCCGTTGGGGAACACTCACAAATCATGACCGTATTTAACAGAGCATCTCCAACTAATTTCGAAAAAGAGGAATTTGGGGAGTTTAGGTTTGTACCATTATTGGAGGATAAGAATTGAAGTACACTCCTTGAGGAGTGGTAGGGGAAGTTTTCAGAAAAGTAGATCTATTTTTTTAATTAAACATTCTGAAAATTAGGATACGGTTCTTAATCGATTAAATTCAAAAACTTCAATCCAAAGATAAAGGCTCCATCGCTGCCTCCGTTGTAATACGATTTCACATAATCCAACCGAAGGAAACGAAATTTTCCCCAGCCCAAGTTGTCAATCCCAATGGAGTATTCCTGGTAGGGTTTGCTGCCCTCAACACTCAGCAAATGGGCGCCTGCTACTAAATTGAAATTTAGTTGGTTAATGCCTGGTATCTTCCCAAGGATCCACCCACGGAAGTCGTGCTCAAAATGTCCCTCAAAATAGCTTTTATTGGTACTAAGATCGTAATAGGGCAACAAGTTGAATACATTGGTGTAGCTACCCGAAGTCCCCACACGTGTCTGGTTTCCATTAAAGTGTTGGTAATCTACAAAACTTATGTCCACTCCGTTAAAAAACGTTCCTCCTTTTAAATTATAGAAAAACTCACCTTTATTGCCCGCGTTCACCTGTTGATACAGACGTGCGCTCAACTGGCTAAAATCGTAACCGTCTATGGAACTGCCCAGACCATTTTCAAAAGTGATGGAGAGCGAAGGATATTTTTCGCTACCTAGATTGAACTTCCCGTCAGGAAACGAAATGTACTTTTGCCCAAAGGTTATAGCTGCCGTAATCGTACTTTTGAATATACTGTGTTCCTGTACACCGGGGATCTCAAAACCCAAAGGACTTGTAGGATTGTTGGAAGTATAATCAACATCGTCATTGGGGATGGTCACATAATCTGTATTGTTGAACAATGGTTTTCGTTCCTGATAGCTAAAATTTGTGAACAACCGTAGCCCATTAAAAAGTTCCTGGCTATAACTACCGCCCACATACGTGAGATCGTACACCTTCATATAGTTACGTTCAAAAAACAGGGTTGAAAAAGTATTTATCAAAGGACTAATGGGCTCGCTGGAATTGAACTGTTGCACACGACTACCACCAAACACGCCCAACCGCAGCCGGTTGAACCAATTAAAATTTTTGGTAACGCTTCCCGTAAACCGAACCCTATCCTCTGCTATACCGTATGTGGCATCCACATTTGCCCTGAACCAATTGGTGCGGCTATCGTCCTCCCAACTATAATAGGAGAACCCTGCGCCTTCGTTCCATCCCTGCACGGTGTTAAAATTGATATTGGGAAAAGGTCCCTCGTAGCTAACCTCCCACTGGTCGTAACTATTTTTATAGGTATAACCGGTGATGGGAGACAACACCTTAAATTTGTTGCTTACCCTGTCTATGGAGTCTAAATACGTTTCAGATTTCCGGAGGATTTGTATGCTGTCTTTTTTAATGTAGTCTGTTAACTCTTCATTGGTAAGCGGGACAGGGCGTGTGCCTTTCCAGAAGAGACTATCCTTTTTATTGGCTTCGGGCTCAAAGGAAAGCACTTCGTTAGTGAAAGATTTTTTACTGAAATTTGGCTCAAAATCATAATTACTGTACACGGCAATAAACCTTCCGTCTCCCTTAAAGCCAATAAAACTAAACCCAAAATCGATGGTCTGGGAGAGTTTAACCCAAAAATCCTTTTCGGGATCGTATTTAAAATTCTGCTTAAAAAACAATTTTGTTACCATGGGTACTTGTATGGCTTCCCCAGTGGTGCTCAACTCTACACCGTACAGTTGCCAATCGTCTTCAACGATATAAATATATCCTTCCCAAACCCGATCTTTAGGACGCTTGGGCGTTACCTTTATTTTGTTGATGAGTTTGGAGCCTTCATAAAAAACACCATCCAGTTTGTATCTATAATAGGAAAGCGCACTGGCAGCGATGGGTGATACCACCGAGGCGTTTAGATCGGTTGTATTTTCATAGAACGAAAAATTAGCTTCTTGCGCACTGTTAAAACTGAAACCGTTGTCGTTTCCGCTCACCTTGCTGGCAATTATCTTTTCCTTGAAATCGTCCGGTTGTTGGTAGGCAATTTCGCTTATAGTTTCTGAAAGATATATAATGCCCGTCCGGGTGCTGTCCAATTGCCCGTCAAAATCGCCTACTTCCTGCCCTAGGATTTTTTCGGGCAGATCTTCCACACGCCAGAGGCCGCGGGAGTAGAAATCGGCTTTGTATTCTGAAATTTTATCGAGGTTTATCTTACGCCTTGCAATGGTCTCGCGAATGATTCGGTAAGCGGGATCCTCTGAGGCATCTACCACTACTTCATCAAGGCTTACAGATTCTTCGGCCAAACTAACGGAAAGGATATACGGAAAAGAATTTATGGTAACCTGTTTGGTAACCGTTTTAAAACCCAGGAATTGATAGATAATTGTGTATGCTCCGGGTTGTGAGACATTGAGCTCATAATTGCCATCGTCATTGGAGGTGGTACCCACGTAGCTACTTTCTAGGTATATGTTTACAAAAGCGAGGGGCTCTCCTTGGGTATCGGTCACTTTGCCGACTATTTGGGCTTGGGAGACACAGCTTATGAATAGCACTACAACAACAATGAATTTTTTCATGAACAGTTTTTGCTTTTGTGACTGCCTAATTATTAAACGCCTTCTTAATCCTACTCAAGTTTCGTTTGCTGTCGCGATCCTTAATGGCTTCACGCTTATCGTACTGTTTTTTACCTTTTGCGAGGGCAATCTTTAGTTTTGCGAGGCCACGATCGTTAGTGTACAACAATAGCGGGATAATGGTAAGCCCCGTATTGCGCACTTCCTTGTGTAGCTTTTTAAGCTCGTGTTTGTTCAGCAATAATTTTCGCTCACTCTTGGGATTGTGGTTAAAGTGGGTGGCATGCGAGTATTCCTGCACGGTCATATTTACCACGAACAGTTCTCCATGGTCGTTGAACTCGCAAAAGCTTTCGGCAATACTGGCTTTTCCCTCTCGGATGGCCTTTATCTCTGTACCCGCAAGCACGATTCCGGCCGTGTAGGTATCCAGCAGCTCGTATTCAAACTTTGCTTTTTTGTTCTTTATCTTAATGTTTTTCTGAAGACTCATAAGTAAACAAAGGTAGTAGAAATTTTATTGAAAAATTAGGTGGAGCATCACGCTTTATGTGTCACCCTGAGCTTGTCGAAGGGCAATAGCAATCAATAATACTTCGACGGGCTCAGCATGACAGTTCTTTTACAATTGGTTATTTCTCTGGCATGGCGATCCTATCCAACCGTACGGGGCTGTAGTCCTTTTTCAATTCGCCATTCACAACCACTTCTTCAAAAAAACAGCGTACTCCTACAGCGGTCATCAAGTTGGGACCGTCCTGTATGTGCAGGTGGAGGTGCGCTTCGCTGGAATTGCCTGAGTTTCCCACATTACCCAAATACTGCCCCTTTTTTACCGTGTCGCCAACTTTTACAGCTATGGTGCCTTTTTCCAAATGGGCATAGACTATGTATTCGTCATTATCGGTTTTAAGTATGACGCTGTTGCCCAGAACTTGTGCAGCATTCATGATGCCTGGGCGGTTATCTTCCACACCTGTAATTACCTCATGCACCTTGGCATCGCAAACGGCATATAACGGTTGGCCAAAAGCGTAATAGTCTTCATTGCGGGTACCACTGCGCTGGTAGGATCTATTGTTCTTTCCCAGTTTCAGAAAATCGAATGCACCTTGCTGCACCTTGGTGCTCACGTGATAGTTCTGTGCTTTCTCCGTACCACCCCAAAACGTCAACCATTCACCATCAAAGGGAAGGCGCAGTTTTGTGATGTTTCGCTCAAATTTTGGAGGTCTATTTGTTTCAACTGGTTTGAATAACAGACCAGCAATTTCATTAGCGTCGTTCACATAAATCCCGATATTTTGTTGTCCGTTCTCAAAAGTTCCTAAAAAAGAGTCGCGGCCTCCGTCGCTTTCCACAAATGTGAAACTGGTAAAATTTCCAAAGTTTTTCTGAAACGTACCCAACAACTGCCGTATAGCCATAGGGCTCACTTTTTGTTTGAACGACTCACTCAACATGGCATGTATGGTGTCGTATTGTTTGGCATTGTAATTATCTTGAACTTTTGTGAGTGCCAGGACGTTTTTTTCAGATTGGGAAAGAAATGGAGTGGCTATTAAACCCAACGCCAATAAAAATATATACTTTTTCATCTCGAACTATTTTTGAAAGGATTGCCTATTATACGTGACCAATTGGCTACTTTTGTTACAAAGATAACGTATGAGACCCTTTTTCATTTTATTGCTTTTATTGATCTTCTTAAGTTGCCAAGAAGAAGACAAGCTCACTGCCAATGCCATTGTGGATAAAACAATAGAGAATGCTTGTAACGGCAATTGCGAGCAAGCCGAAATTGAATTTATCTTCAGAAAAGTAAAGTACAAAAGTACTAGGCAGGACGGCAGTTACATTTTGGAACGAAATTTTATCGATTCCATTGGCGCCGTTAGAGATGTGCTAACAAACAAAGGCTTTAAAAGATTTGTAAACGATTCCGTACAGAAACTAGCCGATACTACCGCCCAAAAATATGCTGAATATGTAAACTCTGTCCATTACTTTGCACAATTACCATTTGGGTTAAATGCTCCTGCTGCCCGAAAAGAACGGGTTGGGGAAGCCAAGATAAATGGGGCCGAATATTATGAAATACAAATCACCTTTAATGAAGAAGGTGGCGGTACCGATTTTGAAGACGAATTTGTGTATTGGATCCACAAGGAGGATTTTACGGTAGATTATCTCGCTTATAGCTATCAAGTAAATGGGGGTGGCATTCGGTTTCGTGAGGCATACAATCCACGGGTAGTTAAGGGGATTCGCTTTGTGAATTACAATAACTACAAGCCAAAAGGTAAGGACATTCCTTTAACCGAATTGGATACTTATTTTCAAAAGGACGAACTGGAATTGCTATCCAAAATAGAAAACGAAAATGTTTCGGTAACACTTCTGGACACCGAATAATTTTCCACCGTGATATTTCTCAATCCCCAACGCAACTACTATCTTTGTTTGTATCTCTAAAAAGGACAATCCCTTATTTATTTGGGATTTATGAATTTGTTAATTTGGAATTTTAAAGATTTATGCCCGGATTTGAAGTTTTTGGCGCCGAAGAGCGCAAGCAAGTAAACGATGTACTGGAAACTGGAGTGTTGATGCGCTACGGTTTTGACGGAATGCGTAACAACCACTGGAAAGCAAAGGAGTTTGAAATTGCGTTTGCAAGGCGAATGCAAAGTGAGCACTGCCAGTTGGTTTCTAGCGGGACTTCTGCCTTAACAGTATCCTTGGCAGCAGCTGGAATTGGTGCTGGCGACGAAGTGATTATGCCTACCTTTACATTTGTAGCAAGTTTTGAAAGCATCATGATGCTGGGAGCCGTTCCCGTACTTGTGGATATAGATGACACACTTACCCTGGATCCTGCAGCCGTCGAGGCGGCCATCACACCAAAAACGAAATGTGTCATGCCTGTACATATGTGCGGTTCTATGGCCGATCTGGCTGCGTTGAAGGCTATTTGCGACAAACACGATTTACTGTTATTAGAAGATGCCTGCCAAGCTATAGGCGGTTCCTACGACGGAAAACCACTGGGGAGCTACGGCGATTTGGGTTGTTTTTCGTTCGATTATGTAAAAACGATTACTTGTGGTGAAGGTGGCGGAATAATCACCAACAACGAGCAATACAAACTACACGCAGACCATTACCAAGATCACGGCCACGACCATGTAGGGAACGACCGTGGTGCCGAAACCCATCCGTTCTTGGGCTATAATTTCAGAATTTCTGAACTGAACGCTGCCGTTGGATTGGCACAGTTGGATAAATTGGACGGAATCCTAAAAACCCAAAAGCATAACTACACCATTATGCGTGAGGCTCTTTCAGGTATTGAAGGTGTTACTTTTAGGCGAGTTCCCGAAGGCGGTGTAGAGAATTACAGCTTTGTAAACTTCTTTTTACCCACGCAAGAGTTGGCCGAGAAAGCCCATAAAGCATTGGGCAAAAACGGCGTGGACGCCTGTTTCTATTGGTTCAAGAACAATTGGCACTATATAAACGGTTGGGAACACCTCAAAGATTTGAAAAGCCTAGGAAATCTTTCTTCAGACATAAAAAACCAGATACAGGATTTGAATACTACCGATTTCAGTAAAAGTGATGCCTGGATGGGGCGTACCGTTTCTTCTCTGGTTAAAATAGGATGGACCGAAGCACAGGTAAAAGACCGTGCCGAAGCGATGAAGAAGGCTATTGAGAGTGTACTGTAATTGATTGCTATTTGTTTAAATAAATATTCGGCTTTAGATTTATTTAGTTGGTATTAATATAGTTACATTGGTGCCAGCGGGTTTGTCGTCTTTGTAAATATCTGTAAATTTTAGGCTGTAGTTTCCTTCATAATCATTGCTAAAATGTATTAAGCGCTCTTCAGAAAGTTTAATACCGAAGGAAGTTCTTTTGTGTAGTTTCTTCTCCTTTAGCTTTCTGGCCTTTACCCTTCCAATACCATTGTCTATAATTTCTATTCGTAACTGTAAATCGTTTTCTTTTGAAATATGGATGCTTAGTTTTTTGTCATCTTCTTTTAGGGAGAGTCCATGCCATATAGCATTTTCAATAAACGGTTGGGTTATTAATGACGGTATTTTTATGGTATTTAGATTTAAGGATGTGTCTACATTCAGTTTAAGGTCTATGGCATTGTTAAAACGTATGTTTTCAATTTTTACATAGAGTTTCATTGTTTCCAATTCTTCCAATAGTGAAATTTCCCGAGAGGCTGTTGAGGCCAGAATTTTCCGGATTAATTTTGAAAATTTATTAAGGTAAAAAACCGCATTTTCTTTTTCGCTGTCTATAATGTACCTTTTAATGGAATTAAGGGAATTAAATATAAAATGAGGGTTCATTTGGCTTCGCAGGGAGGATAACTTTAATTCGGCCAATTCTTTTTCGTACTTGGTTTTCAGGTTTTTGATTTTTGCTTCTTCTGCCTTTTTGCTCAGTGTTTCTAGATCTGTTTCAAGCTGCAGTTGAATTTCATTACGCAATTCTTCATTTTGCTTTAACTGAACTATAAGTTCTTTGTCCGCTCTGTTCTTTTCTTGCAAAATAACGCGCTGTTTATGGCCAAGCCCCAACGAGAAAAGCATGTTCTCGAGTACGACACCTATATAGAATATAAAAACAAACAACATGCTCTCGTTGCTAGAGAAGAAATGAAATCTGGATTCTATTAGTGCCAATATGGAAAAAAATAAAAAAGTAGCAGAACCTATAACAATGTAGTATTTCAAAAATCCTTCTGCTTTTAGTAAAGGAATGTAACAAACCAAAGCAAATAGCGTAAGTACAAAAGACATAAAATAGTAGGTGGCATCATACACCTGCTCGCTATTTCCAAATTGTGCAGTTATCTCTATGCCAATATTTAAACTGAATAGAACAATGACACCCCAAAATACAAAACGGCTCCATTTTTTTGAATACGACTTCAGGTTTACAAAGGAGAAAGCAAAAATAAAGTAGACGGTGTTGTATGCCCATTCAATATTAATGCTGAAATAACTTATGAAATTCACGTAAGGCGTGAATAAAGAATAGTCGTGCAAAAAAGTGTTTTCGGGAATTACACTGTTCCTCAAAAATAGTAGAAAGGTATAACAGCTATAATACAGGTAGCTTTTGTCTTTATGTTGAAAAAAGAGCAAAAAATGATAAATGGATAAAACCAATAATCCACCAATGATAAAGGTGCCTATCCCGTTTTGTTGGTGATGCTCTAATATATGTAGTACAGTATCTATTACGGTAGTTTTTATATAGGATTGCCTAAAAACGCTAATAAAGAAGCTTTTTTAGATCGGGAAACCGGTATGTTTGTTCCATCTTTTAATAGTAAGTACGGACCATCTGTTTTTACAAATTCTTTAATATAGTGGACGTTTACCAAATACGAATTGTGTACCCTAAAAAAAGACTGATTTACAACACTTTCCAGTTCTTTGAGCTTTTTTGATACCATTTCCTTTTTGGCTTCCTTGAAATAAATTTCGGAGTAGTTGCCATTTGCTTTACAATATATAATGTCTTCCATGGCAACATAAATAGTCTTTCCAATGAGTGACAAGGCCAGTCTTCCCGGTTGTTTACTTGGGGCATAAGATGCTATCAAGGACTTAATCTCATCGCCAAGAGCATTACGGTTTTTATTATCACGAATACGTTGTACGGTCACTATTAAATCTTCAGAATCTATAGGTTTCAATAAATAGTCGATGGCGTGTTCTTTAAATGCCTGGATGGCGTGATTTTCATAAGCCGTGGTAATAATCAAATCGAAATTTCTAAAGTTTAGGTTGTTCAATAACTGGAACCCATCCATTTCCGGCATCTCAATATCCAGGAATACACAATCCGGTTGCAAGTAGTTTATAGCTGAAATGGCATCTACAGGATTTGTAAATGTATCGCAAACCGTAATGTCATTACAAAAATTCTCAATCTCCCATTTTAAATTCTTAATGGCATTTATCTCATCATCAACTATTATGGCCTTAATCATCTTGTGTCTATTTCATTACCAAATATAAGTAGTTAATCCATAGCATGTGTTCAAATAACCTAGATGGTAGCATCTGCCAAATACATGGTATGAAATTACGTATGAATTGCAAAAAGAGCTTCATCCTCAAGAATATTCCATGCATACTACAATATAAACAACTTGTAAATCTCTTTCGGTTGGCTATATATCCAGCACTCTTAATACAGTATTGGGGTGTTATATTTCGATGCCGAAAAAAGGAATGAAATTGAAATTACTAAATGATGGGCTTCCCTGAAATAATTGGAGATCCAATTGGTATACAGGGTACAGGTATCGTGGTACTAACCAATAGGGATGCTCAAAACATCCGTTGTGACATTGCTAACACCATATGAGGGAATATGGATGGTAATTCAACTATTTCAATACGTATACAATGAAAATAAAAAACAATAGTACCAAAAGACCTGATACCATTGGTCTTGTAGCCTTGTTACATAGTTGCAATAAAATGTTACATATCTAATATCGATGATTGTAACCGTAACGTAATTTTAAACTGTTCATAAAAAAAAACGAATCATACGTAACTAAAAAGATGAATATGAAATTTTTAAAAACCTTATGTACTATACTATTTATTAGTAGTGTTTCAGTAAATGCCAACGCACAATTCTTTAAAAAACTAAAGAAAAAAGCCGAAAACGCTGTAGAGCGTACCGTCCTCAACAAAACAGACAGGGAAGTTTCCAAAGAAACCGACAAGACCATAGACGGTGTTATTAAAGGGGATAAGAAAAAAGAAAAGGAGGAGCCTACGGACGAAGAAAAAGAGGCAGCTGAAAAAAACGCCATGAATATTTTTGGAGGAAGTCTGGAAGGAATACCAGATTCGTACGAGTTTCAATACATCATGGACATGAAATTGACCACGCATAAAGATAAAATGGACATGAGATATTTCATACAACCCGATGCCTCGTATTTCGGCAATGCCATTGTAGATAAAAGAGCCAATAGCATTATTGTATACGATATGGAAAACCAAGCCATGATCACGTTTATGGACAATGGAAGCCAAAAAATGGCTATGAAAACCCGTATGCCCTTTGATGAGGCAGCCCAAAAAGAAATGGCCAAAAATGACACCAATCAAGAAGACGTAAATATTACGCCTTTACCCAGTAAAACAATATTGGGATACCACTGTAAGGGATACCAAATTGAACAGGAAGACGGAGTGAGTAAATTTTACATCACCAATGAGGCTCCCGTAAGTTTTGTGGGCGTTTTTTCCAGTATCCAGCAAATGCCCAAATCGGGTTATAATGCTACCGTTCCTTTTGATGAAAACTCTATGGTCATGGAAATGGAATTCATTTCCAATAATAGAAAGCGTGATAATGTACATATAATCTGTACCAATCTGGCAGAAAAGAAATTCGCTATCAATAAAGCAGATTATTAATAGAGGGGGGCATTATCCATTAAATCTTGAATGATGAAAACAATAGTTCTAATAGCCGCTTTTGTATGGTTTGCAGTGCCCCATATACTTTATTCCCAAATAGGAGGAAGCGTATTTGAAGTAACCAGAAAAGCACAGAAGAAAGCGAAGGGCGAAGCCGATGACGAAGCAGAAGAAGCCCAAGAGGCGGAGGATATGAAGAATTTTGAAGAAGGATTGGAAAACTTTTCAAAAGAGCTGGGAGATTTGGGAGAGAGACCGGTGGAGGTAAACTGTATGGCACTTCTGTCTTTTCACGCGCATAGTTTAACCAAGCAACAAGAATTAATTGAGTCGCCAGTAGCCTCTTGCCACAAAAGCAAAGAATTGCTCGAAGCGCAAGCATTGATGTTATTATCTGCGGGTACTCAAATTTATTGTCCAGAGGAATTATATGCTGATAAATTATACTATGGACGAATGATTTTAACAATATATTTCTCTGTTTTTATTGAGAAAGATGACCATTATGAACTTATTAAAAAAGCCTTCAAAAGATTAAAGGAGGCGTCTTTAAAATTTGGAAACCCCCATTCTGAAATTTTAAGGTTTTACGATTATATCCAAAAAGAAATACTTAGAAGAAAAGAGAACGGAGAAAATTTAGAGGATTTCGACGCTATCTTAAAAGATGCGATGGGGGTTGAAGAAACAGCTTAAGATTGGGAGGTTCAAAAAGAATATGTCTATTTGGAATTGATTAACTATATCACATATTTTCATTCGCCCGGATTTATAATAAAACGATCGGACCAAATAAGTTCTCTTCGCGAGAGCTTGCCCTGCAAATAATTTTAAAATTCAAATACTATATGATGACACCATTTTTAAAAACAATTTATTAATTACTTAAATCTATTTGATATGAAAACTAAATTCTTATTTATCCTATTATTGCTTATCTCGATTGGTTTTACGAGTTGTGAGGAAGAAGATGCGAAAGAGAGTTGTGAAGATCTTGGATGTCAGTGGTACCAGCCACTTGATGAGGATGAATTTATCTGTAGTTGTTAATTGAAACGTTAACTTTTAAACAGTGAAGAGCTAGCGCTATTGTATTTATGTAACATGAGTACGTATATGATAAAGCATTAGGTGCAAGGCAAGACACTTGGCCTATGCTTTATCCATATAACACTATTAGAGATGTGGCTTGTACTTTTTATGTAGATATTAATATTGATGCTACAGGTGACTTTGATTTACAACGGTACTATAGGTATAAAGGAACATATTAGTCGCTTCAAGACATAAGTAGTCTAATAAAGAATAGTAACCCCATATGGCAACCAAAAGTGATGGAAATAGACCAAAAACACAAAGAATTACCCTAAAACAAATACCCTAAAACAAATTTATGAACTATTTAAAATACATACCAGCTATCCTCTTTTTAATAATGACGTTGTCCTCCTGCGGAAACGAGTCCAATAAAGTAGCAACAGAAATTGAGAATGCTACCCAAACCATAAAGAACTCAAAAAAAGTAGCCGAGAGTGCTTCAGGTATGCAAGAGAATATTCAACTACTGCGTAAAATGGAACACCTTACCAAGGAACAATGGGAAGCCTGGTTGCCAGAAACTGTACTGGGTATGCCATCAACAACACCACAGTTTAATTTTTTACCAGGACTGGGTTCCTGTGCTGCAAATTATAAGGTAGGTAATAAAAGAATTCGGGTCATGGTCATTGACGGAGCAGGCGAAAAGGGAGCAGGTGGCGTAGGACCGTACCGTATGTCCAGTAAAATGGATTATGATACTGAAGATAAATGGGGGTATACTAAAAGCAGGATGATTAACGGGATAAAAGTAAAAGAGAGTTATAATAAAACAGGAGATTCATATAGCCTCTCTATGTTTTATAACGAACGCTTTGCTGTAGATGTTGAAACCCACGAGATAGAACAAAGTGAATTGGATCAAATTGTTAAAGGTTTGAATTTAAACAAGTTGAGTAACTAAAATAGTTGCTTTACTTATAGTTTTTATCCTTTCGGTATCCTGCGGTGTCGAAGAGGTTAAAAATCTTGGAAAGTCCGATTGTGCTGCAAATTTCACCAACTTTTTAGATCAAGCAGAAGATGATTACGAAGAACTTATGACCCATCCAGAAAACCTTGAAAAATTAGTGCAATGCGTTGATTTATAAGATTTTATAGAACTAAAAAAGAAAGATACAATGAAACATTTCACGATAGTACTTTTCACTTTCATATTTTTTATGAGTTGTAATGATCCAACATCCACACAAACGGAACCAAAAGTTGAAGTTACCAATACAAAAGCGATAGCTGCTGATGCTACAAAAGAAGCAACAGGAGAAAGCTCTAAAGAAAATAGAAATAACACCCAATATAATCAAGACGATTGGTACTGGAAAAACACTCAAATGAGTAGAGATAATAGGTTTGAAAATTGGGAACAAGGCGTTGTGGACTTGGTGATGACCTACCGATATAAGAATAACGCTACTAGTCCAGAAACCATAAAAGTAGGTAGTATTGAAAGTGATGGAACTATAAAGGTACACTTGCCAGAAACTATTCAAACAGAAACAAAAGTTAGCAATATTTCAAATTTGGTATTCTATGATATTCAGGACATGACTACATTGCGTTCTCATAATCCCGAAACGGGGTATTTCGGTAAGACTACGATGCAGGTAGTGAAGAACGGAGCGGTTATCGGGAATTTAACGTTGGGAAATTCGGTACGCGTTACGTATAATCTTACCAACCAAAGCACCTTGACCATGGGTGATGAAGGATACCTGGTTTCTTGGGTATACGTAGATGGAGCTGCCAGTACGAAAGGCACCGAGGAAACAAAAACACAGTTCGTAGAGAAGGTACGAACACCATCGAAGCTGAAAATAAAGTTGTATATAACCTAGATTATAAACCAGGATGGAACCTTGTTAAAACAGAAGTGATAGGCAAATACGAGCTAGAACACGAACGCGGACTCAATGCATCGTGGTTTAAAGAGCATAAACATACAGTGATTCCAGAACTCCCAAGGGATGCTAATTATTTCTTTCGGAAATTGTAATTAATACGAAACATATTCCATAATCTCAAGCCCATACCCAATCATGCCAACGCGCTTGGTCTGCTCACTGTTGGATAGTAATTTAATCTTGTGAATGCCCAAATCATGGAGTATTTGTGCGCCTATCCCAAAATCCTTACTATCCATGGCAATGGCAGGGGCCTTCACAACTTCACCTTCTTTTTGAGACTCTTTCAACACTTTTAAACGGCTTAATAAGTTAAAGGATTGGCTTTGTTGATTGATAAAAACAATAGCGCCTTTACCTTCCGTAGAAATGGCGCTGAACATATCGTCCAGTTTTTTATCGGCATTGCTCGTTAGGGTGCCTAAAATATCATTGTTCACCAATGTAGAGTTTACACGTACCATAACAGGTTCATTTTCTTTCCAGCTACCCTTTGTAAGGGCGATATGTACCTGGTCGTTGGTAGTTTGCTTGTACGCCCGCAACCTGTAAGCCCCAAACTTGGTGTTAATGTTGAAATCTTCTTTCTTTTCAATCAAAGAATCGTGTTCCATTCTATACGCCACTAAGTCTTCAATGGAGACCAGTTTAAGGTCGAAACGCTTAGCAACTTCAACCAAATGGGGAAGGCGGGCCATGGTACCATCCTCGTTCATAATCTCCACGATCACTCCTGCAGGTTGTAATCCGGCAAGGCGTGCAAAGTCTATGGCCGCTTCGGTATGCCCCGTTCTTCTCAAGACGCCACCGTCTTTTGCCTTTAATGGGAAGATATGTCCCGGTTTGCTCAAGTCGTGGGGTTGTGTCTTTGGATCAATGAGAGCCTTAACGGTTTTTGCCCTGTCTGAGGCTGAGATCCCAGTGGTTACACCCTGTCCCTTTAAATCTACCGAAATGGTGAAAGCGGTTTCCATAGGATCGGTATTATTGCCCGTCATCATCTCCAGTTGCAACTCTTTGCAGTGTGTTTCGGTAATAGGGGCGCATATCAGTCCACGGCCGTGTTTGGCCATAAAGTTGATGGTCTCTGGGGTAACCAATTCTGCTGCAGCCACAAAATCGCCTTCGTTTTCACGGTTCTCATCATCTACCACAATAATTACCTTTCCATTGCGAATGTCTTCAATGGCTTCTTGTATGGTGTTCAGTTTTATTTGTATGCCGTTCTCGGTAGTCATTATAGCAGCTTTTTAAAGTGCAAAGATACGGAATTGTGTTGCTTCGATATAATTTAGTTCGTGTCCATACAACCACTCATTAATCTTAAATAGGTTAAATAATTAGGCGGTGTTGTAGAATAATGTGGGATTAATTATTCCAATCTAAATTTGGACTTCCCTTTTTCATCTTTTCAATGATTTCAAGGACTTGATACATTTGTAACCATAACATTCCGTTAAGATGGGTTTTGGGATCAATAGGATTAGTTTGATTTTCTTCTTCAATTAATCTCTTTATATCTTTTGAAACACTCTCTAACACTTCAAGTTTATCTTTCTTTATCAACCCTATTTTTTTTAAAAAATTCCTAAATCTAATTCTCATATTCATCTAATATATATTAGAAAAATACTTCTCCAAGATACTTTTTTTTCATTCCCGAGGCAACTTTTAATTTTCAATTCATATAAGGTATAGAATTTTAGCGCAAATTTAGCGCTTTAAATTCCCGTATCACCAGTATTCTCTGGATCTTAGCTAAGATCCAAAAATTAAAAAATATGAATTTTTCAGAATTTTCAAAGGACTTTAAAAACCTTCCATATCAGAAGCAACAGGAAATAATCCAATTATTATCCAAACAAATAATTGATTCACGTCCAATCTTAAATCATAAGGAGAAACCATCGAGTTGTCCTCATTGTAATCACACGACAATCCATAAACACGGAACTTATAAAATCAAAAATGGTG
Source organism: Marinirhabdus gelatinilytica (assembly GCF_003353425.1). Lineage (GTDB taxonomy): Bacteria > Bacteroidota > Bacteroidia > Flavobacteriales > Flavobacteriaceae > Marinirhabdus > Marinirhabdus gelatinilytica. The sequence goes on from NZ_QRAO01000002.1 coordinate 169,168, forward strand.
ACGGTGTTAAAGTTACTGGTGGAACAAGGTATCAATGTCAAGGTTGTAAAAAGACCTTTAACGAACTTACAGGAACAACTATTCACGGACTTAAAAAGACCGATGAGTTCCGAGAGTTTATTGAGTTAATGTTTGAAGGGGATAGTATTAGAAAGATTGCTAAAAGACTTTCTTTATCCACAAAGACTGTTTTTGATTGGAGACATAAAACATTAGAGAGTTTCAGTGGAATATTCACAAAGAAGTTTAAGGGTATAGTTGAGACAGATGATGTGATTATGGGGTTCAACCAAAAAGGTCGGAAGAATAACTTTCTGAAAATTGGGAAGAGAAAAAGAGGTGTAAATAATGACCAAGATGTATCTGTAATGGTTTCATTAGATCGTTACAAGACTATTGATTTGAAACTTGTAACTTATGGAAAGGTAACTACTGAAAACCTTTATAGAGAAATGGATATGAATAAATACAATGAAGAGAACATCGTTATATCAGATAAGTCGAAAGCATTAGTAAAATTCTTTAAGACAATGGGATTTGAACACATCACATTTCTGGCGAAAGATCATGTTCATCCGAAGTATCCAATTTATCATGTCAATAATTTAAACAACCTCGTAGGTCGTTTGAGAAGGTGGATTAAGGAGTGTTTCTCTTCGGTATCTACTAAGTATTTACAGAATTATTTAAACTATTTCTTAATGTTAGAAATACTGAAAAATGACGATACTGAAAACCAAAGAAATCAATGGTGGGATTTCATGTTGGATGATACTAATACTTTTAAAAGATCAAAGAGCGTCGAAGAAAAGTATCAAGAGTTTTTAAGTTTCAAGAGTTAATTTTTCTCAGAACTCCATCAACATCTGAAATTTTAATGAGTAGTTCAAACATTTTCTGTTGAAGCACTTTTTGGTTTTTAACTTTATAGTCCAGAATTCCTCCATCTTGATTTTTGACATCAACATCAATAATCCAAGTTGATGGCATCTCACTTTCTTTCATTATAAACCTCTTAAATTTATAGTCTATCAATACCATTGTCTCATCAGTTTCAACAATCATATCATCAGATAAATGAACTCCATAAAGACTTTCTTTTATGCTCTTAAATGATGTTGGTCTTTTGGATAAGTCGTTAAGAAGTTTGTCTAGTTCTATCATAGTTTAACAACTCTTGAACTATGTATATAACCTATTGTTCCGTCCGATAGTTTTACTTTTTTATATTCTCCATCAGAAGATAACACTTCAAATTTTTCATTCTTTAAAACCTTACGGATAACCTCTCCCTTTGGTTTATCTCTAAGATTTGAGTAACCATCGGGATCATTTATTTTGAAGTATTTTGTTGTTGTAACAATGCTATTTTCTTCCTCAACCTCTTCGGTAACGTCTATCTTTTCTAATTCAAATCTTTTAGACGCACCAGAGTCACTAAAAAAATTGGCTTCTAACCCATTTTCAAACACGAAAAGAACACCATAGGTTCTTCCCCTATCTTTCTTATAATCAATAGAAAAAGTATATCTGTTACCATCATAACCAGTTTCATATGCAGATGTAAATTCCTTTTCGACATCCTTTACCATTAGAACACCACTAACAACACCTTTTTTACCAAATTTAGATAGTTCTTTTTCATCTATTGATGTAATACTGACACTGACATCCTTTTCTTCATCAGAACTCTTATATCGTCCTAAAATGGTGTTTTCATCAATTCCGTAATCCTCTATAACTTCTTCCTTGTTATTTTCGATTTCTTCTTGTTTTATTCTTTCCTCTTTTTCAATTTTGTTTTCCCAATCTTTAAGTATTATGAAATCATCTTTAGTCTTAGTTCCTTTCAAGATATATGGAACACTAACTTCTTTGATTGACTTTCCGTTTTTCTTTGAACCGTCTATTAAATAATCCACGAAAACAAAGTTGGTGTTAAAATCAAACTGAACAGTCAAAGTATTTCCATTACTCGATACTTTGTAAGTACCTGTAATATCTTCTCGATCAATAATCTCACCCATAACATAAAGAGATGCCACAGAAAAACGAACGGTATTTCCATCAAAAACTAACGCTTCAACTCCGAAGAAATCTCCACTATCACGAGTATATGGACTACTCTTTTGAAATAGTTCATTTATACCTTCTAAATCTAAATTATTCGAAACATTTTCTGTTTTAGAAATTGTTTCAGTAGTTAAAATATCCTTTTCTTTTTTGGATTGGTCTTTACAACTGAGTAGTAAAATTGCGACTATTAGGATGAAGATTGAATTTTTCATAGGACTATGGATTAAGAATTTACGGGGCAATTATAACTATAAATTTTAAAATACAACGTATCCGTTGTGTAAATAATCCTGGAATATCACCCTCTTTGTTCTCTACAATGGAGATAAACAAGGACATAGAACTGAAAAAACTTGGTGAAAAGATTAAAGCGGTTAGAAAGCGTTTATGTCTTACTCAATTTGATCTAGGTGTCCGTATTGATAAAGACCAACAAAGTATCTCACGACTTGAAGCTGGTGAGATAAATCCTTCTTATATCTACTTAATGGAAATTTGTAAAGGTCTTGAAGTTGAATTGAAAGATATTTTGTAATTTTATAAATGACTACCAATCTGTCAAATTGAGTCCAACATTGCAGTGTAATGCTCAACGCTTGGATTTTCTCTTTATTCCAGTCCCTGATCCTAAGTCCATCTTAGGTCATACTTACGTAGGGTTGGTAGTCATTTTATTTACTTCTTATATTGTTCAATATCTAAAAGTTTAAATTCACAAATGAATCAGGGTTATTTCATTCAATATGGTTTGGAGTTATTGGGTGGAGATTTAAAATCAGAAATGAATCATTTTGAAAAGATTTCAGATATTCTTCTAGCATTATATATTTCTCGAATTGACAACAAACAGACTAATTTTCACGGAGAACGATTACACTACATCAACTTAATTACGCAGAAATTTTTATTACACATAAATTCAGTCAAGAAATTAACTGATGGTATTACACTTAAATCAAAATCAAAAGATTTTGAGACAATTGTAAAAGACCCATTTTCAATAAGTGTTTTAGTGAGAGGGTCGATAGAAAATTACTTAGTGTTGAACTATATATCTAATCGTTTCAAAGATGAAGATTTATTGTCAGGAAGGTTTGAGATTTGGTTAAGATACGGGCTTACAAAAAGGGGTGTTCTTCCTGAGAATGATGAAGAAAGGAGAGTGAATCAGAGTGATAAAGATAGTATTGAACTTCTAACTGAAAGAATTATAAACAGAAATTTCTTCAAAAATTTATCAGAACAGAAACAAGAAACTTTTTTGAAACAAATCAATAGAGAATGGAAATTCACCTTTAAGGATGATAAATTTTTTCCAGCATCATGGAAAGATCTAATTTACGATTCAGGACTTAAATCTCATATCGGTCAAAATGTATATAATTATCTATCATGGCATGCTCATACACAAAGTATTTCTGTAATTCAATTAAAAGATATGTGGAATGAAAATTTTGATGAGTTTTCTACAAAAGTTTCTATCAGTAAGCTCAATATGTTTGGTTCGTTTTTGATAAGTGATATTATTCAAAACGATAGTGAATTTAAAAATGCTTTTAATTCTATGAGTGAAGATTTGAGAGAGTTAATAAACTTCTATAACTACTCTTATAGAGGGGATGAATTTCTCATTTAATTGAATTATATTTTAAAACTAAAATTTATTGATTTGGGGTTTTCAAGAGAAGTTAAAGAAGAAATATTTGTTCGATGTGCGAGACATTGTTGTGTCTGTCGAAAAGGTGTTGGATTAAATATAGAAGTCCATCACATAAAACCACAAAAACAGGGAGGGGATGATAGTATAGACAATGCTATTGGATTATGTTTTAATTGTCATGCTGATGCGGGTCATTATTTCGCTGGTCACCCGAAAGGTTCAAAACTATCACCTAGTGAATTAAAAAAACACAGGAATAGTTGGTTTAATATTGTTGAAACAAATGATATTAAACCACCACCAGAAAATTACATAGAAATTGTATTGAATAATAAAAAATCAGAAGGCTCACTTACACCAATATTTGTTCAAGAAACAACACGGTATATTGATAAAAAAAGTATGTATCGATTCTATGAATTGACTGGAGAAGACCCTATGGACTTTGTAAGAAAAAGAATCAATGAAAATACATGGAATAGCCCTTTTTACATACCTAATCTAAATAAAATCAAAACCTATGACGAATATTTAGACTTTATGAGCAGTGATAAATATAGATTTGAGGATGAAAATGAGAACATTGACTGCCAGCCAATAAAACATTCCATGAATATGATGAAAATGACTGAATACAAAGAAATCAATAAGAGTAATTGCGTCATAGATATCAGCATCAAAAATATTAGCAGCGTACCTCTTGAAGATTACAAAATTTATCTAAATTTCGAAAACGTTGTTAATGTTGATTCGGTAGACAAAAATGACAAACATTTAGACTTTTATAATTATTCTTATAATGTCAAATTTGACGAAAATTTAAGAGGTGAATTTACTCCTAGTCAAAATGTTCTTGTTCAAAAAGATACTGTAAGAATTGATTCAATTTGTTTTAGAACAAGACACGATACCAATAAGGTAGTTCTAAAATGGGAATTATTCGCTAGAAATATTAGTGATAAAGGGGAAATAGAATTGACCATAAGCCCTGTTTTAGAAGAGGACGACCACCGAACAAAATACGTGAATCCTGACGAAGTTAGAGAACCAACAATAAGAGTTCTTCCCAAATTAGAATTTGAGTAAAAACTATCCCAACCATTCCGAAACAGTATCCATAGGTTGTCGAGTCCAAGTTTCTTTTAAGCCACTCTGTCCAGAGAAATGACATTTATTTCTATCCTCTTTATCTAACTCAAAATAATAAGCTTTTCCACTATGAATATCATGGAAAATTATTTTATCCTCATCCTCTATTAAATTGAAGTCCAATCTAGATATTTTTCCACTTGAATTTATTTGTATTCCTTGTAGGGGTACATTAAGGTGTGTTAGGGGTGGAAACAAAAAATACTTTTCCTTGTTTTCAGATTTCCAATGAGAATATGTTATCTCTAAATCAGTGTCTTTAAAATGCTCTATCATATTTATTTTTTTTACGTATTTAATCCAATTCACTTTCTAAATCATATTGTTTCGCCAGTTTCCGATAACCTTCCATATATGTTCTTTTCTCTTTAACTAACCTATCAATTGAGTACTTTAAATTTTCCGCAGGTGAGTTCATAATTTTTCTATCCATCAAAGACAACCCCAATGAAAATCGAACTTCTTTTACAACATCGTGAGCAATTTCTAAAAGAGCATCTATATCAGAAAGTTTTACTATTCCCTTTATTTCATGCTCAACACCATCTTCGTGAGCGTACAATTTATCCCTTTGTAATTTCAAATTTTCAATCTGTAATCCATAAGTATTAATTTTTGAAAACCAAATGTCTATTTTACGTTCGTCTAATCCAACCCATTTAAATTCTCCATCATTTCTGAATTTTTTTATCAACTTCTGAATACTAAACTTTTCCCTTTCAATAAATAACTTTGAGATTTCAATAACTGTCATTTGCCAATTAGTATATCGAGAATAATGAAAGTATGAATTCATCTTTTTCTCATAATGAGCCTGATCATCTTCTTCCGATTTCATCAGATATTCAACTATCAAATAATGCTCTTGTGTTTTAAATAATATATTCGATACTATCTTAATGTACCTTTCTAGTTTTTCTTTTTTATCTATCATCATACATATTTTAAATTCAATGTGTTAAAGATACAATAAGACCTTTATTTTTTATATATACAATATGAAATATCTAGTAAGTTTTAAAGAAAATAAAATCGCAATTGGTTCAAAACCACAACCAGAAAAAATAACCCTATCGGAAGACCTCGAAAAAATATTCTTTGAAATGATCTTTGATAATATTGTCGGTGGGTATGGGAATAACTTAGAGCAGTTAGTAGAAGATATTAACTTTCAAGAAAGCCTTGAAGATTGGATCAACTTTATACATAAGAATACATCCGATGAATGTAAAGAACATCTAGGAAAATATTTCACCACAAACTATATTTATAAAAAAGGAGAACGAAAAGAGAAAAGACGACTTTACGAATATATAAAAGAGAAGTTGATTGAATATGTCGGAAATAATTGATATTTTTCGATGTCGGATTTGAAAACCCACATTATTCTACAACAGCGCCAATAATTATAATTTGTGTTTTTTAATATTGAATGAGTGCGCTGGTTCCTTTTGGGATTGAGAGTATAGGGTTGTGTACTATTTCCTTTTTAGGGTACCATGAATATTATTTTTTCTGAAATTTTAGCTGCTTGAAAATTTGGGATATTGTTTTGAATAAACGTGTACTGTCTACAATGAATCCAAATCGTAGCCTTTCGATTTTAGCTGTTGTTTGGCAGCTTGTAGCACTTCATTGGAATGAGGCTCGCCGTCGGTTTGTTTTACAATTGCGATAAGCTGTTTATCATTTCTAGAGAGGACAAGTGCTTTTTCAGATTGTGTTAACAATACAGCTTCCTCCCCATCAACAATTGCAGCATCAGTAGCTTTTTTTCCGAAGAGCCTTGCAATACGTTGGAAAAAGGTATCCATATCAAACACGCCTTGGTCTGTCGTGGCCCTATAGGTGAGCCAGATACTCAAGGGTAGCATAATGGCAGTGCTCAACCAGGTGGCTATAAAGGGGTGAAGGGTACCGTCCTCCGCACTGTTCTTGGCAAAAATCCCGATAAAATGATACGTTAAGAACAACATAATGGCAATCACCATGGGAAGCCCCATACCTCCTTTCCTAATAATTGCTCCCAGTGGAGCACCTACAAAAAAGAGGATAATGCACGCAATGGCCAATGCAAATTTTTCATGGAAGGCTATCTCGTGCTTGTTAAGGCGCTTGATCTTTACTTTAAATTCGTTTTTCTTGGCATCTACAGATTGCAGTGTGCCCTTTACGTTGTTTAGTGCCATAGAGACAACCTCCAGCTTTCGTACAGGGTTTACCAGTTCCAGCACATTGCTGGGGTTTTCAACAGCCACGGTATCTGCTACTTTTTCGTCATTAAACTTTACAATACCGGTGCGGTAGTACATATTGTTGCCAAATTCTGAAATATCGGTTGAAAAGGCTCTTGAAAGCGTATCAATTTCCTGTACGAGCTCATGCACTTGGTACATGTTATGGCTGTTCAGCTCGTTTTCCTTGTCTACATCCACATCGTTGAACTTGGTGAGGTCCAGGTTTATGGCGTATTCATCCAAAAAGCTTTTTGCGAATGGCAGCTTATCGCGTTCAGAAACCTTATCGGGGACTATATCTTCATAATAGTTTACATTCTTAAGAAGCAGGGTAAGGGTATTGCTGTTTTCTTCGCCAATAAGCTCGCCTTTTTCGGCAATCATGACAATGTTGTTGTTGTTGGGCCTCTTTGGGTTTTTCTTGTGTATTACAACATTGTCCAGGTATTGGTCCCTTTCACCATGTTTTTTGTCCACCTTAATATTGAAATCGTCGCCCACTTGGCTAAACTGTCCTTCGGCAATGACCATGGAGGGACTCAACTGGGCAATGTTACGGCGCAGGTTTTGCCATTTATATTCAGAATAGGGGATTACATTGTTACTAAAGAGAAAGGCTGTGGCCGCTAGGGCGATGATAAAAACCATGAGGCTACGCATGGCACGCTGTAATGAAATCCCAGTAGATTTCATAGCTGCGAACTCGTACTTTTCAGCAAAATTCCCAAAGACCATTAGCGATGCCACCAAGATAGTGAGGGGCAACACCATAGGGATCAGTTTTGGGGCAAAAAACCACAGAAACTTCAGTATAACAGAAAAGGCGAGGTCCTTACCCGCCAATTCAGAAATATAGAGCCATATACTTTGTAGTACAAAAATGAACATTAAAATAATGAAGACGCTCGCAAACGTCTTCAAATATGTGGTTAATATGTACCGGTCCAGTATTTTCACCAGGTGTCTAGTCTAGTTTGTTGATGTAGTAGCCGTCCTTTTTGTATTTGGCCTCATCAAAAGTAAACATTGCAGTGCTAATGGGTTGGTTGGTTTTAAAAGAATTTACGGTAAGGGTATATTTTGTCCCGTTGGCATCTGTTTGTATCAATTTGTAGATATGCTTCGTCTGCGCATCTATTCCCAATAATATGTCTTTTATTTCGGCATTGCTATCTATAGGAATAAGCTTTACAAACTGGATCTTACGTCCTTTTATATTTTGGGTAATATCCATCTTGTACGTATAGCCCTTTTCGTAAAATGTGAGCATTTTGCTTGGGGTAATTTGCTTATCCTCGGCAGGGTTGTATCTTGAAATGGTCACTTCCTCATCTTCTGGTACCACGGTGTATATATTCTTACCGTCAAACATTGTAGTGGTGCCCAGCATGTTGAGCACGTACTTATCACCATTTAGGGTGACATCGCCACGCGTATCTTGGTTTATACCTTCTTTTGCATTGTTGAGGTTGTACTTAAAATCTATTTTTATGTTATCGTAACTTTTTACTTTTGCCGAAACTTCATTCAAAAGTTTTTTTGGATCCTGTGCCTGTGCAAATCCAAAGGTTACCGTAGCTATTATGAGTAATACTAAATTCTTCATTTTAAGTGTCTTCATTTTCGTTGTCTAAATGTTGGCTTAAAGCTTCAATAGTGGGAACGAGCACCTGTCTTGCCTTACTGCCTTCAAAAGGGCCCACAATCCCTGCGGCTTCCAATTGGTCTATGATGCGGCCTGCACGGTTGTAACCTAGCTTCAATTTCCTTTGTAATAATGAAGCCGATCCTTGTTGTGCGATTACCAAAACTTCGGCAGCATCGCGAAACAGTTTATCACGTTCCTCCACATTATTATCAAGAGTTGTGCCACCTTCTTCACCAACGTATTCTGGTAGCATGTGTGCATCTGGATATGCCTTTTGGCTTCCTATAAAATCTGTGATATCTGCAACTTCGGGGGTGTCTACAAAAGCACATTGTAAACGTGTGAGGTCGTTACCCTGTGTAAAGAGCATATCTCCACGCCCAATGAGCTGGTCCGCCCCGCCGGAGTCCAAAATTGTTCTGGAATCTATCTTACTGGTTACCCTAAAAGCAATCCTTGCAGGGAAGTTAGCTTTAATGATACCCGTAATAACGTTTACCGATGGTCGCTGCGTAGCAACAATCAAATGTATACCAATGGCACGTGCCAATTGCGCCAATCGTGCGATGGGTGTTTCTACTTCCTTGCCGGCGGTCATAATCAAATCGGCAAACTCATCTATCACCAATACTATGTAGGGTAGGAATTTATGCCCATCGTTCGGGTTCAGTTTTCGATTCTTAAATTTCTTATTGTATTCTTTTATGTTACGGCACATCGCGTCCTTGAGCAGGTCGTAACGCTCGTCCATTTCAATGCACAACGAGTTGAGTGTATTTATTACCTTGTTAGTATCGGTAATGATAGCTTCTTCGGTATCGGGCAGTTTGGCCAAGTAGTGTCTTTCAATTTTATTGAAAAGCGTGAGTTCTACTTTTTTAGGATCTACCAGGACAAACTTCACCTCGGCAGGATGTTTTTTGTACAGAAGCGAAGTAAGGATGGCATTGAGCCCAACCGATTTACCCTGTCCCGTGGCTCCGGCCATCAAGAGGTGGGGCATCTTGGCAAGATCTACCACAAAGGTTTCGTTGCTAATGGTTTTTCCAAGGGTGAGGGGTAGTTCCATTTCGGCATTCTGAAACTTTGGCGATGCAATGGCAGAGCGCATGGAAACAATTTTCGGGTTTTTATTGGGCACCTCGATACCTATGGTGCCTCGCCCGGGAATAGGTGCAATGATACGTATGCCCAATGCCGAAAGCGATAGTGCGATATCATCTTCCAAATTTTTGATCTTTGAAATACGGACACCAGCTTCGGGCACAATCTCGTAGAGCGTTACCGTAGGACCTATAGTAGCTTTGATGTTCGAGATACCTATTTTATAGTTCTGGAGCGTCTCTACGATGCGGTTCTTGTTTTCTTCCAGCTCTTCTTGGTTTATGGTAATGCTCTTTCCTGCGGTGTAATCCTTGAGCAGTTCTATGGTGGGGAATTTGTAATTGCTCAGCTCCAGTGTGGGGTCGAACTGCCCGAAATCCTCCACTAGCTTTTTGCTCAGGTTTTCCTCTACTTCGTCTTCTTCGGCGGCGGCCTCTACCTCCATAGCCACATCGCTATCTGGGGCTATGTCTTTTTGTATTTCGGTTTTTAGGACGGGTTCTTCAATTTTTTCTTCAGGAGGCGTCACTATTTCCATTTCTGAAGTAGAGGAGGTAGCTTTTTGGTCTTCAACTAAATTTTCAACCACGTCTTTCTCATAATCTGTTTGGTCTATTGTTTCAGCATTGAAATCTTCTTTTATGCCTTTTTTCGTATTCTGAAATACTGCTGAAACTTTCTCAGGTGTAATTTTTAAGCGAATCACAAAATAGACAATAGCGAGGAACGTCATCACCAAAATGGCTCCTGTGAGCCCAAGGTAATCCTGGAGCAAGTCGTTAATCTCAAACCCTATGGTGCCGCTTGCTATTGTTGACGTTCCAGTAAAGAAACCGAAGAACACAGCAATCCATATCATTACCAATATCCCCCAAAACCAAAAGCGTTGCAATTGTTTTTTTGCATAGTCCAAAAAGTAATAAACGCCTGTAAGGGTAATTAGGAAGGCGAGGATAAAAGAAGCAACACCAAAGCCTTGGTACACAAAAAAGTGGGCCACGTTGCTGCCAAATTTATTGAGCCAGTTTTTGGTCTCAGCTTCACGGTCCAGAATGCCAATATCGCTTTGGTCTGCTTGCCAGGTGAGAAAATAGGAGGCAAACGAAATAATGAGCGCCAAGCCAAGGAGGGTTAAAAAACTTCCCAGTACTATTTTTTGCTGTTTGGAAAGCGTAAAGGATATTTTTTTACGCGTGGTGGCAGATTTTTTGTTGGTCTTTTTTTTCTTTTTGGCCATAAATGCTAGTGTCGTTGTGCAAAAATACAACGTTACAAACTACATAAAAATTTTGGAAAGGGTAAATTGATAGGGTTCAAAATTTACACAAGTTATTCAATGGCTATACCTACGTGATCGCTAGTATAGGTATGGAACTTTTGGGCAATATTGCTCGAGGTGTACGTTGTGGTATCTCCGTTTTTAATAATATGTAGGTATTCCAGGTTTTCACTCAGTATCTCTCCATCGTATTTCAAACTGAAATTTACATCTACTCCCACCCACAACGCTTGTTTGGGGATTAGTGTTGCATGCAGGGTTAGAGAGTCTCTTTTGGTGATGGCTTGCGGGTTGGCAATTTCGTTCTTTACTTTTTTATAATTTTTGAACTTGAACAATTTTGGCGCCGTTACAAAAGGCTTGTCCAATTGGGTTCTCTTGGTTTTATATACTATTTGAAGTGTATCTTCGGAATTATTATAAATGTAAAACTGTGTAAGGTACGAACAGCTGGAGAGGCAATATGAGATACTACATATAATAATCCATTTTTTCATGTACGTTGTTTTTTGTAGTGCTATTGCTGAAATGTACTAAATTTAAAACTTTTAGTAAGTCTCGATATAGGGCTTAGCCTCCTTTTCAGCTTAAAAAAGAAAAGGAAATGAGCAATTTACCATCGCTTTTCCAGCGAATCCACCCTGTGTCCAGTGTCGTAAAGGTTTTATCGGTCAACAATACGAGCATCCATTCGCCCTGTACTAACAAGGGTTTTAAAAAGGCGTGGGATGTACTCGTTTGGCTAGCATGGTCCAAAGGTTTTATTTTAATGGGTTGTGGATGTTCGGCTAACATTTCAATTGTGTTGACGGACAATAAAAATTCTGGCCAATAAAGGATTTCCCCATCATTTTTGTTCAAGTAGGCAATCTGGCCATTTTGTTTGTTCACTTCTACTTTTACAAAATCGTATCCTATCCCCAATGCTTTAAAATGAAAGATACCGTAGTCCAGTTTCATATGTTCTGGCAAAAGGTAGGGAGGGGCGTAGGTACTGGTGAAATCGCCATTTTGGTTTTTTCTTAAAACCAAGCTGTCCTGGGGCAGATGGTCAACAACTCCTTTTTCCAAATTTATACCTCCATAAAAATAGAGTGTGGGATACTCATGAAAATTGGGCTTAAAAAAGCCAATTCCCAAGTCTTCTTGTCCTGAAGTTTCAGCAATACCCTTTTCATTCTTTATTGGAACGGTCATCTTTAAATGTGCTGAAATGGGTTCTGCAATTTCAGTAGGGGTTTTGTTCTTATTCTGGTATGGCGCGTTTTTTTCTTCCTGTATGGAGTCCCGTTGCCTGAATTGGTAATGTTTGTACCCCCAAGTGGCAAGAATCAAAATCAACAATACCCAATTTATGATCTTGATTTTTGAAATTTCCAAAAAGTGTGCAATAAAAAAAGAAGCTACAAAAGCTACTCCGCCAAAAATAATACCGTAGCCCAAAACAATGGCGCCCCCCGCTAATCCTTCCCCCTTGCCGGCACCTACATACCCTGCGTAGTATAGCCCGATAATAAAAAAAGCAAGTAACATTAAAACGTAAAATCCAATACGGGCGGGTTTAAAGAAGTTTTTCATGGCAACAGGTTTAAGCAAATAAGTTATAATGTATCAAGATTTTTCCGTCTTTTTTCCAACGTATCCACCCTTTTCCTTTTACGGTGTTGTAGTTGTCATCCAAAATTTCAACCTCCATCCAATCTCCCATAATGTAGCGGGGTTTAAAATTTCCCGGAGCAACCACGCGGCCAGCCGATTTTATCATAGGATCGTCAAAGACTTTTTGGTTCTTGTCTTTAAATTCTACTGAGTGGCAATTCAGGAAAAACTCACCCCAGCCCATAAAACTCCCTTGCCATGCGCTAACATAGACGGTCTCGTTAGTTTCTTCGTTTATGATGATTTCGTGGTAATCCCGTCCTAATCGTTTCACCCTAAGTATAAACAATCCATAATCCAGTTTTTCGTGGAAAGGACGGAAATTCTTTGGGGCATACCCAATAGCGTCCACGTGGTTAGCATAACGCTTGCTGAATGTAATGCTATCCAAGACCTTTCGGTTTACGCCATCTTTGTTAAAGTTACCGTAGAGGTACAGGGTTTCCACCACATCGGTCTTTGGGGAGAAAAAACCTTCGCCCATTTGGTTTTGGGCAAAAGCAGGAATGCACTCCAGGAAAAAACAAAGGCAACTAAGCTGTAAGATTCTAAGGTACATAATTATTTTACTTCAGCAGTTTTGGTGAGGGTTTTGCCTTCTTTAACTTCTATGGTAAATGTTACGCCCTTTGCGGTTTTGTTATATGCGTTGGGCTCCCAAAAGGAAACTTCATACGTTCCCGGGTTCAGCAACAATTCTAAATTTCTTTTTCGCGTTCTAAAAGCATAAACGCTTTTCCCTGTTGAAACTTCTTTAATATCAATGTGCGCATCGAAAGGTTGTTCTTGATATGTAGCACCCAGAATGGCTGTACCCGTTTTAAAGTTGTGCGAAACTTCGGTCACTTCGCCATTACCTACTGCTACGTTTTCAATCACATATTCTTTTTCAAGACCGTGGATGTCCCTGGCGATAACGGTTACATTGTAGGTGCCAGCATCAATTTGTAATTCCTTTGGTTTGCCGTAAGTTCTGCTACCAGCCACAAGTTTTCCGTCCGGGGTTGCGATGCGAACCTGACTGTCCCATAGCGTACCGTTGTTAAAAACGGAAACGTTCAATTTTGCCCCGTCCAGGCTCACGGTCTTGTAGGTTACTTCCTCATTCAAGGTTTTTACGCCCTTAATTACAATGGGAGAAATACTATTAAAACCGTGTTGCTTGACCTCCAGATCATAGGTTGCCTGTGGGAGGTAGAGATAGGTGGTGTCCTTATAGGTACGGCCAGCATCGGCTTTATTTTTTGTTCCGCTCAAGTATGCCTGTACATCTGCATCTAATGGTTTTCCATCCTTTAGCACGAACACACCAAGATTTCCTGCGGGTTTATCAACGGTTTGTACGGCAACATCGGTCATGGCATCGCTCAATCCACCAGCATCTGCTGCGTCGTAATAATTCCCGTCTCCTGCTTTTGCGGCGCATTTCAATTGGGATGTTTCTCCTTCCTTTAAACCGAAACCAACAATGTGCAGTTTAAAATCGATCCCCTCTTTTTTGGCTGCTGAAACTACCTTGCAAATGTCCCCGTCACAGGACTCAATACCATCGGTAATTAATACAATGGTAGCTTTTTCCTTTCTAGTACGCAGTTGCCCAATCACTTTTTCGGCGGAATGTGCCAAGGGTGTCTTTCCCAGGGGTTTAATAGCTTTCACTGCTGAAGAAACTTTCACTTTTGAAGTATTGGTAAGCGGAAGTAACGTTTCCACATCACGGCAATCTCCCTTTTTACGGTGGCCATAAGCAACCAAACCAATTTGTTGGTTTTCAGCAAAATTGTTGATGGACGTAGAAAGCACCGAAGATGCTATCTCCATCTTGGTCTTGCCTTCCATCTGGCCCCACATAGAGCCACTGGCATCGTAAACGAAAATAATGGGCGAGGGGACTTCCGGTGCTTGCCTGGACTGTGCAAACAGGGTCTTTGCTACTACACACAAGCAGAGGGTTATGAGTAAGTTCTTCATAGTTGAAAATAGTTGTTGGTTAGAATGCCGAAACGAAAGTTACGACAAAAAAATAATTAGGAATAAACTTACAACCAATGAGTTAGGGTGTCAATTACCCGTTTGGGTGGTTTTTTAGTAGGTAGTTTTTAGTGGGTAGTACGCAACTGAAGTTGTTGGTAGGATACGGGCTGTTTCGCTCGCCCATTTCGTTTAGTAGTTTAATCCAATTAAAAGAGGTCAACGCTATTTAGGCGCGGACAATAGATAAAATTTGAAGCTTGGAACCTAAAACCTTGAATTTAAAACTTAGGTATATAGATAATACAGCCAACAATTATCGCTATTCCAGCGGCAAAGAAAACAGCTCCTGCGGCTACATCTTTTATATAACCTATTTTATTGTGAAAATCGGGATGGACAAAGTTGGCAATCTCTTCGGCAGCGGTGTTAAGTCCCTCAACACTTAAAACAAGCCCTATGGCAAGCATCTGTGCGAGCCATTCGGTCGCTGAAATTTCAAAGTAGAATCCAGCACCAATCATAATGAGTGCAATAACAAACTGTACCTGTATGCTCGCTTCATTCTTGATGAGCATATAAGCTCCTTTTGTAGCATATTTAAAGCCTTTAATGCGTTTGCCTAAAAATGTATTCCACATTACTGTAAAGCGTTAAGTGCATCTTGGTAGTTGGGTTCTTGTCCAATTTCAGGAACCTGCTCCGTATGCAATATCGTATTGTCCTTATCAAGTACTATCACAACACGGGAGTGCAGTCCCTCAAAAGCACCGTTGCTTATCTCGAGACCATTTTCCTTACCAAAACTACCCTGTTTAAAATCACTCAACATTTCAACATTTTCCAATCCTTCTGAAGCACAAAAACGTGCCTGCGCAAAAGGTAGGTCGCGTGAAATGCAGAGCACCTTTGTATTCTCTAATCGTGAGGCTTCTTCATTAAATTTTCGTGCCGAAGTTGCACAAACGCCCGTATCCACACTGGGAAAAATATTCAGCACTTTTCGGTAGCCATCATAATCGTGTAGGTTTTTTGTAGAGAGATCGCTAGCGGTCAAAATGAAATTTGAAAGTTTCGACCCGTTCTCTGGTAGCTTTCCAGATGTTTCGGTGGGAGTGCCCCCTAAGGTAATTTGTGCCATGGTGGTTCTGTTTTAAGCTATAAAAATAGGCATTCAGGATAAAAGGTGGTGGTAAAGCTTTCATAAAACTGAAGGATGCACTTCAGTATACCAATACATTTTCTACCATTACAAAATCACCCAACTGGGTAATTGACAGGTAGTTAGGTTCCCGATAGCTTTGTAGACATTCAAAAACCAATATATAATCTCACTGAAATGAAAAATCAAAACAACTTCTTAACAGTAATGGTTTGTGCCTTGTTTGTGCTTGGGGCAACGCAAGGTGTCGAGGCACAAATCTGGAAAAAAATAAAGAAAAAGGCCGAAAAAACCGTCGAGAGAAAGCTCGAGGATAAAACCCAAAAGGAGACCGAGAAAGCCATGGACACTATTTTAGGGAATGGACAGGGTGGTGGGGGATCGCAATCTGGGGGTACTTCTTCTGGTGGTGGTTCCAGCGAAAGTGGAAACAGCGACGCTCCACCCACTACCGAAGCAGCCGAAATAAGCATGTATAAAAAAAGCGATTGGGTAACTGGGGAAGATCTAATTCTTTATGATGATTTTGCCAATGACCCCGTGGGCGATTTTCCACAATTGTGGAATACCAATGGCTCAGGCGAATTGATCACACTAAGCGACAACCCAAAACAAAAATGGTTAAAGCTATATAATGACACTTGGTACGAGGCGGATCTGCCCGAAGAGCTACCCAAGGATTTTACCGTAGAGTTTGATCTGCGATCCTACAATATGAACGAAAAGGTTTCCCAAACGGCAGGTTTCTATGTGTATTTTGGCGATGGAAAAAAACCTCTGAAGATCGGTAGTCGTTGGGTGTATAGCTACCTGTCCCCATTTCCAAATTGGGTGAAGGAACAATATGTCAAATCCATCGATAATGAAGGAGCAGGGGAACTTACCAACGGGCACGTAAAAAAAGATATACGCCAAGCATTTAAGGATGGGATGCACGTAGCCATTTCGGTAAAGGGAAAGCGCTACAGAATGTACGTGAACGGTGAAAAGTTTTTTGATGCACCTCGCGCTATCAATGATACCCAAAACTTCGGGGCTATACTTTTTGACACCTATGGTTTGGGCGATGACCAGGCCATTCTCATTAGCAATCTCCGCGTTGCTGAAGGATTGCCGGAACCCCGTGAAAAATTGTTCAAAACGGGAAGCTACTCCACCACAGCCATCACTTTTGATGTGGACAGCGACCAACTAAAACCTGAAGCCTACGGAATATTAAAACAACTCGCCGATGCCATAAAGGCCGAGAAAGACAAAAATATTCTAATCGCGGGACATACAGATAGTGACGGTAGCAACGAGTATAATATGGATTTGAGCGCACGAAGGGCCACTGCCGTAAAAAATGCTTTGGTGACTGATTTTGGAGTGTCAGCAAGCAGATTGACCACAAAGGGAAAAGGAGAAACCGAACCTGTTGCCTCCAACGATACTGCAATGAACAAGGCAAAGAACCGCAGAACAGAATTTATCCTCTTATAACCTTTGAAAGAAAATGAATTTTAAAATATTACAATTATGAAACATCTTATATATCTTTTTGTGCTGCTCTCTTGCGGAATAGTATTTTCCCAAGACTGCCAGATCCCCAACGGTAATTTTGAAGTCTGGAAAAACGGAGATAAAGCATTGCACTGGGCTGGCTCCAATATGGCAGGCGTTGAGGGTGGCGCAAATGCTATGGCGGGGTATGATTTCAGAAACACCTTCCGTACACCCGGCAAGGTGGGTTATGGGCTGCACATAAAAAACGTGAGCATTGCCGATATGTTGGCCGAAAAAAAGCCACAGGAATGGGCACGCCTTCCTGAACAGTATAAAAAAATGATTCGGGAAAGTGCTTTTAGTGGCTATGTTTTTTCGTGCCAGAGTGGATGTGAAGGAAATATCATGGCACAGAATGAAGGAGCTGTACTACAAGATATGTTTTTTCCTATACAACCAACTTTTGGAGCGTTGTGTGGTTATTATAAAGCTAATTTCAAAAAAGGGGATAAAGCTTGGGTCAATACATTTGTGACCACAAAGAACCCTACACAGGTAGCTGGTGCCGTAAGGCCTGGGGAATCATCTGCTGTGATGCTAACCAGTACTACGCAATGGACACCCTTCAAGATTCCCATCTACTTTTTTGAGGGATTGGAGCCTTCTAAGATGTTCATTCAATTATATCTGGTAGGGAGTGGATTCCCTAATGGACAGCCTACGGGAATGAACCCCGTACAAATGGCGATGGAATTCAAAAGTTCTGATGGCAGTGAGGTGTTTTTTGATGAATTGTGCCTTTGTGACGAACCTAAGTTTGTGGATATTTCCGATCCTGCTTTCCAGAATTTTGAAATACCCACCAGCACAGACCCAAATGACGATGACGACGACTCCGACCCCGATGAGACCATTTTTATAGCACCTAACGGTAGCGATGCGGGTAGCGGTTCGAGGACCAATCCTTTTGCTAGCTTAAAGAAAGCCATACAGGTTGCACAAGGAAAACGCATTCAGGGAAAATCGGTTACAATTGTTGTGAAAGATGGGACATATAGGCAGGAGGCCAACGTGGACTTGGGTGTTACCACTAATCTTCCAACCCTAAAAATTGAAGCTGAGAATACCCACCAAGCTATTTTTGAAGGTGCCGAACCCATTAATAGTAGCATTTCATGGAGTGATATGGGAAATGGTCTCTACCGCGCGAGTGGCCCCCTGCACCCAGACCAAAAACCCGTGATAGATTATAGTGACCCAAGTACATTCAATGCTATGGATGCTAAAGTTCCTGCTGTCATTGTTAATGGGATTGCATATACACCAGCAACGAATATTCAGCAAACGTCTAACTCATACATCTTCTCACCACAAATGGTAATGGTGAACCCAGCTGGCTCAAATTTGAATTCGGCGCAAGTGAGGGTTTCAGTGAGAGAATATGCTGTTAATGTTGGGAATGGTGGAAATGTGATAGTCTCCGGACTAAGAATAAAAGGATACCCTATATCACAATATCCACAGACCAATCCAGATGGTATTTCAGGATTGATGGGCGTCACGCCACGCAACTGCATATTTGAGTAATACTTTTTTTTGTTGATGTGTTTTTTAACCCTGCTAAAGTTTTAAATTTTGGTAGGGTTACTCCTTCACTTCACTTAGCTGAAACCCTTTGGTGTTGAAGACGGTTTCAGGAATTTTAGGAGAGATATTTTTTATGGTCAGTGTAATGGTTGCATTTCGGGTTTTATCTTTTATGGTGCTTTCTACCGCAAAACCCTGCACTCCACAGTCCGATAAAAAATCAACGGCTTCGGTACCTTCGCCTGCTCCCACGCTTTGATAGGCTAATACCTGAACTAGACTTAATTCAACTTCAGGAGCGATAAAAAGGGAAGCGTCGTATTTTTCGCTCTCACAGATGATTTCGTTGCACACGGTCCCGTTTATTTCTTTTTGTGTCCCTGTATAGTTCAATTGTGTTCTTGGTCCAGTTCCATAGTCCTGAAGCGCATAGTGCATCCCAGGCCAATATTTTTGGTTCATGGGCAGTATGTATCCACCTTTGTTTCCGTTGTGCTCAAAAAGGCCTGTAATGGTGCTATCTGCTGGCTGAAACAACAACCGAAGATCTGGTTGGTTGCCACCGGCTTTAATGATGATGGCCAATTTCTCTTCAGCAAAAAAATACTGGATGGTATCGCTCCGTACGTTCCCGTTTAGGTATTGTTGGGTAGCGATAAAATCGAAACTACCTTTAAATTGGGCGTGCAAAGGAAGGACAATGCATAGTGCGAACAGAAAAAATATAATTCTTGCTTTCATAATTGAAGGTGTTTATGGCTTGCCAGCTGAAAACCAGCAATGTATATTTTATAAAATCTAAAATCGTAAATCCCTAAATCCATCCTTTCTTCATTGCTTTGCTCACCGCTTCGGCGCGGGAATTTACGTGCAGTTTTTTATAGATGTTCTTTATGTGGGCCTTGATCGTATTTGTCGAGACAAATAGATCTTCGGCGATTTGTTTATTGTTGGTGCCGTTGCTCAATTTTTGCAGCACTTCCATCTCGCGGTTGCTCAGGATGGTTTCGGTCTGTGGTTTAAAGGAGGCAATCACCTGTCGTGCAATGCTGGGGCTCATAGGGGCGCCACCTTCAAACACCTCACGAATGCCCTGCAAGAGATATTTCGAGTTGCTGCCTTTTACCAAGTACCCCACTGCACCGTTGTGGAGCGCAGAGAACACCAATTGTGACTCTTCGTGAACGGTGAGCATCACGATGTTGAGTTCGGGTTGCAATTTTTTTAGTTTTGAAATGGCGTCTATACCCGATATTCCTGGTAAATCTATATCCAGCAGGAGCACATCTGGGTGATGGTCCTTCAAATTTTCCAGTGCAGCTTCTGCCGAAAAGAACGTACCCGTGACCGAGAACCCTTCGGCATTGTTCAAAACTTGCTGAAGGGATTTCAGGATGAGCGCATCATCTTCTACGATACAGATCTTAATATTTAGAGTGCTTTTCATTGTAAACCAGCAAGATACATTCAAAATTTATGATTATCAATTACCCAAGCGGGTAGTTTCCAAAGTAAGTGTGAGTGTGGTGCCACCATTGGTCTTGGAAGCTATCTTTAGCGCACCGCCCAAAGCATTTGTTCGTTCTTGCATATTATTGAGGCCGTTACCATTGGTTTGGTTCGCCGTATTGAAACCTTTGCCGTTGTCCTTGAGTTTGAGGATTAACTTCCCTGGTTTGTGACTGGTCCTGAAATGTATGATGGTTGGATTTCCGTGTTTAATACAATTGTTGGTAGCTTCTTTCAAGATCATTAGTAAATGGCGACGTTCGGCCATATTGAATTCTTTTCTTTTCAAGTCTTCTGAGATTTCTTCAGATTGAAACTTCACATTTGCCATTTCACAAAAGCTTCCTGCAAATTCAGTATAGCGTATAAGGGTATCGTAAGCATTATCCTTAGTGGGATCCAGCGTCCAGATAAAGTCTCGCATACCGCTGTTGAGGTCTTGAAGGTTCTCTTCAATTTGGCTTAGATGTTGTTGCAGTTCTTTGTTTTCAGTATTCTCCAACCGTGCCAGCTCGGTTATCAAGGATATCCTGGTGATCTTGGTGCCTGCCTCATCGTGGAAATCGCGCGAGCTCCGCTTTCTGAACATATCCCGCTCCTGTGCCCTGGCAAGTTCTACCCTGCGTTCTTGTTGCAAGCGTAGTTTCAAGAGAACATATATAGCCCCTGCTACTAGCAGGGCAAATAATATATACGCCCACCACGTCCTGTACCAAGGAGGAAGTATTTCAATTTGTAGTGTTGTGGTGTTGCCCCAAATCCCGTCGTTATTGGCTGCTTTTGCAAAGAGGGTATAGGTGTCAGGATCTAGGTTAGATCGGGTGATGATTGGGTTTTGGGTGTAGGTCCACTCTTTATCAAAACCATCGAGTTTGTATGCAAATTCAGTTAAACTTGGTAGTGTGTGGTTCACACTGCCAAGATGTACAGAAAAGATTTTATGCTTAGGCTGCAGGATGATCTTATCCATAAACGGCAATGCCCTTGGTAAGGTAAATTTTTGTCCATTGCTTTTTGTTCTCCCTATGGGAACTGCTTCATTCAAGATGCGTACTTCTGAAAAGTAAACATTTGGCGGCACGGGGTTGCTATACACATTGCTGGGTTTAAAAGACACGAGACCAGAAGTGCTGCCAACGTAAAGTGTGCTATCCTTGGTGAAATGGGTTGCCCCCAGGTTAAAGTCCATGCTTTTATTGGCCAGTGTTTTCGTGAAGGGTGTTAGGGTGTTTGATTTGCTGTTCCATCGGGTGAGCCCGCTACCTGTGCTAATCCAGTATTGGAGGCCATCGGTTTGTACTACATCGTAGATTACATTATCACTCAAACCATCTTCTTCGGTAAACTGTGCGTACTTTGGTGCCTGGGTACTGAAGAGCTCTTCTTTGTCCTCAAATTGAAAAATTCCAACGCCCGTAGCCATTAAAAGTTTATCCTTTTCTTTGGTTAAAATACTATGGATACCTTCTGAGCTTACGACGGCATTCCCTGGCAATCTTTTAAAACTATCTTGTTCTTCGGGGTTTTCGATCATTGCAAAGCCCATGATACTGGTTCCCAGCCAGAGGCGTCCCTTGTCATCAATTTCCATGGAGAGGATTACATTCTCCAGTATGCCCTTCGGCTTGCTCTCCCAGCTGTATTGTTTCAGGTTTCCTTCAGGACCTATTTTTATGAGCCCCGCTCCATGGGTGCCCACATACATTGTGCCGTCGTCCCCCTTTTTTACAAAATAGGTGTATTGGCTCAGGTGTGGATTGTTGGAAACTGAACTTAAATCCAGTTTTGATATACTATATCCATTAGTACTTCTATCTGGCCAATCAATTATATTAATGCCGTTAAACGTAGCGAGCCACAGGCGACCTTTGCCGTCTTCAGTAATACTTAATACTTGTGGTCCTGACAATTTCTTGGGACCCTCGCCTTGGGTGATGAACAGGTTGGGTACATCGGTATCCTTCGGAGGGATCACCGTGAGTCCATTTTCATAATTGCCTACCCAGAGATAACCTTTGCTGTCTTCAAAAACCGAAAAGGTTTTATTGCTGGAAAGCCCTTTTCCATTTTCTTTTAGATTGTCTAAGAGCTGAAATTGATTCAAGTAGGGGTCGTACAGGTTCACCCCAGAGATGGTCGCTACCCACATTCTTTCGTGTTTGTCGCGGTGAATATCGAATACCTGATTGGAACTTATACTCCCTCGTCGGTTGGGATCGTGATGTATGTAACGAAAGGTTTCTTGTTTAGTATCAAAAAGCGTGATACCGTTAAAGGTGGCTAGCCAGAGTATGCCGTTTTTGTCTTCGGTGATTTCATAGATAAAACCGTGCGAAGGACCCTCTTGGGGCACAGGCGGGTAGTGCGCAAAACTAGGATTGTCCCAACTGCCTATTAACCGCAACAATCCCATTGTTTCACAGCCAATCCAATAGTTGCCTTTTCGGTCTCGATAGATGGATTGCAACTTGTTCTCAGGAAGCCCTTGCGCCATGGTAATATGGCTGAAACTTTCATTCTTAGGGTTGAACAAAGAGATGCCCACATTAGAAATAATTGCCAGACGGCCATCGTCCAACAATTCAATTTCCCGGATGGCGGTTTTCATGGGCCCCTTTTCTTTGCCTTCCCCGTAAGGCCAAGAGATGATACGGTGTGTTTTTTTGTGAATTCTGGACAATCCGCTATTGGTGCCAATATAGATATGTTCTCCAACTTCCTTCAAAAAAACGGTGTGTTGTCGCAACAGGCAGTTCTCACAAATTCCCGCACGGGTAAAATTTGTAAAATAGAGTGTTCTGGGATCGTATTTTGAAAGTCCCTTGCGGGTTGTGATCCATATAAAACCTTCCGAATCTTCGATAGTATGTCCCACCTCATTGTGGACCAATCCGTTATTGATGGTATCCAGCGGACTTTCAAAAAGTGTAAAATGGGAGCCGTCAAACCTGTTCAAACCTTTGTGCGTGGCAAACCAGATGTGGCCTTGTTCGTCTTCAGCGATAGCGTACACCGAAACTTGCGATAGCCCATCATCCACCCCGAAATGCTGAAATTCATAGGTGCTTTGTGCCGAAATAATTTCAGAAAGAAAAAAAAGGATCAGAAAAATAGGTTTTAAAACCCTCATTTTATGATGGTTAATTGGTTTAAAAATACAAAATAGTTGTGTGGTGTCTATTTTAACAAGTAAAAATTTACATTGGAATACTACTGAAATTAATAATTAAACGACATTACCCATTTGGGTGATTTACATAAAAAAACCCGCTCTCATAGCTGAAAGCGGGTAAAGTTTAACCTAACTTACTTAAAAAATAAACTAATCTCTTGGCACGAATTAGTTTAAGTGTTGTGAAAGATATTCGGCAACCCCTTCTCGGTCTGCGTTCATTGCAGTTGCACCTTCCTGCCAGTTGGCCGGGCATACTTCACCGTTTTTCTGAACGTGGGTGTATGCGTCTATCAATCGTAAAAATTCTGATGTGTTTCTACCCAAAGGCATGTGGTTTACACTTTCATGGAAAACAGTGCCTTCTTCGTCTATAAGATATGTTGCGCGGTAGGTTACATTGTCGCCATCTACCATAACGGTACCGGTTTCTTCATCGTAACGCTCATTGGTGATGTCCAAGATACCTAACTGATTAGCGAGGTTGCGGTTGCTGTCTGCCACGAGCGGATAGGTAACACCTTCAATACCGCCATGGTTCTTAGGAGTATTCAACCAAGCAAAGTGAACTTCTGGAGTGTCACATGAAGCACCTATTACTATAGTGTTTCTCTTTTCGAATTCTTCCATAGCTGTCTGGAAAGCGTGCAGCTCGGTAGGACACACAAACGTAAAGTCTTTTGGATACCAGAAAAGGATCACTTTTTTGTTCTCTTGCTGCGCTTTTTCAAGAATATTTATCTTTTTGGTAACGCCTGTTTTATCGGTTGTATCTACTGAAAGGTTTGGAAATTTTTTACCTACAAATGCCATATTTATGTGTATTTATTATGTGTGTAATTTTAAGGGTGCAAAAGTACACATTGAAATATAAAACTGAAAGGAAATCCAGTTGCAATTTTTATAAAGTATTGTTAATTGAAAATGCTCCGAAAAGTATGTTTCGGAGCATTTTCAATATTGACATGTGTTTGGATTTCTAAGAAGCAACTTTTGGCTCTCGTAACATCTTTATTTTTATCCTGAAAGCAGCGAACAGCAAGGTCATAAATGGACTTAACCAGTTGAAGATGGCAAAGGCAAAATAATCTACAACAGGAACTCCCAAGACACCACTTTGATATGCCCCACAGGTGTTCCAGGGCACCAATACCGATGTCACGGTTCCCGAATCCTCTAATGTTCTAGAAAGATTCTCAGGAGCCAAACCTTTATCTTTATACGCTTTGCTGTACATTTTTCCGGGTACTACAATAGCTAAATATTGGTCGCTTGCGGTAACGTTCAATGCCAAACAACTGGCAACCGTACTGGCAAAAAGTCCGAATGTTGTGTGGAACAACCTCAACAAAGCCTTGCTAATCGTTGCCAATGCTCCAATGGCGTCCATCACACCTCCAAAGACCATGGCGCAGATAATGAGCCAGATAGTGCCCAGCATCCCGTTCATCCCACCAGCTGAAAATAGATCGTTAAGAGCTTCATTGTCTGTAGGTACCGATGTGTCCACCGTTATGGCATTCATTATTCCTTTATAGGCCGTTGTGAAATCCAGCGAATTTCCGCCACCTACCATAGCCACAATGCTGGGTTGAAAAATAAGTGCTGCCAGTCCACCCAACAAGGTTCCTGCAAGCAGTGCAATAAGTGGTGGTGTTTTTCTCACAATCATTACAATCACTAAAATAGGTACTATAAACAACCACGGTGAAATAGTGAATGATGCCTCAATAGAATTTAGTATCGTCCCTGTATCTGCAACGCCTTCGGGGTCTAATCCAAAACCTATGATTATAAACACGATCAAGGTTATTACAATGGTGGGCACGGTAGTATATGTCATATACCGGATATGTGTAAATAAATCGGTTCCCGCCATGGCGGGAGCGAGATTTGTAGTATCGCTTAAAGGGGAAAGCTTATCGCCAAAATAAGCACCTGAGAGTACAGCACCTGCTGTCATTCCCAACGATATTCCCAAGGCTTCCGCAATACCTATCAAGGCAATACCCACGGTTGCCGAAGTGGTCCAACTACTTCCTGTTGCCACAGAGATAATGGCACATATGATAACGCAGGAGGCGAGAAATATGGTGGGATTGAGTATCTGCAAGCCATAATAGATCATCGTGGGAATAATACCACTGATGAGCCAGGTTCCTGCCAAGGCACCTACCATAAGTAATATAAGAAGCGCGCCAGTGGTGCTTTTCACATTCTGCGCAACTTCCTCGACCATTTGTTTGTAGCTTACTTTATTAAAAGTTCCAACTATAGCCGCTACCGCTGCTCCCAATAAAAGTATAAATTGGTTGCTACCGCTGAGCGCATCATCACCAAAGGCATAAAAAACGTTGTAAAACAACATAATTACCAATGCTATAACTGGAATAAGCGCCTCCCAAATATTCAATTCTCTATTTTCTACAATTTTTTCGTTTTGGGGGTCTTGGCTTTGGCTTTGCATGAAGGCTGGTTTAAAATGTTGGATGTGTAATGTTACGATTTTGTAGCCTTGTATGCAAATGAAAAGAGCCACGCAACAAGCGCAGCTCTTCCAATGATATGAAATTCAATTTTATAGCACACCCACTTCTTGCATACATTGCTTCATCGAGTTGTAGGTACGCTCAATATCGGCATCCAGCCCAATACTGAAACGTATCAACCCATCGGTAAGACCCATTTGGGCTTGTTCTTCCTCTGGAATTTCAGAAGAGGTTGAAGACCCCGGAGCGCTGAAAAGCGTTTTGTAAAAACCAAGACTCACCGCAAGATACCCCAGGTTTCGTTCTTGCATGAGTTCCATGAGTTCATTGGCTTTATCCAGTGAGCCCACGTCTATGGTGAGCATCCCGCCAAAACCGTATTGTGGGTTCATTTGGCGTTTCATCAATTCGTGGCCTGGATGGCTTTTAAGTCCTGGATAAACGGTTCGCAATCCATCGGATTCAAATTTTTCGGCAAGGTACAAGGCGTTGCTACTGTGCTGCTGCATCCTAATGTGGAGGGTTCGTAAATTCTTCAAAATAGAAGCGGCCCGTAAACTATCCATAGAGGCTCCCAAGAGCATACTGGCACCATCGTTTACATTGCGCAAGGTATCGATCAATTCTTGGTTGCCACATACCACGCCGCCCATGGTGTCACTACTTCCATTGATGAATTTGGTCAAACTGTGCAGTACCACGTCTGCCCCTAATTTTGCTGGAGAAATGGATAGCGGCGAAAAGGTGTTGTCCACCAATAATTGTAGCTTGTGTTTTTTAGCAAGCTTTGCAAGGGCTTCAATATCGGCAATTTCCAGCAGCGGATTGGAGACACATTCGCAAAAGATAATTTTTGTTTCAGGGGTAATGGCCGCTTCGACCACATCCAATTTTGTAATATCCACAAACGAAGTTTCGATACCCAAACGTGGGGTGAAATTCTTCAAGAAGGCATAGGTGCCCCCGTAGATGGTTCGGCTGGAAACAATATGGTCCCCAGCTTGACAGAATTGAAGGATGGTAGGGGTAATGGCACCCATCCCGCTAGCGGCAACATTGGCGGTCTCGGTACCTTCCATAGCGGCAAGGGCTTCCCCCAGATATAGGTTTGAGGGTGTAGAATGGCGGGAGTACAAATAACACCCGTCTGCATTGCCCTCAAACGTATCGAACATGGTCTTAGCCGAAAGGAACGTGTAGGTTGAAGAATCGGAAATGGAAGGGTTTACTCCTCCAAACTCACCAAAATATTGTAAATCCTGTATGTTGTTTGCGGGTTTAAAATCGTGCTTGCTCATAGTTGTTTCAAATTTGAATCCAAATGTAGTCTGACTTAGAATATTTATCAATCATGTAACGAAAATTCAGTTTAATAATTTATTAAGTTTTATTCTTATAGAATATTGTTCTGTATTTTTACTGAAATTGAATATCTTTCAGAAAAATTTTCAAGAAGTTGAATTTGGATACCATAGATAGACAATTGCTGAAACACCTTCAGCAAGATGCAAAGCAAACCAATAAAGAACTATCTTTAAAACTGAACCTTTCGGTCACGGCGGTGTACGAGCGGATTAAAAAGCTAGAGCGCCAAGGGGTGATACGGCAATATGTGGCACTGGTAGATGGAGATACGCTGGAAATGGGTTTTACTGTATTTTGCCATATAAAGCTGGTAAAACATTCCGAAGAGAACATCACAAAATTTGAAACAAAAGTGCTCCAATTGCCCGAGGTAATGGAGTGTTTTCACGTAAGCGGGGATTATGACTATCTACTAAAAGTTTTGGTAAAGGATATGGAACACTTCCGTGAATTTATGGTAAACAAGGTAACAAGTATGGAGCATGTGGGTAGTACCACGAGCAGCTTTACCATCCATGAAGTAAAAAATACAACTGCCATAGCATTATGAAGACCAGACTAGGCCTGCTTTTAGAGTTTTTTACCCTTTTTATACTTTTACCGGTGAGCCTTGCTGTCCCGTTTTTAATATGGATAAAAGTTGGGATGGTGGTTGTGGGCTTTTTTTATATACTGTTCCGGCTAAAAAAGTCTGAAAATATCAACTTCCGTATCAGGAAAGGTCTGGATTGGAAATCGTTTTGGCGGCGGCTGGTTGTTACATTTTTACTAGTGGTACTTATAACTACTGCCTACGTTTGGTTCCAAGATAAAACCGCATTGTTCTTCGTGCCGAAAAACAATCCGGGGCTGTTCGTTATTATTTTGTTTGTGTATACATTTCTTTCGGTCTGGCCACAGGAAATAATTTACCGTACGTTCTTTTTTGAGCGTTATGGGGTATTGTTCCAAAATAGAACTTTCTTCATTTTTATAAACGCCATCGTGTTTTCCTTGGCACATTTGTTTTTCAGAAACACGCTTGTCCTTTTGCTCACGTTTATTGGCGGGGTCTTGTTTGGCTATACCTACCTAAAATATAGGAGCACAACCTTGGTGAGTATTGAGCACGCGCTCTATGGCAACTGGCTCTTTGCGGTGGGAATGGGGCAGATGCTGGCATTTCCTGGGATGGAAGGATGATTTTAATGGTTTGATTTCTATTTTCAGCAAATTATGCAATCACTGTTCTATTTGTTTTAAAATCTAAAACGGTGCTTCGTAAATCTACGATCAAAATAGTACCTTTGCATTCGCATATAAAAAACTCATCACTATGTCCAAATATGACGTTGCAATTATAGGTTCTGGCCCTGGGGGCTATGTAGCAGCAATTCGCTGTGCCCAATTGGGTATGAAAACCGCCATCATAGAAAAATACAACACCCTTGGAGGTACCTGCCTTAACGTAGGTTGTATACCAAGTAAAGCGCTGCTGGATTCTTCGCACCATTACGAGGATGCCATAAAGCATTTTGAAGAGCACGGTATCGAGATACCCGGAGAGGTAAAGATCAATTTCAAGAAAATGATCGAACGCAAGGGAGCTGTAGTAGAGCAGACCACCAAAGGAATCGAATTTTTGATGAACAAAAACAAAATCGATGTCTATACAGGTCTGGGGTCATTTAAGGACGCAACGCATATTGAAATCGATGGCGAGAAAAAACAAACCATCGAGACAAAAAACACTATTATCGCCACAGGTAGTAAACCGGCGTCGCTTCCATTTATCGAAATTGACAAAGAGCGCATCATCACCTCTACCGAAGCATTGACGCTGAAAGAAATCCCAAAACATATGATCGTTATTGGTGGTGGCGTAATAGGGTTGGAACTTGGGCAAGTGTACCGCAGGTTGGGTGCTGAGGTTTCAGTAGTTGAATATATGGACCGTATTATCCCCACGATGGACAGTGCACAGAGCAAGGAATTGATGAAGGTGATGAAAAAACAAGGCGTGAAATTTTATGTTTCCCATAAAGTTTCAGCAGTTGAAAGAAAAGGAAAAGAAATAACGGTTACCGCAACCGATAAAAAAGATAAAGAGGTAAACTTTAAGGGCGATTATTGTTTGGTTTCCGTAGGAAGAAGGCCTTATACAGATGGGCTGAAAGCTGAAAATGCTGGAGTTAAGGTAAACGAGCGTGGCCAAATCGAGGTGAACGACCATTTACAGACCAACGTTAAGAATATCTATGCCATTGGCGATGTAATTCGCGGAGCCATGTTGGCCCACAAAGCCGAAGAAGAAGGTGTGCTGGTTGCTGAAATCTTAGCGGGACAAAAACCGCACATAGATTACAATTTAATCCCGGGCGTGGTCTATACGTGGCCAGAAGTTGCCAGCGTGGGAAAAACCGAAGAACAATTAAAAGAAGCAAAGATCGACTATAAAAGTGGACAATTTCCTATGCGTGCATTGGGGAGAAGTCGTGCCAGCGGGGATACCGATGGTTTTGTAAAAATATTGAGCGATGCCAAGACCGATGAGGTATTGGGTGTTCACATGGTTGGTGCCCGTGTTGCCGATTTGATTGCTGAGGCCGTAACAGCCATGGAGTTCCGTGCCAGTGCCGAGGATATTTCCCGCATGAGCCACGCGCATCCAACCTATGCAGAAGCTGTAAAAGAGGCAGCTTTGGCGGCTACAGATAACAGACCGCTGCACGTGTAGTTAAAGTTTGATGTTTATTTATATAGAACCATTCCAAAATTTCGGGATGGTTCTTCTTTTTTAAATACCTTCGTGTTGTATGCGAGTAACAAAAACAATCTCTGTATCGTTAACTTCGAGTCTTAAGCAAAAACTGTTGCAGTGGGCCTCTAGGTTTGAAGAGGTTGCTTGGCTCGACTCCAATAAATACCAGCAAGGGCATGGGTCTTATCAGGCTATTCTGGCTGTGGACGCTTTTACCGCCATAAAGACAGATTACCACAATGCGTTTCAGGAACTGGACGAGTACCAAACGGCTACAAAGGATTGGTTGTTCGGGTATTTGAGTTATGACCTGAAGAACGACGTTGAAAAGCTAAAGTCGCAAAATTTCGACGGTCTCGATTTTCCCGATCTCTATTTCTTTCAGCCAAAAAAAGTTTTTCTCTTTTCTGAAACCGAAATGGAAATGCATTACCTGAATATGGTTGATGATGAATTGGAGAGCGATTGGGAAGAAATCCTATCTACCGAAAATGTAGTATCCGAAAACAATTCTTCAGCTATAAAAATTAAGCTGCGTACTTCAAAAGACAGGTATGCCAAAAAAATGAGTAAAATGCTCCACCATATTGAGCGAGGCGATATTTATGAGGCTAACTTTTGCCAAGAATTTTATGCCGAAGATACTGTGATAGACCCCTTGCAGGTTTTTTTTTTACTGAACGATATTTCTAAGCCACCTTTTGCTAGTTTTCTTAAATTGGATACACATTTTGTGATCTCTGCCTCTCCCGAGCGCTATCTGAAAAAGCAAGGGGACACTGTTATTTCCCAACCTATAAAAGGAACCGCCAAACGTCTTCAAAATGCAATTGAAGATAAGGAGATGGCCATAGCGTTGCAAAACGACCCCAAGGAACGTAGTGAGAATATCATGATTACAGATTTGGTGCGTAACGATCTTTCCCGCATTGCCCAGAAAGGTTCTGTTAACGTAGAGGAGCTGTGTGCTATTTACACGTTTGAGCAGGTACATCAATTGGTTTCCACAATTTCCTGTCAAGCCAAAACCCACTTCTCTCCAGCACAGATTATTAAGCACACTTTTCCAATGGGGAGTATGACAGGTGCACCAAAAGTAAGTGCCCTGAAGATCATAGAGTCGTTGGAGGATGCCAAAAGAGGTGTGTACAGTGGTGCAGTGGGCTATTTTTCTCCTAAGGGAGATTTCGATTTTAACGTTGTTATACGTAGCATTTTATACAATGAGGCTACAAATTACGTCAGTTTTTCAGTAGGAGGAGC
This sequence comes from Marinirhabdus gelatinilytica, assembly GCF_003353425.1. Taxonomy (GTDB): domain Bacteria; phylum Bacteroidota; class Bacteroidia; order Flavobacteriales; family Flavobacteriaceae; genus Marinirhabdus; species Marinirhabdus gelatinilytica. Next base: position 200,723 of record NZ_QRAO01000002.1, read on the forward strand.
TATCACTTCAAAATCTACCGTAGAGGCAGAATACGAAGAATGTTTGTTGAAAGCCAAAGCCATGCGCTCAGTTTTAGAATATATATGCTTCAAATAGTACATAAAGTATATTTATGTATTAATAGAAACATAAAAGCTGTTTATGTATATTTTAATACATATTTTTGTATATTTGAAAAATAATTATGAAAGTCAAATATTCAGTAATATCGGGTGACATAGTTTCCTCAAGCAGTCTGGACAGTGAGGATAAGCAAATTTTAGAGACACATCTAGAATCCTTGATGGACGATCTCCATGAACATTTTGAGAGTTACGGGCGGTTAATAAAAGGGGATTATATAGAGTGTGGAATCCCCAATGCGGCAAATGCTCTACGGGCTTGTTTGGCTATAAAAAGCTATGTTAAGACTATCTCTATTTCAGAAAGATCTCTATCAAAAAATAAAAAGCGGGCACGGCTCTTTAAGGAGTATGGAGTGCGGCTGGCCATAGGGTATGGAGAATTGGAGAGGTACGACCCAATTAATGGAGTGATGGATGGAGAGGCTATTTATTATGCTGGCCGTAAAATTAATAGTATATCTACTCATGATAAGGAACGTGTCGTTATTAAAAACACATTGTTTTTCCATTCAAAAAATGAAGAGATGAACAAAAAATGGACGGCTATGTTGGGATTATTAGATGTGCTCCTTAACAAGGCAACCCAGCGCCAGTGCGAGGTAGTGTACTTAAAGCTTATGGGACATAGTGAGGATGTTATATCTAAAAAATTGGGCATAGACCAGTCTGTGGTAAACCGCCACTCTACAAATGTGGGCTGGAATGCTATAGAGTCTGCTGTTATTTATTTTGAAGAATCACTAACTTTATAAAATGCAACTGACCACATTTATTCTATTACAGTTCTTGGCACACATTTTAGCCGACTTTTTTTTGCAATCCCAAAAAATGGCGAACGAAAAAAACAGTATTGGTTTTAAGAGTAGATTATTGCCTGTACATGTTCTTATTGTGTTTTTGTGCTCGTGGTTGTTATCGTTTCAAGTTGAATTTTTCGTGGGTGCGGGTGTCATTGCTATAATCCACTATATAATAGATGGTTTTAAGGCAAGGGCCAATAGGCACCCAAAATTTTGGAAATACGCTTTTTTTGTAGACCAATTGTTGCATATTGTTGTTTTGGTGGGGGTTTCTTTGTTTTTTGAAAAGTACCACGGGTTGCAACCACTTTTTGAAATCCCTGTTTCTACTACCTTTATCGCTATTGTTATAGGGTATTTACTGTGCTTGCGTCCAGCAAATTTTGTGATCAAAGAGGTTTTCAGGTCGTCGGAGATTGATGTAGCGATCGCTCAACAGGAAAAGGCCGAAGTTTTGGAGGGTGCAGACGAACTTCCAAATGCGGGCAAACTCATAGGTATTTTGGAACGGGTACTGGCGCTCACGTTTATTTTGATTGGGCAGTTCCAGGCTGTTGGATTTTTACTTGCAGCAAAGTCTGTTTTGCGGTACAAGGACACCGATACGCTAAAAACCGAATATGTCCTAATTGGCACCATGCTTAGCTTTGGTATTGCCGTAGTTTGTGGTATTTTAGCAGGTGTTATTTAACTATCATGCTTTCAGAATTTAAAAAAGAGCTTTCACAACATTTTTCTTATTTAAAAGGCGCCAAATTGCTTATTGCTTGTAGTGGGGGCTTGGATAGTGTAGTATTGACCCAGCTTCTTTTTAAACTGAAATATAACATTGCCATTGCGCATTGTAATTTTTCATTACGTGGCAAAGAAAGTGACGAAGATGCCCTTTTTACCGAAAATTTGGCTGAAAGTTTACAAATCCCTTTTCATTCTGAAATTTTTGATACCGAGACTTATGCAAAAGACCATAAGCTTTCCACCCAGATGGCAGCAAGGCAGTTGCGATATTCTTGGTTTGATGAAGTGATCCAAAACTTTGGTTACGACTATATTTTAACCGCCCACCATGCCAATGATGATTTGGAAACATTCTTTTTAAATCTTACCCGGGGCACTGGTTTGCGAGGCTTAACCGGTATCCCATCCAAAAACGAAAAAGTCGTTCGTCCTTTGCTTCATTTTTCGAGAGAAGAGATTTTAGCATATGCAAAGTCACAAAACCTATACTGGCGGGAGGACAGCAGTAATGCAAAGACAGATTATTTGCGAAACAAGTTGCGTTTGGAAGTGCTGCCCAAGCTTAAGGAAACTTCAAAAGATATACTTCAACATGTCCAGAAAACGCAAAAAAACCTCCAAGCATCACAGGCTTTAGTGGAAGATTACATGACGCTGGTGTACAATCTTGCTGTTTCTGAAAATGAAGGGGGATATAGTATCGATATAGCCAAGATTTCAGAATTGCCAAACACAAATGCCCTTTTGTACGAGTTATTGCATCCCTTTGGATTTACGGCTTGGGACGATGTGTATGGTCTGTTAAATGCACAAACGGGTAAGGAGGTGGTGTCTGGTTCGCACAGATTGCTTCGCAATAGAAACGAGTTTATTTTGACCAAAATCACCGAAAATTCAGAAAAAAATGAGTTTTTCATAAAAAAAAATCAAAAAGAAATTAACAACCCCATAGATATCAAGCTTAATCCTACCAACAAAATGGGGCATATTGATAATACTACGGTTTACGTAGATGCAGATAAGCTGTTGTTTCCGCTTCGTCTTAGGAAATGGCAGGAGGGTGATGTTTTTCAGCCCTTTGGAATGCAAGGAAAGAAGAAATTGAGCAAGTTTTTTAAAGATGAAAAGTTATCTTTGGTCGCCAAAGAACAAGTTTGGTTACTTTGTAGTGAGGACAAAATTGTCTGGGTGGTGAATCATCGTTTGGACGATCGGTTTAAAATTACCCCTAGCACTAAGAACCTATTAAAAATTACAACAAATCCATGAAAACTTTTTTAGCTCCACTATTTGTTTCATTTTTATTTCTCTGTGGTTTCTCTTCCAATGCACAAATCTTCGAGCCTGTAAAATGGAAGACAGATGTTGAAGACTTGGGTGACGATACATATAATCTTATCATGACCGCCACAATAGACGATGGTTGGTACTTGTACTCCCAAACCGTTCCCGATGGTGGTCCAATCGCAACGCTCTTTACTTTGGAAAGTGAAGAAGGAGGATATGAATTGATAGGCGAAACCGCAGAAGAGGAAGGAAAGACCAAGTTCGACAAGGTTTTTGAAATGGAGTTGACCACTTTCACAGAAACAGCAACCTTCACCCAAAAAATTAAAAGAATAAATGGTGATGTTACCACGATTACCGGAACAGTAGATTTTCAATCTTGTGACGATGAAAAATGTATCTTCGAGATGGCAGACTTGGAGTTTGAGCTGCCTAAAGGAACAGGAACTTCGGAATCTCAAAGTGGAAGCAAAACTAAAAATAAAGATTCCCTTGAAGCAGATGATGAAGATGATGCAAAGGGCCTGTGGGCTATCTTTTTTATAGCATTCCTGTCTGGATTTGCAGCACTGTTAACTCCCTGCGTGTTCCCAATGATCCCACTTACCGTGAGTTTTTTCACCAAACAGAGTAAAAACAAGGCAATTGGTATTAAGAACGCAATCTTATATGGTGTATTTATTATAGTTATCTATGTGTTGCTAGGCTCGATGGTTACGGCAATCTTTGGGTCTGATGTACTCAACGAACTATCTACATCGGTTTGGTTCAATGTAGTATTCTTCTTGCTATTGGTTGTTTTTGCAATTTCGTTTTTGGGAGCGTTCGAGATTACACTTCCACAGTCCTGGGCAAATAAAGTAGACAGTAAAGCTAGCAAAGGTGGTATAGTAGGTATCTTTTTTATGGCTTTGGCACTGGCAATTGTCTCATTTTCCTGCACTGGTCCAATAGTAGGTGGCCTCTTGGTGGAAGCGGCCTCAAAAGGAGGTATTGCACCTATTGTTGGTATGTTAGGTTTCTCACTTGCCATTGCGTTACCGTTTACCTTATTCGCAATATTTCCAGGTTGGCTCAATTCTTTGCCCAAAAGTGGTGGCTGGCTCAACACCGTTAAGGTAGTTTTAGGATTTTTGGAGCTGGCATTTGCCTTTAAATTTCTTTCACAGGCAGATCTTGTATTACAGTTACACTTGCTGGAAAGAGAAGTGTTTATAGCTATATGGATAGCTATTTTTGGAGCTTTGTCACTATATCTTCTAGGGAAGATCCGTCTACCCCATGATGGCCCTTTAACCCATATTTCGGTAGGTAGATTGCTCTTAGGGTTACTTACACTTTCATTTGTAATATATATGCTTCCAGGGCTTTGGGGCGCACCACTGCAGTTGATAAGCGCATTCCCACCACCGCTTGAATATAGTGAAGCTCCTTACGGAGTTGGATACACAAAATTAGGGGGGGGAGCAACAGCCTTAGGTGCTGAAGAACTACCGGATGGAGGCCATCTCATGGCTCCACACGATATTTTACATTTTTATGATTATGAGAAAGGGCTAAAATACGCCAAGGAAGTGAACAAACCTGTTATGATAGATTTTACGGGCTGGGCCTGTGTAAATTGCCGGAAAATGGAGCAGAACGTGTGGCCGGAACCGGGAGTGTTGAATATATTAAAAAATGAAGTCGTACTTATCTCGCTTTATGTAGATGATAAACGCGAACTTCCTGAAGACGAAAAATATGTGAGTCCAGAAACTGGTAAAAAAATAAAGACCATTGGTAATAAATGGAGCGATTTGCAAATAGTGCGCTATAAAGCAAATGCCCAGCCATATTATGTGTTGATGGGGCATGATGAGCAAAACCTTGTTGAACCCGAAGATTACACACCAGATGCCGAAGAATATGAAGCATGGTTAAAAAGTGGTATAGAAGCATTCAAGAACAACTAAATTTTAAAATATTATGAAGTATAGGTTTTCAGTACTATTGGCATTTCTTTTTGTGGCAGTTGCTATCGCCCAGAACGAAGATTATGTAAGGGATAATTTTACAAAGACTGAAACATATATCACCATGCGGGACGGCACCAAACTGTTCACATCCATATATGCACCCAAGGATACTTCAAAAAAATACCCTATTCTCCTTAAGCGTACACCATACAGCTGCAAACCCTATGGTGAGGACCAGTTCCCTTCAAAAATTGCTCCCAATGAATTTATGATGCAGGAGGGCTATATTGTAGTATACCAAGATGTCCGTGGCCGTTGGATGAGTGAGGGAACGTATGATAATATGCGTGCTTACATCCCCAACAAAAAAGGAAATCAGTTCGATGAGGCCAGTGATACCTACGATTCTATTGAGTGGTTGGTAAACAATGTTCCCAATAATAACGGCCGTGTGGGGACTTGGGGAATTTCTTATCCTGGGTTTTACGCAACGTATTCTTTACTGGATGCTCACCCCGCATTAAAAGCCTCATCGCCACAAGCGTGTATTGGCGATTTTTATTTTGACGATTTTCATCATAACGGCGCTTATTTGTTGAGTTATTGGCGTGCAACTTCAGTATTTGGGTACGAGAAAACACAACCTGCCAAAGAAGCGTGGTACAGTTTTCCAGATCTGGGCACAGAGGATCAGTACCAGTTCTTTCTGGACGCTGGACCGCTCTCAAACCTCGACCAGTATTACGGAAAAGATAACGTATTCTGGACGCAGTTAAAAGAACACCCAGATTATGATGAATTTTGGCAGAAACGAGGCATCATACAGCATTTAGATAATATTAAACCTGCTGTGATGGTCGTAGGGGGCTTGTTCGATGCCGAAGACCTTTACGGACCTTATGAAACGTACAAGAGCATCGAAAAATCCAGCAGCAATTACAACACAATGGTTTTTGGTCCTTGGAGCCACGGCGATTGGTCCCGAACCAAAAAGCGCCAGGCCATTGGCAATGTGTATTTTGGTGACGATATTTCAATTAATTACCAAAAGGATATCGAGAGCAAATTTTTCCGTCATTTCTTAAAAGAGAATGGTCAAGGAGAACCAGATCTTCCAGAGGCCTATATGTTCGATTCTGGCTCGTTACAATGGAAGGAGTATAGCCAATGGCCTCCCGAAAATACACAGAAAAAAACTTTTTGGCTACAAAACAACCAGCGTTTGAACGATGTTGCTGAAAGAAGCTACACCTTTGAAGAATTTATAAGCGACCCAAAAAAACCAGTCCCGTATTCCGAAGACATAAAAATGGTCTTTACGCCTAGAAAGTTTATGACAGACGACCAACGTTTCGCCGCCCGCCGTCCAGATGTGTTGGTGTTCGAAACTCCCGTATTTACAGAGGACTTGACCCTAGCGGGTGAAATTCTTGCAAAGCTCAAGGTTGCCACCACGGGTACAGATGCCGATTGGGTAGTAAAGGTGATCGATGTTTTTCCAGCAGATGCAGAGGATACCCAGGAAACTCAAGACCATCTTAAAATGGGGAACTATCATATGCTGGTACGTAGCGAGGTGTTAAGAGGAAGATATCGAAACAATTTCAGTAATCCAGAGCCTTTTGTTCCTAATGAAAAAACATCGGTAAACATTAAATTACAGGATGTACACCATACTTTTAAGAAAGGGCATAAACTTCAGGTACAGGTGCAGAGTACGTGGTTTCCGTATATAGATATCAACCCGCAGACTTTTGTAGAGAATATATTTTATGCAAAAGAAGAAGATTTCCAGAAACAAACACACAAGGTGTTTAATGATTCTTCAGTAGAATTTACAATACTGAAGTAGCACAAAAAAAAACTTTTCAGAATAAAAAAAGCGCCCCTAGAAGAGACGCTCATAACAAACCTAACTTAGTAAATTTAAATTTGCACATACTAGACTTTTTATCCCCACAAAAAGAATAGTGGTGTACAATTCACTAATTCAGGGTAAATATAATGAGAGTTTTTAAAATAGCACATACGTACAAACACGTATTTTACTAAAAATTAACATGTAAGGCAGTTTCTCCAGAAAGTTATTTACCGAAAACGATATCGTTAACCCACCATACTGGTTATTTCAAAATTTAAAGCTAGTTTTACTGTAATGAAACAACCCATACAAAAAATAGCGGTCCTTACAAGCGGAGGGGATTCTCCAGGTATGAACGCTGCAATACGTGCTGTGGTAAGGTGTTGCTTTTACCATAAGGTAGACTGCGTAGGCGTTTATAGAGGCTTGCAGGGTTTGATAGATGCAGACTTTACACCCCTGGGACCCAGAAGTGTAAAAAACATAATCAACCAAGGGGGTACTTTTTTAAAATCTGCCAGATCAGAAGATTTTAGGACCAAACAGGGAAGAGAAAAAGCCTATAAAAACTTAAAAGAGGCAACTATAGATGCTCTTGTTGCAATTGGTGGCGACGGTACATTTACAGGCTGTAAAATTTTTAATGAAGAATTCAACTTCCCTATTATTGGAATCCCCGGAACTATTGACAACGACATAAATGGCACCGATTATACCATTGGCTACGATACTGCCCTAAATACTGTGGTAGAGGCCATAGACAAAATTAGAGATACGGCAAACTCCCACAACCGTCTTTTTTTGGTAGAGGTGATGGGACGCAATGCTGGCGACATTGCTCTGAACGCAGGTATTGGAGCAGGAGCCGAGGAAATATTGATTCCTGAAGAAGATCTTGGGAAAGACCGTTTAATTGCCTCTCTCAAACGAAGTAAGGAAGCGGGGAAATCCTCAAGTATCGTAGTAGTTTCAGAAGGAGATCAAATTGGCAAGAACATCTTGGGATTGGCAGAATATATTAAGGAAAACCTTCAGGAGTACGAAGTTAAGGTAACTGTATTGGGCCATATTCAACGTGGGGGCGCTCCTAGTTGTTACGATCGTGTGTTGGCAAGTCGTCTTGGTGTAGCGGCAGTGGATGCCTTAATGGAAGGCAAAAGAGATGCCATGATAGGCATCAGGCACGGAAAAGAAATTGTAGTTCCCATTGTCGAAGCGTTAAAGGGCAAGAACGAAATAGACCTAAAACTTATACGGGTTGCAGATATAACATCATTATAAAAAGCAAAGAAATATGATTAAAATTGGAATAAATGGTTTTGGAAGAATAGGACGCATAGCCTTCAGGATTGCATCACAGCGAGACAATGTTGAAGTGGTTGCAATTAACGACCTGCTCGATGTAGAGCACCTAGCGTACCTGTTGGAGTTCGATTCGGTACACGGGAGGTTCGATGGAGAAGTTTCAGTAACCGATGGAAATCTAATTGTGAACGGAAAACACATTAGGGTAACTTCTGAAAAGGATCCTTCAAACTTAGCCTGGGACGAAGTGGGCGTTACTACCGTAATGGATTGTACGGGTATTTTTACTGAAAAAGATAAAGCCAATGCACACCTAGATGCCGGCGCAAAAAAAGTGGTTATTTCAGCTCCTTCAAAATCAGCTCCCATGTTTGTGATGGGGGTGAACCATAACAGTCTCAAGGCAAGTGATACCATTATCTCAAATGCTTCCTGTACCACAAATTGCCTGGCACCCATGGCAAAAATCATGAACGATGAGCTGGGAATCGTGGAAGGACTCATGACCACCGTTCACTCGGTTACCGCTTCCCAGGAAACCGTAGACCAACCCTCAAGAAAAAACTATAGGCTGGGCCGAAGTGCCTTGGCAAACATTATCCCCACCTCTACAGGGGCCGCTGTTGCCGTAACAAAAGTTATCCCACAGTTGGATGGTAAACTTACGGGAATGGCCTTTAGGGTTCCTACGGTAGACGTTTCGGTAGTGGACTTAACAGTACGCACCGAAAAACCTGCTACTTATGAAGAGGTAAAAAAGCTCTTCAAAAAAGCCTCAGAAGGTACTTATAAAGGAATCGTGAACTATACGGAGCAGCCTGTGGTTTCCCAAGATTTTGTGAGCGATCCGCACACCTGTACGTTCGATGCCGGGGCAGGGATTGCACTCAACGAAAATTTCTTCAAACTTGTGGCTTGGTACGATAACGAATATGGCTATTCAGCAAAACTGGTAGAGTTGACCGTTTACGCTTCAAACCTGTAATATGATCTTGTTTACCGATGGTGGCTCTACAAAATGCGACTGGGTTCTGTTGGACGATTCCAGGGACGTTGTACTCAAGACCCGTACACTTGGTTTAAACCCAGCCGTGACTGGGGAAGAGGAACTCCAGCAAAGGGTCAAGGACAACGCCAAGCTAATGGAGTTTGCAAGTAAAGTTTCAAAGTTAGATTTTTATGGGGCGGGCTGTGGCACACAAAAACCTTCAGCAGTACTGAAAAAAGTATTACAAGATATCTTTACCGAAGCTTCGGTTTCAGTGTTTGAGGATACGCTTGCCGCGGTCTATGCAACCACGCGAGCGCCTGGCATCGTGTGCATTTTGGGAACAGGCTCCAACAGCAGTTATTTTAACGGAGAAATGGTACGAAATGCCACACCATCCTTGGGTTATTCTGTGATGGATGAGGCAAGTGGGAATTACTTTGGGAAACAATTGTTGCGGGATTATTTCTACAAAAAGATGCCTGCTGAAATAGCTTCGGAATTTGAAGCGCGTTTCCAGTTAGACCCAGACGAAATTAAAACAAACCTATACAAGAAGCCCAACGCCAACAGATATTTAGCGAGTTTTGCTGAATTTATCTTCCTTCCCATTGAAACCAGGGAAGACCAACTGAAAAACTCAGAAAGCTACTTTTACAAACTTTTGGAAAAAGGTATAGAGGAATTTATTGAGTGCCGAATACTCACATACAAAGAATCCGCAGATGTTCCTATTCATTTTGTGGGGAGTATTGCCTATTTTAGCACGACCTTATTGAAAAAATGTTTCAAAACCTATAACTTACAATTGGGCAGTATCGTGAGAAGGCCCATTGATGGGTTGATAACCTACTACCAAGACCAACAGTAAAAAATCCACAGTATGCCACTGCCAAAGATAGATCCAACTTCCACCAAAGCTTGGAAAGCGTTACAGACCCATTTTAATGAAATGAGGGAGGTAGACGTTCGTGATCTGTTTGCTGAAAACCCAGCCCGTGCAACCGATTTCAGTATTTCATGGAACGACTTTTTTGTGGACATTTCAAAAAACAGAATCACGCCCAAAACACGTGAACTGTTGCTTCAGTTGGCAGACGAGGTAGCATTGAAATCGGCTATCGAAGCACAGTTCCAAGGTGAAAAAATCAACGAGACCGAAGATAGGGCAGTACTGCACACGGCATTGCGGGATTTCAGTAACATGAAACCCGAAGTAGCCGAAGGTCTCCAAAAAATGAAAGCTTTTTCTGAAGCCATTCACAACAAAACATATAAGGGATATACGGGGAAGCCTATTGATACAGTGGTGAACATTGGTATAGGGGGAAGCCATTTGGGACCAGAAATGGTGTGTACGGCATTACAGGATTATAACAAGGGTATTAACGTGCATTTTATCTCGAATATAGATGGTGATGCCGTGGCAAGGACCTTACAGCAAGTAGATCCGGAGACCACCTTGTTCATAGTAGTATCCAAAACCTTTACCACCCAAGAAACCTTGACCAATGCGCATACGGTAAAAGATTGGTTTGTGGACAGAACGAACAAAACAGCTGTGGCGCAACATTTTATAGCGGTATCCACCAATCCAGAAGAAGTTGCGGCTTTTGGCATTTTGGCGCAGAATACTTTTGCCATGTGGGATTGGGTTGGGGGTAGGTTTTCATTGTGGAGCGCAGTGGGGCTTTCTATTTGCTGTGCCATTGGATATACAAATTTCGAAACAATGCTAAAGGGAGCTCACGGGATGGACCAACATTTTGCGACGGCTCCATTTTCTGAGAACATACCCGTAGCATTGGCAATGCTCTCTATTTGGTACAATAACTTTTACGGTTTCGAGACCGAGGCTATCATTCCCTATAGCGAGGCCTTGAACAAGCTGGTACCATACCTGCAACAAGCGGTTATGGAAAGCAACGGGAAACAAATAGACCGCAATGGTAATTTGGTAGATTACCAAACCGGAACTATCGTGTGGGGTGCTACAGGTACCAACGCACAGCACGCGTTTTTCCAGTTATTGCACCAAGGGACCAAACGTATCCCAACAGATTTTATTTGCGTTTCGCAATCCAACCACGGACTGCAAGAGCACCACGATATTTTGGTGGCCAACTGCTTGGCTCAATCCGAAGCCCTATTGGAAGGCAAGCCAGCAAAGAGTGGTGAACCTTACCGAACTTTTAAAGGAAACAAACCCACTACTACAATCCTTATAGAGAAACTCACACCCAAAAACCTTGGAAGCCTTATAGCACTGTACGAACATAAAACATTTGTACAGGGGGTGGTTTGGAACATGTATAGCTACGACCAGTGGGGCGTAGAGTTGGGGAAAAGTGTGGCCAAGACCATATTGCAAGCTATTAGGGAGAAAGACGAAAGCGTATTACAGAACAAGTCTACACGGGCCATTTTTAAAAAGGTAAAGAAATAGGTAGGCCATACCGTAGGTTTCTTTATTTTTATGGTTGGGTAATAGCGTATTGCCCAATAATTACTAACCAAATATTTTTTAATTATGAGTGACCAAGACAAAAAAATTAGTTTAGACACTGCAAAAACATGGACTGCGCAATGGCGTTCGGAGGAGAGCGACTACAACAGCCACAACCAGTGTAATGCTTTTTTGATCCCTATACAGGATTTAAACGGTGTACTGGCAGAGATGGGCAATCCGGACGATAACTCCGATGCTTGCGTACGTGCCTATCTGGGTGTAGACCCAACCACCAACGAAGAAAAATTAATTATTGTAGGCACCGAGAAAGACCGTAGCGGAGTGTATCGGGATCTCCTGCCCAGCAACCCTAGTAATGCTGAGGGCAATGTAAATAGTGTTTGGGATTTTACCAAACGTTGTCCCCCACATTGTGATGACTCTAGTTCTTTAAATTAAGTATCAAACTTTGCTGAGCTTCTTTACCAATTTTTTGATACTGGTATCGGTAATACTACCGATACTATATTTTATAGGCTTTTCCAAATTTGGAAAAGCCTATAAGGTTTTTACACTATACCTGCTCTTTATTGCTATTGTCCAAGGATTATTGTTCTATTATGCTACTAGAAAGATAGATAATCTATTTTTATTCTCTTATTACTTTATAGGTCAGTTTTTATTGGTGTCACTGTTCTATTTCTTTTTACTGAAAAAGAAATGGATAGGCTGGCTTGTAGGAGCAGTGGTAGTAACCTTAATTGTCCAGTATGTTTTGAGCCCGGAGAGCTATGAATATTACAATGGTTTAGGGGTGAGCATTACACAAACGGTAATTGTGATTTATGCACTGTTTTACTACTTTAAATCTTTGTCTGGGAAAGCAACATTCTTATTGGTAAATACGGGCGTTCTTCTATATTTTTTAACGAGTTTATTGTTTTTTGCCTCTGGAAACTTAATATTGAGTTTAGGCTTAAGTAAAGAAATACAGTTACAGATAGGCCTTATAAATGAATTTGCCTACTTTATTTTTTTGATCTTAATATTTTTGGAATGGTACCGTAATTATCGTCCTAAAAAGGCATATTGACAGCTAGCTTTTTACATGCTGTTTCTCTCATACCAATGTCGTAAAATCGTATCTTCGCTATCATGCAATATACCCCGACAGACGAAATCCAAATTATCTCAATCCTGCTTATTGGTATCTCGCTATTGGTGTTGATGGGCATTGCCATTATCCTGTTTTTCTATTTTTCCCGAAAAAAAATAATTAAAACCGAACTGGAAAAAGCAAACCTGCAAATTGCCCACCAACAAGAAGTCCTGCAAGCCAGCCTGCAAACACAGGAGGCGGAACGAAAGCGTATTGCACAGGATCTTCACGACGATATAAGTAGTAAGCTCAACATTGTTTCCTTGAATGCCAATTTCCTGACAGACCAAAACATTACCCCACAAGAAGCCATTAAACTAGGAGGAAGCATCGCCAAGGTTACTGCTACTGTGCTGGAGAGTTCGCGCCGTATTGCCCACGAGCTTTTACCGCCTGCGTTGGAGAAATTTGGACTGGTACCCGCCTTGGAAGAGCTGTGCGATCAAGTGGAGGAATGTGGGACGCTTCAGGTAACATCACGTTTTCAATATGAGGAAGGGATTTTCAGCAAAGAAGAAGGATTGCACGTTTTTAGGATTGTACAGGAACTGGTAAACAACACCCTTAAATATGCTAAGGCAAAAACTATTTCAATAGCCTTGGTAGCTGAAAAAAACACAGTAACTTTACAGTATAAAGACAACGGAAAAGGTTTTGCACTGGAAGACGGTAAAAAAGTAAAGGGTTTGGGATTGAGCGGTATAGAGAACCGCGCGGCCATTCTCAATGCCACTGTAGAAATAGTTTCGGCTCCCGGTGAAGGCATGCAAGTTGTCTTGACAAAACAAACAAACTAGTATATATTTTGGATATCAATATTGTTATTGCAGACGATGAAGAATTGTTCCGCGTGGGCATTGCCCATATTTTTTCGCGAGAGCCCGGCATGGAAGTTATCTTTCAAGCTGAAAATGGACAAGAACTCTTAACGTATCTTGAATCCCAAGAAACCCTGCCCGATATCGTGATTACCGATATAAAGATGCCCGAAGTAAACGGCGTAGAGGCTACCAAACATATCACCACCCACTATCCCGAAGTAGGCGTTGTGGCCCTGAGCACCTACAACACCAAACCCTTTATTAAAAATATGATAGATGTGGGTGCCAATGCGTACTTGGTGAAAAATTCGACCCCGGCACAGGTAATACATACGGTGAAGCAGGTATTCCACAACGGGTTCTATTACGATAGGCACGTTATGGAGATACTCAACAAAAAATACCATGATACCCTAAAATCTCCCCACGATCCCGATTTCTTGACCGAACGTGAGCAGGAGGTACTGGAGTTGATATGCCAGCAACTCACTACTCCAGAAATTGCAAAAAAACTATTTATCAGCCCGCGAACCGTAGAAGTACACCGTAAAAATCTCTTAACAAAAACTGGAGTAAAAAACCTTGCGGGACTAGTGATTTTCGCCATAAAGCACAACCTTATCCCACCTATTGAAATCTCATAGTTAGCAATCGCTTATATTTACCTGTACGGCGAGTCCGCCCTCGCTTGTTTCTTTGTATTTGCTGGTCATATCCTTGGCGGTTTCCCACATGGTAGCAATAACTTTGTCCAAGGGGATCTTTACATCCTCAGGGTCTCTATCCAGTGCCATTTCACAAGCATTAATAGCCTTTATGGCTCCCATGGCATTACGTTCTATACACGGTATTTGTACCAAGCCGGCAATGGGGTCGCAAGTAAGTCCTAGGTGGTGCTCCATCGCAATTTCGGCGGCAATGAGTACCTGTGCGGGTGAACCACCCATCAATTCAGTTAGGGCACCAGCGGCCATGGCCGAGGATACTCCAATCTCTGCTTGGCATCCTCCCATTGCGGCACTTATGGTAGCGTTTTTCTTGAAAAGACTCCCAATTTCGCCCGCTACGAGCAGGAATTTCTTGATGTCGTCAAAATTACCGTCGTGGTTTTCAATCACCAGATAGTACATCAAAACTGCGGGAATCACCCCAGCACTGCCGTTGGTGGGAGCAGTAACCACTCTTCCTAACGATGCGTTTACTTCATTTACAGCTAGGGCAAAACAGCTTACCCATTTTAGGATTTGTCTAAACTTAACTTCGGTACCACGTATGGCGGCAATCCACTCAACAGCGTTGTTATAAGGGATATCTCCCTTTAGTTTCTCGTGGGTTTCAAAAGCACGGCGCTTTACGTTAAGCCCTCCTGGGAGCGTGCCCTCGGTGTGGCAACCCACATACATACTGTCCAGCATAACATCCCAAATGGCTTTCAATTTAGCATCAATCCTTTCAGGGTCCCGTAGGGAAAGTTCATTGGTGAGTACGAGTTCACTTATAGAAATATTTTCCTTGGTGCAATGTTCCAAAAGTTCCGAGGCAAGGGCAACACGGTAGGGAAAACTATTAAACTTTTCTTTTTGTCGCTTGGCACGGGCACGCTCCTTTTGTACCACAAAGCCCCCGCCTATGGAATAATAGGTATCCCTTGTTTTCTTCCCGTTGCGCAGTGTAGCTTCAAAAGTGATTCCGTTGGGATGGAAGTCCAGAAATTTTCGGTTGAACTTAATGTTCTCCTTAAAACTGAAGGGTATGTTTTTTTCATTGTTCAGTTTTAGTGTATTGGAAGCTTTTAGTGCTTCTATTTCGGGTTGTATACGCTCTATGTCACACGTTACAGGGTCTGTCCCCATAAGTCCCATGACCACGGCAATATCGGTCGCGTGCCCTTTCCCCGTAAGGGATAAAGAACCATATAGGTTTACCTGTACGGCTGCTACACTGGTAAATAGCTCGCGCTGCTGTAGTTTTTTAATCCACATATACGCTGCACGCCAGGGTCCCAATGTATGCGAGCTGGATGGTCCCACACCAATACTTAGCATATCAAAAACGCTGATACTTTCCATAGTTGAAATTTAAGGTAAACCTACTAATTTTTCAGTAGAAATATATCTCTAAATGATGAAATACACCTTATTCTTTAGCACATGACCATTTGCAGTTTGTCTCTGCGGATCGAAATATTTTATAATGGAAATAATCCTTTTTGTTGGAAATATTCCATACTTTTGAACTATGGAAATTTCATCATCTGGTAAACTGAAAAAAGCTGCATACCGCCACGCCCCCGAGGTGTCCAAACAAACCGGATTCCCTAGTGCAGCTACACATTATATGGAAACTCCCATAGACTTGCACAAGGAGTTGGCCATACACAAGGATGCCACGTTTTACGTACGAGTGGGTAGCGGTGCATGGGCAGAGTTCAACATTCTAAAAAATGATGTGTTGATCGTGGACAGATCGCTCTCACCCAATTTTGATGATTTGGCACTCGTGGTGCAAGATGGGGAGTTTAAAGTTGCCCGTATCGCTTTTGATAGGGAACAGGAGGAATGCACCCTCTGGGGCGTGATAACCTACATAATACACTACGCAAGATGATAGCAATGGTAGACTGTAACAGCTTTTACGCCTCCTGTGAGCAGGTGTTCCGCCCAGACCTTTGGGGGAAACCCGTAGTGGTGCTGAGTAATAATGATGGGTGCATTATCGCGGCCAATAAGGAAGCAAAAGCATTGACCCATATCCCTATGTTCGAGCCCTTGTTCAAGATTAAGGATGTTCTGGTAAAGAATAAGGTAGTTTTTTTTTCGTCTAACTACACTTTGTATGGAGAAATGTCGCAGCGGGTCATGAATATTTTGGGAGATTTTTCACCTTCAGTAGAGGTGTACAGTATAGACGAAGCGTTTGTAGATGTATCTGGTATTACTGAAGATTTGGAAACGTATGGAATGGCCATTAAAGACCAAATTTTTCAGTATACAGGACTTCCCGTAGGCGTAGGGATCGCTCCCACCAAGGTACTGGCAAAACTGGCCAACAAAATGGCGAAGAAAGTTCCCGGTACCCAGCACGTATTTGTAATAGATACCGAAAAAAAACGTATTAAAGCCCTACAATGGGCCAAGACCAAGGATGTGTGGGGTTTGGGAAAAAAGCATGTACAGCGTTTGGAAAAGGTAGGTGCGTACAGTGCCTACCAGTTTACACAGTTGCCGTTACAGTGGGTTCGTAAAGAGATGACGGTAGTAGGGGAGCGGTTGTGGCGCGAGTTGCGTGGCGAGTCGTGTTTGGAGTTTACCACCATGCCCAAACCCAAAAAGGGGATTGGTACGGCAAAATCGTTTGGGGTAAAGTTACCCGATCTAGAGCGAATTGAAGAAGCCTGCGCCTACTACATAAGCGAGGTCGCCGAAGTGTTGCGCGCGCAAAAATCCTGTGCTACCTATGTGCAGGTGTTCATCATTACCAATTTTCACAGCAATGTGGATAAACAGTATTCTGCCAGCAAGACGGTGACCATGCCCATTCCCACCAACGATACGTTTGCGCTTATCAAGGAAGCGCGAAAAGCACTCCAGCTTATCTACAAACCGGGGTATCGTTATAAAAAAGTAGGGGTAAACCTTACGGGGCTTATTCCGCAGGACTATGTGCAGGGCAATCTTTTTCTCTCTTCAAAACTGAACGACAAGAATTTGATACGCACCTTTGATATGTTGAACAATAAATTTGGGAAATCTACCGTGGCCTCTGCTATGATCGGGACCCGGGTGAATGAATGGGAACTCATTAAAAAAGAACGCAGCAAACGTATGACGACGCAGTGGAACGAATTATTGACTATTTCTTAGAAATCCTATAAAAAATTACCGAAGCGACGAACCCCACTGTCGAAAAACCAGCCAGCAACCAGAAAACATAGTGGTGGCCCGTTACGGTTTCAAAGTTGTCCAAGAAGTATCCTATCATAGGCCCTGCAAAAATATCTGGCGTATAGCCTATAAAGGAGATAATACCTACAGCGGTCCCAGTAAGTACCAAGGGGATGTTACCTTCCCTCATTACTGCGAAATACAGTACCCGTGCCGCATAAACACCCAGCGCAGTAATGATTATGGTCATGAAAAAGAGGCCATTAGTACCAGGGCCCAATAATCCAGACGCAAACAATACGGCACCCAAAATGGACAGTAAAAACCCGAAACAGAGATAGAGCGAGGGGCGGGAACGGTCGGCCAAGAAACCGATCACAACCCCTACCACGGGACGTATAAACAATAAGAAGGTACCTGTTTTTGCTGCATCAACTTCGGAGTATAGTAGTATTTCCCTGGCGTAGAGTGAAAATATATCGGTTATTTTATAGCCTACGTAGGCGCAGAGTATAATGATCATCAATAACCAAACGGCAGGTAATTTTAATACGGTTGTGATACTTTGTAGGGTGATTTTTTCTTTCAGGACTTTTTTTCCGGTACTATCAGATTTCAGAAAAAAGAAAACCGAGACCCCAATCAGCGCCACAACGGCCGAAGTAATATACACCACCATTGTAAAGGCATCCTTTTGTTGGAAGGTATTCAGCTCCACCGAACCATCTGGTATAAACCAAGAAAAAACAAGCACTCCCAACAGCCCGAACAAGGCACCCACCAAACCACGGCCACCGTCCAAAAAACCAAAGGCCTTTCCTTGGCTGGTATCGCCTCCCCAAATGCGGGTTGCTTTGATCATTGCCGCCCAAAACAGAAAGATAGTAGTAAACCCCCAATAGCCATAGAGAACCGTAAGGGTGGTTAAGGAAGGATTGTTTGCATATACCAACCCACCCGAAGCGGTTAGCACCAGTGCCGTCCCCATGAGTTTCCTGGGTGGGAACCTATCGGCCAGCGGGCCACCAACGAGGTAAGAGCCCAGCGCCACCAAGCCGTAGATGGAGAAGCAATAGCCTATCTCGGTATTGGTTATATCAAAAACTTCTAGAACAGTGGCCCTAAAGACCCGTGCCAATACAAAGGGAAGAATAAACGCTGCCTCTCCTGCTAGGATGAGCAGGATGATATATAATGGCGATTGTTTTACGGGTTTGGTAGGTTTCAAAAAAAAATATTCTTACGTAGCTGAAAAGGTAGGCGTTACATTTTAATCCTGAAACTTAATACTTGTATTTTCAATATAAAATATTATCCAACGTCCAATCCAAGCGCTTTTCCATCATTTTGAAATCACAGTCTGAAAAGAAAATCTCGTATACTTCCCTTCTAAAATCTATCAACTCCATATTCGAGTAGGTATGGGCGTGAATGTTGGTGTCTATTTTTTTGAGGCGCTCTTCTTCGGTGTCTTTTGAAAACTTTTCATACATTTTTTCAAAGGTATCTTTTGCAACTTTAGAGCGTATCATTTTTAGTTCTTCTTCAGTTTCATCGTTATCTGCATTTGCGCAGAGCAATAAGATATAGGTCTGTAGTTCGGTTTTTGTCCAGTTATTGTTTTTTGTAGCCATAACTTTATTTTTTTAGATTGATATATTATTTAGGTGAGTACTATAATGCCATAATAGCCTGCGGTAATAAAGAGCAATAGGAGCCCAAAGGCAAGAAACCAAATAGCCCGCTGTACATTTTTGAATTTCCACGCAGCAATTTTTGAAATGATGAAGATTTGTTCTCCCAATTGCCCAAAAAGTTTTTCTTCATCCAGGCTTATATTGTAGAATGTTTTTGAAAATTCCTTTATGTCGCCAAACTTCCGGATTACATCTCCGAAGAAAAATACATTGGGACTAAACTTTCCTTCAATCTTGGGTATAAAACACCGCACACAGAAAAACACCGAAATAGCCGTACAGCTCACCCAAAGCCCAATGCAAGTATACAAAATAGTATCTCCGGTTACGTTTTGTAGCACGGTTCCCGTAGCTTGGTATATAAAATTGAGCAAAATACCGTAAAATGAAAGTATGAGCCCAGCCTTTAACTCGCTTGCTTTAATCAGGCTAGTTACGTGTGCCATGCTCCCCCAATAATGGTCAACTAGTTCTTCGGTGTGCGATGGTGCTGTTTGTTGCTCTGGTAGCTTGACTGGTTTTTCTTCTGCTGAATCTTTATTTTCCATAATTTTTGAAGTATTAGGTACTAGGGATATGGTGTTGTATTTTCCATCTTTTACATCTACAAAGCAGCCTGTGGCAATGCCTTGCAGGAATTCCTGTAAACATTATTCAATTACTTTATAAATAGTCATTGGCTTTGCTTTATTTTTTAATGAAATTTCGCCCACTCTTTCACATTTAAAGGATTCTTTTACCTTTTCGTAACAATCTTCACTAATGATTATTTCGTTTTCCTTTGCGACATCTTGTAACCTCGCAGCGGTATTTACGGTGTCGCCAATAACAGTATAATCCAATCTTTTTAGACTTGCTGAACCTATGTTACCAGAAATCATTTCGCCACTTTTTATGCCTATGGAAACCTTGGGTTTAAATTGCGCTTGGTCGCCAACGGACGGGAGGTTGTTGATTTTTGCACATACCGCCAATGAGGCATCTATGGCGCGGTCCAAATGATACTCTCCTCGAAATACTGCCATGATAGCATCGCCAATAAACTTGTCTATAAAGCCATCCTGCGCCATGATTTCTTTAACCATCACATCAAAATAGGTGTTTATCATAGTCACTACAGTATCGGCTGGAGCACTTTCGCTTATGGCCGTAAACCCACATATATCAATAAAAACAACGGTTGCCTTGATGGTTTCGTTTGCTAGGATGGTAGATTCAAACTCCTTGTTACCCATAAAGTTGAGTACATTTTCGTCTACGTACATCTTTAGGATATTATTTTCCTTAATGGCTTGGAGGGTCTCCTTGAGGTGCCTGGCGTGCTTCAAGGTTTTTTCCATGGTAAGGGAAAGGTCCTCAAAATTGATGGGTTTTGTGATAAAATCGAAGGCACCACGGTTCATCGCCGTACGTATATTATCCATGTCACCATAGGCCGAGACAATAACCGATTTTATGAGCGGCTTCAATTCACTTAATTCTGAAAGTAGCGTGAGGCCGTCCATTTCTGGCATGTTTATATCGCTCATAACGATGTCTATTTCTGGCTCTATATTTAACTTTTCCAATGCTACTTTACCATTTTCAGCAAAGAAAAATTGATATTCCCCGCCGCGTATCTGTTTTCTGAATTTCTGTTTGATGAGCGTTTCCAGATCTGCCTCATCATCTACTACAAGTATCTTTGCCATAATTTTAGGTTTTTTTACAATCGACATAAGATTTAAAAAGCTTGCGCTTTTTTTGACCTAGGACGTAAGACTAAAAAATGTATTCTTATGTCGTTTACTGTCTTATGTCAAAATTGCGTAGCAATTTCGTCCTGCGTCAATTGTTATTCATTAATTTCTCCTTCAACACTTTAAAATCTACCGGTTTTGTTAAAAAATCGTCTGCACCCAAGCGCTTTGCCGTGTTATAATTTTCGCTATCACCGTACGCTGTTACCATCATTACGGTAGGGGGCGGGGCGGTGTACTTCTTTTTTATTTTTTCCAACAGCTCCAGTCCACTCATTCCGGGCATATTAATATCGGATAATATCAACACTGTTTCCTGCTTGTGCTGTTTTAAATAGGTAAGGGCCTCTTCTCCAGAAAAAGCAAAAGCAAAAGCTATATCCCCTTTTTTGATTTCTTTCCGGAAACGCTGTAAAAACAAATCCTTTACGTCTTTTTCGTCATCTACTACCAATATTTTCATATCACAGATTTTAATGGATTAAAGGATTTCACTGATGTTCGATTATTGTTTATCATAGTACATGTCTTTTAAATGTTAGGCTCCTTGAACCAAAATTGATTAGAAGTCCAACTTCTAGTTTATAAGCTTTGAGATAATTCAATACTTGTGCTAAATGGGCATCTTGTAATTCTAAAACTGCTTCTAATTCTACCAATACTTTTTCTTCCACAACAAAATCTGCTCTTCTTTTTCCTATTGGTTTTGGTATAACGTTTATAATAAATCTTATGTTCAATTTCTTGTTGAAAAGAAAGTCCAACTTCTGCTAACTCTAAAGCCAATGCTCGCTGATAAATAACTTCGGGGAAACCATTTCCTAAGAATGTATGTACCTGGAAGGAAGCGCCAGTTATTTTTCCCTTTATTTCGTTAAATTTTAAATTAGCCATTGTATTATATTTTTTTACGCATTTTATCCGTGCAATCCGTACAATCTTTACTTAATCCGAGTTTGGTAAAATAATTATGAATTCTGTGCCCTCACCTTCTTTCGATAGTACTTTTAATTCACCTCCGTGGGCTTTTACAATATCATAGCTCATAGAAAGCCCCAGCCCGGTTCCTTCTCCCGTTGGTTTTGTGGTGAAAAAGGGTTGGAAGATTTTATGGAGCATTTCTTTTGGAATGCCTTTTCCGTTGTCTTTTACTGAAATAATAACACTCCCCTTTGATGCCTTTTCCTCGTTAGTGACTCCCTTGCCTGATGCAGGTTCAAGAGAGGGAATTCTTTCCGTGGTCACTGATACAGTAGGCTTGAACTCTGAATTTACAGTTGAATTTTTGAGTTCATTTGTGGCATAAAAAGCGTTGGTGATCAAATTTAAGATCACCCTACCCATATCTTGCGGAATCACTTCTATCTTTCCAATAGTTTCATCAAAATTGGTTTCCAGCGTGGCGTTGAAACTTTTGTCTTTTGCCCGAAGACCGTGGTAGGCGAGGCGGAGGTATTCATCAGCCAGTTTGTTGATGTCCGTAGGCTCTTTCTGGACGGTGCTTTTTCGGCTGTGTTGGAGCATCCCTTTTACGATGCCGTCTGCGCGCTTGCCATGGTGGTTTATTTTTTCCAGGTTTTGTTTTAGGGCTGCGGCAATCAACTTGGTTTCGGCCATATCTCCCTTGTCAATTTCTTCGTTCATCTCTTCAATGAGTTCGTTGCTCACTTCAGAAAAATTATTTACGAAATTCAAAGGATTCTGAATTTCGTGTGCGATGCCCGCCGTGAGCTCACCCAGACTGGCCATTTTTTCAGATTGGATGAGCTGTGCCTGGGTTGCTTTAAGTTCGTCCAAAGAGTCCTTCAGCTTACTGTTGGATTGTTCCAGTGCTGTTTGTTTTTGTGCCAGTTCGGCATTTAAGGCTGCAAGTGCCTTCCTCTTTTTACGATTGTTTTTTATGGTGAAATACATCCCGAACAGTATAATGCCCAACAGGATGGCAATACCAATATACAGGAGTTGTGTTCTTCGCTGTTTGTCTATGGTTTCACTCTGTGCTACTATGGTTTCGTCCTTTTTGGAGGTTTCGTATTTTATTTGCAGTTCGGACTCTAATTGTGATATGGTTTGTTGTAGATTTTTGAAACGTTCACCCGAGAACAACCGTTCATATTTCAATGCTTCTTCAAATTCTCCCAGAGCGGCATACGTATCGGAGGCGTGCATATAATTTTCGAACAGATTTCGGTTTAAGCCACTACGCTTCATGATGTCAATGGCTTGGAGGGTGTAGGGGAGTGCCTCTTCATATTTTTCTTGCAATCTATACACGTGACCTATATTTCCTAAAGGGGCTATAAGCGCAGCTTCGTCATTGGCTTCCTTGGCAATATTGTAGCATTTTTGATATTCGGCAATCGCATCTTCGTAGCGCTTCATATACTTGTAAATATTGCCTCGAGTATTGTAATTAGGGGCCAATATATTTTGATCTTTTCCAGCTTCTTGCAATACGTTTATGGCCGTATTTATTTCAGAAAGTGCATCTTTATACTGCCCCAGGATTAAAAAATTGTCGGCTTTGTACCTATGGGCCAAAGCTAATTCTTCGGGCATGTTTAGGGGTTGAAGTATATCAATGGCTTTTTGGCAATAGTCAGCCCCTTCTTTGTATTTTTGTTGATAATACAGTAAATCGCATATCCGAGTGTAGGTTTTGGCGATTCCTGCTTGGTTTTCAAGCTTTTCAAATATCCCTAATGCTTTAAAATCTTCTTCCAATGCTTTGCCAAACGCACTGTTTTGTTTATAGGTATCTTCAAGGGTGAGATGTGTTTCGGCTTGTAGTACCTCCAGGCCCAACTTTTTATAAAGTTGGTTAGCTTTTTCAAGATAATAAACAGAGGAATCTATCTTACGGTTTCCTTGGTGCCAAGTGGCTAAGTTATGGTAAGAAGTTGCCAAAAGTTCCTCGCTGTTTTCTTGTTCTGAAAGCCTTACGGCACGTTGTGCATCACTGTATAACTGAACCGAATCTGTAATAGTTCCCTGTAATCTTTCTGAAACTGAAGTGACCAATGTTTCCAAAGAATTTTGAGAAACCCCTGAAAATGAAAACATACCAATCCAAAAAATACAGAGTAACCCCCTGTGTTTCTTTAGGGTCGTGTTTCTCAAAATATTTTGGATAGTCTTCATACTTCCTGTTTTATAGGGATTTCTATACTAAATTGAGTTCCCTTTCCTAGTTCGGTATCAACATGGAGGGTTCCGCCGTGCGCCTTCACAATATCATAACTCATACTCAAACCAAGTCCGGTGCCTTTTCCGGTGGGTTTTGTAGTAAAAAAAGGCTGGAATATCTTATCGAGTACGTCATTGGGGATTCCGTTGCCGTTGTCCTTTATTGAGATAATAACACCCTCTTTTAGTCCATTCCTTTGGATCGTGCCTCCCTCGTTGGATGCAGACTCGAAGGAAGAGTTATTTTGGGTTGAAACAGTAACCCTAGGTTGAAACTCCGAATTGTTCAAAGATTTCATTTTTTCGTTGACAGCGTAAAAGGCATTGGTGATCAAATTCAAAATAACCCGGCCCATATCCTGTGGGATGATGTTTATCTTCCCTATGCTCTCATCAAAATGTGTTTCCAGCGTGGCGTTGAAGGTTTTGTCCTTTGCGCGAAGGCCGTGATAGGCCAATCGCAAATACTCGTCTGTAAGTTTGTTGATGTCGGTAGGTTCTTTTTGTGCGGTGCTCCTTCGGCTGTGCTGGAGCATTCCTTTTACAATGCCGTCTGCCCGTTTGCCGTGGTGGTTTATTTTTTCTAGGTTCTGTTTTATGTCGTTGGCGATCAGTTTGGCTTCTTCAAGGTCGCCTTTTTCAATTTCTTCGTTCATTTCATCCATCAATTCATTGCTCACTTCGCTAAAGTTATTGACAAAATTCAACGGGTTTTGTATTTCGTGTGCGATACCAGCAGTAAGTTCACCAAGACTTGCCATCTTCTCGGCCTGTATTAGTTGTTGTTGGGTGGTTTGTAGCTCGTTCAATGCCTTTTCGGCACTTTTCTTTGCTTTTTGCAGGTTCGTTAAATACACCTGGGCCTGCACAATTTCCTCGTAACGCTTATAAGCAAAGGTGAATACGTTTCGGAAGCGTTCCAAAACCGCTTTTTTATCTTCATTTAAAACCCCAAAGTTTGAAATCCCAATCACACCATTCCCAAAGGAGTAGAGGTAATAGGACAGCAGATCTACTTTGCGTAACCTTGGGTCATCTTGTTCGCCATTGCGGATACGCATCTCGATGTATTCCTTTAAATCGTCTCCTTCAATAATTTCTTCATAAAAACCATCGGTGGTAGAAATTATTTTTCTGTATTGCTCTTCTAGGGTGGGGTCGTTTTTATAGGATAATAATACAATGGTGCCTCCCATTGCTTCAGAATAGTCGTAATCCCAAAAAGTCTCGTTATCGTCGTTATGAACATCGATAATGGTGTTCCTGATTTCAGAAAAACCTAGCTCTTGCAATTGCTCGAAAAGGATCTTGGCAATGTCCAGCATATCATCACGTTTTTGCATGCTCAACGCCACGGACCGCACCTTTTCCAATGAGGCCTCCAATTGTACCTCTTGCATCTGGTATTCGGCTTTTGCAAGTTCACTGTACCTATTATAGGCAAAGGTGAACACGTTACGGAAACGGTCGAGGACGGCCTTTTGATTTTCGTTTAGCTTACCAAAGTTTGAAATACCAATGGCTCCGTTCCCAAAGGCATACAGAATATATGATACGCTCGTAGCAGCCTCTAAACGCGGGTCATCCGCCTCGCCATTTTTCTTACGCATGTTGATAAGGTCCTGCAGTTGTTGCCCTTGTAGTACCATTTCTGAATACCCATCGGTAGTCTTGGCGATATCCTGTAATTGTTCTTTTAAGGTTGGGTCATCGTCATACGCCATTTGTGTCACGGTGCCGCCCATCAAGTCTGAATAGTCGTAATCCATGAATGTTTCCGTCTCTTCGTCGTTGATGTCTATGAGGGCATTGCGAATATCCTTGAACCCCAGTACTTGTAATTGTTCGTAAAGTACTTGGGCAATATCCAGCATTTCGTCGGACCTTTTGAGGCTGAGGGCCACGTTTCGTATTTTCTCCAAGGAGGACTCTATTTTTGCCTCCCAAGCCTGTGCCTCAGCTTTTTGAAGGTCGAGAAAGCGGGTGTAGGTCTGGTTAAATACTTTCCCGAAGCGATATAGAATGTCAAGGCTTTCATCGGACAAAGGTGCATCGCCTACGGTTTGTAAGCCTCCGAATGGACTAAACACAAAAGAGGCAACATATTTATCCAATGCACGATTTGCATCTTGCACCTCTTTTGGAAACCGACGAAACTCGGTCTCTGTAAATAGATAATCATCATATATTTCTTTTTCTTCACCCTCCATTACATATACAAACTTGGGTGTTTGAGCTTTCCATTCCCGCATCATGGCATGATGAAATGGATAGTCTTCAAACTTCATATAGTAAGATTCTGGTGCTTTGCCTTCTTCTGGGTTGGCTGCCCAAACCGTATTTGATAGGTCAGCTTCGTTGTAAATATTGATGATGCAAAAGGTTAACGAAAAGTCTAACTTTGTTAGCTCATTTAGCAATGTTGCTACCAAATCTGACAATTCGTTTGAGCTTTGCATGGCCATAGCTTTGGCTCTTAAGCGCTCAAGACCCAATTCTATCTCTGATTCTCTTGCTTGTGCCTCGGCTTTTTGAAGGTCGAGGAAGCGGGTGTAGGTTTGCTCGAAGACTTTTCCGAAGCGTTTAAAGATGTCGTGCGCTTCTGATACTTCCCCATAGGTGATAAAAAGTAAAAAACCCTCATTGAACCTTACCAGATGGTTGTACTGTTGCGTAGGCAAGTCCAGTCCTACATTTTCAAATTGTTCAAAAGTGCTTTTAAGCTCAGGAAGCGATTTCATGTACTCGTAATGTTCAACCAGATCTTTTCCATCTTGACCATAAACAAAGAAGTCCTCATTATTTATAATGGCCTTATACCATGGTTCTAAACTTTTATGCGCTGTGAGTGGTAAGACAAATGGACTTTGTAATTCGCCCTCACTGCTCATGATGCAGGTGCTCGATTTTTTATCGTCTGATAAAATGTTGTAACCACAGCTCCAGGCCGGAATACCTAATTTTTGGACTTCCGTAAACAGTAGATTCGCAGCCTCAGGTAATTCATCACTATGTTGCATAGCCATAGTACGTGAGCGCACTTTTTCGAGCGCGTGTTCAATTTTAGCTTCCCTTGCTTGTGCCTCTGCTTTTTGAAGGTCTAAAAAACGTTGATGTGCAAGATCGAATGCTTTCGCAAACTTTACCAGCATATCCATATCTTCTTGTGGGGGATTTTTAACTACACCCGGTAAGCTGAATCCTATCTCGCCATGGGCGGTGCGCGCCATCACAAATGTGAGTCCACCAATCTTTTTAATGTCTTCTTGAGTTGGCGCCTGGGGGTCTATTTGTTTAAAATTACCCAGCGTAATCATCTTGTCCACATACGCTATGGCGGCTTTGGTAACCATGGGATAGATTAAAATGGGGTCATCACTTTTTTCCCAATCGGCCACCAGCGGGATATCACCGTGGATGTGCCGTGGCAATTCCATTACAAAGCCAATTTTGGTACCGTCGCCAGAGGTCATGGCTTTTTCGTAGGTTTTTTCAAGCCACATCATATGCCAAAAATATTGTGCTTCGTGCCCCAATCTTGTAAACTCGTTACGCATGGTAACTACAATATCCAATAGGTCACTGGGTTCTCTCATGGCCACGGCCTGTGCACGAATGCGCTCCAGTGCGCTTTCTACTTTCAATTCCCTATTTTTCTCTTCCAGCTCTTTGGTGCGGCGCTGTATGGCCTCCCTCAATTGTAAGTTTTCGGCGCTTATTTGTTCAAACCCTATGGTCTGGCCTTCCTGTGCCTTGCTGTCCGGGGTAGAGTAGTGCTGGTACACAAACCTCCATTCTCCTTCTTTTTGCTGAAGTATATTGGTAAAGCGAAAGCGTTCATAAAAATTCCATTCTTCGCCATTCAAGAACCAAGCATCGAACAAATGGGTAATGAAGATGAGTTCGCCAAATTTTTCAACAATTTTAGTCTCGTTGCGCAACTGGGACTTTCCAGAGAGTTGCTCGGCGGTGGCTCCAAAAAAAGTGGTGGTATCCTGTCGGTTTAGAAACTCTTCGTTTGCGGTGGAACCAATAAAATGAAAAGCGTCATCGAAATAGGAATCGTAGGTTTTAACGTCCCCATTTAGGTAGCTGTGCAACCAGATATCATAGGCATGGAGGACTTCTTTCTCTACGTTTTTAGCGAGATTCATAATTGGTTGGTTAACAAGTGTTAAGATAGTAGTTTTTTGTTAAAAAAAGTATACGTAAATACACGTATAGATTGCGTGTCCAAGAATCAATGGCTCATGGTACCTGCAGGGTTTTCTAACGCTATGTTTATAAGTTGGATTATGGATTGAATCTCGTCATGTAAATTTCTTCGATAGCCCAAAGCCTCGTTCGTAAGGACTGTCTTTATCCCCATAAGGTTTCGGACTTTTGGTGATTCCATAATGGCTATGTAATCATTTTTTGGTCCTAGGGTGATGTTGTAGTTGGGGAGCTTGAATTTTAATAAGTGCAGGAAGTTCACATCCTGTACACAAATCTCGTCGATCCTTATTTGGTGAACGTTCATCCTATCTAAAATAAGCCTTTCCAGGTTGATGATATTTGCATCCAAAACACTTAACCTGTCTCTGATTTCATTATTTTTTATGATAGCAATCTTTCCAGCGTTCTTTAAATCTGAGTACGTATTTATCACCGGTACTTGGATCTCAAAATCCCAAAAAGCTTTATTGAAATACGCTGTGGTTTTGGTCTCGTCTTTGAGTACTGTAACAATTGAATCTTTATGCAAGATGGTTTCGAGGATGTCCAGATAATGTTGCTCGCTGGTAATATATTCCTGCGAAAAATTTTCAGCAGCTTGCAGGTCCTCGAGCAAAATGGCCAGGGTAGCTTTTTCTGCGGCTCTCTCTTTTCTTCCTTCGTTCCAATTGTTTATCTGCAGTGCAATGAGAATCCCGATGACCACAAGGATAATCTCACCAATGGCGTAGAGGAGGTACTTAGAAAAACGATTTTCTCGAATGAGTCGTTGGCGTATATGACGGAAAAACTTAATCATTAACCACTATGTTTATTTCTTGAATTAATTCCTCACCTATTGCTATCAATTGTTCGTAATACGTAATATTTGTAGTCTGCACAGCACCTCTAGTAACTGTAGACCTGAATGTTTCGTCTATAAAAGCCGCTTTTAGGTTTCTCTGTAAACCAATATCTAAATCTTCAAAGTTTATTTTGGTTTGAGACTGATAAATAGGGGTCAATTCGGCCATATCAAATTTTGATGTCCATAAGACTTCCATATTTTCTACATACCCAATAAAGTTTGCTTCTTCAAGTAAATTTTTGTTCAATATCGCATTATAACTATCTATTAGATTGTCTATTCTAGTACCGGTGATTTTACCGAGGTACGATGAATTTTTTAAAGCCTCGTAACCACTTTGGTTGGGTGTAAAATAGAATTCTATAAAAACCCCTGCCGCACCCATATTTGTGTACAGATCGAACTCATCGTTCTGAAAATCTAGAAATGCCTTTTTGCAGGCTTCATTAATTTCTTGTCTTCTTGTCTTTATAACTTTTAGATTCTTAATGTCCTGTGCTATGTTATTGCTTATTTTCGCTAAATAGTGATGCAGTTCGTTTTTTTCTTTTTTGGCGTCGTTCCAAGTGTTTATTTCAAGTGCAATTAAAATTCCAATAACCACAAGTACAATTTCCCCTATGGCGTAGAGCAGGTACTTGCTGAACTTACTTTCAGCAACTAATCTCTGACGGATTTTTCTAAAAAATTTAATCATCAGTCTCTTTATGTATTTTTTGTTGTATGGATACCCCTACGTTTTCAAGCTTGCTATATAAATCGATCAAGTAATTTGCACCTCTATTTCTTGAATTTGTAGCAACGAAGCTCGGGTATCTCATCAGCTTATCCAACGCTTGCTTTTGTTGCTCATTAAGTAGCTCTGCACTTGCAAATTGTCTCCTAAACATGTTCAGCTGCTGCATCACATTGTTTTTGTACATATCATATTGCATGGCTTCCATGAGTTTATTGAGTTCTGTCTCTTCATCTTCCAATTTCTCAACAAGGCTGTAATATTCAAACAGTTCTTGCTCAATAGGCTGTCCTTGTATTCGTGATAAGTAGCCAGAATTTTTTAGGGATTCAAAACCACTTACATCTGCTTTAAAACTTTCCTTGAGTATCGGTGAATATCTAAGATATGTAGTAAAATACCCAGAAGCAGATTTGGGGTCTATTCTTTCTTTTTTAAGCAATGCCATAAAATAAGCGGAACCTACTATAGAGCTATCTCTGAACGCCCTAATAGCAATGAGGTTTTTTCGGTCAGACTTAATGTTTTCAGCAATGTTGTTTAAATAACCGTTTAAGGTTTTTGTCTCTTGTGCTTTGGTGTTCCAGTTATTAATCTGTAGTGCAATGAGAATCCCAATGACCACAAGGATGATCTCGCCAATGGCGTAGAGTAGATACTTGCTGAATTTGTTTTCAGAAAGTAAACGTTGTCTTATCCTTCGGAAGAATTTTAGCATTATTTTAGTTTCTTTTATCTATTTCTATTCGAATATTATCTTGAAGTGATTTTGCCGCTTCAACAGCTTCTGAATACCTGCCAAGAATAAAGAATGTCCACCCCGAATTATAACGCAGCGCCTCCTTAAAAGCATGGTTTTCTGCCAATTCTTGAATTTCTACCACGGGAGATGCACTTTCAAAAGGTACTGCTGTTTTGAAGTTTGCCATTAACAGCGGTTCTAGCTTGTTAGAATAAAACCTGGCGTGGTCATCTTCCAATTCTCCCATCCATTGATATTTAATCCCGTACAGCTGCATAATTTCTTCGCGGAGGGTGTCATTTTGTATCATTTCAAAACCAATCGATTTTAGATTATCGTAGGCAGAAGTGCTTTCGATAAAATAGGGGTTCGAACCTAGATTTGCGTATGTATATGCGAGTGTATCGGGAACTTTATCTGGATTTTTCAAAGCTTCCAATACGGTCCTATTTGCATTCAACCTAATATTATAAAACGCGATATTAAAAGCCATGTCATCCAAGTCTGACTGTAAATTCTTCAACATCACGTTCAGTATATTCAATTCGGTCTCAGATAGTGCTTTCTCTTCATTCCAGTTATTAATCTGCAATGCGATCAATATCCCAATCACCACAAGAATGATTTCGCCAATAGCGTAGAGAAGATATTTACTGAACTTACTTTCAGCAACTAATCGTTGGCGGATATGGCGGAAGAATTTTATCATCTTAAATTTTCTAATTCATCATTGATTAGCGCAGTGCATTCTAGTATGTTTTTCTCTAATTGCCTATAGTTTTTAAGCATATAGACTCTTAGGTCTTCATTCATTACAATGGCATTTTTGAATTCTACATCATTTTTAAGTGTCTCAAAATTGATTGGTTTTCCTAACTGTTCGCCAGCTTTGGCATTATTATCTTTTTTTCTGACCTCAATTCTGCTTAAAACAGTTGGCATTACAATCTGATATTGCATAGCATGGTCATCTTGAATTTCAAAGTCAATTACATTTTGGTAATAGAAAGAATAGAGTTTTGTAATTGCTTTTCTTAAATTGTCATTAGTAACTATTTCTAACCCCTTAGATTTTAACGTTTCATAGGCACTATAGTTAACCACAGATCTTGTTGTATAAAGTAAGCTCCCATAATAGACATCTAATGAATCTGAATATGTAACATTGTGATCAAGACTATTTAAAACAATTCGACTTGCATTAAGCCTTGTTTCATTAAAATCTATATTAAATTTTACATCTTCTAAATCTGCTTTTAAATTATTGGCAATTTCATTGAGATACTTTATTTGTACCTCCTTGGTTTGCATGTCGGTATTCCAGTTGTTAAACTGTAACGCAATCAGAATCCCAATGACCACAAGGATGATCTCGCCAATGGCGTAGAGTAGATACTTGCTGAACTTACTTTCAGCAACTAAGCGTTTTCGTATATTTCTAAAGAGTTTAATCATCCTGCAATTCTTTATCAATAAGTTTAATGATGGAAACGATATCTTTACGAAGGGCTTCACTCTGTATTTTTGCAAACATGGAACTGGAAATAACTGTCGATAATTGATCTGCGAGTTTAGGATTGGCAAGAAATGCCTTTACATCAAAAGGATGTTTCGATTGGCCAAAATCTTTGGTAGTGGTATTATTTTTGTCCAATAACAGTGTTTGTACCACATCAAGTTTGTTCCATTTTGCGGCATTTAAATCCCTAACGGGATAATTCTCATATAAAAAGGGCATGTAAGTGTTTCGTAATATGAAAATCCATGCCACCTCTTCTTCAGTAACCTGTACAAGATCACTAGGCCATTTTGAAAGTTTACTTCTTAATTCTAAATTTTGGATAAGGTATAATCTTCCCCCGCTTATAAGATCATTTGTAATTGGATCGAACGTTGGTGATACCGAGGAACGTGCTAAATATATAGCCACAGAATCGAGGTTGCTAAGATTGGGGTTGTCGTGGTATTTTAAGAGGGTTGTTCCTGAGTGGATCATTGCTGTACGCATCGATATTTTTTCATCCAGCTGTTCTAGATTTGCTTTAAATTCTTCCTTAAGTTGCTTTAATGTATTTAATTCCTGGGTCTTTAGCTCGTTTTTTTCTTTCCAACTATTTAAAGAAAGGGCAATCAAAATCCCAATAACCACAAGGATAATTTCTCCTATGGCGTAGAGTAGGTATTTGCTGATACGGTTTTCTCGAATGAGTCGTTGACGGATTTGGCGGAAGAATTTTATCATCTTTAATTTTTTCTATTCATCTATTTCTCGTTCTATTATTTTGAGAATATTTAATATTCTGTTTCGTAACGTTTCAGATTGAAGATTTGTAATTTGATGTGTAGTAATAACCGTACTAACTATACCTTCCAGCTCGACATCTTGAAGTACTTTTTGCAAATCTAAATCTTTCTTTGTGGGCTCTATTGTTAATGTTGAACTCGCTTCTTTGTCCAGTGCTTCAGTAGGTGTATATCCATCTTTCCATAAATTGTTGTGCATATTTCTTGAGATCCCCAATCGATTGTAACACGGAATAATAATTTCGGTTCTAAATTTTTGGAATTCCAGTTCCATTTCTTGCACTTGATATACTTCTGAAGACCAGTTTGATAAGAACCTGACCAAAGTATCGTTTTTTATGAGCCGAAGATTTCCTGATCCAATTATGTCATTTTTAATTGGGTCAAAGGTTGGATCTCTAAATATTTCACCCAAATGTGTATAAAACTTAGACTCATTAACAGATTCTGGATTATCAATCTGATTGAGCAAAAAATGACAAGCCTGTAAACCTTCGTTTCTCATCAAAATTTTCTCATCTAATTGATGTAAATTACTTTGGTACTCGCTTTGTAATTGTTTTAAGATTAAATTTTCTCTTGCTGAATCCTTCCTGGATTCATTCCAATTATTAATCTGTAATGCAATGAGAATCCCAATCACCACAAGAATGATCTCACCTATGGCGTAGAGCAGGTATTTTGAAAACTTGCTCTCTGAAAGTAGGCGTTTACGGATATGGCGGAAGAATTTAATCATTGGTTAATGTTTTTGCCTTTGCGCTCGCCCTCAATCCCTGAAGGGATGTCCACGCTCAATTGGGCATTAATAATACTTTTAATGGTTTCATAA
>NZ_QRAO01000002.1:234495-491808 GCF_003353425.1 Marinirhabdus gelatinilytica
AATCATTGGTTAATGTTTTTGCCTTTGCGCTCGCCCTCAATCCCTGAAGGGATGTCCACGCTCAATTGGGCATTAATAATACTTTTAATGGTTTCATAATCATTTAAAACTTGCTCATTCAAAAACCTTAATTCTAAAATTCCCAAGGTTTTTAGATAGTCCGTTCTCTCTAAATCCTTTTCTTTTTGTTCCTTTTGTAAATGATAGCCTCCGTCTATTTCTATAGACAGTCTTAATCTATGGCAATAAAAATCCAAAACATATCCAGCAATGGGATGTTGCCTTCTAAATTTAAAGCCCATTGGTTTGATTTTTAGATATTCCCAAAGTTTCTTTTCAGTTTCGGTCATACTATCCCTTAGCCTTGCGGCATTTCTAAAAACTTTTGGTGTAGCCCCATCGTGCATTCCTGATATTTTAAGAGGGTCTTTTTTCATCTAAGAGGGTCTTTAGAAAACCCACCCTTTAGGGATGGGGCAAGGTTTTCGGCAATCAATATTCCAATCACCACAAGGATGATTTCGCCTATGGCGTAGAGCAGGTATTTCGAGAAACGATTTTCTCGTATCAAACGTTGGCGGATATGTCGGAAGAATTTAATCATTGTCGTTTGTTTATTTCACTTGTAATAAGTTGTGTGAGTTCTTCAACCTCTTCTTCTAATTTTTTGAAATAGGGCAATTGTCTATGATAATTGTCAGCAAATACATCAAAATTATTTATAAACTCCTTGTTGTTGATAATTCCTAGCATGGATTGCCCCATAGACTGCATGGCATTTTGAATTTCTTCTTCAGTGAATTGAATATCCACGTATTCTGCGAAATTTGGGTCAATGGGTTTAAAATCCTTTATATTGTAATGGGATTGTGTTGTCTCCATTAACCTATTATGTGTTGAAGCGCTCGTATTATCCCAATTTTTAATGCTGGAATAATTATTATTAAGAGCAATTAATTTGCTCTTAATGGTATCATTTTTAATTACATTGAGGTTGCCACTGCTCAACAACTCTGTAAATGTATCTTGATTTGGGTTGATGCTATTCCATGTCATGGCAGTTTTCATATCTCCTGCAAGCTTCATGAAATTTATAGTGTCTTTACGCTTGTTAAAGTTAATTGCAATGGTATTTTGAATGTATTGCACCTGCTTTTTACGAGTATCATGAGTGTTCTGCCATAACAGTTTATCTTTTTCTAAATCGTTTACCAGACGTTTTAAATAGCCAATCTCAATAGCATCTTGCTTGCGTTCTTCATTCCAATTATTAATCTGTAATGCAATTAAAATACCAATCACCACAAGGATGATTTCACCTATGGCGTAGAGCAGGTATTTTGAAAATCGATTTTCGATTACTAATCTTTGACGTATATGGCGGAAGAATTTTATCATTGGTTAATGTTTTTGCCTTTGCGCTCGCCCTCAATCCCTGAAGGGATGTCCACGCTCAATTGGGCATTAATAATACTTTTAATGGTTTCATAATCATTTAAAACTTGCTCATTCAAAAACCTTAATTCTAAAATTCCCAAGGTTTTTAGATAGTCCGTTCTCTCTAAATCCTTTTCTTTTTGTTCCTTTTGTAAATGATAGCCTCCGTCTATTTCTATAGACAGTCTTAATCTATGGCAATAAAAATCCAAAACATATCCAGCAATGGGATGTTGCCTTCTAAATTTAAAGCCCATTGGTTTGATTTTTAGATATTCCCAAAGTTTCTTTTCAGTTTCGGTCATACTATCCCTTAGCCTTGCGGCATTTCTAAAAACTTTTGGTGTAGCCCCATCGTGCATTCCTGATATTTTAAGAGGGTCTTTTTTCATCTAAGAGGGTCTTTAGAAAACCCACCCTTTAGGGATGGGGCAAGGTTTTCGGCAATCAATATCCCAATAACCACAAGAACAATTTCACCTATGGCGTAGAGCAGGTATTTTGAAAATCGATTTTCGATTACTAATCTTTGACGTATATGGCGGAAGAATTTTATCATTGGTTTTCAGCTATTTCCGAAGTAATTAAATCTATTATTTCTTGGGTTTTATTCCTAACACCAATGGACTGTTCATTAGTGTAAGGTGTCATACCAAGTAATCGAGTGATATGATCTTCAAAATCAGGATGGTTTAAAAGATTTTCGAAATTAGCCTTTGGTACCAGATTTTTTAATTCTGAAAAATCACTAAGACTTTTACCAATGGTGAATCTGGCCCTTAATTCTTCATCAAATAAAAAATTAGTAATGAAGCCTCCTATTTGATACTGATCAATTAAAAAAGCGTAAAATTCTTCTTCGGTAAACCTAAAAATGTTCAATTCTTCTTCATTGAGCTCCTTTAAAAAACTCGAATATGAAGATATTCTGTTCCGTAAAGTAGCGTTTTCTATTAAATATAATTTACCTGCATTTATCAACTCATTGCTTACACCTAACTGTGGGTCAAAGGTTGGTCTCATTGTTGCACGTGAAAGATGATAATCTATACTATCTGTTGTAATATTTTTAGGGCGTTTATGGATGTAATTTAAAAGGGTAATGCACGATTTAATAACATCATTTCTAAGGCTGATTTTACTTTCTATTTGCTGCAAGTTACTTTCATATTCTGCCAATAACTGCGTTAGTATAAGTTGTTCTTGTTGGTCGTTTTTTTTATTCTCATTCCAATTGTTAATCTGTAAAGCAATAAGGATCCCAATTACTACAAGGATGATTTCACCTATAGCGTAGAGTAGGTATTTACTGAATTTGTTTTCAGAAAGTAAACGTTGTCTTATCCTTCGGAAGAATTTTATCATACTATCAGCACATTTTTGCAAGCTGTTCGTAAACAGGCTTCATCTTGTTCAAAATTAGTTTTGAAGTATTTGGCAACACCTGCGATAGGCTGTCTATAGTGTATTGTTGGGCTACAAGTATGTAGTATGGGAGCAAGGCCATAATGGTCCCAGTTTTCATGGTGAGGCTGGTTTTTGTTGCTTTGTAATATTTTGTTTTTCAGTGATATAAATGTAGGCTATTATTTTTTAACGAGAAATACGTGTTTATACTTATAGCTTTTCAACGGAATTCAAAATTGAAATCCAGGCCGAAATGGAACGTTGGTTTCAAAACCTAAAAGCCTGCAATGCCAACTGTTACTGTAAACCGTATTCAAATTATGACACCCTGTCAGTCTCTTTCCCTTGGCACATTCCTTGACTATTAGTAAGCGTATTACAAAAAAGAATTTAAAATTTATAACACTAATAATATGAGTAAAATAATTGGAATCGACTTAGGGACAACCAACTCTTGCGTTTCGGTAATGGAAGGTAGCGAGCCAACGGTAATCCCTAACGCCGAAGGAAAAAGAACAACGCCCTCCGTAATTGCATTTGTAGAAGGAGGAGAAATTAAAGTAGGAGATCCTGCAAAGCGCCAGGCCGTGACCAACCCAACAAAAACGGTTGCGAGTATCAAGCGTTTTATGGGGAACAAATTCTCTGAAAGTAAAAAAGAAGCAGATCGCGCTGCCTATAAAGTGGTAAAAGGTGAAAACGATACCGCCCGTGTAGATATTGACGGCCGTATGTACACCCCACAGGAATTGAGTGCGATGATCCTTCAGAAAATGAAGAAAACAGCCGAGGATTACCTGGGTCAAGATGTATCCCGTGCCGTAATTACGGTACCTGCGTACTTTAACGATAGCCAGAGACAAGCAACCAAGGAAGCTGGTGAGATCGCTGGGTTAAAGGTAGAACGTATAATCAACGAGCCTACCGCAGCAGCATTGGCTTATGGTCTTGACAAGAAAAGTACAGACCAAAAAATAGTGGTATTCGACTTTGGTGGTGGTACGCACGATGTATCGATCCTTGAATTGGGAGACGGTGTATTTGAAGTATTGGCTACCGATGGTGACACACACTTGGGTGGTGACGATGTAGATGAAAAGATCATCGACTGGTTGGCAGACGAGTTCCAGAAGGAAGAGGACATGGATCTTCGTAAGGACCCTATGGCACTACAGCGTTTGAAGGAAGCAGCCGAAAAAGCAAAAATCGAGCTTTCATCTTCTGCACAAACTGAAATCAACTTACCTTACGTTACGGCTACCGCTAGCGGACCGAAGCACTTGGTAAAAACATTGACACGCTCAAAATTTGAGCAATTGATAGACGACTTGGTAAAAAGAACCATCGCACCTTGCGAAAAAGCACTGAAAGCTGCTGGATTGAGCAAGAGCGATATAGATGAGATCATCCTTGTGGGTGGTTCCACACGTATTCCTGCCGTACAGGAAGCCGTAGAGAAGTTCTTTGGTAAAGCACCAAGTAAAGGTGTGAACCCGGACGAGGTAGTGGCTATTGGAGCAGCTATCCAAGGAGGAGTCCTCACTGGAGATGTTAAGGATGTATTGTTGCTGGACGTAACACCACTTTCTTTAGGTATTGAAACTATGGGTGGCGTAATGACCAAACTTATTGAGGCCAACACTACCATCCCTACCAAGAAAAGCCAGGTATTCTCCACAGCGGCCGATAATCAGCCAAGTGTAGAGATTCACGTACTGCAAGGAGAACGCCCAATGGCGAACGATAACAAAACAATAGGTCGTTTCCACTTGGACGGGATCCCACCAGCACAACGTGGTGTACCACAGATAGAGGTAACGTTCGATATTGATGCCAACGGTATCATTAAAGTAAGTGCCGAGGATAAGGCAACCGGTAAGAAGCAGGATATCCGTATCGAGGCATCTTCTGGATTGACCGAAGAGGAAATCCAAAAAA
Source organism: Marinirhabdus gelatinilytica (assembly GCF_003353425.1). Lineage (GTDB taxonomy): Bacteria > Bacteroidota > Bacteroidia > Flavobacteriales > Flavobacteriaceae > Marinirhabdus > Marinirhabdus gelatinilytica. The sequence continues at coordinate 239,278 of NZ_QRAO01000002.1, forward strand.
TGAAGCAAGAAGCCGAAGCAAATGCTGAAACTGATAAGAAGGCAAAGGAAACAGCCGATAAGATCAACGAGGCAGACGGGATGATTTTCCAGACCGAGAAATTGCTGAAGGAATCTGGCGATAAGTTATCTGAAGATAACAAGACCAAGATCGAAGGCGCTCTTGAAGAATTGAAGAAAGCTTACGAAACCAGAGAGATCGAGAAGATCCAACCCGCGTTGGATAACATCAACGAAATCTGGAAGACTGCGAGCGAAGAGATCTATAAGGCACAAGCCGAAGCTCAAGGACAACAGGGAGCTCCAACAGGAGAGCCCACTGCCGATGCAGACAACGCAACAGAAGGCAATAATGAAGGAGCCGATGTTGAGGACGTAGACTTCGAAGAAGTCAAGTAGCCTGTGCTAAGCGGAGTCGAAGCATAGATTTCGACGAAGTAAAATAACGGTTGTCATTCCGAGCCTAGCGAGGAATCTTCAATCCTATATTTAGAAGTTAAATCCCACAACTGTTTAAGTTGTGGGATTTTTTGTTAGAATAGCTCACCTAACCTTAAAATAAAATAGGTAGGTTGCCTAAGGGCAATAGCATTTTATATTGTTTAAAAATTATAGTGGAAATGCAATTAAAGCCAGCTATATAAACAAAAGGAAATCAATTATTCAGCTTCGGGATAATATGTTACATTTGGTATTCAAAATGCTTTTCTATGGATAATGCATCTACATATATTTTGGCAGGAGCGCTCATCATCATTATGTTGGGGATGGGGCTAAGCCTTAAGGTTGAGGACTTTAAGCGCATCGTTCTGTACCCAAAAGGAATCTTTATAGGACTTACCAACCAATTGATCTTTCTTCCGGTTATAGGTTTTTTAATTGCCACTCTTCTTCCCATGCAGCCAGAGATAGCAGTGGGGGTAATGATTCTGGCAGCTTGCCCCGGCGGACCTACTTCAAACTTAATTTCATTTATGGCAAAGGGTAACCTGGCGCTCTCGGTCTCTCTAACCGCATTGAGTAGTGTGATTACCATATTGACTATTCCGTTTATCGTTGTGTTTGCCTCTGAATACTTTGTAGGGGCAGAGGAGGTGGTGCAACTTAATATAGTACAGACCATTGTGCAGATTTTTGTAATCGTGGTAATCCCCATTGCCATAGGGATGCTTATTAGGAGCGCAAAACCCGAGTTTGCCAATAAAATGGGTAAACCAGTACGTATAGCCTCCGGTGTTGTATTGGCATTGATCATTATTGGACTGGTAATTAAGGAGCGTGCTAATTTTGTGACCTATCTCAAGCAAGCCGGGGTCGCTACCTTTTTGCTGAATGTTTTAACAATGGCGTTGGGATATGCTTCTGCTAGGTTGTTTAAGTTGGCCAAAACTTCGGCTATATCAATTTCTATTGAGTCTGGGATACAAAATGGAACCTTGGCCATCACTATTGCTATTGTGATGTTACAAAATACTTCCTATGCCATTGCTCCGGCTGTATATAGCTTGCTAATGTTTATTACTGGAGGGTTTGCTATCTATCTTTTCAACAGAAAGACGTAAAAAAAGGACCTGTATATACAGATCCTGGTTACATCAAACTATTTAATAAAAATTAATTGTCGTCTTCGCTGGTTTCTATGGCGATTACTGTTTTTGCAGAGGGTACGATACTGCTTTTCTGTAAATCTAGAGTTCCAGAATTAGACATCAATACCATTGAGAAAATTTCAGTATTGGTAAACTTGTTTTCAGCAATCATCAATTCTTTTAAGTTACTGTTGTTGGCAAGTTGTACGGGTAATGCACCCACAAGTTGATTGTCGAACACATTAAATACTTCCAGTGCTGTTAAGTTGTTTATTTCGGAAGGTACATTTCCGGAAAGTTGGTTGCTGCTCAAGTGCAACTGCTTTAGGTTGGTTAGGTTTCCTACACTGCTTGGGATCTCTCCCACTAGTGCGTTACCGTTTAAGGCCAAGGTTTGTAGGTTTTTAAGGTTTCCAATAGTTGTAGGTAAATTTCCCTCAATTTTGTTGAAAGAAAGCTCTAGCGTCCTTAAATGGGTTAAATTTCCTATAGAAGCCGGAAGCTCTCCATTAAGGTTGTTGAAAAGAAGACTGATTCCTGTAACCCTGTCATTTTCTACCGTAATCCCTTGCCAATTGGTTACTGGTGTATTAAGGTCCCAAGATTGTATCCATTGATCGCCCTGCGTTGCTACATACAAATCCAGCAAGGCCTCTTTTTCTGCTTCGCTTACATTGGCAGTGGCTATAACAGTAAAAAAAAGGAAAAATGAGGTTATTAAAGTTGATTTCATCGGTTAGTTTTTACGATTATTCCTACAAGTTTAAGCAAAAAAAATCAATTTTTTGCTTAAACGTAAAAATAATCGATGAAATGCAGTTTTGTAAAAATTTAGTTTTCAGCTATTTGCTTCAGGAAAGTGGTGTTCACTTCGTGAATCCCTTGAAAAACCTCAATGGTTAGCCTTTCTCCAAATAGTTTTGTTCCCTTCAGGGTTTCTTCAGTTTTTTTGGCCTCGGTAATGTACTGGTCTTTATTTCCGTAGATGTAGGTAATGTTGCAATTTCTTGAAAGATACTCGAAATCTTTTTTGTCCAGTTCTTTGGGTATGCCGCCACTGTGCAGTATAAGTTCGTCGCATTGTATCTTTCTGGCCGCCAACCATCGGGTAGCAATAGAGACTCCCTGGGAATATCCCATTACTATAAAGCGGGGAAGTGTTTGTGGTTTTTCATGTTGCCACAGGGCATCAATATAACTCAGTACGTTTTTAGTCTCTTGCACGGTATTCTCCCTAGTGAGCCACGAGGAACCCACATGTTTAAACTTAGGGCCCAAATAGTATTTTGAGGGCGCCTGTGGAATGATAATGAAGTTCTCCTGGGCATCCAGGTGCATAAAATATTTTGCAAAATACTTACTCAAATAACCCATCCCGTGGAAAACGAGCCAGATATTTTTTGTTTTCTCCGTAAAGGTGTTGAGTGTACTATAGGTGTTGGAAGTAGAATAGGCAACTTGCTTTTCTTGCATCTTTTTTGGTTTTGTATTTTTACAAAAGTATTTAATTGAAAGTAAACAAGTATATAGATGAAACATACCAAAGCTGAAATTCTCGAGGGTTGTAAAAAAATGTGCAAGAATACCCTTATGGAAACACTCGATATAGAATTTACCGATGTTTCCGAAAACACACTTGTGGCACGTATGCCCGTAACACCAAGGGTACACCAGCCGGATGGTGTACTGCACGGCGGGGCATCGGTTGCGCTGGCAGAAAGCGTCGGAAGTGCTGCAGCCTTCATCTTCCTTAATGCCGAAGAAGTAGCCATACGGGGCATCGAGATTGCTGCAAATCATGTAAAGAGTGTGCGGGAAGGCTATGTATATGCACACGCCAAGGTGTTGCATAAAGGAAGAACCACACAGCTTTGGCAAATACGAATTGTTAATGAGGAAGACCAACTAGTTTCCTTGGTGAAGCTTACTACTATAACACTTCAAAAATAAATTAACTTCTTATCAATCGTTCTTTTCTTTATTTAAGTGTACATTTATGTAACAAAAACTCGCTAACAACTAACAATGCAACTCCTGAAAAACCAACCATCATGCAGTATCCTCAACTTACCCAGAAAGCTTTGGGTTGTTTTGAAAATAACGTTCCTTTTGTCCTGTTTTCAATTCCAGGGAGCAATAGTATAACAGGGATTTTTCAGAAAGACGTGCATACTTCTCTCCCCAATGAGTCGCTAGAAGATAGTTTTATATTTTCCCCCTTCAATCTCCAACAAGAAAACTATCGCATACCCTTGGAAAATAGCGATTCATACAATTGTATGCTCAATTTAAAAGAGGAAGAAATATCTCCGCAAACCATTACAATTGATGAAACTAAAGAAGATAAGCAGGCACACCTTACCCTAGTTAACAATGCCATAGATAAAATACAAACCGGCAACATCCAAAAGGTTGTGGTATCCAGAAAAAAAGAAATTTCGCTACAAGGATTTCAGCTACAAAAACTATGCGACTCACTTTTCTCACAAAACCCATCAGCTTTTCGGTACGTTTGGTATCACCCAAAAACAGCTCTTTGGTGTGGTGCAACGCCCGAAGTACTCATCAAGACAAAAGACAATGCATTTACTACCATGGCATTAGCGGGCACCCAAAAAATTGAGAATACCTCCATAATATTTTGGGGCGATAAAGAAAAAAACGAACAGCAGTGGGTAGTAGATGCCATTGTAGATAGCTTGTTGGATAAGACCACGGCGCTAAACATCTCTAAAACAAAATCCCATATTGCAGGAAATCTTGCACATTTACGCACCGATATTAAGGGCGTGCTGAACACAAGTCGTTATGGGCTCAAAAAAGTAGTGGAAGCATTGCACCCAACCCCAGCGGTATGTGGCACACCTACCAAACGGGCACAGGATTTTATCTATAAAAACGAAAACTATGACCGTGAGTTTTACACTGGGTTTTTAGGAATTTCGAACGCAGAACAAAATAGTACAGACTTATTTGTAAACCTACGTTGTATAAAGATAGACCAAAACAATGCTACTCTTTTTGCTGGAGGAGGAATCACGAAAGATTCCAATGCTGAGGATGAGTGGCTAGAGACCCACAATAAAATGCAAACAATGATCCAAGTATTACAACCGCTGCTTTAAGATATGGACCAGCAGTTGTACCTTTGCGGTAATGAAATTTAGTAGTAAACCCCTCTCACAAACAGTTAGCCAGCTTTGTCTTGCCAAGGAGGCGACACACATTGTTATTTCCCCTGGTTCCAGGAATGCGCCCCTCACCATTGGGTTTACCGAGCACCCAGAATTTACTTGCTACAGTATTGTGGACGAGCGTTGCGCCGCATTCTTTGCCTTGGGGCTGGCACAGCAGTTGCAAAAGCCCGTAGCAGTTGTTTGTACTTCGGGTTCTGCGTTGCTCAACTATTTTCCGGCAGTGGCAGAGGCGTATTATAGCGATATCCCATTGGTAGTGTTAAGTGCAGATAGACCGCCACATCTACTAGAAATAGGTGATGGGCAAACCATACAGCAAGAAAATGTATATGGAAAACACATTTTATATGCAGCAAATTGTAAAGAAGGAGAGAAGCATCAAATATACAATGAAACTGAAATTAATATCGCATTAAACACAGCGATAGAGCTTAGCGGCCCAGTGCACATAAACCTCCCTTTTTCTGAACCACTGTACCACACTGTGGAGGATCTTTCGGTAAGGCCACAGCATGTACCAGCACGAAAACTGGATAAAGAACAAATTGCTACGGGAGAGTTTAAAAACCTTGTTGAAACGTGGAATTCTTCAGCAAAAAAAATGGTATTGATAGGGGTGCTGCAACCCAATAGTATTTCTGAAAAACAAATACAGGTATTGGCTGAAGACAAGAGCGTCCTTGTGCTCACCGAAACTACCAGTAACCTACATCACCCCAATTTTATCCCGGCCATTGATCAATTGATTTCATCTTTGGACAAAACCGAGATGGAAGCCCTACGACCAGATGTGCTGTTGACCTTTGGTGGGATGGTAGTATCCAAGCGTATCAAGGCCTTTCTAAGAAAATTCAAGCCCCAAACCCACTGGCATGTTGATCCCAAAAAGGCGTACGACACTTTTTTTGCACTGGAACATCACAGTAAAACCAACCCAGATTTCTTCTTGCAAAAACTATATAGCGAGTGTCTTCCTGTTGAAAGCGATTACCAACAAAAGTGGCTCTCGGTTCGAAAGCATAGAGTGGGACAACATGCTGTGTACACAAATAAGGCTCCATTTTCAGATTTTAAGGTGTTTGCTCAAATTTTCGAAATGTTACCCAACAACATTCAGCTGCAATTAGCAAACAGCGCAACGGTTCGGTATGCACAGTTGTTTGACCTAGACCCTAGTTTCCAGGTGTACTGTAACCGTGGTACCAGTGGCATTGATGGTAGTACGAGCACTGCTATTGGAGCCGCCGTAGCTTCAACAAAGCAAACCGTATTCCTCACGGGAGACCTAAGTTTTCTGTACGATAGCAATGCGTTGTGGAACGAGCACATCCCTTCAAGTTTCAGGATTGTCATTGTAAACAACAGTGGTGGGGGGATTTTCAGGATACTTCCGGGAGATAAGAACGGTGAGGCATTTCAGCAGTATTTCGAGACCAAACACCAACTCACGGCAGAGCATTTGTGCAAGATGTATAGCTTGGAGTATGTTTCGGTCACTTCTGAAACTGGATTGGTAGCTGCACTAAAAACTTTCTTCAACAATAGTGGAAAACCCAAAGTGCTCGAGGTCTTTACACCTTCAAATATAAATGATGAAGTACTTTTGGAGTATTTCAACTACATACGTTAGTGGTCTTCAAGGATGTTCCTTCCCCATTGGTACGCTTCTTCTAGGCTGTTCACGATTATAAATGGTTTCTTAAAGAAATTTTCTTCAAGGTGGGCATTGGTCATAGAGGCTTTTTCAGAATTTACTATTGCCAACCCTTTCAGTGTAGGAACTTTATTGAGGTATTTATAGTCAGTCGGGACCACTGCATAGGAATGTATCCTATTGGAAATATAAATCCATGGTTTCGTTCCAAGAATGGCAAGTCCTTTCAGCAATAATGAAAAACCGTTTTTAAACGAAAGCGTGGTACCTTCCTTTACTTCAACAACTGCAAAATTATCGTAGAGGTACACATCTGCGGCTTCATTACTGAAATAATCCCGAAGTTCTAAATTTTCAGGGAAATGTGAGGAAATGGTTTTTTTGTCCATTGATTAAATACTGAGGAGATTGGGGATTAATAATATAGGTACAGCAAATATACAAACGCTAAATCGTACCTTTGTAAAACTATGCTGAAATTAGGAGAATACCAAGAATTAACCATATTAAGAGATACAGACCCTGGTCTATACCTTGGCAATGCCGAAGAAGACGAGGTCCTGTTGCCACACAAATATAAACCTGAAACCTTTGAAATAGGCGACACCATCACGGCCTTTGTCTATCTAGACTACGAAGAACGTCCCGTTGCAACTACCCTGAAGCCATACGTAACGTTGAACAATTTTGGTTATCTCCATTGTGCAGATGTGAACCAATACGGCGCTTTTATGGATTGGGGCGTTCAAAAGCAATTGTTCGTACCTTTTAAGGAACAGGCACGCCCTATGAAGGTTGGAAACTGGTATATAGTATATCTCTATCTCGATGAACAGACACAACGGCTCGTGGGATCCAGTAAGACCAATAAATTTTTGGACAATTCCAGCCTTGAGGTCGAGAAATTTGAAGAAGTAGATATCTTGGTAACGCATCTAACCGACAAAGGAGCGAATGCCATTGTAAACGGAAAACACCACGGCCTTATCTATATAGATGATATTTTTGAGGACATCCGTACGGGAGATAGGTTGAAGGCTTATATCAAAAAAATTAGGAGTGACAATAAAATAGACCTCGTACTGCAACCTCCAGGTTACCGCAGCATAGAACCCAACGCCAATTATGTGCTGGACGAGTTAAAAGCCGCTGGAGGATTTTTGCCCCTACACGACAAAAGCGATCCGGACACTATTAAAAATGAATTGGGACTGAGCAAAAAATCCTTCAAAAAAGCCATTGGGAGTCTTTACAAAGACAAACAAATTATTATTAAAGAGGATGGGATCGAGCTGATCGCTGAAGATTAATACGAATTTTTGAAAAACGTTTTCTTATAGGCCACACACGTTTTGATTCGTGAATCATTGGCAATCTTTGGGTGTTGGAAATCGCCTACATATTCCAAGCCAATTTTTTGCATGACGTGTTGTGAAGGGAGGTTTAAATCTGGTGCAAAAGCGTAAACTTCGGTCAAACCAAATTGTTTTTGAGCTGCTTCCAAGCATGCGTTGGCAGCTTCAGTAGCGTAACCGTTGCCCCAAGCTGATTTTTTGAGTCGCCAACCCATATCTACACAGGGGGTAAATATACTCTGCCAAGCCTGTACGGCTAGCCCACAAAACCCTATAAACTCTCCGGTTTCCAAAATATCTACGGCAAAATAGGTATAGCCGTGCTTTTCAAAATGAAGTTGTAGTCGTTTAATTAAACTAAGTGTTTCTTCTTCTGAAAGTGTTGCTGGGAAATACCGCATCACCTCTGGGTCTTTGCACATCTCCACAAAATGTACTTCATCACTCGGGAGCCAGTTGCGTAGACCAAGGCGTGGGGTGGTGAGGGTGTAGTTTTTTGCTTCCATTATTTAGCAGTATCCAGTAACACCTCCAAAATAGTAATAGCAGCATCACTAATTTTGGTTCCCGGTCCAAATACAGCTACAGCTCCGGCATCGAACAAAAAGTCATAGTCCTGTGGTGGAATGACACCTCCCACAATAACCATAATATCTTCTCGTCCCAATTTTTCCATCTCTTCTATCACTTGTGGTACGAGGGTTTTATGGCCCGCTGCAAGGCTGGAAACGCCCAGGACGTGTACGTCATTCTCAATTGCTTGTTTGGCAGCTTCTTTGGGAGTTTGGAAAAGCGGACCAATATCTACATCAAAACCAACATCGGCATAGCCCGTAGCCACTACCTTGGCACCGCGGTCATGACCGTCCTGTCCCATTTTGGCAATCATAATTCGAGGGCGACGGCCTTCCTGCTCGGCAAATTGGTCTGCGAGCTGTCGCGCTTTTTCAAACTGTGGGTCTTTTTTTATCTCTTTGCTATACACACCGCTAAATGATTTTATTTCTGCTTTATAGCGTCCAAAAACTTCTTCCAGGGCATCGCTTATTTCACCAAGCGTGGCACGTTCTCGGGCAGCATCTACGGCTAAAGCTAGTAAATTTCCTTCACCTGTTCTGGCACATTGTGTCAATTTTTTCAAGGCTTCGGAAACTTTTTCGGTATTTCTTTCGGCTTTTATTTTCTCCAATTGCTCCATTTGTCCCTTGCGTACCTTTTGGTTGTCCACATCCAAAATCTGCAATGGGTCTTCCTTTTTTAGCTGGTATTTGTTCACTCCCACGATCACGTCCTGTCCACCATCTATCCTGGCTTGCTTTCTCGCGGCGGCTTCTTCAATACGGAGTTTGGGGATTCCGGCTTCGATAGCCTTGGTCATGCCACCTAAATCTTCAACCTCTTCAATAAGCTGCAAAGCTTTTTCGGCAATATCGTGCGTTAATTTTTCAACATAGTAGCTTCCAGCCCAAGGATCAACCGTTCGGTTGATCTGTGTTTCCTCCTGTAAATAGATTTGTGTGTTACGTGCAATGCGTGCCGAAAAATCTGTTGGTAGCGCAATGGCTTCGTCCAGGGCATTGGTATGTAAACTTTGTGTACCCCCAAAAGCTGCGGCCGAGGCTTCCACACAGGTTCTGGCTACATTGTTAAAAGGATCTTGTGCCGTTAAACTCCAACCACTGGTCTGGCAGTGGGTGCGCAATGCCAACGATTTAGGGTTTTTAGGGTTGAACTGCTTCACCAGTTTGGCCCATAGCATTCGTGCGGCCCGCATCTTGGCAATCTCCATAAAATGGTTCATCCCAATGGCCCAGAAAAACGATAGGCGAGGAGCGAAGGTATCTATATCCATCCCAGCGGCGATACCGGTTTTAATATATTCCAACCCATCGGCCAGGGTGTAGGCCAACTCAATATCGCAAGTGGCGCCAGCCTCTTGCATATGGTAGCCTGATATGGAAATACTATTGAATTTGGGCATATTTTGAGATGTAAATTCAAAAATATCGCTGATTATTTTCATGGATGGCGTTGGCGGATAGATATAGGTATTCCGTACCATAAATTCCTTTAAAATATCGTTCTGGATGGTCCCTGCAAGTGCATTGGGAGCTACGCCCTGTTCTTCGGCAGCAACTATATAAAATGCCATGATGGGCAGTACAGCACCGTTCATAGTCATAGAGACGCTCATCTTGTCCAAGGGAATCTGGTCGAACAAAATCTTCATATCCTCTACACTGTCTATCGCCACACCCGCTTTTCCCACATCGCCCACCACACGCTCATGGTCGCTATCGTACCCACGGTGGGTAGCAAGATCGAACGCCACAGAGAGTCCCTTTTGTCCCGCGGCTAAGTTGCGGCGGTAAAATGCGTTGCTATCCTCAGCGGTTGAAAAGCCAGCATATTGACGGATGGTCCAAGGCCTACGCACGTACATCGTAGAATACGGGCCACGTAGATTGGGTGCAATTCCTGCCACGAAGTCAAGATGCTCTAGGTTTTCAGTGTCTCTTTGAGTATAAGTCTTTTTAACTGAAATATTTTCAGCAGTAGTGAAGCGTTCGTCGTTTGTCGTTTGTCGTTTGTGGTTCACACCCTTTAAAGTGAGGTGTTGTAAATCTTTTCTCTTCATCACATAATGGTCTTTAGTGCAAATGGGTCGTAATGGGCATTAAAACCAGCATTCAGGTTGATAAAAACAGTCTGAAAATTTTTGGTGATAAAGTAAGCCGTAGTGTAAACATCAAAGTCATTTTCAGTATTAGTAAACTTATATACATATTTAAATATGTAATCATTTTTACTCCCATTGTATTTTGAGGAAATCCTCTCTACCTCAATAGGAGAGTTTTCTACATTTTTTTCAATTTCTAGACGATTTATCCCCAAGACATATTGGGCGTCTTGCTTGGTTAAAGGAGTAAATGGAAACGTGTTCACTGTTATAGATGCCAAGGATACTTTATCAAAAAACAGATACAATTCGCCATCTGCATCCTTTAATTGATTCATCCGTTCAATCTCGAAGGATTGGGACTCTTCGGGATACTTTTCTCTTACGATTTGTTGGTATTCTGAAATAGAGATCTTTTCGAACTCCAGTGGGATATACACTTTTACACCAGAATCCTCAAGAAACTCATACCTGCCATTGGGTTCTTCATTCTCTTGTAAATCGTTCCAAGATGCTAGTTGTGTGCCCACTTCGAGACATCCGGTAAGAGTAATGGAGAAACTTACCAACAATGATACTAATCTCAGTTTATTCATGGTCCAATCGTTCTTGTTCAACTTTTTCTGAAAGGCGTTTGGCGACAATAGGTTCTATTTCGGTTTTACGCGGATTGGTTTTTATAAAAGGATACAGCTCCAAATCGTTTTTCATCGTATCAATATCGTTGGGATATTTATTGGTGCCCACCAAGACCAATTTGCCCTGGTCAAACCAGTCCTGCTCTTTTGTAGCGCTCTCTTTTATCTTTTTCTGAAGCGTACCATCCTTTAGTTGTGCCAACAACCCGCCCCCTTTTTCAATAGATTTGAATATTTCCAACGCCTTTTCGGCCAGCTGTTGGGTAAGCGTTTCAATGTAATAGCTGCCGTCTGCTGGATTGCAAACCGTATCGAAATAGCTTTCGTGCTTTAAGATAAGCAACTGGTTTCTTGAAATACGCTCCCCAAACTCGTTGCTCTTGTGGTACAGTGCATCGTACGGCAAATTACAAACCGTATTGGCTCCTCCCAGTACAGCACTCATAGTTTCGGTAGTGGTACGGAGCATATTTACGTTATAATCGTAAATGGTTTTGTTGCGTTTTGAGGGTGTTGCCAATACGTGGCAGGTTTCTGAAACATTATATTCTGAAGCCAATGTAGCGTACAACAGGCGTAAGGCCCTAATTTTGGCGATTTCAAAAAAGTAGTTTGACCCTGTAGCTGTTTTGAACGTCATGGAGCGTGAAGTATTCTTATCACCCCCGGCGTGACAGAAATGATTGAGGTATTCGTTGGCGTGGGCAAGGGCATACGCCAATTGCTGCACACTATTGGCCCCCGCGTTTTGGTATACCGAAGTATCTACTGAAATCAAGTTTTCTTGGGGGTATGCTTGCTGAAGGGCATTCAAAATCTCGTGATCTTGCTGAAGGTTATGGTACCAGTTTCCTGTCTTGGCAAGATTGCCCAATACATCTACATTGTAAAAGACCGTCGCTTTCTTTTCGGTTAGGTAGGAAATCGATTTCAACAAAAATTCCTTGTCCAAAAAATCAAACTGAAAATAGATAGAGGTCGCTCCAAAAGGAAAATCCTTAAAAACACTTTGTATTGAAAAAGGAGCTTCAGCAGTAAACACAATGGCCTCTGCGCCTCTATGTATGGCATCCAATGCTAACTGATTGGCAATCGTTTCATCATCAATAAACACGTGCTGGGCTATGTTCCAACTTTTGGGGTGCCCGGGGATGGTAGGTGGAGTGCTTTCAAAATCATCTGCATGGTAAGTGGGCCGCACGTCTATGCCCTCCAAACTCTGCCAAACCAACGTGTCGTTATAGTCGGCTCCCTTTAGGTCCATTTGTATTTTTTGTTTCCACTGTTTGGCGGAAACGGATTCAAAATCTTTGAATAAGTTGGTACTCACATTATTTTTTTTTGGGGTTTGAAACTTTATTTCAGGCTGTCTTCGTTTTCAATTATATAGATATCCTCACCTTCTTTTTTAAGGTAATATTTTTCGCGGGCATACTTTTCAATTTCGTTGCTGTCCTGCATCTTATCAAGGAATTTCTTGTCCTTTTCAATTTCCTTCTTGTAAAATTCCTTGTTTTCTTCAAGTGCATTGATGTCCTCGTCCAGTTCCTTGTGTATAAAGTACGAATTTGTATCGAAAAAAATCATCCACACGGCAAAGCATATCAGGATAATTACATAGGTGCTTCCCAATATCTTGAACCAGCGTTTTTGTTTTAATTCTTTAAATTTCATTGCCAATTTTTTGCTGAACGATATTCCGTATCACATCCACAGCTACGGTATTGTAACGGTTGTTGGGGATGATGATATCTGCAAATTCCTTTGTGGGTTCTATAAATTGCTGATGCATGGGCTTTAGGGTGGTCTGGTAGCGGTGCAATACCTCATCCAGATCGCGCCCACGTTCGGCAATATCACGCTTTAATCTGCGTATCAACCGTTCGTCACTATCTGCGTGCACAAAAATCTTTATGTCGAACAGTTCCCTGATTTCGGGGTGGGTCAAGATTAATATGCCTTCAACAATAATAACTTTTCTGGGAAACGTTGTTACAGTTTCTCCTGTACGATTGTGCTCTACAAAACTATAGACAGGTTGCTCAAAGGATTCTCCTTCCTTCAAAGTTTCCAGATGCTTAACCAGCAGGGGAAAGTCTATGGAATTTGGATGGTCAAAATTAATCTGTACTCGCTCTTGGTAGGTTAAGTTACTGGTGTCCTTGTAGTAACTGTCCTGCGAAATAACACACACTTCATCTACAGGAAGTTGTTCGATAATTTGCTGAACAACGGTTGTTTTGCCACTTCCGGTACCGCCTCCTATTCCTATTATGAGCATATTTTTGTTGTTTGGAGCAAAGGTAGAAAATATGTTAGTTTAGGGAAGTTATTCTTCAACTTTTGCAACTTCGTTTTCGGTGATCATCTCGTCCTGTGTATTTCCCCAGCTGTTCATTACATAGTTCATAACGTCTGCTACTTCTCGGTCGCTCAATCCCATGGGAACCATCACACCATTATAGGTAACGCCGTTCACTACAATTTCTCCTTTTTGCCCATATTTTACTGCATGGATACTTTCTTCTCTTTTTTCTTTTAGCCAGTTGGATCCGGCCAGGGGAGGAAAGTTGCCCGGTACACCTTTTCCGTTGCCCAAGTGGCATTGCATGCAAAAATCTGTATAGATAATCCCACCACGTTCCATACTGGCTTCAAGGGGTGTTTGCTCTTTTTCAGTTTCTGAAATTTTAACACCACCAATTTTAATGTTATTCTTTTTTTCTGAATTGTTACAGCCTGCTAGTACAAGAGGTAGTGTGAGCAGTAGAAGTGCTTTTTTCATATTTTGTTTTGTGTGTATTTTAGTTAGGTACCATTTTGTAAATTCCGTCACCTTCAACAGCAATGTAAATATAACCATCCGGAGCTTCTTTTACATTGCGAACCCGGCCAATATCTACAGCGATTTTTTCACGGTCTATTACTTCGTCACCTTTCAGCTTCAGCAATTCTACATAATTAAATTTCAGCGAACCCACCAATAAGCGCCCTTTCCAGTCTGGATACTTGTCACTGGTCACAAAATCCATCCCGCACGGGGCAATGCTGGGTACCCAATAGTAAATGGGTTGGGTCATTCCTTCCATTTCGGTCTTATCGGTAAACTTGGTACCGCTATAATTTACACCGTAGCTTACCACGGGCCAGCCGTAATTGGCACCTTTTTCTAAAATATTTATCTCGTCGCCACCTTTTGGGCCATGCTCATGTATCCAAATTTTACCAGAAGTAGGGTGGATGGCCATTCCTTGCGGATTTCTATTTCCGTAGGTATAAATAGCATCCAAGCCTTCCTTTCCCACAAAAGGATTGTCTTTGGGAATGCTGCCATCGTCATGTAGCCTGTACACTTTACCGCCATCGCGGGTAATGTCCTGTGGATTCACATCCCGAGCGCCTCTTTCGCCAATGGCAAAGTAGAGATAGCCTTCGTTATCAAACTCGATTCGGGAGCCAAAATGTTGCCCCCGTGTGGTATTGGGAGTGGCCTTGTAAAGATCTTCTATTTGGGTAAGGGCCCCGCCTTTAAGTTGGGCACGGCTCAATTTTGTATTTCCACCGCTACCTTCTCCTTCTTCTGAGGCATACGTAAAATAAATCCAGCCATTAGCAGCATAATTGGGGTGAAGGGTAATGTCCAGCAACCCTCCTTGTCCGCGATTGTACACTTTGGGGACATTTTGAATTTCGGTTTTTGTACCATCTTTAAAGTGGAGGAGGCGCCCGTCCTTTTCGGTAACGAGCATACTGCCGTCCGGAAGCCAGGTCATCCCCCAAGGATTGTCCAGGTTGTCTACTACTTTTTCGTTACTGTATCCGCGTTTGGAATCTACCGTTAGTGCCACGTCATTTTTTTTCTTGGGAGCATTGCAAGCTATTAGTAGCAGGTAAATAATAGGGCAGAGGACTGTTCTTTTCATAGTGTGTTTTCTTTTTGAAAAGATACGTATTTACTGTTTAAAACGAAAACCCAAATGCCATTGGCATTTGGGCTTTGCGGGGTTACGCTGTCAGGTCTCGTTGGCTAACTCGAAGCTTCCAAGTCTCTGACCTACTAATATATACGAAAAAACTTACAAGATGGTTTTTCAATCATATACTAAAAGACTAACCCGCCCGTGGGTGATCATGAAGGTTATATTTAGTAAATATGAAAAGATTTTTGTTAAAAATTTGGTTTTAAGATTAAATTACATACTTTTGGTAAACCAATTTGGTAAACCAATTTTGATACTTTAAAAATATGATGTTCTTTACAACCTATAAATCTTACTTCAACCTATATCTTTTAGGGGTGACCACTGCTTTGCTTTTTTCGAGCTGTGCTGAAAATAAAACTCAATCGGCTGGAGAGGCTACTGAAAATCTAGCAATGGGGACATCTGCGAACGACGTTATACCATTTTTTGAGCACTGGAACTTAATTTCAGGCAATGGTAAAAATGTGGGGCCCGCGATGGATTATGAGGATAAAGACTATTTTTTTACCACAAAGGATGGGGATGAAGATTGGGTAGTGTTTAAAACACCCAATGCTGGGAATACCCACGGTACCTCAAACAACACCAGGACCGAACTGGCCCAACTTAAAAAGTGGCTGCCCACAACCGATGCCAAAATGAACGCCACCCTAAAAGTGATGAACGTTTCAAGTACGGGAGATGCGCATGTTGCTTCAACATATTCAGTTGTTGTGGGACAGATTCACAGTGCAGACGGTCATGAGAACGAACCCCTTAAAATTTTCTATAAAAAATTCCCTGGCCACACCAAGGGGTCTGTTTTTTGGAATTATGAGATCAATACGGCAGGAGATGATAATTCGAAACGTTGGGATTATTCCTATCCAATTTGGGGTTACGACTTTTCGGTTGTTGGTACTGGTAAAGATATCTATCCGCCCGAGCCTGAAGACGGGATTGCCTTGGGTGAGGAATTTAGTTATGCCGTAGAAATCAAGGATGGTATAATGTATCTAACCTTCAGCAGTGAAGGACACGAAACTAAAACGTTCACTAAAAATTTAATCGAATCTGAATACGCGACGCGTTCAAGTATCCCGCAACAAACCAAAGAGTTATTCTTCCCCATTGGCCAGGATGGTGTGGAGCGTGAGAATGCGTATGCTGAAGAGGGATTATTTTTCAAACTGGGTTGTTACAACCAAACCAACGGAAAAGACCCTAAAATAAATAAGGTATGGTGCTCAGGTGCCGAAACCCACGGTGGTGATGTGCAAAAACAATATGCAGATGGTAACTACGCCGAGGTTTGGTTTAAAACTGGAAGTATTGAGATTAGTGAGAATGCTTATTCCAACGCGGGTTATTTTGAAGCAAATGATGGATTGAGCCAAAAGATTGTATACCCAAATGAAGTGATCCCATTTATGGATAAATTTAAAATTCTATTGGGTAATGGTACAACGGTTGAAGATCTTACAGAGTATCAACATGAAGATTTTTTCTACACGGTCATAGATGGTACAAGAAGATGGGTAGTATATAAAACACCAAATTCTGGGGTTACTTCGCCAAACTCCAGCAATACAAGAACAGAGTTGGGTGAAAAAAGAGACTGGACGCCTGAAGAAGGCGGGAAGCTCACAGGAACATGTAAGGTAATGCAGGTCTCTGTCTCTGGTGATGCAAGGGTAGCTGCCTCCTATTCTGTTGTGGTAGGGCAAATCCATAGTGGTGAAGGGCACGAAAACGAACCTTTAAAAATATTCTATAAAAAATTCCCAGGTCAGGAAAGAGGCTCTGTGTTCTGGAATTATGAAATCAATACGGAGGGTAATGATAATTCTGGTAGATGGGATTACTCCACTGCAGTCTGGGGGCACGATATGTCTGTGATTGGAAAAAGTAAAGATGACTATCCTACTGAACCTAAAGACGGAATAGCTTTGGGGGAAGAATTCAGTTACGAAATTAATGTTTATAATGGTATTATGTATCTCACATTTAAAAGTGACAATCACGAAACCAAAACATTTACAAAAAATCTTATAAAATCCGAATACACAAAACGCTCTGACCTACCTAAACAAGTTGAAAAAATCTTTGTGCCCATAGGCCAGGACGGAACCGAACGTGCCATTGCCTATAGCGGTGAGTTGGGCTACTTTAAACAAGGGGCTTACAATCAAACCAATGGAAAATCCCCCCGAACAAATAGGGTTTGGTGTGCAGGTGCCGAAACGTATGGGGGCGACATTGCCAAGCAATATGAAAATGGATGTTACGCCGAAGTTTGGTTCAGAGAAGCAACAGTGGGACCGGGAGTTCCGCCGAAAAAATAAAAAAGCTTGGGATACCTCTACAATTAAAAACATACAATCAAAAAAAAAGATTATGAAGAGATTCAGTGAAAAATACATTATTACCAAAGAAATGCAGTGGGAAGAACTGGGAGGAGGAGTTTCAAGAAAATTTTTAGGATATGATAACCAAATAATGATGGTTAAAGTCAAGTTTGAGAAAGGGGCCCTGGGCGCTCCACATCAGCATTTTCATACACAAGCAACTTATTGTGTCTCAGGGAAGTTTGAATTTGAAATTGATGGAGTGAAGCAAATTGTAGAAGCAGGCGATGGGGTTTACATCGAGCCAAATTTATTGCACAGTGCAGTTTGCCTAGAAGAAGGAATGTTGATTGACACATTTAGCCCTGTAAGAGAAGACTTCCTAACGGGTGGTGAAGTATCGTACTTTGGTGATAAACCATCTTAAACAACACTCCCTATCTGTGAACATTTTATGAAATAGACTGATTTTTAACACAAATAAATTTGCGTGGTAAGATAAAGATGCTATATTTGGTTCACCAAACTGGTTTACCAATTTGGTGAACCAAAAGGAACTATAAAAAAATAGGATGGGTGTGCGCCCATCCTATCAAAAAAATTACTCCTTCGTCAGAAAGTAATTTAGAATGTACTGAGTTACCAATACATTAGATGCAAAATTAACAAAACAAATTATCACAACCGAGCATCAAGCGTATTTAAGTTAGTGCAAAATCAATTAACAACTTAAATTAACAACCATGAACTTAAAAAAGAGATTATTCTTGCTCTTGCTGCTCGTTAGCAGTTCAATTGTGCTAGCGCAAGAAAGCTACACGTTGTCCGGAACAGTAGTTTCGGCAGCAGATCAAATTCCAGTCCCCGGTGCCAATGTGATACTGGAGGGAACATCGAGGGGTACAACAACCGATTTTGACGGAAATTATGAAATCCAAGTCCAAAACGGCGATGTTGTTCAGTTCTCATATATAGGGTATGTGTCCCAATCTGTAGAAATAACGGGGCAAACCACGCTCAACATTGCCTTAGCTGAGGAAGCGAGTTCGCTGGATGAGGTTGTTGTTGTTGGGTATGGAACCAGAAAGAAAAGCCAAGTAACCGGTGCTGTTGCGAAGATTGGGGGAGAAGAAGTTGCTGCTATCCAATCTACTCGTGTAGACGAAGCATTGGGAGGTAAACTTGCAGGTGTTTTAATTCAAAATCAAGATGGAGCACCTGGTGCAGACCCTAAGATACAGGTTAGGGCAGCATCCTCTATTAATGGTAATAGCAATCCGCTT
This sequence comes from Marinirhabdus gelatinilytica, assembly GCF_003353425.1. Taxonomy (GTDB): domain Bacteria; phylum Bacteroidota; class Bacteroidia; order Flavobacteriales; family Flavobacteriaceae; genus Marinirhabdus; species Marinirhabdus gelatinilytica. Next base: position 257,983 of record NZ_QRAO01000002.1, read on the forward strand.
ATCGTTGTGGACGGATATCCAATTTCGGGAACACTAGCAACGGTAAACCCAAATGATATTCAAAGTATAGAGGTGCTAAAAGATGCGGCTTCGGCAGCAATTTATGGTTCTAGGGGAGCAAATGGTGTTATTTTGGTAACGACCAAAAAAGGAAAAACAGGCGATCCTACTTTTAGTTATGATACTTACTCAAGTATATCAAGCAGATACCGTAGTGACAGAAGAAAATTAACAGCTGGTGAATGGGCCAACGAACTGGAGCAAGGCATTGCTAGCGGAAGGTTTGATGTGTCTGAACTAGATCCAGCATTTGTTAACTATAAGATAAATGCCTATAGAAACGCACCTGATGTAGTACCTGTTGAGGATTATCTCTTCAGAAATGGATACAGTACCAGCCATAACTTTAGCATGAGTGGTGGTAGTGAAAATGCTAATTATTTTGCATCGGTAGGGTACCAAAATACTGAGGGTGTTGTAATTACTCAAGCTTTTGAGAGGGTAAACGCTCGTTTAAATGTAGATGCCAGATTAGGTGACAAATTTGAAACAGGTGTAAGCTTTAATGGTTTTGCTTCCGATAGAGATATAGTGGGGCATGATATTAGAGACCTTTTAAGGGCTTATAATATACATCCTATATACCATACCGCGGCATCTATTGCATACGTTCAGCAATTAGATCAGCAGGCGCAAGCTTTGGGGCTCGATCCTTTTGATGATGGATACAGAGGAGGTGATGCACCTTTCAACAATAGTATTTATACCCTAGAGCCGGGTGATACTGCCCAAGACTGGCACTACGGAAGAAGTGGTAACGGAATTGGAGGGTCTGGAGATGCAGGTCCTGCAACAAAACTTGATAATACCGATAGATACCAAAAAACATTTTTCGCTAATGTAAGCTCATACCTGCAATACCAAATAGTAAAAGGGCTCAATATTAAAACCGTGCTTGGTGGAGATATTAGAGATACCCAAGACTACTTTTGGAGAGGGCTTGAGTTCGATTCTAGGGCCAGACCCAACCAGACCGCTTTAGATCAAGTGGACGTTAAAAGATCCTCTATCTTGAGTGAGACTACTTTGAATTATAGTGGAGAGATAGGAAACCACGAAATATCTGCCGTAGCAGGAGTTGAGTTCCAGACTCTGTATACAAGGGGAACTGCCTTGAACGGTACCAATGTACCATTTAGCGATATCATTAACTACAATTTATTGCAGCCAGAAGACATTGCTGTGACAGAAGTTGATGAGACCATTGTAAGAAAAAGTATTTTTGGAAGGATAAACTACGCCTTTGACAATCGTTACTTACTATCTGTTTCGGTAAGAAGAGATGGAGATTCTCGTTTTGGAGCAAACAACAAGTACGAAACATTCCCAGCGTTCTCAATTGGATGGAATGTGCACAACGAAGCCTTCTATAATTTTGATGCTATAAGTACTTTAAAACCAAGATTTAGCTATGGTTCTCTTGGAACCACATCAGATTTAGGTGCCTACAATTCTTTAAGTCTTCTAAACCCACAATCTACAGCATTGGGGACCGGGTTCTTGATACCTTCAGATATTGAAAACTCAGAACTTACCTGGCAAACTAATACGGAGACTAACTATGGACTTGACCTTGGTTTTATAAACAATCGTGTTAGGTTGAGTGCAGACTACTATACATCGGATATTGAAGATATATTAATAAACCAAAGTGTATCCGAGGTGTTCGGTACGCCTTCCATACGTCTCAATTCTGGCGATGTAAGAAGTACTGGTATTGAACTTGAGCTTTCTTCAGCCATAGTGAGAAACGAAAATTTCAGCTGGGATTTTGGCGGAAACTTTTCCACCGTTGAAACAGAAATTACAGACCTAGGGGGGCTGGACGAATTACCCCAGACAATTTATGGGCAGAGCGGAAGAGGACCCGTGTTCAGAAATTATGTAGGTGGTGAAATTGGTGAAATGTGGGGATTGGAGACCATTGGGATTGTTGAAGATGAGTACATAGAAGATCCTACACGAGCCATAGGCATCAATAGTTCAGAATATTACGTAGTAGATCAAAACGGTGATGGAGTTATTGATAATACAAAAACCGTTGAAGAAGGTGGAGACTTGGTGAAAATAGGCCAGAACACTCCAGATTTCTACTATGGTGTAAACAGCAATTTCCGTTATAAGGATTTCGACCTTTCCTTCCAATTGCAAGGAGCTGAAGGTGGTGAGGTTTTTAATGTGGATCCATTGTACTATAATTCAGAATTTGGTGGAAGACTGCGCGACAGCTTTGATGCAGATAATGATGGTATTGCCGATCATAACGGATTGCACTATACACAGTCAAGAAACCAAACAGACGCACAAATACAAGACGCATCCTATTTAGCGATGAGAAACCTTACCTTGGGTTATACGATTAAGCCGGAGTTTATTACAAGAGTTGGTATCAATTCGGCTAGGGTATATCTGGCTGCGACCAACTTATTCTACATCTTCGGAGATGATTATACTTCAGATAACCCAGAAGGTGTGGAAACGACCAACACTGGTTATTTAGGGCCTACAACATACGGAGTGCAGGTAGGTGCCAGTCCAATAGTAAGAAGCTTTACGTTTGGGTTAAATGTTAATTTTTAAATAAAAGAAATATGAAAACGATATATAAATTAGTATTAGTATCAGTGTTGTTCTTAGCAGCCTGTGAAAGCGATTTGGACCAAGTTCCAGAAAATATTGCCACTTCAGATTCTTTAGAAGATTTTACCGGAGTATTAAATGCAGCGTATTACTATCAGCTTGGTGCTGTAACACCTATGGCGGTAATGGGAGACTTTAGAGCAGACAATGCGCTAATGGACGAAGAACCATACCCTGCATTCGATAGGTTTAATGGTGACTTAACCATTATGGAAGACCAATTTTTCGGTCCTTTTTACACTGCATTGTATAGATCTATCTTGAGTTCTAATAACGTAATTGAAAACTCTTCGGACCCTAATCTAGTAGGGCAGGCCAAATTTTTGAGAGCCTTGTCTTATTTTAAGTTGGTTCAAGTGTTTGGAGATGTGACGATAATTTTAACCACTGTAGATATAAGTGATATTGCAACGTACGACCTTACCAGACAACCGGCCCTGGACGTATACAACGACGTTATTATCCCAGATTTACAAGATGCATTGACAACCTTGGATAATTCTGGGCTGAATGAGGGAAGAGCAACCGAAATAGCGGCCCAAGCACTTTTAGGTAAAGTTTATATGCACATGGGTAACTTTGGTAGTGCAGAGCCATTTCTTGCTTCAGTTGTAAATGGAGCCTCGAGTGCTGGTGTTAGCCTTCAAGAGAACTACGCCGATATCTTTGGCGAGGCTAACGATTTGAATTCTGAAATCATTTTTGCTACACAAAGATCAGGATCGGTAGTAGATGAGTATGGCTTCTCAGAATTTTGGGAATGGTTCTTCGGTCTGGATACAAAGGCACTGGAGCCCTTGGATACAGATTTGATCGCTGCTTTTGATGCAGTTGCCAATGATACTCTTGTAGGAGGAGATTTTAGAAGAGTAGTTAATATAAACGAGGAAGAATTAAAATCTCCAAAATATCCCCAGACAGGAGGCCCAGACCACGATTGGATAGAGATGAGATTGGCAGATGTGATTCTATTGTACGCAGAAGCCCTGAATGAGAACGGAGCAGCTGCCGAAGATGTACTTGACCTTTTGGACCCATTGCGAACCAGAGCCAATTTAACGGTGCTGGACCATAATGAAATAAACACTCAAGCCTTGGTAAGACAAGCAATTCAGGACGAAAGAAGACTGGAACTTGCCTTTGAAGGACAAAGATGGTTTGATTTGGTAAGAACGGGAACTGTAGATGCTGAAATAGGAGAACCTGTTAACCCAAATTACTACCTATTTCCAATCCCAATTTCTGAGATACTTGCAAGTGACGGCGAGATTACACAGAACCCCGGATATTAATCATGGTGCAATTATAGATAAACCTCCCGCCCAGAAAGAATAGACATTACAGTAATATGTATTTGATTAGCCTAAATTAAATTGTATTAAGTTTTACTGGTCTTCATTAGGCCAGTAAAGCTTTTCTGAAAATGAGTTAGTGAAAAGTCGATTTAAAATTTGTTTAACCTGAAACCATAAAATTTTATATATTTTTAAAGAATATAGTTGGTTAACCAATTTTTTTAAAACAGGACGATATGAAAGTAGAAGTTATAAATCAAACTGAAAAGCACTCCCTGCAAAAGCAGGTAATAGCTAAGTTCAAAGATTTGATTAATTATAAGAATTTGGAGCCAGGGGACAAACTTCCTTCAGAGAGGATGCTATCTGAAAAATTTGAAGTGACCAGAAGTACCATACGCGACACCATCCAGAAATTGGAATTCTACGGAATACTCAAGTCCATTCCCCAAAGTGGGACCTTTATAGCAGATATTGGTGCCGTAGCTATGAATGGGATGATAGACGACATCCTAAGATTGGAAGATCCAGATTTTAAATCGTTGGTAGAGACACGAATTCTCTTAGAGCTCAAAACAGTACGATTAGCGGCCCTAAGAAGAACAGAGGAAAACCTTGAGGAGATGAAGAAAGCCTTGGATGCCTATACTCTTAAGGTCAAAAATGGTGAAAATGCAGTACAGGAGGATTTACTTTTTCATTTAGCAATTGCGAAGGCCAGTGGCAACAGTGTAATGAATACATTTATGTTGATCATTACCCCAGAAATAATTACAAATTTTGCCAAATACCACGTATGCGATGAATCATTATCATATCAGGCAATCGAAGAACATCAATTAGTTTATGAAGCCATAAAAAAAGGAGATCCTAAATTAGCAAAACAACGTATGAAAGAACACTTTAAAGTACTCTACCAGTACTGTTATAATATAAAAGGATAAGAAATACCATTTATCTTGTGTTTTTCAACTCTAATAAAATCAGGAACATGCGTTCATATTGTAGGTTTTTTCTCTGCAATAAATAAAATAAGTAAGATCATATTATTTACACTTTAATCAAGCTACAGCGGTAGATTGAAATAATAACTATGTGCCAAACTGTAATGTAAAAGGCTCGTGGTTTAATTCAAAAAACATGAAAATAAAAGGACTTAGATGGTGGATAATTGGGCTTGTATGTCTTGCAACAATTATAAACTATATCGATAGATCTGCTCTAGGCATAATGTGGCCTAAGATGAGTGTAGATTTAGGGTTGACAGAGAAAGACTATGCATGGGTCATAAACATCTTTACCGTGACATACGCCGCAGGTAAGTTTATCTCCGGCAAAGTGTACGATAAGGTAGGAACCAAGATTGGTTTTGTATTGTCAATAGCACTCTGGTCACTTGCATCGGCATTGCACTTTTTTGCCAAGGGTGCTGCATCTCTCGGTATTTTTAGAGGAATGCTAGGGGTAGGAGAAGCTGGAAACTGGCCTGGAGCGGTTAAAAATAATGCCGAATGGTTCCCCGTACAGGAACGTGCCCTGGCACAAGGAATATTTAACGCCGGAGCTGGTATAGGGTCTATTGTTGCGGCACCAACAATCGCAGAACTTTTTGAATCGTATGGCTGGAAATTAACCTTTGTAATAATTGGTGTCCTTGGTTTTCTGTGGATCATTCCGTGGTTGATTATGAACAAGACAAGCCCGGCAGCACACCCTTGGATTACTGAGATGGAACGAAGACACATTGTAAAGGGAAGGCACGAAAGTAGACAAACCATAGATCCCGGACCTTCATTGAGTGTTTGGAAAATTTTGTCCTATAAAGAATCTTGGGGCGTTATTATCTCTCGCTTTTTTATTGAGCCTATATGGTGGCTATTTGTTTTCTGGATGCCCATCTATCTTTTTAAAGAATATAATTTCAATGTAAAGGAAATAGGCTACTACGCTTGGTTCCCATATGTTGGAGCAATGATTGGTAGTCTGGCAGGCGGATGGTATGCACAAAAGCTCATAAAATCCAAAACAGTAGATCTTAGCCGAAAGAAAACCATAACCATAGGAGCCATCATAATATTAATTTCAATCATAGGAGCTATCTTGTTTGCAAATACGCCCATAAAATTTGTTTGCTTTGTGTTCCTTGTACTGTTCGGATTTCAGTTTTCAATAAGTAATATACAAACCATCCCTAGCGATTTATTGAGTGGGAAATCAGTAGGGACACTCGCAGGATTGTGTGGAAGTATTGGCGCAGTATCTGTGATTATAATGAACTGGCTCATCCCTATCATAACAACCGAATCGTACACCCCAGCATTTATAATACTTGCAGTATTGGCACCGCTGGCGGTACTATCCATAGTACTCCTCATCAAGAAAATAGAACCAATAGATATTGAATAATAAAATTTAAAATAAAAAAAAGAAAAGAATATGAGCAATACAACTAAAAAAGTAGCAATAGTAACAGGCGCCACAGGCGGAATTGGCTTTGAAGTAGCAAAACGATTGGGTAAAGATGGTTATACCGTTGTTTTAAACGGTATAGACGATGAAGCTGGTGAAAAACGTCTTGCAGAGCTTAAAGAAGATGGCATTGATGCAGAATATGTTGGCTTTGACGTAACCAAAGAAGATCAAGTAACCTCAAATATACAAAAAATAGGCAAAAAATATGGCCGCATCGATGCATTGATAAACAACGCTGGAGGACTTGGCGGTAGGTCAAGATTTGAAGACATGACCACAGAGTTTTACAGAAATGTAATGGCGTTGAACTTGGATTCGGTATTTTTTGCTTCAAGAGCCGCCATTCCATACCTAAAAAAAGGAGCGCACCCCACAATTATAAACTATACCTCAAATGCAGGATGGAACGCTGGTGGACCTGGAGCTGGAATCTATGGAACTTCCAAGGCAGGTGTACATACTATCACAAGAGCAATGGCAAAAGACCTTGCTGAATACGGTATAAGGGTAAATGCAGTATCTCCGGGTACTATAGACACCCCTTTCCATGCGCAAATAAAATCTACTAAGCCAGAAGTGTTTGCATCTTGGAAAAATAATATCATGCTGGGTAGGTTAGGGCAACCAGAGGAGGTAGCTTCAGTCGTTTCCTTTTTAGTAAGCAAGGATGCATCTTTTATTACAGCAGAGACCGTACAGATTGGTGGAGGCCAAGGATTGGGAATCTAGCAAAAAAATATATTCTTCCAGTTTTGTGCATATAGAATTTTGAAAATAGCTTCAACAACAAAAATGTACTTTAAAATGGTGATATTTGGTATTAAAATATAGATAATGGGTAAAGTTGTCACTTTTGGTGAAATTATGTTAAGGCTCTCCACAGAGCGTCATTTAAGGTTTTCTCAAGCAAAAACATTTGCCGCTTCTTATGGTGGTGGAGAATTTAATGTAGCAGTATCCTTGGCAAATTATGGTATTCCAGTCGAATTTGTGACCAGATTACCAGACAACGATATTGGTGCGTGTGCATTAAAGGAAATGCGAAAGTTTAATGTTGAATCCAAGAATGTAATCTATGGTGGTGATAGGCTAGGACTCTATTTTCTTGAAACAGGAGCAGGAACCCGTGGTAGTAAGGTAGTGTACGATAGGGCAAACAGTGCTATGGCCACCCTAGAAAAAAATACTATAGATTGGGAGTCAGTTCTAAAAGATGCTACATGGTTTCATTGGAGTGGTATTACACCCGCAATTTCGCAGGCGGCTGCAGAAGTATGCCTAGAAGGATTGAAAGCTGCGCATAAACTTGGCATTACAATTTCTTCAGATTTAAATTATAGATCTAAATTATGGAAATACGGTAAGCAGCCACACGAAGTAATGCCAGAACTCTTAACATATAGTAATCTTATTTCGGGAGATATTGATACAGCATTATTTATGCTGGGAAAGGACAAAGTAGCGCCTAACTACATGAACGAAACCTCACTACCTGTTCTGTACGACCAAATTTTTGAACTTTGCCCCAACCTCACCACTATCGCAACAACCCTACGATATTCAGTGAGTGCCTCTCACCAGCGTATAGGAGGAGTACTGTACGATGGTAAGGCCATTTACAATGCCGATATCAAAGAAGTAACCCCCGTTGTGGATAGAGTGGGTAGTGGGGATGCATTTATGGGAGGTCTTATTTATGGACTGTTGGACGACCAGAGCAGTAAACAAAGAGCTTTAAATATTGCTGTGGCTGCGTGTTGTTTAAAGCATACCATATCTGGTGACTATAATTTGATCACCCTTGAGGAAATTCAACAATTAATCAGCGGAAAGGCTTCTGGTAAAGTTTCAAGATAAAATATATTTAAATGGCACAATACTCAAGAATAGAAGTTGTTCAAGTCATGGAAAATACTGGGCTGGTACCTTTGTTTTTTCATCCAGATGTAACAATATGCAAAAAAGTACTAAAGGCTTGTTATGATGGTGGGGCACGTTTAATGGAATTTACCAGCAGAGGTGATTTTGCTTTTGAAACCTTTTCAGAATTAACAAAATACGCCATAGCCGAACTTCCAGGAATGGTGATGGGCGTAGGCTCAGTGACCGATGCCGCTGCGGCTTCACTTTATATGCAACTGGGAGCAAATTTTATTGTAACCCCAGTCTTGAGAGAAGATATTGCCAAAGTATGCAACCGAAGAAAGGTACTTTGGTCCCCGGGTTGTGGAACCTTATCTGAAATCGCAAGAGCAGAGGAACTTGGTTGCGAAATAGTAAAACTGTTTCCGGGTAGTATCTATGGTCCCGAATTTGTAAAAGCCATAAAGGGACCTTGCCAATGGACCAGTATTATGCCCACTGGCGGTGTTTCCCCTACCAGAGAAAATCTAGAGAGCTGGTTCAATGCGGGGGTAACTTGTGTGGGAATGGGGTCTAAACTCATGGTGAAGGATACCAGCGGTAACTATGACTACAACAAAATCGAAGAACTTACCAAAACGTCGCTCGATATTATTTCCCAGCTTAGAAAATAAAGGATATCACAGTCATTTTTTTTTCAAGTGTTAATTGGTTTCCAATAATCGGTGAATGGAAGAGATGAAAGCTATTTCTTCCAACAATTTTATGCTGAAACTACTCTAAAGAGTATCATGTTAAACACGCTTTTTTTAGGTTTAAAATGTTTCAAATAGATTTGCAACCCATCATTTTTTAGTTATTTTTGCATTCCAATAAAAATTCGGGATGTGGCGCAGTCCGGTTAGCGTACACGGCTGGGGGCCGTGTGGTCGCAGGTTCAAATCCTGTCATCCCGACTTAACGGAGAATGATTCAGTCTTGCTGGATCATTTTCTATTTTCAGAGGTATCAAAAGTGCAACTTTTGTAAGCATTTGGCAATAGAAAATGGGAATGCGGTGAGCGTCAATTTTCCATTTTCAATAAGGGTTTATGAGGATTCTATAAATCCTGTCATCCCGAATACAGAAGCCTGAGGACAAAGTCCTTGGGCATTTTAATTTGTAAGCAAGCCCAACGCGGTTTTGTAAACCCAACAAATAAAAATGACCAGTATGCCATAGTATTGGGTATCTGTTTGCAACAAATGCGACGTAAGGGGATTTTCTACATCCCTATATATTACGACCATCGATAGAACTTTCACAAAACACACCGGCTTCCATCAAAAAACTTAATAAATCCATTACAATTCTTAATAAGTTTTAGGGTTTGTTTTTCGCTAATCTTAGTACTTTTACATTCTGAAATCTTACAAAGAATAATACCATGAGCGATACAGTTGAAAGAATAAAATGTTTGATTATTGGATCTGGTCCTGCGGGATACACGGCGGCTATCTATGCTTCCAGAGCAGACCTTAAACCTGTTATGTACACTGGGATGGAGCCTGGTGGACAATTAACCACTACTACCGAAGTAGATAATTTCCCTGGCTACCCAGAAGGGATAGACGGTCCCACGATGATGGTACAACTGCAACAACAGGCCGAACGTTTTGGTACCGAAGTACGTATAGGGATGGTAACAGCTGTAGAATTCAGTGATGAAGTGGGCGGAATTCATAAAATTACTGTGGATAACTCAACACAACTAGAAGCCGAAACAGTTATTATTTCAACTGGAGCTACTGCAAAATATCTTGGGTTGCCAAGTGAGCAGAGGTTACGTGGCGGTGGAGTTTCTGCTTGCGCGGTTTGTGATGGGTTTTTCTACAAAGGACAAGATGTAGCTATAGTTGGTGGTGGTGATACCGCTGCCGAAGAAGCTACCTACCTTGCCAATATTTGTAAAAAGGTTACTATGCTAGTCCGTAGAGATGAAATGCGTGCTTCCAAAGCAATGCAACACCGTGTTACATCAACCAAAAATATAGACCTGCGCTACAATACCGAAGTTGACGAAGTGTTGGGCGATATGGTGGTTGAGGGACTGCGTATGAAAAACAACCAAACTGGCGAAAAAGAAACGATAGATATCACAGGATTGTTTATCGCCATAGGCCACAAACCCAATACCGATATCTTTAAAGACCAGATTACCATGGACGATACGGGCTACATCAAAACCGAAGGAAAGTCTACTAAGACCAACAAGCCGGGCGTATTTGCCAGTGGCGATGTACAGGACAAGGAATACCGCCAGGCTGTGACGGCAGCAGGAACGGGATGTATGGCAGCCTTGGATGCAGAGCGATATCTAGCTGAAATTGGCAGTGTAGAGGAAGTAACAACGTCTACATATAATTAAAAAATAGTATCTAAAATATGAAAACCGTTCAAAAGGAGATTTTCCTTCTGAATGGTTTTTTCATTCCGGCCAATTAGCCGATAGCTTTATTTAATTGATCATTCCGCTGCTTTGTGGTCAAAACTGAAAACCCGTTTTAGTTTCCATACATTATTTAATAATTCATAGTATGAAGTAAAGCGAGCATAACCAGTTTTTTCAATTTCTCCACCAGATTCCTTTCTGAAGAATTCATGGGCTCCGTTTACCAATGCCCCATATAGACTGTCGTTATTTTTAAGTGGGAATACCTCCAAGCTACCTTCAATTAATTCCCGGGTTATTTTTACAGAGCGATTTCCGCAGATATTTTTTGCCATGGCTTCCAAGAATTCTTTTTTATCCTGGGTGCCACCCACATCGTGGTAGAATTCCAGATCTTCTGCTAGTACAGTTTCCAGATCTTTCAAATTACAGTTGTTAAAGCCTTCCTCGAAGAGGATACTATCTAGCCTTTTCATTTGCATAAATAACCCTGAAGTAGTCTCAACCTGTGATATGGCTACTGTTGTTAGTGCCGAAAATAGCAGGATAAGCAATGCTTTCATAAAAAGATGGTTTAATTAAATCCGTCCTAACCTTCAAAAAGTGCTAGGACGGATACGGCGGTTAGCCGATAGCTTCTTGTCTAGATCCAAAATTCCAATGAGGAGTTTTGAAAATTGAAACCGATAAAGATACGTTTACATCTTCCGAACGCTTCCGGATTTACTACTGTTGTCCTTCACGGCTGTTGGGTTTCCGTAGTAGTTTACATCGCCACCACTGGATGCATCCACTTCCAGGTTATCTTTTACGTTCACAGTAATCTCGGCACCGCTGGAAACCTCAGCTTTGCAATTAACCACCAAGAGGTCCTTAGCATCTATCTCACTGCCACTGGATGCGTCCGCGGTAAGTTCCGATGCTCTTCCTGAGACTTTAATATCTGCTCCACTGCTACAATCTACGTAGAGGGTTTTTGCAAATACGTTAATTTCTAGGTCGGAACCACTACTGGAATCCAAGGTAAGGTTTTCGGCCTCAAGGGTGCCATCCACTATCACATCGGCTCCGCTGGAGGAGGCTACTTCGTCCAATGCAACATAGGTTACAAAAACCTTTTTGGCTTTGGATTTACCTATGTTGTGGCTGTTTGCTGTTTTAACATGTAGTGTGCCGTTTTGGATTTCGGTGTCAATGATTTCGTGCAGGTTTTCGTCTGCTTCAACTTTAATGCTCGCGGTAGTACCTTTGGAAAGGTATACGTCCAGCCCAGAACTACCTCGTACTTTTGTAAAATCTTCTGTAACGCTTCGGGTTTCGGTAGTTACATTGCCGTTGCCGTGGGTTTGGTTAAAGCCTATATCGAAGTTACACGAACTCAAGGTTACGGTTGCTATGGTGAGCAAGATAATTTTTAGTGTTTTCATGATTTTTGTTTTATTGGTTGTTTTTTTCTATTGAAATTCATGGAATTGTAATCTCATTGAGATTCCTCCTCCTGTCTCGTTCAGGATAACAGGATAACAGTATATGGTCATTGTCCTATATAGAATCGTTCACTTTTGTGGTTTTTGTTTGGAGGGTATCCTCTTCTTTTATGAATATATTGGTTTCAGTTTCCTCCCCAAAATCTTCAGATACTTCCTGCCTCCAGTTTTCGTTTTCAGAAGTTAGGGTTTCAATATTTTCCTCAACTGAATCATCTTCAGGGCAATCAAGACACTCTGCTTTATTCTTAAGAATCAAAAGATGTTGTCCTTCTGTTCCGTTGTGGAGAATATCACCATAGCGCGAATCATTCCTGTGGAAAGAATAGGTATTTTCTTCGGCCACAAGGATACTTCCTTCGGGCAAAAATAGCGTAATATCAATCTCCTGGTCGCGGTATTTGTTTTCTATCGCAGTCAAGAAATAGCCATCGAGGAATAGGGTGCCGTTTTCGAAACTATACTCATATTCAATAGCTTCGGCACGTTTTTTAGCGTTCAGGAAGCTGTTGCCCTCGGCGTTCTTGTCTATCACGATTTTTGCAACGCTATCGGTTGTAGATTTCACGATTAACCGTATATCGTTGCTGTAAATTACTTGGCTATCGTTTTCGTCATACTTAATCTCCACACCGTTCCCACGAGAGAGATGGGTATCGTACTGGGTATTGCCCTTCATGGCAACATACACGGTGTCTCCGGTACGCACGGGCAGTGTTTCTTCGGTCAACACTTCGCCGTTATAGGCTTTTTCGGTAGCTTGGCGAATACCCATGATGCCCAGCCCTATCAAAGAGGCCACCCAAAGTACCAATAGGATGATCTTTGCCTTGGTTCCAATGGATTTTAGGTTGCTCACCAAAAGTTTCAGTCCTAAGATAAAGATCACGAAAAATGGGATGCCCACTGCAAAGAAAGCCAGTAGCGACACCAGCCAGATAGGGCTGTTGGTCGTGTCTACCAGATTTATGTAGTCCAGCACTTCTCCTGTTCCCCAAAGGTCTATGGTGCCCAGCGTGAAGAGGCTTATAATCAAGCTTACCAGCACGGTAAGGCCAATTAGAATTAAGAATATTCCGAATAATTTGACAAATATCTTTAGGATAGTAAGAAGGATATTACCAAGCGTTTCAACAAAAGTGACTGCACCGTTGCCTACTTTTTGCCCGAATTTGTCATAGTCTGCATTTTTTACCCTATCTGCAACTGTTTCATATCCTTCCTTGAACTTTTTTTCGATATTGGAGATTGTAACGGCCTCACCGCTCATTTTCAGTTTTTCTGAAGTTGTCAATGCTGGCGGCACCAGTATCCAGAATAGGATATACACTATAATAAAGGTTCCGCTGGTGAGCAGGGTGAGCAATATCCACAATAGGCGTACCCAGATAGCATCTATCTTGAGATAGTGTGCCAATCCTGAAGAAACCCCAGATATAAATTTATTGTCCACATCCCTGAACAGTTGCTTGTGGGAACCATAGCTGCGGTCCCTGCGGGTACTGGAATGTGGGGGAGGGGTGTCGTCGAACATTTCCTCGTCCACTCGATAATCCTCGGGCTGTCCCATTACGGCGATTACCTCGTCCAATTCCTTTAGGCTGATTACTTGGGAGCTCGATTCAATTTTTTCGGAGAACAATTCTGAAATTCTCGCTTCAATGTCGCGTATAATCTCGTCCTTGCCCTGTGGATCGCTCAACGAGTTTTTTATGGCTTCCAGGTAGCGCGAAAGTTTGCCAAAGGCATCCTCGTCTATATGAAAGAACGTGCCTGCCAAATTTATGTTTACTGTCTTTTTCATTTCTTAGAGGTTGTGCTAGTTACTTTGTTTACGGCCTGTTGCAGTTCGCTCCAGGTGGTAGTTAATTCGTTTAAGAACAGGTTTCCTGTTTCTGTGAGTTCATAATACTTGCGTGGTGGCCCACTGGTAGATTCTTCCCAGCGGTAGGCCAGGAGTCCGGCATTCTTCAATCGCGTTAATAACGGATAGATAGTACCTTCAACCACAAGCATTTTTGCGTCTTTGAGGGTGTCCAATATATCACCGGTGTATGCCTCCCCGTCCTTTAAAATAGACAGGATGCAATACTCCAAGACCCCTTTGCGCATTTGCGCCTTTGTGTTTTCGATCTTCATTTGCTTAATTTACATTTATGTTCGGTTTTGATTGATGATGCAGTAATTGTATCTTTCATTGTTGCAGAAATAGAGTCGCAGTGTTTGTGTTGCTGCGTTGTTATTTCTGTTTGTGTTTTGCTGGCTAGTTGCCTTTCTTGGACTTCTACACCCAATATGTTTAGGACAATGGCCATAACAATGCTAATTAGCGTGTTCATGTTCCTGAGGTTTTAATGGTTGTTGTTTTTTTATGAATGGGATGGTCAAGGGATATCTATACCGTTCGCCCCTGGATGCTTTTATGGTAGCGGTGATCACGGCGTACAATTCAAACACGAAGAGCCCTAGTAGAGCAATTGCAACGATTAGAATCAATACTACATAGCCCGACACGTTTTTCACGTTTTGTACCGAAACTTCGTGGTATTGATTTTCCAAGGTTTCAACGAGGGAAATAAAATCGGTCGCCAAAATGATAAAGAAAGGTAAGCAGGCCACTCCTATTAAAATTGTATAAACCAAAATACTCAACTGAAAATTAAGCGCCTGCCTACCGTGTTCGTTTATAAAAGGTTTCTCCTTGTTGGTAGTCCATAACAGCAAGGGAAGGATAAAGTTCCCCAACGGAAAAAGATATTTTGAAAACGTAGAGAGGTGTGTTGCCGCAGCTACATTTTTATCGTTATTTGAAAGGTTAGTTTCCATAGACCATTAATTTCTTATACAAATATATGTCTATTGCTTGGTATTATGTTACGCATAGTACTAAATTTTAACAAAGTATTAACAATATCGTATTTTGATAAGGTTGTTGGGTTGTTCCCGATTTTCCTAACGTTAGTGACTTTGTCCCGTTTTTTGATTACTGAAATGTATTTCTGAAAATGAACAATTTTCATGTTTCGTTTTTCTATTTTTACAGCACATTACACAAATTTATACCCTACCATTATGCTCACACCCAAAAAAATAAACACCTTTACCATGTTGAAACTTCCCTCGGCTTTTCTAACGGGGGTCCGGGTCAGGGAAATTTCAGAAGACCGCTGCGTGACATCGGTGAAATTACGGTGGATCAATCAAAACCCTTTTAAGTCTATGTTCTGGGCCGTACAGGGAATGGCTGCAGAGTTGAGTACGGGAGCCTTGGTGATGGCACAGATACGGGAGAGTAGTGCCAAAGTTTCTATGCTTGTGGCAAACAACAAAGCTACCTTTACCAAAAAAGCCAAAGGAAGAATCACTTTTACCTGTAACGATGGAATGGCTATTCAAGAAGCAATAACTGCAACCGTTGCCAATGGTGAAGGCCAAACCTGCTGGATGAAAGCCGAAGGGGTGGACCAGGCTGGAGATGTAGTTTCGGTATTTGAGTTTGAGTGGACGGTTAAGAAAAAGAGTGTAGGGGTTTAGGGTTGAGCGCTTGAGGTATCGATTAGAATCCCTATTATAATACCAGTTACACAACTTCCGTAAATTTCCGCGCTTCTCTGCAAATTTATGCGTCATAAAGAGTTTGTTAATTTTTTCAGCAACATCCTGTAACATTCTGCTAAACATCCCAACACATAAACACCTAAACATTTTAAAAAATGAACGCGCACGAAATAGACTACCGTATCCTAGGCGAGGAAATGCAATTTGTAGAAATAGAACTGGACCCCAATGAGGGCGTTATAGCCGAAGCAGGCAGCTTTATGATGATGGACGATGGGATAAAGATGGAAACCATTTTTGGCGATGGATCTGCTAAGGATAAAGGCTTTATGGGCAAGGTGTTTGGAGCAGGCAAGCGCTTGCTCACGGGCGAGAGCTTGTTCATGACGGCTTTTTATAACATAGGCGTGGGCAAACGGCAGGTGAATTTTGCGTCTCCATATCCCGGCAAGATCATCCCAATAGATTTAACCAGATTTGGCAATAAGTTTATTTGCCAGAAAGATGCTTTTCTGTGTGCCGCAAAAGGCGTGAGCATAGGGATTGAATTCTCACGGAAATTGGGGCGCGGACTCTTTGGAGGCGAAGGGTTTATAATGCAGAAGCTGGAGGGGGATGGAATGGCATTTGTGCACGCTGGTGGAACCACGGCAACCAGGGAATTGGCTCCTGGCGAAAAACTGAAGATTGACACAGGCTGTATCATTGGTTTTGACCACACCATACATTACGATATCGAATTTGTAGGAGGCATAAAAAATACCTTGTTTGGAGGAGAGGGATTGTTTTTTGCAACTCTCACAGGGCCAGGGACCGTTTTTGTACAATCTTTACCCTTTAGCCGTTTGGCAAAACGTGTTTGGGCTGCAGCACCAAGAGGAGGAGGCAAGAATAAAGGTGAGGGAAGCATCCTGGGGGGATTGGGAGATCTGCTGGATGGTGATAACCGGTTTTAACATAGTATACTTATCAACAATCATTTTTTTTTGAAAGTTTTTTAGTATCTTACATTCATATTTAATCCTAAACCTCACGCATATAGAAAAAAACTACGTAACCTAATTAATACCGAGTTTACTATGGCAAGAGCAATGTTTGATTACACTAAAGCTGTATTAAAAAAAGTAAGTTTTGATGTTAACTTGTTCTGTAAAGAGTTGAAAAAAGCAATGGAAAGACTACTTCCTTACGAAATTGAGGAATTAAGGGTCTGGGTAGATGCTCTTATAAAACAGAACCCGCAATTAAATCAATGTTTAATATATTTAAATCCCTAACAAAGAGGCCTCCACATGGGGGCTTTTTTTATTTCCTATTTTTCTTTGTTGGGCTAATAATTTCCACATCCTGAAACGCAATGGCACCACGAACCACCCCTGAAATTGTATCGTATAGTGCATTTATTATTTGAAGTTTTAATTCGCTCGTGCTATAGATTAGGCTTACTTCCCTAGATGGGTGCGGCTTGGCAAAGTACCGTAAGTTATCTTTTTGTTTTTCTGAAATTTCTAGAGTGTGTAAGTAGGGGAGCAGTGTCATTCCCAAGCCTTCGTTGCTCAGTTTAATAAGGGTTTCAAAACTTCCGCTTTCTAATTGAAAAGATTGGTCTGCATGTAATTTTGGGCTTTTGCACAAATTTACAACTCCATCCCTGAAACAGTGCCCGTCTTCCAGTAGCAAGATATCTTCTATATCAAGATCGGCAGTTTCAATTTCTTTTTTTTCAGCTAGTCGGTGGCTTTTTGGGATGTAGCCAACAAAAGGTTCGTAATATAGTGCACGTTCCCTTATTTTTTCTTGGTACAAGGGGGTCGCGGCAATGGCGGCGTCCAGATGGTTTTCAGAAATCTTTGAGATAATCTCATCTGTAGTGAGCTCTTCTATTTTCAGCTGTACCTTTGGATAACGTTTCGTGAACGTTCTAAGGAACATAGGTAATAGCGTGGGCATAATTGTGGGGATAATGCCCAGCTTAAACTCACCCCCAATAAACCCTTTTTGCTGGTCTACCACGTCTTGCATCCTGTCGGCCTCGTTCACGATGTTTCGTGCTTGGCTCACAATTTTCTTACCTATATCGGTAAGTTCAATGGGCTTTTTGCTTCGGTCAAAAATCAAGATGTCAAGCTCGTCCTCTAACTTTTGAATCTGCATACTTAATGTTGGCTGGGTCACAAAGGTGTTTTCGGCTGCCTTGGTAAAGTTTTGGTGCTCTGCTACGGCGAGGACATATTTTAATTGAGTGATAGTCATTTTGAAGTACGATTTTATGTGTACGGGGTACGAACACAAAGATACCAAATACTATCGATAAAATTTATAATTACTCTTAACCTGTAAGTTTTTGGTTATTAGAAGGGTGGTAAACCAAAGTTCATTGTTCTGGTTTACTGCAGGCAAATGTCTGGTTGGGCGCAGTCGAAATCTTTAAAATTATTAAATTGGTTAACTTCTCGACTGCGCTCAACAGACCTCTAAGTACTTCTTTTGGAGTTATTGCAGATTTTATTTTTTTTGTTTTAAACTTTATACACTGGTTACATAATAATCTCCATTTCAACAGCTTCTTCTCCTACGGTGAATTTAGCATCGCTCCATTGCGGTGGACCAAAGCTCATTACATTGTTGGAAACTCCGTAGTTTTCCTTGGGCATACCGCTGGGCTCAAAATCCATTTGATGGTTGCCGTTGGTGTCGTGAAAAAGTGAGATGCCATATTCCCCTGGCATTACGTTCTTGAAGGTTAATGTGGCTTTCCCGTTTTTAATACTACTGCTGGCACTTTGTAAAGGAGCGGCTTTCATAAAGGTGGCTTCGTTGTAGAGACCGGCCAGGATTTCACCTTTTTCTGTCTTAACAGGAACTGTTAGGGTAATTGTGGTGCCTTCGGTTTTAACTGTGTCCTGGGCATTCATAAATGTTAGTGTAAGGGCTAGAACGATTGTTGTGATGATAGTCTTCATAATTTCTGTTTTAAAGTGTTTATTTGTTTTGAACACTTCAAAAGTGCGAAGAAACCGTAGCAGGGAAAATTGAATCCTACCCAACTGTAGAAATTTAATACTGAAATGTAATATCTTAAGTTTCAGTCTTTGTCACAATAACCCTTTCGCCTTAATTTCCAGATATTTGTTTATGGTATTCACTGTAAGATCCTCGGGTGCGGTCAATACCGTTTGTATGCCGCGCTGCTGTAGTTCACGTACCATTACTTTTTTATCGAACTGGAACTGTTGTGCAATAATCTTGTCAAAAATGTCGGGGATATGGGTGCCTTCGGTCTCGCTGAGTTTACGAAGCTCGGTATTTTCAAAAAAGATGACTACCAATACGTGTTTCTTGGCTATAGCTTGCAAATAAGGGAGTTGCCTGTGTAGGGATGAGATATGCTCAAAGTTGGTGTAGAGCAGCAATAAACTACGGTGGGTAATGCGTCTGCGCACCAATGCTTGCAATGCCCCATAATCTGAATCCAAGTACTTGGAATCTATATTATATAACGTTTCCAAGATGTTGTTGAGATAGGTTTTCTTGGCCTGTGCGGGCAAGAAACTACCGATTTTATGACTAAAATCTACCAAGCCCACCTTGTCGTTTTTCTTCAACGCAATATTGCTGAAAGCCAACGCACTGTTAATGGCATAATCGATCAATTTCAGTTCGTTAAAAGGCATCTTCATGACACGGCTGGTGTCTATAATGCTGTACACAGGCTGCATTTTTTCATCTTGAAACTGGTTCACCATAAGCCGTGCATTCTTTGCCGTGGCTTTCCAGTTCACGGTGCGCACATCGTCCCCAACCACATATTCCTTTATTTGCTCAAACTCCATGGTATGGCCTATGCGTCGTATTTTTTTCAACCCGATATGCGACAAGCGGTTGTCAATGGCGAGGAAATCGTATTTCTTCATCTGTATGAAAGAGGGATATACCTTTACCATTTGCTCCTTGTTGAAGGTATATCGCCTGCGTACCAGCCCGATAACCGATGTTGCATACAGGTTCAGGTTTCCGAAGACATATTCACCTCGCTCCACAGGACGCACCAAGTAAGGGTAGGCTTGACGTTGCTTTCCAGGGATTTTTATGCGCTGGAAGAAATCTCTTTTCTGAAACTGTATAGGGAGCTCATCCACAATGCCCACTGTTACTGTAAAGGGGTAATTGTTGTTCAATTGAACAATTATTTCATTCTCATCACTATTGCTGAATTTTTCAGGAAGTACACGATTGCCCTTTATCCCTTTGCCACTGTACAACATTGAAATTTCCAGCAGCATAAAAATTACAATTCCCGACACCAGTACCCAAGTGATGCCATACAGCTCCAACCACCAATTGGAAATAATAAACAATACCGAAAGCACAGCGAGCACGTAGAAAAAACGTGGCGTAAGGTATAGCGATTTAAAGAAGTTGATCATCTACCTCGGGATTTCAATACTCTGTGCAATCATATCGATTACCGTTTCTGGGGTCATTCCCTCCATTTCACGTTCTGGGGATAGGATGATACGGTGCCTAAGGACGGGGGCGAGGCTTCGCTTTACATCGTCCGGGGTTACAAAGTCACGCCCATTGATGGCGGCAAAAGCTTTTGAGGTATTCATTATGGCCAGTGAAGCCCTTGGCGAGCCTCCCAAGTATAAATGCGGATGGTTCCTTGTCTTGTCTACAATCTGTGCGATGTAGTTGAATATTTTATCCTCTATCAATATTTCCTGTACCTGCCCACGGAATTTTTGTAGATTTTCAGCAGTGAGTACTCCCTCAATAGCATCTTGTGGGATGGCCAACTTACGGTCATGATGGGTCTTGAGGATGGTCACCTCTTCTTCCAGTTTTGGATACCCCACCTTGATCTTAAAAAGAAAACGGTCCAACTGCGCTTCGGGAAGGGCATAGGTGCCTTCCTGTTCCACTGGGTTTTGGGTTGCCAGCACCATAAAAGGGTAATCCATCTCGTACTTGGTGCCGTCCATGGTTATTTGTCGTTCTTCCATCACCTCAAAGAGTGCGGCCTGTGTTTTTGCGGGCGCCCGGTTAATTTCGTCTATCAGGATAATGTTACTGAAGATGGGGCCTTTCTTGAATTCAAATTCAGAAAGTTTCATATTCAATACGGACGTTCCCAATACGTCACTGGGCATAAGGTCTGGGGTGAACTGTATCCGGCTAAAATCTGTCTTCAATGTTTTGGCAAACAGCTTTGCGGTGATGGTCTTGGCAATCCCGGGAACACCCTCTATCAACACGTGGCCGTTTGCCAACAATCCCACGATGAGCAATTCTACAAAGTCCTCTTGCCCAACGATAATTTTTCGAAGTTGTGCTTTAATCCCTTCCACCGAAGTTTTAAGCTCCTCCAGCGGGATACGGTTGTTAAACTGCAAATCTTCTTGAGCTTGAGGTTGTATTGGGTTTTCTTCAGGATTTTCCATCTGTTTTTTGTTTATAGGTAGTAATTTGTTTGTATAATCTTTGTAAGGTTTCAGGCTGTATATTTTCGGCTTTATGTATGTGGTCCATAAAGGTAAACAATGCCTTGGTATCTTCTACGCTATTGCCACTACGAGCGGCCACTTGGGTAAAAAAGCGTGCGTTAATATGCTCGGTAGGGATTCGCAAGCGGGTGCGAACGTATTCCATAAATAAGGCAATCTGTTTTTTGGCAATGGCGGTATAGTCCTTCTGGTCGTAATACATTCCAGCTATGGTACGGGTGTACTCAAAGGTCTTGTTGGCTGGTGGCTCCACGACGGGGATCTTCCGTTGTTTACGTTTTCCTTCAAATAGCACGAATAGCAAGGCACCCATGAGCATAAAATAATAGGCCCATTTAAGGTATTTATTGTTCAATAAAATATAGAGCGGCGAGGTTTCAATGGGCTTTCCAGATTTGTAGTGGTTGTCCCAATAAATATTATTTGTGGTGTCGAGGTATCCCAGAACACCTTCGGTATAGTTCAGGTTATTATCGTCCAGGAGGAAATAGTTGGTAAAAACTTCGGGCTGGGTGTGCAGAAAAATAGTTCCTTCGCCAAAAGGGGCTTTTATGAAATTGGGAGCAGGATTTTCAAGGCTCAGGGTGTCGTTATACACATCGGCCTGTCCTAGCACGGTGTGTGAGAGGGTATCGATCTCTTCAAAAACATACACACTTAAATCCCTGTCTATTTTATGGGGCGTTTCAGACTGTAATGTTGAATTTGTAAGTTCCAGCAAAGGTTGGGAGCCAATTGCGTTTATATTATACACTGTGGTGGTTTCAAGGGAAAGTGTGTCCTCTAGCTCATAGCTGAAACCGTGGGAAGCAAAAAACAAGGTGTTTCCCTCTTCAACCCAAGATAGCAAACGGTCCATTTCATCACCATTGATACCCACATAATTGTTCACGAAAAAATAGGTGCCCTGTAGTGCTGAATCACTAACAGCTTCGAAGGGAGGACGATTAATTTCGATAAAGTTCCCAGCTACTTTTTCTGAAAGCAAATCGTGTAAAACGTAGGTCCCGAACGGTATCTTATCCACACGGCTATAACTCTGGAACCAGTTGATGGGTTGTGGTTTGGTGGCCTCTACATACACCAAGAGGGATACGAGCCCCAATAAGGTAAACACTACTATTTTTTGGAGTTTTGTCATGCGGCCTTGTGGATGCTTTTTTCCAGATTGTTGAAAATAGTCTGTGCTTTGTTGAAATCAGTTTCGGTCACGGTAAAGTTTCCATACCAGATATAATCGTAAATGTTGGTTGCTTTCCTGAAACCTGTGTTCAGGTTTTCTGAAGCTATTTCAGCAAAATAATCGCTGTTGGTCTTGTCAAATTCGTATTCAATGAGTTCGGCATCGGTGAGGCGTTTCAGTATTAAAAGATAATAGTAGCGTACGGCAAGACGGTAGTTGTTGTTCGCCAAGGCCTTATCTATCAATTTTTGGATATCGCGGGTTTTTATGATCTCTTCCTCTTCGGTAAAGAACACATCGGGTTTTTCTTTACTCTGCATCAATTTCGCCCCAGGATTCAGTTTGTAGAACAACCACACCACAAATGCGAGCAATATGGTAATGATAATGTACGGCAAGATATTGATTGCAAACCCCCAAAACGGGCTCCCTTGCCCGTTGGGCAACAACCATTCCCAAAAACTTCTCCAAACATTGCCCAACCAATTGAAAAACCTTGAAATACCATTGCCTATCCAACTAGTAAACTGTTTCCACCAATTATCGGTTTCCTCGGGAGGGGCGTAATTAAAATCTGGATTGTTTTTATACTCCTCAACTTTTTCTTCATTTAGGGGGAGCGGGGTTGTTTCTGTACTTGTATCATACTGTACTGCCTGTTCCTTTAGCGGTGCAATGGTGTCCTGGGCCAATGTTGGATTGGCCATAAGCAGTACTAGTATGATACAAAATCTAAAGTTCATTTATTTAAATCAGAAGCTATCGAAAAAAGAAAATAGTGAATGGGATATAGACGGGAACGGTACTTTCATAATAAATTTAGACCATTTTGGAGTCCCATTGTCATTTTCTGCCATTCTTAAATTTTTACCTCAAGCATTTCCAGTTCCTGTTGGTTGCTATATTTTTTTTCTACCCCACTAGTCTCCTGTCGTCTCTCTTTCCCCAATACTCTCAATAGTTTCAATAGTCCCGGTGAAATGTTTCTTTTCGTTTAAATTGAAATAGATAAACCCTGTGGTAATCACAATGATCACATACAGAATGTATTGTGCGAGCAGTGCAACCCCGTTAAGGGCTATGTAAACGCCGTCGAACATAGAAGCGGGATCCGAATCTATCGTTTCAGCAATGGTAAACATTTTAATAAAAAAGTAAATGTACTGCGGAATCTGTGCTATTACCATAATTATATAATAGAGGATAAGGATAACCAAAAGGGTTGCAAAGGTAATCCACCACTCGCCTTTTATAAGTTCAAAACTATAACTTATACTGTCCGTAACACTTCGTTTTTCAAACACTAAGATTCCGTAGGTAGTTGCCAATACCACGGCCAGATAAATCCCGGGCGCAATACATACCAAGAAACCTACAGCTATCATAAGTGCCGTGAGGACGCTTATTCCCATCAATTTCCAGAAATCGGTTTTTACGCCGTTTATCACTTCTTTTTTGTCAATAAGGCCATTGTTGTTCATGTACGATCGTATGCTGTACATTACCGTACCGTACATAAGTCCGTAGTAGGCAATCCCCGCAATAATAATTAGGACTAACGCCAGTATAAGTGATACGCCAAACTCTGAGCTGCTGAAAAAACTAGGATTGCTGCCCAGGGTCCCAAAACTCCCAAAAACCGTTTGCATATAAAAAACATAAGCTAGGACCAATAATACCAATGCTGGTCCTGCAATACGGAAAATGAGCCCGAACAAAGGTTTCCACTGTAACCGGATAAATTTGAAGGTGTCGCTAAGGATGGTCCCCAGCTCTCTTTGTTTTTTAAATTGAATGAAATCGTGCATAAAAGTCTATCTAGTTTTTTATAGGTCTACTGTTCGGGGAGTGCGTTACGTTCTTCAAGCTGTAAACGTATTTTTCTTTGTAAATGAAGTGGGTAAAAAACATAATAAAAAAGGATGAGGGCCAGCGAACCACCTATGATGAATATAGCGAGCCAGTCTGGCATCTCGGTGTGGCGGGTCACGAAACCTTCCAGAAATCCGGCAACGATAAAAAACGGAATGGTACTTATCAAAATCTTTACCCCGTCCTTTGCTCCTTTTACAAACGATTGTACCCGTGAATACGTTCCGGGAAACAAGATACTGTTGCCCAATACCAAACCTGCGCAGCCCGCAATAATGATTACTGAAATCTCAATGGTACCGTGTATCCAGATGGTTCTTGCGCTTTCCCAAAGCAAGCCCTGATCGTAGAAAAAATACTGAAAAGATCCCAGCATTATGGCATTGCGCATGATGATAAAAAGTGTCCCCAGACTTAAAAACAGCCCAAAGGCAAACGCCATAAGCGCTACTCTTATGTTGTTGATGGTAATACCCAGTGACATTTCCAATTCGTTCATTTCTTTGTACACGCGCATCGGGTCGCCATCCTCAATATTCTGTAGGGTCATGTTTACATAGCCATCGCCCAAGATAAGGCGGACAAAATCACCATCGGTAGCAGCGGAATAGGCCCCCACGATTGAGAAGATAGCAAAGGTTGCAAAGGCGATGAGCAGTTGTTTTTGGTACTGCGCGAAGAAAAGGGGAAACTCTTTTGTGTAAAAGGTAATAAAGCGTTTTCGGGACTCGCGTTTGGTTTTATAAATTTTTTGGTGTGCAAGGACCGAAAGGCCATTTAAGTACCGTAATGTGTTGCTCTTGGGGTAAAAGGTTTGTGCGTAGCTAAGGTGATCTGTGATTTCAATATACAGTGCGCTCAGCTCGTCCGGAGCAACCTGAATATTATTCCGCAGAACATTTTCAAATCTTATCCATTTGTCTTTATTTTGTTTCGCAAAAGCAGCTTCGCGCATACGTAGCAGTTTTTCTTCAAAGAAACATATTTAATGGATAATTTTCAAATAGAAACAGCGCAAAATGTAAACATTGCCCAAAACGTTGGCGGAGTAGGAGAAAGGGTGCTTGCGTTCATTATAGATTACCTTATCATCTTCGTGTATATTATCCTGGCATCCATCGCCATATCTGCGTTGGAGTTTGATAGCGACTATATGTTCTTGGTGTATATGACGGCTGGACTTCCCATTTTCACCTACAGTCTTTTGTGGGAAACTTTCTGGAATGGCCGCAGTCCGGGCAAGGCATTGCTGAAATTGCGCGTGGTGAAACTTGACGGTTCCAAACCTGCTTTTTCAAATTACTTTATTCGTTGGTTATTGCGTATAATCGATGTAACCATCACCAGCGGGGCACTGGCCCTGGTAACCGTGCTGTTGAATGGAAAAGGACAGCGCTTGGGCGATATCGCTGCCTCTACCACTGTTATTACCGAAAAGAAAACCGTGAGTCTGTCCCAAACATTGGTCATGGACCTGCCAGAAGATTATACCCCAAGATACCCACAAGTAACCGTGTTTACCGATGCTGAGATGAGCACTGTAAAATCGCTGTTTTGGGAAGCCAAGTACAACGGCAACCATGGAGTGGTGCTCAAGCTTAAGGACCGCCTCTCCAAAGTGATGGAAGTAACCCCAGAGGAAAAGCCCATTGCTTTTGTAGATAAGGTGATTAAGGATTATAACTACTATACCCAGAACATGTGAGTCTAGCCATTGCAACTTCTTCGATAGATCTTTTTCTCATTCTTGATATTTTGGGAACCATCGCCTTTGCCATCTCTGGTGCCCTTACAGCGATGAAAAAGAAAATGGATCCATTTGGCATTTTTATCATTGCTTTTGTTACTGCTGTGGGAGGCGGTACCCTACGTGATATATTGATAGATGCCAACGTAGCGTGGATGCGTAACCTCACGTTTGTGTACGTGATAATCTTAGCCGCCATTGTTGCCATTATCTTCAGAAAAAAATTGAGCTATGTGCGTCGTTCCCTGTTTTTATTCGATACTATTGGGATAGCGCTATACACTGTAGTTGGGGTAGAAAAGGGTATTGCGGCAGATTTCCCTGCGATTATCTGTATCGCCCTTGGTACAATGTCGGCTTGTTTTGGTGGGGTGATACGGGATATTTTGTGTAATGAGATACCTGTGATATTCAGAAAGAATATCTACGCCACGGCCTGTATCTTGGGTGGCTCGGTATATTTTTTACTGCTGAAATTTAACGTTTCTGAAAACTGGGTGGTCATCATTTCATTTTCGGTAGTCATCACTATTAGGCTACTAGCGGTAACCTTTAATTGGTCATTGCCCAGTATCTATAAAAAGGATGCCATTGAAAATGATTGAAATGGAATTTCTCCAGCTTAATTACACCGCCACATCATATTCCCGTAGTGCGTCGTTCAAGGATGTTTTTTTGTTGGTGCTTTCCTTGCGTTCCCCAATGATGAGTGCACAACTCACTTGAAACTCACCCGCTGGGAATTTCTTGGTATAGCTTCCGGGAATCACTACCGATCGTGCTGGAACCCTTCCTCTCATTTCCTTGGGCTCGCTCCCTGTAACATCAATTATCTTGGTAGAGGCCGTGAGTACCACATTGGCTCCCAATACTGCTTCTTTCTCCACGTGCACTCCTTCTACCACAATGCTCCGTGAGCCTATAAAGGCATTGTCTTCAATAATTACTGGGGCTGCTTGTAAGGGTTCTAAAACACCGCCAATGCCTACACCACCACTTAAATGTACATTTTTACCAATTTGCGCACAGCTGCCCACGGTTGCCCAAGTATCTACCATTGTGCCCTCATCTACGTAGGCTCCAATATTTACATAGCTTGGCATCATGATCACGCCTTTGCTAATATATGCTCCATGACGGGCTACGGCATGCGGCACCACTCTAATCCCTTTTGCTTCGTACCCACGTTTTAGTGGAATTTTATCATGGTATTCAAAAATACCCGCTTCCATGGTTTCCATTTTTTGGATAGGAAAATACAGTACCACTGCTTTTTTCACCCACTCATTTACTTGCCAACCATTTTCCGTAGGTTGTGCGCAACGTAATTCCCCTTCATCGCAAAGTCTCACCACTTCTCGAATGGCTGCAATGGTTTCAGGATTGGACAGTAGGGAGCGGTCTTCCCAAGCGGTTTCAATGGTTTTTTGTAGTTCGGTCATGCGTATGTTCTTATTCAATTTCAGAAATGTAAAGATACAATTTGTAGTTGCTCCTAGTATCATTTCAGTATAGAAAATAGTCCAAAGGTGTCTTTCGCTCAGCAAAAAGCAGCGTTCCCTCAAACCAACTTTAAATATGTAAATTTTGAATGTACTTTTAAATTGTGCTTAAGGGTACTTTATAAAACACCCTCACGGAGGAGGAACAGTTGGGGTTGTTTGTTAAAAAGAGTTTCAGAAATGGAGCTCTTTTTTTAATTGAAATGTTCCAGAACAGCCTGGTGGGCAAACTCTTTCAAAACTTCGGCATCTTCCTCGTTCAAAGGGGTAGTGTAGGGGTTGTTGGTTACAACTTGGCCAGAAATCATCTCAAATAGCATCGCTGCCGAAAAGTAGGTGCCGTGCATACTGGGGTGTACACCATCTGCACTCAGCAACTCAAAGGGAGGGTTGGTGGCCATAACATCACGCCATCCCAAACCAACGGGTAATTTTGTAAGACCGTTCTCCATTGCGGCTTGTGTATAGAGTGAGTCCAGGGCGCCGGTCATCTCTGGGTGGCCCTCGTAGGCCCAGGTCATAAAAATATACACCTGCGTGGGTTTGCCTTCAAAATAAGCCTTGTATGTGTTGAACGAAGCTAGCGCCTCTCTAGGGTTTTCAAAAGCGTGCTGTCCGTTTTCTTGTAAAATCATTTTATCCCATATCTTGCTATCTAGCTTATGCACGGTCTGTGCATGGGTTAAATGTTATTGCAAGGTAGCACCGGGTAGGGTGCTTTCGTCCACTAACACGGGATTGGGCAGCTCGTTACCATTACTGTAAAACCGTTGTACATGAAAATCCATACCATTGTTAAAGGAGGTCAAGCTATTGCCAATGAACAAAATGTTTACGATATTAGGGTCGTTATTGGTGGATTCTTCATCCTGGGGCACTTCAAAGGGCACAGTGGATTCGTCTGATCCGCTACAACCTAACAGAGCCAAAACTACTAAAACCGAATACCAAGACCGCATACCAACTTTTATTCTAAAGATATGAAATTGAAACCAATTGTTACTACGCTATTCACCCTTCTCCTACTTTTTATGTATGCTGAAGGGACTTCGCAAATCCTTAGCGAGCGCGAAAGAGCCGATATGCGTAATGAAATCCTTGCGGACCGTTTCAACAATCTGTTACCAAAGCTAATGGACGAAACCGATATTGATATGTGGCTGGTGATCTCCCGGGAATATAACGAAGATCCCGTAATGCGTACTATGCTTCCCGCGCGCTGGTTGAATGCACGCCGAAGGACCATCTTGGTATTTTACCGAAACAAGGAGAAGAACACTATTGAGAAACTAGCCGTTGCCCGATACGATGTGGGAAAGAACATTCAAAGTGCTTGGGACAAAGAAAAACAGCCCAACCAATGGCAGCGTTTGGTGGAAATTATACAAGAACGCAATCCTGAGAAAATAGCGGTGAATTTCAGTGAACATTTTGGCATTGCCGACGGTTTGGTGCATACCGATTTTAAGGAACTGAAAGAGGCCCTCCCCGGGTTTTTGGAATCGAAAATAGTCTCTGCAGAGCCCTTGGCCATCGCCTGGATCGAGACCCGAACCGAAAAAGAGATGCAACTGTACAATTCCCTTGTACAGGTAACCCACGATATTATTGATGAAGCCTTTTCCAGCAAGGTTATCACTCCTGGCGAAACTACTACGGACGATGTGGTGTGGTGGATGCGCCAAAAGGTTACCGACATGGGCCTGGAAACGTGGTTCCACCCAACCGTAGATGTGCAACGGAGCAACGAGGCCTTAAAAAGCCATATTGAATCCTTCAGTAAGGCGAAACAGGATGAGATTATACGTCCAGGCGATTTGTTGCATTGTGATTTTGGAATCACGTACATTACCTTGAACACCGATTGCCAACAACATGCCTACGTATTGAAAAAAGGAGAAACCAAAGTACCTGAATTTTTAGCAGAGGCCTTTAAGACCGGAAACCGTGTACAGGATATATTCACCAATAATTTTGAAACTGGGAAGACCGGTAACGCAATTTTGTTGGAATCCTTAGCCGAGGGAAAAGACGAAGGATTGCGACCTTCCATCTATACCCACCCTTTGGGCACCTATGGTCACAGCTCTGGAACCACTTTGGGAATGTGGGACAGTCAAGGCGGAGTGCCTGTTAATGGCGATTACCCCCTGCACGAAAACACAGTCTATGCCATTGAGTTGAATAATACAACCTATATTGAAGAATGGGACAAGGACGTCCGTATCATGCTCGAGGAAGCAGGATTCTGGGGCCCTAACGGATTCCGCTACGTGAATGGGCGACAAGAAGAGATTAAACCTATAAACACGTATTGATTATTGTTGCATTCTAAGATATTTATCTACAGAGTGTTTCCCAGAACCATACACTAAAAAGAATATCGAAACTAGTAACACTGCAAGCGCTAAGATTAGATTTTTGGTATCCATCGTCCCTACAAAGTTAATAAGCACAGCACCGGCCAAAATTGGTAATTGGGCTATAATGGCCCAGCGTGTCAACAACCCGAATACAATCAAGAAACCACCTACAAAATGTGCAGGAGCAATGTAATGTACCAAAAGCACGTCACCAATGAGTGGTTTAATGGGTTCGTAAAGTTCTAATAGGAGTGGCAGATTAGACATAAAGTATACTCCTTGATAGAACAATGTGATACCCAGAGCTATCCTTAATAGATCGATAGGGTAATAGCTATTTTTATTAGCCCATTTATTGAGTGATTTTATTGTTTCCATGGCTAAAGGTAATTTGTTGTGCGTATCTAAGATACTAATTTTTAGCCACATATAGAAATCAAACCTGAATAACCCCCAAATTAAAAGGCTTTTCGATAGGTGCATGGTTTGCGGCTTCAATTCCCATGGAAATCCACTTTCTGGTGTCCAACGGATCTATTACCGCATCGGTCCAGATTCGTGCAGCTGCGTAGTAGGGCGATATCTGGCGGTCGTATCGTGCTTTTATCTTATCGTATAGTTCTTTTTCTTCTTCTTCTGAAATTTCCTTGCCTTGTTTTTTAAGGGAGGCTGTTTCAATCTGTAGCAATACTTTGGCAGCGCTGTTTCCACTCATTACGGCCAGTTCGGCACTTGGCCAAGCAGCGATCAATCGTGGGTCGTAAGCTTTACCACACATGGCGTAGTTTCCTGCTCCGTAACTGTTCCCTATAACAATGGTAAACTTGGGCACTACACTGTTACTAACAGCATTCACCATTTTGGCACCATCTTTAATAATTCCACCGTGCTCACTTTTACTTCCTACCATAAATCCGGTTACGTCCTGTAAAAAAACCAACGGTATTTTTTTCTGGTTGCAATTGGCTATAAAGCGAGTGGCCTTATCGGCACTGTCACTGTAAATCACCCCGCCAAACTGCATCTCGCTGGGCTTGGTCTTTGCTTTTGTGGTCTTTACCAATTTTCGTTGGTTGGCAACAATCCCTACGGCCCAACCGTCTATACGGGCGTAACCTGTTAGGATTGTTTGACCGTATCCTTCCTTGTATTCTTCAAATTCACTGTTGTCCACCAGTCGGGTTATGATTTCCCGCATGTCATACTGGTCGGCTCTTGACTTTGGGAGAATACCGTAAATATCTTCTTGATTTGCTAAAGGTTTCTCTGCTTTAATCCTATTGAAACCTGCTTTGTCAAAATCACCAATCTTTGATACTATGTTCTTTATTTTATCAAGGGCATCCTTATCGTCTTTCGCCTTGTAATCTGTCACACCGCTCACTTCGCAGTGGGTCGTAGCACCACCTAGGCTCTCGTTGTCTATGCTTTCTCCAATTGCAGCTTTTACTAGGTAGCTTCCCGCTAAAAAGATACTCCCTGTCTT
Organism: Marinirhabdus gelatinilytica; assembly: GCF_003353425.1. Lineage (GTDB taxonomy): Bacteria > Bacteroidota > Bacteroidia > Flavobacteriales > Flavobacteriaceae > Marinirhabdus > Marinirhabdus gelatinilytica. Next base: position 289,450 of record NZ_QRAO01000002.1, read on the forward strand.
ATCCACTATCAATGCTTCGTCACTCATAATGGGAAGATAGGCGCCACCGGCCACACAACTTCCCATTACAGCAGCAATCTGGGTGATACCCATACTACTCATCACGGCGTTGTTGCGAAAAATACGGCCAAAATGTTCTTTATCCGGAAAAATCTCGTCCTGCATAGGCAGATATACTCCAGCACTGTCCACCAAATAGATAATAGGCAACTTGTTCTCTATGGAAATTTCTTGTGCCCGTAGGTTCTTTTTACCTGTAATAGGGAACCAAGCTCCTGCTTTTACGGTAGCATCGTTGGCAACCACGATACACTGCTTGCCCTGTACATACCCTATCTTTACCACAACACCACCACTTGGGCAACCTCCGTGCTCCTCGTACATGCCATCCCCGGCAAAGGCACCAATTTCAATACTGGGTTTTTTGTTGTCCAATAGATAATCTATGCGCTCCCGGGCTGTAAGTTTTCCTTTTGCGTGATGTTTCTCAATGCGTTTTTCACCACCGCCCAGTTTTATTTTTGCAAGCCGTTTTTTTAATTCTGAAACTGCTAACTTATTGTGGTCTTCGTTTTTATTGAAGTTTATGTCCATAGGTCTTAATTCTTGTGCCTCAAAAATACGAAATGCTTGTTAACGGTGTAGGCATTCTCTCAATATTTCACGATATTTGAACCCGCGTTAGGGGTTGAGCGGCATGTTTGAGCTCTCCCGATAAAATCGGGAAGCGAGTAGCGAAGACCCGACCCACCGTAGCTTTTTTGCGAGGATGGGGAACGCCCAAAGCACAAAAAAAAATGATGAATAAAAATACTGTATTGGCCTGGGCCACTTTTATAATGATTGTTGTAGGCTGCGGCCTTATTGCACTTGGAGCTTTTAGATACGATGATACCGCCGGCTGGGGATTTGCCTCGGTTGGGATTGGTTTCTTTGCTATCGCATGGGTTTTTAACGCCCTGAAGGGGAGAGTCTGAAAGGCCCTGCGGCGAGTGGCGAAAAAACTAAGAGTTTTGAATTTTGAAGCAAACACTTGCATTGAGGTAAGGTGAAGCCTTCACAATTCAAGCAACATATTAAATCAATTAACCAACTATGAGCGACGATAAAAAAGTAATCTTCTCTATGTCTGGGGTCACAAAGACGTTCCCCAGCGCACAAACCCCTGTACTTAAAAATATATACTTAAGTTTTTTCTACGGAGCCAAAATAGGCATCCTGGGTCTTAACGGAAGTGGTAAATCTACGTTGCTGAAAATAATTGCAGGGGTAGATAAAAACTATCAAGGCGATGTGGTATTTGCACCAGGCTACTCGGTGGGGTATTTAGAACAAGAACCCCAGCTTGACGATAGCAAGACCGTACTCGAGATCGTAAAGGAAGGTGCCGCCGAAACGGTAGCGATCCTCGATGAGTACAACAAGATTAACGATATGTTTGGGCTAGAAGAAGTGTATAGCGATCCAGATAGAATGGAGAAACTTATGGCAAGACAGGCCGTGCTGCAAGACGAAATTGACGCTGCCAATGCTTGGGAACTGGACACTAAACTTGAAATTGCCATGGACGCACTACGCACACCAGATGGCGATAAGCCCATTAGTGTGCTTTCGGGTGGGGAACGGCGTCGTGTTGCCCTTTGCCGCTTGCTGCTGCAAGAACCCGATGTGTTGTTACTGGACGAGCCGACCAACCACTTGGATGCAGAGAGTGTCCACTGGTTGGAGCACCATTTGGCACAGTATAAAGGAACCGTGATCGCTGTAACCCACGACCGTTATTTCTTGGACAATGTAGCGGGATGGATATTGGAACTGGACAGGGGAGAAGGCATCCCGTGGAAAGGCAATTACTCTTCGTGGTTGGACCAAAAGAGCAAACGCTTGGCACAGGAACAAAAACAAGCCAGCAAGCGCCAAAAGACCTTGGAGCGAGAACTGGAATGGGTACGCCAAGGAGCAAAAGGAAGACAGAGCAAGCAAAAGGCACGTTTACAGAACTACGATAAACTCTTGAGCCAAGATCAAAAGAAGTTGGATGAAAAACTGGAGATCTATATCCCAAATGGTCCTCGTTTGGGAACCAATGTGATTGAAGCCAATGGAGTGAGCAAAGCTTTTGAGGATAAGTTGCTTTATGAAGACCTCAACTTTAAGCTACCACAGGCAGGTATCGTGGGGATTATTGGCCCCAACGGGGCTGGAAAAACTACCATCTTTAAGATGATTATGGACGAGATTGAACCTGATAAAGGTAGCTTTACCGTTGGTGAAACAGCCAAGATTGCCTATGTAGACCAGAGTCATAGTAATATTGACGTTGAGAAAACAATATGGGAGAACTTTAGTGACGGTCAAGAACTCGTGATGATGGGCGGTAAGCAAGTAAACTCACGAGCATATTTAAGTCGTTTCAACTTTAGTGGGAGCGAGCAGAATAAAAAGGTATCGAAACTTTCGGGTGGTGAACGTAACCGTTTGCACCTTGCCATGACCTTAAAGGAGGAAGGCAACGTCCTGTTGCTCGATGAGCCCACCAACGACCTTGATGTAAATACCCTACGTGCTTTGGAGGAAGGTTTAGAAAACTTTGCAGGTTGTGCTGTGGTAATTAGTCACGACCGTTGGTTCTTGGACAGGATATGTACACACATTCTAGCCTTTGAAGGTGATAGTCAAGTATATTTCTTTGAAGGAGGCTTCAGCGAGTATGAAGAAAACAAAAAGAAACGCTTGGGTGGCGATGTAATGCCAAAACGTATCAAGTACAAGAAACTGATACGATAGCATCCCTACTTTTGAATAGATAAAAAACCCCCGCAATTGTTGTGGGGGTTTTCTTTTGAAGCCCTCATCAAATCTTCCTATCTTTAAGCTCCTAAAATTCAATATTGATGAAACTTTCAAAACTCTTATTCCTTCTTAGCTTTTTATTCATATTCTCATTACATGCGCAAGTTCAAAGACCATTTGAATCCCTGGATGTTTTTCAACTTGAATACGCTGGTGATCCACAGATTTCCCCAAACGGAGATTATGTAGTGTACCGCCGTACGGGTTTTGATATTATGAAAGACCGTTCTGCAGGCAACCTATGGATGTTGAGTACGGACGATAGGAACATACACCATAAACTTACCTCTCGGGACGCAAACGAAAGCCGGGCACGTTGGTCGCCCAGCGGGGACAGGATTGCTTTTGTAAGCAGTACCGATAACGGCAGTGAGGTTTTTGTATACTGGACAAACTCTGGCACAATGGCAAAATTGACGCAGTTGGAGAACAGCCCATCCAACATCACTTGGTCACCCGATGGAAAACAGATCGCTTTTACAATGAAGGTGAATGCAAAAGCCCCGGTCCTGGCAAAGATGCCTCCAAAACCAAAGGGGGCCAAATGGGCAAAAGCCCCACGCATTACCGATAGGTTGAAACACGAGGCAGATGGTGCGGGATATTTAAAGCCCGGATTTACCCACATTTTCACGATTTCAGCTGAAGGTGGTGCTCCAAGACAACTTACTTCGGGAGATTTTAACCATAGCGGCACTCTCTCTTGGAGTAATGATGGCGGGAAGATATATTTTTCAGCAAACAGAAATGAGGATTGGGAATACGATTTCAGGAACAGTGAAGTGTATTCGGTAAATACCCGTACTGGCGTTATCGACCAACTTACAGAGGCCAATGGTCCCGATGGTTCGCCTATGGTTTCACCCAACGGTAAACATATAGCCTACATTGGTTTTGTGGATAAGGTACAAACCTACCAAACACGAAAGTTGCACGTAATGAATATAGACGGAACGGGGAAGCGAGTTGTTTCTGATGGAATAGATAGAAGTTTTTCAAGAGTACAATGGGGCGATGATAGTAAGGGACTGTATGTTCAATACAACGATTTGGGACTTACCAAGATTGGGTATTTGGATTTAAATGGAAAACTTACTGAAATTATCAATAATGTAGGCGGTACCACCTTGGGGAGGCCTTATGCCAGTGGAAGTTTTTCAGTTTCGAATGGTGGAAGTATTGCTTATACCCTTTCCAGACCAGACCGCCCTGCCGATGTTGCAATGATCTCAAAAAAAGGAAAAGAGCCCAAAGTGTTAACGGGCTTGAATGACGACCTCATCAACTACCGAACAATGGGAGAGGTAGAAGAAATTTGGTACAACTCTACGGTAGATGGCCGTAAAATTCAGGGATGGGTAGTGTATCCACCCAACCACGACAAATCGAAACCTGCTCCGCTTCTGGTTGAAAATCACGGTGGCCCCATTTTAAATTACGGCCCTCACTTTTCTGCTGAAATCCAGTTGTATGCTGCAGCGGGCTATGTGGTTTTTTATCCCAATCCGCGAGGGAGTACGAGTTATGGTGAGGAATTCGGGAATCTGCTCTACAACAACTATCCCGGTGAGGATTATAACGATGTGATGGATGGAGTACACGAGCTTGTTAAAAAAGGTATTGCAAACAGAGACCAGCTGTATGTTACGGGAGGAAGTGCTGGGGGTATTATGACGGCTTGGATTATTGGCAAGACCAACGAGTTTAAAGCTGCCGTAGTGGCAAAACCCGTTATGAACTGGATAAGCAAGACCTTGGTGGCCGATAATTACTACGGTTATGCCAACTCTCGCTATCCTGGACAACCGTGGGAAAATTTTGAAAACTACTGGAAGTTCTCGCCCATATCTCTAGTGGGTAATGTGGAAACCCCAACCATGGTCTTGGTGGGGATGGACGATTTGCGCACCCCGCCCAGCGAGGCCAAGCAATTGTACCATGCCTTGAAACTGCGAAAAATTGAAACCGTCTTGGTTGAGATCCCGGAAGCTTCGCATGGCATTGCAGCCCGCCCAAGCAACTTGATTACCAAGGTAGCACATACCTTGGCTTGGTTTGAGAAATTTCAATAGGAGGGGTTCGGTGAGAGGGTAGTTTTTTTAAATGTGACCTTACGAAGCTGGTTCATTCCTTGTTGCTTTTGTTCAGTTGTTCTTTCAGCATCTTGTTTTCTTGTTGTACTTTTTGGTATTTTACCAATATAAAGATTAGTAATGCTATCATTACTATCAATGCCATAGAAAGGCCTGACGTTAGTTTGCCATTGACGGCATTTTGTGCAAGTGATGTTGCAGGTATACCTAAACACAATAAAAAGGTTGAAGCTAATCTCATAGTAATTTATTTATAAGATCTTAATATACTAATTTTCAGCTTGTATCACAAGTAGCATCAAGACTATAGGTTTAGCACCAAAGATATTTTTATGAGGTCTGCCACCGAAGTTACATTCAATTTTCTGTAAATGTTTTTTCGGTGTGTTTGTACAGTGTGTTTGGAAATAAAAAGCGTATCGGCAATTTCCTTGGATTGTGATCCTTCGGCAATTAACGTGATAATTTTTTTCTCCTGATGGGTAAGTGTGGTTAGAAGCTTTGTGTTCACTCCTTTTTTTTCAAGATCGGTTTCTAAATTTTCGTACAAGTGTACCATTTTCTCCAGTTTTTTTAGTGCAGCCAGATCCTGGTGAATATAACGAACCTTTTCTTCTGGAAGCGTAACGAGGAGTTCTCTGGAATTTTTTGAAATGAAGGATTCTACAAACGAGACTATACTGGGTTTGTTCTTTTGGTGTACTTTATAGTGTATTCTTTCTGAAAGTGGAGGGTGGATTGTAAATAGTGGTTGAGACTTCATAAGTTTATTTTGAGGGGTAAAATATAGTTGCTGTTTCAGCTAAACTATATGAAATCTGCTGTAAGTGTGTGGTTTATGTCATTACTTACGTGTTTTTAGTCACGAATAACAACAGGTCCTTCTTAACATTTCACGAACAACTGGAAACTGTGAATGAAAAAAAGAGCAAATTATTTTTTTTCTGATGTGTGAAGTAGTGTTTCCTTGAGTCGCGGTTTGTAGGTTCTTGAAAGTGGCAGCCAGGTACCATCTTCCAGCATCAATTTTGTAGAGTTGATAATGCGTATAAAATCCAGATTTACAAGATACGACTTGTGTATTTGCGCAAAACCTTCGGTGGCCAAGCGTTCGTTCATTTCCTTGAGGGTGTTTCGGTCTATCTCTGGATTGGAGTTTCCTTGCGTATAAAATTCCAGGTAGTGGCCATCAGATTTTATGTATAAGAGCTCTTTGGTATTTACAACCGCCTTGCTCTTTAAATGGAGCAGGGTGGGGGAGTTTTCTTCTGCCGCGACCTTGCTGTAATTTTCCAATTGTTCACGTAAGGATTCCAGTTCCTTTTTCGACTTTTTGTTCCGAACCCAAAAAATTATCACGATGAAAAAAAGAACCAAAGAAATTAATCCTACCAAGAATGATGTGGATATGTAAAAAGATTTTTGGTTATGTAGGTTTTCAATTTGCTCATCCTTTTTTTCTACTTCGTATTTGGTAATGATCTCGTTTAGCTTTTCTACACTTTCAATTTTGTAGGCTTCGTCTCCAATTTTTCTTGCTGCCTTAATATATTTGTTTGCTTCTTTAAAATTACCCAAGGCTTCAAGAACCATAGCTCTGGCTTCGTAGGTGTCCTTAAGGTTTCCCACCAGCGTGAGTTTTTTAAAGATAGTTGTAGCACTGTCTGAATAGGCAAGTGCAATAGGGTTTTCTCCTTTTTTATGATGGTTGAGACTCTTTAGGTAGAACAGTTCTCCCAAGCGGGCCTTGGCCTCAGATTTTTTATATTCTTTTTCTACCTTGTCAAAATATACATCGGCACTATCCTGTCTGTTCAAATACATAAACGCCTTTCCTATATTCTGGTTTGCAAGGGTTTCTGCTCCACTACTATTATTGGCCTTATAGAACGCTGCAGCTTTCCTTCCGTAGTAGAGGGCAGAGTCGTGCTGTTTTAAAATGTTGTGGTTTACTGCCAGGTTGTTGTAAAACCTATAAATATCCCTGTCTATGCTATGTTTTTTTGCTAGATCCAGCCCTTGGTGGTATGTTCTTACACTCTGCTTATGGTTTTTAAGGTTGTTCTGCAACAAGCCAATATTAAGTAGAACACTGGTTTTGTAACGGTCTACCCCAAGGCTGTCCCATATATACATGGCTTGTTGGTACAGGTCCAAAGCTTTATCGTAGTTGCCCTTATTTTTAACTCCTATGGCATAGTCGCTAAGGGCTAGAGCGTGGTTTTTGGGGTCATCGCGTTCTTTTGTAATAGTGACTACCTGTTTAAAAATGGCCTGGGCACTATCTGGTTTTCCAAGCCGTACCAAGGCTACTGCTTTATTTTTGAGCAGCCTATACGTAATAGGGTGGGTTTCTGGAATGTCTCGATCGTATTCCAAACCTTTTTCAAAGTTTGTTATCGCCTCCCTAAAATCACCTTTCAAGTATTCTGAATAGCCCAACATAAAGTAGCCTTCCAAAAATCCTTTTTGCAATGTATGCTTTTTGGCGTGTGCAATGGTCTTGTTCCCAATTACCAAAAGGCTATCTGAATTATTCGTGTTTTTTCTTGCTCTTTGTACATACCCCTCAATCACCGGATCTGTGAAGGTTTGCGCTAGCATTGTTGAATATGAAGAAAAAACCAAAAGGAAAAAAATTGCCGATGGCAAAAAGATATTACGGAACATAAATTGGGGAGGGCTTCGCTAATTAATTTTCATAAAGTTAGAAAAAATATACCGGTATTTTCACCTAAGGTGCAAAAATTGAATTTTGTAACAGCTAACAGTTTGATATTTTGTTGTTTACCTAAAGCTGTGTTTCTATTGTTCTGGATACCAATCTAATTGTACAACCTCGATCTGGTTGGATACACTGGATTTTTTGATCAAATCCCGGAACACCCCAACATCGCTCATTCCCTCTGCGCCTCTGTAGTGGTAGGGGTATACTTTTTTCGGCTTAAAAGCTACCACGGCACTGGCAGCGCTCTGGACGGTCATGGTGTAAGGAAGGTTCATACATACAAAGGCAATATCTATATTTTCCAGCGAACGCATTTCGGGTATATCTTCGGTATCTCCTGAAATATAAACCCGCTTGTTGCCATCGTCAATTACATAACCGTTACCTCTTCCCTGGGGATGGAACTTTAAAGCTTCTTCCCGGAGATTGTACATAGGAACGGCATGGAACTTAACCCCCAACATCATCTTTAGCTCAGTGGAAGTCCCATTGTTCAAGATACTTGTTTGGGACTGTAGGGAGGGATTCATTTTTTCCATAACGGCCTTGGGCACTATAATAACAGTTTTTTCGGTTATAACGGCCTCTAGGGTTTCTTCGTTAAAGTGGTCGCCGTGGATATCGGTCACCAATATTACATCAGGGCTGGGTTGCCCTTCAAAAGCTTCGGCACCGCCTACGGGATCTACATATATTACATTCTCGTTCCATTGCAGTACCATAGTGGCGTGGGAGATTGGGGTAATAGCTATGCTAGTTTCAATCGCTTCAATTGTGTTTTCAGGAGTGGTGGTCTTTTCCAGTTGGGCTTCAGAAGTTTTTTGATTTGTGTCCTTGCAAGAAAAGAACACTAACAACAACAGTGAAAATAGTACGGGAGTCTTCATAACGTGGGTTTTGTATAAAGGTACAAATCAAAACCCAATAATCCCTAATGCGCAATGATATCTGAAACCAAATAGGCTATCGTCTTCCCTACTTGTCCCGCAAACAGTTCTCTGTTGGGCGCTCCTTCGCAAATGTGGATGTAGGAGCAGTGTTTCTTTTCTGAAAAATAACGAACAAACCGCCTACAGTCTTCCACACTAAAGCCACTGGGACCTATAGCACTACTACCCATCCCTGCAATGGCGTCCATATCTATTTCAAGACCAAAGGATGCTGTACAGCAGAACCCTTCAGCTTCCTGCATTGCTTCAGCAAAGCTCTTTTTTTGTGTTACTGAAATATCCTCAAAAAATGAAAACCGTACCTTTTCAGCAACTTTTGCCATGCGGTCCAATTGTACTTGGGAGGTATAATTGCGATGCAAACCAAAGATAAAATACCGCTCTAAAAACCCTTCTTGTGCAGCATAACTGAAACCATTTCCGCTGTGGCGATGTTCCAAGGCGCGAAAATCGGTATGGGCATCAAAATTTATACAGTTTATAGGGATTCCCAATGCTTTTGAAGCACCTTTTAAATTCCCAAAACTATTATTGTGCCCGCCACCAACCACAATGGGAACCTTCCCGAAGGAAACAATAGTTTCAATAATTTCAGCAAGTAGATGATCTATCTGCGAGACCAGCTCACCCAGTTTTTCAACATAATGTGTTTCACTTGTATCCAGTGCTGCTGCTTGTTGCATTTGCTGTGTACAGTCTAGCTCACCCAACACGATACAGCTGTTTGCTTGGCAATATTGGGTTTGTTGTATGTTGCATAGGGCTGATAGTAAAGCTTCCCAAGCTTTTGAAGCACCTGGTTTTCCATGATTGGCACGTACGCCAATATCTTCAGGAATGCCTAAGAGTATATATTTTTGTGGGGCATCCTTTAAGTCTTCCAACGACGAAACCGTTAGCGTAACCTGTCCAAACTTGAGTTCCCCACGGCGGGCGTTGGTGTAAGATAACAAATCTTCCTTCGTGTAAATTTTCAGCATTACTCGATTGTTTTTCCGTTTATAATTACGGTTTCAATATTGTTGTTACCAAAGTCGTAGGGTAAATACGCGTAGCTAGGAATCTCTTTTGTAACCATGACACTGGCATTTTTTCCTTTGGTGATACTTCCGTGGGTATCGCTCAACCCCATTGCGTAGGCACCGTTCAGAGTTGCAGCGTTGATTGCTTCTTCTGGGGTAAGCTTCATTTTTATACAAGCGGTAGCAACTACAAAATTCATATTTCCGCTAGGGGTAGAACCTGGATTATAGTCGGTAGCCAGGGCCAAGGGCAAGCCTGCATCTATCAATTCTCTTCCCGGGGTATAGGGAATGCTCAAAAAGTAAGAGCAGGAGGGAAGCGCCACGGGCATAGTATCGCTGTTTTGGAGTACCGAGATATCCGCATTGGTCAATACTTCTAGATGGTCCACGCTAAGTGCATCGTGTACCACCCCTGCTTTAACGCCTCCTATAGCATTAAACTGGTTTACGTGAATTTTGGGCATCAAGCCATAGCTGTTGCCAGCTTGCAGTAATTTGTGGGTATCCTCAACACTAAAGTATCCTTTTTCACAAAATATATCGATATAGTCTGCAAGGTTCTCCTGGGCTACTTTTGGGAGCATATTGGTTATAATATGATTTAAATACCCATCTTTATCTCCTTTAAATTCAGCAGGTACGGCATGTGCGCCCAAGAATGTTGTTTTTACGGTTACAGGAAAGTTATCCCCCAATTTTTTGGCCACCCGTAGCATTTTCAGTTCGGCTTCGGTTGTAAGGCCATAGCCACTTTTAATCTCAATGGCACCTGTGCCCATTCGCATGACCTGCTCCAATCTTTGGGCAGATTGTTTATATAGATCCTCTTCGTGTGTTTCTTGCAATTTTTTGGCGCTGTTCAGGATACCACCACCTTTTTCGGCAATTTCTTGGTAGCTCAATCCATTTATCCTATCTACGAATTCCTGTTCGCGGTTACCGGCATATACAATGTGGGTATGGCTATCGCACCACGTGGGAAGTACCATTTTTCCAGTACAGTCTATGGTTTTTTCTGCTGAAATATCTGCCAAGGAATCCATTGTCCCAAAATCCTTGATCGTATTATCTTCCAGCAGCAACCAAGCATTTTTTAGCGAGGGGAGTTCCTTCATAGCCCCACCGGCTATTTTTTTGGTGTCTTGTTCGCGGATTTGGAGGAGTTCCTTTATATTAGTTAACAATAATTTCATAGGCTAAATATAGCAAACCTTCATAGTATTTGATACCTTAGAACCCTAAAAATTGAAGTAATGGCAAAAACCGAAAATATGGGCGTAAACACAATTTGTACGCACGTGGGAGAAGTAGCGGACGAACAATTTAAAGGAGCTATTTCACCTTTGTATATGAGCAGTTCGTATGCGTATGAGAATGTGGATATTAAGCGCTACCCGAGGTATTTTAACACTCCCAACCAAGAAGCTTTGGGAAAAAAAATAGCTGCGCTGGAACATACCGAAGCAGGAATGATCTTTGGTAGTGGTATGGCAGCCGTAAGCCATTGTTTGTTGGCGTTTCTTCAAAAAGGCGACCATGTTGTATTACAAAAAACACTCTATGGCGGCACATACAATTTTGTGGTGGAAGAGTTTGGGAAATTTGGGATTGAATATACGTTTACGAATGGTTTTGCCGAAGAGGATTTCAGAAATGCACTACAGGACAACTCTAAGGTTATTTATGTTGAGACCCCCAGCAACCCGTTGATGCTCATTACAGATTTGGAGATGATAACCAGATTGGCCAAAGAGCACGATCTGGTCTCCATGATAGACAATACGTTTGCTTCGCCCATCAACCAAAACCCGGCAGACTTTGGTATAGACATCGTTATCCATAGTGCTACAAAATATATGGGAGGCCACAGCGATATTTGTGCAGGGGCCGTTGCCGCGAGCGATGAGCATATTGAACAAATTTGGAACCTCTCTAAAAATATAGGAGGTAGTTTGAGCGATTATACCGTGTGGCTCTTGGAGCGTAGCCTAAAAACGTTGGCACTTCGCGTAAAAGCCCAAAACCGAAATGCAAAGAAAATGGCCAAATGGTTACACAAGCACCCACTTGTAAAAAAGGTATATTACCCAGGATTGAAGGATCATCCAGACTATACTTTGGCAAAAAAGCAAATGAAGGGCTATACGGGTATGCTATCTTTTGAATTGATCCCCACGGTAAATGCGGAGACATTTATGCAATCACTACAATTAATAAAACAATCTATGAGTCTGGCAGGGGTAGAATCAACCATCTTATCCCCCGCAAAAACAAGCCACACACTACTTTCTGCTGAAGAAAGGACCCATCAGGGAATAAGTGACGGGTTGTTGCGTTTTTCGGTGGGAATTGAAGAGAAGAAAGACCTCATAGCAGATTTTGAACACGCTTTTGAAGTTGCCGCAAAAAAAGAAATAGCATAAATGTGCCGAACCATAAAATTGAATTTTAGATGAAATTAGATATACTCGCAATAGGTGCACACCCCGACGACGTTGAGATGAGTTGTGGAGGTACGTTGGCAAAAGAAATAGCCAATGGGAAAAAAGTTGGAATCCTTGACTTAACAAGGGGAGAGCTAGGTACAAGGGGGAATGCCGCGATACGTGAAAAAGAAGCAAAGACAGCTGCTGAAACTTTAGGGATTTCGGTTAGGGAGAATCTAGAGTTTGGTGATGGTTTTTTTGTGAATAACCAGGCTACCCAACTGGAAGTGATTAAAATTATACGTAAATACCGTCCTGAAATTATTCTGTGCAATGCCATTGACGATAGGCATATAGACCATGGTAAAGGAAGCAAACTGGTTAGTGATGCTAGTTTTTTAAGCGGTTTGGCAAAAATTGAGACCATCCACCAAGGAAACCACCAACATCCGTGGAGACCTAAACAGGTTTACCATTACGTACAGTGGAAAGAACTCACCCCAGATTTTGTTGTGGATATCACGGGCTTTGAGGACAAAAAGATGGAAGCTATTTTTGCTTACAAAAGTCAATTCTTTGATGAGAATTCCAGAGAGCCCAATACACCCATTTCTTCAAAAAATGCAACGGATAGTATGTTGTACCGAAATAGAAACCTAGGTAGGTTAATAGGCACAGAAGCAGCTGAAGGTTTTACGGTAGAACGATTACCTGCAGTGTCTTCAATTTTCGATTTGATTTAAAAATTTTTACTTCTTATTGTACAACCGTGATAATTGAAGTATATTTGCATCCGCTTTTCGAATGAAAAGCAATATGGTGGTTGTAGCTCAGTTGGTTAGAGCGCCTGATTGTGGTTCAGGAGGTCGTCGGTTCGAGACCGATCTTCCACCCAAAAATACAAGTCCTTCAGCAATGGGGGACTTTTTTTGTCGTACTGGGTTCATAAAGATAGAATAGGTCGAGAAGTTTATACTGAGCGTGCAGCAGTCGAAGTAAGACCGATCTTCCACCCAAAAATACAAGTCCTTCAGCAATGGGGAACTTTTTTTGTTGTACTAAGTTCACAAATAGGTCGAGAAGATTATGCTGAACGCCAAGTAAGGTCAACCTGCCACTGGAACAAAAAGGGAGGGGGTTTCCATACAAAAACACAAGTCCTTCAGCAATGAGGGGCTTTTTTATGGAGCAGTGTTAACGGTGCCCAATACGTACAGTTGTGATAGGGTTGGTGTTTCGCTTCCGCCTTCAGGTTCTAGTGTTATCCCAAAGCCTTCTGCTTCTGGGAAATTTTCTAATTTATAGAGGCCGGTATCAACGAGTGAAGCTTCATCTAACAGTCCCATACTTGTAGGTGTTAATGGTTCCATGATCAAGGACCACACTTGGTAAACTTTTCCTCTTGGGGGTGTTGGCAGTTCCTTGGTGTCTATGTACGCAACTTGCTGGTCTTTGTTGTAGAAAATTTTGGCTTTTGCTTCAGGAGCCACGTTTTGGTTTCCTGGTAGGGATATAGGTGTAAACGCCTCACTCCTTATATCTGCCAAGATAGTTTCGGTTTTTATCTTTTGTTCTGTTACGTCTTCGAGCTGTTCTTTTACGTTATTGGTTTCGGTAGTGGTAATTTCCAGTTCTTCCTGGAGTGCATTGTTCTCATTTAGAAAATAGAAGAGACCACATAGGAGCAAAATAGCTGCTGCCCATCCAGAAATTGCTTTCCAGTTGGTTGTGTCGCTGGTTTCTTTTGTGATGTTCCGTACATTTTTAATGCTGTTTAAAATATACGTCCAAACCATTGCAGAGAGTGGTGGGGCTACTCCTTCGGCAAGCTGGATGAGGGAGGATTCTATTATTTCAATTTCCTTTTTTAAATTGGGATATTGTGCAATAGCGTCCTCAACTTCCTGTACCTCATTTTCGGGCAAGGAACCGCAAACGTATAATTCTAATTTTCCGGATGCTATTAGTTCTTGTTCTGTCATGTTATTGTGGGCCTAATACTATTAAACGTAAATCGCTTAAACAATTTCTATTCCTTGTTTTTAATGTTCCCAATGGCATTTCAAGTTTTTCTGCGGCGTCCTTTTGCGTAAAACCTTTAAAAAACAGTAGGTCTATTATAGAGATACAAACTGGTTTCAGCTTGTCTACAAATTTTTTTAGACCTATTGCGTTGGTTTTTTTGTTTAGGTTATCAGAGGACGACAAAATATCTACGAAATTAGTAGTGCTCAGGTTTTTTTTACTGTTCTTAAAACTCTTGGAGCGTGTTTTGTCAATCGCGCTATTCCTAGCAATATTGAGTATCCACGTGAAAAAACGACCTTTTGTATTATCGTAGGATGAAGCGTTGTCCCAAATTTTTATAAATACGTCCTGAAGCACTTCTTCTGCAATGTCCTCGTCCAGAACAATGCTGTAAATTATTCCGAAGATCGCTTCGGAGTACATCATATACAGTTTCGAGAAAGCACGTTCGTTGCGTTCTTTCAATAAATCAATCAAATAATCCGGTTGCTCCATGTAAGGTTATAAAATTTAAGAGCACTAAGTTAATTAATTCTTGAATTAAAAACTTCAAATTTATTATTAATTAAAAAATATATAACAAAACTGGTATTAAATTCAAGAAATGTTAAAAAAAACGAGTTTCAGTTTAAATATTTGTTAAAAATTAAAAATTGTATATTTTTACATCCTTAACTTAAAATTACTTATCCTACACTTTAAATCAATTTTTTCTATGAAAAAAATAACTTTTGGAATACTATGTGTATTTCTTTCTTTTTTAATTGGCACATCGCAGGCGCAAACTTCTGCGAGTCAAATAGAAGCAGTTGTTGATCAATTGCTTGAGAATAACGAACTGCAATCCAACGATACACAATGGGTTGTTACAGACCAATCTACAAGTACAATTAGCGGCGTAACCCATGTCTACTATAGGCAAGTTGTAAATGGCTTAGAGGTTTATGGAACCGAATCTGGTATTCACCTTACAGCTTCTGGTGATGTACTTACACAAAACAATCACTTTATAAACCAAGCTACAAATAGAGCGGTTTCAGGGAACACACCCTCTATAAGTGCTGCACAGGCCGTACAAGCAGTTGCAGACCAACTAGGGTATAACATAAATGGTGGTATTTCGGTTGTAGCATCAAAAGAAGGTGTAGCACAGGAGACGCTATTGTCAAAAAGTGGAATCTCCCTAAGTGAAATTCCAGCAAAACTAACCTATCAACTTAATGATAACGACGAGCTTGTATTGGTTTGGGACCTTTCCATTCAGGAAATATCAGGTCACGATTGGTGGAGTTTACGAGTAGATGCAAACACAGGTAATATAGTAGACAAAGTTAACTGGATAGTAAGCTGTAATCTTTCACACGACCATAGTGCCGATGAAGCGGAAATATTGGACTACAACAAAAACTTGTACAATATTCCCAATTATACCGAAGCAGTTGAAACCGAAAACATGCCCCCCAATAGTTATGAGGTTATCGCAATTCCTACCGAAAGTCCTTACTTTGCACCAAGGACTATAGTAACAAGCCCCGAGGATTTAACGGCCTCTCCTTTTGGATGGCATGATACCAATGGTGTCCCAGGAGCAGAATTTACCACTACACGTGGAAATAATGTTAATGCTTACGAAGATGGGGACAACCAAGGTTTTCAACCAGATGGTGGTATAGACTTGGACTTTACTGGAGCAGGATTTCCGTTTGATCAAAACTATAGCAATGCAACACAATACGAAGCTGCAGCTATAACCAACCTATTTTACTGGAACAATATTATTCACGATGTTCTTTTCCAATATGGATTTGATGAAGCTTCAGGAAATTTCCAAGAAACCAATTATAGTGGAGCTGGTGCAGGAAGTGATTCTGTAAATGCTGAAGCTCAAGATGGCTCAGGGACATGTAATGCAAATTTTGGCACCCCGCCAGATGGTTCAAATCCAACAATGCAGATGTATGTTTGTGGCGACAAGGATGGCGATTTTGACAACTTGGTTATCGTGCACGAATATGGTCACGGAGTATCCAATAGATTGACAGGAGGCCCAAGCCAATCGGGATGTCTTGGAAACTCAGAGCAAATGGGTGAAGGATGGAGCGATTATTTGGGAGCTATCTTAACTATGAACCCAGGCGATATGGCTACAGATGCCCGTCCAGTGGGTACGTATCTTTTTGGTCAAGGACCTACTGGTGGTGGGATTAGATCATTTCCATATAGCACAGATTTTAGCATAAACCCTCAAACGTACGACTATATTAAAACTGAATCTGTTCCTCACGGTGTTGGTTCTGTTTGGGCAACAATGCTCTGGGAGCTTACTTGGGAACTTATTGCCGAACATGGCGTAGACAACAACATTTATAATTTTACTGGAGACGTAAACCTGGATGCAGGTAACGTACAAGCTCTTGCACTGGTTATGGAAGGGATGAAACTTCAACCCTGTAGCCCAGGTTTCGTAGATGGCCGTGATGCCATTTTTGCAGCAGACCAAGCCCTTTATGGTGGCGCTAACGAATGTCTTATCTGGGATGCTTTTGCACGTCGTGGTTTAGGGGTAAGTGCAGATCAAGGCTCTTCAAATAGCCGTAGCGACGGTACAGAAGCTTTTGACACACCTACTGGTGTGGCTAGTTTTGTAGCACCAGAAGACGTATGTGCATCGGCAGATGTTCTTACAGGATTATCTGGTGGTACTCCGTTTGGAGGGATGTATAGTGGACCTGGTGTAACAGACGATGGTAACGGAAATACATATTCTTTCGACCCTGGAGCTGCTGGAGTTGGTGTACACAGTATAACTTATACTGTTCAAGCTAACGATTGTACCGTGGCTTCTTCAGATTCTGATACTATTGAAGTATTGGCAATACCCAACAGTCCAACAACAACTGGAGATATGGATATTTGTGTTGGAGATGCTGCCACAGTAACCGCTACACCGGTAGATCCCGCTAATGTTATTAGATGGTACGATGCCCAAAATGGAGGGAACTTCTTATTTGAAGGCACAGACTATACATTCAATCCAACAGGAAATACTACTGTATACGCACAGGAAAACCCTCCTGGACCACTTTCGCAATTGGTGATTTCTGAACTTACACTGGAAACCCCAGATAGGCTTGAAATCCAAAACGTAGGTATTGCTCAAGATTATTCAGGTTACACTGTTGCTGTGAGCGAACAGCCTTATACTAATATAAACACCCAAAACAGTGTTGAACAAACATTGGGAGCTATGGGCGCAGATTCTGTTGTCACGTTCAGTGACGAGTCTGGTAATGCAGATTACTGGGGCGATAATATTTGGTGGGATAACGATGGTACCGGATGGATCATAGTTATCGACGATGCCGGTAATGTTGTAGACTCTGTATTCTGGAACTTCACTGCTGCCGAAATTTCTGGCCTCAATGTTACGATAAATGGATTTAATATCACTGCGGCAGATCTAGATTGGTCTGGTCCTGGTGCTGCACTTACTGCAGATTGTGGTGAATCCTTCAAGAGATTTGGTGAAACAGACTCTAGTGCAGATTGGTCTAATACGTGTGATGATGAAACCTATGGTGTGGCTGGAGATGTAGGCCTTGGCTTTGCAGGCTGTCTTGCTGAAAGAGCTCCTGCCCAAGTAACAGTAGATGCTGTTGACCCTACCATTACTTGCCCAGCAGACGAAACTGTAACGGTTAACCAAGGTGAACAATACACGTTGCCAGACTATACAGGGGTTGCAACTGCTACAGATAATTGTGCTGCTACACCTGTAATCTCACAAAACCCAACAGCGGGAACACAGGTAGGTCCTGGCGTTACACAAATAACCATGACAGCTACTGATGCTGCTGGGAATGAGGCAACCTGTACTTTTGATGTTACGGTTGAAGAGAATATACTAAGTATTGAAGAACTTTCGCTTAAAAACGGAATCGCTTTGTATCCTAACCCAACCACAGGAATGGTTACTATTAGCAACAATAGCGAGCAAGTATTGACCAATGCTGTAGTTACCGACGTAAACGGTCGAACTATTTACACAATAGATCTCTCCGGAGCAAATGCAACTACACTATCATTGGAAAATGTTGCAACTGGTTTGTATTTTGTTAGGATTAATTCTGAACAAGCAAGCATTATAAAACGAATTATCAAAAGGTAAGTCTATATAGGATATAGATTCAATAAAGCCCTGACTCTTTAGCCGGGGTTTTATTTTTGGTATTGTCTTTGTATTATATGTACCGTAGTATTGAAACATACAGTAAACACGACAGCTTACCGTGTCCCTAAAAAGAAACAAGACTATATACAAAAGCCTCTAGTGTATCACTAGAGGCTTTTTATGTATAAATAGTTGTTGTGTCTTACTGAATTATCCCTCCGCAGCTCACTCGGGCTCCTGCGGCTCCAGAAGGTTGTGAGGTGAAATCGTCAGCTCCTTTGTGTACTATAATGGCTTTACCAATGATGTTCTTGGTATCATCGTCACAGCCTATGCACCACTCATTGGTAGTCATTGTGATAGAGCCATTCCCATCGCTATCTGCTTCAAAGTTACCTATGTCCCCTTTATGGTATCCATCTGCATCTCCCCACTTTCCGTGATCTTCAAATGTAGGGTTCCAGTGACCCCCAGAAGATGTTGCATCTGCTGCTGAGCAGTCTGCTTCTTCGTGGATATGTATGGCGTGCGTACCTGGTTCCAGTCCGCTTATTTCAGCAACCATTTTTACGTTTCCACCCGTTTCAGTAAACTGGACCTTTCCGGTTGCGTTGCTATTGCTCTTCGAATCAAGGCGCAAAGTTACCTCCTTGGCAGTTAGTGCTTGTGCTTTCTTGGTTTCAGTTTGCTCAATTTCTTGTTTAACATCTTCCTCTTTTTCAGAATCTTTAGTTTCGTTCTTACAGCTTACCAACCCCAAAATTGCTACGCTCAGACAGGTTATAAATATTCGTTTCATAATTATTGTTTTTAAGTTATTGTCCTATAAATGTACAGTCTATTAAGCGTAACAACAAACTTTTAAAACAATCTTAACGATGCTATTTTGTAAGTAGTTTAAGATCTGTAAGCCCTTTTTTTAAATTTTCAGAAATCAACAAAGCTCTGTCCACTCTTTTTTGGGTGTCCTTGATACGTATGATATGATAGATGAGACTTCGTTTTTTTCCATCGGGCAATCTTTCAAAAAGCTGTAATGCCTCGTAATCTGTTTCAATAACTGCCTTAAACTCTTCGGGCATTTCAACCCCGTATTTAGTAGTGTTTTCAAGAATCTGTAGTTGAAAATACTCTGACGTGGTAACCCCCAGTTCTTTTTGGTACCGTTTTCCGAAGCTGATCAATACCTCATCGTTTCGCTTATGCAGTTTTCCGTGAAAACTAATTGTATTGCCCTTGTAAAATGCTTTGAGTGCCACACGAGAATGTTTATCCTCAATAAAAGGTTGCGCATAAGTATACGGAACTATAACCGAGTGGGTTCCAGTGATGTTTACTTCAAATTTGGGAGATTGTAACACGCTATTCTATAATGCTGGTGATTATTTGGGTTTCGCTGTGCAAGGTTTTGTGGACGGGACATTTATCGGCAATTTGAAGCAATCGTTTTACTTGTTTTTCATTTAGGTCTCCTATTAGTTTAATTTCTCTTGTAAAAGTGTCAATCTTTGCATTCTCGTTTTCACAATCATCACAATCTATAGCATGTTTTTTCCCATAGCTAACGTGTACTTCTACATTTCTAATTTTCCACCCTTTTCGCCTTGCGTACATTTGTAGGGTCATTGCGGTACAGGATGCCAATCCTCCAGAGACCAACTCGTATGGTGTAGGGCCATAATCGTCACCTCCCAAGCGCACTGGTTCATCGGCTTTAGAGTAATGATTTCCTAGCTTTAGAAGAGTTGTAAACGTATCCTCATCATCCAAGCTGGCAACAACTTGATGGCTGCTCTTAATTTCTTCTTGTAAAGGTATATCAATATATCTTGCTGCCCATCCAGCTACTACCTTGCCTACATAGGCTGCATTTTTTTTATCAATAAGTAAATGTTCCGAGCCGTCCAATGTCACAAAACTCTTAGGGTGTTTTGCAGCATGGTAGATTTCTTCGGCATTTTTAATAGAAACCGTGGCATCTTGTGGTGAGTGCATAATAAGTAGCGCTTTTCCGTCCAGTTTTGCAGCTGCTTGTTCGCAAGATTGTTTTTCAAGGTCGTCCAAGAATTGTTTTTTGAATGTAAAGTCACGACCGGCAAGGCTTACCGTGGCTTGTCCGTCTTCGACGATAGTTTCAGCTTTTTCACCAAATTGTTTTTTTACATGAATAGGATTGCTGGGCGCACCAATAGTAGCCAGGGCTTGGATACTTTCAATCTCGCTTGCGGCAAAAATCGCTGCGGCTCCTCCCAACGAATGGCCCACGAGTAGGGAAGGGGCTTTATATTCTTTTGCAAGGAAGGTTGCGGCACTTACCAAATCGTCCACATTGCTGGAAAAGTTGGTGTCTGCAAAATCGCCCTCGCTATCACCAAGACCGGTGAAATCGAACCGTAAAACACCAAATCCTTGGCTGGCCAAGGCCTTGCTTACATTCCTCACGGCACTAAAATCCTTGGTACACGTAAAACAATGCGCAAAAATGGCGAAGTTGTGCGGGTCTTGCTCCAACGGTAAATCCATACGCCCAGAAAGGGTAGCCCCGTTATGGTTGGTAAAGGTGATTTTGCTGCTTTTCATATGAAGGGAATAAAGAGTAAAGACCGTACGCAAGCTCTCTGAAAAAACAAAGGCTTACTCATTGGATCTTATAATTATTAATAATCTTTTTTTATTCGTCAAGATTTTCCTCTAACTCCCATTATCACCTTTTGTAAAATCCAGACTAAAATGTAACTGAACCAACAATCTATCAAAATCCGGTCCGTCCAAGTGGATTCTTTGGTAGCCCACGCGTGTCTTCAGCAAATCACTTATGGTATAGCTTAGTCCAACACCCAGCCAGTTTTGTGCAAAAGTAGGCTCATCGCCTACATTTAACCATATTTCGTTATAGATATCGGCACTCCACTTGTCGTAAAAAGGATACACCAATTTTCCCATATAACGGAACCAATGGCGGGTATCTGTATTGCCATTATTTACAATAAACCTATTTTCCAGCCTCGCACGGTGATCTACCTTCACTTTCCCGAGATTATGGTCTAGATAAATATCCTCTACAATCCGGTGCTCATCAAAAGAGGGCGGAATGTCACTAAGGTACGAAAAATCATTTCTGAAATACGCATATCCCAAACCAACAGATAGTCCTTCCATTATACGGTATTTTGCTCCCGTGCGGACCTTGAACTGTTGGATTTCACTGGTCAGTTCAAAAAAGCGAACTTGTGTTTGCAACCCAATAGAAAGTTTTTCTGAAGCTTTACTGCTTGACGAAAGTATATACCAAGCTCCAAATTCTTCAAATTCATTTGGTGTTTCTTGTGCTGTACTATTTGCGAATGCGAGTAGGGCCATAACGATCCCTAACAGTAATTTTCTCATAAAATGTAATGATTTTTTTATTATAGTCTTATTTTTCTAATGTAAAGGTTTTTGTCTCTTTGAACCTATCGAGTGTGATGTTTTCCATACGGGTTCTATATGCGGCCCACTCCTTATTAAAGAATGCATTGGTTTTTTGGAGTGCACTCTGTAACTCGTCCTCGGCCTGTTGGATCAAGGTGCGTTCGGTTTTCGTTAAACCGTTGGGGCGGCTCCCGCTGTACCAATTGGCCTGGCCAATACGTTGCATAACCGTAATCTCGGGGTTACGGGTTATACCTTGACGTTTGTCTTCTTTACCAATGAAGAAAGCAATGACAGAATCTATTTGTTTCACGATTTCTTTTGAAGCCTTAATCTCTTCCTTGTATCTTTTCTTATCCTCTTTTGAAAGTTTTTTGCTAAAATCTTCAGCAGAATTTTTGCTCTCCACTAGTTGTTTTACAGCATCGGCAGCGGTTTGGGTCATTTTTTCCAAGTCTTTGGAAGCATTGTAACTATCAATTATGGCTTGCTGCGGAATATCTAACCTTGGATCACTTTCTACTTTCACCGTGGTTGTGGTTGTATTACCATCAAACTCCATATCTATACGATACGTTCCAGGCTTCACCTGCGTCCCACGGGGTTCACTTTTACGCTTTTGTATTTTTCTAGATGGTCTGTCCACACCCGCTTCGTCCATACGCCAGTGCCAAGTGTAAATACCTGTACTGTCTGGTTTTTTCTGCTTTAGGGTACGTATCAACTTGGTTCCGTCATAAATCTTCATATAAATGGAGTCCTTGCTTGGTTTGCTATCTTCCATATCATCGTCGTCTTGTGCTTCTGTACCTGTCGAGCTATCATCTTCATTAGCATCTTTTTCTTCACTATCCTTTTCATCTTCGGGAGCATTAAAGTAATAGCGAATTCTTGCACCACCCGCTCTGTTTTCTGCATTGTACAACGCATCGCCACCAAAACGGCTTCCTGTGGGTTGTTGGTAGGCAGCCTGATAAGCCGTAGGCGGATCGAAAACCTTGATAGTTTCATTAAATACTGAAGAATTTTTAGCAATTTCCCGTAAAGGTTTTATATCGTCCAATACCCAAGCGGAACGGCCAAAGGTTCCTATCACCAAATCGTCCTCCCGTTCTTGAATCACCAGGTCTTTTACCGAAACCGTTGGGAAACCATTGGTCCATTTCATCCAATCGCTACCTGCGTTTGTGGAAACGTACAACCCATCATCAGTTCCCAAGAAGAGTAGATTTTTTTCTTTCGGGTCTTCCACAATACTCAGGGTATAGCTCTCAACATCGTTTTCATCAACAATACGGTTCCACGTTTTTCCATAGTTGGTTGTTCTATAGGCGTATGGGGTATAATTGAACCTTCGGTAATCGTTGGCCACCAAAAGAGCTTCGCCTTTGTTTTTGTTACTGGCCTTGATTTGCACTATCCAGCTTCCTTCTGGCAATCCAGGAAGATTCTTGGAGACATCGGTCCAGCTTTGTCCGCCATTTTGGGTGTAATGTACCCGGCCATCATCGGTTCCCGCCCAAAGCATATTTTGCTCTAGGGGAGAGGGTTCAATCACTAAAATAGTAGTATGGTTTTCTGCTCCGGTGGCATCCATTGTTAAGCCACCGCTTTCGCTCTGTTTTTGCTTTTCGGGATCGTTGGTAGTAAGGTCTGGCGAGATTACTTCCCAGGTCAAGCCCTTATTGGTAGACTTATGCACAAATTGACTTCCGAAGTAAATGGTACTAGTATCAAACGGATCGATATTTATGGCACTGTTCCAGTTAAAACGAAGAAATACCTCTGGGTCAGGATGTGTTGGCTTTACGGTATAGTTATTACCGGTTTTCCAGTCGTAACGGCTTACGAAACCTTGCTGGCTCATACTCCACCCATAGCGGCTGTCGTCACGGTCTGGCACTACGTCAAACCCATCACCAAAACTGATTTCCTGCCAATAGCTGTTACGAATACCCTGCGCTTTCCAAACATAGGCAGGCCCGC
Source organism: Marinirhabdus gelatinilytica (assembly GCF_003353425.1). GTDB lineage: Bacteria > Bacteroidota > Bacteroidia > Flavobacteriales > Flavobacteriaceae > Marinirhabdus > Marinirhabdus gelatinilytica. Next base: position 313,121 of record NZ_QRAO01000002.1, read on the forward strand.
GCCAGCTTCCGTTATCCTGCATCCCGCCATAGACGTTGTAGGGAAATTCGTTATCTACATTGATATGGTAAAACTGGGCCACGGGAAGGTTGCCCACAAAACGCCAGGACTTTCCTCCATCGTGGGTGATGTTAAGACCCCCGTCGTTTCCGTCCATCATGAAACTACCATCGGTGGGATGGATCCACCAGGCGTGGTGGTCTGGATGCACACCGTTGTCCACACCGTAAGCGGGCATTAATTGTTTGAAGTTATTTCCGCCATCTTCGGAAACATTCACATACGTAAATACCGAATAGACCCTGTTTTCATTTTCGGGATCTACAAAAATATCGCTGTAGTAAAAGGGACGGTTGCCTATGTCGTTCTTGTCGTTAATTTTTTTCCAATTGAAGCCACCGTCTTCAGATTTATAAAGTGCGTTTTTCTTGGCTTCTACCAGTGCATATACAATATTGGGTTTGTTGGGAGCTATGGCAAGACCAATACGGCCTAGTTCACCTTTCGGCAAACCATCGGCATCAGTTCGCTCTTCCCAAGTTTCTCCACCGTCGTGGGTAATAAAAAGTCCAGAACCTTCTCCACCCGAATTAAAAAACCACGGGTCGCGTTTGTGTTCCCACATGGCCACGATCAATTTGTTAGGGTTGGTGGGATCCATCACCATATCGGCTACACCTGTTTTTTCATTCTGAAACAGAATTTTCTTCCACGTTTTTCCACCATCGGTTGTTTTGTAAACGCCACGCTCTGGGTGTATGCCCCAGGGAGAGCCAATGGCACCCACGTACACGGTATTGGGATCGGTAGGGTCAATGATGATTCGGTGGATGTGGCGGGTGTTCTGTAGTCCCATTTCCATCCAGTTTTTTCCACCGTCCAAACTTTTATACACACCGAAGCCACCGTTCAGGCTGTTTCTAGGGTTTCCTTCGCCAGTCCCAACCCAGATCACGCTGGGGTTGCTCTGCTGGATAGCTACCGCACCAATACTAGCGGTTTTTTCATTATCGAAAATGGGCTCCCACTTTATGCCGCCACTGGTACTTTTCCAAAGTCCACCCGATGCCGTGCCCACATACATTACATCAGGATTTTCGGTTACCACATCAATCGAGGTAACGCGACCGGACATTCCCCCTGGGCCAATATTGCGGGGTTTTATATCTTTTAGCATGTCGTTGGTGAGTTGTTGGGCCGAAAGGCTGCTAACAACCAATACAAAAATTAGGGTGAGAATATGTTTCATTTGTGTGGAAGTTTAAGGGGCCTAAAGATACCATTCTTATACCACAATTGAAAAATCCCTTTAGGGAAGCAGTTAAAGGGATTTAGGTGTTGCAGGTAGAATATTATTTTTCTTCTGAATTTGATGTATCCTCAGCTTCTTGTGCTTTTTTGGATTTGGTTTTCTTGTGTGTAGTGACCTTATTTTCCAAATCTTCTCTTGCCTCTTTCAAGTCATGGGCATTTTGAATTTCAACTTGGGTTGGGAACGGTAAATCTATACCGGCATCGTCCATGGCTTTTTGTGTATCGTGTAATACCTTGCTCCATACATGTACAACACTAGCTCTATCACTTTTGGTCCACCACCTAACGCGTATGGTTAACCAACTATCGGCCTGGTCCCAAACTAAAGTTTCTACTGGTTTTTCGGAGGTAACCCCTTCTACCTTTTCAATGGTTTCCTTCAATATTTTCATAGCCTCCATGTAGTTTTCGTCATAGCCTAATCCTACATCGTATTGGGAACGAATATATTCGTGGGCCGTTTTCACTACTACCGATGTATTGTAAACCGTATTGTTTGGAATTACCACTCTTTGTCCGTCGTAGGTTTTGATTATGGTGGCTCTGGTTTTAATCTTTTCAACAGTGCCCTCATAATTATTCACGATGATCTGGTCGCCAATTTCAAACGGTTGGCGTAGTAGTATAAGGATTCCTGCCAACCAGTTTTGCAAAATATCCTGAAATGCAAAACCAATCGCTACAGACGAAACCCCCATACCTGCAATTAAATCTGCAGGACTTAAATTGGGCGCCATAATAGTTAGCGCAATGGCAATACCACCTATCATCACTAAGTATCTTGTGAAAGCTCCCAATAAATCACCAAAGTTGGCGCGCCCTTTATTTTTAAGCAATCTTTTTACCAACCTTCCAAGCCATCGAGAAATGTAAATGAAAGCGATGAGTACTGCAATTCCAATAAGGATGTTAGGAAGGGCTTTTATAAAACTATCCAGCCATTTGTCTAATTTTTCAATTATAGATGTTGGATTTACATCTATTTCACCTTCTCTATCTTTGGGACCTGTTACATCTTCTTGTAGCAAAAGAAGATGTATGAAAAGTTTGTTTAGTAGCATATTGTTGAAGTTTTCAGCAAATTAAAGCTTCAGTTTGGCACTTGTTCTTAACAAATTCGTAAATTTTTATCTTCTAACTTTTGTTTAACAAATTACCATAGCTGCTTCAACGTAATATTCCGTATTTTTAGAAGATGAAAAAAAGTCCTCCCAAGACAGGTTTTGTATTTACTAAGCACAATCCCAAGGAACAATCTATTTTCGATAGGCTTTTTGAGATATTCCAAGAGCTTATCACACATACTTCGGGCGATTTTGACGAAGCCATAGATTGGTTGCGCCAGTTGGACGAGGAATACAAGCTGACCACACCAGACTATACCATAGACGATTTTATCCAAGAGTTGAAAGATCGTGGCTTTATTCGTGAAGTGTTTAGGCCTGACGGTTCGGGTAATGGTAAGGGTGACGGCAAGGTTTCTATTACTGAAAAGTTAGAGCGTGCCCTCAGGAAACGTTCGTTGGAACAGATCTTTGGAAAACTGAAACGTGCTGCCAGTGGAAACCATAAAACGAAATATCGTGGCAAGGGAGACGAGCAATCGGGTGAGTTCCGAAGCTATCAGTTCGGCGATGCCTTGGAGCGAATCTCGATGACTGAAAGTTTGAAAAATGCACAGATCAATCACGGGTTTGAAAATTTCAGAATGACCGAAAATGATTTGGTTGTCGAAGAAACCATGTTCAAGGCACAAATGAGTACGGTATTGATGATCGATATTAGCCACAGTATGATTCTTTACGGTGAAGACAGAATCACCCCCGCCAAAAAAGTAGCAATGGCCCTGGCCGAACTTATTACCACCAGATATCCAAAGGACACCTTAGATATTTTGGTTTTTGGAAATGATGCTTGGCCCATAAAAATAAAAGACCTTCCGTATTTAAATGTTGGCCCCTATCACACCAATACCGTAGCTGGACTACAGCTCGCTATGGATATGCTGCGCCGGAAAAAAAACACCAACAAACAGATTTTTATGATCACCGATGGTAAGCCCAGCTGCCTGAGGTTGCCCGATGGGCGATATTATAAAAACAGTGTTGGTTTGGACGAGTATATCGTGAACAAATGTTATATGATGGCTGCACAGGCCAGAAAATTACATATCCCCATTACCACGTTTATGATTGCCAGCGATCCCTATTTACAACAGTTTGTGGACCATTTTACCGAAGCCAACCAAGGCAAGGCATTTTACACAGGACTGCAAGGTTTGGGAGAAATGATCTTTACAGATTACGAGAATAACAGAAAACGAAAAATAAGATAATAGAATTCCCCTGAGGGGAGTAGGGGGATGTAGCATTTGAGTGGGCATCCCACTAACTTACCTCAAGAGGAGCCCCCATTTTTAGTAAGATATGAAAACACAAAACATAAAAACCTTAGCCCAACTTAAAAAAGCTGGCTACAGCTATAAACCAATCAAAGAAGAACTGCGCCAAAACCTGCTTCAGAAATTAATGCGCAAAGAAGTGGTTTTTGAGGGTATCCACGGTTATGAATATACCGTAATACCCGAGCTGGAACGCGCTATCCTCTCTAAGCACAACATCAACCTGTTAGGGTTACGAGGACAGGCCAAGACACGCTTGGCCCGGCAAATGGTATCGTTGTTGGATGAAATTGTACCTATTGTGGAAGGAAGCGAAATAAATGATGATCCTTTGCAACCAATTTCCCGTTATGCCAAGGAACTGATTGCTGAAAAAGGTGACGATACTCCCATTGCGTGGTTGCACCGTGACGATCGTTTTGCTGAAAAGCTTGCAACCCCAGATGTTACAGTGGCCGATATTGTTGGCGATGTGGACCCCATAAAAGCGGCTAACCTGAAATTAACGTATGCCGATGATCGTGTGATCCATTTTGGGATGATCCCACGTGCCAACCGTTGTATTTTTGTGATCAACGAGTTGCCTGATTTGCAGGCCCGTATCCAAGTGGCGTTGTTCAATATTTTACAGGAAGGCGACATACAAATTCGAGGGTTTAAACTACGGTTGCCCATGGATATCCAGTTTGTGTTTACCGCAAACCCTGAAGACTACACCAATCGTGGTAGCATTGTAACACCACTCAAAGACAGGATTGGTTCCCAGATCTTGACGCACTATCCGGAAAGCTTAGAGATAGCCCGCACCATTACCGAACAGGAAACCGCTGTTGCCCAAGCTGAAAAGCCGAATGTATATGTCCCAGATTTAGCAAAAGATATTTTGGAACAGATAAGCTTTGAAGCCCGTGAAAGTGAATTTATAGATTCAAAAAGTGGGGTGAGTGCAAGGTTAAGTATTACGGCATTTGAAAACCTCTTGAGTACTGCAGAACGTCGCGCTTTGATGAATGGCGATAAAGAGACCACCGTGCGACTGAGTGATTTTATGGGCATAGTTCCAGCAATTACCGGAAAAGTAGAACTGGTATATGAAGGTGAACAGGAAGGCGCCAGCGAAGTGGCCAAGCAGCTCATTGCCGATGCTGTAAAAACCGAATTTTTAAATTATTTCCCTAAAATTGAAAAGTTACAAAAAGAAGGCGACCCAGACGCTTATGAAGACGTAGTGGCCTGGTTCTTTGAACAATCTGGCGGGTTTGAGCTATTGGACACCCACGATGACAACGAATTCAGGATGCAGCTGGATAGGGTAGAACCCTTGGATGAAGTATTGGATGCTTTTGTTGACGACGTTTCTAAAGAAGAACGAGCCTTTTTTAAGGAAGTCATCCTTTGGGCATTGGTGGAATTCAAGAAATTGAGTAAATACAGTTTGAGTGATGGACTTCGGTTTAAGGACGTGTATGGGGGGTATATAAGTGGGCTGTAATATAGCAGGTAGTTGATAAATGGTAGGAAGACCGCCGCAACAGACTAGTAGGATATGGGCTGTTGTAGCATTTCGCCTAACGTTTTTTCGATTTCTATTTTCTGCTTATGTGTTGAAATGCTTCTATTAAAACCGAATCGTGCTTGTCCTTAACGTCTTGTAAGGTATTTTTAACCTCGATATCCACTGGAGTACCGTAGCCTTCAAAATTGTTTTTTTGTGAGTCTAAATAGCGTTGATAACTCAACGTGACTACCCAACCATTAGGTAACTTTTTTGGCTTCATATTACTATAGCTACCATTAGAGGATTCTCCAATTAACGTAACATTATCTAAAGCGCTCATGACCATGGTCAATTCATCTGCAGCACTTACTGTTTGGTCATTCAATAATACCACTACGGGTTTGTTCGTAAACCGATAACGGCCTCTTGGGCCAAAATAATTGGCTCTTAGCTTGCCAAAACTGCCATTCTTTCTGTTTTGTTTGTAGTTGCCTAAAATACGTTCTTCTAAAAAGCGGCCTATCACATTATTGGTAAAGCTGGTGTCGCCACCCATATTGAACCTAACATCTAAAATTACTGCATCAAGATCCTCAAATTCTTTGAAAATTTTATTCAGCAAAGAAGAAGTCAATTCAAAATTGAAACTTTTGTGAGAACTGAAACTACGAGTATAGCGTAAGTACCCCATAGTTTTACTCTTTGCATAAGCGAAAAGCTCTCTTCCTTTATACTCCGGACCGATATATTTTAATGAATCAAAACCTTTCTCAATGAGGGTATGCTCGGTCATTTCGTTGAACTTAACACGTCTATTTTTTGCAGGTATGGGGCCCAATCGATCGATTATTTCAGAATTTCTACCTGCATTGAAAAAAGAATCTATACTTGGAGCACGTAGGTTAACATGATCGTCACGAAAATCTGAAAGCATTGTCTTCATATATCTGAACAACGTAGTGTCGGCCGTCTGCGGATTTATTTGCACGTGGTATTTTTCATAACGAGCTTTCCAATCAATGTTCTTTTCTTTAAAACTTGCGTAATTGTTATTGAAGAAATTCCAGAATTTCTCGAAAGATTGAACGGGTTTATTTTCGTTTGTTTGGGCCTTTACAGGATACGTCATTAGAAATACGGCTATAAAAAAACACTTTTTCATAGTTCTAAAGTACAAATTTTGATTTTTATAGTTCACTTACTGCTTTAATTATCAAAACAACCCCACTAATCACCATTATGGCAATGAGCCAGCGTCTAAACTGTAATTTGCTCATACGTTTCAGCAGCCATTTTCCTATTAGGTTTCCTAAAATTGCTCCCAATCCTACGGCACTGCCCAAGATCCAGAGTTCTTTTGTCATAAGCCCAAAAAAAGTATAACTACCTAGTTGCGCGATACCCAAAAAGAAACTCTGCGCGCTTTTGGTACCTATGAGTTCTTCCTTGTCGATACCAACATTCAGTAGAAAGGGATTCAGGATTGGTCCCATCCCGCCCGTAAAGGTGCCAATTACCGAAATAAAAAAGCCAAGTGGGATAAAATACCATAGCTCTACCTTGAATGAGCGGTCTTTTTTCCCAAACCTATACTGGAAGAATGTGCTTATCAAGAACAATCCCACTACAATCTGTATCCAGTATATCTTCACCTCTGCAAACAGCCAAGCGGCAGTTAGCGCCCCTAGCATTGCCGAGGGTACATAATACCAGAAGACCGTCCAGTTTATATGCTTCCAAAATATAATGATACGGGAAGGACGGCTTATAAAACTCCCCAAGTTAATTACCTGTGCTGTTTTTGATGTTCCAATTAGAAAGTTGAGGATAGGTATTTGCATTAAGGCCCCACCACCACCACTAATGGTAGATAGGGTAAAGGCAGCTGCTCCTAAGAAGAAAAGACCGAGCAATAACCAGATAGATATTTCAGCAAAAAAATGTTCCATAAAAAATCCCGCTCAGGGCGGGATTAAAATTACAATTTTTTATGTGTTCTATAAGTTTGGGATTACCAGTTCTTGTCCAGGGTGGATCATATCTGGATTATCCAGTTTATCACGGTTGGCCTCGAATATAGCATTATACTTCATAGGATCACCGTAGTAATGCTTAGCTATTTTACTCAACGACTCTCCACTTTCAACTTCGTGACGGGCATAAACTGTAGTATCTGCTACATCTATATCGGCCATAATATCATTCGGATTTTCGCCGCCCGACTTTTTTATCTCGTCCCATAAAAGGTTTTTTTCATATTGTGTGTTTGCCACTCCCTTAATGTGGAGCTTGTCCCCTTCTACTTTTACGTCGCCATTTTGGATTTTTAGTTTTTCCCCAAGATTCAGAACGTTTTGATATTTTGCTTTTACCATGATTTTAATGTTTGATTATGACTTTAAATATACAAACTTTGGTGGTTATTTGTAGGCTTTGGGATTACTTTTACGTTAAACTTTGTTAAAGAGCCATAGAGGCAAATAAAATGGTAAATATTTAACTAAAAATTAGTGAAACCTTAATATCGAATACAGAACCCTAGACATATATTTGTTCCATTAAATCTTAAAACCAACATTATTATGAAATTGAATAAAATTTTTATGTCATTGGCTGTAGTAGCATTTTTGTTTGCATCTTGTGACGATACTAAGAAAAAAGAAGCTGAAGCCAAGGCAGAAGCCGAGAAAATGGAAATGGAAGCCATGAAAAAAGCTGAAGAAGAAGCTGAGGCTATGGAAATGGAAAAAATGGAAATGCAAAAGAATTCTATTGCTTCCAAAGCTATGGCAAACCCAAACTATTCAACTTTGGTAGCTGCTTTAAAACAAGCTGATCTAGCACAAACATTTATGGAACCAGGTGAATATACAGTATTTGCCCCAACCAACGATGCTTTTGCAAAAGTACCAAAGGCAACAATGGACAATTTAATGAAGCCAGAAAATAAGCAACAGCTACAAAACTTGTTAAAGTATCACGTAGTTAAGGGTGAGTGGAAAGCCGATGCCGTTGTAAAAGCAATTAACGATAACGATAACGCTTACAATGTAACTACCCTAGCTGGAGAAAACCTAGTATTATCCTTAAAAGATGGTAATGTAATGGTTAAGGACTCTAAAGGAAAAATGGCTATGGTTGAAAACGCAGATATGGACGCTTCTAATGGAGTTATCCACGGAGTGAACACTGTGTTGATGCCAAAAATGTAAGAATTTTAAACTTGTTTAAATGTAACCGCTTAATATACTTAAGCGGTTTTTTTGTGACAAAATTTTGTTATAAAGAGCTATTCATCTATACTCAATTTTACACATATTTTAATACCTTAGAAGAAATTAAACCTATACACAAAAATCATGATGGGAAAAAATAAGAAAATACTATACACGTGTACCGCTTCTTTGCTGCTATTAATCCTTATTGTGTATGTTTTAGTTGTTGCTAAATCCTTCTTAGCGCCCTTAACTGTTGCGATTATATTAACCTTGTTGTTGGCACCCATAGTGAGAAAACTGGAGCAGTGGAATGTTCCTAAAAACCTAGCTGCTTTGCTCACAACCTTAGCATCTTTACTAGTGTCTTTCGGTTTTTTCCTTTTGGTAATCGTTCAGACCAATAATGTTGTTGAACAGTGGGACACCATACAGGAAACCATGCAGCCCAAGATTGTAAACGCTACAGATTTTTTAATCGAAAACACCCCCGTGACACAGAAAAAAATTGATGGGTTAAAAAATAAGTTGAGCAGCTTCAGGATTTTGGGATCTACAAAACAAGCCAATAGTGCTGTAACCTATTTGTCCAGTATCGTTAACTTTTTGGGGATCTATTTGCTGGTGTTTATTTATATATTTTTTATGCTCAGGTTTCGGTTGAAATTTAAGAAATTCATATTAAAATTTTTTGATGACGAACAGCAGAGCGAGGTGAAATCTACCTTACAGCAAATTACCAATGTTGCGCAAGGATACCTTATTGGAAAATTGAAACTAATAGGTATCCTGGCAGTGGTGTATAGTATAGGATTGGGGATTTCGGGGGTAAATAATTTTATTCTGGTAGCGCTTATCTCTGCACTTCTTACAATTATTCCTTACTTAGGAAACGTAATAGGTTATTGCTTGGCATTAATATTTGGTTACCTAGTTCAAGGAGATATGTCCGTTTTAATTGGGGTGAGCGTCACCTTTGTAGTAGCACAGTTTATTGAAAGTTATATTTTGCAACCCTACATTATTGGAAACGATGTAGATGTAAATCCGTTTTTTGTGATTCTTGCGGTAATCGCATCCAATTTAATATGGGGTGTGGCGGGCATGGTGGTTGCCATTCCCATATTGGGCATTATCAATGTGGTGTTCCTTCATGTGCCAGGTTTAAAACCGTTTGGATTCTTGATCAAGAAAACCGAATAGAGACTATTAGTTTCCCTTTTTATAGTCTGCCAAGAACTTTTCAAGGCCTATATCCGTTAATGGGTGTTTGAGCAACCCCTCAATAGAGGATAGGGGGCCTGTCATTACATCGGCACCTATTTTGGCACATTCCAGCACGTGCATAGTATGGCGTATGGAGGCTGCTAGTATTTCAGTCTCGAAGCCGTAGTTGTCGTAAATCAATCGTATTTCGGCAATGAGGTTAAGACCGTCTGTCGATATATCGTCTAAACGTCCTATAAATGGGGAGACATATGTGGCCCCAGCTTTAGCGGCCAATAAAGCTTGACCCGCCGAAAATACCAAGGTGCAATTGGTCCTTATCTCGTTATCGCTAAAATATTTTATAGCCCTTACCCCTTCCTTTATCATGGGTATTTTTACTACTATTTGGTCGTGGAGTTCGGCCAATTGTTCTCCTTCTTTTACCATTCCGTCAAAATCTGTAGCAATTACTTCGGCAGAAACATCCCCATCCACGATATTACAAATATCCACATAGTGCTTCAGGATATTGTCGCGTCCCGTAATCCCTTCTTTCGCCATGAGCGATGGATTTGTAGTTACGCCATCCAAAACCCCCAATTCTTGGGCTTCACGTATCTGGTCTAAATTTGCGGTATCTATAAAAAATTTCATGCTACGATTTTAAAGTTTCAGTAAAAATAAGGAAGATAATCTTCCCTTGAAAATAATGTCAATAAGTTGTGATAAGTAGCTTTATGGGAATGGAAGATATAGGTTTCAGCAAACCAAAATTCATAATTTATAATGCCTCATCAACATTTTTTCGTACATCTTTCCAGGCAGTACACGTTTTAGCACAATTGAAAATTTTTGAAGAAAGGCACCCACCTTATAGTGTGTCTTTGGGTGCTTGGTCTCGATGATCCTGTGGATCGCTCTGGCCATTTCGGTTGGATCTTTCCCTTCGTCTACGTGTTGGTTCATCATCTGTAGTGTATTACCATAGGCTTCCTTATAGGGGGAACCTTCCATAAGAGGCGCGTGGTAACGTCCCGATGCTATGTTCGTAGCAAAGTCGCCAGGGGCAATATTGGTCATTTCTACCCCAAACTGTTTTGTTTCCATCCGGTAGGCTTCGGTGGTGACTTCCAGTGCAGCCTTGGTAGCGCTATAGATACCGCGGTAGGGAAGCCCCATATAGCCCGCGATAGAAGTTACATTAATGATGTGCCCGTTACCTTGTTTACGCATTTGTGGAAGCACAGCTTTTATCACATGTAACGGACCATAGAAATTGGTCTCAAAAGCATTTCGTATTTCTGGAGTTGGAGTTTCTTCAATTGGGCCCGTGATACCAACCCCTGCATTATTCACCAACACATCGATAGCTCCTTTTCGACTGATTATTTCGCCAATAGCATTAGCTATGGAATCAGGGTGGGTTACATCCAATTCCAACAAAGGAAAGGGAACTTCATCCTTATATTTTTCAGGACTCCTACTCGTGCCAAAAACCTGGTATCCTTTATTGTGAAGATACAATCCAACGGTCCTTCCAATTCCTGAGGATGCACCCGTGATAAAAACAACTTTTGACATAGAAAAATACTAAGTGGCAAAGATGCACAGTTGCGGGTAGTATTCCAAATTTGCTCTTAAAAAAGATATACTGGATTAATTTGGTATTCGGTAAACGCAAATTAATAATTTCCGATAGAATTAACACTGAAAATATCCTTGGCACATACTACCTAATTGATACCTGTTGAGAACAGCTAATTTTGGTAGGAAAGGAGTAGGGTTTTGCTATTGAAACATCTGGGTTTATTCCACAAAAAATGGCAAGCTACCTACATCACACCGCTACGACCGCGTACCCTTGCTGCTGGGGAGCGGCGAAATTTATAATTAAAAGTTTGAAAATATCCTTGGTGCATACTACCTAATTGATACCTGTTGAGAATAGCTAATTTTGGTAGGAAAGGAGGATGGTTTTGCTATTGAAACATCTGGGTTTATTCCACAAAAAATGGCAAGCTACCTACATCACACCGCTACGACCGCGTACCCTTGCTGCGTTCCCGCCCTGGGGGATTAAGCAGGAGCTGGTTGTGTAGGACTTGCCACTGCAAAGATAAGGTACTTTTAAGGCACTCGCAAGCATTTTTGGCATCAATTATTTTGGCTATCTTGCGTTTAAATTAACTACAATTATGAAACGTTCCAAAATATTCATATTCATATTTTTAGCATTTGCCCTTATAGGTTGTGAAGAGGAAATAAAAAATGTGGACAACTATTTCTCTATTGAAATAAGCGAGGGTAAAACGCTATTTAGTCCTAATGAAAGCGTTTCGGTATCTCTTACAAACAAGAAAAATTTGGAAATACGCAGCACACAATTTGTTTTTGACGGTAAGAATGTTGAAACAGCAAACATACCTTTGGCACAACAAAGAATGGGTAAGCATATTATAGAGGCTGTGGTAGATGTAGAGGGGAAAGAGTATACGGTTTCAAAAAAGATTACCGTAGTGGCACCAAAAAAACCCGTAGTGTATAGCTATACCATTCTTGAAACTTATCCGCACGATCCCAAGTCCTATACCCAGGGATTGGAGTTTAGCAACGATACCCTTTATGAGAGCACGGGCAAATACAAAGAATCCACACTACGAAAAACCAACTATCTCACAGGCGAAGTCCTTGAACAAATAGCCCTTGGTGACCAATACTTTGGCGAAGGCCTTACGGTCTTGGACGATAAGATCTACCAACTCACCTGGCGAAGTGGCAATGGCTTTATTTACAATAAGGATACCTTTAAAAAAACCGGGACATTTGTGTATGGTGATAGTAAACAGGGATGGGGACTGTGCAACGATGGCGAAAACATCTATAAAAGCGACGGTACACACAAGATATGGACATTGGACAAGGAAACCCTAGCTGAGCAGAAGTTTATTGAGGTATACACCAACAAAAGCAAGATAGACACTATTAACGAGCTCGAGTGGGTAGATAATAAGATTTATGCCAATATATATCAAAAAGATGCCATTGCCATAGTGAACCCCGAAAACGGTGCGGTAGAAGGCGTAATAAACCTAAAGGGACTAAAAAGTAAAGTCTCCCAATCTGCAGAGCTGGACGTCCTCAACGGGATTGCCTATAAGGGCGAACCCAACATACTGTATGTTACTGGAAAAAACTGGGACAAGCTATTTAAGATCGAGGTGGTGAAGAAATAGGTTTTGAATATCCATTTAATTACTTTAACAAGTTTACTCCCCAAACAATATTACCCTAGTAAAAAAGTTATATTTTTACTCGATAATCGAAATTCAAATATTCCGGGGCTTGCCTCGATGCTGAAAAAATATTTTCCAACCGATACCTCGCTGGCTTGTCCCGAGGTGATTTGCTAAAATTAACTTTAATGAAGTATTTATACTCATTGGCCCTTCTTGCCAGCGTTGTTCTTTGGAGCTCCTGCCGAAACGATTTTGAAACAGTCCCAAGTACGGGTAATCTGGAATTTTCCCAGGACACCGTTTTTCTGGACACTATATTTTCAAACATTGGTTCCAGTACGTATAACTTGAAGGTTTATAACCGGAGTGACGAGGATATCAGCATCCCTACCGTTGGTTTGGCCAGGGGAGAAGCTTCCAAATACCGCTTGAACGTTGATGGCTTGCCGGGAAAGAACTTTGAGGACGTTACGGTTATGGCTCAGGACAGTATCTTTATTTTTGTTGAAACTACCTTCGATATTACCACCGCAACCAATGAGAATGACTTTTTGTACACGGACCAGATAGTGTTTGATGGTGCTGGCAACCAGCAAGAGGTCGAGCTTGTTACCTTGGTGAAGGATGCCGTTTTTCTGTTTCCAGACGATTTGGGCAACGGGATGGTAGAGACACTTACCATTGGAGAGGGTGAAGATGCTTTTGAAATTGAAGGTTTCTTTCTGGACGATAGCGAACTTACATTTACCAATGAAAAACCCTATGTAATCTATGGGTTTGCAGCAGTACCAAGTGATAAAACCCTAACCGTAGAAGCAGGTGCCCGTGTACATTTTCACGCCAATAGCGGGATTTTGGTAGCAAACGGAGGTTCTATGAAAGTAAATGGCGAACCCAGCATAGATCCAGAACTGTTGGAAAACGAAGTGATTTTTGAAGGAGACCGCCTTGAACCTAGCTTTAGCGATGTGCCCGGACAATGGGGGTTTATTTGGCTTACGGCGGGTAGCACCAATAACGTATTTAATTATACCACCATTAAAAACGGAATCGTAGGTATACGTATGGATAGTAACGATGGAAACGAAACACTTACCCTTAGAAATGTCCAGATCTATAACAGTGCCGTAAATGGTATATTGAGTTTAACTGGTGATATTTATGGTGAAAATGTGGTGATAAACAACTGTGGAGAATCCTCTTTGGCACTAGCATTGGGAGGCCGGTACAATTTTAACCATTGTACGTTTGCCAATTACTGGACCAACGGTTTTAGAGATGCCACGACGGTTAGTATTTCTAATTTTGTGGCAAGTGCTGACGGAGCGATTGCTTCAGACTTAATTGAAGCTAACTTCACGAACTGCATTATCTACGGAAATGAACAACGTGAATTGGGACTTGGGAATGTGAATGATCCATCGGTTTCATTCAACTTTAATTTCAGCAATTGTTTGATAAAGTTTGAAGATCCCAATGGCGATTTTGAAGGAATTCCTGAATATAACTTTAACAACGATACACTTTATACCAACAGTGTTTTAAATGAAGATCCAGTTTTTCAAAACACAAACCTAAACAACTTCAATATTGAACAAGGTGCTTCTGGAGCCGAAGGTATCGGGCTGGGGGGGGTACAACCCCAACAGGATTTAAACGGTGTAAACCGTGATGAGAACAATCCAGATGCTGGTGCTTATGAAGCAACCGTTTTTCCCGATCCCAACGGTGGTTAGATAGTTAATCGCAGCCTAAATCTATACGGGACTGTTCATCGTTATTGGGAATACAATTACCAGAAAGTACTGCCGCTGGTGCGTAACGCGCAATGGTTGGGTCGTACAGGCCATTTTCCAGGAAATCTACAAGATAGCTTATTTCCTCTTCGGTAAGATCTAGGGCTCCAAATTGGGTTGCTATTTGCGCATCAGGCACATTTGGATTTTGTTTTACCCCAGCGTTTTTATATTCCACTACTTCACGTATACTGGTTACCGATCCTCCGTGACCGTAAAATTTGTTCATCTTTAGATTATAGAGGGTAGGTACTTTAAACTTATAATCATCTTCGGCCCTACCGGTAAATTCTCCACGACCTCGTTGTGTTTCAATATTAAAGGATTTCCTTCCTCTTCCGCCAGAAAAGATAATGGTTTCTTCAGGGTTGAAATCCAACAATCCCCAAGCGTGGAATTCGTTCGATTTTAAAGCGGGTCCAGTGTGGCATTCGTAACACTTTCCTTTATCAAAAAATACAATAGCTCCTTTTTTCTGGTTCTCAGTCAAGGCATTAACATCTCCTTTGAGCCATTCCTGCCAAGGCGCTTGGTTGGTTAAAATGGTACGGTTAAAGGCTGCAATGGCCAGGGCTGCGTTAACCTGTGAATACCGTTCCTCTTCAGGAACCGATGGGAAAGCTGCATTGAAATAGGGCTTGTAGCCAAACATTTCGGCAAATTCCTCATCAATTTTTAAACGGTGCAATGTTTGTCCAGCAATTCCCTGCGTTTCCAAGCCTTGGAAACCAAAAAGGTTTTCTGGCACCACACTGGCATTTTGTTGTACGTAAGGAGCGTTTATTCCCTGCGCGCCCAAAGCCCCGTTCCAAAGTGCAACTTCTTGATAGGCAACATTAAGGAGCGTAGGTGGTTTAATGGGCTGCACGTCTATACTGTCTCGTGGCATAGAGTTCTCGTCCATTGGAACCCTGCCTTCACCCTTAAAGCCAAAACCAATGCCTCCTTCTCCAATGCCTTGTCGTATGCCTGCCGAAAAGCCAGATGCTGCGGGATGGCAACTCGCACACGCATAGGTATATTTATTGTTTGGCATTTTAGGGTTTCCACCTGTAGCAGTTTCGTGAACCAGCAAGCGTCCCAATCTTACTTTTTCTTCGGTGATTGGATTTAAGGGATCCTGCGGTATGCTGGCGTAATCTTTTTCGTTGGGTAATATAAAATAGGAAAGGCCTTGGCCTTGAGAGTTATTCTCCAGGAGGTCTGCCAGCTCTTTGTCCAGATTTGTGGGCGCATCAGTATACTCGTCTGTCTGGCAAGAAAAAAATAGCACAGCGAGTAATAGCAATAAAAATTTAGGGTTGGTCATTACAGTAGTTGTTAGTCCCATAAAATTAAGAATTTTTTAAGAAACAATTCAAATTTCTAAAAAATCAACTTATGGGTCAAACAACATGACCATATAAAACGGTCTTCGCTAGGGGTATAGCGCTATATTTCAAAAAAAACTGTATGCTTTACAACTTGTCTGCAGTGATACGCTCTTCTTGGTTGGCAATTTCCCAAGCAGTGTGGAAGATTAGCTTGGCCCTTTTTTCCATAAGCTCGTATTCAATTTTGTCTGGCGTATCGGTAGGTTTGTGGTAATCTTCATGCACCCCGTTGAAGTAAAAAATAATTGGGATGTTGTTCTTTGCAAAGTTATAGTGGTCGCTTCGGTAATAAAAACGGTTGGGATCGTTCTCGTCGTTAAAAGTATAGTCCAATTCCAGATCGCTGTATTGTTCTGCAACCCTTTCAGAAAGATCGTGTAACCCTTGGCTCAACTTATCGCTACCTATAAGGTAAATGTAGTTAGGATTTTCTTTCTTTTCGGGAGCGATACGGCCTATCATATCGGTATTTAGATTGGCAACCGTGTTCTCCAACGGAAAAATTGGGTTTTCGGTATAGTACCTTGAACCATACAACCCGATCTCCTCACCAGTAACGTGTAGAAAAAGAATGGAGCGCTTAGGGCCTTGTCCATTTTTAACTGCTGTTTGAAATGCTTGTGCAATTTCCAGCATGCTTACGGTCCCGCTACCATCATCATCGGCACCATTGTAAATTTCGCCATTTTCCATCCCCACGTGGTCGTAATGGGCAGAGAGTACGATAATTTCGTCGGGTTTTTCACTTCCTTTTATAAATGCCACTACATTTTCTGAAGGCAACGGATTTTGTGCGCGGGTAAAATATTCGGCTGGGATGGGCTGGTAGTAGTTGTTCTTTTCTACCGGGGCTTGAATTTCTTCATCCATATAGAAATTCCTAAGGTATTCTGCGGCCATCTTTTGCCCATCGGTACCGGTCATTCTTCCTTCCATCTTATCATCGGCAAACTGGTAGAGGTGTGTTTTCAATTCCTCGGCGGTAATAGTATTGGCGTATGTTTCTGGGGTTGACTCTTTTTGTGCGGAGTCTTGGTTTTTTACGGCATTGCAGCCTGAGGCAAGAATTATTAATGCAGAAATAAGTAAAGCTTTCATCTATAAAATTTTAAGTGTGGTAAAGATACGTGATGGTAGTATGTTGTGGGCAAATTTTCAGAAATTATTAAGAAATTGAAACGTATCTTTTGTGGGTAGAGTGGACTATTGTTGAGGGTAATCAATCCACCACCTGAGCTGTTATGTACACATTTTGCAAGGGCCATTCACCATCATCACTTTCTAGTTTTGAGATTTCCTCCACTACCTCCATTCCCTTGGTTACTTTTCCAAAGACCGTGTAATTTCCGTTTAAATGACTCGTGGAGGTAAGGGGCCCCAAGAATATAAAAAACTCGAAGGGAGCCGATTTCTTATCTGGGTTTTCCCTGTATTCCTTTGCGCCTGAAACGCTACCATAAAAATGGTCCCTTCCGTTTATTTCTGCTGGTAATAGGTACGTGGGGCCTATGGCAGCACGTTTTTTGTTGGTGCTGGCAAGATCGCTGTTACCGCCTTGGATTATAAAATTTGGCACGACCCTGTGGAAAAAAGTATCGCTAAAATACCCGTTCTTTACCAAAAATATAAAATTGGCACGGTGCAGGGGCGTATCTTGGTAGAGTGAGATATAAATATCGCCAAGGCGTGTAGAGAGTTTTACTTTGGTCTCGGGATTCTCCTTGCCATACTGGGTAAAGAACCCAACCACGTTCTCGTTTGTTATTGTTGGATAGTTTGCAAAGGGATTGGTTTTTTTATTTTCTTGGGCGGATTTTTCTACTGGTGCTTCGGTGTTGGTGGTAGTTTCAGTTTTTGGAAGAATTTTTTCTTTTCCCTGGGAAGTGTTTTTGGTATCTTCACAGCTCCAAAAAAGGCCTATTAGTACTATGGCAAACAGTGTTCTCATACATGGAATTTTCAGTATTTAAAGATAAGATAGCAAAAATAGAAAAATTGGAGTTGCCCGGTGAGCAGTTTCATCTTAAAATGGCACCCATCGAACGATTGCTGGAACTCAAAAAAAAGGCCCGGCAGGCAAAAACTGCACGCAAGGCAGCTGTGATGGTATTGTTTTATCCTTCTATTGAGAGTAAAACCCGATTTGTCCTCATATTAAGAAAAACCTACAAAGGGGTACACTCTGCACAGGTAGGGTTTCCGGGTGGGAAATGGGAAGAGGGCGATACAGACTTTGAAGCCACAGCGCTGCGGGAAACCCACGAGGAGGTAGGAGTACATCCACAAAGCGTACGGGTATTGAAACAACTTACCGAAATATACATCCCACCCAGTAATTTTTTCGTGCAACCTTATCTGGGTTTTACCCACGAGTATCCCACGTTTGTCCCTCAGGAAAAGGAGGTGGAGGCTATTATTGAAGTACCCTTGGAACGTTTTATGGAAGATGCCGTAAAAATTTCAAAAACCATTACCACATCGTATGCAAAGGATATACAAGTCCCAGCATTTTTATTGGGCGGCCATGTGGTCTGGGGAGCTACTGCTATGATGCTCAACGAGGTGCGCGAAATACTGAAAAAGCTCTTGTAAGGGCTTAATTTTGTATCTTTGCATTTCGGTTCAAGTAGAATTACTGCTTACTGATTACTGAAAACTGAATACTTATCTATGGGGCTTTTTAAAAAGAATCCATTTGGACATATACTTTTCCTGAAACGTTGGCTCATCAGGATTTTGGGAGCTTTAACCCACAGACGTTTTAAGGGCTTTAACAAACTTGAAATAGACGGGAGTGAGGTGATCCGTGAATTGCCGGATACCAATGTGCTCTTTGTCTCCAACCATCAAACCTATTTTGCAGATGTTGTGGCAATGTTCCACGTGTTCAATGCCAGTCTTAGTGGTAGGGAAGACAGTATTAAAAACATTGGCTACCTCTGGAACCCAAAACTAAATCTCTATTTTGTGGCTGCCAAGGAGACCATGCAGTCCGGGTTGCTGCCCAAGGTTTTGGCGTATGCAGGCTCTGTGAGTATAGAGCGTACTTGGCGTGCCGAAGGAAAAGAAGTACAGCGGCAAGTTAAGATGAGCGACGTGAGCAACATAAAAAAAGCCTTGGATGATGGTTGGGTAATTACTTTCCCGCAAGGAACTACAAAACCCTGGAAGCCCATTAGAAGAGGAACAGCCCACATCATAAAAAAGAATAAACCAATTGTAGTGCCTATTGTTATTGACGGTTTTAGACGTTCTTTTGACAGGAAAGGATTACGCATAAAAAAACGTGGTATCCTCCAGTCCATGGAAATTAAAAAACCATTGGATATAGATTACGAAAACGATACGATTGAGCAAATAGTTGAAAAATTGGAATTTGCCATAGAGCAACATCCCTCTTTCCTAAAAGTAATTCCCCAAAAAGAACTCCAAAAAGAAGAGGAACTCAACAAGGAACGGCAGTGGAGGTATTAAGGTTTTTTAAACCTCTATCTTTTTAAGCTCTCTGTAATTACGTTTCAGTCTCTTCAGTAGTAGCCCGTAAATTAAATAATAGAAGAGCATCAATAGCCCTATAAAAACAACACCTACAATTAACTGTGCCGTAAAAAACACAGTAGTGGCCTGCTCTGGCGAAATATTATTGTAGCCATAATGCGCATCTGCCAACAATCTTTGCAGTTTATCTTGGTTAAAATAAAAATAGAGGTTTGCTCCCAATAGCGTAAGTGCCGTACCTGCAATATTGTAGTATACAAACCAGCGTACGGTTTTTCGTGTTTTTAGGATATTCTTCATCAATTCTTTTACATTACTGGTAACGCTAATGTTCTTGTAATTTTTATAGAACAGATACATAAAGACTGCAAAAACAGCGTAATTGAGGATGGTGATAGCCCAAAAAACATTTTTGAGCCCCATTTGTTCATTGAACTCTTTGCTGGAATCCGGCACCAAAAACGAAATAAAAATCCATAACAATAGTTCGGCTATGCTAATAATAAATATCCACTTAACAATTGAAGAGGATTTTTTCAGTAGCATGCTGTAAATTTCTTTATAAGTTAGCTTGGGCAGGGTATCTTCCTGCTTCTGCCAATCTTTTTTAAGTGTATCTAAAACATCCATACGCTTACGGATTAAGTATTTTTCTCAATTTTTCTTTAATTCGGTTCATTTTCACCCTTGCATTAACTTCAGTAATACCAAGGGTTTCAGAAATTTCCCTATAATTTTTGTCTTCTAAATACAGGAATACCAAAGCCTTGTCAATATCATTCAAATCCTTTACGGCATCGTACATCAGTTTTAGCTGTTGCTCTATGGTATCGTCGTATTCTTCGGCTTTAATCTTAAAGCTCACACCCTCAAAATCTTGTGTTTGTACCCTGCGTTTAGACTTTCGGTACAGCGTGATGGCGGTATTCAATGCCACACGGTACATCCATGTACTAAACTTGGAGTCTCCCCTAAATTTGGGATAAGCCTTCCACAACTGTATGGTCACTTCCTGAAACAAATCGTTGTGCGAATCTGCATCGTTGGTGTACAAACGGCAAATTTTATGCACGATGTTCTGGTTCTCCTCCAGTTGGGTTACAAACTTATGTTCAAGTTCTTTGTTCAATGGTTGATTGCTAGTTGAAACATTAGTGGGTGGGTATAGCGGTTTGTTACAAAAATCACGAATTAAAACCGAAACTTTTTACGAAGTGTTGTATTTTTAGGGATAGAAACTCCTTATGAACATTCCCAACACTTCCAAACCCCGTATCGTCATTATTGGTGGCGGTTTTGCGGGCATTTCCTGTATCAAGCAATTGCAAGGGCAGGATGCACAATTGGTGCTTTTCGATAGGCATAACTACCACACTTTTCAACCACTATTATACCAAGTCTCCACAGCGGGACTGGAACCAGATTCCATTGCATACCCGCTGCGGAAGATTTTCAGAAAAAATAAGGATTTCCATTTTAGATTGGCACAGGTTACCAAGATCAATGCTGCCGAAAATATAGTTGAAACCAATATTGGCCCTTTGAAGTATGACTATTTGGTCATTGCCACAGGCACCCGAACCAATTTTTTTGGCAATGAGGAAATGGAACAAAACAGTATGGCCATGAAAACCGTTCCGCAGGCTTTGGACATACGCAGTTTAATGTTGCAGAACATAGAGGATGCCGACAAGACCGAAGATCCCGAAGCACGTAAACGGCTACTCAATTTTGTCGTGGTAGGGGGTGGTCCTACTGGTGTTGAGCTGGCAGGTGCCTTGGCAGAATTCAGAAAGGGAATCTTGGAAAACGACTACCCCGAACTGGAAGAAGAACAAATGCACGTACACCTTGTGGAGGGAATGGAAAAAGTACTTGGCTCCATGAGCGAGCACGCCTCCAAAAAAGCACAACAATTCCTGGAACGTCTTGGGGTGGAAATCCATTTAAGTACACAGGTAAAAAGTTACGATGGGAAACTCGCTGTTACTGAAAGCGGAAAGGAATTTGCCACCGAAACCTTGATCTGGGCAGCTGGTGTGACAGGAAATCCCGTAGCAGGACTAAAGGAGGCAGTATATGTGGAAAAATCAAGGCGATACCGTGTAGACCGTTTCAATAAGATTGAAGGATACGACACTATCTATGCCCTGGGCGATATTGCCCTTATGCAAACAGGGGAATATCCAAACGGTCACCCACAAGTAGCCCAACCGGCCATGCAACAAGGAAAGGCCCTGGGAAAAAACCTAAAAAGAAAACTGAACAACAAATCCATGAAGCCTTTTGAATATACAGACAAAGGCAGCATGGCCACCATAGGCCGCAACAAAGCGGTGGTAGATATCAAGAAGCTACGCTTTGCTGGTGCTTTTGCGTGGTTTGTATGGATGTTTATCCACCTTTGGTTTTTGGTAGGGTTTAGGAACCGGGTGATAACTTTTTTTAATTGGACGTATAGTTATTTAAACTACGACAGGGCCGCACGGCTCATTATCCGTCCGTTTAAAAAAAACTAGTCTATTTTTACCTTTAAGGGGCCTCCGGAAGAAACATAATAACCGCCTACCTCATCAATGTTCACGTCCAGCTCGTCTGAGGTGTCAATGCTTTTGATGTTCACTTTCATCTCGTCGTAACTGTCTATGCTCTTTACGTTCACGTTCAACTCGTCGTAGGTGTTTATATCTACGATGCGAACGTCCATAGTATTCATTTCTGAAACGGGAACGAGCTGGTATTTTGTGGAGATTTCAGGAGCAACCGTTTTTTCTGAAGCTTGTACAGTAGGGATCCAATCAACCTCTCTCACAACATTTATGGTTAGACAGATGGCGATGATGGTCAGGATTATTTTTGTGTAGTTGTCGGTTTTCATGGAAATTGATTTTAGGTTATTTTTCTATTGAACAGTATGGTTAGCACCAAAAACAATACCGAAAATTAAGCCCTTACATAGGTAACCAGCCCGGTCTCTTCGGCTTTACCACGTAAGCTCTCATCGCCCAGTTCCTTTTTTATGATGCCTTTGGGTAAGGTATAGCAAAGGTCTGCAAAGGTCTCAGAAGCAAGAATCTCTACATTGTACACTTTGCACTGTTCTTGGATACGGGAAGTAGTGTTAAGCACATCTCCGGAGAACGCAATCTCTCTTTTTATCTTCCCTATTTCGCCCACCATTACACTTCCGCAGTGAATACCAACTTTAAACTCGGGAAAATAGCCATAGCGCTGCATATAGCGTTTTCTACGGTAGCGGAGCATACGTTTCATATTATAAAAACAACGTACGGTGTTCCCGCCCTTCAATCCATGTTTCATTTTCCATGAAATCACGATCTCATCACCCACATATTGATACACCTCGCCACGGGACTGTACAATGGCAGGGGCAATGTCCCGAAAGAAATCCTTTAAAAAGTTAAAATACTTTTTCTCTCCCAAAGCTTCGGCTATTCCTGTTGCGTTCTTGATATCGGCAAACATAAAGATGCGGCGCTCTTTCTTGGGTCTGAAATATCTACCCAACAAATAATCCGGGAACACCCCCGGGCCGTATTTTTCGTTTACCATCAGCACGATTAGGGTACCGATCACAATGAACAACCACACCACAAAATTTTTGATAAAGAGCCACGTCCTGAAAAACGCCTTGAACCGTTCCATGACCGCTGGATCGTAAAAGGGCAGCCCGAGCTCTTCGCTATAATAGTACAGCGCGCCAATGGTACTCACCACCAGTGCTCCAATTATATAAGTAATAGTAATGTACAAAAGAGCTTTCCAAAATGCGTTGTTGCGCAACCAACGGTCCATAAGGTTCACTGTTAGGGTCCCGCCTATAATGCCAGCCGTGAGCCCAACAATAAAGTTGGACCAGAATGCTTGCGAGAAGTCGTAATTGGAATCTAATATACCGTTGCTGTACAGCGTTAAAAACTCGTAAAAGAAAAGGAGGTTGGAGATAAGCAGCCAAGCAATTAGGATGTAGAGTGCCCGTTTTGTATAAAACCAAAACTGCCTTTTGCTATATCGTTTAAATCTTGGTTTGCCCACTTAGCAGTTTTTATATTTATCGTGCAGTCCTTTCCCTTCCAAGATCATTGGGGTTATTTTTTGCAATCTACTTATCTGGGTGCTCTCCCGTTTTGCCGAAGCTATATGCTCGGCATATTCCCTCTGTTTTCCTGGGGTAAGTGCATTAAAAGCATCCTTTAATTTTTTGTTTTTGGTAAAGGCATCTTCTAAGAGGGGGTGCAACGTTACGGGTTTCTTCTTTCGTTCGGGCTTCAGCTCTTTTCCTGCTTTGCAATTCTCAATGGCTTCGTTAATGTAGGAGCGCAACACGTCTTTGTTTATCGTGTCCCCTTCTTCAAAGCGCCATTGCCGTAATGCCTTTGTTTTTCCTTCTTGGGCATTTTGCAGTTTGTTGTGTTCATCCTTAAGGAACACCCCTTGGTGGAACCAGATGCCCATATGGTTTTTGAAACCGGCCAGCCCGACCAGTATTTTTTTGTTGAAGGTATATGCTGGCGCACCCCATTTTACCTCTTCGGTGAGGGGAGTGGTGAGGAGTACTTCCCTTATTTCTGTAAGGAGCTCATTCCATTTGGAATTTTTATGGATGTATGCGGTGACTTTTTCTGAAGTTGTCATTGGATATTGGATGTTTTATACCGTGAAGATAAAACATCCAAAACCATTTTACCAATAAAGATTTGTTAATTGAAAAGGTTATCGCTTCACAAACCGAAGCACCCTTTCCCCATGTTGTGTAGCTATTTTTACAAAGTACACTCCATTTTGTAAAGCTGAAACGGGAATGGTTTGTTTTCCGTTCGGGGCCTGCATATTGGCTTGGCTGTACACTCGTTTCCCTTGTATATCAAATAATTCAATATATAAAAATTGCACAAAGCTCTCTGCTGAAATTGTAATGACATCTTCCGCTGGATTTGGGAACAAGGTAATGCTCACTGCCAAATCATTTTCAGAAACCGAAAGAAACTGGTTGTATAGGTTCTGCAGTATGTCAATAGGTTCGGTACCGCTGGGTTGTTCGCCCACGTTCAACCTTAGGTAGGGGTCATTGGGATCGTCGTCTTCTTTATACACCAAAAGGTAGGCAGTAGTGGAGGAGGTCCCAGCATTGAGACAACGGGCATCGGCTCCCGCAAAATTAGCTCCTTGCAAGGCGGCCATCAGCTTATCGGCCAAAGTACCGTTGGTATTGTTAAAATTATCCTCCATATTGTCTATCACGGTTTGGTTAAGCAGGATATTTCCTTGTATGCTAAAGGTTGCACCTTGGCGGTCTTCTTTATAGTCGTCTGCCATACTGCCCGTAAAGCCTGCTACCCGTGGGTCTCCGTTGGTGTCAAAATCGGCAATGCCGTATTGCCTGAATTCCGGATTGAAGTTTTGCGAGGCGCAGGAATCGTTTGCGAGCAGGAAATCAATGATCTCCTGTGGCGATGCGCCCATTTCCATTTGGTCTATGGCGTTGTTAAGATTGCTGTTGGGTATGCATACGTAGGCTTGGGAGTTCACACCACCGCGGCCGGGGATAATATCGGTAATAATATCTATGATGCCCTGTGCGCCAATTCCCGTAACACAGGAAGCACCGGCGGAGCCAATCTCGCCCGTGGCAGGATCTACGGCGATGATGGAAAAGGTATCTTGCGAAAATGTGGTAAAACTCAGTAGGCCGGCTAGGGCGAGCGTGTATAGTTTTTTCATGATTTACTTTTTTTATTTAAAAATAAAGATACTTAAAAATTGATTAGTGGCTATGATTACAATTCAACCCAACGAAACTACAGTTCGGTTTTGTTTTTTAGCATGGTAAGGTTTACAAAGTGCATTTTTGAAGTGAATTTAAAGGCCAACCCATAAAATTTCAGTATATGTCACGCATCCACTTCATCATTATTATTACGCTCACATTGTTTTCTTTTGGTCCACTCAGGGCGCAGCAAACTATCTCAGGTACAGTGCTCCAAAAAAACGGCACACCCATCTTTGGTGCCAATGTATATCTGGAAGGTACCTACGATGGCGCCTCTACCGACGAGCAGGGTAATTTCAGTTTTAAAACTTCCGAAACGGGAGTACAAACCTTAGTGGTGTCCTATGTTTCCTTTCAACCGTTTATGATGGCGGGCGATGTGTCCCAATTGAGAGGGGTTACCATTACGTTAAAGGAAGATTTTAATTCCTTGGATACCGTGGTAATTAGCGCAGGAAGCTTGGAGGCTAGCGATAACAGTAAGGTTTCGGTATTAAAACCGTTGGATGTGGTGACCACGGCTAGCGCCTTGGGGGATTTTGTAGGGGCTCTGCAAACGTTGCCTGGAACCACAACAGTTGCCGAGGACGGCCGCCTATTTGTACGTGGTGGCGATGCGGGCGAAACACAGATCTTTATAGATGGAATCCGCGTGTTTACGCCTTACACACCCACGACCAACAATATCCCCACACGGGGGCGGTACAGTCCGTTTTTGTTCGATGGGATTACGTTTTCCACTGGTGGATACTCGGCCGAATATGGGCAGGCACTTTCTTCCGTATTGCTCTTGAACACCGTGGACGAGCCCGACCAAGAAAAGACTGAAATTGCTTTGATGACCGTGGGCGGCGGTCTGGGAAACACCCAAAAGTGGGAGAACAGCTCGTTGAGTGTAAATGCGAGCTATATTAACCTAGCGCCATACATAGCCGCGCTCCCCGGTAGGAACGATTGGCAGAAGCCCTTCGAGTCTATTGCTGGGGAAACCGTTTTCAGAAAAAAATTGAAAAACGGACTCTTTAAACTCTACGCAGCGTACGACACCACAAATTTTGAACTTACCCAAGAGGATATTGATGTAGCCGAAGGAGTCTCTTTTAAACTGAAAAACAACAACTTTTACACCAACGCCAGCTATCGAGGGGATTTGGGCCGTACTTGGAAAATACAGACCGGAGGAAGTTTTACACATTCCAAGAACGAGTTGGGAATAATTGGCTCGGACATAGACAATACTGAGAATTCCTTTCATTTTAAACTGAAATTCAGAAAGCGTTTCAGCAACCAAGTGAAATTGAGCTTTGGAGCCGAACAGTTCCTTACTGATTTCTCTGAAGACTTCAGCAATCCTTCCGTGAGTGCTAATTACGGGTACAACAGCAGTATTTCAGCAGCCTTTGCCGAAACCGATATTATTTTCAGTAAAGAGTTTGCGCTCAAGGCAGGGGTTCGTGGAGAGTACAGTGAACTGTTCAACCAGTTTACCGTTTCTCCTAGGGCTTCGGTGGCGTATAAAACTGGAAAGGATAGCCAATTGTCCGTTGCCTATGGTGACTTTTACCAGCAACCGTTTCAGGATGTACTAAAGTTTCAGCAAGACTTGGAGGCACAAAAAACGCAGCATTACATTTTGAACTATCAATACGTGGCCAACAACCGTATCTTTAGAGCCGAAGCCTACCAGAAGCAATACAGCAACCTTGTTACCTTCAATACCCCAATGCCAGGATTTGAAAGCAATTTTACCAATAACGGCGATGGTTTTGCCCAGGGGATAGACTTATTTTGGAGGGACAACCAGAGTATAAAAAATGTGGACTATTGGGTAAGTTATTCGTTGCTGGATACAGAGCGTTTGTACCAAAATTTTCCCACTGCCGCCACGCCCTCGTTTGCCAATACGCACAACGCATCGGTGGTTACAAAATACTGGATAGAGGACTGGAAGAGCCAGTTGGGTTTCAGTTACCAATACGGTAGCGGGAGGACGTACACCAATCCCAATGTGGAGGGGTTCCTTCAGGAAAAAACGAAAGATTTTAACAGCTTGAGTTTGAACTGGGCTTATTTGATTGACCCACAAAAAATCCTGTATGTATCGGTGAACAATGTGTTCGGTTTCAATAACATCAATGGGTACCAATACGCCAGTACCCCGGACGCCAGCGGTAATTTCAATAGGAGGGCGTTAAGACCCGCTCAGGATCAGTTTTTCTTTGTAGGTTTCTTTTGGACCATTAGCGAGGATGGAACCGACAACCAACTGGATAATTTGTAGAAAAAGCTAAGTGCTCTTGAATTATCGAGTAAAGCCGGGGTACAGTTCAACCTTAAAAAACTACAGTTGGGTAATACATATTTTAATCACCAGCAATTTCAGAAGATATTTGACCCCATAACTTAAAACACAGAAACCATGCAAACACTTATCAATTATTTTGCGCTCTTGCTCACGGGAATGGTGCTCAACGCACAGAACAATGTGGAGGTAACCATGACAAATTTTAGTAACGATAAAGGAACCGTAAAGGTTGGTCTTTACAACAACGAGGGAGATTGGTTGGAGAAAGAGTTCAAGATAGTGGGTTCCAAGATTGAAAACAACACAGCAAAAGTTACCTTTACCAATGTGCCAGACGGTATCTATGCCGTATCTTGCTTTCACGACCAGGATAACGATGGCGTTTTTGATATGTATTTGGGGATGATCCCTGCCGAAGATTACGCCTGTAGCAATGGGGCAACGGGAATGTTTGGCCCTCCCAAATGGAGCGATGCCAAGTTTGAGACCAAAAACAACGAAACCAAACAAATCACATTGAAGCTTTAAGGTATTTTACAACTAGCTATTATTATATTTAAACTGAAACCAATGAAACATCTATTCAACATCACCGCATTATTTTTCCTCACCATCGCTGCCACCGCTCAGACCCCGTACCAAAAGGGGATGCAAAAAGCCTTTGACATGTGGAAAGCGGGCGAGGCCCAAGAAGCCGGGAACCTTTTTGAACGAATTGCACAAGCAGAGCCGGACAATTGGTTACCACCCTTTTACGCGGCCCAGGTACTTGTGTTCGATAGTTTTTCTGAAAAGGATGAAAACAAGTTGGTGCCGCAATTAAAAAAAGCACAGGACTTGGTGAACGATGCCAAGGCAATCTCAAAAGATAATGCCGAAATCTTAGTGTTGGAAGCACAATTGCTAACGGCTTGGATTGTGTTCGATGGGCAAAAGTATGGGATGAAGTATAGCGGTAAAGTTTCAGAGTTATACAACAAGGCAAACCAGCTGGCTCCGGACAATCCACGTGTGGTACTAGGTAAGGCAGAGTGGGATATGGGTGCCGCAAAGTGGTTTGGCAAATCTACCGAACCCTATTGCAAGGATATAAAAAGAGCCATAGAACTTTTTGCTACCTTTACTCCGCAAGGCGAATTTCACCCCAAGGGTGGGCTGGAACACGCGCAGGAGGTATTGGCCCAAAACTGTAAATAATGAGTGCAACCACTTTTTTAAAGGAATTTTTAAAGGCCGGATTTATAGGGACACTTATATTTCTGGTCTTGGCGCTTATACAATTTGCCACTGGAAATTTCAGGCTTACTTGGGATACATTTTGGTACGAGTACGGAATCAATCAGATGTATTCTATATCCCTGTACCTGGTCAATGTACCCTTTTTCAATTATATGATCTCAAAGTACGGAAGCGATCTATTTAAATTTAAAAGGCTATCGCTTGCCTTTTTGGGGACCATCACTATTACCTTATCCTGCTTGTTTTTTGTAAACATGTTTATTGTTACCATTATTCGAGGCGGGACGGTTACAGGGTTTTTGGAAAATCAGCAATTGGATTATTATTGGGTGGGGTTGCTAATTGCGGTTGTGGTTACAGGTATTTTCTATGCTGTGTACTACTATAAGCACAAAAAGGAGACACAAGTACAACAGCAAAAGATTATTGCCAAGACAGCATCGGCACAGTTCGATGCGCTCAAGAACCAGTTGGATCCACATTTTTTGTTCAACAGTCTTAATGTGCTCACCAGTTTGATTGAGGAAAATCCGCAAGCTGCCACAAAGTTCACCACAGCGCTTTCTAAGGTGTACCGCTATGTTTTGGAACAAAAGAATAAAGAACTGGTCACCGTTGAAGAAGAACTGAAATTTGCACGATTGTACATGTCGCTCATAAAAATGAGGTTTGAGGACAGTATATCCTTTACTGCCCCTGAAAACGTGAGTAATCCTGAAGCAAAAGTGGTTCCCTTATCGTTACAGTTGTTGCTTGAAAATGCCGTGAAGCACAACCAGGTTACACCTTCCAAAAAATTGCATATCTCCATATTTGAAAAAGACGGTAATTTGGTGATACAGAACAACCTTCAGCCAAAAAAGATTTTACGGGAAAGTAGTGGTGTGGGGCTTCAAAATATTTATCAGCGTTACGGACTATTGACCCAAAGACCTGTTTTGGTAGAGAAATCTGCTGCCCAGTTTACGGTTACAATCCCTATGCTTACCAATGTTTCGGTAGTCCCCCAAAACCAAGAAACATATATTTCTGAAAAACGTATGGAACGTGCCAAGGAATATGTTGAGAAGTTAAAAGGCTTTTACATACACTTAACCATATACTGCATTTTCATTCCCGTGTTCATTTGGTTAAATTATAGATCTAACGCTGGTTTCCCTTGGGCTATTTTTCCCATCGTGGGATGGGGCTTTGGGGTAATGGGACACGCCTCAGAAACCTTTGACTGGAACCCCTTTTTTAATAAAAGCTGGGAAGAGCGCAAGATAAAACAGTTTATGGACGATGAGAACTGAGAGCAATTACATTTCAGTATACAAAATCTACAGTTGGGTGAGTCTCTTTTTAATTTGTGTACGTATCAGGGTACTTTAGTCCTGTAATTAGAAAACAAACAATTATGGAAACTTTCAACACATCTCAAGAAACAAAACTACAAATGGCCAGAGAGCACGTAGAGAAGCTCAAAGGCTTTTACTCACACCTTACGGTGTACTTAATTTTTGTGCCCATCTTTATAACGATCAATATCCTTGGTGGAAGTAATTTTCCGTGGGCTATTTTTCCAATAGTAGGTTGGGGCATAGGAATAGCTGGTCACGCTGCAGAAACCTATAACTGGAGTCCTTTCTTCGGAAGGAATTGGGAACAGCAAAAAATAAAGGAATTTATGGACGCCCAATAAGTTGAAACCCTTAAAAAACAATGATCATGGAATCTAATCTAAAAAAGCAAAACAAGTACCTACGTGCCAAAGAACGCGTAGCCGAACTGAAGAAATTCTACACCAGCTTGATAGGATACGTTTTGGTAATCTCTATGCTTGCCGCACTTAACTATTATACCAACGGGTGGAGCTACATGTGGTTCTTATGGGCAGCATTTGGCTGGGGAATAGGGTTGCTGTTCCAAGCCGCAAAGGCGTACCAGTGGAGCCCATTTATGGGCAAGAACTGGGAAGAGCGTAAACTTAAAGAATTTCTGGATGAAGAAGAGAAAAACCAATGGCGATAATACTCGATATTTAAAAACACAACCATGAAAACCAAAACGACCACACCCTACGAGCGCGCCCAGAAAAAGGTGTCCGCGATAAAGAACTTTTACAAACACTTGCGGGCGTATCTCATCATAAACGTATTTTTGTTGCTGTTACGGGCAAAGATCTTCAGGGTTTTTGAAGATGGTAACCTTTCCGACGTACATTTTGAGCGCTGGTTGGACCTCAACACCTACGGTACTAGCATCGTTTGGGGTGTAGCGCTGCTCATTCACGGATTGTATGCGTTTCAGTACAAATTCAATTTTTTAAAAAAATGGGAAGCGCGTAAACTAAACGAAATACTGGAAAAAGATGAACTCGAATAATTTCTCAAACAAAGAACTTACCCAAAAGCAAAAGCTCGAAAAGGCTAAAAAACGAGTTGAAAAAATAAAGGGCTTCTATTCACATGCTATTGTGTATGCCATTGTTAACCTTCTCATATTATTGTCCTCAATGGGTTTCTTCACAAATGGTTTTGTAAACCTGCACATGCCAAGTTGGGGTTATTTTACCACACCTTTTTTCTGGGGCATTGGGCTTTTTTTCCACGGATTGAGCGTATTTAAAACAGGGTTTCTGAAAAAATGGGAGCAACGTAAAATCCAGGAGTATCTCGAAAAAGAAGAAAGGGATTTTGAAAAATTCAACTAACTCTTAAAAACCAACGAATGAAAATAGTACTACACATAACAATGCTGTTCTTTGCTACAGTTCTCTCGGCACAAAGTTTCGTGATAACCAACGTAACCTTGTTCGATGGGGAAACAGTTACTGAAAATACATCAGTACTTATTGAAGACGGGGAGATTACAAAAATTTCAGAAGAAATAAGTACCACCGCCACAATAATTGATGGAACAGGTAAATTTCTTATGCCAGCAATGACCAATGGTCACGTACACGCTTGGAGTCCGCAAAGCCTTAAGGAAGCAGCACAAGCAGGAGTGTTGAACGTTCTGGATATGCACGGAATAGAGACCATGCAGGGAATGATGAAGCAATTGAGCGATTCTACCAACTATGCCCGCTATTTTGTGGCTGGAGCTGCAGCAACAGTGCCAGGGGGTCACGGAACGCAATACGGCTTCCCAACACCTACGCTCACCAAGACAGAGGAAGCAACAAAGTTTGTTGAGGATAGACTGAAGGCTGGAGCCAATTACCTAAAAATTATTGTAGAACCCTGGAAAGAAACACTCTCCCACGAAACCGTAAAAGCACTTATAGATGCCGCGCATGAAAAACAAAGTGTTGCTGTTGTGCATATCTCCAAGGCAGATGACGCAAAAAAGGTGATGGCAAACGGCGCCGATGGACTGGTGCATTTATGGTGGGACACCTTGCTCACTTCCAGCGAACTCAACGAATGGAAAAAGAACAGCAACGCTTTTATAATGCCCACCCTCCTTACCAGTAAATTATTTTTGGAGAATATCCGTCCAACAGCTCCTAAAGAAAGTATGCTGAGCGATGAGGACTTGCTCTTACAGGTAAAGAATGTGTATGAAGCAGGAATCCCTCTCTTGGCCGGTACCGACCCCCCAAACGCAGGGATAAATTATGGCACCGATCTTTACAAAGAATTGGATTTGCTCTCAAAAGCAGGAATCCCAAACCTTGAAGTACTAAAGACCGCCACATCGTTGCCACCAAAACATTTTAAGCTTGGTACTTTTGGAATGATAAGGGAAGGCTATAAGGCAGATTTGTTGCTTCTTGGTAAAAACCCGATTTTGGACATACAAAATATTGCCAGTATCGAGACTATCTGGAAAGAAGGGAAAGTTGTAGCTCAAACCAAATAAAGAACCGCTTATGAGAGTACTTGTAATAGAAGATGAAAAACCAGCGGCAAGGCGCTTACAACGTATGCTCGAGCGACTGGATGTTTCTGTAGACCATCTTCTCCACAGTGTTGAGGAGGCCATGACCTATTTTAAAAGCAATCCACACCCAGACCTTATCTTTTTGGATATACAGTTGAGCGATGGGCTTTCTTTCGAAATTTTTGATGAAGTTGATATAAAGAGCGCCATCATATTCACTACGGCCTACGACGAATATGCACTCCAAGCATTTAAGTTGAATAGTGTGGACTACCTCCTAAAACCTATTGATGAGGAAGAATTGGAAAGCGCTGTAAAAAAATATTCCAACCTGCACACCAAGCCCCAGCAGGTACAATTGAATTTTGAGGACATCAAAAAACTATTGGGCAGCAGCCCTGTGGAACGCGAATATAAGAAACGCTTTACCACAAAGATTGGGCAGCACATTAAAATGATCTCGATAGATGAGGTGGAATGTTTCTATTCTGAAAATAAGGGAACCTATGCCCACACCCTTGATGGTAGGGACTATTTGCTGGACACAACCCTGGAACAACTGGAAGACGAGCTAGAGCCCCAAACCTTTTTTAGGGTAAGCCGAAAATTCTACGTAAACATTAATGCCATAAAGGACATTATAAGCTACACCAACAGTCGTTTGCAATTAAAACTGAACAATTATAGGGAACAAGAAGTGATCGTAGCTCGAGAGCGCGTTCGAGATTTTAAACTGTGGCTGGAATAATTAAAAGGGATTGTACCTAGTGAGTACCAAGGCTACGCTTTCATCTTTTAATAGCGTTCTCACTATCCTAAAATCCCCAATTTTAGAATGCCTTAAGCACCATACATACTTGGTACGCTTCGGAAAGTGCTGCTGAAGGATTTCATAGTCAAAATGTTCGGTGGAGATGGCTACAGCTGGTTGGTCTGTAAGAACCTTTTGTATCTTTTCAATTTCTGAAGCCAAGCTACTGGGTTTCAGTTTGTGCAAGCTCTGTTTTAAATAGTAACTGGTCTTGTATCCTTCGGTTGAAAAAAGCGATAGTTTTTCAGGAAATCTCGTTTCAATTAAGATCTGCTCTTTCGGGAAGTTGTGCTTTTCTACCGTAAGGTTTAACCGCTTTAAAACCCCTTCAGCATTCGTACTGTCCAAATTTTTTATATCTAACCACACAAAAGGGTGTTCCGTACCCAGTGCAGCCATATATTCTGAAAAATCCAACCCGATTGAAGGAGCCGGCGGGTGGTTCACATCAAGGATGTTGGTTTCGGCTTGGTACACTAGGTCCAGTTCAATGGCGTCGAAGTACTTCAGCGCACTTCCTAATTTTTCGAGATCGTTTACACGGTGGGCGCCAATTTTATCGTAATAGCCCATAAATTCAATTTTCCGAGGGCTGTACTTGTACAACCAAATGCCCAGCACCGCAAGGCAGAGTATTATTGCAGTCTTTAAAAGTTTACCTTTGGTCATAATCCACCGTATCTTTAACTATTCTTTTTCTTGCCACAAAAGTACTGTCCAGCACATTTTTAGAAGCGTCGTAACCATTAAACTGAATTCCGCTAAGCCCAGCGAACGTATGCGGAAAATGCTCCAGGCTGTATTTTCTATGTTCAAATTTTTTAAAGTTCACGGGCATTTCCCTTTTATATTTTTCTGAAAACCAAAAGAGGAAAGGAACCTCGAACATGGGGCGCGTGCCGTGATATTCGTTGTGGCCCAGAAAATCCATGGTGTCGTACACCTCGTCACCGTGGTCCGAAAGATAGGTGAGCCAGGCCGTTGTATCTTCTTGTTCCAGCAATTGGATTAGTTTTCGTATTACCATATCGTTATACCGAGTGGCATTGTCGTAAGCGTTTGTTTGAATGATGGCTTTTTCTGAAGTATATTTTAAGTGTTCGTAGGGTGCGGTAAAGTGTTCAGAATTTTTGGGGTATCTTTTTTCGTACCTAAGGTGCGTCCCTATAAGGTGTACGAAGATTATTTTTTTTTCAGTTTTATGTTCCTTCAAGATTTTTTGTACGGTGGGGATGAGGTGTTCATCATAAATGTTGAAATTATAATCATCGGTAGCCAAAAAATGCCGATGGGTCGCAGCACTGCCCAAAATCGTGGGAATGCTTTCGTAAAGGCCCACTGGCTTTTGGTTGGACACCCAATAGGTTGTAAATCCTGCTTGGTTTGCCAGTTGGATAATGGAGCCGTTGGGGGAGGGTTTTGGTGTTTCTGAATCGGTTAGCGTAAGGATTTTTTCAAGAGCCAGTATGGTGTGTACGTGTGGAGAGATCACACTGTCCATAACCACAAGGTCCTTTTCAATCTTGGTGAGTTCTGGGTTCGTTTCCCTGGGATAACCGTAGAGTTGCATATGCCAGGACGAAGTGGATTCTCCAAGAACCACAATATAGGTTTGCTCTTTTTTTTGTGATGAAACATTACTAAAGGCATCACTTGTGGGCTGGGCGAGGTTGTTCTTTAAGTTTTGCTTTGCTGTTTTATATTCGTCCCATGTAGCCAAGGCAGCGTAAGGGATATTGTGGGTTGCAACGTATTTTTTTATCCCGTAGAGACAAATTACTGAAATGAACAGCAGTACGGCACATGTCCACAATTTCTTAAAAAAAGGCGTTTTGGTTGTGTTGGGTACATTTCTATTTCTTTTGAAGCTTTGCCAAAGCATTATAAAAAAAGCCACGAGCAATATACCGGCCAGTAGGATGGTTGTTGAAGAAAAATAATGCGATAAGTAATCTGAAGCCTCGGTACTATTGGTCTCAAAAATCACAAATAGAGCAGAAGCACTTATAGGGACTCCATATTGGTAGTAAAAGCTGAGTTTTAAAAATGCAAAGAATGCCAAGAACAAATATCCAAAAAGAGCCGCCAACTTAAAGACCCTAGTATTTTTTATAATTGAAATGATAGTCACCCCGGCAATGGACATTAATAAAAAGGCCAGCACTTCGTTAATGTACATATCTTGGGAGGGGATAATTATAGAACCCACCAAGAGCACCACCACCCAAGGAAAAAACAGTATTACGGTGAGTATACTTTTAAGGGTAGTATGAAATAGCTTCATTTTTTGTCAATTCTGTTCTCATGAAATGCCGAAGGTAACAATTGTGGGATAAACTTTATGAGCAAGGGCAACAATAACGAACCTCCGGGCAATAAAAATATGGTGAGTGAGGGGATGGTTTTGCAAATGTCCAAAATTTGTTCCCGTACCTTGTGTTTTTCGTCTTTAGTGAGGTCTCGGGTTGTAGATTTGCTCAATAGCATTACCAGTTCTCCGCTCTCTTCTAATTCCTTCATAAGTCGATACCTGTTTTTTAGGATAAGGGTTTTTACGGTATTGGCAGATTGTTTATAAAATTGGCGTACGGGGTGGGTGTACTCAAAAAGTTTGATCTTTTTGTTATTTCTTTCGGTTAGAAATACAAGCGCTTCAATGCTCTGTGCCAGTTGTTGGGTCGGAAATTGAAGGGTTTCACACAATTCGAGTAAAAAGGCTTCCTCATTTTGGTCCATAGTGTGGTCGTCCCAAACGGCAAGACAACAAAGGTCCAATATATAGGCACGTTCCTTATGCGATAGGGGAACCTTTAACGACGGTATTTTCTCTTCGGTTTTAAATTGTGTAGCTATAGGGGTTGCTTCAAAAAGATCTAATAACAAGCGATCGTACTTGTTTTTTTTGTGCTTGCTGTTCAATGCAGCATAACAATAGTTCAGCAAGGTTGTTTCAATGGTAACTATGTATTCCTTTAATTGTTTACTACCCGTAAGAAATTTTTCATAGGCAAGGACATCGAGATAGAGAAACCCATAGGTTATTAAGGAGGTAAAGTTTTTCTTTAACAGAGTATTGTTGTGTTGCAATCTAGTTGCCAGTACACGCTCCAATTGGGAGGTTTCACTTTTATAATTTGAAAACTGCTCTAACCAGCCTTTTTTGTTCTTATCAATCTTCTTGTAAAATGAGAGTATAGTGGGTATGGCCTCTTTGGCCTCTTTGTTGGGAAAATGCTTGCAAAAGGTATTTACTAACAAGTGTAAGAGGTTCAACTTCGAAAGCTCGAAGGTTGTCAGGGGTGAGCTTATGTGTACTTCTTTAAGTAGGGAAGCTACAGATGCACCATATATAAAACCAATTTCCTGGATTTTTTGGTAGGATATGTCTTCGGTATCGGGGTTCTCTCTAGGTGATTGATGTTCCCAAAGATGGTAAAACTTCTGTATCCAACCATTTGCCGAGGGGTTCATTAGGGATTTA
Source organism: Marinirhabdus gelatinilytica (assembly GCF_003353425.1). GTDB lineage: Bacteria > Bacteroidota > Bacteroidia > Flavobacteriales > Flavobacteriaceae > Marinirhabdus > Marinirhabdus gelatinilytica. The sequence goes on from NZ_QRAO01000002.1 coordinate 350,158, forward strand.
TGAGTGTTTTAAGGTTAGTTAACATAAGATTAACTGCAATGCTAAAACCATACCTATAATTTAGACGTAAATAAAATTGATAAGTAAAAATAGCCAAATTAATCAGCCATTTAAACTTTCGATAAAATAATTAATAATTTAAAAAAACTTTTATGAAACCAACAAAACTTTTTGCAGTACTAGGTGGAGCGGCAGTAGCCATACTATCTATTTTCCTAATCGCTGCAGATCACGTAGACGCACCTGCGGTTGCGCAAACTACTACGGACATTGCAGATGTGTACGCATTTGAAGGGTCTAACCCGAACAACACAGTATTAATTGCAACTATTCAGGGACCATTGACGCCAGGTAACGTTACCGAAATGGCAGAGTTTCCCGAAGACGTATTAGTAGAATTCAATATAGACAACACTGGAGACTTTGTTGAGGATCTTGTGATTCAAGCAATTAGAAGAGGAGACTCTATGTATTTTTTTGGCCCTGCGGCTCCAGCCCAAACAGGTCTTAACAGTACCATACAAACAACTGCTCCTATGAACAGTGTGAAGATTTCCTCTACTAGCGAAACTGAAGTTACAACCAATAATAATATGTCTTTCTTCGCTGGGCCTAGAAGAGACTATTTCTTTTTCGATTTTGATAGATTTAATCAAGTTGCAAGTGATACGCCTCCAACAGAAGGATTTCTTCCTGCGGGACAAGCAACCGACTTTTTTGAAGACTTGAATGTATTAGCTATTACGGTAGAAGTACCAAACAGTATGTTGGGTACCGCACCTGCACACGCAGCTAAGGCAACTGGTTTGCCGCAGTTCGATAACTTCCCAAATGCATACAATGTTTGGGTTTCGGCAAAAAGAAAACAATAAATAGCTAATCTGAAAAATTTAAAAATCAATAATATGAAAACAATATATAGAACATTAATAATGGCTGTCATAGCCTTGTGTACCACGACAATGTTTGTACAGTGTGCAGACGATGATGATAATGGTAACGCAATAAACGAACCCACCTGTGACGATGGAATCATGAACGCAGATGAAGAGGGAATTGACTGTGGTGGTACGTTTTGCGAACCTTGTGCAGTAGTACTAGATTTCTCTGGAACATATACTCAAGAAGACCATATGGGTAGACCAGGAATTAACACTGTATTTGGAGGATCTGATCAAGTAAAAAATAGTTTTAACGTATCAATTACTAGTGATAGAGCAACTTTCCAACCAATTTTCGAAAGTACTCTTGAAAATTATTTTGATGAATACGCGGTTGAACTAGGACTTGATCCTGCCAATGTAAACTACGAAACTAATATATTAGGATTGGATGCAACGGTATTTACCACTGTATTGGCTCAGTTTGATGCTTTGCAGGTAGCACCGGATGGAGAGACAACTTATTTCAATCCAGGTACTGGAGCTGCACTTACGGGACGTAACCTAGCAGACGATGTAATTGACATTTCGTTGATACTTATGTTTGGTGGAGATGACCTGATGAATCTGAACTTCGATGGTGACCCAGCAGGTGAACCTTTGCTTATCACAGATGGTGTAGACGCGGGAGATCGTGATTTTTCACTTGATTTTCCATACATGTCTACGGTTAATCAATAACCCACATATAAATAACCTGAAAAGAGCAATATCCCTATATTGCTCTTTTCTTTTACCCTTTAATTTATGAAACCAAGATACATTTTACTGCTATTGGCGTTTGCACTATTCTCTTGTGCCGAAGAAAAAACAGAGGTAGCGGTTACTAACCCTGAAGACTACAACAAATATTTAGCTACAGACAACCAGACTACCCATACCAATGCAATGGCAGAGAGGGATTTTTGGAATAACAAGCTCTCGGTAGATACCACGGGAGTTGGTAGCCTGGGACCTCTGGCAGGTGCTTATAGTACACTTTTTGAAACAACAGGCAACGCAAAAAATCTTTATAAAGCCGAAGAGCTCTATAAGAAAGCCATTGAAAACTCTGCCCATAACAAAGATGCTTACGTAAGAGGATTGGCGCGGAACTATATAAGCCAGCATCGTTTTAAGGATGCCGAAACCATACTCGAAAAAAGCTATAATGGCATCTCTAACAAAAAGGCAACAAGGTTGATGTTGTTCGATGTGTACATGGAACTAGGGAAATATGCTGAAGCTCAAGAGATGTTGGAAAAGATCAAGAACATGTCAGATTACAACTATCTAATCCGTCAAGCAAAATGGAACGATTACAAAGGCGATCTGGATGGGGCCATAAATTTTCTTGAAAAAGCACGTGATATAGCCGATTCCCGAAAAAGCCGCCCCCTACAACTATGGACCTACACCAACTTAGGAGATTATTACGGTCATGCCGGAAGGATTAAAGATGCATATAACCAATATATCAAAGCACTCAATATACAACCGGATAATGCATACGCACTCAAGGGAATTGCTTGGATTACCTATTCAGCTGAAAAGGATACGGCCGAGGCTGTACGAATTTTAGACAGTATCTCAACCCACCACGATGTGCCGGATTATTTATTATTGCGTTCAGAAATGGCCGAATTTGAAGGCGATACCCAAGCTAGCAACCAATATGCAGATCAATTTTTGGAAAAGATAAACGCTGGCGATTATGGTGCTATGTACAATGCGTACCTTATTGAAGCTTATGCTTCTAGCAATCCTGAAAAAGCTTTGCAAATAGCAAATACCGAGGTTGAAAACCGTGCAACACCAGAAGCTTACCATTTGTTGGCTTTGGCACAATTAAAAAATGGCGATAAAGAAAAGGCACTTACAACTATAAAAAATCATGTGAAGGGGAAAACCCATGAGCCTATGGCGTTGTACCACACAGCATTAGTGTATAAGGCCAACGATATGCCAGAAGCAGTGAAGCCCATAAAGGAAGAGCTCATGGAAGCTTCTTTTGAACTTGGACCCATAATGCACAAAAAAATACAAGCTTTGTAAAACCGAATACTGAGTTCCTTCGTAAATATAGGTACAATGGTTGGTTTTCTAGTTTGATTATACAAAACTGGATCACCAGTTTTTCAGAGTTTTTTTGTTAGTTGAAGCACCCTTCGTAAGAAGGGTGCTTTTTTTGTAGTATACTGCAAGTTTCATCTTAAGATGATTCATACAGTAATTCTTAAACTATTCAGGGCGATAAGTGATTAACATAGTCTAATTGCTGCAAATCCTGTTTGGTTGTAATGGGATGGGATAACCCCTCTTTCAGTAAAAGCGCCTTGTCTGAGATATCCAGTACATCGTTATAATAATGGTCCGTAAGCAGTAATCCTTTTGTAGCTTTCAGCTTCAGTAAAAATTCTTTTAATTTTTCTTTGTGAAGTGGTTCCAGCATAGAAAAGGGTTCGTCCATAAAAATAAAGGGATGTGGTAGATACGACAAAAGCAGTACTTCCAGATACTTTAGCTCTCCCAGAGACAGAACCCCTGTTGGTTTGTGGGTCATGGAAGCGATATATGGATCGTAAAATATAGCATCTTGGGTTGCTTCAGTTTTATGGAACAAGGGGATGGTGTCCCTAACTTTTAAATGCTTGGGTAGAAAATGATGCTGCGGCAAATAGGCAATGATCTGTTTTGGGATTACCTCATTGGGCAATATTGGAATACCATCTAGCTTCAAAGAAATTTCATTTGCTTTTAAAGTGCCAAAAAGAATTTTCAGCAAGGTGGATTTTCCAGAACCATTTCGGCCAAAAAGTCCCAAGATTTCTCCTTTGTTCAACGTAAATGATACGTCCCGAAGCACCTCTTTCTTCTTAAAAGATTTTGAAACGCTATATAATTGAAGTTTTTCCAAAGAGTAGCAGAAATAACGATAGGAACACCAAAAATATGGGCAATCCTATAATGAGATTGATCGCGAAAGAAATTTTAAAAAGTTTCAGCTTGGTAATTCCCAGATTGTAATAGGTGTACAGTTCATTTTTCCTGAAATTTTTGAAACCTACAACCCCAATCACCAAGCCTAAAGTGCAGAACAAAAAATACCCCCAAACCACCCCAAACAAAGCCAGGGCAACCAACCCTGTTGCCATAACAAAGGGGAAAACAGCCTTGTAAAATTGCCAATAGGGACGAATACTCATACTGAATTGTGAATTATTGAAAGTGACCCCTACGCTCTAAGGAATTTTTAAAGGCGGTGCCGGATTGGTCGCTAGTGGTTACAACCACTGTGCATAAAGCTATTGCTTTCTTGGTGCCACGGGAAAGCTTCGCTCTGTTTACTGTCTTCCCACCAAAATTGTTTACGCTCCTTGGGATTGTTGCCAATCTCGTTCATAGTGTCAGCATCGTAAAGACGCCCGTTTATCATTACCATTTCAACTGTGTTGGTATTTTCGATATCTTCCAAGGGGTTTTGCTCTAAGATAATTAAATCTGCCAGTTTCCCGGCCTTGAGGGACCCAACGTCTTCTCCTGCGCCTATATATTCTGCAGCATTGATAGTAGCGGTCTTTAACGCTTCAAGGTTGCTCATTCCACCTGCCGCGAGCATCCAAGTTTCCCAATGGGCTCCTAGCCCTTGCAATTGCCCGTGGGCGCCCATATTTACTTTAACGCCAGCATCGCTTAGCTGCTTAGCTGTTTTGGAAACCAAAATATGACCGTTTTCGTATTCCTTTTGGGGCACCATGGTCCTATGGCGAGAGCGGCTATCTATAACAGATCTGGGTGTGAAGGTCAATAATTTTTCGTTTTCCCAAACGTTGTCGCGCTGGTAATAATAATATTCACCATTCAATCCTCCATAATTAACGATAAGGGTAGGAGTGTAGCCTGTTCCGCTCTTGGCCCAAACTTCCAGAATGTCCTTATAAACGGGTGCTACGGGAATATTGTGCTCTACTCCTGTATGTCCATCAATCACCATAGAAATATTATGGAAAAAAGTAGAGCCACCTTCCGGCACTACATTGATTCCCTGTTCTCGAGCTGCTTGCAATACTTGCTGGCGTTGCTCACGGCGCGGTTGGTTGTAGCTTTTTACACTCTTGGCACCAAAGGCCTTGGTACGTTTAATACTGCTTCTGGCATCTTCAATATTGTTTATCACGGCTTTAAAATCACCATCGGCTCCATAGAGGATAAAGCCAGTGGAGAACAACCTGGGGCCTACCAAACCACCTGTCTTTTGTAGTTCAGAAAGAGTAAAAACCGTTTCGGTATTTGCGGAGGGGTCGTGCGCTGTGGTAACTCCGTACGCAAGATTTGCCATAAACTGCCAGTTTTGTTGTGCTGGAATTCCAGGCCTAAAAGCCCCAATGTGTGCGTGGGCATCTACCAAACCGGGCATAATTGTTTTGCCTTGTACATCGTAGATTTTTGCTCCTGCAGGGATGCTTATTTTTTGGCCTATATTTTTTATCATGTTATTCTCAATAACTATGGTAGCATGTTCCAGAACTTCATCACCTTCCATGGTAATAATTGTGGCATTGGTAAAGGCTATGGTACCAGTAGGTTTGTCTGCTGAGGCCTCCAGGCCTATCTTTAATCCACTCTCAGGCATTTCAGAAGGTGTTTCAGCTCCGCCTTTCACAAAACTGAATTTTTCCTGGAGCGTATTGTTGAAATATTCATCCCCCAGCGTCCACATCACTTTTTTGCTATTGGGTGACCAGTGTATATTAACCCCAGCATCCCTTGCAACTTGCTGCACGGGGACTGAATTGCTTTTTCCGTCAAGTGTTATGGGCTTTCCGTTCAGGACAAGAGGCGCCACATATACCTTGTGAAGATTTGAAAACGCCACCCACTTGTTATCCGGACTGGGGACGATACGGTTAGCATATTTGGAAATAAGGTGTTCTTTCTCATCATTTCCCTCAAGGTTTACGCTTATCAATTTTTTGGTGAGTTCCCCGAAATAGGTACCGCCTGTTTGTAAGAAAATTCTTTTCCCATCGCTGGAGTAGGAAGGATGTTCTCCTTTTTCAGTAATAAATCTTTCGTTTTTTCCATCTACATCAATACTGTAGATTCCTGGTTTTTTACTGAAGGTAAACCCTTGGTCACCGTTCCCTTTTTCTTTTCTGAAGAGTAATTTTCTACCATTCTGTGAGAAGGAAGGGGTACGATAAATACCTTTTGAAGACGTAATTTTAGTAGGACTTCCCCCTGCAGTAGGGGCCATAAAAATGGCACCTTTCTCAAGATCGTTCCAACTGACGTAAGCAATCTTGCTTCCATCTGGGGAGATGGTTGGTTCAAACTCAAAATCGGTGCCTGTGGTAATTCTTTTGGGAGTACCGTCCGGTAAATCCTTTCGCCAAATATAGCCCAAAGCATTGAAAATTAAAAATTTTCCGTTAGGTGCAGTTACTGCGTCCCTTATAACTTTTGGAGTGACGGATTCAGTATTTATTCGGCTTTTTGTGTAGACGGTTTCGGCAAGATCTATCTTTACTTTTGCTGTAAAGGGTATTTCAGCGACATTTAGGGTGTTGATGTCTATTTTATTGATTTTTCCTCCGCTCCAAAAAACAATTTCGGTATTGTTGGGCATCCAGTCGAAATTTGGATATACTCCAAAAATGGCCCAGGCCTCTTGTTGGTCTTTGTTCAGTTTGTCGTATAGAGGCCATTCCTCTCCACTTTCCAAGTCGTGTACATACAGCACGCTTTTTTCACGTACCCGTTTTACAAAAGCCAGTTTCTTGCCATCTGGCGAAAGGGTAGGGCGGGCTGCACCTCCAGGACCTCCAGTGATGGTCTCAGTGGTCCCATCTTCAAAATTGTAGCGCTTAATCACATAAATTTGGCTATTGGGGTCTTTGTTGTACTTAAAAAAACCACCGGGGTACATATCTTCGGAGTAGTAGAGATATTTCCCATCGTTGGATACATAGGGCTCGTTTACATCCTGCTGGTCGTTCTTGCGCTCTGTTAATTGCAGGCCGCTGCCTCCCGTGATGTGATATTGCCAAAGTTCACCAGCTCCAAGACTTCTTCCAGAAGTAAAGTGTTTTCTGGCGATTAGGTAATTTCCGTCTGGCATCCATACGGCATTGTTGAGTAGCCTGAAATCCTCTTCGGTCACTTGTTTGGGGTTGCTACCGTCTGTGTCCATCACCCAAATATTGTCACCGCCCCCTGCATCGCTGGTGAAGGATATCTTGTTCCCATCTGGACTAAATCGAGGCTGCACCTCAAAAGGAATCCCGCTACGTAAAACGGTTGCCTTACCTCCTGTAATGGGTAGTGAATAGATATCTCCCAACATATCGAAAAGGATGGTCTGCCCATCTGGGCTCACGTCCAGGTTCATCCAAGTACCTTCGTCTGTGGTAAAAGTGTGTGTCTTAAAATTGAAATCTTTTCCTGGGTTGGCTACGTCCCACTCGGTTTTTTGCTCGTCTTTATCTTTATCTTTTTTCTTATTTTTTTGGGAATACCCAGCAGTGATGATACAAAGGGAGAAAATTAAAAAGGAAAGAGTGTGTTTCATGTTAGTATAGATTGGGTGTCTAAAGTACACATTCCTAAGCTATTGTTAAAATTTAAAATCTAAGTGGTTTATATCGAATTTTTTAGCTATATTTATAATGTTGTATTGGGGTGCTTATTATAGCTGAGAACATACCCATTGAACTTGAAGGGATAATGCCCGTGCAAGAAATACAATACGCAAAGGGAACGTAAATTTCATATCTTGAAATTTGGTTCCCTTTGTTTCTTCTTAAGCTCGCCAACTCACTAACTTATATAATTCCAGATATTCTTAAACTTCACCAACTCTGCATAGGTTTGTTTTATAGATTGGTTTTGGGGTTGCTCCAATTTTGGATCGGCTTTTAAGGTTTGAAGGGCGTAGCTCCTGGCAAGTTTTAAAATTTCGCTGTCTTTTACAATATCGGCTATACGCAGGTTAAGTACACCACTTTGCTGTGTCCCCATAATATCGCCGGGGCCACGCAGTTTTAGGTCTACTTCACTAATTTCAAAACCATCGCTGGTGTGTACCATTGTTTGTAGGCGGGTCTTGGCATCGGCACTCAGTTTATGGCTGGTCATGAGGATACAGTAGCTCTGTTCGGCACCACGGCCCACACGGCCCCGCAATTGGTGTAATTGCGACAGCCCGAAACGTTCGGCACTTTCAATCACCATTACCGATGCATTTGGAACATTCACCCCAACCTCAATTACCGTAGTAGCTACCATGATTTGGGTCTCACCACGTACAAAACGATCCATTTCAAAATCCTTATCGGCCGCTTTCATTTTTCCGTGAACGATGGAAATTTGGTACTTGGGCTGCGGAAAATCACGTACAATACTTTCGTACCCGTCCATAAGATCCTTATAGTCCAAGGCCTCACTTTCCTGAATAAGTGGATATACAATATATACTTGCCGCCCTTTTTCAATCTCGTCTCGTAAAAACCGGAATACTTTTAACCTATTGGCGTCGTAACGGTGTACGGTAGTAATCTCTTTACGGCCTGGAGGAAGCTCGTCTATGATGCTTATATCCAGGTCACCGTAAACACTCATGGCGAGGGTGCGGGGGATGGGGGTGGCGGTCATGACCAAAACGTGTGGGGGCAATTTGTTTTTATGCCACATTTTGCTGCGCTGTGCTACCCCAAAACGATGCTGCTCGTCTATAATAGCAAGTCCTAAATTTTTAAACTTAACCTTATCTTCCAGCAATGCGTGCGTACCGATTAGGAGCTGCAATTCGCCATTTTCCAGATTTTGATGAATCTCTTTTCTTTGTGAAGCATTACTTGAGCCAGTTAATAACGAAACACTGATTTTCAGTTTATTACATAATTCAAGTAGGCTGTTGTAGTGTTGCACTGACAAAATTTCAGTAGGCGCCATTAAAGAGGCTTGAAAACCGTTGTCAAGTGCCAGTAGTATTGACATGAACGCAACAATAGTCTTTCCAGACCCCACATCACCCTGAAGCAAGCGGTTCATTTGTGCGTTGCTTCCCAAGTCTGCACGGATTTCTTTGATGACCCTTTTCTGTGCCTCCGTTAAATTGAAGGGTAAATGCTTGCTAAAAAACGTATTGAAATAATCGCCCACCTGTACAAAAGGATACCCTTTTATCTTCGCCTTATGTATCATGTTCTTCCGAAGCAACTGTAACTGGATGTAAAATAGTTCTTCAAATTTCAGTCTGTATTGTGCCCGTGCTAACATTTCAGTATTCTGCGGAAAATGTATGTTGAGCAGTGCTTCGTTTTTGGGCAATAGTTTTAGCGATTGTAATATAGGTTGGGAGAGGCTTTCGGCAAAGTTATTTTTGGTCTCGGCAAACAATTGCTGCAACAGGGTGTTAATTACTTTGTTGGTAATCCCGCTCTTGGAAAGCTTTTCGGTATTGGGGTACACGGGTTGCATAGCACTACGCAGGCTATTTTCATGGTCTTTCAGCAATTCCATTTCTGGGTGGGGCATGGAGAAAGTTCCATTAAAGAAATTGGTCTTTCCAAAAACTACGTAGGGTGTGTTCAGTTTTAGGTTTTCCCGAATCCATTTATGCCCACGGAACCATACCAGTTCCATGACTCCGGTTTCGTCCCTAAAAGTAGCCACAAGGCGTTTACCACGTTTTTGTTCTACAGTTTTTATGTGGGTGATCTTTCCTATTACCTGCACTTCTGCACTGGACTGCTGTAGTTGGGTGATTTTGTAATATTTGGTACGGTCCAGGTAGCGGTTTGGATACAGATTCAATAAATCCTGAAACGTATGTATACCGAGCTCTTTTTTGAGCAAATCGGCACGGTTTGGCCCAACACCTTTTAGGTAATCTATGGGAGTTTGCAGGAAATTAGGGTTCATAACACGAATTTACTTATTTTGGCAAAACAATTGATGCTACTGTTTTATGAAATATATCTTCGCCTTTTTGTTAGCAACCACATTTTGTTTTTCACAACAAACCGAAAATGTCGATTTTCAGAAAATTTCAGCAACCGTTCAACCTTTAACAGCCACCGAAAGTGTAAAGGGTTCCCTAACCGTAACGTTTCAAACCAAAAAGAGGACCGATAGTGTTTTTCTGGATGCTATCAATATGAAACTCATTACAACCGATCTTGAAGTGGGTACTATTTCAGCAACTCAGGATAAAATTTGGTTTACAGGAAAATTTCAACCCAACTCAACCTATACGGCTTCTTTCGATTATGAAGCCACTCCAAAACAGACCCTTTATTTTACGGGCGACCAAATATGGACGCAGGGACAGGGCAAATACACCTCCCACTGGCTCCCCAGTATAGATGATATGAACGATAAGATTGAATTTGATTTATCTTTTGTTATACCATTTAATAATAATCGTGTAATAGCTAATGGAGAGCGAAGAAGCGTTAAGGTTGTTGATGGTGCTCAGCTTTTCCAGTATGATATGAAAAACCCTATGGCCAGTTACCTTGTAGCCTTTGCTGTGGGCAATTTTCAGAAAATGGAAGTCGCTTCAAAAAGTGGTGTGCCTATCGATTTACACATTGCTACAAAAGACACCGCAAACTTTGAACCCACCTACCGCTACACCAAGGAAATTTTCGACTTTTTAGAAGAAGAAATTGGCGTTCCCTATCCTTGGCAAAACTACAAACAGGTGCCGGTACGGGATTTTTTATATGCTGGGATGGAGAACACCACCTGCACCATTTTTTCTGAAGCTTTTGTGGTAGACCAAATTGGCTTTAACGATCGTAATTACGTAAATGTAAATGCCCACGAACTCGCGCACCAATGGTTTGGCAATCTAGTGACCGAAACTTCCGGCACACACCATTGGTTGCATGAAGGGTTTGCTACGTATTACGCATTACTTGCCGAACGTGAAATTTTTGGTGATGATTACTACTACTGGAAACTGTACCAAAGCGCCGAACAGCTGAAAGCCTTGAGCGACGATGGGAAGGGGCAATCGTTGTTGGACCCTAAGGCAAGCTCTCTTATTTTTTACGAAAAAGGAGCTTGGGCGTTACACATCTTGAAGGAGCAAATAGGGGAGGAGGCATTTAAGAATGCAGTAGGAGCATATTTAAAAAGATTTAAATTTAAGAACGTATCTACTCAAGATTTTTTGGACCAAGTAAAAGCTGTTACGACCACCGATATCTCCACCTGGGAGAAAGATTGGTTGCAACAGACCGCCTTTAAGGCAGAACAAGCCTATAACTCTTTAATGAAATCTCCTTTTATGCAAGATTATTTTGAGGTCTCACGCTTGGCCACCCTCCCCTTGGAGGACAAGAAAATACCATTGACCACAGCACTTACCTTTCCTAACGATTTTATAGGTCAGGAAGCGGTATACCAATTGGCAAACGAACCGGTAATGAAGGCCTTGCCATTGTATGTAAAAGCATTTGAGAGCAATAATCTGTATGTCAGGCAGGCTATAGCTTTGAGCGTAGAGTCCGTCCCTGAGCCTCTAAAACCCTATTTTGAAAGTTTATTGGACGATGCGTCCTACGTTACCCAAGAAGCGGCTCTTTACCTGTTGTGCATTAATTTTCCTGAAAATGTTGCGCAATACCTTCAGAAAATGGAGGGAGTACAAGGTTTTCAGGATAAGAGTATTAGGCAGTTATGGTTGGCGCTGGCCATATTGGCTTCAGATTATAACGTTCCAGAAAAGGAGAAGTTCAAGGAAGAGTTGCGTGGTTATACTTCGGAAGAATTCAGTTTTGAGGTCCGTCAAAAAGCATTTGAATATGTACATCAATTAGGACTGTATAACGATAGGGTGCTACGTAATTTGATTAATGCTTCGGTGCACCATAACTGGCGTTTTAGGAAATTTGCGAGAACTCTTTTTTCAGAAAAAATTAAAGATCCTGCCACGAGTGAAACTATTTCAAAGGCTATGGGAACCTTTTCAGCAAAGGAACAGTCCTTTTTAAAAAACTATCCAGAATAAAAAACCCCCTACACTTTCGCATAGGGGGCTGGTCCAAAAAATAAGTTCCTCTACTTATTGATTGGTTATTCCACTACCAATTTCTTGGTAATAGTTTGCTGGCTATCTGTAACTATACTCACAAAATAAACACCACTGGCCAGCGCAGAGATATCTATAGTTTCTTGGTTGGTGTTCTGGGATAGATCCAAATGGCTGAGAATAGCACCATTCACGTTGGTAAGCTTTACCTGATTGAAGGTGTCCTGCACCATTGAAATGGTTACAGTGGACTTTGCAGGATTGGGATAAAGATTTACAAGGCTCGTAGGACCCGATCCATTTTCATTGGTTGGAAATGTAGCTCCAATGGTTCCTTGATAGGTGCCTAAAATAGCAAGTATTTGCTGTTTATCCTGTGGATCCAAGCCCACGGGTTGTGGTCCTAGGTTATTTAGGATGAGCTGGTAGGTAAATCCTTCATCCACACAATCTGCGCAACAGTTAGGGGTATACATTCCTACGAGGTAGAGCTCATTTTGTGCAAATGGAAAACCTGGGAACTGTGTTGTTAAGTCCCAATTGGGCCCAACACCTGCTGGGTTAAATAGGCTACTTCCCAAGGTGTCATTACCCCAACCGTATGAACTGCTGAAGTCTATAGTAATAGTACCTCCAGAGTATGTATCTACCGTAAATACGAACCAGTACCAAGGCTCTTGGCAAATGGCAGGATCGTAGGGTAGTTGATCGTCACTAGGGCTTATGGTGTTAATAGACCCCGTAACCTGTTGTGGATTACCTTGGTGCAATACCGAAATACTTAAATTAGGATCTATCAATTCTTGAACGGAGATATCATCTATCGCTAAGTCGTTGCCATCTCCAAGACTATCTTCGCTCAACTCGATATTAATGCGTACTTGCTGGTTTCCGCTAAAGCAGAAATCTATATTTTGCCAGTCGCAAGGATCTGTTGGGTCTGTACTGATGGTGAACGTTTGGTTAACCCCTGTATTTGTTGTTAGTGTTATTTCGGGTAGAACATCGAAGGTACATTGTGGCATATTTTTGAAGTTCGCACAGAAGCGGTACTCCTTTTCGCTATCCAACCCGGTTAAGGTCTGGCTCCAAATAATGCTACTGGAACCTGCAGGCTGGTTGGTAAGCCCATTTACCAATAAATATTGATCGTTGTTGGGATATGCAACAGGGTCTTCACAAAAGGAGTGGTCTGTTACCGTAGCTCCAAATATACTCGCGTCATTGGTAACGTTGTATTGGCTAGGTAGGTTGGCCGCGTTGGAAGTATATTGGCTATTGAATCCGGTATCCCCAAACTCGAAGTTTCCGTTTGCCACAAGGTTGTCGCTCTCGTCACAGCAGTATGCGCCTTCATTTGTTGGTTCTGGATCTTCGTTATATGTACTGTCACAATCCTGGCTTAAACAAATGTTATCTATTCCAAATTTTTCATCGCCAGCACCTACGTCAACATAAAACGAGATGGATTGCACATTTAAAATCAAGGCATCCCAAGCTGCAGCGCCTCCTGAATTAATAACCCATTGGCCATCTGCATTACTAGGAAGGTTCGTACCATCGCTAGGCTCGATGGGGGCACAAATTCGTACCCAGCCTCTTGAGACATCATAAGAACCATTCATAACGAACGTAGCTGTTGTAGTGGAGGAAAGTGGATCGTTTCCATCAGAAATCCTAAGCGTATTAGGAGTAAGGGTACCAGTTTGTATGTAGAATGTTCTGATATCAAAACAGAAACACCCTTCATCTTGGGTAAGTGCCAACCAATTACCAGCATAATCTACAGGGTTGTATATGAAACTTCCTCCATTGCCACACCCTTGGTCATCTATGTCCAAATACACATCTCCAGGACCACCAATACTGTTTGCATCATTGTAACCAACGTTTGCATTAATAGTTCCCCAATTGTTCAAAACCCCATTAACTGCGGTGCCTGTACAGCCTGGTCCTGAGACTGGAGTGATTGGGTTTGCGTTGAAATCTTCGCAGAAAGGATTCTGCGCTAGTAAGCTGCCAGATGTGAATGCAAACATAAACGTGAGCAATACGAGCATCTGTTGGTGTAAAATTGTTTTCATACTTCTTGATTTAAATTCCCTACTCTATTAAATGGCTTTTCGGTTTCCGCCGTACTAAATAATAGGTGTAAAGTAAAAGATGAAATATTTGAAAATCAAGGGTTTACAACTTGTAAGTGACTAGGTATTAACCTCTTAATTTTTTAGGAAAAACCCTCTTCGGAAAGGGGTGATTCCCCCAAAATAGATTTTTCAAAGCTATTAGTTTGCTGTTAATCAATTAGTTATACTTAATAAAGATTAAGAACAGATTTGCCTCTCAATTTTTACCGTAACTTTATGGAAACTAATTCATTAAAAATTATGAAAACACTAAGTAAACTCAATGCATGCCTTTTAGGGCTTTTAACGTTGGTACTTCTCACTGCCTGTGAAGAACCTCAGGATCCTCAACCACCAAATACAGACCCTCCTGAGCAGATCATCTCTGTTGGGCAGGCAAAAGAGATGTTTGATTCTTATAGTGATAGGCGAGTACCTATTATTAAAAGGTTTGAGGAAATGGAGGATACCACCCAAGCCTTTAACCCCACGCGTTTTGGGGAGTACGATTACCAAACTGTTAAACAGTACATGGATTTTATTGAATCTGAAGCAGCTCTGGCAGATGTTGAGATAGGCGGACTCCGTTTTTATTTGACCAATTATCCTGCGTCATCAACATTTAGTGATGGTACCGAAGTACAGTACCCACGTCAAAATTCATTTGTCTTGGTTCCTACCACAGCTGTGAACGGAGTACAAAAAGGGTTCATTACCCGTACCACACCAGATGGTGGAAGAACTATCGTGCTTATTGAGGATTTGGTACAAGAACAGCAGCAAAATTTTAGGCAGCAAAACGGAGCAAAAGATACTGGGTTAAATACAAAGGGCAGTGATAAAGGGCAGCTTGTAACAATTGTTGGGGCAAAGCCTAGATTGTTGTTCATAAACCCCTTAAGCGGAGCACCAGCTGTAATGCAAGAAGGAGGTGACGATGTAAGTTTGTTGCTTAACGAGTCTAACCTACGCCCGCCACCACCTAACCCGGACACCGATTTTGATTAAAAACATAAGGTGCGTTGGAAAACCTTTCTTTACATACCGTATTACAGTATTCGGTTACTGCACTAGAAGGTATGGCAGTACTTCTAGCTTTTATAAGTTATCCAAAGTATAGCCATACCTATCTTAGGTTTTTCCCATGGTTACTCCTATATGTATTGCTTACCGAGGTTTTTGCAATTCCTATATATGAAGCGTTTGAAACCAATGTGGTACTATATAATGTATATAATGTTGTGTTTTTTATGTACTTCTATTTCATTTTCTATAAAAAGGAAGAAAATAAGCGTAATAGGGTCTGGATAAAGACAGTTGCGGGAATCTTTATTTTGGCCAGCATTATAAACCTCTCTTTTCGATCTTTTATTTTTCAACCCCAGTTATTGGCCTATATCGTAGGGGCTTGTGCGCTTATACTTTGCATAATCCTCTATTTTATTGATATACTATATACCCCACAGATATTGAATATTAGAAAGGACTTATTATTCTGGGTTAGTACGGGGCTGTTGTTGTTTTATGTAGGATATATCCCCATAAAAGTAACCAGGCACTTTTTTGAAGAACCGGGACACGAGTTCGGGACATTAATGATTGTCCATAGAATTCTGATTTTAGTTATGAATATTTGTTTTATCATAGGATTTTTATGGACCAGAAAGAAATAGCAGCATTGGTGTCGGTAGTGATACTCTTGGTTTTGGTTGCCATAATCATTACCTTGATAACGGTATTCATTAGGCGCAAGAATAAAATGCTACAAGAGCAACATGCTGCCGAAGAAGCCTTTAGAAAAGAGTTTTCGGAGATACAGATTGAAATTAGAGAAGAGACCCTGAGAAATATAAGCTGGGAACTGCATGATAACATAGGCCAGCTAATGACACTGGCAAAGATACAGGTGCAATTGGCCAAGGATAAACCCGAGACCCTGGACCAGGCCGCAGAAACAATGGGCAATGCTATTAGTGAGTTGCGTAGCCTTTCTAAGCTAATCAACCCAGAGGCGATTAAAAGCCTTAACCTTAGAGAAGCTTTGAGGCTAGAAACAGACCGCTTTAAGCGGATGGACTATATAAATACAACATATAACATTGTTGGGACTCCATTTTCAGTTGGGACAGATAAGGAAATGATTATCTTTAGGATTTTACAGGAGTTTTTTTCAAATACCATAAAGCATTCCAAGGCAAAAAATCTAGAGGTAACATTAATCTATACCGAAGACCAATTGTTGATAAACGCAAAAGATGACGGGGTAGGCTTCCAGCACAAGGAGGATTTTTCGGGCATTGGCATCAAGAATATGACCAATAGAGCACAAGTAATCTCGGCAGAGTTCAGTATAACTTCAAAACCCAATGAAGGAACAATGCTTCGCTTGCTTTGTTGTAAATAAAAAATGTCTTACCTTTTAAACTATGGGTTAAGGCATTTCAATAATAACCTAACAAAAAAATAATGAAAAATTCAGTTGTAGTTGTAGACGACCATACCTTGCTCCTGCAGGCAATAGGTGGGTTGGTTAAAGATTTTGACGATTTTGAAGTACAATACCTATGTAAAAATGGGCAAGAGCTTCTGGATAAACTGAAAAATCCGGCAAACATCCCAGATGTAGTACTTATGGATATTAATATGCCAGTAATGAACGGTATTGAAACTACACAAATACTTACCAAGGAATATCCCCAGATTCGTGTATTGGCCCTATCGGTAGAAGAAAGTGAGGAAACTATCTTGAAGATGTTAAGAGCCGGAGCCAAAGGATATCTCATGAAGGACACCAAGAGCTCTATCCTTAACGAAGCATTAAAACAAGTATTGAGCAAGGGGTACTACCATACCAATACGGTAAGTAAATTGTTGGTAAATTCTTTGCATAAAGAAGATGAAGCTATACAGTTGAAAGAACGGGAGAAAGAATTTTTACAGCACGCCTGTACCGAAATGACCTACAAGGAAATAGCAGACAAAATGTTCCTGAGTCCCAAAACCATTGAGGGGTATAGAGATTCCATATATGAAAAACTGAATATAAAAAACAGGATAGGCCTTGTGTTATACGCTATAAGAAACGGTTTATTCACCCCTTAAAACAATTCGGCCACTTCTTTTTTAACGTAGGCCAAAGCCTTTTGGGAAGGGGTTACTTCTTCCATAAAATGGCGCAGTAAATACTCCCGCAATGCATCGGCACCATTATCTTTCTCATGCATGGCTCCTTGGCGTATTAGGTGTATTGTGGCATTTTTTGCGGCACTTATTAAATTCCAACATTCTGGTGAGACATAAATTTGTTGGGTTACATTGTGCTCAAATTCTTTTTCTATAGTATCTATTAGTAGCGATTCATATTTTTCTACATCACTTGAAAAAGGTTTTATGCGAACCAGCAAGCTGTTTGGGTCTATTCGCTCCAGGAGCAAGGTTAACCGTTCATAGGACTGTAGTCTCGTGGGTAATATCTTATTCTGTGCCTCCTTTTGGATTAAATAGCGGCGGCGACCCTCCTCGTTCTTGGTGTGTCCCCTAAAAAAGAAATACGAGATTATTCCTACCACTATGGCTGGTAAAAGGTACGCTACATAACTGAATACTTGTCCAAATTCTTCCATGCTTCTTATAATTGCATACAAACTTAAGTGGTTTTGTGAACTTGTACAACAAGGACTACAGTAATAATAGGTAAAACCACCTTTTTGAAGGGTTAAACAACTGAAAGTCAATACTTTTTGTCTTTTTAAACCAAATAGTCACTACCTTGTAACTAATTAACTCTTAAACCTTTTTCAAAATGAAAACTTTTTTAGTTGGCGCAGCAGCGCTATTGTTTACCATTGTATCATTTGCACAAGTATTTATTACCCAGCCAGGGAGTTTCAACTTGGCTAACGGTACCCAGACAGGATTTGGCCAGCAGTCTTTTATAGACCAACCTGGCGACAACAACGTGGCATTTACGGATCAAACTGGATTTTTCAACCTTTCAGACATAGACCAGTTGGCAGATTTTAACAATGCTCTTGCATTCCAGACTGGTGTGGGATTGACTTCAACCTTGGTACAAGATGGGGACGATAATACCGCGAACATAACCCAAAATGGTTTCTTTTCTGCTTCGACTATAGAGCAAGTGGGAGATTTGAACAATGCAGATGTGGTTCAGTTTGGGGATGATAATGAATCCCTGTTGACACAGATGGGCAATGATAACGAAGCAGATATTGAACAGGACGGAGACCAGAACTTCTCCAATGTGATAACTATAGGGAACCGAAACGATGTTTCGGTAGATCAAGATGGAGATATAAACCAAGCAGATGTGGTGCAGTTAGGAAACCGAAACAATGTAGACGCTAAACAGGATGGCTTCGGAAATTTTATAATGTCCGAACAATTTGGAAACCGTAACAGAAACAATGTAGACCAATCTGGAGATACAAACTTTGCCGTTTCACTGCAGGATGGTAACCGAAACTTTATAGACGCTAACCAAACAGGCGATAACAACGAGTCTTTTTCCTATCAAGCAGGTAATAGGAACCGTAATAATGTGGTACAGTTAGGAAATAGCAATCTATCACAGGTATCTCAAGTAGGAAATAGAAATAGATCTTCTGGGACGCAGGCTGGAGACCAAAACCTCAATAATATAGACCAACAAGGGCTGCGTCACTTCAGTAGTGCGCTTCAATTAGGAGATTTGAACAAAAATGAAGTGTTGCAGCAGGGAAGCGACCATACTGCTACGGTATTGCAAAATGGTGACATGAACTGCACCAAAATATTTCAGTTAAGCACCGGAGGGCCGCATTCAGTAACTGTGTTACAGCCTGGGAATAATAATATTGCTTGTATTTTACAACAGTAAACCCAGGCTTGTACATATAATAAAAGCGATGGGATCATGCCCCGTCGCTTTTTAAATTTACGGTAGTTACACTGAAATTTCAATACCGAACCTCTTCTTTCTTCATCGCTTTTTTCACAGCTTTCTTTTCAGTTTTAATGTTGTAGCTACCGCCAAGGTAAGGACAATTGGCGATGTTTTTAATGCCCGTAAATGGCACGTCAACCTTGTGATAATAATAAATATCTGCTAAGGAGTTGATTAGGTCTTTGTCCCCTGTAGCCATATCAACATCATCCATTGTGAACTGTGCAGGGTGTTCGTAACCAGCAGCATGGGTCATCTCCAAAAGCTCTTTCCTGAAATTCTTGAAATAGAAACTTGTCCGTATAGATTTTGCATCTACATTGATTCCTCTTTGTTTCCACTTATCTTGTGTAGCAACACCGCTGGGGCAACGGTTGGTATGGCATATCTGTGCTTGTATACAGCCTATGGCCATCATAGCTTCGCGGGCTACATTTATACAATCAACTCCCATGGCAAAGGCCATCACGGCTTTGGCCGGGAAGCCTAATTTACCGCTACCCACAAATACGGTACGTTCGCAAAGGTTATGCTTTTTGAATATTTGGTACACCGCAGAAAACCCATATATCCAAGGAAGTGCCACGTGGTCTGCAAAGCTTGGTGGTGCTGCCCCGGTACCCCCTTCGCCACCATCTATGGTGATAAAATCTGGACCTTTACCGGTAGCTTCCATCTTACTTGCTAGTTCTTCCCAATTTTCCAATTTCCCTACTGCGGCCTTTATCCCAACAGGGAGTCCGGTAGCTTCGGCAATATTTTCCACAAAATCTATAAGGCCGTCCACCCCATCAAAAGCAGAGTGGGTAGGAGGAGAGAGCACGTCTTTTCCTTCAACCACGTTTCGTATTTCAGCAATTTCGGCAGATATTTTTGAACCGGGCAATACCCCACCTTTGCCAGGTTTTGCTCCCTGAGATAGTTTTACTTCTATGGCACGTACCTGTGGATTATCGTTAACGAGTTGCACCATACGCTCCATAGAGAAATTTCCTTTGCTATCCCGAACACCAAAATATCCCGTTCCAAAATGAAATACTACATCACCTCCCTTTTTATGATAAGGCGAAAGGCCACCTTCACCAGTATTATGGTATGCGTGGGATAGTTTGCAACCAATGTTCAAGGATTCTACTGCTCTGGCAGACAGTGACCCAAAGCTCATTGCCGATACATTGATCACCGATGCTGGCCTAAATGGACGCTTTCTTCTGCCTTCACCCATTACTTTTGCACAGGCGAGAAAATAAGGGTCTTTTTT
Organism: Marinirhabdus gelatinilytica; assembly: GCF_003353425.1. Taxonomy (GTDB): domain Bacteria; phylum Bacteroidota; class Bacteroidia; order Flavobacteriales; family Flavobacteriaceae; genus Marinirhabdus; species Marinirhabdus gelatinilytica. Next base: position 370,454 of record NZ_QRAO01000002.1, read on the forward strand.
GTTTACATGCTTGCCCGCTACCTTAAAGGGCATCATGGCATTCTTTACAAAAATATAGTTTGGTTCGTAAATGTCACGGTCTGTCCCAAAGCCTTCGTAATTATTTTCATTTTTTGCCGAAGCATAAATCCATCCCCTTTCAATACGGTTAAAAGGTAGCTCCTCACGGTTATTGGCCACGATGTATTGCCTAAGCTCTGGGCCAATACTCTCCAACATATACCTGATATGTCCCACAATGGGGAAGTTGTGCAAGATGGTGTGTTTTTTCTGAAGCACATCATAAAGGGCAACAAGGAACAGTAATAGCAGAACCCAAGCCCACCAGGGGATGTCTCCTAAAAATTGTAATAGTTCTTCCATAAATAAAATTGCTGCTTTTTGCTTTTAGTAGTTATTGCGAATATAATTGATAGATACTCTTGTAATAACCCCGACCATGGCATTATTGTGTATTTAAATAGTCTAGTGCTATCTGGGTCATTGTTTTAACGCCCAGCAGCATTCCAGCATCGTCAATTTTGAAATCAGGCGTGTGGTGCGGGTAGGCCTCAGTATTCCCGGGGGTCATTCCGCCCAAGAAAAAATAGAAACCAGGTACCTTTTCCTGAAAATAGCTGAAATCCTCACCACCAGTAGTAGCTTTCATCAATTGTACATTTTCTTCCCCAGCCGTTTTTTGAAGTGTTGGCAGCATCTGCGCCGTTAGCTCTGGATCGTTGTAGGTTACAACGGTATTGTTCTGCCAGTCTATGGTTGCTTCGCCGCCGTAGGCTTTGGCAATATCGCTTGCCATTTCGGTCATTCTGCGGATAATCAATTCGCGCATTTTTGGATCTAGCGTTCTTACAGTGCCTATCATTTCAGCAGACTCTGGGATAATATTGAAACGCACACCACTTGTAATCTTTCCAACGGTTATCACGGCAGCTTCTTCTACCAGTGGGCTCTCGCGACTTATGATAGTTTGGAACCCATCTATAATTTTTGCCGAGATCAAGATAGGGTCCACTCCGGTCCAGGGTGCAGAGCCGTGGGTTTGTTTCCCTTTTACCGTAACCACAAACCGTTCTACGGCCGCCATCGTCCCCCCCGGCTTGTACTTAATGGTTCCTACGGGAGTCCCAGAGTTAATGTGCAGTCCAAAGATGGCGTCAACATCGGGATTCTTTAACACGCCTTCCTTCACCATAAGCTTTGCGCCCCCTTCCTCGCCAGGTGGTGGGCCTTCTTCAGCAGGTTGGAATATAAATTTTACGGTACCGTTTATCTTATCCTTGTTTTTGGAGAGTACCTCGGCAACTCCCATTAGTATTGCAATGTGGGTATCATGGCCGCAAGCATGCATCACGCCTGTTTCGGTGCCCAAAAAAATATCGGTCTTAGTGCTTTTAAAGGGAAGATCGTTTCGTTCGGTTACGGGCAGGCCGTCAATATCGGCTCGTAGTGCAACTACTTTTCCAGGGTTTTTACCTTTTAGGATCCCAACAACGCCTGTTTTTGCAACACCCGTTCGTACTTCCATACCTAGAGACCTTAGATGAGCTTCAATTTTTTTTGCGGTATTGAATTCACGGTTGGAAAGCTCTGGGTTTTGGTGAAAATAATGGCGCCAGTCTATCACTTGGCTTTCAATACCTTCAATGTCTTTAAGGAGTTTGCTGTCCATTTGGGCTTTGGCCAGATAAAAAGAAAAAGGGAGTAGCAGTAGAAGAACGATTAGTTTTTTCATAGAGAAGGCGGGTTTATTTTTTTATATCTGAAATCTTCAAAAATAGTGAAGTATCATTGTTTGATTCGACCTCGTAAATCTCAAAAACTGTTTTTCCGTCATTCCAGACTGCATTTCCGTTTTCAACAGTTGGCTTTCCAAGGTGTTCATATTCAGAAATTTTTGATGCCTTATCAGCATTTTTATAAGCTTCAAAAATTATAGACCCAATCACACCATCACTATCTGGAACTAGTTCTATGGACGTTGCTCCATCAAAAACATTTTCTTTCAAAAAATATCGAGTGTTTTCTACTTTGTAAAGATGATTATGATCGCTAAGGTTTTCTCCTAAGTTAATGTGTCCAAGCCTCCCCAGGTTTACATGCCTGAATATTGCTTCACTGTTGTTATTCTGCACAGTACCACAAGAATGAAATATAGGTATTGTTATGATGAAAAAAACTAAATGCAGTTTCATATATAGATGTTTAATCTGGATGTTTTATAGAGACCAGTGATATTTCACTTTAGATATGAGCTAAAGATATTCAAATTTCAGTAGAACAAAAACGAAAAAACTTGTTTATAATTTCTGAAATTTCAACAGGGGAAATCTCTACGAAATCGTTATTTTTCGGCTTCATTTTCGGCATTGGTTTCAATGTCCATTTCAGCTTTAAAACAGTGCAAGATTACCTAGAACAACTCAACGATGCCCAACGCGCACCTGTGCTCCAAAAAGACGGTGCCATGATCGTGATTGCAGGGGCCGGCTCCGGAAAAACCCGAGTGCTTACCTACCGTATTGCCTATTTAATGGACCAAGGGGTGGATGCCTTTAACATCTTGGCACTTACTTTTACCAACAAGGCAGCACGGGAGATGAAAAAGCGTATCGCACAAATTGTGGGCAATAGCGAGGCCAAGAATCTTTGGATGGGTACCTTCCATAGTGTTTTTGCGAAGATCCTCCGTTTTGAGGCAGACAAACTGGGCTATCCCAACAACTTCACTATTTATGACACCCAGGATTCCCAGAGTGTGATTCGGGCCGTGATAAAGGAGATGAACCTGGACAAGGATGTGTATAAATACAAGCAGGTATATTCTAGAATTTCCAGCTATAAAAACAGCTTGATAACGGTTAAGGCATATTTTGGCAATCCAGAACTCCAGGAAGCCGATGCTATGGCCAAGATGCCACGCTTGGGCGATATCTACAAAAGTTATTGTGATAAGTGCTTCAAGGCGGGCGCAATGGATTTTGACGATCTATTACTGAAAACAAACGAACTACTCACCCGTTTTCCCGAAGTGTTGGCAAAATACCAAAATCGTTTCCGCTATATTTTGGTAGACGAGTACCAAGATACAAACCATAGTCAATACTTGATCGTTCGTGCGTTGAGCGACCGGTTTCAGAATATTTGTGTAGTGGGTGACGATGCACAGAGTATCTATGCCTTTCGTGGTGCCAACATCAATAACATCCTGAATTTCCAGAAAGATTACGATAATGTGAATGTATACCGCTTGGAACAGAACTACCGTAGCACAAAAAATATCGTGAGCGCTGCAAACAGTATTATTGAGAAGAACAAAACCCGACTGGAAAAAGTGGTTTGGACCGCAAACGATGAGGGAGCCAAGATAAAGGTAAACCGAACGATGACCGATGGTGATGAAGGCCGATTTGTAGCCAGCAATATTTTTGAAACGGCCATGAACAACCAGTCCGGCTATGGAGATTTTGCCGTACTGTACCGTACAAATGCACAATCTAGAGCGATTGAGGATGCCCTTAGAAAAAAAGACATTCCGTACCGTATTTACGGCGGCCTCAGTTTTTACCAGAGGAAGGAAATCAAGGACGTGATAGCCTACCTGCGGTTGATTTTGAACCCCAAGGACGAAGAAGCCCTAAAGCGTGTTATCAATTATCCCGCAAGAGGTATTGGACAAACTACCATGGAACGGTTAACGGTGGCTGCCAACCACTATGGTCGCTCTATGTTTGAAGTCATAAAAGCGCTGGATAAAATAGGGGGAAATCTGAAAATTAACAGCGGTACCAAAAATAAGCTGCAGAATTTCACAACGATGATCGAGAGCTTCCAAGTGCTGAACCAAACCTATAATGCATTTGAAATTGCTGAACACGTCACCAAAAAAACAGGCCTTGTCACCGAATTAAAAAAAGATGGTACCCCCGAAGGCATAGCCCGTATAGAAAATATTGAAGAATTACTGAACGGGATGCGCGATTTTGTGGAAGAACAAAAAGAACTCGCAGATACCTCTGGTTCCTTGGCCGAATTTTTGGAAGATGTAGCCCTCGCTACAGATTTGGATAACGACAAGGGAGATGAAGACAGGGTCGCTCTAATGACCGTTCACCTTGCCAAAGGACTCGAGTTTCCATACGTGTACATCGTTGGGATGGAGGAGGAATTGTTCCCAAGTGGGATGAGTATGAACACCCGTGCCGAGCTGGAAGAAGAACGGCGCTTGTTTTACGTAGCGCTTACAAGGGCCGAAAAGCAAGCGTATTTAACCTATACCCAGAGCCGCTACCGTTGGGGAAAATTGATAGATGCCGAACCCAGTCGTTTTATTGAGGAAATTGACGAGAGCTTTTTGGAATACCTTACACCCGTAACCGAACAACGCTACAAACCGTTGATAGATGCCGATATTTTTGAGGATGTGGACCGAAGCAAATTACGATTGCGAAAACCAACCTCCGGCACCCCACCCAAAGGCCCCACCGAAGAGCAATTGCGTAAACTCCGTAGGTTAAAACCAGTCACCAGTAGTACCAACAAAAACTTTAACGCCAAGGACGCCAATTTAAGTGAGGGTACTTGGGTAGAACACGTACGTTTTGGAAAAGGTAAAATAATGAAGATTGAAGGTGTAGGTGCAGATACAAAGGCAGAGATCAATTTCGAAAATGGGGGCCTTAAAAAACTGTTGCTGCGCTTCGCAAAGCTGAATGTACTGGAATAGATTATAGCTTTCTATTTTACGCTTTCCATTTTATATTGCAACCCATACTTGGTTTTTGTTCTTTTCGTTGTGGGTTGTTGTTTAGGATATTGTCCATAGCCTCTCTAATGTCACGACCATTTACGGGAATTCCGTTTCCAGGTCTGGAATTGTCCAGCTGCCCACGGTATACTAGCTTTAAGTCTGTATCGAACAAAAAGAAATCTGGGGTACAGGCTGCTTTGTATGCTCTGGCTATTTCTTGTGTTTCATCAAAAAGATAGGGGAAGGGGTAGTTCTCTTTTCGGGCCAATTCCCACATGTATTTTGGTGCATCCTGCGGATAGTTCTCAATATCGTTACTGCTTATGGCCACAAAGCCAAAACCAGTTACACGATAGTCGTTTGCCATACGTACCAATTCTTCATTAACGTGTTTTACAAAGGGACAATGGTTGCAAATGAACATTACTAAAGTTCCTTTTTCGCCCTTTACATCCTGCAGGCTTACAGGTTTGTTGGTAACGGCATCTACCAAGATAAAATCTGGAGCTTTGGTGCCAAGGGGTAACATATTTGAAGGAGTCAATGCCATAGAATTCTTTTTACAATTAGTAGTGAATATAAGCTATTTGTTACGTTCGTTCATTTTTCCTTTCTCACATGTTTCAGGAACAGAAAATTTTGGGGATTGATTCCCAGCCCGTTTACTTTCTTTGATACAAACCGAACGGCCACATCGTAATAGAGTGGTACCACGGGAGCTTCGGCAATAACAATACTGTCCATTTTTACATATAGGCTTTTGCGTAGTTCAATATCCGAAATTTTTTGGGCGGCTACATACAAACTGTCAAAAACCTCATGTTTAAAATGTGTATAGTTTGGACCGTTCGGTGTAAAGTTTCCGCTGTAAAAAAGGCTCAAGTAATTTTCGGCATCGGGATAATCGGCAATCCAGCTGGCCCTAAAAATATCGAGCTCCCCACTGCTTTTCATCTGTCGAAGTGTAGAGGGGGGCATTACGTCAATGGCTACGTCTATTCCCAGTTTTTCGAGTTCGCGCTGTATGTATTCGCAAACATCCAGATATTGACTATTGGTTCCTATTGTTATCTTCGGTTCAGTGTCATTGGTTTCAGTTTTGTATTTCGCAATAAGTTCCTTGGCTTTTTCAGGTTTATAGGAATATCCTTCGGCACCCAAAGACCCTGGTAATCCCTTAGGAATAAAACCATAATTGGCTGGAATTCCCATCCCGTTGCGTAAATAGGTTACCATCTTTTCTCGGTCAAAACCATAATTTATTGCCTGGCGCAACCATTTGCTCTGTATCTCCGTTGTATTTGAGGGCATGAAAAACCCAAGGTACTCGGTGTTGAGGTAGGGGGTAGTTATCAATTTGGTGGTACGTTGGTATTTTGGTTGTAACTTCCCGGTAGTGGTAATAATCTCGTCTTTGTAGGAGTTGTCCAATCCACTTACAAAATCTAATTTTCCCTGTGCAAATTGTAAAAATTCACTTTGTTTATCGGGTAAAAAAGTTATTGCTACAGCCTCTAAATAAGGAAGTTGGTTTCCCTCCGTGTCGGTTTCAAAATAACGGGGATTTTTACGCAATACTAGCTTCACGTTTTCCTCCCACATCTTAAATTGAAATGGTCCCGTACCCACAGGATTTCGTCTAAATTCATTTCCGTAACGCTCTACCGCCTCTTTGGGAACTACAGAACAGTACCGCATAGAGAGCAATCCCAGAAACGCAGGAAAAGGTTGCTTTAACTGTATAACCAGCGTTGTGTCATTTACCGCTGTATAGTGAGCTACATTCTTAAGTACCCAGCTCCCAGGGGAAGCTACCTTAGGTGATCGTAACCTATTGAAGCTATACACAAAATCTTGTGCTGTAACAGTTCTGGTACTATCTTTCCCAAAAACGCTGTTGGTGTGAAAAAACACATCGTCCCTAAGGGTAAACGTATACGTTAATGTAGTATCGTTCACCTCCCAAGATTTTGCTATGTCTGGCTGTATTTGCAAGGAGTCGTTCAATTGCACCAAACCGTTGTAGAGTTGGTTCGTGGGCCAGATGGTTTGCGGGTTTCTTGCAAAAGCTGGATCCAAGGAAGCAATATTGCTATGTTCATTATAACGGAAAACCAAATGGTCTGGGCGTACGGTTTCCCTATTGGAACAAGAAATGCAAAGCATTGCAGTGCAAAACACTGAAAACAAGAAATATAGTTTGACCTCAAGTACCTTCATAAATTTTTGGCAACCAATTTTAGTTTGTATTTTTGCCGCCCCGGTGCTAAAGTACAACAATGAAACCGTCAAAAAAAGTTGCATATTACACATTAGGCTGTAAGCTCAATTTCAGCGAGACTGCTACCATTGCCCGTAATTTCGAGGGTGAAGGCTTTGATCGTGTAGATTTTTCTGAAAAAGCAGATATCTACGTGATCAATACCTGTAGCGTCACCGAAAATGCCGACAAGCGTTTCAAATCCATCGTAAAAAAAGCACAAAAAGCAAATCCTGAAGCATTCGTGGCCGCAGTGGGTTGCTATGCGCAGCTAAAACCAGAGGAACTCGCCGATGTTGATGGTGTGGATTTGGTGCTGGGCGCTACTGAAAAGTTTAAAATAACCAGTTACATTAACGAGCTGTTAGCCAACCCCGAACGAAACCGTGGGGAAGGAGCGCAGGTACATTCTTGCGAGATTGAGGATGCCGATTTTTATGTAGGAAGTTATTCCGTAGGCGACCGTACCCGTGCATTCTTGAAAGTGCAGGATGGTTGTGACTATAAATGTACCTATTGCACGATTCCATTGGCGCGCGGGATTTCACGTAGCGACACCTTGGAAAATGTACTGAAAAACGCTGCTGAAATTTCAGCCCAGGGCATCAAGGAAATTGTTTTGACGGGGGTGAACATTGGCGACTACGGAAAAGGGGAGTTTGGCAACAAGAAGCACGAACATACATTCCTGCAATTATGTGAGGCCTTGGATAAGGTAAAAGGGGTGGAGCGTTTGCGCATATCTTCCATAGAACCCAATTTACTGAAGAACGAAACCATAGATTTTGTAGCACAATCCAGAACTTTTGTACCACATTTCCACATCCCATTGCAAAGCGGAAGCAACGATTTGTTGAAGCTCATGCGCCGCAGGTATATGCGCGAACTGTATGTGGATAGAGTTTCAAAAATAAAGGAAGTGATGCCAGACGCCTGTATTGGGGTAGATGTGATCGTGGGCTTCCCAGGAGAGACCGAAGAACGCTTTTTAGAGACCTATCACTTCTTGAACGAGCTAGATATCTCCTATCTACACGTTTTTACCTATTCTGAAAGGGACAACACCCCAGCAGCCCAAATGGAAGGGGTGGTGCCCAAAAAGGTGAGGGCCAAACGCAGTAAAATGTTGCGCGGACTTTCAGCAAAAAAGAGACGGGCTTTCTATGAGAGCCAACTTGGGTCCTCCCGCACCATTTTATTTGAAGGCGAGAACAAAGCGGGCTACATACACGGATTTACCGAAAATTACGTAAAAGTAAAAGCCCCGTGGAATCCGGAGCTTGTAAATACAGTACATCAGGTTACGCTAACCGAAATAGATGAAGACGGCCTAGTACGTTTTGAATATGCAAAAGAGCCTATTTTGGCTTAGGTTTTTTTAGTCTCGATTTTATTGCGTAATCAACAGGCCTACTTGTATAATTTGGTCTTCTTCTGAAACGAAATATCCTGCTTTAAAGGCAAGCGAGTTCAGACCGCTTAACCAAATTCCTCCCCCAAACGAAGTGTGCATAGTATCTGAAGTATCCACATCGCTCCAAACCCTTCCATAGTCAAAACCACCATAGGTTCCCAATGTTATTGGAATTACAGAAGTTGTTAATCTGGCAAGGCGGAGTTTTAAATCGGTTGTGTGATAGAACGAAGTTTCGCCGGTAAAGCGCTCGTTTCTATAACCCCTAAGGCCATTATTACCACCTATGGAAGGAGCGTGGTAAAAGTAGTAGTTATCCCCAATGTTGGTTCTTACGGCTGCAGAGGTGCCCAATACAAGGTTTCCGGAAGGAATTAATCCTTCTTCAAAACCAACCTGCAATCCTGCATAGCCAAAGGCATTGTCACTGTCTTCAATATTGCTTTTGTACCCTATTACGGCATCAAAATTAAATGCTTTGGAAGGGAAATCCATTGCATTTTGGTTTCGGTAGCTAATGAGTGCCTCACCACCTGCATAGTTCTGCATTTCAAAAACATTTGAATTTACAGCATTGGTAGAAGGTGTGAATAATCTGTCCGGATTATTTTGTACTTCAAAACTTTCAAACAGTGCTTTAAAAGTGAGGGTTTTGTATTTAACACCTGCACTGGCTTTGATCTGTTGCATACGGGCACGATTAAAATCCCTGTCCTCATCATCTGCATTGCCATCATAAGAGGTGCCGTTACCAAAACCGAAAAATTGATTGGCAAAAGAATCGCTTGTAAAATAGCCGTCTACCACCAGATTCCATTGTGGGAATATGTTGGCGAACTCACCGTCGTAATCCAGCTCTACCGCTTGGAAATTGAAATAATAATTGGCCAATAGCGCGTGTTGGTATCTAAATGGGTTTCCGTTGAAACCATAATTGGTATAGGTGTCCCTTGCCCCTAAAAAGAAACCATCATCTACCTGAAAGCCAATATTCGGCAAGATTACGTGGTTATTTTCCTTGAAGTACCTCCAATGATAGGTGTTGGTTTCATAAAGATTAGTAAACTGATGCGCTGGTGTTTTTTCATCAAACTTGGAATCTTCGTATTTCCAATCGTACACTTTTACTTGGCGTGTATTCTCAATGGTGTATTTGTCCTTTCCATAACCACCTATTATGCGCACCTTGATGGGATTATTGCCCCTGCCGGTTACCGTGAACTCATCATCGTCATTGAGTCCATATATCCATATTTCCTTTGTTTCATCCTTATCGAAGGTTCTATCTAGAATTACGGGATCTTTTTCATCCTTAATGGCTCTTTTAATGATGACTTGGGTTTTTCCATCTTCAAGACGAATTATTTCGAACTTGTCGTCCTTGTCGGTCCCATGGATTGCTACGGTTCGATTTAAATAGTTTCCGTATTCTTTGGCATACTGGTCCAGCTTACCCAATCTTGATTTAAGATCACTTTTCAATCTTTCAGAGGTTTCATCCTGGACCTCTGGTGGCAGGTTTTCCCACGCTGCATCAATTTCGGCTTCGCTTAGGTGTTGCTGTATATATCTTGCTTGTTCAATCCAAGCATCGGTACCAAACTTGGTCATAAACGTACGATCAAGGTTGTTGCCCTCACCATTATACCATTTTATATCGCGGATGTCATCCTTATAGCTTTGCCAAAAGCGTGTATCCGGCACTACCATTTTTACAATGGTCAACATAACGCCGTCAAACTTTGAGAATGCTGCGTCTCTATCGCGGGGTATAGGGATAAAGCGGGTAGTATCATCGTCAATCTCATATTCGGCGAAGCGCCATTGGTCTTGGTGGCGGTCCCAATCGCCAATGAGCATATCGAACAACCGTGAACGGATCCAAATTTTTTGGTCTACACTATATTTCTCATCCTCTCGCAGTTTTTCAAGTACATCGGTAGCACTCTCAAAGGTTACCACGGTTCCTCCACCGGGGTTTGCGCGATTGTAGCCTTCAAAATCTTCTTGTCCATCGTCCGGGCGTTCTTCTATCCAGTATAGGGCATCTCCATATTTTTCGCCCAAATCATCAAGGTTGGGTTGTTTGGGTACGTAGGCCAATTCTATGTTGGCGTGATTCACATTAATTTCTTTTGCCATTGGGTCTAATACCAATTGCATAAAGGGATGTGTTGTGGTGAAAAAATCGTAGACAACGGTTTCGGCAAAAGTACCGCGGTATTCTTCTGGCTCGAAAGTGATTCCTTTTACCTTGAATTTCAGGAACTTGAATGCATCTTTTTCTAACCCTCTAATGGCGTATTCCGCACCATTTTCATCTTTCAATTTTGCTGAGTAGGTTTGGTGCCCGCCACCAGCTTCCTTTACAGTAAGGCCGCCTCTGTATTTGGTGAGGTCTGCATTGGTTGCGGTTACGGGGATGCCGTAATATTTTCTGAAACGATCGCCCCACATAAACTTATAGAAACCAGATTTTTCTAATTTTTCTTCTTCAGAAACAATAGGTACTTGAACCGTTTGTGAAGTAAACGGAGGCATTGGGGATTTTAACTCGTCATTGGGGAAAGCTGCGGTCATTGGGAAGGTTTTTTCACCTTCTTCGGTAATAAAAGTGACTTGCGAGCTGCCATCCTCAAAATATTGAATCATCCCAAAGCCCTCTTTTCCATAGGTATATTGGCCTTCGTATATCAATTGCCCTCCCACAGCTGTTATCCGTGCCTCTTCTCGTTTCGTTTTTGAAGCTTTGCCCAAAGAACCACTTATTACTTGGTGAGCCCTGTCCTTGGAAGTAAGGTATTGGAGGCTGTTTTCGTGACCAGATACTAGCGTTACCCTATCCAATTCCTGAACGAGAGCAGCCACTTTTATGGCAAATTCCTGATACCTCTGGAAGTATATCTTATCTGGGTTCATTCCTCCTTTGTAGTTGTTGGCATACATACCATTGCTGAAAATAGGGTGGCTCATTACGATGACAAGATTCTTGCCTCTTGCATCTTTTATCATACCTTCCAGTTCTTCAATAAACCTGCGCTGTGTCTTTATGTCGCTACATTTTTGGTTGATGTATTCCACACGGTCCCAATTGCTTATATACCACTTGGAGTCTACCAAAATCATATCGATGGCATCGTTTATCTCTCGGTATTCTAGCGGGCAAACATTGTTGGGCTCTACCTCAACTTTTTTAAGGTCTTGGTCTTTGATATAATCCTCAACCCACTCAATCTGCTTTGCGTTTTTGCTTTCCCACTCGTTGGTTCCTGGGATAAAATATGTTTTACCCTTGAACGAATTGGCCAGGTCCAATTGCTTTTTTAGCAGTTGTAGGTTTTGCTCTTCGTTTTCAAAATCTTTGGAAGTATAGTTTCCCGTGAAAAGTAGCGTGCTGTTTTTGCTCGCTTCGTTTAATTTTTGCTGAAGCTTGGACAGGATGGCATCATTATAAGTACCGTTATAATTACCAAGTCCTCCTGCTATGAAAAAGGTATGTGTGGGGCTCTTGGAGGTTGTTGTTTCTTGTAGTGAGGTTGCTTTTTGTTCCTTATAGCTGGCACAAGCAGAAATAATAAAAATGCCTATAAAAATTGAAGTGAGTCTATAGATGATTTTCTGGGTAGTATGCTGCATAAAATGGTTTCGGTTATTTTAATAAGATATAAATGTACTGTAGTAAGTTAAGACAGCCGACTATTTTAGCATTACTTTCACGCTTAAAGTTTTCTTAAATACAGCAATTGCTTTGCATAAAAAAACCTCCAATTATAGTGATTGAAGGTTTAGGAAGTGGCATCTGGTTTGCTTAAATGCTTATGCCCACTGGGAGCAGGGATTTGTATTTTCTTCGGTTCTTGCGCATAAAACCAGCTATTTCTGGACTTGTGGGGACAAGGCTTATGCCCCTGTCCTTCACTTCTTCGAATACGGCTTTGATAAATATGTCCCTAAAACCTTGATCCTCCATATCTTCTGGCATATCATATTTGGTCAAGAAGATTTTTCTATCTTGTAATGCATACTCTATGCGAGCCATGTTGTCACCTACTTCCAGCTCGAACTGGCGCAGGAATTCGTTATCGGTTATTTCAACATCTTCGATCATAATCAAGGGATTTAAATTTTAATTCATTGGTACTTCTATGAGCAGTGCTTTACTTCCGGTGGTTGCTGAAATTGTAATGGTATCTGCGTCCCATATTCCAATAGCATCACGCTCGTTAAGTGTTTCATCTTCAGCGATTACAGTGCCCTTTATTACCATGAGGTAAATTCCGTGAGCTCTGTTATGTACTTCATAAGTGGTTTTTGTTGTTTCGGTGAATTCTCCTATATTGAAATAGGCTTGTTGGTGTACCCATAGTTCATCTTCATTTGCGACACCCTTCGGTTTTACAACGGTACTAAAGGTGTTTTTATTTAAAAGAGGTGCTATTTTCTTTTGCTGGTACCTAGGTGTTACGTTCTCTGTCTCTGGAAATATCCAAATTTGAAAAAGCTTTACAGGTTCGTTTTGGTTTGCATTAAGCTCACTGTGTTCCACACCACTACCAGCACTCATTATTTGTATATCACCACTTTCAACAATACCTTCGTTGCCCATGGAGTCACGATGTTTCAATGCTCCTTCCTGCGGAATGGTAACAATCTCCATATTTTTATGGGGATGTTTGCCAAAACCCATTCCACCAGCAACTACATCGTCGTTGAGCACACGTAATTTCCCAAACTGTATTCTTTCGGGATCGAAATAGTTTGCAAAACTGAACGAATACCGCGCTTCTAGCCAACCATAATTTGCGGAACCTCGCGTTTGTGCAGGATGTAACAACTTTTTCATGGGAACCCCAACAATTAGAAATACTACTTAGTATCTTTGTAATGCAAAGTTACGGAAAAATCCTCTAGTTAGGGTTGTATTGTAGAAGTTACAGCATGAGCGAAGAAAAAACACACGTTTATTTTGTACCGGGTCTAGCGGCAGGGAAAGAAATTTTTAAGAATATACGTTTGCCAAAAGACCGTTTTGAGATGCACATCCTAACATGGCAAATCCCTGAAAAAAAGGAGCCTATTGCCAAATACGCCAAGAGGATGGCCTCCCAAGTAACACATAAAAGTGCCGTACTTGTTGGGGTAAGCTTTGGTGGTGTGGTTGTACAGGAGATGGCACATTTCCTTCAGCTAAGAAAACTCATCATAATTTCCAGTGTGAAGAACCGAAAGGAACTCCCCAGAAGATTGAAGGTGGCTAGGGCTACCCGCGCCTATAAATTGCTGCCCACCAAAATGCTCCTCAGTGCAGAAGACCTCACAAAATATTCGGTGGGGCCACGGTCCAAGAAACGATTGGCGCTGTACCAAGCTTTTTTGCACGTTAGAAATGAAAGATATTTAAACTGGGCCATAAAAAATATGGTGTGTTGGAAGCCCAAGGAGAAAATTGAGGATATTGTACATATACATGGAGATGGCGACATAATTTTCCCAATAAAAAATATCCAAGATTGTGTTGTCATTGAAGGAGGAACCCATATAATGCTATTGAACAAGGGCGGTGAGGTTTCAAAAAAAATTATAGAGGCTATTAGCTCATAAAAGCTGTTAAAATCTTGAAGTAGGTTAGTAGTTTCTTTATCTTTAATCAAAAATTTTAGATTATGAGTTTATTTTCAAAAGCAGGTTTGTTAGTGGTAGTTGGTTTTGTGAGCGGATTATGCGTCAATGCCGTCCAGGAACCGGAAACCACAGATGAGACCCTTCAAAAAAGGTTGGTGAACGATTATAATGTTTACGCCCTTCCACTTCCTGAAACTATGAACTTTGCTGGAGAGGCTGTACCATTGGACGATCCTAATATACGAGAACGTATGGATCGTGAACTCTTAGTGAATACCTATTGGCAGTCCAACGGTTTGCTCATGTTCAAGAGAGCAAATAAATATTTTCCTATTATAGAACCTTTGCTTGAAAAATATGGTCTTCCGGATGACTTTAAATATCTGGCCGTAGCCGAAAGTGGATTGGACAACGTACGTTCTCCTGCTGGGGCAGCGGGTTTCTGGCAGTTTTTAAAAGGGACTGGACGTGAATATGGCCTCGAGGTGAACGATTACGTAGACGAGCGCTACAATCTAGAGTTGGCAACCCGTGTGGCTGCAGAATATCTTAAAAAATCCAAAGAGCGGTTTGGGAGTTGGACATTGGCCGCTGCAGCCTATAATGCGGGCAACGCAGGCGTCAATAAGCAACTAGAAAGACAGAAACTGGATAATAATTATTACGACATATTGCTCAATTCTGAAACGAGCCGCTATGTTTTTCGTATACTTGCCTTTAAGGAAATTATGAGCAATCCCAAGAAATATGGGTTCAATTTTAGGCAACAGGATCTCTATACAGCTGTTCCTTCCTATAAAGTTAAAGTAGATACCGCTGTAACAGATTTTGCAGATTTTGCAAAAAAATTTGATATTAACTATAAAATACTGAAATTGCACAATCCTTGGTTACGGGATACTTATTTGAAAAATGCCTCTGGAAAAGAGTATTTTATCGAAATTCCCAAAAAAGGATATTATAACACAGGACAATAGCGCAGATTAAAGCTACAGCAAACAACCAACAATGAACATTACCTTATTACTCTCTTTATTGATAATTGGCCTTT
Source organism: Marinirhabdus gelatinilytica (assembly GCF_003353425.1). Classification (GTDB taxonomy): domain Bacteria; phylum Bacteroidota; class Bacteroidia; order Flavobacteriales; family Flavobacteriaceae; genus Marinirhabdus; species Marinirhabdus gelatinilytica. The sequence continues at coordinate 385,548 of NZ_QRAO01000002.1, forward strand.
TGGCTGGAATTTTAAGTGGTTTTATGGGAGTAGGAGGGGGAGTGATCATGATTCCCTTGATGATGTTGTTCTTAGGGTACGATCAACACGAGGCACAAGGATTGAGTCTTGCCGTCTTGGCAGTACCCGTAACTTTTGTGGCAGCTTATACATACCATGTGGGAGGGCACCCGGTAAACTGGAAGTATGCCATTGTAATAGCGTTGTGCTTTGTAGTGGGAGGCTGGATTGGCTCTAAGTTTGCCGTTAAGATAGACCAAGCTGTGCTTAAAAAGATATTTGCCGTGGTCTTGGTAATTGCGGCAATCAAATTATTCTTTGGGAAATAAAACAGTTAATTCTTTTCGGTACCAATAACCTCTAGGCTGGTCTGTATAGTAACCGTCGGTCTCAATTTCTGGACGCTTGCAAAAAAGGAATCGTAGTTGTCTTCATACGACACCTCATAATCGGTATTATAAGGATGTATAACGGTACGCTTAATATCTATAATCTTTTTGTTTTCATCCAACAAGAAACAAGTAGGAAGTCCTAAACTGTGCTTCATCTCCTTTACAACTGCAGCACCTTTGTTTTCAAGTTCGTCTACATATACTACGTGGATGTTCTTTTTAAAGTCCCTTGAGGCTTTTCTTGCGTTTTCTTTTGTGTCCCAGTACAACACTACAAAATCGATATTGTCTCCATAGCTATGCGCAATGTCGTTAAGAGCAGGAATGGTTCCTGAACCCGGAGTGCACCAAGAGGCGGTGCTCAATAAAATCATTGGTTTTTTAAAATCGTTAAGTTCGATTTCTTTTCCAGAACGTTTTCTCACCTTAAAATTATCAAGATACGATTTAAGGATTACATTTTGTACTAAAGAGTCGTACAAGAAGTCTGCCCGAACGTAATCCTTATCGTGGTATGCAAGCTTCGAGTTCTTAACGTACCTTTTTATGTTTTTGGTAATTTCTTGAGAGAACATAGGTTTTACTTCAGCAACTTCCTCCTCTTGGGAAACCGCTGTAAGTGAAACAAGTACTAAAGCAAGTAGAAGTAGTTTTTTATACATACACAATCTTTACCAAATAGTAGTGCAAAGGTATAAAACGTTGCTAATTAGCCTACTGCTTTTAGATTAAAAGGTAAAAAAGTCGTCAAAATACACGCTTCAAGAAAGTTTTTTCTCACAAAACTAGGTGTACGGATTAACGCCTGCTCTTTCTACCTGCTCTGGCACTGCGTTGGCCAAATTGTTGTCTGGGCATATTGGCACGCTTCATTTGTTGTTTCATCATTTTAATCTGCTCGTCCATCATGTTGTGCTTGTCCAGTTTTTTGGCTTCAGCCAGGAGTATTTCGGCTTCACGTTTCCTATTTTTTGTCATGGCAATTCCAGCTAGGTTCAATTTTGCCATAGCAAGGTCTGCGTCCATGTTCAACCCTAGTTCTATAGATTTTTTGAAGTATTTTTCGGCCTCGTTCATATTGGTTTGTGAAACCATGAGTCCGTTTAGGTAATTATAGTATCCTTGTTGCTTTCTAACCAGGGATGCTTCGGGATTCTTTATTTTGTCCAACCATTTTTTGGCTCCTTGAAAATCTTGTTTCCGCAGTCTAAGGAATGCCAATAAAATGATTTCATTCTTAAAATAGAGGAACATAAAGATTAAGGAGAGAAGTATGTACATAATCCCATTCCCTATATTTCCCTCGACAAATTGCCACACGGCCAATCCAAGGACTCCTGCGGCCAATACTAACTTTATATTTTTGTTGAACATGCTCTGTGCTTTTTTAAGGACTGCAAAGGTACATATTTCCTCAAAGAAGTGATTATCTTTCCCTTTTGAAAAAGGAGGACAGAGCATATTTTTCTGAAACTGAAATTCTTTTGAATTATTTTTGATTTTACATTTGTCGGGCATAAAAAAGATTGTATATTTGCACCCGACTTTTAAGACAGGTCACAAAAATTAGTTATTTAGAAGAATTAACCCTAGTACAATGAAAAGAACATTTCAGCCATCAAAGAGAAAAAGAAGAAATAAGCACGGTTTTAGAGAGCGTATGGCATCTGTAAATGGCCGCAAGGTTTTAGCTGCCCGTCGTGCTAAGGGTAGAAAAAAATTATCTGTTTCTTCTGAGCCACGTCACAAAAAATAATGTTGATAAGTTATACATAAAAAAGGTGTTGTTTGTAAACAGCACCTTTTTTTTATACCCTAGCGAATCGTAATTTTACAGCACAAAAAAAGTTCTTATACTATGCCCAAAAACGAGAAATTAAAATCTATCCTCATTATAGGTTCTGGACCAATTATTATAGGCCAAGCCTGTGAGTTTGACTATTCTGGATCGCAGTGTTTACGCTCTTTGCGTGAAGACGGTATTGAAACCATCCTCATAAACAGCAACCCTGCCACTATTATGACGGACCCGTCCATGGCAGATCACGTTTACCTATTGCCGTTGACCACAAAATCCATTGTAAAAATCCTGAAGGAACATCCACAAATTGATGCCGTATTACCTACAATGGGGGGGCAGACTGCGCTAAACCTTTGTATCGAGGCAGACGAAAAAGGAATATGGGAAGATTTTGGTGTTAAGATCATAGGGGTAGATATAGATGCCATCAATATTACCGAGGATAGAGAGAAATTCAGAAATCTTATGGAAAAAATAGGTGTCCCCATGGCACCTCAGGCTACAGCGACTTCCTACCTCCAAGGAAAGGAAATTGCACAAAAATTTGGCTTTCCGCTGGTAATACGTTCTTCGTTTACTCTGGGTGGAGCAGGAGCATCCATCGTTTACAAAGCCGAAGATTTTGACGAACTCCTTAAACGTGGACTCGAAATATCTCCCATCCATGAGGTAATGATAGACAAAGCCATGATGGGCTGGAAAGAATACGAGCTGGAATTGCTTCGTGATAATAATGATAATGTTGTAATTATCTGTACCATTGAGAATATGGACCCCATGGGAATCCACACGGGAGATTCTATTACCGTGGCACCAGCAATGACCCTGAGCGACCGTACCTTCCAACGTATGCGAGATATGGCAATACACATGATGCGAAGTATTGGCGATTTTGCCGGAGGTTGTAATGTACAGTTTGCAGTAAGCCCAGACGAAAAAGAAGAAATAATCGCTATAGAGATAAACCCACGTGTGTCACGATCTTCTGCGCTGGCCTCCAAGGCAACAGGATATCCTATCGCAAAGGTTGCTTCAAAACTTGCCATTGGATATAACTTGAACGAACTGAACAACCAGATCACAAAATCTACTTCGGCATTGTTCGAGCCTACGCTGGACTATGTAATCGTGAAGATTCCGCGTTGGAATTTCGATAAATTTGAAGGATCCGATAGAACCCTAGGCTTGCAAATGAAGGCCGTGGGAGAGGTAATGGGCATTGGCCGCTCCTTCCAGGAAGCTTTGCACAAGGCTACACAATCGTTGGAAATTAAACGAAATGGTCTTGGAGCCGATGGAAAAAGCTACACCAACTACGACCAAATTCTTGAAAAACTAGAACACGCCAGCTGGGACAGGGTTTTTGTAATCTACGATGCGATACAAATGGGCATCCCCTTGAGCCGAATCCACGAGATAACAAAGATCGATATGTGGTTCTTACGCCAGTATGAAGAACTATACCAACTGGAAAAAGAAATTTCAACATACACACTAGATACACTTCCAAGAGAATTGCTGCTAGAAGCCAAGCAAAAGGGCTATGGCGATAGGCAGATAGCACACATGCTGAAATGCTTGGAAAGCCAAGTGTACAAAAAACGAGAAGAACTGAACATTCAGCGTGTGTACAAGTTGGTTGATACCTGTGCTGCCGAATTCAAGGCCCAGACTCCTTATTACTACTCAACTTTTGAAAATGAAGTTGAAACAGCCGATGGGAAGTGCTTTGTTGAAAACGATAGTAAGGTTACAGACAAAAAGAAGATAATCGTACTGGGTTCTGGCCCCAATCGAATTGGACAAGGAATAGAGTTCGATTATTGCTGTGTGCACGGTGTATTGGCAGCAGCCGAGTGTGGGTACGAAACTATTATGATAAACTGTAACCCAGAAACCGTCTCTACAGATTTTGACGTGGCAGACAAATTATATTTTGAACCAGTTTTCTGGGAGCATATCTACGATATTATCCGTCACGAAAAACCAGAAGGGGTAATCGTACAGTTAGGAGGGCAAACTGCCCTGAAATTGGCCGAAAAGCTAGAGCGTTACGGTATCAAGATTATGGGAACAAGCTATCAATCCTTGGATCTGGCCGAAGACCGCGGAAGTTTTTCAACCTTACTGAAAGAGAACAATATTCCCTACCCGAGATTTGGTACTGCCGAGACTACCGATGAGGCATTACAACTAGCCGACGAGTTAGACTTTCCATTGTTGATACGCCCTTCCTACGTTCTAGGTGGACAGGGGATGAAAATTGTAATCAACAAAAAAGAACTGGAGGAACACGTTGTGGATCTGTTGCGTAAAATCCCTAACAACAAACTGTTGCTGGACCACTATTTGGACGGAGCCATAGAAGCCGAAGCAGATGCAATTTGCGATGGGGAAAATGTGTACATTATAGGTATTATGGAGCATATTGAACCCTGTGGCGTTCACTCTGGAGATAGTAATGCTACCTTGCCACCGTTCAATTTGGGTGACTTGGTGTTGGAACAAATTAAGGACCATACCAAAAAAATAGCCCTTGCCCTGAATACCGTGGGACTCATAAATGTCCAATTCGCCATTAAAGATGATAAGGTGTATATAATTGAAGCCAACCCACGAGCTTCCCGTACAGTACCTTTTATAGCTAAGGCGTATAAAGAACCTTATGTAAATTATGCGACCAAGGTGATGCTGGGAGAGAAAAAAGTGACCGATTTTAACTTCAACCCACAGTTGGAAGGGTATGCTATAAAGCAACCGGTTTTCAGTTTCAATAAGTTCCCTAACGTAAATAAACAATTGGGACCAGAGATGAAAAGTACAGGTGAGAGTATCTTGTTTATTGAAAGTTTAAAAGATGATGAATTCTACGAGCTCTACTCCAGAAGAAAGATGTACTTGAGTAAATAGGGAGGCAAAAGCTGTACTAAACTCAAGCCATATATTCAAACTCCCTTCAATTCTGAAGGGAGTTTTTTGCATTTCAGCCATTCAGTATCTTTTTTGTACATTGTAACAACTTAAAAATCAAATAGTATGAAAAAAATTACGCTTTTATGTGCAATATTGGTAGCAGTATCTACAACAGCTCAAACAACATTCGATGTAGCATGGGATCAAATGGTAGGGGCTGATGGAACATTTACTGTTGAAGCTGGAGATACCGTGCGGTGGACTTGGAACAATGGCAACCCACACAGTGTAACCTCTATCGCTGGAACCGAAACATTTGATAGCGGTGTTATCTCAGGAATGGGTACCGAATTTGAATTTACATTTTCTTCGCCTGGAGCGACCGATTATCAATGTGATGTCCATTTTAATTCTATGACTGGTACCATTACAGTCTTACAAACTATGGGTGTTGATGAAAAATTTGCAGTAAATGTACAGATGTATCCAAATCCTGTAGAAGATGAAATGGTCATAAAATCGCTATACCACTTAGCAAATTATGAGATTTTTGATATGTACGGAAAAAAAGTGAGCTGGGGCAATGGCAATACAAATTACACTTCATTGAATATTGCACATCTAGATGCTGGCGTTTACTTTTTAAAGGTCACCTCTGAAGAAGGCCTACAAACCACTAAAAAGATGGTAAAAAAATAAACCTTCATAGTTCTCTAATTTAGCCCTGCCAATAGGTAGGGCTTTTAATTTTGCCGCTCAAAAAAAGGTGAAGATTCTTCTTCTACCCCAGTAATAAAATATTTGGTATCTCCCCAAAATACAAAGGTGCCATAGCGCTCCACATAATTCACCTTTACATAGCGACCCTGTAAGTCTTGCAAATCCTCGATCACTTCCTTTTCAGAATCGAGCACGGAGAACTGGAATATCTGTGCCCCGCTAATGCCTTGGCTTATCTCACCTTCCCAAGTCTTGAACAATACCCCCTTATTACTGAATTTTATGAGTTCCCCAGCCCTGGTTCCCTTGCTGTAAGGTACATAAGCTACAAAAGCAAAATACAACAGATAAATTGCCACTAGACTTCCAAGTATTATAAATAGTATTTTTTTCATCGATGGTGCCCGCCTATACGGGTAGTTTTTAGATTAATTCAAGAATTCCTATAGTTTCGATATAGATGTACGGCTCTTGCTAAACAAGCCCAGCTAACTAATAAGCCAATAACCAAGCAAACTATCCCAAGCCCTAAATTCATAGATACTTGATAGTCTTTTTCAAATTCTTTTGTTTGGGAGCTATATATCATCGCTATTCCCAAACCAATGGGTGCCAAGCCAAAAACTGTATAAAGGGTCAATTGTATGGCGACCCAAATTCTCTCTAAAAGATTAATCCAGTTCATCTTGATCCTCTGCTCTTTTCAGTAATTTATCGTCTATATTTTTACTGGCCTTGGCCCCAAGTTTTTTTAGTTTTTCTACACGGCGAATTAAATTGCCACGGCCCGTCAATTTTTTCATAGCGCCTTCGTAGCTGTTTTGTACGGTGCCTATCTGTTTGCCTACTTTAATAAGTTCGTCTGTTAAATTAGTAAAACTATCGTACAAAGCTCCTGCTTGGGTAGCGATTTCCAGTGCGTTTTGTTTCTGTCTATCGTTTTGCCAAAGGTTGTCTACCAATCTCAGTGCGGCGAGCAGGGTGGAGGGTGTTACAATAATTACCTGCTTGTCAAAAGCATTTTCATAGAGTCCCGGCTCGTTGGCCGAAGCTATCGCAAACGCAGGTTCAATAGGGATGAACATAAATACTGTATCCGGACTTTCGTCCACTAAATATTGATAATTCTTATCACTCAGTTGCTGCACGTGCCGTTTTATGGACGCTATGTGCTGTTTTAAATAGCGTTGCTTTTCTAGTTCATCTTCTTCTGAAACAAAACGTTCAAAATCTACCAGCGATACTTTGCTATCTATGATCATTTTCTTGCCATCGGGCAGATGGATGAGCACATCTGTCTGTAAGCGTTTGCCCTCGGGATTGTTATGGCTGTCTTGCAGGGTGTATTCCCGGTCGCGCTCCAAGCCAGATTTTTCAAGGATTCGAGTCAAGATCAATTCGCCCCAGTTTCCTTGCATCTTACTGTCTCCCTTTAAGGCTTTGGTAAGATTATCGGCATCCTTGCTCATTTGCTGGTTAAGATCTGCCAGGGTCTTTATTTGTTGTCGCAATTCGCTATGGCGCCCCAAACTTTCCTTGTTGGTTTCTTCCACCCGCTTTTCAAATGTTTTTATCTTTTCCTGCAATGGGTTGAGCAATGTTTCCAAGCTCTCTTTGTTCTGCTCCTTAAATTTGGTAGATTTTTCATCCAAAATCTTATTGGCTAGATTTTCAAATTCCTTGGTGAATTTTTCCTGTAGTTTTTCTACTTCGGCTTTTTGCTCACGGTTTTTTTGTTCAAGGTTGTCAAATTGAGAATTTCGCCTAACCAGTTCACTATTTAAAAATTCTTTTTCTTTTCTAATTTCCTCACGTTCGTCAAGAACAGTTTGAAAACGCTCTTCCAGTTTCTCTTGCTGAAAACTAGCCTGTTGCAATCGTTCTTCCAGTTTTCCAGTTTCAGTCTTTAGTTTTAAACGTGCAAAGAGATGGCCTAAAAATGCGCCTATAACCAAACAAATGGCGGCAAGTAATAGAAAAAGTAGTGTTTCGTTCAAGGTTTAAGTAATTGAGTTGATAAGATAATTAGCATTCTAGGTTATAAAGTTATTGAGAATTTACTTTAAATAGAACAAATCACGAGAATTTTAATAATCGTTCAAACGTACGGGGCCACCACTGCCTCTTCCTGTTGAAACTGCTCAGATTTCTTTTAAAATAGCTATGGAAATTTGGGAACCTTCTTTTTTCTTGGGGGTTGTACTGGGGTACTATTTTTTAATAGAAAATCGCCCCGTGGTTTTATCAAACGCAATGGTCTCCTTCGGGAAAAGCGCGTCGAAACTACCTTTTTCAATAAGTTTACAGGGCTGGTCGCATGCTAAGGATGTCTCGTTCATTATAAGCATTGTGTCACTTAATTGTATGGCCAAATCTATTTCATGGGTAGAAAATAGAATGGTTTTTCCCGTTTCGGTTGTAAGCTGCCTTAGCAATTTCAGAATGTAAGCGCGATGGTATAGATCTAGGTGGGTGGTAGGCTCGTCCAAAACAATCAAAGGCGTGTCTTGGGCTAAGGCCCTGGCAATGGCGACGCGTTGCAGTTGGCCGTCACTCAGCTCAAAACATTTTTTATGGGCTAATTTTTCGGTATCTGTTATTTTTAGGGCGTAACGTATTTGTTTTTTGTCAGTTTCGGTCAATGACCCCATCCAGTTGGTATAAGGCTGTCTTCCCAATGTTACCAATTCTTGGACCGTCAAATTTTTGGAAGCTGGAACTTCAGTCAAGACCACGCTCAATTGTGTGGCGAGTTCAAGACTGGAAATAGCTGAAAGATGCTTCCCATTAATCTCCACCTTTCCCGAAAGCGTGGGTTGCATCCCCACCAAACTGCGCAATAGTGTAGATTTTCCCACACCATTTGCACCTACAAGTCCTATAAGTTCACCTTCGTGTATGCTGAAGTTGATATGTTCGGCAACAGGGAAGGATTTCTTTTTACTGAAATATCCCACCGAGAGTTCGGTAGCTTCTAAAACGATATGCTTTTTTTCAGCAGTCATTAAAACAACAATTTACGTTTGCGAACCAACAGCCAAATGACTACCGGAGCCCCTACTAACGATGTAATAGCATTGATGGGTAATGTATATTCACTTCCCGGTAATTGTGCTACTGTATCGCAGAGTAGCATTAAAATGGCACCAGAGAGCATCACAGCGGGCAATAGCGTAAAATGATTGGAACTTTTAAAATACTGGCGCGTAATATGTGGTACCGCCAACCCTACAAAAGCTATGGGCCCCACAAAAGCGGTTATACCACCCGCCAAGATACTGGTCGCCAAAATTATGAGCACTGTGGTTCTTTTTATCCGTACGCCCATGCTTTTTGCATAGTTTTCGCCCAGAAGGAGCGCGTTCAATGATTTTCCACTACTAAATGCCAATAGGAACCCTAGGAAACAACAAAGTACCATTATTGTAACACCGCTCCAGGATTGGTTTCCCAAACTCCCAAAGCTCCAGAAGATATACTGTTGCAGTTTTTCGGCATTGGTAAAATAGGAGAGTACCGAAACCACTGCCGCGGTCACACTACCAAACATCAACCCAATAATTAAGATGGCCATGGTGTCTTTAATCTTGAACGTGACCGCCAGTACCGCAAGGAGCACCAAAAAGCTTCCAAGGGCCGAAGCTACTACCAAACTCCATTGACTCAACAAAACACTTCCAAAAAAACTGCCAAACGCACCTGCGCCCAGAATTAAAATAGCAACGCCTAGACTAGCGCCACTGCTCAGTCCCAACACGAAGGGACCAGCCAAAGGATTGCGAAACAGCGTTTGCATGAGTAAGCCCGAAACTGCCAATGCACTGCCCGTTAACATAGCTGTGATGGCTTTGGGGAGTCTATATTCTGCGATGATAAACTGCCAAGTCTCTTTGGTGGCTTCTTGCCCAGAAATAGAGCGCAACACATCCTCCAACGGAATGGCCACCGACCCCAAACTTACATTGAGCAACAAAGCAAATACCAGCAATCCAGCCAGTAGCCAGAAATAAAGTATATGTTTTTTTTGGGCTTGCATCAATCTAGTTTGCTGAAAAAGTAAAGTTCGTAATCCTGGAGCAACTCGGGATGGAATATTTTTATCATATCTTTAAGTACTAAATCCGGGCGGTTTGGTGCCAATTCGTAATACACCACTCCTCCCGTAGCACCTTTTTTTGTAGTAAAGCTGAACACATTGTTTTGTTGAAATGCCTCAAATTGCGCATATACCTTACTATGTTCCTTCATTTGTGAAAGACTGGTAAACTGTCCAGGGCCAATCCAATAGTCGGCTTTTTGTCCCTTTTCCAAAACCGATTCGATATGTAAGGAAATACTCCCCGTACCCTTGGTGTCGCTCCAAAGATAATTGGCATTTGCATCTTGGATAAAACGAGCGGCCCAACTATCCCCTTGTGGTAAATACCAGACATCTTTATACATCGCACCACTTAAAACGGTTGGTGTTTCTTTTGCGTTTTGGGCAATTTTGCGTGCTGCAATATATTCAGTTTTAATATGGTTGAAAATACTGTCTGCGGTTGCCTCTTTGTTGAAGAGAACACCAAAAAACTTGATCCATTCGGCTTTGCCCAAGGGGGTGGTTTCGGTCCAATCGGCGTTGTACAATACGGGAATCCCAGTTCTTTCAATGGTCGCCACGGTTTTATTGTCGCCTTCCACGGCAAAGGTTACCACGGCGCTAGGGGAGAGGTCTATGAGTACTTCGGCATTAATGCTCTCGTTCTTTCCCAATTCTGTAATTTCAGCATTATCAATTCTGTTTCGTGTTTTTTCCGAAGAAATATAATCCAGGTTGGGGAAGCCTACCAGTTTATCTGAAACACCAAGGGCTTCCAAAGAGGGAATATGGGTCGTGGAAGTTACCACAATAGATTTTAAAGGTACTTCCACTATGGCATCAAACTGTGATTGAAATTCTACTACCGTTCCCTTTTCGACCAGTGCGTAGGTAAATTCTTTTTCGGCCCCTGGCCAAGGGTTGGTAATGGTAAGCGTTTTATATCCCTTGTGGTCTTGTATGCTGAAACCCTCGGCAAAATCTGTTTGTATTTCTGAAACTTTTTTTAGCTCTCTTTCAGGTTGTCGCATTTCATTTTTACAGGATAGCAGTACTACTGAAAATGCTAAAAATAAGATGCTTTGTTTCATTTCAGAAAAAATAGGATTGTATTGGGATGGTAAAGATAACCAAAAGTACTACTTTCGCATCGAATTTTGGTTGGCGTTCATACGTCATTAAAAGGGAAATAGGTGCTAGATACTCGTACTTTGTACTTCATACTTCGTACTTTTTTAAAATCCTATGCTGTTCCCGCAACTGTAAGTCGGCTCAAACGTTTTTTTTGAGCTTTGTGTTTCTTCAAAAACCACTGTCCCATTAGTTATTGGAACGGGAAGGTAGCACGCCAGACAAGCCAGGAGACCTGCCAGAGTTCAACATTTTGTCGAACCTTCGGGAAAAAGGGAGATAAAGTTATACCGCTGGGTAGGGTGCGATCAGTATCTTTTGGCGGTATGCTGCATCACTTGCTTCTCGGTAAATTTTTAAGAATGAAAAAACTATTTTTTACCGGTTGCGTATTTGTATCACTTTTTGCAACTGCGCAACAAGCCGAACCACTGGATACAGTGCTTTTGGACACCAAAATCCCCCTCGCGAGAAAAAACAGCGGGAAAGTAATTTCAAAAATCACCAAAGAACAACTGGAAGCCCGTCCAGGAGCCTCGGTAGCCGAAGTGCTCAATGAAGTTTCGGGTATCGAAATCAATGGTGCACGTAGTAACGATGGCCAAAACCTTGCGTATTATGTGCGCGGTGGGAGAAACCGTCAAGTAGTGATTATGGTAGATGGCGTGCAATTGAACGACCCTTCACAAATTGCGAACGATTACGACCTTCGATTAATCCCCGCCAATGCCATTGAAGAGATTGAAGTACTGAAAGGCGCGAGCAGTGTTTTGTACGGTTCTGGAGCTGCAACGGCCGTTATAAATATTACGACCAAAAAAACTTCTGAAAAGGACATTGCGGCCACATTTACCAGTACCTTGGGAAGCAATCGCCCTACGGAAACAGAAGCTAAAAATTCAAAGTTTGAAACCTTTACCAATAACGTAAACGTGAGCGGTACGCTGAATAAGTTTTTCTATAACGCAAATTTCAGCAACCGATACACAGACGGGCTGAGTGCCGTGGCCGCCCCGGCAGATTCCACCAGATTTGAGAGTGACGTTTTTGACCGTTTCAACACACGGTTGAACTTGGGGTACAAGTTTTCGGATAGTATTACGATAAGCCAGTTTGTTTCGGTGGACAAATATAAAGCAGATTTTGATGATTTCGACTATACCGATGCCAACAACCAATCTATTACCGAGCAGATTAAAACTGGTGGGCACTTTGAGTGGAAATACAAAAACGGGACCTACGTTTTTAACGATAGCTACCAGTGGATAGACCGTGAGATCGTGAGTGGGTTTCCTTCAAAATTTGAATCGGAAAGCTATAGCTTGGACACGTACCTGAACCATCGCTTTACCAACAATTTCCAGGCAGTTCTTGGGCTGAACGTGAATTTAAGTGAGTTCACTTCCTTTACGATACCGTTTGGTGAAACCACTTTTGTAGAGCAGGTACATGCCGACACGGCCAATTTTGATATAATTGATCCCTACTTGAATTTGGTGTACATCACAGACTTTGGACTGAACTTGAATGCGGGAGTTCGTGCCAATATCCATAGCGTGTACGATACCAACGTGGTGTACCATTTTAACCCTTCGTATAATATAAACTTCGGAAACAATACTGTAAAGATTTTAGGATCGTATAGTACAGCGTACATCACTCCATCGTTGTTTCAACTGTACGACCCACAATTTGGGAATGAAGAGCTAATGCCCGAGGACAACCGAACGATAGAAGGAGGTGTAGAATTTTCAAGTGGTAAAAATTTCCGTGTGAGTGCTGTATATTTCAATCGAAACGAGGAAAACTTTGTAGATTTTGTGACCATAGATCCAGAGAATTTCATCTCTCAATATCAGAATATTGATGAAACTTTTGAGAGTAGTGGGGTAGAGGTGGAAATCTTTGGAAAAATAGTAGAAAATTTAACGGCATCAGCAAATTACACCAATACACAAACAGATGAGCGTTTTGCGCTGCGCATCCCAGAGCATAAGGCAAACGTAGCGATTAAGTATACATTGGGTAAGCGGGCAACGATGGGCTTGAGCTATCAATACGTTGGGGAGCGTGAAGATAGATTTTTCAATCCTGAAACGTTCGAAAATGAAACAATCGCTTTAGAGAGTTTCAGCTTGCTCAATTTTAATATTTCTGGGCAAATAAGCAAAAACCTGCGATTGTTTGCGGGCATTAGCAATATTCTCGACACCGAATATGAAGAAATCTACCGTTTCCAAACACGCGGAAGAAATGTACTCGCTGGATTTGAGTTGAAATTTTAGAACCCTTATCCCAAAAAAACAGGGTAGAAACTATACCCAAAAAAGGCTTGCGATTTTCTTTCGCGAGCCTTTTTTAGTTGCTTTATTTTAGGATTTATTGGTTTTCAGCTAGCATGAGCTGGTGCAGCGGTGAATTTTGTTTGCTTTCTCCTACTTCTTCCAGTGCATCAACGGGTTGTTTTGAGGAAGACCTTCCTGGGAAGATTTCGGCTAGACAGGCTTCCAATAGTGGTTCCCTTTCATCTCCCAAAACACCTAGATTTGAATAATCCTCGGGAATGAGCACATCTGGGTCCAAGCCTTCAGTATAATCGGTCACACCATTTACGTTTACGGTTTTAAATACCAGGGGAAGCATAGCATAGGTATGGTTTGGGTTAGCCTCATTGAAACTGAATGCAGGCGCAGGGGCATCAAACAATAAGAAAGAAGCTTGGAATTTCCCTGTCGTGGTAGCACCTACCTGAATTACGTCTATATAGGGTGATAGTCCGTTGATGACCAACTCACTTGCCGAAGCTGTACGTCCTGTAGTTATAACATATACACGGGTTAGGTTAAGGCTATTAAGAGCCTCACCGGTTGTGAGCACACCATCAAACAGTCCGGGTTCAGCATATTCTTCTTGGCGGTCCTCGTTCCATTGTTCGTTGTAGAACACTTGCCCTTGGAATTGTCCCGTGATCATCCCGGCCAAATCGGTTGCGGTACTAACAGAGCCTCCACCATTGTATCGAAGATCTATAATAAGTTCAGTTATCCCGTCTGCTTGGAACTGTGCAAAGGCAGCGTTGAGCTCAGGGTCGAAATCGCGCGTAAAGGCATTGTACATTAAATACCCTATCGGCTGGTTTTCAACCGTGAGTGTATTGGCAATGAACACCGGATTTTCGGTATAGGGGGCTTTGGTAAGCGTAACGGTTTCGTTGATTTCGACAATGTTTTCTCCTTCAAACTCTGCAAGTCCAATGGTGTAGGTAGTGGGTTCTAAAAGTTCACGGAAATTATCCTCGGTAATCTGCTGGCCGTCCACACGGTTAAAAATTATCCCTCGTTCCAAACCTTTTGCTTCAGCATCGGTGTTGGGGAGTATATACCGTACGTAACCAAATACATTGCCACTACCGTCCGGATATAGGATAAGCCCATATTCCATCCCGTTATTTTCAGTTACCCCGTTTAGGGCGTTGATTAGTTCTACATAATCATCTGTCACAAAACTGAAACGGTCTACGGGCGATTCCAAAAAGTCGAACAGTGCTTCAGGTGAGTCAAAACTCTCCAGGAAGGTATTTTTTTCAGCATCGTTTGCAAAAAAATCGTTGGCCAGTTCTGGTGTATCTGCCTTGTAGAGATAGAAAAAGTTGAGCCCACGGTAAATAAAGTCTTTAATTTCTGAAGATACTTCGGCACTCAGCCCTGAGGTAAGTTCATCGTCATTATCCTTAAAGCAGGAGGTGAAAAGTACGGCACAGAGCAGTACGAGGAGAATTGATTTCTTTTTTAGCATAGTTCTTTTTTAAATTCCAAACTGGATTTCTAATTTAAAATAGTTCAGTTTCAAATGTAACAAAATTTCAAGTAGTTCGTCGTAATTGTAGAAGGCTCCTTAACAGGGTTTTCGCTAACCATTACAAAAAGTGTTCCGACTATTCGGGAAAGAGGATGAAACAAGGAGAATTTTTAAGTACCGTACTTCCGTTTAAGGATAAGTTGTACAGGCTTGCCAAGAGAATTCTCGTTTCCAATGATGAAGCCGAGGACGCCGTACAGGAAGTGTATTTGAAACTCTGGAAGAATAAAAGGAGTATCAAGAACTACAATAATCCAGAGGCATTTGCAATGACGATGACGAAGAACTATTGCCTGGACAGGTTAAAGTCGAAACAAGCAGGGAACCTCAAGATCGTGCATAGCAATTACCCGCATTCGCAAAACGTAGCACGCCAAATAGAAGCGAACGATGGGGTAGCACTGGTCTTTAAAATAATGGAAACCCTGCCCGAACAACAAAAAATAGTATTGCAATTACGAGATGTAGAGCAGTTTGAGTTTGCCGAAATAGCAAAGATGCTGGACAGTAACGAGACCGCAGTTAGAGTAGCGCTGTCACGTGCCCGAAAGACCGTAAGAGAACAATTAATACAATATAATAATTATGGAATTAGCTAAGATAGAGCAACTTTTGGAAGCTTATTTTGAGGGAAACACCACCCTTGAAGAAGAAGCAATCTTGCGAGCGTATTTTACCAAAACCAATGTAGCCCCACACCTACAGCAGTACCAGCCCATATTTGCTGGTTTTGCCCAGGCGCAGGGTGAACGTTCGGTTCGTGAGATCGTTCTTCCTAAAGGGCCTAAAACAGCTTCACGCTGGTGGGTGGGCATTGCCGCAACATTACTGGTGGCCATAGGAGTGTTCGGGTTTTTTAACCAAGAACCTACCTTGACTGCTGAAGAAAAAGAAGCCCTTGCCGCTTTTGAGAAAACAAAGGAAGCCTTTAAGCTGATGTCCCAAAATTTTAACGAAGGTGCCGAGGAGCTCGTGTACATTCAGAAATTTAAAGAGACCAAAAACAAAATTTTAAAATAAACCCTAATTACAAATACGATGAAAAAAATAGCAATTATAATCGCTTTAATGGTAGCACCCTTACTGGTGAATGCACAAAGTCCTTTCGATGCTTTTGAGAATGCAGACGATGTTACAAGCTTTGTCGCTACCAAGAAAATGTTCAAATTATTGAGCAAGATGGATTTTGACTCCAACGACCCAGAGGTAAAGGAATACCTTGAGCTGGTGAACAACCTTGAGAACGTTCGTATTTTCACGACCGAAAACCCAAGCGTACAAAAAAGGTTGAACGATGCCGTAGCCAAGTACGTGTCTGGCAATACATCCCTATCAGAACTGATGCGGGTAAACGACGACGGTAAAAACGTGAAATTTTACAGCAAAGAAGGTAAAAACGATAATTTCGTGACCGAACTTTTAATGCACCTCACAGGAAATATCGATGGGAAAGAACGTACCGTGGTAATGAGCATCACTGGTAACATAGATTTGAAAAAAGTGTCTAAATTAACTAAGGACCTTAATGTTCCCGGTAGCGAAGAATTGAAGAATATAGACAAGCAAAAATCATAACCATGACAACAGTAGTAAAGTATATAATAGGATTGAGCTTGCTTGCACTGGGAATGCTTTCCTGTAATAGTGAGCCGTCTCTCCAGAAATATCTTGTTGAAAAACAGGATGATGACAAGTTTATGAAAGTGGATCTGGCAACCAGCTTATTACAGAGCGAAGAAGCCAATTTTACTCAAGAAGAAAAAGATGTGCTCAACTCTGTAAAGAAGATCAATGTTGTTGCTTATCCGCTGAAGGGTAACACAGCCGAGTACGATGTGGAACGAAAAAAACTACAAACCATCTTGGCCAGCGAAAAGTACCAAACCCTTTTAAAAATGGGCTCCAATAAAAGTGGAGCCACATTAAAATTTACGGGTGAGGAAGATGCTATTGACGAGCTGATAGTTTTTGCGACCGACAGTGAAAAAGGTTTTGCCGTGTTTCGCCTTATTGGAGACGATATGGAACCCGATAGCTTGGTGAAATTGATGAGCTCGATAGACCGGGGCGATGTAGATGTTTCACAACTGAAAAGCATAGGAAACATGTTTGATATGGAACTTGAATAATAAAAACCAATTACTGCCGTTTTGGTGGTATATCAATACAAAAAACTGCTATGGTAAAGTAGTTTGAAAAAGAAGGAGCTTCAGTATTTTGCTGAAGCTTTTTTTATGTTAGATTCCTGTATAGTTTGAAGGTGTTATTACCCGCATTTCTGCTTTTATTCCTTCTGAAACATCTAAAGTTTCAATAAAGTCGGCTATCGATTTTTGGGTGATGGCCTCATTGGTTCTCGTCAAACCTTTCAGTGCTTCATAGGGGTTTGGGTATGCTTCACGGCGTAAGATGGTTTGTATCGCCTCGGCGACAACGGCCCAGTTATTCTCTAGGTCTTCAGCAAACTTAGCCTCATTTAGCAATAGTTTGTTCAAGCCTTTTAGGGTAGAAGCAAAAGCAATTAATGTATGTCCCATGGGCACACCTATGTTGCGTAATACGGTACTATCGGTTAGATCACGTTGCAAACGGCTCACAGGTAGTTTTGCGGAAAGATGCTCGAAAACCGCATTGGCAATCCCTAGGTTTCCTTCACTATTTTCAAAATCTATCGGGTTTACTTTATGTGGCATCGCACTGGAGCCCACTTCACCCTTCTTTATTTTCTGCTTAAAGTAATCCATAGAAACGTAGGTCCAAATATCACGATCTAGATCTATGATTATGGTATTGATACGTTTTAAACAATCGAACAGCGCTGCCATATGGTCGTAATGCTCAATCTGGGTGGTAGGGAAAGAATGGTGCAACCCTAGGCGTTCTTGAA
Source organism: Marinirhabdus gelatinilytica (assembly GCF_003353425.1). GTDB lineage: Bacteria > Bacteroidota > Bacteroidia > Flavobacteriales > Flavobacteriaceae > Marinirhabdus > Marinirhabdus gelatinilytica. Next base: position 403,331 of record NZ_QRAO01000002.1, read on the forward strand.
CAAATGATGTTCCAAAAGCTTTCCAGTCTACATCTGGATATGCAACTTTATGGGCGTTAAAATTTCCTGTGGCACCACCAAATTTTGCAGCGCTTTTAATATTGTCCAATAAGTCGAACTGCTCTTCCAAGCGAGTCACAAAAACTTCTATTTCCTTTCCTAGTCGAGTAGGGGATGCGGGTTGGCCATGCGTACGTGCTAGCATAGGGACATTTGCCCATTCGTTTGCCAGTTGCTTCAATCTATTTTTTACTTCAAGAAACTGGGGTACATATACCTCGTTCATCGCATCTTTCAAAGAAAGTGGAATGGCCGTATTGTTAATGTCCTGGGAGGTGAGCCCAAAATGAATAAATTCCTTGTACTGCTGTAGACCAAGAGCATCGAATTTTTCCTTGATAAAATATTCCACAGCCTTTACATCGTGGTTGGTCACTTTTTCGGTGTCCTTTATATGTTGGGCGTCCTCGGTGGTAAATTTGGTGTAAAGCTCACGTAATTCTAAAAACAAAGATGTATTAAAACCTTCCAACTGCGGAACCGGCAATTCCACCAAAGCGATAAAGTACTCAATCTCTACCTGTATGCGATATTTAATGAGGGCTTCTTCCGAAAAAAACGGAATGAGCGATGCGGTCTTGGAGGCATAACGGCCGTCAATTGGTGAAATAGCTTGTAGGGATTGGATGGACATGATGCTGTATTTAAGATATTTGGTTATGTTTTAGTCCTGAAAATAAAGGTGCAAAGATACGATAAATTGAACTTGAAATCGAAGTAGAAACTGAAATCGAATTTTCTTTAAGTGGGTAGTGGGTAGAACACACTTAAAGCTGCTGGTAGTTTACGGGCAGTACAGTAGTTGGCCGCTAGTAACTATTAGGACGTGGCTGGGACCACTGGAAGTAAACGGGCTGCTGTGCTCGCACTGCTCATGTTGTATATCTGTTTATGCCTTACAATTTTGCGGGGCTATTTATTTTTTAGTTCAACGATAAGTTCCAATGTTTTTTTGCCTCTGCTTTTGTAACCAGCGCTTCCTTGGGGTAAGTTTTGTTGAATAATGGTAGCCAGTTCGGGGTGTATCCAGTCTGTTTCGGTACCTAGATAGTATAGGGCGGTCATTGCACGTGCTTGGCATGCTACTTTTTGGTTGGTTATCATCCAGTCGAAGCAACACTCGGTCATTATTTCTTTGTGTCTGGGCAAAAATACGTTCTGATATGTTTCGAATGCCTTTTCGTAGTAGCCAATGGTGAGCAATTCACAAATAAGTGCAAAGGAGCGTAACTGCCCGTCACTTTTTGCGTCTGGCAAATTTTCAAAGAAAAAATCTAAATACGGAAGGATACAGATTAGGTCTTCCCTGCACACAAATTCTAATACCCACGTGGCCTTGGTAGCCAGTTTGGTGTCATCATGAAAACAAAATTGTAACAACTCCTCTAAGTTTTCAGGGTGTTCCAAAACCCAATGTGCGGCTTTGAGCCTGTTCTTTCGGTAGGCTTTCTCGTAATTTATGTGTTGGAACAATTCAGAATTCACGGTAAAAGCTTATGCTAGGGTTTCAATATCCTCTATCGCTTTTGGGACGCCCGTTGTGGCATTTTCAGCAAATACCTTAATATGGGCATTACTCTGTATAGAAGGGTTTGGATCTATAAAATAGCAGGGAGCTCCTGGTTGTGCATATTGTATCAATCCGGCGGCGGGATATACCTGCATAGAGGTTCCCACGATCATTACAGCATCCGCTTGTTCAACAATTTCAGCAGCAACCTCAATAAGTGGAACAGCCTCTCCAAACCAAACTATGTGTGGTCGCAATTGGTGGTTGTGCTCACAAAAGTCACCTACATTTAAATCGGTTTTCCAGTCTAGGATTAAGCCTTCGTCAAAAGTACTTCGTACCTTTAGTAATTCGCCATGCAGGTGCAATACGTTACTGCTTCCCGCACGCTCGTGCAGATCGTCCACATTTTGGGTGATTATGGTTACTTTGTGGTTTTCCTCCAGGGCCGCAAGGGCTGTGTGCGCGGTATTGGGCTCCACTTCTAGCAACTGGCGACGGCGCTGGTTGTAAAAATCCAGCACAAGTTCTGGGTTATTTGCAAAGCCTTGCGGCGATGCAACGCTCATAACATCGTGTCCTTCCCATAGGCCATTACTGTCCCGGAAGGTCTTTAGGCCGCTTTCGGCACTAACTCCAGCTCCTGTGAGTACGGCAATTTTCAAAATAAAATAGGATTTTATGGTTGAGCGTACTAAGGTAGTTACTTAGGATTACAATTCCACATTAATGTAAATGCGGTTTGTAAAAACACGTCATGCCGATGAACATTTTTTCAGTAATTTCGTAGCAGTTATGAGCAAGACAGACCAAAAACTATTCCACTATCTCCAAACCTATTTAACCGATAGGCGCAAGGCACTCTTCAAGGAAGTACTTTCCAAGCGTACCCGTCATTTTACCGTCGTGACCGAAGATGTATACCAACTCCACAATACCAGTGCGGTGATGCGCACCTGCGATGTTTTTGGCATACAGGATTTATATGTAGTAGAAGAGAAACTGGGCAAGCGAATTGACAAGGAAATTGCCATGGGTGCACAAAAGTGGGTAACCCTGCACCGAAAGGACAACATAAACAACTGCATGGAAGATTTAAAGCAAAAAGGGTACCAGCTCATAGCCACTACACCCCATAACGATTCTACCTATTTACATGATTTTGATGTAACCAAGAAGGCAGCTTTTTTCTTCGGAAAGGAAAGCTATGGGCTTAGCGATACTGTACTGGAGCAGGCCGATGGTTTCTTAAAGATACCTATGTATGGGTTTACCGAGAGTTTGAATATTTCGGTCTCTGCTGCAATTATCCTTCAGGATGTGGTAACCCGGCTAAAGCAAACCGATATTGCTTGGCAACTTTCCGAAGCAGAGAAATTCGATATAGAAATGGAGTGGATGAAGCGTACTATTAAGAGCCAAAAAGAGATCGTTGAACGTTTCATGAAAGATAAAAAAGTGTAACTTTAGCCAACAACCACCAAAACCCAACCAATATGATTTTTCTATATATTTTAGGTATTGTCCTAGCAATACTAATTATCCTCGTACTCGTAGCGCCCAAGCATTACGATGTACAGCGGAGTGTTTATATTGACCGCCCTGTTGCCGAAGTGTACAATTATCTGAAGAGTGTCAAGAATCAAGACCATTGGTCTCCATGGAAAAAGAAAGACCCAGGAATGCACCAAGAATTTGTAGGGACGGATGGTACTGTGGGCTTTGTATCGAAATGGGACAGCGACCACAAACAAGTAGGTGCCGGGCAGCAGGAAATCACCGCCCTTGCTGAAAATGAGCGCGTAGACACCCATATTACCTTTTTAAAACCTTTTAAGTCCGAAAGCGATGGTTATCTCTTAACAAAACCAGAGGGACAGGGCACCAAAGTAACCTGGGGCTTCACGGGAACCCATACGGTACCTATGAATGTGATGATGCTATTTTTTAATATGGACAAAGCAGTTGGGAAAGATTTTGAAGAAGGCCTGGCCGATTTAAAGCAGCTATTGGAGCAAAACCCTTAAACAGTAAAAATGGAACAAAACACCTTTGCTTGGGTTGAGATACCCGTAAACGATATGAAACGTGCCATTGCTTTTTATGAAAAAGTTTTGGACGTAAAAATACAGCCGATAAATTTCGGAGGACTAGAAATGGGATGGTTCCCTAATGCGGGCGATGCCTATGGTGCCACTGGAACACTTATTAAGCAAGAAAGCTATATACCCAGCCAAGAAGGACCGTTGGTCTATTTTTCAAGCCACAATGTCCAGAACGAACTGGACCGTGTTGAGAGTGCCGGCGGAAAGATTTACCAACCCAAAACAAAGATTTCCGAAGAACACGGGTATATGGGTGCTTTTATAGATTCTGAAGGGAATAGGGTGGCATTGCACTCAAAAAAATAACCCACAACCCACAACCGCCAACCCACAACTGATAACGAAAAACGCACAACCCACAACCCACAACTGATAACGGAAAACCCACAACCGCCAACCTACAACCGCCAACCCACAACCCAGCCCTCTCAAATTCTAACTGTTAAAAATGAAACTAGTCTTCGCCACCCACAACCCAAACAAATTCAAGGAAGTAAAACTCCTCTTACCTCAGCACATAGAGTTATTGAGCCTAACCGATATAGGCTGTACCGAGGACATTCCAGAAACAGCCGACACGATTGAAGGTAACGCAGTATTGAAAGTGGAACACGTTCGCAACCGCTACAATTTAGATTGCTTCGCAGATGATACTGGCTTGGAGGTTTCAGCTTTAAACGGAGACCCCGGGGTGTACAGTGCCCGCTATGCCGGCGAGGGAAAAAGGGCTAACGACAATATTGATAAACTCCTTAAAAACCTATCGGGAGTAGAAGACCGTTCCGCCCGTTTTAAAACAGCCATTGCAATGACCATTAATTTAGAGTCGGTCATGTTCCTTGGGGTTTGCGACGGAACCATAACAAAATCCAGAAGAGGAGACAAGGGCTTTGGTTACGATCCTGTTTTCCTCCCGGATGGGCATAACCAGACCTTTGCCGAAATGCGTTTGGAGCAAAAAGGCAAGATAGGCCATCGTGGCAAAGCCTTACAACAACTTATTGCCTATTTGACAAAAAGTTAATTGCTAATATATTGTCAAGACCGCTCCCAGTATTAAATTAAAGAGTATCTTTGCGCCCTCGTATTCCAAAGTTTTACTGCGGAAACTTGAAAAATCCTCAGGGTGAGGTAGTACTGCACGAAGTGAGAAGGTTTATTTGTCGAGACGCTTCAGTAGGTACAAATAAACTTTTTTATCATTTTATATGACATTTTTAGACTTAGGCCTAGAGGAAAAACTCCTTCAGGCAATTACCGACATGGGCTTTGAAACCCCAAGTGAGGTACAAGAAAAAGCAATCCCAATTTTATTAGAAGAGGATACAGACCTCGTGGCACTGGCACAGACCGGAACGGGTAAAACCGCAGCGTTTGGGTTTCCTATGCTTCAAAAAATAGATGTGGATAGCCGTACTACGCAAGGGCTCATTCTTTCTCCTACTCGTGAGTTGTGTATGCAGATCACCAACGAAATGAACAACTACGGAAAGCATTTAAAAGGCCTTAATGTAGTTGCAATTTATGGAGGGGCGAGTATTACCGAACAAGCCAAACAAATTAAAAAAGGTGCCCAAATTATAGTTGCTACTCCAGGGAGGATGAAGGATATGATTGGCCGCCGGATGATAGATATCTCAAAAATTGAATATTGTGTCCTTGACGAAGCGGATGAGATGCTGAACATGGGCTTTTATGAAGATATCACCGAAATATTATCACATTCGCCACAGGATAAAAGCACTTGGTTATTTAGCGCAACAATGCCTAAAGAAGTAGCTTCCATTGCGAAAAAATTTATGCACGACCCCATCGAGGTTACCGTAGGTTCCAAAAATGTTGGGGCAGAAAACGTTTCCCACGAATATTATTTGGTAAATGCAAGGGACCGCTATCAAGCTTTGAAACGACTTGCCGATGCCAACCCAGATATATTTTCGGTAGTGTTTTGTCGTACCAAGCGAGATACCCAAAAGGTAGCCGAACAACTTATAGCCGATGGCTACAGTGCTGGAGCCATCCATGGGGATTTGAGCCAAAACCAGCGTGATATCGTGATGAAGCAGTTCCGAACGCGCCAGATACAAATGATGGTCGCTACCGATGTGGCTGCACGTGGAATTGATGTGGACGATATAACCCACGTAATCAATTACCAATTGCCGGACGAGATTGAAACCTACACCCACCGTAGTGGTCGTACAGGTCGGGCGGGAAAGGAAGGGATTTCTATGGTAATCGTTTCCAAGAGTGAGGTTCGAAAGATCAAGCAGATTGAAAAGATTATCCAACAGAAATTTGAAAAGAAGGACATCCCTTCAGGAATAGAAATTTGCGAAAAGCAGTTGATGCACCTCGCGAACAACATAAAGGAAACCGAAATAAATCACGATATAGACGCCTACCTTCCACAGATAGATGAAGCGTTAAAAGATTTCAGCAAAGAAGAACTTATAAAGAAATTCTTCTCGGTAGAGTTTACACGCTTCTTCAATTACTATCAAAAGGCGAAAGACTTGAACCTTGCTGCCGGCGATACCAATTTCAAGGACAAAGAAGACAGTGTTCGTTTCTTTTTGAACGTGGGCGAACGTGACGATTTCAACTGGATGAGCCTAAAGGATTTCTTGAAGGAGCTGCTCCAATTGGGACAAGATGAGGTATATAAAGTGGATGTAAAAGATAACTTTTCATTCTTTAATGTTGATAGTAAACACAAGGACTTGGTGCTGGGTGTATTCAACGATTTTCAGATGGACGGAAGAAATGTAAATGTTGAAATATCAACAGATACTGGCCGTGGCGGAAAAAAACGAGGTCGTGGAGGCCGTAGAGATGGCGGTGGCTTTAAGGGAAAAGGTAGAGGAGAACGACGTGGCGGAAGAAAAAGTAGCGACCGTGGCGGTTTCAACAAAAAATCTGGATCCGGCGAGGAGTCTAAATCTAAATTTTCGGGAAAGCGAAGGGGCAAGAGCAAGCCCGACAGTAAAGGTACCGGCGGAAGACGAAGAAGGGGATAACGCTATGTGGGTGTTGGAATTTCTCCAAATTTCGCTTTGGTTTGATGGAGCCAAAGTTTGCTGAATGATTTTTGGCGCATTAGCAAATAAAATTATCTCCAAGCGAAACTTTGGCATCATTTTTCAGTCTAATTAGTTACTTTTACACCGCAGCGCTATGAAAAAACTATTTTTACTTTCCTTATTTTTTATATCTACAATTGCTTTGGCACAGGATGTTGAGGTTATTGATGGTAAAGTACTCAATAGCGCTACCGATGAACCTTTGGAGAATGTGAACATAGTAAACCTGAACACCGTTAAGGGTGCTACTACCAACCTTGAAGGTGATTTCACGATTAAGGCACAGGTAAACGATACGCTGTATTTTAGCTATTTAGGGTTTAAATCCATTAGGGTTCGAGTTACGAACGATTGGTTGAAATTTGGTGACATTAAAGTAAAAATGACCGAACTGGGCATTGCACTTGAAGAAGTAGTGATTAAACCTGTGGAGTTAACGGGGTACATAGAGGTAGATGCCAAGCTCATTCCCGTTTACGACGATTATAGGTACCGGATTTCTGGTATAGGTTCCGGTTACGAGGGAGGCGATAATTCCCCTGGTGCGGTCTCAAAAGTATTGAGCGCTATTTTTAATCCAGCCGATTTTCTGTATAATGTTTTTGGGAAACGCCCCAAACAAATGCGGAAGCTACGAAAGATGAAGGAGGACGACGAGATACGCAACCTGCTGCAATCCAAATACGACCGTGAGACACTTATGGCTGTACTACAACTGGAAAAGGTGGATATTGATGAAATACTGAACAAGTGCAACTACTCCAAGAATTTTATCACTACCGCAAACGACCTTCAAATTTTGGATGCCATTAGCGATTGCTACGAAGAATATCGCGTGTTGAATAGGGGAAAGGAGTAGGTTCAATTTTTGTAACTTTACTGAAACCCAAGAGATCCCCAAAAAATGCACCATATAGTAGAGAACCAGCGTAATTTTTTCAATACAAATACCACTAAAAATTTACAGTTCAGGCTTACACAACTGGACAAACTCTATTCGGTTTTAAAGAATAACGAACAAGCACTCTACGATGCTATTTACAAGGATTTTAAAAAATCTGAGTTCGATACCTACACCAGCGAACTGGCCTTGATATTCCACGATATTAAAGATGCCAAGCGTAATATCTATAAATGGGCCCGTAGGAAAAAGGTAAGAACCAATTTAATGAATTTTCCCGGCAAGAGCTATATAATCAAGGAACCCTTGGGCGTTTGCTTGGTCATTGGTGCTTGGAACTATCCCTATCAACTATCGCTCTCGCCAGTCGTGGCGGCACTGGCAGCAGGAAATACCGTTATTTTAAAACCCAGTGAATTACCAGCACATTCAAGTAAGGTAATGGCAACACTCATCAACAAAACCTTCGATCCAAAAATCCTTAAAGTGGTAGAAGGCGGCGTTCCCGAAACTACCGAACTATTGGAACAGGACTTCGATAAAATATTTTTTACGGGAAGTACAAGAGTGGGGAGGATTGTATATGAAGCAGCTGCCAAAAATCTTACGCCCGTTACCTTGGAACTGGGAGGCAAGAGTCCCGCCTTTATTACGAAGGATTGTAATTTAAAAATAACGGTAAAACGTTTGGTGTGGGCAAAATTCCTCAATGCCGGACAAACCTGTATTGCGCCAGATTATGTTTTTGTAGAGAAGGCAATTGAGCAAAATTTTATGGAAGCCATAAAAGCCGAAATTGAAAAAGAACAGTTTGCCTTTGAAAACAACAACTACGTTCAGATTATTAACGATAAAAATTTTGAACGCTTAGAAAAAATGATAGTCCCTGATAAGGTCGCTTACGGTGGATCTACAAATGCTCCTGAAAGATATATCCAGCCCACTATCCTTCACAAAGTAACTTTTAACGATCCTTCGATGCAGGAGGAGATATTTGGTCCTATTTTGCCTGTGCTTAGCTATACGACACTTCAGGAAGCCATTGAAAGATCAAGGCAGCTTCCAAAGCCTCTTTCGGCCTATATTTTCACTGGCTCAAAAAAAAATAGAGAAGAAGTCTTGCAGCAACTTTCTTTTGGTGGTGGCGCCGTAAACGATGCCGTAATGCATATAAGCAATCCTAAATTGCCTTTTGGTGGAGTGGGCCATAGTGGTATAGGCAGTTACCACGGTAAGGCCGGCTTCGATGGTTTTTCGCACAAGAAGAGTATCCTGCACAGGGCTACGTGGTTGGAGTTGCCTTTAAAATACTTTCCGCATTCAGCTTCAAAACTCAAATGGATCAAACGCTTAATGAAACTACAATAATGCTTCAACAATTGGTACATTATGGGTTGCATTTTGTTGCACCATTGCTTATTGCACTGCTCTTATTTAAGGGCCACTGGTTGCGTGTGTATCTAATCCTTTTGGCTACAATGTTAGTAGATTTGGACCATTTGTTCGCTACCCCAATGTTCGATCCCAACCGTTGCAGTATCGGTTTCCATTTCTTGCACAGCTATTGGGCTATTGCGGTTTATTTACTACTATTGTTTTTCCCAAGAACTAGAATTTTAGGCATTGGCCTCACACTCCACATGGCTACCGATTATCTGGATTGTTTGTGGATGGGTTAAAATGGCAAACTACCTGTGGTGATAGGGTTCGTTACGTAAAATGGTAAAGCCGCGGTACAGTTGTTCTACCACGAACAAACGCACCATTTGGTGTGAAAAGGTCATTGCAGAGAGGGATACTTTCCCCTGCGCACGGTCATATATTTCTTGGCTAAAACCATAGGGGCCACCTATTACAAAGACAAGGTTTTTTAATCCGCTGTTCATTTTCTTCTGAAGAAAGTTCGCAAATTTTATTGATGAATAAGAAACCCCTTTCTCATCCAGAAGGATAAGGTGGTCGGTAGTACTGGTTCTTTTAAGTATTTCGTTCCCTTCCAATTGCTTTTGTTGCTCCTCGCTCAAGTTTTTGGTTTTCTTTATATCGGGGATCACCTCTAGCGTAAATGGAACGTAATGGGATAAGCGCTTTTGGTAAACATCAATAAGCTTCTGAAGGTTTTTATCATCGGTTTTTCCAATGGCTAACAGGGTTATCTTCATAGTGCAAAAGTAGTGATTCTGAACTTTGGAGTACTTCAAAAAAGTTTCGATTTTAAATGTATGTACCTTTCTGAAATACTTCCGCACACAAAAAATCCTTTGCCGTCAAGGCATAATGCTACGCTTTTCCTACCTTAGCTAAAAATTGATTTTAGAAAATGATTTCAGAAAAAAAATTTCAGAAAGAAATAGATGGTATCATTGCCAATGCCATTAGAGAGGATGTAGGAAATGGTGATCACAGTTCCTTGGCGTGCATTCCCGAAGACGCAACCGGGACAGCAAAATTGCTCGTAAAGGATGAAGGTATTATCGCAGGGGTAGATTTTGCAAGGCAAGTGTTCGATTATGTGGACAACGGGCTTGAGGTAGATGTAAAGATTCAGGATGGTGAGACAGTGTCTTATGGAGATATTGCCTTTTTTGTCTCTGGAAGTTCGCAATCTATTTTAAAAGCAGAACGTCTGGTCCTAAATGCCATGCAGCGTATGAGCGCCATTGCAACAAAAACCAATAAGTTTGTACAATTGCTCGAAGGAACGGGCACCAAGATTCTCGATACCCGAAAAACAACTCCCGGTATTCGCGCCCTGGAAAAATGGGCCGTAAAGATTGGTGGTGGCGAGAACCACCGGTTTGCATTGTACGACATGATTATGCTGAAGGACAACCACATAGATTTTTGTGGTGGAATTACAAAGGCTATCCAGACCACAAGAAATTATCTTGAAACCAACAGTCTGGATCTAAAAATAATTGTTGAGGCAAGGAACTTGGAAGAAATAGCCGAAATTCTAGAAAATGAAGGCGTTTACAGAGTGTTGATAGATAATTTTAACTACGAGGATACCCGAAAGGCCGTTGCAATGATTGGCGATACATGCCTTACCGAATCCAGCGGAGGAATCAATCTGGAAACCGTTAGAAAATATGCCGACTGTGGCGTAGACTATATTTCCAGTGGCGCCTTGACGCACTCGGTTTACAATATGGATTTGAGTTTAAAAGCTGTATAATGGTCCAAGAGGAGGTTTCTGAAAATACCGATCCTCAAAAAAGATCCTTGCTAAAAAAACTGGCATCGATTTTTTTACCTATAGGCACCTATTTTCTTAAAAAAAGTAAAAAGATAATAGTCCCGGGTTCTAATGGGCTGTCGCTTTATCAACTGCTGGATATTTATGGAACGGGTATTATAAAAGGTACGTTTTCCTCTCGTGCCAGCTCTATTGCGTACAGTTTTTTTGTGGCCCTGTTTCCGTTTTTACTTTTTATATTGAACCTGATACCCTACGTGCCCATTGAGGGGTTCCAACAACGGTTTTTGGTGTTTATCGGAGAATTGCTGCCCGCACAAACAACAGAGTTTTTCTATCCCATAATTGCAGATATTGCCGTAAATACAAGGGGAGGGTTGCTATCGGTCTCCATTATGTTGTCGCTTTTCTTGGCAGCCAATGGTGTAAATGCCATATTCAGTGCTTTTGAGTATTCCTTTCATGTAACCATTAACCGAAACTTCTTCAGACAGTACGGTATTGCCTTTCTTGTTTCTATCTTTTTGGCATTGTTGTTGTTAATTACGGTTGGGGTCATCTTGTACGGCGAATATGTAATTGCCAATTTAGTAGGAAGAGAGTATATCAGTGACGATGTTTTTTGGATAACCCTGCTGCAGTTCACGGTCTTTACCATAATGATATATATAGTAATTGCAACTCTGTACTACTATGGTACCAAAGAAGGGAAACACTCCCGTTTTGTGTCTATTGGAGCAATTGTTACAACGTTACTTTTTTTGGTAACTACCTATTTGTTCACTGTTTACATCAATAATTTTTCAAATTATAACGAACTCTACGGTTCTATTGGAGCATTATTGATTATGATGTTATATATTTGGATAAATTCGAACCTCTTGCTGCTAGGGTTCGAGCTCAATATTTCACTGCAGCGATTAAAGGATAAAAATTCAAACACTTAAATAAACCTTAACACTCAAAACCATGAAAAAAATACTAATACTTCTCGCCATTGTCTTCACGGCAAACACTGCTGTGGCCCAAACCCAAGTTGGTGCTGTAACACTTCCAAACTCTGTTAATTTTGGTGGTGAAGATCTGGCCTTGAACGGTGCCGGGATACGTAAAAAGGCCTTTGTGCTTAAATTGTATTCAGGAGGATTGTACCTTCAAGATAAATCTTCTAATGCAAAGAGCATTATAAATGCAGATGAGACCATGGCCATAAAGCTGCACATTACCTCCAGTTTTGTTTCCAGTGAGGCTATGAGCGATGCTGTTCGTGAAGGATTTGATGCTTCCTTGGATGGTAACACTTCTTCTCTTTCTTCTGAAATAGAAAAATTCATTGGCTTCTTCAGCGATGAAATAGTTGAAAACAATGTTTTTGATATTACTTACCAAAAAGGAAAAGGCGTAGTTGCCTACAAAAATGGTAAAGAATTGGGAACCATCTCTGGTATGGCCTTTAAGAAAGCACTATTCGGGATTTGGTTGGGAGATGATCCAGCCGACAGCAAACTGAAAAAAGCAATGTTAGGTAAATAAAAAATTAAATGAAAATTATGAATAAATTATGCACTACCCTTGCAGTCCTATTGATTGCAGCAACTTCTGTTACTGCACAAAGTGTATTGGGTAAATGGAAAACTATTGACGATAACACAGGGGTTGCAAAATCTATTGTAGAAATTTACGAACAAGACGGTAAAGTATACGGAAAGGTTGCCGAAATCCTTAACGAAGACCGTGTGGATGCCGTTTGTACCGAATGCGAAGGAGACGATAAGGATAAGCCTATCCTTGGTCTAGTGATCATAAGAGGTCTCGAAAAAGATGGAGACGAGTATAACGACGGTAAGATCCTGGATCCGGAAAGTGGAACCCTTTACAAATGCTATATAGAACTAGAAGAACCCAATAAACTGAAAGTGCGCGGTTACGTAGGTTTTTCACTACTGGGAAGAACACAATACTGGTTAAGGGCAGAATAACCCTGTTGATAAGTAACACCAAAGGTCGTCCAAATACTGGACGGCCTTTTTTATTTTTACCTTGTTGCTAAGGCATCCCTCTAGCCCCCTTCAAGGGGAAGATAAAATCCCTCCCCTTCGAAGGGGAGGTAAGGAGGGGGTGTTTTTATTCAATTTTCAGTTAGTAAGATAAAAAAAGTAAATCCTAACTCACCAATTAACAAACCCACCAACCCGCCACCGTGTACTTCATAAACGTAATACTGCCCATTCCTTTAAAGCAAACTTTTACCTACAGCGTAAACAAGGACGAAGCACATTTTTTACGCCCGGGGATGCGGGTAGCGGTGCCATTTGGGAAGACCAAGGTGTATACTGCAATAGTGTACAATGTACACAGTAACAATCCCCCTGCCTATGAGACCAAGGACATACACCAGATCCTTGATGAAGATCCAATTATAACACCAAAACAGTTGCAACATTGGGAGTGGATAGCATCGTATTATATGTGTACGTTGGGAGAGGTGGTCCGCGCAGCACTGCCAAGTGCATATTTGCTGGAAAGTGAGACCATTATTGTATTGAACGAAGAAAGTTCGGTGGACGAGTCGAAATTTTCAGACGATGAGTTTATGGTGTTGGAAGCCCTTCGCAACCAATCCTCGCTGCATATAAACGATGTTAGAAATATTTTGGACCGAAAAAATGTGGTTTCGGTTACCAAAGCCTTATATGAAAAAGGGGTAATTACTATTGAAGAGGAAGTGTACGAGCAATATGTCCCAAAAATGAAACGGTACGTGAAACTCGCTCCCCAATATACTTCCGAAGAAAATCTGAGATCGCTTCTAGATAAAATGAACAGTGCCCCCAAGCAAAAAGAAGTGTTAATGACGCTCTTTATGCTTTCTTCCCAACAAAAAAAACCAATAGAGGCACTCGCACTACAAAAAAAGAGCAATACTACCGCTACGGTAATCAAGGCACTATTGGACAAGAACATTTTAGAGGAATTTTACGAGCAACGGGATAGGGTTCAATATTCCGGGGAAGAGACCAAGCCCATTAAAGCACTCAGCGAGCAACAGGAACAGGTTTTTAATGCGATTAAAAAATCCTTTGATGAAAAAGAGATTACGCTCCTTCACGGTGTTACCTCTAGCGGAAAAACTGAAATATACGTAAAACTAATTGCTGAAACTTTAAAGAAAGGAAGACAGGTGCTGTACATGCTTCCTGAAATTGCCCTAACTACCCAACTCATAACACGTTTGCAAAATTATTTTGGTGAAAAGGTTTCTGTGTACCACTCAAAATATTCTGTGAATGAGCGTGTTGAAGTATGGAACAACGTGCTGGAAAACTTACAAAAAGCACAAATTATAATAGGGGCAAGGTCTTCCTTGTTTTTACCGTTCCAGGATTTGGGCTTGGTAGTGGTGGACGAGGAGCACGAACCCTCTTTTAAACAATTCAATCCATCACCACGTTATCACGGTAGGGATGCGGCCATAGTGCTGGCTGGTCTTCACGGGGCAAAAACACTTTTGGGAAGCGCCACTCCTTCTTTGGAAAGCTACTACAATGCCCAACATGATAAATATGGTTTTACCGAACTGAAACAACGTTTCGGGAATGTATTGATGCCTGAGATTGAATTGGTGGACATTAAGGAGAAGCACAAAAAAAAGTTGATGAAGGGGCATTTTAGCGATAGGTTGTTAGAAGCTATACAAGAAGCGTTGGCTAATGAAGAACAAGTAATTTTGTTCCAGAACAGGCGTGGGTTTTCGCCATTTGTAGAGTGTACGACTTGTGGAACCGCCCCCCAATGTCCCAATTGCGATGTAAGCCTCACGTATCATAAACACAAGGGGCAGTTGCGTTGCCATTATTGTGGTTACCATATGCAAATGATGGCTGCCTGCTTTGCTTGTGGAAGCCCAACGCTGGATACCAAGGGTTTTGGCACCGAACAAATTGAAACAGAATTAAAAGCCATTTTCCCAGAACACTCCATTGCTAGGATGGACCAAGATACTACGCGTGGGAAACACGCCTACGCAAAACTTATTGAAAAACTGGAAAACCGTGATATAGATATTTTGGTGGGTACCCAAATGGTGGCAAAAGGCTTGGATTTTAGGAATGTGAGTTTGGTGGGAGTGATGAATGCAGATACATTGCTCAACTTTCCAGATTTCAGGGCGCACGAGCGTTGCTTTCAGCTTTTACAGCAAGTGTCGGGTAGGGCAGGACGTACCAAAAAGAGGGGGACAGTGTTGGTACAAACCTTTAATCCGTACCACCAAATATTGCAAATGGTGAGCACGAACGATTATGGAGGAATGTACAAACAACAAACCGAGGATAGGTACCAGTTTAAATATCCACCCTTTTACAGAACGATAAAGTTTACATTTAAGCACCGTAATTACGATACCATGCAAAAGGCTTCCCAATGGTTCGCTAAAGCATTGCAACTTCAGTTTAGGGAATATGTGCTAGGACCAGAGCCTCCTCCAGTAGGTAGAGTGCGAAACCAATTTATCAGCAATGTAATGGTTAAGATTCCCAAACAACAATCTTTGGCAAAAACCAAGGCCGTCATTCAAAAAGTTGAACACAGTTTCAACGCCATCAAAGATTTTTCGGGCGTTAGGTTAATAATAGATGTAGATAATTATTAAGCGCGCATATTGGCTGCAAGGGCTTCTACGAGATCGGTTTTTCGGTTTCGGCTCAGCGGTAATTGCTCGGTATCCAACTCGATGATCTTACTGTTGTATTTTTCTACTTTTTCAAGATTTACAATGTAGGATTTGTGGATTCGAAGAAAACGGTCCGAGGGCAACAACTTTTCAAAAGCCTTCATGGTAGAGAGTACCACAAGTGCGTCGTGCTCGGTCACCAATTTCACATAATCGCCAAGGGCTTCAATATAGCGAAGTTCGTTAAGGAAAACCTTTCTTTTTTTAAGGTTGCTCTTCACAAAGATGAAATCTTCATCATCAAAGCCATCGTCGTTTTTCAGCTTGTAGTTGGTGATGGCCTTGTGAACGGCATTCAGGAATCTATCTTTTGAAATAGGTTTCCTTAAATAGTCCACCGCATCATAATCAAAAGCTTTAAAGGCATACTTGGTTTTACCCGTGACAAATATTATTTGTGGCTTGTTGGTAAGGTCGTCCAACAGGTCAAACCCAGATAAGATTGGCATCTCGATATCAAGAAATACCAGATCTATCTCATTGGTCGCCAGCCCCATTTTTGCTTCAATGGCATTATTATATTCTGCTACAAGATCCAAAGAAGGATGGTTCTCGATTAATTTTACTATTGAAAGGCGTTGCAATGTAGAGTCGTCCACAATTGCACATTTTAATATAGGTTTTTCCACGGTTGCGTTAAATTGATATACAATAATATTAAAAAAAATCGACGAATGGTAGTTATTTTTAACTTTTGTCGTGTGAAAATCGCATTTTAACTATTCAAGAAAGTAAAATCTTACAAATTGAAATTGAACAACTTGCTTCATATTTTATGCAAATAGATAGCGCAAGGGTTTGTTGTTTTTAAGAAAAATAGTATTTTTGCACGCTCATTAGCAAGGTGCTGGTGTGTTTATAGTATTAATTAATAGATTTTTTATGAATCATTACGAAACTGTTTTCATCTTGAATCCCGTTTTATCTGAAGAGCAGATAAAGGAAACAGTAAAGAAATACGAAGACCTTCTTGTTTCTAAAGGTGCAAAGATGATATCGAAAGAAGATTGGGGGCTAAAGAAATTGGCCTACGCGATCCAACACAAAAAAAGTGGCTTTTACCACTTGTTTGAGTACACCGTAGACGGTGAGGCAATAAACCCCCTCGAGGTGGAATTTAGACGTGACGAGCGCGTTATGCGTTACCTTACCGTAAGTCTGGACAAGCATGCGATTGCTTGGGCAGAGAAGAGAAGAAACCGAAACAAGAAACAAAAACAAACTGCATAAGCTATGGCAACATTACAGCAGCAAGCAAAAGGAAAAAAAGACGGTGAGATACGATATCTTACCCCTTTGAACATAGAGACAAGCAAGGCAAAGAAGTACTGCCGTTTCAAGAAATCTGGTATCAAGTACGTAGATTACAAGGACGCAGACTGGTTATCTAGTTTTGTGAACGAGCAAGGTAAATTGTTACCGCGCCGCTTAACAGGAACTTCATTAAAGTACCAACGTAAAGTGGCCGTTGCCGTTAAGAGAGCACGTCACTTGGCATTGATGCCTTACGTAACCGATTTGTATAAATAAAACAGGACAACCATGGAATTGATTTTAAAGAAAGACGTAGAACACCTAGGGTTTACAGACGATGTTGTTACTGTAAAGAACGGGTACGGAAGAAACTACTTGATCCCAAACGGTATGGCTGTATTGGCAACCCCGTCTGCGAGAAAAGTATTGGAAGAAACGTTGAAGCAACGTGCTTTTAAAGAAAAGAAAGTAATCGAGGACGCCCAAAAGCAAGCTGATAAATTGAACGAATTGTTAGAGTTCAAGATTTCTGCAAAGACCGGCGAAGGTGATAAGCTTTTCGGTTCGGTAACGAATGCCGATTTGGCCAATGCTCTTGAAAAAGAAGACGTGTCCATTGATAAGAAGTATATCTCTATTGCCGGTGGAGCCATTAAGCGTACCGGACAGTATGAGGCCACTATCCGTTTTCACAGAGAAGTGGTAGAGACATTTACTTTTGATGTTGTAGCGGAAGCTAACTAAAAAGTATCTCAAATTTACAGGAAGACCTTTTCATTTTTTTGAAAGGGTCTTTTTTATATTCAGTTTTTACTGAAATGAATAGCTAACGATTTCCCGAAAAAAGAAGCCATGAAATATTCAAGACTCACCAAAGAACAATTTGAAGAACTGCAGCAAGAATTCATTAATTTTTTAGCTACCCAATCCATCACGGCGCAGGAGTGGCAAGAGATAAAGGCCAAAAAGCCCGAAGTTGCCGAGGAAGAACTGGACATATTCAGCGACCTGGTATGGGAAGGGGTGTTGCAAAAGGCACAATATCTTGAAAATCTATCACCACAGCAACTGTTTCTATTTAAGGTAGCTGAAAAGGAAATGCACTTGATTTCCTTAAAGATCACAGAACCAGAAATAGATATCACCACTACTGAAGGCTATCGATGGCTTCAGCAAAACTATGCAGAGGATTCGGTAGAGTTCTTTACCGCCAGCAAGCCCTTTTCAGAGGACAAGAGTGGCGATATTTTCAGTTTGATACAACAGGGAGCCGTGATTACGAAAGGGGAGTTGTACCAATTTTTTGAGGATATTTTAAGGCTTGCGAAAGAAGGAGAGTGATTTAAAACGATAGCTTCTTCAGAAGAATCTGTTTTTTTTCCTGAAGGTACCACTCTTTCCAGTATTACTCATAGCGCAAACTCTCAATCGGGTCCAATTTTGCAGCTTTGGTGGCTGGATAAGAACCAGCTATAACAGCGGTTACAAATGAAATAATGGTAGCCCCAATCATTGCGTCCCAAGGTAAGCTGAAATCGAACCCAGTAAAATACGCAAACAACCACCCGGTTATCAATCCCAGTACAATTCCTAAAACACTCCCCAATTGTCCAATAACGATAGTTTCCATAAAAAACTGAAGGGAAATGGTTTTACGCTTCGCGCCAAGTGCCTTTCGAACACCAATTTCACGGGTACGTTCAGTAACTGAAACGAGCATAATATTCATAAGCGCAATAGAAGAGCCTAAAATGGTGATGATACTAATAATCCAGGCGGCAATAGATAAGGCCCCGGTAATACTCCCAATACGATTAATAAGATCGTCGCTACGCTCAATCCCAAAATTGTTTTCCTCAATTGGGCTCAGGCCACGTACATTTCTGAATTTTACTATCGCCTCGTCCTGTGCTCCCTGCAACATTTCCTTATCGTCCACCCGTATGCTAATGGTGTAATTAATATTGGCATTGGTATAAATGCCCCTCGCCACCTGTATGGGGATGAGCACTTTAAGGTCTTGGTTGTTACCAAAGGTACTTCCCTTACTTTCCAAGAGACCAATAACCTTAAATTTTACTCCGCGAATGCTTATGGTCTTATTAATGGGGTTGTCGTCCTTGAATAGGTTTTTGGTGAAATCTGCTCCCAGCAAACATACCTTTGCATTGTTCTGTATGTCAAAAAATGTGAAATTTCGGCCACGATCAATCTTGGTACCCGTATTTTCCAGATAGTTTTCGTTAACGCCATATACCTGGGCCTCGGGGTCGGTTTTTTCGCTTTCATACTTTACTTCGGCTGCATTGGTCCCCAGAAATGAAACCGATGTTTGCGAAAAGGGGTATTCGTAAATATCTAAAAACTCACGAATGTTGTTGTAGCTAATAATGGGGTTCACCTTTCGCTTCTCACCGCCGCGGTTACTGTTCACTTGAAACTCGTAGCGTTGTATATTAAAGGTATTGGCACCCATGGAGGCAAAATCGCCCGAGATGGTATTCTCCAGTGCCTTTACCGCACTCAGGATGCCCACCAGTGCCCAGATACCAATCCCAATAATGATTATGGTGAGGATGGTGCGCAACAGCTGGCTCCTGATGCTGTCCAGCGCAATACGGATATTTTCCCGAAAGAGTGAAAACATAGGTTGGTGGTAAGGATTTATCGTTAGACTACAAAACTGAAATAAAGTTACAGATTAATTCCCCTTGATTTACCTCCGACGAATGAGGCACAAACGAGGGGAAGGCACTTTTTGGAATGTTTGTAATTTATTATCCTAAATTCTATACAAATGAAACGATTTCAAAACATGTTTTCAATTAGAAATTAGGATATTTGTAAAATATTTGTCACCCTGGGCCTGTCGAAGGGCCTACACTTAAATTGAATACTTTTGAAAAAACCCAGCATCCCAAAAGGTACCCGCGATTTTTCCCCTGTTGAAGTAACCCGCCGTAACTATATTATGGACACTATTAAAGGTGCGTTCCACAATTTTGGTTTTCAGCCTATCGAGACCCCCAGTTTTGAGAACAGCGAAACCTTGATGGGAAAATATGGAGAAGAAGGGGACAGATTGATTTTTAAGATTTTGAATAGTGGGGACTATCTTCGGAAAGTGGACGATGCTACCTATACTGAAAAGGACAGCGGGAAACTCACCCCGAAAATTTCAGAAAAAGCCCTCCGCTACGATTTAACAGTACCATTTGCGCGCTATGTAGTGCAGCACCAAAACGATATTACCTTTCCTTTTAAACGCTACCAGATCCAGCCGGTTTGGCGGGCAGATAGGCCCCAAAAAGGACGTTTCCGGGAATTTTACCAGTGCGATGCAGATGTGGTGGGAAGTACCTCGCTATGGCAGGAAGTAGAGTTTGTGCAATTGTACGACACCGTGTTCAACAAGCTGAAATTGGACGGGGTTACCATAAAAATGAACAACCGCAAGATCCTGAGCGGTATAGCCGAAATGATTGGCGCGGAGGACAAACTAATAGACTTTACCGTTGCCCTCGACAAGCTGGACAAGATAGGCGAAGAAAAAGTAAAAGCCGAAATGCTGGAAAAGGGTATCTCACAAGATGCCATAGAAAAACTGAAGCCTTTGTTTTCGGTAAGCGGGAATGCTTCGGAAAAATTAGCTACGTTAAAAACTTTGTTGTCCGTTTCAACAATTGGGATGGAGGGGATTTCGGAAATGGAATGTATCGTAAACGCAATTGAAACCTTAAAACTTTCAGCAGCCACTCTTGAAATAGATGTAACCTTGGCCCGTGGACTCAACTACTACACAGGTGCCATTTTTGAAGTTGCCGCCCCCAAAAATGTAGCTATGGGCAGTATAGGTGGTGGTGGCCGGTATGACGATCTTACAGGAATATTCGGGATGAAGGATATGAGCGGGGTAGGAATTTCTTTTGGTTTGGATAGAATATACCTTGTCCTGGAAGAGCTCGATTTATTTCCGAAAACCGTTACAGCAAATACCAGGGTGCTCTTCATCAACTTTGGTGAAAAAGAAGCATTGTATGCGATGCAGGCCATTTCAGCATTGCGGAAAGAGGGTATTCCCGCAGAGCTATACCCAGATAGTACCAAGATGGGCAAACAAATGGGCTATGCGGACAAACGTGACATTCCCTTTGTTGTGTTGGCTGGCGAGAGTGAGATGAGCGATGGTAACTACACCCTAAAAAATATGAAAAGTGGGGAGCAGCTAAAGTTGGATCGTGCACAGTTACTTTCCAAGCTTAAATAACCTAAATTTATCTTTGCACCAGCAATAATTTGTTTCTATATTTGCAACCGCAAAAACGGCGAGGTAGCTCAGGTGGTTAGAGCGTCGGATTCATAACCCGGAGGTCAGGAGTTCAAGTCTCCTTCTCGCTACAAAATCCCTTCAGGAAACTGGGGGGATTTTTTTTAGTGCCTTACTAAATAATCTTCTTCACAAAAAATAGAACAAACAAACCTGTTTTTTAAAATTAATCTATATATTGGGCAAGAACTAACAAGTACTATGGAAGAAAAAGTAAAATACGAAATGGAGTTTGTCATCAAGGCCTCTCCATCGCTTTTGTACCAATATATCTCAACACCTTCGGGGATGAGCGAGTGGTATGCAGACAATGTAAACTCCCGTGGAGAATTCTTCACCTTTATCTGGGACGGAAGCGAAGAAAAAGCAAAGCTACTGGGCAAAAAGACCAACGAGCGCATCAAGTTTCGCTGGATGACAGACGAGGAGACCGATTACTTTTTTGAACTCCGTATACAAGTAGACGAGATTACCAAGGACGTTTCCCTCATGGTAACCGATTTTGCCGAAGAAGACGAAGTGGAAGAAGGTAAGATGCTATGGGAGAATATGGTTTCGGACCTAAAACAAATCCTAGGTTCTACCTAAACAATTTTCCATACGGAAAGAATTATAATATCTTTGCGCCGTCCCAAAAAGGGGCGGTTTTTTTATGGTAAATCACAACACACAACTGCTCTCAGAATCTGAAACTACCATCTCTTATGCCAACAGGGGTTTAAACTACGGCGATGCTGTTTTTGAGACCCTACGTGTATCCGCTGGCAAGGTATTGTTTTGGGAGGACCACTATTTTAGGCTCATGGCCTCCATGCGTATCATGCGTATGGAAATCCCAATGACCTATACCCCAGAGTTTCTCGAAGCTGAAATTTTAAAAACTGTTGAAGCTGAGGGCCAAAAAAACAAAACCTACCGTATAAAGCTTTTAGTTTGGCGTGAGGAAGGGGGGAAGTATACTCCCACTGCAAAGGATGTTTCGTTTTGTATCACTACTGAAATCCTAGAGAATCCTTTCTATACCATTTCAGGAGATTTCTATGAGGTAGAACTTTTTAAGGACCATTACGTTACGGCCGGTTTGCTGTCCACCCTAAAGTCCAATAACCGGATCATAAACGTTTTGGGAAGTATCTATGCACAAGAGAACGACTATGCCAACTGTTTGCTCCTTAACGATAAAAGACAAGTGGTTGAGGCCCTTAACGGTAATATCTTTTTAGTGAACGGTTATAAGATAAAGACACCTCCACTGTCCGATGGTTGTTTAAATGGTATTCTTCGGAAACAAATCATCAAGATTTTGGGACAGGTGCCAGATTATATCTTGGAAGAAGCTTCTGTATCTCCCTTTGAGCTCCAAAAGGCAGACGAAATTTTTATTACCAATACCATTGTGGGAATTCAGCCTATTTCAAAATACCGAAAGAAAGAATACGGCAATACGGTAGCAAAGGAATTGCTCCAAAAACTGAATGTAAAGGCTAGACTGGGCTAATTATAGTTGGGGTTTTCCGGAGCATTGCTCCAAATAACGTAGTCACCGCCAAACTCGATCATTTTTTCTTTCCAAAAATCGAAATAGGATTTACCAATAATCTTATTTTCATACTTATTTGGGGTTACCACCCAACTGTTCAATTCCAGCTCTTGTTCCAGTTGCAAATGGTCCCATCCAGAATACCCCAAGAAAAACCGAATCTGGTCATCCTTGATTTGGTTGTTTTTCAGTAAATCGGCTATTGCGGCAAAATCGCCTCCCCAATAGATACCGTTGGAAATCTCGATACTACCCGGAACAAGGTGTGGAACAGTATGGATAAAATAGAGATTATCTTGTTCTACAGGACCGCCATTGTACACAATGAGTTCAGAATTTATCTCGGGGATAAAGTCCTTTAGGGTGTATTCCAAGGGCTTGTTGAGTATAAAACCTACCGATCCTTCTGTATTGTACTCAGCCAACAGAACAACGGAGCGATTAAAGGATACATCGCCTATTATAGAGGGTTCTGCAACGAGTAGGACGCCTTTGGTTGGTTTTAGAGAGGTCATTTCTAGTTGGTTTCTAAAATAAATCTAACTATTAATTTTTTAATAACCAATTAAAAAGCACACCAAACGTATTTTCTTACAAATAAAAAATCCCGCCAAGGGGCGGGATTTCAATTTTTTGCCAAGTTGTAAAGGTTAGTTTACAGCGCTAGAAAGATCAGATCCAGCCTTGAACTTTACTACGTTCTTAGCAGCAATCTTAATTGTTTTTCCAGTTTGTGGGTTTCTTCCTTCTCTT
Source organism: Marinirhabdus gelatinilytica (assembly GCF_003353425.1). Lineage (GTDB taxonomy): Bacteria > Bacteroidota > Bacteroidia > Flavobacteriales > Flavobacteriaceae > Marinirhabdus > Marinirhabdus gelatinilytica. The sequence continues at coordinate 426,795 of NZ_QRAO01000002.1, forward strand.
GCAGCTCTTCTAGAAACTGACCAAGATCCGAATCCTACTAGAGATACGCGGTTTCCTTTTTTTAGTGATTTCTCAACATTTCCTAAAAAAGACTCTAATGCTTTTTTTGCGGCTGCTTTTGTAATTCCGGCATCTGCTGCCATTCCATCGATTAAATCTGATTTGTTCATAGTTTAGTAATTAAATTAAAAATTGTTGGTTAAACTTTATTGATTTGCTCTACAAATTTAATCGGATTATCCATTCACGCAAGGAATGACGGGGTAAATCGCCGTTTTTGTTGATAACTTCGATGGTTTGTTGATAACCAAGCCCCGTTTTTTGTGCTTTTTAAAGACATGAGCATTCACGGGGGCTACGTGAGTTTTGCGCCATCTTTAAACGAAAACCCATTTAAGAGTGAAGCAGCATCCATTTTTCTTTTCCCGGGTAACTGCAGCTCTTTAATATAAAGGTAGCCATTTTGGCAAGCTACTTTAATGGTTCTCTTGGTGGTGATAATGCTCCCAATAGTTTCGGGAGGTTTGCAAGATTCTATATTGGTTTTATAAATCTTTACCTTCAACTTTTCTTCGTCTTGGCGCAAGTAACACCAGGCAACAGGATAGGGGGAGAGTCCTCTTACCAAAGCATCAATTTTCTCTATGGGTTGGGACCAGTCTATCTTCGTATTTTCGGCGTGTAGCTTTGGTGCCTCCTTATAGGTCTCGTTTTTTGGTTGTGCTAGAGTAGTTATGTTGCCTTCAGCAATGGTTTCAACAGTTTTTAGTACAAGTTTACTACCCACCTCCATTAACGTGTCGTGGAGACTCCCTGCGGTCTCTCTTTCTGAAATTGGCACTTCTTCAGAAAAAATGATTTCTCCGGTATCTATCTTTTCATCTATAAAAAAAGTGGTCACGCCTGTTTTCTCCTCTTGGTTTATGACGGCCCAATTAATAGGTGCAGCGCCACGGTATTCGGGCAGTAATGAAGCGTGAAGATTAAAGGTACCGTATCTTGGGAGCTCCCAAACCACCTTGGGCAACATTCTAAACGCTACTACCACTTGCACAGTAGCATTGTAGGAGCTAAGGTTCGCTATAAAATCTTCATCTTTTAGGTTGGTGGGTTGCAGCACCGGGATGTCCTGCTCTTGGGCATATTGCTTTACGGCAGAGGCGTGCAGTTTCCTCCCACGGCCCGCAGGTTTGTCCGGAGCGGTGACCACGGCCACTACATTCTTATTGTTCTCTACCAAGTGTTGTAGGACACCCACTGCAAAACCAGGGGTGCCCATAAATACTATTCTTAAGTCTTCCATTATTTTAAAAAATATCGATTCCCTGCGCCCAGAGTAACTTTCTTGTTGTCCAATAACAGTCGTAGTGTGGCGAGAATTTCGGTTTCTGCAAAAGTAAGTTTTTCTGAAAGTTCACGGGAACTTTGCGGCATTTCTTCCAAGAGCAACAGTATTTTTTCTGAAAGTTGCTTTCGTTCTGTTTCTGAAATTTTTTGTCCTTTAACGTTGCATACCGAACAAGTGCCACAGGGTTGCGCATCCTCCTCGCCAAAATACCGAAGCAATTGTATGCTCCTGCACACGTCCTTATTTTCAATATACCGCAATACGGCGTGTACCTGCTGCTCCTTTTTTTTCTTTTGCAATGCTATTTCCTTGCTCAAGGGATTTATGGTTTTTTCGTCTTCCCGCGGGGCTATAAATGTTAGGACAGCATCGGTCAACTGTAGTTTAAGCTCAAGCAGTCCATCCCGTTCCATCTGCTCCAGGACTTGGATTACCTTTGGAATGTCCTGTCCAGATTTTGTGGCGACCAATTGAAGGTTTACCTGTGTCTCTGTTTCAAAGATCCCACCGTAGAGTCTCAGGATGGTTTTTCCAACTACCGATGCCAGTATATCTTTGTTGAAATACGCTAGCACAACAGCCGATGTTGCCGTGAAATGGACAATAGATTTTCTACCGAAAGTTCTGGTGAGTTGTAACACCCCCAATCTGTCCAATAATTGCAAACAGTTGTATGCCAACAGGGAATTGAGCTTGTACGTACTGCAAAATTTTGAAAAATTGAAAGGGTGGGAGGTGTATTCACCTTCGCCGTATGGAACCTGGAAATAGTTGTTCAATTTTTTGTATACATATTTTACGTCCTTGGTGCTTGGATAGGAATCTACAAACTGTTTTTTAACCAATTGTATATCATACTCGCTCCACAGTACAATGGCTCTTGCTTTGGAGCCGTCCCTGCCAGCACGACCTGCCTCTTGGAAATAGGCCTCTAAACTATCTGGCAATTGTAGGTGGATTACCAAGTGTACGTCTGGCTGGTCTATTCCCATACCAAAGGCATTTGTAGCCACTATATTTGGGGTTTTTCCATGTTGCCAAGAGGTCATTTTTTCTTCCTTCGTTTCGGTTGGAAGACCGCCGTGGTAAAATGTGCTTGCTATTCCTAAGGTGTTCAGTTGTTTGCTCGTCTCTACGGTTGCATTTCTACTGCGTACATACAATATGGACTTCCCTGTGCAATGCTTTAACAACTGTTGTACGCGGTATAGCTTGTCTTCAACTTTATACACTTCAAAGCGTATGTTCTCTCTTGCAAAGGATGCTTTAAAGACCTTGGGCAGTTCTAGTTTTAATTCGGTTATGGTGTCCTCGAGTACTTTGGGTGGAGCAGTGGCGGTAAGGGCAATGATTGGGACCAAAGAATGTATTTCCCTTAGTAGCGTTATATTTTTGTACGCTGGACGAAAATCGTTTCCCCATTGTGAGATACAATGCGCCTCGTCTACAGCGACAAGGTTTACGGGCATTTGCTTTATTGCATTCTGTACCAGTTCCTGTTGTAATCTTTCAGGCGAGAGGTACAGGAACTTATAGTTGCCATATTTGGCATTGTCCAGCAACGTTTGCAATTCCTGAAACGATATCCCCCCCGAGATTTGCAAGGCTTTTATGCCTTGCTTTTTAAGAGTTGCTACTTGCTCTGTCATAAGGGCCACCAATGGTGAAACTACAACGCATATTCCCTCGTTCACCAATGCGGGTACTTGGAAACAAACAGATTTCCCGCCCCCGGTGGGCAAAAGTGCAACGGTGTCTTGCCCAGCCAGTATAGAATTTATAATTTCTTCCTGTAAAGGTCTAAAGGTACTATGGCCCCAGTATTTCTCAAGAATGTGGTGGGGGCTGGTCAAAATAAGGTTCGTAAATTTTGCAAGATAAAATCTTTGCGTTGTGCTATGTCTCCAATGGGGACTTCAATGGGGTTATAATTAAAATTTCTATACCCCTTTTTTAGAAATTCGTATAATTTTTGGGCAGTCTCAAAATCTTCGTAGCGCTCGTTGTCCTGTTCGTATATTGCTTCCCAAGGCGGTAAGAGAAAAACAGTATCGTAAGTGTGTTTTTTACAAGTTTCAGTAAAATGGTCAGGGTAGGAGGTGCCAAGATAGTCCATGTAAATTGGAACGTCTGGCAAGCCCCTATCGTAAAAGAGGTAGCCTGTCTTGTATTCCTCAGCCTCTTTAAATTGCTGTAGCCTACCTTCCAAGAGTTTTTGGCTAAACAGGATGGGGTTGGTCAAAAACAATTGGTCTATTCCTTCCTTTTGTGCCTGCAATGTTACTTGTCTTGAAATTTCATGCATGCATGGGTAACCATCTTTTTCCAAAGCGACTATAAGTGTGCTCTTGCCCGAGCCAGGGCCACCAATTATAACGATTCTTTTGGGTGCGTTTTCCGTTTTTTTCATTTTAAGGTAAAATCTTGAATCCTACGCCGTAAATCTCTTTTTCATCTCTAACTCCATTTGAGTTCATCTTTCACTTCAAGTTCAGGTTAGATTTCATCTCCAAAAGTACAAATCCCCAATGTATTTACTTCCTGCAAGAAAACGTATCTTTGTAGAAAATGAAAATTGTATGAGTTCCGAAAGCAAATCTGAAGCATTCTACGCACGACTCCGCGAACAATTGGAGGGTGACACCCAATGGCCAGCACCGTACCTTTATAAATTTATAGTGCCTGCCAGCAATGAAAAAATAGCCGAGATTGAAGCTATTTTCGACCGTATGGGAGCAGAAATACAAACCCGAGACTCCTCTAAAGGCACTTATACGAGCGTATCTATTAAGGTTACAATGGATTCGCCAGATGCGGTAATTGAGAAATATTTGCAAGTTTCGGAGGTGGAAGGTGTTATTTCGCTATAATTTTTAGTATTTTGCAAGCGTTATTACTTCAACCAGATTACATTTCCTAAACCTATTATTTTGATAGAAGCTATAGAATACAATACGGAGCGCCCGCATCTTATTATTCCAGAATACGGTCGCCATATCCAAAAAATGGTAGACCAAGCGGTTGCCGAGAAAGACCCCGAAAAACGGAACAAACAAGCAAAGAGTATCATTGCCGTAATGGGTAACCTAAACCCCCATTTGCGCGATGTGCCGGACTTTCAGCATATGCTGTGGGACCAGTTGTTCATTATCTCAAAATTTCAACTGGATGTAGACTCTCCCTTTGAGAAACCTACTCCAGAAGAGTTGTACGCAAAGCCAGACCCGCTTGCATATCCACAAAACCATCCAAAATATCGGTTCTACGGAAATAATATAAAGCGTATGATTGATGTAGCTGTACAATGGGAAGAAGGTGACAAAAAGGAGGGGCTTATCCTCACCATTGCCAACCATATGAAAAAGTGCTTCCTTAACTGGAACAAGGATACGGTTGAAGACGACGTGATTTTTGAACACCTCTACGAACTTTCAGGAGGTAAGATAAACCTGAAGAACAGCGATGAGGATCTTCGTGACGCACAAAAACTTATGAAGAACAAAAAACGCTTTAATACCAACAGCAAAAAAAGCCACAAAAACAATAGAGGCCGTAAGCGCTACTAACCTCCAAGAATATTTATGGGAACATTTCAAATTGAAGGCGGTCACAAACTGAAAGGTGAAATCCGTCCGCAGGGTGCCAAAAATGAAGCCCTGCAGATACTCTGTGCCGTATTGGCAACTCCAGAAGAAGTTATCATTGAAAACATCCCAGATATTAGGGATGTAAACAAGCTTATTGAAATCCTTGGGAACCTAGGTGTGAAAATACAAAAACTGGGCAAGGGAAAATATTCCTTTGTGGCGGACGACCTGAAACTGGAATACCTGGAATCTAAGCTTTTCAAAAAAGAAGGAAGCTCTCTCCGTGGTTCCATCATGATCGTTGGGCCTTTGTTGGGACGTTTTGGAAAAGGATACATTCCAAGACCGGGAGGCGATAAGATAGGTAGAAGAAGGTTGGACACCCACTTTGAAGGGTTTATAAATTTGGGCGCAACGTTTCGCTACAATCGTGAAGAACGTTTTTATGGCGTGGAAGCACCGGACGGACTTACGGGAACCAATATGTTGTTGGACCAAGCTTCGGTTACGGGAACTGCCAATATTATACTTGCGGCCGTGTTTGCAAAAGGCACTACTACCATTTATAACGCCGCGTGCGAACCTTACTTACAGCAACTATGTAAAATGCTGAACAGTATGGGGGCCAGAATCAAAGGCGTAGGTTCCAATTTGCTCACTATTGAAGGGGTGGAAAGCCTACACGGTTGCCACCACCGTATCCTTCCGGATATGATTGAAATAGGGAGCTGGATAGGTCTTGCGGCTATGACACAAAGTGAGATTACCATCAAGGATGTGAGTTGGAAAGATTTGGGACTGATTCCTGATACCTTTAGAAAATTAGGGATTACCCTAGAGAAAAAAGGAGACGATATTTACATTCCTGCTCATGACGACGGGTACGAAATCCAAGGCTATATAGACGGTTCTACCTTGACAGTGGCAGACGCTCCCTGGCCAGGATTTACACCAGATTTGCTTAGCATTGTTCTTGTAGTGTGTACCCAAGCCAAAGGAAATGTATTGATACACCAAAAGATGTTTGAGAGCCGCTTGTTCTTTGTAGATAAACTAATTGATATGGGAGCACGTATCATCTTGTGCGACCCACACCGTGCAACTGTAATGGGACATGATTTTAAATCACAGTTAAAGGCAACCACGATGGTATCACCGGATATCCGTGCGGGAATTTCCTTGCTTATTGCAGCGCTTTCGGCCAAGGGGACCAGTATTATCCATAATATCGAACAAATAGACCGTGGTTACGAAAATATTGATGAGCGATTACGAGCCATTGGGGCGAAGATTACTAGGATAGACTAGGTTTTGGTGAATTAGTGAGCCGATAAATCTGTAAATTGGTTATTTAGCGACTCAGCTAGACATTAAAACAATCATAGAGAATTTATTAAGAAATCCCTTTAATTTTAAGTTGAAGGGCAATAATAATCTATAATTCCTTTATTCGTATTCTACCGAATATTCAATTAAAAGAAATTTATCAAGAAGAAATTATTAGTTCCAATTTCTATTTTTAAATTTCGTCAGTCGTCAGTCGTCAGTCGTCAGTCGTCAGTCGTCAGTCGTCAGTCGTCAGTCGTCAGTCGTCATTCATTCATCATTCGTACTTCCTCCTAGCCTTGTAATTTTCTGTTCTTATTAATTTCATCCTGAAGTTTTCTGCGGAGCATTTGCTGTTCCTCGATTCGTGTTTGGCGGGCCTTTTCAAACTCGATTTCGGTTTCGGCCAGTTTTAAGCGTACGTTTCGGGTAACCGCATGGCTGTTCTTGAATTTATATATGAAGAAAGCCAGGGCTACTAACAAAATGCCTACAACACTCCACATAATAGTATTGTAGGTGCTTTTTTGGGTCAGGATACCGAAAATCTCTATTCCGTTTTCCTTTTTTTGGCTCAGTGCCAAATCTTCTTCGGTTCTCTTCAAATTTTGGGATAGAGAGGCAATTTCATTCTTTTGAGAGTCTATTTCGGTATTGAGGGAGGTTATTTTACCTTCCAAGCCTGAAATGGTGTCCAAAATATTGGAACGCAGTTTGTTTATTTCGGTTTTTTTGATCACCTTGAATTCTTGGTAGCTGTTAGAGCCATCTACTACCTCTACAAACTGATTTTCAATAGTGTTGGGAGATTCTTGGGGGTTTTCCTGTGCAGCTAACTGGGATATACACAGGAATACGGCTGCTGCTGTACTAATAATTTTGTTCATTTGTTTTTTTGTTGGGTTTGTTATGAAAGTGATAACAGCGCAAGTGTAGAAAAATTGTGCTAAAACTCCCAAAAATAAAGGCAAATTACCATTTATTTAACAAGTACCCGTTTGTTGTTGTAACAAAAAGACAGAGCGCCGGAAGGACACTTTTGTATTTGCTCGATCACTTGTTCGGTTTCTGCGGCATCCAAGTCTATCCACGGTATCACTGTAGTCCTGAAGACATCTGAAAGTCCTTTGGCACAGGCTTGGGCGTGGATACATTTTTTGGGTTCATAAGTAACGGTTATCTCACCGTTGGTGAATTTGTTTTCGTAAGACTGCATAAGGCTAGATTTTGGGGGCAAGGCCATTAATACATCGATAAATATATGAAAAATATCGATAAAAAGTAATATTAGGGAATATTCTTACGGCTAAATGTTAATTTATTGCTTTTTTATAGGTTTCCAACGCTCTCTCCCGCGCTTCTTTATGGTCTACCATCTTTTCGGGGTAGTCGTCGGTATCAAATTCTGGGACCCATTCTTTTATGTAAGAATGGTGCTTATCAAACTTTTCGATTTGTGTGGTTGGGTTAAAAATCCTGAAATAAGGTGCCGCATCTACGCCACTACCTGCGGCCCACTGCCAGTTCCCCACGTTGCTCGAGAGCTCATAATCCAATAATTTTTCAGCAAAATAGGCCTCGCCCCAGCGCCAGTCTATAAGTAGATGTTTGCACAAAAAACTGGCTACTAACATTCTAACGCGGTTGTGCATGTATCCAGATTGATTTAGCTGTCGCATCCCAGCATCCACTAAGGGGTAGCCGGTCTTTCCTTCTTTCCATTTTTCAAAATCAGCCTTTGCATTGCGCCACGGGACATGGTCATATTTTTTTCTGAAGGCATTGTCCACCGTTTTTGGAAAATGCCATAAGATTTGCATAAAGAATTCACGCCAGATAAGTTCTTCCCAAAAGGTTTCGTTTTTTTTGGCAATGGCTTTCTTCACCATTTTCCGTACGCTAACAGTGCCAAACCGAAGATGGGGGCCCAATCTGGAAGTGCCCTCCTGTGCAGGGAAATTGCGGGTTTTTTCGTATTCCTGAATGGTTGTGGGGGTAACGTCGTAATCTGGCACCTCAATCTTTGAGCGTTTAAAACCCATATCCGAAAGGCTTACATTGGGCAAGAGGGAGTGTTGGACCAAATTGTCCAAAACTTGGGAAGTGTAGTAAATCTTTACATGCTTGTCTTCAGAAAAAGTAGCTTTCCATTTCTTCATATAGGGCGTGTAAACAACATATGGGTCTCCATCGTTCTTCACGATCTCATCCTTTTCGAAGATGACTTGGTCTTTGTAGGTAAAAAAGCCAACATCTTTTTTTTCCAATAATGCTGAAATTTCAGCATCCCGATCTTTGGCATACGGTTCATAATCGTGATTTGTTATTACGTTTTGCACTTCAAATTCTGAAATAATATTCTCAAAAACCTTTTTTGGGGTACCGTGATACATAGCAAGGCTACTTCCATGCTCTTGCAATTGGTTTCTCATTTTTTGGAGTTCGTCAAAGATGAAGGTGACCCGCGCATCGTCCTCGGGGAGTTCCCCCAATATATTTTCGTCAAAAATGAAGAGCGGCAATACAGGATGTTTTCCGTGAAGCGCTTTGTAGAAACCAACGTTGTCATCCAACCGAAGATCGCGTCTAAACCAGAATATATTTACTTTATCTACCATCTTACTGGATATTTAATGTGGACATCCCACCATCTACGCCCAATACCTGCCCGGTCATCCAGGAGGAGTCCTCAGAAAGTAGAAAGGTAGCCAAATTTGCGATATCTTTTGTGTCTCCAACGCGTTTTAAGGGGTGGCGCTCGCCCATTTTTTCTTTCTTTTCCTCGCTGCTCAATAATGTACCGGCGAGAGGTGTATCGGTAAGTGAGGGTGCTATTACGTTTACCCTAAAGTTGGGTGCGTATTCTGCTGCAAGTGCTTTTGCAAAGCCTTCGATGGCTCCTTTAGCGGCCGCTACACTGGTGTGGAAAGGCATACCCACTTTTACTGCTACAGTACTGAAGAAGACCAAGCTTGCCTGATCAGATTTTTTTAACTGCGGAAGTAAGCCGTGGACAGTCTTTATCATCGAAATAAAGTTGATGTCCAGATCTTTCTGAAAGGCTTCAGGAGAGAGCATTTTAAATGGTTTTAGATTTATGCTTCCTGGACAATATACCAATCCGTCGATGCTTTCTGGGAGTTCTTTTTCTGATAGGGTGTCGCTAGAGACATCAAATGATATGTGCTCAATCCCTTCGGGAATGTCTTTGTTGGTTCTGGAAGCAATAGTTACATTATGGTTCTTGCTCATTTTTTTGGCTATTTCAAGTCCAATACCGTAGGATCCGCCAATCAAAAGTATGTTTTTCATAGTATTGCTATTATAGTGTGCCGAACAATTCGGTCAATTTTTTTTTGCGGTAATCGAAAATCTCTTTCAATTTCGGTTGTACGAGAATTGGGTGTGCCAGCTGCCCCAACCAACCGAAGGGAAGTTTGTAATCTATGATATCTTCCATTTCAACACCGCCATCAATTTCCTTTATGAAATGTTTGTGGTGCCATAGTGCATAGGGTCCAAAGCGTTGTTCGTCCACGAAATAGTTGTTATTCTTTACGTGTGTAATTTCGGTGACCCACTTCGTTTTTATCCCTAGGACAGGAGTGACAATGTATTGAATGATTTGCCCTGGATACATAGGTTTATCGGCTCCCGAAAGTATGTGGAATCCCATATAATCTGGGGTGATTACCTTCAGGTTCTCTGGGTTTGATAAAAATTCCCAAGCCTCAGCTTTGGAGATGGGTAGATTTTGTTTGGAATGAAGCGTATAGATTTTCAATGTACTGGATTATACGCTAAAAATACATTTTGTTTAATAAAAATAGAAGAGGATTAAACAAAGTTTAACAATAGTGTCTTGTGTAGGTTAAGCAAAAAAATCCCCTTAAGGTATCTTTCGATGACTTTTGGGAGTAATAAGTGGCGGTAGCTTGACCTTTACTTTCGTAGCGATATCACGCGTTTGTTCATACGCAGGATTCTGTACAAATCTCTGTTTATCGTAGGTTTTGAAACGCGATTAAATCTAAAAAATTTTTTGATAAATCGTAGCATTGTTTTCTTTTTCAGTAAAAATACATCAGAAAAATACTACGAGTCAATAGGCAAGTTAAAGATTAACAATTAATTAGCAATCGTCATCACAACAGTGCTCGTCTTTCACCAATTTACAACTCATCACCGCCAAAATACAACCGATAATCGGTGCAGTGAGATACAACCATAAGTGCTGCAAATTTCCAGAGACCAGCGCAGGTGACAAGGAGCGTGCTGGATTCATAGATGCTCCAGTAATAGGACCTGCAAACATTGCTTCCAATAGCACAATACCACCAATGGCAATACCGGCTATTACGCCTATTTCCTTAGCGCCGGTAGAAACATTGATGATCACCACCATTAAAAAGAAAGATAACAGTACTTCAAGAATGAATACCTTTAACACCTCGATTTGTGGAAGTGTGGCTCCCAATAGTTCGTTGTCGGGAAAAAGGTAAAGTAATAACCCGCTAGCTGCCAGGGCACCCGCACATTGGGCGACAGCATAGAGGGGTACTTCTTTCCAAGGAAACTTTTTGGCATACGCAAAACCAATAGTAACTGCAGGATTAATATGGGCGCCGCTTATGTCGCCAAAAGCATAAATCATTCCCATGACAATGAGGCCAAAGGTAAATGCAATGCCTGGGTGGGTAACGGTACCCCCCGTAAACTCATTGATTACTATGGCTCCCGTACCGCAAAAAACCAAGGCAAAGGTACCAATGGCTTCGGCTATGAGTCGTTTTGAAATGCTGCTCTTCATAGTGCAAAGGTACACGGATTTAAATATTCTTTTTTAAGGTTTTGTTAACTCTTTTAAACTGACTGCGTTGTAACTTCGCAGAAACCATAATCAAAACCAAAATCATGAAAAAAATAATCCTCTTTGTTTGTGCCATAGCAACAACTTTTGCCGTGCAAGCACAACTCGAAACCCCTGCGCCCAGCCCATCACAAAAAATTGAACAGAAAGTTGGACTTACCGATGTTACTGTTGAATATTCAAGACCCTCAATGAAGGGACGTACTATATTTGGAGGCTTGGTGCCTTACGATAAAATATGGCGTACCGGAGCCAACGCCAATACCAAGATTACCTTTAGTGACGATGTAATGGTAGGAGGTAAAGAAGTAAAAGCAGGAACGTATGCCATCTATACAAGGCCTGGTGTACAGAGCTGGGATGTGATGTTGTATTCAGACAGTAATAACTGGGGAACTCCACAAAAATGGGACGATAGTAAAGTTGCGGCAACCGCAAAAGCACAAGTATTTCCATTACCAATTGATATTGAAACATTTACAATGTCTTTTGATGATATTACGAACAACTCTGCAAACCTAGGAATGATGTGGGAAAAGAGCTATGTAGCGTTGCCTATTGAGTTTATGACCGATAAGCAAGTTTCTGCAAGTATTGATAGAGTGATGAACGGCCCATCTGCTAACGATTATTACCAAGCGGCCGTGTATTATCTTAATGCAGGTAAAGACATAAACAAAGCAAAAACATGGATAGATAAAGCCATTGAGATGCGCGAGCAACCAGCTTTTTGGTTTCACAGACAACAATCGCTTATCTATGCCAAAGCAGGTGATAAAAAAGGAGCTATTAGCGCTGCGAAGAAATCTTTGGAAATGGCAAAAGAAGCTGGAAACGACGATTATGTAGCTTTAAATACAAAAAGCTTGAAAGAATGGGGAGCAATGTAAACTGTTCTATATTCTTTTAAAAAAAACGCTCCTGATGTGGGAGCGTTTTTTTATGGAGTATATTCTGGAAGTTGCCTTAAAAAGATATAGCGTTCGTTGCTGTAATCCAATTGGCAGAAATAATGTTGTATTCCGTTGCTTACCATCAAATAACTGGCATTTGTAACAAGGTTATAGCGGGCAATCTGGTCAAAGGTATCTTGCGTAATCTTAACTGAGGGAGCTTTACATTCAACAATAATTTCTATTGAGCCGTTATTGTTGTATACAACTACATCGTATCTTTTTTTTGTCCCGTTGAGGAGTAGTTGTTTTTCAACGTTAATGTGGGATTTAGGATATTTTTTTTCTGAGATTAAATACTGTACCACGTGCTGGCGTACCCATTCCTCAGGAGTGAGCACCATAAATTTTTTTCGTATTTCGTCAAAAATGAAACGTTTGTTTTCGTTACTTTTGAAACGGAACGAATAGCCAGGGAAATTAAGTTTCAGCATAGCGCAATTTACAGTTTTTGATTTATCCTGTTTCTATCTACAATCTAAAAATCTACAATCTAAAACTTCCATGTCCTTAGACAAAGCTAAAGCCATCATCACCGATATAAAGAGGGGAAACATTTCACCAATCTATTTTTTGATGGGGGAGGAGCCTTATTATATTGATGGTGTTTCAAATTATATTGAAGAAACCCTGCTTACCGAAGAAGAAAAAGGCTTTAACCAAATGGTGCTCTACGGAAGGGATGTTACCATAGACGAGATTGTGAGCAATGCAAAGCGCTATCCCATGATGGCCGAAAGACAGGTAGTAATCGTAAAAGAAGCACAAGACCTGTCCCGTACCATCGAAAATTTAGTCTCCTATGCCGAAAATCCACAGCCCACCACCGTTTTGGTTTTTTGCTATAAATACAAAAAGCTGGACGCCCGAAAAAAACTTGCTAAGACACTGAAGAAAAACGCGGTGCTTTTTGAGAGCAAGAAAATGTACGACGACAAACTCCCGGGATGGATCATACAGGTACTCAAGGGCAGGGGATATTCCATTACCCCCAAGGCAGCACAAATGCTCAGCGAGTTTTTGGGTAACGACCTTAGCAAGATCAATAACGAGTTGGAAAAGCTACAGCTCATCATCAAGCCCGAACAGCAAATTACCCCTCAACTGGTTGAGCAGAATATTGGGATTAGTAAGGACTTTAACAACTTCGAGTTGCAAAATGCCATTGGCGCAAAGAACATAAAAAAAGCCTTCGCTATTGTACAGTATTTTGCACAAAACCCCAAGAACCACCCATTGGTGATGACGGTGGCACTATTGTACAGTTTCTTCTCTAAATTGCTAAAATACCACGCACTATCCAATAAAGCGGAAGCCTCGAAAGTACTGGGAGTGAATCCCTATTTTATAAAGGATTACCAAACGGCCGCCCGCAACTATTCCATGAAAGAGGTAAGCGCCATAATCGCTAGCATACGTGAGGTAGACCTAAAGAGTAAAGGAGTAGGCGCCGCAAATCTCACTCCCGCAGATCTTTTTAAGGAGTTATTGACGTCTATTTTTAAATAACTTATTTTTTATCTACCGAAATACTTCCAGCGCCCATAAGTGCTATGGAAATAAAGCCTATCAAATAAAGCAGGGCCATTTCCTTTTTGGCCAAGGGATCCGCCCCGTGTACCACAAAGGCAGCAACGGCCATGGTAATTGCTGAGATTATTGCCGCAAACCTTGTTTTGATTCCTATAATAATCAGGACAGGAGCTACCAATTCACCTAGCAGTACCAATATGGAAGATAGCAACCCGCCAATTCCCAACGGGTCTCCAACTACGGAGAGGTCGCCACCAATAAAAGCTAAAAATTTGGGCACACCGTGGGTGAGCATAAGTCCGGCAACGCCAATTCGTAGTACTAATAATCCTAGGTCGTAATTTCTTTTCATGTTTGGGGTTTTAAAGAAGTCTAAAAGTATAAAAATTATTGAATTTACAATTTCAAATTGTAAAGTTTACACTAAATTAAATTAAGAATCCATTTTGGCCAAAGTAACGGTATTGATTTCAAGGTAACTTAATATTCAGTTAAGAAAAAGGGTACATAGTCATTGTAGTTTAGCGCAAATAAAAACAACAAACTACTAATGAAAAAAATTACACTTATCGCACTACTGTTTTCAGTAGCAATCGTAAAAGCACAAACAACAGTCTCTTCCACGAGTTTCGAGGAGCCAACCGCAGCTTCACAGTATGTGGACACAGGAGATGCAAATGTTGCACATGACCTAATTAACAACGCAGGCCAATCTATGGTAGATTTTACCACAACCGCCACAGAAATGGGTTTCGACGCCCGTTACGAGCCGTATGACACACCGGACGTAGGCCTTACCGATGGTGATTTTGTGGGAGCCACTTCCTTTACCGGGGATGTAGGGGCATATACCGATGGTGTTCAGGGATACAACTTGTCCGATACGGACGGAAACATGATTCTTGAATTTGATGTTGTGGATTTTTCAGGATTAACCAATCCTACAGTTTCAATAGATTATTTTATTACCGAAACTGGATATGAAGGCGACGGAACTGTAAATGAGAGCGGCTCTGATAGAATTCGTATATACGTTAAGGATCTGACCAACAATACCGAAATTGACATTCTCAATACCGAAGGATCTGATATTGATGATCTGGGAATTGAAGGGGTATTTACAACAGGTACTGCAACTGTTCCAAACGGTGTTATGGTACAACTGGTCGTGGAGGTTCGCACAAATGCCGGGGGAGAAGCTGTTTATCTGGATAACGTAAAATTTGAAGCAACGGGAACTTTCGATCTAAACATAACCGAAGTTTTCCCAGGTCAAGAAGGTGACGATTTAACAGCCGATTGGTTTGAAATTAGAAACGATGGTAATGCCGCGTGGGTTTCTGGTGTAGATCCGGATCTTTATTACGATGATGAGTCTGCCGATGGTGCAACAGCAGATATCATTCAGGGAATAACCAATATACAGCCCGGCGAGTATGTAATCGTTTTGGTGACGGACAACACCAATAACGAAGTAGCCACATTTACCAATGTTTGGGGAGAGGTGGTAAACCTTAGTGGTCTGGAAATTGGATTTACAGATGGTGCTGGACTTGGCGGCGGCGGCGATGCCGTGAACATTTGGGCTGGAGACCCTACATCCACTTCGGTTATAGATACTGCTACCTATCCGGATACCGTAACAAATGACGGACAGAGTTTCGATGTAGATTTGAACGAATTTAGTACTGTAGGAAATACCAGTAATGCCGTGGAGACATTACAACAGGGAGGTGCAGCATCAAATGTGCCTAATATAGGTTCCCCGGGAAACGTACCGCTAATGCCTAACCTCGTGATTACTGAAGTCTTTGCAGGACAGGAAGGAACAGACCTTACCGAGGATTGGTTCGAAATAAAGAATGAAGGTCAAGCAGCATGGGTTTCAGGTATTGATGCAGATTTATACTACGATGATGAGTCTGCCGATGGAAACGCAGCCGATATTATCCAAGGTCTTACAGACATCCAACCGGGCGAGTATGTAATCGTGCTGGTAACCGATAATGCAAATGGTGAAGTAGCAACTTTTGTGGATGTTTGGGACGATGTGGTAGACCTAACAAACGTAGAGGTAGGATTCACCGATGGTGCAGGATTGGGCCAGGGTGGAGATAGCGTGACCCTTTGGATGGGAGACCCAACCACCACCTTGCCTGTAGATATGGGCGCATACCCAGATACAGCTGCTAACGATGGTGAGTCGTACGATATAGAATTGGCATCCTTCAGTGTAGCAGGTAACGCGAATGGCGCTGTGGCAACCCTTTTATTGGGCGGAACCGCAAGCGACACTCCAAACATTGGTTCTCCAGGAAATGTAATTCCTAACGTAAATGTTGAAGTAGCATTTGACGGTGCTTTTACCTCTGTTTCTGAAGACGGAGCCGAAGTGACCATTTCCATAATCATTTCAGAAGCACCAGATACCGAAGGTACAGTAGAAGTGGCACTGCTCACAGGGGGAACAGCCGTAGAAGGAACCGATTTTACGTTCTCAGCTACAGAGACAATTACATTCCCCGTAGGCAGCACCACGCCACAAGAAATTACAATACCCATTATAAACAATACCGAAGATGGCAGCGATGTGTTTTTTATTGTACGGTTAGCCAATGCGACCACGTTGCAAATTGGTGAAAATGACACCTTTTCAACATATATATTGGATGACGACACCCAGGTCCCTACAGGAGATGCAACCCAATTGGACATGAATTATTTAGCCAGCTATGTTGTAGATGCAGATGGGACAGCAGAGATTGTAGCCTACGACCCAGCCTCGCAACAATTGTTCGTCACCAATGCAGATAAGGTTGAAGTGCTGGACTTTTCAGACCCCTCAAATATTACCAGCTTGGCTACAGTTACTTTACCAGCTGGAACTTCTGGAGTACAGAGCGTAGCTGTTAACAACGGTATAGTGGCAGCAGCAGTAGCAGCAGATCCTGCTACCAATAATGGTTTTGTGGTTTTTAGCGACACCAATGGTGCCAACCAAACCATGGTAGAGGTTGGTTCCTTACCAGATATGCTTACCTTTTCTCCAGATGGAAACTACGTACTGGTAGCAAACGAGGGGCAACCCAATGACGATTACACAATAGACCCAGAAGGCAGTGTTTCCATAATAGATGTGAGTGGTGGGTTGGGAGCTATTTCCCAATCAAATGTTAGCACGGCAAACTTTAATGCTTTCGATGCACAACAAGCTACTTTGGAGGCGGACGGAGTTAGAATCTACGGTCCCGGAGCTACGGTATCACAGGATTTGGAACCGGAGTATATCACGGTTTCAGCAGATTCACAAACGGCTTATGTAACGCTTCAGGAGAACAATGCCTATGCCATAGTAGATATAGCAAATGCTGAAATTTCTGAAATTATTTCTTTCGGTTTAAAAGATCACAGTATTGCTGAAAACTCTCTGGATGTAAGCAACGATACCGATTTTATTTTTGATGCATCCTGGCCAATTAAAGGGTTGTATATGCCAGATGCCATTAGTTTCTATTCGGCAAACGGAACCGATTATATTGTTACGGCAAACGAAGGTGACGCACGGGAGTACAATGCCTTGGAAGAAGAAAGAAACCTTGGAGATGCAGATTATATACTGGATCCAACAGTTTTCTCAAATATTGATGTATTGGAAATGGAAAGTAACCTTGGCGCTATTAACCTAACAAACGCATCTGGAGATACCGATGACGATGGTGATTTTGATGAGATCCATGTATTTGGTGGGCGTTCTTTTTCAATTTTTGAAGCGGTAACGGGAACCCTGGTGTACGATAGTGGTAACGATTTTGAAATTATCACTGCAAATGATCCAACATACGGACCCATATTTAACGCTAGCAATAGTAACAATAGTTATAAAGACCGAAGCGACAATAAGGGGCCAGAACCAGAAGGTGTGCTGGTTCAGGAGATTAATGGTGAGCAATATGCTTTTATACTTTTGGAAAGAATTGGAGGGGTAATGGTATACAATATTACCGACCCTACAAACCCTGTATTCCTTCAATATCTGAACAATCGTGAGGCTACACCGGGGGGTGACGAAATGGGCGACTTAGGACCAGAGGGACTTGTGTATGTTCCATTTGCCGATAGCCCAACCAATACTGGATTGATCGTAGTGGCCAATGAGGTTAGTGGTACCTTGAGTATATATTCTCTCGATAATGATGTATTGGGAGTTGATGAGTTTGAATTGGCAAACAATACAAACTTCAGCATGTATCCCAATCCAGCCAATGGAATAGTGTTTTTGAGTAAAAGAGGAGATTACACTATTTACGATGTTACCGGAAGGAAGATTAACCAATATACAAATGTAACTAGCTTAGATATACAAGGGCTCACTGCGGGTATTTATGTGGTTGTTAACCAAGATGGAGTGGCGAAACGACTTATCGTTAAGTAGCATGCCGCTGGTATTAGTAATTGGAAAGCCACCTTTTTTGGGTGGCTTTTTCTTTTTTAGTGTACTTTTGAAACTTTAAAAATCCAATTTTAGATGAATAAAGTCCGCGCTTGGATAGCTGCCGCTCGCTTACGTACATTACCGCTATCAATTTCTGGGATCTTGGTGGCCAGCGGAGCCGCCGCAAAAGTTGATGCCTTCTCTTTGCCCATCATGGTGTTGGCTTTGCTCACTACTTTAGGGTTCCAGATACTCTCCAACTTTGCAAACGATTATGGCGACGGTGTAAAAGGAACCGATAATGCCGATAGAGTAGGACCCGCACGTGCCTTGCAAAGCGGATTGCTTACAGCAAAGGAGCTTAAACGGGGCATGATAGTGACTACGGTTCTAACGCTGTTCTTGGCCAGCTTACTTATTTTTATCGCTTTCGGTAATGAAAACTTCATTCTTTCGGTAGTATTCTTCAATTTGGGAATTGCTGCTGTTATTGCCGCCGTAACCTATACCGTTGGGAAAAGAGCGTACGGATACCGCGCTATGGGCGATCTGTTCGTGTTCGTTTTTTTTGGATTGGTAGGGGTATTGGGGTGTTACTTTTTGTTCACCCAAAAAATTTCAGACTTAATCATCCTACCGGCTATTACCATAGGTTTGTTGAGTGCAGCCGTGCTCAACCTGAACAACATGCGTGATAGGCTTGCAGATGCCAAGGTGAACAAAAACACGCTCGCTGTGGTATTGGGGGAGAAGCCTGTAAAGCTGTATCACTGCCTATTGATACTAGTAGCCTTTTTATGTGCTTTGGTCTATGCTTTCTTTAAAGGAGAACCTTGGCTGGGGTATTTACCTATGGTGGCATTTATCCCTTTGTTTTTGAATGTTATAAAGGTTTTTAAAAGCCAGTCGCCACCCTTGTTGGACCCAGAGTTGAAAAAGGTAGCATTGAGCACTTTTTTGTATGCAGCCCTGTTTTTTGCAATTGCAATGTTTTGAGTATAATTTTCAGGAAATTTCCTTGTCCCCAGCGACGGTAGCATCATAGGAAGTTTTGTTCTTTTGTTCCCTAAGATCCAAATTCAGGTTTTATGGGTCTTGTAAGTATGGTGTGTATTTTCCTTGCCGTTCTTAGAAATTTCTGCTGATCAATTTTAAAAAATTTACAAATATTTAACATTATTCTCTCTCGCAGACTTTACTTTTAAAGAAAAACACAGCAATATGAAAATTACATTTTACGGTCAAAATTCCTTGGCACTGCAAATAGGAGAAACCCACATCGTCGTAGACCCATTCATTACAGGAAACGACCTGTCCAAGGACAAGGTGGATATCGACAAATTAAAAGCAGACTACATCCTGCTCACCCACGCACACCAAGATCATATTTTGGATGCCGAAGCGATTGCTAAAAATACAGGCGCCACTATTTTAAGCAATTACGAAATAGCCAACCATTACGAAGAAAAAGGACTTGAAGTACACCCTATGAACCACGGCGGTTGGTGGGAATTCGATTTTGGACGTGTAAAATATGTAAATGCCATACATACCAGCTCCTTTCCGGATGGCAGTTATGGCGGCCAACCTGGCGGATTTGTTATTGAAAGTACCAACGCAAACATCTACATTGCAGGAGATACAGCCCTCACGATGGATATGAAATTAATACCCATGCATACCAAGCTCGACCTAGCCATTTTGCCCATTGGAGACAACTTTACCATGGGGGTGGACGATGCCATTGTGGCCTGCAATTTTGTAGAGTGTGATAAGGTATTGGGAGTACATTATGATACCTTTGGCTATATTGAAATTGATCATGGGGAAGCTAAAAGAAAATTCGATCAAGCTGGAAAGGACCTTATGTTGCTCGATATTGGAGACTCTATTGAGTTGTAAAAAGAACAAGTTACAAGCAAGTTTAAACTCCATAACCACTATTTATAGCTTGGTCAGGTTGAGTGCAGTCAAAACCTCAATACTTATTAGTTTAAAAACTACTTGAAGTATTCCATCACTTTTTTTATTCTTTAAGCCAAACCTTATCGTATTTTTACTCGATTATCGAGATGTTACCGCTCCGAGGCTTGCCCTGAAGTAAAAATTGTTTCAACCGGGGCCTCGAGATAATTTACTGATGAAAGCCACTTGGAAAAAAAATACACTACAATTTAAAAGGCCTGCTGGCACTTCTCGCGGTACCCTCAAAACCAAGGATACTTGGTATTTGAAAATTGAAAGTGGAGACAGCTGGGGTGTTGGAGAGTGCGGCATGTTTCGGGGGTTGAGCGTTGACGATAGACCAGATTTCGAGGAAAAACTACAATGGACCTGTAACCATATTCAACTTGGTGAGTCGCAGCTATTAGATGAACTCACAGGGTTTCCGGCCATACAGATAGGGGTTGAAACCGCGTTCCATTCGTTACGGGCCAAGGATGCCTTTCAGATCTTTCCTTCGGGATTTGTCTCAGGCAAGCAACCCATCACCATTAACGGCCTGGTTTGGATGGGGGACAAGGCGTTTATGAAGCAACAGATTTCAGAAAAACTGAAACAGGGTTTCAACTGTATAAAGATGAAGATTGGTGCCATAGCTTTTGAAACTGAACTCGCACTGTTAAAAAGTATCCGTAGCGAATTTTCCCCTTCAGAAATTGAACTCCGGGTAGATGCCAATGGAGCATTTGCAGCTTCCGAAGCATTGGAAAAACTGAAGATACTCTCAGATTTACAACTACATTCCATCGAGCAACCTATTAAACAAGGGCAATGGCAGGAAATGGCACATCTCTGCGACGCAACGCCGCTGCCTATTGCACTGGACGAGGAACTTATTGGAATAGTTACTTCCGCAGACAAAGAAAAGCTCCTACAAACCATACAACCACAATACATTATCTTAAAGCCAACGCTGGTAGGTGGATTTGGAGGCAGTGATACGTGGATACAATTTACTGAAAAACACCATATAGGCTGGTGGATTACCTCGGCATTGGAAAGTAACGTTGGCCTAAACGCCATTGCACAATATACGGCCATAAAAAACAATACCATGCCGCAAGGTTTGGGAACTGGAAGTCTTTTTACCAATAATATTGCCTCTCCCTTGCAGGTCACCGATGGAAAACTTCACTACAACAAAAACAAAAATTGGGATACCTCCCATCTAAAAGAACTTTTGTAAATTTCCACGAAATATAAAGGTCACCTAATCCCTCACACCTAATCCCTGATTATGTACATAAAACAAGCTTTTAACTACTTGCACGACTGGTGGCGCTACCTTGTGGGCGCTATTTTAATTTTTATAATCTCGCAAATAGGCACCATTCCATTTGTATTGATAGCTTTTTTAAAAGTAATTAACTCTGGAGGTTCCTTGGAGGATTTACAGGACGAACAGAATTTAATGACCATCCTAGACTCCAACCTAACCCTGTTCTTGATGTTACTGGGGTTTGCCGTAGGACTTGTAGGACTTTATTATGTGGTTAAATTATTACACAAGCAACCCTTTGTTACGCTTACCACTTCGAGAAAAAATACAGACTGGGGTAGGGTTTGGTTTGGTTTTGGGCTTATAGCAATAGTGACCGTGGTTCTCACGGTGTTGGATTATTATAACAACCCACAGGATTATGTGTTGCAGTTTGAAGCTGTCCCTTTTCTAATACTGGCAGTGATCGCTATTGTGTTCATACCGTTACAAACCAGTTTTGAGGAATACCTCTTTCGTGGATACTTAATGCAGGGATTGGGGGTTATGGCAAAAAATAGATGGCTTCCGCTCATAGTTACCTCGGTTGTATTTGGTGGTTTGCATTTCTTCAATCCTGAAGTTACAAAGCTAGGTCCAATCATCATGGTGTATTATATAGGCACAGGTTTCCTATTGGGGATCATGACCTTGATGGACGAAGGAATGGAGCTTGCCCTTGGGTTCCACGCTGGAAACAACTTGGTGGGTGCGTTGCTGGTCACGGCCGATTGGACCGTTTTCCAGACCAACTCAATTTTAAAGGATATTTCCGAACCTTCGGCAGGCTTCGATATATTGTTGCCCGTAGTGGTGATGTACCCAATATTCTTGGGCATTATGGCCTGGCGCTATAAATGGACGGGTTGGGGCGAGAAGCTCTTCGGAAAGGTATCTCCTCCCGAACCCCATAACCCAATAGAAACCAGCTAGTGTATTTTGAAACCAACCTCACTTTCCCTACATCCCGCATTTAAGCTGAACGGCCTTGACTTTTCATCGCCAGAAGAAGTACTCAATTTCACGGACAACCTCTTGGAAGAAGGCAACGAGCAGGAAATTAGTGTCGCAAAATTTATTGAAAAATGGTTGGATTTTACCGAAGAGATAACAGTACACACTTCTGGCTCTACTGGAAAACCAAAAAAAATACAGCTCACCAAACAACAAATGGTGAACAGCGCCAAGGCAACGGGAACCTATTTTAAAACGGGTCCTGGCACCAAAACGCTATTATGCATTCCAGCCGAATTTATCGCAGGAAAAATGATGGTGGTACGCGCCATGGTGCTGGGTTGGGATTTGCACGTGGTACAACCCACAAAAGATGCCCTGGTAGAGTACGATAACGATTACGATTTTGTTGCCATGGTGCCCTATCAGGTATCACATTCGCTCCAGGCCCTGCCAAAGGTGAAGAAGCTCATTATAGGTGGCGGTACTATTCCCGCAAGGCTAGAGGAACAGTTACAGGACATAGATGTGGAGGCCTTCGCTACCTATGGAATGACCGAGACAATTACACACGTGGCGGTTAGGCGTGTTAATGGATTTGCAAGGAGTGATGTGTACACCGCATTACCGGACGTACGTTTTTCCCAGGATGATAGGGAGTGCCTTATAATCGATGCTCCTAAAATTTCAGACAAAAAAATTGTGACCAACGATTTGGTAGCATTGAAATCTGCTACCTCCTTTCAATGGTTAGGGCGTTGGGACAATGTGATAAACAGTGGCGGTATAAAATTATTTCCTGAAACCATCGAGGCGAAACTTTCAGAAGAAGTCCAGCTTCCTTTTATTATTGCTTCAGAGAAAGATGAAGAACTGGGCGAGCGCGTAATTTTGGTGTATGAAGGTGCTGAAACCGATACGCCAGATTTCAACAAGATTTTTACAGCTTTGGCCCCTTTTGAAAAACCTAAAAAGGTTTATCGTCTATCCCGCTTTGTATACACCGAAACTGGGAAGATAAAACGAGGAGACGTACTTCAGGTCCTTCGGAAATACAGGTAAACCATATAATTGAAGTTCCTCTTCAAGCGACTGGCACAAAGATTGTTGATACATTCCGCGTAAACCGCTTCATAGACTGATACATTTTCAGTATTTTTGAAGGTAATTCACACGAGATGAAAATTAGCTTTCTAAAACGTACAAAACCCAACAATCGCTTTAACTACACCCCTCGTTATTACAAGGGCAAGGACGAAACAAACAATTACGATTTTGCTAATAAATTCGAGAAATACTACGAGACCTATAACAAAAACGATTTTGGGTCACACTGGCGAGATGCACGTTTTGCGAGCCGAAACCGTAGTAATGGCGGCATAAACAAGACCATTGTTTACATAGCCCTTATTTTAGTCTTTCTTTGTTTGTGGATTTTAGATTTTGACCTTTCAATTTTTAGCTAGCCTTTTTACATGGCAGATATCATAGCCTTATTACCAGACCATGTTGCCAACCAGATTGCGGCCGGAGAAGTGGTACAACGCCCAGCTTCGGTAGTAAAGGAATTGCTGGAAAACGCCATAGATGCACAAGCGACCAGTATAACCCTAGTGGTTAAGGATGCAGGAAAAACCCTTATTCAAGTAACCGATAACGGTATTGGGATGTCCACGACCGATGCCCGCCTGTGCTTTGAACGCCACGCCACCAGCAAGATTAAAAAAGCTGATGACCTTTTTAACCTGCACACCAAGGGGTTTAGAGGGGAAGCGCTTGCTTCCATTGCGGCGATTGCTCATGTACAGCTTAAAACAAAAACAGAAGGTGCCGAAATTGGTACGACAATCTCCATAGAGGGAAGCGAAGTAAAAGAGCAGGAACCCGCTGTAGTTGCAACGGGGACCACAATATCAGTAAAGAATCTTTTTTATAATATTCCCGCACGCCGTAACTTCCTAAAGAGCAACCCAGTGGAAACACGGCACATTATTGATGAGTTTCACCGTGTAGCCCTGGCACACCCCCAGATTGAGTTTGTAATGCACCACAACGGTAGCCCCGTGTTTAATTTGCCAGCGAGTAATGCAAGACAGCGCATCGTGAATATCTTTGGGGGCAAGACCAATGAGAAGCTGGTGCCCGTAAGTGAGGAGACCGAAATCGTAAAGGTTTCAGGTTTTGTGCTAAAACCGCAATACAGCAAAAAGAGCAGGGGAGAACAGTTCTTTTTTGTGAACGATAGGTTTATAAAAAGCCCATATCTTCACCATGCGGTAAGTTCGGCTTTTGAAGGTTTGCTCAAACAAGGTACCCACCCTGGTTATTTCTTGTTTTTGGAAGTAGCTTCACAATCCATAGACATAAACATACATCCCACAAAAACCGAAATTAAATTTGATGACGAGCATAGTATTTATGCAATGTTACGGGCTACGGTAAAGCATAGCTTGGGGCAGTTTAGCGTGGCTCCAGTGCTGGATTTCAATAAAGATTCGGGGTTCGATACGCCCTACGAGTACAGCAAAAAACAACCGTCGACCCCAAAGATTGAAGTGGATAGCAATTTTAACCCCTTTATTGAGGATAAGAAGCCCAGGCAGGCGAATATCACATTTCCGTTTAAAAGAGAAAAGCAGGCCAATTGGGAGTCGTTGTATGTAGGATTGAAAGATGATACGCTTACATCTCCTTCTGACCAAACCGAAACAGAACATCCAGAGGCACTAGAATTTGAAAGTGACGAAATAACGGGAAGTTTGTTCACTTCTTCTGAAAATGACACCCAATTTACTACCTTTCAGTTACAACAAAAATACATAGTAAACCCTATTAAGAATGGGATGCTGGTGATCCATCAGCATTTAGCACATTATAGGATTTTATACGAAGAATTACTGAAGAACATAACGGTACAGGAAGCGGTAAGCCAACAGTTGTTGTTTCCGCTACAAGTACAGTTTTCCAAGCCAGACCTCGATATTTTGGACAAAGTGAAGGAGCAGCTGGAGCATACAGGTTTTGCTTTTGCTGAAACAAATGGAGATCACCTTGAGATAAAAGGAATCCCCGTAGCAGTTAGCGAGAGCCAAGTAGAGACTATTTTAGAGAAATTGGTTGGAGATATACGTGGGGAAGTGCCGGATGCGGGATTTAGCCAAAACGATTTGTTGGCAAAGAGTATGGCAAAGAACATGGCCATTAAAACGGGTACTCCACTAAACAGGGAAGCACAGGAACACTTGATACACCGTTTGTTCGCCTGTAAGGAACCCAGTGTTTCGCCAGACAATAGACCGGTTTTAATAACGTTGGACACAAACGAGCTGGACAAAAGATTTAATTAAAATATAAAAGTTACCCGTCTACACGGGCAATGAATATGAGAGGAATTAGCGATACGGTTAAGCACATCATCATCATAAATGTTATTTTTTGGGTGGCCACGCTGCTTATAGGAAATAAGGGTGATTTTATGGAAGGTCTTTTTGCCATGCACTTCCCCCTTAATGATGGTTTTAAGCCTTGGCAGATCATTACCCACATGTTTATGCACGCCAGCTACCAAGAGGGTGGGGGTATTGTGTTCTATCATATACTTTTCAACATGTTCGGGGTGTGGATGTTTGGGACACCCCTGGAACAGATGTGGGGAAAGAAAAAGTTTGTTTTCTTTTACATCTCGGCGGGATTGGGGTCTTTGTTACTTTACACTGGAATATTATATTTCCAGTTTACTTCGGCTTTGGACACGTTGATTGCGGCAGGTTTTGAGCGTGCTGAAATATTGGAAACCTTAAACTCTGGGGATTATATGTACGATACTCGCTGGCTTAACACGCTAGGCGAAGAAGGTGTAGCCGAACTTTTACAACCGTTTAATGGTATTATGCTGGGGGCGTCAGGTGCATTGTATGGGGTCTTGGTAGCCTTTGCCATGACCTTCCCCAACACACCGTTGATGCTTATATTTTTACCTATTCCCATAAAAGCGAAGTATTTTGTGCCCGGTGTTTTGTGTATCGATTTGTTTTTCGGGTTAACTTCGTATTCTATTGGTCCCATTGCACATTTTGCGCATATAGGAGGAGCCATAGCTGGTTTTATCATGGCCTACTATTGGAAAAAGAACAGTTTTAACAATACCCGTTGGAATTAATATGGATACCCAGAACCTGTCATATAAATTCAAGACCTCTAGCGTTATCGTTAAGTTGATAGTGATCAACTTGGCTATTTTCTTATTGGTGAACCTGATTTCTTTTTTTATGCAAATCGCTCCAGAATCACTTGTGGCTTGGTTTGTGTTACCGGATGCTTTTGGGGAACTTATCGTTCAACCTTGGTCGTTTATTAGCTATGCGTTTATCCACTTCGGGTTTTGGCATCTGCTTTTCAATATGCTATGGCTGTATTGGTTTGGGAATTTTGTCTTGAATCTCTTTGACGGAAAAAGATTTTTAACGGTGTACCTGTTGGGAGCTATTTTTGGAGGGTTGCTGTACGTGTTGAGCTACAACCTATTCCCGGTTTTTGAAAACTCTAGAAGCTACCTCATAGGGGCCTCTGGGGCTGTAACGGCCATTATGGTCTTTATTGCTACCTATACGCCCAATGCCCAAATGCGCATATTTACTTGGAACATCAAGTTGTGGCACATTGCAGTTTTTTTGGTGCTCTTGGACTTGATACGGCTTCCAACCAGTGGTAACGCAGGTGGAATGCTCGCACATTTGGGAGGTGCTATCTTTGGGTATGTGTATGGTAGCCAACTGCTAAAGGGCAACGATATAGGTAAATGGTTTGAGAATTTTATGGACTGGTTTGCCAATCTCTTTAAGACACGTAAACAAAAGCCCTTTAAAAAAGTACATCGTACCACAACACGAAAATCAAGTTCTCGTTCTAGTACTACGGACAAGACCGCTACACAAAAGAAGGTAGATGCTATCTTGGACAAAATAGGCAAGAGTGGTTACGATAGCCTGAGCAAGGAAGAAAAAGATTTTTTATTTAAAGCAGGTAAAGAATAGACCATTGAAAAAGTTGGGATTTTTTGGCAAGCTATTGTTTTGGATAAATTCCCTTGTGGTATTTGTGCTGTTCTTTTCATTTTTCTTGCCTTATATTCCGCCCAGTCAATCTCCTACACTTTCTATTTTAAGCTTGGCAGTCTCTCCCTTGTTGTGGCTCAATTTTTTCTTTTTGGTATATTGGTTATTGCGTAGAAAGAGGGCGTTCTTGCTTTCGGGGACTGCTTTGGTGCTAGCGTACTTTATCTTCAACCCTTTTTATAAATTTTCTTCAAAAGATGATCCTGATACAGAAAGCAACAGTATACAATTGCTTTCTTACAATGTGAGGTTATTCAATCTATATGAAGCAAATAGCTCCACAGGAAAAGCATCTACATCATTTTCAGAAATAATAAAAACCCAAGATGCAGATATAGTTTGCCTTCAGGAATATATAGCAGGTAATTCGGTGGACTTTTCAGCATTCCCATATCGATACATTCATTTTAAGGGAAAAAGTAAGCTAGGACATGCTATTTATTCCAAGCACAAAATCATAAACCAGGGAGCTTTCGATTTTGATGGGACACTCAACAACGTCCTATTTGCCGATGTGGTGGTGAAAAAAGATACGCTACGGGTGTATAATTTCCATTTACAATCTATTGGCATAAAGCCCTCGATGGCCACCCTACAGGGAGAGGAACAGGACAAGGTTAGAAAGCGTCTTTCCAAAGCTTTTGTATTACAGGAACAGCAGGCCAAAGAACTTATGGCCCATAGCGAGAAAGCGCCCTATCCCACCGTATTGATGGGCGACCTTAACAATACGCCGTTTTCGTATGTTTTCAAGAAACTCTCTGGCAATATGCAAGATGCCTTTCTGGAGCGGGGGACGGGATTGGGGACGACCTTTGTGTTCGATTTCTATCCACTACGGATAGATTATATCTTCGCCTCAAACCAGTTTAATGTATTGGATTTTGAGATTATTGAAACTACATTCTCAGACCATAAACCAATAATGGCCGGTCTTCAGTTTAAAAATAAAGAATAGGTCATTGTTCTATATTCTGGGATTCCAGATAGTTGAGCGTATTGGGTCCTTCGTTGAACAAGAGGTCCAATACCGAAAGGTGGGGCAACCATCCGTGCTGCGCCTCCAGCACCTGTGTATAGCGGTCTAGTGTGGTCTTTGGGGTTGTTTTGGCATCCACTAAAAACCGGAAATCCCCAATATTTGGTTCTTTTTCGTAGCTCTCGGTAAGGGTTGGTTGGCTCTCTATCCCAATAAGTTCAGTAAGTACTGTAAAAATACTTAGGTTGAAATCCATTAGTTTTTCAACTTTTTGTGTAAAAAACGGATGTAGTTCGTCTTCATAAAACTCGAAAAATGGAGAGGTGCGGTAAGCGTTCTGTATGCTACGCCAGTGTTCCTTTTGCCAGGGAAAAGCATTCTCTACTACTACCTCCTTTGTTTTTTGCCTGTTCCCACCCTTGCTGTGCTTTATGGGGATATTCAATAACAATGTACCATTTGTGTGGGCAATGTAACAGCGGTTGCGATACGTTTGCTTCTGGTAATTATCCTGTGCCTCGAACACTACATTCTTGGCCTGAGCTATGGCTGCCATTTGCTCAATGCTGGGGAAATAGGTAGGGTGGAGTAAAATAGATTCCATACGTGCTGAAAAACTTCTTTAGGCAATAGATCCCAGTTATTTCTTAGCCGATTTCTTTCTTTTTCTGAAAAAATTATACCCAAACAGCCCAATTACAGCTATTACAAAATAGATAAAGTAGGAAACGGGTTTCCCAGAACCGCCAACGGTAGTAAAAAACCTGTCCCAACGGAAAGATCCTGTATTGCTATCGTAGCTCATCCAAATAAACACGGGTTTTCCAACCACGTGGTTAAAGGGTACATAGCCCCAGGTACGTGCGTCTTGGGAGTTGTTTCGGTTATCTCCCATGAGCCAGTAATAGTCCATTTTAAAGGTATACTCGGTCAATGGCTGGCCATTAAGGAGTACTTGGGTCCCGTTTTGGGTGATCTTGTTTTCAATACCCATTTCAATTCCTTCGTACACCTCGATAATACGTTTGTAAAAAGGGATGCTCTGTGCGTTGATGGCCACGGTTTTTCCAGCTTCCGGGATATAGATGGGACCAAAGAAATTATTGTTGAATTCATACTCAGCATTATTGGGGAAGACAGAAGCATCGTACCCAACTTCCATATCCTTGTAGGCAACTACACGTTCCACATCCGGATTGTTTTTAATTTTTTCAAGCGCTTCGTCCGTTGCGTGAATTTCGTAAACAATAGGGTCTTGGTTTATGGGGCGGATATCGGTAATATCATAACGTTCTTTGACAAACTGGATGTTCAGCGGTTTTTTGGTTACGATTTGGTATCCAAACTGAACCTTCGCTCTGTCCGGTAGTTCCAAGGGTTGCCCATCAATAAACACCCTTCCGTTCCTAACCGAGAGCGAATCGCCCGGAATCCCTACACAACGCTTAACGTAATTAGATTTTTTATCAATAGGTTTTATAACGCTACCCCGCATAGAGGCAGGGTTAATATCTATAAGTGTATCTACTGGCCAGTTGAACACCACGATATCATTGCGCTTAATTTTTTGGAACCCAGGGAACCTAAAATATGGTATCTGCGGCTCTTTACTGTACGATTTTACCCCAGCAACCGGAATGGTGTCATGAACCATTGGGAAAGCAATAGGGGTCATAGGGGCTCTTGCACCGTAATGGAATTTGCTCACAAAAAGGAAATCTCCCACCAACAACGATTTTTCCAAAGAAGAAGTTGGTATGGTAAACGGTTGCATAAAATAGGTGTGTACAATGGTTGCCGCGACCACAGCAAATAATATAGAACTAACCCACTCCCCAGCCGAAGTCCTAGGTTTTAGGCTCCTATCCTCAATATGGGTAACGTCTTGGGTGTAGTTTATGTAGTATATGTACAGTCCTAATGTGATGAGTACCAAAAAGGTATCTGCATTGCTGTTTCGTCCAAAGCTACGGATAGTCTCTACCCAAACCACTGGGAACATAATCAAATTTACTATGGGGATGAACAGAAGGATGGTCCACCACCAGGGGCGGTTAATTATTTTCATCAATACAACCGCATTGTACACGGGGACTGCAGCTTCCCAAGCTTTCCTTCCTGCCTTGATGTATAGTTTCCACGTTCCAGCGAAGTGCACTACTTGCACTATTAAAATAAACACTAACCAACCGGTCCAACTCATTGTTATAATCTTTTTAATTGTAGATTTCTAAAGCAGAAATCTACGCTCTTGTTATTTTATCTTATTGCATACTGAAGTATACTATTCCTTTATTTTAAATTCCTAGCACATCCTTCATAGTAAACACGCCTTTTTTGTTTTTTAACCATTGTGCCGCTAAGATAGCACCTTTGGCAAAACCATCTCTTGTGTGCGCCTTGTGCGTTAAGGAAATAGTATCTATTGCCGAAACATACGCTACGGTGTGGGTTCCTTTTACGTCACCCTCCCGTACGGCTTCTATCTTAATTTCGTTGTCCTGTGGGGTTTCCATAGTCCAAGATTTTTTTTCTGAATGCTGTATAATCCCTTCAGCAATCGTGATGGCCGTGCCACTGGGAGCATCCAGTTTTTGGGTATGGTGAATTTCTTCAATCCCTGCTGAATACTCCTTCCAGGGAGCCATTATTTTTGCAGCATATTCATTGATACTGAAGAACAGGTTTACCCCAATACTGAAATTGGACGCATAGATAAAGCTTCCGTTACATTTTTTGCACAATTGTACCATATCATCATATTCTGAAAGCCATCCGGTAGTGCCCGAAACCACAGGAATATTTTTCTCCAGGCAGTGTGCAATATTGGTCACGGCAGCTTCAGGTATTGAAAACTCTATGGCGGCTTCGGCTCGGGTAAGCGTTCCTTCTTCAAGAGAACTTCCTTTTTTATATACAATCTCGTGCCCCATTTCTTTTGCCAAGCGCTCTATGGTCTTGCCCATTTTTCCGTACCCTAACAATGCTAGTTTCATTTCAGTTTAAATTTTAGTGCCAGACCATAACTAGGTCGGGTATCCACAGGGTTTACCTCAAAATTTGGTTCTATTGAAAGATCTTCACTTACATCGTATTGCTTTAAGTGGGCATCTACATTTGCATCGATAATATTCACAAGATAAAAAGCAATTGCCACTAGAATACTGATGTCCTTGTTTTTTTGGGCAGATTCCTGTGCATCAATAAGCCTGTCGTTGCTAATCACTGGGGTAGTGCCATCGCCATAAAATTCGTCGTCTGTAAATCCTGCAAGTCTACGTTTGTAAGCGTTTCGGAACCTGTCGTAATCATTATCATTACGTATATGGAAATAAATTCCTGAAGCTATTCCAGCATACACAATGGGTATTTTCCAGTATTTTTTGTTGTAGGCCTGCCCCAATCCGGGCAACACAGCCGAATAGAATGCAGCTTTGCTGGGCGCCAAGGGCTCATAGGGGGCTCTGGTAGCAAGCGTGTCTGGTTTAACGACTAAAGAATCTTTCTGTACGATAAGGGTGTCCTGTGCGTGGCCAAGGGAAGCAGTCGCAAATAATAAAAGTAGTATATATGCGAATTTATTTTTCACTTTTAAGGAGTGCGAGTATACGTTCAAATTCGGCTTTGTTGTTAAAGGGTATCAAGAACTGTCCTTTGCCAGATTTAGATACCTTCACATCTACTTTTGTATCCAGAATAGTGCTCAGTTCCCTTCTGGCCTTATTTGCATAGGTTGGGATTGCTTTCTTGGTAGGGGCTTTTTTTTCTTCGGGGGATTTGCTGTTGCGTACCAAGGCTTCGGTATCTCGTACCGATAATTTTTTTGAAAGTATTTTTTCGTAGATGTCCAACTGTTCGTCCACATTCTCAACATTAATGAGTGCGCGGCCGTGACCCATGGAGATAAAACCGTCACGCATCCCGGTTTGGATTATTGGATCCAATTTCAGCAATCTAAGATAGTTGGCAATAGTGGAGCGGTTTTTCCCTACACGGTCGCTTAGCTCTTCTTGCGTAATTTGTATTTCCTCGATAAGACGTTGGTAGGAAAGTGCGATCTCGATGGGATCCAGGTCTTGGCGCTGGATATTTTCAACCAAGGCCATTTCAAGCGATTCTTGGTCATTTGCAATACGTATGTAGGCGGGGATGCTTGTTAACCCGATGAGTTTTGAAGCCCTGAACCTGCGCTCACCACTTACCAGTTGGTAGCTGTTAAAGCCCAGTTTGCGAACCGTGATGGGTTGTATGACCCCCAATTCTTTTATAGATGATGCCAACTCACGAAGGGATTCTTCATTAAAGCTGGTGCGAGGCTGGAAGGGGTTCATTTCAATAAAATCCAGTTCCAGTTCTACAATGTTACCAACAACCTTATCGGCATTTTTATCTTTAACAGATTGTATATCGTTCTCAGGGTCTTTCAGCAATGCAGAGAGACCACGACCCAAGGCTTGTTTTTTTGTTGCTTTCGCCATTTTTTATGTTCCGCTTACAGCGGTATACCTTTTTATGCGTTCTTTTCAATTAATTCTTGCGCCAAACTTAAGTAATTGTTGGCTCCTTTACTACCGGCATCGTAACTAATTATGCTTTCGCCATAACTGGGGGCTTCACTTAAACGTACGTTTCGCTGGATGATTGTTTTAAAAACCATGGTATCAAAATGTTTTTTTACCTCGTCCACCACCTGGTTGGACAGGCGCAAACGTGAGTCGTACATTGTAAGTAGCAATCCTTCAATATCAAGGTCCTTGTTATGTATTTTTTGTACACTTTTTATGGTGTTTAGCAGTTTTCCCAGTCCTTCCAATGCAAAATACTCGCATTGGATGGGAATAATCACGGCATCTGCCGCTGTTAGGGCGTTGAGTGTAAGCAAGCCCAGTGATGGCGCACAATCTATTAAAATATAGTCGTACTTATCTTTTAGGTCTATAATGGCCTCCCGCATCATATATTCCCTATTCTCTTTATCTACCAGTTCAATTTCAATGGCGACCAAGTCTATATGCGCTGGGATGATATCCAGATTTGGAGACGCTGTTTTTACAATGGCCTTGGTGGCCTTAGTAGTGTGTTCCAGCAATTGATAGGTGCCAATTTCTACCGTTTCAACCTCTATGCCCAACCCAGATGTGGCATTGGCCTGTGGGTCTGCATCTATCAACAGCACTTTTTTCTCCAGCACCCCTAGGGATGCGGCTAGGTTTACACTCGTGGTAGTTTTTCCCACACCTCCTTTTTGATTGGCAATAGCAATTATTTTACCCATTAAGATACTTTCGGTTTAAAGGATAAAAATACGATTAATTATGCGGAGTGAAAATGATATTTGTTAACAGGAAGTGAACAATTTATTTGGTTGTGCAAGGAGTTTTAAAACAGTTCGTGCCCTAACGAAACATAGAGGTTTGTTTTTACGATTTTTAAAACAAGTAAGACAGCTGTCTTGTGCTATTCAGATATTGGATGGTTCTTTTCAGAATTTAACATCTATATCAAACCGTATCCTGCTACCATTTTCCTTTGCAATGCCAAGGGGAATAAGTTGTTCCACAACATAGTATTTTACTTTTAGAGTTATTTTTTCGCCAATTTTATGTCCAGCGACCAACTCAACGCCGTTATAATTGGTTAAACGTCCATCTGGAGATCCTGCCGAGGAATAGTCCCACCTGGCCCAATCGTTTTGCGCGAGAAAATCCACTATGGAATATTGCTGAAGATTCGCATAGGTAGCGCCATACGCCCAGTCTCCTTTTTTTGATAGCTTGCCATATTTCAGCCCTAGGACAAATCCAGATTTCTGGCCCCTACGATTTTTTGGGATTGAATCGTTGCTGCTATAATCCTGTAAGTTTTCATAATAATCCAACTCAATATACAAGGGAGCTTTGTCCACCACCTTGAATTTTGTACCAATGTGCGCAATGGTATAATCGAGCAAGAAGGTATCATTGCCGTCGGGAATGTTTGGGATGTTCTTGAACAGGTAAAGAGATGGAAACAGGGTGAGTCTTCCTTTAAGGAGCGTAGTTGAAACTTGAAAACCTTGAAAATAGGAGTCCTCATCAAACGATTGGTTAGTAGTGGCAATAATGTAGTGACCGCCCTTTACGCTGAAATAATCAATAACCGAGGTGTTTATATCAAATTCCTTCTGAAGAAAAACGCCTTCCGGGTACACATTGTCACTCCAAAAAAGTTCGTTGTTTTTGCTATAAGGAAAGGTGTTCTTGCCCAACCAAAAACTAAAAGTCTCCCAACTGCCTTGAAAATAAGCTTTCTCGAATCCTATGGGTAAGGTGCCAAATTCCTGGACCCCATCGCCAAGCGTTAATTGTGGGTCTTGTTGCTTACGGGGATTTCCCGTTCTTATCCTGAAGCCTACTTTATACCATTTGCCTGTATAATTTACTCCTGCTCTTACTCTATAACGCAGCCTGGTCCTGTCCTCCCTGAAGGATCCATCACTCTTTCTTGAATCCCAGTCCTGCTCTACACGAAAACGAAAATCTGCCTCAAAAGATAGCTTGGATAGTAACGAGTCTAGTTGTGCCGTTACGCTCATGGGAACAACAAACAATGCTAATAAAAGTAATGGTGCTTTCACCTATATCGTAATGTACTAGTTATAATGTACTATATAAATATAGGTAAACTTTTTTGGGTGCGGCTTACTTGCTGTTTGCTGTCAATACCTCGCTGGTATTAAACGCTGTGCTTTATTTTAACTGAAAATGTATATGGTCGTCATGTCTAACAGCTTGACAGCCGTGAAAACGTACCTTTCCGTTGGTTAGAATTAAGCGATCTTTAAGATGTGGCTCAATAAATACTTTGCCTACCTCGCCTTGCTTTACTATTGATAAAACCAGATCACGAGTTCCTTTTTTTGAAAATACTATCTGTTTGTTTATGGCTCCAAAGCTGAGATATTTTGGAAAGTCGTACTGCCAGTTCCCACGATTTTTACATACAGTGTTTTGGTCGTACTCGTTAGCTTTTGGAGGTTCGTAAATACCATATCCGCTAACAGAAGGCTTTTTGTTGGTTAGTTGTCCATTTGGATTTTCATAGATAAGCGAAACGTCAATTTTTTTTCCATCGTTGTGACTCAAGTGTGGCAGAAGCGGAAACTTATCTATGAAGGGAAAGTTCGCATCTAGGTACATCAACTTTATACCGCTGTTTTGTTCTTCAAATTGTACTGCTATTTGCTTTAGGGTTTCGTTTAGCTCTGGCCGTACGTAATTCCTATTTGCAAGTTTGTAAAAGAAGGAATGCGCTTTCAATAATTCTGTTTCCTTTAACTTTACTCGCCCGAAAATTGGCGCCACATTGGGAATAATTAAAAAAGTAGAGAGCAAGTACAGGCCTGCAAAAGTTCCAATACGTTTTAATTTACTTTTAGTATCTGTTCTTTTAACGAGTAGTACTGAAACTACATATACCACCCCACCAATTTGAGTCACGACAGTTAACAATACAAAGATGATGATGTGTAGGATTATTTTCAAAGGGTGTGAACTGTAATACTTGGCAAGTGTTATTCTACTTTTTCTGAATTATCTTATGCATGTTAATGGCAAAAGCCCCAAAACAACTGCTGCGCAAATTGGTTGTTTTGTTGCTTTCACCACCCACAAAAAATGTGGGATATACTACGATTTATTCTTCTTTGACCGAATCATTTTATGGGGGTTAACGGCAAAAGCCCCAAAACAACTGCTGCGCAAATTGGTTGTTTTGTTGCTTTCACCACCCACAAAAAATGTGGGATATACTACGATTTATTCTTCTTTGACCGAATCATTTGCTCTAGCATATCCCACATTTGTTCGGGGACTTCCTCTAGGAGGTTCATCTGCCCGGCTCCTTTTAACCATTCGCCGCCATCTATGGTAATAACTTCCCCATTCACATAAGCAGAAAAATCTGACACCAAATAAGCCGCAAGGTTTGCCAGTTCTTGATGGTCTCCCACACGCTTAAGGGGTACTTTTTTTGCAAGATCGAATTTCTCCTTTAGATCTCCTGGCAATAACCTATCCCAAGCGCCCTTGGTAGGGAAGGGGCCAGGGGCAATAGCGTTAAAGCGCATCCCGTACTTTGCCCATTCTACCGCAAGGGAGCGGGTCATGGCCAGTACACCTGCTTTCGCCGTAGCGCTGGGCACTACATAAGCCGATCCTGTAAAGGCATAGGTAGTTACAATGTTGAGTACGGTCTTATTGGTTTCTTTTTTTTCAATCCAATGTTTTCCAAAGGCGAGCGTGCAGTTTTTTGTACCTTTTAAAACAATGTCTATAATAGTATCAAAGGCATTGGCCGAAAGTCGTTCGGTAGGGGAGATAAAGTTTCCAGCTGCGTTGTTGAGAAGCACATCTACGGTACCAAATTCTTTTGTTGAGGCCTGTACCATAGCCTCCACTTCGTCGTAATTACGCACGTCGCATTGAACAGGAAGCACCGTGCCGCCAGTGGAAGTTTCCAACTCTTGTTTTACAGTTTGTAGCTTTTCAATATTTCTGGAGGTAATCACCACATTGGCGCCAAGCTCCAAAAAATAGGTAGTCATAGATTTTCCCAAACCACTGCCACCGCCCGTTACTACGATTGTTTTTCCTTTTAGTGCGTCGTCGCGCAGCATTTTTGCTTTTAGGTCCATTGTTTTCTTGTTTATTATGAAATGTAAAAATACTTGAAATTTCAGCAGATACTATGCTTGCATAGTAATTATTTCTAAAATTTATAAAGAGAATAGGCAGCAAGGCTTAATACTGCTCCTTATTGTTAGGGAAGTCACCAGATTTTACATCGGTACTGTATTGCTCAAATGCTTTGGTCATTTCGGCATACAAATCTAGATAACGACGCAAAAACCGTGGATTGAACTCATAGGTCATCCCTACCATATCGTGGGTTACAAGTACTTGGCCGTCCACACCATTCCCAGCACCAATTCCAATTATGGGGATAGAAACACTCTTGGCAACCTCTTCGGCAAGTTTTGCGGGTACTTTTTCTAGCACGATGGCAAAACAACCTGCTTTCTCAAGGAGCAGGGCGTCACTCTTCAGTTTTTCGGCTTCTGCTTCTTCCTTGGCCCGTACCGTGTAGGTACCAAATTTGTAGATGGATTGCGGGGTCAATCCCAAATGTCCCATCACGGGAATACCTGCGTTTAAAATCCGTTTTACAGATTCCTTAATTTCTTTTCCACCTTCAACCTTTACAGCGTGGGCACCGCTTTCTTTCATAATTCGTATGGCCGAACGCAATGCCTCCTTGGGGTCACTTTGGTAGCTTCCAAAGGGGATGTCTACCACTACAAGACTACGGTTTATGCCCCGCACTACCGAGGAGGCATGGTAAATCATCTGGTCCAACGTAATGGGTAGGGTAGTCTCGTGTCCGGCCATCACGTTGGAGGCCGAATCTCCCACCAAAATTACGTCTATACCAGCTCCATCAACAATTTTTGCCATGGTAAAATCGTAAGCCGTAAGCATGGAGATTTTTTCACCTTTCTCCTTCATATCAACCAGGGTCTTGGTGGTAATTCTTTTATATTCTTTTTTAGCAACGCTCATACTGTAACAATTTGAAATGTAAAAGTACTAATTTTGGTACTGAAACCATTACACATTCCAATTATGAAACTTTCACTCTCACTTCTTTTTTTCTGTTTTACCATTACAATACATGCACAAGCTACTTTTTCTGAAAAAGATGCAAAACAACTGGTTGAAACTTTTTTTGAAGGTTTCCACAAGGGCGATACTACCTTGATGCTAAGTGTCCTTGCAAAAGACGTAAGGCTGCAAACTGCTTCTGCCAACAAACAAGGTGTAGCGCAATTGAGCGATGCGAGTATCGATGGACTATTGACCGCCATTGCAAACCGTCCCGAAGACCAAAAATGGGAGGAGAAACTATTGGGATATACCATACATAAGGATGGCAACTTGGCGCACGTTTGGACGCCGTATCAGTTTTGGTTCAACGGAAACTTTAGCCATTGTGGTGCCAATTCGTTTACCATCGCGAAGACCGAAGCTGGCTGGAGAATAATTCACCTAATAGATTCCCGAAGAAGAAATGGATGTTTGGAGAAATAAAGTAGCATTCTCGAAATTTTGCGAACTTCAATTCCTGTTATAATAATTTAGTATCTTCACACTTTACTGCTCCCCTATAAATTTTGAGAACCATGCTCACAAAAGTATATGGGAGTGCTGTGTTTGGGGTAGAGGCCACCACCATCACAGTAGAAGTAAACACAGATATTGGCGTAGGCTACCATCTAGTTGGATTACCGGACAACGCCATCAAGGAAAGTAATTACCGCATAGCCGCAGCACTACAGAACAACGGCTACAAAATCCCCGGGAAAAAGATAACCCTCAATATGGCTCCTGCCGATATGCGCAAGGAAGGTTCTGCGTACGACCTTACTTTGGCTATGGGTATTCTCGTCTCTACGGGGCAGATAAAGGAGCACCATCCGCTGGCAGAATATATCATTATGGGTGAGCTATCACTGGATGGTTCCCTACAACCCATTCGCGGTGCCTTGCCTATAGCCATAAATGCCAGGGAAGAAGGTTTCAAGGGCTTTATCCTTCCGCACCAAAATGCCAAGGAAGCTGCTATTGTTGAAGGCTTGGAAGTGCATGGAGTTGCCAATATAAAGGAGGTTATCGATTTTTTTAATGCAGAAATTCCACTGGAAACCATCCAAGTAGATATGGAAGCCGAATTTTATGAACACCTCCAAAATCCTGAATTCGATTTTAGCGATGTGAAAGGGCAGGAGAGCATTAAACGCTGTATGGAAATTGCTGCAGCGGGAGGTCACAATATCATTTTAATAGGCCCGCCAGGTAGCGGAAAGACCATGCTCGCCAAGCGATTGCCCAGTATTTTGCCACCACTTAGTTTGTCCGAAGCATTGGAAACGACAAAAATCCATAGTGTTGCGGGTCGTACCAAAGAAAAAGGTGGAATCATGACCTCACGGCCGTTCCGTAGCCCTCATCACACCATTAGTGATGTCGCGCTTGTTGGCGGGGGGCAATACCCACAGCCCGGAGAGATTTCCCTGGCACATAACGGTGTGTTGTTTCTGGACGAGCTGCCAGAATTTAAACGTAGTGTACTGGAAGTTATGCGGCAACCCTTGGAAGATAGGGACGTAACCATATCCCGTGCACGCTTTACGGTAACCTATCCCAGTAGTTTTATGCTGGTGGCCAGTATGAACCCCAGCCCGGGTGGCTATTTTAATGATCCCGATGCGCCCGTAACATCTTCTCCCGCTGAGATGCAACGATATTTGAGCAAGATTTCCGGTCCGTTGCTGGACAGGATAGATATCCATATTGAAGTAACCCCGGTTCCCTTTGATAAGTTGAGCGAGGACCGAAAAGGAGAGTCCAGCATCGTGATACGCGAACGGGTGACCAAAGCAAGGAAACTACAAACACAACGTTTTGCCGAATTTGAGAACATACACTATAACGCACAGATGGGCGTAAAGCAAATACGTCAATACTGTAAACTGGACGAGCCCTCATTACAATTACTGAAAACCGCCATGGAACGTCTCAACCTTTCTGCCAGGGCGTACGATCGTATTTTAAAGGTTTCAAGAACCATCGCCGATTTAGAGGCTTCGGAAGCCATCACGGGGATCCATATTTCAGAAGCGATACAGTATAGGAGCTTGGATAGGGATGGTTGGTTGGGGTAGCCTTTCTGTTTAGGTAGGTTTTTTACATTTTAATGATTAAATTGAAGTGCTATTCCACAGTATTTCAAAGATTAACACAAAATTAACAAAGCACATTTCTTAATAAAACCCGCATTTTGACAGCAATAATTTCAGTTCATCTTCTTCAAAAATTATTGTTGTAAGATTTTTCTTTCTGTATAAAATTTATACACTTTGAGCCGCCAAAGCTTTGTGGAAGTGGTCATTATTTTTTGCAACTTTGAGTCGCTTTTGAAAGGATACGTTACCTTGAATTTTGAAAGTAACTAACAAAAAAAGATTGTTTTCGACAAATCAATAGGTCTTTAGTTCTAAAGATTTATTCTCTGATATTTTTTAAAACAGAATACTCCCTCCCCTAGACACGTGTGTCTTATAGGGATTTGAATGAAGTTTAAATATCAATAATTAAAAAATTAAAATTTATGAAAAAAGTAATTTTTACTGCTACGGCATTATTAACGGGCTCTCTCTTAATGGCCCAAATGAATGACAGTGATGTATCCCAACAGGGTAACGGCAACGATGCTACCGTTATACAAACTGGAACCACAAACGATTCAGATGTTTTACAAAGAGGTAATACAAACGAAGCGGATGTCACCCAAGATGGAACCAGTAATACAGCGGTGGTAAACCAGGGAAGTTCTTTAACTGCTTCGGCAAATGGTAACGATAACGAAGCTACCACTACCCAAACAGGAACAGGAAACACTGCAACTACCAACACCATTGGGAACAACAACACCGTTACACAAACCCAGGATGGAAACAACAACCTAGCAAATGCTGCACAGGGTAAAGTTGTACCTATCTTCGGAACCATTTTCCAAGTACAAAAGAGTAACAATAATGAGATTGACCAAAACCAGGACGGTAATAACAACAATGCTCAAGGAACACAAGGAAGTGGAGCAGCTGGAAACAACTTGATAGATCAAGATCAGTTCGGAGATTTCAACCTTGCTGAAGGTATCCAAGATTCTGGAGCGTCCAACAATACCATAAACCAGTTACAGACCGGAAACGACAATACTGCTTACGGTAAGCAAGGTTCTGGTGGAGGTATCAACACCTTTAACAACTTGATAGACCAACAGCAAACAGGTAATAATAACAATGCAGAAGGTCGCCAACTCATCACTACTTCAAACTCTACCATTTTACAAACACAAAATGGCGATGCAAACACTGCAGTAGCCCGTCAACAAGGTGATAATAATAATGCTACACAAGACCAGTTGGGAAATAACAACACGGCAAATAGCAACCAGGACGGAACGTTTGCAGGGACAAGTTTCGATAACTTTGTTACACAAACACAAACAGGAAACTTTAATGCTGCAACGGTTCACCAAAGAGGAGCGATGAACAATTCTACCGAAACGCAATTGGGAGACGCTAACATGAGCGATTCAATGCAGTTTGGAAATGGAAACGATAATGATGTTTCCCAAGACGGAGATGAAAACGAAAGCCTTGTTTCTCAAACTGGAGACAGCAACGTTGCATCTATTGAGCAAATAGGTAATCTTAACGAATCTACGATGAACCAAATGGGGAATCTTAACCAAGGGTTTTTAACACAAACAGGTGATGAAAACAGAGCTTCTTTAGGACAAACAGGGAATAGCCATTTATCGATTGTTAACCAGACCGGATTCAAGAACAGAGCTACAACCAACCAAGGTGGTGGTGACTTTCACGAAAGTTACGTAGACCAGATTGGTGATATGAACAGAAGCTTGGTGCGCCAGCGTGCTGGTAGCGGAAACTTCTCTACTGTTTTGCAGGATGGAAACGAAAACGAAAGTGAAGTTAGGCAGAATGGAAACGACCACGATTCTTCTGTTTCTCAAACAGGGAACTTAAATGTTAGCGATGTTATCCAATTTGGAGGTGATATGAACACCAGTTCAGTAACTCAAAACGGTAACAGCAATAGTTCAGATGTTGACCAAAATGGAGATGCGCACATGAGTACAGTAAACCAAATGGGCGACGGAAACATGAGTACCGTAGCACAAAACGGTAACAATCATATTAGTACGGTAACTCAAAACGGAAACAATAACATGTCTTCTGTTACGCAGAACAACTAATATTGAAATTAAGCTGAAAAAGCAAAGGTCCTCATTTCGAGGGCCTTTTTTTGTGGGTGAAATCCCAACATTTATGTAAAGTCGCTACCATATCTTTCTTTATATGGAGGTTAGGACAATTCCGCTTTTAACACCACTTTAACAATTAGGGTTTATGGTGGTTGTATCTTTGGATTCCAATCACATACAATCAAACAACAATGACATTCAACAACATGTACAAAGCCTCATTTGCATTACTTTTTGCAATGAGCCTCAGCTTTGTTTCTTGCGATAAAAAAGCAGAAGAAACAGCAGCGACCGAAGACACCAACTTTTCAATAGATTTTGAAAAATACGAACTAGAGAATGGTCTGGACGTAATTCTTCATCAGGACAAGAGCGACCCAATTGTTTCCGTAGCCATCCAATACGGCGTGGGCTCCAACCGCGAAAAGGCAGGCCGTACAGGGTTTGCCCATCTATTTGAGCACATGCTTTTCCAAGAGTCCGAAAACGTACCACAGGACCAGTTCTTCAAAAAAATCCAGGATGCCGGTGGTACCTTGAACGGGGGAACATGGAAAGACGGCACCGTATATTACGAAATTGTACCTGCCAACGCACTGGAAAAAGTATTGTGGATGGAGAGCGACCGTATGGGCTTTTTTATCAACACCGTAACCGAATCTGCCTTTGCCAACCAGCAGGAAGTAGTACAGAACGAAAAGCGCCAGCGTGTGGACAACAACCCGTATGGCCACACCAACTGGGTATTGGACAAAAATATTTACCCAGAAGACCACCCGTATAACTGGCAGGTAATTGGCGAGTTGGAAGACTTGCAAAATGCTACCGTGGACGACGTTCGCGAATTTTACGACCGTTTCTATGGACCCAACAATGCCACTTTGGTATTGGCTGGGGATTTTGAAAAAGACGATGCCAAAAAGATGATCGAGAAATACTTCGGAGAAATTAAAAAACGCCAAGAAGTAGCTAAGATGGAGCCTCGCCCCGTGACTATAGACGAAACAAAACGACTGTACCACGAAGATAACTTTGCAACAGCACCACAGTTGCATATGGTGTGGCCCACCGTTCAACAGTACACAGACGATGCGTATGCCTTGGATTTTCTAGCTGAAATTTTATCCAGTGGAAAAAAAGCACCTTTGTACAAGGTTTTGGTAAAAGATAAAGAACTTACTTCCAGGACCACAGCTTACAGCAATTCACAGGAATTGGCAGGAGAATTCCATATTATAATCACTGCAAACGACGGTGTGGATCTGGACGAAGTTGAAAAAGGCATACAGGAAGCTTTCACACTTTTTGAAACCGAAGGCGTTACAGAACGTGACGTAGAACGCATAAAAGCAGGCCTTGAAACCCAGTTTTATAATGGCATAAGCAGTGTATTGAGCAAATCCTTCCAGTTGGCAAGTTATAATACCTTTGCTGGTGATCCTGGGTATATTGAAAAGGACATTGAGAACATAAAGAGTGTGACCAAGGAGGAGGTAATGGCAGCTTACAACAAGTATATCAAGGGAAAACCCTTTGTGTTGACCAGTTTCGTGCCCAAGGGCCAAGTGGAACTCATTGCTGAAAATTCAGAAAAAGCCCAAGTGGTAGAAGAAGAGATCAAGGAAAATGTAGAAACAGTAGTCGAAGATAAAGATGTAGAGATTGCCAAAACTCCTTCAGCATTCGATAGAAGCGTAGAGCCCGAGGCAGGGGAGAGCCCAAGCCTGAATATTCCTGATAGCTGGAACGCAGCACTTGCTAACGGAATGGAAGTCTACGGAATTGAACAAAATGAAATCCCAACCGTAAATTTCAGCTTGGTGATTGAAGGCGGCCACCTCTTGGACGACAAGAACAAAAACGGGGTTGCCAACCTAATGACCGATATCATGATGGAAGGTACCGCAAACAAGACCCCCGAAGAATTAGAGGAAGCAATCGAGTTGTTGGGCGCTTCCATAAACATGTATACCACTCGTGAAAGTATCGTGAT
The DNA here is from genome assembly GCF_003353425.1 of Marinirhabdus gelatinilytica. Lineage (GTDB taxonomy): Bacteria > Bacteroidota > Bacteroidia > Flavobacteriales > Flavobacteriaceae > Marinirhabdus > Marinirhabdus gelatinilytica. The sequence continues at coordinate 471,039 of NZ_QRAO01000002.1, forward strand.
TCGTGGGAATACCTTAACGCGTAATTTCGATAAAACAATGGATTTGGTTGAAGAAATACTCCTTCAACCCCGTTGGGACGAAGAAGAATTTGCTCGCATCAAGACGGCAACCATCAACCAGATAAAGCGAAGCGATGCCAACCCTAATGTAGTGGCAAGAAATGTATACAACAAAGTACTGTACGGGGAAGATCATATTTTCAGTCACCCTACGATAGGTTCTGAGGAGTCGGTCAACGACATCACGATTGCAGATTTAAAAGAATTTTACAATCAAAACTTCTCACCATCCATATCACGTTTCCACGTGGTTGGTAAGATCGATAAAGCTACTGCCCTCAATAGTTTAAAGGATTTAGAAGAAAAGTGGGAAGCCAAGGAAGTAACCATTCCGGAATACCCAATTGCCGATGCTCGTGATAAGGCGAGCCTATATTTTGTAGATATCCCCACTGCAAAACAATCCGTAATCAACATTGGGTACATCGCCCTGCCACGAACCGATACCGATTTTTACCCTGCAGAGGTGATGAACTACAAATTAGGTGGCTCTTTCAGTGGAAATGTAAACCTTGTGTTGCGTGAGGAAAAAGGATACACCTACGGTGCACGAACCAATTTTAGCGGCAGCAAGATCCCAGGTACGTTTACGGCTTCTTCCAGCGTACGCACCAACACCACTGGAGAGAGTGTACAGATTTTTAAGGACCAGATTGCCAAGTATAAGGAAGGTATTTCGCCAGAAGACCTCGAATTTACCAAAAATGCGATGATAAAGAGTAACGCCCGCCGTTTCGAGACACAGTTCTCACTCTTGGGAATGTTACAGGAAATGAGCAGTTACGATCTGGACCCCAACTATATTGAAAGTGAAGAGGACATCATAAAGAATATGACCTTGGAACAACACAAACAGTTGGCCAATAAATATCTCGACGAATCCAAAATGGCCTATTTGGTAGTGGGCGATGCGGCAACACAGTTCAACCAATTTAAGGACATGGGCTTCGATGAAGTAAAACTGCTCAACAAAGAAGGCGAAGAAGTGGAACTGGAAGAGGTGATGCAATAACCATCCCTTTTCCTCCCGAAACGCTAGTAAGTTGAAATCCTTTGTCATCCCGAAGCATAGCGAGGGATCTCACTTGCTAAGAATAAAAAAGATTAAACCCAAAGGGACACCAAAACACGGTGTCCCTTTTTTTATTCCCGCAAACCAAGTCCCATCAAGTACTTCGGTTTGGCGTGGTGAAGCGACAAAGCGAAGTGTATCTAGAAGCTTCTCAAAAGAATTCAATACCTTTAAAAACCGAAACCAAAACCATTCAATTGTGAAAAAATTAGCGTTATTGTTTGTCCTCATCCTTACCATCCCAAGTTGTAACAATACTGAAACAAAAGAAGAGAATACTTGGGTTGAAGAGGAGAAACCTTTAGCAGTACAAGAGGTGCCAAGCCCTGTATTTACGATTGCTGAAGCCAATAAACTCCTCGAATTACCCCTGCATTGTGTCACCACCGAATACCCAAATAAACTCGGGCAGGTCATTGGTGGAGACAGCGACCTAAAACCCCCAAGGGAGTTGCATCCCACGTTTTATGGGTGTTTCGATTGGCACAGTGCCGTACACGGGTATTGGTCTATGGTAACGCTTTTAAAAGAATTCCCCGAACTGGATAAAGCTGAAGAAGTACGCCAAATCCTTCAGCAGAACCTCACCAAGGAAAATATTGAAAAGGAGGTAGTGTACTTTCAGCAAAAATTGAACACCTCCTACGAGCGTACCTACGGTTGGGCGTGGTTGTTAAAATTGGCCGAAGCCCTGCATACCTGGGAAGATCCATTGGCGCGGGAATTGGAAGGAAATCTGCAGCCCTTAACCAACTTGATTGCCGAACGCTACATCGAGTTTCTCCCAAAACTGGTGTACCCCATTCGTGTGGGAGAGCATACCAACACTGCCTTCGGGCTCACTTTTGCGTACGATTATGCCGAAACGGTAGCCCATGAAATCTTAAAAAGTACAATCGAAAATAGAGCGAGGGATTTTTACAGTTCAGATACCAATTGCCCTCTGGGTTGGGAACCCAGCGGCTACGATTTCTTGTCCCCCTGCCTTGAGGAAATAGACATTATGCGTCGCGTGTTGCCCCAAGAGGAATTTCTATCGTGGGCAAAAGAGTTTATGCCAAACCTCAACGATGGTAATTTTCAATTGGAGCCCGGCAAGGTAAGCGATCGTACCGATGGAAAATTAGTCCATCTGGATGGGCTTAATTTCAGTAGGGCCTGGGTGCTGTACGGGCTGGCCAACCAGTATCCAGAATTTAACCATTTAAAGAATGTGGCCAATGCCCATGTAGCCTATTCCTACCCAAATTTAGTGGGAGATAGCTATGAAGGCGGTCATTGGTTGGGAAGTTTTGCGATTTATGCGCTAACGCAGTATGAAGAAAAATAAGGAAAAATTCGTCACTTCGAGTGGTTCTACATTGAGCCATTCGCGAAATTTAAAATTGTATGGAGAATCGTACTACTAATGTAAACCTCTCGTCACACATTTTTAAATCGTCCTTTTGCGGTCGTTTTAAAAATTCACTCGAGGAGACAACGGATGTAAGCTAATTATATTTATTAAAAATATAATGAAAAACCCATTGAAAAACATAGGCCCTGGAACGTTGGTGGCAGCTGCCTTTATTGGCCCTGGTACGGTCACCGTATGTACACTGGCAGGAGTTAGCTTTGGTTTTGAGCTGCTATGGGCCATGGGACTGTCCATCGTAGCAACCATTGTATTGCAGGAAATGGCGGCCCGCTTGGGATTGGTCTATGGTAAAGGACTGGCGGCCACTGTAAAGGAACAGATACAAACCCCGTGGCTTCGTGTGGCGGCAATCTTATTGATTGTCTCGGCAATACTCGTGGGCAATGCTGCTTACGAGGCTGGAAATATAAGTGGTGGTGTACTTGGGTTACAGACTATTTTTAAAGAAGCTTTTGTAACGTTAGTTGGTTTCCAGTTTAACTACTTGAGCCTGCTCATAGGTGTTATTGCGTTCACCTTGCTCTTTATTGGTAATTATAAAGTGATTGAACGTAGCCTGGTCGCCTTGGTACTCTTAATGAGCATTTCATTTGTAGTAGCGGCCATATTAACAAATCCGGAATGGGTCAATGTGCTAAAAGGTGTCTTTTTACCAAAATTCCCTTCGGATAGTTTATTAACGATCATTGCACTCGTAGGAACTACCGTGGTGCCCTATAATCTCTTTCTGCATGCCTCCTTGGTACAGGAAAAATGGTCTGGGGCACAGCAATTGCCAGCTGCCAGAAAGGACTTGTATATTTCTATTGTTTTGGGTGGTTTGGTCTCTATGGCCATTATAATTTGTGCAGCGGGTATTGAGCAACAGAACATTGCCAATGCTGCAGATCTCGCTAAGGGTTTGGAACCCTTGTACGGCGAAGTCTCAAAATACGTATTGAGCTTGGGATTGTTTGCTGCGGGCATTACTTCGGCCATTACAGCACCACTGGCGGCAGCTTATGTAGCTAGGGATTGTTTTGGCTGGAAAAAAGATTTGAAATCGGCTCGTTTTCGGGTGGTCTGGATAGGTATTTTGGGATTGGGCGTGGTGTTTTCTTCCATAGGTTTCAGTTCCATAGAGATCATTCAATTTGCACAAGTGGCCAATGGCTTGTTATTGCCTATCATCGCTGGGTTTTTGTTGTGGGTGGTGAACAAAAAATCGGTTTTGGGGGATGTTAGGAATACTACCTTTCAAACCATCGTGGGGCTGTTAATCGTGCTCGCAACACTTATTTTAGGGTTGCGTAGTCTTTATAAAGTTTTCTTTTGAAAAAAATAATCGACATAAACGCAGATGTAGGTGAGGGCACAGGGAACGATGTCCAGCTCATTCCCTTGCTGTCATCCTGCAATATTGCCTGTGGGGGCCACGCCGGGGACGAAGTTTCTATGCGCAATACCATCCAGTTGGCTAGGGCACACAAGGTAAAGATTGGGGCGCATCCGTCGTTTCCGGATAGAGATAATTTTGGTCGAAAATTGCTCACCATGACCAAAAGCGAACTTTCCGAAAGCATCTTTAACCAATTGCTATCCTTTTACGCCGTAGTTGAGACCGAAGAGGCCACCCTTAATCACATAAAACTGCACGGCGCTCTCTATAACTACGCTGCCAAGGATGCACCTACCGCAGATGCCGTTGTGGAGGCCATCGTGGCGACCAAGGTGCGACCTGTTTTGTACGTGCAGCACGATTCGGTATTGCACCGTAAAGCTGAGAATCTATTGCCCCTGGCCTTTGAGGCGTTTATCGACAGAAGCTATAATACCGATGGTTCCTTGGTTTCCCGCTCTCTTGAAAATGCTGTGATACACCACAAGCAACTAGCGTGGGAACAGTTAAAGAAAATGGTACTGTCCCAAAAAGTGGAAACGATCACGGGTGTTGAAATCCCTATCATTGCCAACACCTTTTGTATCCATGGAGATCATCCCAATTCCATTGAAATATTGCGGTATATCCGCTCCCGAATGAAAATCGAAAATTTTGAATTGAGTTCATGAAACTTCCCTCCATTTTCCAACTTTCTGAAAAAACGGTACTCTTGCGGTGGGAGCCTTCTGGCGTTTCTGAAATTGAAGAGCGCATACAAATAATTGCTACAGCACTCATTGAACGTTTTGCCACTGAAACCATTGAGGTAACACCCACCTATAATGAACTGGCCATCTATTTAAGAACGGAAACAAATACTGCCAATTTCATCAAAAATCTCGAAGACTTTTTACACCGATTTAAGATAGCTGAAACCAGCTTTTCAGCAAGGATTGTCACAGTTCCCGTATGTTATGGAGAACAATTTGCCCCAGACATTGCAACGGTGGCAAAATACCACAATATTCCAAAAGAGAAAGTGATCCAGTGGCACACGGCACCTTTGTATGGTGTTTCCTTTATTGGATTTCTCCCTGGGTTTCCATATCTAAGGGGGCTGCCCGAAAAATTGCACACCCCACGTTTGGCCACCCCACGAGAAAAAGTAGCGCGGGGCAGTGTGGGAATAGGAGGAAGCCAAACGGGCGTGTATCCCACAGGTTCTCCAGGGGGTTGGAACATTATTGGCCGTTCGCCCTTGGAGTTTTTTTCGGTTGAAAAGCAGCCACCATCATTGTTGCGGGCTGGGGACAAACTAAAGTTCCAGTCTATTTCAACAAGGGAATTCGAACTCATTTCAATTGCTGTAGCCTCGGGAACCTACCCGCTAAAAACAGAAACAATATGATCACTGTGCTAAAAGCTGGATTATACACTTCCGTTCAGGACTTGGGTAGGTTCGGATACCGAACTATGGGTGTCCCAGTCTCTGGATCGATGGATGCACATTCTGCAATGCTGGCAAATTCAATTTTGGGTAACGAGGCGAAACAAGCGGTGCTGGAATGTACGCTATTGGGACCCATCTTACAATTTCAGCAAGACACTGAAATTTGTATCACGGGTGCTCCTTTTCAACCAATGCTGAACGATATTGGGATAGCACAGGAAAAACCTATTCCAGTACAAAAAAATGATGTGTTGTCTATAGGAAGAGCTACAACGGGAATGCGCTGCTACGCAGCTGTTGCTGGGGGATTCCATACAGAAAAAGTATTGGGGAGCCGAAGTTTTTACAGTACGATTACTGAAAATTCAGTCCTTTTGAAAGGAGATGTATTGCCCATAGCCAAACCTTTAGAAATAAAGCGTGCTTCAACAGATGTTCCATATGCACCAAAGATCTTGTCCAATAGCACATTAAAAGTATTCCCCGGCCCTGAATTTCCAACTCTTAAGACCAATGTAAGGGAACTACTTTTTGACACAACTTTTAAAATATCAGCACAGAGCAATAGGATGGCATACGTGCTGGAAACCGAAGTGGATATTTCAGCAAAAGAAATACTTACGGCTCCCGTACAACCTGGGACCGTACAGCTCACACCATCGGGCAAACTGGTTGTGTTGATGCGGGATGCACAGGTAACGGGCGGTTATGGCCGTGTGTTGCAGCTAACAGAGGAAAGCATCAATATACTGGCACAAAAGCGTGGGGGTGAGGCTATATCCTTTACATCAGTTTGAGCTAGAATTTAAATTTTGGCATTATTCGATCTGTAACGTAAGGTTTTCATCGGTTATTTTTTTGGTGTTTATGATCTGCTCTATCTCGGCAAATTGCTTTTTCAAATAGGGATGTTCCAAAATAGCATCGAAGTAATTCAGGCTACTCCTGCTAAGGTGGCGCGAAAGCGTTGGTTCATAAAATTGCCACGGCTCGAAGAAGGTTTTGTCAGGTTTCTCGGTAATGTCCAGAATTTCCTTGTTCTTTTGGGCAAGGAACCATTCCAGGTCGTTAACAATGGTAGGGTCCAGGATGGTACCGTTAAAGTATCCTTCAATATCGCCCAGGGTTACCTTATGAGGCATCATTATTTTGAAATATTTAATATTTCCATCACTGTTGGCTTCCCAATTTTTCAAGTAGTGGCTCAAATAGTTCGGGATCTTGTCCAGGTTCAGCCCTGTTTTAAGGTCTGCCACAAGGTTATCGGTTTCGGTTTCATTGGCATCAATATGTGGGATGTCGTGCTTTTCCTTAAATTCAGTAACGAGATGGGCCACGTAAAGGCTCTTGCTGTTAATGATCTCGATATAGGCAATCTGTTTGTCGCCCAGCACCTTTTCGTCCCGTATGAGGTAGTTGTGCAAGTCTAAACAACCCAGCAGGCCACTATTGTCAATAGCTCCTGCATCTATAAAATGACCGTATCCCTTGATTTTTGCCGCAGGGCTAAAGACCGGAAATCTGTTGGTGGTTGAAACTGCCTGATAGAAGGGGATGGTCTTATTGCCAGAAAGATCGGCCAGGTTTGTGGCATACGGGAAAATATCCTCGAATTTCTGCTGTTTTACTGACCAGAGAATCCCACGGTTTCCTGAAGTTCCTGCTGTGTTCATTATAAGCGACGGAAAGACCCTTCTTTGTTGAATGCGTTTTTCCAATAGTCCCTAAATGAAACTTGGGAGAGTTGATCGCTTCCTTGCTTTTCAATTTTGTTTTGGTATTTGCGCATGGCGTAGTAGGGACGGTCTCTAAGTCCAATACGGTTGCTGAAGGGCCACAGTTTACGATAGGTGTCCAGACCAAAGGTGAGGGTAAGGTCCAGCGAGGTGTAGTTCTCATCGGCCAGGTCGTCGATCTTCGTTTTAATGGTTTTGAAATCGGTCCCGTGCTCCTTGAAGAGTCCCGTGTAGAGCGCTAACCCCAACGATCCTCCCGAAGCTCCGGAGAATGCAATGGTTTGGTTCAATAACTTCCCTTGGGTCTCTTCCTGCATCTTGTTGAGTACATTGAGCGTCCAAACATTTGCCTTGAGCCCACCGCCGTGCGAGGCCACAAAGAAAAGGGTATTGTCTTTCTTTTGCTGAAGGGTGTCTATAAACGTCCTCTCTGTGATTTCAGATTTTGTGTTCTCCACAAGATCCAGTTCATGAGTGGTCACTTCAATGGGAGCGCAATTTGAAATTACCAAGAGTACTACCAAAACAGCACCTGTGATGAAGAGCGTTCGGTAGCGTCTGGTCTTGAAGAGGTCCAGTTTTTTGGTGACAAAAAAGTACTTGCCCAAACTCGCTATAATGAAATAATAGAAATAGAAAAAAGCTAATAAAATAGGGATGCCATTAAGTAGATTGCCCCCGGTAATACTGGCTATTGTGGACCAAACTATAATGGCGATAGCAACCAAAAAATTGAAATTATATAGCAATAAATAATTTTCTGAAACTTGAAGCGGGCGCAACCAACCTATTATTTTCTGAAATGGTTTCAAACCGTTCTTTCCAGAGAGTGCCTTTTCGACATCGGTGATCTTGGTTCGCAATAACCTGAAAAAGACATAATTGAACATTAAGACATAATTGGCCAACAACAACAGCACAAAGCCCCCCGGACTAAAATTTCCAATGGGCGATAACAACAATCCCAGCAAGACTAAACACAGAAACGCGACAAGAATATAATATACACCAAGCCTCCGGAGTAATTTTTTGTAGGCTATCTTGCGCTGTTTCAGTTTAAAATCCTTGAGAGGATGCCCTTTTTTGGTAACCGTTTTTTGAAGCTTAGTGAATTTCCGCTTTAAGCGTATGTAGAGAATAAACGGTATAAGCAGCACTATATAGGAAACAATCTTTACGATGGTTATAGGGAAATCTTCATAAATAATGTTGGGCATAAAGCTGGCTATGATAAAATGTATCCACACGCCGTGTATTAAAATACCAATGAAATAACGTAAATAATTGGCCCAATTGTCAGGAACATAACCCGTATCTGGATTGGTGGTAAAAACATAGATGATGAACTTTTTAAAGGGCCAGATCTTGAGGGGTGTTTTTTTGTGCCACTGGGTGTAATCCCCACTATTGTTGAGATCTGCGGCGTAATATGTATAAATAGGATAGTGGGATAATACCAGCGCCAGCCCGTTGATAAAGAAGATAGAAAGAAACAGAGAAAGTTTACTGCTCTCCATTAAATCTACCATCATAGTAAAGGCTTGGCTCATTTGGGTGAGCAATAGCAAAATGATAATAATGATTACAAGACTGAGGAACGACGACCTGAAAAAATTCTTGAACGATCTGAAAAAATGGTTGGTGCCGTTTATAAAACGTTCGAAGAAGGAAGGTTTTTTGGTTGTTGCCATAAAAAGCTGATTAGTAATGTACTAAAGTACAAATAGCTAACCGTTTGGGCAATAGGGTTTTTCCTATTTTAAAAGGGGTGATGGGCTCATATTTTAAAACCTATTTTTGGGGGTCGACAGGAAAAAATTGATGTGGAACGGTAGTTAATGCACCCTGCTCTTTTCAAGAAGCCACTAAAATTCAAAAGGAAAAGACCTGAAAGACCATCAAGTCTATTTTAGCGTTACAAAGCTTTTTTTGACTTGATCGCATCTGTGATATGCTATGCTGATAAGTAGTATAATATATGTTACCAAACCAGTGAATCTTCTCGTTAATATTCATAACAAAAAATGATTGCTTACTGAAAAATAACGTTTTTAGAGCTGTCTAAAAATTGATTTTGTATTTATGTAACTTGTTTGTTTTCAGTATTTAATATTTATTTACTTAAACATTTAATTTACTTATTTTTTTTAAAAAAAATGTGTCCTTTATTTTTACCATCCAGAGGTTTTTTACTGTAACGTTCTCGCTTTTATTTGATTAATTTCAATGGTAAAGGATTTTTTCTTTTTTCGTGAACTTTAAAATAGTTCACCTTTTACATTTCAGATGTAAGCCTTTTTACAGTCCACCGATGGAACTAAACATCTAAAAAAACATAGCCTTTAATAATACGGATGCTGCTTCATTTTTAAACTTTAATAATTTTTATGGCATACTTTTTTTGATTACTTTCAAGCACTACTAATCAAAAACCAATTTCAATTATGGGGAAACCAAGTAAATGTATTTCAGTTAGCGAAGCAAAAACACTACAAAAACGCTGGTTGGACACCAGGGCCAAGGAAATAGAGGCCGCAGAGGGTGCAGAGGACGCGTCAGACTTTACGTACAGTTTGAGCGATTTAGAGGAATTTGTCCAATATGTACGGGAAGAATCTACCAAGCAAGGCATCGACAATCCTGGTGTGCGTATTTACTTTGCAGCATACGATAACGCAAAATCGAAAAAAGCGACTGTTTTTTTGGCACCGACTATGGGACCAGATGCCGACTCGGACAATAACTATAACATAGACCCTATGGATAGAAGCGGCACAGGATGGCCTCCCAATAAATACGAATAATGGAGTTTTCCGATTTCTTGCTCAACATTATTCCAATTTGGATATTAGAGCTGGTTGCCGCTTTATCAGGTATTTATTACCTAAAGAATGTTAATGCTACCAAAAGTGTGAAATACTTTGTGGTATTTCTTTGGGTTACTTTTTTTGCGGAAGTTTTCGGGAGTTATGCCGGCTTTGCTTATTTTTCGGACTATGGGTTCTTGCCATTTATAGAGGGTACCGTCTTCCGGAGGAATTACTGGTTTTACAATATATACCTTTTGTTGAGCACCTTGTTCTTGATTTGGTTTTTTGGAATCAAAATAATGAACCCAAAGCTTCGAAAAGTGCTTATTTACAGTACTGTGGTATTTATAGCGGCAACCACCGTTGACTTTTTCAGGAGCGATTTTTTCAATGTAACCCCAAGAGTGCTCATTATTTTTGGGAGTTTACTTATTTTGCTTTCTATATTACTGTACTATTATTCGCTACTGTCTTCTCAGGAAATTCTGAACATTCGGTATAATCTCCGGATTTATTTTTCAGTAGCGATTTTGGTGCATACGCTCTGTTTTTCCCCTTTGGACTTTCTGTCCAATTACTTTAATACCACCACCGGGAATGAATTATTTGTGGCCTTTAGGGCACAGGTAATCTTCATTTTAAATATCTTGCTGTACCTAACCTATACCATAGCCTTTTTAGTATGCTCCAGAAAGAGGAATTGATCTTATTGTTATATTTTATTGTAATCGTGCTGTTTATCTGCGCTTTTGCGATAGTGTTTGTATTGCTGTTCCTGAAACGGAAGAATATGCTAATCTTAAAACAACTGGAAGCAAAACAAAAATTTGAACAGGAACTCGCCAAGACACAAATTGAAATAAAGGAGCATACACTGAAGAATATAGGCTGGGAGCTACATGACAACGTTGGGCAACTGCTCTCCGTTGCCAAGATAAACCTGAATATGGTAAAAAATGGTGGGGAGACCAATCCTCAAGTGGAGGAAGCCAAGGACGTGCTCACACAGGCCATCCAGGAAATACGTTCGCTCTCCAAGACCCTTAACAACGATGTGGTCTTAAAGAACGGGCTGGCCGCTACCATACAGATAGAGCTGGAACGTTTCAACAGACTTAAATTTCTGGAGGGGGTCTTTACGTTGAAGGGTGCCGAAAGGCAGCTAGAGGGATCCGATGAAATTATTATCTTTAGGATGGTGCAAGAGTTTTTTTCCAATGTGATAAAACATTCAAAAGCCGAAAAGCTCACTGTTGTGTTGCACTATGCTGAAACCGAGCTATTCATAAAACTGGAGGACAATGGTGTGGGATTCTGTACCGAGACCACCCCAAGCAACTCTGGCATGGAAACCATGAAAAGCAGGGCGGCACTCATTGGGGCTTCATTCCAGCTTTCGTCCCAACTTGGCGAAGGAACCATTTTTAAACTAACCTATCCATACAAAAAGCAAGTGAAAAACCATGTATAAAATAGCCATAGTAGACGACCATACCCTCTTGGCCTCATCCCTGGAGAAGTTGTTAACTTCCTTTGGGAATTGTGAAGTCTTGCACATTTCAAAAAACGGAAAGGAGTTCCAGCAAAAATTGAAGACAACTCCAGCAAACCCGGATATTGTACTCTTGGACATAAATATGCCGGTAATGGATGGGTACGAAACCGCACAATGGATAAAAAAGAACCAACCCTCCATAAAAGTCTTGGCACTTTCTATGGAAGACGATGAAAGCGCCATTCTTAAAATGATACACAACGGCGCAAAAGGCTATCTGCTCAAGGACACACCGCCAGAAACCCTACAGTTTGCTATTGAGGAGATAATGAATAACGGCTATTACCATTCAGACCTTGTTGCAACTACGCTTGTACAGGCATTCCATAAAAAATTTGATGCTGAGGGACTGGGCCTGCGGGACAAAGAGATCCAATTTATAAAGCTGGCCGCCACAGAGCGTACCTACAAACAAATTGCTGAAGAAATGAACCTGAGCCCCAAGACCATAGACGGTTACAGGCAGGAAGTCTTCCAGCGTTATAACATAAAGAATAGGGTAGGGCTTGTGCTGTTTGCGATTAAAAATGGATTGGTTGAGGTTTGATGGAATGTTTAGTGCTTAATGGATAAGAATTGATTTTTACAAGCAAGCACCCCAAATAGCATCCTCTGGAGGCGGGGCAGTGATACTGAGTCCCTCTTTTTTTACAGGGTGCACAAAGCTCAATGTTCTTGCATGCAGGTGAATGCTACCGTCTTTGTTACTACGATCAAAACCATATTTTAAATCACCTTTTATAGGACAACCTATGGCTGCCAGTTGTGACCGTATCTGGTGGTGACGGCCTGTTTCCAGTTCTATTTCAAGAAGAAAGTAGTTGTTCAGCTCCTTAACAACCGTGTAGTTGAGTATTGCTTTTTTGCTCCCAGGTACTTCTTTGCTATGAGCGTACGATTTGTTTTGTTTTGGGTTCCGTTTTAAAAAATGGACCAGCGTGTCACTGGTTTTTGGGGGTGGGTTCTTCACCACGGCCCAATAGGTTTTTTTTGTTTCCCGTCCGGCAAAAAGTTTGTTCATCCGCGAGAGTGCTTTAGAGGTTCGTGCAAAAGCCACCACACCACTCGTAGGTCTGTCCAACCTGTGTACAACACCCAGATACACCGCTCCCGGCTTGTTGTACTTTTCGGCAATGTAACTTTTGGAAACTTCAGATAGGGGTTTGTCGCCCGTTTTGTCACCCTGTACAATATCGCCCGGTCTTTTGTTTACAACCAGCAAATGGTTGTCTTCGTAGAGTACCTGTAAATTGTTTTTGCTGCTGTGTATAGTATCAAAACTGTTGGACATTTTAATAGTTTGGAATGGTGTAACTAGTTGTCGCCACCAATGGTAATGATGGTGGTGGTGCGCCTTGCAGTAGGAACGTTGTATGGCGAATAATTTCGATTTCGGTAAAATGGCCTGTATGGGTCATAGATAGGAGCGTAGTATACTTGGTCCCTATATACCTCATTCCTAACGCGGGTCTTGCCATCGGTTTGGTAGCCATATAGCGGTTTTCTGCCAAAACCTGCCTGTAAGCGCTCCATGGACACCTTAGAGCTCGTTCTTGTTCTTTCAGAAGTCGAAGAGGCCATATCCACGGGTTGCCAGAAATTCTGTGCTGTAACGTGCTGGTTGGTAAAATCTGAAAACAACGATTTTTTATAGATACTGGTCTGTACCTTTTTCATAAATGCCGAAAGTGCAGGGGTGGGCATTTCTGATTCAATAGTTGCGGTCATGGTAAAATACCTACTCTCAAAATCATTTTGCCCCCAACTTTGTAGGGAACACAGCAATAGGATGGCAAGTATTTTTTTCATAACTCGAATTGTACAAAAACCGAACCAATTATAGGCTCAATTTCTTGGCTGTTGTTTTAGGCACCGCATCTTTGTGTACGGTAATGCTTATGGCCTTAAGGCGCATATAGGCTTCGCTGAAATATACATAACCACCGTTGGCGTTCCTAGCTTCGTCTGTACCCCAACTGTTCTTTACTTTGTAATACTTGGTTCCATTTTGGTCGGTAAGGGTGCCGGTAATGTGCATTAAATGATCATCGGTCGTGGTAAAGTTTTCAAACTCGTCCTGGCGAAAGGTTTGGGTTATGTCCATTTCAGGATACACGCCTTGTAGTGCTTTTATAGTATTGTCGGGATTTTTCGGGATAACAGCAACCCCGTCCTTACTGCTAAAGGTACGCTCGCTCACGTCGCAGTCGAGCTCTACGGTAAAGCCATTTTGAAGCGCATTGTCAATGCTGTTCATCATTTCGTCCAAGGGAACATTGTAAAAACTTCCATAGCTCCAGTTGTCCGGAATGTTCAAAATAAATTCTGAATAAAATGGGGCGTGGGTAAAGGAGGTAATGGTCACATAATCCTCCGGCACAATTTTCATGGCATCCCTGAAACTCTCTGGGGTGTACGTTTTTCCCTCATAACTGAAATTTGAAACCTGCTCCCCTAGGTAAATATCCAGCACAGCCTCGGTAGCGGGTTTCCAGTTTTTGCTCAGTTTACGGGCTGGGTTGTCTATATAGGTTTCGGCCATTGCTTTTAGTACGGCAACCAGCTCTGCATGGTTGTGCGATTTTTCGGCATCGGTGAGTCCCAGGTAGGCTTCTTGTGGGACCAAGCCGTAGTGTTGTACCGAGTTCATTACATCGTGTGCCAAACCTCCCTCGCTAAACTGTGCTTTTCCCTGTCTCATTACAAAGTTTTCCAACTTTTTTGGGTAGGTATTTCTAACTGTGTACATTTCGGAAAGATCTACCTGTTTTCCGGTAAGCCGAATGATCTCAGACTCCAAAAAAGAAGTACTGCTGAAACTCCAGCATGTTCCCGTTCGTCCCTGCGAGATCACGGGTGTGGCCTCCAGGTCTATTTGCGTGGTGAACTGGTAAGGTTCTTGGGCTGAAACTGTTACTGCAATACACAGCATTAAAAAAACAAGCGACTTTTTCATAAACATTCTTTTAATTTAAATGGATCCAAGCTTTTTTTCGATTTCGCTTTCGGCTTCGATTTCATTTTCTTCTATCTTTACCGTAAAAATAACAATTATGCTACAACCCAACTGGAAAACCGCTAAAGAATATACCGATATCACCTACAAAAAGTCACACAACGTGGCGCGGATTGCTTTTAACCGTCCCAATGTGCGCAATGCGTTTAGGCCGCAGACTACATCAGAATTATTGGATGCCCTGCACGATGCCCAAGAGGATACAAGCATTGGGGTAGTATTGTTATCTGCCGAAGGTCCCAGCACCAAAGACGGTGTATGGAGCTTTTGTAGTGGGGGAGATCAAAAGGCCCGTGGCCACCAGGGCTACGTGGGGGACGATGGGTACCATAGATTGAATATTTTGGACGCACAGCGACTAATCCGTTTTATGCCCAAGGCTGTTATATGCGTAGTACCAGGCTGGGCCGTAGGAGGGGGGCATAGTTTGCACGTGGTTTGCGATATGACCCTAGCGAGCAAGGAACACGCCATTTTTAAACAGACCGATGCCGATGTGACCAGCTTTGACGGTGGCTACGGAAGCGCCTACCTCGCCAAAATGGTGGGACAGAAAAAAGCCCGGGAAATCTTTTTTCTGGGAAGAAACTACTCCGCCCAAGAAGCCTTTGAGATGGGGATGGTGAATGCCGTGGTACCGCACGAAGAACTGGAACAGACCGCGTTTGACTGGGCACAGGAAATCCTGGCAAAATCTCCAACGAGTATAAAAATGCTGAAATTTGCTATGAACTTAACCGATGATGGTATGGTAGGCCAGCAGGTTTTCGCCGGAGAGGCCACACGCCTTGCCTATATGACCGATGAGGCCAAGGAAGGCCGTGATGCCTTTTTGGAAAAACGCAGGCCGGACTTTGATAAGAAGTGGTTGCCGTAAATTATTTTTGAGGCGTTTGTGTGCTGAAATTCAATTAATTATATTTAATTTTTTAATCTATAGTATATTTCGAGTTGTTGTTTTAACATTTTTTTTGCATTTTGAGCGTATTAACCTCAAAATTTATGTTTAAATCCAGTAAAGAATTTGTTGAAGACATTCAGAGAACTTTTGGCAGTTCTAAAATAGAAACTCTTGATTTTACTAAAGTTAAAAATTTTCCCTTAAATGTAACACAGTGCTTATATGTAATCGATTGGCAATCGGGTTGTGTGGTGTATCAACGAAACGTGGATAAAATTCTTGGCTATACTGAAGAAGAATTCACTATGGAGAAGATATTGGAAATAGCGCACCCCAATGATATTCAAATTGTACGTAGGGCTACACAAGCAATTGTGAACCATCTGGTTGATAATAAAAAAATGTCAATGCAGGATACCTCCCTTAACATTACCTATAGATTCCGAAAGAAAGATGGTACTTACATAAAACTGTTGCGACAATCTTCTTTTTATTCCAGAACTCCCGAAGGAAAATTCAGATCTAACATTTCATTACTAACGGACATATCTTTTTTTGATGATACTGAAATTGTTCAATGGGATTTTATCACTCCTAAAGTTGATCAAGACAAACTTAAAGAACGTGTATATGCAGAATTCTCATCGTTATTTACGGTGAGGGAGCTTGAGATAATTAAATTACTGGCAACAAACATAACTTCAAATGAAATAGCCAAAAGATTGTTTATAAGTCCGCATACCGTAACCACACACCGAAAGAATATTTTGCAAAAAGCACAGTGCTGCAATACAGCAGACCTGCTTACATTTTGCCATAAAATAGGGGTGTTGTAAAAATTTTTCAATAAAAAATGGAGCTAAAAAATTGTATTATAAACAATCATCGCATAAGCTATCTAGAGGTTAATCCATCTAGTGAAAAAACAATTCTTTTTATCCACGGCAATTCCCTCTCTAAAGCCATTTTTACAAAACAATTGGAAAGCCAGCAGCTAAAAGCAGTTAGAATGCTGGCGTTGGACTTGCCCGGACATGGTGATTCGCAATGGTTGGAAGCATATTCGGTGCACCAGATCGTAGAAGATCTTGTGGCTTTTTGTGACCTATTGAAACTTAAAGACTATACTCTGGCGGGGCACTCCCTGGGCGGACACATGGCCATTCAGGCCCTCCCAAAACTGAAAAACTGTTCTAGTATTTTTTTAATTGGCACACCGCCCTTACAATTACCCTTGAATATTGAAGAAGCCTTTATGCCGCACCCTGCAATTCCGTTACTGTTCAAAAAAGAGTTGAGCGAAAGTGAAATAGAGCTTTTTGCGACATCCTTAACGGGTAAAGAGCCCAAAAATTTTGTAATACAACAGATTAATAATACCGATCCTTATTTTAGGGAAAGTTTGTTGCAATCTATCCAGGAAGGACAGATGAAAGATGAAGTAAAAATTTTGAAAAATTCAAAATTGTCCGTGTCTTTGTTTTTTGGAAATAAAGACGAATTGGTAAATTTTGAATATGTTGAACGACTTAAAATCCCAAAGCTCGTGACCGATAACCCTTTATATTTAAGGCGAGCAAAACATATACCTCAGGTTGAAAATTATATTGATATCAATGAATATTTATCTAGTTTTATCAATCGGATTTTAAAGCTACATTGAGTTAAGATCAAAACCAAATGCCATAACTAACCCAATTTTCCTTGTTGCAAAATTTTCAAATTCTTGTGAGAATTCTATAGTTGCATCTTGTTGTGTTCCATTTTCAAGTTCATACGTATATTGAATAGTCTCTGTCTTGAAAAAATGATTTATAAAAGGTATAGTAATACCCGCTCGTAAAGTAAACCAATCAATAGTTAATGATACTGTTGCATCAGGAATAAATACTAATCCGTTAAAATTATCAGCTAATGCAACATTTTGCGCCATTAGTCTTGAAAATGAATCAGGATTAACTTCCTCTTCATTGAAAAATGTTGTGCTATTTTTGCCTAAGGCTAGAAGGGTATTTAGTCTTATTCTTAAATCTGCTCCGAAATTATATTTCAATCTTGTTTGGTATGATGTTAAAATTTCATCCTCACGTTTCCCCGACCCTAGCTCAGCAAACATAAATGTTATACCAATGGGGATTGATGCAAAGTGTTTTTGGTTTTCAACGATATAGTCCGGGATACCTGGCCCTATGTCCTCCCAAGAATACGGGTTGTATCCATATCCAATTCCAGCAAAAAAGTAGAAATTAAGATCCAATGGAAAGTATCTATTATAATTGGCATAAATTCCCGAAACAGCACTTGATGCTTGACCTATATTTTCTCCTTGAATCTGATCTGAAATATAATAGTGATATTCTAAGCTGGCAATACCAATTTCAAATTCGCCAAACTCTCCGAATTGCGCAAAAGCATTATTAGTCGAAGTTATACCAATTAAAATGCTCGAAAAAATAACTTTTAAGTATCCCATATTTATTTTTTAATGTGTTTTAACTTTGATTACCTTCTCTTTTCCAGAGAGTGTCTTAATAGTTGCTTTGCCAAATTTTACTTTTCCAGCTTTTACATATTTAGGTTTTATCACCCAATTAAATGATTGGTCCACATATCCTTTTAATCTGCCATTCTTTTTTATTGCTACTGCAAATCCTTCAGAAAATTCCCCAAGGATCAAAATATCATCTCCAGCATTTCCACTGATCTTTCCATCCAAAGAGATGGTCTTATATTGGTAATCTAACCCCTCTTTTACTTCCGCAACAACAGCCTCGTTGTTTATAAATGGTTTAGCGGTTAAGTATTTTGCAGGTATTCTCCATGAATTATTCTTTATATCCCAATATCCGTATTTAAATGTCTTAATATCTAAAGCCAGAGCGGCATCTGTTATAGATTTGTCTACTAGTATGACTCTAGGGCCTTTATAATAATTATATAGGTAATTTTGAATTTTTTTTGAGTTTTTGATTTTATTAATAAAAGCTTTTTTGTTTGCCTCCATTCCAGCATTTAATAATGCTATGAATAATGCGTCGTTACTTTGGACCTTTCCAAGCTGAGTTAAGTAATCTTGGTTAAAGCCTTTAAGGGAATCTTTCAAATAATTAATAACATCTTTTTTACTTTGTTCTGAAAGTATTTCAAAATTTTTGGGATTATTGTAGATAAACTTATTGGCCTCATTCTTATTTGTGATTTTCCCCAATTCCTTTAAAAAGCTATAATTTTCATAGTCCCTTAGCTTTTGTCTTACTGGTTTTGTGCTAATTTTTTTATTCTCATAATACAGTATTTTAAACTCTTCATATTCCTTTATACCATTCTCATACATACGTAAACCATTTTTGAACTCATCATAACCCATTAGTGATGTGTTGTATTTCTCAAATATTTCGGCCATTTTATTTACATGATAATTAAGCCTTTTTATAGCTTGATTATGTCTTCTTTTTTCACTTGCTACGTTGCTTTTTCTTATCCTTTCATTTTCTATTCTAGATTTTTCTATTTGACTGCCTATAGTACTTAGTGCATTTGCTGCATAATTTAATACTGCTGCAGTTTTATTATTTGTTTTAGTCCCAGAATTGGAATTTAAATTAGTGTATGAAGGCACATTGGCATTTTCATCTGAGCCAGTAAGTACGAATGTTGCTGGCTTTACTAATCGTTTTTCAAGTTCGTTGGCTCTTTTAAGCATATCTTTTTTATATTCTAATTCAAATCTATATCTTGGTACAATAGCATTAGCTTCATCCCTCATATCTTGAGCTTGCCTCATCCCTTTAGCATAAGAATCATAAAACTGTTGTTTTCCTGAATTTTCGTAACGCTTGTTATCTTCATCCGAGTTCGATTCTATCTTAAATGTTTCCTTTGTCGTGCCATTATTAGGTGATATTTCAGTTGAAGTTTTTTGTTCTTTTTCAGAATTTAATTTTCCTTTTAATTTGGTTATCAAACTTTCAATCTCACTAATTTCGCTAACTGACTGCGCAAAGGTTCTTGCTTCCATTGCAAAGCTTAAACGTTCCTGATAGGAAGGGTTGCCACTATAGTTTGCTTTTTTCAAATGATAGAGATATTTGCTCCTGTTCAATTTTTTCTTTTCAAACTTTTCAATAGCTCTTGTAATAAGTCCAAAGTCTGCTCCTTTCACTTCTGAAATTTTTATAGATTCTACTCTTCCAGTATTTTCCCAATAATTTCCCTGTCTATATTTGGTCAATGCTTCATTATGTCTTTTAATGGTAAGGTCGTTCCATGATATGGATCTGTTGAGACCACTATTTAGGTTAACGCTTCCTCCTTGAGAGAAGTTGGCTCTACTTCTGAAGTCATTGTCGGGTATTTTCATGCTCACTTCACCACTCACATAGTAATAACAGTTTGTACATCGCATTGGAAATGTGATTCCAAATTCCTGTAAATCACTTCCGCTGTAACCGTTTACACCCTCAATAATAGTGGCCAATTGTTCAATCGCTAATGTGCCAAAACCCGTAGGCTTGGTTTTGGTGGTAGTATAGCCATATATATCTGAAGATGTCCTAAATGGTTCATGAAATATCTGGGGGCTTTGTGAAAACATTGTAAAACAAGTGTACAGAGCAATAAAAGTTATAAAACATCTCATTTTCTAAAATTTTTTAAGGGTTCACTTTAATGATTTTTTAATGTTTGATAAAAGAACTCCTACCATGATTGTATCTAATCGATTTTTAACATTTACAATTTCTTTTTGCTAAAAAATTTTGCACACGAAATATACTGTCTGGTACTTTGTGGGGATTAATTTTGCCGCTATATGCCAAATATCTCAATGAGTGGTGTTGGTTTACTAAAACTCCGGTCAACTTATATTTTGCCACACCAACACCTCCTTTTATGGTTAACGTTTTTTTATATTGCCATTTACCATTTGGATCTTTTTTTTCGATATAAATCTTGATGTCACCGCCTTTACAGGATGAATTGAACGGCACTTCTATATTTGTAGTTTTGCTATCACAAAAGGTAGTACAACCAATAACTGGATTCCCAAATTCTATACAAGGTTTATTTTGAGACAAAATGGTGCAATTTATTGAGGTATAGATAATCATTAAGCCTACTGCTATTAGCGATTTAATCATAAAATAAAGTTTTTTCAAACCTATATTAAATTGGAAATCAAATCAATACCTAGTACTAGGTATTTTTCAAAATGAGAAATTTTATTTAGAAATTATTTCATACCAACTTTAAAATTAAATGAGGAAATATCTAGGCCAGCAGGTTTTCGCCGGAGAGGCCACACGCCTTGCCTATATGACCGATGAGGCCAAGGAAGGCCGTGATGCCTTTTTGGAAAAACGCAGGCCGGACTTTGATAAGAAGTGGTTGCCTAG
>NZ_QRAO01000002.1:491905-640974 GCF_003353425.1 Marinirhabdus gelatinilytica
GCCACACGCCTTGCCTATATGACCGATGAGGCCAAGGAAGGCCGTGATGCCTTTTTGGAAAAACGCAGGCCGGACTTTGATAAGAAGTGGTTGCCCTAGCCGTTTAACGCTACCCTAAAGCTCGGGATACAGCTACGAACTATGGTTAGCTGTCGTAAAAAATTATATATATTTGAGGTACTCCGCACATTCCTGTTACGGGATAACACCGACAAACAACCATTGTTATTCTAATTGATCAATGGGATAAGGATGACAAAATAGATTATATAATGAGTTGTGGCTAATTAAACGAATGAAAAGCATTTTAACGTACATATTGATTTTCTGCATTCTATTTGGTTGTAAAAAAGATGACGAATCGAGTACGTTTGAAAACACAAACGCACATATCGAATATTTCGGATTTACAATTGTCGACACATTTTGGGATGATCCAACCGATTCCGAAGTCAAAACCAATTACGCTGATGAAATCCATAACTTCAGTAACATAGCAGATATTTTAGTTGTGAATCCAAATGACAATATTGTTCAAAGGGCTCAAACCTTTGCAGATTTGGATTTAAAAGCAATTTTACACCTAAATGAATTGTTCTTTGAATTAATAGACAATAACAGTCCTTCAGAATCAAATTATGATTTAAGGACAGATTATCAGGAAAGATGGAATGAATTTAAAACTATAAATCAATCTATTATAAATAACAATTATGTTGGAACATTTTACATAGGTGAAGAACCAACTTGGAATGGAATAACTTTCACAGAATTAAATGCTGTAGCTCAACTACTGCAAACAGAATTTCCGAACATACCTACAATGATAATTGAAGCTTATCCATCTTTGAATGACTTACAAGTTCCAAAAACTATTGATTGGATTGGATTTGACCGCTATTTCGTTGAAAACCCTAATACAAATGTTCAATTTCAACAAGATTGGAATACATTAAAGTCAAAGCTGTCAAACCCAAATCAAAAGATTATGGTTATTCTAGACAGTCATTACATAAATTGGGCACACGGAGACTTTGGAAATATAGAGTTGACACGAATGAATATTGTTGCCCAAAACTATTATGAATTAGCAAAAAGTGATGAAAAAGTTATTGGAGTTTTAGGATACTTTTGGCCAAACGGATTTGACATTCCAGAATCAATTGGAGCTAGAGGAATGCCCCAAAACGTAAAAATGGAATACGAAAGAATTGGAAGAGAAATAACTGGTAAAAATAACTAGCCACAACAACGTATGTAGCTCATAGCTAATTAGTTGATTAATCAAAGTTAAGGCATATTTTGAAAGTCGCCAAATTTTTAAATTTGACGATTTCCAATAAAAAAGATAAATAGTAAAATTTAAAAATCTGGCTCGTGCTTAATCCGAAAACAATTTCATAATTTACACGCTACGAGCCATATACAAAACCGTTGGCATTAATTTAAGAAAAATGACCAAAGCGATAATAATTGTACTTCTGACCTCTTTGATTCTAGGCTGTACCGACATAAATCAGCAAGAAAATACAAATGCAAAATTAGAAGATTTACGCGCAGAAAACGATAGCTTGAAAAAAATAGTGGCGGATATAAATAACAAATATGTTTTTGACAGTATTAGTATAAGAGATATTCCCAGTTACATGAATACCTACGAATTGAACTCTAAAGTGAGTGGCGAAATTGTATTTGCAGGTTATAATATTAATAAAAATACAAATGTTATTTTGGTCGATAGTCTTTCTTTTAATCCAAAAAAGCTATACAACCCAGACACTCTGAGATTAAATAATGGCGGATTTCTTTATGAGACTGAACTAAGTGCTGACCGAATTTCTCTCAAAGGCATTATTGAAATGAAAAACGATTACGGAAAAGAATATGAAGGAATTTATAATACCGCAATCGGAGCGAAGAAAAACTAACGGCAACAATGCATCCTATGAAAAGCACTAGCACTGTTCTTTAATTAAAATCCCTAACTTTATAAAAAATTTGGTACAGCAATACGTAGTGGCGCCGGTGTCTTTCTCTTGCCAAAAAAGCTCGTAGGAGACAGGCGGTAGATTCGTACGCTGCCCTTCGACAGGCTCAGGAACCACGCTTTACACAAACCGAAGCTGCCGCCCTAGGCCCGCCGTATCATATGCAAACCCGTTGGCAGTAATTTTGAAAAAATGAAATGGAATAAACTAAGGAAAAGGATTGAAGATAACTTTGCTGAAAGTCTGAACAGCAAAGTTAAAATATACTTTACCAAATATACTTCTGATTATGATGCTGGCGATATGGCTAACAGAGCGTGGATAACCGTTGACGGAAAAGAAGTTGTAAATTTTTCAACTCTAGAGGCGTTTAATATAACTGGATGTGTTTACAATGCTACGACACCAACTGATATATGGAAAATCGACAAAAGTGAATTGAAAAGAGAAAATGGAAAATTGATAGCAAAAGGCGAATTTTCAGCTTTTGATTTTACAGAATGTTGCTTTGAGTTTTTGAATATGAGTATTGATGATGCCTTTAATCACGAAAGTGCTATTCTAAATTTTCTTGCCGTATTGGATAAAAGATTTGGTAAGAGAAGATTAAAAAAAACTGATTCTGAGGATTTTCATCCATTGGCTGAGTATTTTTTCAATCTGAGACTTGTAGCTGAGAATATAAAAACTACTGGCAACATCGCATAAAACAAACAAAACAACAGCCAACAAAATCAAGTCTGTAAATCAGGCAACCATTAGTTCCTCTGTCTCTTTTTCTTCCAGCTTTTCTTCAGCGAGTTGCTTTCGTATTTGTTTTACGGTAAGGGTGCTGCCATCGTGGCTCCACCCCGGAGGACCGAACACGTACATGAATTTGTGGTACCAGTTCTTGGATTTTTTCATATCCTGCCAAATATTCTGGTACTCGTGCATGAGGATGGTGTATAGGTTGTAGGAGTTGGGAGGGGTAGATACACCGTACTGTATTTCAATGGTATCATCCAGTTCTTTCCAAGTGCCAAAAATCTTATCGAAAATATTTAAAAATCCTCCGTGGTTTTTATCTATATACTCAATATTGCAAGCGTGGTGCACTTGGTGCATGGTGTGGGTATTGACAAACTTCTCGAGAAACCCCATGTTTTTGATGTACTTGGTATGTAACTGAAACTGCCAAAGTGCCTCAATCCCTAGACAAACCACCAACATTTCCGGCGGAAATCCAATGATGACGATCCATACATAGAAAAAGGGTTTGTACAGTAGGGTAAACCATCCGTTTCGTACCGCTGTGCCCAAATTAAAATTATGGGAGGAATGGTGCACAATATGCGCTGCCCAGAGAAAACGTACCATATGGTTCTGGCGGTGGAACCAATAATAGGTAAAGTCGTCCAGTAGCATACAAATAATCCATACGTACCAGGTATAGCCAAAGGACTCGTACCCCATAATGTTGGTACGCACCCCGTCCACGAGTGGATTAAAAATTTCGTACGCAAAGGTAAACACCACTATTACAGAAATTGTTTTAAGCAATGCTCCCAAAATAACCGAACCTATGCCAAGGGACACACTCGCTACCAAATCTTTCCATATATAAAGTTTCTTGTCATCAAATACTTTACTGTAGGTGAGTTCTAGAGCGATAAATGCCAAAAAACAAGGGACTCCATATACTAATGGGTTCGTAAAATCCATTTTTAAGAATTGTAATTATTAATTGCCGATACTGAAGATTGCAATATATAGCTTATAGGGGCAATACATAAAGTAACGTAAATTTCTTTTTTAACGATCCCAGAAAACAATAGTACCGAAGCAATTATAAAGAGGATACTTCCCTAACCACAAAAAACCCATCGTTTCCCTGTGATTGGTACAAGGGCATAAAAATATAGGCGTCCCACACGCTGTTTATTTGTCTTCCGTTTAAAAGTGCTAAGTGTTCCCCTTTTTTAATGGGCTGAAAATTCTCAAAACCTGGGCACATTTCAAACACATCACTTTCTTTCAACCCAAACCTGTGTACAATCTCCAGTGTTTTTTGGGGAGGGGTGCTGTTCATCAATTTTAGGACACTTGCAGGGATATCCCGTAGATCGTCAAAATTTAGCTCACAGGCTTCTTGTAGTGCTGTCCAGATTACCCCTTCGTGGTAGGTTTTACTGCTCTTGCTTTCGTGCTGTCCGGCTTCTACCGTAAACCCGGTAATTCCCTGCTCGCTCAGGTAGCCATCGATGGTTCCTTCTACCATGTCTGAAAATCCCCGAATCACATGGATAGGGAATTTATGCGCAAAGAAATCGTTATCCCCCTTGTCCTGAACGGAAATATACGGCAAGCTCTCTGAAGATGTGGTGTGGCAATCAATAAAATAGCGGTTTGTGTAGGGGATGGTCTCAAAATCTTCCAACAACTCGATCAGTTGGTGCATCTCTTTTTTTTCCTGTGTATCGGTCGCTTCTGTTTTAAGGTTTTCAGTAGTCCACGTTCTGTTAAGGTCTTCATCTATAAAGCGTACGTTATTTTTATAGGCGGCTACATTTCCCACAATACCCACAAGGGTTCCTGCCATTGGCGGGTTTTCTTTTTTCAGGGTTTTAAATATTTCTTCCAATGCTAATACACCACTGGGTTCGTTTCCGTGAACAGCCGCGGTGACCAAAAGCAGGGTGCCTTTGGTGTGGCCTGTATAGGTGCCTATAATTCTATCGTTATGCTTTGCTTGTTCAGTATCCATGTTTTTAATCCATAGTTGCCAGTTCCTTGTTGGTCAAGGTATCGCCATATAATTTTTTGTATTCCACTTTCCGTTCAATGGCCTTGATTACGGTGGTGGTAAAGTTGGGTAGCCCAATGGCTTCGCAATAATCCAATCCACCCGGGCTTAACACGTTAATTTCAATGAGTTTATCATCTACCACATCCAACCCTACAAAGAAGAGCCCGTCTGCAATGAGTTTAGGCGCGGTTACCGCTACGATACGCTCCATCTCCTTGGTAAGTTTTGCTTTTTTTGCCTTAGCACCCAGGGCAAGGTTGCTTCTAAATTCAGTTTTGTCACTGTTCACACGGCGTATCACTGCTTTTTCCCCATCTTCTTCCAGTACCTTCCCGTTCATAAGGATAATGCGAACATCCCCTTTGGAAACCTCGGGTAGAAATTCTTGGGCAATCACGTAGCCTTTTTCTGAAATGGTCTCAAAAATCTGGTTCAGGTTCTTTCGGTCCTTATCGATTAGATACACATCCTGTCCACCGGAACCTTCCAAGGGCTTCAACACCATTTTTTTTCCGGAATCTTCCCAAAACTTGTTAAGGTCTTCCATGCTTCGGGTAATCAAGCTATCGGGCTTGATGGTGGAGGGTAGTTCCTCAAAATATAACTTGTCTATAAAGGCGTGGGACATGGCAAAGGCATCATTCAATACCAGCACGCCTTCTTGCTGGATCATCCTGGCGAATGCAATCCCGCTGTGTTCTGCCCAGTGCCTATCGTCGGTCTCTTCGGTAGGGTTGTTCCTTAAGAACAGAACATCCAGATCGTCACTGGTGATCACCTTTCGCTTGCGGTTATCCTCTTGTACTTGTGTCCAGAATTCTTCGGCAGTCTTATATTCCAGTTTCTTTTTTACTCGCTTACAACGCATGCTCATGGGTGCATCGTGATGGAACACAAAATCTCCAACCCCCATAACATACAGTGTATGTCCACGCTCGTGAGCCTTTTTCATCAAAACTACCGAGGTTCCAACGGGTTCCGAAGCAATGTCGCTAATTACAAAACATATTTTCATACTATATCATTTTAGAAAGGGCGAGGCCTTTTCTCACTTTGTTTATTCGTCTGTCAAATTTTTTATTTTCAAAATATCGGGGTCGTAGTTTGGATGGCTTAACGAGACCACGATCGGTAAGGTCCTTGATCACATCTACGTGTTTAAGCGCAAACTTCCCTGCCAACAAGGGTTCCAATTGGCCACCCTGGGCAAGGTAATCCCTTAGTTTTACAAGTCCTTTTAAGTAAATAATATCCTTTAAAAAACCTCCTCCCTGAAACATCCTTGAGGTGATGTTAAAGGCGCGTTCTTTTGTAAAGTCGTATTTGGAATATAGCTTAAAGAACGTTTGGTGGAAATCTGCCCCGTCCAGTACTGCGGCACCGGCCACAACACGTCCTGCAAGGATACGCAACCGGTTTCCGGAGAGCGCACCACACAAATATTCTGAAAGTACTGCAATTCCCTCCTGCAGCGCATCGTAGTTTGCCAAGCCAGAAGCCAACTGACTCAAAGGCTGTTGTGAACCGTTGTAATAGGTGAGGGCGTGGGTACCAATCTCGTGCTGTATCAAGGCGGTAGCTTCTTTTTTGGTCATGGTGTAATCTGACGGCAGGTACAGTTCGCCTTTGCTTACCATCATTACGTTTACATCGTCCCGTATGTGTACTTTGCATGTAAAGTTTTCATCTTGCCCTCGGAAATAATCGAATTCCTTTTTGGCGAGTGTGCCAAACTGTTCGGTGGTAAGTCGTGCTTCTTTTTCCTTTTCGTGGTCTTCTTGTATGTTTTGCAGGATAAGTTCGGCCTCTGCCAGCACATTGTTTTCCAGTCCTTTGTACAGGCGTACGCTGCTGTAAAAAAAGTTTTTGGAGCCACGTTCCTTCAGCATGGTAAGTTCGTGGTCTATCTCTTCACGTTTTTCATCGAAAAGATACGAGATGGCGGGGTCGTCAATTTCGTCTATACGTAGGTTGTACAGTTTCCGCTTTAAGATATCGGGGTCTACGGGAAGTAGGCGGTAGTGGTACCTGTCCAGTTTCTTGAAATGCGAATTGAAAAACTGCTCCCGCAGGCTCTGTATGTTTACAGGGGCAACGAGCAGCAAAAACTGGTAACTCGTTTCAATCTTGGTAAGCTGCTTGTCTATCTTGAAGACCTCCTCGTGGATGTCACGTTTTCCCAGCGCGTTATAGTTGGCAATGTTGGAAGTTGTCTGTACACGCACAAATTCAAAAATGGCGCGTTGCAATGCTTTGATGAACTGGTCCCGAAAGCTTCGGAAATAGACAGGATACACATTCCCTGAGCTATCACGGTACACGGGTGGTACCTCCAGACCAATCAGGGTGCCTCCCTGTTCCTTGATGTTCTCAATATTGAAGATACGCTCGTCTTTTTCAGATTCGCGTTGTTTGGTTTGCTCGATACGTGCCCGGAGCTTTACGTTATACTCCCTGCTGTTTATCTTGAGGAGCTGTTCCTTCAGGATAGATAGTGAGACGGGCAGTTTGTGGGAAGGTCCTTTTATCACAAACTCGGTACTGTCCTGTGGGCCGCTATAGATTTCAACAACGATAAAGGACCCAAATTTTTCTGACATAAGCGCCGTGAGGTCGAACACAAACTTTTTGAAATATTCAAAATTAGATTGTCCCACCACCAAGTAGGAAGCCCCGCCACGCACTAACCGCCGGGTTGCCATGTCATTGGGCTGATCTCGATAAATGAGCAAGGAGGGGACATCGTGCTCCAAAAAAAGATAGCCGCCACTGGGCAGAGAAGTAACCGTGCGCTCACCCTCTTTTAATTGAGGGATAATATCCCCTAATCGTGGAAGTGATTCTTTGGAAATGGTCTGGGCGCTCATCTTTTAAGTAATATTTTAGGTTGAGATTTTAAAATACTTAAAAGTGATTACATGTACAGTGGTTTTTACGTATGTTTAACAGGAACGGTAAGGGTTTATGAAATTATTTTGAATTTTTAAACTGCAGCCATAGGAAAGCATAAAAATAGGACCGGCAGCAGGATTGAAGGGTTCTTTTGCTCATTAATAGGTCTTATAAGCTCGTATAAACCACATAGGAGAACTTTTTACCAATCCCATTGTGTTAAGAAATGTTACTTTTAAGGGGTTGTATCGGCTACTCGTTTAATTTTGTTGTGTAGGTTCCTAAAAATTCAATTACTAAAGTGGTTTCAGAATTACAGTTCATTAGAGATTATATTGAAGAAATAGCCCATATTTCAGATGGGGACTGGGATAATTTTTCTTCCCGTTTGCTGAAAAAAGAATACAAGAAGAAAACAGTTTTCCTGAAAGTAGGAGAAACCGAAAAATACATCAGCTTCGTTCAAAAAGGAGTCATCCGGTTCTATATTCCGAAGGAGTTTAAGGAAAACGAGGTTACCTTCGGGTTTTGCTTTAAAAACCAGTTTGTAAGTGCGTACGATTCATTCTTAACACAAAAACCCTCTTTGTACGAGCTGGAAACCCTTGCCGATACTACCTTGTACAGTATTTCGTATAAGGACCTGCAAGAGGTGTATAGAACAACGCAGATAGGAAATTTAATTGGCAGGCTCACAGCAGAGCGACTTTTTTATATCAAGTCCAAGCGAGAACAATCGCTGTTAAATGAAACGCCGGAGCAGCGCTATTTGAACCTGTTCAAGGAACGCCCGGAATTGATTCATGTGATTCCGCTTAAATATGTGAGCTCCTATATAGGCGTCACTCCCCAAGCATTGAGCCGAATTAGAAAACGAATTACTTAACCCAGGTTCATTGTTTGGCTACATTATTGCAACTAACTTTGTAAAAAAAAAGTTAGCATGACAATTATCATCTTTATAGTCATACTGTGGTATGGTGGTTTGTTTTTCCAGACCTTCTTTCTCCACAGGTATGCAGCACACCAGACATTTACCATGTCCAAGGTTGCCGAAAAAATTACCTTTATCCTAACCTGGTTCTTTCAGGGCTCCAATTATTTGAGTGCCTATGGCTACGGGGTGATGCACCGGATGCACCACGCCTATGCCGATACCAAGGACGATCCGCATTCCCCAAAATACGATGCCAGTGTGTTCTCCATGATGTGGCGCACCAAGACCATTTATAGCGATATAAACAAACAGAAGATTTTTGTAGAACCTAAATTTACCAAAAACGTCCCCCAATGGAAACGTTTCGATGCCTTTGCCAGTTCTTGGGTGTCGCGTATTGCTTGGGGAGCTGCATACGTTATCTTCTTTCTGTATTTCGCTACAGCTTGGTGGCAATGGTTGTTCTTGCCCATCGCCCTGTTTATGGCGCCCATCCATGGGGTGATCATTAATTGGTACGCACACATTTACGGGTATGTAAACTTTAGCTCGAAGGATACCTCCAAGAACCTGTTGCCGTTCGATTTCTTGATGATGGGCGAGGGGTACCACAACAACCACCACAAATATGCGAGCCGTTCTAATTTTGGTGGGGTGCGCTGGCACGAAGTAGATATTACCTACCAGATAATGCGTGTGCTGAATGCAATGGGCATTATTACCATGAAACGAACCCCAATTCCAGTACGAAGGGATTGACACCTCACAAACGAAAAAAAGCCTACATACATATGCAGGCTTTTTTTTATCATCTCAGTATCTAGCTTTCTCTAAGAAAGTACTTGAAACTCCTGTACCGCTTTTTCTATTTGCGTGTCTCCGGTAAGGATCTCGAAGGCTTGGTTTCTGGCCACATTGTTGTCCAGACTCTTTACCAGCGTTCGTGCTACGTCCCAACGTGGGATTTCGCCCTGTTCGTTCAGCTTTTTCTCCAGCTTTATTTTCCCGATCCCTTCGTTATTGGTCAACGAGCCGGGTCTTACAATGGTAAAATCTACCCCGCTGATGTCCAAATACTGGTCTGCATTGTGCTTGGCCTGCAGGTATTCCTGTATCTGGGTGGCTTCCTCGGGTTTGTCGGCTCCCATGGAGCTTAGCATCACGAATTTCTTTACCCGTTGTTTTTTGGAGGCGTCAATAAGTTTTTTGGCGCCTTCCTGGTCTACGTTGTGTACATCCTTTCCGCCAGATCCTGCGGCAAAGACCACCTTATCGATACCTTGGGTGGTGTTGGATACATCCTGGGTAAGATCGCCCCAAACGGTTTGTATCCCTTGTTGCTCAAACTGCGATTTTTGTTCCTCTTTTCGAACCATCGCAACGGGCTCATACTGTTGTGAGTCCTTTAGTAGGTTTACTACTTTTTGTCCTGTGGTGCCAGTGGCACCTGCTACTAATATCTTTTCCATACCACTAATGTACAGCAATGAGTAGGGAAGATAAAGGCTGTTAACGGTCTTTAACTTGCGAAATAATACTTTTTAGGGCAGTGTTAACATTAGGGAGGGTTTCGCTGCGGTAGCGTTGTATGAAGACTGGTTTTGAAGAACTGTGTTAGGGGTTTTTATGGGATGCGTTGTTATAAGTAGTTCTATCAATCGTACCTGTTAGTAAACCAATAAAAAATAATCAGCGCAATTACAGCAGAAACTAACAAGAATACGATTTCTACAGTTCGACTCCTTTTAGCTTTTTTACGAATTTCTCCTTTAATTTTTTCCAACTCAACAGGATCAACTTCGTCAAAGTAAATTTTGTCATCTTTTTTTGAACGCTTAATTCCATCGCCTTTTATTCGACCGTCTTTTCGTCTACGAAAATCCTCTTGCCGAGTTTTGTGCGCATTAAGTCTTCCTCCATCTACTGGCATTATTTTTTAATTACTTATAACGGTTGTGTATAAGAATAGTAGGGCTGAAAACAGACGCAAACCATTCGGATGAGCACAAGCCGAATTTTTAAATTTTACTTATTATTTTTTCTTTCTCAATAAGCCAAATTTAAAAATTTGGCGACCTCGCAAATGCGCCCGAACCATTCGGTTTTGCTACAATTGCCCTATTGTTTTTATACGATGTTGTAGCCAGTTTTTTCTCAGCCAAAATACCAATTTATAAATTCCAAATAGAATTATTGATAAAATTAAAATCAAACCCTCTGCTATTGGGGCGAGTCTTGAATATTCAGCACCTTCTATACCTGCCACATCATAAAAGTATTTTTGCTGTTTAACAATTTTACCTTTCTCAATCAAAAATTCATAAATGGGGTAATGGTCATTACTTAATTGCCCGCTCTTTACTGTTACAAAGAAATATTTATCGTCATATTCAAAAAGAGGATTTTCTATATTCTCTATATTTTCAGAGATTAAGTAGTCCACCTCCGGATTTGTTGCAAACTCGATGACTTGAATACTTAAGTTATTACCATATTCTTCATATCCGTTTTCGGGTTTTTCTAAGAATGAAGATTTAACGATTAGGTCATTGATTTCACGTAATTCCTTGTCAGTTAATTTTAGCTTTTGGTTGTTTACTATTTTTTTGTACGATGGTAAATTACCAATGTAGCCCAATGCCTCGAACTGCATAAAAGGTCTTTCAAAGTCTTTGTAATATAAATCCAAAAAATAGCCAAATTTTTTAAATTCTACGGTATCTCTTGAAATCTGGTATTTGTTTTTGTCAAATGTTTTTGACGCTCTCGTTATCGATAGTATTTCAGTCGAATTCTTTAACTCGGAAAATACCGATGGCCTTTTTATGATATAGCCCCAATAATTTTTGTTGAAGCCGTATCCTATAATTGACGATATGATTAAAAGTGGTAAAAAAAATTTCCCTAAATCATTTATGAATTTTGATTTGATTGCAAATGCAAATAAAATGCCTAAAATAATTGGTAAAATCAGCGTTAGAAAAATCCACGTCAAGTCATTTGAGAAATGATAGTGGAAGAAATTGTATAAGTCCGATGTGCCAATAACTAATAGTAATATCAGTCTTACTATGGAATAAAAGATGGATGCTTTGAATAATTTTTTTAAGAGTTTCAATTTATTCTTGAAATTTTTCTAAAATTGGCTACAACTCGTTATATCATAACATGTATCACGGCTATCCCGATAATTCTTTACCATAATCGCAAATAATTACCACGGTTATCTGTAAAACTATTAAAACCCAATAAACCACACCACAGGAAAAACCCTGTTTTTTGGGTTTGTGGGCGGGGTGTGGGATTTAGCTACGCTGAACTCTAAAGGTTTCTCCCTGCGGTTCGGAATGACAGGAGGCTTGGAGTTATAAGGGAATAGTGCTTACATTGGGAATGACGCTTGTTTAAATAAAACATACGCCACTCCCTATTCCTAAAAATGTATCCTTTTAAAGCTCAAAGCTCAAAGCTCAAAGCTCAAAGCTCAAAGCTCAAAGCTCAGAGCTCAAAGCTCAAAGCTCAAAGCCTAAAGCCCACAACACACAACATCAATACGCTTCCTCGTGTACATTCGCCACGGCACGGCCGCTGGGGTCGTTCATGTTCTTAAAGCTCTCGTCCCAATCCAGTGCTACTTGGCTGCTACAGGCTACACTTGGTACACTTGGTACGGTAAGGGCTGCGGCATCGCTTGGGAAGTGTTCCTCAAAAATGGTGCGGTAGTGAAACTCTTCCTTGCTCGTAGGCGTTTGGATAGGGAAGCGGTATTGGGCGTTGGCCATTTGCTCATCGGTTACTTCGCGGGCCACCATTTCCTTTAGGGTATCTATCCAACTGTAGCCCACACCATCGCTAAATTGTTCTTTTTGTCGCCAGGCCACGCTCTCCGGTAGCATATCGCCAAAGGCTTCGCGCAGGACCCATTTTTCCATGGCCTGTTTTTCCTTAGAGCCTTTTTTACCGGCAATGATCATTTTGTCCTTTGGGTTCAAACGCATGGCCACGTCCATAAACTCTTTGTCCAAGAAGGGTACACGGCCCTCAATGCCCCAAGAGGCAAGGGACTTATTGGCGCGAAGGCAGTCGTACATATGCAGTTTGTCCAGTTTGCGTACGTTCTCTTCGTGAAACTCCTTTGCGCTGGGTGCCTTGTGGAAATAGAGATAACCGCCAAAGATCTCATCTGCTCCCTCGCCGGAGAGCACCATCTTAATCCCCATGGCCTTAATGGCACGTGCCAAGAGAAACATGGGCGTGGAGGCGCGTATGGTGGTGATGTCGTACGTTTCTACGTGGTATATCACGTCACGTATGGCATCCAGTCCTTCCTGTATGGTAAAGTGTACCTCGTGGTGCACCGTGCCAATATGGTCTGCCACTTTCTGGGCGGCGGCCAAATCTGGCGAACCTTTTAAACCGATAGCAAAGGAGTGGAGTTGCGGGTACCAGGCGCCCTCGGTATCTCCGGTCTCTATGCGTTTGTCGGCGTACTTTTTCGCTAGGGCAGAGGTAATAGAGGAGTCCAGCCCACCGGAGAGCAACACGCCGTAGGGTACATCGCTCATTAACTGGCGGTGTACGGCCGCATCCAATGCGTTGCGCAAATCGTCTATGCTGGTTACATTGTCCTGTACGCTATCCCATTCCATCCAGTCGCGTTTCCACCAGCGTTTTAGTTCGCCATCGCTACTGTGTAGGTAATGCCCGGGAGGAAAGAGCTCGATTTTGGTACAGAAGCCCTCCAGGGCCTTTAGTTCGCTCGCTACGTAAAAGGTGCCGTCCTTGTCCCAACCCATATAGAGCGGGATAATGCCCATATGGTCACGGGCAATGAGGTATTCGTTCTTCTCTACATCGTACAGCGCAAAACCGAAAATGCCGTTGAGTTCATCCAAAAAGTCGGCGCCTTTTTCCTTATAGAGCGCAAGTATTACTTCGCAGTCGCTTTTGGTCTGGAAACTATATGTTCCCTCAAATTGCTTCCGTAGCTCCATGTGGTTGTAGATTTCGCCATTGGCGGCAAGCACCAACTTTTTGTCTTCAGAAAACAAGGGTTGTTTGCCCGAGGTAGGGTCTACAATAGCCAAGCGCTCATGGGCGAGGATGGCCTTTTTGTTATTGTAGATACCGCTCCAGTCCGGGCCGCGGTGTCTTAGGCATTTTGCCATGGTTAATAATTGTGGCCTTAGCTCCTCGGCTGGCCTTTTTAGATCGAATGCACATACAATTCCACACATGATTTTGGTTGTTTAGTTGATTGGTTAATTAGTTTAGTATTAACGATGGCCTTACCATCTATTTTTTGTTTTACACCCTTTCCTCTGGAGAGGGGCTGGGGGTGAGGACAAAAAAACCGCCAAGCTTTTAAGAAACTTGGCGGTTGCATATCGGGTACAAGTTTCTGTTACGTCTTGGCGTTGTTATTATTGTTATTATTATTGTTTGCTAAGATGAACATGTGCTTGTGTTATTTCTTAATTCTTTTCAATATTCTGAAAAATAGTTTGACTTTGCAAATAAAATTTCAGAATTGTGCGAAAATTCGGATGAATGTTCCAACTATTCGTTGAATTACGCTTTTACGCTTCCCGCTCGCAAAGCTCCTTCAATCTTTTTAAGGCCTTGGGCCAGGTTTCCTTGAAATAGTCTTCGTATTTTTTGGTTGTATCGGCACGTACTTTTAGTCGTGTACCATTTTCTATTGCTTCAAAGTGGTATTCCTCAAGCGCACCACTAAAGGACTCTGTACTATCGTCTTCAGTAACCACGCGACCGTTTTTAATGTAATCTTGGTGCTCTATACGTACAAGTTCATTGGGCTTGTGGTCCCGAATACGGCTGGACATGCCATTTAGGGTACCATCATCGTCTTTAGCGAGAAATTGAATGGTAGCCCCTTTTTCCCAAGAGCCTTGAAACCACGAATTAGGGTGGAATGCCGAAATCCAATCCTTGAAATGCTCTGTATCCAACATTGTGGTATGTACTGTTGCCACGGGTGCTTTGATCTCTATTTCGAAATGTAGCGTTTTCATTTTAGTCTCGCGTTAGAAATTAGAAACTTTGTTTTAATACTTGAAAACCAGTAATTCCTCTGGCAGGTTTTTCTTTGGGATACTAATGGCATCTACAGTGTAATATGCGTTTTGTATTCGTGTTTGATCTCTCAATTTTACTTTGTATAGCTGTCGCTTTGGGTTGTATAAGGTGATAAAATCGGCATGCTGAATCTCGAATTTATCATATTCTGCCCTTGTTTTCATTAAAATGTTGGAAGGGATTTCATCATCCTGTAAAAACTTGGAGTGGAAGAAGAGCATCCCGTTGGGAAGATAGGTGGCAAACTGGTTACTGGTGCCTCCATCGAAACTGAACTTGGACATATACCGCTCTGGAACAGAATCGGTTGCTGTTAATCCGCGGTCTACGTGCCATTCCCTTACATAACTGTTGGGGAAGTTCAGCTCTTGTGAGTCCCGTACATTTTGTGGAACCTCATTGGTTGAAATGGCGCTGGTCTCACGAGGTAGATCCTGTGAAAAACAACTAATAGAAAAAAGTGTAAATACTAGTAAAGTAATTTGTTTCATAGTGTTGTATTTAAGAAGTTTTCTCTAAGATACAACAACAATGGGCTGTTTGCTAGTATTTTAATACTACCTTAACTTTGGAAAATCGCTTGGGTTTGCTTCATGCATGATGGCATATACCTTTTCAAAAACGTCTTCTGCTGAAGGTTTGCTGAAATAATCCCCATCGGTTCCATACGCGGGACGGTGTGGTCTTGCCGTGAGCGTTTGTGGCTTGCTGTCCAAATACTGATAGCCGTTTTGGTTGTCCAAAATTTCCGAAAGTATGTATGCCGAAGCTCCTCCGGGTACATCCTCGTCTATCACGAGCAGGCGGTTGGTTTTCTTCACGCTCTCCACCATTTGTTTGTCCAGGTCTAGTGGGAGTAGCGACTGTACGTCAATAATCTCGGCGTCTATACCTACTTGCTGTAGTTCTTTTGCGGCCTCCTCAATAATTCGTAAAGTACTTCCGTAGGAGACCAAAGTGATATCGCTACCTTCCTTGATGGTTTCCACCACTCCAATAGGTGTCTTGAATTCGCCCAAATTGCTCGGCATTTTTTCTTTTAATCGATACCCGTTCAAACATTCTACGATAAGCGCAGGTTCATCGGTCTCCAACAGCGTATTGTAAAAACCGGCTGCCTTGGTCATATTTCGGGGCACCAAAATGTACATCCCGCGCAGTAAATGGATCAGTCCGCCCATTTGCGAACCGCTGTGCCATATTCCTTCCAGGCGGTGCCCACGTGTACGCACGATCAATGGTGCTTTTTGGGTGCCGTTGGTTCGGTAGCGAACGGTTACCAGGTCGTCGCTCATAATCTGTAAACAGTACAGGATATAATCGAGGTACTGTATTTCAGCAATAGGGCGCAGGCCACGCATAGCCATCCCAATACCTTGTCCCAAAATGGTTGCTTCACGAATTCCGGCATCACTTACCCGCAATTCGCCATATTTCTCCTGCATCCCTTCCAGACCTTGGTTTACGTCGCCAATCTCTCCAGCATCCTCTCCAAATATCAAGGCTTCCGGATATTTGTTGAAAATAGCATCAAAATTATCACGCAGTACCACACGGCCGTCTACTTCTTCGGTGCTATCATGGTATTTTGGTTTTACTTCTGAAATGGTCTTGGCATTTTTTTCCGCTTCGGAATAGAGATGTGCAGAGTATTTAGGCTGGATGGTCTCAAAATACGTATTGATCCAGTCCTGCAGTTGTCGTTTTTCCGAAGAATCCTCAGTAACCACATACCGTAATGCCTTACGGGTAGCTGCTGCTATGTTTCTACGGAGCGGTTCTTTTTCGGCAGCCAGTTCGTTCGCTATCTTTTCGATGAAATTTTTGTTGGCCGAAGCTTCAGTAACTTTTTTAAGTAGCGCTACGGCTTCTTGCTGTTCACGTTTTTGTGGCTCCAAGAAAGCATTCCATGCGGCTTTCTTCCCGTCACGAACTTGCTTTTTGATATCTTTTTCAATTGCTGAGAGGTCTTCATCGGTAGCAATATTATTCTCAAGCATCCATTGGCGCATCTGCACATTGCAATCGTATTCGGCTTCCCACTCCAGACGCTCCTTGCTTTTGTAGCGCTCGTGCGAACCACTGGTAGAGTGTCCTTGGGGCTGGGTGAGTTCCAATACGTGTATCAATACGGGAACGTGCTCCTCACGGGCAATCTTGGAAGCTTTTTGGTATGCCTCTATCAATTCTGGGTAGTTCCAGCCGTTTACTTTTATGATTTCGTAACCGTTCTCGTCCTCGGTACGTTGGAAGCCCTTTAAAATTTCTGAAATATTTTCTTTAGTGGTCTGGTGGCGTGCGTGTACCGAAATACCGTACTCGTCGTCCCAAACGCTAATTACCATAGGTACTTGCAATACACCGGCAGCGTTTATGGTTTCCCAGAACAGTCCTTCACTGGTACTGGCGTTACCAATGGTGCCCCAAGCTACCTCGTTACCGTTTATGGAAAAGTTGGTCTTGTTTCCAATGCCCTTCACATTTCTGAAGATCTTGGAGGCCTGTGCCAATCCCAGCAAGCGTGGCATCTGGCCAGCGGTGGGGGAAATATCGGCACTACTGTTTTTTTGTGCGGTTAGGTTTTTCCAGCTTCCATCCTCGTTCAAACTATGGGTTGCAAAGTGTCCGCCCATTTGGCGACCTGCACTCATGGGATCTGCTTCCAGTTCGGTGTGTGCGTAGAGTCCTGCGAAAAATTGTTGGATGGTAAGTTTGCCAATGGCCATCATAAAAGTCTGGTCGCGATAGTAACCACTACGCCAGTCTCCATTTTTAAAGGCCTTTGCCCAAGCAAGTTGGGGTACTTCCTTACCATCGCCAAAAATCCCGAACTTGGCTTTTCCGGTGAGTACCTCGCGACGTCCCAATAGACTACATTCGCGGCTGGTGACGGCAATTTTATAGTCGTTTAAAACTTCGGCCTTAAAATCGTCAAAAGATAATTCGCTGTTGGTCTGTGGGTTTGTTTGCATTGGGTAAAATATATGGTAAAGATCTTTTGCAAAAGTAGCTAAAAACCGCCAATGAAACAATGTTAAAGTATTAATGAATCTTCAACAAAAAGGTTCAGGGCGCATTATTTTTTTGAAAATTTCAACAATTTCAGCAAAACGATGCGAATCAATAAAATAAAAGGTAGCCCGTGTAGCAACACATCAAACCAATCTTTTGGTTTCATGCCGTTGGCTCCCCCGGCGATCCATCTTAATTTCCCCCAAAGGTGCGGCTCGGGGAAAAACGGGGCAAGGC
Organism: Marinirhabdus gelatinilytica; assembly: GCF_003353425.1. Lineage (GTDB taxonomy): Bacteria > Bacteroidota > Bacteroidia > Flavobacteriales > Flavobacteriaceae > Marinirhabdus > Marinirhabdus gelatinilytica. The sequence continues at coordinate 509,859 of NZ_QRAO01000002.1, forward strand.
CTAGCGTAAGACATACTAGGAGTATTAGTTTCCAATTGTTCCAGAAGTCCATTGTAAAAGATGTTGTTTAATACCAGCGTCTTGTGAACAACCCCAACAGTGTTTTGGGGCTCAGGGTAACTATAAAGCGAATCCGCTCTTCGTAATTGGGCAGTCCGGGCTCCCATCCCAAGTTGGAGTAGAGGGGGAGATAGATTTCAAAATAATCCATTAAAAGACTTATGCGTATGCCACTATCGTATACAAACCTGGGGTGCTGCCCACGGTTATCTATAAGGCCAACGTCTCCATAGGCGTAGATCCATTTCCAAATATTGGTGCTGGCATTAATGGTAGCCATCCATGTGTTAGAGAATGCGGGTTCCAGCTTACTCTTAAAACCTCCCTCGGCAATGATGAGCTGTTGGCTAAAGAGTCCTGTGTCTTCACTACGGCCATAGTAGTTATAGTCGAACATATAATCTGTGGGCCTATCCAGTGCAAAACTGAAAAAGTTGCTATCGCCATTGGTATCGTTGAACAAAAATGCCCCCGCAAAAGCCCTGACGTTAAGCTGGCGGTTGTTAAGGAATAGCTTTCGGTACTCAAAAGTAGCGTACAGCTTGCTGAATTTTTTTGAGACCTCATAATCTACAGTACCCCTAAAATAATTGATCAGATTAGGATTGGAATACACATACTGCGCATTGAACACACTGTAGTTGGGATCTTGGTCCGGATCGTTAGGGTTCTCGTCCCTAAATACATTTACGTTCCTTAGGTTTATATATTGCTTCTCATTGTCCCGCAGGTCGTCCGGTCTAAAGGCAAATACCATAAAGGGGGTGACCCTTTTGTAAAAAAGATCTACATCGTAGGAATAGTAGTTGCCTGAAATCCCGTACCGCATGGCATAAGGACTGTTTTCTGGCAATCGTTGGGTATAGGAGATAGAACCGCTTCCAATTATTGTTTTGGACTCGAAGCCAAATTGTGGTTCCAGCTTGTAGTGTATTCCTTTTGGCAGAACTGTTTTGTTGTATAGTTTCATCCCAACACTTATACCGTCGTAGAGGTTGTACTCAAAAATGGGCATAAAGAACAGTTGGTTGTATTTTGGATCCTCCACATCCTGGAATAGCCTGAATTGCAAGGGACGGTTTAGCAGTCCTTTTACAGCTTTGTAGTTGTTCCTGAGGTTGAACTCGGGTATTACCGCTTCATAATTGAGGGCCAATTTCCTCACATTTTGGGCCGGTAGGGTGATGGTTACGGTGCTGTCTATAGGAGCGGTCCATTTTTTGAACAGCACCTCTTTTTTGTTGAGCCCGTATACCGAAACTGGCATTGCATTGTCCTTCAGGTTTTTAATAGTGACCTCTAGGGAGTCGTCCTTCTTTTTAACCTTTTTTATCTTAAAATCTATAGTGGTCCGTTTGGCTACATATTCATCAAAAAACCAATGTACTGGCAAGGAGGTGTTTTGCTCGATTGTTTCCTCAAATGCTAAAGGTGTTATGGGCTTCAACAGGTTTTCAGCATAAAATTGTTGAATAGATTTCTCTAGTGCAGGTTTTTCGAGATAATCTGCTAGGTAGTGCAGTCCGTCACCTGCATAGTAATCTGAAGCTATGTTTTTGTTGAATTTTACCAAACTGTCCTTGGGCGTTGCCAGCGATTGGTGTAAATTGTTTCGAGCCATGTTCAGGTACAGCAACGGGTATTGGTCGTTAAACTCGAGATCGGCTGCGTGTGCCCATCGTATAATCCACCAGTTGCTCAAGCTCCCTATAATCTTCATATTGGGGTAGTAGGTATCAACATAATCTGTCATGAGGTAGATTTGAAGCGCACCAATCAACCAATGGTCCTCTCTCGGGTTAAGGGCCAATGTATTTTCAAGATAGTTACGGGTTATGGTCTTGAGCTGTTCCATATCATACTCAAAACCATCGGGGAAAGGGCTTATAAAATCTGGCAACTGGTTAAGGCCATACACGGGGGATTTTTTATAGGCTTCTTCGGTTGTCATCATCTTCGGAAATGGATAGGCTCCCAATTTTTTATCCAGAAAATGTACAATCCTATCCACTGCCAGCGCCTTCATGGGTGGGGTGACCTTGTTGTCCTTTAAGTTTGTTACAAGGGTAAGTTTGTCTGTTTCAATAGTTTCGAAAGTGGATTTTTTTTCAATATGAATGATGGCGTTCATTCTGTCTTCTCCCTTCAGCAAAACGGTTTTTGTTTCGTTAGAAGTAGTTTCTGAAACAGTCTCTTCGAAATTTGAGTTCACCGAATACCCTTTTGGGAATGTAAAGTGTATATTGAAATTGGTTGGTCGAAGAAAGAGATCGTCCGAATTTTTGTTGCTATAAGCTTTCCAACCACCATCGTATACAGCAGGGGATATAAACCAATACCGCAGTTTAAAATTACCGTTGTCGTCTACGCCGTAGCGGGTAAATTTATCGTCTGGCAATGTAACCGTGTACGCTATAGAGACGGAAACCTCCTCGTTGGGCGCAAGGGGAGTAGCCAGCGGAAATTTCAATATATCTACCGAAGCGCCTCGTTGCCAAGCTATATTCTCGGTTATGTTCCCCTCTTGGGATAGGGAGATTTGATGGATGTTCGTTCTTCCCCTTTCTTCTTTCTTTTCGAAATGGAAAGAGCTATCAAAGTTTTCTGCAAAACGTTTGGCCAGGGGCGTTGTCTTGGTGGAAAAACTGTTGGCCCAATCGTTAAAATAGAGCGTGTCCAGTGTGTTTTGGGATGTATTTCTATACAGGACTTCTTGCTGTATAGCGATACTTTCTTGCTGGGTATCGAGACTGGCATAAATAGTAATGTCATGCTGCGCGACCAAAGGGGCAGCTGCCAAAAAGAACAGAAAATAAAGTAACCAGCGCTGTATCAAGAATTCTTTAGGAATTTTAAGGTTTCTATGGTTGGCAGGTTGGTTTTAATATAGTACACCCCATTGGCGAGTGCTGCAATAGGTACGATAATTTCTTGGGCAGGGTTTCCATCCCACTGTAGTACCTTTTGTCCCAGCGTGTTGTAAATGGCAAAGCTGAAACCTGCATCGAGTGGCGCTGTGGAATGTATTTCCAGCTGCTTGCTTACCACAGTACTCTTTAGGGACAACAAAGGGCCAGGGGTGGCAAATTGTGTATTCCCCAGCACAATTTCTTGGTCGGTTTGCAACTGTAGTACCACGGGTAAATGGTCACTCATACTGAAAAGTCTATTGCGGATAATCTGGCCGAACTCTCCTGTACAATTTTCATTACTAATGCTTAAATCGTAGCAATTACCATTGTTTCCGAAGGCTTTATAGGTGTTCTCCACGTACTGAAGCTTGGGATTGGTAAGCATATTTTCTGAAAGCAAGATAAAATCGAACCTATCGTCCATACCGCCTCCAGCACCTGCTCCAAAGGTTCCTGCATCTTCACGGGTACTTTGTGTGTGCGTGGCCTGAAACGTATCGTTGTTGTGCCAATTCCCGGGCGTGTCAATAGGATCCTTTAGCACGATTGGGTTTGTGTTGTCCAGTAACTCGATATAAGCAGGCTCGTTTGAGTCGTATAGGTTTAAGTCTCCTGCAAACACCACAAATGCGTCTGGGGGAAGGGAGAGTAGGTCGTTGGTGAATTCGTTCACCATGTCCAGGCGAATGGCTTCGTTGCTGGCGCCATCACTGGATTTAAGGTGTGCCACGTAGAGATACAGAACTACAGGGTCGGTAGCCCCATTTACGGTATTCAGTTTAAGTTCATATTTGTTGATATCCCGTACCGAGGTCAATATGGTGGATGTATTTTCAAGTGTGAACTTGTCCCTCCTATAATAAAGCATTTGCTGAAGGGGCGACGTACTGGATTGATTGGTAAGATAGGGCGCCCTGTTGAAGGAAAGTGTTTCAAAATTTAAAGTCTCATTCAATAGTGTATCTGCGCCAGCTTCAGATTCCAACTCACATATCATAAAGATATCTGGTGGGAATTCTGCCACGATATCCCTTAAAATGATGAATCTGTTCCCAGGACTTGCCGAAGGAAATTCCAGCAGATTGTAAAACATTACATTAAGGTTTTCCTGCGCAATACCGGACAGGGAAACACTTAAAAAGAAGAAGGCAAGTACTAGTTTTTTCATATTTGGGATGTTATGCAGCTTGTTTAAAAGTTGGGGCTGTGATTGAATTTTTCATAAAAGTCGTTGAGCACTTGCAATACCTCATCCTCGGTATCTACAATGTGCACCAGGTCCAGGTCTTCTTTGCTTATGTTATTATTTGCTTCGAGCAGGGTAGAAGTGATCCAGTCCCAGAGTCCACTCCAAAAATCTGTATCTACAAGAATGATGGGGAACTTATCTATTTTGTGTGTTTGTATTAAGGTAAGAGCTTCAAAAAACTCGTCCAATGTTCCAAAACCACCGGGCATTACTACAAATCCTTGCGAATATTTTACGAACATTACCTTACGAACAAAAAAGTAATCGAAATCTATGCTCTTGTCACTATCAATGTAGGCATTGTCGTGCTGCTCGAAAGGTAAGGTTATATTGAGCCCAACCGATGTTCCGCCTGCTAAGTGCGCTCCTTTGTTACCGGCTTCCATAATCCCTGGGCCACCACCGGTTATAACTCCGTAGCCGTTTTCGGTAATTTTTTTGGCAATACTCTCTGCCAGTTTGTACTTGGCATCATCTGGCTTGGTACGTGCCGAACCAAATATGGAAACGCAAGGCCCAATGCGGCTCATCTTTTCGTAACCGTTCACAAACTCGCCCATAATTTTAAATATGGCCCATGAATCGTTCGTTTTTACTTCGTTCCAGTTTTTGTGCTGTGTTTCGTTTCTCATGTTATTTTAGTCTGTAGTCTTTTGTCCTTCACGGATAGATTGCAATATATACTATTCAGCATTAGTATCTACCATCTACCTTTGTTTCTGCTCTTTTCTGTCTAACCAGAAGGCCTTTAAATTTATTCATTATTTTTCCTCTAACCTCTAACCTCTAACCTCTAACCTCTAACCTCTAACCTCTAACCTCTAACCTCTAACCTCAAACCTCAAACCTCTAACCTCTAACCTCTAACCTCTAACCTCAAACCTCTAACCTCAAACCTCAATGTAACTCTTTTTCAAGAAATTTTGCCGTGAAGCCTTTCTTGTTTGCTATAATTTCTTCGGGAGTGCCCGTTGCCATTACCTTTCCACCTTTTTTTCCTCCTTCCGGGCCTATGTCTATAATATAATCAACGGTCTTGATCACGTCCAGATTGTGTTCAATGATAAGTACCGTGTTTCCTTTGGCGACCAATTTGTTTAGGACTATCAACAATACGCGGATGTCCTCAAAATGAAGACCCGTTGTGGGTTCGTCCAATATGTAAAACGTATTGCCGGTATCTCTTTTTGAAAGTTCCGTAGCTAGTTTGATACGTTGTGCTTCTCCTCCCGAAAGTGTTGTAGATTGTTGCCCTAAGGTAATGTAGCCCAATCCTACATCTTGAATGGTCTTCAATTTTCGGTATATCTTGGGGATATTCTCGAAAAATGGAACGGCCTCATTAATGGTCATCTCCAGAACATCGTAAATAGAGTTTCCTTTATAGCGTATCTCGAGCGTCTCCCTGTTAAAACGCTTTCCTTGGCAGGTCTCACATTCTACATATACGTCTGGGAGGAAATTCATTTCAATCACGCGCAAACCACCACCCTTACAAGCTTCGCATCTTCCTCCGGTAACATTAAAACTGAAACGCCCTGGTTTGTAACCACGTATCTGTGCTTCGGGAATCTTGGCGAACAGACTGCGTATTTCAGAAAAAACACCCGTATACGTTGCAGGGTTACTACGGGGTGTCCTACCAATGGGCGATTGGTTTATGTCTATTACCTTGTCTATATGTTTAAGCCCAATTATTTTTTTGTAGGGCATCGGTTTTTTTACACCATTGAAAAAATGTGCGTTCAAGATAGGGTAGAGGGTCTCATTGATAAGTGTAGATTTTCCACTTCCCGAAACTCCCGTTACGCCCACCATAGTTCCCAATGGGATAGTGATGTTTACGTCTTTTAGATTGTTTCCCGTGGCTCCCGTGAGGGTTAAAAATTTTCCATTACCTTTTCTCCGCTCTTTGGGGATGACTATTTCCTTTGTGCCGTTTAAATACTCTGCCGTTAATGTATGGTGGTTTAAAATTTCAGTAGGGCTGCCCTCGCTTACTATTTCTCCACCGTGTCTTCCTGCGCCAGGGCCAATGTCTATCACATAATCTGCACTCTCTATCATATCCTTGTCATGCTCCACCACAATAACCGAATTGCCAATGTCCCGCAACGAAATAAGCGACTGTATCAATTTTTCGTTGTCGCGCTGGTGCAGGCCAATGCTAGGTTCGTCCAAAATATAGAGAACGCCTACGAGTTGCGAACCTATTTGCGTAGCAAGACGTATACGCTGTGCCTCACCGCCAGAGAGTGATTTGGAGCTGCGGTCCAGGGCAAGGTAGGTCAAGCCTACATCTATCAAAAACTGAAGTCTAGAACGTACCTCTTTCAATATTTCTGAGGCAATCTTTAATTGGTTGTCACCTAAATCTTTTTCAATATCCTTGAACCATTCTGCAAGCTCGATAACGTCCATTTGGGCAAGCTGGGCGATGTTTTTTCCGTTCACCTTAAAATATAGCGATTCCTTACGTAGCCTAGAGCCACTACATTCGGAGCACGGTACCTTATCCATATACTCCTTGGCCCAACGTTCCAGCGATTTGGATTCGTTTGCCTCGTAGGTATTTTGAAGGAAGGTGGCTACCCCTTCAAACTCAATTTTATAATTTCTTGTAATGCCCAGTGTTTTCGATTCTACATCGAATTTTTCATGGCCCCCGTGAAAGATCATCTCCTTTGCTGCGGCAGGGATATCCTTAAAAGGATCTGTCAACTTAAAATTAAAACGCTGTGCGATTAACTCCAATTGCTTAAAGACCCAGTTGTTCTTTTGTGGCCCGTGTGGAGCCAAAGCTCCTTGTTTAATGGAAAGCGAATCGTCCGGAACCACTTTTGTAAGGTTTACTTCGTACAATTTTCCCAAGCCTCTACAGTTTGGACACATGCCTTTTGGAGAATTGAAAGAAAAATTGTTCGGCTCTGGGCTTGGGTAGGAAATCCCAGAGGTAGGACACATGAGCGAACGACTAAAAAACCGTACCTCGTTGGTCTCATTGTCCAACACCATCAATACATCGTCCCCGTGGTACATGGCGGTAATGATTGTTTCGGAAAGGCGCTTGTCATTATCGCTTTCTTCGGTAATCTTTAGCCTGTCTACAACAATTTCAATATCGTGCGTCTTGTAACGGTCTATGCGCATCCCCTTTATAATATCGAGCACCTCGCCATCTACCCTTACTTTTAGGAAGCCTTGTTTTGCGATATTTTCAAAAAGCTCACGGTAGTGCCCTTTTCGGGAACGTACCACCGGTGCCAAAACACTCACCTTTTTCCCTTTAAACTCCTCAATAATGAGCTCCTTTATTTGCTCATCGCTGTAACTCACCATTTTTTCACCCGTATTGTAACTATAGGCATCGCTGGCACGGGCATAAAGCAAACGGAGAAAATCGTAGATTTCGGTGATGGTCCCTACGGTGGAGCGCGGACTCTTACTCGTAGTTTTTTGCTCTATGGCAATCACGGGAGAGAGGCCTTCAATTTTATCTACATCGGGGCGTTCCAGATTTCCGAGGAATTGACGTGCATAGGCAGAAAAAGTTTCAATATATCGGCGTTGTCCCTCGGCATAAATGGTATCGAAGGCCAGGGAGGACTTTCCGCTGCCCGAAAGCCCCGTAATCACTACCAGCTTGTCTCTTGGAATGGTAACATCTATGTCTTTTAAATTATGGACACGAGCACCCAAAACCTCAATACAATCGTCATTTTTTTCCATAGTTTGCAAAGGTACTTAATTGAATTGGAAATAAGTAACAGGGTAGTAGTTGGTATTTTGAAATTTACTCGATTATCGAGATTTAAATGTTCCAAGACTTGCCTCGAAACCAAACGTTATTTTTTAATCGATGCCTAGCAGGCTTGCCCTGAACAATTTACGTTAATTTGTAGTTGGTGAGGTAGGTTTGGGACGAAGGCTGCACAATCATTCCGCGGACTTAAAATTTTGTATGTCCTCTTTTGAAATGCTACCGTCTATGGTAAGTTTATGGGAACTATCGTCACTGGTCAATACAAAGTCGCTCAAGCTACCATAGTGTTGTTGAATTAGATCTACAATTTTGGCCATGGATCTTTCATCGCCATCCATGGTAAGTTTTGCCTCTTGCTTATAGGTTTGGATGGTAAGTGGGATATCGATACACTCAATTTCTGAAGTATGCTGTAGTTCCTTTTTCTTCAGTACAACAAATTTAAAGTTTACATCAGCTTCTGTAAGGATTTTTTTTAGGGTTACTTCAGAGAGTTTCAGTTCTTCCCTATTGCTGTTTAATTGGAATGTCATAAAATTTATACTGTAATTAAACTTTTTCGCTAGCCCTGTAAAGATAATTAAGACTTGAAAGAAACCTTGGGTTTGACAAATAGCTTAGGTAAAATTTAACTTTTATATATAAATGATAAGCTTTTTAATCTAAAAAAGAGCGACCTAAATGTAGAAATGAAAATTAAAAGGTAACATCCATTTCACCATTTCGTATTTGCACTTCTACATTTCCATTGGTATCCGTAAAATTATACTGAAAATTGGCAACAATTCTACTGTCTGTATGAATAGTAGTATTTGTGTCTACATTACAAGAATTTGCTTGAGAGCAATAGTATTGATTTTCCAAAAAGAAAAATGTTTCCTGAAAAGTACCTGTTTCACCAACTTGCTGAGTAACCCTAATGTTATAACCTGAATTGTCAGGAAAATCTGCTGTAACTTGCCTTATAGAGCTGTTTGTGGGGCTTAATGATGTCTGTATATTTGTTAGCGAAACAGTCTCACCATTGATATCAAAAGTTATAAAAGACTCTTCCATTTGCCCCATATCATCGTCTGTAGGATTATTATTAGAAGAATCATCGTCCGATGAACAGGAAGAAATTACTGCAATTAAGAAAGAAAAATAGAAAATACGTTTTATAATAGATTGAATTACCATTTAATGAAAATTTTATATTTCTGTAGCAAATTTAAATAATCACTATGAAATCTCCCTGTTCAAGAACTGGAAAAATGTCGTGGAGATAAAGAAAATGGTACTCACGACTATAGAGAAGCTTACCACAAGGGTAATTATGGGCAGCCCCAACAACAAATACAGTAGCGGCAACAGGACACCAAACAAAGACATTGCAAGGAAAATTGCGTAAAGATATTTCATGATTCCCGGTAAGCCTTTACCCGCATTGTCCTGAAACTGGAACAGTTTTGGAAAAACCTGTTTATTCATATATTCCCCTAATCTGGCAAGAAAAACATCGTTGAAGGAAGAATCCTCAAAATGTTGGCTGTCTATGGAGTTTGCCAAGACTATAATTTTTTCCTGGTGTCTTTCAAAAACAGCATCTAGATCTAAAAAATCTTTGAATATGGCGAATTTGTAGCCAAAATAATACCAAAGGCCAGATCCGCATTTGTGCTCTAACCATTTTGACACGATCTCCTTGGGATATGCATTTGGGTAGCTAATATTTTCTGGAACCTTCTTTTCCTTGGGATTGAGGAGTAGTAAAGATTTCAGCTCTAGGTATAGATTTTCGGTATCCTCAAAATTGTTGTTTTCCTGCAGAAATTCTATTGCCAGTTTGGATTTCCCTTTGTAAAATTCCTTTACGTCAAAAAATGTGAGTCCTTCAAATTCATCATCTATGTATTCTTTGAGTCCGGGTGGCCACATTTTGGAACGGTACAGTATATCTACTATATTCCTGAAATGATGCATTTTTTGGGTAACTCCATCTAAATGGTTTACAGCATTGCTTCTAACGGATTTTAGCCGGAGCGTTGCACTGGCAAGGTATACCACGAGCAAAACTGCCACAAAACCACTTATGCCTATAAAAAGTGTTGCCAGATTGGTGAGCTGGTCTACAAACGCTGGGACGGTTGTTTTTTGCTGAAGGAGAAAAATTAGCGCAATACACAGAACCCCGCTAAATACCAATGGTATCACGGCATACAAATTTTGCACGGGCGACTTTTTCTTCATGTTACATAAGCTGCACAGTGGGGAGACTGCTTCTTGATATTCAGCAAGGTAGCTATTTTAGCTTTAAAAATAACTTAGATTCAAAATTGACCAAAATGAAAATAGGACCCTATCTTTTTTCACTCAATAAGTAGCTGAAATCAATATCAAAAATAAGTTTTTCAATCTGATTTTGTAGTAAAATACTTACATTTCGATAAGTGGTATCGTAAATACGGTTAACGGTATGTTTTACTCAGAAAATAGGGACATCAATAGCCCGCTGCTGCATCATCTCCCCTTGGATCTGCCCCTCCTTCCAGTGTTCCATCTGGTAGCACAAGAATAGCATCTACCTTTCCAATAGTGGGGTCTGCTTCCAAATTTTCGGGATAGCCTTTCGTGGTAAGATTTTCTTTTAATGCGGAAGGGAACCTGCCCTCCTCGTACCTAACCGCATCTGGCAGCCATTGGTGATGGAATCTTGGTACATTCACTGCTTCCTGCATATGCATATCAAATTCCCTTACATTAAGAATAGTTTGCAATACCGAAGTAATGATAGTTGCCCCGCCTGGAGTACCTACTACCATCCAAAGCTTTCCGTCGCGCTCAACAATGGTAGGTGTCATCGAGCTCAGCATACGTTTTCTAGGTGCAATGGCATTGGCTTTTCCGCCCACCAGCCCATACATGTTGGGTTGGCCGGGTTTTGCACTAAAATCGTCCATTTCGTTATTTAGGAAAAAGCCCAAATCCTTTACAAACAACTTGCTGCCATACCCCGAATTGAGTGTAGTGGTAGCCGACACTGCATTTCCATAACTATCTACAATGGAGTAGTGGGTGGTTTCCTCACTCTCAAACCCAGGTATGATACCGTAACCTATTGTTTGGGAGCTGTTTGCCTTTTCAAAACTGAAAGATTCCATCCGTTTGTTGAGATAGTTTGGGGACAAGAGCGAATCTACAGGTACTTCCACAAAATCTGGATCGCCTAGATAGTAGCTTCTATCTGCATACGCACGGCGTTCAGCTTCTGAGAGGAGTTGAATGTACTGTTCAGAATTATGCCCATATTCAGAAAGCGGAAATGGTTCCAGCATCGTTAAAATTTGCCCTAATGCCACACCACCACTGGAAGGTGGCGCCATAGAAATTACCCTTAAATCTTTATAGTTTAAAACTAGTGGTTCCCGAAATTCCGCCTCGTATGTTTTAAGATCTTCTAACGTAATGATACCTTCCCGTTGTTGTATAAAATCGACCAACGTTTCGGCAACGTTGCCTTGGTAAAAGCCTGACAATCCTTTTTGGGAGATGGTTTGTAATGTATTTGCCAACGCTTTGTTCCTAATGGTATCGCCTTCAACATACATTTTTGTGACTATGGAGGTCTCGCCACTTACTTCTTCAAAAATGGTGGCGTATTTGTGAAAACGTTCTGCCTGTTGTTTTGTGACCCTAAACCCTCTGTTGGCCAATTCAATCACAGGCTCTAAGATGATCTCCATGGGTAGCGAGCCCAATTTTTCGTGTACAGCGAACATACCTGCCACCGTCCCGGGCACCCCAACGGCCAACGCCCCTTGCTTGCTTTCTTGCGACCTGTAGGTTCCGTCCTCATCCAGGTACATATTTCTGGAAGCTTTTATAGGGGCTTTCTCGCGGTAGTCGAAACTTCCCAACTCGCCATATTGTGTTCGGTATACCATAAATCCACCACCACCTAGGTTGCCGGCGTAGGGATATACTACGGCCAGGGCCATTTCGGTAGCGATCATGGCATCAAAGGCGTTTCCACCTTTCTTGAGTATTTCTACACCAATCTTGGAGGCTTCCTCCCGTGCAGAGACCACCATAGCCTGTTGGGTCACTAGGCCTACTTTAGGGTACTCTTTTTCTTTGACTTCAATTGTTCCAGTACGGGTAGGGGACTCCTTACAGGAAAGGAATAGAAAGGAGGGTAGTAAAAAGAGGAGAAATTTCAGCTTCATAATTCCGATAGTTTTTGATGGGAAGCGGTGATAAGTTCAGCAAAAAAGGAGGTGAATTCGGCTTCAAATTCGGTATAGAATTCTTCAAGTTCCAACACGGCAAAATTCATCTTGGATCTCTTTTTTGTCCGGATGTTCATTTGGGTTAAAATGGTGCTTATTCCTTGGATGCTGGCGTAGCTCAACAACCAGTTATCTGAAATCATATACGGCATCATACGTTGGATACGGGTGGGCAATAGTTCAAAATTGGCACGCAGCATTTCGTAAAAATCATCTACATACTCCTCCAAGGGTTGCGGGTGGTACACATTCCAGTTTTTGGCCAAAAAATGGTCGTACAAGATATCCACGATCACACCGCTATAATGACCGTATTTTTTATGAAGCCTTGCGGTGCTTAGTCTCACGGTAGGGTGGGCATCGGTAAAACTATCTATAAACCTGTGCAACACTATTCCTTTCTGGATCTTTTTCGGGTACTTTAAATACTGTTTTCCCTTAATGCCGTCCGCAATAAAATTGCCTATGGTAATGCCTTCGTCCTCCCCGGAAAGGTAAATGTGTGCCAAAAAATTCATCAGGACAATTTACAAAATCGCTACACAATTTTGGCAATATAAAGTATCTTTGCCGTTGAAATCAATAAGGGACTGCACAACCGCTGTAAACGTTCAGTTTCAATATAGTTACACTTACATAAAACACTTTTCATGACCTTAATAAAATCTATTTCTGGAATACGAGGAACCATTGGCGGTCCACAAGGGGATAATCTAACCCCTGTTGATGCGGTATTATATGCTTCAGCATACGGAACTTGGGTACAACAGCAGCGCAATAAGGAATCACACAAGGTAGTTGTGGGGCGCGATGCACGTATAAGTGGCGAAATGGTACAGCAACTGGTCATGAACACCCTTGTGGGAATGGGAATACACGTGGTAGATCTTGGTCTTTCCACAACGCCCACTGTTGAAATGGCCGTTACGATGGAACACGCAGACGGGGGAATAATCCTTACCGCAAGCCACAATCCCAAACAGTGGAATGCCTTGAAACTCTTGAACAGTAAAGGCGAATTTTTAAATGCTGAAGCCGGACAAGAAATTCTTGACATTGCCGAAAGTGGTGCCATGACATTTGCCGAAGTGGACAATCTTGGAAAGATTACCCGCAACGATGCGTACATAGATCTGCATATTGATGAAATTCTCGCTCTTGATTTGGTGAATGTTCCAGTCATAAAAAAGGCAAACTTTAAGGTAGCGGTAGATGCCGTGAACAGTACGGGAGGGATTGCAGTACCGTTATTGCTGGAAGCGCTGGACGTAGAACCCGTAAAATTGTATTGCGAGCCTACAGGCCATTTTCCCCATAACCCAGAGCCTTTGAAAGAGCATTTGGGCGATTTGATGGAGTTGGTCGTGAAACAGCACGCAGATTTTGGTATCGTGGTGGATCCCGATGTGGATCGTCTTGCTTTTGTAGATGAAAAGGGCGAAATGTTTGGCGAAGAATACACCTTGGTTGCCGTAGCAGATTATATTTTGCGAAAAAACCCTGGCACTACCGTTAGCAATATGAGCTCTTCAAGGGCATTGCGTGATGTTACCGAAACACATGGGGGCACCTATACCGCAAGTGCTGTGGGAGAAGTGAACGTAGTACAGCAAATGAAAGACACCAACGCCGTGATAGGCGGTGAGGGCAATGGTGGTATTATTTACCCAGAACTGCACTACGGAAGGGACAGTTTGGTAGGTATAGCATTGTTCCTAAGCTTTCTCGCCGAAGAGAAAATAGCTGTGAGTGAACTGCGAAAGCGATACACCAGTTATTTTATGAGCAAGAAAAAAATTGAACTCACGCCACAATTGGATGTAGATGCTATTTTAAAAGAAATGGAAAGTCGCTACGCAAATGAACAAATAAACACCTTGGACGGCGTAAAAATAGATTTTGCTGAAAACTGGGTCCACCTACGAAAATCCAATACGGAACCCATTATTAGAATCTACACTGAGGCCAAGAGCCAAGAAGAAGCAGATGCCCTTGCCGATAGGTTTATTGGCGAGCTGAAGGAAATTGCAGGTTGATAGATCAAGTCCCAAATTTTAAAAAGCACCAATTTATTCGTAATCCTTTACCTTATCCCTGTACTTCCAGCGTTTGTGGGTCCATAGGTAGTAGGCAGGTTCGGCTTTTATCTGGTCTTCAACCATGGTGAGAAACTTGTCCGTAATCTCGTAATCTGGGTAGTCTTTAGGGTTTTTGGTAATGAGTTTTACATCGGCAGCGTAATGGCCACGTTTCACTTTGCGAACGTCAAGATAGATGACCGCCATATCGAATTTTTTGGCCAGCATTTCCCCACCAGTGAGTACTGGCACCTTAATGCCCATAAATTCCTGAAAGTGCTTTGCTTTCCAGTGTTTTGCTGTTTGGTCTGCAATAAATGCAAATATGCTCAACTCACCCCTTGAAATGGCAGCGCCCATTTTGTGCACCGTTTCCTTGGTATTGATGAGTTGGGAATTGTAACGGGCACGAATTTTTTTTACCAGCTTGTCAAAATATTCGTTCTCAATTCTTTTATATACTGCATAGCCTCTATGGTTCACAAATCGTTGTAGTACCACACTCCATTCCCAGCTGGCGTAATGTCCCATGAACATCATAATGTTTCGGTTTTCTTTTTCCAGTTCAAGGACCGTATTGATATTGGATATGGTGAAGCGTTTTTTCATCTCCTTTTCAGTTATGGAGAGGGACTTAATAGATTCCAACACCATATCGCACAGGTGTACATAAAACTCTTTCCGTATATCGTTGCGTTCTTTTTCAGAAATATGGGGAAGTGCCAGTTTTAGGTTTTCGGCCACTACTTTTTTTCGGTAGCCCACAAGATAGTAAACAAAGGAAAAGAGGATATCTGAAACTCCATACAGTGCCCAGAAGGGTAATTTGGAAATGATCCAGATAATTGGGTAGACTAAAATATAAACTAGACGTTGCATAGCGATTGTTACCGCAAAACTAACTAAATTTATTCCTTCCAATTAAAAATTTTTACATACATAATGCAGAACATAGATATTGTAACCATTGTTATTATTGCCGCAAACGTAATTATCTCTATGAAAGGGTTTAACGATTTTTCTTTTTTTGAAAAATATAAATTCAATATTGCCGGTATACGCCGCGGAGAGCAGATTAGGATGTTTACCTCAGGATTTTTGCATGTAGATTTTACCCATCTCTTGTTCAATATGCTCACACTTTACTTTTTTGCGCACGTTGTAATAGACGCTTTGGGAACCATTCAGTTTGTTTTAATCTATATTGCAGCGCTTTTGGTGGGGAACCTGCTGTCTTTCTATTTCCATAAGGATGAGTACCACTATAGCGCAGTAGGAGCCAGTGGTGCAGTAACGGGTATATTATATGCGGCTATATTGTTTTATCCAGATATGGGGCTGTACCTGTTCTTTATACCTATAGCCATTCCGGCATGGATCTTTGGACTTATCTATTTGTTATATTCTATCTATGGAATGAAGAGCAGACGTGGAAACATAGGCCACGATGCCCACTTTGGTGGTGCCATTGCTGGTTATGCACTCACGCTTGGTTTTGCCCCATTCCTTTTCCAAACCAATCTATGGATCGTTCTGGTACTGGCACTGCCAATTGTGCTTTTGTTCGTGTTGCATAAATTCGGGAAAATATAAAGACCTGCCCAAGCGGACAGGTCTTAAAAAACTTTTTTATGTGTGAAAGGCTACTCCAACAAGGAAGCAATCTTGTTCTCCAGAGCCGCTCCACGAAGGTTTTTGTCTATAATTACACCATTCTCGTCCAGCAAGAATGTAGCTGGTATAGAACGAACATTGTATTGTCTTGCAATGGGATCTTGCCAGAATTTTAGGTTGGATACATGGTACCAGTCCATATTATCATCGGCGATGGCTTGTTTCCAACGGGCTTCTTGTCCTTGGCGGTCCAAGGAAACACTAATAATATTAAGACCTTTGTCGTGGTACTTTTCGTAAACCTTTACCACATTGGGGTTTTCTCTTCGGCAAGGCTTGCACCAAGATGCCCAAAAATCTATAATGGTGTATTTCCCAAGGGCGTCGCTAAGGGCAAGTTGTTCACCATTGGGCGTGGGGGCCGAAAAATCAGGAGCTTTGGCACCAATGTCGGTAGCGCTCATAGATTCTATGGCCTTACTTATCTTAGAAGCAGTGGCAGATTCTTTCATCTTTGGGTCAAGCCCATCCAGTGCAGCTTTTGCTTCGGTTGCCGTCATTTGTTTTTTGTTCAACATTTCAGAAATAAGCATCACAGAGAAAACGGAGTTTCCATTTTCAGCAATGAAATTTTTCTTATAGGCATTTTCATCTTCAGTAATCTTGCTGCTTTCCTGTTGTAGTTGGGCTACTCTAATACCATCCTGTTGTTGTTGTGCAGTTCGGTATTCCTTCATTAGCTCTTGCCTGCGTTCGCCAAAGTCTGTAACCGTTTGCACAAACTCACGGTAGGAGTCGTTTTGCGGGCTTCCCGTAACGTAGGAAGACTGTATGCTATCCTTGTAGATGGTAACCTGTAAATCTTCATTTTCGGGAAAATAGGCTACAGTACCACTTTTGCCTACCTGAAGGTAGTTAATAGTGGCCATATCGTTTTTAGGATACGTAGCCGTAAAACTACCGTTGGTAATTGTAATGGTATCTATAACGCTGGGCTGGTTACTTATGGGGTTGATTTGGTTTACCAGGATTTGGGTACCATCGTCAAAACCTTGGGCTGTACCAGAAATTTTAAAGGAATCAGATTCGTTTTGGCAAGCAACCAAAAGGGCGGTTGCACATATAAAAAGTATTTTTCTCATAATGCTTGATAATTTCAACAAAAGTAAAGGTATTTTTTACTGAAAAAAAACGATTGGGCATAATTGTTAATTGTGTGATAATTGTACATTTCGTCATAAAAAATTGTATATTTTTACTAGATAAATACTTGACAGTTAAAATGAAAGATATAGGAAGGGATTTTCCGCTGGACATAAACATAAGTTTTAAGGTTTTGTTTGAAACCTACGAGGCTAATTTATCCACTGGCAGTGAGTTACAGAAGAAGCGTGCCAAGGAGGTATTGGCCGTTGCCAAAAAATACCCCATACTCTCCGAAGGCTTTACTACCGAAAAGCAGATAAACAAATTGCGCAAGCAGATAGATTTTGTATTGGAAGATCTCTTTGCATCGGTCCTGCAGACCAACGAAATAAAAATTGCTGGAGCACCTTTCCAGTCAACACCATTTAAGACCACCGCACGCTATGACGCCATTAAGGCCAATGCAGATAGTTCCTATGAACTGCAACTGACCGATATGACTGACGAAGAGTTTTATATCCTTGGCTGTAGCTTGATATTGAAAGGCTATTACGGGTATAATATAGATTTTAGAAGGCCCTATTTTTATAACATTCCAGACGCCAATGGTATTACAAGATGGTACAAGGTACTGTACAATGCAGATTTTGGCTTTATTGAAAAAACTGACGCATCAGTAGACATTACCCAAAAGGACGTGTCCGAACTTTTGGAAAACTACAACAATATAGAGCTCTGGAAGGAGAAATTCCCTCCAAATTCTTGGAGATACTCCGGTTTTGTTATTGCGAATATGTACGATGCCACTGGAGATGTATCCTTATCCAACTTTAAGACCAGTCTTTTGGCAAATGAAAGCAAGAAAGACGAAAACTTTATAGACGAGTTTGAGGGTATCTTGAAGTCGCTCTTCAGCATCCAAGACTTAAAAGTGGGCTTTAGTATGTTCAATATTGAAGAAGATACCTTTGAGCAGCCAGATACTTTGGAGAAAAGCTATATCCTGCAAGGAAAAAAGAAAGAAAAATGTACTACGGCCTTATGTGAGGCCTCTTACTATACACTTTTCAAGAAGAAACAGTTTTATTGCATTGCAGATGTAGAGCGGCACGCAAATTTGTATCCAGACAACCAGCTATATAAAAAATTGCACAAACAACAAGTTGCAAGTGCCATTATAGTTCCCATTGTGGATAATGAGATGTTATACGGTGTGCTTGAGATTGTATCCACTATCCCAGAAGCACTCAACTCTATTAACGCAAACAAGCTGCATGATGTGCTGCCAAATTTGGTAGACTCGGTAAAACGGGCCAAAGAGCGCAAGGAGAACGAGATCGAGTTGATGATACAGGAGGAGTGTACCGCAATACACAGCAGCGTACATTGGAAGTTTAAGCAAGAGGCAGAACGTGTAATCAATGCACAGGCCACTGGAAACCAGGCTTATTTTAGGGAAATTGTTTTCGATAATGTCTACCCACTTTACGGGCAAATAGATATTAAGGGCTCTTCAGAAGCAAGGAACGCAGCAACTAAGAAAGATTTATCGCTTCAATTGGAGTACGTTCAAAAGATCATTAAAAAGATCTCTTCAGTAGAACAACTGCCTATTTACGAGCAGCTGGAATTCAGGATTTTAGATTTTCTTGAAGATTTCAACGAGGAAGAACTCAAGGTAAACAGCGAGAGACAAGTATTACAATTTCTGAAATATGAAATTGTTCCATTGTTCAAACACCTTTCAAAAAAGAGTGCTGCCCTTAAAGATATGATTGCCGAATACTATGAAATGGTTGAAAATAGCTCTGGATTGGTATACATGCACCGAAAGGATTACGATGAATCTGTAACCCTTATCAACAAGCGTATGGCTTCGATTATAGACCGAAAGCAGCGTGAGGCACAAGCAATGTACCCCCATTATTTTGAGCGTTTTAAAACCGATGGGGTAGAGCATAGCCTCTATATTGGCGAGGCGATTACAAAGGGGAAAAATTTTCATAAGATTTACCTCTATAACTTACGCCTTTGGCAATTACAGTTAATGTGCGAGATGGAAAACGCCTTCTACAAACTGAAGAAGAACCTACCCATAAAACTAGATGCTGCCTCTATGATCTTAGCGTTCAACTCTTCCCTTTCACTACGCTTCAGAATGGACGAGAAACGTTTTGATGTAGATGGCACCTATAATGCCCGGTACGAAGTAGTAAAGAAAAGGGTAGATAAGGCAAATATTAAAGGCACAGAGGAAAGAATTACCCAATCCGGGAAGCTATCTATTATCTATTCCCAAAAAGAAGATGAGAAGGAGTATCTGAAATATATTTCGTTTTTACAGCACAAAAATATGCTCGACAAAGATGTTGAACTTGTTGAGGTAGAAGATCTCCAGGGGGTTACCGGCTTAAGGGCCATTAGGGTTTCGGTGTTGTACGAGACTGGTTCCAAAAATGACCAGAAGGAATATTATACCTATCAAGACCTTATGTCCCAGCTTGAAACATAAGATCTCTATATAGTAGATTGTTACTGCTGTGTTGGCGGTACAATGTTGTTTGTTACCTCTTCCACTCCAACAGGATCGAACACAGCAAACGATACCCCAAAAGCGATAATAGAAATAATAATCCCTATTACAAAAATAGTATAGGTCCATCGTAGGATCCGGTATTTTCTATCCAGCACTTTTCCTAAGAAATACAAGTCTTTTGTCAGGGAAGAATATACGTAGTTACGGTCTTTGAGAAGCTCATCGATTGCCCATTGATATTGCGATAGCTCCATACGGTGAAAATTCCCGAAAAAGGTCAGGTTTACGCTTTTATTCTTTACGTCTTCCTTGGTAAATTCACCTCGTGTAACATTGGGTCTGGTCGCAATCACCGCCAAAACCATGGTAATAGTACTGGAGACCACAAATATAGCCGAAGGTATAACCAAATACGGGTTGGAGTCCAGCTTGGACAATAAATTGGACAGCACCAATGAGATGATAATGGCGTTGACCGATAAAAGGATATTTGCCTTTGTATCGGCAATATCACTAAGCTTTATGTGGTTTCTAAGTGCGGTCCTGTAAAAGGTTTGTATGCCGCGCTCTGGGCTCAAATCTTTGTATTTTGCCTTTAGTTGCGCCTTTAGTTCTTCTTTTTTTAATTTCTTCTTGTCTTTTTTACGGTCCTTGAGCAAATCGGCGAGATTGTTCTCTTTTTCTTTTTGCCAATTCTTGAGCGCATAATCACTATAATATTGGTGTTTTTCAGAAAGGACCTTAATGTTCTCATCCCTCCATTCGCGAGGGGTATATTCTTCTATATCCTGTAATAGATATTCTTGTCTTAAAAACTCGCTGGCTTCTTTAAAGTACTCTTTTCCAAAGTGTGAAGCGTCTGCATCACGAATCATTTCTTCAAGCTTTCCTTTAGGGTCGTCCTTAAATTTTGTGGCCATGATACAATTTTCAACCCCTTCAATAATATCCTTTTCTACATTTTCCTTGGCTAGGAACTCCTTTGCAATCTTTACGCTTTCCTCCTCATGGCCATCTCTTGTATGTATGTAGCCAGTGTCGTGTAATAAAGCGGCTAAACGAAGTATCAATGCATCCTTTTCGGAAACTTCAGTGTTTTCAATAATTTCGTTGATGCTTTTAAAAACCCTCTTGGAATGGGTATAATTATGGTAGGTAAAGGAATTGGGTAGTTTATCTTTAAAAAGATTTAAGATAAAATTGTCTGCCTTTTCAATAATTTCACTCATAAGTTAATTTTGATATTCCAAATTACTAAAAAAAAATACTATTAGTACGTGAAAGCACCGCTAAATTAACAGCAATATAACGTTTTAAAATAGCTGATACTCGTAATTTAGCGCAAATGAACTTTTTTATGAAGCTAAGGGTATTTCCATTTTATTTCCTCTTTATTTTATTTTTCTATAGCTGTGCTACCTACAGCCCCCAATACAGAGATACCGAAATTACCTACACATACCCCTCAGATAAATCCATTGAGCAAACATTCTATCTTATTGGCGATGCAGGGAAATCACCCATAGGCGGAATGAGCGATGCACTTACAGCATTCAAGAATTATATAAAAGACAAGGATACCGAAGGAAACTACGCCATATTCTTGGGAGATAATATCTACCCAGACGGCCTACCACCAGAAAACTCTCCAGACAGGGATAGAGCTGCATATATGCTGGATGCCCAAGTAGCCTCCATGGTCAATTTTAAGGGGAATATATTCTTTATCCCGGGGAACCACGATTGGTACAACAACGGTCTGGAAGGTTTATTACGGGAACAAGAATACTTGAAACAAAAAATGTCCGGCACCGAAGTATTAAAACCCTCCAACGGCTGTCCTTTGGAAAGTATTTCTGTGTCTCCTAATATTCAACTAATAATGATAGACTCCCAATGGTATCTTGAAGATTGGAACCTGCACCCCAACATCAACGAAAACTGTGAGATAAAGTCTAGAGAGAAATTCTTTATAGAACTAGAGTTGGAATTAGAAAAAAACAAGAACAAGAACATCGTGTTCGCAATGCACCATCCTATGTTTACCAATGGTACGCACGGTGGCTTTTTTGGGGCCAACAAACATTTGTACCCTACACAAAAAAAAATACCCTTACCGGGCTTATCTTCTCTTGTGGCCCAAATACGCGCCCAGGGTGGAGTCTCTGTTCAAGATAGGTACAACGAGCTCTCCAACAAATTTATGAACCGATTGGCAACGGTGGCCAGAAATTTTGATAATTTGGTATTTGCCTCGGGCCACGAGCATACATTGCAACACATTGAGCAAGGTGGGCTGGTCCAGATATTGTCAGGCTCAGGTGCTAAAGCTGGTTTTGCGGCATTGGGAAAGGACGGTTTGTTCAGTTATGGGGGACAGGGATTTGCGGTGTACGATGTGTTTACCGATGGGTCTACCTACGTACGCTATTTTGGTGTGGGCCAAGAAAAGCACCCCAAGCTCCTTTTTGAAAAACAAATATTTAAAGCCAAGGATAGTTTTAACTTGGCAACCTTGCCACGACAGTTCCCTGAGACCATAACCACCCCTATCTACAAACAGGACAGCATTAACGAGGCGCTTTTTTTCAAAACAATTTGGGGTAAAAAATATAAGGATGCCTATGCAACTCCCATTTCAGCCAAAGTGGCAAATCTCGACTCCCTCTATGGTGGGCTTACAGTGGTACGGGAGAACAACACAAAAGACTATAAAAACTTAATACTTAGGGACAGGGCCGGAAACCTGTACAACTTGCGCGCGCTTCAAAAGCAGGCTTTAAAAGTTTTGGATAGGCGTGACATCGTAAAAAACGAGAATCCGGAAAACCAAGATGTAGATGAAGATCAAAACACAGATTTTACAACCCCCGAAACATATGGCTCTGAATTTTACACAGCATCACACCCCTATGCTACACTGGCTATTCCAACGCTTGCAGATAGCATCAATATCTTTCAGAACAGACCCAATTTAATTTACGTTCCAAAACAGAGAGCATTAAAAAATTACAATGCAGATTTTGGGGACGAATTGTACTATATCTCTGTGGCACCTTCAGAAAACAATGAGGGAGACCGTATCTTTCAGTATGCCCGCGATATTGAGACCACGGACGATATCTTGTTGAAATTACGAAAGGCGAACAATGTAAAGATAGACGAAGAGACCTATATCAAGGCAAGGCTGTTCGATATGCTAATTGGAGATTGGGACCGTGAGCCGGACCATTGGAGATGGGCCTTGTACTACACCAAGGGCAATGACAGTGTGTACGTGCCCATTGCGCGAAACCGTAACGATGCCTTTGCCAGTCTGGACGGAGATATACTGGATGTTGCCAGATCTATCTTCGGAAGTAGTCATCAGCGCCATATATATACTGAAAATTTAACCGATTTTAAATGGTTCAACGCAGAAGGGATCATCTTGGATAGGGCCTTGTTACAAAAGTCCAATAGCTCTCAATGGAAGTTTGTAGCAGAAAAAATACAATCACAGCTAACAGATGAAGTGATCGACATTGCCTTCGATAATGTACCCATAGCAACGAGGGACGAATCCTTGGAAGAAACCATAACCACCCTAAAGGCAAGACGAGATAACCTAGTTACAATTGCCCAAGCCTATTACAAATACCTTAATGAGTTACGTACGATCAAAGGAACAGACGGGGCCAATTATTTTGAAATAACCCGAAACGGGGACGGCAGTACAATTGTTAAGGAATTTGATTATATAAATACAACTAAAGGCACACTTCAGAAAGAAGTGACCTATTACGAAGACCAAACCAAGCAAGTTTGGGTCTATGGCTTGGGTGGCGATGATTATTTTGAGGTAAACGGTACTGGGAAAGGACACACATTGGTTAGGATGGTAGGCGGTCACGGCCATGATACCTATACCATAAAAAACAGCCACCGTACCCGGGTGTACGACCACAAGAGTAAACCCAATACCGTGGCTGAAAAAAACGGTGCCGTGGTTCGTTTAACAGACCTGTATACTTTAAACACCTATGACTATAGGAAACAAGTGGGCAGTGAAAACAATTTTACCGCTACCGCTGGATACAACCCAGACTACGATGCGCGTGTGGGCCTGCAATATACTTACGAGATAAATGGGTTTAGCCGTAATCCCTTCTCCAAACGACACCGCTTAAACGCAAATTATTATTTTGGCACCACGAGTTTCGATCTTGCCTACCAGGGTGAGATAGCAAACCTTTATAAAACATTCAATCTTAGTTTTGGCGGTAGGGTAACCAGCCCCAACTATGTATTCAATTATTTTGGCTACGGAAACGAAACTAAAAATCCACAAGAAGCGCTTGGCTTCGATGCCAATAGGGTAGAGGTACAGACATTTAGCGGAAACATTGGGTTGTTGCGTAACTCCTATTTTGGTAGCTTTTTTAAACTGCAAACCAGGCTGGAAGCTATTACGGTAAACAGTACTATTACAGGAATTGAAAACCCCGAGAACGCAGCACTTCCAGAAGATACAAAATACTATGGAACCCTTGAAGGAATTTATAGCTACCGAAGCTTCGATAATGCACGCAATCCCTCTCGTGGGATGTTGTTCGATTTAAACTTGGGCATCACCGAAAATTTTGAGGAAATGGAACGTGTTTTCGGATTTTTGCATACAAGGTTAGGGTTTTATAACAGCTTGACATCCAACGAAAAATTAGTCCTGCGCACCAATGTACAGGGGCAGTTCAATTTTGGGAACAGGTTCGATTTTTACCAAGCTGTAACATTGGGAGGGTCCAACGGGCTACGTGGTTTTAGGCAGGACCGTTTTGCAGGTAAATCCAGCTTGGTGGGCAGTGCAGATGTAAGATACAGTTTTGGTGAGTTTAGGATAGAATTATTCCCTATGCAAGTTGGGGTTTATGGTGGAGCAGATCTTGGTAGGGTTTGGACTCCTTCAGGTAGTTCACAACGCTGGCACAATAGCTATGGAGGGGGGTTGTGGCTAAATGGACGTGGAGGCCTAACATTTACTTCAAGCCTTTTCCACTCTACCGAGGATACCCGCTTTGTTTTTGGTCTTAATTTCGGTTTTTAATATATAACTATGCTGAATAAATACGCCCCAATATCGATCATACTCTGTGCTTTTCTGTTTCAGTCCTGCGCCATTAGGGGTATTATGTTGGATGAAGATAGAATTGAAAACGAGACCTACACTAATTCAGAAACTTCAAGATCTTTTTTCATAGCAGGAAATACATACAAGAGTGACCCGGAATTTACGAAGGTATTTACGAAAGCAGTCCTAGAGAACCCTGCCAAAGAAAAACGTATCCTTTTTGTAGGTAACAATATCAAGGGAAAGGACTCAACTGCGATAATTAAAGATCTTAACGATAAGGCAGCTTTAATACAGTCTTCTAAAGCCAATGTGCATATTATTCCTGGCAAATTTGAATGGAAATACGACAAGTTGAAGGGCCTAGAGTTTATGGAAGATTATCTAGAAGAAAAGCTTCAAACCGAAACAAATTTCATGACCCCTAATAATGGCTGTCCGTTGGAGAGCATTGAAATAGGGGAGGACATACAGCTCATAGTGATAAACTCACAATGGTATATTGAAAACTGGGACTCACACCCTAATTTTAATGATAAATGCCAAATCAAGACTCGTGAAAAATTTCTGGCCGAGGTAAAAGGGGAAATAAAAAAGAGTGCCAACAAGTTGATTTTGGTCGCTATGACACATCCAATCTTTACCAATGGGTATCACGCAGGCCGCTTTTCGTTTAGGGACCATATTTTTCCATTACAAGGTAATATTCCGCTGCCCGGCGTAGCATCTTTAGTAGCAGAGATCAGGTCACAGGGCGGTATCTCAACCCAAGATAGATTCAATAAGAGATACAATGAAATGGCTTCGGAATTACGGAACATATTTAATGAACCGGACCATAGGATTTTATTGATTTCTGGTTTGGAGCAGAACCTTCAGTACATAGAGCAGGATCCTTTCAAGCAAATTGTTTCTGGAGGCGGGGGAGAGACCAAACCTGTGGGGATAAGTGATAATGGGATTTTCTCCTACGGCGGAAATGGGTTTGCAAGAGTAGATGTTCTGGAAGAGGGGAGCGTTTGGGTTTCCTATTATAAAACTTCGGCAACCACTGATGCCGAAAGAATTTTCACCCATAACATTTTCGATGCAGTAGAAAAACCCAATCTGGATACCATACCCTCAAAATTTCCCGAATACGTTGAAGCCTCTGTATACGATGAAGAGGCTGTAGAAAAAACTGATTTCTTCAAGTCGTTCTGGGGAGCGCATTACCGTGAAGTCTATGGCACAAAGGTAAAGGCCAAAACAGCGGTTTTGGACACGCTCTATGGTGGTCTGGAAGTAGTACGTCCAGGCGGTGGTAACCAGACCAAATCCCTGCGGTTAGTGACTAAGGACGGGAAGGAGTACAATATGCGGGCCCTAAAAAAAAGCGCTGTACAATTTTTGGAAAATACCGCATTTAAGGGCGTAAACGGAGAAAAGTACTTTACCAACACTGTCCCAGAAGATCTTATTTTGGACTTTTACACTGCGGCCCATCCTTATGGGGCTTTTGCCATACCCGAAATCGCAAAGGCAGCACAGGTTTTTTATACCACTCCAGAGTTATACTACGTCCCCAAGCAAGAGCGTTTGGGAAAATACAATGAGGAATATGGTGACCAGCTTTTTATGATCGTTGAGCGCCCTACCGATGATTTTAAAAACCGAAAGAGTTTTGGCTATCCCGACGATGTTGAGAGCACGGACGATTTATTGGAAACACTGCGTGACGATGAAGATTACATACTCAACGAAGAAGCTTACATCCGTGCCCGTATTTTTGATATGCTTATAGGCGATTGGGACAGGCATAGCGACCAGTGGCGCTGGGCAGAGTTTGAAAATGAAGATGGAAAAAAGGAATTTGTCCCAATCCCTCGCGACCGTGACCAAGTATTTGCAAATTTTGATGGGAGGTTTTTGGATGCCCTCAGGAATATAATGGGTAGTGTGAACCAATTTGGTGTTTATGGTGACGATATAAAAGATGTAAGATGGTTTAACGAAGCTGGAAGCAAATTGGACAGGGCACTTGTAAAAAGAAGTGATAAAAGCGTTTGGCTGGAACAAGCCACCTTTTTACAGAACGCCATAACTAGGGAGACCATAAATAAGGCTTTCATGGATATTCCTATTGAGGTTCAGGATACAACCATAGCCAAGATAAAAGAGCATTTTCTCGCTAGAAAAGAAAATTTAGCTTCAATCGTGGAGCGGTACTATGATGAATTTATAAAATTCCAGATGCTTACTGGGACCGACAAGGATGATTATTTTGAAATATTCCGTAACGGTGATGGCTCTACAGAAATTTCAGCATATAGGATAAAAGATGGCGAAAAAGGCGAACAGCTTTTTAAAAGAACCTTCAGCAGTGAAGCAACAAAAGAGATATGGTTGTACGGGCTGGATGACGATGATGTTTTTGAGGTAACCGGAAATTCAAAAAAGCCTATACTTATTAGGATTATAGGCGGACAGAACAAAGACACCTATAGTATCGAAAAAGGTAAAGGGATTAAAGTGTACGATAGGAGAAGCAAGAACAGTACTATAAAAAATCGTGGAGGGGCACATTTTAGGTTTACAAATTTCTACCAAGCAAACCTGTACGATTATAAAAGGAAACCTACAAAGAAAAGTACTTTAGGCCTTAGCCTTATAAATAATCCCGATGTAGGAAACGCAATTGGTCTAAGCTATCAAAAAGATGTGAACGACTTTATAACCAATCCCTACGGAAGAAGGACCATCCTGAATTTTAATTACCAAACCATCACGCAAGGAATACTGCTTTCTTTCCAAAAAGGATACGCTGCAATTTTTGGGGACGCCAATTTAGTTTTTGATGGAAAGTTTACCTCACGGAACTATACCGAAAATTTCTTCGGTTTTGGTAATGATACTGAAAATAGGGATGACACTTTAAGCCTGGATTTTAATAGGATTAACCTAAGCTATATCAATGGCGGTGTTGGTTTGGAACGAGACTCAGATTATGGAAGTTCCTTTCAATTTAAAGTACTTATTGAAACGGTTGAAATAATTAAAAATGGTGATAACTTTATCAATCAGCAACTTACTGATTCTTTTGGGGAAAGAAATTATTTTATCAAACCAAGCGTAACCTATAAATTTGAGAATATAGATGAAGGGCTTGTGCCCACCAAGGGAATGTTGTTCGCAACTACAATTGGCGGTATAGATGCTTTTGAGAACAACAACCTTACAGGTTTTCTTGAGAGTACCCTAACTTTTTACAACTCTTTGTTGAGTAACAATAGGCTTATACTCAAGACCCATGCACAAACACATTTGCTTGTGGGCGATACACCTACATTTTTCCAAAGTCCGCAGCTAGGCGCACATAATGGACTTAGGGGATATAGAAATGAACGTTTTACAGGAAGACATGCCTTTTTGGGGAATGCAGACGTAAGTTACCGGTTTCAACAAATGAAGACGTTTCTGTTTCCGTTGGCTCTGGTGGTGTATGCCGGGTATGATGTAGGGCGCGTTTGGGTTCAAAATGATACCAGTGACAACTGGCACACCTCATACGGAGGGGGATTGCGTTTGCGGTGGACAAATTCCATACAAGCCAATATTAGCACATTTTATAGTGAAGAAGGGACACGGTTGCAGTTCGGTTTTAATTTTTCATATTGAGTGTTAGCTCATATACGTTTCCGCCAAGCACACCATTTTGCTCATCAGCGATATAGAGTGTAGTGTCGTTTTTAAAACAAACACTTTCTTTTTGGGAATGGTGGCCCAGGTCAATTTCTTGTATGCTACCACTAAAGAAATTATCCCCTTTATAATCTTGGAGCACCCAAACTCTTGAAAACCCCTGCAGTACTACCATTCCGGTATTAAAGTTTATAGTGGCGCCCGTAACTTGGCAATGTTTCTTGTCGTCACAAGTTTTGTAGGTGCTCACTACTTTTGCGGTGTGATGTCCTGGAGTTGCAGGAAGTTTGTAAAGTTTTACGGTACCGTCAAATTTTGAACTTCGGTTTCTGGTAAACAGGTAAAAATTATTTTTATAAAAAATAAAACCCTCCACATCAAAATTGCGGTGTTTTTTCTTGGGAGGAAACTCGGTTTGATCCTCTAAGGTAAAAGTAGTGGTGTAAACGGTTATCTTTTCTTTTTCTTCTGAAACGTTAGGCACCTTATAGATTGCCAACTCCTTGCGCTTGTTCTTGTTGTTGCCAAAATCGCCAATGTAGATATTTGCTTGTGTATCTGCGGCCAGATCTTCCCAATCTTCATTTGTAATACCGTGCAAGTTCAAAACTTTTTTGATGCTTTGCGATTTTGCGTCAAACCCGAACAAAGTGGCATCGTTGTGCGAGTCTGAAACCGCCCAAATAAGTTCACTTTGAGGTATCTGCTCAATCCCGCTGATCTCCTCTAGGGAGGCAGGTACGGACGCTATAATCTTTAACTTTCCAAAATCTTGGCAACCCACAAGGGCAAACAAGCCGATACATAGAATAAAAAACAATCGCATAGTATAAAATAAAAACCTCCCAAGGGTATGCGGACATAGCTGGGGAGGTTTTGGGTTTTGTGAAATTACTTGGCCTCTGGGTGCGTACTGGAAGTTTGCATGGCCCAGGCATCCAACATCCAGCTTGTTTTTTCTAGGTCTGCAATATAGCCGCCTATCAGGTCGATGGTGCCCTCGTCGTTCGCTTCTTCGGCCTTTTCTATTACCGAACGCATTTGCTTGAGCATAGCGCCATGATCTTTTAGAAGGGTTTTCACCATTTCGGTATCCTTCATTTCTGAAGGTGATTCCTTCAAGTTGGAGATTTTCAAGTAGTCTGAATAATTGCTCACGGGCTGGAATCGTAGCGTAAGGATTCGTTCGGCAATTTCGTCAACCTTCAGTTTTGCATCGTCATACAATTCTTCAAATTTCTCGTGAAGTACAAAGAAGCTATTACCTACTATGTTCCAGTGGAAATTACGTAGTTTTTGATAGTACAAATGATAATCTGCCAAGAGGATATCCAGTTCTTTGGCAGTTGCCTTAATTTTTTCTTTATCTAAGTTCAAGTAATTCATATTTAGTAATTTGTGTTAAGTTATATACAAAGATAAAGGCTGTAAATCCCAATACCAATTAAATACAAAGCTTTGGATTTTTTTTAACTGAATGCACTGTCATTTTAAGAAAAACATGACACTTGTAAATAACTCTGAATCATTAGTTATTTGCTTTTTAAAATAGTATTTTTGCCGCTTAAAGAAAAAGAAGTGAAAGAGTTGTTGATTACGGCCATTAAAGCCGCTATACTTGCGGGCAAGGAGATTATGGAGGTTTATGCCACAGATTTTAATGTGGAACAAAAAGGAGACGATTCGCCTTTAACCTTGGCCGATAAGAATGCCAACGAGGTGATTAATTCGTTTTTGTTGAAAACGAACATCCCAATAATAAGCGAAGAGAATAGGCAAACAGACTACCAGATACGAAAAAACTGGGAACAGTGCTGGATTGTAGATCCGTTGGATGGCACCAAGGAATTTATAAAGCGAAACGGCGAGTTTACCGTAAACATAGCGCTTGTTAAAAATGGTATCCCATTGTTGGGGATAATTTATGTACCTGTTTCAAAAGAATTATATTTTACAAACTCTGTAGGTACAAAAAGTTTCAAATATGTGGTAGATGATACTCTGGAGCATTACAGATATATTCTTGATAATGCTGAAGAAATACACCCCACAACCTCTAAGCAACCCCCTATAAAAGTAGTAGGGAGCAGGTCCCACTTGAACGAGGACACAAAAAATTTTATAGCTTCTCTTACCGAAGAAACAGAAATAGTGAGCAAGGGAAGTTCGTTGAAATTTTGTCTCGTAGCCGAAGGTAAGGCACACGTGTACCCTAGGTTTGCCCCAACTATGGAATGGGATACTGCAGCAGGCCATGCAATATGTAAAGCCGTAGGTGTAGATGTTGTGAAAACAAAAACAGGAAAGCCGTTAAAATACAATAAGGAAGACCTGTTGAACCCGTATTTTTTGGTGCAATAGGTTATGGCAGATAGCTCTTACAAACGCCATTTGGCCAAAACGATAACCTGGCGCTTGGTAGGTACCATAGATACCATACTTTTGTCGTGGTTTGTAACTGGCGATTTGTTTACAGGGCTACAGATTGGTCTTGCCGAAACAGTGACCAAACTTATACTGTATTTCCTGCACGAACGGGTTTGGTACAAAATAAACCTGGACAAGGACGGCAGGACACTGGACAGCCGCAAACGTCACTTGGCTAAAACGGTTACGTGGCGGTTTATTGGTACTTTGGACACCGTTGTGTTAGCTTGGATAATCTCTGGCAACCCATTGTCTGGATTAAAGATAGGTTTTGCCGAGGTCGTGACCAAGATGTTACTGTATTACGTTCACGAACGTGTGTGGTATAAAATAGACTTTGGTCTTTCAAAAAGAAAAAATAAAGAATGAAGAATATAGTTCCGCATCACTTTAGTGTTTCAAGGGAGCAACGGGCACTCCAAATGGGCCACGGTGCTTTTTTAATCTGGTTTACGGGACTATCGGGTTCAGGTAAATCTACCATTGCCAATGCCGTGGAGGAAGCACTCTTCAAAAAAAATATACACACCTATACCTTGGACGGCGATAACGTACGCAAGGGGTTGAACAACAACCTGTCCTTTTCCCCAGAAGATAGAACTGAAAATATCCGTCGCATCGCGGAAGTCTCAAACTTAATGATCGATGCAGGGTTGGTAGTACTGGCAGCATTTGTTTCACCCTATGCTGAAGACAGGGCAAACATAAAAAATATAGTGGGGCACGATAACTTTGTTGAAGTTTTTGTGAATACCCCGGTAGAAGAATGTGAGCGTCGTGACGTAAAAGGACTGTACGCCAAGGCAAGGGCCGGTGAAATAACTAACTTTACAGGAGTGAACGCTCCTTACGAAGCCCCCGTGGCTCCAGATGTACAAATAAATACCATAGAAACAACTGTTGAAAATGCCGTAGACATCATTCTACAGCACATAGACAAAAAACTACATACCAATGGGTAAGTATTATTTAAATTATCTAGACGAATTAGAATCTGAAGCTATCTTCATACTCCGTGAAGTATGGGCCCAGTTTGAGAATCCCGTGATCCTTTTCTCAGGTGGAAAGGATTCAATTTTGGTCACACACTTGGCCAAGAAGGCATTTTATCCTTCAAAAATTCCATTTCCTTTAATGCACGTAGATACAGGGCACAATTTTCCTGAGACCATAAAGTTTAGGGACGATCTTGTACAATCCCTAGGGGTAAAATTACTAGTAGGTTCAGTACAGGAAAGTATAGACCAAGGTAGGGTAGCTGAAGAACGTGGAAAAAATGCTACGAGAAATGCATTGCAAATTACCACTTTGTTGGACGCTATCGAGGAGAACAAGGTAGATTGCGCCATAGGTGGTGGTAGAAGAGATGAAGAAAAAGCCCGCGCCAAAGAACGCTTCTTTTCACATAGAGACGATTTTGGACAGTGGGACCCCAAAAACCAGCGACCAGAACTGTGGAACCTGCTTAACGGGAAACATTTTGAGGGCGAACACTTTAGAGCATTCCCTATAAGTAACTGGACCGAGATGGATGTATGGAATTATATTCTGAGAGAAAATATACAAATACCTTCTCTATATTTTGCCCATGAGCGCGAAGTTGTGTGGAGACAGGACTCTTGGATACCGGTTTCAGAATTCCTGAAATTGGAGGAGGGCGAAAAAGTGGAGACGAAAAAGATACGTTTCAGGACTTTGGGCGATATCACCATAACAGGTGGGATAGAATCTGATGCAGATACCTTAGAAAAAATCGCTGCTGAGGTTTCAGCAATGAAACAGACCGAACGCGGTAACCGTAGCGACGATAAACGAAGCGAAACAGCTATGGAAGACCGGAAAAGGCAGGGATATTTTTAACAAATATAGAATCCCCCCTTTGAAGGGGGGCTAGGGGGATGTTTCAATCATTTAACAACACCCAATCAACAAATTACCTAAATAACTATGAAATTAGAAACAAACCAATTATTAAGATTTACCACGGCAGGAAGTGTGGACGATGGTAAAAGCACCCTTATTGGGCGTTTGCTCTATGATAGTAAATCTATATTTGAAGACCAACTGGCAGCCGTAGAAACCACCAGTAAGCGCAAAGGGCATGAAGGTGTAGACCTCGCACTGTTTACCGATGGGCTTAAGGATGAAAGGGAACAAGGTATTACCATAGATGTGGCATACCGATACTTTACCACGCCAAAACGTAAATTTATCATCGCCGATACCCCTGGGCATATACAATACACCCGGAATATGGTTACAGGTGCCTCTACTGCAAATGCTGCACTTATACTAATTGATGCCAGGCACGGTGTAATTGAGCAAACAAAGAGACACGCGTTTATTGCATCGTTGTTGCAAATTCCACATGTGATCGTTTGTATAAATAAAATGGACCTTGTGGATTTCTCTGAAAAGGTGTACGACGAGATTGTTTCACAATTTGAGAGTTTTGCTTCAAAATTATATGTGAAGGACATTCAGTTTTTACCCATAAGTGCATTGCTGGGCGATAATGTAGTAAACCGAAGTGAGAACACACCTTGGTATAAAGGAGCTCCATTGTTATACACCTTGGAAACACTTCACATAAGTAGCGACCTCAATAAGATTGACGCACGTTTCCCCGTTCAAACAGTGTTGAGGCCACAGTCCGAAGAATTTTTGGACTACCGTGGTTATGCAGGAAGAGTGGCAAGCGGAATCTTTAGGCCCGGTGATGAAGTAGCTGTACTGCCCTCTGGGTTCACATCTACCATCAAGACCATCGATACCCTTGAGGGCGAGCTAGAAGAGGCGTATGCTCCTATGTCGGTTTCCATTACCCTAGAGGATGATATAGATATAAGCCGTGGCGATATGATCGTAAAAAAGAATAACCAGCCAGAGCCTGTGCAGGAATTTGACGCAATGCTATGTTGGTTAAACGATGCTCCAGCGCGTCCACGAGCAAAATACACCATCCTGCACACCAGTAACGAGCAAAGGGCCATGATAAAAGAAGTTATCTATAAGATAGATATAAACACCTATGCTCGTGAAGAGGAAGACAAATCCTTGGAGATGAATGCCATTGCCCGTGTTAAGATACGTACCACGCGCCCCTTAATGATGGACGAGTACAGGGACAACCGTGTAACCGGTAGTTTTGTACTTATAGATGATGCCACGCACGAAACGGTCGCTGCGGGGATGATAATGTAGGGTTCTAAATAACGGTATGTCATTACGGAAGAAATCTATTTCCAGTTTTTTTTGGGCTGCACTAGAGCAGATGGGAAACCAAACCATAAGCTTGGTTGTCTCAATAATCCTGGCAAGGATCTTATTGCCTAAGGATTTTGGGCTTATAGGCATGATACTTATTTTCATGGCTATAGGGAAGGCAATTATAGATTCAGGGCTTTCGCAATCACTTATCCGTTCAAAAAAGGTTACCAATGTAGACTTTTCAACCGTGTTTTTTTTCAATGTATCATTGAGTTTTATACTTTATGGTGCGTTGTTTTTTTTGGCCCCTTTGGTATCCCAGTTCTATGAAGAACCTATCTTGACCAGTATTATAAGATGGTATTCTTTGGTATTCATCTTAACGGCTCTTGGCTCTATCCAGCAAACACGATTTATTAAAACCCTTCGTTTTAAAGTATTTTTCAAGATAGCGTTTCCTTCTATCTTGCTAGGTGGCGGAATAGGGGTTTTTATGGCATTAAACGATTTTGGGGTATGGAGCTTGGTGGCAAGCGCTGTTTCCCAAGCTTTTTTTAACACTGTGTTTTTGTGGATATTCTCTAATTGGAGACCAAGGCTCGTATTTTCTTTAGCGCAATTCAAAAAGCATTTTAATTATGGATATAAACTAACCATGTCCAGTATTATAGATGTGGGCTATAGGAATATTTATGCGGTACTCATAGGTAAATATTATTCTGCAAGGGAATTGGGATATTATAACCGGGCAGACACATTGCAACAACTGCCCGTTGCAAATATTGGCGCCATTCTAACGAAAGTTACGTTTCCTGTTTTTGCCAAGGTACAGGACGATAATGTAAAACTTAAATATGCAATCAAGCTTATCATCAAGTCCGTAACCACAGTTCTGGCTCCTCTGTTATTATTGGCAGCGGCATTGGGAGAACCGCTCTTCAGGTTTATCTTAACAGAAAAGTGGTTGCCTGCTGTACCTTATTTTCAAATTCTGTGCTGGGCCGGAATATTATACCCCCTCAATGCCAATAATCTCAACCTATTGAAAGTAAAGGGCAGGAGCGACCTTTTTTTACGTTTGGAAATTATCAAGAAAGGATTGGGTCTCTTGCTTATATTCATAGCGTTTCCCTATGGTATCAAAGCCTTGTTGTATACAATGGTCGTTAATTCAGTAATTTCATTTTTTATTAACTCTAATTTCACTAAAAAATTTATAAATTATAGTAGTTTTGAACAGTTGGGAGACATTCTTCCGCTTATAGTCCAGGCTGCGATAGTTGCTTTTTTGGTCTATGTTGCTGACACTAATTTTCAGCACTATATTAACAGTGATGTATTGAGGATATTGTTGTGGGGTACTGCTGGGACTTTAATGTATGTAGCTACACTACAAATTTTTCAGAAATCCTTTATCAAACAGGCCATTAGCTTTTTCAAAAATCAATGATACACGTAACAAAGACATTTTTTCCACCAATCGAGGAATACCAGTCCCAAATAAAGAGAATCTGGCAAAACCAATGGCTTACTAACCGTGGAGCACTTGTGCAGGAACTGGAAGAAGGCATTGAGACCAATTACAACACCCCACCATTAATTTTAACCAGCAACGGTACGGTGCCCCTGCAAATAGCGTTACGATTAAAAGGCAAACGAGGCGAAGTGATTACTACACCCTTTAGCTATGTGGCAACAACAGCTTCTATCGTCTGGGAGTACTGTACCCCCGTTTTTGTGGATATTGACCCAGAAACCTTCTCTATTGATGAAAAACTAATTGAAGCAGCCATAACACCCAACACAACTGCCATAATGCCCACACACGTCTTTGGAAACCCCTGTGATGTAGAAGCTATCGATGCCATAGCGTCAAAACATAACTTGACGGTTATCTATGATGCAGCCCATTGCTTTGGAGTGTTGTACAAAGGAAATTCTATCTTTTCTTATGGCGATATAAGCACCTGTAGTTTCCATGCCACCAAACTGTTCCACACGGGTGAGGGTGGTGCTATCTTTTGTGGGGACAAGGACCTTTTCGAGGTGATAGATTATTCACACAAGTTTGGGCACGATGGACCACTTGAGTTTAAAGGGCTTGGGGTAAATGCAAAAATGAGCGAATTACAAGCAGCTATGGGATTGACTGTCTTGCCGTATATGGACAATATTATATCCCACCGTAAAAAAGTTGTTGGGAAGTATATGGAGCTGCTGGATTTTTCAATTCTGAAAACAATGAAGATCCGTCCTAATACTGAGTGGAACTACAGTTATTTCCCCATTGTTTTTCAAACAGAAGCACAGCTAGTGGTTGTGGAGAAAGCCTTACAGGATAATGGAGTTATACCAAGGCGCTATTTCTATCCTTCGTTGAACAAGTTGCCTTACGTAAAAGAAATAAAAATGCCAGTTTCAGAAAAAATCGCGAAAACCATTTTATGCCTGCCCTTGAGCCATGAAATTTCACTGTCTGAAATTGCAAGAATCTCCAACATCATAAATTCAGCATTATGAAGGTAGCGGTTATGCAACCCTATATTTTTCCTTACCTAGGATATTTCCAATTAATAGCCGCGGTTGATGCCTTTGTGTTCTACGATGATGTTAACTATATAAAAGGTGGGTGGGTAAATAGAAACAGAATCTTGGTTCATGGCAACGAAAAGTTTATTACGTTCCCTTGTGATAAGGCGAGCCCAAATAAGCTTATTTCTGAAATTGACCTTGTGGTCAAGCATCCGCTCTTCAAAAAACAGTTGCGTACCATAAAACAGAGCTATAGGAAAGCTCCGTATTTTGATAGTGTCTTTCCGCTAATAGAATCAATTTTTGATGATCGCCCCGAAAAACTCTCCGAGTTTGCCATGTTGGGCATAGAGCGTATTTTAGACTTTCTGGATATTTCTAAGGAATTGTATGTATCCTCTAAGAACTTCAACGATACGAAGGATTTTGATCGAACAGACAGACTCATCGAAATTTGTACATCATTAAAGGCAGACACCTATATAAACAGTGCAGGTGGTAAGGAGCTATATTCAAAAAAGGATTTCATGGAACATAACATTCAGCTTAAGTTTTTAATTCCCGAATTGACCGAATATGAACAATTTAAGCAAGAGTTTGTGCCCGGACTCTCAATTATTGATGTGCTCATGTTCAACTCCAAGGACAAGGTTGTGGATTTAATGAAAAATTATTCCTTAGAGTAATATGAAAAAAATTGCCATACATAGTGTGCCGCGTTCTGGATCCACTTGGTTGGGTTCTATTTTCGACTCACATCCCAATACTGTGTACAGGTTCCAACCATTATTCTCCTATGCGTTTAAATCTTTTTTGGACGAAAATGCTTCAGAAGAAAGGATCGAAAGATTTTTTGATGATATCTTGAAGACAAAGGATCCTTTTATCTGTCAGGTAGAAGCCAAGGAAAAGGGAATAATACCCACCTTTAAAAAGGAAGGGACAGAAGTGGTAGTTTATAAGGAAGTTCGATACCATAATGTTTTGAAAAACATGCTTGAAACATCGCCCGATGTTTCGGTAGTTGGGTTGGTTAGGAATCCTCTCGCAACACTTAATTCCTGGTTAAGGGCTCCCAAAGAATTTAAACCCGAATTGGGCTGGAAAATAGAAGAGGAGTGGCGTTGGGCTCCAAAAAAGAATCTTGACCAAGCGCATGAGTTTAACGGCTACGAAAAGTGGAAAGAAACTGCGTCGCTGTTTGAAGGTTTAAAGAGTGAATTCCCAGATAGGTTCTATCTCTTGCGTTATAGTGACCTGTTAAAGAATACAGAAGGATCCATAAAAAAGCTTTTTGAATTTTTGGATATTTCAGTAACAGAGGAGGTCCTTGGTTTTTTGGACGAAAGCAAGAACACACAGCAAAAGGATAGTTACAGCGTCTTCAAAACAAAAAAAAATGACGCTTCCTGGAAACAAAACCTACCTGAGTATATTATAACTCATGTACTAAACGACTTAAAAGGAACCGCTCTTGAAAAGTATCTGGACTGAGATGGATTTTACCGCTTTTAAAAAAAAATATCAAAAAAAACAGGTTAGGTGCTTTCCCAATAGTGTAACCCCCAACCCGTTAGTGAGTGTATGTTTACAAACGTACCAGCACGAAGTATTTATTGAGGAATGTATTGAAAGTGTTTTAGCACAAGAAACAAATTTTGAATATGAAATAATAATCGGAGAAGACGCGAGCAAGGACAGGACCCGTGAAATCTGTAAAGAATACGCTCAGAAATACCCCGATAAAATAAGACTTTTACTGCATGAAGCGGATAATAAAATTAGTATTGACGGTAGAGTAACAGGCCGTTTCAATTTTCTTTATAAAATCTATGCTTCGAGAGGTAAATATATTGCACATATAGATGGAGACGATGTTTGGAAGGATAAATACAAACTGCAGAAACAGGTAGATTTTCTAGAACAAAATCCAGATTATATCATGAGTTTTCACGATACATCGGTTATCGATGAAAATGGAATTGTTTTAGAGAGTAACCTTCTTGATTATAAAAAATCAACATTTTATCCCGTCGACATCATTCCAGGTCTGCTCATACCCACGAGCTCCATTGTGTTTAGAAATTGCATTGACAGTTTTGAAAAAGAATTTGTAGGAATTATGAATGCAGATACACTGCTTTTATCAAAGCTGGCCAACTATGGTAACGCATACTACCATAGCGATATTAAAAATAATTATTATCGTCACCATGGTGGTGGACTATGGAGCAAGGTCCCGTCACTTCAGAAAAAAAGGAGTAGTTTAAAAACCTTTCTGGCACTAAAAAAACTATCCAAAAAGAAATACTACACTCAATTGAACAGAAAAATTGCTTCTTTGCACTTAGAGTTGATGAGGCTTTCACCAAAATTCTCAGGCACATTGAAACATACTGTTCTTTTACTGAAATTTCTTTTTTTTTATACACTCAATCGTTTTTTTAAGATATACCTTTAACTAAGCCTATGATTAGTGTAGTAATACCACTCTTTAACAAGGAAAGTTATATTTCCGACACCCTGCAATCTGTACTGGCACAAACTTTCTCAAACCTTGAAGTGATCGTTGTGGATGATGGCAGTACGGACGGTTCGGCTACTATGGTAAGGGCAATAAATGACCCTAGAGTGCAATTACTTGAAATTGAAAACAGTGGTGTTTCTATGGCCCGTAACACTGGTATTACAACAGCTAAATACAATTGGATTGCTTTCCTAGATGCGGACGACCGGTGGGCACCTACATTTTTAGAGGAAATGGTACAGGCCATCGAAGACTACCCAAATGAAAAAATATTTGCAACAGGGAGAAGCATGGTATTCACCAATATAGAAGAACGGTATGCAAACACTATTATTCCCGCACAAGGTACAACGGGTTTAATAAGCTACTTTGAGGTTATCACAAAGGACCTGCCCCCTGTAAACTCTTCGAATGTGCTTATTTTAAAACAACTGTTTCAAAAGAGGGGATTCTTTAGAGAAGGAATGCGACAGCATGAGGATCACGATCTATGGATACGGCTCTGTGCCAAGCACAAGGTTGTGTTTATAAACAAAAACCTTTCATTTTATAAAAAAGATATCGCAAACAGTGCATCCCAGAGCGTTTATATTGCAAAGGATTTTATTCGCTATATGCAAACTATGGTGGAAGTACTGCCTTTGCTTTCAAAAAAAGACACAGGCTTTTTTTTAAAGTACGCTCGCAAATTTATAATACTATCGTTCTTGATAAACTCCAGCAGTTACACCGGAAAAGAAAGAAAACAGCTCTTGAAGCAGGCAAAAAAAATTATACCTATATCCGGAAGGATGCTATTAAAGGTGGCAAGCGTTCTATCTTTTGCTAATCTATATGGGGCCTATAAAAAAATGAAAGAAGGATGAAACAACCTAATAAAGCAAATCTTTTTTTAGTGGGTGCTATGAAAGCAGGGACCACAACGCTTATGGATTTTTTGTCACAACATCCCAAAGTATATGCTAGTCCTATAAAAGAACCACATTATTTTGTTGAGGCCCCTCCTAAGGTCTTGTATGATCCTTCCCGTTTTTTTTCGTTGGAGAAATATTTGGAAAATGAGTTTCCTGCTTCATTGCACATCGCCAATGTAAAAGAACGATCCCAATACGAAATGTTGTTTTCTTTAGCCAGGGAAGAGCGCTACCTTTTGGAAGGAAGCACACAGTATTTGCACGCACCTGGTACCGCTGAAAAGATTCATAGCTATAATCCAGAGGCCACGATTTTGATTATAAGAAGAGATCCCTTAAAAAGAGCTTTTTCACATTATAGTATGCTTACAGGACTAAGTAAAGAGTTACGTACCTTTGAGGAAGTTATGAAAGAGGAAATTCAGCTTTATGAAAATGGCACATTGCCTTGGTACAGCTGTCTTGCCATGAGTTTTTATCAAAAACCCATTGCGATGTACAGGCGCTATTTCGATAAAGTGTTAGTGGTGGATTTTGAGGCATTGGTTCGCAACTCCCCGGAAACGGTAAAGCTTGTGTTCGATTCCCTAGATTTAGAGCATATTGATCTAGAACCGGTAAAAAACCCGAACACAGGTCGAAATATAAAATATAAACGTGTTTTTTATTTCTTAAAAGGAATAGGTGTGAAGGATATTTTTTCCAAGGTTTTTCCAACTAGGTTTAAGCATTGGTTATTTAAGACAATGACTACAAAAAAAGCCAAAGAAATACCTATCTCTAAGCAAACAGAACTAAAGCTAAATAACATATTTAATAAGGAGTCGTAATGCTTTTACTTGATATATGCGTTAATATTATCCTCCTATTGGTTGCTTTTAACCTGAAGTATTTATTTAAAGAATTCTCAGCGAAAGATAGAAAGTATCTGGATTTACTTTTGTTATTTCATATAGCCATTTCAATTTTCTTTCACTTCTATATTGTAAACAGTGGGGGAGACGCAACAAATTATTGGGAGACCCCAAAGGAATGGTCACTTCAGGAAATTTGGGATATAGCGTCCAGGCCTTCGGGTACTGGAATGATGTACTTGATCAATTATATTCCATCCAACACCCTTCAGCTTTCCTTTTTCACGGGGAATATGCTTTATTCTTTTTTTGGGTTTATAGGTTTTGTTTATCTATTCAGGCTTATCAAGCTCTCTTTTGCCAAAACCAATGTGCTTTCAGAAATAAAATTATTTAATGTTCCACTTTTCCCTTGGGTATTCTTTTTGCCAAATTTCCATTTCTGGACTTCAGGTATTGGTAAGGACGCATTGCTTTTTACAACTATAATCCTAGTTTTTTTCTCATTAAAGAACTTTAAAGAACACTTGGTGTTAATGGGCTTGTCTTGTATTGTCATGTTAGCTATTAGACCCCATATGTTTCTTTTTATAGTGGTAGCATTCATGGGCGCTTATATTCTTGAAGGGCATTTAAAGGCCTATCAAAAGGGATTTGTTGCATTGCTACTTGTGGGTGCCCTCATAGTAGTGTTGCCATATGTAATGGAGTTTGTTCAATTAGAGAGTCTAGAGACAGAGGTTATAGAAAATTATACTTCCGATAAGGCCTCGAATCTCAACAGGGATCAAACGGGATCGGGGGTGGATATCTCTGGTTATCCTTTCCCACTAAAATTATTTACTTTTTTATATAGACCTCTGTTTTTCGACATCAATGGCATCTTGGCCATACTTTCATCTTTTGAAAATTTTATTTTAGTACTATTGAGCTTTTCAATTTTCAGAAAAAAACCTATTTCAGCTTTTAAAAAATCACACCGTATAATAAAGGGGGGGATAATATTCTTTCTTTTAGGATCTTCGGCATTCTCTTTAATCCTTGGTAACTTGGGGATTATGCTGAGACAAAAAAATATGCTAATGCCCTGGTTGATACTTTTTGTTATTAGTGTTTATTATCAATTTTTGAACAAACCCCACATCAATGAAAATTCTAATAGTTACTAATAGTCTGGCCACAGGTGGGGCAGAAAAACTTATCCTGGACACTGTGCCAGAATTTGTAAAAAAGGGAGTTGAGGTAACGTTGGTTTTGCTCAATGGCAATTCCACGCCATTTCTAGATGCGTTAAGGAAAAAAAATGTTTGTGAGATCGTTTCATTGTCAAACGGCTCAGTATATAATCCGCTTCTTATTTTCAAGCTGATTCCACACCTCAAAAACCATACGATCGTCCACGTCCATTTATTTCCTTCTCTTTATTGGGTTGCAATTGCGAAACTTTTAAGCAGATCAAAAGCAACCTTATTCTTTACAGAACATAGTACTTCCAATAAGAGAATACGAAACGGTGTGTTCAAGATACTGGAAAGATTTATCTATAATAAATACGATAAAGTTGTGTGTATAACACATAAGGTTCGCACTATATTCATGGAGCATTTAAATTTTCCGAAGGAACAAATGCCCGTCATAAATAACGGAGTACCAATAGATAAGTTTAAAAATGCCAAAAAAATTGAAAGGACAGCTATAGATAAAATGGTTAAGGAAACCGATTATCTTCTGGTACAGGTCTCAGGATTCAGGGAACAAAAAGATCAGCCTACCTTAATTAAGGCGCTTTCAAATTTGCCAGAAGATATCAAGTTAGTGCTGGTTGGTGAAGGCGATTATAGGAGCGGTTGCGAACAGTTAGTCGATAAACTTCAGTTAAACCATAGAGTGTTTTTCCTTGGACTTCGAATGGATGTTGCAGAAATATTAAAAACTTGTGATGTGTGTGTGCTGTCTTCCTATTACGAGGGTCTTTCACTTTCCAGTATTGAAGGGATGGCAAGTGGAAACCCATTTGTTGCGAGCAGGGTGCCTGGGTTAGAAGAGATGGTTGATGGCGCAGGATTGTTATTTGAACAAGGAGATTCTGTAGCA
Source organism: Marinirhabdus gelatinilytica (assembly GCF_003353425.1). Lineage (GTDB taxonomy): Bacteria > Bacteroidota > Bacteroidia > Flavobacteriales > Flavobacteriaceae > Marinirhabdus > Marinirhabdus gelatinilytica. The sequence continues at coordinate 552,831 of NZ_QRAO01000002.1, forward strand.
TTGGCATCCCATATAGAATTGCTCCGTAACGATAAGGATTTTGCTAAGCAGATTGCTGAAAAATGTGAGCAAAGAGCTAGTAGATACAGCATAGAAATGATGGTAGATAATCACATTAAACTTTACGAACAATATGCCTAAACCAAAACTAGTACGCATTACAACCATACCGCTCTCACTGGAAAAGTTGTTGGAAGGGCAACTGGGCTATATGGCATCACATTTCGATGTAACCGCTGTAAGCGCTGAAGAGCAACGCCTACGAGAATATGCAGAAAAGGAAGGCGTACACTATTTTCACGTGGCACTAACGCGAAAAATAACTCCTTTTAAAGATATACGTGCTGTTTACAAACTGTATAGATTCTTACAAAATGAAAAACCCGATATAGTACATACCCACACTCCAAAAGCAGGAATTGTTGGGATGATGGCCGCATATCTTGCACGAGTACCTAATCGAATTCACGATGTAGCAGGACTACCATTAATGGAGGCAACAGGCTTGAAACGAAACGTGTTGATCCAAGTTGAAAAACTGACCTATTTTTTTGCCACACATGTCCTTCCAAACTCTAAAGGACTTCAGGACTATATCTTACAGCATAGGTTCACCACTAAGAAAAAAATGAACATTCTAGGTGAAGGAAGCAGCAACGGTACAAATACAGATTATTTTAGGGACGAGTGTGTGGAAAAAACTGAAGTTACCAAGACAAAAGAAGCTTGGAAAATACCTAAAGATGATTTTATTTTTGTGTTCATTGGCCGTTTGGTTGGCGACAAAGGAATCAATGAGTTGGTGGTGGCTTTTAAGGCGCTCGCAGAAACAAAATCCAACTGCACACTTCTTTTGGTTGGTCCTGTAGAGGATACCCTGGACCCCTTGGAAAAACATACCCTTGTTGAAATTTCAAAGAATCCAAAAATTGTCACTACAGGGTTTCAACAGGATGTACGTAATTTTCTTGCTCTTAGTGATGCTCTGGTGTTTCCTAGCTATAGAGAGGGGTTTCCTAATGTAGTCATGGAAGCAGGCGCTATGGGATTACCATCAATAGTGACCGATATTAATGGTTGCAACGAGATAATCGAACATGGCAAGAACGGCTATATAGTGCCCAAAAAGAATTCTAGAGCATTAATGGATGCTATGCTTTTCTTTCTCGAAAACCCCGCCGAAGTTGCTAAGATGCAGCAAAACGCCCGTCCTATGATAGTGAACAGGTACAAACGTGAGCATATTTGGCAATTGATTCTTGCAGAATACCAATCAATCTTACAGAATACGTAACTTTGCCACGTGTACAAGAGTTTTTTTAAACCCATTTTAGATGTTGCCGCAGCTGCTGTGGTTTTTGTGTTGCTACTACCACTATTCTTGGTAGTTGCTGCACTATTGACTATTGCGCTCAAGGGAACCCCGTTCTTCACCCAAACAAGACCAGGAAAGGATGAACGGTTGTTTTCTATTATTAAGTTCAGGACCATGAGTAACGAAAAGGACGCACAGGGTAACTTGCTACCGGATGCACAGCGACTTTCAGGGTTTGGGAAATTTGTACGCTCCACTTCGTTGGACGAACTTCCACAGCTATTGAATGTGATAAAAGGGGATATGAGTTTTGTGGGTCCACGGCCCTTGTTGCCCCAATACCTACCGCTGTATTCAGAAGAACAAAAAAAAAGACACTTTGTAAAACCAGGGATTACAGGTTGGGCACAGGTAAATGGGAGGAATGCACTTTCCTGGCAAAAAAAATTTGAATTGGATGTTTATTACGTTGAAAAAATTAGTTTTGCGCTGGATATGAAAATAATTGCTCTCACGGTGCAAAAAGTAGTGAACCGTACTGATATAAACAGTACCAACAGTGTTACGACCGAACCCTTTAGAGGAAACCAACTATGAAAACGATACATATTTTTGGTGGAGGAGGACATAGCTTTGCCCTTGTAGAATTAATAAGGTCTCTGGGGCTATATGAACCAAAAGCAATATTGGATAAAAACCCTTCAAGAAAAAATGTGTTGGGGGTTCCCGTACTTCTTAAAGAAGGTAACTCCCATAGTACTGAACACGCCGCTATCGCCATTGGTAACAATAAAAACCGAAAAAAAGTTGCAAATTCCATAACCGTACCCTGCCCAAACTTCGTACATAAGAGCGCTGTGGTGTATCCATCGGTCCAATTGGGCAAAGGTGTTCAGGTGTTACCCAATGCCGTGGTAGATGCAGACGTACGTTTGGGAGACTTTACCATTGTAAACAATAATGCAAGTGTGTCCCATAATTGTATCATCGGCAATTTTTGCCACATCGCCATTAACACGGCCATTTCTGGAGGATGTACCATTGGCGAAGGTACTTTGGTAGGTGCAGGAAGCGTAATCTTGCCAGAACTGAACGTAGGTAAATGGGCAGTAATTGGTGCCGGATCCGTAGTGACCAAGGATGTTCCAGATTTTGCAACCGTATATGGAAATCCTGCTCAAATTATTAGAAAAGAGACCCTAAATGGACAATAGAATATACCTTTCCTCGCCACACATGGGCGAAACAGAACAAACCTATGTCAGCAAAGCCTTCGAGACCAATTGGATTGCTCCCCTAGGACCCAATGTACAGGAATTTGAAATTGCTATTGAAGACTATTTGGGTAATAAAAAAAACGTGGCGGCCTTGAGTTCTGGTACCGCTGCATTGCATCTGGCACTTATCCTGTTGGGCGTTTCCAGTGGAGATGAGGTATTGTGCCAGAGTATGACCTTTAGCGCATCTGCAAATCCTATTGTGTACCAAGGAGCCACACCGGTTTTCGTGGATAGCGAGCATACAACCTGGAATATGTGCCCAGACCTTTTGGAAGAAGCTATTAGAGATCGTATAAAAAAAGGTAAAAAGCCCAAGGCCATAATAGCAGTGCATCTTTACGGGATGCCTTACCAAGTAGAAAAATTACAAGCTGTAGCCGAAAAACACGGTATACCCATTGTGGAAGACAGCGCCGAAGCTCTGGGTAGCACGTACAAAGGTAAGATGTGCGGGACATTTGGCACCTATGCCATTCTTTCCTTTAACGGCAACAAAATAATAACAACATCGGGAGGTGGTGCTTTGGTAGCTCCCACTTTGGCTTTGAAGCAACGAGCAGTATTTTTGGCCACCCAAGCAAGGGATGAGGCGCCACATTATCAACATTCCAACATTGGCTATAATTATCGCTTGAGCAATATTTGTGCAGGGATAGGAAGAGGGCAAATGGAAGTGTTGCCTGAACGTATTTCCCAAAGAAGGAAAAACAACTCAAGATATGCTGAAATTTTTAGAAATGTAGAAGGTGTTTCAGTTTTCACGGAACCTGATGGGGACTATTTTTCAAACCACTGGTTAAGCTGTATCCAGATTGATAAGAATAAAACAGGTTTTACACCTGAAAAATTACGATTGGCGCTTGAAGCCGAAAATATAGAGTCCAGACCCCTTTGGAAACCTATGCACCTACAACCCGTCTTTAAGGATGCTCCAGCGTACACCAATGGTATTTCCGAAGAAATTTTCAGTAAGGGACTATGTTTGCCTTCAGGTTCAAACTTAACTGCAAAAGATTGGGAAAGGATTAAAATTGTTTTAGGACAGTTCGTTTAGATTATCCCTATATTTGATTAACATTTCTTGCTTTGAAAAGAAGAACTAAAATACTGGAAAGGCTGTACGACGGCGATAACAAGCTTAAGCTGTTGGACCAACGCTATCTACCAAGATGGATCGTGTTTTTAATAGATACTTTTATTGGAGGGCTTTCTTTCTTTTTGGTGTACCTGTTGCTCACCGTGACACCCATAAAATTCTTACCTGTACTGCCTATTTTTATACAGGGGTGTATCATTGTTTCGATTAACATTGTTTTTTTCTTTGTTTTTAAGACCTATTCCGGTATCATCAGGCACGCAACCATAACCGATATCACAAAACTTGTGTTTTCTTCGGTTTTTACTTGTGGTACTTTATTTGTTTTTAATAGTTCGTACGAGTTTTTTGTGGGAGAGCAAATATTTATAAATACCTCATTGGTCTTTTATGCACTACTATCCTTTGCGTTCTTGTTACTGTTCAGGATTACTGTGAAGGAAATCTACCATTTTTTAAGAGACGTGGTATCCAATAAGGCAAAAAAAAATGTGGTAATCATAGGAGTGGACGACACTACTATTTCCTTGGGTGCGGTTATTGCCAAGGAATCTCTTTTTCCTTTTAACCTTAAGGGTTTTGTCTCTAAAAATAAAGATGCAAAAAAGCTAAAGATTTTGGGCAAACCAGTAATTCCCTTTACAAACAGCTATGCTGAAACATTGGCCCCGCTGGAAATAGATGGTGTACTCTTAATTAGTGAATCTTTTCCGAGAAAAGTACGAAACCAGATAGTAGACGACTGTATCTCGCAGGATATAGAGGTTTTTAACGTTCCTAACCTAGAAAAACTGAATACAAAAGAAGATATAAAGGACCAGATAAAACCTATAGAAATTGAAGACCTCCTGGAGCGAGAGGAAATTAGAACGGACGATAATTTGCTGAAAGAGGACCTGTCCAACAAAACAATTCTGGTTACAGGCGGTGCAGGATCCATAGGGAGCGAGATTGTACGGCAAATAGTACAATACAATCCCAAATTGGTAGTGATACTGGATCAAGCAGAGTCTGCTTTGCATGAGCTTGAATTGTCACTGAAGCTCACCAACCCCGATTTCAATTTTATTACGGAACTGGCAGACATAAGTAATATGTACAGGTTGCATTTGATTTTTAATAAATATGATTTCAATATTATTTACCACGCAGCTGCCTACAAACACGTCCCATTAATTGAACGTAACCCACATGAAGCTATCTACGTAAACATTCTGGGCACTGTAAACCTTTGCATACTTGCCATAAAAAAGAGGATCTCCAGATTTGTTATGGTATCTACCGATAAGGCCGTAAACCCAACAAACGTAATGGGGGCAAGCAAACGAGTGGCCGAAATGTATGTGCAATCCCTGCAGGACGAGCAAGAAGTGGAAACTCGCTTTATCACTACCAGATTTGGAAATGTGTTAGGTTCTAGCGGCTCGGTAATCCCACATTTTAAGAAACAAATAGAGAGAGGAGGGCCGGTAACCGTTACACATAAAGATATTATCCGTTATTTCATGACTATTCCAGAGGCTTGCCAACTAGTGCTCCAAGCAGGAACCATGGGTAGTGGAGGCGAAATTTTTGTTTTCGATATGGGAGAACCCGTAAAAATAATGGATCTTGCTGAAAAAATGATCCGCCTATCAGGATACAGGCCTTACGACGATATAGATATTGAAATTACCGGGCTTCGTCCTGGAGAGAAACTGTATGAAGAACTCCTTAACGATGTGGCGCAAACACTTCCTACACACCACCCAAAAATTATGATATCTAAAGTGAAACCTCCTGATTTTACTGAAATCAAGCAAGAGGTCGAGAAATTAATCAGGGTGGCAACTAAAAATGAAGACGATAAAATTGTAGGGCTCCTAAAAAAATTGGTTCCAGAGTTCAAGAGCGAGAATTCCAAGTTCAGGGTACTGGATGTAGAAACTCCAGTAGATAAAGAACTGGAAGATTTCTAGTCCCTACCTTCTTCTGTGCAAACTTAAAAAGTTATATTTGCAAAATTATGAAAAACACCCTATTTGTCCTATTGTTGTCTCTATTCTTGGGTTCCTGCGCCACAAAAAAAGAAATAGTGTATTTTCAAGACGCATCAGAACTTAACAACCAAAAGGACTCCAATTTCTTTGAGCCAATAATTGAAGCAAACGATATCTTGCACATAACGGTTTCTTCACTGGATGGTGAAGTTGTAGCACCTTTTATGAAAAATACCACGAACAGTAATGCTATCAACGGAAGAAACCCCTTGTTGGAAGGATATCTTGTAAACCCAGAGGGATATGTTCAATTCCCTGTTTTGGGCAAAATAAAACTTTCAGGAAAAACACGTGCAGAGGCTATTGGAGACCTCACAAAGCGAATTTCAGAATATGTAAAAGATGCTGTTGTGGACGTTCGTATTATGAACTTTAAAATAACAGTGTTGGGCGCTGTTAACAACCCCAGTGTTTTTACCATTGGCGACGAACGTGTTTCTATTCCGCAGGCTTTGGGACTGGCCGGAGATCTTTCTCAGGATGGGCGGAGGGAAAATATTATGATAATACGACAGGAAGATGGAAAGCAGAAAGTAACAAGAGTGGATTTAACACAGACAGATTTCTTTAAAAGCCCTTATTACTTCTTGAAGCAGAACGACATTATTTATGTGGAACCGTCATTAAAAGGTGTAAAAAAATCTGGTTTCATCCCAGATGTTCCCGCACTGCTCTCACTTGTTACAATTGTGCTCAGTACCGTTATTCTCTTAACCAGATAAGCCATGGAGACAATTAAAGCACCAACAGCACAGCAAGAGACATCCCTAAGCGATATTTTACAACCGTTTTTAAAAAGATGGTATTTTTTTGCACTTGGTTTGGTACTGGCCCTTATCGCGTCATTCTTTTATTTAAGATATTCAACCCCAAGTTATCTTACACGGGCAACGGTAATTATAAAAAACGACCAAGGTTCCAGTCCTGCCGAAGAGCTTTTTGCCGTAAGTGGCTTGGGAGGTTTGCTTACAAAATATCAAGGTAGTAAGATAGAAAATGAAATAGCCATCTTTAAGTCCAAGCGCATCATAAAAAATGCAATTGAAGCACTTGAGTTGAACATCTCCTATCAAAATCTGGGAATTATACGCGATAGCGAAATGTACGATTATAGGCCATTCCAGGTACGTTACCTTGCGTTTAATGATAGCTTGGTTGGGGTTCCCGCTCTCGAATTCAGCATTATAGATTCGTCCCAATACAGCCTACATAACCTAGCGACCGGTACTAAGGAAACCTATACATTTGGTAACCCCGTGAACCTTGATTTTGGCGAAATCACCTTGATCCCAAACCTTGAAGATGAAATTAGATTTAACTCTTTTTCAGGAAAATCCATAAGGGTATTGTACCGCGATCCAGATGTGATGGCAAGGAGCTACCAGGCAAGGCTCAATGTAGTGAACGAAATTTCCAGTAGTAACGTGGTTGTGTTGAGCATGGAGTCTTCAGTTCGTCAAAAGACTGAGGATTTTTTGGACGAGCTCATATTTCAATATAACAAGGACGCTATTAATGACCAAAACCAGATTGCCCAAAAAACATCCGACTTTATCGACAAAAGATTACAGATAATTTCCCGCGAACTGGACTCGGTTGAAACAGGCAAACAACAATTTAAAAGTACTAACCGTCTCACTAATATCGAGGCCCAGGCCCAGATGGCACTAGAGAATGCCAGCGAATTTGAAAAAAGGCAATTTAATGTAAATACCCAATTGGAACTTGCCAATACCATGATAGATTACATGGAAAGTTCTACCGAAAACGATTTGTTGCCCTCTAATCTTGGGATACAGGGAGGCGATATTGGCCAATCTGTAGAAAATTATAACAACCTTATATTGCAACGAAACAGACTGTTAAAGTCCTCTACATCCAAAAATCCAGTAGTGGTAAACCTGAACAACCAAATAAGCAACATAAGACAAAATATACTAAGCAGTTTACAAAATACAACGGAGAGCCTTAAAATATCCTTACGTGATCTTAACTACCAAGAATCTGTTTTAAATTCACGTTTGTCCAAGGTTCCATCACAGGAAAAAGCGTATCGTGGTATAGAGCGACAACAGGGCATTAAAGAACAATTGTACCTATTCTTGTTACAGCAGAGAGAACAGGCTTCCATCTCACTGGCCGTTACTGCTTCCAAGGCTAAGGTGGTAGATAGGGCTGCGAGTAGTTTTGGTCCTGTGCGGCCACAAAAGTCTTTGGTATACGGTGCCGCAGCTTTGGCAGGCTTGTTATTGCCGTTTCTTATAATTTATGGTAGATCCCTGCTATACAATAAAATTGATAGCCGAAAAGATATTGAACGCGCACTCCCTAACGTTAATATTCTGGGAGAAATCCCCAAGCTGCGAAAGGACGAGCCCCAACTTGTGAAAATGAACGACCGTAGTATGCTGGCTGAGTCCTTCAGAATCTTGAGGACAAACCTTCAGTATACATTGCAGAAAAAGGGAATGGAGCAAAACAATAGTATTTTTGTAACCTCTACCATTAAAGGTGAGGGGAAAACATTCGTGGCCTTTAATCTAGCACTCACAGTAGCTCTTACAGGAAAAAAAGTGGTATTGGTAGGTGCGGACATCCGTAACCCCCAATTACATCGCTACCTCACCCCAGAGCACAAACATGATAAAGGGCTGACCGAATTTATAGTAGACCCGTCCCTGACCATAGACGAACTTGCCTCAAAAAGTACCGAAAATGATAACTTGGATATTATCCTTTCAGGAGTAATTCCGCCAAACCCTGCCGAATTGCTTATGGAACCCCGTACCGAGCAATTTTTCGATACCCTTAAGCAAAAGTACGATTACGTTGTAGTAGATACCGCTCCTTCTATGCTTGTTACCGACACTATTCTCATCAACAAATATGCAGATGTGTTACTGTATGTATTCCGAGCTGGATATACGGACAAGCGATTAATGCAGTTTGTGAAGGATAGTATGGCAGAGGATAGACTAAAGCGAATCTATCCCGTCCTCAACAACGTAACTATGGGTAACTTTGGGTACGGTAGTAAATACGGGTATTCCTACACACAAGAAACCAAAAAACGAAAATGGTTCTAAAAATGTCACGTTGTTTTATTTTGTGCTCATGCATTGTTCTGTTCGCACAAATAAGCAAGTCCCAAGAAATAGACTGGAGCGCTAACACATCACTTTTGGGTGGTATAGGAACTAATGATGCCTTGCCCTTCTGGTTTTACAGTACTACTGAAAATAGATGGGGAGCAAGTTCAAATAGTAGCGCCCTTGCTGAAGCTTCAGTAAACTATCCATTGTCAGAAAATGCTTCGATTAGTGCAATGGTCTCGGTCTATTATCGTGACGATGTACTGAATGAACTTCAACGAAAGGAACTGTACGCACGTTTTAGAAATACTTGGCTGGAAGCCTCCATAGGGGCATTCTCTATGGTGAACCCAACTGCACCATTATCTGCCACCAATAAGAATATAATTTTCTCAGGAAATACCCGCCCAATGCTTGGAGTACTCTTACAGGCGCCAACACCTTTGGAAATTGGTAATACCTTTGCACTAGACTGGGGTTTGGGTCATTTTGAACAGAATGATGATAGATTTGTGAGTGACACCAGGATACATTACAAACGTTTGGGGCTTTGGGTTAAATTTAATACCAATAACAAAGTAAAACTTCAAATACAGCATTTTGCACAATGGGGAGGGACTTCGCCCGTTTTTGGAGAACTAAATGACGATTTTGATGCTTTTGTAGATGTATTCACTGCCAGAAGAGCAAACGAGATACAAGTTGAAGGGGAAATACTCAATGCAGTGGGAAACCACTTAGGGAGTTATTTGTTGGATTATTATACTGAAACGAAGTGGGGCGGTTTCAACTTTTACCACGAACACTTGTTTGAAGATGGTTCTGGTTCTGGATTTAAGAATTTTCCTGATGGGGTTTGGGGACTGGCTTTTCAGCCCAACAAATCAAAATGGATCAAGGGTGTAAGCTATGAGTTTATCACCACCAAGGACCAGAGTGGACCAGAACGCCCAGATGGTTACTTTGGCAACAACGTATACCGAAGCGGTTGGAGCTACGAGGGATTGGTGATAGGACTTCCCTTTATTGGCTACGACAGCTCATTGCAAATAAACGAAGTGAACTCACCTATTTTCAATAACAGGGTACAGGTTCACCATCTAGCTGCTTCAGGTAGTGTAAAAAATTTCAGTTGGTTGTTGAAAACTTCCTTTGTTGAAAATTTTGGGACATACAGACAGCCTTTTCAACCTTCAACCAAGGTGCGGTACCATTTTATCAATGTGCGCTATAACTCGGAAGGTTGGGGACAGATCGAAACTTTGTTGGGCTGGGACGCACTGCAAACTGTTGACGACAATTTTGGAATAGGGCTAGGGTATAGCTATCAGTTTTAGTAGCAGACCTCTTTATTACAACTGAAAATTGTTGTTCTAAGCAGTTTTCAGCTTTCAACAGGCTATTCGGTGACACCCTCCAGAAGCTCTGGTGCCAAGGGTTCATCACCTCTGGTATGCAATACCGAGATATCCCCAGTAACCTCAAACACCACGGCACGGACCTCTTTCATCTCAATAACATTGGCTTCTCGCAACTTGCCATATAAGTCGCCAATGCTCACGTTCGCCTTGGACAGGTTTTTGTGTAATATTTCACCATCCTTCATCAACAAATAGGGGGTGTTCGTGGCAACTTTTTTAAAGAGTGAAGATTTTCTAATAAATAGCGAATAGAGGGTTTGCAATAGAATGATGATTCCCAATGCAACTGCTCCCTTCAGTATGGAGTAATCTGTACTTCCAATTACATCAGCAAAGATAGAACCCATAGCTATGGTTGCAGCAAAGTCCACACTGGTCATTTTAGCAAAGGTTCTTAAGCCAAATATCCTGGAATAAATCAAGATTATAAGATATATAGCCACTACCGAAAGAGCTGCTTTATAAATAATTAGTTGATTTGCGTAGAGCCAATTTTCCATAGTTGAACAGTTTTTCTACAAGTTACATACTCATGATCATTAAAAAGCTTCTTTTTAGAAACTTTTAATATCATTTATCGTGTTCAATGCCTTAGATAGCGTTAATTTTGCAACTCATTAATTGAAGCATCTTGATAAAGGAAACGGTTTTAACAATTTTATGGAGTCTGTCACCATTCGGGGAGGCCAAAGTGGGTATCCCATATGGAATTGCCAATGGTCTCAACCCGTTTTTTGTTTTTGTTATTGCATTGGGAGCCAATATTCTGGTGTTTCCAATCATGCTGTTCTTCTTAAATTATATCAATTCTTCATTATTGCGTTGGCGATTCTACAAAAAGGCGGCTATTTGGGTAGCAAGACGTGCTAAAACAGGTTCTGGCGACAAAATAACCAAATACGGATTTTGGGGCTTGATGTTTTTTGTTTCAATCCCTTTACCAGGGACAGGGGTTTATGCAGGTACTATTGCGGCTTATATCTTTAAGGTAGAGCGCAAAAAAGCATTTTGGGCCAATGTGCTGGGTATCACCATCTCTTCAATTATCGTTTGGGTGACTACCTATCTCACGGTGCAGGGCGTAGCTTAAATTTATGTGAAAGTTATTCTCGTTAATCATCTTTTTTGCATATTTGAAAGCATTACCAACCTTATACATTGAAATTCATTATGAAAAAGTTATTTTTTGGATTGCTTGCCTTTGTAGTATTGTGCAGCCACGATATGTTTTTAAAGCTAGACGGCTATTTCCTACAGCCACAGACCCAATCTGAGATTCAACTTTTTAATGGCTCCTTCGAAAAAAGTGAAAATGTAATTGCACGAAACCGAATGCTGGACGCAAGCCTAGTTGGAAACGGTAAAAGAATAGCCATAGACACTACCCAATGGTTTGAAAAAGACAGCATTACCTATTTAGATTTTAAGACAGGTAATGCAGGAACTTGGGTTGCAGGGGTCTCCACAGCACCAAGAAATATTGAGTTGGACGCTACTTCTTTTAATGATTATTTGGAACACGATGGGGTTTTGGACATGCTGGAATGGCGTAAAACAAACAATGCACTTGAAGAGGATGCTGTAGAAAAATATTCTAAGCACGTGAAGACCATTTTCCAAGTAGGGGATACCTTGTCCACTGATTGGAACACAAACTTAGGCTATCCCATCGAGTTCATCCCGCTTGAAAATCCTTATAGCATACACCCGGGACACGATTTAAAAGTACGTTTGCTCTATAAGGGGAAACCATTGGCAGATCAGTTGGTCTATCTAGGCAATGAACTGGAAGACAAAAATGAAACGGCCGAACATACCCACGCCAACGGAAAGACCCATTCCCATACACACGAAGATGAAGATAAAAACGACCACACCCACGCCTCTGTAGAACAATTACGCACCAATGGGGAAGGGGTAGTAACCTTTAACATTACCGCGCAGGGGGTATGGTATCTCCGCACCATCTATATGCAGCACCTTGAGGATGAAACACTAACCCATGAGTCCAACTGGGCCACACTAACATTTGCGGTAGGCGATGGGAATCAGGTCCACTCACACGATGCAGATTCCCACAGTCACGACCACGGGGATGAAACACATGAACACGATCACGAGGATGAAGGCTTTCCTTCCTATATTTTTTGGGTAGGTAGTATTGTAATGGTAGCATTGCTGTTTTTCTTTTTTAGACGAAAAAAGTAAGATGGGAAATAGTATAAAACGACTCAGTTTACTGATACTTTTTTTATTGCCCGCAGTGGTTCTGGCTCACGATGTCACTTCTGCAGATCAAGAAACCCTAAACAATGGTGGGCTATTCTCCTACATTTGGGTAGGAGCTAAGCATATGCTCACTGGTTACGATCATTTGCTGTTTTTGGTCGGTGTTATCTTTTTTCTGAAAGGCTTTAAGGATATTCTCAAGTTCATTACCGTATTTACCATTGGACATAGTATTACCCTAATAGCTGGAACTTTTCTAGAAATTCAGGTAAACGAATATGTTATAGACGCCATTATCGCATTGAGTGTTTTTTACAAAGGGTTTGAGAATTTAGAAGGGTTTCAGAAAGTATTCAAAACAAACTCCCCAAATTTATTGATGATGGTCTTTGTTTTTGGGCTTATCCACGGGCTTGGGCTGTCCACGCGACTTCAGTCTTTCGATATGGGGACAGATCAGCTATTGCTCAAAATAATCAGTTTTAACGTTGGGGTAGAACTAGGACAGATTGCAGCGTTGATTCCTATAGTCTTCTTGATCACAAAATGGCAAAGTAGGCAAAGCTATCCTGCGTTTTACAAGGCTTCTAATGTGTATTTGTTGCTTGCTGGAGTCGGGTTGTTCGTATACCAAATATACCTTTACGTTAATGGTGGCTGAGTAATCAGGTGTTAAAAAACTTAATAGAGTTATAAATTTCCCAAGGCCATAATGCGTTCAAGAAAAATATCTTTCTTTCGGGAAGAGAGATGCACATGGTCGTTGTTGCTCATAATGATATATCCCCCTTCAGATTTGATGTACTTTTTTACCTCCCGTAGATTTATGAGATAGCTATTGTGTACGCGCATAAAACCAAACTCTTCCAGCAGATTTTCAAATTCTTTAAGGTTTTTGCTTACTAGTTGGTTATTCTGCCCTTTAATTGAAAACAGGGTGTAGGAGCCATTGGCTTTACAATATACAATGTCCACCACCTTCACAAACTCAATCCCCTGTAAGGTAGAGAGGCATATTTTCTTGTCGCTGATGTTTTTCTCTTGAAGGTTCATCAACAGGTTCTTTATTTGGGTGATATGGGCCTCATTTCCCTTTCGTTTTTTTACTTTTTCCAAGGCTTCTTGGAGCTCGTCAAGATCTATGGGCTTCAGTAAATAGTCTACCGAGCTAAATTTTATGGCATTAATGGCATATTGCTCGTAGGCCGTGGTGAAAATCACCTCGAACGATACTTCTTGTACCTGTCGCAATACATCAAAACCAGTTCCGGAATGGAGCTCAACATCCAAGAAAACAAGGTCGGGTTGTACTTTTTTTATGAGGGCAACACTTTCTTTTACAGTACCTGCGGTCCCCAGGATATTCACCGCCTCACAATACTCACTGAGCAAATGGGTGAGGGCGTCCAAGCTGTTTTTTTCGTCTTCTACTATTACAATGTTGTGCTCCATTAGTGAAAATACTTATAGATTTTTATGGTTACCGAAGTTCCTAAGGCATTTCCTTCGGCATCTCGCAGGTCTTCTATGTGTACCGTTGCCTTGTCTTCATTTTGATTTTTATTGATCAATTCCAGGCGCTTTCGGGTGAGTGACATCCCTTTCGATTTCTTATAGATCTCTTTTTTCTTTTTTAACTGTTCGGCTGCGGCTCTTCCAATACCGGTATCGGTAATGGTACAAGTAACAAACTCGGTTTCATCCATAAAGGTAAGAGTAATCTTCTTTGTTCCGGATTGTTTGGGAGCCAAGCCGTGGATGATCGAATTTTCTATATAGGGCTGTATAAGCAATATAGGGATTTCTATATTGTGGATATCGAGACCGGGATCTATCTCTATATAATAATCAAAATTTTCATTGAACCGTAAACTCTCCAATTCAAGATAGAGTTTTAAAAGTTGTAGCTCCTGTTTAAGGGTAACGGTGTTGGTCTCTGAGGTATCTAGGATTTTCCTCAGGAGACTTGAGAAACTGGTAAGATATTTAATAGACTCTTTCTTTTTATCCTTCAGTATGAATCCCTGTATCGAGTTTAACGAATTAAAAATAAAATGAGGGTTCATCTGTGCCCGTAAGGAATTGATCTGGTAGGTAACAGCATCGATTTCGGCAGTTATTTTTTCAGTATTCAACTTCTTTATCTTATACCCCAAACCAAATGAAAACACAAAATTTTCCAATCCAACGCCAATGACCATATATATAAAATCATCGCTCAACCAAGTAATAATAGCACCTGATGCAAATAACAGGGAGCCAATTACTATAAAATGAACAAGATTGTTTTTTCCATACCTGAGTAAATAGTAAATATTAAACATAACGAACAACGACATTACCAATCGCTGTACATTCAGTAACTGAATTTGCAAGTCTTTATCTTTTGTGATAATCCAAGACAGCGTGTGAACAATTATAAACCCGAGTAAAAACCAGTTTATCAATCTCAAGAATTTATGAAACCGAGGGTAATCTATCTTGGTATTTAAGAAAGACATTGCAAACAGTAAATAACATAAATTGATGGCTACTTGCGAGCTGTCGTGTAAAATACTGTTCAGCAACGTAATTTTCCCGTACAAGAGCTCATAAAGCAGACCGCTTTTAAAACTGAAGTAAACTACTACAAAGAATAGATACAGACCATACCACAAAAACTCTTTCTTTTTGTTGTAGTAAAAAATACCAAGTGTTAAGATAAAGAACGCAAAGGCCGTACCTATAAAAATATGTACCGGTAGCTGGGACAGCGTCTCGAGAGTTGTCTTTTGTAGCATTGCCATTACTTCTTCAGTATTTAGATAAGAGGTTTATTTAAATTGAACTTTCACAATATTGCTAAAGGCCGAAGAAACACCTGAAGCGTCTATGGTCTTAATTTTATAATCATATCCTCGACCATTCTTAAAAAATTGCGTGTCCGAAAACGCCGTTTTTGATGCGTCAAAAGTAGCGTAGGGTAAAAAACCGTCTCCACTGTTTCTTAAAAGTACTATTTTTTTTAAAGACGTATGTTCAGCAATCTCCCATTGTAGTCGAAACGTTTTATCTTCTTTATAAAATTGTCCCGTCAAAACAGGGGGATTGTACAATTTGGAAGGCACTGTTCTAATCCTCAATATTTGTGAGGGTTCTGAAAGATTTCCATCACCATCTATACCCAAGACTTTATAGGAATAAGAATGGTTTGCTGAAACAGTACCATCACTAAAAGTAGTTTTAGGAGCCACAACGATCCCAATATTTTTCCAATCACTTCCAGCTTGTTTACGCCATACTTGATACTCTAAAATATCCTTACTTACCGAAGACTTCCATATAATATTTACAGAATCGTTTACAAACGTTAACTCCTTAATGTTCGGGGAAACAGGAGCCACAAAATCTGGACGTTTCAGCATTAAAACTTCAGAATATGCTGAAGGATTGTAATTGTTGTCAAATGCGGCCACTTTATAATACACATTTTTCTTCAATGTTTTTAATCGTAGCGTGTCTGCATAAAAGTTCCCAGGTACAGGGCTTTTGGTCAATTGCTGAAATTCCTGGTCTTTTGCATCACTTCTAAAAACGCGATAGCCTCTTAGGTCTTCCTCATTTCCAAAGTCCCAGGCCAAGGAAACAATCCCGAGCGAGTCTATCGCGCCTGTGAGTCCCTTTGGTTGTTGCGGGGGGGTATCATCGGGCAACACCCCCATTACTGGTGCCGTTTCTGAGAAATTTCCGTTCTTATCTTCAGCGATGACTATATAAAAACTAGAGGAACCCGTCTGCGGTTGCTCATCCGTAAAGCTCGTTGTGGTTTTAGGGAGTATTCCTTCTGAAATAAGCTGGTAAGGCCCATCGTTATTATCACTTCGCAGTACTCTAAACCCTTCAACATCTGTTGGCAGATGTTCAGGGAGTTTCCATCGTATTTCAAAACTGGTTTCACTTGTTGCTTCTACCGAAATATCGGTAACGAGCGGTGGAGGGGTCTTATCTTGGGGCGTGGCCGAAACGGTTTCAGAATACAGTCCAGCATCTGCAAAGGCCGTTATGCCCACCACCCGGTACTGGTAGTTGGTTCCAACCTCCACAGCGGTATCGCTAAACAGTTGGGATGGATTGTCGGTGGTCTGTTTTGTTGCTTTAATGATGCTTTTTGAGATACGTTCAAAATTGCGATTGTTTGTAGCCCGTTCCACATAATAGCCTGAAAAATGACTGTTGTTGGGCTGTTTGGGCCAAGAAAGTACCACTTCATTGTTTCCAAGTTTCGCTTGCACGCCCATAACGGGCACTGGTTTCCAAATTTTAGAGGGCCGGGTGTAGGAGGTGTTGGACCGTGCCGACCTAACGGAAATAACATATTTATACGATTTTCCGCTTTCAATATTCCTGTCCACATATCGAAACGCCAATCCATTGGCGGCTTCCGTCGAAAAATCGGCACTAAAGGCAGCAAATGCCAAGGTGTTGTTCTGTTCCTTTGCCGCTAACAACCTATTGCTAAAATGCTGTTGCGCAATGTTGGGCGTCACGCTTTTCTTGCCCAATAAACATTGGGCAGCGGTGGCCACAAAGATATTGGTGGTGTCGGTTTTGGTCTTCCAAGTGGCCAAATCGTAGGGAAGTATGGTGTTGCTCACAATCTTTTCAGTATTGGTGGCCAACTCGGTTCGTGTTACAATGGCGCCATTTTCGTTCAGGTTTTTCCAAGCAGTTACATCTTTTGGTACCCATCGCAAGACAATAGAGTCCTGATAGACCCTGGAACGCAGTACAAAGTCTTCGGTAGTAACTTCTTGGGCCATTGCTCCAATCCCAGTAAATAATAGGGCGCAAACGGTTGTGTGGATATAATTTTTCATCGTTACTTTTTTAGTTGTCAATATTCAGGTCTGGTGGGACATTGTACCCCACTTTTCTTTTTATACCCGATACCCCTGTTTTCTGTAAGGTGAATTCCAGGCTACAGCCGCTTCTTCTAAAGGGCCAATACGGATGTTTGTTTTGAATCCAATTCCGAATGCCATCTTTTACCTTTATAAACGTATCGTAGTCATAATTGGCTGCCACATCGTCTTGATCTATATTTTCATTCGCTTCGTTTATATGTTTCCGTAGGGTGTACCAATCGCGCATCGTGAGCCATTCGGTATAGTCGATCACTCCAAAATAAGCTTCGGTACTTGGCGGATTTGGATTTTGGTATTGATTGTTACCGCCCCACATACCGCCACCACCATTGTTGTTTCCATTGGGCGGATAATTCAATTTTTTAGTGTTGAAACCAATGGGCTTTCCATCGTGGTACAGGCTTCCGTGGATGGCATAATCGTGGGCGTAAAAATGGATGGTGGGTACCTGTGGTGTTCCTTCAATGGCTTCAAAAACATTTGGATAATGCCTGTCGTTAAAGGGCTGAAACCTATTGTTATCCAAATAACGGTTGGATTGCCAAGGGTTGTTGGCTTGCATTTCGGGGAGTATTAGGCTCCAATAATCTGGGGAAGGATAGGTGTAATCCAAGTTTTGATAGGGAACCCCCTCTTTTTCTAATTGTGCCCAATCGTTGCTGTTAGGAACGTGATAGGTGATTTTCAGGTCATTAGGGCTTATGCCCCAAAAATGGGTATTTCCGTAGGTTCCCCATTGGGTTGAAAAAGGTTGATCCTTAAATTCCAGCAAAGGTTTTTTGGAGAAGGTCAATGTTTTTTTTTCACCATTTATATGACCTAAAATGCTTTTTTTCTTCGGAAAGATAACTTGCTCATCAAAGTTTTCTCCGGATTTCAAGATGGCAATGGGGACTTGCGTAGTGATGATTTCGGGCGTGTCGGTACCAATACCAAAATGATCGGTTTGGTAGTTTTTTAGCTGTGTGTCCTCATAGATCAAGGTGTTGAGCTTGGTTTGTAGGGTACCGTATTTACTGGTCTTAAAATAAAATTTAAACCCATCGAACAACGACCATTCAATTACATTTTTAGTTTTTGTAGCCCCAAGGAGTTTACGGTGCTGTCTTTTTATTGAAACGTTTTGATTGCCCGTATTGGCATTTGCCAAAGAACCCTGAAATACCAGATTGGGTTCGGGTGGAGTATTGGCCACTTGGTTACCGATGCCCATTCCGTTTTGGCTTTGAAAATTTAGGTTACCCTGAAGATTTTTGAACCCCTGTCCTGCGTTCATTCCCCCACCGCCATTGTTTCCGCCTTGTCCGGAAGCTCCCAGCAGTACTTCTTGGTAAACAGCTTGGGTGTTGGTAGCCATTGCCACATTGTTAAGGGCAGGTGTAAACTTTACCAACAGTTGCAACTCATAAATTTGTTCTTTATCCAGCCCTTGTGGTATCGGGAACGTGAGTTGCCCACCAAAAACGCCTTGTGCATTGCTGTTATCTACTTGGTAGGCACTTTCAAAGGTTTGCTTGCTTTTTACATCTATAAAACGTGCTATAAAATCAAACGTTCCATCGGCAAGGGCGCCTGCATAGTTATCGTCCAGCTCGAAGGCCTCCACGTACCAATATTGAGGATCGTCCCAATGAGAAAAAGCCAAGGGAAGGGTAATACTCCCCAAAGGTTCGTTGCTGGGGATAAAGTAATTTTCACCAAGAAATGGAGTACTGTTCCATATATGTTTTTCCTTGATTCTTGAAGGTAGTTTGTCTGTAGTAAAGCTACCTATCTTGGTTTCTTTAGTGCGTTCTTCTTTGTTGCCATCTACAATTTCATTGCCAGTAACCCCTATGGAATAGGTAATAAGCGTTTCTTCGGGCAATATGAATTCAAGGTCGGTAAAGGTGGCCGAGTAGCCATCTGGGCGATACACTGGAAAAAAATCTTTGGATCGTGGGTTGTTGGTCTCGGCATCTATCCATTCCAGCGTAAAGTAATCCAGGTCGTACTGAAAGGTGCGCGTCACTTCTTTCCCGTTTTTGTTCATTTCGGTGTACTCAAATGGGCCGTCAGGGAAGTTGAAGGATACTTCCGGTATGGTGAATATCTCTACTTTTTCGGCTTGGTCTTCTGGGATCACTTCGGCTATGATCGGGTATTCGTCAAATGGGCCGCTACTGGGGGCGTTACACTCCTCACCAAGTGCTACATTAAAGTCGATGTTAAAAACCAAGAGACCATCCAATACATCCCCTTCCACCGCTACATTCCCTTTAAGGTACTCTGGATTGGGCAATCCGGCTTCTAATGTTGCCACGGCATCTACCTGCATCAAACTTGCTTCCCCTTTCCATACCCAGAGGTCCAGTTTTACACCAGCATCGCCACTAAAATATCCGTAGGCCTGCCCCTTTGCGTACATCCCGTTCAATCCAAAATTGCCGGCACACAGCCCTGTATCTTCTCTAAGGGCAAAATCGAAGCCAGTTATAAATTTAGATCTAAGGTAGAATATTAAAAAATCCATATCGGCTGCGATGTGCATTCCGCCACCCAATGCCAATCCTGGAGTTTCCCCTTCAGCAGTAAACACACTACTGCGCTCGTCGGGCATTAGGGTAGGACCGTCGTTGTGATTTCTTATATCCAAGGGAAGCTTGGGTACTCCTGGAATATCGTTGCCCATCATAAAGTAGCTGTGTATGCTCGCATCGAGAGGCCCATCACCAGCATCGGTTCCCAATCCTTTAAAATCGCCCAAAGACAATGTGGCCCTTGTAGGATCCTGCCAAGGATAATCTTCATTGGTCCAATAGCCCAATTTGTGGTACCATTTGTTCTTGTCTGCATAGATTGCCAAGGTACCTTCTCCGGTTACGAGGCCATCCAGGATATCTATCGTCAGGGTGGATGTATTGGACACTTTTAGATTTGCGTTGTCCTCTGCATTACCATCGTATTGAAGGGTAAGGTTCACGTCACCTTTAATAAAAGCGTCTGCTCTGTCCGCCTCCATCTCTTGTACCAGATAGCCATTTCCGTCCATCCAGATAGCGCCGTTGAAACTTCCATCCACGCCTATTTCCATCCCAAAACCAAGGTCGGCATTGAACAAGGTTTCGGCAGAATTTATCCCTATGATAATGGATTGTGAAAAACCAGCTGTTTCTTTTTTTGGGATTTTGATATCCTCCTCAAACCGGGTGGTGCCGGGCTGCATATTTTGTGCATCCTCATCGGTCAATTCGTTCTCCAGTTGCAGCTCGTCCAAGGTTTTGGGATTAGCTTCAGGAATTAGATTGGGGGTTTCCATATTTACCCAAAACCCACCACTACCGCCAAAGATGGCAAAGGGAGTAGGGGGAATGGGTATTCCGCTACCATCAATTTTAGCATACGAATCGGTATAGAAATACCTGTAATCTTCTTCTTCGTTTTTTATGGAACCAAATTGCATCAACGCGGCAAACGACATTTCAACAGGATTCAAAACTATATCAAAAGCCCCTTTAAACCCGTTGCCATATACTTCGTCTTTTTGATAGATGAACAAATCGCCATCTATGGTCGCAACCCCTATATCCAACCCATTAATGGAAATGCTGTTAAATTGTGTTCGTTTATAGGTATAGCTGTTGTTTTCCAAGGCACCCCAGATGGTGAAAGCCGTACTGCCGCCAATACTATTACCCTCGCTAAATAAATGCACGAACATATCGATGGTAATCCCTAGCTCGTTGGTATTGGGGTCTTTTTGGAAACTGAGCTCATTGAGCCCAAAACTGAAATCGGCTATGGTAGCCTGCGCCTCGGTGATCCCAAAGGCACCAATGTTAACATCAGGGATATTGTTGGGACCAGGTTCTATGGTAAGATTTTCGAAAGTGACGCTGGGCAAGAAAATGCTGGAGACCATATTGTCACTCTCAGGCCCATTTTCCTGCCAGCCTAGTGATATACTTCCGTGTAATTCTGCTCTTGGCTCCCAGTTGTTATCGTATTTGGTTATGGTCACGGTAGACCCCTCCAAAAGATCGAGAGTGGCAAACCACATGGGGACTTCTAAGTCTTCTTCGGTATTAACATTGAACTCAAAATTAATAGGGTCTTCGGCATTCTCGCCGCTGGTCAAAAGGAGGTCATAACCCAATTCGGTATCGGCAATGGGCAGTTTAAGGCCGCCGTTGATATCCACTCCGTCCAAATTGCTGTTTTCGAGCACTACTGAAAACTGATCTACCGAAATAGGCCAGCCACTAACGTCACCTTCGCTTATATCGATAAGATTGTTGAAGGGGCCTATAGTGCCGGATACGCCGTTTTTATCTACGATAAAGTTTTCGATCTGCTTTTCTATGACTTGATTGTTGATCTGAAAAAATTCAGGAAACCGAACCGAAATATTTTCAATAAAACAACCTTGCCAATTATTGGGTTTATCGGCTTGTGCTGGGGTGGATGCGGTGGAATGATCTAATATAATTGAGGTAGCGTCCATTTTAAAGCCCACCAAACCTGGAATGGTAAAAGGGTGGTTAAAACTCTCTAACTGAAGCGTCCAATCGTTAAAATTTGAGATGTCCGTTTCGTAGGCTGCTTCCAGTTTCCCTTCAATAACGTTTCCTTCGGCATCCAATGGAAGCGCAAGATCCCTATCGAACTGAAGGCTTCCATTTAAATGAATCAATCCAATACCGTTGCAATTATAGTCAACATAGGTGCCCGGTTCAAATACCTGGTCTAGTTGTTCGGTAATAGGGATTGTTACCGTATTTAGGAGATTGAGCTGCCCGTTTTCTCCAAACCCGTTGGGGCGAAAACAGTTGCTACCCGTTAAGATTAAAAATTGGTCTGGTTCATTGGCTTCAAAGAGTTCAAAACCTGCTGCGAGATTGATGTGGGCTTGGGTAGGGGTAAAAATAATCCCCAAAAGCGTAAGTGCATTATTATTAACTTCCCAAGATAACGGCACTCCCACACCGTCGGTCTCATTTTTCAGCAAATGGATTTTTCTTCCTTCGTCCTCAATAAAGTCCTGTACCGAACTAAAAACCCCTTCGGTTATTTGCGGAACATCCACTGGGTTGGTAATAAAGTCTAAGTTGTTGGGCATCCCTCCGTCGAGAGTTGCGGTTGCTTTTCCATCAAACACCTGTTTTTCAGTATTGATTTTAAGATTGCTGAATTCCACCAGAATGGGTATCTCCAAAAAGGCGGTATATACCACACCCGTTCCCGTAAACCCATTCCCAGAAAATTGTGCTTGTACCACTTCCATAGAAAATTTGCCGATGCTCACGGTTTCCCCGGGCGAAATATTAGAAAGAAGCGTCGTATTTTGGGGCACATTCACAGTACATGTTGCAATGCAATCTGGACTGTCGTTTGGGTCCGGATCGCCCTGTTGTCCTTGATTGTTGTCCAGCACTTGGTCTTCATCTATGGGAATGGTTACCGTAGTTACTTGTTCGGTATTTTGCCCGATTGTTATAACATCATTATTGGTGTCCTCAGGCTCGCCATAAATAAATGTGCAGACTTCACTACTGCCCCCGTTTCTAAAATTCAAAGGGCGTGGATTTCCGGGTTTGTTCAGGGCCGTTACCCTAAAGGCATAAGTTCTTCCTTTTTCCAATGGGGGATCTGCCAGCGTATAATTATAAACGTTTACCGGAATTATTTTTTGAAAAAATGGCGGTGTTCCCGAAGAAAGGAACAATTGGTTGGGGTCCATATTGTTGAACACTTCCATAATAACCAACTCGTATTCTATTTGCGACGGATTTGCCCCAGCTGGGATGGACCAAGAAAATAATAGGTTTTGTGGCGCGCCGGTGTTCACTATTTCACCGCACATAGGTTGGAGGATGATGGGTGGTTCTATTGAGTTGATATTAAAAAAACTACAACCAGAAGGTGCGGGTAGGGATAGGGGTTGTCCCGTTGCAAAATCCAGTGCCCTTATGCACAGCTCGTAATTACCTTCGGGCAGGCCATTCCCAATAATAATTTCGCTTGCGGTCACCCCCGACACCTGCCAAGCATTAATGTTCCAATAGTCTTGCAGTTGGATGCCGGTTAACCGTGTCATCCCCAAAGGCGGCACCAAAATAGGGCTGGGCGGCACAAAAGAGGGGGCTAACACCATGGATACACCATTGTCCCCAATAATCGTTGCGGTAAGACGAATTTCCTTTGGGACACTAGTGGTGTTGTTAAACTGAATGACCAACCTGTTTTCATACGAGACATAATCTGAAAAGTAGGGCGAGTAGGGAGGCAGTACTTGTGTAATCACCTGAATGTCGTTTTGTGCATACCCCAGTGTAACAACCCCAAATAAAATAAGGGCTTGTATGTTTTTTTTTACTAATGTTTTTAAGGATTCCATCGCGTAAGGTTTTAAAAGCGGACGCTATAATTTATATATCCGGTAAATTCGTTGAATGGGCCTGTAGTCAATATGGTGTTCAAATAATTGACATTCAGGCTTATTTGCTGGTTTTTAAGCTGATACGTTGTGGTAAACGTGAAACTTTTACTTTCGGTTATATCTTGTTTGGCATAACTGCCCGAGGCCGAAAGGTTCAATTTTCGATCAAAAAATGATTTGTTGGCGCCTACCGAAAAACCATTGCCCGGCAATTTTCCCGTAAATGTTTCAAGTTCGTTATAATTGTAGGAGAGGTATACCCCATATTGATGTCTAAGTTGACTGAAACTATAGGTGGCATTTACCGTATTGCCCACATATTGGGAAAACTGTTGTGTAGTCAGGTTGTCGTCTTTCAGTTCACTTCGGTTCCCGAACAGAGAGATACTATGCGCCCGTATGGTGTCACTTTTTACATAGGTGGCCGTAAGCGAATAGATTGGGTTTTTTTGGTCTTGCTTTAAGGCATTGTCCAACGGTACGGCTCCTTCTTCCATCAAGGTCGTGAGGTTGGTATAACTGCCAATGACATTAATATTTGGCAATGGATTTACTGAAACAGTAAGCTGCGGAATGGTACGCTTGGCCGTAGCTACTTTTTTATTGTTAAGGTTGTCCCGTTGAAAGGTAAGCCCGCCGTTTATCCTTAGTTTTCCTTTCCAAAGTGAAAAAGAAGGTTGAATGGCATACGAGAGCACATCGTTATTGATAAAATAGAGCCCCATAGAACGATAATCTGAATCGATACGTTGAGCGATGGTATTTATTTGGAATTTTTTAGCGCGGAATGAAAGTCCTGTTTTAAAGGCTGTATAGACTTGGGTGGAAGCATTCAAACCAATAAAGCTTGAGGTCCATTCAAGTCCTTGGGGGATTTCGGGATCGCCAAATTCTAATTGTTTATCAAGTGTAAATGTGCTCACTGCACCGTCAAAAAAGAAGCTCAGTTTTTTCTTGAAAAATGTTTTCCGTGTATTCACGCCCACCACTACATTTTCTCCAGGGGTAATGGTCTCGGGTTTTTCTTCGGTGGTGAGGGAGTTCTCATCATCTTCAGCCTTAAAAAATATAACGTCTATAAAATCGGTTGCTGTGCCCACCCCAACTTTTGCACCATATCCCACACGGTCGTAAGAAGGCCGTCGTAATGAAATGAGCGTTGTGTCTTCTGGAACTGCTTTTCTAAGTCTTCCGTACATTATGGATGCCCTAAATTTTCCAGGGTTCACCTCAACACCGGCACCCAACATTTGATGGCCTGCTAACGTAAATTGCGAAAGCTGGATATTTCTATGCCCCAAATGGAGCGTTATCCATTTATAATTTGGGCTGGCCCCAATTTGGTTAAAGGGTTGGCTAAACTGAAACTGCTGATTGGCAAAGGTAAAACTGAAAGGGACATTAAACTCGTAAATAGAGACTGCAGCATTTGCGGAGAGCAGATAGGTGAAAGGTTGTCTTCGGTCCTCTCCTCCCGAAGCATCGTAAAAAATAGCTCGAGCACCAAAAGTACCAGATAATCTTATAGCGGTGGAGTCGCCCATTTGTTCAATGTTTTGGGCTTTTCCAGCAATGGGAAGCATCACTGCAATACTAATTACTACTATGACCACCCTACACTCCATACCTTGAAAGTAAGGAGTTTAGCATTTAATTTTAGAGCCGTTTTATGAAAGTCCCTTTTCAATTGATGGATGTTGTAAAAGACTTTATTCCCAGATGTAGAAATTTGAAAGAATATTTAAAAGACAATAGGTAAGTGTTTGTTTTTCAGTTTAAAAAGCGTTAATGGTGGTTAACAAGTTTACCCTATAACTGATATTGTATTCCAAGACTTCCATAAAAATTAATGGGAGGGGCAGGGTAGAAGTAACGTGGCTCGTTACCTCCAAAAGCAGTAGCATTTATCAGTATAGAGGAGGCATAGGTGATATCTGCCATATTGTTGATACCTGCTGACATTGTAATCTTTAATTTTTCTACTAGAGTTCCTTCATAACCAGCTTTTACATTTGCTATGGTGTAGGAATCACTAAAAATATTATTTGCATCGGTGATGGGTTGGCTACCAACGTGAAGCGTATTGGCTAAAATATATAGACCAATTGGATGCTGAAATCTTATCCCAGCCGCTATTTTCTTGTCTGGCACACCAGTAAGTTCATTACCGGAAAAATCATTTTCACCATCAACAAAATCTATGAATTTATGAAAATTGAAATCTGCATTTACATACGCCTGTAGTGTAATATTTTTTAATACAGTTGAAGTATATTCGGCACCAAATTCAATCCCTCTGTTGTGTGTTTTACCGGCATTTCGGCCCACAAATTGGTCGTTACCCACTCGCTCGGCTACCAAGAGATCATCGATTGACAGCAAGTAAGCAGCAACTTTAAACTGAAGTTTTCGGTTTAATAATTTTGCTTTAGTTCCCAATTCATAATTCCAACCTATTTCTGGTCCAATGTCGGGATTTACAATTCCGTCTGGGGTTAGGGTTTCTTCCACACTGGGATAATTAAATCCACGGCTCACGTTTCCATACAGCGCCCAATCTTGGCTTGGTTGGTATTGTAGGCTGAAATTGGGGGCAACCAGTGTCTCAAAATCACGATTGGCACTTGTGTTGGCATCCCCTGTGTTAAATTTGTCCATTAGTTCATAACGAGTGGAGTTTACGTTCACTCCAATCTCTGTTTTCCATTTTTCTGAAAAAGGAATGGTAGTTGTGGCAAACACATTTAGTTGTTCTCGTATTTCATTATTATTGCCCAGCAAACTCCCCTGAAAGCTGCCATTGCCATTATTTTCTTCGTAAAGATTTTCAAATATTCTTCCGTTGTAATCGTCCCTATACGTTTCGCCTCCAAAACTTAGGGTTGCATTGCGCTTGGCCAGCGTATATTGTTTCACAAATATGGACCGGAGGCCATAACTATGGGTATATTCCTCAAGGATATTAAATGGACGTGGTTCATAATGATCCAGGTACGTATAATAAACACTTGTAGTATTGTTAAATGTCTCAGAGATTTTAGTCTCTAAACTTAAACCAGACAAGGTTTCACGATTATCCTCAAAGCCCATAGCTTGCCCCCAGGTAAAAGCGGCTTGTGTGGGGTTTTCAGTAAAAGCGGTTTCACCCAACGAACTAGCGATCTGGGTAAAATTATTGGTGTGTCTAAGCAACAGTCCTAAGCTGAAGGTTTTGTTCAATTGGTAATTTGAAGTCACCAAATAGTTGTTACGATTGTAGCGATTGTTTTCCCGAAAGCCATCCACTTGTAAATGGTCGTAATTTGCAAAGAGGGTCAACCTGTCTTCTTTCAGCAGTGCGGTGGTGCTATTCTTTAACAGCCCGAAAGATCCCACGGTAAAATTGTTCGTTATTTTTGTAGTGTTTTCAGTAGGTGTGGTGGTAGAGAGAATGAGCGTTCCGCCCAAATTTGTTCCATATTGTGTAGCTTTTGGTCCTTTTACAACTTCTATGCTAGCTAGGGCATTGGTGTTGTAACTGTCAATTTCAGTACTGCCAGAGCCATTGGTTATTGGGATCCCGTTAAAGTAGGCTCGAATTTTATTGGTACCGAACAACGTTCGTGATCCTACCCCACGAATGGTAATCCGGTTGGTATTTATGGCTCCATTTTGTATGTAAATACCCTCGGTTTGGTTAAGGGCGTCTACCACATCAACGGGGTCAAACCTCTCTAGATCTTCACTGGTGATGGTTTCGGTTGGAGCAAGAATTCTACTTTTTTTATTGAAGTCTGAAGCCAAAACTACAGTAGAAAGTTCATTATTTACAGTAATTTTTCTTAATTGAAAAGCAGAATTATTCTTTTCTACCAATTCTTCTGAAAAAAAATAATCCGGATGTGAAAATGAAACCTGTAACGGAAGGGCAAACTTTTCTTTCAGCTGAAATGTACCGGATGCATCCGTTCGGGATATTTCCTCATTATCAAAAATTACCGAAACATCAGCAATTGGATTTCCTTCGGCATCCGTAACATTTCCAACTATTTGGGCATTCCCGTAAAAAAATACGGTCAAGCAAATGACCGTACTCATAATTTTAAGGTTTTTCAAAATCCTATTCTGCATAGCTCACTTTCCAAATTACACCCCCTGTGTCGTCGTTCACCAGGAGTGAACCATCTGTTGCTACGGTAACACCCACTGGACGTCCGTACACTTTTGAGCCATCACCCTTGGCAATAAAACCTGATAAGAAGTCTACTGGTTTTGACATTGGTTCCCCATTTTCAAAAGGGACAAAAACTACTTTATAGCCAGAGAAATTCTTTCGGTTCCAAGAGCCGTGCTGCCCAACAAATGCCCCGTTTTTATAGGTTTCAGGAAATTGTTCAGCATTGTAAAAAGTAAAGCCAAGGGAGGCGGTATGATTGCCTGTTGCCACATCGGGAACAATGGCTTTAGCAACTAAGGAGTCTACATCTTTATCCAGCAATCTTGGGTCGCGAATTTGCCCGTAATAGGAATATGGCCAGCCATAAAAACCATCTTTTTGTACACTGGTAATATAATCTGGGACCAGATTATCCCCTAATTTATCACGTTCGTTTACGGCGGTCCATAATTCGCCATTGGCAGGGTTCCAATCCATTCCAACAGGGTTTCTAAGCCCACTGGCGTAAATAGTTTCGCCAGAACCGTCCAGATTTACTTCTAAGATGTTGGCGCGACGTATTTCTTCTTTCATGCCGTATTCTCCAACATTACTGGCAGACCCCACTGAAATATAGATTTTATCTTTTGCTTTGTTCGTGATGATATTTCGGGTCCAGTGATAGTTATATCCACCTGCCGGGAGTGAAACAATTTTTTCACCCTGTGTATTATTTAAATTGGTTTGCCCTGTTTCATAGGGGTATCGCCATAGACCGTCTGTATTGGCAACATAAAAATAATTACCTACTACCAGCATCCCGAAGGGCTGGTTTAAATTTTCTATAAATGGCTCGCGAATCTCAAACGTACCATCATTATTGGCGTCCCGTAAAATGGTAATACGGTTGGCACTGTTTCTGGTATTACTCTCTACTACAAAAATATCGTTATTGGGGGCAATATAGGTCCAACGCGGATTATCAAAACCGTCAGCGAATTTAGTTACGGTAAACCCTTGTGGTGCTTTGGGCAATTGCCCCTCGGGCCAATCGGTTATATTCGAAATCTTTGCGGTAGACTCAGTTGCATAAGGTGCGGCCAGCTGTAAGGGTCCCACTGCAGTTTGAACTGTAGAGGATTTGTACTCTTTATCTGGGGCTTCAAGGTCTGGATTTGCTTTAATGTCGCCAGCTATTTGTTTGCAGGAAATAATAGCGGTAACACTTAAACACAAAAGTGTAATTTTTTTTAACATGGCTTTTCTGGTTTTCAATAAAATTACGGACCAGACTAAAGATAACCAATGGCATTTGGCAGTTTACAATAACTTTAACTATGTTATTAGGGGAATTGTGAAAATTTCAAGAATTGAAAAATGGTTGAAGAGTTAGGAAAAGCCTACACTATAAAACCGCTAAGACTTTTAAATCCTAGCGGTTTGATTGGTCAATAAGATTTATTATTTAATTACCATTTGTTTAGTGGTATATCCTGTTTCGGTTTCAATTCTAATAAGGTATACTCCGGTTCTTAGACTTGCAACCGATATTGTTGCTTCATTTGTAGAAAATAGTTTTTGCCCCTGTAGGTCGTAGATAGTTGCGCTTACAATTTCGGTTGAAATCTTAACTACATCACTCGCTGGGTTGGGGTAAAGATGAATATTTGCTTTTGTCTCATCATTAACTCCTAATACATCTGTAACGGTAAGCGTAAAGTCGCAATCATCAGTAGTGCCTCCAGCGGAAACCTCAACCGTAATTAATGTTTGTCCAAGGGTTACAATGGTTCCTGGAGGAGGTGTTTGGGTAATAGTGGCAGCAAAACAATCTCCTGAGATAGTTACGATACCTTCTCCAAAAAAGCTGGGTAATGAGTATTCGCCATTTGCATCTGCTTGGACTGTCAACTCTGTTGGGCAGTTTATCATACAGTCACCACCACCACTTACTACAGTAATATCAAAATCACAATCTTCCTCATCTCCATTTATAGTTGCTGTTACTTCAATTTCAATTTCACCCAATCCCACTACCGTTCCTGGAGCAGGCGTCTGGCTAATTACTGCATTAGCGCAATCACCAGTGAGTGTTACAATACCTTCAGCGACATAATCGGGTATGGTGTATTGGTCGTTCATGTCTGCTTGGACAGTAAAATCGTCTGGACATTCTGGTTCGCAATCATCACCCTCTGCTACTTTATTAAGAGCGGGTGTTCGGTTTATGTGGTCTTCCATAGTTGCTTGTACCGTAACATTGTCTGTACTTTCTGAATCACAGTCTGTATAAATTGTTGTGGTGTTGCCTGCAAAGCCTATACTGCACAATAGCAATAAAAAAAGGGTATGTAATTTTGTTTTCATGGCGAGGTTATTTTAAAGTTAATAGTTTAAAGTTAGCACATTACGAATTTGTATAAAGCTCAAAAAGGTGAATTCTTTAATGCAATTGCTACAATTTTTTATCCATTTAATGAAAAATACAATTCTTAAGAAGGGGGGTAGCTATACATAACCCTATTTTCCAGCTTTATAAATTGTTGAAAGTCCCTTGTTTACTATACGATAATGGGCTTTCTATATATGAAACAACTAAGAGGAGAAAAATCCTTGTTTTTTCTTGATTTATTTTGAATAGAGTCTTGAAAAACAGTGTGTTCAAGTTGCTTACTTCCCCGAGGGTCATGCTAATTTTTATATTATCCATGTTATTGGAAATATGGTTTAAAAGAAAAGAGGAGAGGATATTGGAAATTAAATTGATTTTAACCTTGGGACTTCTTTATCTCTTCTGAGCTACTGTGTTACAAATAGGTGATTATCAAGGAGATTAATGAGGCAACCTGTCCTTAATCAAACCATATAAAAAAGTTCCTAGGACTGCACCAAGGAGTACTATTAAGATAGAAATATACCCTGCTCCTGCGAGAACGTATATAGGACCCGGACAAACACCAGCAAGTGCCCAACCCAATCCAAAGATGGTACCACCTATTAGGTACCGAGCGACACTTTTATTCTTGGGCTGCAAACTCATTTCGCCTCCATCCAAAGGCTTTATGTTCTTGCGTTTTATCAATTGCACACCAGTAACGCCAAGAACTAAGGCAGAACCTATAATTCCGTACATATGAAAGCTACCAAAATTGAACATCTCATAAATGCGAAACCACGATGCAGCTTCAGATTTAAACATTATTATTCCGAAGAAAATACCAATGACTAAGTAAGTGATATAACGCATAATTTAGAAAATAATAGGGTATAGTAAATGAATCATAACAAGCCCACCAATAAAGAAACCTATCACAGCAATAAGGGATGGTAATTGTAAGTTGCTCAATCCAGAAATGGCATGACCAGATGTGCAGCCACCTGCATATCTTGCACCAAACCCTACAAGTAGTCCGCCAATTAGCAATATGACAATGTTTAAAGGATCTGCAAGGTTTTCGGCAGCAAAGATCTCTGTTGGAAGGTATGCCTTGCCAGCACTCTTGATGTTGTAATCATCTGATAGTTGTTGAGCGGTTCTGGGGTTTATCTTTACAGTACCATTACTCAAATAGGTGGATGCAATAAAACCGCCAATAGCTGCACCAAGAACAACCATCAAGTTCCATCGTTCGGCCTTCCAATTAAATTTAAAAAAGTCGGACGCTTTTCCTGCACCAACTGCTGCGCAGGCGGTACGTAGGTTTGATGACATCCCAAGCTGTTTTCCTATAAGTAATAAAATAAACATCACTAAAGCAATAAGTGGACCCGCAACATACCACGGCCACGGCTCATATATATACTCCATACTATTTAATCTTGAAATTGTTTTACATCATCACTCAAATCATGCACCGTTACACCAGTTAATTTTTTCTGGAGAATACTACTTCCAGCAGCACTGCGATACCCACCTGCGCAATGCACTACAATAGGCTTATTTGTAGGTATGTTTTCAGCAGTATCTCGAAGTTCATTTAGAGGATGTGCTATGGCATTTTCAAAATATTTTCCTTCTTCAATTTCGCTTTTATTACGAATGTCTACAATAGTGTATTTATCAGGATTGTTTTTAAAGTCTTTCAGGTCTAAAATTTCAGTATTGACCAAATTTTTATCTGAAAGCGTGATAACTTGTTTCAATTGTTTTTCATAGCCAATTTTAGCAACACGGTGCAATAGTTTTTCTTGGTTTTCTTTGCTATCTATAACTAGAGTAAATTCTTCATTAGGTTCTACAATGGCACCTAACCAAGTTTCAAATTTTGCATTATCTGAAACTGCCTGGATGTTAAAACTGCCTTCAAGATGTCCTTTTTTAAAGATTTCTTCATCACGTACATCAACTATTAAACCTTGGGCTGTAGTATTTTCCTCAAACGGAACCTCATTAATAGCTTGTTGCACATTCTCTGCTCCATCTTTATTTTTATCTACATTGTACCCGAAATATGAGGGTATGAATGGTTGACTATCCAAAAGCTTGTCTATAAATTCTTCTTTAGATTGTTTTTGGAAAGCCCAATTACCCGTTCGTTCGTTACCTAAGGTACTGCTGTTGTCATCACTCATACTTTTTCCACAAAGGGAACCTGCACCGTGAGCGGGATAAACAATAGCATCATCTGGTAGATCATTGAACTTATTTTGTATGGTATCGTACATCATTTCAGCCAGCTCTTCTCGTTTGGCCTGCTTATTTCCTGCTTTCTCCCGTAAGTCTGGACGACCTACGTCTCCAATAAATAGCGTATCGCCAGTAAAAAGAGCTGTTTTATCATTTTGTGTCGCAATAACTGTAATACTATCCGGTGAATGACCCGGGGTATTGATTGCCCTTAAGGCTACACTACCAATTGTAATGGTGTCGTCTTCATCAAAAGAGGTGTGAGGGTAATCTGCACCGGTTTTTTCACTATTGTAAATGGTCGCACCGGTTTCCTTATGAATCTGTAAATGGGAACTTACAAAATCTGCGTGGGGATGTGTTTCAATAACTGCAACGATTTTGGCATTGTTTGCTTTTGCAAAATCATAGTATTGCATCGGGTCACGCTCTGGATCAATAACGGCCATTTTTCCTTCGCTTACAATGGCATAGGAGTAATGTGCCAATGGTTTGTATTCAAATTGTTTTATATTCATAGCTTCATTGTTTTATTTTAAAAGTAATAATTAACAGAACAGGTTTCAGTAACCCAAGTTACATAGCAAGTTCTTTATAAATAATGTAGACTCCCATAACGAGTACAAACCACCCGAAGGCTTTCTTAAGTTTTTTTCCGTCAATAAAATTATTGAGCCAAATTCCTATAAATATACCCACAACCGAAATGGCTGTAAAAATCAACAGGAATGGCCAATCAATATCTAAATTCTGAACATCGCCCAAAAAGCCAATCAGGGATTTAATCGCGATTATAAAAAGTGATGTGGCAACCGCTTTCTTCATTGGCAATTTTGCTAAGAGAACCAACGCTGGGATAATCAAGAAGCCACCGCCTGCACCAACAATACCAGTAATAGTTCCTACAACCAAACCTTCTATAATTATTAAAGGGTAATTGTATGAGGTTTGAGCTTCTTGGTCAGTTTCTTTTCGCTTGTTGCGAATCATCGAAACAGAGGCGAGCAACATAATGATGGCAAAAAACAGCATTATGGCCAGATTCTTAGTTACCATATAATCACCTATTTCAAAAAGCTCATCTGGAATCGCTGGAATTAAAAATGCTCGTGTAAGGTATACCGCTATAAAAGCTGGAATAGCAAAAATGATGGCTGTTCTATAGTCCACCATCCCCTTCACCATATTTTTAATTGCACCAACCAAGGAAGTTGTTCCCACCACAAATAATGAATATGCTGTTGCAGTTACTGGGTTAAGCGCAAGTGCATATACTAAAATAGGAACGGTAAGAATTGAGCCGCCACCGCCAATCAATCCCAAAACAAGCCCAATGAAAAGTGCACCTATGTACCCTAAAATTTCTATGATTTCCATTAGTACAAAATATTATGATACAAATGTACTTGTAGACATGTTCAATGTCTGTAACTGATGTTACAGGACTTCAATAAAACTGCGATGCAGTTTTAACTTATGGCTATTTTCCATTTTTTTTAGCAATCGGGAAATTACAACACGACTGGTATGGAGGTCTTGTGCAATCTCTTTGTGGGTTGTATAGAGGTGCTTGCTGTTTGTTAAACTGACTTTGTTTTCAAGATAGTGCTCCAGGCGTTCCTCTAAATTATGGAATGCTATCGTATCTATACTGTCCAACATTTCCATCATTCGCTTGTGATAGCTTTCAAAAACAAAGTTGCGCCAGGTTTTATATTTGCTTGACCATTCTTCCATATTATCTATAGGAATCATTAAGATTTTAACAGGTGTTTCGGCTACAGCATGAATCTCACTTTTAATATCGCCCATACAGCAAGTCATCATCATAGCACAGGTATCGCCTTTTTCAAGATGATACAACAATAATTCTTCGCCATCATCATCTGGTCGCATTATCTTGATACTCCCAGATAACAATAGTGGAATCGATTTTATATATTGTCCAGGTCTTATTAAATCTTGACCTTCAGAAACATCCATCACAGTACCTACACGATTAATGTCTGCTATTAATTCTTTTTCGAAATGGGAGCCATAGGCCTGATTAAATAAGGGTTTCATTAAGAGTATACTTTTTGAGCAATTAATTAAGTTCTTCAATAACACTTCCACAGGTCAACATGGCATCGCCATAGTATGGATTTCTTATTTCTTCTTCGGTACTCAACCAAACTGCACCTTTGTTATTGTTTGCCATTGGGCATTTTTGGACGTAATAACTGGTTGAGTTATTAATACTCATTGTAATAGGTACGAAATTCTCGTTTAGAATGACGAAGTGAGCGCGCTGGTTTTCCAGATTATCATTGTTTGCAACGGCATCGAGCATTTCGATACTTTTGGTTAGGTGTTGTTTTTCCATCGTACCTAAATCATCAGCCGATATTGCTTTTAATTTTTCTGATGTCGCTTTCGCGAAAGCGGAAACTTGACTTGCATCGCTTGCTACAAGGGCATCTTTCATTTTGAGATATGATGATAATGCTTTGTCGAAATCAGAACTGAACGCATTGCTGAAACTCATTTCCATATCGCCCATCATTGCTGATTCGTCCTGCATCATTTGCTGATTCATCATTGATTTTTTACCCTGTAATTGTGCTGCTGCATCTACCGTGAACGTTCCATTGGTAACAATTTCATCGCCATTGTTTAGTCCAGCCGAGACTTGGTAATTGTCGCCAGAGCGATTGCCCAAGGTCACTTCGCGCATTTCAAACACAGGCTCGTTAGGATTGGTTTTTACATATACCAAAGAGCGCTCGCCTGTCCATAGTACAGCACTTGCAGGTACGGCAAGTGTATTTTCCATAGTTTGCGTTGCGCCTTTAACCTTACCTGTAACAAACATTCCTGGTTTAAATAGGTCGCCTCTATTTTGCAGGGTTGCACGTACCGTTACCGTTCGTGTCGCATTATTTAAAATTGGGTCAATAAATGAAATTGTTCCCTCAAATTCTTTATTTGGATAGGCATTGGTCGTGATGTTGATTTTTTGCCCAACGCTGAATTGTGCTATTTGATTTTCATAAGCATCAAATTCTGCCCAAACCGAATTGAGGTTACTCAATTTCACAATAGGCTGTCCTTGGTTTACATAATCGCCCTGTGCTGCCATTACTTCTGATACTGTTCCTGAAACGGTTGCATAAATTGGGAAGTTCTCTCGCACCGTGCCATTTTCTTCTATGGTATTTATTTGTGTTTCTGAAAGTTTCCAGTTTTTAAGTTTGTTGCGCACAGCTTTGTACAAAGCTGGTTGTGATTCTTTGAGTGTAGCAGCCGTAATCAATTCTTGCTGTGCCGCTACAAGTTCTGGTGCATAAATAGTTGCCAACAACTGACCACGGTTCACTTGCTGACCTTCGTAATTAACATTGAGTCGCTCTATTCTCCCTTTAAAGTAACTGGCTTGTACTGCATCGTTTTCTTCGTTTGTCGCTATTTTTCCTGACAGGGATATCATCCCATCGGCATCGCTGGCTTGTGTATTGCCCACAATAGTGGTCTGGATATTTGCCAACGCCATTGCGTTTTCGGTCATTTTTATCTCGTTTACAGCGAGACCATCAGCACCAGCTTCCGCAGCTATCAAGTCCATTCCACATATAGGGCAATCGCCTGCTTCGGGTTGCATAATTTGTGGGTGCATGGAGCACGTCCACATTTTGTCTCCGCTTTCACCAGAGTGATCGTGGTCGGACATATCAGACGTATCCTTATTTGCAGCATCGCCTGTAATATCTCCAAATAGGAGCCAGCCAGCACCCAGACCTACTATAAGTGCTATTGCTAAATATAAATTGTTCTTTTTCATAATAACTATTGTTTAATGTGTGGCACAATGTGCGCTAGGGATTGCAGCGACATCCCCCGATACGTATCGGGGATATAGCGGAAAGCCCGCTCGAGCGCCCTAATCCTGATTTTCCAAACGTTCGATCATTTGTTTCATTTCTGCGATTTCCTTACGTTGTGCCTTTATGATTTCTTCAGCCAACTTCTTAACTTCTGGGTCTTGAATATCAGCTCGCTCGCTGGTAAGGATTGCGATTGAATGGTGTGGTATCATTGCTTTCATCCAAAGTATGTCACCTACGGTTGATTTCTGGTCGCGTACCAGTCCCAATGCACCTACAAAGAGAACGATACTTCCCAAGACAATGGCTATATTCTTCTTCTTATTTTGGTACATTCCACGCATTGCCACAAACATAATGATGGCCATAGCTGCGATACCTAAACAGACCATATAAAATCTAGTAAGACTAAACCATACGTGGTCCCATTCATACGTATTTAAATACATTGTGATGTACATGGCTACAAAAGAGCAAGCTAACATTGCCACAAAACGTGTGTAGTGATTTTTTGATTTTTCTGAATTTGTGTGTTCGTTTGCGTTCATAATTTTTGGTTTTTAGGTTAATAATTTTTTATTTATTCGTTTTATATTTTTTGAATGTAAATGGGTATTCTGTATTAATCGATTTAGTTATTTTCCTATTTACTTGACTTTAAAAGGGAATTCAATCGTGACTTTTTCCCAACTCATTGAGATTGTTCCAGAATTCTCTGTTGTTTTTTTTAATTTATACTCTAAATGTTCCTTGATGTCTTCTGAAATTTTAGGTGTCACTTTAAACCGTAATACATCATCATTTTCAGCATAATTGTCCTTACCGTGTTGCTTCCAATTCCTGTTGAAAATGACAGTCCATTCTTCTTTATTCGGAATTACAAAAAATCCATATTTCCCGGCTTTCAATACTTTACCGTCAATTTCTAAATCCTTATTTGTTTCCAACCAAGTAGCCATATGGGCACCAGCCTGCCAGACTTGGTCGTAAGCCAACAGTCCACCGAAAATAATTCTATTCCTTACGCCTGGCGACGAATAATCTATATGAATATGTGCATCGCCTATCATCGCCATTTCTGATGTATGTGGGCTAAGGGATTTTTTGTTCTCAGATTTAGGTTCACTTTGGGTATGATTGTGTTCTGTCCCTATTTCGGAATTGTTCTTTCCTTCGTTTTTACATCCGCTGATAGCAACTACCAATAGGATTATCAAAATTTTATATTTCATAAGTATTCAATTAGTTAGATTATATGTTTTTACTTTTTAGACGTAATGAGTTGGCAATTACCGAAACCGAACTAAAGCTCATTGCCAAGGCCGCAATCATTGGCGATAAGAGTATTCCGAAAAACGGATACAATAGTCCTGCTGCAATAGGGATACCCAGCGTGTTATAAATCATTGCAAAAAAGAGGTTTTGTTTGATATTGCGCATTACTGCATCACTTAGGTTTCTTGCCTTTACGATACCGTGTAAATCGCCTTTCACCAAGGTAATGGCTGCACTTTCAATGGCAACATCTGTTCCTGTTCCCATTGCGATGCCTACATCACTTTTAGCGAGTGCAGGTGCATCGTTGATGCCGTCGCCTGCCATTGCAACCACCTTGCCTTGCTCTTGTAATTTCTTGACTTCTTGTAATTTGTTCTCTGGCAACATACTTGCTTGAAAATCCGCAAGGTTAAGTTCATCCGCGACAGCTTGGGCTGTATCGTGATTATCGCCAGTAAGCATAATGACTGCAATTCCCTTATCCTGCAAATCCTTGATAGCTTTTGCGCTCGTTTCCTTTATTTTATCACCTATGACCACGTAGCCTGTAACCTTACCATTTACTGCGAGATAGGAAACCGTTTTCCCTTGTTTTTGATAGGATTGTGCCTCATTTTCCATAGCTTCGGTAAGCGTGGCATTTGCCTGTTCCATCATTTTGGCTTTACCTAAAGCCACCTCATTACCGTTCACTTTACCTTCAACCCCTTTTCCGGTAACTGCATTGAATCCATCTGCTTTTAAAAACTCTGCGTTTTGTTCTTTACCATATTTTACGGTGGCTTCTGCCAGCGGATGTTCACTTTGGCTGTTAAGGGAAACAATGAATTGTAGTACTTCGCTTTCCGTAAAGCCATTGTCGAAAGATCCCACTTTCTCAACTGTAGGTTTTCCTTCAGTTATCGTTCCGGTCTTATCGACAATTAGGGTATCTACCTTATCCATTTTTTCAAGAGCTTCGGCATTTTTGATAAGTACCCCATTTTGTGCACCTTTACCGACACCCACCATTACGGACATTGGTGTCGCAAGCCCCAAAGCACAGGGACAAGCGATAATTAATACGGCAATGGCATTGACCAAGGCATATACATAGGCCGGTTCCGGACCCCAAATTGCCCAAATGCCGAAGGTCAAAGCAGCGATTATAACAACGATTGGTACGAAATATCCCGAAACGGTATCGGCCAATTTCTGGATGGGTGCACGGCTACGACTGGCATCGTTGACCATCTGTATAATCTGTGATAACAAGGTATCGGAACCTACCTTTTCAGCTTTCATCAAAAAGGACTGATTGCCATTGATAGTTCCGCTACTTACTTTATCATCGGTAGATTTGTTTACTGGAATAGGTTCGCCTGTAATCATCGATTCATCGATGGAAGTTTCGCCTTCGGTAATCACCCCATCCACGGGAATCTTATCGCCCGGCTTCACACGCAGAATGTCACCCAATTCAATTTCATCGATGGCTACTTCCTGTTCTTCGCCATCAACCAACTTAACTGCCTTATTCGGTGCTAATTTTAAAAGTTCCTTGACTGCTGAATTGGTCTTGCTATGCGCACGAGCTTCGAGGACTTGACCAAGTAGCACCAAAGTTAGAATCACCGTAGCCGCCTCAAAATAGACGTGAACCGTACCCGCTTCGGTCTTGAATTGGTCAGGGAAAAAATCGGGCACGAGCATTCCGAACACACTAAAGAGCCAAGCAACGCCTGCACCGATTCCGATAAGCGTAAACATATTGAGGTTCCACGTTTTGATACTACGGTAGGCACGCTCAAAAAACATCCAAGTGGCGTAGAATACCACAGGAATGGAAAGTGCAAATTGAATCCAATTCCAATATTTTAATTCTAAAACTTCATATAAAGGATTATTGGGCAGCATTTCGGACATTGCAATGATAAAAATGGGTAATGTGAAAGCGACCGCTATCCAGAACTTTTTAAGCAGTTTTTTATAGGTCTTTTCCTCTGCGGATAAATCGGGTTCCATAGGAACTAAATCCATCCCACAGATTGGACAGCTTCCCGGTTCGTCTTTTACGATTTCGGGGTGCATCGGGCAGGTATATTGCGTGTCGGAAGTAGCCGTTAGGTTAACTTCTTCAACTAAATCCATTCCGCAAACAGGACAGTCGCCTGGTTGGTCATAGGTTTTATCGCCCTCGCAATGCATCGGACAGTAAAACGTTCCCGTTCCTTTGCCTTTGGGTTTCTCAACGTTCTTCTTATCGTGGGTATGATGATGTTCGCCATTCTGATGGATGCTGTATTGCCCACCATCAGCTTTCAGCGCCTCTTGAAATTTTTCGATGGGAATATGTGATTCCATTTCTATGGTCGCTTCGGCTTTTTCTAAATTGACAGTTGCATTGGTAACACCTTCAACTTTAGAGAGCGTTTCTTCTACGTGCGTTCTACAACCATTACAGGTCATTCCGTGTATGTGATAGGTGTGTGTCATTTTATGATTGGCTAAAAATTATTTAACATTTCTGGATGATGAATGTGTTTTAACTATCTGCCATTTATCATCTATCTTCTTAAGGATAGAAGTCGCCACCCCTTTTTTCTTTATAGTTCGGGTATTGCCATTATCATCGGGATTGAGAACTATGGTATAGACGTAAGTTTCGGTAGTAAATGCATAGGGCAAATCTACTTCTGCATCAATTTCATAATCTGAAAATTCAAACTTCTTGAAGTGTCCTAATTCTGGTCCCAAATGGTGTTCTATATAGTGCGCATAGGAACCCTCAACACCACCAGATTCAAAAACCTCAGAATCTTCTGTAAATAAGTCAAAGGTACCTTCAGTTGTCAAGTTTTGTAACGCATCTTTGTAGGTTTTCATTACTTTAAGCACGGCTTGCTTTTCTGTGTTTACATCTTGTCCGAACACTTGGCTTGTTGCTATTATAATTAATGCGAATATTGTAGTTTTTCTAAGTGCATTCATCCTGTTTGTTTTTAAGGGTTTTTATTCAAATTCATTTATATCATTATTCATTTTTCTAATATTTTTTATTGTGCCTGACAAGGGAAGGGCTACTAACTAACCAACCATCAACTTGCCCTTCCCATACCAGGACTTTATTCCAAACTGTCTTTTAACGCTGTCATATAATCTATTATCATCCTCTTATCTTCATCTGAAAGAATTGCATCCCTGTGAATGAGTGTATAAGAATCCAAAGGCATTTTATCTTCTTCAATTTGGCTTATGATAGACCGAAGTTTACTGTTCTTTCGCCGGTCTGAATATTCTGCCCATTCATTAAAATTAAGTTCGTCCTTACCTTCTTGTATGTGATCTTCCAGATACCAAGCCGCAGGCTGTATCTTACTATACCACGGATAATCTGTATTATTACTGTGGCAATCGTAGCAAGAAACCTGCAACCGATTTTTTATCGTTGCAGGCACTTGATTTACTACCATAAAATCACTTTGTGGTACAGTATCGCTCTCGTTCAGGGTTATTGGAAAGAACTGAATCACTATCAATCCCACAAGGGAAAGCCACGCTATGATTTTTAAAAACTTCAATTAGTTGATTTCTCGCTGT
Source organism: Marinirhabdus gelatinilytica (assembly GCF_003353425.1). Taxonomy (GTDB): domain Bacteria; phylum Bacteroidota; class Bacteroidia; order Flavobacteriales; family Flavobacteriaceae; genus Marinirhabdus; species Marinirhabdus gelatinilytica. Next base: position 594,107 of record NZ_QRAO01000002.1, read on the forward strand.
ACTTTACCGCATTTCAACATTTTGTCACCGAAATAGGGGTTTCTAATTTCTTCGTTCATACTAAGCCAAGCACCGCCTTTATTGTTATCATACATTGGGCAGAATTGCTCGTATATCTTCATCTCTGTTCCAGTAATGGCCACCATATCAGTCACGTCCTTGCTCAATATTTTGAAATGCTCACGTTGGTGTGCCATATCACTTTCTGAAATGTGTTCTGCGTGTTCAATTGCGTCTTCCAAAATATCCTTGAGTTCTTTTTGCTCACTATCTGAATAGCTGGATGCATCAAAACTGCCTAAAGTGCTTGCCAGCGTGGCGCCCAGTTGTTTTGCTTTGTCATTATTCGTCTCGACAAGTGCATCTTTTAGTTTAAAATAGTCTTGTAAGACTGCTTTTGCATCTTGGTTTTCATTCATTGCCATATCGTCTTTGTCATCCTTAGACTCTTGGTGCATCTCGTTGCTCATAGGTGCAGCAGGTTCATTTTTGTTTCCCTCCTTGCAGGAAACCGTTAACACCATTATAGCAGCAAGTGCCATTGTACCTATTGTTCTTTTTACTGTTTTCATTTTTGTTATTTATTTAAGTTAATAATTGTTCTAAAATCTTAATGAGAGTCCACCACCAGCGCCAAAACGGTTATCATAGCTTCCCATTAATGAGAAGTCACGGCTCAATACGTATTCAAGTCCAACTTGCCAAGTGGTTTCTTCATCAAAATCCTGACCTTCGGGTAACTTGCCGTCCCAACCAAAGTCCATCTGGTATTCATACTCGCCATAAATTCCGAGACGTGGAAAAATCATAAAGCCCGTACTAAAACTTATCTGCGGTCGCAGTTTGCTGTCAATCCTGAAATCTGAATTAATGAGCAATGGCATTAACCATCTTACACCGGCAATGGCAGTCGTGTTTATCTCTTCAAGGCTGTCCTCACCTTCGTTCTCAACATTTACACCACCAAAAACTCGGAAGTAATCATTGAGATAGCGTTCGTATGTGAATTCGGCTTCCAAATTCTTGCTCCATCCATATTCGCCCCTTAGAGCAAATTGATTTCTAATGTTTGTTGCGGTAGCGTATAGCTCTGTCATATGACTTGCGGCCGTGATTTCGCCCCAAGTGAATATATGGTCTGCTTCGTTGGTAAGGTTAGTAAGTGGGTAGCCTTCTAATCGTTCATCCCGAGGTGTGTCATAACTAAAAATTCTTGCCATTCCAGAATTCATATGATATAAAATATGACAATGAAAAAACCAGTCACCATATTCATTGGCATCGAATTCCATAACTACTTTTTGCATAGGGGCAACATTTACAGTATGCTTTAATGGGGAGTATTCACCGTGCTCATTCAGCACTCTAAAAAAGTGGCCGTGCAGGTGCATTGGGTGGTGCATCATTGTAAGGTTGTTGAGCGTGATGCGTACCACTTCGCCTTGCTCGATTTTTATCTTATCTGTTTCTGAAAGTGGAACACCGTTGATAGACCAGACGTAGCGGTTCATATTACCGGTAAGGTTGAAAAGCATTTCTTTTACGGGCTTATCGTTTTCAAATTCGGTAGGTTCTTTAGCCCTTAAGTAGTTGTAATTGAATTCTGGATTGCCACCTGTTTTCATATTATCACCTACGACTTTATCCTTTGGAATCATATAGCCCATCTTCATCCCGTCCATTTTCATATCGCCATTCATTTCCATATTGGCCTTGCCTTTGTTCATCTTCATTTCTGACTTGGACATTTTCATTTTATCGTCTTTCATATCCATATCATCGTGAGCCATTTGGGTTGAATCTTTTTTCATACCCATTTTGTGGTCGCCCATATTCATACCGCCCATATCCATTTTATAATTTTCCATTACTTGAATGGAATCGTTTTTTGAAGGATTAAATTTTGAGGCAGGGGCACCCATCTTCATTCCCATTGACATCATTTGTTTCATATTCTTAATAAGATTAGGTTCTGGAACTACAGGTGCTTCCAATACATTTCCAGTTCCAATAAAAGCTGATGCTTCGCCAGAACCATCCTGTGCCGTCGCTCTTACTTGAAGCTTACCATCTTGTGGAATTGTTATGATGTAATCGTAGGTTTCGGCAACGCCAATCAAAGTTTTGTTATGTTCCACTGGAACCACATCCAAACCATCTGCTGATACTAACATTGGATCTTCCCCACCAAAAGTCAACCAAAAGAAGGTTGCTGCGGAAGCATTCACAAACCGCAATCGCACTTTTTCCCCTGGCTTAAAGTCTGGATAGTTTTGTTCAGAACCACCATTGATAAAAAACTTGTCGTAATAGTTATCTGAAATGGCTATGTCTGGCATTCGTTGCCACGCCATCTTTAATTTGGCACCTACTGCACCTTGAGCAATTAGTTTGTCAAGACTTTGAACCTGACCTTTTTTTATCAAATACCACTCATTGCCGCGCTTCAAATTTTTTAGTTGAGATTGTGGGTTTTCATCAACCCAATCCGAAAGCACTAAGACTAAATCTTTATCATATTTTAAATCAGTTTCCTTTGGATTTATCTGTAATGAACCATAAACACCTCTTTGTTCTTGAAGACCTGTATGTGAGTGATACCAATAAGTTCCAGATTGTTTTAGAGCAAATTTGTACTGTAAAGTTTCACCAGGACGAATAGGTGGTGTGGTTAAATACGGGACACCATCGTGGTAATTAGGTAATATCATTCCGTGCCAATGCACCGATGTTTCCACATCCATATTATTTGTCACATTTATAATGGCAAATTCGCCTTCATTAAATTCGAGATTGGGACCAGGAATACCACCGTTTATGGTCATAGCCTTAACATCTTTACCCGTAAAGTTTACAGTTTTATATTCTATGGTCAAGTCATAAACGCGCTCTGGCCAATTGTCAATATTTTCTTCGCTTCGGTTTGATGTTAATTGAGCATAGGTTGCCATCGACATCAAAAACAATAGTAACGTTATGATTTTTAGTTTCATAAATTTTAATTTTCTATAAAATTAACTCTGTTTTTCAACGAGTTGTGTCATAATTATGGTTGTTATCTATATAATTTGGTCTAAAGAATTTCTAATTTTTTTTTGTTGTTTTTTAAAGGTCGTTAGGCTCATTCCCGTTTCAGTCTTAAACTGTCTGCTTAAATGATTTAGATGGCTGTAATCCAATAATTGACTTATCTCGGTAAAATTCTTTTCTTGCGTCTGTATAAGTTCCTTAACTTTTTCAATCTTCAGTTTTATAAAATACTTTTCAATGGTAATTCCTTGTGTAAATGAGAACACCTTACTAATTTTAGAATAGTCTTGGTTCAATTTTTTTCCAAGATGTACAGAAAGTTTATCGTCTAAACAAATAGGTAAATTATCCATCATCTTGATGAGAACAATCTTTACCTGCTCGGTTAATCTATCTTCAGTAGAATCAATGAGTTCAAAGCCATTATTATCCAAGATTTCCAATAATGCATATCTCTCATCGTTATTTTTGATATTCAACTTTACGCGTCCCAGCTCTATTTCTTTTAAATCAATGCCCTGAGCTTCTATTTCAGATTTGAGCACCTTTATGCATCTATCGCATACCATATTTTTTATGTAAAAATCCTTGACCATAATTAGTTGATTAGATAATTAATAATGGCCGATTGCACATAGTACCGTTGTACCGATTCAATTTGATTTATTTGAAATTTTAATTGCAATTCCTGAATGTCCAGCACATCATTAAAATCGATAGTGCCTGTTTCATAATTTTTTACCAGAATTTCTTCGGCATCTTGGGCTTGTTTTAGGTTACGAAGTTGTGTGTTGTAAGCGATGCGTGCTTGGTTGCGTTGTGATTTTGCTTTCGCGAAAGCAGATTCCAGCACATTTAATCGCTGTTCCCGTTGGGTCTCAATTTCTTGCTGGCGCAGTTTATTTTGTTTTGAAATGGATTTGTAGCGGTTGTTGAAAATGGGAATGGACACCGAAACCATAGGCATCAAAACATCTTTCCCATTATCGCTGAAGTTGACATCGCTGCGTTCCGTTACGGGCAGGTAGTCTACACCAAAACCAATCATAGGCAAACTCTCGCGCTGGTTGAGCAGTTCAGATTGCGCTACCGATTCATAGAGCTTGTCATATTTGAGCAGTTCGGGATTGAGTGATAGTGCATCATTAGTATAAAACGGGTCTTCCCGTGGAATTTCCATTTCCGGAACAACGTCAACCGTCATCATTGCATCACGGTTGAGCAAATTGTTGAAAGCCGTTTGTTCTGCTCTAAATTCTTCTTCCAGCACTTTCTTTTGTTGTTGTAATTCATTTTGTCTAATCTGAAGTCGCAACACATCTACGGCACTCGCTTTGCCCACTTCTACAGATGTGAGTGCAAGTTGCTCGTAGGTTTCCAGAAGCTGTATATTTTCATCCAGTACAGCTTGCTTGGCACGTATGGCATACAAGCGGTAATAGGATTGTGCGACCGAAAGTGCGAGCTTGCGCTTTGCAATCGTAATATCCACATATTCGGCATCTGCCATTGCGGTGGCAAAATTTTCACGAGCTGTAATAGTACCGAACCACGGCAACATCTGTTTTACGCCTATTCGTGCACGTTGTGCGCCCACTCTTGTTTCAGGTTCACTAACAAAGTAGCCGGCACTTACTTCGGTATTGGGAATCCAGTTGGCTTCGTTTACCTTTTCTTCGGCGATGCTGTATCGCAATTCAAAGGCTTGGATTTCTGGATTGTTGGCTTCGGCAATGTTGATATATTCTCTTAAAGATTGACTGTGTCCGAAAACACATATATTTAAAAAAAGTATAGTTATAATAATTTGGAAACTAGATGCTGGATGTTGGAAGCTTAAAACTGGATGCCTGAAAATAGCTGTCGGCAAATGGAAAGAAGAAGCTAGTAGATGGCCGTTAGACGTTAGATTTCGGAAACAGATCAACTTCCCTTTTAAAAAATGTTTTCCTGTTTTCATAAAAGTAGTTTTTTGCGACTTAGCAGGTTGTTTAATATTACTCATAGCTTTTCCAATTTTGGTAAAGTTTAGTCAGCATTCGACCTACTTTGTTATTTCGCTTCAAAAGCTCAGAATATTCTTTTTCTTCGATGTATTTACAGGCATAAGAATAGTCTAACCAGTCTTGAGTTTCAGAATTTGAACCAAGAGCATTCACTAATTGCTGCTTAAAAACTGCTTCGTACATACGTTTACCCCAGCCTTCACTAATGTTTGCGGTTACCGACCTTGACGATCGTACAATTTGGGATGTAAGTGAATAGATTTCTTCCTGTGGAAACTTTCTCGTTCTCCAATAAATGTCCATTGCCAGAGAAAAAGCCTCTTTATGTACCGTTAAATCTTTATACGACTTTATCATAATTCTAAAACATTACATTTCAATTTTACTTCTTATATAATCCATTTTCCATCCTCCATCTTCCATCTTCCAATTTCCAATTTCCATCTTCCAACCTCTACCCTCGAACCTCTAATTTCCACCCTTACGCGAAAGTGCATATTCCTTCTTCCAGCTGTATAGGACTGGTAGTAGGAAATAGGACGTAACATCGATTATCATTCCGCCAAAAATGGGTATCGCCATCGGTATCATTATATCGCTTCCCTTGCCTGTGGATGTGAGTACGGGAAGTAAGGCAAGCACAGTAGTTACGGTTGTCATCAAACACGGGCGGATACGTTTACCTGCGGCTTCCAAAGTGGCAAGCCTTATACTTTTTTTATTATCTGGTTCGTTGCTTTTGAAAGATTGGTCTAAATAAGTGGCCATTACCACACCATCATCCGTTGCAATACCAAATAGGGCAATAAAACCTACCCAAACGGCGACACTTAAATTGATGGTTTTCATATTGAACAAGTCCCGCAGATTTTCGCCAAAAAAGCCGAAGTTGAAAAACCAATCCTGCCCGTATAGCCATATCATAATAAAGCCACCTGCAAAGGCTACGGCGATTGCGGTAAACACCATAAGTGATGTAGAAACCGACCTGAATTGGAAATACAGAATCAAGAAAATGACCAGTAAACAAAGTGGTACCACGACCGATAAGGTTTTTTCTGCTCGCAACTGGTTTTCATACGTTCCCGTAAAGCGATAGCTCACGCCTTGCGGTACGACCAGCGAACCGTTATCAATATTTTCTTGAATCAGCGCTTGGGCATTTTCTACCACATCCACTTCGGCAAAGCCGTCGAGTTTGTCAAATAGCACGTAGCCAATTAGAAAGGTGTCTTCACTTTTAATGACCTGGGGTCCTTGCTCGTAGCGGATATCTACTAATTCTCCCAATGGTACAGGGCTACCTTTCTCAACGGGAACATAGATATTACGTAAGTCCTCTGGATTTGCACGTAATTCTCTTGGATAGCGCACACGTACAGCGTAGCGTTCACGTCCTTCCACGGTTTGCGTGAGTGGCATACCGCCTACGGCCACTTGAAGGATTTCCTGCACGTCCATAATGGATATACCATATCGAGCCAATTGGTCTCGCTCAATATCTATGAGCAAGTAGGGTTTGCCCACGATTCGGTCTGCAAAAACAGCTTGTTCCTTAACGCCTTCAGCTTGTTTCAAAATATCTTCCAGTTGCAGTCCGAAGTTTTCTATAGTTCTTAGATCAGGACCTTTTACCTTGATACCCATAGGTGCTCGCATTCCTGTTTGTAGCATTACCAGTCGAGTTTCGATGGGTTGCAACTTGGGTGCAGATGTCACGCCTGGTAGTTTGGTCACACGTACAATCTCGTTCCAAATATCATCTGGACTTTCAATGTCCGGTCGCCAGTTTCGATAGTACTCGCCATCGTCATCTTCAATCAAATCTTCGCGTGTGGCGGTAGTCTTGAGCGATGTTTCGGCATAGTTTGCATCTTCATCTATCTCATTATTTGGGTTGATGGTGAATTTGTTGTTCTTCAATACAAACAACCCATCGTCATTGACCTTATAGCGTTGTCGCTCGCCAGAACCATTCCGCATATATTCAGATTTATACTGAATGACATTCTCATACATCGAGAGCGGTGCCGGGTCGAGTGCGCTTTCTGTTCTTCCGGCTTTACCCACTACGGTTTCGATTTCAGGGATGCTCGCCACAGCCATATCCAGCTGTTGCAGTACGCGTTTGTTTTCTTCAGCGCCTGCGTGCGGTAGGGATGTAGGCATCAAAAGAAATGAACCTTCATTGAGCGCTGGCATAAACTCTTTGCCCGTATTGCGCATAATGATGATACCCAACGTGAGTACCGTAGCCGGAATGATTAAAAACAGATATCGGTTCTGAAGTGCCCATTTCAAAATACGTTCATAGTAAATCCTGAAAATCGAGAATACACCGAGCAATCCAAAACAGATTATGGAAACAAATATTAGGTTTATCACGATGCTTCGGTCAAAGCCCAATGGTCGCCAGTAGGTAGCGAGCAGGAATACGATGGCAACAGATGAGATGATGATATCCAGTAGGTTTTTCCGCTTTAGCGAAAGCGTACCACGCATCTTTAAAAGTGATGTGATGGCAAAGGCGATAAGAATCAGCCCTAACCAAAATCCATAAACAATGGCGAGAATACCCAATAAAACAAGTGCGCCGTTGATGGCGTACTGTGTGCGTTCCCGCAAGCTCGTCTTGCGGAAAAGAAATGCCGCAATGGGTGGAATGATAAACAGCGCAATGATGAGCGATGCCGTGAGCGCCATTGTTTTAGTAAAGGCGAGCGGACGGAACAGTTTTCCTTCGGCACCTATCATTGTAAATACGGGTAGGAAACTGATAATGGTCGTCAAGACAGCTGTTAGGATAGCGCCTGAGACTTCGGCAGTGGCGTTGTAGATGATTTTATTGATGCTGGAGACTGGAGGCTCGAGGCTAGAAGATTGTGACTGACTATTGAGTATTGAATCCTTTTCATTATTAATTTCAGTTTTATCTCTCTGTCCGTCTGAACTTTTCCAACTTCCATCTTCCAACCTCACATTTCCAACTTCCAACTTCTGAGCTTTAGCTTCTTCCAAGTGCCGTATCATATTTTCGGCGAGTATCACGCCCACGTCCACCATCGTTCCTATGGCAATGGCGATACCAGAAAGTGCGACGATGTTTGCATCTACATTAAAGAGCTTCATCGTGATAAAAACCATCAGAACGGCTACGGGTAACAATCCTGAAATAAGGATGGATGCACGCAGATTGAAAACCATTATAATAATGACCAAAATGGTAATCAGGATTTCCAAAGTCAGGGCTTCATTGAGCGTGCCCAGCGTTTCTTGTATAAGTTCTGTCCGGTCGTAAAATGGCACGATGGTTACTTGCGAAGTGCGCCCATCTTTCAAAGTTTTTGTGGGAAGACCAGCGCTTATTTCGGCAATTTGAGCTTTGACATTATTGATAACTTCCAGCGGATTTGCACCATAGCGCGCGACTACCACACCACCTACAACTTCGGCACCTTCCTTGTCCAGGATTCCACGTCTTGCAGCAGGACCCAAATGTACGTTTGCCACGTCTTTGATACGGATGGACGTGAAATTTTCTGAATCTACTACCGCATTTTTGATATCTGAAATGGACTTTACGTAGCCCAATCCGCGAACGAGATATTCGGCTTGATTGATTTCGAGGGTTTGTGCGCCTATATCTTGATTGCTCTGCTTTACGGCTTTTACCACATCGCCCATACTTACATTGTACTGGCGCATTTTTTCCGGGTCTATATCCACTTGATATTCCTGAACATACCCACCTATGGAAGCCACTTCAGAAACACCGCTTGCAGAGGATAGTCCGTACTTTACATAGTAATCCTGAATGCTACGTAATTCCTGCAAATCCCAACCACCAGTAACGTTTCCGTCTTTATCACGACCTTCCAACGTGTACCAAAATATCTGTCCGAGACCTGTTGCATCCGGCCCGAGTGATGGATTGACACCATCAGGCAAAAGGTTTGCAGGAAGTGAGTTCAGTTTTTCAAGAATGCGACTGCGCGACCAATAGAACTCGATGTCTTCTTCAAAAATGATATAGATGCTGGAAAACCCAAACATAGAAGAACTACGAATAGTTTTTACGCCTGGAATACCGAGAAGGGAAGTGGTAAGCGGATATGTGATTTGGTCTTCAATATCCTGTGGCGAGCGACCTTGCCACTTGGTAAAAACAATTTGTTGGTTCTCACCAATATCTGGAATGGCATCAACGGCAACTGGGTCTGTAGGCAAAAAGCCCGTTTCCCAATTAAAAGGTGCATTGACCACGCCCCAACCCACAAATAGGGCGAGTAGTAGAACGGCAACAAGTTTGTTTTCTATGAGAAATTTAATGCTCTTATTCAGCATAACATTTGATTATTAGAGTTTTGGAATTACGTGTTGCGGAAAATGGCAAACACGCACTTTAGCCCGTAACAGCATAGCTGTTGGGCTTTATTCAAAAAATCTATTACATCAAATTAAGAAAGTCTGGTGCAGCACTTGCACATCCCGTATGACAAAGGGTGGGGGGTAAGCTACAAAAGGAACTTCGTCAAGTTCGGTTCCCTCAAATAGGTTTATATAAGAGTACGTAAAAGCAGCGATAAACGTTTGCTGCTCAAAAGAAAGCGTGTCAAAAGATATTTTAAGATCGTCTTTACCTTCCTTCACGAGCAGTTGGTCAGTACAACACGATGTTGAAGTCATTTCAGGATTTTCACAACGTTTAATAGGTTGTGCTTTTTCCATTCCGCAACTTTTCGCTTCTGAAATTAAACTGAAATCTACCAATGTATCTCCACAAAAGTGCATGTCTACGGTAAATGACATGGTAGAGAACAACACTACAAAAGCCATTGTTAAAGACAATATTTTATGGAAAAACTGCTTCATTTATTACAAAGCTACAAAATTTTAACAGGGTTCGTTGAGATTAACAGAACTTTAATTGATCATTGCAACAAAAAGATTTGGCATCAATACTATTGGCAACGTAGTTCCTAGATACCATTATTAATTACTTTCCGATACAAAAAGTAAAAACTCTTTGTTTATAGTATTTACAAAAGATTGGGCAACAAATAGGCAACATTTCAGTATAAATAAGGGTATTTACAGAACAAATATCAACAATCGGATGATCTATTTGTATAATGCTAAAATAACTATTTTAAACAAAAAAACCGCTTCCAAAGGAAACGGTTTTAAATATCTATTCAGAAGCGTTTAAGCTGCCGTACCAGAGCCTAAATAGATACTGTTTGATACTTGGCTACCATCTGCTGAAACAAATGCCATAAAAAGCTCTACTGTGTCTCCTGCATAAGTTGATGGAATAGTAATTGTTTGAGAACCTGCTGTTCTATCTGCACCATCAAGAATATACATTGACTCTTTTTTACCAGGATTATAAACCAACACCATAGCTTTATCAGTAACATTTGCATTACCTTCTGCCGAGTTATCATCCCAAGTAAATGTTACTTGTCCCGCTGTGGTTAAATCTGTTGCAGGGTTTAATGCACTCGATAAGTTTCCTCTACTTAAAAGAGCTAAAGAATAGTCAATAGTAAAGTTTGGTGCAGTACCACCTACTGCATTGTTTAGCACATAAGACATCGCAGCATTAAACTCTGTTTTTTGTACTGCATAGCCTTTGTAACCCGCTTTAATAAAGCCTAAATTAGGCTGTAAATAACTTAACGTAAGCGCAAATTTTGTTCTTTGACTTACTTGTCCTTCCGTACGTGGATTAGCCACGTTAGAAGGCTTAATTCTTAAATAGTCAATACCTTTCCAAGAAGCACCAACTACGTTTCCTACTTTCCCTGATACACCGCCAAGGATTCCTTGTGAAATAACACCCATAACATTTATAAATTTAAATTAACGTTCATTCGGACTTGGTACGGACTTGATTCGAGTAAAATACCCTTCAATCAAGTATACGCAAAATTGATGCCTTATAGAACTTTTCAGCATCGTTTAGCCGCTATTGTCGCAAAATGAAACGAACCCCAAACCTTTATAATTTTTAAAAAAGAAAACGAAAAAAAGAAAACAAATAACTTGCAGGCGATGGCTATGACGACAAGGTTTTTAGTGAAAAATATTGCTGCAAAAAAAGGTTTTTGAAAAATGCACCGAGATAGGTGCAATATTTTTTTCAAAACCCGAAGGGCTTGACCTTTTCGGCATAAAGCGTTGGCTTATGAAAGCCTGCTAAATTTGTGGTCTTTTTTTTATTTTTACCAATCGGAAAACTCTGAGCGTTCTTGAATATTTTCTTCGATTTTTTCGTAACCTATAAGCTTATAATCATATAGAGTACCTAAACTGAAGTTTATTATTTCTTCTTCATCTATTTCAAACTCAAACTCGGCAGGAAGCAATAAATCTAATCTATAAATACTATTTTCAGAAACGTGGGTTACGTTCCAATATCTATCGTCTTCACTATCATAATGAGCCATTGATAAATCATTATAAGTTAATGGTAATTGTAAATCTACTTTAGCTCTAATATCCATTTGAACCAAGTTTTCCTCTAAAGATGTTATAATTAATGAAGAAACCTCAAAATTTAAAATTTCACCCAAGTCATATTCCAATTCTACATAGTATGGGTCAGATAACAATCTTTCATAAATTAGTATCGAAAAATTATCTGTGTAATCATCAATAGATTCTTTTAATTCATCTATAGCTAGGTTTAAATTTGAAGATAAAATACCATAAACGGCTTTATAGTAATTGCTTGCGTTAACAAATACATTTAACATCTGTCCAATCCCATTGATGACCTCAAAACTCTTGGAAACATAACTCAACATATCATTATCCGAAGAAATCACAAATGCACCAGACATATTTATATCGCACCAATGTTCTATAGTATTTAAAATAAAAGCATCTGGAAATTCATCCTTTTTTTGACCTGTACCAAAAGGGGATTTTTTATCAAAATACAGTTTAAAGACTTCATTATGATTTGCTATTTCAGATGATATAATTTCTATATTTTTTTCTTTTAAAAAAGAATCAAAATGGTTCTTCAATTCAGTGAAATCTGATTCAATTTCAACTTTAGGAATAGAATAAAATTGTTTATATTTTTCAGTTTGCCTTAATAAATTACCTTCTTTGTTTAATAATGCAGAAGCTTTTTTAAAAGCTGTTTTAGCTTTAGTTAAATTTTCCTGAATACGTTTCAAACATTCTTGATATGTAATATCAACTATTTTAACTTGTATTCCTTCTTCAATTGACTGATCCAATAATTGATTAAGTTTTTTACCCTCAGTAAAATTCTCACTTTGAAAAACATTTGTGTCTAAAAAAATAATATTGTATTCTAAAATCATATATGTATATAAAGTCTACAATTTATGAAATTTTCTTCAGCAGGTAAACAAGCGCAGCTATAGTACAGCAAGGAATGAAGCGCAGCGAGAATGGATTGCTGTAACTATAAAGCGAGCCGCCAGCGAGTTGAGCAAGGGTGTTATGGTGGATAGCTTGAAGCTTTAGCGTAAAGCTGCCATAACTACGTGGTACACGCAGGGTTGGCGGTGTTTTTGATACGGATGTTGTTTTTTAACTTGACTTATTATTTCAATTGTTAATTGAATTATGAAATGTGCTACTCAAAAACAGTGACAACCCGATTAGCCCGAAGCGAACAGCAGGCGAGCCAAATTATTAAGTAGCGGTTGCACCCCAAATTATATTTTGTGAGCTACAAGCGAACACCTTATTGGGGTTTGGGGTGCAAGAGTAGCTACGGGTGAGGAAGTTGTGTAGTGTGTGAAATAAAGCAAATATATAGTGCTAACGAGGATGTGTCACCGCAGTAGTGCTATATATGTTAAGCACCAATACGACCAACGAGAGTATTTGTGATTATGCTTTATGGAACAAAATGGAACAACTGACGAACACCGCTTTACCTGCTTTTACGGAATTGAGCGCAAAGGCAAAAGTACAGGTTGGAATTTTGTAGCGTCTTGCGATAGCAAGGTGCGGAAAATATTGCAACTTGTACTGTGGGGAACGGAAGCTCTTGTGATTACGTGCGTGAAGAGTAACGTAACAAACGGAAGCGGAAGTGCTTAAAGTGGGGACTTATTTATCTACTTTTAAATTCAATCCCTAAATGCCTAAATAGTCTCCTAACTTTCATTCTCCAACTTATCTTTGAACTTATCCAAGATTTACCATCCTTTGGAATGAGAATGTTATCATTAGAGTGCATTGGCTTCATTTTGCTTTGCGATACTTTACCATCAAATTTTAATAACAAATATAGGTCTTGTGTTGGACAACCTTCATCATCCAAATCAAATATATTTTGATGTTCCTTTTGATTGAATTTTTCCTTTTTAGCTTTTAATCCTTCAAATAGCTCAACTAAATCAACCTTTTCTGTAATAAAATCTAAATCGTAAATATCTTTATTTGCTGCCCTACTTGAACCGCTAATTAATTTAAACAGCCCTATATCTCTCGTGGTTACTAATCTTATATCATCAATAATTTCTATATCATCCATCATTTTCATATTTTGAATGATTTCGACCTTAATCATAGTACCGCAAGACTTTGTTACCCAAAATCTTAAAAAAGTATGCTGTTCACTTTCTTTACCTGCTGGATAATCAATGCCTGTAACATTCTTTTTCCCAAAAAAAGCAATTGCCTCTTGCTCTATTTGTTCTAAATGCTTTATACCAACAATTTCAGGACAAAATAAATCTACATCTTGAGATTCTCTATGACCAAAACGGATAGCCAAATTTGTACCACCTGCCAATGAAAATTGTGATAATGATGGTAAGGCTTGTAATTCTTTGATAGTAGTAATGAGTACTTGAGAAACCGTACTCATTTATTAGAACTTATAACGTAAAAATGTAGGCTTGTTATAACGTGCAGCAACCATTCTACATACTTGGTTACTTATACGCTCTTTAGTGTTTTTAAGTACAGCGTAAATTTCATTTGCAGTATATACTTTCTCAACAGAAGCAATATCTTTTCTAAACGTTTTTTCATTAGTGGCCAATAGCATTCTTGGGATAATAACATCCTTATCTTCTTTAGCAGATAACTTGTTCATATCCATATCCCAAAACACTTTCTTTTGGGCTACATTTGCTATGTTTACTTTCGTTTTCAAAACTTCTTTTTACTTCTCTTATACTTTAAAGTATAGTACAAATATATAAAATAGTATTTAATTCACTATCTATTAAAGCATTAGTTTAACTATTTACTACAATATCTATACCATTATTTATAGTATTATATCTATTAGTCGTTTAATAAACTTGTTTGTTACTTGTTAGAAAACATTAACCTTTTAGTTCATTAAAATCGCTTATTATATCTTGTATTATATATTTATGATTAGAAACTATAGTACTTAATTCTTTAAGTGGATTATTAGTATACTCATAAATATCTTTACCAAAAGCGTTATCTATTTGAGCATTTATTTGATTTAATCTTTTAGCTATAAAAACAAGTTCATTATTAATAGTATCTACTTTCTTGTCAGATAAGCCATTAAATATAACTCTAGTTTCATCAAAAGCTTTATCTAAATCTTCAAAAGACAATTCAAGTTTATCTCCATCTAACTTTTTAAAACCTACACTCAACGCAACTTTAATAGAATTTTTATAATTAGTTGAACCTATTTGAGATTCAGTAATTGATATTATTTGAGAATCTCTTTCTAAAACATCAAATATATATGGAAGAATAACTTCTTTTAATGCTATGGTTAAATGACCTTTACCTCTATAATTTGGTGACATATACCAATGTAAATCATTATACATATCCAATACAGCTCCAATATATTTATCATTAGTTTTTATAAAGAAAAAACTATAAGGTTTTTGTTGGGTACTCTTTATAGATTCCCAAACTTTCGCATAATCAACATTAACCCCTATTTGGTGCTTAAATATTGTTTTTGAGTACTTATTATTATTGAGTTTATTGAGAAAGGTTTGAATTTGGCTTTCTTTCATTTTATATATTGATTCTGAAACTTTATATAATCTTTAAAACGAATACATTATCCAATAATTTCTATTAACACCTCATAAATCTTAACCATTGCCAACGTATCTAACTCACAATATTCTAAAAGGTTTTTTCTGGTAGTTTCCTTGTCCTCTTTAAAGTCTTCATCTAATACCATTCTTCCCCAAGTATCTAAAGCCATTGTACCATTATTAACATCTAAATCTGAATAGGCTATTTCTGGAACTATAACAGGTAATACTTTTTTAATGGAACTAGAACCGTGAAAACGATAATCTATATAGTCTTTTTTGAAAATCGTCTCTAAATCAAACGTATGCTCATTAATGTAAGTTAGATAATTGGTAAATTGTGGTAACCATTCTATTAAGTCTTTATTTCTTCCTATTTCAAAACTGGCGTGCCAAGACACAAATGTGCCTGTGCTTCCTGTAAAGTCTTGCATTGCTTGAAGCATATCTATTGGCATTTTCATAGCATCTAACAAATATTCAAAATGAGTTAATGTACCCTTCTCTGTTAAAGTGTGTATAGATACTTGAAATGTTAAATGCTTATGCGGACTTAAACCATCTAATTTAGGAATAGCACTTGCATAGGTTTCATAATCTATAAAATGTAATGGAAACTTCAATTTATCTAATTCCCTTTTAATATTTGTTATATTGATTATGGGTTGTTCTTGTTTTACAGATTCTACTTGTGTTTGTTGGTTTACATTTAATTCAAAATCTAATGGAATATCAATAATTGCTAATTGGTCATTGTCTACTAATTGACCTATTTTTTTTGCTCTAATATTTCCTATTTCATAAATAGGATACTCTGGAATAGTGGTGTTAAAGTATTTAAAGCTATCACAATGGTTAGACCTTGTATTATATTTACAGGAACATTCTGTTTCGTTAATGGTTTCTTTATTAATAAAGTTTGATGCAGCATTTATTTTATTTACTACACTTGAATACAAAGCTTCTAATTTATCTGTAACCTCTTCAATTTCTAATAGATCACTTGCAACGATATGGCCTTGTTTTACATACTCTTTATTAAGATGAATGATTGATACTTTTGAAACTGTAAAGCCATTTTCTGTGAGTACTTGTTTTTGAAAACAAGCATCTTTTAAATGGTTGTGTTTGTTATCTGTTTTTATAGAAGTAGAAGATTTTACCTCATAAATATGCCAGGTATTATTTGCCAAACGTTCTAATATATCTATTCTTGCAAATACGCCTTTTTGAGTAGAAAAAGAGGGTTGAAAATATACTGTACCTCCTTTATTTATGATACCTTTTGTAAATTCTGGACTTGCATTTTCTGGTATTTCTATACCGTCTGTAAATAGTTGTTTTGCATAGGCTTCTACCTCGTAACCTTCTTTAATTAGTTTTTCTAAAAACAATGAAAATTCTCCATTAGGATATACATTAGGTTTGTTTTTTAGTAACCATAACGATTCTGGACAATTTAAATAATGAATAAAGTCGGTTTTTGTGAGTTGATGCATATTAATAAACCATTATTAAGAATTACTAATCTCTATAATCTCTATTGGATAATTAAAAGTAGACATTTCTCTAATACACTGGATAAGTGAAAATTTAGCTATGTTAGAATCCATTTTTTCTACGTTGTTCCTTATGATTGGAACTCTTTGTGTATCTGATTTAAAAGCCATTACAAACACTATTTCTTTACCTCCAGTAGCAAATTTTTGTAAAAAAGTATCTTTATTGTTTATTTCATATCCAATATTGTCTGTACGCCTATTATAGCTATCTATTACATCACCTACAAATGAATTGTCACCTGAATTGCGAGAAATCATAAACCTATTTGCTGAAATAACAACTTGGTTGCACAAGTCTCTAATTTTAGCATCAAAACCTGTCTTAATGTGAATAAGGTAGATTTTATTATCTTCTTCACTTTCATACATAATATCACATAGTTCAATATTTTGCCCCAATGCTTTATCAAAAACCCAATAATTAGGTTCGTTTCTGTAAAGCGAATTGTAAGCATCTTCAGAGCCTGAAGTCCAAGGATGAAATAAAATGTTTCTTTGAGAATGATGTCTATTTATCATTTGACTACATAGTTGATTCATTGAATCAGTAAAATCATCTTTTACTAAATACCATTTAGAATCAATGTGAAATATAGGTTTGTTTTCATACTGTAACTCACAAGTTACATAATGCCAAAAGTTTGCCCATACATATTTTTCTGTTCTATTACCCTTAAACCCTTCAACCTTTAAACCCCACATAATTTTATTAAAATCAACTTGACTTGCATTTAATTCAAGTTGATCGTAAACATATTTTAATCCTTCTTCATATAATTTATTTCTGTCTGTTATTTCTAAAAAGTCTTTGCGTTGACCCTTTAGCTTTATTTCAAACCTATCACATTCATAGAATTGTTTTATTTTAGATGGATGTACAAAATCTATATCAGCTTTTCTTGGATTTTGACCTCTTGTTTGGGAAAATCTATTGAGCATATCATCACGTAATACTATCATTAAGATTTTAACAAACTCATCATCTGTAAGACCTCTTTCTTTAATTTCAACAAATGATGTTAATGCTCGCCTCGTTTGGGTATCAATTATTTCATTTATTCTTTTAAATAGTAGATGTAATTCTTCAAATGAAATTCTATGTTTAATATGAAAGTATGACGCTATTTCTAATTGAACATTTTTATCTCCAAAATCAATAAAATCGAAATAAGTATCTCTTATAACATCCTTTAAAACTAAATTTATACTTGTTGGAATATTAACAAAGTTTAAAACATCACTTAATCTTTGACCTTCTTTAAAAATTCTATTACTTTGAGTTAAAGTGCCTGAAATACCCCTTGTTGTTAATGAAACTATTTCTTCGTCAAGAGTTGTCAAATATTCGTAAAACTCTAAACCAAAACGGTGATTTTGAAATGCCTTAATAACCATTGTGCCACCACCTCCAATAACTGCAAATATTTTATTATCAATACAAGCAAATAATACGAAAGAAAGTTTTAAAACTGTAAAGTCAAGATTCTCTGATAATGTAGAAGGTAAAAAACTCTCCCAATGCGCTTTCTTTTCTTTTTCGTTATAGACATAGGTATAGTAATGTATATCATCAATTACTTTAGGAAATAATTCATCATTTATAGAATCGGTTTCGTTTATTCTTGTTTTATGATGTTTTACGAGTGTATTTACTATTTGGTGTTTATTTAATCCTTTTAAATCCCTATGGGTAGTATCAATTTGAAATATTTTTATTTCATATTCACCATCTGCTCTTAAACGAATATCTTCCATAGTATTTGCTTTAATTATTCTCTACAATACTAATTTCTTCAGCTGTTAAACCATATAATTTATATACCATTTGGTCAATTTCATTTTCGAATGATTTAGTGTCTATGTTTGGATTTTCAATTTTTATTGATAATACCTTATCGACTAAATTTATAATGGTTTCTTGCTCTTGTAATGAAGCCTTCTTTACAGGGAATTGCCTAAAAACTTTTACTCCAATATCAACACCAACACCTCTCTTTTTACCGTTAGTGTTAAACCAATATTCACCAAGTTTTGAGTTCATAATACCTAAAAGATATTTCAAATCATAGTCTTTGTTTTTTTGCCAAATAACGGAAAAAGAAAAGCCTACGTAATATTGTTTATCATCATAAGTAAAATGTGGAAACTTGAACATTCCTGGACAAATAAGCTTTGGTATATCGAAAGGATTTACTTTAGAACTCCTATCTCTGTGCAAGCCATAAGGTGCATTAGACGACGTAACAAAGTGCGTTACATTATCTAAATGTTTTTTTAAGTTTGGATAAATATTTTCTTTAATCTGTTCTCTAATTTTTTTATCTGAAAAGATTAAATACTCGTCTGAAAAATTAATACCATACTTTACAACATTATGAGTATTTAAATAGGGTTTTAATATTTTTTTCTCTTCTTCGTTTAGCTCTAAATTTTCTACTTCATTTTTATTAATCACAAATACACCTTCACCACCTTTAAATTTATATTCTAATTCGGTTGGTATATTTTTAGAGGCAACTTTATCTGAACTTTCTTGTATGCCAACAGAAGTATTATATAATTCTCCTAATTCAATACAATCATTAAATAATGTGCTTGAACTAACATCCAAATTAATAGAATCATTATTTAATATTTCCTTGTTATTATAGTGTAAGACTGTTTCCTTATTTATGTCTTTGCTAAAATCTTTGGTGTCAACTAAAACTAACTTTACTTCATAGTCATTAGTAATTAATGAATTAAAGTAAGAATGAATCATATGCTTACCAGATACTTCTTCAAAAATTGGATAATCATCAAAATAAATAATTTCATTTAAAGTCTTCTCATTGAAAATTCTATTAATAAGATTTTTAGAACCATCACTTTTCACCCAATATGAATTTGTTATATAAGATATATAAGCATTTTTGTCAGCAATATTAAAGGCTTGATGTAGAAAGAAATACCACAAATCCATTTTCCCTTGAAGGTATTCTTGCCATTTAGGACTTTTACGTATTGGCGCAAAAATATCTTTTGCATCACGTTCTTTAATATATGGTGGGTTACCTATAATAGCATCAAAACCTATATAACCACCATCTTCTGATAATACCTCTGGAAACTCAAAACGCCATTCAAAAGCATTGTGATAAATGGCATTGTTTACAATTTCTTGTTGTTCCAAATATGCTTCTTCAACTTTCGATTTTAGATTAAGTAATCTTTCTTTTTCTGCTTTTGATATTTTTTCACCAAACTTTTTAAGGTTATTTATTTGCTCTTCTTTCAGGTTATATTCTTTTTGAGCATTTATAAACTTGTTGATAAACTTATTATCTAATGTGCTTTTAAAATTATCTTTAACTTCCTCTATTATTTCTAATACCTCCCGCTTTCGTTCCTTCTTATTTGTGTCTTTATATTCGGCTACTGCATTTTTATAATCTGTAAATGTGTATTTTAATTTAGGATTCTTTTTATTTCTAAAAGCATCTTTTAAATCATCATCTAAACTGAAACGGCTTATTAATGAGTTACCGCATTTAATATTGATATCGATGTTAGGTAAGGTTTGTAAACGGTTAGCTTTGGTATAATAAGCGTTTTTAAGCAGTTCAATCCAAAGCCTCAAACGACATATTTTAACCGAGTTGGGGTTAATATCTACACCAAACAAACAGTTTTCTATTAGGGTTTGTTTTTCGTGAAATAGGGTGTGCTGAATGCGTGTACTTTCTTTTTCAGTAGGGTTGTATTCAAATAATAAGCCCTTGTCGTCAATGACATACAATTCATCATTTACTATTTCTATATCACACCGCAGCGGTAAGCCTTTAGCATCTACTAAAATGCCTAATTCGTTTTTAATAACAATTAACTCATTCAATGCACTAACCAAAAAGTGACCAGATCCTACTGCCGGGTCACATATACGCAAACTGTTTACTATGGTGTTAAAACGTTTTAAATCATCAATTTTAAAGTAACGTTGACAATAAGATTGCAAGTCTTCAAACGTTTCTATTTGGTCGTTTTCTTGTTCTTTAAATTTTTGTACTACTGCACGACGTAAGGTTTCTTTACACATATACATTGTAATGTATGCAGGGGTGTAAAATGAACCTTCTTTATAACCATTAATTTTCTCGAATATTAAACCTAATACCGAAGCGTTAATTAATGACTTTGTTTCTTGGGCGTCTTCAATACCTTCATTTCCATCGGTTGCAAAATCGTAAGCATCTAAAAATTGAAACAGGTAATCGAGGGTTTTTAGTTTTCCTTTTTGTTTTTTACCATTAATATCTTTTAATACGGTTCCGCTATAAATGGTAATATCATCATTATTTAGTGCCGATATTTCAAACGCTTCGTCTTCTAAAATACTACGTTCAAAAAGAGAACTGTTTAGGTATGGAATGTATTGATACTTATCTTTAAATCTTGGATGGCGGTCTTCTTCAATTTTTGCTAATGCAGAAAAGAATAAATCGTTTAAATCGTCATACCCATTAATAAATTTTGAGTTAAGGAATTTATATATTGGATTTTTATCGTGATAGGTAAGTAGTTGCGATTCCAATAGTTTTAAAAAGAGTATTCTATTTACCCAAGTAAGACACAACTCTAAACCTGCATTGAATGCTTTTTCACTATTGTTTTCTATACTTTTTATTTTATGCAGATAGTCTCTGTCTTCTAAATGAAAAATGGTGCTCTCTAATAACGATGCGTAATCTCTGTTTTTTTCAGATTTTCTGCTTATAACTTTTTTACCCTTATCTTTTACTTCTTCTAATCCAATAATGTGTAATAACTCATTATAAAAAGCTTTATTAAGTTGGTTGCTGTCATTACCGAAGGAATGACCCAATAAGTGAACATTAGAGAATATTTTAAAAAGTGTATTTAGGTGTGCGTCACTTAATTTGTCGAAATTGGTTTTAGAAAAATCTAAATGCACAAACGGTAAATCTTGCTCAACTTCTGCAATATATTTTTTTGCTATTTCATTGTAAAAGAGTTCATTTTTGGAAGTGTCTTTTAGACCATCTCTAAAGGCTTTATATTCTTTTAAAAGGGCTTTATTTTTATAGAAGTAATTATAGAAATCTTCAGCTTTGAATAAATACCATTCATAACCATTAGTAGCCACCAGATGCTTAATGTTATTATTTTCGTTATCTAAACGTTCACGTAAATAATATAGTAATAGTTCTTGTAATGCCTTACGGTTAATATTTGTCTCTGTTAAAAATTCAGATTTGTTACTTGGTTTTTTAGCTTCTATAATAACACTAACATCAGATTTTGCAGTTTTGCCTGTGTATATAGCTAAATCAATACGCTCTTTAGTATTAATATAGTTTTCCGCATAAAATGTATTCTTAAAAAACTGAATGAAATGAGATTTAATATGTTCTTCACTTTCACCGTTGTCATCACTATGCTTTACTTCTTGTAGACATTGTTTTAATTCTTCTACAAATTTATTGACGTCTTTCCGTAGAGGTTTATGTTTTCTATAAGCAGGATTTAGTGCTTTTCTGGTATTAGTTTTGTTCATTCTTTAAATTGACCTTTGTAGCCTTAAAAATATAAATCTTTTTTGTGGTAAACTTGAATGTAAACCATAAAATGTTAAAATAGAATTTTAGATTGCAAATAGTTCTTTAATATCAGTCACTTTATAATAAATTTTATTTTCAATCTGTACATAAGGAATTATGCCTTTAGTACGCCAGTTTTTAGCTGTACTGTTACTGATTTTGAAAATCCTTATAAAGTCGGAATTGTCAATAAATGGTTCTATACCAGCTTGTTTTTGAAGCTTCTCTAACTTTTGGATGGTATGCTCTAATCGTTCTTCTATCGCCTTGATTTCTTTTATACTATAATCTCTCATTTTTTACCCCTTTTTTAGGTTATATTACAAGTACTAATATTTGATAAAATCTATTTTCTCTTTTAACTGCTGTAGTACTTGATTGTTTAACTTGTTATTATCGTTCTCTTTTATGAGTTTTAAATATGCTCTACGGTCTTTTTTATAGGTGTGCTGGTGATACTTTTTTAAGCCGTTAGCGGTCTCTATATTAGCTATAGTAGCTAATAATCTTATGTCTTTTGGTGACAGTTTTTGATAATCAAAAAACGGTTTCTTCTTTATATCTTGATACACTTTAAAAAGGTTATCTGCCAATGCATTGAACGAGCTTGGATTTATTAGGTCTTGAACCGTTAGCGTTTGTATTGGTTGACTTCTGCTTGTAAAATGTCTGCTATAAGCCTCTAATTCAAACCTAAAGTAATTGTCATTTAAAGACACTTGGTTATGTTGTTTGACTTCAAAGGTTTTGTCATAACCTTTTATTTTGTAATTGGTTGCTTGAAAATACGCTCCATAAATGGTGTTTCTATTTGTCATTATTCTTGGGCTTTTTCCTTTGTATTCTAACCAACTTTCAAAAACGGGTTGTGCTTCTTCCTGTATGACAACACCTGTACTTAATTTGATGATGTTTGCATCGTAAATTGTAAACGGTAGCGTATTATTTAACTTGTGAAACGCTTCTAGCACTCGACTAAATTTAAAATCTTGATAATTGTTTCCCATAAAAAACTTTTGCAATGAGTTTTCAATGGTTATGTCGTGACCTCTTAACTTTACACGAAGATTATTTATATCGGTATGATACCTTACCACTTCACCATATTTATTAAAAGTTGGCAACCATAGACTATTGCCCCAATAAAAAGGTGCTCTAGTACAGCACAACGCTTCTTTGGGCAATTGGTCTAATTGCTTCTTTATTTTAATGGTGTCGTACACCGTATTAGCGATTCCTTGTGATGTAATCATTTGCCATTTGGTCTATTTCATCTTCGGAATGTTGCCTGTTGCGTTGCAACCATTGGTCTAATTCTGCCCTATTGAAATAGAGTTTTTTGCCCTGTGGGCAAAAATGCGGAATCTGTTTTTGGCTTGTAAGTTTGTAAAGGTGTGATGCGCTTATATCTAAATAAGCTGCTGCCTCATTAAGGTTTAATACTTCTTTTTTTAGAAGGTTTTGTTCTTGTAACATCGTCTCGATGTTAGTTAACTTTTGAAGAATCATTTCTTGTTCCATTTTTAAACTATTTAAAATTTCTGGAAGCAAGAAACTGACTTTATGAGGGTATAAAAATTGAAGTCTGACAAGGCATTGACATTTGTCAATAATGTCATTGTTTTTTATTTCATATCTCTGAAAATGTTGTCAATAACTGTTTTTAATTTCGGGTTATTATTCTTTGCAGAACTTAAATCTGATTGTCCTAAAAGGCTATTTCCTTCGGATAAAAACAACATAGATTTAGCAATAGTTACCCATTTAAGATTGGTAAAGTATGGCTGTAGTTTTGTTATGATGTAATAGAACTGTTTATTATCACAATTTAGATGGACTTTGACATCTAAATTACTAAAGTCTTTAGCTGTAAGTAGCTTATGAAAATTATCTACTGTTGTGAAGTCTTCTTTCAGCATATCTACTCTTAACTGCAATGCTTTTAACACAGTTAAAAGTGCATTTGTGTCACCACTAAAACCAAAATAGGTTTTAGGTGTTTTTTCCTTTTTGGGTGTTGGTGCTGGTGCTTGTTTTAATTTAGGAACAATTTCTTTAAAATAAACTTTTTCATTTTCAAGCCACTTTTTAATGGTTTTTATGTATTGTTTTTCGCCTTTATTATAAGTTTCTGTTAAGGTACGCTGTTTAAATCGGTGGTTTTCGTTAAGTACATCGATACTTAATTTTTCGGCTTGTGATATTAAACCTTGTTTTTGAAGTTCGGTAGTATCAATTAATGATAAGATATGTTGTGTACGTCTATATAGTGAAGCTACTAATTCCGTTGGTGTTACCAATTTTGCAGTCACCATACCCAAATAGCGATTCCTACGAGTGACTTCTTTAACAAAGGGCAATGATTTAGTAAGTTGTGGTTTTAAAGGACTAAAAAAGGGTAAATCAAAAGGAAATGCTTTTAACCATTTTTGATAAGTGCTATACAATAAATTAAGGTCTGTTTTCTCTTGCGCAGGTTTATACTTGTTTACTTCAGTTAGGAATTTTAATAATGCTTTACATTTATCTTTAGGAAATTTTCCATCTTTTCTTTGAAGATTTAACTCAACAAGCTCTAAATATATGTGAGAACCTACAGCAGGTGTACCCATACTCCAGAAACATAATTCAAAATATTCTGTAATAGCATCAAACCAATCGTCCTCATTAATATTTTGCTCTATGGTATGCCACGTATAATCAACTGCTTTTAAAACCCAAATAGGTATTTGACCATAAACTTTCTCTTTGTCGAATTTAAAACGTTTATAAAAATCAGCGTGATTATCACAACAAAAGGGAAAACGCTCTAAATAGTCTGTAAGTAGTTTATAATTGTGTTTGTGTGAATGACAACAATTAGGATAGTTTTCTGCAAATTCATAGCCTTCAGGCTTCTGAATTTCAAATGGTTTTAAGATAAACTCTTTGGCATCAATTTCAATAAATGGCTTTTCCATAGGCTATAAATCTAATTTAATACGGTTGGCAGCTTCTTGCTTCTTTTGGTCAATTACTTTGGCATAAATCTGCGTTGTTTTCAACTCTTTATGCCCTAATAATTTTGAAACAGTGTAAATATCGCTTCCTAAAGTTAACTGTAATGTTGCATAAGTATGTCTCGCACAATGAAAAGTTATTGATTTTGTTATTCCTGCTTGCATTACCCATTGTTGCAATTTTAGATTTGTCCAGGCACTATAATGCAACCCTTTAAAAACTGTTTCTGTAGGTTCACCTTCTTCACCTAATAATTCTCGTGCTTGTTCAGAAATTGGTAAAGTTTCACTTCCTTTGGTTTTCTTTTGTCTAAATCTAATGTAATTACCATTCTCTTTTGAATGTTGCACTTCTGACCACGTTAGTTTTTCAATATCACTCCAACGTAAACCCGTAAGACAACTAAAAATAAAAGCTTTTTTAAGCTCTGGAAGTTCACATTCTACCTTTACTAAGGCTTGCACCTCTTCCAATGTTAAAAACTCTCTTTGAGGTTCTCCTTGTTTAAAGTTAGATACTTGTTCAGCAGGATTGATTCTTAATATACCGTCCTTAACTGCTTGTTTTAAAGCTGCATTAAGCTTACCGAAGTATGAATACTTTGAATTTTGAGAAAGCTTCTTATTTGCCCTCCCTATAGCTTCTTTATCAAGGTACTCTTTAAAATCTTCAACAAACTTTTTGTTAATGTGTGAAAAAGCTATATCGTGAGGTTTAAACTTCTTGAGATGTTTAATTACACTTTGCCAATTACCATAATTACCCTTACTATTACTACGTTTTTCTGCAAGGACTTCCATATATGTTATGAAATGCCCTTTAAGCTTTTCCTTATCTTGAAAGTTATATAAACCGTTTTGAATTTCTAAATGCTTTTTAGCACGTATGCTTTCGGCTAATTCTAAATTCTTTCGGTTCTCCTCCTTTTGTGCCTTGGTTAGTTTGCCTTTTTCGGGTCCTGGAATCAAGTACAGCTTTAGGTATTCATAGCTACGCTGTCCATTTTCATAGTAATCTAAATACAAACTAATCTTGCTTCCTTTTTTTCGTTGTCTTAAAGTAACTTTCATAATGGTACGGTTAATTAAATAAGCTTTCTATTTGCCATCGTGCAACAATGTGTTTCCTTCCCATAGGGACTGCTTTAAGCTGTCCTCGCTTAACCATTCTTTGAATAGTCCATCTACTAACACCTAATAATTCTGATGCTTCAGAAATGCTTAAAAAGTCTTTATATGCTATACTATTGGGATTGGAAACTTCTGTATTGCCTTGCTTTTGTTGAATATCTTGTTGCAGACTATCTTGAACTTTCTCTTCTCGTTTAAGCTGTTTGTAATGTCTGCTGTTACATTTATGGCCACAATATTTTGTTACTGTAGTTCTTGCTATGAAAGCTTTACCACAATAAAGACACGTTTTTGGAATTTTTAAATTACTGCTCATAAATGGTGCGTTATGTAGCGATATGGTGCAACGTGGGGCAATATGGTGCAGAATTTCGCCAATATTTGTTGGCAACAAGTTTGGGCAACAAACTTGAATAATGGGCAACAAATAGACAACAAAGATAGCCTAAAAAGAACTAAAAGGCAACAAAAAAGAGAAGTAAATATTATGTAATACCAACAAAAACAATTAGTTAACAATAAACAGAAGTGTAATTACTTCCCGATACAGAAATTAGCAAATATGTTCCCCAATAATTCGTCGTTTGAGATTTCTCCTGTAATTTCTCCAAAGTGGTACAGGGCTTGCCTAATATCTATGGCCAAAAGATCGCCACTTAAATTGGCATCTATGCCCGTCTGTACTTTTTGAATCTCTTCCAAGGCTTTTAGTAGGGAATCGTAGTGACGGGTGTTGGTAACGATGGTTTCATTGTTGCGTAGCGCACCGGTGTTCACAAAGTTGAGTAAGGTGTTTTTTAGGTCTTCTACGCCATTTCCTGTTTTAGCTGAAATAGGTGTGAGGTGTGAGGTGTGGGGCGTGAGGATGTCAATAAAGTTAGTTTTTTCATTTTTTGGAAGCCTGTCTATTTTATTGGCCACCACAACCAAGGGTTTTCGCGGATACTTATTTTTTATTTTTTCAATTTCAATTTTAATCTTGGAACCTGAAACTTTGAATTCCTGTGCATCAAATAAATACACGACCACTTGCGCCTGTTCAATCTTCTCAAACGTTTTTTTAATCCCGAGACCTTCAATGGTATCGGTTGTTTCTCGTATTCCCGCAGTATCTATAAACCGAAACCCTATGCCACCTATGGTAATTTCATCTTCAATGGTATCTCGCGTGGTACCGGCTATTTCAGAAACAATGGCGCGTTCTTCATTTAAAAGTGCATTGAGCAGTGTAGATTTCCCCACATTGGGTTCGCCCACTATGGCTACGGGGATACCGTTTTTTAGCACGTTTCCAGTAGCAAAACTGTCTATCAAGCGTTTCAGTACCTGGGTAATCTTTGTAATTAATTTCTGGAAATCCTCGCGGTTGGCAAACTCCACATCCTCTTCGGCAAAATCGAGTTCCAGTTCTATCAAGGAAGCAAAGTTGAGCAGCTCTTCCCGCAATCGTTTTATTTCATTGCTGAAACCACCCCGCATTTGCTGTATGGCCAATTGGTGGCTTGCCTCACTGTCACTCGCTATCAAATCTGCCACAGCCTCTGCTTGGCTCAGGTCCATTTTGGCATTGAGGAAGGCACGTAGGGTAAACTCTCCTGCTTGGGCCATCCGGCAACCTTTCCGAAGGCATAACTGTATAATTTCTTGCTGAATGAAAGCACTCCCGTGACAGGAAATTTCTACCACGTCTTCACCCGTATAGCTGTTAGGGTTTTTGAATACTGAAACCAAAACTTCATCTAACACCCGCTCCCCATCCTTAATGTGCCCTAAATAGATGGTATGTGTAGGCTGCTCCTTTAATACCTTACCTGAAACTGAAGTAAAGATACCCGAAGCTATTTCCAAAGCAGCATCTCCCGAAAGCCGTATCACAGCAATTGCCCCAGCACCCGAAGGTGTTGCTAGAGCCACTATAGTATCGTTGTGTTTCATAGTGTACAAAAGTACAAATTCAAAAACATCAAATTGGGATAGATTTCATTTTCTGGAATCGTGTAACAAAAAAAGGCTCCCAAAAGCTAGGAACCTTTTAAAAATATGATTTTTATTGCGGTGTTATTCAATAATAACCCTTTTTATAACGCCGTCTCCTTTGCTGTTCTGTACACTCACAAGATACACGCCAGAAGCATGGCCAGAAAGGTTTACTTTCACATTCTGCGTCCCTGAAGCTATCCCATAGTCACGTAATAATCTTCCTTGGTAGTCGTACACCTTTACAGTGCTTGCATCCTGAAATCCATCGAAAGAGACAAAAAATTGTCCCCCCGAAGGATTTGGATATACACTTACCTGGGTTGGGGCAATCTGTGCATCGGTTCCCAACACAACATCACTATCTCCTAATGGAGCATCTCCGTACGAGATTAAATAAGATGAAACGATAAGATGGGGGTTAAAACCATCGTCACAGTTAGGGCACGTACTCCCACTAACACAATCTTGATTGTTGGGGTGGCAATTATCCACATAGCCTGTATCAAAAATATAGCTTAGGTATACCTGATCTGTTTGGGTGTAGGGTTGCATATCGTAATCGAAAAACTGTGCAATACTTCCAGGGCACCAGCCAGCACGGTTAAAATACCATGTTCCGTTTTGTGGTTGGCAACCATCTGGATTGGGGTCGCAATCTTCCCAGTTGAATTGCTCAAAGGTTTCGTTCCCGTTTACCCATATATGGTGTGTGTTGGGTGAAAACTCTGCCGCATTACCAGTATTGTTATCTCCCCAACCGTGGCCAGAAGATACCAGTTTTATCTTTGCGGTCTCTATATTTTCTGGGTAGGTAACATCAAAAGCTTCAGTAGGCTGAAGGTTTGCAGGATCTCCAAATTGATAGGTTTGGTACCACAATTTTGTAATGGAACTGTATGGATGTGCTGGCTCTCCCGCTTGATAATTTAGCTGAAGTGTATATTCAAAACCGTTACCCTGCGTACCAAGATTTACCCTAAAGGCGGTTTTTCCACGAAGTATCGAGGCGAAATCGGTTAAATCAATCTCACTGCTACAGGCTACACCATACGGGGTCAAGTAACGGATAATCTCGTACCATTGTCCGTCTTTTCCTTGGGCTTCCACAGTAGAAACTCTATCCCAAGGGTCACAGCCTCCTGGAGGACAATCTATCACCAAATTACCGATGATTGAATCGTATGCCCCTATATGGCTGGGAAGGTTAGCAACTTGTGTCACTGAGGGTACATCACTGTACACCCAAGCTTCATCTGTTGCAAGAGCACTAACGTTGGTAGCTTGTTGCTCCAGTGTAAAGCTTTCAGTTTGTGTGCTCATCGCACCGTAATTATTGGTAGCCTGGATATCAAGATCGAAGGCTCCATAGCCTGTGGGTGTCCACCAGCCGGTGTAAAATCCGTTTTCATGATTGGTCAATGGAATTGTAACTCCGTCTATCACAGCTTCTACGGTATCCACCGAGAATAGTTCTGGATACTGTATACCAGCTTTAACAGCAACTTGTATAGGGGTTAATGAGGGAGCATAAACCGTTCCTGATAATGGGTGCAATGCTTCACTCTCTACCAAAACATTTTGTGGGTCAAGCACTTCAAAACTAAAGGTTACTTCGGGAGCTGGATCCCAAGTACCATTTCCAGGTTGGGTAGCCTTAACGGTTACTGTGCCTTCGTTACCATCTAGCGTCAAGGTAGTGCCGCTAATGGATGCTGGACCGGATACAATTTCAAAAGCTACCGGCAATCCCGATGTAGCTGTGGCTTCAAGCTCAAAAGGATCGTCCGTAGTGAGTTTATTGGCAATAGGAGGGAAGTCTATAGCTTGCTGTCCAGGTTCAAGCTCACCGACAAAGTTGGAAGTTTCGCCAATAAGGGCAAAGTTGTTCAATAGCGAATTTTTGTCTGGATTGCCACTTTCATCCAACAGCATGTCTATTGCCGTATTATTGCCTCCCGGAGCTCCTTGGTTAAATTTGTAATATACTTCAAGATTGGTTTCATTCCCAACAAGTTCATTAGCCATTATATCTTGTATTTCGGTTTGTGTTAGCGCTTTGCTCCACATAGAAAACTCGTCAATCCCGCCTTTGAAAACAAAATTGAAACCACCTTGTATACTTTTACCCAGCCCTAGAGGTCTGTCGGTTGAAAGAAATGTACCAGAGGCTGTACTTGTACCAATAGACACTCCATCTACAAAAAGCTCGATGGTGTCTTCATCAAAGATCCAAGCCACATGCTGCCACACACCGGCCTGGATGGTTCCCGCTGGTGCTACAAATTGATGTAGTCCCGTATCGGTAATTACCCTACATTCCAAAGTTCCGTCTGAAAGTTGAATGATGTACATCTCTCCGCTGCCAGAACCACCACCGCGTATGCCCATCATACCTTGGCCGTAGGTAAGTGCCTCAGTATAAAACCAGCCTGCCATGGAAATGGTATTTTGGTTGTTTACATATTGGGCTGCGTTGGGAAGTTCAGTATAATCATCAACTCCATCAAAATGGAGGTATTGATTGGTTTGTGCTGTACAAAGACTTGTAAAAACCAATGTGATTCCTAAAATAAGTTGTGTAATTTTTTTCATTTTAATAAGTGATATGGTTATAATTGACACACAAAAGCTTAAGTGGGATTATGGGTGAAAGTGTGTCTGTAAATTCAAAAATAATTATTTTAAAAAGAGCACCTCAAATTATATGATATTTAACACAGTCAAAAGAAAAAATTTTATGTAACTTTTTAATGTTCTAACCTACTGATAGTACAAGAGAATGCACTATGGAAAATAAAGAAAACGATCCTAAAAAAGATGGCGGACTTAAAAACCTACTCGTCCCCCTGCTTTTATTTGTGGGGGTTTCGGTAGCTGCATTCCTAATCACCTATTTTATCCTTAACGCTTTAAAATAACTATTGGTATGGAAGTAATAAGCATTACACAAACAGGAAAAAAAACCGACACAAACCTTTTGGTTTTTACACAACTCTCGCAATTTTTGACCTACGTGACAGGTTTTGGTGGATTTATTGTCCCGTTAATTTTGTGGCTCACCAAAAAAGATGAGATCGAGGGAATGGACGAGCACGGAAAAAATGTAATCAACTTCCAAATAACTATGTTCTTGATAGCGCTGTTGAGCATCCCTGGAATTTTCCTTCTTGGTTTAGGCATACTCTCTCTTATTTGGGTGGGTATTGTATCGTTTGTTATGCCCATAGTAAATGCAGTACGCGCCAGTAATGGCCAAGCTCCTAGTTATTTTAGTACGATTCGGTTTATTTCATAAATGGATAAGTTATATTGAAAAAAATCCGTTGTGAACATATCACAACGGATTTTTTTTGTTCCGTAAGCTGAGTGGAGCAGAAGCTCTAGTTGTTCAGCATCACGGGCATTACCAGCATTGTCACGCGTTCTCCTTCGTCAAGACCATCAACCGGCGTGAGGATACCAGCACGGTTGGGAAGGCTCATTTCCAGAGAAACATCGTCACTGGTTAGGTTGTTCAGCATTTCGGTTAGGAAACGAGAGTTAAACCCAATTTGCATATCGTCACCTTGGTAATCGCAGGTTAAACGTTCTTCGGCCTTATTGCTGTAATCGATATCTTCTGCAGAGATATTAAGCTCTGCACCTGCAATCTTCAAACGTATCTGATGCGTGGTTTTGTTACTGAAAATACTCACACGGCGCACACTGTTCAGGAATTGGTTTCGATCGATGGAGAGCTTGTTCGGGTTCTCTTTTGGGATTACCGCTTCGTAGTTGGGATACTTGCCGTCGATCAATCGACATATCATCGTAGTGTTATCAAAACTGAACTTAGCGTTACTGTCGTTATACTCAATCGTTACTTCTTCTTCACTACCTGCCAATATATTTTTTAATAGCGTGAGAGGTTTTTTGGGCATAATGAATTCGGCCGTTTGCGATGCCGAAACATCTTCACGGCTATATTTTACCAGTTTGTGGGCATCGGTGGCCACAAACGTCAACCCTTCCGTAGAAAACTGGAAGAACACACCGCTCATCACCGGACGCAAATCGTCATTTCCACTGGCAAAAATTGTTTTGCTAATGGCTGTTGCCAAGATATCGCCCTGAACCTTTGTTTCTGAAGGGTCCTTCAACTCCACAGCGCTAGGAAACTCTTCTCCTGGCGCATACGCCAGTGCGTACTTACCGTGGTTACTGCTTATTTCAACAGTGCTATTTTCTTCAACAGTAAACGTAAGCGGTTGCTCTGGAAATGTTTTTAGGGTATCCAGCAACAAACGGGCAGGTATACAAACGCTACCGCTCTCGTTGCTTTCCACGTCCAGCGTTGAAGAAACCGTAGTCTCTAGGTCCGATGCCGAAACCGTCAATGAATTTCCATCCAGGTCAAAGAGGAAATTGTCTAAAATAGGTAGTGTGTTGTTATTGTTTATAATACCTCCAAGCACTTGCAATTGCTTGAGTAAATAAGAACTGGAAACAATGAATTTCATGTAAGGTTATTTTCTGAAATATTAGTCTTAAAAATATGGACTCCACATTAAAAGCGCATCTGTGTGCTACATGTAGTCGAAGTACAAATATATCCCAAAAACAACGGTTTGTAAAACTAACTTATTAACAGTTAGCGGGTGTATTTTCGTTTTCTGAAATAGCTGTACAAAAACCCAAACAACGCCAACAACCCCAATGGTAGCAATAGGTTTACAGCTTGCCATTGTGTGCGCTGTGCCAATGTTTTTTGTGGGTCCAGGAACGGAACGGCTATTTTTTTGGTGCGTATGTTTATAAGTCCGCTATCGTCTAACATATAATTCACTGCGTTGAGTAAAAACTCCTTGTTTCCATAAAAGGCATTGGTCCATTTATCAAAACCCAGTTCCAAGGGCTTGCCGCGATCCAACTGATTTTTAATCACATCACCATCGCTTATCACGAGCATTTTTGTGGGTGGGGAGCTAGTTCTGTCTTCTGAAATTTTAAAAGGTTTTACGCGGTTATTGAAAACCGAGGGGAATTCTCCCTCCAGCAACACCGCCAAAGGTGTTTCCCCTGCAGAGAATACCGAAGGATCCGGTCCTTCGTTTACTATTTGTAGTGCATTGGGGATCTCTTTGTCAATATCTATTTCATAAGGGGTGCTCTGCAGTTTGGTAATGGGAGAGGAGCTTAAGAGGATTGATTTTTGTAGGTCGTTTGTCAAAATTTCGATACCACTGGCGTAATCAAACTTTACCGCCTCGGTATTGTTTACGATGGGGTGTTCATTCGCTGCAGAAGACAACGGGCTGAACAACCATGGGTATTTATTATACTGTGATTCCCTTTGCTCACCAGAGGCCAGTACAATGGGCGCACAATAAACATCTTTCACCAAATTAGGGTTGATGCGTATTCCGTACTTAAAGAAAAAATCCCCTAAGTTTATGTCCAACGGTATTGCAGCTGTAATGCCAGTCTCTGGGTCCTGTACAATTTGGGTAGCATCCACGAGCCATATAGAGGAACCACCGTTCATAGTATATTGGTCCAGGATGTATCTTTCGGCATCGGTAAATTTTTCAACAGGCTTGGCGGCCACGATCAAATCGAAAGTGTTGAGCTGTTCTAAGGTTTTTTTAGGTGAAACGGCTGCCGAGTCCAGCGTAAAAGGAGCTATAAAATATGTTTCCCGCAGGGTGCTGAAGATATCTGCTACATACCTGTCGTCCAACTCTCCATTGCCTTTTAATACTGCGATACGTTTGCTCTTTCCGTTTACCAATTGGTGGAAACCGTACGTAAAGGCATATTCCAGGTTTTGTATGGAATTGTTTACACGTTCTTCGGGAGTGGCGCCCAATACATTTTTGAGCAACGGAACCTTCACCGTTTTTTCCTGATACTGGGCGAGTGCCCAGGGGAAGACCACTTCGGTAGAGACCTTGCCGTTTTCACGTACTTCAACCTGTGCGCCCTTCATCCCACGGTTTATGAACTCCTGCTGAAGAGCCTCAGGATTTTCACTTTCTACTGGGTTTATAAACTCGTATGCAATGTTGGGGTTGTAGCTTTTGAATTCTTCTAGCAATTGTTCGGTTTCCAGTTGCAGTTTTTTAAATTCCGGTGGAAAGTTACCTTCAAGAAATACATCGATTTTTATAGGAGAATTCACTGTCGCGACGGTTTCCTTTGCTTCTTCAGAAAGCGTATAGCGTTTGTCCTGCGTAAGGTCAAATCTTTTGTACACCTTGTTGCTGAGAAGGTTCAGCCCAACTAAAACCGATACCACTATTACTATTTGCTTCAAACTTTTCCCCATCCTATTTTTTCTGAAGTTTTAGAATGGTTAAAGAAACAAACAACACCGCCACACTCAAAAAATAGATAACATCCCGCGTATCTACCACCCCTCGTGAAATTGAGGTGAAGTGTGCCTTCAGCCCTAAACTGGAAATATCAAACGAGGAATTGATCGACGCCAAGCCCTCAAAGCCAAAGTACAGTATAAAACATAGAAAAATGGCAATGATAAAAGCTACAATCTGGTTTTCGGATAGGGTAGAAGCAAATACTCCAACGGCCGTATACGCCAAGACCAAAAACAACAAGCCCAGATACGAACCCAATGTGGCTCCTACATCCCAATTACCAGTAGGGTTCCCAAGGTTTGAAATTGTAACGATATACAGTAGTGTAGGAAGCAGCGCCAAAACAATAAGCAATACCGCGCCAAAATACTTGCCCAGCACAATAGCACGTAGTGAAATTGGTTTGGTAACCAACAGCTCAATAGTACCCTGTTTCAACTCTTCGCTGAAGGCACGCATGGTCACAGCGGGAATCAGGAACAACAAGATCCACGGTGCCAACTCAAAAAACGGATTGAGATCTGCAAAGCCAGCATCCAAAATGTTATAATCTCCGCTAAAAACCCAGAGGAACAAACCGTTCACCACCAAAAACAGCCCTATCACCAAGTACCCGATGGGACTGGCGAAAAAACTGGCTATTTCTTTTTTTATGATGGGGAGCACTTTAAATTTCGTTATTCGTTATTCGTTATTCGTTATTCGTTATTCGTTGCTTAAGGTGACTAAGTTATTTAGTTAAGGGCGTATCTCTGTTTTGTTTGTGCCTATGTGGTGAAATTTTGTTCAGGGTATATTTTTACCATTTCCGTTTTTAACTACTAGCAAAGCATCCTACCCGCAGCTTTAAATGCGTCCTGCAAGCTACTAGCTACCCGCTATCTCCTCCACAACACCTACACTCCAGGCTTGGGCTTTACAACGGAACTTTGGTTTGGTTGTTGCCCAAACGCCCTTAAAAAGTTCGCTGTTTCGGTATTCTTCCAGATCGTCTTCAGTTTGCCATTTGCTGTAGGTAAAAAAGATGTTTGCATCATTTTTGTCCCGTAACAACCTTAAATGTTCACAGCCCGTAAAACTCCTGATCTTTTCTTTTACCTTTTCAAAATTAGCCAAAAACGAATCAATTTCAGCTTCTTTAAACTCCATCTTAACTATTCTTGTGAACATATAAAAAATTATTGGTTGATTGGTCCAAAATTAACCGTCACCGCATCCCGAAACTGTAACCCAAACAGCGATGAAGCACTCCCCACCGTTGTGGGGTTGCTTTTGTAGATGGCCAATTCCAGATATTCCGAAGAGTTCCAAATGGCCAATTTCTTGCCATCCTCTTCACGGCGTTCCTTGGGGGTTTCAAAATTAATGGCATCACTGTACTGTGAAAATATCTCATCGAAATTCGCACGCCTTGCCGTTATCTTGAAGGGGCGTCCCTTGCCTACATCGTCAAACAATTGCTTGTTTATATTGCACACCACATTTCCGTAGTTGTCAATATAGATTACGTTACCTATAATCTGGTTGCCCTCGGAATTGACCACGGGCTTTATTCCTACCAGTTCCTTTATTTCGGTAATAGGTTTCCCGATCACTTCCAGCGTACCCCCACGTGCAAGGTGGCAGGCCACTTTTACAAAAACATCCAGTACGGGAAAATTGCTCATAATCCTATCGTGAATATTTATTTCCACAATCTTCTCGGGCTTAATGGCCTGTGCGAGCATGGAGATAATGCCGTTGTTGGCACATACAAAATAATGCCCGTCCAGTTTTAGTGCGATGTGGCGGTTCTCGGGATTCAGCTCGCTATCAATACCTATAATATGTATGGTTCCTGGCGGAAAGCTCTTGTACGCATTCTGGATAATATAGGCCGCTTCGGTACTATGGAAAGGCGAGATGCTGTGCGAGATATCAACAATCTTCAGGTTCTCCATTTCAGTATAGATCGCCCCTTTTACCGCACCCACAAAGTGGTCTTTCTCTCCAAAATCGGTCGTAAGGGTTATAATGGGCATCTAGTTAATTGTTGATATGTTGTTGAAATTGATAACACAAAAATAAAGTACTTTTATAATAGGAAAAACTATATTTGAAGATACTTACAAATGTTATAAACAACTGCGCTTTTGAACGAACTTATCATCGAACTTACCGAAATAAGCCCAAGGGAATTCTTCGGGCTCCAGAATGCAAATATTGATTTACTAAAAAAATATTTCCCTAAGCTGAAGCTGGTCGCTCGGGGCAGTAAACTAAAAGCTTATGGCGACGAGGAAATTCTGGAAGAGTTTGACAGGCGCATCACCATGTTACTGGAGCACTTTGGCAAATACAACAAGATGGACGAGAACACCATAGAGCGTGTGCTCTCCAGCCGTAGTAAGGAAGATTACGATACACCCGTTGCCAGTGGAGCTGTTTTGGTACACGGAGTAAGTGGTAAATTGATTAAAGCACAAACAGCCAACCAGCGAAAGTTAGTGGACCTTATGTCCAAGAACGATATGGTTTTTGCTGTGGGGCCGGCAGGAACCGGAAAGACCTACACTGGTGTTGCCCTGGCTGTAAAAGCCTTAAAGGAAAAACAGGTAAAACGAATCATCCTAACACGACCAGCAGTGGAAGCGGGAGAGAACCTTGGATTTTTACCGGGAGACCTAAAGGAAAAACTGGATCCCTATATGCAACCGCTGTATGATGCCCTTCGGGATATGATCCCTCATGAAAAATTGGAGAGCTATATAGAAAAAGGAGTTATCCAAATTGCCCCAATGGCCTTTATGCGGGGTAGAACGTTGGACAATGCATTTGTGATTCTGGACGAGGCACAAAACACCACCCACGCCCAAATGAAGATGTTCCTTACCCGTATGGGAAAACACGCCAAATTCATGATAACAGGAGACCCTGGACAAATAGATTTACCTCGCCGTGTCATTTCAGGTCTAAAGGAAGCCTTGCTGGTGCTTAAGGACGTAAAAGGCGTTGGAATGATTTACCTGGACGATAAAGACGTGATACGCCATAAACTGGTTAAAGAAGTAATTGCGGCGTACAAAAGTATTGAAAACCTAGATTCTTGATTTTTCTGAGATCAGCAACTAACAATCTGAAATGAGCAACACAATAATAGATACCAACTTCAGCTTCCCTGGACAAAAATCTGTTTACAAAGGGAAGGTACGTGAAGTATATACCCTAGAGAATGATGTATTGGTTATGATAGCAACTGACAGGTTAAGCGCATTTGATGTTGTGATGCCTAAAGGGATACCTTATAAAGGACAAATCCTCAACCAGATTGCTACCAAGATGATGCGTGAGACACAGGATATCGTACCCAATTGGCTCACCGCCACGCCCGATCCCAATGTAGCGGTAGGGGAGGCATGCGAACCCTTTAAGGTTGAAATGGTAATCCGTGGGTATATGAGCGGTCATGCTGCACGTGAATACAAGGCGGGCAAACGTAGCTTGTGTGGAGTTGCCATGCCCGAAGGGATGCAGGAAAACGATAAATTCCCACAGCCCATCATCACTCCTGCTACCAAAGCTGAAAAAGGAGACCACGACGAGGATATTTCCAGAGAGGATATTTTAAAGAGAGGTATTGTTTCCGAAGAAGATTACCGGATACTGGAAGAATATACCAAAAAACTTTTCCAACGTGGTACCGAGATTGCTGCCAAACGAGGTTTGATATTGGTTGATACCAAATACGAATTCGGAAAGACGAAGGATGGCAAAATAGTATTGATAGACGAGATACACACCCCAGATTCCTCCCGTTACTTTTATGCTGATGGCTATGAAGAGCGTCAACAAAAAGGCGAACCGCAAAAGCAACTTTCGAAGGAATTTGTGCGCCAGTGGCTTATAAAGAATGGCTTTCAAGGACTGGAAGGCCAGGAAGTGCCTGAAATGAGCGACGACTATATCAATTCAGTCTCTGAAAGATATATTGAATTGTACGAAAATATCACTGGCGAAAAATTCATCAAGGCAGATGTTTCAAACATTCATAAGCGTATTGATGAGAATGTGAATGGGTTTTTGCGTTGATATCCTTTTGTCTTAATAATTTATTACAAATTTGATACTTAAGTAGGTTTTCTTCAATTTTCTAGTACTTATTTTTTCATAGCAAGATACCTATGGTTTAATTTCCATATTTATGTTAGTATTCCTTTAACAAAAAAATAAATTTTTAAGGTCTTTTATCCCTGAAAGGAGTTTACTTATCTTGAATAAGTAGTTAAAACTCTCTTAAAATTACTTTCCTTTCATTCATATTTTAAACTTGATTTATTCTATAATCCTCTAATAGTCAAAGCTAGAGCCCCAATTTTATGATTATTTTCAAAACTTTAAAATCAAGTTAAATAATTGATTTTAAGGTAATTTAACACAAATTAACAAACCGAATACCTCTTTCGGTTCGTAGATTTAACACATCTTAAAAACCCACAAGTTGTGGATTTGTCTAACTAATCATAAAATTATGAAAAAAACTACTTGGCTTTTTACAGCCTTCTTTTTAATTGCTAGTTTACAACTAACCCTAGCACAAAACGAACCACCAGATTTCCCTAATACTGGAAATGGCCCTTCTTTCAACTTGGTTGCTGGTGTAAATAACTTCTCTGGTTCTTTAACCACACCTGCTGACGGTCAAGATCGCTTTCAGGTGGTTGTTGGAGCAGGGCAACAAGTTAACAATGTAGCTTTTACATTTAATACTTCAGGTGGAGCTTCAGGCTTTGTACAATTTGGAAACGATGTAATAAACTCTCCTGGCGGAACTCTCAATGGGCCCTACGGTCCTGGTACTTACAATGTATTGGTAAATTCAAACTTTGCACCTGGTAATGCCTGGACATTAGATGTTACTGCTACAAACCCACCACCTTGTACTGATTCAACAGTTCCTACCGTAACAGCGGCTCCTGCTACAATATGTCCAGGAGGATCTTCAACATTAAATATCGCTGGAACACTTAACGATGCAACTCAATGGGCAATATATACAGGTTCTTGTGGAGGAACATTGGTAGGTACTACCACTACAAATACATTTAATGTGAACCCACCCAATGGCTCTACTACCTATTTTGTTAGGGGAGAAGGTGGCTGTGTCACTCCTGGTACGTGTGGTTCCACATCAGTTACTTCCGAAGACAACACAGATCCTATGATTACGTGTGCCATGGATGGTTCACGAAATGTAGATCAAGGAACAAATACTTATTCTGTACAGGGCAACGAATTTGATCCCACAGCATCTTCCGATAACTGTGCTGCTACAGTAACAATTACAAACAATATTAACAATACAGCTACCTTGTCTGGTGAATCACTTCCAGTGGGGGATACCACAGTCACTTGGACTGCAGACGATGGAAACGGACAAACGGAAACGTGTATGGTGACTATCACCGTACAGTTTGACCCTAATCCGGTTGTAGCAGGAACTACTGGAAACGATACTTTTGAAGTAGTTCTAGAAGGGACAGAAGTTGTTGTTGATTTAAATGGAGCTGAAGTTCTCCGCCAACCAACGGCAGATACTTCCACGTTGACTTTAAATGGAGGCGATGGAAACGATAGTACTACAACAGATTACTCTGGTGGTAGCTTTGGTTTTCCAATAACCTTTAATGGTCAAGGGCAAACAGGTGCTCCTGGGGATGCTTTGACTGTTACAGGCGCAACCTTTACAACGCAAACCCTCAATTATGATATTCCTGGCCCCGACGGAAACAATGGAGATATCGATGTAGATGGTTCTACAATTACCTATACGGGCTTAGAGCCTATCAATGCAGGAGATGCTGCAAATACAATATTAAACTTACCTGTTGCCATTGCAAACGATGCTACGTTGCAAGACAGCGCAAATGCAGGAGAAATTGAAATAGTAGATAACGGAGCTACTTTCGAAGATACAGTAATACCAAACCCAACGAGCACATTAACCGTGAACCTTGGGGATGCTGGAGACGTATTAAATGTAACTACCCTTGATGCTACATATGCAGCTGCACTAATTATAAATGGTGGTGCTGCAGCTACCGATAGTGTCCAGCTTACAGGTGTGGATTTGGATACTGGTAACACAGGTCGAGGTCTCTATATTACTGAAACCGAAACTTTGAACATAACCGGAGGTACTATTTCAAACAACACAGCACCTATTGGTGGTGGGGTTTTAATTGATAATAGCACAAGCGGGACACCTACAACTGCTACAATATCTGGCGCCACAGTTTCAAATAATACGGCTACTGCTGGTGCAGCTACCGATGGTGGAGGTGGAATTTATAATAATGGAGCTTTGCTTACCATTTCTGGAAACAGTCTTGTTTCTGGAAACACAGCTTTAGGAGTTTCTGGATCTGGAGGTGGTGTATTGTCCCTCAACGGAACATTAACCGTTAACAGCAGTACCATTTCAGGAAACAGTGCCAACCGCGCAGGGGGTGGTATCGAAATCAATGGCGGTATAGCTTATACCTTTACTAACGTGACACTAGACGGCAACTTTATTGCAGCTGCAAACCCAGGTAATGGGGGTGGTTTTCACGTAACAGGCCCAGCAAACACAACTTTTATAGATTGTACGGTAACCAATAACACTGCCAACGAGGGTGGTGGACTTTGGAACAATTCCGGAATCATGACCGTAACCAATACAACAATTACAGGCAACGAAGCACAAGGTGCTGCCCCAACAACAGGTGGTGGTGGTATCTTCAATAACGGTGGAACGCTTACTGTAAATGGAGGAACTGCTATATTAAGTAATACAGCAACCGGAACTTCTGGTTCAGGTGGTGGTATTATGAGTAATGCCGGAGATGTAACCGTTTCAGATATCGGAACCTCAGTTTCAAACAATAGTGCTAATCGTGCAGGTGGTGGTATAGAAATCATTGACGGTACACTTACTACAAACGATATTGATATGAATAGCAACGATGCTGGAGGTGCCGCTCCCAACCCCGGGAATGGTGGTTTCTTGCACGTTTCTGGTATAGCGACAGTTAACATCAATGGTGGAAATATTAATAACAACATAGCTGCTTCCGAAGGTGGTGGCGTTTGGAACCAAGCAGGAAGTACAATGACGCTCGATAATCCAAACATGAGTGGAAACATAGCTAGTGGAAACGCCTCAGATAACGGTGGTGGTGCCATCTTCAACAACGGAGGTGATGTTATAGTACTCAATACAGTGATCGATGGCAATACGGCAGACGGAACATTAGGTTCTGGTGGTGGAATTTTCAGCGAAACTCCTGGAACACTTACCCTAACTAATGTAACGTTGCAGAATAATACAGCCAATAGAGCTGGAGGAGGAATTGAGATTCTTTCAGTAGCTGGTGAAACATATACGTTCACAGACTTAACACTAAATAACAACACCGCAACTGGTGCAGGAACAGCCCCAGGAAATGGTGGTGGTTACCATATTAGTGGTGGTGGAGACTCTATGTTCACAAATGTATTGGCCCAAAACAATACTGCAGTAGAAGGAGGGGCACTTTGGAATGGACCTGGAACTATGACCATTACAGGAGCTGACACCCAAATGGACAATAATACAGCAACGGGAGATGACCCCGACCAAGGAGGTGGAGCACTTTTCAATAACGGTGGAACTATGAATATAGATTCTTTTGCCGATATTTTTAACAACCTTGCCACAGGTACTTCAGGTTCTGGTGGTGCTATCTTAAGTACTGCTGGTGCTTTAAATATAAACGGTGCCGCCCTTACTTCAAATAGCGCAAATCGTGCTGGAGGTGGTATCGAAATTATTGATGGTACTGCAACCTTGATAGACCTACAATTAATTTTAAACGATGTGAACGGTACTGCAGGTACGCCAAATCCAGGAAATGGGGGTGGTATCCACATTACCGGTAATGCAACAACTGTCGATGTAAATGGTATAGTTTTCTTGAATACCGCAGCCTCCGAAGGTGGTGGTCTATGGAATAACGGTGGTACTATGAACGTTGTTGGTGGTGGAACAATTTTCCCTACTACATTTATAGACAACAATACTGCATCTGGAGCCGATGCTACAAATGGTGGAGGTGGTATTTTCAACAATGGAGGTACACTTTCAGTAGCCAACGGAACAAATATCGTGAACAATATAGCCGATGGAGCCGCAGGTTCTGGAGGTGGAATTCATAGTACAGGTGGTACTCTTACTATAGATGGAACGATAATCACCGGAAACCAAGCCGTACGAGCTGGTGGTGGTATCGAGATCGCAGGGGGAGACCTTACGATGACAGGTGTAACGCTAAATACAAATGATGCTGGTGTAGCACTTGGAGCCAATCCAGGTAACGGTGGTGGACTCCACGTAGGTGGAACAGGAAACGCTGATATAACTGGTGGAACCGTAGATAGTAACGTAGCTGCCGCTGAAGGTGGTGGACTATGGAACGCTATGGGAACTATGAATGTGACCGATGTACCTGTAACGAACAATACAGCAAGTGGACCTCTAGCCGA
Organism: Marinirhabdus gelatinilytica; assembly: GCF_003353425.1. Classification (GTDB taxonomy): domain Bacteria; phylum Bacteroidota; class Bacteroidia; order Flavobacteriales; family Flavobacteriaceae; genus Marinirhabdus; species Marinirhabdus gelatinilytica. The sequence goes on from NZ_QRAO01000002.1 coordinate 637,355, forward strand.
AAACGGAGGAGGAGGGCTCTATAATGATGGAGGAACCCTGAATGTAATGGGAACTTCTACTGTTATTGACAATATAGCCGATGGTGCAGCAGGTTCCGGAGGTGGTGTACTCTCAACTGGAGGTACAGTTACACTCGACGGCATCGTTATCACCGGCAACCAAGCCGTACGAGCTGGTGGTGGTATCGAGATCGCAGGGGGAGACCTTACGATGACAGGTGTAACACTAGATATGAACGATGCTGGTGTAGCACTTGGAGCCAACCCAGGTAACGGTGGTGGACTCCACGTAGGTGGAACCGCAAATGCCGATATCACAGGAGGTACTGTAGATAGCAACGTAGCTGCCGCTGAAGGTGGTGGACTATGGAACGGAATGGGAACAATGGATATTACAGATGTTCCAGTTACAAATAATACCGCAAGCGGTGCAATGGCCATAAATGGTGGTGGTGGACTCTATAACGATGGAGGAACAATGAATGTTATGGGAACTTCTTCTGTAACAGGAAATATCGCTGATGGTGCAGCAGGTTCTGGTGGAGGTATTTTAAATGCTGCCGGAACTCTAAATCTTGATGGAACCATAGTTACTGGAAACCAATCTGTAAGAGCAGGTGGTGGAATTGAAGTAGCCGATGGAACCGTAACAATGACAGGCGTAACACTTGACGGAAACGATACTGGTGTAGCACTTGGAGCCAACCCAGGGAATGGTGGTGGCCTGCACATTGGTGCAGGAGATATCACTATCACAGGAGGTACTGTAGATAGCAACGTAGCTGCCGCTGAAGGTGGTGGACTATGGAACGGTTCTGGTACAATGACTGTAGATGCTGTTCCCGTAACAAATAACGTTGCAAGTGGAGCCTTGGCCGAAAATGGTGGAGGAGGAATCTACAACGATGGAGGTACTTTAGATATACTTTCAGGTTCAACCATTAATAATAACTTAGCCAACGGAGCCGCTGGTTCAGGTGGAGCGATATTATCTACCGATGGTACAGTGACCATTGCAGATATCAATATTTTCCAAAATAGTGCAAACCGTGCAGGTGGAGCTATTGAAATAATAGATGGTAACCTAAATGTTAACGGCACAACAATAGCGCTTAACGACGTAAACGGTACCGCAGGTACTCCAAACCCTGGAAACGGTGGAGGAATCCATATTTCAGGAGTAGCTACTACATTGATTAATGATGCTGCAGTTTCAAACAATCAAGCTTTTAACGAAGGTGGTGGGCTTTGGAATCAAGCAGGAAGTACAATGAATGTATTGAACACTATGGTAAACACCAACACAGCAGTAGACGGAGCTGGTGGTGGAGGAATCTTCAACAATGGTGGAAATATGGGTATTAATAATGGTACATTACAATCTAATTTAGCAACTGGAACTAGTGGTTCTGGTGGAGGATTGTTGTCTACCGACGGAGACATCGTAGTTATTGGAGGAATGATTGATGGAAACAGCGCAAACCGTGCTGGTGGAGGAATAGAAATTGTAGATGGAATGTTGGATATGACCAACACAACCCTTCAAGGTAATGATGTTGATGGAAACGCTGGTACACCCAACCCTGGTAATGGAGGAGCTGTACACGTAACTGGTGTTGCTATTGTGAATATGACAGGTGCAACTGTTACTGGAAACGATGCTGCTTCAGAAGGTGGAGGTCTTTGGAACCAAGTAGGAAGCACCATGACCGTAGATACTTCTTTGATCGATAACAATCAAGCCTCAGGAGCTGCCGCCGATAATGGTGGTGGGGGAATCTTCAACAACGGAGGTACCTTGATGGTTCAAACCAGTACAATGATTACCAATAACGCAGCCAACGGAGCCGCTGGTTCTGGTGGTGGTATACAAAATGTAGACGGTGGTTCTGTAACCGTGAATAATTCAACAGTTTCAAACAATACCGCAAATAGAGCGGGTGGTGGAATAGAGGACAATTCAACAAACGGTACAGGAACTATCACTTTGTTCAACGCTATAGTTGAAGACAACGATGCAGGAACGGCACCAGGTAATGGTGGGGGAATGCACATTACAGGCCCAGGAAATGCCACTGTTACAAATGGTTCGGTTTCTAACAATGTTGCCGCGCTTGAAGGTGGTGGTCTATGGAACGGATCTGGAACTATGACCGTAAACAATGTAACTATAGACGGAAACACCGCAAGTGGAGCCATGGCCAATGAAGGTGGTGGTGGAATTTTCAACGCTGGCGGAACGCTGGATGTTAATAATTCAACTATATCAAATAATGTAGCCGATGGTGCTGCAGGTTCTGGTGGTGGTATCCTGAATGATGAAGGAACCCTAGTAGTTACTGCAACCACAATTTCAAACAATACATCGGTTAGAGCTGGTGGTGGAATTGAGGATAACAGTGTTGCAGGAAACACAACCATCCTTACAAATGTTGATTTGACCGATAATAGTACAGCTTCTGCTCCCGGTAACGGAGGAGGATTGCACGTAACAGGACCAGGAGACACCAACATCCTTGGAGGAACCGTAAGTGGAAACACTGCATCTCTTGAAGGTGGAGGACTGTGGAACGGTGCTGGTTTAATGGTTGTTGAGAACACCGTAATTGATGCGAACACAGCCAGTGGTGCTATGGCCAACGAAGGTGGTGGAGGAATCTTCAACGCCGGCGGTACTATAGATATCATTGGAGCAACTATAACCAATAATGTAGCCGATGGTGCTGCAGGTTCTGGTGGTGGTATCCTGAATGACGAAGGATCCCTTACCGTAAGTGGAACTACAATCTCCGGTAACAGTGCAGTGAGAGCTGGTGGTGGTATCGAGGACAATAGTGTAGCTGGAAATACGCTCACACTTACAAGCACAGATTTAATGAACAATACCGCTGCAAGTGCTCCAGGTAATGGAGGAGGTCTTCATATTACAGGACCCGGTGACAGTGAAATAACCGATGGTACCGTAAGTGGAAACACAGCTGCCCTAGAAGGTGGTGGACTGTGGAACGGTGCAGGAACCATGACAGTAAATGGTACCACAATAGATGGTAACACAGCAAGTGGAGCCATGGCCAACGAAGGTGGTGGAGGAATCTTCAACGCTGGAGGTACATTGGACGTGAGCAACGCTACCATTATGAACAACGTAGCCGATGGAGCCGCAGGTTCTGGAGGTGGAATCCTAAATGATGAAGGTGTATTGACAGTTTCAGCAACTACAATTTCAAACAACACATCGGTGAGAGCTGGTGGTGGTATTGAGGACAACAGTGTAGCTGGAAATATGTTGATGTTGACCGATGTTAACTTAACCGACAACGCTACAGCTTCTGCTCCCGGAAATGGAGGAGGATTGCATATTACAGGTCCTGGAGACAGTACCATCTCTGGTGGAACCGTAAGCGGAAACACTGCTTCTCTTGAAGGCGGTGGACTGTGGAACGGAGCCGGAACTATGTCTGTAGACGCAACCGTGATAGATGGTAACATAGCAAGTGGAGCCATGGCCAACGAAGGTGGTGGAGGAATCTTCAACGCTGGAGGTACATTGGACGTGAGCAACGCTACCATTATGAACAACGTAGCCGATGGAGCCGCAGGTTCTGGAGGTGGAATCCTGA
>NZ_QRAO01000002.1:641070-653197 GCF_003353425.1 Marinirhabdus gelatinilytica
GAGGAATCTTCAACGCTGGAGGTACATTGGACGTGAGCAACGCTACCATTATGAACAACGTAGCCGATGGAGCCGCAGGTTCTGGAGGTGGAATCCTGAATGATGAAGGTGTATTGACAGTTTCAGCAACTACAATTTCAAACAACACATCGGTGAGAGCTGGTGGTGGTATTGAGGACAACAGTATAGCTGGGAATATGTTATTGTTAGATAGTGTAGATTTTGTTGATAACATGACATCTGCAAGCCCAGGAAATGGTGGTGGATTGCATATTACAGGTGAAGGTGACGCTTCTATTACAGGAGGATCTGCAACTGGAAATATAGCTGCTGCCGAAGGTGGAGCACTGTGGAACAGTGTAGGAATAATGACCATTGATGGTATGACCATAGACGGAAACGAAGCACAAGGAGCCGACCCAGACAATGGTGGTGGAGGTGTCTTTAATAACGGAGGTACATTGACCATTACAAACAGCACGACAATTACCAATAACCTTGCAACTGGAGCCAGTGGTTCTGGTGGTGGATTATTGAGTGTTGATGGTGACGTATCGGTTACCGATATCACGTTTGATGGCAACGCTGCCAACAGAGCAGGTGGAGCTATTGAGATTATCGATGGAACCCTATCAATTGTCACGAGTCTGTTAACCAATAACGATGTTAATGGTACGGCTGGTGCAGCGAACCCTGGAAATGGTGGCGCATTGCACGTAACAGGAAACGCAGCAACGGTAGATATTGAGGAGAGCACCATAGATAGTAACAGTGCCGCAAGTGAAGGTGGAGGATTGTGGAACCAAGATGGTGCTACAATGAATGTACTTACATCTACAGTGTCTAGAAACAGTGCCAATGAAGGTGGTGGTGTTTATAACAATACTGGTGCGATCACAATGATTATGAGAAGTACTATTTCAAGTAATGATGCTGCTGCAAACGGTGGTGGAATTACCAACGATGGTGCAAGTTTAGACTTAAATGCCGTAACCGTTGGTGCAAATACCGCTGGAGGAACTGGTGGAGGAATACAAAGTAATACTTCAACTAGTTTGAAGAATACATTGGTTGCCTTGAACACTGCTAGCTCTGGAACTGATGTAAGTGGTACGTTTACTTCTAACGATTATAATTTAATTGGTACCGACGACGAAGGCGCGTTCCCAGAACAAGCCAACGATATCGAAGAAGTAGATCCTATGTTAGGACCATTACAGAACAACGGTGGTACTACTGAAACTCACGAGTTGTTGGTTGGATCGCAAGCATACAATAGCGGTGACCCAGCAGATTTGTTCGACGATCAAATTGGTCAAAGTGTATTCGAAGGAATCCGTGATATTGGAGCTTTTGAAGCACAAGACATATTACTTGACGTTGAAGAGATCTCTAACAACGGTAGTGGTGTAGTTGTGTATCCTAACCCATCGTATGGTGAGGCAACGATAGCAATCCCACAAACCTTTGGAACCGACATACGTGTAACTGTTATAGAACTTGGTTCTGGAAAAATCGTGAAGGACTTTACGGCCAGTACTGGAAACAACCAAGTACAATTTAACGGTATGGCAAGTGGAGTTTATATTATTCAGGTTGTTTCAGATGGTGCAACATCAACCCACAGATTGATTTTAGCCAAGTAATTCATCTTGAATATTTGAATAGCTGGAGGCCCCTTCGAAAGAAGGGGCTTTCATTTTTTAGAGAGATCAATATCACCATTAACTATATTGTGCTAGATACTTATTGTTTTCAAAGCAAACTGAAAAAGCACTTTGTCATTCCTAACGAGGCACGAGGAGGAACCTCACGGTAATAAATTCTTTAGGTCTTTATCTTTTCAGCAAATAAACATAGCCAATAGAGAACTCTGTAAAATCTGCTTGGCCCAGATTAGCGTTTATCGATGCCCCAGCATATATATTGTGGCTAGGATTGTTCTCATTACCAAAAAGGTAATAGCGTAATCCCAAGCGGGTAGCTATTGCCTTTTTCAATTTATACTTTGAATTGTATTCACCAAGCATCCAGTTTTCAGGGATATCACGAGGGGTATTGTCCCATCCTTGGTTAATGCGCCAATCTATATCATACGCGGGTTTGTGTATGTTTGCTCCAACCATAAATGTCAATCCTATATGGTTCAATAATAGTTCTCCTTCAGCAAAAAGTGTAATGTTTGAGGCAGACCACGTGGGGTTGTCCTTAAGATTTTCAAATTCGCGCCCCTCTTGCACCAAAGACTCATTTTCAACTATATAGTCGTAGTAATGCTGGTAATACCTATAACTAACCCCAACCCCGTACTTAAATGTATTGTTGATTTGCTTTCCTGCTGAAATCGCTACGGTATAAACAGGTTTCTTGTCATTATAAACTAGTGACAGGGTATTAATGCCGTAACCCACCCTTGGTGAAAGATAGTAGAAAGAACTCCTCTCGAATTGTTGGCCTGTGGTTGGTGTTGCAGTAGATTTTTTTGAAGTTGATATAACACCGGAAACACTTCCCACTAGAGAGTTATAACCGTTGTTGGGTAAACGGGTATGTCCGTTGGAGTGGTGCAAATAGCCACCCCCTAATCGCCAGTCTATTCCCTTTGTTTCAAATATTTTATACTGAAACAATAGCCTAAAGGTCCACGTAAGATGGGTAGAGACCGCTTGGTTCAACATATTATCGGTTTCTGAAAATGTTTTATTGAAATACGAAGCTCCAAGTCCCACATTCATCGTGAAATTTCTTCGCTCTCTCCCCAAAATGTTGAACTCCACATTGGGGAGCAACGTATAGGCTTGACCCAGGAATTCAGTATTTCCATAATCTACAACGCCTAGCGCAATGCCTGTTTTGGGAAAACCTAGACGGTATGCCCATTGCTGTGAGTTATAGCGTTGGTCTTTCCCAAAATTTACATAAAGCCCAATTGTAGAGGAGCTCTCGGGGAAATCGGTATTACTTTCCGCGGTAATTCCCGCTAAGATTTCAGGGGTGATAAAGGTTCCTTTTCCTTTAGGAACTGTTTCAGTTTGTGCCATTGCTTGAAATGCGACACACAATAAAAGTAGGAGTATAGGTTGTTTCATTGTTGCCGCAAGAAACAATTTCTTCATCAATTTTGAAAATTTAAAGGTACATTCGTATTTCAAAAAATACTATTTTGAAACTTTTGGACACCCTTTTCGCTGAAATGGCCTCGCTTGCCTGGGGCTTACCGTTGCTTGTTTTGTTGATAGGTGGCGGGCTGTATCTCTTGACACGTAGTGGTTTTATTCCTTTTCGGTACTTGGGTCACGCCATAAATGTATTGAGGGGAAAATACGATACCGAAGCCGATGCTGGCGAAATAAGCCATTTTCAAGCGTTGACCACTGCACTTTCAGCTACGGTAGGGATGGGAAACATCTCTGGAGTTGCTGTGGCCATTGCCATTGGAGGTCCTGGTGCCGTATTTTGGATGTGGGTGAGCGCCGTGATTGGTATGTCCACAAAATTTTTTACCGCTAGCTTGTCTGTAATGTATCGTGGAAAGGATTCGCAAGGAAACATACAAGGCGGGCCAATGTATTTTATAACCGAAGGCTTGGGGAAGTCATGGAAACTGTTGGCGGCATTCTTCAGTATTGCAGGATTGGTGGGCGCACTACCGGTATTTAACGTAAACCAATTGACGCAAGCCATAAACGATTTGCTCTTAAAACCAGCCGATTTATATGCAGGAACCACCACCAATCTGGGAATTGGGCTTGTATTGGCAACCATTACTGCAATCGTGGTATTGGGTGGTTTGTCCCGTATAAGCAAGACCACTTCCAGATTGGTGCCAGCGATGGTGTTGCTCTATTTTGTCATGGTACTCTTAATCCTTGCAACTAACTATTCCGAAGTTCCCAAATACTTAAAATTGATTGTTACCGATGCTTTTTCAGCTTCCTTTTTTAGCGGTGATAGTTTTTTGGGAGGAGTAGTGGGAGGGCTCATCCTTTTAGGGATTCGTAGAGGCGCTTTTAGCAACGAGGCCGGTATTGGAACTGCCCCAATGGCACATGGAGCGGCAAAAACAAACGAGCCTATACGTGAAGGACTTGTGGCTATGTTGGGCCCGGCAATAGATACGCTGGTGGTTTGTACACTCACCGCTCTGGCTATATTGGTGACAGGGGTTTGGCAATCCAGCGATGCAAATGGGGTGTCCTTAACTGCTGAAGCATTTACGGTCACCTTACCCATTTATGGAAAGTATGCACTTTTGCTCTGTATTGCTGTTTTTAGTATTTCTTCGTTGTTTTCCTATTCGTATTACGGAACCAAGTGCATGGGGTTCCTGTTTGGTGCCGAAAACAAAAAGGTGTACAATATTTTTTATATAGCCAGTATTATCTTGGGAGCCACAACCTCTTTGAGTATGATGATAAATTTGATAGATACATTTTTTGCCCTCATGGCCATCCCAACCATGTTCACCACGATTGTCTTGGCTCCTAAGGTGCTAAAAGAAGCAAAGCGTTATTTTTCAACATTGAAGAAGCCGGATTAATGTGTAGCTTTCTGTAAAAGGGAATCTAAACTTTTACTGAATATTTCTGCCCCGTCTGGATTTAAATGACTTTGGTTCCAATAATCCCGTACGGTATAATGTATCGTATCGGTTTCCTTAGAAAGCAGTGTAGTATTTTGATAGTTTTGTAGCGCCAATGTTACGATACTGTCGCGTCTTTCCAAAATTTCTGGCACCCGTTGTGGGAGGTACGTTTTGTACATAGGTGCTTTAGAAAGTATTACATTGAGATTTTTGGACTCTAAATAATCCAGCATTTCGAAGAACAGGCGGGTATTGTTTTTAAAAATCTCAAGATTTGGCTCCTTATTGATCTTAAAACGCTTTAACGTATTGATTTTTGTTTCATCATACCCAAGATCTCTAAACAACCCTTCATAACCATTGGTGTTATAGCCAAACTTATTAAACCTGTGTTCACTGGCATTGTCAACGTAGTGGCTTATCAATTTTTCTGAAAAGAACTTAGGGAAGGAGAGGTAGATGAGTTTGTCCTTAAAGTACGTGGTCCTCTCAAAATTGTTCAATCCGTAATATTTCAGAAATACTGAATTCTTCCAAAAATCTTTTCCGTTGTGGGGTAATTCAAAGTGGCTATACGATGTTTCCAACACGACGGTATGTAGCTGGGGGAGTTTTGGGTATAGTTGTTTCAGCAACTTAAAATCTGTATCGTGGTGCTGATTGCCCGATGCAAGATTAATGGTGGGTTGTGAGATATGCTCAGGGTTTATTCCGGTCATCATTTGCGAAGAACCCAGAACCAATACTTCTATATTTTTGGCATTTTCTTCCAGATAGGAGGCCTTCACTTTATAACTTAGCGGTAGTTGTAGGGTAAGGTATTCCACAACAGCATATCCCATGATAACAGGGGCAAAGAACAAGAGCAGGTATAGTACAAATTTACGTTGCATCAAAACTGAAAATATATGAACGCCTCCTTAGGTTCGGCATAGCGTATGATAAAGAAAATAAGGGTATAATATACAACCCAACGAAGGGCTCGCGGCACTTTTTCTTGAAATCTTTCCAGCGGAAATGTTTTGGATTGTGTTAAAACTTCAGCAACGATAAGAATGGCCAAATACCATAGCTTTATTCCTATCAATGATGAAAGTACCGTAAAGTCGGCAAAGCTGAATATCCGTTTTATGATGTACCACGCTTGGGAGATACTCTCAGCTCTAAAAAATATACTGGATAGAGATGTAATTGTAAAAAAGTACACCAATGTTACAAGCAAGGGCATTTTGGGCAATACCTTCGCCAGCGTTTTTCCTCTGCCAAATAGAGGAACACGCTCCACTGCTAGCACAACACCATTAAAAAGCCCGAATACCAAAAACGTCCAATTGGCACCGTGCCAGAAACCCACCAAGGCCATAGTGAGCAATAGCCCAGTGATCCTTACTGAAATGGTGATTCTTTTAAAACTTTTTACAAAGGGGATGTATACATAGTCCGTAAACCATTTGGTGAGCGTTATGTGCCAGCGTTGCCAAAACTGTGTGATAGATTTAGCGAGGTAGGGTATGTTAAAATTATTGTGTAGCCTAAAACCGAACAATTTTGCTGTTCCCACCGCTATATCGGTATAGCCAGAAAAATCGCAGTATACCTGAAACGAAAACAGCGCTGCCGCAAAGGCGAGGGTGAGTGCGCCGTAATTTTCGGGATTCTCAAAGGCGAGGGTCACGGCCAGTCCCAATTTATCTGCCACCAATACTTTTTTAAAGAGTCCCCACAAAATTTGCCGCAACCCTTCCTTGGATTGCTCAATATCAAACGTTCTACTTTTTTTGAACTGCGGAAGTAAAAACTTGGCACGCTCTATTGGGCCCGCCACAAGCTGCGGGAAGAAACTTACAAAGCATAAGAACCCGAGCAGGTTTTTAGTGGGCGAAATCTTTTCCTTGTACACATCTATAGTATAGCTCATCGTTTGGAAGGTGTAGAAGCTAAGCCCAAGGGGAATGATCACGTTCCAGATGGAAATGGTGGTAGAAACACCTTCCGAAGAGAATAATTGATGGAAACCATCTAGGAAAAAATTAAAGTATTTAAAGGTAAAAAGTATTCCAAGATTCCAAACAATGCTACCCGCCAGATATAGCTTGCGTACAGTAGGGTTGTTGGTCCTTGCTAATAACTGCCCAGCCGTATAATCTATAATAGAGCTAGCAAAGAGCAATCCCAAGAACCGCCAGTCCCAAAGCCCATAAAAGGTGTAGCTGGCCAACAGGATAAGGATGTTCTGGGCTTGACGTCTACGGCCTCCCAATACCCAGTAGAGCGTATATACGATAACAAGGAAGAAACCAAAATCGAACGAGTTGAACAGCACCGCGCGGAAATTTAAGTTCCAAATATAAAGAAAGGCCGCCTATTGGCAGCCTTTCGGTTAAAAGTTATTGAGAAATAAATTAATTTCCTATTACTATAAAATCATCAAAAGCAATGTCTTCATCACCTGAATCTAACCCTACATTTACTCTTATCCATAATTCTGTAGAAGCTGTTGGATTTGTAGTACCGTTAATTGGAAAACTAGCAGAGTAATTTGCCATATTATCAGTTATAATCGCACCATCGCCAACTCCGTCTAAATCAGTATCTATTTGAGGAGCTGCGTTAAAAGTACTTCCATCATTTCTTATAGAGAAGAAGGTAGTGTATGTTGTGCCATCAAAACTATATTGAACGTCTACAAAATCAGCGTTGTCCCAATCCTCGGCAGCGTCTGAAGCATCATCCTCAGCAAAGAAGGCTGAAAAGTTAATGTTTGTAAGACCAGTTATGTTCAGGTTGCTCCAGGTTAAGTTTGCTGGAGATTGCCCGTTTCCGGCAACACCATCTGTATCTTGAGCAGCAAAGAATTGGCTTCCTTGTACATTGTTTATTGTTGCCGAAATATCTGTACCGTTGGTGATTCTGAAATAATCATCGTTCTCACCAGATAAATCATCAAAGGAGGCAACATAACTAACAGTTGCATCTTCGAAATCTTCATTAATCAATGTAACATCAGTTATAGGACAATTACCAGCGATGTCTGTAATGAAATTACCTTCCAAAGTACCATAGCTTATAGATTCCCATTCCCAAGTTCCTTGTAGGGTGGAACAATCATCGGGACCAGAAACTTCATTGTTGAATGTGTGTGTGCCCAACCAAGTTACAGGATTTCCATTAGAAAGAAAGCCAGTAGTTGTTGTGGTTCCATCGCCACTTTCAATTGTACATACGGTCGTGTCTCCGTTAGCCATACAATTACTTTGTACTCCAATCCCATCGGTTGTTGTACTGTTTATTGTGCTCTGTGTGGTTATGGTACTGTTTCCATCTGCGGTAACAAACATCATGTTGAATGTTTGGGTTCCTCCCTGTCCTACAACGGGGTGACCGTTACAGGTTGTACAGTCCCATGTTCCAGATCTTGGATTTACGGGAGCTCTTTGGGTGTGCTTTGCCAAGAGCATATCACCTTCGGCATTTTTAAAGGTTACGTTGGTCACCGTTGGGTTAGAACCATCTTCGTTTACACTGAAGGAAAAAGTAAAATCATCCGAAACAAACTCAAGGTTCGATAAGGCTCTTCCTCCAACTGGATTTGATTCAGCTTGGGAAAAATAAACCTCTCCAGTATGAAGTGTTAACTTTACAGTTGGTACTCTATAAGCAGAAATGCTGTATGAGCTAGAATTTGATGAAGGTACCCAAAGCTCAAAAGTACCTCTGTACTCTGCATTGTTAGTGGTAAAGATACCTTTGTAAGTACCAAAAACCGATTTTTCTTCTTGGGCTAATTCAACTGTTAAATCTTGTGATGTTGTAGTTAAAACTTCAGAATCCTTACTACAAGAAAATAAAGCAAGTGTTCCTAATACGGTCAGTAAAATTTTTTTCATAATATTTTTTTATTTAGCTACAAATCTAAAGGGATTGCAGTGTTTACGGTAATTTTTAAGATTAAATTTCTGTTAATTAATAGAGGGAAAGGTGCAGTTAATCGAAAATTACCTCATACTGTTTTATCATTTGTAATAACACTGTCTCAGTAGGCGAGAAGTGGGGTTTTGTGTCAATGATAGTATCGTGGTTTAATTTCTTGAGGTAAAACTCAATCGTACCATCTTCATACTTTTCGGGTAAGATAGGGTGCACGTAGTAACTACGACAAACCGATCTTGTATTGCCAAGTCCTTCAGCTGCTTTGTCGTATGCTTCCAATATATTTTTTTTGATGTCTTTCTTGGTCTTTGGCATCCCAGCTTCGTACAGGTATTCAAAAAACAGTTTACTTGCGGCCCAGGTCCTAAAATCCTTAGCCGAAAAGAGATCGCCACTCAATTCGTGTATGTAATCGTTTACCATACCACTATCTATGCTGTGGTGCTTGCCATCCTCATCATAATACTGGAAAAGCTCCCAGCCGGGAATTTCCTCACACTGTAAAACAAGTTTTTTTAATCGTTTGTTGTTAACTGAGACTTCATGCTTTTTTCCTTTCTTTCCCACAAATTCGAACTTTATGCTTTTCCCCGAACTGTCCAAGTGCTTTGTGCGCATGGTAGAGAGCCCGTACGATTTGTTTTTTTTGGCATAATACTCGTTCCCTATTCGAATGTGCGTTTCTTCCATAAGTTTTAGCACGAGTGCCAAACATTTACGTTTGGTCATTTTTTTTAAGGAGAGATCTTTTTCAATTTGAGCCCTTATTTTTGGGAGTACATTGCCAAAGGCTGTCATTTTAAAGAATTTGGTCTTATTTTTTATTTCGGACCAACTGGGGTGGTAGCGGTATTGCTTTCTGTTTTTTTCGTCACGCCCCACAACCTGTAAATGGCCATTGTTAAGATGGGTAATGCGTACTTTTGTCCAAGCAGGAGGGATAACCAGGCTCTTAAACCGTTCAATGGATTTTTTATCTACAATTTTCTCACCGTTTTTTGTGTAATAAAAACCCCGACCGTGCTTGTGCCGCTTTATGGTGAGTTTATTGTCGGTTACGTAAATAAGGTTAGCAAGCTTCGCCGCTTCTACGGGATCCTTTAAAATTTTAGTGACTTGGGGTGACTTTATAACCATTGCATAAAATTACTTGCAGCAAAAGTTAAAAGCTCTTAATGGCTCGCTAATTTATTCTGAAAACTTAATCGAAATAACTAAAGGTTTCACCATCCTTAATACTAAGCAGTGTTTCGTAGATAAGCTTTATCACGTTTTCAACATCGTCCCTATGGACCATTTCTACAGTAGTATGCATATATCGCAACGGTAGGGATATAAGTGCACTGGCCACGCCGCTGCCGCTATAGGCAAAAGCATCGGTATCTGTTCCGGTGGCTCTGGAGAGCGCTGCACGTTGAAAAGGGATGTCTTTCTTCTCTGCGGTTTCAGTAATTAAGTCCCGTAGTTTCTGTTGCACTGCAGGTGCATAGGCTATCACGGGACCATCGCCAATTTTTGCATGCCCCTGTTTTTTTTGTTCAATCATTGGAGTAGTGGTGTCGTGTGTAACATCGGTCACTATCGCAACATTGGGCTGTATGCGTTCAGCGATCATTTGTGCCCCACGAAGGCCAATTTCCTCCTGTACCGAGTTGGTTATATAGAGTCCAAAGGGTAATTTCTTTTTCTTTTCCTTCAGCAACCGGGCCACTTCAGCAATCATAAAACCACCCATACGGTTGTCCAGTGCACGACAAACAAATTTGTCTTCATTCAATATATGGAAGGTATCCGGATACGTTATAACACAACCCACGTGTATCCCCATTTTCTCCACCTCCTCTTTGTCTTTGGCACCAACGTCTATAAATATATTATTGGGTTTGGGAGCCTCTTCTTTAGATTTGTTTCGGGTGTGTATCGCGGGCCAACCAAAGACACCTTTCTTTATTCCATCTTTTGTATGTATGTTCACTATTTTCGAGGGCGCTATCTGGTGATCGCTGCCACCATTGCGTATTACATAAAGCAAGCCATTGTCGCTTATATAATTTACATACCAGGATATTTCATCAGCGTGCCCCTCGATGACCACCTTGTATTTTGCCTTAGGATTGATTACCGCAACAGCGGTTCCGTAAGTGTCGGTAATAAATTCATCTACATAAGGCTTCAAATATTCCATCCAAATCTTTTGTCCATCCCATTCATAGCCAGTGGGGGAGGCGTTGTTAAGATAGTTCTCTAAAAATGTAAGGGACTTTTTGTTTAGGATGGATTTTGCCATAATTGAGCTATAACTAGATTTTGTGATTTGAATTCCAAAATTAAGTATTTATATATAAGTATGCCCATACAATTTTTTAATTTTGGAACAGTTTTGGTTTAAGTAGCAGAAAAAAGAACTTTTGAAACATTTCCTATACATACTACCGGTTTTTCTCCTTGGCATAACTTGTTACGGACAAACACTTGAAGAAATAAAAGAAGGTAAGGACTCACTTACCACATTCTATTATATCATTGAAGGCGACACCATCCCCCGCGAGTTTATCGATCTTGAAGAAGTGGTCCTGCTCAATAAGCTAGAGTTCAACTCCAAAGAGGATCGCCGTAGGTATTTAATCCTCCGTCGAAAGACCCGTAAGGTGTATCCCTATGCAAAACTGGCTTCAGAGCGTCTCACCACAATGACAGAACGTTTAAGGACCGTAGAGAGAAAAAGTGATAGAAGACGATACACCAAGCGCATACAGAGATATATAGAAGACGAGTTTTCCGAAAAACTAAAAAAACTCACCCGTACCGAAGGACAGATACTCGTTAAGCTCATCCACCGCCAGACAGGACGTACCGCTTTCGAGCTGGTTAAGGAGCTACGTACCGGGTGGCGAGCATTCTGGTACAACACTACTGCAAATCTTTTCGATATTTCCATTAAAGAAGAGTATAGGCCCTTTGAGAATAAAGAGGATTATCTTATCGAAGATATTTTAGAGCGCTCGTTCCAGTCCAACAAACTGGAACGGCAAGAACCAGCCTTCGAGATAGATTATCTAGACCTTACCGCACATTGGAACCAGCAATCCAAGCAAGCGAACTAGATTCTCCTTCTTTTGGGCGTGCCGCACCTTTGTATTTACAAACAACACCCTTTACAAAATTATATTCTATATCCACATGTAGGCTATTTTTCCCTACAAAGGCGGCCGCGTTATCCGCTATATCTTTTTGCGCAATACCGCTGGCACAAAAAGGATGTCGCTACTACCGCTCACGCAAATTGAACTGAGGATATATTAGGTTATATATAAAGGTAATGTGCCCTATGGATCTTGGCTGAAAAAAAGTTTCGAGGCTAAATCCAATACCCACAGCGTGTTGTGGTCCGGGGGGTATTTTTCTTTGAAAAAACATTGCAAAATGTTTGCTTGTTATGTTGGGGCGGTCGTATATTTGCACCCGCTTTGAAGGAGAGATCTGGATAGCGGATAGTCGGATAGGCAACGTTCAGGATTTTTTTTTGGAATATTTTTTTAAAACTGCTTGCAGGTTTGGAAAATGGTTGTATATTTGCACCCGCAAAACGGATGAGTGACTCAGAAACACGGG
>NZ_QRAO01000003.1:0-110772 GCF_003353425.1 Marinirhabdus gelatinilytica
GACAGAAACTGACTGAATGTAACACCGATTTAGCCACAAAAAAAATTTCGGATACGGTTCCTCTTTGGATACAGAAACTACACCCACAGAAAGGAAAAGGCAACTCTGGTGTTTAGTTCCCAAAAAAGGACTCAGACATAAACCACAGCAAAAAGTTACTCATAAATGATGAGGCCTCTTTACTCCACTAAAATGCTGAAATTTCGCTGAGGTACTGTTTTTGCTAACTTGTTATATAAAGTAATTTATCGTCGTTATACCGTAAATGGATTAGGATAATAACGCAAAATCGTCGTTGTTATCCCGTAAAGTTACTATATTTTTTAAATAATACCATGACAGTAGCCCTTAAGGTCGCAAACAGTTTTAAACATTCCTATCCGTCTCGGCCAATCCCATACTATTGCTTTTTCTACACCACGACTTTACAAGAGTTTTACCATAGCTACTCCATATGTAGTCCAAGTCAAAATCCAAGTGTAGTTCAATACATCTCAAAACCATTCGCTGGTAATCTTGGGATGTATATGCCAACCTAGGTAAGGGACCTAAAAAAAAAAGCGGAGGCACTACCTCCGCTCTTTTTTAAATAGAACGCTGTAATACTACAGTACTTATTGTTTTACCAACTTACGCATACTGGTTTCGCCCTGTACGGTTATCTGTACCAGGTAGGTTCCTGCTGCAAGTGTGCTCACGTCCAGGGTGGTTTTGGCCTGTGTAGCCGTTTGCTGCAGTACTTTTTGCCCCAATAGGGTGTATATGGCCACCCCATCTATAGGCTGCGTAGTGGCAGTCTCTATGGTAACCGTCCCTGTGGTTGGGTTGGGGTACATCGCAAAGTTGTTCATGGTAACGTCCTGTGTCCCCAGGAAGAAGTCGCCATCTATCACAATATCGGTGGGTCCTCCTGTATTGGCTACGTACACATAATAGGCCTGTCCTGCCGTTACGGGAATACTGGCATCTGCACCGGGAGCACACTGGTTGTCAAAATAATCTACCAAGGCAAGGTCTGTCTCTACGGCATTCTCGTCTGGAGCGGTATAAAACGTAACCGAGGTAAATCCAGCTGGCGTAGTTACCAAGGCTGTAGCAGTTCCACCTTGTGTAGGCACAAAGTTATACCAAACGCCCAATACACCTGCATTATCACAGCCTGCTGGGGTACCGGCCTCGGTCGTCGCAGCCTGCATCACCACACCCGGATCTGTGTAAGGGAAGCCTATCTCATCTACATCAATACTGTTCTCAATCATATCGTTGGGAGGGGGGAGTAGGGTGCACTCCAGGTTAAGGGAGAAGTCTCCAGTGTTGGTTCCAAAACCGTGTACCAGGATATAGTACGTTGTGCTACCATCACCCTGGAACGAGACTTCAGACTGTAACCCACAAGCATCATCGTTATCTACCTCGCACACCAAGGCGCCACAATCGCCACTGTAAACGGTTAACTTACTGTCGTAGGTTGTACCGCCATCACATAAGGAGAGGGTATAATCTGTAGTAAATCCGCTGGTATCCTCAAACACATACCAAACCCCTGGTGCCGTAATGTCCTGTGTACACACGGGAGAGGTATCCAACGTAGCCGTTGCGGTACTTCCTGTAAGGGTCTCCCCGCAAGTAATGGGCAATGCACCACTACAAAAGTCGTTATCCGGTAGTTCCTGGCAGGTAATCTCCATACTGAAGTTGCCTGATTCCATATCGTTCCCTTCAATCATGATATAGTATGTAGAAGCACCATCGGAAAGAAACTGAACTTCAGACTGAAGCCCACAAGCATCATTGTCCATCGCTATCTCATTCATAAGGTCACAATCGTCATATATTCTAATTACCGAATCATAGTCGGTATTGTTACATAGCGAAACTGTAACCAGCTCCAAGGAACCATTTCCTGTATAACTGAAGAATTCGTCCGGCGCTGGGTTTCCACCGCTATCGGTATCAAAAATTGTTTCACCGGCAATAACATCGCCACAGGCTACGGTGATAGCCCCAGCACATTGGTCGTTGCTAACAACAAAAGGGAAGTAGCGTGACACATACGAGTCTATACTTGCAACAGCAGTAAAGATATCTTCCCCGGCAAAGGGATCCATATCTACCATATCCCTAAAAGACCCTATGGCCAATAGCTCTCCCGCCATATTAAAAACGTTATGCGGATTGTTCTCAGACCCAGATCCACCTACAAACCAGTGGTTTTTATAGCTTCCATCGGCAGCTTGGTGAACGGTAAAGTTATCTCCCACACCATTGGAAGTACCGGATGCCATCCCTGGGCCTGCATCAAAATCTGAAGTACCAATAAACGACCCTGAAATAAAGAGATCGCCATTGGGCGCCTGTACAATACTATATACATCTTCCAAGTCTGCATTGCCCTCGCCACCTGTTACGTAGCTCATCAAATAGTTACCATCGGTATCAAACTTAGAGTAAAAAGCATCAGATGTTCCGTTGGTGGTAATGGTGTTGTCACCAACGCTAGGGTCTAGATCTACGGTTCCGCTCACGGTTCCACCTACATAGATTTCAGAGTCAATTTCAGTGATAACATTCGCTAGTTCCAGTCCAGAACCTCCAAATACCTGGCCCCAGATATAGTTTCCATCGTTATCCACCTTGCTCACAAAAATATCGTCACTTCCGTTTGTAGTGTAGTTATCCACACCGGCACCTGGATCAAGATCTACTTGGTTCCTGAACCTTCCAGTTACCAGGATGTCCTCATTGGCATCCAGTTCAATGTCCTCAACTTCTACAATGCCTCCAGCACCTTCGTAGGTTTTAACCCATACAAAGTTACCATCGGTGTCCAATTTCAGTAAAAACCCATCGGGTGTAGAACTATCTGCCGAAAAGATGGTATTGTCCACTGCTGGGTCTGGATCAAAATCTGCCAACAAGAAAGAGCCGCCAATATATACGTTCCCGGCACTGTCCACTTCAATGGTTTGTGCGTCTTCGTTTATGGGACCAAAACCAAACGGGTTACTCACCTGTTTTGCCCAAACAAATTCCTGGTTGCTATCCAGCTTTATAACAAATATATCTCTACTCAAACCAGGCGCTGGTTGCAGTAAGGGAAAAACACCGGGTCCCGGGTCTGCATCAAACGGGTTGGCTGCGAGTGCCCCTTGGAAATATCCTGTAAGATACAAATTGTCATTTGCGTCTATGGCAACATCTATAACCACATCGTCAAAACCGCCACCAAAACCTAATACGCCCACTGGATCTCCATTGTTATCGTGTATGGCCACATAGCCATCTGCATTTCCACCGGCAATTGTAATCGTGTCCGGCCCAATGGTAAGGGTGTTCTGGTACAATCCTGTTGAAAAAATTGTTCCATTGCTGTCCATAGCAGTACTGAACACAATATCTATACCTAGATCGCCATAGGTAGAAGTTCCAAAATATTGCTGTGAGAACCCAAATAGGGGAGCTAGCAAAAATTGTAAAATAAGTAACTTTGTTTTCATGATCTTCTTTATTAATAGTTATTGAGAGAGGTTAAACTGAAGGCCAATCCCACGAACACTCTCAATGCTTATGTTGGGATCTTCCTTTAAATACTTTCTAATTCGGCTCACAAATACATCCATGCTGCGGCCCGAGAAGAAGTCGGTCTTTCCCCAAACTTGGCTCAATATTTCTTCCCGCCGAAGCAACTGGTTGCTATTGCTGAACAAATAATAGAGCAGCTTGGCTTCCTTTTCGGTAATTTTTGAAGTGTTGTTGTGTATGGTAAGAGTAAGGTTTGGATAATCGAAGGTGTATTTTCCTATGGCAACAGTCTCGGTAGTTCCTTCTACGCCATAATTGCTTTGCTGTGAGGCTCTTTTAATGATGTTATGCAACCGAAGTACCAATTCTTCGGCTTCAAAAGGTTTTACTATATAGTCGTCTGCCCCTAGTTTCAACCCTTTTATACGATCTTCCTTTGTCTTTCTGGCCGTAAGGAACAGGAAAGGGGTATCAGGTTTTAATTCAACTATCTTCTTGGCAAGGGTAAAACCATCCATAATGGGCATCATTACATCCACTATACAGAGGTCGAAATCTTTTTCCTTGATAATTGTATACGCCTCCTCACCGTGCAGTGCCCAGGTTACCCCAAATTTGTTCAACGTGAGGTATTGTTTCAGCATAGTGCCAAAATCTTTATCATCTTCTACCAGTAGGATCTTTTTCATGCGCTCACGGGTATTTTAATGGTGAATGTGGTTCCTTCTCCTTCGTTGCTGTACACCTCAATGGTTCCGTTGTGGGCTTTTATGATCTGGTCTGTATAATAGAGCCCAAGTCCCAAGCCCTTGTAATTGTGGGTATCCTTTTCGCCCACACGATAAAACTTTCCGAAGATATATTTCTGGTATTTTGGAGCAATCCCAATGCCATTGTCCATTACCGAAATGGTGTGGGAGTTAAGCTCTGTGTCCAGACTGTAGGTTACCTGTAAATGGGTGCCACCATACTTTACGGCGTTGTTCAATAGATTAATGATGGCCGTACCTATATAAAAGGTATCCGCAACCAATAGCACCCCCGTGTTTTCAATATCTCGCAATATGGAAACGTCTTCTGAAAGGGTATGCCCATAATCGTCCAACAGGTCGTTGAGGAAGGTGGTAGCGTTGCATTCTTCTTTGTTCAACTGGATTTCTTTGTACCCCAGACTGCTTTTTAATACCTGGTCTATCAATTTTTGAAGCCTCGTGTTCTGTCTTTCCACCACGGCTATTGCTTCGTTGGCTACTTCTTTATTTCCTTTGGCATATTCGCTCGTGAGGGTCTTTGTGGCTAACGATAGTGTGGATAAGGGCGTTTTAAGTTCGTGGGTAATATTATTTATAAAGTCTGTCTTAATTTCGGCAACCCGCTTTTGTTTCAGCAAATTTTGAATGGAATAGTAGAGCAAACCAACTACAAAAAGGAATAGCAGGGTAGAGAGGATGAGCAATACTGAAAGTTCACGGATGAGGAGTGAATTCCAGTTTGAAATGTTCATATAGATGCTGGACTTAAAATCAAGATCTACAGTTTCAATTCCGTTTGGGGTTGTTACGTCATGGTCTTTTTTCCACGAACTATTGTTAATGAGCAGTGCCTCATTAGAATTGAAATTTTCCCCCAGCAGCACTATGGTATCGGTACGGCTTTCTGGATATAGGGTCTCGGTACTCCCCAGCGAATCTGTCACGGTAATGGAAGTGACTATTTTTTTTATTTTAATGTCGAAGTCGGCATCATACTTTTTAAGACCCTTATTAAAAATCTCTATAAAGCCCGGGTTTATTTCCGTGCTTTTTTCTTCCAACCGTTTCAAAAGCTCCCCGTTATCTATTTGGTTGTTCCTATAGGCCTCGAGATTGGTAAGGAAATCGTTTCGGTAGCGCCACGCAATGGAGTCTACTTTTGGGGAGGTGTAAATTCTTGCAATGGCATTACGAGCGTCTATGGTAATGGTCTTCTGTTTTAGCTCGTAGGTATTGTAGATTAAATACCCCTGTATTCCTACCAGCGAAAGCAGGGTAAAAATAGAGATTGCTATAAGTATCTTAAACTTCATTGCAACACAAATGTAGCGCATTGAGCTTCAAACTTGTGCACAAAAAGCGTGCGTTAACCGTTCGTTAACTTAACGGTTCACCTACAAAAACTTCCCCCGTAGTTCAGGAGTCGGAATCATACAGCTCTCTTTCTTGCCGTACCATGTGTAGCGGTTTTTTGCCACATAGTCGTACACCCAATTACGGATACACTTGGGAACAACCATAAAACCATAGAGTAGGGGGTACAGTCCTCCCAAATGGCGGGCTACCCTTAAAGCGGCTGTTGATTTTGTATACGCCTTGCCCCCGTCTATCAATACAATGGAATCTACCACGGAAGGATCAATATGGTGCTTGGCCAATAACGAGGTGCCAGGTTCTTCCTGCAAGGCGGCAAACCGGAACAGGTCCTTCTTGTCCCGCTGTATCACAAACGTAACCGAACCGTTGCAAAGATTACAAACACCATCAAATAAAATGGTTTTATGCTTTTTCATTACTATTTACATTTGGACGTACACCCCTGTAGTCCCCTCGAGGGGACAACTTTTGTTTATTACACTTTTTCTAATTCTTCCAAGCTCACGTTGGTGGTGAACATGCCGTAGTTTACAAAAGCCTTGTTTTTTTCTATAGCATCTATAGTCCCAATGGCACGGCCATCGATCATCCGTACCCGGTCACCCACTTTTAAGGTTACCTTTGGTTTGGGTGGGGGTGCTTTCTTGGCCTTGGCTTTTTCCTTTTTCTTCTCTTTCCTAATTTTGGCTACTTTTTGCTCTACTTCCTGTTTTAACTCATGCTTTTTCCTCTTTACCGCTTTTTTTTGTTTAGGAGCCAGTTTTTTTCTTTTGCTGTTCTCGGTCATTACCAATTTGTACAGCTCGTCCATCAATTGCTTTTTCTGCTTGTTGTTAAAGAACTTTTCAGCAAGACTATCAAAACGTCTTCCTAGGGTAAGCAGCTTTTGGTTGGCATCGTACAGTTCTTGGTAGCTCTCCAGCTTTTCCTGCACCTTTGCATTTACCTCGGCCAATTGTTCGCTCTCCTTTCGGGCCTTCTCTGCTGAAGTTTCCAAGGTTTCCGAAGTCTTCCGAAGCTTGGAGCGTTCCTTCTGCAAATTTGCAATGGTCTTATCAAACCGTATCTTTCCCCGCTCGATCTTTTTTTTGGACCTGTTTATCAAACTATACGGAATACCGTTTTTCTGCGCCACCTCAAAGGTGAACGAGCTACCTGCTTCGCCCATTTGTAGCTTATAGACCGGGGCAAGGGACTTACTGTCAAACTGCATATTGGCGTTCACGGCGTGTGGGAGCTCGTTGGCCAACAGTTTCAAATTTGCATAATGGGTAGTGATAATACCAAATGCTTCCCGCTCGTAGAAGACCTCCAAGAACGTTTCGGCCAGCGCACCACCCAGTTCTGGATCACTCCCCGTACCAAACTCATCTATTAAAAAGAGGGTGTTCTCGTTGCATTTCCGCAAGAAATGTTTCATCTTCTTCAGGCGGTAACTGTAGGTACTCAAATGATTCTCGATACTTTGGTTGTCGCCAATATCGGTAAGCAATTTGTCAAAAAAACATACTTCGCTCTGTGGTTCCACGGGAATCAACAAGCCACTCTGCAACATAACCTGCAACAGTCCCACGGTTTTAAGGGTAATACTTTTTCCACCTGCGTTGGGCCCGGAAATCACGATTATGCGCTTATCTTGGGACAACTGTATGGTTTGAGGATAGGTTTTTTCTTTTCGTTTACGATTGGAAACCAACAGCAATGGGTGGTATGCATCCAGGAGATGAAGCTGGCGTTCCTTGGTGAGCAGGGGTAATACACCATTAATTTCAACTGCGTACTTGGCTTTTGCATACATAGCATCTATTACTGTGAGATACTCTTGATAGGAAGCAAGATGGTGGTTGTAAGGGCGTACAAACTCTGTAAGCACTTTTAAAATGCGCTTCACCTCTTCACGCTCCTCGTACTCAAGATTACTCAGTTCATTAGCATACTCCAGTGTTTCCTGTGGCTCCATATACACAATACTCCCTGTCTTGGATTGTCCCAGGACGGTACCTTTAATCTTGCGGCGGTACATTGCCGTTACGGCCAGCACACGCCTGTTGTCCACAACAGTTTCCCGTATGTCATCTAAATAGTCGGAGCCCGCATATTTGCTCAATGCTTTCGAGAACGAGGAGTTTATCTGTCCTTTCACCACGTTCAATCTACGCCGTATCGTGCCTAACTCTGTAGAAGCTTCATCCTTTACGTTTCCGTATTTATCGAAGATCTTTTTAATTTCCTCCGCAATGCTGGGTGCAAACTCAATTTGTTCTGAAAATTCTTGTAATGAAATATAGAATTCCTCAAATTTTTTGAAAAACTTCAGAAGGCTTTGTGTAGTTTCTGAAAGCGATAACAACTTCCTAAAACTAAAACTTTCCAAGGTGCTGTTTTCAATCTCCAATAATTGAAGTTCCTTGTAAATAGGCTCAAAACCGTGATTGGGAATAGGGGAGTCACTGCCAAAAGAGGCCGTGAATTCCTTGACGCGTTTCAGCGAAGGCAGTACTTTTTCGGTATTCTTGAAAGGTGTAATTTCCAGCACCATCTTATTTCCGGGAGCTGTGATGCAAAATTCAGAGACTTGCTCCAAGACCTTCGGAAACTCTACATCTTCCAGTGTTTTTTTATCAATCTTTACCATAGTTTTTCCTTGCAAATGAAGGATATACGCACAATTTTTTCTTAAACGCTTCACAAAAAAGCGCTAGGCTACGTAATTTTACACAAAAGTACATATAATGGATGTAAAAATTGAACCGAGTTGGAAGCAGGTTTTGGCTCCTGAATTTGAGAAACCCTATTTTCCGCAGCTCATTCAGTTTGTAAAACAAGAATACTCCCAAAATACCTGCTACCCACCAGGCTCGCAGCTATTCTCGGCTTTTGACCATGCACCCTTCCACGATGTGAAAGTGGTTATTTTGGGGCAAGATCCCTATCACGGCCCACAACAGGCCAACGGGTTGTGCTTCTCGGTGGCAGATGGGATTGCGCTACCACCCTCATTACAGAATATTTTTAAGGAATTGCAAACCGATGTAGGCACACAACCACCCACATCGGGAAATCTGGAACGATGGGCAAGACAAGGAGTGTTGTTGCTCAATGCCACCCTCTCGGTAAGGGCACACCAGGCAGGAAGCCATCAGGGTAAGGGCTGGGAACAATTTACCGATGCTGTGGTCTCAAAACTTTCGGCGGCGCGTGAAGGTTTGGTCTTCTTGCTTTGGGGCGGTTACGCCAAACGGAAAGGAGCGAAGATTGATACCTCCAAGCACCTTGTCCTCACCTGCGGACACCCATCGCCATTAAGTGCAAACAGAGGCTATTGGTTTGGCAATAAACATTTCAGCAAAACCAACAAATACCTTGAAGACAACCAAAAAGAACCCATTAATTGGTAAACGGAATGAAAATTGATTTTAATACTATGATGAAAACTACACAACATATCGCTTTGCTGTTCACACTTTGTGTAACCTTGCTGGCCTGCGGACAAAACTCGCCCACCTTTACACCCACACAAAACAGTTTCCAAATAGACCACGACAAAAACATCATCGTACTGAATATTGATGTTGAGGACGACATAACCCACGATCTCACGATGCTTCAGCTAGATGAAACGTACCATTTTTCAACTACTGCCGAAGGATTGAGGGATACCGAAAATTATGAAGTAGAAAAGGACGGGGAAACCTATAAACTGTTTATCACCAAATCTCCTATCATCGCCATTAAAATAAAGGACAGCTTGAGTAAGCACCCCAGAAAATTAGGGTTTTTTCGCTATTTTGATGCAGGTACTACCTTTACCAGCGTGATAGGGATGGACCTGCGCGGTAACCTCTCGCTTACATACCCGAAGAAGTCTTTCAACCTAGAGTTTTATACAGATTCGGTTTCCAAAGGTCAAAAGGATATTAAGCTAAAAAAACTGCGAAAAGACGATGACATTATCCTTGACGGACTCTACAACGAACCTCTTTTGTTACGCGCCTACACCTCCCAAAAACTTTGGAAGGACATCCACACGCCTCACTATGCCTCTGAAGAAAAGAAAGCACGGGCTACGGTAGATGGTTTTTATGTAGACCTGTTCGTGAACGACGAATACCGAGGCATTTATCTGGTTTCAGAAAAAATAAACCGCGGATTGCTAAAATTGAAGAAAAAGAAAGATGGTGTAGTGCGTGGCGAATTGTTTAAAGCAGGCTACTACGATCCCGGGACATCGTTTAAAGGAGCACCGGATTTTAAAAACTCGTTACCCACTTGGGCGGGCTGGGAAATGGAATATCCCTATGAAGACTACACAGCTCACTACGACAATCTCCATAAAGCCATAACTTTTGTAACTACTAGCACAGATGCTGAATTTACCCAGCAACTACCCAACTATTTTGAAGTAGACAACTTGGTGGATTATTTTCTGTTCATCAATTTAATACGTGCAACCGACAACCTGGGGAAGAACTTTTACCTTGCCAAATACACTGTGGACACCCCCTATTTTATTGTACCGTGGGACATGGATGGCGTCCTGGGTACCATACAGGCAGGGAAAAGGATCCCAACCACCGATGATATATTGAGCAACCATCTTTTTGATAGAATGGTGAAGGATGTAACCTTCAAACAAAAAATGAACCAACGTTGGGCTGCATTGCGAAGCACGTTTTTTACTGAAGAAGCTCTTGAAGAAAGAATACGGGATACGTACACAGAACTATTGGGCGAAAAAAAATACGAAAGGGACCTACTGGCGTGGAACAAAGGCCACGAAGAGGAACACCTCACGTATATGCTGGACTGGTTACAAAAAAGAATAACGTATTTGGATACGTATTTTAAGGAAGAATAGGAGAGGAGTACCTAGTCTTCGGTTTCCTGCTCGGTGGCATTACAGCTAAATTGTAACAAAAGAAAATTGGTTACAAGCAAAGCCCCCAAAATGATAAAAAATATGCTCATACTATTACTATTTACAGTAGTAAGATGCAAAGACAAGAAACGGGTTGCGTTTGAGTGTTGAAAAAAAGAATAATTAATGGAGGGAAATAATACTGTAGGTTACCTCAGGATATGCGCTACGGGAACATTTTTTTCAATCAATTCTAATTGCAGTAATTTTTCCTGAACCCTTTCAATTTCTGCTGAGGTTAGTTGCTGTTGGCTCCACTCGGTCAACGAGAGCCATTCTTGCACATCATCCAATTGCTGGTTGTATCTATTGCTTATCATCCTGTCGATACTTGGAATATCCTTAAATTCTGAAGTAGTGCGATTGATGATTTCCAAAATAGTATTCACGTTATATGCATCATCCCGCAACACTTGGTCACGCACCGCTATAACAAAACAGGGCCAAGGCGTGGGACATTCGCCCACTCTACGAAAAGGGCCATTGTCCACATAAGGTTTTGTGGTGAATTTTTCCCACATAAAATAATCGCCGTTTCCCTTTGGAAGCTCCTCGAGAGCGCCCTCAAGGTTTTTTATCACTTCAAAATTCAGGTCCTTTTCAAGATCCCAACCTTGATTTTCGGCATTCACGTAAGCCATTAGGTGCGAACCCGAGCCAAAACGGCTAATGGCAGCATCGGTCCCCTTTAGATCTGAAATATTTTCATACCTGGAATTTTCAGCAACATGGATACCCCAAAGCAATGGAGACTGCACAAAACCCTGCACAATTTTTGACGGATTGCCGTTCACGATATCACGAATGATACCCTCGGTTAATATCACTGCCATATCGATCTCTCCCTCCCGCAGTGCCTTATTCATCTGTCCAGTGCCGCCGTGATAGTCTATCCACCGCAGGTTGATGTCGTGCTCGTGGTATTCCTTGTTTTTAAGCGTGATGTACCACGGAAGGTTAAAATGCTCTGGTACACCTCCTATTTTAATTTTTTTCATCTACAAGAAGGTCTAATGTTTTAACAATAAGGCTATCTATGGTTTGTTTCGGGTTTTTACTGAAATCTCCTGTAGCCCTGTTTGCCAAGATAGCATTCAAAGATACGGCACGGTGGCCTAAAAGTTTCGCCAACCCATAAATTCCCGATGTTTCCATTTCAAGATTGGTTATGTTTTGGCCTTTATATTCAAACGAATGTAACTTGTTATTGAGTTCACCATCCTGAAGTGATAGTCGTAATTTCCTACCCTGAGGACCGTAAAAACCAACGTTCGTGGCGGTAACCCCTTTCAGAAATCCTTCTGAAACAAACGTGGAAACCAATGTATCATTTCCCGAAACTACATAAGGTGAAGATTTGTGGATGCTCCAATTTGTGTGTTCTTTGAAGGCTTCGGAAAAATCTTGATCCAAAAAATCTGTATTGCCGTAATAATGAAGCAATCCGTCAAATCCGATGGCTTTTTCAGACACCAAAAAACTATCCAAGGGAATACCTTCTTGGATGGCTCCCGAAGTCCCAATACGTACAAATGTAAGTTCTGTGTGGTTTTCTCTGATCGTTCGGGAATTTAAATCGATGTTCGCCAAGGCATCCAGTTCGTTAAGGACGATATCAATATTATCGGTCCCGATCCCTGTGGAAATCACCGTGAGGCGTTTTCCCTTGTAGGTTCCTGTTTGGGTTTTAAACTCTCGTTTGTGTACCGTACATTCGATACTATCAAAATAATTGGTAACATCGCTCACCCTGTCCGGATCGCCCACCGTGATAATGGTAGTTGCCATTTGTTCAGGGGTTAAGTCAAGATGGTATATACTACCGTATTCGTTTAGGATAAGTTCGCTGGGAGGGAGAGGTTTCAATGGTCTAATGTATTGTTTGTAGTTTATTGTTTGTGGGGTTGGCTTCAATTTAAAAATCAGCAATCAAAAATCAACTATCTTTCAGCCTCCAACACGCTTGGTCTTAAAGCCTTTTTCTTCCAAAAAAGCCATAATTTGTTTACGGTAGTCGCCTTGTATGATAATTTGTTCGTTCTTAAAGCTACCGCCCACACCCAGCATGGTCTTTAGTTCCTTGGCAAGTTGCTTAAAGTCACTCTGGGCGCCATTGTAACCATCAATTATGGTAATAGGTTTTCCTTTTCGCTTTTCATATTTGCAGAGCAGGGGCTCGTCCTGTAACCAAACCGTGGGCTCTTCATTAGTCTCAGGTGTTTCCTCAGGTTCGTGGTCGGGAAAAAGGTTTTTGAGTTGGTCCTGTAAATCCATTTTACTTTTTAATGAGTCCGATTTCCACCAAACGTTGGTGTAAAAATTCACCTGCCGTGATATCCTCATACGCTTTTGGGTGCTCTTTGTCCACACATTCTGGCATACAGCTTAAGTCCATATCGCTTCGCGGGTGCATAAAGAAGGGGATGGAGTAGCGCGGGGTCCCCCATTGGTCCTTGGGTGGGTTTACTACACGGTGGATGGTAGAGCGCAGTTTATTGTTGGTGTGCCTTTCCAGCATATCGCCCACGTTTATAACCAATTCGTCTTCCTCGGGGATGGCATCTATCCACTCGCCATCTTTGCGCAATACTTGCAAACCACCGGTAGAGGCTCCCATTAACAGGGTGATCAAGTTGATATCCCCATGGGCTCCTGCACGCACGGCGCCTTTTGGTTCTTCGGTAATGGGTGGATAGTGGATTGGGCGTAAAATACTATTCCCGTTGGAGGCCCAATGGTCAAAATAATGCTCGTCCACACCAATGTACAATGCCAAGGCACGTAATACGTAAATTCCTGTTTTTTCCAGCATCCGGTAGGCCTCCATACCTGTTTTGTTGAATTCTGGCAGCTCTTCAACCTGAACGTTCTCAGGATATTCATCAATCAAATTTGCATCTTCATCGGGTTCTTGCCCAAAGTGCCAAAACTCTTTGAGGTCGCCTTCTTTCTTGCCCTTAGCGTGTTCCTTCCCAAAGGATACGTACCCACGTTGCCCGCCCAGGCCTTCAATTTCATACTTCTTCTTTGTTTCAACAGGGAGTGCGAAAAAAGATTTTATTTCCTTGTAAAGATCTTCCACTAAAGCATCACTTAAAAAATGATTTTTTAGGGACACAAACCCTATTTCTTCGTAAGCTGTACCTATCTCATCCACAAATTTTTGCTTTCGCTTGGGGTCGTCGCTCAGGAAATCGGCTAAATCTACACTGGGTATATTGTTCATAAGTAAAGATTTTATACCGCAAAGATACCAAAATAGCGGCTCTTTTGTAAGTTCAAAAAAAAATTGGCTTCCATATATGCTCCCACTTAAATTTTCTACATTTGAACTAACAAATAGCACCCATGGAAACGGACACCAAAACAACTATATATTTCGATTATAACCGTGAAGGTATTTCCAACGAAAAATTGGAAGCACTCTACACCCGTATGCTGAAACCTAGACTTATAGAGGAGAAGATGCTCATATTGTTGCGGCAGGGGAAAATTTCCAAGTGGTTCAGTGGGATAGGGCAAGAAGCTATTTCGGTTGGGATTACCTCAGTACTGGAAAAAGACGAATATATTTTGCCCATGCACCGTAATCTCGGGGTGTTTACTGGACGTGACATTCCGCTACACCGTTTATTTTCACAATGGCAGGGCAAGGCAAACGGTTTTACGAAAGGTCGGGACCGTAGCTTCCATTTTGGGACACAGGAATACAAAATCGTTGGGATGATCTCCCACCTAGGGCCACAGTTTGGCGTGGCCGATGGAATTGCCTTGGGAAACAAATTGAAAGAGAACAACCAAGTTTGCGCTGTATTTACAGGCGAGGGCGGTACCAGCGAAGGCGATATACACGAGGCACTCAACGTAGCTTCGGTATGGCAGTTGCCCGTGCTGTTCTGTATTGAGAACAATGGTTATGGCCTCTCGACCCCAACTAGCGAACAGTATCACTGCAAAAATTTGGCCGATCGCGGCAAGGGTTACGGGATGGAAAGCCATATTATTGAAGGCAATAACATCCTTGAGGTATACAGTAAGGTAAATGCTCTAGTTGAAGATATGCGTAAGAACCCACGCCCTGTGCTATTGGAATTTAAAACCTTTAGGATGCGTGGGCACGAGGAGGCCAGTGGCACCAAATATGTTCCAGATGAATTGATGGATCAATGGGGTGAACGAGACCCGCTATTGAATTTTGAAAAGTATCTGCTTGCTGAAGGAATTCTTACTGAAACAAAAAAGGAGGTACTCTACACTGAAATAAAGAACGAAATAAACGAGAACCTGGAAATAGCCTTTAATGAAGAAACCATAAATTCAACTGAAAGTATAGAGTTAAATGATGTTTATGAACCTTTTAACTATCAGGAAGTTAAATCAGATACAAAAACTGAAGAACTGCGTCTTGTAGATGCTATTTCCCAAGGCCTGAGACAGAGTATGGAGCGACATGATAATTCAGTTATCATGGGGCAGGACATTGCAGAGTATGGCGGTGTTTTTAAAATAACCGAAGGCTTTGTAGAACAGTTTGGTAAAGATAGGGTGAGAAATACACCTATTTGCGAAAGTGCCATAGTTTCCGCAGCCATGGGACTTTCCATCAACGGCTTTAAAGCAATAATGGAAATGCAATTTGCAGATTTTGTGACTTCAGGTTTCAACCCAATTGTAAATTATCTCGCAAAGAGCCATTACCGCTGGAACCAAAAAGCAGATGTTGTGATACGGATGCCCTGTGGAGCCGGAGTAGGGGCAGGCCCGTTCCATAGCCAGACCAATGAGGCCTGGTTTACACATACCCCTGGCTTAAAGGTGGTGTATCCTGCATTCCCATACGACGCCAAGGGACTATTGGCAACCGCCATCGAGGATCCAAATCCAGTATTGTTCTTCGAGCACAAAGCATTATATCGTAGTATCCGCCAAGAAGTACCTACAGATTATTATACGCTCCCCATAGGAAAAGCATCATTACTAAAGGAAGGTGAAGATATAACCATTGTTACCTATGGTGCCGGTGTACATTGGGCATTGGATACCTTAGAGGAAATGAAGAATATCTCGGCAGACGTCTTGGATTTAAGGACGTTGGCCCCGCTGGACTCTGAGACTATTTTTGCTTCGGTAAAAAAGACTGGAAAACTCATCATCTTACAAGAGGATAGTTTGTTCGGGGGGATTGCCAGTGACATTTCCGCTCTGGTTTCAGAAAACTGCTTCGAGCATTTAGATGCTCCCGTACAGCGTGTAGCCAGTATGGAAACACCCATACCCTTTGCTGCTAGTTTGGAGGAACAATACCTTCCCAACCATCGGTTTAAAGCCATTTTAGAAGATTTAATAGCTTATTAATCCTTTAACATTTGCTGTTAAACTTCACACAAACAGTAATGGGTCGCTCCAAGTTTGCCGTATCTTAGTACTATTACTAATCACTAAAACTTATATATTATGGTACGCTGGATAATTATTTTTCTTGTAATCGCATTAATCGCTGCAGTATTTGGCTTTGGAGGCATTGCCGAAGGTGCTACAGACATTGCAATGATCATCTTCTGGATTTTTATAGTGCTCTTTGTACTATCTTTACTATCAAGGTTGTTTAGAAAGTAGAAACACACTTCACAACCAAACCAATTAAACACTTAAAATAACCAAACTTAAACAAATGAAAAAAATCATCATACTCATGGTTTTGGCCGTTACTGCATTTTCTTGTGGGACGCCTAAAACCGTAATCGAATCAAAAAAAGTAATCAAGGGCTATTGGTCGCTGGACAACATTAGTTACAGCGAAGCAGGAACCTACAATGTGACTATCTTTAACGATACATCAAAAGAATGTTTTGAAGGTAGTACTTGGCGTTTTATCCCTAACAACAATAGCGGGTTATATACTATAAATAACGGTAACTGCCCAACTGGTGATAGAAATTTTATCTTCACCATTCAGCAGGTTGATGAAACCACTGGTCTTTACGATTTCTTGTTAAAGCCAACAATGAAACTAGGGAAGCCCGATAAGGACAATTCTGTTGGTTTCAGGTTACGCTTAACGCAATTGAGCGAAAACAACATGCAATGGGAACAAACAGTTAGTGTAGATGGGAGCCCTTTTACAATAAGTATGAATTTTTCTAAAATAAATGAATAAACACATGAAAACAATCTATAGAAAATTAGCAATAGTAAGTCTAGCACTTGCAACCTTGGTATTCTTTACCAACTGTGAAGCCACTAGAAATGCCAACAACTCACAAAAAGGCGCCGTGATAGGTGCTGCCGGTGGTGCTATCCTAGGTGCAGTCCTAGGAAACAACATTGGTAAAGGAGGGAATGGTGAACTAGGAGCCGTAATTGGTGGTGTAGCCGGTGGAGCCGCAGGAGCCATTATTGGTAGACAGATGGACAAACAAGCCCAAGAAATTGAAAACGAGATCCCTGGTGCACAGGTAGAGCGTGTAGATGATGGTATTGTGGTAACTTTTGATGAAAATTCTGGAGTGTATTTCGATACTAACAAATATAACATCAACGCAGCCTCACAAGCTACATTGGATAAGTTAACGGGAGTATTGCGTGAATATCCAGACACCAATGTACTGGTAGTAGGTCATACAGACAGTACCGGATCAGACGAATATAACATGACGCTATCCAAGCAACGTGCACAATCGGTAACCTCATATTT
The DNA here is from genome assembly GCF_003353425.1 of Marinirhabdus gelatinilytica. GTDB lineage: Bacteria > Bacteroidota > Bacteroidia > Flavobacteriales > Flavobacteriaceae > Marinirhabdus > Marinirhabdus gelatinilytica. The sequence goes on from NZ_QRAO01000003.1 coordinate 17,264, forward strand.
TACCAATACCAAAGGGTTGAGCTCTAGCAGATTTACCACAAACTGGTATGGTGAGCAAAGCCCCGTGGCTGACAATAGTACTGCTGAAGGTAGAGCACAGAACAGACGTGTAAATGTGGTAATTGTACCGAATGAAAAAATGGTGCAAGATGCCGAAAACGAGGCTAACAAAGGATAATCACCTTTTTGAATAAATTCAAAAAATCCTGTGTCTAATTATAAGCACAGGATTTTTTTATGTCCAAAACTATCCCGTACTTTAATTTCGAGACGTGAAAACAATAAATGACTTCGATATTGCAATTATAGGAGGCGGACTTGCTGGATTGGCCACCACCATTGCGATGGGCAAAAACCACCGAATCCTTCTTATTGAAAAAGACAGGTACCCACGCCACAGGGTATGCGGCGAGTATGTATCCAATGAAGTATTGCCGTATTTAAGATCATTGGGGGTATATCCTATCGAGCATGGCGCAAAGGAAATAAACACATTACAAATCTCTACCCATACCGGAAAAAGCATTACGTCAAACCTTCCTATGGGAGGTTTTGGGATAAGCCGTTATGCCCTAGAACAATTATTGTACGAGCAAGCAATACAACATGCTACTATACAATTTGAAACGTGTCTCGAGATAGATTTTAAAGAGGATAGATTTAGCATTACCACGAAAGAAGGAAGCCAGCACACAGCGAGATATGTTATTGGCGCCTTCGGTAAACGATCTAACTTAGACAAACAGCTGGAACGGAAGTTCATCCAAAAAAAATCACCTTGGCTGGCTGTGAAGGGTCATTATCAATATAATTTCGAGGATAACCTTGTGGCACTACACAATTTTAAAGGAGGCTATTGTGGCCTTTCAAAAACAGAGACCGGTGTAGTGAACGCTTGTTATCTCACTACCTATTCTTCATTCAAAAAAGTAAAGAGTATCCAAGAGTTTCAACAAAAGGTGATGAGCAAGAATCCGTTATTGGATGTATTCTTCAGCAATGCAAAATCCCTTTTTGATGAACCGCTAACCATAAGTCAAATTTCGTTTGAGAACAAAAAGCCAGTTGAAAACCACATATTTATGGTGGGAGACTCCGCAGGTCTTATTCACCCACTGTGCGGCAACGGCATGGCAATGGCAGTACATAGTGCCAAGATACTTTCTGAAGTTTTTGAAAAACACCCGTTAACAGAAAGAAAAAAATTGGAAGTAGCCTATGCAACCCTGTGGAAAGACACTTTTTCTGGCAGGTTACGAACAGGGAGGCTAATCCAAAAAATACTATTGCGCCCCTCTTTGGCAAAGACAAGTTTCGGTATTGCAAAATTGTTCCCCAGTATGGTTCCTTTTGTTGTATCAAAAACCCACGGAGACATTATTGTATGATTCAATTTTCACCAAAATATCGCTCCAAACAGGTAGAAATACTCGACAGCTTTGAGCTCAAGGGTCCAGAAATGGAACAAATGCTCATAGACCTTAAAATAGTGAACAAGCTATTGGGAGGACAACAGGTAACCATTAACGGTGTTGAAAAGTTACTTAAGGGAATTTCAAAAAACGAAAGCATAACAATTGTAGATATAGGCTGCGGCGACGGAGAAATGCTAAGGAATATCGCGAGGTTTGGCGCTAACAACAATTACAATTTCAACCTTATAGGAGTTGATGGCAACGAACACATCATCAAGATAGCCCAATCAAGGTCCACAGCATTCCAGAACATTAAATTTGAAACAAAAAATATTTTTTCTGAAGGCCCCATAGTTCCCCATTACCACATCGCATTATGCACATTATTTCTACATCATTTTAAAAATGAGGATATTACAACAATTCTTGAAAAGCTTTCAAGCCAAGCGAAAGTTGGAGTAGTGGTCAACGACTTACACCGAAGCCGCATTGCCTTTTGGTTGTTTAAGCTATTCAGCCGTATCTTTATAAAAAGTAAGATTGCCAAGCACGACGGACTGGTTTCCGTAGCTCGTGGATTTAAACGGAAAGAGCTTGAGACCCTAGCAGAAACTATCGCAATGGGAACCTCAAAAATCCACTGGAAGTGGGCCTTTAGATGGCAGTGGATCGTTCGAAACAAGAATTACAAAACAGGAATGAGGAAATAGGGGTGTTAAGCCAGTATCACAAATTATAACCACTTAAAAAATTTAGAAACAATAGAAAATAACGTTACAATTACCGCAGTTGCCAAGCAGCTACCCAACTACACCCGCAAGACCAGCGAGATACTACCCTTTGTTGAAACTTGGATGGAAGGACAGGAAAACCGTTTTAAACGTAAAGTGCTCAAAATTTTCGAGGGGGCAGGTGTAGATCGTCGCTACAGCATTATGGATGCCCACGAAGTGTTTATGAACACGTCCTTCGAAGAACGTAACGACATCTATGTACGTGAAATAAAAAAACTGGGGAAACAGTCACTCCAAAAAGCACTGGAGAAAGCCCATTGGAAGCCTACTGATATAGATTTTATCATTACCGTAAGCTGCACTGGGATAATGATCCCCTCGGTAGATGCTTATCTCATCAACGAGCTGGAAATGCGACAAGACACAGTGCGTTTGCCCGTAACCGAAATGGGCTGTGCTGCAGGAGTGAGCGGCATTATCTATGCCAAGAACTTCCTGAAAGCTAATCCTGGGAAACGGGCAGCCGTGATCGCTCTAGAGTCGCCCACCGCTACTTTTCAGCTTAACGACTATTCTATGGTGAACATCGTGAGCGCTGCCATTTTTGGGGACGGAGCAGCCTGTGTTTTATTGTCTTCGGAAAAAGAAACTTCTGGACCAAAGATTATAGATGAAGCGATGTACCATTTTTACGATGCTACAAATATGATGGGCTTTAAAATGGTAAATACAGGATTGCAGATGATTTTGGACAAGGAAGTTCCACAGAAAATAGCAGATCACTTTCCGGATATTATCTACCCATTCTTAGAAAAAAACGGAAAGAACATTGAAGATGTTGACCATCTTATTTTCCATCCCGGCGGCAAGAAAATCGTACAAACGGTAGAGGACTTGTTTGGTGGCCTTGGCAAAAATATCGACGATACAAAGGAAGTGCTGCGCTTATACGGAAATATGAGCAGCGCAACCGTGCTCTATGTTCTGGAACGTTTTATGGATAAAAAACCGAAAAAAGGAGAATTGGGCCTTATGCTAAGTTTTGGTCCCGGATTCTCCGCACAACGAATTTTAATAGAATTTTAATGCAGCAAAAACAAAACAATACCGTTCTCATTTTGGGAGGAAGTAGTGGCTTGGGCCTTGCAACGGCACATAAACTGGCCTCAGCGGGATATGATATTGTTATAGTGCATCGCGACAGAAAAAGCAATATCCCCAAATTTAAAACAGAAATAAAGAAGATGGAAGCGGTTGGGGTTTCGGTAAAAGCTTTCAACAAGGATGCACTGAAAGAAGAAACCGGTACTGAAATCATAAGTGAACTTAAAGACAAAAGTATATCAGTACTCATTCATAGCATTGCCAAGGGAAGCCTCAAGCCAATGGACACCAAAGCTGAACAACTATCAAAACCCGATCTGGACATCACCCTACACGCTATGGCAACCAGTTGGTGGCAATGGACAAGGACGCTCTTGCAACACGGTAAATTTTCAGAAAATGTACGGAATATTGCTTTTACAAGCGAAGGGAACACTAAGGTGTGGCCAGGCTACGGGGCAGTATCGGCAGCCAAGGCAACCCTGGAGGCACTTATGAGGCAAATGGCAGTAGAATTGGCCCCCAAGGGCATCACGACCAACTGTATACAAGCGGGCACCACACAAACGCCCTCGTTTAAAATGATTCCGGGAAGTGAAAAACTGGCAGAAATGGCAACCAAAAGAAACCCGTTTAAACGCTTGACACAGCCTGAAGACGTAGCCAATGCCGTTTGGTTATTGTGCCAGGAAGAAGGAAAATGGATCAACGGCACGGTCCTAAAGGTCGATGGCGGGGAAAGTCTTAGATAGCAAGGAAAAATGAACCAAGACCAGATACTAACAAAACTACCCTATACCAAACCCTTCCTGTTTGTAGATGAGCTTATTTCAATTTCTGAGAATACCGTAGAAGGAAAATATACATTTACCGAAGATTCCTATTTTTACCAAGGCCACTTTGAAAACAACCCAGTCACCCCAGGGGTGATTTTGGTTGAATGTATGGCACAGATTGGTGTGGTCTGTCTGGGCATTTATCTATTGGGAGAAGCAACGGAAATTGCTGAAACGGAACCAAAGATCGCCCTTAGCAGCCACCAAATGGATTTTTACAAACCGGTATTCCCAAACGAAACCGTGACCGTGATTTCCGAAAAAGAATATTTCCGCTTCCACAAGCTGAAATGTAGTGTAAAAATGTTGAACGAAACAGGAGCGCTTGTGGCAAAGGGGAGTATCTGTGGGATGCTAAAGGTTTAAAGTTTAAGGCATAAAGCTTACGGCTTATAGCTTAAAAATTAAATTTTGTTACTATTAAATAAGTAATTAAACACCACAAATAATTTTATCGATTAACCTAACAATTAAATCATCAAAAACCGAGTCGTCATTACAGGATTAGGAATAGCCGCTCCAAATGGGGTAGGGGTTCCCGCGTTTACCGAAGCAATCAAAAAAGGACAATCGGGCATCCAGCACTTCACAGAATTGGAGCATTTAAAATTTTCCTGTCAAGTGGGTGGACTGCCTGAAATTTCAGAAGAAAAAAAGCGCGAATACCTTACGGACCTTCAACTCCGAAACTTTAACAGTAGTGGGATTCTCTACGGTGTAATTGCTGGGATGGACGCTATAAAAGATGCAAACATTGCAATCTCTGAAAAAGAGCCCAATTGGGATTTGGGCATTATTTTCGGTACTGGGACAAGCGGGGTAGATAAATTTCGTGAGGCGATTTACAAAGTAGACGACCAAAATGTAAGAAGGCTGGGAAGTACCACGGTAATACAAACCATGGCAAGCGGTATTAGCGCATATTTGGGAGGATTAACTGGTGCGGCCAACTTGGTCACTACCAACTCTTCGGCCTGTGCAACGGGTACTGAAGCAATTTTGTTGGGCTACGAGCGAATCGCGCAAGGAAAAGCCACACAAATGCTTTGTGGAAGCACCAGCGACCACGGTCCCTATCTTTGGGGCGGTTTTGATGCCATGAAAGTAATCACTTACAAACACAACCACGAACCACAAAAGGCATCGCGCCCAATGAGCGCTAGCGCCAGTGGCTTTGTTCCAGGTAGTGGGGCAGGAGCAGTACTCTTAGAATCTTTGGAAAGCGCACAAGAACGGGGTGCAACTATGTATGCCGAAGTACTTGGAGGGCATATAAATTCTGGCGGACAACGAGACGGCGGCAGTATGACTGCGCCCAATAGTGAGGCCGTACAGCGCTGTATTAAAAATGCCCTGATAGATGCAGGAATTGCCGCAGCTGAAATAGATTATATCAATGGGCATTTAACGGCAACGATAAAAGATGCCACAGAAATTGAGAATTGGTGTAGGGCATTAAACCGAAGCGGTGCAGACTTCCCGTATATCAATTCCTTAAAAGGGATGGTGGGGCATTGCTTGGCAGCAAGCGGTAGTGTGGAAGCTGTTTCAACCATTCTTCAAATGCAGGAAGGGTTTGTGTTTCCGAATATAAATTGTGAAGACCTACATCCTGAAATTGCAACTATGGTAGCTTCAGAAAAGATTCCGAGGGAGAAAATCCCGGCAACTATACATACTGCGATAAAAGCGAGTTTTGGCTTTGGGGATGTAAATGCGTGTGTTATCTTTAGAAAAATTTAATGCCAAGAATGACAACCGAAGAAATCTATACCAAACTGGAGCCCATAGTGGCAACCTACCTCCCTGAAGACATACCTATATCCGAAATAGACCCAGATAGTGACCTAACAGGCGAGCTCAATATAAACTCCGCACATCTTGTTGATATCGTGCTGGACGTGGAAGACGAGTTTAACGTGGAGTTTGCCAATGAGGATATGGAGACCTTGCGCACAATGAATGACGCTGTAGCCATCATTCAGAAAAAGATATAATGTTCAATAGCACTTTTCCTGCCATACAACCGCAAACCCTTGCCGTAAAACTTACCGCAAAAGGGGAGCGTTCGGTACGCAGTGGGCATCCCTGGATTTTTTCAGAAAGCGTCGAAAAAATCAACAAAGAAGGGAAATCTGGCGATATCGCTGTGATTTTCAGCCATACAAAAAACAAGGCTATGGGAGTGGGGCTTTACGATGCCCAATCGCCAATAGTGATAAAAATGCTGCATCACGACGGTGGGGCAAGATTGGACGAAGCTTTCTTCAGAAATAAAATTAATCGGGCGTATGCGTTGCGGGTAGATCTATTGGAAACCGAAACCAATAGCTACCGCCTTCTTTTTGGTGAGAACGACGGTTTCCCTGGATTGATTGCCGATGTGTATGCCGAAGTGCTGGTGGTAAAACTATATTCGGCTATTTGGTTGCCGTATTTGGAAACCATTTTTAAGCTTCTGATAGAAATCTCCAAAACCAAGACCGCAGTGTTACGATTAAGCCGTACGCTTCAGCATAATGAAAATTTTCTATTAACTGAAGGTACCGTGGTCTATGGCAACTTACCCAGCGAGACCGTTTATTTCAAGGAACACGGCGTTAACTTTTCTGCAAATGTGATAAAGGGACACAAAACAGGTTATTTTCTGGACCACCGTGACAACAGAAAAAGGGTAGGAGTTTTGAGCATAAATAAAAGTGTCCTTGATGTATTTAGTTATGCAGGAGGATTCTCGGTACACGCTTTGGCGAAAGGTGCTAAGGAGGTGACAAGTGTGGACATAAGCGAACAGGCTTTAGAGCTGGCCAAAGCCAACAGCACCCTGAACGAACAGAGTGGTAACCACACCACGCTAGTTGGGGACGCCTTTGAGATAATGAAGCAACTCATACACGAACAAAAACGATTTGATGTTGTGGTGATAGATCCGCCAAGCTTTGCCAAACGCCAAAAAGAAATTCCTGTGGCCAAGAAAAAATATGCCCAACTAGCACAATTGGGAGAAAAATTGACTGCTCGTGGCGGTTTGCTGGTATTGGCTTCGTGTAGTTCGAGGATTCCCGCAACCGATTTTTTCAAGATCAACAAAGAAGCCTTGAAAAAACAACCTCGGCATTTTTCGGTACAATTAAAAACGGGACACGATATAGACCATCCCGTTACTTTTCCAGAAGGCGCCTATTTAAAGTGTGGCTATTATAAGTTTCAGGAATAAAAGTAGTTTAAAACTTACTTAACATTTGTAGTTAAACTGTGCTAAACCTCTTTTTTCTAATGAGATAACTTCTTATATTAAAAATAAAAAGTTATGAAAAATATACTCGCAGTACTAGTTTTATTTATTTCATTTTCGGCAATGGGTCAAGATACCCATCTTCAAATTAGCAGTGATGAAATGCAAGAAAAGGCCAAAACCATCACCGATAAGTATGTAGATGCACTTGGGTTGAGGGCTAAACAGGAATTGCTCTTCAGGAAGAAAGTAGAAGAATACTTAATTCGTGAGCAAGAGATTAAAGAAAATAACGAAGGAGAGGATATGCTGAACAAGATGGTGGCACTACGCCAAAACGAGGCTGCCGAGATGGGCGATATCCTTACAAGGATCCAGCTTGAAAAATACAAAGAGATTCGCCCCGATATCCAACCATTGGCCCGGATTAAACAATAAAGATAATTGTATAAAAATTAAAAGAGCACTAGAAAATTAGTGCTCTTTTTTTATGTACTAAATGTAAGGGATTACTCCACAAAACCTTCCCCATTGGTCGTTTTTTCAATGGTGGGATCTTCGGTGTGGAATGTTTTTTCGAGACCTGCAGAATCTACCCCAAAAAACTTGAGGATATCGGGACCGTTAGCAATCTGCCTGGTCTTATCACCTTTAATGGCAATAGGGTGCGACAGTACCTCGTCATTATTTTGTAAAATCTTGATCCAGTCGTTTGTTCCAAAATTTGAAGTATCGTCCACCTTGACCAATCGCTTATCTACCAAGTCGCCTACTTTACAGCCCAACGCCTTGGCAAGTTCGGCCCATTGGGTGTCACTTATCTTTGTTTTTGAAATATCTATAGCGTTCAATTTATCCTTTACTCCTTGGAGGTACGCTAGTGCGTGTTTGCCCACTCTGGAGTTATGGCTATAAATTAACGTAAATTCTCTGTCGTCTCGTGCGAGTACTCCCATATTTGTTTCTGTGTTCAAAACGGTTATTATTTATTTTATTAATGGGTTTGCATTTTTTCTTTCTTCTTACGGAGTTGCTTGGCAACATCGTTGCAGGCCTCTGCCAGGGAAGCCTCGAAAGAGCCATTGTTGGCCTGTGCAAATAGAGTAGTGCCAGGAACATTGATTCGTACTTCCGAAATCATTCCAGTTTCTGGACTGGTTGTATTTTCTTTTTTGAAATATACATCGGTATTTACGATGAAGGTATATTTAGATTCCAATTTCTCCAATTTTTCGGTTGCCATAGCTTCTAGGCGCTGGCTTGCTGAAACGTCTTTATATTCAAAGTTAATGTTCATGATCTTTCTGTTTTTAATTCAACTTTAAAGATACAATTCCTAAGAGGGGAAGGCAAACTTTTAATATTATTTTGGCAAATCCTCCGCGGGTACCTCCCCAGAGGTGGCCGGGATGTAAATGGAGGCAAGGATACCGGCAAGTAAAGAGACGCCTATAACGGCCAGTGATAACCATTCGGGAATTTCAACATGGTGGGAAATAAGCATTTTTATCCCCACAAAACTCAAGATAGCTACCAGACTGTAATTGATGTATCTGAATTTTTTCAGCATACGTGAGATCAAGAAGTACATAGAACGGAGTCCAAGAATTGCCAGGATATTGGAGCTGAAGACTATAAAAGGATCTGCAGTAATGGCAAGGATGGCTGGGATACTGTCCAGAGCAAACAATATATCGGTTAGCTCAATAATGAGCAATGCTATAAAAAGGGGAGTGGCTGCTTTTATGCCCATTCTTCTTATGAAGAAATTTTCACCTTCAATTTTATTGGTAACAGGGAATATTTTTCGGATAAATCGATACACCTTAGAATTTTTTGGGTCGAAATCGGTATCGCTGGAGGTTGCCATTTTATACGCTGTGTAGAGCAAGAAAACGCCAAACACATAAATTATCCAATCGAATTTATTGATAAGCGCTACCCCAAAAAGTATCATCAATGCCCTGAACACGATGGCTCCCAATATTCCCCAGAATAAAACCCTGTGCTGAAACTTGGCCGGAATGGCAAAGGAACTGAAGATAACGGCTATCACAAACACATTGTCAATACTAAGGGACAGTTCAATTAAATAGCCCGTAATGTATTTTAGGGTAGCATCGCTGGCCGTGAGATTCGTTGGATTTTCTACCAGTCCACTGGAGAACAGCCAATATACGACACCCGAGAAGAGCAATGCAATGCTCACCCAGATACTCGTGAAGATGGAAGCCTCCTTCGTTTTTATCTCATGGGCTTCTTTATTAAAAACCGCCAGGTCCAAAAACAACAGTACCAATACAAAAGCAATGAATATCCCCCAAACCATAGTGTTGAAATTTCAGCAAAAATACAAGTTCGTATCACCAAAATATGATAGCGTTTTGTTAATACTCTGCAAATAGTTAAATGTTCTTTAATTGTTTTTGTGTGGTAGGTATAGATTGTAACTTTTCAAAAAAAGAGAACTATGAAGGAAAAACAGACCCCAACCGAATTTGAAATCCACCCCCTTATCAAAAATCGTTGGAGCCCGAGAGCCTTTGCCAACAAACCTATAGCCGAAAAGGATATTAAGGTCCTATTGGAGGCAGGCCGTTGGGCACCCAGCAGCAACAATTTACAGCCTTGGCGAATTATATGGGGTATTAAGGGCACCGAAACCTACGACAGGATTTTTAGCTGTTTGGTGGATTTCAACCAAGGATGGGTTGAAGGAGCTCCTGCATTGATGATGGGAGCGTTCAAAAAAGATATGAAAAATGGTGAAAAGGAAAACTTCCACGCCCTGCACGATTTGGGATTGTTTATGGGAAATGTGAGCGTACAGGCCACGAGTATGGGCATTGCCATTCACCAAATGGCAGGAATAGATTTTAAGAAGGCCGGAAAAGAGTTCAATTTTCCGAGCAATTACCATGTAGCTACAGGAATCGCTATTGGCTATTATGGTGGCGATCCAGAGACGTTGCCGGAAGACTTACAGGAAGAAGAAACCAAGGTGAAAAGAGAACGCAAGCCCCAGGGCGAATTTGCTTTCAATGGAAATTTTAAAAATTAAGACTATGAGTAACGAGAAAAAGACAAAAGAACACGCAGACTTTCAATCAAGCTACCGCAGGTCGTCCAATTTTGGAGGAACTACCCAAGGCAATGAGAACCTGAAAGCAAAAGGCGATGGAGAAGTAAAACTAAACAAAGACAACGATATGATTTCAAAAGAAAATAAGCAAAAAATAGCTGATGCCATGGACAAGATGCAGCGCAAGTACGAAAACACCGAAGAACGGGAAACAAGTAGGGAGGAAGAGTGATAAATGCAATGCCATTACGTTAAAATTCTGAAAATTAACACATTCCATTAATTTTAACTGAAGATTTTTCGATAGCTTTAACTTCCAAATTTTAAAATCAGGGTCGTTATGGAAAGACAAAAACAAAAATCCCACGCCGATTTCCAAGATAATTACAGGCGCTCTTCAAATTTTAGGAGCGTTATAAAAAAGGAGAAGTTTGAGATTACTAACAAAGGCGAAGTAAAGATCGTTTCAGAAGAGTAGTATACCTACTCTTGTGGAAAAAGCAGTATTGCAGCAATGCGATACTGCTTTTTTTGTTTAAAACTTAACAATGTTTAACCTCTTGCCCTATTTACTACAACAGTATTTAACATTTGTGATGGCTACCTTTATTGAAACAAAAAAAGGAAAACTATGAAAGAAGCACAACCTTTACTCAAACCTATAAACCTAGGAGATTTGGAATTGCCTAACCGGGTTATAATGGCACCAATGACAAGGAGTAGAGCAAAAAATGAACACGCAGCCCCTACCGAAGAATTACACGTACCCTATTATACACAGCGCGCCACTGCTGGCCTTATCATTACAGAAGGAGCTCAGGTTTCAAAGCGAGCCGTTGGGTATATATACACGGCAGGAATTCACAACCAAGCCCAAATAGAAGGCTGGAAAAAAGTTACCCAATCTGTTCACGATGCTGGGGGACGTATCTTCATCCAGCTTTGGCATGTGGGACGTATCTCACACCCAGATTTTCACAATGGGGAATTACCTTGGGCACCTTCAGCGATAAACCCTGAAGAAAAAGTGTTTACACCAGAGGGACAAAAGAAAACCGTTACCCCAAAGGCAATGACCAAAGAAGACATAGAAATCACCAAACAAGAATTTGTTGAGGCCGCAAAAAATGCAGTAGAAGCAAATTTCGATGGGGTGGAGATTCATTCTTCAAACGGATATCTTTTCCACCAGTTCTTCAGCAGTTTTAGCAATAAACGTGAGGATGAATACGGTGGGAGCATTGAAAACCGAGCCCGCTTTTTCTTTGAGGTACTCGATGAGATGAAAAAGGTACTCCCCGAAAATAAGATAGGGGCGCGGTTCAATCCATCCTTGCACGGTACCTTTGGGATGGAAGTAGTAGAGGATACCATCCCGACTTTCGATTATATCATCAAGAGACTTAGCGATGATTATGATCTCGCCTACATACATCTTTCTGAACCCTTTACCGATGTAACCAATGTACCACACGCTGTGAGTGATATAGCCAAACGCTACAGGCCTATGTACAAAGGAAACCTTATGATAAACACTGGGTTCACACAATCTACCGGGAATAAAGTAATACGGGACGGAGATGCAGATCTTGTTGCGTTTGCAAAACTATATGTCTCCAATCCAGATTTGGTAGGTCGCTTTAGAGAAGAAGCAGACCTAAGTGGCTGGGACAAGGATACATTCTATACCCAAGGTAAGGAGGGATACTTGGACTACGAAGCCGAAACCAGAGAATTGATTCCAAATACTTAAAATTAAATTTCAATAAAAAAATCACTATGAAAAACAGAGAAATAATGGGCGGTTATAGAACTATAAACCCCGCCACCGAAGAAGTTATAAAAGAATACACCTATATGCGTGATGGCGAAATAAACGATGCCATAGATGCTTGTCACAAAGCATTTACCCAATGGAAAAAGAAGTCCTTAAAAGAACGGGGTGAAATACTAAAAAAAATAGGCGAGGGACTTATGGAACGTCGTGAGGAGTTTGCAAAACTAATGACCCAAGAGATGGGAAAGGTAGTGAAGCAAGGTTTTCAGGAAGTGAAGTTATGCGCAGGGATTTGCGATTACACGGCTAAAACAGGTGCTGAAGAACTGCAAGATATAGAGCGGGAACTGCCAGAAGGTGGAAAGGGGATCATTACCTTTCAGCCCATTGGGATTGTATACGGAATTCAACCTTGGAACTTTCCCAGTTACCAAGCAGTACGGTTTGCTATTGCCAGCTTAATGGCAGGAAATGGTGTATTATTGAAACACGCCGAAAGCTGCACAGGCTCAGCATTGTTGCTACAGGAAATAATGGAAGATGCAGGACTGCCCAAGGGATTGTTCAAAGTACTCATTATTACAAACCAACAGTCCAACGATGTAATTGCAAACGACCACGTACGTGGGGTCACCTTTACTGGTAGCGTAACCTCTGGTACCGTTGTAGCACAAGAAGCTGCAAAGCACGCTAAAAAAACGGTATTGGAACTAGGTAGTAATGATGCCTATTTGGTCTTAAAGGATGCCGATATAGATATGGCTGCTGAAACTTGCGTACAGGGAAGGATTTATAATAATGGTGAAACCTGTGTGGCCGCAAAACGCTTTATTGTTGTTGAAAAGGTATACGAGGACTTTAAGAAAAAGTTTGTAGCCGGAATGAAGGATATAGCCTATGGAGACCCTACAAACCGTGACACCGCTATGGGACCTATGGTTAGAGAGGATCTACAGAAAAAGCTACATGACCAAGTAACCGAGAGTGTGGATAAAGGAGCTGAAATTCTAGTAGGAGGGAAGCTCCCCGATGAAAAGGGATTTTACTATCCAGCAACGGTTTTAGGAAATGTAAAGCCTGGACAACCGGCATATGACGATGAGTTGTTCGGTCCTGTGGCCAGCTTGATCAAAGCGAAGGATGATGAAGATGCAATGCGAATTGCCAACGATAGCCGTTTTGGATTGGGCGGGGGCATTTTTAGTAAAGATGAAGATAGAGCTGTACAATTTGCTAAAAGCCATTTTGATACAGGAATGGTGTTTATAAATAGTTTTGGGCTTGCGCAACCCAATATGCCTTTTGGAGGCGTAAAGAAATCTGGTTATGGTCGTGAGCATGGAGGCTTTGGTATCAAGGAGTTTGTAAATGCGAAGGCTATCAACATATTGAATAGCTAGAGAGGTAATCTTAAAAATTAATAATACCGTAAACTATACGGTAACAAAAACGAATACTATGGATATTACATTAAAAGAAGCTGAAAAAGTTATAGAAAACGCAAAGAAAAAAGCTGTTGAAATGGGTCTTAAAATGAACATTTCGGTAGTGGATGGTGGTGCCAATCCAGTGGCATTTGCCCGAATGGACGGTGCTTGGCTGGGCAGTGCGGATATTGCTCTAAAAAAAGCGAAGACAGCCCGTTATTTCGATATGCCAACTGGTGAGATAGGAAAACTCAGTCAACCAGGGGAATCACTCTACAACATTGAACATTCAAACGGTGGACTGATCACCTTTCCCGGTGGGATCCCATTGAAGAACAACGATGGAGCTATCATTGGCGCAATAGGCGTTAGTGGCAGTACCGTGGATAATGACCATACTGTTGCAAAAGCGGGTGTAGAAGCACTATAGATTTTCAGCATAGAAATCTAAGCAGGGCGATTATTTCACGATAGTCGCCCTATTTTTTTTTACGTACCAAAGAATCCCCAATGAGATAGCACTGCATACCGAAAAGCCAATAAATAGGGGAAGAGTGCCCTCTACTACAAATCTTCCTATAAAAATGCTTATGGGTACTGCCATCAAGGTAGATATCAACCCTGTAATTGCGGCGGCTATACCTGCGATGTGTCCCACGGGTTGCATGGCCAATGCGCGTAAATTTCCGAAGAGAAAACCAATACAAAAAAACTGAAAAGCAAAGAACCCCAGCAATATATAGATATTAGGCTGTTCAACATTGAAGAAGAAAAGAAGGTACAATACCGACACCAAAAAAAACCCTAGGAGGGAGGTAGTTACCATTTTTTCCATACCAAAGCGTACTACCAACGTTCCATTCAGGAAAATGGCGACACCTATGGCAACGGCAAGACCTGCAAAAATATAGGGAAATTCGGCTTCTAGGTTATATTGGTTCTGGAAAATCTCTTGGGAGGCACTTAAATATACCAAGAACGAACCCACCACAAAGCCCGAAATAAAGGTATAACCCATGGTGGTCTCATAGCGAACCGTTTCTTTAAATCCATTGATAATTCGGGATGTGGAAAAGGGTATACGGTTAGCAACGGTTAATGTTTCCGCTTGACGGAGCCAGAACCACAACGCCACCAAAATACTGATGACCACTTGTACATAAAAAATCCCTTGCCAGTTATAATGGTCGAGTATAAATTGTCCCATTGCGGGTGCAATAATGGGGATGAGCAGGAACACTACGGTTACAAAGGACATAATACGCGCCATGTAATCGCCCTCGTAGGTATCCCGAATAATGGCAATACATACCGTCCGGGGGGCGGAGAGACCAAAGCCCTGTAGCATCCTTCCCAGCACCATTACCCATACGCTTTCGGCATAGATACAGATAAAGCTAGCGGCAATAAACACTGCAAAACCCATATATACCGAGGGTTTTCTGCCCAAGGTGTCCGAGAGTGGACCAAATAGCAACGGACCAATACCTAAGCCCAAGAACATCATGGTAATAAGCAATTGGTTATCGGCTGGAGATTGGGTGTGTATCGCGGCTCCAATAATGTCCAATGCCGGGAGGAGTGCATCTATGGACAGTGCAGTTACCGACATCAATGCCGCCATGAGGGCAACAAATTCTATTTGGGAAGTGGCGTGGCTGATTTTCAAGTTGCAAAAGTAGCCAATAATACGGGTAGTACAGCCCCAAATGGTGATGCGTTTAAAAAAACGAGTATATTAGAGGTATGAAACTGTTCTCAAAAATGCGTATGGGCTCGATAAGTGGAAAACGCTTTGGCAATTATATACTCTATGCCATAGGCGAAATTGTACTGGTAGTACTAGGGATCCTAATAGCTGTGGGCATCAATAATTGGAATGAAGATAAGAAAGAAGCAGACCGCTTAGCTACCTATCTACACAACTATAGGACTGATCTGGTGACGGACACCACGGTAATAGGCATAAACCTCCGGTTGTTGGAACAAAAGAAAGAGGCATTCCATTTGGTGCTTAGTGACACGATGACCAAGCAACAGTTAATGACGACCCCTTTGGCGTTTTCGTTGATCACAACCCACCGTCCGCTCCAATTACAAAATAAAGGCTATAACGAACTAAAAAACTATGCCAGTAACGACCGTACCATGACGGACAGTCTGGTAAGTACCATAATTACCACCCACGCAGCATTTGATGATTTGATCATGCAGGCCCAAGAGCGTATCAATAAAGATATAGATGAGAATCTTGGCTATTTTAAAAATAATAAGGAATGGATGGCCGATTTACTTTCACAAAAACTCTCTGATGATGTCATTGCGTATTTCCTGAGTGATGATTACCGAAACCGCGCCTCGTTACATTATGTACTGGTATATAAAAACCTGCACACATTTCTATCGGCTTATAACGATCACGCAATAGGATTGTTAGAACGTATAGACGAACGCCTGTCCAAAACCCCATAAAATTACTAACTACAACTAAGAGTAGTGGTGCTAGTTTAAAATGCTAATTGTTGTAGCTATAGATACTTTAGTAAGTTCCATTTATTCTATTTTACATAATATAGATTATAGTACATTTCTGAAATTTAAAACGGCGAATAGAACTTTTTCAGTTCTATTTTATATAAATGCAGATATAGCGCCTTTAGGTCTATATCGTCAGCATTTATGTAACAGCCGTTTTACGACTATATTCGTAAGCTATAATTAGCCGTTATGTAAAATTGCCGCGCAACTTGTGCTTAATTGATAGATTTTCCTTTTAATTTATTTTTGATATAATTTCATATTCAGTAGAATTTAGCCAGCCGATACAAAGCATATTTTGTTCTTAATTGAAATGCTCGTTTATTCTAAACAATTGTGCTGGAAAAGTTTTTTAGGAGAATTACGGTAAGATTTGCCGTAACCGTTAAAAAATTACCATTGATTCTTCCAGCGCTTTAAATTTCTTAGCCGTTACTCCATTTGGTTGATCTGTTTACTATTTTTTTGTTGAGTGCATTAATATTATGTCAAATAGAATTAAGCTCGGATAAAGTATTTAATCTTGCACTTTTTTAAAGTAATCATAGGTAAGTAAAAAAATAAAAGAAGAATGTTTGTACGAACCGCTTTCACCTAAGCAGAGTCATCCCAATAGAAAAAATCGGGACAGGCTATAACGCAGAAGGTTATATTACATTTATCTAGTAAATTATATATTTAAATAATGTACCAGAATTAACTAATTGGCTCGGGAAGAGATATTCTTTTAGGCTAACTGCACTTTCACAGCATTCATCCCGCGTTGTCCCTTTTCAAGTTCAAAGGATACTCGATTGCCTTCGGTGATCTCGTCCAGGTGGCCGCTTATGTGTGTAAAGTATTTTTCGTTGTTCTCGGCATCGATGATAAATCCGAAGCCTTTGGAATGGTCAAAATAATCGACCGTGCCCGTACGGGTGGGGTCAAATTCTTCTTTTTCGCCCTCCGGGGTCTTGGGCACACCCACAACAATATCCTCTGCCTCTATCTCCTCTTTTTCTGAAGGGTCCGGCGGGGTATCTACCAGGTTCCCCATATGGTCTACATATACGAGGTCTATACCGCTCTTTTCCAGCATTTCCTTGTCCAGCTTACGGGCTTCTTTTTTCTTTTTCTTTGCTTCACGCTTTTCTAGGCGTTTCTTCTCTTTTTCAGATTTGTTGTAGGATTGATTTGATTTTGCCATTGATAGTTATAAAATAAGTAGTGTAATATACTTATGAAGTTTGAAATATTAAAAATGTTTATGAAAATTTTAAATTAAAAATACAAACCCTTCATCTTTTGGTCCAGTTAAAACAGATGTTTTTGTTGAAGGGTTTGTACATTGTATTATACGGGAACCTGCATAGCCACTTCCCTCCTATCCCAGTTGCGGTGCTGGGAGATGCTTTCAATAAAATTATTTGGGGACGCACTTATATGGATGGCCGCATCATCTTTGTGGTCTTTTACAAAGCTTGCATCCAACAGTTGTTCCCCCGCACCATCTACAGCAATGGCTTTACAATGCTTAAAAGCCTCATTGATAAACTTGATATACTTTCCCTCTTTCTTGAGTTGCATTACAGCTTTTTCGCCACCTGGAACATACACAGCATCAAACAAAACGCTTTCAGTGGTCGAAATGGCGGCATCAACCTCATGATCCATACCTTCATCACACGTAACTGTACCACCATGAGGTGCTATAAGTTTTACCATAGCATTTTCCTTCTCAAGTGCCTTTTTCATTTTTTTGAAAGCACTCATATCAAATTCGTCTGCAACCAAACAAGCAATTTGCCTTGTGGCAATACTATCAAATTTGGTATTGGCCTGGCTAAGTGCCGGATCCTCCTCTAGGTAATTCTTCTTATTACCGGGCTGTTGTTCTTTTTTGGAAGCGTCTGCCCCAATAGCTTGGTTTATGGGCTTTTCTACAATTTTTGGCACCTTGAGCCCTATATTTTCAGCTACTATTTTGGCAAGGTCACTATCAATTTGTGAAATCATGTACAGCATACGCTCTTTTATATCCTGTACCTTGCATTTTCCAAGTTCAAAAGAATAGGCTCCAGCCACATGTTCTTGTTCCCAATCTGACAGGCTGCGGTAAAAAAGGGCTGGTTGTGAAAAATGGTCATTAAAACTCTCGCTTCGGGCCCTAATCTTTTTTGCGTCAATTCGCTCTTCGTAATGTGTGAACCCGCCATCGGCCATTTTTGCCAGGTGCGGACAACTACCCATCAACGAATTTGGGAAATAAGCGCCGCGACCCTCTGGGATATCCATTTGCATATGTCCGTCGCGCTGGTTATTGTGTACGGGGACAATAGGCTTGTTTATGGGTATTTGGTGAAAGTTTGGTGTGCCCAACCTCGATAGTTGTGTATCGCGGTACGAGAACAATCGCCCCTGCAATAGGGGGTCGTTGGTAAAATCTATTCCTGGGACTATATGGCCAGGCAGGAAGGCAACCTGTTCGGTTTCTGCAAAAAAGTTATCAGGATTCCTGTTGAGCGTCATTTTCCCAATGATCTGTACGGGCACCATTTCTTCGGGGATTAATTTTGTGGGATCCAATAGGTCAAACTCGTATTTGTGTTCATCTTTTTCTGGAACTACCTGTATGCCCAACTCCCATTCTGGGAATTGCCCGGCCTCAATGGCATCCCAAAGATCACGGCGGTGGAAATCTGCATCGGCACCATTTATCTTAACTGCCTCTTCCCAGGTTACCGAATGTACCCCCAACGTAGGCTTCCAATGAAATTTTACAAAATGTGATTCCCCTTTTTTATTGATCAACCTAAAGGTATGTATGCCAAACCCTTCCATCATACGTAAACTACGGGGGATGGCACGGTCACTCATGGCCCAAATGTGGTTGTGCAATGTTTCGGTGGTCCTGGAAACAAAATCATAGAATGTATCGTGCGCCGAGGCAGCCTGTGGGATCTCATTATTGGGCTCAGGCTTCACCGAATGGATCAAATCTGGGAATTTCATGGCATCTTGAATAAAAAAGATAGGCATATTGTTGCCCACCAAATCCCAAGTTCCTTCCTCAGTATAAAATTTTACGGCAAATCCGCGTACGTCACGCGCCAAATCTGGTGATCCTTTAGAGCCTGCTACAGTAGAAAACCTAACAAACACAGGGGTTTTTCGTTCGGTGTCTGTAAAAATGCCTGCTTTGCTATACTTTTCGATGCTCTCGTATAGTTCAAAAAAGCCATGGGCGCCACTTCCCCTTGCGTGAACAATCCTTTCTGGAATACGCTCATGGTCAAAATGCGTGATTTTTTCCCGTAGGAGGAAATCTTCAAGCAGTGTAGCGCCCCGTTCTCCAGATTTTAATGAATTATTGGTGTCATTTACCTTTAACCCTTGGTTGGTAGTCATCACTTTTTCATCGCTATCCACCCTGTACTGCTCTAGATCATTTATTTTCTGTGTGTCTTTGTTGTTCTTTTTCTTTGCCATATTTCAAGTAGTTTACATTTTTGCTTGAAATTACTAAGAAAAGACATATTCAAAAAAAAATTTGCATTTAATTATGTTTACCAATACCCACAAAAAGCAAATGTGACATTAAATGTATCAAATGAGTTAAAACTCACAATCTATCGCACTAGTGGTTTTTCCACTTGAAACACCACTCAACATTACAAAATAGTTTTTATAAAACTACCAGATTTTAATGCGCTCTTCCTCGGTTTTGTAGTTGGCCTCACCGGGCTGTACGTTAAAGGCTTCGTACCATGGGGTAAAGTTCATCAAGGGACCGTTTACACGCCATTGGGGTGGCGAATGCGGGTCGGTAGCTACGTAATTACGCAAATACTCGTCACGGGTCTTAACGCGCCAGATACGGGCAATGGATAAAAAGAAACGTTGGTCCGGGGTGTAGCCTCCTATTTTTGTGGTGTCCCGGCCTTGTTCGGTCATTTTAAAGGCGTCGTAGGCTATGGCAATTCCGCCATTGTCCGCCGTGTTTTCCCCAACGGTCAATGCTCCTTTTAAGTGTATGCTGTCCAATACCGTAAAATTGCTGTATTGGTCCACGATTTGCTGGGTCTTTGCCTCAAATTTTTTGTAATCCTCCTCGGTCCACCAATTGGTTACATTTCCGTTTTTATCGTATTGCGCACCCTGATCGTCGAAAGCGTGGGTAAACTCGTGGCCAATTACCATGCCTATTCCCCCGTAATTTACAGCATCATCGGCATGCAGGTCGAAATACGGTGCTTGGAGTATTCCGGCAGGAAATACAATTTCATTGAGCGACGGATTGTAATAAGCCGTTACCGTAGACGGTGTGGTGTGCCACTCGTCGCGATTGGGTGCCTTGCCCAGTTTTGCAAGTTCGTATTCAAAATCGTTTTGGCGCAATGCCACCACGTTTTCAAAGAATTTATCACGGTCTATGGTTACATCGTAGGTTCTCCAAACATCTGGGTAGCCTATTTTCTTTTTAATGGCAAAGAGTTTTTCCTTGGCTTTTGTCTTAGTGCTATCGCCCATCCAATCTAGATTCTCGATACGTTTTTCCAATGTTTTCTGAAAGTTGTTCACCAAGTCCAATGCCCGTTGCTTGGCATCCTCGTTAAAGTAACGCTTTACATACACTTGCCCCAATGCAAAGCCTATCTGGTTATCTACACGGCGAACCATTTGTAACGATCTGGGTTGTTGCTCTGCCTGCCCCGTGAGTACTTGGGTGTACGCAAAAGAAGCATCGTTGAACGCCTTGCCCAACATAGTATCGTGCGAACTCAGGGTATTTGCCTTTACATAGGTTTTCCAATCTGCCAGCGGTACCGAAGCGAGCAGTTCATCCAGCGTATCATAATACGCAGGCTGCTTCACATCTACCGAGTCCACGTTGACCCCTACTGTCTCAAATAATGTTCCCCAACCGATATTTGGGTGTGATTTCTCCAAATCTGCCACCGCCATTTTGTGGTAGTTTTCTTTAATTACCCTGCGCTCCACACGTGTTTTATGCGAGGCTGCCAGTTGTTTTTCAAGATTGTACACGGTCTCGGCTTTCTTTGCCGGATTGGGTTCATCCACCAATTCAAATAAGGTGGTCAAATATTTTTTGTAAGCATCTTGTATCTTTTTTACTGAAGGGTCTTCCACAAAATAATAGTCCCTGTCCGGGAGGCCCAAGCCGGTTTGTGATAGGTGCAGGATGTTTACCGAGCTATTTTTCTGATCGGCTGAAATATGGGGTCCCATCATAGAAAAATCGCCCGTTTTTAATTGATTGGCAACGTATTGTAACAGTTCTTTTTTGTTGGAAATAGCATCAATAGTATTTAAGAGTGGTTGTATGGGTGCGATGCCCCTGTTATTAATGCTAACGGTATCCATCCCCGAAGCATAGAAATCTCCCACCATTTGCTCCACACTTCCCTTTGGGTATTCCTTGGCCGAAAACTCTTCCAAGATATCCTGCAACAGCTCTTGCTGCGGGATGTTCAAAAAGCGGTACGCCCCTACTCCTACTTGGTCTTCGGCGATCACGGCATTATCGTACCAGGTCTTGTTTACATGGTGAAAAAAGTCGTCCCCGGGTTTGATGGATGGGTCAATTCCATCGAAGACTACGGGTTCCTGCTTGGCAGTGGATGGGTTCTCTTTGTCGGTTTTACAAGCAACTGTCAATAGTGCGAAAACGACTAGGTAGGTGAGTTTTTTCATAACGGTAGTGGTTGTTTCTTCAAAGATACACAATAGTGGTGGTTTTTGGAGAATGAAAGATGGTAGGTGTGAGGTGTGAGGTGTGAGGTGTGAGGTGTGAGGTGTGAGGTGTGAGGTGTGAGGTGTGAGGTGTGAGGTGTGAGGTGTGTAAGATTATTTTATCTAGACTGTTGTGCTGGAATTTTTACATTTATTTTACAGTTTTTACATTCTGGGTGCTGCTAGATTGTATAGTTTTACTGAAACTATAGTTATGAAACCAATCGCTACACTCTTTGCTCTTTTTATAGCTTCTAACTTCTGTATCACTGGGGTGTTGGGACAAGAAACCGAAAGCCGCGCAATTTTAAAAGCTGGTGATGACTGGGGCAAGGAAATTATAGTATTCCCAATTGAATGGGCACCTAAACTACACCTTGAAGGCTTTGAGGAGCTACGGTTCTCCCCGGGCTGGTCTTCAGCAGAAAACGAACATTATTGGAGTCTCGTAATGGCTTGGAAAATAGACACTACCAATCTTTTATCGTTACAAGAACTTGAATATAACCTAGAAGCCTATTTCGATGGGTTGATGCACCCCAACCACTGGGCAACGCAGTTTCCTGAACCTATCGTATTGTTTTCAAATGAAACTGGAAATAGTACACCATTTCAGTTTAGAGGCAAGATGAAGTTTTTTGATGGATTCCACACCGGCAACGTAATTACCGTAAACATACTTGGCGAACAACACCTTAACGCCGAAGCAAAACAAAGCATCCTTATTTTCAGAATGTCTCCGCAGCCAATCACACATACCGTATGGCAAGGATTAGGGGAAATCACCAAATTACCAGAAAAGTAATTGGTTACCGTTCAATCTCCAGCTTGTACCCTACTCCGTGCACGTTGGTTATCTTTATAGAGGCATCGTCCTTCAGTTTTTTACGAAGTTTGGAAATGTAGGTGTCCAAACTGCGTCCCACGATCACTCCATTGTCCTCCCAGACCCGTTTGGTGAGTTCTTCCCGTTTTACAACTTGGTTGATGTGTGCCACAAAAATAGCCAGCAACTCACATTCCTTTTGGGTAAGGCTTATTTCCTGTGCGGCCTTTACCAATTTGTTCTGTTCAGGGTAAAAACTGAAACTCCCCAAATTGGTCGCCTTTTTATTTTTTAATTCCGTGTGATATGCGGTGTAACGGCTATAGAACACAAAGGCCAGAAAAGCCAAGACCAGGAACACCAAACTATAGAACAGGGTAGTGTCCTGCTTGGGAGCGGTATCATCTTCAGCAAAAGTAAATTGTATGGTGTAACAATCTTCAGGTAGTATCCTTCCGCCACAGGGTATTAAATTTTCTTCTGCCTTTCCTATGATCTGAAAACTATAAGCTACTTCCTGGGTTTCGCAGAGCAGTACTTCGGCCACATACGCCTTTGGGAGTGGTGTTTTATTGAATACATTAGAAACGATAGCGTTCAAATCTGCCGGATCGAACGACAGAGAGTTTTCAAAGGAAAGTTTGTATACATTCTTCGACTGCCGTACAACAGGTAGCACCAGGGAAGCAGTGTCGTTCTGCACTTTCAACAGCTGGTTGCCTACGGAACGGATGCCCACTTTAGCGGTTTTTTCTGAAATAGTTTCTTCTGTTTTGGTACACGAGACACAACAAAGCACTATCGCTACCAGCAAATATGGGATCCATTTCAGTTTCATAATACAAATAACAAGCATTTTAGGAAGATTTCACAGGCGTTGACACTTCTTTTACATTCTTTTGACACTTTTAAAACGGTATGCGGGTAGTTTAGCTGAAAATAAAAGAATCATATTATGCAACAACTACTATTTACATTCATCATCCTTACCAGCTTGACCGCAATAGGACAATCGCAAAAAACGTACAGTTTACAACCTGAAAGCTCCACGATACAGTGGCTTGGCTCCTACACCTTTTTAATGAGCGAACACAAGGGGACAGTTCAATTTAAAGAAGGCGAACTCTATACTACTAATGGAAACATTACCGGAGGGCAGTTCACCATAGATATGACCACCATCACCAATCCAGAATACCGTGACAAGGGAGTAGGCCCCGTAGACCATTTACGGAATGAGGACTTTTTCGACGTAAGTCGATATCCCGTTTGTTATTTGAAGATAACCTCGGTAGAGTATTTTACTGAAAACAATAAGCATAAATTCCTGGCAGATCTTACCATCAAGGATGTTACGAAATCCATCGAGTTTTGGGGAACCGCCCATCCCGAGATCCAACAGCTTACAACCCAGTTTAAGATAGACCGAACCCGTTGGGGCATTGTCCACAACAATAAAATTAAAGAGCATGCCATATCTGAAGCTATTGCGTTTGATGTAACTTTACAGTTTAAAGCAAACACCCTATGAAGCAACTAATTACCACTCTTGTACTGCTAGCAACTACAGTTACATTCTCGCAAGAAGCAACCCCATATCCAAAACTCCTAAATACTCCAGCAGATTGGAAAAATGAATTTTTCACCATACCGCTGTCCTTCGCACAGGAATTACCCCTACAAGGTTTTGAGGAAGCGGTTTTCCCTCCAGGTTGGAGCGATGTTGAAAGTGAAGCCTTGTGGAGCTATGCATTTGCTTGGCATGTATCGGCCCAACAGCCGCTATCGGCCTTGGATCTTGAAGCCTACCTACAACAGTATTTCGACGGATTGATGCAGGTGGAGCTAGTCCAAAAAGAAGATCCCAATGTTTCGCCCACGAATGTACTGTTATTAAAACAAGCTACGCAAAACAATAGCACACACTACATAGGCAAGGTAAAGACCTACGATAGGTTCCGAAGCCAAAAAATGATGACGCTACATCTGGAATTGGAACAATATTATTGTCCGAAGGAAAAAAAATCTGTGACTGTATTTCGGTTTTCGCCAAAAGAAAGGCATGAAACAGTTTGGGATATGCTCAGGAGCGTTATCTTATTGGATGGTTACTGTACCATAGAAAAGTAAACAGTTTATTTTCCTTAAGATATGAATGCATTTTGTGAGATATAGATGAGTTTAATATTGATATCGCATTATGTCCGTCGCAAATGAGTGGTACTCTATTAAATTTCCTCTTTCAGAAGGTCTGAAATTACATTGATATTATTAGGCAACCTACCAACATTCTGAAGTTTAAGTGCCGCCAGTCTCAATGCTATTTCTAAGGCTTTCTCCAACGGGAGTTTGCTAACGTAGGCATATAAAAATCCGCTCCAAAAGGCATCACCCGCTCCAGTGGCATCCATGACCTCGTTTATCTTAACTGCTGGAAGGTGTATGGTAGGTTTGCTTTTTTGTGAAAGTTTTACACCATTCTTTCCCAAGGTAAGGCAAATGAGGTCTGCTCCAAAACCGTGGAAGTAGTCAAAAATTTCTTTTTCAGAAAGCGTTTTGTTAAAATACCGCTCCATATCGTCCTCGCTCACCTTAATAAGTGGGTTGTAACCACAATACTCCCGAAGTGTTTTCGCTGCCTCCTTACGGTCTGGCCAAATTTTCTGGGCGTAATTTACATCAATACTCAACTTACAACCTGCTTCACTTGCTTCCTTGGCCTTTGCCAAAATAACGTCCCTTGCTGGGTTTTTGCTAAGTGCGAAGCAAGTAGTGTGGAATATAGAGGCCTTCGCGATCAAATCTGAAGGAAGTTGCGAAGCTAAAATATTGCAGTCTGCCGCCCTATATGGAATAAAATCTGGCGTGGCCGAAGATCTTGATACAAAGACCGTACTGGTAGGTTCCTCATCAATACGGCGCAAGTGGTTGGTATCTATATGTACTTCTTCCAGGCGATGGAGAATATATTCTCCAAAACCATCATTTCCCACGGTTGCTACCATTGCTGGTTGCAATCCCAGCCTAGCAAGGTTCATCGCTACGTTGGTAGGCGAACCTCCAAGATACCTGTGATAATCCCGGGTATGGTTAATAAGAACTCCAGGTTGGTGGCCAATGAAATCTATCAGGGCCTCACCTACACAAATCACGTCTATTTCTTTTTTTCTTTTCAAACCAATAATTTTTTTCCGTTTAGATATTGCGCCACCAAGATTTGTCCTGCGGCGCTCCATGTACACTTTTCAACACCGTTTACGGCAATAGTTTCTGTGTTGAAGTTTTCATAAAAGCCATAGTTTTCCTCACTGTTCAAACTTTCAATATTTGCGAGTATTTCTTCTGAAATTTCAGCATTGTGATGGTAAGCGGCTATACCATAAAAACCATTCACCATTTGCCAAGTGCCACCATTATGGAACTCGAACGGAAAGTTCCTGAATTCATACTTACAATTGTTCTCCAAAAGTCTCCAGTCTTCGTCCTCAGGGGTAATGGGAGGCCAAAAAGCTGGGAGTAATTGCAACTTGAGTTCCTTCCGAAGCTCTTCACAATGTGATATTAATGCATCATGCTGTTTCTTATCACCCAATTTGAGCAACAATGCCAATGAATTTCCGAAGGCATCGAACATACCTTGATACCCAGATGGTGTTACAGAGGCCATATAGTAAGGATGTTCTTCTAGTTGCAAATAAGCCCTAGGATGATATGGTTTATCCATACCCACAGCCCTATAATTGCCCAAGAGGCTATTGGTAATCGCAACAATTTTCTCCTCTAAAGGTTTAGAGTTGTTCAGGTGGTTATAACATTGCAATGCCCAAAGCCGTAACACTTGGTCGTAAAAGGTATGGCCTTCGGTTATGTACTCGTCTGCCCAATTTCCAGAGCGAGGAACATACACTAAATGGTTGTTATTAAACTCCCAGGACTGTAAAAGTTTCAATCCCTTCTCTATATTAGGTTTTAATTGCTCCAGGAAATCTTGGTCTTTCATAAACCAAGCATAGTTACATACTCCAACTATAAACCAAGAAACAGTATCTACCCTTCCTGCCAAACCGCCAAAGCTAATATTAGTGGTTCCGTCTTCATTAAAATGCACATTGGAAGGGATATGCCCCAATTCGTGCTGATGCTCTGCGAGGGTAAGTAACGTCTCTTTAGTAGTGCCTATAAGGTTCTTATCACCATCCAACAAAGCAGCTAACCCACAAATTACCCCATCTCTGGCCCAGACCCTCTTATAGTTGGTAATCTCGTTTGCGCTGGCCAAGAAGCCATGGGGCGAACTGGCTTGCACCATAATTTGCACTGCCTTTATGTACGGAAGAGATTGCATCTTTTTGATTTAGTTTTGTAAGACTTCGTATTTTTTTCTAACCTTGATCCTTAACGTTAAAACTGCGCTTACCACCAATAATACCCCTGCAAAGGTTATGGCATTTCTTGGGTCGTTATTGAGAAAGTTACGAAGTACATAACCAAAGGTGAGGTTTTGCAGGATCATGGGTAGTACGATCATCATGTTTATAACACCCATATATACCCCATATCTTTCCTTTGGAATATCTGCCACAACCATCAAATATGGAATTCCCATCATACTGGCCCAACCAATACCAAACCCTGTAATGGCGAAGAACAGTAGACCTTTTGATGAAATATGCGGGAATGCAAGAAAACCTGCAGCGGCAATAATCAAACAAACGGTGTGTACCCATTTAGCACTATATTTTTTTGCGAAAACTACCAGTAAAAAAGCCACCAAGAACGTTACTACATTATACCAACCATTTACAAGTCCCGTCCAACTTACTGCCTGTTCATACACTTCGGGATTACTGGCGGGGGTAACATTGTATACTGAAAGGGCTACACTCTTTGAAGAGTTTTGCCAGTAACAAAATAGCGCATACCATTGAAAAAGGTATACCAAGGCAAGTTGCCACATAGATTTTGGCATATCTTTTATAGCGGAAAATATTTCAATCAAAGGATGGAAAATCCCGTTTTTTTCGGCTTTGAGGGCTGCGAGCTCTTCTGGTGTTGGGGGAATTTCTTTTGTGGTCTTAATGCTCCACAAAATAGATCCTATGGAACAAACCGCTCCTAAGAAAAAAGAAGCGTAGACCCAAGTTGGCAACGACCCCGTTGTTCCTATGAAAATCAACGGAAAAACAAACAAGGAAACGTTTGCCAATGTCTGCCCAAAACCTGTAAAGAAACTCTGCATCTGAAAACCTAAGGGCTGTTGATCCTTATCCAACTTATCGGCAATAAATGCACGATATGGTTCCATTGCGGTATTGTTACCTACATCGAGTATCCATAATAGACCAGCTGCCATCCATAACGAACTACTGTACGGAAATGCCAATAATGCCAAACTACATAATATGGCACCTACTAGAAAATAGGGTTTTCTTCTTCCCAATTTGGGGCTCCAAGTCTTGTCACTCAACGCTCCTACAACTGGCTGCACCAAGAGGCCCGTAACAGGTCCGGCTAAGTGTAGAATTGGGATTTGATCTGCGCTCGCTCCCAAAAAGTCATAAATAGGTGTGACTGCGCTTTGCTGAAGACCAAAACTGTATTGGATTCCGAAGAAGCCTACGTTCATGTTCAATATTTGCCAGAAACTTAATTTCGGTCTCGATAACATCGCTTATTCGTTTTTAATGAGTTTTTCAATAAATTGATCGAAGTCACTATCATTCATAAATACGTCTCCATTTCTATCTACTACCGGAAGTTGAACGTTGGACAAAGAAAAGTTGTTTTCCTCCAGCATATCTAGCATTTCCTGTAGTTTTGGCTTGTTTGTATCTACATCGTAGTATTGAAAATTTATTTTTTTTTCGGTCAAAATCTCTTTGGTCTCTATGCAATAATGGCACGTATCGCTCCCGTAAACTATTAACACCTGTTGGGATTGTGTTTCAGAAATACCCTGCGCAAGTAGCTGGGATGAGAAAAAAAAGATTAGGATTAAAATTCGCATAAGAAGAATTTAGGAAAAAAAAGAGCCAATGGGTGTTAATACATTGACTCTTTTCACATTAACAATATTCAAATATAAAACAAGAGTCGTATTAAAATTTGTAAGTTACTCCCATTGAGATAGATCTACCTGGTACTGGGCGAACACGTATGTAGTTGGTTTGCCCCTCCACGATACTTCCTTCTTCAGACTCTGTAATACCCAAAGTATCGAAAAGGTTGTTTGCGGAGATATTTGCTGCAAGGTTAGTTGTAAACTCATAATTTATAAAACTGTTCACTATTACGAAACCTGGCAAGACCAACTCGTTGCTATCCTGTGCATAAGCTTTGGTCTGTCCAATAACGCTAAGTCCGAAACTGTGCTGCTTGTTTCCTCCAAAGTTGTAGGAAGGAATAAGGTTGTAGATAAAATCTGGTTGTCTTCTTGGAGTATTACCCTCGTTGTCCCCAGAATCAATATCAGCATTGGTGTACGTAACACCACCACGAATTTCTAAGTTGTCCCAACGGTAGCTTCCTTCAAGTTCGATACCGAAAGATCTATAGTCATTTTCGATGATTTGCTGTGTAGTAGCCTCAAAACCACCTTCCTCTATTGTTTTGGCATAAAAGGCTGTTGCGTACAAGGATCCGTTTCCGAAGCCTCTCTTATACCCTACTTCTGCTTGGTTTATAAAATCCAGAGCGTTTATCTGGTCGCCATCCAAATAGTTTAGTCCAGCGAACAAAATACGGTCTGCTTTTGCAGATCCACCCCTACTGTAGCGAGCAAATACGGCTTCGTTCTCTTTAAGAAGGTAGTTGGCACCCAACGAGTATGATACGTAATCATAGTTGTAGTTTACTATAGTTGGGTTTGCAAGATCGATTCCTTGGACTGTTTGTTCAGCTAAAGAGATTTCTCCGTCGTTGTTCACATCGTAAACCGAAGTCACAGGACCGGCAAAAGAACCATCTACCTTTCCGTAATCGAACCTGATGCTACCGTCAAAGTTTAAGTTTTCGGTAGCCTGAACACCAACTGCAAGGTATGGAGCAGAAGTGGTGTATTGTGTATCGTAACTTCTTTGGCAACAGTTTCCGAAGAAAGCAGCACCATACCCCACAAGACCATTGTCTGTCAACCTGTTGCCATCGGCATCGTTTGCATTGATCAATCTTGCGTTGTTACCAGAAGCCTCCAATAGGTATGAGTTCCACAACCAAGACATTTTTACGTTTTGGTTTGCCTTGAAGTAACCTAAGGTTACGTTTACCATGTCAAATTTCTTTGTAAGTCTAAGATCGTTCATAAAGTTGTTGAAGTTGTTCAACTGTGTATCAAACAATACTATAGGAGTAATAAGTGCGTTGTCCGGAACCAATCCACCATTTTGGTATGCCAAGGTTGCATAGCCGTTGCCTGTTGCAAAATCTCCAGCAAGAAAATCGCCCGCTGTTTGTACCGAAGCTGGGAATGGGGAATTAAAACCTCCCTTGTTGAATGAAAATCTACCGTTGTTCTTGAATCTCCATCCTTCGGCCAGCTCAAAAGAAGCTTCCATACCCACGGATATAGACACTGGGTGCATTCCGTCCGTCACGTTAGATCTTCTTAGTTGCCCGCTTTCTCCAAGTCCTACGTTTTGTGTAAGGAAAGGTGTATGCAATGTTTCATTGTTGGCATCGAAATTAGGGATATCCTCAAAGTCTGGGTTGTCGTTGGTTCCTGTAACTTGGATAGGGTTAGGAAGATATGCAATGGCACGGTCATTAAGGTATTTAGTGTACAAGCGTACATATCCATTTTCGAATTCCTTTGTAATATTGAATTTAAACTGTCCTCCATTATTGGCTGTATATCCTGCATCACGAATTCCCTCACCCACTCTATAGAAACCACCCATGTGGAAATAAAGCCCTTCTCCTATTGGCGCACCATATTCAAAATCTGTCCTGAAATTGCTATAATCCAAACCAAATGATGTTGCTACGGATCCGCCTTCGGTCTTTCCTGTCTTACTTATCAAGTTTATGATAGCACCCGGAGAGTTTGAAGAAAGTGTAGAGGCCGAACCTCCACGAATAGCCTCAATTCTTGAGATGTTGGCATCGAATCTTGTAAATATATCTGCAGTACCAAATGCAATATCACCAAACAGCAATACTGGAAGCCCGTCCTCTTGTAATTGTACATATTTTGAACCACCTGAAGAAACTGGCACACCACGAACAGCAATGTTCGCATTACCTTCTCCACCTGAAGACTCAGAGCGGATACCTGGTACCGTCCTGAATATTTCGGCAGTTGTCCTTGGAGCAGATTGTACAATATCATTTGGCTTTAAAGAGGTAATGGACACACTGGATTCTATCCTAGATTGTGGATTGGTTACCCCCGTTACGATTACTGTATCCAAGGATTCAGCATCTTCACTCATAGATACATTAGCCGTAACATCTGCACCAGCAACTGTTACAGTTTCTTTTACATTGGTATAACCAATATAGCTAGCTGAAAGCACATACGTACCATCATCTACATTAGTGATTGTGTACATACCATCAAAATCTGTAATGGCACCTTTGTTGGTTTGTTCAAGTATCACATTTACTCCACTTATAGGAGCGCCTGTCTCATCGGTAATTATTCCGGAAATACTTGATTGTGCAAATACACTAGCTGAAAATAGCGCTACAGTAAATGCTAAGAACATTTTTAAGTTTGAAGTTTTCATTGGTTCAGTTTCTTATAAATTAATAATAAAAAGCTTTGTTTGGTACTAAACTAATTTATTCACCCCATGAAAATTATCAAATTCTCAACGAAATCGTTTTCGAAAATAACGAAAACGTTTTCGTTATATTTGCTTTTTATAGAATAGACAACAATGAAACCTATTACCCTACAAGAAATTGCCGATACGTTGGGAATTTCGGTATCTACAGCATCCAAGGCATTAAAAGATTATCCGGATGTAAGCCAAAGGACAAAACGCCTAGTTAAGGAACTTGCTGCAACCTTGAACTATACACCCAACTCTTTCGCTGTAAATCTCAGGACAAAGGAGTCTATGACCATTGGACTTATTATTCCCGAGGTGGTACACCATTTCTTTTCAAGTGTAATCAAAGGAATTATCTATCAAGCTGAAAAGAAAGGATATCTTGTAATCACCCTACAGTCCAACGAATCCTACGAACTTGAAAAAAAACAAATAGCCTTGCTTATGCGTAAAAATGTAGATGGTATATTGATTTCGCTGGCCAACCAAACCGCTAATTTCGATCACCTTAAGGAAGTAATTGAGCAAGATAAGCCACTAGTTATGTTCGATAAGATTGCCAAAGTACTGCCCTGCTCAAAAGTAATCATTAACGATAGGAAAGCAGCGTACACAGCTACAAAACACCTCGTTGACAGTGGTTGCAAACGGATTGCACATTTTAGGGGGCCGTTGTTACCACAAAACTCGATCGATAGATTCTTGGGCTATAAAAAGGCGATTGAAGACCACGACATACAGTACGATCCTTCCTTAGTATATATATGTGAGGATATGTCATTTGAAGAAGGTAAAAAATATGCCCAGAAGTTGTATGAAGAACATAAGGACGTGGACGGTATATTTGTAAATACTGATCTTGTTGCCATTGGCGCCATTACACAATTAAAAGAACTTGGTGTGAAGATACCCGAAGATATAGCCATTGTAGGTTTCAGCAATTGGTTTATGTCCTCTGCCATTACCCCTACCCTCACCACTATCGATCAGCCCGGGTTTAAAATGGGCAAAACGGCATTTAAGAGACTTTTAAAAGAAATGAAAAAAAAGAAAAATGATGAAAAAACAGACCCAAAGATCATTGAGCTTGAGACCAGTTTGGTCAAAAGAGACTCTACACCTACTTAAAAGCCTATAATCAAGGTATTTACTGAATTTCGCTCGATTGAAGTTATAAGTTGACCAATTCACGAAAATTTTTAAATGCTTTTATTTTATTCTAAAACATAATTTGATCCATGTTTAAAACAATTTTCGAAATCACTAAAATGGATTGCCCCTCGGAGGAAAATCTGATACGGATGAAACTTGATGGAATTTCGAGCATTGCCAATCTAGACTTTGATATCCCCAACCGCAAACTCACTGTTTTCCACACCGGTACTGCAGTTGTTATTGAAAAATCGGTTCTTGAACTGAATCTTGGCGGAAAGAGAATCTCTACCGAACCCACCCAACAAACCAGCTTCAAGGAACAAACAGACCAAAAAAAATTGCTGTGGACAGTGCTAGCGATAAACTTTGCCTTCTTTATCATAGAAATGATAACAGGACTTATCTCAAAATCTATGGGATTGGTAGCAGACAGTCTGGATATGCTGGCAGACAGTTTTGTGTATGGCATTAGCCTGTTTGCAGTTGGCGGCACACTACTGCGGAAAAAACATATCGC
Organism: Marinirhabdus gelatinilytica; assembly: GCF_003353425.1. Classification (GTDB taxonomy): domain Bacteria; phylum Bacteroidota; class Bacteroidia; order Flavobacteriales; family Flavobacteriaceae; genus Marinirhabdus; species Marinirhabdus gelatinilytica. The sequence goes on from NZ_QRAO01000003.1 coordinate 50,417, forward strand.
AAAAGTTGCTGGGTATTTTCAAATTACGCTTGCCATCATTGGATTTGTAGAAGTTGTGAGACGTTTTATTAACGCCGAAAAACTTCCCGACTTCTCCACTATGATCGTTGTTTCAATTTTCGCACTTATTGCAAACGGTATTTGTCTCTACATTTTGCAAAAATCCAAAAGCAAGGACGAGGCACATATGAAAGCCAGTATGATTTTCACTTCAAACGACGTCATCATCAATCTAGGCGTGATCATTGCAGGAATACTGGTACTCTGGCTACAATCCAACAAACCAGATTTAATTATTGGAACCATTGTATTTGTGCTGGTAATTCAAGGAGCTTTTAGAATTTTAAAGTTGAGTAAGTAGTTAGAAATCCTCGAAAGGAGACTTTATCTTCTTGGATGCAAGCCCTCTGCAAAACTTAATCAATATTTATACGAATTAACAAATTGGTACTATGCCACTCTTTCGAGGATAGATTCCTTCTTCTTCTAGGGTGTGTTGGCCAAGGATCGCGTACTGTCGCATTTACAACTTGTCCGTTACCATAGGCGTCCCTGTCGTATTCCACAGCAGTTAAAACCATAGCATGTCCAAGAGTCCCTATAATTAAAGGTCTATCATTGGCTAAATCCTGAGCAGCCGTGATAGGGTTTGAATAATATTCGGTGGCACTAGCCCTGAAACTCCGTCCGTTTCTATCTACATAGGTCCTGTTAAGAGCACGCAGAATGTCTTGCCTTGAGCCGCTATTGTTCCTTAAAGTTCCCCAAGCTTGATATACTATATCTTCCTGAGTTATATTGTATCCGTAATAATTAAACACGGCTTCTATGGAGGCCGCCCAGCACCATTGGCTCTTCAGTTGGGTCTTATTTGCTACGACATTCAAAATTGACGAATCTATACCAGCGACACAACGTTGTACTCCTCGAGAGTTAAAATTACCACAGCGTACCCCAAGGGTCTCTTCAGTATCTACTGAAATGTTTATTTTATCGAAATTTTCTTTTTTACTGTTCAGAAGAAAAAAAAGTATCAGTAATGGTGCAAAGTAATATCTCATAATAAACCATTTTAAAGTTAAGGAAAAACTAAATGCATACTTTTACATATACCATTGCAAGCTATTCTTTCCTACTTTAAAAATCAATACCCGGTACTGGTTATATTGCTGATTGTTAGTTTTTTAAACTCTTTAATTTCATTTTTAAAGTTTTATACCTATTCTCGGCTTCCTGCCCTGGCAACTGGTCTGCCCGGCTTACCATATTGTACAGGTAGCCAATTTGGGAAATGAGCATTTGTTGTGGATAGGCTCCCTCGTCATTTTTGAGCACTTGCAGTTTATTTTCAATGGTGCGCAACGTAGTTGGGTCTGGGCTGGCGTTATTGGCTGTCAATGTTTCTTTTTGGGTCTCTAGATCAGCTTGTAATTGCTTTGCTTCGGATAGCAGCTCGAGTACTTTATTCTGAAATGCCAACTGTTCCCCCATATCCTGTTGCGTAAAGCCTTGTTGTGTGATTCTTGGGTCTGGAACAATTTCGAACGTTTGCTCCAAGGTTTGCCCAGCCACGGTAAGCTTGGCAATGTAAGTTCCCGGTGCCACCATGGGACCTCGTTGGTATCTACGCTTAATATCCTTGTCCCACGCGCCACGTTGCCTTAAGTTCCAGTTGAAGCGGTGTAGGCCAGGTTTGCTGCTCAATCGTTCATCGGTGTATCTAAAAATCTGGCTCAGTTGCATATTCTCAACTTCGGTAACTTCGCTTACGCCTTCTTGTTCTTCCACTTCAATTTCTTCCTCTACCTCAGTTTCAACATCGTTATGTATAGCGCTATCGAACGCTTTCAACAAGGTACTATCACTTAAAATCGTGGTGATGGGTCTTCTGTTTTCGTTCATAATCTCCAATTGCACACTGCCCTTGTAGTTCTTCGGAATATAATAATCTAACGTCACCGCTGTTTGTGGGTACTGCAGATTAGAGATTCCACGAACCGTAGGGTATCGATACCGAATTGTAGTATCTGGCTTAAACAATACCGGAACTGTGCTTAAGCTATTAATTGCCTGCTGGCGTAATGCCGTGATGTTATCCAATATCCAAAACCCACGTCCCATGGTACTTATAATTAAATCGCCTCTAAAAATCTTAAGGTCGGTAATAGGCGTCACCGGTAAATTTTGTTGAAACTTTTGCCACGTCACACCATCGTTAAAGGAAACAAACACACCATACTCGGTACCAGCATACAGCAACCCTTCTCGCTCTGGATCTTCCCGAAGCACTCGCGTGGGGAAATCTGAAGGAATACCATTGTTGCCATTGGACAGCAACTGCCAAGAAGCCCCGTAATCTGAAGTTTTGTACACATACGGCCTGTCGTCTCCCAGCAAGTGGAAATCTACCGCAATATAGGCCTTGGCGGGGTTGTACTGTGAAGGCTCAATAGACTCTACCCTGCCCCCCTTTGGAAGACTGGCCGGCGTTACATTGGCCCACGTTTTTCCACCATCCCGGGTCAATGAAACCACCCCGTCGTTGGAGCCGGTCCAAATTAGTCCTTCCACAAGTTTGGACTCCCTAATGGAATAGAGTGTACTATAGTATTCTTCGCCCGTTATATCTCGCGTAATGGGACTTCCTGAGATAACTTGTTTGTCTGCCTCAAAGGCTGTGAGATCTGGTGAAATGGTTTCCCAAGTGAGGCCTTCGGTTACCGTTTTGTGTAAATACTGCGAACCGTGGTACACCACATCTGGATTGTGGGGCGAAACCTCTATGGGCGCCACCCGTTGGAAACGATATTCTAGATCTTTTGGGTTGTGTCCATAGATGTTGGATGCACCTACGTAGTACCCCTTTTCGGTACCTGTACGCTTATCGAATACACTAAACCGCCCTTTGCAATTGGCATACACAATATTGTGGTTTCCGGGTTTGGGCACGCCAGGTCCCGTTTCGCACCCACCAGTGTTGATGAGCCATCCTGTTTCAGGATTTTGTACCGAGTTGGGTGGAAAACTGGGCACCGCAATGGTAGACGAATTATCCTGTTGTCCCGCATACAGCCAGTAGGGGTATTGGTCGTCTACTGCCACTTGGTACAACTCTGCGGTGGGCTGGTTAAACTGGGTGCTCCAAGTTTTTCCGCCATTGTGGCTTACGTTAGCACCACCATCGTTCGCTTGGATCAACAAATCTGGATCGTTAGGGTTTAGCCAGATATCGTGGTTATCGCCGTGGGGAACTTCGAAATAAGTCCAGGTTTTACCACCATCGGTAGATTTAAGTCCCGGATTTGCCATGGAGAAGACTATGTTGGCATTGGTGGGATCCACTTCCACGTTGGTGTAATAAAAGGGTCGGTTTACCAATCGTACATCACTGGAAATTTGTACAAAACTCTTTCCTTCGTCTTCAGATTTGTAGAGGCCTCGCTCCTCTCCTTCGGATTCTATGATGGCATAGAGCCATTTAGGTTCGTCTGCCGAAACGGCCAAATCTATTTTGCCTATCAGCCCCTTGGGCAGCCCATTGCCCAACTTCTCCCAATCCTTACCGCCATTCTTGGATTTGTAGATACCACCTTCCTCCTGTGTACCTCCCGAAATAATGGTCCATGGCCTACGTTGCCCTTTCCAAGCGGCAGCGTAGAGCACATCGTTCTTCTTGGGATGGATCTCAAGGTCTGAGAAACCAGTTTCGTTTGAGATATGTAAAATTTTATCCCAGGTTTTCCCTCCATCTTCGGTTTTGTAGACCCCTCTTTCCTCATTGTTCTTAAACGCATTACCAATGGCCGCTACATATACTATATTCGGATCCTTTCTATCGATTTCCACAGCACCAATCTGTCCTGTGTTCTTTAGGCCAATGTGCTGCCAGGTCTCCCCGCCGTTCAAACTTTTATACACCCCTCGCCCACTAATTACGTTGCTGCGCAGCCCGTCGGAACCCGTTCCCACATAGACAATGTTGGGGTTATTGGGGGCAACTTCAATAGCACCAATAGAGGGCGTTTCAAAATAACCATCGCTCACGTTTTTCCAAGTGGTTCCGTAGTCTTCGGTTTTCCAGACACCACCTCCCGTTGCTCCCAGGAAAAATACATTTGGGATCTCTGGAATTCCTGTTACTGCTGTCACACGACCGCCTCTAAGCGGTCCCACATTTCGGTATTGGAAAGCCTTGAAATCTTGGGCAAAAACACAGGTAGTAACAAAAAATAATACAATAGACGAGAATAGATAGTGATGGTAATTACGTTGCATAGCATAAAATTTTAAATGCTTAAAAATACTGAAATTGTTATAACACACTGTCATCAATCTTCCTTGAAATACAATATTTCAAGAAAACTTCCGCAAAATGTTATAGCCTTGTTAAAAAAATAGTTAATTACATCGCAAGTAGATATTGGTAACTCCTTTTTAAATAATTTTAAAGTGAACCAAACATCACTTTTATGAAAATACGTTACACACTCATTGCCCTAGTGGTATTCAGCTTTATCTTTTCTGCTGAAACAAACGCACAACGAAAAAAGAATCAAAAAAACACAACTACATCGGCTTCCATCTTGGATTCGGTAATCAATGGACTAGAGTTTCGAAGTATTGGTCCCGCCTTTATGAGCGGACGAATCTCAGATATAGAGATCCACCCCTACAATGAGAACATTTGGTATGTTGCCGTGGGGTCTGGCGGCGTATGGAAAACTGTAAATTCTGGTACCACATGGACTCCTATTTTTGACGACCAACCCTCCTACTCTATCGGTACCGTGACCTTGGATCCCCAAAACCCCAATATTGTTTGGGTAGGCTCTGGTGAGGATAGCGGTGGTCGCCATGTTGGGTACGGCGATGGTGTATATAAAAGTATGGACGGTGGTACGACATGGAAAAATGTTGGTTTAAAAAACTCCGAACACATTTCTCGCATTATCGTACATCCAGAAGATAGCAATACCGTTTGGGTTACAGCACAGGGACCATTGTGGAGCAAAGGTGGTGACCGTGGTATCTACAAGACAACCGATGGTGGAGCAACCTGGAATAAAACGCTAGGAGATGACGAATGGGTGGGCGCAACAGATCTTGAACTGGACCCCACCAACCCAGATATTCTCTACGCCGCAACCTGGCAACGCCACAGAACCGTAGCGGCCTACGTGGGCGGTGGTCCAGGCACTGGCCTCTACAAAAGTGCCGACGGCGGCGATACTTGGACAGAACTCAAAACAGGACTGCCAGATACTTGGATGGGAAAAATAGGTATAGCTATTTCTCCACAGAGCCCAGATGTAATTTATGCAGCTATTGAAGAAGAGCGTAGGACCGGTGGGCTGTACCGTTCGGAAAATGGTGGGCAGTCTTGGAAAAAGATGAGCAACACAGTTTCAGGTGGAACCGGACCGCACTATTACCAAGAACTATATGCCTCGCCACATCACGAGGGCTTTTTGTATTTAATGGATAATACACTACAAATTTCAGAAGATGGAGGGAAGACATTTTACCGTATGAACCGCAAGAACAAGCACGGCGACAACCATGCCATTGCGTTTAGAGAGAGCGACCCAGATTATTTGATCGTGGGCACAGATGGTGGGCTGTATGAAACTTTTGACCATACCAAAACTTGGAAATATGTGGAGAACTTGCCCGTCACACAATTCTATAAGGTAGCCGTAGATGATGCTGAACCTTTTTATAACGTGTTTGGCGGTACACAGGACAACAGTACCGAAGGTGGTCCCTCGCGAACCGATAATGTACATGGTGTCCAGAATAGCGATTGGCGCGTAATCCTGAATTGGGACGGCCACCAACCCGCTACAGAACCTGGCAATCCCAATATTATGTATGCCGAACGCCAAGAGGGAACCCTTTCCCGAATTGACATGAAAACGGGTGAGGTAATTGACATTCAGCCCCAAGCGGGAGCCAACGAAAAAACCGAACGTTTTAATTGGGATGCGCCTATTCTGGTGAGTCCGCACAACCCTACTACTATTTATTTTGCCTCACAACGTGTGTGGAAAAGTGACAACCGTGGGGACGATTGGACAGCCATTTCAGCAGATCTCACCAAAAACGAAGAACGCATCACACTTCCCATTATGGGCAAGCAACAAAGCTGGGATGCACCGTGGGACGTGTATGCCATGTCCAATTACAACACCATTACTTCCTTGGCAGAGTCACCTAAACAAAAGGGTCTGCTCTATGCAGGAACCGATGATGGAAGCATACAGATTTCAGAAAACGATGGCGGCTCTTGGCGAAAAGTGAACGTAGGGAATATTCCCGGAGTACCTTCTACCGCTTTTGTGAATGACATTAAAGCCGATATGTTTGATGCCAACACCGTTTATGTTGTGCTGGATAACCATAAATACGGAGATTTTACCCCCTATTTACTGAAAAGTACCGATAAAGGGAACACTTGGACTTCACTACGAAGCAATTTACCAGACAGGACATTACTGTGGCGAATTGTTCAGGACCACGTAAAACCGAATTTATTGTTCTTGGCATCGGAATTTGGAATCTATGTAAGCGTTAACGGTGGTAAACACTGGACCAAGATGAAGGGCGGGGTTCCCACAATTTCATTTCGGGATTTGGCCATTCAACGTCGTGAGAACGATTTGGTGGGTGCTTCCTTTGGAAGAGGTTTTTATATTTTAGATGATTACACAGCACTACGCGAGATTACGGAAGATGCCTTGAAAAATGAGACCGCAATGTTGTTCCCCGTGCGTGATGCGTGGTGGTACATTCCTAAGTCGCATTTGAGTTTCGATGCCGGAAAGGGAAGCCAGGGCGATGACCATTTTGTGGCACCCAACCCGGATTTTGGAGCTATGTTCACCTATTATTTAAAGGAAAGCTACCAGACCTCCAAAGCAAAACGAAAAGCCAAGGAGAAAGATATGCAGGATACAAACATTCCCTTTGCTGGCTGGGAAGCCCTTGAAAAAGAAGTATTGGAAACCGAGCCACAACTTGTATTTACAGTGACCGATACCCAAGGGAATGTAGTAAGAAATCTCACTGCACCCGCCAAAAAGGGGATACACCGTATTGCATGGGATCTTCGTTATCCATCTCTGGATGCCATTACATTGCAACAGAAAAAGAAAGATGAAAACGCTTCTGGATTGTTGGCTCCTCCTGGCAGCTATAGCGTCACTATGTATCTAAACGACAATGGAAACGTAACCAAATTAACCGATGCAGAACGTTTTGAGGTGAAACCCCTTTACGAAAGCTCGATTAAAACCGTACCGCCGCAAGAAGCTTCAGCATTTTGGAGAACATTTGAGAACACTCAACGGTCTTCGGCACAGCTGAATATGGGGCTTGATAAATCCATTCGACGTGCCAAGGCTATGCAAACAGCCCTTAACCGTAGCCGGGTGCAGCCAGGTGCCCTAAATGAAAAAATCATGAAGGTATTGGAGGATCTCCAACAACTCAATACCGAGCTCAACGGGAATTATGCCCGCAACGAGATAGGCGAAAAGGGAAACCCAACATTGGGCGACCGTATGTTTGCCATTTACAGAGGTATCGAGCGTTCTACCTATGGCCCCACCTCCTCTCACAAGCAACAGTTGCAAATAGTACAGCAACAAATCTCCAACGCCTTGGCAAAACTGAAAGTTTCGCAACAAGCCTTGGATGTGCTATACGACCAATTACAAGCTGCGGGAGCACCCTATGTGGAGCATTAGAGATGGAAAATTGGCGGGAAGGATATAATTTTGTTAAATACATACCCTTTCGAGTGTCCCGCACCTAGCTAGGGGCTGTATCGAGAACCGAATTCGAATGGGTAGTTTCTAGGTTTAGAGGTTGTCCTAAAACATATTTTAGATGGCCACTACCCTAAAGTGGAGTATGAACTTATTATCAAACACATAACATATGAAAAAACTAATTCAAATCATCGGGGCTGCTTGGGGCGCCAAAAAAATTGGTGGCGGAAAATGCGGTTGTATAGGGACTATTTTTGTATTTATCATCCTTTATGTCGTGTTAGGTTATGTACTGGAGTGGTTTTAACTATATTTTAAGCTAAAGTTGTATTAAAGCCCGTGGTTAGGGCGTTCAAAGACCTTACATTTGTATATGAATTTGAACAGAAAAACAACTTTGACTATGAACAAGAATCAGAAAACAGGTCTTATTGCACTTATTGGAGCAGGGATCGCAGGTGGATTGGCATACTGGAAATACAAAACCATGTCGCCAGAAGAAAAACAACAATTGAAATCCCGTGTGAACAACGCCGGAGATAGACTGAAGGAAACCGCCAGCGATGTAGAGCGTTCCATTAGTGACAAGTATAAAGAGCTTAAGAAAATGGCAAGCTAAGCCATCCAAATATTAAAAGAAAATCCTGCTGTATGGCAGGATTTTTTTATTGTAGCCTGTTCGCAGTATCTTTACAAAAAATGCTACCGTGCACCCAAAGAACATACACCAAGCACCTTATCCGTTAGAAAAGCTCACTAAGGCTCATCCTCCCCTAGCAGAATTTGTCCACATCAATACCTTTGGCAGAGAAACCGTGGATTTCTCCAGTTCCCACGCGGTATTTCATCTCAATAAAGCATTGCTGGAATATTATTATAATATAACCGGTTGGCATATCCCCGAAGGATACCTGTGTCCTCCCATTCCCTCTCGGGCAGACTATATTCATTACCTACAGGAATTACTTCAGGAAACTCCTATTACACATACTATCAATGCATTGGACGTGGGAACGGGTGCCAATTGTATTTATGCCCTGTTAGGAGCCCAGATGTATAATTGGAACGTGGTAGGTTGCGACATTGATGCTACGGCTGTCGCAGCAGCCAAAAAAAATGCAATGGCTACGGAAGGGCTTTCAGAAAAGATTGAAATACGCCACCAGACCAACAACGCCCATATTTTTGAAGGTATCATCCTCCCAGATGAGTTTTACCATGTTACAGTTTGCAATCCTCCGTTCTATGGTTCTGAAGAAGAGGCCAACAAAAATACCATTAGAAAACTGAAGCAACTGAATCCTGAAAAATCTATTCTGGAATTGGAACGAAATTTTAAGGGTCGTCCCAACGAATTGTGGTGCAATGGTGGCGAGGCACTCTTTATAAAGCGGATGATAAAACAAAGTGTCTCGTTTAAGGACCAGGTAGGCTGGTTCACTACTCTGGTTTCAAAAAAAGAGCACTTGACCAAAATCTACAAATTGCTCCAAAAATTAAATACTGATTATAAAACCCTACAGATGAAACAGGGCCATAAAGAAACCCGAGTGGTGGCGTGGCGATTTTTATAGTTCTAATCCTTGCTGAAGGTTGAAAATTCTCTCCGCAACAAAGCCAGCTTTGGTTCAATAAAGCGTTCACAGAAAGGTTTGTTCGGGTTTTTTGCGTAATAATTGGTTATCGCTTCTCGAGAACCTCTAAAAGACTGAAACGGAAGCACTTCGGTTATCAGCTTTTCAGAAAAATCTCGCTGTAATCGCTCTAAGATACTTTCTGAAGCTTCTTTTTGCGCTTCTGAAAAAGTGTACACAGCAGACCTGTATTTCTCTCGCATACTGTGGGCGATGGTGCTCTTATGGGTATATAGGTGAATTTCGATTAGAACCGCTAAAGAAATTTCTTCAGCTTTAAAGTGAACGATAACCGCTTCGGAAAACGAACACGCCTTCCCTATAGATGCCACGTAGCCCTGCTCTACTTTTTCAACCCCACGCACCGATTGAAATATTGCTTCGGTACACCAATGGCAACCGCCACCTAATGCTATTTTTGAGATGTTACGATTCAATTATAATATAATTTTCAAGGAAATGACGTACTTTTTCAACAGACATTTCGCAAGGTTTTAGTGAGTCATTCAAGCCGATATAATTATTACAGCTTATAAAATTGGTACCACTCAAATCTTCAGCATACAATTTTATACTTCTCCCGTTGTTAAAATCCTCTCTGGTAACACCATAGGTACTTTTTAGATACAGAACTCTAGAAAATCCTTCGGGCAACTGTTGAATGCGTTGTTATATATTCAGCATAAAGATCAGTGTATTACTATTTTTTTGGTTTGCACAGTACCTCCATTGGTAACTGTTACAAAGTAAACCCCTGCGGTTACCTTTGCACCTATAGTATTGGTTGCGTCCCATACAATTTTCTGAGGCCCTTCAACCGTGGCATCTAGTAATGTAGTTACCTTTCGACCTAACAAGTCGTACACGTTAACGGTGGTTTTAGTGTTCCCAAAGACACTAAACCCAATAGTAGTTTCATTTAAAACGGGATTGGGCGAAACCGTAAAGGCTGTACCATAAAGTTCAGTAGCACCAATCCCCAGGGTTCCATCTGGCGACACTTTGGTGTAATAGACGTCCTGTCCGCCCGTAAATGTACCACACCAAGCGATATGCGCAAAATTGTTATCACTTTTCATATCCATATAGTCGCCCATTTTTTGCTGCACGGGATAGCCAATTGTAGGATCAAACGGTTCAGAGATTGGGGTGTTGGGAGACCAAGTATCTCCTTGGTCTTCAGAAAAAGAATAATACAAAACAGAGTCAAAACCTCCTGCTGCATCGCGAGTGTCCAGCCAGATAACATCAATACGTCCGTTGGGAGCCACCGCCATAGTACCAAACCATTGGTAGGCATTTGAGCCGGTATCGGTGTTTATTCGAACGGGAGCTTCAAAACTGTTGCCACCATCGGTACTTCGCGCAAACATCACATCGGCTGGGTCGCCATTTGAGTTTCGCTCCACCGAAGCTACCACGTACACATTGTTATGCCCAGCACCAAAGCTCACGTCCACATCTACCCAGGCCTGACCCACCAGTCCTTGTGGGTTTATAGGTTCGCCAACGCTTAAATTTCCATCGAGATTAGCGGTTGTACTGTTTGTAAACGTTACTGGAACGGCTGGATTACTGGCCGTGGTAGATTTAATGACAACAATATTACCACCATTGGTTCCTGTTAAATACAGGTTGGCATCAGCATCTACGGCAAGGGTACCCCAAAACGGATCGCCAGGAATGTTCAAGCAATCCTCGAAGGTGTTAGACTGGTCTGTAGAGCGGGTAAATGCCCCAGGACAAGTAGAGAAGGAACGATTCCAGTACGAATAATTATACCCAGCGCTGGGCCCGCCAGTCCTATCAATACGCATCCATTGTTTGTCACCACCTTTTGCGGGTACGGGGGCTTCCCAATCTACCCCACCATCCCTAATGGCAAATACATCACACTCAAAACTTCCTTGAAGACTGTTGTAGAAAAAATTCCCATCATTGTCAAAATCCAACACAGGATCGGACCGGAACAGTCCTGGGTCCAGTACCCCGGGAAAGGTCCAGTCGTACCCACCATTGGTAGAATACCCGTAACCTGCTTGCCTAAAATCGTTTCCAACATCGTCAAACTGCCGCCACCCCACGACAATTCTATCTGGATTGGTAGGGTCCACGGCCAGGGACGGCTCGTTTGCGGCATCGCCCACAATGTTGTTTCCATTTGCGGCGATGTTCACTTGTTTTGTGAAATAATTGGACGTAAGCTGCTCGTAAGCAAGAGACTGAGGTTGTGCCTGCCTATTTATGTATTCATACGGCATATTTTCCTTTTCTTTTGGTAACTGTTGCTGTAAGTCTGTTGTTACTTCTTGCGAAAAAACGTTTTGGGTTAATAAGACCAAAGCTAGTTTTAAGAGTAGTTTATTTTTCATAATGCTGAGCCTATAATTTTCCTTAAAGTTAATGATAATAAGCGACAGCTGAAGTCTCTATTTATAAATGAAGACAGATTCTCCATACTTTAATTGAAAGCGCTGGATACAATGCCCAACAGACTATGGCACTTTTTTTGAAGTTTTTTGAAATTCATCTTAAAACCTTCAACGTATGAGAACTTCTAGAACCACACCCAGTATCAATGCCGGAAGTATGGCAGACATCGCTTTTTTATTGCTCCTTTTCTTTTTGGTCGCAACAACTATTTCGCAGGAAAAAGGAATTGTACGGAAACTCCCTGACCCCTGCCCTACTGGCGAAGATTGTAACGCCAACATCCACAAGCGTAATGTACTCAACATTTCCATAAACGAAAAGGGAGAACTGCTCGTGGCCAAAGACATCACAAAGCTTTCAGAATTAAAAGACAGGGCAAAACAGTTTTTGGACAACAATGCGTCGGGAGTGTGTGAGTATTGTGAGGGAGCACAAGACCCAACAGCCTCGGACCATCCCAATAAAGCAGTAATATCCCTGAGCAGCCATAGGTTGTCCAGCTACGCCCGTTTTATAGCTGTGCAGGATGAGCTCACTAAAGCCTACAAAGAACTACGAAGCGATTATGCTGCTGAAAAATTTGGGAAGTCGTTGCGGGAACTTTCGGATACTGAAGTAAAAGAAGTTCAAAAGGCCTATCCTTTCAAGGTTTCTGAAGCTTCAGTCAAATAAGTTATTTATTTTTCGGCTTTTTTTCTGGCATGGGGCCTCTCAAATGAATGATGAGACCATTTAAGAAGTTACGTAAAAACTGGTCACCACATTCCACGAATTTTGGGTGGTCTGGATTTCGGTAAATAGCATTGATTTCACTCTTGGTCACGTTAAAATCTGCTAGCTTACAAATGGCTACGATATCGGTATCCCTTAGTTTATGGGCAACTCGTAGTTTTTTCATAATATCGTTATTGGTTAGCGCCATAGTTTGGATAGTTTTTTACAAAAGTACTCTAAATTTTGTTGATTCTCCAACTACCAGATACTTTGGAGGTTTTATATTTTTACAACTGTATGAGCAAAGAACAACACTCCTATTTCAAACTATACAAGCCTTACAAATACCTTAGCCAGTTTATTACCAACGATACAAAGGCAAAGCGAAAAAGATTTTTAGGCGAATTGTATCCCTTTCCAGAAGGCACCATGGCCGTGGGAAGACTGGACGAAACCAGTGAAGGGCTATTATTCCTTACTACGAATGGTAAATTTAGTTACCACATAACCAACACTGGGGTTGAAAAAGAATACTACGCCCAAGTAGATGGGTTGATTACTGTTGAAGCCATCTTGAAGCTACAAAAAGGGGTGTCCATTGGTGTAAAAGGGAAAGACTACATTACAAAGCCCTGCCAGGCAAAAATTATTGAAATGCCCAACCTCCCCCCTACCAATCAACGCATTAGGGACGATCGCCATGGTCCCACGTCTTGGGTTTCCATCACGATAACCGAAGGGAAATTTAGACAAATTAGAAAAATGACCGCTGCTGTTGGATTTCCAACACTCCGGTTGGTACGTGTACGGATAGGCTCTGAAACGATTGAAAGTATGCAACCGGGGGATGTTGTTGGTATAAAGCATACTATGGACAATATTTAATCCTCTTCCGATAGTGTGAAGAATTCGTTTACCGGTTTTTTGAAAATAGCCGATAGTTTTAATGCCAGCACCGTGGAAGGTACATACCTGTTGGCTTCAATTGAGTTTATAGTCTGTCTGGAAACGCCTATCATTTCGGCTAGCTCACCTTGGGTCAGGTTTAGGATAGCACGCTCTACTTTTAACGTGTTCTCCATTATCGGTTCTTTTTTGCAACGTGAAAAAACAGGATGTACACAAAAAGCATATACCATAAAATTGCAAAATCGCCTAGATCCTCGAAGATTTCGGTCTTTTTGCCTAAGAGCAACCCCACGACTGTATTTACAATAGGCTGTACCAGGATATATACGGCGGTAATCAAAAAGGTCATCCCAAATGATTTTGCCCGTAAGTGCTGTACACGTTCGTCCTCTTGTTTCTCACGGGAGAGTACAATAAAAAATAACGACAGTAACATCACACGTTTTAAGATATCCTTTGTGATTTCGAAATCACCCTCCATAAATTTAACACCTATAAGTGTGGCAAGGGTTAAAACAAAAAGCCCTCCTCCTATCTTTTTCCAATAGTTGGGTAGTTTATAATTGAACAACTTATCCATCGTTCGCTGTTCACATTCGTGTATAGATTTCATATTCATAACCAGTATATTTTACAAAAAGTTTGATTTACTTTACTTAATGACAAATATACTTTACATATTGTAACAAGCAAATATTTCAGCTAAAAATTTAAACTATTTATTCCTGGATGACTACTATGGTTGCTTTTTTGCCAGTGAGCAACAACCATTCCTTAGCGGAGACCAATCTTCCTTTGTCGTCGTATACCTGCAGTTCGGCGGTGTTGGGGCCAGACGATCCTTGGTTTAATGCTTGGAAAACAATTTTGTTGGGTCCTTTTTGCAGGGGGACATCAAATCCCTCGAAACTACCGTTAAGTGTAACGCTGGAGCGAACCACGTCCCCATTCAAGAAAACACGTATACGGTCGCCATCCACAAACTCATGATCGCGATAGGCGATGTTCACATATACGGCCCCTACACGTATTTCCCCTAAAAACTGATCGTTTCCAGCGCCATTGGCTGCAGCTTTATCTTTAACGAATGCTTTGGGGGTGCTACCGTTGTTATAGGTTTTTAGCCCATCACCTTTTGTCATATCAAAATCTTCGGGTTCTTCTTTTCCCAAGTTTGTATACTTGTTGGGTGTCTCGGTATTGGTGAGGCTGGGTTTTTTTGAAGCTGGAAGGATAATACCCTTGGGTTCTTCGGTGACCACATCTGTAGCTTCAATTGTAAGTGAGTTTGGGGTGTTTTTGTCCAACTGTGCAAGTACCGGCAAGGCGAAAAGAAAGACTGTACAGGCAATAAGGTATTTCATTGTAAAGATTTATTATAGGTGCTTATAGTTCAAAAACTGCGCCAAAGGTACTTACTTTTTCACTACTCTTTTTACAAAGGTACTATCTCCTCCCACTTCTTTCAAAACCAAGAAATAGGTTCCGCTCTGAAGGTGGGAAAGCCCTTTGAGTGTTACATGCGTAGTTGTTTCTTCTATCCCCATAGTAAGCTCCTTTCCAGTAATGTCGAAAAGCTGGATGGTTTCAAACTTTTGTAAAGGACGATGTTGAACGATTATTGTTTCAGCAAAAGGATTGGGATACACCGAAATGGTTTCCTCTTTACTGAAATTTGAAGTATTCAAGATTCCTTCGGTATAATTTACCACTTTAAAGTCATCAAAATAGAAGCCATCACCGGGTCTAAACCCATCGGTACCCATACTGAAACGGAATTGAACAGTATTGTTTTCAGCAAAATCTGAAAGATCTACCGTCTCTACAGTCCAGTCTTCATTTAATTGGTAATTACGAAGTGTCTCCCAGTCCGTTCCACTGTTTGTAGAAACCTGAAAGGAAGCTACATCGTTACCAATAAGCGAATGCTTGTATGCAAACTGAACCAGGGGTCCCTCCAAACCTGAAAAATTGAATGTTTGGTTTAGCTGGAAATAATTCTGTGTATCGTTTAAGCTGTTACCATTGTTACTATCGCCAAAACATTGTGTTCCACTAAAGGAATCGTCTGTGTTCACGCCCCATGGGATTCCGTTGCCGCTGGGCGTCCATTGGCTCGCTCCATTTTCAGCATTGTCTTCAAACAAGATGTCAGTATTTCCTATAAATATGGGAATGGTAATGGTTTCGTTGGGAATGCCATCCTGTACAGTGGTAATGGTAATATTGAATACCCCACCCTGAAACTGTGGTTCAATTTGGAACTGAAAAGGAACAGCGGCATTGTCCTTTCGCTCGCGCGCTTCAATGTTACCAAAGGTGCTAGCAGTTGGAGAGATTACATCTACATTATCTGCTTGTGCAATAACGCTCACATTGTTCGCCATGGCCCCTACCCCAATATTTTTCACTTCTACTGTGAGTGTGAAATCATTTCCGGGCAATACGGGACCATTAATTTGGTAGGATTGCACATCCAAATAAGCGCCGGCGATATACGTTTGGAACAAGAACGGACGCACATTTTCTGCCACCAAGTCGAATATGGTACTCTCTGGCGGCCAGAAACCAGAGCCGTCAATCTCCGGCGTCCATCCATAAATATCTTCGGAATGCATATAGTCCCTTGTAGTCCCACATGAGGTATAACCCAACATCTGGAAGGTAACCCCATAGCTGTAGTCGTTTTCGTCCAAAAATGCCGAGGCCCATTCTGAATAGATATCGAATGCAGGAGGTGAGGTATCAAAACCATACGGCATAAGATAGGTTCCTGCTGTGGAGTGTGTTGAAAAGGCCGTGTTTGCCCCTGTTGTGGCCAGTAAATCCCGTATGGCAATACTTTCAGGCTCAGAAAATGGCCCTGTCCCACGATAAATCCCGGAACACGGGTCTGGACTGGAGCAGTTATCATCGGTCGCATAGCCAAAGCCATAATTTCTATTAAGATCTACACCTACGCAACCACCTATATCAGGTCTGCGATTTTTACGCCACAATCCGCCACCATTGGGTTCAATGGTTTCGTTATACACATAGCCATCTGGGTTTACTACGGGAACAAAATAAATCTCACGATTATCTACCAAGAATTTTACAGAAGCATCGGTTTCATAATTTTCTAGGAGCCAAAACATAAAGTTTATAGTGGTAGCCATAGACAGTGGCTCCCTGGCGTGGTGCAATGCATCGAAATGTGCTGCTGGTTCAGGCTCGTCTATGTCTGGATTATCACTAATTTTTACCATCCAGATGTCACGTCCCTCTATGGTGGTTCCAATGCTCTGTTTGGCGGTGATTAAATTTGGATAATCTGTTTTCATCTCATCCAGTTTTGCCACTACTTCATCAAAAGTGTAAAAACCTCCCATGCTGCCTAGGTCGAACCCGTTTGCAACTCCTTCAGATTTTGTAGGATTGGGGTGGGCCGCTCTATCGGCCTGTTGGAGGTTGGTGTAATAGTCATGGTAATTTGGGATGGTTATGTCTACGGGGTACCCTTCGGTTTGTAACGATTGTAACTCCTGTTGTGTGACAAAAAAGTGGATTCCATCTTCCCAGTTTCCGCGGTAATGGTCTATGCTGTATCCTTTTTCAGAGAGTGTTTGTATAGCTTGGGATGAAGGTAGTGTAACTTTTACTTCAGAATATACTTCTTGGGCTACGCCAGCTACTGAAAACAGCACTGTGCAAAGAATAAATGTTATTATTTTCATAAGCGTATACTAAACAGTTTTTTTATTTGTTCTTATTCCGTGCACGTAACACCAATAGTATTATGATAATGATGGGCAGTACGATATAAATGAGTATGTCTGCCGTTTTTGTTAAATCTATGGGCGAATTGTTATCTGGATGCGGTACTTCGGTAGGTATTTGTGCAAACATAGTCGAAGTAGTGGTTAAAAACATACAGGTTGAAAATAAGTATTGAAGATTTCTCATAGCTTTATTTTGGTTGTAAAGTATCAAAATAGAACTAATTTGCACTATTTTTTAACAAAAAGTGTTAAGTATTTGGAATTGTCAAAATTAGGTGTTACTATGGAGGGTTATTAAAATTTAAAATTCCACTATATATATGAGACAACTCAAAATTACAAAGCAGGTTACCAACAGGGAAACGAAGTCGTTAAACAGCTATCTACAAGATGTGAGCAAGATAGATATGATCACAGCCGAAGAAGAAGTAGAGCTGGCACAACGCATTAGAGCTGGGGACCAACGTGCTTTGGATAAATTGACAAGGGCCAACCTTCGATTTGTAATATCGGTTGCAAAGCAATACCAAAACCAAGGGTTGCGATTACCGGACCTTATCAACGAAGGAAACGTAGGGCTGGTAAAAGCCGCCAAACGTTTTGATGAGACCCGTGGTTTCAAATTCATATCATACGCCGTATGGTGGATTAGACAATCTATCCTACAGGCACTTGCCGAGCAATCAAGGGTGGTACGTTTGCCGCTTAACAAGATTGGTGATATAAACAAGATAAGAAAAGCATCTATTCACCTAGAGCAGGTTCACGAGCGCAAACCATCGGCTGCTGAGATTGCCAAGGAACTGGATATGACCATCTCTAACGTAAAGCAGTCCTTAAAAAATGCAAACCGAAGTCTGTCCATGGATGCTCCTTTCCAAGAGGGAGAAAACGATAACAACCTTTACGATGTTATTAGCTCTGGAGAGACTCCTAACCCGGACAAGTCCTTGATCCACGAATCCCTAAAAATTGAGATTGACCGTGCCTTGGACACTTTGGCTCCACGCGAGGCAGATGTGGTTAGGCTTAATTTTGGGCTTTCAAACCAACCAGCGATGACGCTACAAGAAATTGGAGACACCTTCGATTTAAGCAGAGAGCGTGTTCGACAGATTCGCGAAAAAGCCATAAGAAGATTGCGCAAGGAATCTAAAAGCCACATTTTGAAAAAATATTTGGGCTAAGCAACATATATATAAATCCAAAGCCTTTGTTTTAAGAATTTCTTATTACAAAGGCTTTTTTTATTTCATTATTTTTGGGACACAACCAAATAACACTACTACATGATTCAAGATACTATTGAAGCAACAGCAGAAGAAACAACCATTAATGCAACAGATGCTGTTGGAAAGCTCTGGGACAAACTAGACGGATGGCTAGATGCCATTATTTTAAAGCTCCCCAATTTTATAGTTGCCATTCTTGTAATGGTGCTTTTCTATTTTTTAGCACGCGGGATAAGTAGGCTTGTTAAGAGATTAATTCTCAAAAAAGTAAAAGAAGAATCCATTAAGCAAATTATTGGGCAAATTACCTACGCCATTGTATTATTGATAGGTTTTTTTGTTGCCCTGGGCGTAATGGACCTAAATAAAGTACTTACCTCTGTACTGGCAGGTGCCGGTGTTGTAGGTCTGGCTATTGGATTGGCACTGCAAGGCACATTGAGCAATACGGTTTCTGGATTTATTTTATCGTTCTTGCCCAAGCTGAGCATTGGCGATTGGATTGAAACCGATAGTGACAAGGGGTTTGTTACCGAGATAAACCTGCGTAACGTTACTATTAAAAGACCCGACAATAACCTTACCGTTATACCTAACTCAACTTTTGTGGACAATCCGTTTACAAACTATACCATTAACAAACGTTCACGGATTATAGTAGGTTGTGGTGTAGGATATGAGAGCGACCTGCAAATGGTGGAAGATCTAACAGTGAAGATCCTCGGTGAGGCATTTCCGCAGGGGAACAATGAAGAGATTGAATTTTTCTTTACTGAGTTTGGCGATAGCTCCATTAACTTTCTTGTGCGCTTCTGGGCAGACTGTAGTAACGGAAAGGAAAACTTTATGCACCAGCACAAGGCCATAAAAACCATCAAGAAACATTTTGATGAAGCTGATATCAACATCCCGTTCCCAATACGAACTTTGGATTTTGGAAAGAACGATCTCACCGTACTTTCAAACAAGGACGGATAGCCTATATTGTCACATACTTTAAAGAAAGGACAGCCTGCTTGGCTGTCTTTCTTTTTTCTGTGTAATAATTATACAGAAAATCGAACATCATTCAACTTTCAATAAATCAAGGTTCTATTTAACAAAATTGTCACATTTGTTAAGTATTTTTTTGGGAAGCCACTAGCCTATATTTGTTCCGTAATCAAAAACATAACAAACCTAAAATTTATTTAATATGAAAAAATCAATTGCATTAGCCGTATTCTCAAGTGCTATTTTATTCACCTCTTGTGTTTCAAAAAAGAAATATGTTGAGCTGGAGGGACAGTATAACGATACCCGATCAACACTAGCAAAAACCCAACTTGAGAAAGAAGAAGCCGAAACAAAACTAGCAAAGATTGAAGAGCGTGTAGCCAATTACAACCAGAAGATTCAATCCTTGACCAATACCAACAACGATAGATTGCAACAATTTGAAGGTGTTGTGATTTCACAAAACGATAAGGACAAAATGAAAGCCGCCCTGGCAAACGTAGACCCTGCTGAGCTGGCACAAGCTAAAACGCTTAAAGACAGTATGAACCTTATCATCTCTCACAACCTTAAGAGCAACTTGGACAATAATCTAATTGCAGAGGGTGAAGAAGACGATATTGAAATAAATATTGACGAAACAGTTGTGATGATAACCATTTCAGATAAGTTATTGTTCAATTCTGGAAGCTATAGAGTAAACCCAAAAGCCAACCCATTATTGGAACGTCTTGCCAATGTAATAAACAGTGAGCCAGCACTTGAAGTAATGGTTGAAGGCCATACAGATTCACAGACCGTAAAATCCGGGTCCTACATTAAAGACAACTGGGATTTGAGCGTGGAGCGCTCTACAGCCGTAATTAGAACCCTACAGGAAAAGTATGGTGTAGCACCAGAAAAGTTGATTGCCGCTGGACGCAGTAGCTTCCACCCATTGACCGAAAACGATACCAAGGAAGGTCGTGCAACAAACCGTAGAACAAGAATTGTAATCTTACCAAATCTTGATAAGTTCTTGGCCCTGCTTTCTGCCAACTAATACTCTGAAAGCAAACAACTGTGCAAAATGCAGCTACATCCCATATGTAGCTGCATTTTTTATTTTTATTATTATATTTATAGTGAACCCAAGAATTTGATAGTGAAAATTGAAGACTCACCATATATAAAAAACTGTATTATTAAGATAAGTGAGCCCTTTGGTGATTTTTTCATTTTTGAAAATTTTGTGGTTAGTGAAATTGCTGAAGGTGTTCACTACAACTGGAATAAGGCAAAAATCATCGTAACCAAGGTACACGAGTATTTCGGATCCAAAAATTTAGAATTGAACTATATATCAAACCGAATCAACTCCTACTCCGTTTCTGCCCAGGAATGGGAATCCTTTTACAGAGAGAATAAAGTAAAGATCAATAGATATGCTATCGTTGTTACTTCAGAAATTGGAGAAATGAATACTGTTGTCGAAAAGCACTTCTTTAAGAACAGGCTTAAAAAGTTCAATAGCCTAGCGAAAGCAATACACTGGGTACAAAAATAAATAACAGTACCAAGTCACCTACTTCTTAGCACTTGGCGGCACTGTGGGCCTCACCTCAATCTTACTGGGCAGCGTACGTGGATGCATTTGTAGTAAATCTACCACTAACTTGCCTATATCCTCGATTTGTATTTTCCAAGCACCTTTTTCACTGGGTTCATTCCCATTAAAGTGTGTAGAGACACTCCCGGGCATAATGGTACTCACTTTTACTTCGTGCTTCCTCAAGTCCAGCATTGCAGCTTGGGTAAAACCTGTAACACCAAACTTACTGGCATTATAGGCCGTACCGCCTTCAAAAAAATTAGTACCCGCTAAACTGGAAATAGTGATATAATACCCCTTGGTTTCCTTGAGCGCGGCTACCGAAGCTTTTAAACTGTAAAAAGCTCCCGTGAGGTTGGTCTCTATTACTTCGTTCCATTGCGCTACGGTTAGTTCCTCAATACTACCAAAGTGCCCCAAACCAGCATTTGCAATCAAAACGTCTATCTTACCAAATTCGCTTTTTGCAGCAGTTACAGCTTTTTGTTGGCTCTCGTAGGAACGAACATCTGCCTCGAGACCAATGGCGTGTGCGCTATCGTTGCCCTGTCCGTTCAGTTTTTTTGCTGTTTCATTTGCAGCCTCTTGGCTACGGCTGGTTATTGCCACGCTTACGCCTTGTTCTAGGAGCGCTTTGGCTATCCCATATCCTATTCCTTTTGTACCGCCCGTGATCAGAGCTGCTTTTCCTTGTAAGTTTTGCATAGTTTATTCTTTTCAGTAAAGTTACTGCTTGAAAGACGTACCGAGTATTAAAATATACTTAATTTTAAGAATTGAAAAATGATCATATCACATTTCAGAAAATAAAATGAAAACCGTCCAGCTCTTTTTCTGTTGTCTTTTATTGAATCTACCTTTATTGGGAAATTCCCAGGAGTTGGTGGACATAGCCGATTTTCCTTCTAAATTTGAATACGACGTACGTTACGCCACTACCCATAACTTTATAGGCGAAGCACTGTACGATTGTGCCGTGTGCCTTCTACAGCCTGAAGTTGCAGATGCCCTCCTTAAAGCAAACCAATATTTTTGTGAAAAGGGCTACCGTATCCAACTGTACGATTGCTATCGCCCGCTGGACATACAGAAAAAGATGTGGGCAAAAGTGCCGCGCCCAACGTATGTGGCCAATCCCTACGGCAAAGGAAGCATACACAACAAAGGTGCTGCTGTGGATATCACATTGGTCACGCTAGAAGGTTGCTTTGTGGATATGGGCAGCGATTACGACCATTTTGGGAGAGAGAGCCACATAGACAATTATAATTTTTCTGAAGAAACCCTCTCCAACCGTAAGCTGCTACGGGAAGGAATGCAAAAGTTTGGTTTTGGCACCGTACGAACCGAGTGGTGGCA
Organism: Marinirhabdus gelatinilytica; assembly: GCF_003353425.1. Classification (GTDB taxonomy): domain Bacteria; phylum Bacteroidota; class Bacteroidia; order Flavobacteriales; family Flavobacteriaceae; genus Marinirhabdus; species Marinirhabdus gelatinilytica. The sequence goes on from NZ_QRAO01000003.1 coordinate 72,818, forward strand.
TTACAGCTACCGTAAAAACTGGAGCTACCCTACCCTTAACGAACCTCTGCCCTGTGAGGAATAGGGCTATTCTTTTTTCTTTATCTCGAAATCCTCGACAACATCCATCTTAACCCGAACCGGTAAATCGTTGGTGCCCCCGTACAGTTTCAGTTCGGTGATATCGCCCGGCATAATGAACTGGGCTTTGATAAATGCCTCTTTCACTTCTTTTATAATTTTCCCGCGCAACTGTCTAGAAGCCCTACGATAGTCTACTGTATGTATCCAAAAGAACACTTTTAGGTTTACGGTACTGGCGGCAAGTTCATTTTCAATAACAAAGTTTTCGTGGATATCATCTTGAACAATTTCAGTATTGGACCTCAATATTTCCATGATTATCGCTTTTGCCCTTTCAATATCGTCCTCATACCCTATGCCCACAACAAATTCTACCCTGTAAAAACCATCGGCCGTATAATTTTCAACAGGTTTTGTGAGTACGTCGCTATTTGGGATATATATATCGCGGCCATCGGTTGTTTTAATGTGGGTATACCGAAAGTTAAGAGCCATTACCTTCCCAAAATGATCGTCTACCATTATAGTATCGTTCACTCCAAACGGCCTGTTGAACGCCAAGATAATCCCCGCTAAAAAGTTCTTCCCAATATCCTGGAACGCAAATCCCAATATTATAGCGGCACCTCCAGCAGCGGTCAAGATACCTGCTGCAACCCCTCGTAGTCCTGCTACGTCCAGCGCGATCATAATGGCAATGATGATGAAAATAATTTTTACCGCTTGGGTTAAGAAACGGGCCATCAGGGGATCTTCGGCTCTTTTCAAAATTCGTTTCCTGAAAAAGTTGGTAAGTACTTGTGCGATTAAGATTCCTGCTACGATTATAAATATACCCAAGGCAATCCTAGGGAGAAGGGTAAGGAATTTATCGTAGTAGTTTTCGGCGGCTTTAGCTATGGTCTCTGCGGCAGATGTGTCTTCTCTTTGTATCATAAAACAATTAATAAACCTAAAGATACGATAACCGTTTTGTATACAAACATCTCTAAATTATTTTTTTCAATTTGCGGTAGCGGGTTTTAGTTGTTCTATCTTTGCAAAAATTTTATTTCAGTGGATATTTCAGTAAAAACATTTAAGATCGTAAGTACGTTGGAAGCAATTTCATTCCTCGTTTTGTTGGGCATTGCCATGCCACTAAAATATATTTGGGATATGCCCCAGATGGTTCGAGTTGTAGGGATGGCTCACGGTATCCTTTTTATTGCCTATATTATAGGTGCCTATCTCATGAAGGAAAAGCTGAACTGGTCCTGGGGAACACTTGCCATAGTGATGCTTTGCTCTGTACTTCCCTTTGGGCCTTTTTACGCAGAAAAAAAATATTTATAGGGAAATTTTAAATAGTAGTTGTAAAAAACAATGAACAGAGAAACCATAAATACGTATGCCTGCCTATTGCGCAATTATCTTACAGATTTGGGTATGGGCGAGTATTGGGCAGCACTGCTGAACGTTATAGCAAACGTAATTGTGGTGGCAGTGGTCGCTACTATTTTGGACATTGTTTCTAGGAAGATAATAGTGCAGCTTTTTAAAGCCTTTAGCGACAAGACCAAGACCACCTTCGACGATTTCTTGGTGAAGAGTAACTTCCCTAGGTTTGTAGCCCACTTTATTCCGTTGGGGCTTGTTTGGTACCTTCTTCCTTCAATATTTCAGGATTTTGAACCTGTAGAACAAAGTGTGCATACGTTGGCACTCTTGTACCTGGTATTGTTATCTATCCTGGTTTTTAGAAGCCTTTTACGAACTGCCAATAATTATTTAAGGTACAGCAAGGAAAAGTATAGCGACAAACCATTGGAGAGCTACGTACAGGTGTTGATGATTTTTGCTTGGAGTGTTGGTATTTTCCTGCTCATTAATATCTTAACCGATTTTAGCCTGAAGAGCTTGACCACCCTTGGAGCATTCTCGGCAGTATTGCTATTAATCTTTAAGGACACCATTCTTGGCTTTGTTGCGAGCATTCAGGTCTCGGTGAACGATATCGTGCGTATTGGCGATTGGATAACCTTTAGCAAATATGGGGCCGATGGGTACGTTACCGAAATAAACCTGGCAACCGTACGTGTACAGAATTTTGACCACACCTACACCACCATCCCCACCTACAGTCTCATTGCAGACTCGTTCCAAAACTGGCGTGGGATGCAAGAGAGTACTGGACGACGTATTAAACGTTCCATTTTTATAAAACAGAATTCCATAAAATTCCTTTCTGCTGAAGAACTAGAGCAACTAAAGAAAATACAGCTCATAGCCCCATATATAGAGCATCGCGAAAGAGATGTCACAAAATACAATAAAGCGACCGAAGCGGACAAATCACTGGCCATAAACGGAAGGAACCAAACCAATCTTGGGATATTCAGAAAATATGCCGATGCCTTTTTGCACGAAAATCCTGCCATTAACAAAGAGGAGTTCTTGATGGTGCGCCACTTGCCCCCTACCAATAAAGGGATTCCTATTGAGATATTCTGCTATAGCTATGATAAAACGTGGGTAAATTACGAACACATCCAAGCCGATATCTTTGACCACCTTATTGCGTCAGTCCCCTATTTTGGGCTGGAACTTTTTGAGTCCCCCTCTGGAAAGGATTTAGCAAATATTTCCTTAAATACACGCAAATAAGCACTGTTTTCTGCTACTTTAGCAGTATGAACCCAATTAGCTTCCTCAAACGGGTAAAAACCAAAACGTATCTCCAGATTTTCGGGGGTATTGTAGTTGTGCTCACTTTGTTTAGATTTATAGCTTCAGATTACTGGTGGGTACGGATCTTCGATTTTCCCCACGTGCAACTCACGGTGTTGACTGTAGTAGCTTTCCTTGCTTATTTTATAAAGTTCGATTTTAAATGGCGGAACGATTATATTTTTGCCGGGGCCTTGCTCGCTTGTATGCTCTATCAGTTTCTTAAAATTTATAATTATACACCCTTAGCTTCTTTTGAAATTGAAAATGCTACAGAAATAGTTGAAGACAAATCACTATCATTTTACACGGCTAACGTATTTCAGAAAAATAAAGAGCACGAGCAGTTACTGAACATACTCGATACCATTAATGCTGATGTCTTACTCTTTACTGAAACCCACAAAGAGTGGCAACAAAGTATCTCCAATAGAATATTGGACAGATATCCGTATAGGATTGAAAAGCCCCTGCCCAATACTTACGGTATGCTCCTCTATTCAAAACTGGAATTAGTAAACCCGAAAATTAAGTTTCAGGTGGACGATAGTATTCCTTCTATCCATACAAAGGTTATAATGCCCTTAGGTGACACCATACAGCTGTACGCTATACACCCTACACCGCCTATGCCATTACACAACCCAAAATCTACCGAACGTGATAAGGAAATGATGCTTACCGCAAAACTTGCAAATAAATCAAATTTTCCAGTGGCGGTGATTGGAGACTTTAACGATGTAGCCTGGTCCCAGACTACAACATTGTTTCAACGTATCAGTGGATTGTTGGATCCTAGAAAAGGACGTGGATTATATAATACTTTTAATGCAAAAAACCCCTTGATGCGATGGCCATTGGACCATATTTTTGTAGGGCCAGAATTTCGTGTAGTTACTATGGAACGTGGTGAAGACATAAATTCTGACCATTTCCCGATGTATATCAAACTCAGTCTTGAACCCGAGAAAGCTACTGAGCAAAAACTCAAACCACCAACCAAAGCCGAAATAGAAAATTGCGAGGAACAAATCAAAGGTTCTTCTATGAGCCTTAAGGATGTATATTAAAACAGCGTCTTAGGCTTATCCATTTGTGGAATATGCAATGAGGTACCAAAACGTTCATTCGCTTTTTTTATAAAATGTGCCGAAAGTAACGGAGACGCTTTTTCCATATTTTGGTGTACAAAAAAGTAAATGTTCTGTAATCCTTGTTCCAGCCAACTTTCCAACCTATCAATCCAATCGTCCATACGCGTATAATCAGTCTCGTGGTTTGCACCGTTGTAGCGTATAAAGGCCGATGGGGTCGTCATTCTCATATGCAACAAATCCCTCCTACCCGCGCTATCTACAATTATGTTTGAAACATGATACTTCTCAAGCATGTCGTAGAGCTCATTTGCCACTATTTCATCGTTGAACCAATCGGTATGGCGAAACTCCACGGCAATGTGCATATCTTTGGGAATAGCTTCAAAAAAAGGAACTAGCCTATCCATGTTCTTTGGCGAAAAAGTGCCGTGCATCTGTACAAAGGGCATTTCCAGTTTTTCTTTCAAGTTGGAGGCGTTCAGCAAATATTCATTTAGGTACCCCTCAAAATCGTTCAACCGTTTCCAGTGGGACACCCCTTGGAATACCTTAGGAAAAAACCGAAAATGCGCTGGGGTTTTTTCGTACCAGCTTGCAAATGTATCGGCTGGGAAGATTCGATAAAAGGTAGCATTAAGCTCTATACTGTTAAACTGTGTTGCGTAATAGGTGAGTTCATCTTTTGTGCCGCGGGGATAGAAACCTTTTAAGTCTGCCCGGTTCCATTTGGCACAGCCTACATAGAGTGTCGGTTTTTCAACCTTTTCAAAACTAGAGAGCAATGGTTTCGTACCGGGATGGTCTGGCGGAAGCGTAAAGTCTATCTCAGCGGGGTTGTCTACTTTTCCAAATTTCATGTGCTGTGAACTTTTCAGTAAAGATACATAGAATCAAAATGTTAAATTGGAAAAAAAATATAACAAGCATGTAACAAAAACTACTCTTAAGAGTCTTACCTTTACGATAAACCAAAATAACACTATAACATGAAAACAGTAAAAACATTATTTTTTGCAATCGTATTTGCAGCTATATCACCTTTGGCTCAAGCACAGGATATGACCGCAGATGAAATTATTGACGCATATTTCGAAAACACCGGCGGTCAAGATAATTGGGAGGACATAGAGAGCCTACGCTATACAGGTACTGCAAATGTACAAGGGATGGAATTTCCCTGGATAATGACAATGACAGAAGATGGAAAGCAAGCCCTTGTTATCGATTTCCAAGGTCAAAAAATCACACAGTATGCTTACGACGGTGAAACCATGTGGACTACAAACTTTATGACGCAAGAAGCAGAGAAAGCAGATGCCGAAACTAGCGACAATATGAAAAAAGCTTCCAAGAAAAATTTTATATCGCCTCTCTTAAACTATAAGGACAAAGGATATGAAGTTGAATTGATAGGTAATGAAACTATTGAAGGTACTGATACTTATAAAATAAAACTTACCGAAGACCCTATCATGGTAGACGGTGTAGAGACCCCAAAAATCTCCTATTACTTTTTTGAAAAAGAAAACATGGTGCCTATTGCCATAGAAACCGAAGTAAAACAAGGTCCTATGGCGGGTCAAAAAATTCAGGACTCCATGAGCGACTACCAAGAGGTTGATGGATTGTATTTTCCATTTAGCATGACCCAAGGCGGACAAGCAATGCAGGTTACCAAGATTGAGGTAAACCCAGAAATAGACGATGCTGTTTTTGCCTTTCCAGAAAAGAAGTAAACAATAGAGACAAACAAAAAAATCCCTGCTCGTTCGGGGATTTTTTTATCTCCAACATGTTAAAAATAAAGAATCCCTGTAACAGTTTTTAAGAGTAGATGACGTATATTTAAGCAAACCATAAAAAAACTATGAAAACGTCACGACATTTTTTAAGCGTATTCCTGTTCCTGTTTGTTGTATCCTTGACAAATGCGCAGACAGCAGACGAAATTGTTGACAATTACTTCGAGAACACCGGAGGTAAAGAGAATTGGGAGAAATTAGAAACCCTAAAGTTTACCGGCAGCTTGGGCTTTCAGGGAATGCAACTCCCAGTAACCTTAATTCAAACCAAGAGCGGCAAGCAATTGGTTGGGGCTGAAATACAAGGGCAAATGTTCTACCAGATGGTGTACGATGGTGAAACGCTTTGGAAAACGAACCAGCAAACTTTTGAAGCAGAAAAGAATGATGCCGAAACTACAGAAAACTACAAACTCACCATAGCAGATTTCCCCGATCCGTTCTTGAATTATAAAGAAAAAGGATACAAGATTGAATTAATGGGTCAACAAATGGTCGAGGGCACTGAAACCTTCAAGATTAAATTGGAGAAAAAGCCCAAGATGTTCAATGATATACAAGAGCCAAACATAGAATACTACTACTTTGAAAAGGAAAATTTTGTACCTATACTCGTTGAAAAAAATGTAATGATAGGCCCCAATACCAGTCAGTTAGGCACAACAAAGCTAAGTGATTATCGTGAAGTTGAAGGTATCTACTTCCCCTTTTCAATTATTGAGGGAGTACAAGGTAACCCAGACGCGCAACCCATTGTAATAAAAGAAATAGAGGTAAACCCTGAATTAGACGATAGCATTTTCGACTTTCCAAAATAAACGAAACCAACAATAAATCTATAACTAAAAGTAAACCAGCACAAAATGAAAAAACTCGTACTTACACTTTTTGCTCTTGCGCTAATACCCTTGGCCGCTACGGCACAAGATAAGATAACCTTAAAAGGAAAAGAGCTCTTTGGCGATATGCGCGCCCGTCATATTGGTCCAGCACTTATGAGTGGACGTATTAATGACCTTGAACTCCATCCTTCAAATTCCAGGATAATCTATGCGGGCACCGCTGGTGGTGGAGTGTGGAAAAGTAGTGACGGAGGTGCCACCTTCTCCCCTATTTTCGACGACTACGTACAATCCATTGGTGTGGTCACCCTTGACCCGAATGACCCGGACCAAACCATTTGGGTGGGAACTGGAGAGACCTGGACCCGTAACTCGGTTTCGGTTGGCGATGGTCTATACCGAACTACCGATGGTGGGGGGACATGGAAGGAAATCCCAGGATTTGAAAATAGCGAACGAATTGCTTCAGTAGTTGTAAATCCAAAAAACAGCAACGAAGTGTATGTGGGCGTGCTGGGTGCACTATGGAGCGACAGTGAGGATCGTGGCGTGTACAAAACAACCGATGGCGGTAAAACATGGAACAAGATTTTATACGTAGGCCCATCTACTGGTGCCGCAGACGTAATCATGGATCCAACAAACCCTAATGTACTGTATACCTCAATGTGGCAGTTCCGAAGAACGGGCTGGGGCTTCAACTCGGGTGGAGAAAATAGTGCCATCTATAAATCTACCGATGCAGGTAAGACATGGAACAAGATACACAACGGTTTCCCGGGGGGGAAATTGGGACGTATAGGACTTGCCGTTGCACCCAGCGATAATAATAGATTGTACGCCGTGCTGGAGACAGAGGACAAAGCTAAAAATGGTCTTTGGGTTTCCAAAGATGCTGGAAAATCATGGGAGCACCTTAACAACGACTTCGGTTTGGTGGTGCGTCCGTTCTATTTTTCAAGAATTACCGTAGACCCCCGAAATCCAGATATTATCGTAAAAGGAGGCTTAAGTGGTTCCATAAGCCGTGACGGTGGCAAAACCTTTAAAAACCTTGGACAGATGCACAGCGACATCCACGATGTTGTGTTTCATATAAAAGATAGCGATATTATGTACGCAGGGACCGATGGTGGTGTGTACCGCTCCTGGAACGGTGGTACGACCTTCGAGATTGTTGAAAACTTACCGTTGTCGCAATTTTATCATATTTCAGTAGACGATGCCGAGCCTTATAATGTTTATGGTGGTCTACAAGATAACGGAAGCTGGTGGGGACCAAGTTCATCTCCCGGTGGTGTAGAAGCAAGAGACTGGAACAGTGTAGGTGCTGGAGATGGCTTTAGGGTATTGAAACACCCAACCAAGAATATTATTTATTCTGAAATGCAAGGTGCCGAAAATGTTTGGAGATACGATGTAGATAAAAACAGGACCAAGACGATACAGCCGTTACCAAGAAAAGGAGATGAAGAGCTGCGTTTTAACTGGAATGCCCCCATGGCGGTAAGTGCACATGTGCCAGATCGCTTTTATATGGGAAGCCAGTTTGTACACCGAAGTGATGATATGGGTGATACCTGGACCATAATTTCTCCAGACTTGACCACCAACGATCCTGCAAAACAAGACCAGTCAAAGTCCGGTGGACTCTCTGTAGATAACAGTGGGGCCGAAAACCACACAACTATCTTTACCATTGCTGAGTCACCACTGGACCAGAATATACTTTGGGTAGGGACGGATGACGGTAACGTACAGGTTACACAAGATGGCGGAAAGACATGGAACAACGTAACCCCTAACCTAGTAGGAATTCCTGCCAACACCTGGGTGTACCATATCGAAGCAAGTGTACACGGCAAGGGAACAGCTTATGCCGTATTTGATGGCCATACTACTGGCGATATGAAACCGTATGCTTTGAAGACCACCGATTTTGGGAAGACATGGAAAAATATCATTACAGATGATATTGATGAAAGAGCTTTTGTAAGAAATATTCAGGAAGATTACGAAAATGAAGATTTATTGTTCCTAGGTACCGAATTTGGACTGTATGTAACGATAGACGGAGGAAAAAACTGGTCGCACTTTACCAATAATATGCCACTTGTCGCTGTTCATTTTATCGATTTACAAAAGCAAACCAACGATCTTGTAATGGGGACCCATGGCCGTGGTGTTATCATTATTGATGATATTAGCCCTTTACGTGAGATAGACCAAGAAATATTGGCAAAAGATGTTCATTTTTTCGATACCGAGCCTATCACAATGGTTGAGCAAGGAGGCTTCTCTGGGAATTTTGGTGCTGAAACGCAGTTTGTGGGAGGTAATAAGCCCACTTCGGCACGAATTATTTACTACCTAAAGAAGAGACACACCTTTGGTAAAATGGCTATGGAAATCCAAGATATGGAGGGCAATACCCTTACTGAATTAAATCCTGGAAAATCCAAAGGTATAAACGTGGTAAATTGGAACTTTAATACTACAACCCCAAAAATGGCAGCAGCAAAAACATTCTCTTTTGGTGGGTTTACCTCGCCTAGAGTTCCTGCTGGAAAATACAAAGTGGTATTAACAAAGGGAAAAAACACGTATGAACACATCATTGAAACTAAATACGACGATACAGCCATCACCACACTTGCTGAACGTAAAAAGCAAGAGGAAATGACTCAAGAAATGTTTGATATGGTTGAAGACCTTGCTTACATGGTCTATGAGATTGGCGAAATGCAGGATAAAGCAAAAGAAGTGATGGAGAACAACCCAAAAGGAAAGAAAACAGCTCAAAAACTATACGATGCACTTGAAGACCTTCGCACCGATCTGGTAGTAACCACAGGAGATAACTATGTAGCCTCTGCAGAGCCGGAATTACGAGAGCGCATGGCAGAGCTATATGCAAACATTGCAGGTAGTTACGATCGCGTCTCTGGGGCACAACTACAGAACTACGAGCTGATTAAAGAGGAATTTGAAAATGAGAAAAACCGCTATGCAGAGATAAAAAATAAAGAAGGGAAAAAATTCATGCGATTCTTGGAAAAGAACGACATGGAATTAAGTATGGATAGCAAGGAAGAATATCTGGAAGACAAATAATTGTCTGGCTATACCAAGTAGATAAATTCCTAATCCTAAGCTCACCAATTACCAAACCTTTCAGATCTAAAAATCTGAAAGGTTTTTTTATGGGACAATGTGAATAATACTAGAGAATGGATTTTCTTATTTGATATAAACCGTCTTTCTATTCACAAACTCACGTATCCCGTGCTTGCTGAGCTCGCGGCCGTAGCCGCTTTCCTTTACACCGCCAAAGGGCAGTCTTGGGTCGCTCTTTACGAGTTCGTTTATAAAAACGGCACCTTCATCAAATCTATAGGCAATTTTTTCGGCAGCATGGGTATCCTTTGTGAAAATGGAAACACCCAAACCAAATTTTGAATCGTTGGACAGCTCGATGGCTTTATCAACATCTTCAAATGTAGTAATTGCCAGCGCAGGTCCAAAGGTCTCTTCTTTAAAAACAGTCATTTTGGGCGTTACATCGCCAAGTACGGTAGGCTCGAAGTACGCACCCTGTCGCTTGCCCCCCAGCAGGAGTTTTGCACCTTGGTCAATAGATTTTGTAACCTGGTCTTCCAACTCAGATGCTAAATCTTCTCTTGCCAAGGTACCGATATAGGTTTGCTCATCCATTGGGTCGCCACTTTTTAACTCTCTTACTTTTAGAAGTAGTTTTTTTGTAAATTCTTCGGCAATACTTTTCTCTAGCAACAAACGCTTTCCTGCAATACAGCTCTGTCCCGTGTTCTGGAACCGTGCCTGAACGCAGGTTTCTATAGTTTTTTCAATATCGCAATCCTTCAAAACCACCAAAGCATTGTTCCCCCCTAATTCCAACACAGTCTTTTTAATGTGCTTTCCGGCAGTTTTTGCAACGGCGCTACCTGCAGGACCACTTCCGGTTAGGGTAACGGCCTTTACGATTGGGTTTTCAATAATGGCCTCTATCTTGTTACTACCTACCAATACGGTTGTGAAACAGTTCTCGGGGAATCCGGCACGCTTAAAAACTTTCTCTATATTAAGAGCACTTCCAAATACGTTTGAGGCATGTTTCAACACGCCAATATTCCCAGCCATGAGTGCCGGTGCTGCAAAGCGGAACACTTGCCAAAATGGGTAGTTCCAGGGCATCACGGCCAATACAACACCCAGCGGTTCATATTTTGTGTAGCTTTTTTGGGCATCGGTTTCAACAGTTTCGTTTTGTAAATGGTTTTTGGCTTCTTCAGCATAGTACTCGCACACCCAAGCACATTTTTCAATCTCTGCGATGGATTGTGTTATGGGTTTGCCTATTTCGGCAGTCATTGTTCTTGCATATTCCTGTTTGTTCTTTTTCAGTTCTGAAGCTGCGGCGAGCATCAATTCCTTTCTTTCGGCAAAAGAAGTTTCCCGCCACTTGTAAAATCGCTTGTTTGCTTTTTCCAGTATTTCTGAAACTTCTTTCTTGGTATGCTCCCTGTAGGTTTCTATTTCTTTTCCTGAATAAGGGTTTATTGAAGTGGTCTTGGCCATTGTTTTTCTTTTAAAAGTAAGCAACAGCAGGTAAATACTGCAATAGATTAAGACTACTTTAACGGCAAGATTGTTGAAAAGGCGTTAGTAACTATACGATACACTGAAAGATTTCAGTATACATTTTGCTATTTTTATTAAAACCCTAAAGTCATGAACCCACGAGATATTGCGTTGTTGGAACTACGACCTGAAATCCCTTCGGCAAAACTACTTCCCGGGATGTCTTCCGAAGAGTATTTCCAGAACAAAACCTTAAGACCCATTGCTAAACTTCAAAACGATTTGTTGGTTGCTATATTCCAAAATTACTGCCGCAAGCACAAAAACGTTTTTTACGACCTTTCTGTTGAGAAGCGGTTGGATTATATTGAAAATGCCATCCACAAGGATATGAAGTTCCGAAATAGCTTGAAGGGCACCATCATTGGCCAATTTACCTTGGACGAATACGAACGCTACATCCAGAACTCTTCGGCATTGAATAAGAGAATGATGAACATAGTAAAGGAACGGCTAAAAAGCAATATCCAACTATTGGAATATGCTTCTGAAGTCTATTGAATTTACTGTTCGATATAGGCGCGACCAGCCTTCATTTTTTAAATACGAAAATTGGAAAGCGCTTACCATCAGCGTGTAGGAAAACCTTATCCTATAACCAATGGTTTATTCCCTTAAAAAATTTCAAAACCAGTTGTTAACGAAAGGTTAATTTGTTCCTAAAAATCTTAATAAAAATAGCCGTAAAGCATTTAAAATAGAGGTCTATTACTGATAATCAACCACTTATGAAAAACAAAAGCCCTAACTTGTGTTAAGGTTAAATTAAATACTACTTTTTTCTATGCTATCGTTTGTAGGAATTCTATTTTTGGCACTAAATAAAAACCCTAAATGATGAAGAAAGTTACCCTGGTACTTACAGCACTGTTCGCAACGGTTGCTTTGTACGCACAAGAAGAATCTGAGATTCAATTAAACGAGTACAACAAATGGTCCATAGAGTTAAGTGGAGGGCTGTTAAAGCCTTCTTCCCCTTTTGCCGATGGCTATAGCGTAAATAGTATTGCCCCATACCAAGCTTCCTTGGGTGTAAGGTATATGATGAACGAAAAGTTTGGTGTTCGTGCCAATCTTGGATACGCAAGCATATCTGAAGAGGACAACAGCCTACCTTTTGAGACTTCCTACTACAGAGGTACCCTAGAAGGGGTAGTGAACCTAGGAAACCTATTAGAGTTCTCGGACTGGACTGAAACTTTTGGCCTTTTGGTACACGGTGGTGGTGGTTATTCGGTTATCAACCACGAGGAACCATTTGAGCTGGATGAAAAGGACACTACATTCAACCTTATGTTGGGACTTACCCCACAAGTTAGACTTTCTGACAGGATTGCCCTTTTTGCCGATGTTTCCATAATTCCAAATATTGGTATGGAGCGCTCTTGGGACGGTATAGAAGTGATACAAACTGCTAACCGAAGAATTGACGATGGTCTTTTGTACCAAGTTTCAGCTGGTATCAACATTTACCTAGGAAGCGAAAGCAAGCACGCAGATTGGTATTCAGAAAAATCTGTACTGCTTTCAAAAGTTGAAGAATTGGAAGGAAGACTCGCTAAAGTTGAAACCGACCTTATAGATAGCGACCAGGACGGAGTGCCAGACTATTTGGACAGGGAGCCTAATACAGTATCGGGCGTTGCCGTAAACACTAAAGGTATTGCAGTAGACCAAAACAACAACGGAATTCCGGACGAGCTTGAGCCATCTTTGGACAATCGCTACGTAAACGAATCTGACTACGTTGTAGGTGGACAAGGAAGCGGCCTTAACGTGGAAGAGCTATTGAACAAAGGATACGTGAACGTATACTTCAAGTTCAACAGTACTACTCCTGAGACCTATTCTCTGGAGGCGATCAATTACTTAATAAAGTATATGAAGGAAAATCCATCGGCCAATGCAGAGTTGATTGGATATGCAGATGAAATTGGCAACCCATCGTATAACCAAACACTTTCTGAAAAGCGTGCCAATAAGGTAAAAGATATCTTGGTAGCCGCTGGAATTGCTCAAAACAGATTGACAGTTACAGGAAATGGCGAAGATGCCTCTGTAGAGAAGTCTTCTGCACCAGCAAGACAACTGGTACGTAGAGTTACCTTTAGATTGAAATAAGAAAATTTACAAACCCAAAATAAAGGTCCTTTGCAATACATTTTGCAAGGGACTTTTTTTATGGCAACGTGGATACTCCGTTAAGATCAGTAGTCAATACCTCGCTCATATAATCGAAAAATGGCCGAAGCAACTCAAAATGGTGCACCACTTTTTCTGAAAAATCCGGTGCCGTAACCTCTGCATCGGTAAACGGATGGGTGACCACGAAATTCTTCAACCGTATCAAATCTATATTTGGGTGTTCTTTGCTGAAACCTTTTGGTGCTGTTTTTACAGGGTCCCAAGCCTCGAACTTTCCGCCGTAGGCCTTTTTGAATTCAGTTGCCGCAAGGATGTTACGTATTTCAGAAGCATCCATCTCAAACTCTTTACGGATCCGCAACAAATCTGAAGGCTCCGGGCCAAAAAATCCCCCAGCGACAACACTTTTATTGTTGGGTTCAATACGCAGGTAATACCCCCCGCGCCTGTGCGCCCCTGCCCTACTGAAACTTACACTACGGTGCACATTATAGGGCGTCTTATCTTTACTGAAACGTATATCCCGGTTAATACGAAACACTTTCAATTTTGATATCTCATCGGTTTTGTTGAGTCCCTTTTCAACTTCGGTATAAAATTCCTTGAGTGCTTTTTCGCTTGTCTTATATGTTTTTCGGTGCGCGTCCATCCATTCCTTAGTGTTGTTCTTGGCGAGTTTTCTTAAGAATTCTAGAGAAGATTTTGGTACAGTAGCGCTCATAATTTTCAAATTGAAGAAATAAAGATACCTTAATTTTCCTATCTTTATATGAAATAACCTTAAACCAAACCAAAATGAACACCACCATTAAACCGCCAAAATCTTTTTGGATCATTGCAGTGATAGCCCTTTTGTGGAACCTCATGGGGGTTTACCAATATTATTTGGGAACTTATGAACTGGAAAGCTTGAGAGAGAGCGTCCCTGCAGATCAATTTGTGATCATGGAATCCCTGCCCGCCTGGTACAGTATTGTATTTGCAATTGCTGTATTTTCAGGATTGTTGGGCTGTATTTTGTTACTGGCCAGAAAAAAATTGGCCGTCCTTTTGTTCGCCCTTTCTTTGTTAACGGTACTGGTCATTGAAATATATTGGCTAATGGCGACCGATATTTTGCAGGTTGCCGGATACGGAGCTGCCGTAATGCCGCTATTGGTAATTGCTGTGGCCATTTTTCTATATTTTTATAGTAAGGGTGCCGCTAGAAATGCGTGGCTCGGGTGATCGTTGGATCTTGAGTTGAAGATCTTTAAAAAAGGTTTCAGCTAGGCTGAAGCCTTTTTTTTTGCTTACTCACTACTTACCAAGCTAAAGCCACTTTTTCCGTTTAAAATACCATAACAGGCCAAAGAACACCAAAATCATAGCTCCCCAAAGATAAAAATAGCCGTACTTTAACTGAAGCTCTGGGATGTACTCAAAATTCATCCCGTAGATTCCTGCCATAAAGGTTAGAGGAATAAAGATAGAGGCCATGATGGTCAATACCTTCATCACTTCGTTCATTTTGTTGCTTATGGTGGTCATGTACATATCCATCAATCCCCAGATCATTTCACGATAGATATCTACACTTTCAGAGACCTGGATAATATGGTCGTACAAATCACGAATGTAGTTTTGGGTTCTTGTCTCTATAAGCGGTGTATCTGTTTTTTCCAAACGATTGATAACTTCCCGTAAAGGTACTACCGCTCTTCGAATACGCAGAATTTCCTTTTTCAAGACCTGTATATCTTGGGTGATATCATCTTCAATTTTATCCTCAAACAGCTGGTCTTCAATAAATTCAATCTTTGAGCTCAAGGTTTCTATTACACTAAAGTAATTATCCACAATGGCATCCAACAGTGCAAACATTAAATAATCTGCACCGGCATTCCGCACCCTACCCTTTGCATTTGCCAATCGGTCACGGAGTCCGTCCCAAACATCACCATCGGCCTCCTGGAACGTGGTAACATAGTCTTTTCCCACAACCATGCTCACGTGTTCATTTATAAAATCGCCCTCGTCACTATAGTGTAGCATCTTGAACACGATAAAAAGATACTCCTCATACTCGTCCATTTTGGGACGCTGGTTGGTGGTCACGATGTCTTCCTGAATAAGAGGATGCAGGTTATAATATTCCCCCAAGCGCTCTATCTCCTTGGTGTTGTTAAGACCGTTGATGTTTATCCAGGTAACATGCTCCGAAGTTTCAAAACCGAAGGCATCCTCAATGTTTTCAGAATCTACCCTTTTGTAATGGTTCTTCGAGTAATCAATAATCTCAACCTTGGTAGAAACATTTTGCTTAGTACCAGTATAGGTTACTGTACCAGGAGCTTCATTGTGAATAAGAGGTCTCTTAACGGTGGGGATTTTTAGCCTTCTTCTCTTTTTTTTGGCGGTCATAGGTTATAATTGAATTTTAAAGGTAGGGAAACTTCATAAATAATTTGAGCCGTATAAAAATTCAATATTGAAATTTATAATTATAACAAATAAGTTCGATAAGGTACTATTCATTTCTGTCGAATTTATGTCTGGATTTCAAGGTTCTTTCCACATCGCGAATGTGGAATCCTTTTGCCTGTAGCAAGACCATTAGGTGAAACAGCAAATCTGCACTTTCGTTGAGAAAAGCCAGATCATCGTCATCTTTTGCTTCAATAACCACTTCCACCGCTTCTTCACCAACCTTTTGGGCAATTTTATTGATCCCTTTTCTGAACAAGGAAGCTACATAGCTTTTTTCCTGTTCGCCGTCGTAGCGACGATCCTCTATCACGTGTTCCAAATAGGACAAAAAACCAAAGTTGGGTACGTTCTTTTCACCCCAACAGGTATCGGTCCCCTCGTGGCAGGTGGGGCCCTCGGGATTTGCTTGGACCAGTATGGTGTCGTTGTCGCAATCTACTTTCATCGATACAAGGTTCAGGTAGTTTCCGGTTTCTTCGCCTTTCGTCCAAAGCCGGTTTTTGTTTCGACTGAAAAAAGTGATCTTACCTGTTTTTTCAGTTTTATTTACTGCCTCTTCGTTCATAAAACCGAGCATTAGAACGTTTTTTGTCATGGAATCTTGAATCACTGCAGGAACAAGATTGTTCGGGTATTTCGAATAGTTTATTTTCATCATTCTGTTTTTATATTCTAATAGATATGTTATTGTTCAATAATTCTTTTTTTAATGCTGAAATTTCAATTTCCTTAAAATGAAAAACACTGGCCGCCAAGGCTGCGTCTGCCTTTCCCATTTTAAAAGCATCCACAAAATGCTGCACGTTTCCCGCCCCCCCAGAAGCGATAATGGGTATATTCACTGTTTCTGAAAGTTTTGCCAAAGCCTTATTAGCAAAACCATTCTTGGTACCATCGTTGTTCATAGAGGTAAACAAAATTTCACCTGCGCCTCTTTGCTCCACTTCCCTTGCCCAATCAAAAAGGTTCCATGCCGTGGGCACCTTCCCTCCTAACAAATGAACGATCCACTCATCCTCAACCTGTTTGGCATCTATGGCCACGGTGATGCACTGTGTGCCAAATTTAGCAACCAAATCGTTAATCAGCTGCGGGTTTTTGACTGCTGAAGAGTTTATCGATGCCTTGTCGGCGCCATTGTTCAACAATACAGCGACATCTTGAATGCTTGAGATACCACCTCCCACGGTAAATGGTATATTGATGGCCTTGGCTACTTTTAAGACCAATTGCGCCAAGGTTTTCCTTTTCTCTTCGGTGGCTGAAATATCCAGAAAGACTAGTTCGTCCGCCCCATTTTCCGAATAGACTTTCGCCAGTTCTACAGGGTCGCCCGCATCCCGGAGGTTCACAAAATTGACACCCTTTACGGTACGTCCATCTTTTATATCTAGGCAGGGAATGATTCTTTTAGTTAGCATCGACAATATAATTTTCAAGTTGCTTTAATGAAATTTTTTGCTCATAAATTGCTTTTCCAATGATCACACCCTCGCAGCCCATCGTGGCGAGCTTAGGGAGTTCGCTAAAAGTGGAAATGCCGCCAGAAGCTATAAGGCGCATCTCAGTTTCGCTGTGCGGCCTGTCACAATTTTTCAGTATTTTCGCATACAGTGAAAATGCAGGCCCTTGCAGCATACCGTCGCTACCAATATCGGTACAAATAATATATTGAATGCCCTCTTTTAGGTATTTTTGGACAAACGGAAGCAGTGCTTCATCACTTTCTTCCTGCCAACCACTCACGGCAATCCTTTCTTCCTTTACATCGGCTCCCAGTATTATTTTTTCTGGTCCGTATGTTGCTATCCAGTTTTTGAATACTTCAGGGTTTTTTACTGCGATGCTACCACCGGTAATTTGATGGGCACCACTCGCGAAAGCAATTTTCAAATCTTCGTCAGATTTCAAACCGCCACCGAAATCTATCTTAAGGGTTGTCTTTGAAGCAATTTGCTCCAGCACCTTATAATTCACGATATGCTGGCTCTTGGCTCCATCTAGATCTACCAAGTGCAGGTATTGTATTCCGTGGGCCTCAAACTGCTTGGCAACCTCTAGCGGATTTTCGTTATATATTTTCTGGGTGTTGTAGTCGCCTTTACGCAAGCGAACACACTTTCCTTCTAGTATGTCTATGGCAGGGATAATTCTCATTGGTAATTCTAGTTTTTTGTATATAAGGTTATAGGTTTAAGAAGTTTTTCAATAACACTTCCCCTGTGGTACTGCTCTTCTCTGGATGAAATTGCACACCATAAAAATTATTCTTTTGCAATGCTGCGGAATAGTTAGATCCATACTGTGTCGTAGCTATGGTTTCTTTGCACACTGGCGCAAAGTAACTGTGGACCGCGTACATATAACTCTCTTCAGTAATGTTCTGGAACAATTCTGTTCTTAAACCGGTAATAGTGTTCCACCCAATCTGTGGTACTTTTACTGTTGAAGGGAACTTCGCCACGTCCACGTCAAAAACACCCAACCCCTTGGTTTTTCCTTCTTCAGAACTGTTGCACATCAGCTGCATCCCCAAGCATATCCCTAGTACCGGTTGTGTAAGGTTTGGAATAACTTTGTCTAAGCCTGTTTGGCGCAACATCGCCATTGCACTGCTTGCCTCCCCCACGCCTGGAAAGATCACGCGATCTGAGTTTTGTATTGCCTCTATATCATCACTCAATATTGCCTCAGCGCCTAGACGTTGAAAAGCAAATTGCAAGCTTTTAATATTCCCTGCTCCGTAGTTTATTAGTACCAATTTCATTACAACATTCCTTTTGTAGATGGTAAAATCAATTTTTCTGTGTCTCGTTTCACTGCATACTTTACAGCCTTGGCAAAAGCTTTGAAGATGGCCTCAATCTTGTGGTGCTCGTTACTGCCTTCAGCTTTTATGTTCAGGTTTGCCTTGGCACCATCGGTAAAACTCTTAAAAAAGTGGTAGAACATTTCCGTGGGCATTTTCCCAATCATTTCTCTTTTAAAATCGGCTTCCCAAACCAACCAGTTCCTACCTCCAAAATCAATGGCCACTTGTGCCAGGCAATCGTCCATTGGTAAACAAAACCCGTAGCGCTCCATTCCCAACTTATCACCCAGTGCCTTGTGGAACACTTCCCCCAGTGCAATGGCCGTATCTTCAATGGTATGGTGCTCGTCCACCTCCAGGTCTCCTTTTACAGTAATGTCCAAGTCCATTTGCCCGTGGCGAGCAAGTTGGTCCAACATATGGTCGAAAAAGGCGATTCCCGTATCTATGTTACTTTTACCGGTACCATCAAAATTCAAGGTAATCTCAATATCGGTTTCGTTGGTCGTCCGGTATATTTCTGCTGTGCGTTCTTTCAGTCTTAGAAATTTATAGATATTTTGCCAATCGTTGGTTTCCAAAGCGATGTGTTTCTCCAATTGGTCTCGTTTTACCGTGATCTCTGAAGTTCCCAAATGTGTTTCGTCATTAATAAAAATCCCTTTGCTTCCAAGATTTTTGGCAAGCTCCATATCGGTCAATCGGTCGCCAATAACGTAACTGTTTCCCAAATCATAGTCGCCCTCGATATATTCGGTCAATAAGCCCGTCCCCGGTTTGCGGGTGTTGGCATTTTCGTGCGGAAATGTCCTGTCCAGAAAAACCTTCTTGAACACAACACCTTCATTCTCAAAACTTTTCAAGATAAAGTTATGAACGGGCCAGAAAGTTGCTTCGGGAAAAACTTCGGTGCCAAGCCCGTCTTGGTTGGTAATCATTACCAACTCAAAGTCTAATTCCTTTGCGATTTTCCCGAGATAGGTAAATGCCTTCGGATAGAAAATCAATTTTTCAAAAGCATCGATTTGCTCATCGGCCGTTTCTTTTATAATGGTACCATCGCGATCTATAAAAAGTACTTTTTTCATTTACTACAGTGTTTTAAGGGTCTCTATTAATATTTTGTTTTCAGTTTCAGTTCCAATTGTGAACCGGAGAGTGTTTTCACACAAAGGTTGATTGCTTCGGTTTCTAACCACAATCCCTTTTTCAATGAGTTGTTGGTACCTTTTTGTAGCATCATCAACTTTTACGAGCAGGAAATTTGCTTCGGAAGGAACTATTTCTTCTATACATTTTAGCTGAAGTAATGCTTTAGATAACACGCCTCTTTGTTCTTTCAAAAAGCGTATTTGACTATCTATTTCTGAATGTTTCCCCAACTGTTCCAATGCCCTCTGTTGGGTTAGGGCATTTACGTTGTACGGTGGTTTTATTTTGTTCAAAACCGAAATAATCTCAACAGAAGCGTAACAAACTCCCAACCGTATTCCCGCCATCCCAAAGGCTTTGGAAAGTGTTTGGGTTACAATCAAATTTGGGTACATTGAAAGTTTCGAGACCCAACTTTCTGAAGCTGAAAAGTCAATATAGGCTTCGTCTATCACCACCAGTCCGTTGAAGTTGCACAAGAGCTCTTTTATGTCCTCTTCATTAAAAACGGTTCCCGTAGGATTATTGGGTGAACAAACAAACAACAGTTTGGTGTTGGCAGTTTGTGCATTCAAAACTTCCTGAGTGTCTATTTGAAAGTCTTTTCTGAGCAGCACTTCCCTATTCTCAATGGCATTCAGGTTCGCCAAGACCTTGTACATACCATAGGTGGGTGGGAGCGTAATTATAGTATCTACGTTAGGTTCACAAAAAGCCCTAAAGATGAGATCCAGAACTTCATCGCTGCCATTTCCCAACAAGATCTGGGCGGAAGGGACACCTCTTACTTTTGAAAAGGACTTCTTTAGTGAACTCTGGTTGGGATCTGGATAACGGTTCAATCCTTTCCCAAACGGATTTTCATTGGCGTCCAAGAACACCATCTCTTTATCGAATTCCTTAAATTCGTCCCGAGCCGAACTGTAGGGCTGCATGGCCGCTATATTTGGGCGGATCAATGTTTGTAGTTTAAATTTACTTTCCATAGTTACGTCTTAAGGTTACTGCGTTTTTGTGGGCTTGCAAGCCTTCGGCCTCTGCCATTTGCTCTATTGCAGGGCCTAATTGTTGTATCCCTTTTTCTGAAATTTTCTGAAATGTAATGCTCTTGGTGAAACTGTCCAGGTTCACACCACTATATTGTTTTGAATAGCCGTTTGTAGGTAAGGTGTGATTGGTGCCAGAGGCATAATCCCCAGCACTTTCGGGGGTATAATTACCTATGAATACGGACCCTGCATTCTGAATATTCTCGACGAAGTAATCTTCGTTCTTCGAGACCACGATAAAATGTTCCGGTGCATACTCGTTGATAAGTTGGAGCGCTGTTTCATTATTTCCAATCAGGATCAGCTTTGAGTTTTCAATGGCCTTTTGGGCAATAGCACGTCTTGGCAACTCCTTTATTTGCTGCTCAATTTCAACAGCAACAGCATCCATCATATCTTTTGAAGTTGTCACTAAAACCACCTGACTATCGGTCCCGTGCTCGGCCTGACTCAATAAATCCGATGCCACAAAAGCAGCATTTGCCGAATCGTCTGCAAACACCAACAGTTCGCTGGGGCCAGCAGGCATATCGATAGCAACCCCATACTTTGTGGCAAGTTGTTTGGCCACAGTCACAAACTGGTTACCAGGACCAAAAATCTTGTACACCTGAGGAACGCTCCGGGTACCAAAGGTCATTGCCGCAATGGCCTGGATGCCTCCTACCTTGAATACTTTGGTTACATCACACAGTTTGGCCGTGTAAAGAATGGCAGGGTGTATACCCCCAACTGCATTTGGTGGAGTACATAGCACAATTTCGTTGCAACCAGCAAGTTTAGCGGGAATGACCAGCATTAAGATCGTGGAAAACAAAGGCGCAGATCCTCCAGGAATGTACAGTCCCACTTTTTGGATGGGTCTTTTTTCCTGCCAGCATTGTACCCCCGGAATAGTTTCCACCTGCACGCTCTCGGTTTTTTGTGCCGCATGGAATTTTTCAATGTTCCGCTTGGCGAGCTGGATGGCTTCTTTTAATTCTTCTGAAATTTCAGCAGCATCAAAATCCTTCTCAGAAACTTGAAAACTGTCCAAATGGACACCGTCAAAAAACTGGGTATATTTAGCAACGGCAACATCGCCTTTTCTTGAGATTTCCGAAAATATTTCTGCTACTGTGGCCTCGATGTCCGCTACGGTTTGTGTAGGGCGCATCAGTAACTGCGGCCAGGTTTCAGGTTT
This sequence comes from Marinirhabdus gelatinilytica, assembly GCF_003353425.1. GTDB lineage: Bacteria > Bacteroidota > Bacteroidia > Flavobacteriales > Flavobacteriaceae > Marinirhabdus > Marinirhabdus gelatinilytica. The sequence goes on from NZ_QRAO01000003.1 coordinate 94,803, forward strand.
TGGATTCAATATCTTTTTCATTTACAATGTCCGCAATTGCGGTAGTTTAATAGTTTCGCTTTGGCTTTATTGAAGTATTATTTCGATGTAGCCTACACCACCATTTTCTCTATGGGGCAGACCAAAATCCCTTCGGCTCCTGCTTCCTTCAGCTGGTCTATTACATCCCAAAATTCATCTTGGTTTATTACGGAGTGCATACTGCTCCAGCCCTCTTGTGCCAAGGGCAAAATAGTAGGGCTTCGCATTCCGGGAAGGATCTTGGTAATTTCTGTAAGTTTTTCATTGGGAGCATTGAGCAGTACATACTTTGAATCGCGCCCCCTTAAAACCGATTGTATCCTAAAACGGAGTTTGTCCAATACAGCAGTGGTCTCAGGGGTAATCTTAGACGATATGGCAAGTACTGCTTCGCTTTTCATCATCACTTCCACTTCCTTAAGATTGTTTTTGAACAAGGTACTGCCACTGCTCACGATATCGCAGATAGCATCTGCCAAGCCAATATTGGGCGCTATCTCAACGCTACCATTAATAATGTGCAGCTCTGCTTCAATACCTTTTTTTGCCAAGTAGTTTTTAGTAGTTTCGGGATAGGACGTCGCTATGCGTTTATTCGTTAAATCTGAAATTCCGTTGTATTTTTCAGACTTAGGTACGGCAAGCGAGACACGACATTTCGAAAAACCAAGTTTTTCCGAGATGGCAATTCCCTTACCTTTTTCAACTAAGATGTTTTCGCCAATGATGGCACAATCTACCACACCGTCCTGTAAATATTTTGGGATGTCGCCATTGCGTAAGTAATAGATTTCCAACGGAAAGTTTTTGGCATTTGCCTTAAGTTGGTCTTTACCATTATCTATGGAAATACCACACTGTTTTAGAATTTTCAGGGAATCTTCGTTTAGCCTTCCAGATTTTTGAATAGCAATTTTTAAGTATCTCATTCATTTATAGTTTCTGCCCGAACTATACAAACGAGTATAAAAAAACCCGTTTGATAGCTCAAACGGGTTATGGATATGTTTATAATAACATCAATACCAAATCACCTCGCGTGAGCGTGGAATGTGATATGGTGATGATGTAAATTTACTTGTGTCATATTTCAGTCTTCAAAACTAATTAAAAAATGTTCATAGCAATGTGAAAAACATATTAAATTTATGTTATTCCCCTAGATTAATTTTTATAGATTTGGAAATAGAACGTTAACACTAGCCAAATACCTGTAAGACATACGTTTTACTAGACATGAAAAATTTCGTTATTGCATTTTTGGTCTTTTTGATATGGTCCTTTTTTGGGTTATGGTTTTACCATTGGTTACAACCAAGCACCATGGCTTTGAATAAAAACAACGAAATCAATCAAGTTATTAAAGACACCTCACAACCCAAATATCAAGAAGACACCCTTCCATTAGTAAAAGAGACGCAAACGACCAACCAGAACGTCAACTCTAGCAACACCATTATAAACCAAGGACTTACAGCCATTACCCAAGAAGGTGATGTATTGTTCAAATATTCCGAGAATATAGTTATTCAAAAAAACAGCGATGTAGTTATTATCCCAGAAAAAACCCAAGGTTTCAAGTATAAGCTCAATAGTTATCTTCTTGAATATCCAGACACAGAGTTGGTTATAGAGTCTAAATATAGTGCCGAAGAAAACATAGAAACCCCAAACTATGGTGCCCTTCGCGCACAGAAAATAAAATCCCTATTACTACAAGCTGGAGTTTCTCCAGAGCGCATCGTGATCAAACCGCACATTACCCCAATAGATTTTAAGGGCGACGGTACTTTTAACAATGCGTTTTCTTTTACAATACAACCCTTAAATCTGGAACGTGTAATAGCTCTTGAAAATGAAGTGCCCGAGAGTATGACAATTTACCCCAATTTTTCAGGCTCTGGAATATTGATAAGTCCTACCCTGGAAAAGGCAATGCAGGAAGTGAAAACTGCACTAGAGAATAATCCCAATCTAAAGATTACCGTCGTGGGACATACAGATAATGTGGGAAATGCACTGGACAATCACAAGATAGGATTGGATTTCGCTAGGCAGATGCGCTGGTACCTAATAGCTAAGGGCGGTATAGCGAAAGAGAAGGTTGTCGCTATTTCCGAAGGAGAGAGCCAGGCCATTGCTAGTAACAATACTGAAAAAGGGAGAAGGTTGAACCAGAGGATTGAATTAAAATTTAGCTTAGATTAATGGAGGCATTAGTAGGGTTTGTTGAAAATTTCGGTGACTATATTGGCATCTTTCTTTTAATGCTGAGTAGTTTTTTATTAGGGTATTTTTCTGCCTCACAACTCCTTAGGAATAAATACCGAAAAATAATAAACAGGCTGAAACGTGAAGTGAACGCCCTTAAAACCCCACCCCGAAAAGACGTACAGGACATCGAAACTATTTTTACCGAAATAAAACCTAAAATAATAAGTGTTGTAAAAGAACAGCAGGAAATATTCAAGGAGTCCAATGCAAAAGAAGCCATTGCTGAAAAGTTCAATTTTGCTGAAAAAAACAAGGAAAAATACCAAGCCATATTAGAAAAATCCATTGAGGAAGCCAACGAGGAACCCGAACTGGATTTTGACAGTTTTGGCTACGCAGATGCCAGTGATAAAGAAGACTTAACAAAGATTAATGGAATAGGTCCATACATAGAGCAAAAACTGAACGACATTGGCATTTATACCTACGACCAGATAAGCAAGCTCTCCCAACAAGATGTAGAACTTATCACCGAAATGATAGATTTCTTCCCGGGCCGCATTGAGCGTGACAACTGGGTAGGCCAGGCAAAATCCCTAAACGTGTACTAACATGCAACTACAAACATTAGATTGGATACTAATCGGCGGCTTTTTTGCCGTCTTTCTTGTAATTGGGATAGTTGTAGCCAAACGATCAGGAAAAAATACCAAGGAGTTCTTCCTCTCGGGACGTAATATGCCCTGGTGGTTGTTGGGTATTTCTATGGTGGCTACAACCTTTTCGGCAGACACACCCAATCTAGTTACTGATATAGTACGCCAAAACGGTGTTTCTGGTAATTGGGTATGGTGGACGTTTCTAATTACGGGAATGCTCACAGTTTTTGTATATGCAAAGCTGTGGCGACGAAGCAAGGTCCTTACCGATCTCCAGTTCTATGAAATGCGCTACAGCGGTAAGGCCGCAGCTTTTTTGAGAGGCTTTAGGGCATTGTACCTTGGTGTGTTTTTCAATATTATGATTATGGCATCTGTATGTCTCGCGGCCATTAAAATTGGTGGAATATTATTCAACCTAGAAGACTGGGAATGCGTATTGTACGCTTCTATCATTACCGTGGCGTACAGTTCTTTTGGGGGGTTGCGCGGGGTTATCTTTACCGATTTCCTCCAGTTTATCGTGGCAATGATAGGCTCGGTCTGGGCGGCTTATTACATTATAAACTTACCCGAAATTGGTGGCCTGGACAACCTACTTGCACACGAGAATGTAAGCGGAAAACTTAATTTCCTCCCAGATTTTGATGATACTGACTCGCTATTGGTACTACTTATCATCCCCATTGCAGTACAGTGGTGGAGCGTATGGTACCCGGGAGCAGAACCTGGCGGTGGTGGCTACATTGCCCAACGCATGCTCTCTGCAAAGGATGAAAAGAACGCTATTGGAGCTACCCTTCTTTTTAACGTGGCTCACTATGCGCTACGTCCTTGGCCGTGGATCTTGATAGCGCTGGCATCTTTGATTCTATACCCTGAGTTGACCGATATTGCCAAGGAATTTCCCAATGCCGTTTTAGGGCACGATCTGGGATATCCTGCTATGCTCACTAATTTGCCTTCGGGCCTTTTAGGGTTGGTCGTGGCTTCGCTCATTGCGGCTTTTATGAGTACTATTTCAACCCACCTTAATTGGGGTTCTTCGTACATCTCATTGGATTTTTATAAACGCTTTGTAAAGCCTGAAGCCTCCGAGAAAGAACTCGTTGCCATTGGTAGGATCTCCACAGTGGCACTTATGGTATTTTCAGCTCTATTGGCACTGGGGTTGAGTAGTGCGCTTAGTACCTTTGCCATATTGCTCCAAATAGGCGCGGGTACGGGTCTTATCTTTATCCTTCGCTGGTTCTGGTGGCGGGTTAATGCGTATAGTGAGATTACGGGGATGGTTGTTTCCTTCATTATGGCTCTTGTTTTCGAATTTGTAGAGCTGGGTCTCGAGGACTACGAAAAATTAATCTACGGTGTTGCCATTACTACCGTTGCCTGGATTGCCGTTACACTACTCACCCGCCCTACAAACAATAAGACCCTGGCCAATTTCTATAATGCCGTGACTCCGTACGGTAATGGCTGGAAACAATTTAAACGGAAGGCCGCCCAAGAAAACCTGCACTTAAAAACAACCAACGATGTATTTACCATAGACCTCGCCTCTATGCTCTTAGGGATTGTTTTTGTATATACCTCATTATTTGCTACAGGCTATATAATTTACGGAAATATGGTTGGGGCTGGAATCTTGGTTGCCATAGCAGTAATTTCAGCTTTGACCATTTTCAGCCTTTGGAAGAAAAAGAAACGTTCCCAAAACACATTGTAATAGATACGACAAAATGAAAAAAATAATCAACACCTCCAAAGCCCCAGCACCAATAGGACCGTATAACCAAGCAGTGCTAAAGGGCGCTATGTTATTCACCTCTGGACAGATAGCACTACACCCCGAAACTGGTGAGCTGATAACAAGTACTATCGAGGCCGAGACCGAGCAGGTCATGGAAAATATGAAAGCTGTGCTCGCCGAAGCCAACATGACCTTTGAACACGTATTAAAAACCTCTATTTTTATAAGTGATATGGGCAACTTTGCTGCAATTAATGAAGTATATGCGCGCTATTTCAACGAGGCTACTGCACCAGCCAGGGAAACTGTTGAAGTTGCTAACCTACCTAAATATGTGAATGTAGAAATAGCTATGATAGCAAGCTTGTAACTGCTGGCTATTCATCGTTCTCTTCTTTATTGCCTTCTTGGTTAAAATCTACTGGGAATGGACTGTCGTCTGGCGTTACGGGAAGATCCTCTTCTTTTTCCAAGGTTAATTTTTTATTGAAGAGCTTCGCCATGAGTTCCTTCATAGTATCGAAATCTACAGAGTATGAGATACCAGCTCCTTGTTCAAAAATCTGTGATTCGCCAATAAACTGAATATCTGCCTGCCTATTGAAAAAGTTGATACGCAAGCTCCCATCCTCATTAACCAGCCATTGCACCTCCAAATCTCCTGCTACAGTACTTTCTGTGGCACCACCCACGGGTACACCCACTTTACCGTTGATCAAGATGCGCTCTGTAATATCGGCTGAAAAGTTTATCCCTATCTGTCCTGCTGCCTGTTGGTTGGGCAATCCTGAAGAAGGTGAATAATCAAGCCCTACACTGTATTTGCTGTTTTTGTCCGAGAATAATTGATTTACCAATCCCGATACCCTATCTGCGAGTGTGCCCGTAAATGCTCCCGCTCCACCAAAGTCATCGTTCACGAATGCATCTGAAGCCACTAGGAACAAAGCTTGCCGCTCTCTTTGCTCCCTGTTTTGTAGCTTGTATTCCAACTCACTACGAACCGTTGAAGTGGTCCTGGGGAACTCAATCCTAAAATCTATGTCTGGCTGTATCAACTCTCCTTGCAGATCCACCAAAACGTTTACAGGTATTTTTCGGTTTACAGCTGGATTGTCCAGTAATACCGAGGGATTTGCTTCGGTTTCATAAATTGCCGTAAGATTGATTTTACCTCTTTCAGGGTTCCCTTCCCATACAATAAAGCCTCCAGGGTCTATTGCAATTTTACGTTGGATTATCCCACCATATCTAAAATCGAATACACCTTCAAGTACTGTGTATTCTCCCCACATCTTGAATTTGCCCAATGTGTTTATTCTTATAAGCAAAGTCCCTATTCCTTTTCCAGTAAGCCTACTGTTGTTTTCTTGATCTACAACCACTTCAACTTCGGCATCGTCAGTTATATCAAGATCAAAATTAAGTGAGAGGCCCTTTACTTCTTTTTCTTCAATGGCTTCACCTTTCATCAGGGCTTCTTTTTCGGCCGGGGATAGGAAGGTGATGAACGTATCTTCGCCCAAGGTTTGTGTGTCGCTTATAGGAATTTTAAAAGAGGTGTTCGGTTCGGTAGTCGCTGTAACATCTATAGTAAGCTCGTCCACCGGTCCCTCAATATCTGCCGTACCACTAATAAAAGCGGTCCCATAATACAACGCATCTTCGGTTTTTGGGGTATCCAGCGCCAAGAGATTATCGGTATCGATGTTTAGGTCCAGTTCCCATTTATCAAAATTAACGTGGCTGGCAAACCCGCTCAAAGTTCCTTGGGTATTGTATTTCGTATCTGTAATTGTAGTAGATTGTATATCGAATTTATTTTTGGTCACCACAATTTGTGTATTGTCTTCAATATCAAAATCGGTATTGAGGTACGGAATTTTCAGCCCACTGCCTACCAGCCCGAAACGTCCCAAAATATCTGGAGATTTATAATTGCCGCTAACCCTTGCATTTCCTGAGATAAGCCCCCGGATATCTGTAATAACCTCGCCACCAAAAGGACTGAACGCCTGCATATTGAACTCGTTGAGCTCCACTAACAAATTTATTGTGGGGTTGTCACTGGAAACATCTATGTCTCCACGGGCATTGATAGATTTTACCCCTTCGTTGGTGAGCGTGGTGTTTATGTTGTATCGTGAAAGGTTTTCGTTCCCCTTAATATCCAATACCAGATCGCCAAAGGGTATATCGTTTATAACAATACCATCTACAGTAACGTTGGAATTAGGATAATACGCCCCGTTCTTCTGAAGAAAATTGAGTTTTCCGTTCACGTTCCCCTGCAAACGTAGGCTGTCCACTGGCGGGACAATATTACCAATGTTTACATCCCTGAATTCGGCCTTTATGTCCTTGTAAGTGGAGTCCCGCAGTACACCTGCCAATTGTATATATTCGTTCTCGTGGTTCAATACCAGGGAATCTATCTTAACTGTCTTAAAGTTATCGTCAAAGGTTACCTTGTTCAGGTCGTTATTGTCTTCGTTAAGATACCATACGTTGTCCTTATAGGTAATGTCTGACTTTTTAACCCCCACAACCGATTTCCCCTCTGGGTTTATGGTATGGTACAAGGAAAGATTGAAGAGATCCTCCTTCTCCTCTCCTCCTTTAAATTCTGAACGAATAAAGAGTGTGTCCTTAATGGTCTTGTTTATCAAACTTAAGTCTGTCACGTTGTAAAACCCTGTATAAACGGAGTCTACCGAAACATAGGTGTTGAATAAAGGATTGTCGTTATCTACCTGGATATTCACATTGCCCAAGTAATTTTTGAAAGCAATAAGCTCTGGTGACCTGAAATCCAACTGAAATTTAGACTCATCTGAAGCCACCGAACCCTTTATCTTGGTATTGTCCCCCAATTGCAGTTCTGGCACGAAAACGTCTATAATTTTGTTGTATACTTCAAACTCATAGTTCAAATACTGGTTGGTGGTAACCTCAGCAGGGATATAGTTTGTGTAGATACTGGCTATACTGTTCTGGAACAGGTTGGGAATGTCCTCAATTAAAAACTCTCCTGAAACCGTCCCGTTAATAATATCTGGAGATTGTATCTGGATGGTCCTAACGGGGCCTTCAAAAGAAGAAGTGATCAAAAAATCGTCGAAATAAAAATCTCTCTCGGCAGTCTGGTAAAAGGTTTGTACAAACTCTATGGTTCCGCTGGCATCATTTATAGTGGTACCGTCCATATCCATAATGATACGCCCCGCAAATACCGAAACACTATCACGTTTAAAAAGATTCAGCTTATTTAATTCAGCATACTCAATATCTGCCTCAAAATCGAACTGGTTGTATTCTTTCGATACGTCTACCAAACCGTTGAACTCCATTTTAAGGTTAGGGTCATCAATAACCAAATCCCCATCAAAAATCGGGTCTTTCAGCCTTCCTTCAACTTTAATGTTCTTATAGGTGTAATCCTGGAATGTAAAAGAACTCACACTTCCTTCAATCTTGGTGTTTACAGATTCTTGCGAAAACCCGCTACCGTCAAAGGTTAAATCTGCTGTCATCCTGCCCAAGGTGGGTGTGTCTGCCAATTTTCCCAAATTGAATTTGTTGAGCACTACGTTCCCAGCGTAGGAAGCACGGTTGGTATCGGTATAATTTAAGAGCTCTACATCCAGATCTGCCGTACCAACTCCAGTAGACAACCCACTTTTTGTAACAAGCCTATTTTGTGTAACCGTGGTATTTCCCTGAAAAGAAACAGTCCCTAAGTCTTTTAGCTGTGTAGGCAGTACATCCCCCAGCACCCGTGGCATAAAGCGTCGCAACTCATAATAACTGGTGCGGATACTGTGGTTATTGGCCTTGATGCTGAAATCTTCTTCGTTCAATAAATTTTGGATGGCATACGTTCCATATAGTTGGGTGCCTCCGGAGGATATTTCAGTTTCAGTAAAAGTGAAATCGTTCATCGTTCCCTGAAACTTCCCATCAACATTGATAATCTGGTCTTCTCCAAATTCGTTGTACCAAGCATTGATATCGTTTGTGGCCAGTTCAGTACCATCGAAGGTCGCATCAATGGTTACACCATCAACAAAATCACCCAAGCCCTTTTCACCATACTTAAATGAGAGATTCCCCTTGATGATAGATTTTTCGGTACGTAAATCCAACGCTTCCAGCAGCATCGCTTCTGAAGTATATGAGAAACCTGCTTGCGCACTTTTAATGCTGAAGCCCCTTTCTGCGTCCAATGAGAGCTCTGTAACATTTGCCGAAACATCCGGCCCGGTGATTTTAAAATCATCCGCAACAATATTCACGTTTCTTAAGTGAAGAATAGAGGGGTTGTCCAAGTTTTGGTCTACAATACGCACGGTACTTTCAGTGAGCGACAAATCGTTGCTGAACATTGAAAACGGCTTTACCTCCTGCTTGGGCTGGGTGTTGAACTTTTCAGAAAAAATATAGAGGTTGTCCGTTTCTTCTCCTTTATAGGTGGTTACATACAGCTTTGCACGGTTAAGATCTATATTTCCAAAACCTAAATCCCCGCCAATAAGGTTGCTGAAACTCAGGATATTTGTCTGCAATTCCTTTGCATAGATCAGCGTATCGGCGTGATGGTCGTTAATGAGCACACCCCTAATATCTACCTCACCACGCCAATTAAGGCCCAAGCGGTTTATGTTGATGTCGGTTCCGTAGGTTTCATTCAGGTTTGTTGTTACCTTTTTTGCTACGTAGGTTTGTACGGAGGGAATAGAAAAAACAATTACAATAGTAATGAGCAGCAATACCAAGATTACCACCCCCCTAACAATTATTTTCCTTAGTTTTTTGATACGGTTGTAATGTTTTAATTTTACCGTCCAATAGATATGCCACTTTTACCTTGAACAATACAAACTGTTATATTTTAGGAATTGAATCCTCTTGCGACGACACTGCTGCGGCCGTTATACACAACGGCACAATACTTAGCAATGTTGTTGCCAACCAGGAAATACACACCCAATATGGCGGTGTGGTTCCTGAGCTTGCTTCCCGTGCCCACCAGCAAAACATCGTCCCCGTGGTACACCAAGCTTTGCGTAAAGCAAATATCGACAAAAAACAGTTACATGCCATAGCATTTACCAGTGGTCCGGGACTCATGGGGTCGCTGCTCGTAGGGACCTCATTCTCAAAGTCTTTGGCACTTGGGTTAGGTATCCCATTGATAGATGTAAACCATATGCAGGCGCATATTCTAGCACATTTTATTAAAGTGGAAGGACAGACCGCACCCAACTTCCCCTTTTTGGCATTAACCATAAGTGGCGGCCATACACAAATCGTGAAGGTTACCAACTATTTTGAAATGAAAGTAATAGGTCAGGCAATAGACGATGCTGTGGGCGAGGCTTTCGACAAAGCAGCGAAAATATTGGGACTCCCCTACCCTGGCGGTCCTTTAGTAGATACATATGCACAACAAGGAAACCCAAAAGCGTTTAAGTTTCCGAAGCCAAAAGTAGCCCCCTTAGATTTCAGCTTTAGTGGACTGAAGACTTCGGTATTGTATTTTGTTGAAAAGGAAACAGCACGAAACCCTAATTTCATTTCAGAGAACATCGAGGACATTTGTGCCAGTTTGCAATATACCATTGTAAGTTATTTAATGGACAAGCTAAAAAACGCCGTAAAGCAAACCGGCATCAAGGAAATTGCCATAGGCGGCGGGGTCTCTGCAAATAGCGGTATTAGAAAAGCACTTAAAGACGCTGAAGAAAAGTACGGCTGGACCACCCACATCCCAAAATTTGAATATTGTACCGATAATGCCGCAATGATAGCCATTGTGGGGGAGTTAAAATATAAACAAGGTATCTTTGCCAATAAGGACGTGGTAGCGAGCGCCCGATTAAAATTTTAAATCATCTAAGTGAATCTTTTTTACCACCCAACTGTTTCAGAAACCGATACCGAAATTGTCTTCAGCAAGAAAGAGAGTAGGCATATTGGGAAGGTGCTTAGAAAGCAGGTTGGAGACCAATTGCACATCACCAATGGCAAAGGATTTTTATTTGAAGTAAAGCTTCAGTTAGTAACACCTAAGCAGTGTGTTGCTAATATCTTAACAGTTAACAAAAAGGAACCCTTGCCGTATAAATTACATTTGGCAGTTGCCCCCACAAAATTAAATGATCGCTACGAGTGGTTTCTTGAAAAGGCCACAGAAATAGGCATTAACGAAATCACCCCTGTTATATGCGACCACAGTGAACGCAAAGTGATAAAGCCCGAACGTTACGAGAAGATTTTACAGAGCGCAATGAAACAATCACTAAAAACCTATCTTCCAAAACTGAACGAAACGGTACCCTTTTCAGAATTTATAGAAAAACAACAAGGTTTTTACGACAATACGTGTATTGCACATTGCGAAGAGACTAAAAAACAGTCTTTAAAAAGTATCGTGAAGCCTTCCCAAGACACATTAATTTGCATAGGTCCCGAGGGCGATTTCTCCCAAGCTGAAATTGACAGAGCGCTACAACACGGTTTTGAGCCCGTAAGCCTAGGAAACTCAAGACTGCGAACCGAAACCGCGGCAGTGGTTGCCTGTCATAGCGTGGCTTTTATAAATGAGGTATAAAGTTTGCACATCCCCTATCTATAATTTGTACATTTATACATTACTATGAAAAACATCCTTACCATTATATTCTGCTTTGGGGCTTCCATCGCTTTGTCACAAGAAGTTGCCGTTTTAAAGTATGGCGGCGGGGGCGATTGGTACGGAAACCCAACGGCACTGCCCAATCTGGTGCGGTTTTGCAACGAACAGGCCAATACAAGCATAAACCGAAAAACCGAGACTGTAGCTCCAGGAAGTGTAGATATTTTTAACTACGCTTTTTTGCATATGACGGGGCACGGCAACATATTTTTTACTTCTGAAGAAGCTGAAAATCTAAGGAACTACCTAATTAGCGGAGGGTTTTTACACATAGATGACAATTACGGCATGGACGAATACCTCCGTAAAGAGCTACCCAAGATATTCCCCAATACCGAACTCAAAGAACTTCCTGGCAATCACCCGATTTTTAATTACCGTTATAAATTTCCGCAGGGACTGCCTAAAATCCACGAGCATGACAACCAGAGACCTCAGGCTTTTGGCATAACCTACGAAGGTAGGCTGGTACTGCTCTACACCTACGAGAGCGATTTAGGTGACGGTTGGGAAAATCCAGAAATACACAACGATCCGCAGGAGGTGCGATTAAAAGCCTTGCAAATGGGGGCCAACATTATAACCTACGCTTTTGAACATTAGAAATTAGTTCTAAACACACAATTACAAGTTATCCATTTTTGCAATGCTCCAACACGACCATACATCCACACCGTTTTCAAGAAAAGAAAACAATCTGGTAGTACTTTGCGATGGTTTACAGGGCCCTTCGAATATCGGGGCTATCTTTAGGCTTTGCGATGCATTTGGGGTGCGTGAGGTTATTTTCAACAACGCTATAGACCTTTCTTCCAATCGCCTGAAGCGTACCGCCAGAAATACCGAGAAAACCACAAAGCATTCCATTGTAGAGGATTTACAGCAAGTGCTACGTGATTTTCAGCAACAAGACTATATTGTTATTGCCGTGGAAATTTCAGAAAACAGCGTACCCATTTCTACAATTTCTGAAATCACCAAAAACAACACAGCCCTGGTCATTGGCAGTGAACGCAACGGGATTTCAGAAACTATTTTACAGCGGGCAAATATGGTTGCACATATTGAGATGTATGGCAACAACAGCAGTATGAATGTGGCGCAAGCTACCGCCATTGCGCTTTACGAGTTAACAAAACATTGAGATTTTGCCACTTAGATTATAGTATCTTTACATTGCTTAACACCTTTAGCACAATTTTTAACAAGCACTAGCAACCGTACCGCTACATGAAAGTAACTGCCAAGAAAATATCTGCTGGCCTACTACGGGCCCTTGCCGTTTTAGGGTTAATCGTGTTGTTTATCTGGTTCATTTTCAAGATACAAGTGCTTATTCTCTACATAGGCATTGCAGCCGTAATCTCGTTGATTGGACGCAGGTTGGTGATGGTCTTGAAACGGAGGTTAAAATTTGGCAACACGCTTGCCGCATTTACCACATTATTAGCGGTCATAGGCTTCGTGAGTATATTACTGTACATATTTGTACCCATAATAATTGAACAGAGCAAAAGCATTTCTGAAATAGATTTCGAGCTGGTAAAAAAAGACCTCAATGAGCTGAACATACAAGCGAGCGACTATCTTGGAGTGGAGAAGATAAATATCGTAGAGGCCATAAAAAACACCTCTGCAGTCGAAAATTTTGATCTCGAACTAGTCCCAAGCTTTGTAGATATTTTCTTCAAGAATTTTGCCGACTTTGTAATTGGACTCTTCGCGGTTCTTTTCCTCTCCTTCTTCTTGCTGAAGGACGACCAGTTAATACCTAACGCCGTGACCTCTTTTGCAAAAAAGGGAAAAGAAAAAAGATTTCTGGTAGTCCTTACAAAAATAAAGGAGCTATTATCCAGATACTTTATGGGGCTTACGTTCCAGATATTGATTCTGTCTTTATTCTATATTGTTATTTTGTTGATCTTCGATATAACAAACCCCGTTGCCATTGCCCTTATATGCGCATTTTTGAACATAGTACCCTATCTGGGTCCTGTGATAGGCTGGATCCTTATGCTGTTAGTGGTGGTATCCAACAACCTAGGAGCAGATTTCTCTTCAGAATTGTTGCCCACACTTGGGTATGTATCTCTTGGCTACGGGATTGCACAAATTTTCGACAACCTGATAAGCCAGCCCGTAATCTTTGGGAAGAGTGTACGCTCCCACCCACTGGAAATTTTCATTGTAATCCTAATAGGCGGCTATCTGTTTGGAATTCCCGGGATGATACTTGCAGTCCCTACATACACAAGCATCAAGGTAATTGCAAAAGAATTCCTATCAGAATATAAAATAGTACAACGCCTCACCAAAAATCTATAAAGTTTGAACAAAGCCCTACTGTCTCCCAACGTGCAGGAATTTATTTTTTCCTATACCGAGAAAACCACAAAACTCGCTTTTTCGGGAAGCCCTTTTCCTGAAATTCCAGTGACAGACATATTACAACAAATAGAGAGTAGGCGTGCCATAGAAAAAAAACTACCTACTTGGTTCGCCACCAAGGATATAGTTTATCCTCCAAAACTAAATTTAGAGCAAACTTCTTCCGAGGCAACCGCAAAGTACAAGAGTGGTTTGATAATGGGCAAAACACTAGCTGATCTTACGGGAGGCCTTGGGGTGGACACCTATTATTTTGCTGAAACATTTAAGAGCGTTGTACACTTCGAGACGAATTCGAGCCTTTCCCAATTAGCGGCACATAATCTTCAGGTTTTACAGCAGGAGAATATACAATGCCACAATAAAGATGGCATTGAAGCAATAGCAAACGATGGGTTCGATGTAATTTACATAGACCCTTCAAGGCGCCACGACAGTAAGGGCAAGGTGTTTTTCCTGAAAGACTGTGAGCCCAACGTACCAGTGCATCTAGATTATTTGCTAGAGCGTTGTAATGTTCTTATGGTGAAAACATCACCTATGTTAGATATTTCGGTAGGTCTCAAGGAACTGAGACATGTAGCAGAAATTCATGTTATCGCAATTGGCAATGAAGTAAAGGAATTGTTATGGATCTTACGAAAAGGTATAACAGAAAGGGTTATGATTCATACAATCAATATTTCAAAAAAAGGAAAACAACCTTTCTCTTTCGCCCACCAGGAAGAGGTGGGAACCGTGTTTTCTGAACCACTTCGTTTTATATACGAGCCCAATGCAGCCATCCTAAAGTCTGGAGGTTTCAGTCATATTTCAGAGGCATTCAAACTGAAAAAACTGCACCCGCACAGCCACTTGTTCACTAGCGATGTATTGAGGGATTTTCCAGGGCGTAGGTTTTCTATTCAAAAAATAGTTCCCTATTCAAAAAAGACAATGCGTGGCATAACTTTTGAAAAAGCAAACGTAACCACTCGTAATTTTCCCGAAAGTGTTGCTTCACTTCGCAAAAAATGGAAGATTAAGGATGGTGGCAATGTTTATTTGTTCTTCACTACGCTTGAAAATGGGGAGAAAATCATGTTAATTTGCGAAAAAATCTAAATGATGAAATTTTTAACTACAGCTTTGTTTTTGGGACTGTCTTTTTTGTCCTCTTCACAAACGCAACAATGCAACTATAAAATACAGGTAGATACCGAAGAAGAGAAATTTTTTCTCACACAAGAAGTACTTGTTGATTACATTTTAGGAAAGGATAAGAATGTGTTCATATACTTTAGCGGTATGCGAGAAGGAGACGTGAAATCACTTGTATTGCAATTCTCGGTAAATGCGACGGTTCTCCCACCTGCATTGTGCTTTAACAAAGACAGTAGAGTTTCTTTTAAACTTGAGGACGGCAGTTTTGTCTCACTACGTTACTTGGGCGAAAAGATTTGCGGAAGACAAACCGAAAACGAGGACACACTTCACAACAGTACTTCCGACGCTGCTTTTCTCATTGATGATATTGCTTTTGAGCGATTATCCAGTTCAAAAACTGTCTCAATGCGTATTACCACAATGAAATCCCACTTTGATATTAAGTTTCAGGAACTCATAAGCAATCCACAAATAGAGCTGCCCATATACCCTAAAGAGTTCTTTATGAACACCTTGAAATGTTTAGAGTAAAAAACTTTTATTTTTGTTGCTAAATACGGTTTATAAACCTACATTTGCATCCGCAATAAAAAAGGAACGTTCTTTATAATATATTGGAGAGGTGCCGGAGTGGTAACGGAGCAGATTGCTAATCTGTCAGCGCGTAAGTGCTGCCCGGGTTCGAGTCCCGGTCTCTCCGCAATATAATAATCCTCGGGGTGTAGCGTAGCCCGGTCATCGCGCCTGCTTTGGGAGCAGGAGGTCGCAGGTTCGAATCCTGCCACCCCGACAAAAAAACCGGACAACTATTGTTCGGTTTTTTACATTACTGAGGTCGCATAGCTCAGCTGGATAGAGCATCCCGCTTCATAGCGGGACGGTCACACGTCCAACTGGCTTTTTGAAATAATGGTCGCATAGCTCAGCTGGATAGAGCATCCCGCTTCATAGCGGGACGGTCACACGTCCAACTGGCTTTTTGAAATAATGGTCGCATAGCTCAGCTGGATAGAGCATCCCGCTTCATAGCGGGACGGTCACACGTCCAACTGGCTTTTTGAAATAATGGTCGCATAGCTCAGCTGGATAGAGCAT
>NZ_QRAO01000003.1:110780-110989 GCF_003353425.1 Marinirhabdus gelatinilytica
GCTCAGCTGGATAGAGCATCCCGCTTCATAGCGGGACGGTCACACGTCCAACTGGCTTTTTGAAATAATGGTCGCATAGCTCAGCTGGATAGAGCACCTGCCTTCTAAGCAGGCGGTCCCAGGTTCGAATCCTGGTGCGATCACTTAAAGCCCCGCAATTGCGGGGTTTTTTGATTATGAGCTTTTTTACCTACATACTGTTTTCTAAA
>NZ_QRAO01000003.1:111087-471940 GCF_003353425.1 Marinirhabdus gelatinilytica
GCGGTCCCAGGTTCGAATCCTGGTGCGATCACTTAAAGCCCCGCAATTGCGGGGTTTTTTGATTATGAGCTTTTTTACCTACATACTGTTTTCTAAAACGCTTGACCGCTATTATGTGGGGCATACGGGCGATGTGCTTGACGAACGTATCAGGAAACACAACTCCAATCATAAAGGATATACAGGAAGAGCCAGTGATTGGAAGCTACAATACTTTGAGGTGTATTCCACTAAAGAAGAGGCTTATGCCAGAGAACGCTACATTAAATCAAGAAAATCCAAGAAGTACTTAGAAAAGTTAATTCGCAACTCTCACGATGGCTATACGGATAGATAGAGCATCCCGCTGCCAGCGGGACGGTCCCAGGTTCGAATCCTGGTGCGATCACTTAAAGCCCCGCAATTGCGGGGTTTTTTGATTATGAGCTTTTTTACCTACATACTGTTTTCTAAAACGCTTGACCGCTATTATGTGGGGCATACGGGCGATGTGCTTGACGAACGTATCAGGAAACACAACTCCAATCATAAAGGATATACAGGAAGAGCCAGTGATTGGAAGCTACAATACTTTGAGGTGTATTCCACTAAAGAAGAGGCTTATGCCAGAGAACGCTACATTAAATCAAGAAAATCCAAGAAGTACTTAGAAAAGTTAATTCGCAACTCTCACGATGGCTATACGGATAGATAGAGCATCCCGCTGCCAGCGGGACGGTCCCAGGTTCGAATCCTGGTGCGATCACTTAAAGCCCAGCAATTGCGGGGTTTTTTGATTAACTAAGTAAGAGATTATTCAGGGTACTCTACACGTAAGTGGTAAATATTGTTCAGTTTTTTCTTCAACACTTTTTTTATAGATTGAATTTCTTTGAAGGTGATATTGGCATTCAGGAACTGTCCTTGTTTCATTTGCCCATCGACAATCTTTTCAACAAAACTATCAATCTTTGATGAAGTAGGTTCTTTTAAACTCTTACTTGCTGCTTCAACACTATCGGCCATCATTAGGATTGCTGTTTCTTTAGAGAATGGCAAAGGTCCGGGATATTGAAAGTCTTCAATCTGTGCCGTACCTTCAAGCCTTTCCTGTTTCTTATAGAAATAATATACTACGGTGGTTCCGTGGTGGGTTCGTATAAAGTCTATGATCCTGTCCGGTAATTTTTTCCTTCTGGCCATTTCAATACCGTTGATCACATGGTCTATTATAACCCTTGCACTTTCCTTGGGGGGTAATTCATCATGAACATTGTAGCCACTCAGCTGATTTTCGGTAAAACTGGTTGGATTTTCCATTTTACCAATATCATGATACAGAGCCCCTACCCTAACCAACATCGCATTGGCACCAATCTCATTGGCCGCAGCCTCGGCAAGATTGGCAACATTCAGGGAATGGTGAAAGGTGCCCGGAGCCTTGTTGCTAAGTTCTTTTAGCAATTTACTGTTTGTATCACTTAGCTCCAATAATGAAACATCGGAAACGAGACCGAATAACTTTTCATAAAAATAGATCAGTGGGTGTGCGAACAGGGTAGCCAGACCAGCAAGTACAAAAAACCCGAAATTTTTGAATTCCAGATTAAGCACGTTCCCTTCCTGTATAATATAGAAAGCGAAATAACCAATTATATAAACAATGGTGATTTGTCCTACCGACATAAAAAGATTTGCCCTTCTGTACAATTCTGAAACAGTTAGGATAGTTACAATCCCAGCAATGATCTGCAAGAACAAGAATTCGAAACTGTTGGGTACCACAAACCCCAATAACAGTAATGTTAATACATGTACGAACAATCCCAGCCTAGGATCAAAGAAAGCCTTCAGGATTAACGGAAGAATACATAAAGGAACTACATATACATAATTGGCGTCTAGTTTTACAACAATAGTGGTCAAGAAAACCATCAAGATTATATTGAAAAATATAAACGTAACTTTAGTATTGTTACTGAAAATTTCATCTCTATATTTTTTAAGAAAAAGAAACAGCATTAAAAAGACCAGTGAAACCAGCATTGCATAGCCAAAAATAAGCCAGAACCTATTGTTTTTACTCCAAACCAGAGATTGGTATTCATCCTGTAGCGAGGTCAAGATTTGAAACGTGGTCCCCTCCACTACTTCCCCCTTAGCAATTATGCGCCCCCCTTTTTCCACAATACCTTGATTGGGGTTAATCGCTTCAAGGGAGGCTGCAATGGAATCTTCGGTCAACTTGTTATCCTTTGTCACATTGGGCGTAATGGCCCTGTTCAGTAAAATGGCAAGAAACTCCGAAAAAGATTGCGCTTTATTTTTAACTATAAAATCCTCAATAAGATCCTTTAGCTCAGATGTTTGGACAAGTTGTCCAAAAGTAATCTCTTCAACCTCGTTGCCCCGCTTTAAATAAATTAAATCCTCTTGACTTGTGGTGGCAACTTCATCTATCACGCCAAAACGGTATACTTGATCTATAAACTGGTATCCTATGGTCTCTATAGTCCTACGTTTTACTTCAAACAAACTATCCACAAAGGAAGTCTTCAGCAGCTCATCAAATTGTGCCTTGGCCTTGTCCTTAGCGTTCAGTCTATATTCAAAATAGGGAATTGTATTCTCACGTATGTTTTTCTTCTCTTGGGTGAGTTCAGCTTCAGATTTTTTTATGGCAAAACTAAAAGGTGCATATAAGTTTTCGTACTGCCAGGGCTTGCCCTTCTGAAAGTTATATTTAAACTGCCCTCCCTTGGGAAGTAAGTAAATAACTAGAAATGTGGAAAGTAGAAACAGGAAGACCCTGTAAATTGCTGCTTGATTTCTAGAAAGGAATGAAAAAAACTGTTTCATAAAAGTCTTTGCTAGAGTAAAGGTAGTATATACAGTCCATTAATCCCAAAGCGGAACGAGCTTAAGATTGAAAGTTCTATTTAAAATGTGTAATTTTGCACTTTCTTTCTGAAGAGAAACACCTTGGTTCTTCGTAAGAAATCAATTAAAAATAAGATACCGTTTCAAACAAACAAATTATGAAAAAAGTAGTTATAGCAGCAGCAGCGAGAACACCTATAGGAAGCTTTATGGGCAGCCTATCCTCCGTTAGTGCAACACAGTTGGGGAGCACTGCCATAAAAGGAGCACTGGAAAAAATAAACCTAGATCCATCGCAAGTTGAAGAGGTGCTTATGGGGAACGTTGTACAGGCAGGTGTAGGTCAAGCCCCTGCAAGACAAGCCGCATTGGGTGCCGGCATACCAGATACTGTACCTTGTACTACCATTAATAAAGTTTGTGCTTCCGGAATGAAGGCAGTAATGCAGGCCGCGCAATCCATTGCTTTGGGCGATGCTTCGGTTATCGTTGCCGGAGGTATGGAGAGTATGAGCAATATCCCACATTATGTTAACATGCGAAAGGGGACTAAATTTGGTCCAGCTACTTTAATAGATGGAATGCAAAAAGACGGACTCGTGGATGCGTACGACCACAATGCCATGGGTGTATGTGCAGATGTGTGTGCTACCGAACATAATTTTTCCCGTGAAGACCAAGATGCATTTGCCGTTAAATCCTATGAGCGTTCTGCCAAAGCTTGGAGCGAGGGTAAATTTGCAAACGAGGTCGTGCCCGTAAGTGTACCACAGCGTAGAGGTGAGCCTATAGTGATTTCGGAAGATGAAGAATTTAAAAATGTAAAGATGGAGAAGATACCTTCTCTACGCCCTGCTTTTAGCAAGGACGGGACGGTAACTGCGGCCAATGCCTCTACCATTAACGACGGTGCCGGCGCTATGGTCTTGATGAGCGAAGAAAAGGCAAATGAACTGGGAATAAAGCCACTAGCCACCATAAAGAGTTATGCCGATGCAGCACAAGAACCTAAATGGTTTACCACTGCTCCTGCAAAAGCATTGCCAAAAGCATTGGAAAAAGCAGGCATTATAAAAGACGATGTAGATTATTTTGAATTTAACGAAGCCTTTGCCGTAGTCGGGCTGGCCAACATGAAAATCCTTGGCCTGGACGACAGCAATGTAAATATAAACGGAGGTGCCGTTTCCCTTGGACATCCGTTAGGATGTAGTGGGGTTCGAATATTGATCACACTTCTCAACGTGCTGGAACAGAACGATGCAAAGATTGGTGCCGCAGCTATCTGTAACGGTGGTGGTGGTGCTAGCGCAATGGTTATTGAAAGGTAATTTTTTAATTTGTTCAGCAGCCAAAACCACAATATCCCAAACGGAAATTCTAGCCCATAAACGTAGCTCCATATATGAAATACGGCCTTTGTAACCTAAGCATTGTCCCCCTTCGATTAGAAGCAGCAGATACTAGCGAAATGGTTACGCAGGTACTTTATGGTGAAACGTTTAAAGTTGTAGAGCAACGGAAAAAATGGTCGCGTATCCGTTTATTTTTTGATACATATGAAGGCTGGATAGACAATAAGCAATTTGTTCTTATTGCTGAAGAAGACTATCACACATTAAACAAACAGAAACCAAGGTTGGTCTCAGATCTAGTAGGAATGCTCACCACCGAGGAGAACATGTTGCTAGCCCTACCATTAGGCTGTAACGTGGCAGCAGCCTCTTATCTAAAACATATTTCTGAAGGTACTTATGTTTCAGAAAAACAACCTAAAGCACACATAGTAGATACTGCTTTACTATATCTCAACGCTCCATATCTTTGGGGCGGTAAGACGCCTTTTGGGATAGACTGTAGTGGCTTTACACAAATGTGCTACAAACTTAACGGATATAAGTTATTGCGAGATGCAAGCCAGCAAGCCACACAAGGGGAACCGTTGAGTTTTATTGAGGAAAGCGAACCTGGGGATCTAGCCTTTTTTGATAATACTGAAGGGGACATCACCCACGTAGGTATTATAATGAAGGACAACTATATTATACACGCCCACGGAAAGGTAAGGATAGACCGAATAGACCACACGGGCATCTTTAATTACGAACAACGCCAGCATACCCATAAACTACGTGTCATAAAACGTATTGTATAAAAAAACCTCTCAAAAATTTGAGAGGTGTTTTTATCTTGGGAAGATAGCTTTCAATTACTTACCGCCTTCCAATGTTTGCAGCTTGGCCTTCATTTCCTTAAATTTTGCATCCTCACCAAGTTGGCTGTAAATATTCATAAGGGTACGAACCAATTCTACATTTTCGCTTCGTTGCTCCACAGCAGACTCTAAATAAGGGAGTACTTCTCGATAAAGTTGCTTACGTTCTTCCTTAAGCTCGTCGTAGCGCTTATTATCTGCTGAAGAAGTTCCAAGGTTGTTCATTTCTTCAACAATGGCACTCTCCTTACCTAGCAAAGTGGCTGCAATATTGATCTGGGCAGCAGCATAGGTAGGGTCTAACTCCAAGGCCTTTTTATATTGCTCAATTGCTTTGTCTTCTTCACCGTTCTTGGCAAAACCTACACCTAGGTTGTATCTAAGTTCTGGATTACTAGGATCTGTAGCAATAATCTGGTCCATTATGGCATTATAGGTTTTCATATCATTTGCTTGATACGCCATATCTGCCTCTGCACGCATAAGCGATACATCTTCAGGATTTTCCTTTCTAGCATCTGCCATCACTTTTTTGGCTTTTTCTTTATCACCTTTGCTAGTGTAGATTAGTGCAATATTCTTTAAGATATCACCTTTTACTGAAGCAGACATACGCTCGTCTGGATTGGTATATTTCCCTGAAAGCATATTGGTAGATCTTGTAGCCTCATCAGCAAAAACTACAACCTCACCCGTCTCAATATCGGTAGCTACCCATTCTTTTCTTTCGCCTGTGTACCCGAGCTCCAAGAGCTTTTCATAGTGTTTCAGTGCTGTATCATAATCTTTTCCAAGAATCGCACTCTCGGCGGCGTTATAAAGATCCAACTCTTCTCCTGCTACCGTATAACTCGTGTAAAGTTTTTTTGTAGCGGAATCGAAGTTTTTCGCACGTTGATCGCTCACGGCGCTGTTTACCAGAGCAACACGTAATTGTTGTACACCTAGCTTAGCATCTTTATTGTCGGCATCAAGCTCCATTGCTTTTTTAAAGGCATCGGCAGATTGCATCATCTTTGCAGTGTCACTATCTCCTGCATCTGCAAGGTACACTTGCCCTTTTGTTACGTAGAAATCTACCTTAAGGTCATTGTCCGCGCTACCAATTGAGCTTTCTGCTTCGTTGATGTATCCTATAGCTTCAGAAACGTCGCCATTTTTTAAGGCTTTGTCAGCTCTTTTAATTTCTTTTTTTTGTCCAAAAGAAACGGCAGTAACTAGGAGAATTCCTGCCATTGCAACATATTTTTTCATGTCTTTAGTTTTACGTTATTCGTTATTTTCGGTTTGTGTTCCATTTTTGTCAAGAGTCGTGCCATTTTCATCTGCTTCAGCATTAGAGGCTTCAGCAGAAGGTATCACATTTCCGTCCTCATCTACTTCTTCCACATTATCCTCATCGTTCATCACTTTGGCAACAGCAGCGATAGAGTCTTCATCGCGTACTTTTATGAGTCGTACCCCTTGTGTAGCGCGCCCCATAACCCTTAAATCCTCTACAGCCATACGTATGGCAATACCAGATTTATTGATGATCATAAGTCCGTCGCTATCGGTCACATTCTTGATGGCCACTAAGTTACCGGTTTTTTCGGTAACGCTAATGGTTTTTACCCCTTTTCCACCACGGTTCGTGATTCGGTACTCGTCTATGCTAGAACGTTTTCCGTAACCATTTTCTGAAACTACGAGGATATCACTCTCGGTGTCATTTATGGCAACCATGCCTATTACCTCATCTTTTTCGTTTCCTAAGGTAATACCGCGAACTCCTGATGCATTACGACCCATGGGTCTGGTTTTTTCCTCTTCAAAACGAATGGCCTTACCACTCTTAACGGCAAGCATTACTTGGCTATCGCCACGGGTAAGCTTGGCCTCCAGAAGTTCATCTCCTTCTTTAATAGTAATGGCATTGATACCATTGGTACGGGGTCTTGAATATTGCTCCAGCGGTGTTTTCTTAACCTGCCCTTTCTTGGTCGCCATGATTACGTAGCGACTATTAATATACTCTTCGTCTTTCAGGTCCTGCGTACAAATGAACGCTTTTACTTTATCGTCCGGCTCAATATTTATTAGGTTTTGAATCGCCCTTCCTTTAGATTGTCTGCTTCCTTCCGGGATTTCGAAAACACGCATCCAGAAACATTTTCCCTTTTGGGTGAAGAACAGCATATATTGGTGGTTGGTACCCACAAACATATGCTCCAAGAAATCTTCATTTCTGGTTGATGATGCTTTTTGCCCAACCCCTCCTCTATTTTGCTGTTTATACTCTGTCAAAGAGGTACGCTTAATATATCCTGCGTGCGAGATGGTAATTACTACTTGCTCGTCGGGAATAAGGTCGGTAATACTTACATCACCTCCAGCATACTCAATGGTAGAACGGCGTTCATCACCATACTTGGCTCTTATCTCCTCCAGTTCCTCTTTAATGATAGCCATTCTACGTTCCTTTTTGGCAAGGATATCTTTATAGTCTTCAATGGTTTTCATCAATTCATCATACTCACTGCGCAGCTTGTCCTGTTCCAGGCCTGTTAATTGGCGCAGGCGCATTTCTACGATGGCTTTGGCCTGTATTTCTGAAAGCTCGAAGGTGTCCATCAACTTTTGGCGGGCCTCATCGGCATTTGCAGAAGCTCTAATTAGGGCAATCACTTCGTCTATATTGTCCGAAGCGATAATCAACCCTTCCAGGATATGTGCACGCTCTTCGGCCTTTCTCAATAAATATTGGGTACGGCGGGTTACCACTTCGTGACGGTGCTCCACGAAATAGTGGATCATTTCTTTAAGGTTCAGCAAACGTGGACGCCCATTTACCAAAGCGATGTTGTTTACACTAAAGCTAGATTGCAGCTCCGTGTATTTATACAACATATTCAAAACGATATTTGGAATGGCATCACGTTTCAGAATATATACTATACGCATCCCCTTACGGTCACTCTCGTCACGAATGTTTGAAATTCCTTCGATCTTCTTTTCGTTTACCAGGTCGGCAGTCTTTTTAATCATATTGGCCTTATTCACCTGGTAAGGAATTTCGGAAACAATAATGCACTCACGGCCATTCACTTCTTCAAAACTGGCCTTACCGCGCATTACTACACGGCCACGTCCCGTATGGAAGGCATCGCGAACACCATCGTAGCCATAAATGATTCCTCCTGTTGGGAAATCTGGTGCCTTTATGTGCTGCATCAGGCCATCTATATCAATATCGTTATCGTCTATATAGGCTACGGTACCGTCTATCACTTCACTAAGATTATGCGGAGGCATATTGGTAGCCATACCCACGGCAATACCCGATGCGCCATTGATGAGCAATCCCGGTACTCGGGTTGGTAGCACTGTGGGCTCTTTTAAGGTGTCGTCGAAATTTAACTGGTGGTCTACCGTTTCCTTGTCGATATCGGCCAGCATATCTTCGGAAATCTTCTGCATACGGGCCTCAGTATAACGCATTGCAGCAGGGCTATCGCCATCTATACTACCAAAGTTACCTTGCCCATCTACCAGCATATAGCGCAAGCTCCATTCTTGGGCCATACGCACCATGGCATCGTATACTGAAGTATCTCCGTGCGGGTGGTACTTACCCAGAACCTCTCCCACAATTCTTGCCGATTTTTTATGTGCTGTATTGGCACGCACTCCCAACTCGTGCATACCGTAAAGTACACGCCTGTGTACTGGTTTCATACCATCGCGCACATCTGGCAGTGCACGTGACACGATGACCGACATCGAATAATCGATGTAAGCCGATTTCATTTCATCTTCAATGTTTATTGGGATTAATTTTTCGCCTTCAGCCATATAATAATTCTTTATGTATTTCAGTTAATCAAGAAAGCAAGATACTTATTTTTGAAGGTTTCAACAGGGGAAAACCCTTGTATTATTCACGATTTTATTAACAAAAATTTAGTAGGCTATCGTTAATAACTATCGTACTTTATACTTGGTTATTCATTGATTTTTTTGTCCTTTTACTTTCACCAGTATGGGAAAGGCATCATTTTTGACATTTTAATAATGAAATACCTTCGAGAATAGCTAATTTTAGACAGACAGGAACACAATAATATGGACGATAATTTTTCACCCAGAGTAAAAGACGTTATTGCTTACAGCAAAGAAGAAGCGCTACGGTTGGGTCACGATTTTATAGGAACCGAACACCTTATGTTGGGCCTACTTCGTGATGGCAACGGCAAAGCAGTAACCATTCTCAACCAGTTGGACATAGATTTAAACCATTTACGCCGTAAGGTTGAAATCTTAAGCCCTGCAAATCCCAATGCTGGAAACAATACCAACGATAAAAAGAATTTACATTTAACACGTCAGGCAGAACGCGCCTTAAAAACTACTTTTTTGGAAGCAAAGCTCTTCCAGAGTTCCTCTATCAACACAGCACATTTACTTTTGTGCATCCTTAGGAACGAGAACGACCCAACTACCAAGTTGCTGAACAAAATGAAAGTAGATTACGATGGTGTGAAAGACCAATTTAAACTCATGATCACAAACGACGACGATTATATAGAACCCACTGCAGAGAGTTTTCCCAACGATGAAAACTCCCCAAGTGAAGACGACAACAAGGAGAACCTCTTTGGTTCCTCTAGCAGTGCAAAATCTACCAAAAAATCCAAGACACCCGTTCTGGACAACTTTGGAAGGGATCTTACAGCACAAGCCGAAGAAGGTAAGTTAGACCCCGTAGTAGGTCGCGAAAACGAAATACAGCGTGTATCACAAGTATTGAGTAGAAGAAAAAAGAACAACCCATTACTCATAGGAGAACCTGGCGTTGGTAAAAGTGCCATTGCCGAAGGTCTCGCCCTGCGTATTGTACAGCGCAAAGTAAGCCGAATCTTATACGACAAGCGTGTGGTAACACTCGATCTTGCTAGCCTTGTTGCGGGAACCAAATACCGCGGACAGTTTGAGGAACGCATGAAAGCTGTGATGAACGAGCTGGAAAAAAATGACGATATCATCTTGTTTATCGATGAAATACACACCATTGTAGGTGCTGGAGGCGCTACAGGATCTCTGGACGCCAGTAACATGTTCAAACCTGCCCTTGCCCGTGGTGAAATTCAATGTGTAGGCGCAACTACGCTAGATGAGTACCGACAGTACATAGAAAAAGATGGTGCATTGGAGCGAAGGTTCCAAAAAGTATTGGTGGAGCCTACCACGGTAGAGGAAACCATTGAAATTCTACAGAACATCAAAGAAAAATACGAATCCCATCACAATGTAAGTTATACTGACGATGCACTGGAAGCCTGTGTAAAGCTTACCAATAGGTATATGACGGAACGATTTCTTCCGGACAAAGCCATTGATGCTTTGGACGAAGCCGGAAGTCGCGTACATATTACCAACATACACGTGCCCGAAAAAATCTTGCAGCTAGAAGCAGATCTTGAAGCGGTGCGTGAGCATAAAAATTCTGTAGTAAAAAAACAGAAATACGAAGAAGCAGCAAAGTTACGTGATGACGAAAAGAACTTAGAGAAACAATTGGCAGATGCCCAAGAAGCTTGGGAAAAAGATAGCGCGCTTCACAAAGAGACCGTGGACGAAGAACAAGTTGCCGAAGTAGTATCCATGATGACGGGTATTCCTGTGAACCGTATCGCCCAGACGGAAAGTAACAAGCTTGCTGCCCTGCCAGACCGCATTAAAGGAAAGGTTATTGGCCAAGATGAGGCCGTTTCAAAAGTTGTTAAGGCCATACAGCGGAACCGTGCAGGATTAAAAGACCCCAACAAACCCATTGGTTCCTTTATATTTTTAGGACAGACAGGTGTAGGTAAAACACAATTGGCAAAAGTCTTGGCGCGCGAGCTCTTTGATAATGACAATGCTTTGGTACGTATAGATATGAGCGAGTACATGGAAAAGTTTGCTGTATCTCGTTTGATAGGTGCCCCTCCAGGATATGTTGGGTATGAAGAAGGGGGACAACTTACCGAAAAGATACGCCGCAAGCCTTATGCCGTGGTATTGCTGGATGAAATAGAGAAGGCCCACCCAGACGTTTTCAATATGTTGTTGCAAGTGTTGGATGACGGTTATTTAACCGATAGTTTGGGAAGAAAGATCGATTTTAGAAATACTATTATCATTATGACCTCCAACATTGGCGCGCGTAAGCTGAAGGATTTTGGTACTGGCGTAGGTTTTGGAACCGCTTCGCAACTCAGCCAAGCCGAATCGAACGCAAAGAGTATTATTGAAAATGCCTTGAAGAAAGCTTTTGCACCCGAATTTCTTAACCGAGTGGACGATGTCATGGTGTTCAATGCCCTTGATAGGGAAGATATCCATAAGATTATCGATATTGAACTCTCCAAGCTTTTTACCCGTATAAAGGACATAGGCTACAACCTAACCCTTACCGAAAAAGCCAAGGACTATATCGCAGACAAAGGTTTTGATAAAGAATACGGTGCCAGACCACTAAAACGTGCTATCCAAAAGTATATTGAAGACGCATTGGCCGAGGAGATCATAAATTCTAACTTGCGGGAAGGCGATAGTATTACTATGGACTTGGATGAAAAAAGTAATGAACTAAGTATCAAGATAAAGAAGAAGAAAAAGACTAGCGAACAAGAATAGTCTTCACAATTTTTCAGAAGCAAGCAGTCCCCTCCCCTTTCTGTTCCAACGGAAATGTGCAGGGGATTGTTTTTTTGCTTTTTACTTGGTGAATTTGAAATCCGAAAGCTATCGTATTTTAACGGTTTCAGCGAAAATCTTAAAAAGATTACTTTTTCAACAACTTAAATGTTTTCGTCTTTCCGTTTGTTCCCAAAACTTTCAGAATATAGACTCCTTGTTGCAAGGATGTGGTATCTACAAATATTGACTCGCTCTGGGATTGGTTAAAGATTTCAATATTCTTTTTACCTGAGATATCAAACAGAAGAACCTCTGTAACCCCTATAGCATTTTTAAGGACAATATTGTTTTCTTCTTGATAAAGCGTAAGATTCCAATTGGTGTCTTTATTACTAGGGATAGATAATATATCTGGGACGCATTTTGCGATGGAGTCCAAATTTTCGTACACGTGGTTACCCGCTTTGTACGCACAGCTTAAATGCCCCACATCGTTAATGTCCGGATACCCTCCTGGAGCAGTAAGTATAGACAGCGAGCCAATTCCTTCTATCCATACAGCATTCTCTGTACTTGCGGTATTTCCGGGAGCTGGTGAAAAATAGAAATGCCTATATGCTTCACCGTCAACTAGAGTTCTGCTTCTTATGGAGTCCAAAAGGAACATCCCTCCTTCTTCTGGGAAAGGGGTGATTGGGTTGAACATTTCAAACGTATCGCCTTCAGAAAGTGAGAAATCGTACAAGAGGTAATTTTCAACACGGTTTGGAAGAATGATTTTTATGTATACTTTTTTTTCGGCTACATCCTCACGCAACAGAAACCCTCGTGAAATATAGTGGTAACCGTCCAATATCTTAAACGATTCGCCTCCTACGAGTGTATCGCCATCGGTAAAATACGTATCGGTAATACAACCAAAATTGCAAGTGGTAAATTTCCACTCGTTGAACGAATCCAACATAGGGACATATTCTTGTGCTTTTACAAAAAGTGAGGTTGTAATAAATAGAACGCCTGTTATAAGTTTCAGTTTCATAAGGAAAATTTTAATTTATACTACCCAAAAAGCACCTCTCTATCTATTGAAAAACTCTGTATGTATGCCACGGCAGCGTGTATATCGTCTGCCAATAACCTGTCTTCGGCCACAAATGGCACTACGTTTCTGAAGGCACTTAAAAAGCTCTCTACCAAGGTAGAGGATTTTTTAGGTTTTCTGAACTCCAGCGCTTGGGAGGCGTTCATCAACTCTATGGCCAACACGGTTTCAAGGTTATCCACAATACGCAAACACTTTGTAGCAGCATTGGCTCCCATACTCACGTGGTCCTCCTGCCCATTGCTGGACACAATACTATCTACCGAAGCTGGTACGGCCAACTGCTTGTTCTGGCTCACGATGCTGGCTGCTGTATACTGCGGGATCATAAAGCCACTGTTCAAGCCAGGATTGTTCACCAAAAAGTCTGGTAACCCTCGTAACCCCGAAACCAATTGATAGGTTCTCCTTTCTGAAATATTAGCCAATTCTGCCATTGCAATACCCAAATAGTCCAAAGCTAGGGCAAGTGGCTGCCCGTGAAAGTTTCCACCAGAAATTATAGTATCGGCATCAATAAAAATGTTGGGGTTGTCCGTCACGCTGTTAATCTCAGTCTTAAAGGTTTTATGTGCAAACAAAATGGTATCCTTGCTAGCACCGTGTACCTGCGGGATACACCTGAATGAATAAGGGTCCTGCACACTCTCCTTCTCACTTTTGCCTATTTCGCTATCCTCTAAGAATTCCAAGATACGTTCTGCGGTCTTTATTTGCCCCCGGTGTGGACGCACAAGGTGCACCAATGCGTTAAAGGGGCTCATATTACAATCGAAAGCATCTACAGAGGTTGCGCCAATCAAATCGGCCAAGAAAGATAGCTTATGCGCCTTGAGCAGTGCGTACACACCATAGGCACTCATAAACTGGGTACCGTTGAGCAATGCCAGGCCTTCTTTTGCTTGCAGGGTAATGGGTTTCCAGTTGTGTTTTTTAAGGATTTTTTCTGAAGCAACAATTTCACCGTTTATCCAAACTTCACCTACTCCCAAAAGCGGTAGGGCGAGATGTGCCAGTGGGGCCAGATCTCCAGAGGCCCCAAGGCTTCCCTGGGTATAAATTACGGGAAGAACATCGTTATTATAAAATGCTACCAAACGCTCTACCGTTTCCAGTTGTACGCCACTATACCCATAGCTTAAAGATTGAATTTTAAGCAACAGCATTAGTTTTACTATGGCTCTGGGGACAAACTCTCCGGTACCACAGGCATGGGATTTTACAAGGTTTTCCTGGAGTTTGCTAAGATGTTCATCGGCTATCTTAACGTTGCATAATGAGCCGAAACCTGTGTTGATACCGTACACGGGGCTTTTGTCGCTGTCTATTTTCTTATGAAGGTACTCGTAGGATTTTTTAATGTTCAATACAGCTTCTTCGGAAAGCTCCAACAGCATATTTTCTTCCAGAATAGTGCTGATAATGGGAAGGTCTAAATTTTCTGAGCTTATGTAATGGGTCTCTTGCATTGATTTGGTGTTTTTACAAAAATACAATTCTAAGTAGTAAAAATTACCTAAATACCCAGAAGTGAAAAATAAATTACATTTTTAAAGAATCACAAAGGACATAAAAAATGAAACCATTCTACATTACAAATTCCTGTAAAGCTATATTTCGACACGGTAAAAAACACTCTTTTTAGATAGAACACCTATGCTCTGTAATCAAGATCAAGCATTCTTGTTTTTATCCTCTTCTTGTTTCATAGCAAATAGCTCTAGAAATGCAGCCCCAATATGTTCCACGATATCGCTGGCCGTCAATGCCTCAAAGCCTAAAGTATGAGTGGCCTGATTTCCTGCGCTACCGTGCAGGTATGCAGCAAAAACCGATGCGATCAACGGGTCGTATCCCTGGGAGAGCAAACCTGCTATCATCCCCGATAGCACATCGCCACTACCACCAGTCGCCATCCCTGGATTTCCTGTTGTATTTATGTACAACCTATTTTCTATCGCAACGATGGTATTAGCGCCTTTTACGATAATTATTACATTGTGTTGTTTTGCAAAAGCCTTGGTCTTTTCTAGTTTTTCAAAATCGTCTTTCCAGTCTCCAACCAATCGTTTCAATTCGCCTGGATGTGGTGTTAATATAGAGAGTTCGGGGAGTTTTTCTAGCAACGATTTGTTTTCTGAAATACAGTTCAAGGCATCGGCATCTATTACCATGGGGCTTTTTGTGGTGGTGAACAATTTCTCCAGCGCTCTAACGGTTTCAGCCTTGGTTCCTATTCCCATCCCCACAGCTATGGCCGAAGGTTCAAAATCCAGTTTTATTTCAGTAATTAAATCATCTTCTTTATCGGTCAACGTCATTGCTTCCGGAACGGCAGTCTGTAAGACGGTATAACCACATTCTGGAACGAATGCCGTCACCAGTCCCGAACCTGTTTTATAGGATGCTTTGGCGGAGAGTACCGCAGCCCCTATCTTCCCATAACTTCCTGCAATTACCAAGGTATGGCCATAGGTACCCTTGTGGGCGTATTTTTCTCGTTGTTTGTAAAATTGTTGTGCTTCGGGCTTGGCTATAATCTGGGCAAGTGGTTCGGTTGTATGGAGGTATTCTGGGTCCAACCCTATTTCCAATACTTCAAAATAGGGCACAAACTTCCCGGTTTCGGGTAAAAAGAAGCTCAATTTTGGCGCTTGGAAGGCAAGGGTGTGGTTGGCCCTTACAACTGCTTCAGGATCGTCCAGGGCTTTATCTGCATACATTCCGCTGGGGATATCGATAGAAAGCTTAAACGATTTTGTGCTGTTGATATATTGTATCAGCTTTTTTACCCAGCCTTCTGGAGGTCTGTTCAGTCCTATCCCAAAAAGTGCATCAATAATGATATCTTCTGGACTTATCTCGGGGAAATCTTCTTCTGAAGTCATTAACGTAGGCCAATTCTTGGTAACATCCTTAACTCTATCGTAATTTACCAGAAAACACTTGGAGCGTTTATCGGTAAAATTGGCTATATAAATTTTTACGTTGTACCCGTGTTCGTGCAGCATACGGCCTACCACCAAGCCATCGCCACCATTGTTCCCAATCCCGCAAAATATGTGGACGGGAACTTGTGCTCCCTGCATACGGCCATGCAACCAGTTGAATATCTGTGTCCCGGCACGCTCCATCAAGTCCAGTTGGGTTATATTGTGTTTTTGGGTTGTTATTTTATCGGCTTCGTGAAGTTGTGCTGCTGAAAATATCTTCATAGGTAATTTTTGATTGCTAGGTAAACTGCCTCTCGGCAAGCCCAAGGCATGAAAATTTCGATTATCGAGTAAAGATACTTGTATTGAAAAATTCTAGCAAGCTATTTAAAAACACCGTTAATATTTGGGTAATTAAAAGGAAAACTCTAGAAATTTTAAACTACAGCACAGAAAACCTACCTTTGCATTCCTAAATACAAAACTAGATGAAAAACACAGCCTTATCCCACGTTCACGAAGCTCTTGGAGCAAAAATGGTCCCTTTTGCCGGTTATAATATGCCAGTTTCCTATGAAGGCGTTACAGCCGAACACGAAACCGTTCGCAACGCTGTGGGGGTTTTTGATGTTTCCCATATGGGTGAATTTTTGATAACGGGTCCCAAAGCATTGGAGCTTATACAGAAAGTGAGCAGTAACGATGCTTCAAAATTGATCGATGGACAGGCACAGTACAGTTGCCTCCCCAATGCAGATGGCGGCATTGTGGACGACTTGATCATATATCGCCTAGAGGCCGAAAAATGGTTGCTGGTAGTGAATGCCTCCAATATTGAAAAGGATTGGGACTGGATCTCTTCCCACAACACTATGGGTGCCGAAATGCGCAACCTTTCCGAAGAGTATTCGTTGCTTGCAATCCAAGGCCCTAAAGCTGTTGAGGCTATGCAATCGCTTACCTCAGAGGATCTTTCAGCTATAAAATTTTACACTTTTAAGGTTTCAGACTTTGCGGGAATAGCGCATGTGATCATTAGTGCTACGGGCTATACCGGGAGTGGCGGATTCGAGATCTATTGCAAGAACAGCGAAGTAGAACAAATATGGAATAAAGTTCTGGAGGCAGGAGCAGATTTTGGCATAAAACCTATTGGCTTGGCTGCACGGGATACACTTCGGTTGGAAATGGGCTATTGCCTTTACGGAAACGATATAGACGATACTACCTCCCCGCTTGAAGCTGGGTTGGGCTGGATCACAAAATTCACAAAGGATTTTATAAATTCTGAAAGTTTACAGCAACAAAAAATAGACGGTATCCGTAGAAAGTTGGTGGGCTTCGAACTACAGGAACGTGGTATTCCTCGCCAAGGGTACGATATCCTGGACAACGAAGACAATGTGATTGGGAACGTAACCAGCGGCACCATGGCACCATCACTAAATAAAGGTATAGGGATGGGCTACGTTACAAAAGAACTAAGCGCCCCCGGCACTGAAATCTTTATACAGATACGTAAGAACAAGGTCCCAGCAACCGTTGTTAAAACTCCATTTTACAAAGGCTAATGGCAGACTACCAGCAAATTTTAAATACCATTTACAACGAACTTCTACAACGTGAGGATAAAGGCGAGGTAGCCAGCTACATTCCAGAATTGGCGAAGGTTGAGAAAACTAAATTGGGCATCTATCTCAATAGGGTTCACGGCGATAATTTTGGCGTGGGCGATGCCTACACCAAGTTCTCCATACAGAGTATCTCCAAGGTTTTTACCCTTGCCATGGCGTTTGCGAACCAGGGGAACAAACTATGGAATCGTGTAGATGTGGAACCCTCTGGCAATCCTTTTAATTATTTGGCGTTATTGGAACAGGAAGAAGGTATTCCACGTAATCCTTTGATAAACTCTGGGGCCATCGTGGTGGCAGACTGCTTGCTTTCAACCTATGATGATCCCAAGGCAGAACTCTTAAAATTTGTACGCCAATTGGCAAACGACAATTCCATAGACTATAACCCTCAAGTGGCCGCTTCAGAAATGGAGACCGGTTTCACCAACTTTGCCATTGCTAATTTGTTGAAATCTTTTGGCAATCTTGAAAACCCAGTGGAAGACGTACTGGATTTCTATTTCCATCAATGTAGTCTGGAAATGACCTGCGAGCAATTGAGCAATGCGTTCTTCCCGTTTGCGAATAAAGGCGTTTGTCTACAACAAACCCCTTGTTTAACGGCTACACAGGCAAAGAGAATCAACGCCATTTTGCTCACCTGTGGGTTTTACGACGAAGCAGGCGAGTTTGCGTTTGAGGTTGGCCTGCCCGGGAAAAGTGGTGTAGGTGGCGGGATAGTAGCGCTCTTGCCAGACAACTTCATCATTACCACTTGGTCGCCAGGACTCAATGAAAAAGGAAACAGCTACCTTGGGATGATGGCCTTGGAAAAATTCACCACGGCTACAAAAGCTTCAATATTTTAAGATGCCCCGTATCCCCAAAACCAAACATACCATCCTAATTCTGGGAGCCAGTGGCTTTATAGGCAATGCGCTGTACCGTGAGCTCCTCTCCTATTTCAGGACGTTCGGGACCTATTGCACGCAAGAGGGGTTGTATGCTGAAAATCAGGTATTTTTTAATTTTTGTGCTGAAAAAGATAGTATTGCTGAAATTTTAGCTGAAATTTCACCCACCGTTATCATTTCAGCATTTAAAAGTGATTTTAAGGCATCGTACAATACACATCAAGAGATAGCTCACTATGTCGCTGAAAACCACCAAAGCCGCATTCTTTTTCTTTCTTCTGCTGAAGTTTTTGATGGTTTGCACCAGTTTCCAAGTTACGAGAGCGACCCCCCAAAACCCGAAAGTGTACAAGGTCGCCACAAGGCTTCCATAGAACGCTTATTGCTAGAGCAAATCCCTGCGCAAACCACTATTTTAAGGCTTCCCATGGTGCTGGGCGTTACATCGCCCCGTGTGGTACAACTACGCCAGGCCAGCAAGCACAAGGCAGCTTTCGAGGTGTTTCCAAACCTTATCA
This sequence comes from Marinirhabdus gelatinilytica, assembly GCF_003353425.1. Lineage (GTDB taxonomy): Bacteria > Bacteroidota > Bacteroidia > Flavobacteriales > Flavobacteriaceae > Marinirhabdus > Marinirhabdus gelatinilytica. The sequence continues at coordinate 129,908 of NZ_QRAO01000003.1, forward strand.
TAAGCATTACCACTGCCGATAAAGTGGCACAACAGGTTCACTTTATCATCAACCAGCAATTGGACGGAATTTTTCACTTGGCCAGTGAGGACATTATACACCACGAGGATCTTTTCAAGGAACTCTGCGAGAAGTTGGGAGACGAACCGCCTATATTTAAAAGCGTATTCCAAAGAAACGAGGATAGTTATCTTGCCATCCTTCCCAAAAAAAACAAATTACCCAAGCCTTACCGAACTACCGTGGCCGAAGTGATAGATGCTTGTACTTTAAAAGAAGAAATTAGTACCTTTAGGAACTAAAGAAAAATTATTATGAAAACCTATACCGAAAAAGAAATACTAGAAAAATTAAAAGATTTTGAAGGCTGGGAATACGAGGAGAATGCCTTGCACACTGCTTTTGAGTTTGAAAACTTCAAGGAAGCATTCACTATTATGACCCGTATTGCTTTTGAAGCAGAACGCCTAGAGCACCATCCAGATTGGACCAACGTATACAACAAACTGCACATAACCCTCTCCACCCACGATGCCGGCGGCGTGACCGATAAGGATTTTGAGTTTGCCAGCGTTATAGATACCCTCATAGGGTAACAAATATTCAGCTACAAAATTTGGAAAATCGATTTCTGAATTTCTATATTTGAGAATCGTTATTAATTCAAACAGTTTCCTGCCCGGGCGGGGATACAAACTATAAATAATTCTTTATGGGAAGAGCTTTCGAGTTTAGAAAAGCAAGAAAAATGAAGCGTTGGGCCGCAATGTCCAAAGCATTTACACGAATTGGAAAGGACATCGTGATGGCCGTGAAGGAAGGCGGTCCAGACCCAGATACCAATTCCCGTTTGCGTGCCGTGATACAGAATGCCAAGGCAGTAAATATGCCCAAGGACAATATAGAGCGTGCCATAAAGAGAGCGAGCGACAAAAATCAGGGTGACTATAAAGAAGTTATTTTTGAAGGATACGCACAACACGGGATTGCCGTCCTCATAGAAACCGCTACCGATAACAATACCCGCACCGTAGCAAACGTACGCTCCTATTTCAACAAAACCGATGGCAGCTTAGGCACCTCTGGCTCTGTAGTGTTTATGTTTGATCACGTGTGTAATTTTAGGATCAATGCGGGAGATCGTGACCTAGAGGAACTAGAACTGGAACTGATAGACTTTGGGGTTGAGGAAATATTCAACAATGAAGATGAAGACGAGCCGGGCGTAATGATCTACGCACCTTTTGAGAGCTTTGGAAACATACAGGCCTATCTCGAGGAAAACGACATTGAGATAATCTCTTCAGGTTTTGAGCGCATTCCACAGGTTACCAAAGTGCTTAGCCCAGAGCAAATGGAAGATGTGGAAAAATTGATTGAAAAACTAGAGGAAGACGACGATGTACAGAATGTGTACCACACTATGGAGGAGTCTTCAGAAGAATAAGTCTTCTTCATTTCGAATATCTAAAATTTTCTATTTAAAAAATAGACTTTATCGCTTCACTACCTTATAGCTAGTTGTTTTATTTATCGTAACAACATACAACCCACTCGCCCAAGTCGTAGTGTCTACTATTGTTGTAGCTAATGCATTGTCATACGTTTCAGCAAATACCCTCTTTCCCGTGCCGTCCACAACCGTGATGGCCTCGATGGAATCCTGGTTTGCCTGTATATTCAATGCAGCATTTGCAGGATTAGGATACACTGAAAATGTTTGCGCCGTAGTTTCAGGAACCGACAAAGTTCCCGAAGGCCTTACCAATAACATCCCCTCTGCCCTATCGCTAATAACGATGTTTCCACTTTCGAAATAGGGATAGACGCTCCATGAGCCATTGAAACCTGCAGCATCATCGGTTGGATAGCTATCGAAAAAACCAGCTTCTTCCATAGTACTGTTTTCAATTTCAGAAATATCCACTACTCGAAGTCCTGCGGCGTTGTTTGCCAGATAAAACAAATTGCCCTTTACATACCCGTTATGATCTGTAGCTCCAGTGGGGCCTTCGTATTCAAAATGGAACGATGGACTGTCCAGATCTTCAAAATCGAAAATGAGGGTTCTTGAGTTTCCGCCAATATTGATTTCGTCCAACTCATCGCCCAGCAAGAAAAACCGTTGGTCCTCAGTGAGCCAGCCTTGGTGGGTATAGTGTACGTTGTTATAGTCTATCGTAGAAATGGTGGTTACATTGTTTTTATCGGTAACATCTTCTATTACAATTTCGGTCTCATTGCTCCCAAAAAGAATTTCTCTTCCGGCATAATCGGTATCGGGACCGTTGTAAATAACAACTTGTGCGTCGTGACAGTAGTTATCCATTGCATATCCGCCAGCAGCCACAGGGTTCAACGGGTCCTGTATGTCCACAAAATGGGGGCCACCTCCAAATGTATCGGTCCCTACAGCATACGCAAAACCTGTTTCTTGATTGATCACGATGTTATGGGCGCTACCAAATTCATCATAATAAGCATCTTTAGTAAATGTAACGGGCGGATTTGGAACATTGCGAAGCTTGGTAAGATCGAACACCTGCATCCCGTGTCCCGTGTCTTCGCTAACTATGAATACAAAATTGTTATACGTCTTAGCATCGCGCCATGTAGTGTGCTCATTACTCTCACCAGGTAACTGTCCAAGATAGATGGGGTTTAAGGGGTCTGAAACATCAACAAACGCTGTAGCCTCGTTTAAACAGATAATGGCATACTCTTTCCCGTCCTGTGGATCTGTCCATCCCCAGGAATCGTTTGCCTTTACCGAACTGAACGTACTCAACGGAATTTGCGACAACAGATCCAAGTTATTACAATCAAACGGGCCTGCCGTACCACTTTCACAGGGCGTTTGTGAAATAGCACCAAATGTAAATAACAAGAGAATGATGGCGGAAAGTTTTTTCATGGTAGTACGTTTTCAGTAAAATTACGAACAAAAGTTTTTAAAGCAATGCGAAAGGTTGTTTAATAAAAAAGGAGCCTCAATGAGGCTCCTTTCAAAATTATCTATAATTGTGGTATTAGTCTTCAGAATAATATACTGAAGATGCACCGTTCAGGCTATTGTTTACCGTAGGCGCAATATTACCTCCCACATCTGCATCTACAAATGCCAGTATGCGTCCGCTACCATTGGCACGTTCGGCAATGTATACGGTATTCCCTTCTGCATCATAATCTACATTCACGGGGTTGCCCAAAAATGTATTAGACCCAGCTACACGTACTTGGTTTCCTGCAACGGCAAGTGTTCCGCCATTATCAACAGTACTGTATTTACTCTCAAAGTTTGAAATAATGTGGAAGCCACCATCACTATCGGACATGGCGTCTCCAATATCGGTAAGGATCATTGTTCCATCGTCGAACCCTATTCCGTGGGTTCTTACTATACCTTCAATAGTAACTCGCTTTGTAGGGGTAACGGGACCTGTAACATTAAAATTGGTCGTAAAGTTTTCAAATAAAGCTACATCGCTCGTTTTATCAACCACGGCATAAAGATCGTTACCAACAAATTCGATTCCCCATACGGCAAAATCGGTTGTTAGGACAGTGGTGAGTGTATAGGTATTATCAGATCTTGAATATACCCACAACCTATTGTCTACAGTAGCTTCGTCTCCATCTACATCCATATTGTCTGCAACTACATAAATATTACCTGAAACGGCAACATCTCTCGGGCTACCCAATTCAGTAGGACTTCCCGCTTCCAGCTCTAGCGCATCGCCATCGTCTGTACTATCCAGGTCGTCATAGGTTTCTAAATTTCCATTGCTTCTGTTTACAATCGTAATTTCATCGGCACTGGTGTCTACGTATATTCCTTCTGCATCGGTTGCATTTGTTAGGAGCGTTCTTATTTCTATATCTCCATCGTCTTCAAATTTGTAGGCAGTAACATTTCCAGAGGTATTACTGGTAGCATAAAGGTTTACGCTCAGGTCGTTTGCCGTAATGTCTCCGTCGTCGTCATCTGAACAAGCAAATAAGCCTAAGGAAACAAAAGCTGATAGTGTTAAAATTTTTAGTGTTTTCATAGTATTTCATTTTTGTTTGAATCATAGATAAGCCCCTTATCCCAAAGGACCATAAACACCTTGACGCATTAACCGAAATTTAACAGCATCTACACTCATTATCAAGAAGTTACAAAAATTAAGATTATCAGAACTTAACGCTTTGTTTGTATAATGATTTGTTAATTTACAGTATGGAATTAACTATAGGAAGCAACTTTGCCCACAACCCCATCATAAAATTTTCGAAGGATAGGCATATCCTTTTCAATATCTCCTGAAGGATGAAATGGGGGGTTTATGGTGACGGTTTTGGTACCATAATCAAAAGAAACAGGGATTATGGGTACTTGGGCTTTTACAGCTATAAAATAGAACCCTGTTTTCCAGTTCAGCACTTTTTTACGGGTACCCTCTGGTGCCAGGGCCAACCTGAATTCTTCTTTACCTTCAAAAACCTGTGCAATGGCTTCCACCTTGTTCTGTCCCGGGGTGCGGTCCAGTGATGCGCCTCCCATCCACTTAAAGTACCAGCCAAATGGTGGTTTGAACAGTTCGCGCTTTGCCACAAAGTGTATATTCAATTGCTGGATGCGGCGTACAAAAACACCGATATAGAAATCATGCCAACTGGTATGCGGCACAACGATTATAACAGATTTCTTGATAGATTCATCGAAGTTGCCCGCTATGTTCCAGCCTAAAACTTTATTGAATATAAATTTTGAAAGTCCCAAATAACGAGTTTACATTTTTAAGTAGAGTGCCCTCAATTTGTCCCTTGTCATAATAGCTTCCCAATCATCGCCCAAGGCATTTTCCCAAAGGGGTACCAAGCTCAATGCGATATCTATCATTTTCTCCATTTGGTCCTCGGTAAGGTTAGAACAAACATCCTGCGGAATGGTAATATCATGCAATTTCACCATTTCTTTAAAGAGCGCTACATCTTTAGGGTAGTACTCCTCCAAATGGTCAAAAACGATACAGTTGCCCACTCCGTGCTTTGTTCCCAAAACATAGGAGAGACCATAGCTCATTGCGTGTGCTACTCCTACCTGTGAGTATGCAATACTCATACCGCCGTGCCAAGAAGCCATCATTAATTTTGCCCTGGACTCTTCATCGGTCAAATTTTCGGTAAGGAAAATCTCTTTACAAAGGTCATAAGCTTTTTCACCATAACTCTCACTGAAAGCGTTCAGAAAAGTTCCGTTTAGGGATTCTACACAGTGGATAAAACAGTCCATCCCTGTATAAAACCATTGATCCTTGGGCACACCTTTAGTTAGGTCTGGATCCAGCACTACTTGATCGTAGGGTGTAAAATCGCTATTTAAGCCCAGTTTCTTCTCAGGGCCCGTTAAGATTGCAGTACGGGATACTTCGGCACCGGTACCGGAAATCGTTGGGATTCCCACGTGGTACACACCTTTGTTCTTTACCAAATCCCACCCTTGATAGTCGGATGCACTTCCTTTGTTGGTGAGCAATAAGGAAACTGCCTTTGCCAGGTCCAGTACACTACCTCCTCCAATGCCTATGATACCAGAGGGTTGATAGGTGAATTCGTTTTTAATATTTTTTACAATGGTATCAACTTGTTCGGTCTTGGGCTCTTCCATTGTTGAAACAAATAGGAGCTTATCGTTAAAACGTAGGTGTAACCTATTTAAAAATTCTTCATTTTTCTTGAAGACATCGTCCACAAGGTAGATGAAAGGAGCCTTATCCTTTCGTTTTGGAGCCAAGATGGAAGGCAACTGATCAAAACTTCCGCTACCAAAAATTACTTTTGGCACCATTGGGAAGTTTCGGTATTTGTTGTTCACCGTAACGTCTGAGCTTTCTTTCAACACCCTATTGGCTCTTACCAAATCTTCAGGAGTATCTATTTCTATTCCTTCGTTATTATTGATGGCCATCTTTATGTTCTTGCCATATTCCAAATAGCGGATGCACTCAATTTTCTCAGCAGCTTCCAACGCACGCATGGGCAGGTTGTAAAAGTCCATGAGCGCTTGTTTCCTAAAGGCATAGATACCCTTGTGCTTATAGTACTGTACTGAAATATTCTTGTCCCTTGGATACGGTATGGGCGAACGGGAAAAGTACTGGGCAAAGTTATCCTTATCCACAACTACCTTTACGGCGTTGGGGTCGCTCACTTCTTTCCAGTCGTAAATTTCGGTCATTAAGGAAGCGAGGTCTATCTTTTCTGCATCAGGTCCTTTGAATACTGCCAGCACCTGCTCCAAGCCTTTTTTGCTCGTGAAGGGCTCATCACCTTGAACGTTTACTATAATGTCCACATCCATATCTTCAACAGCTTCGGCTATACGGTCGCTCCCACAGTCGTGTTCTTTTTTGCTCATGATGGCATTGCCACCGTTGAGCTCGATCTCGTTATAGATAATCTCGCTATCGGTAACCACGTATACCTCGTCAAAGAGTTTCGTGGCCTTAGTGGCTTCGTAAGTTCTCACAATTACGGGCTTCCCCCCTAAATCCTGCATTAGCTTTCCAGGAAATCTGGTAGCTCCGTAGCGTGCAGGTATCATTGCAATAATTTTCAAATCTTGGTTTTTTTCTGTTGAAGTGAGCAAAAATAGAGAATTATGACTAGAAGATGCCCAAATTCCAAAAAGGTTTACACGGTTTCCTCAAAAAATTCGTTCTTAAACCCTATTAAATATAGCTTTTTCTTCGCTCTGGTCACAGCCGTGTACAACCATCGCAAATAATCTTTATCTACCCCATTGGGCAAGTACGGTTGCTCCACAAAAACAGTATCCCACTGTCCTCCCTGCGATTTGTGGCAGGTAATGGCATACGAGAACTTAACCTGTAGGGCATTGAAATATTTGTTCTTTTTTACCGCTAAGAACTTTTTGTACTTACTTTTTTCGGCTTCGTAATCCCTCATGACTTCTTGGTACAGCTGGTTGGATTCCTCATAGGTAAGTGAAGAGGTTTCTGAAGTTAACGTATCTAGAAGCAATACGGTCTCAAACGGTTTCATCTTTGGGTAATCTATCATCTGTATGGAAACTTCAGCAAAACGGAAACCATACAATTCCTTTATACTGAAGATTTCTAGCACCTTGATGATATCGCCATTTGCTATAAAACCAGCTTCCGAGGTTGGTTTTACCCAATGGTAGTTGTTCTTTACCACCATGAGGTAGTCCCCAGCTGAGAGCTCCTCCTCCTGAAAGAGGATACGGTTACGAATATTCTGGTTATAGAGGTTTGCCCTTTTGTTGGACCGAACAATAATCACCGAATCCTCATTGCCACCATCGTGGTAACAGTCGCTTATGGCATCCAAGAGCTCGTGCCCGTCCTGCGGCCTCACCACCTCTGGAAACTGTTCCTGTGCAAACTTGAAGCTTTCGTAAAACCCACTTTCCAGGACTTCCCGCAGTTTTGTTGCGTTGTATAGAATACCGCTATCGGCTCCCTGGCGCACTACTTCATCTAGTTCTATGGCGACTACGTCCTTGTTGTAATGGCTTTCCAGTGTTTGTTTTTCCAACGCAGGACTCAACGATAATTTTACAGGTGGCAACTGGGCGGTGTCACCTATTAGGAGCAGCTTGCAATTGGTACCGCTGTATACGTATTCCATGAGGTCGTCCAACAAGGAACCATTTTCAAACAATCTGGATTCTTGGGCTACATCGGGTATCATAGAAGCTTCATCTACTATAAAGAGGATATTTTTTCCTTTGTTTTTTTGAAGCGTGAACGAGACCCCGCCCCCGCTCTCACTTTTGGGTTGGTAAATCTTCTTATGTATTGTAAGTGCCTGTTTCCCTGAGTAATTACTTATCACCTTGGCCGCCCTTCCCGTAGGTGCAAGTAACGAGAAGGAAAGCTGTGCCTTCCAGATGTTTTTCACCAATGTTCCCACCAGGGTTGTTTTTCCCGTACCTGCGTACCCCTTTAACAAAAAGACTTCGTCTTTGTTTTTGCTCAAGACAAATTTTGAAAGTAGTTGAAGGGTAACTTCCTGTTTTGCAGTGGGCGTATGGGCAAAATCATGTTTCAGCAAACTATATAAACGGGAACTATCCATGAACAAAGGTGATTGAAAGGCTAAATATAGGTAGGTTTTTTTCCAATTTTCCAATACCAAATAAAAAAAAATTGTAGATTTGTGACAGACCAAAAAAGATTAACCTTTTAAACTAAATCCTCTTTTCTGATGAAAATTATACTTCAAATTGTGCTCTGGATCGCCATTATATTTTTAGGATGGAAACTTTATGGCTCCATTACGGGACCTATCCAGTTCAACAAGATCAAGGAAGCGCGCTATAAAAAAGTAATTGTAAACTTACAGGATATACAAGCCGCACAGCTTGCGCACCAAGAGATCACTGGTGATTTTACTGGAAGTTTCGATAGTTTGGTTCGTTTTATAGACACTGCAAAGTTCGCTATAACCCAAAGACGTGATACCAGCTATGCCGATGTGGAGAAAAACAAAGCTTTCGGGATTGATGAAGGATACTATATTGAAGAGATCATTACCGATACATTGGGCTATACTTCAGTAAAGGATTCATTGTACAATGGTACAGACCGTTACAAAAACATGATGAACATCCCTGTAGAAGGTGTAGACAAGGAGATTGAAATGCAAGCAGGTAAATTCTTGAAGAACGATGTAAATTATTCCGTTTTTGAAGCAAAAGTCTCTAAGAAGGTATTGCTTTCAGACCTTGATAAAGACCTTCTGGCCCAAGAGCTACAAGTGGTATCGGTAGATGGGGTGAACGGTGAGTTTATCAAAGTAGGTTCCATGGACGAAGTGAACACTAGTGGAAACTGGCCTAAAAACTTAGAAACTGCAAGAGACCAATAACATACAAAGCACTCATACAAGACTGTCCGTTCAAGTTACTTTGACCGGACTTTCTTTTTTGGCCACATCCCAAGGCCAGGGAGAAGCCCTCTATTTTTCGGAAAAAAAATTTCGTTCGCAATATACCCCAGAGGAAATCCTTCTTGAAATAAAGAAGGAGATCGAGAACGAAACAGCACTTAAAAACTGTAAGGAGGTCTCGGTCGTGTATGCCAATACAAGTTATACCCTTGTGCCCAATTCCCTTTTTGACGAAAAAAGACTGAGTGAATATCTTAAGTTCAACGCTAAGATACTATCTGGAGATTATCTCGCGTACGATACATTGACCTCCCAAGAGCTCAACATCGTGTACATTCCGCTTGTGAACGTGAACAACTATCTCTATGAAACGTTTGGGAGTTTTCAATACTATCACGCTGCTACGCTCCTACTTCAGCATATATTCGAAAAGGAAGCTACCCGCTTTGCAACGAGAGCTTACATACAAATGTTCCATGACCATTTCGATCTCGTGATACTTAAAGAGGGGGCATTGGTGCTGTGCAATTCGTATCCATTCAAGACACCCGAAGACCTTGCCTACTACGTTCTATTTGCCCTAGAACAATTACAGCTTATGCCAGATAGTATAGAAACTAAGATGTTAGGCGAAATTGAAGAGGATGATGCAAATTTTGCCATTCTTTACACCTACATACGTAATATTGAAATTTTAAGTACAGAAAATTCTGTCTCCATAAAAGAAGCAAAGCCCCACCAACATGTACTTCTTAAAACTGCTTTCTTATGAGAATAATTTCTGGCACGCATAAAGGGAAGCGCCTTATTGCGCCCAAAAATCTGCCGGTACGCCCCACGACTGATTTTGCCAAGGAAGCCCTTTTCAATATTTTGAACAACAGGTTATATTTCCAGGAGGTTCGATTGTTGGATTTGTTCGCAGGGACAGGGAACATTAGTTTCGAGTTTGCCTCAAGGGGCTGCGAGGATATTACTAGTGTAGATGCTCACTTTGGTTGTGTAAGATATATACAGAAGATCGCTGAGGAACTATCCTTTCCCATCACCCCTATAAAAAGTGATGTTTTTAAATATACCGAGCTTTCCCATCCTCCCTTCGATGTGGTTTTTGCAGATCCCCCCTATGATTTTGACCTTCAGCAACTCATAACGCTAACAGAGAATATCTTTCAGAATAATTTGCTAAAGCCTGAAGGAATACTTATTATTGAACATAGCAAACACATAGATTTGAGCGAAGTTTCTCGTTTTCAAGAGGATAGAAAATATGGCGGATCTGTGTTTAGTTTTTTTGCATAACTATAGAATATGAAATCCCCTTTCTCTTCAATGTTGGTAATGGAATATTTCCGTATCCATCCATATCTTGACTTTTTATCGTCTTTTGTAAGGAAGGGATTACAATTAAAGGAAACCCTCACCTAGCTCTTTAATACATGAAAACCCTATCCCCACGAAAAACCATTTCATTAAAGTTTGCCACCCTTTATATCTACGAAAACTATGCAGTATCTTCCATAAATGAAGGCGTTGTTTTCGATACGCAAGAACTGGAGCAATTTCAGGAGGTATTTGCCATATATTTTCCCAACAAACCATTTGGGCTCATTGCAGACAGGGAGAACGATTATACCGTAAACCCGGTATGCTATGCGGCTAACAACGAAATTAAAAACCTTGTAGGGATGGCAGTACTATGTTATACCGAAGCAAACTACGAAACTGCAAAATTCACAAAACCATTTTTCAACAAGCCGCTGGAAGGATTTTTCTCTTTTGAAGAATGTATTACTTGGATAAAGCACTTATTACCACAGTAATAAAGATTTTTTTAGTACCTTTTCAATATCCAAAAGGTACCTCATGAATTCCTCAAAAACCATAGACCTAGGATTTGCAACCTTTATAATCCACGAATTCTATACGGTGTCGACCATCGCCGAGGGCGTGACCATTGATGCCCAAAAACTTGAGCAGATATTCGAGCTTTTTACACAATACTATAAAGACAAGCCTTTTGTTTCAATTGCAAACCGAGTGCACGATTATACCTTGGATCCCAACTTATTGAGCCAAGAAAAACACCCAAGCATCGTGGCATTAGCAGTAGTTTGTGAGAATGAGGCCACTAAAGGTATTGCAGCCTTTGAAAAACAGTTTTATCACGGTACTTATGTGATTTTCGATAGCCTGGATGAAGCAAAGGAATGGGCCGTTACCCATCTAGAACAGTATTTAAAAAATGCAGGCCTATAAGCCGGATTCTGTATCCCGAAGTAACTTCGGGACCCTTATCATTTATCTGGCCCCGCTATTACTAACGGGGTCTATCTGCCTACCCTCCAGCACGGGCGGGTACCCTTAACGCTGGTATACGTGGCATTTCACCGCATAGAGTTTACCTGATTTCACTACAGCATTACCTGTACATCCTTTCTGTTGCACTGGTCCTCTCCCGCTGGTAGCGGGATGACGGCCGTTAGCCGCTATGCTTCCCTATGGTGTCCGGACTTTCCTCTCCCGCCTAAGCGGAAACGATAAGGCGGCCTGCAGCTGCAAAAGTAATTCAATGTTAATAAATAGCGCAAAAAGCATTGTTGAATTTTTCTGAAAGTTATCGGGCATACTTATATTTGTTCGAGCACTATGGAACATTTTATCGTATCGGCACGCAAGTACAGGCCCACCGTTTTTAAGGACGTTGTAGGGCAACAGGCCATTACCAATACGTTGGAAAACGCTATAGAGAACAACCATTTGGCACAAGCATTATTGTTTACAGGACCACGTGGCGTTGGAAAGACCACCTGTGCGCGTATCTTGGCAAAAAAAATAAACCAGGACGGTACCGAAAAAGAAGACGAGGATTTTGCCTTCAATATTTTTGAACTGGATGCCGCTTCCAATAATTCGGTGGACGACATTCGTAGCTTGATAGACCAAGTGCGTATCCCGCCACAGGTTGGAAAGTATAAGGTGTATATCATTGACGAGGTGCATATGCTATCCTCAGCCGCTTTCAATGCTTTTTTAAAGACCTTGGAAGAACCGCCCAAGCACGCTATTTTTATACTCGCCACTACCGAAAAGCACAAGATCATCCCTACCATTCTATCCCGTTGCCAGATTTTCGACTTTAGGAGGATTACGGTACAGGACATTAAAGGACATCTGGCCGAAGTAGCCAAAGCAGAAAACATACAGGCAGAGGACGATGCCCTACACGTTATCGCACAAAAGGCCGATGGTGCCTTGCGTGACGCACTATCCATTTTTGATAGAGTGGTAAGTTTTAGTGGGTCCAACCTTACCAGACAGGCCGTGACCGAAAACCTGAACGTGCTGGATTACACCTACTATTTCAGCATTACAGATCTATTACTGGAAAACAACATTCCAGAAGTTTTGGTGGCGTATAACGAGATACTTTCCAAAGGGTTCGATGGCCACCATTTTATTATGGGGCTTGCCTCACATTTCCGTGATTTGTTGGTGTGCAAGAACCAAGAGACCATCGCCTTGTTAGAAGTTGGAGAGCAAGTGAAGACCATGTATTTTCAGCAATCGCAAAAAGCTCCCCTTGCATTTTTAGTGGAAGCGATTGAACTTGCAAATAGCTGTGACCTAAAGTATAAAACCAGCCGAAACCAGCGCTTATTGGTAGAGCTGTGCTTGTTGCAATTGGCCTCGCTTACGGCCAAGGGCGAAAAAAAAAAGTCTAATCTAAAGGCCGAACGCTTTGTACTCCCTCCCTCCCACTTCAAGGATGTAGTTCCTGCTGAAAAGGAACAACCTAAAACCTCTATACTGGAAAAACAACCTGCCGCAACCCACACCGAAGTTGCTGAAGAAAACCTTGCACAGAACAAAAAGTACGAGGTTCGGGTTTCTGTTGATGAAGCTAAGGAAGAAGAAGCACCAAACTACGAGTCACAACCCGCAAAAGAGGAAACCCTAACTGAAGACACTAATGGTGGCTCAGAACCTTCTGAAACCAAACCTCCCAAGGACATCGCCGCTAAACGCCCTCAGATCTTGGCAGAACGTTCTGCAAAGAAAGTTTCGGCCTTATCGATAAAGAGCATAAAAAAGAAACAGGAACTGCAAAAGGAACTGGTGGCCAGCCAACCAGACCAAAAAAACCTGCCTACCGAAGATTTTACCGAAGAAGACCTCCTGGCCGCCTGGAACGAGTACAACCAAAAAATGAGCGACGAGGGAAATTATAACTTACATTCGCACCTCTCGATGGGGGTTCCCAAACTGGAAGGAACCTTGCTACACCTGGAATTCCCCAACAACACCATCAAGACCGAAGTAGAACGCGCACGTCACGGCCTATTGGGCTTTTTACGGGAACAACTGAACAATTATAACATAGACCTCTCCATTGAGGTAAACGAAGCCGAAGTAAAACGCTACGCCTACACCCCACGTGAGAAATACGAAAAACTGAAGGAGAAAAACCCGTTGATAGACAAGCTACGAAAGGAATTTGATCTGGAGATATAGCCTCCCCAACCCTCGAAGGGAGAAAAAATACTTATTGCATGAAAGAAGATAACACCATTAAAATGCTTGGTCTTAAGTTGCCCACTGATCCCCGTTGGGTGAATATTGTGGAAAAGAATATAGAGGAAATCCTTACCGACCATGCCTACTGCGAACAAAAAGCGGCCTCTACGGCAATCTCGCTCATTGTTTCCTTCCCAGAATATACCGAGCTGGTACAAGAGATGGTCGCACTGGTAAAGGAAGAGATAAGCCACTTTAAAATGGTACACGATAAAATTCTGGAACGGGGTTGGGCAATGGGCCGCGACCGCAAGGATGAGTACGTCATCGCCATTACCAAATTCTTCCCCAAAGGAGGCAGCCGTACCACACAATTGGTGCACAGGCTTTTGTACGCAGCGCTAATAGAAGCTAGAAGTTGTGAACGTTTTAGGCTCTTGAGCGAACAATTGGAGGATAAAGAACTCGCCACCTTTTACCGAAACCTTATGGTAAGCGAAGCCAACCACTACACTATGTTCCTGGGCTTTGCCAGACAATATGGCGACCGTACCGAAGTGGATAAAAAATGGCAGGAATTACTGGATTTTGAAGCACAGGTGATGCAAGACTTGGGGAAGCGGGAGACGATTCATGGGTAATTACAAGTCCACCTCCAGCTCCTTCGCCTTACGCTCGTTATAAAGGCTTTTTACAATACCATCGGCCAGCCCTATTTTGGGGACAAAGATATTTTTGGCCTTGCACCACTTCATCGCAGAGAGGTAAATACGGGTGGCGGGGATGATTACGTCGGCACGGTCCGGGTTCATCTGCATATCGAAGATGCGTTCGTGGTAGGTCATCTCCTTTATCTTTTCGTAATAATTGGCCATAAAGAAATAGCTCAGCGGTTTGCCCAATTTCTTTCCGCTGTATTTAAAGATGCTGTTTATGTTTCCGCCGGAACCTATCACGTTTATCTTTTCGTACTGCTGGGTATTTTCCTTAATCCAGTCGCGCACCTCGTCCCACATAGACTCCCGTACCATATCGTTAAGAATACGTACGGTTCCTAGCTTAAAGGAACGGCTGGTAACGCTCTTTCCGTTGGCGTATACGGTAAACTCGGTACTTCCGCCCCCCACATCTACGTACAGGAATACCTTGTTCTCCTCAATGAGATCCTTGAGATCTGTGGAGGCAATGATGGCGGCCTCGTCGGTACCATCGATAATTTGTATGTTAATGCCAGTTTTTTCAAGGATATTACCGGCAATCGCCTCTCCATTCTTGGCTTCCCGCATGGCGCTGGTGGCACAGGCGCGGTATTCTACAACATTATGGTTTTTCATGAGCAGTCCAAAGGCAGTCATGGCCTCTACCATACGCAGGTAGTTTTTTTCTGAAATCTTTTCTTCCAAAAATACATCGGCCCCTAACCTAATAGGTACACGCACCAATGAGGTCTTCTTAAAAAGCGGGGCTGCACCCTCTTTCTCAAATACGGTTGCAATGAGCAATCGTATGGCGTTGGAACCTATATCTATAGCGGCGTATTTATTTATTTGCAGCAAACTATTCTTTTAATTTTTGTTGGTAATACTCGTAGGTCTTAAACTGCGAGCGTATTTTTTCCTTTTTGTTCTTTCGGTAGGCGTTGTCCTGTTTTTCGGTAATCACACGTGCTTTTACATTGTCGTTCCAGCAAATGGAGAAGGTATCGTTAATTTCGGCTTTAATATCCTCATCATAAATGGGACAGGATATTTCCACACGGTTGTCCAGGTTCCGCCCCATAAAATCGGCCGAGGAAATGTACATTTTTTGTTCGCCTCCATTTTCAAAAATAAACAATCGGGGATGTTCCAAAAATTTATCCACGATGCTTATCACTTCAATGTTTTCGCTCATTCCCTTTATACCGGGAATCAGGCAGCAAATACCCCGCACGATCATTTGTATCTTCACCCCTGCCCTGCTGGCTTCGTAGAGCTTGTCTATCATCTTAAAATCCGAAAGGCTGTTCAGTTTCAGTTTTATACCGCTTGCCCTGCCCAGTCTGTGGTTTTCAATCTCGGTATCGATCAAACTGTAAAGTGTGTTTCGTGTATAGTGCGGCGATACAATGAGGTGGCGGTATTTTTTCACCTTGTAGTTCACCTCAAAAAAATCGAACACCTTGTTTATTTCCTTACATATTTTCTGGTTGGCGGTGAAGAGGGTATAATCTGTATAGAGCCGTGCGGTACTCTCGTTGAAATTCCCTGTGGAAACAAACGCATACCGTTTCACTTTTTCGCCTTCCAAACGTTCTACCAAACACGCCTTACAATGCACCTTAAGTCCCGCCACACCAAAGATAAGACGTACACCCTCGCTTTGCATTTGTTCGGCATATCGAATATTTGCGGCCTCATCGAAACGTGCCTGTAGTTCTATTTGCACGGTGACTTCTTTACCGTTCTTTACGGCATTTATGAGCGAGCTGGCAATATGAGATACCTGTGCCAACCTGTAAATGGTGATTTTTATTTTTTTAACCTTGGGATCCAACGCAGCTTCCCGCAAGAACTTAACCACATAGGAGAACGTTTGATAGGGAGCATACAGCAAGTAATCCTTTTGCGCGATCTTGTCCAGCAAGCTTCCTTGGAGGCTAAGCCCCTTTATACGCAGCGGCTGGATTTTCTCGTACTGAAGGTCCTTACGCCCCAAACTAGGAAAGCCCATATAGTCCCGACGGTTGTGGTAACGCCCTCCGGGGATGATACTATCGGTATCGTCCACGCCCATTTTGTCCATAAGGTAGCGCAGTGTTTCCTTGTCAATACTTTTATCGTACACAAACCGAACGGGGTCCCCCACGCTCCTATTTTTAACGCTTTTTGAAATTTTCTCTATAAAGCTTCGGCTCAAATCACTATCCAGATCCAACTCGGCATCGCGGGTAATTTTAATCATGTGTGCCGAAATACTATCGTATTTGAAAATACTGAAGATATTGTCCAGACAGTACCTAATAAGGTCGTCCAGAATGATAATGTATTGTTTTTCACCATCACTGGGCAGCACCACAAAACGTTCAATGGTTCGTGGGATCTCTATAAGTGCATAGTTGTATTTGCTTGCAAAGGTGTCATCGTCCTTGCTCATCTTCATACGTACCGCGAGATAGGCGGCACTATCCTTTAGCAAGGGGAATTCGTCCAGCTCACCTATCATAATGGTTGCAAGGGCTGGGGAAACTTTCTGTACAAAATATTCGGTAATGAAAGCTCCTTGGGCCTTGGTGATCTGGGTTTCATCTACCATGTGAATATTTTCTTTCTGAAGCTTTTTCTCTATATCGCTCAAGATTCGCAAACTGGTTTTTTGCTGCTCAATAACCGTTTGGGTGATCTCTTCCATTAAATCCTTTGCGGTAATTCCACCTAGGAAACTACGGCCGCCCTTTCCGGCTTCGGCAATACGTTTTATAGTGGCGTAACGTACCTTGAAAAATTCGTCCAGATTGTTGGAGAATATCCCCAGGAACCGCAAACGTTCAATGAGCGGGGTGGTTTCGTCCTCTGCCTCCTGCAATACACGGGCATTGAACTGCAACCAACTTAATTCACGGTTGTGATAGCGGTTTTCTACGGCGATTGTCTCGTCTATTCTTTCAGTCATTCTTTAAATGTCTAGGAAATACCATGGTAGTGGTTTTCCCGGTTGATACCTGGCTCCAATCGTCAATGTCGAATTCCAAAATCACAAATCCGCAGGTGGGTAAATTATCTATATACTCGCTTCCCAACATATTTACAATGCTGGTAAATGCATGGTTGTGGCCAACAATCATCACACAATCTTGGTTGTTGTCCAAGCTTTTAATCACATCCATCACGTTTTGTCCACTAAAGTCGTATAAGCTGTGGTTTGTGGTAAAATCGGCATCGGCCACTTTAAAGGTATCCTTAAAATAATGTGCCGTGGTCAATGCCCTTACGGCGTCACTGCTTATCATCTTTTGTGGTGCTTTGTAGTTTGTAGCCACATATTCTGAAACCAGTTTGCCATCACGCTTGCCACGACCTTTTAAGGGCCGCTGGTGATCTATCACGTCGTGTTTCCAGGAAGATTTGGCGTGGCGTGCCATATATAATGTTTTCATCGTACTATTTTGAATTTGAGGGTTTTGTTAGTTGGTTAGTTAGTTAAAATTTCGGTTTGCAACTCGTACTCCCCTTAGGGCTGTAACCGCTGTATGAGCCAGTTTTCTTCTTTTTTGGTGTATTGTATCCTGTCGTGCAAGCGGCTCCTTCTTCCCTGCCAAAACTCGAAGGAGACCGGTTTTACCAAATACCCACCCCAATTTTTTGGTTTAGGGATGTCTTGGCCTTCAAACTGTTTTTCGAGCGCTTTGAGTTTAGCTTCCAGTGCCTCGCGGTTTTCAATAGGTTCGCTTTGGTCCGATACCACAGCACCCAATTGGCTCTGGCGGGGACGTTTGCTGAAATAGGTTACGGACTGTTCTTCTGAAATCTTTTCAGCCTCCCCCTGTATACTGATTTGTCGTTCCAATGTCTGCCAAAAAAACGAAAGGGAAACTTGCTTGTTCTTAGCGATGGATGCTCCTTTTTCGCTATTATAATTGGTAAAAAAAACGAACCCTTTTTCTGAAAACTCCTTCAGCAACACTACCCTTCCCCTCGGGAAGCCGTCCAGCCCCAGGGTACTGAGCGTCATTGCGTTTACTTCTTCCACAAGACCAGAGGCATCGGCCTCGTCAAACCAATCCTTGAATTGTTGAAAAGGATTTTCTCGAACAC
This sequence comes from Marinirhabdus gelatinilytica, assembly GCF_003353425.1. Classification (GTDB taxonomy): domain Bacteria; phylum Bacteroidota; class Bacteroidia; order Flavobacteriales; family Flavobacteriaceae; genus Marinirhabdus; species Marinirhabdus gelatinilytica. The sequence continues at coordinate 148,144 of NZ_QRAO01000003.1, forward strand.
CTTCTAGGGTGAGGGTTCCTTTCTCATAGGATTTACGGTAGTCGTGAAGGTCTTTGCTCATAAACAATCATAATTTACGTAAAAATACGAAGAATGCGAATGGTACCATAGTATCCTATTTTAAAATTGGGTTAAAAGTAGTTAGCGCCCAATGTTTTATTTTTTGAATATCTCTTTCTCATGGCCTCTGCTATGCTATGGCTAAAAAAATTGTTACTTTGGCTGTTGTAAAATCAAGATTTGCGATCACCAGCACCTTTTTCAATTTTCACCAAGATTTCAGAAATCCCCAAAAAGGACTGGAACGCTATTGTAGCGGAGCAAAACATCTTTTTGTCTTTGAATTATTTAGAGGCTATATCCCGTTCGCTCAAGAATGAAATCCAATGGGTATATGTCCTGGTGTACGACCAAGCTAGGCCTTTGGTAGCAGGGGTGTTCCAGAGAGCAACATTTACATATAAGAAAGGATCGCAAACCAACCTATTGCTGAAACTATTCCAAGACTGTAAAAATGCGGACGAAAGTGTATCCATTAATGGATTGGTGTGCGGGAACATTTTTGCCACCGGGCCCCACGGGTTTGCCCACAGTGACCAAATAGTCTTTAACGCAGCAGTAGAATTGATGGCCGCAGCAGCAAAACAAGTAAGGAAGCTGAAAGGGCTTGAAGACAGTTTTTCCATACAACTGTTCAAGGATTTTGATGTCCCCTCGCAAGTAGCGGTTCTCGAAGATTTCAATTATAGAGCGTTCCAGGCTGATGTTACGATGGTCCTTGCAATTGATGAGGGCTGGGAGACCTTTCAACAGTATCTCGATACCATGAAGGCAAAGTATAGGACGAAGGCAAACAGCGCCTTCAAAAAAGCTACAGATATTGAGATTCTCCCGCTTTCGGCTAAAGAGATTGTGTTGCACCAAGTACGTTTACAAGGACTTTTTAACAACGTACAACAACAATCCAGTTATAGCTATGGGGAAAGCTATCCCAAAGCGTTCCACCAACTGAAACTTGGGCTAGGCGAAAAATTTATTTGTAAAGGAGCTTTTTTACATAGTAAGCTCATAGGTTTTTGCACTGCTTTTATAAACGGCAGCACGCTAGAAGCCAGCTACGTAGGCTTGGATTACAACTACAACATACCCCATGCGCTGTACGAGCGATTGTTGTACCATTATGTAGAAATTGCCATTGAACACGGTATGGAAATCCTCCACTTGGGCCGTACGAGTGAGCTTATAAAAAGTGCCATGGGTGCGGTGCCACAACCGAAACTATTGTATGCCAAGCACACATCAAAACTTAAAAATGCGTTGCTGAAGCCTATTATTGAAAACATCTCACCAAGCCCGCATGAGTTACGCACCCCTTTTAAAGCTAGTTTTTATAAGCAGTGAAATCTCGTCTATCCCCATTGGCACAAAATGCCACCCATAAGAGCCAAGGTTACCATCCAATACCCAGCATTGATAAAACCGTACTTGAATCCTTTTTTTTCGAAAAGTCCATTGATCATGATAATAGGAAGCCCTATGAACACCCCTATTAAACCGCCGTGGAAGGCACCATGCTTGAAGGTACGGTAATAGCCACCATAGGCTTCCATAAAAGTATCAATCTGGTTCATAATGGCAGAACCTTCCTCATTAAAGCCTGGTTCGGCCACAAATAGGGAGTAATAGTGCGTCTGGTGCACTACTAAGGTGAAAAGGAAAAACGAAAGGATAAAACTGAGCAACAGCGTTACAATAAACAATAATAATCTGTTTCCTTCTTCCAGTTTTTCTTTGGTAAGCCCGGTGACTTTCATCCAGGCATTGCCAAATGTAACGGGACTGTAGTATAAAAATCCTACTACAACAGGGACGAGAGCCGCTAGGGCCACTACAAGCATATTTGGTATCATAAGGTTGGTTGTTTAAGTACTGAAAGATAGTAAATAAGTTGTAATGCCTTAACTTACAGTTCAAAAACCTTCCCGTCCTCTGCTAATTGTACGTTTGGGAAGATGGTCTGGGCCTCGGTCTTAAAACTCTCCGTGGAACTGTACCGACCGGAGTAATGCCCTAAAATGAGCGTGCCCACTTTTGCTTTTTTGGCAATGACCGCAGCTTCTTTTGCGGTGCTGTGCTTGGTTTTTTCGGCAAGGTGGTGGTCCTTGTCCAAGAAGGTGGCTTCGTGATAGAGGGCGGTTGCGTTTTCAATCTGTGGAACGAGTTGCGGGAAATATGCTGTATCGCTACAATAGGCATAACTTTTTGCAGGTGGCGGGTCGAACGTTATCAATTCGTTCTTAATCCTTTTCCCATCCTTGGAAATGGCATCCTCGCCTTGTTTTATCTTTCGGTAATAGCTCATTTCTACATTGAGTTCGCGAGCTTTTTCAATATGTAGACTGCGTTCTCCCAATTTCTCCTGAAACAAGAAGCCATTTGTGTACACACGGTGATCCAAAGGAATAGTGGTTATTGAAAGTTTTTCATCCTCAAAAACAACTTGGGGTTCCTTACTTTCCAGCTCATGGAAATAGAGCGGATAGTTGGTATAGCTCTTGCCCAGTTTTAGTTGAAGTAAAATCGCCTCTTTTATTCCCTTTGGGCCATGTACATGGAGTTCGGCCTCACGTCCCAACAACCTGAAGGTGGAGATAAGCCCGACAAGTCCAAAAAAATGGTCGCCGTGTAAATGTGAGATAAAGATGTGTTTCAATCTTGAAAATTTCACCTTGAAGCGTCGCAACTGTACTTGGGTACCTTCGGCACAGTCAATAAGGAACAAGTGTCCTTTCACCTCCAATACCTGGGCCGTGGGGTTAGCGTCCCAGCGAGGGGTTGCAGAGTGACAGCCTAGGATGGTTAGTTTCATTTTACGAAGTGCGCTTTAGGATTTAGGGTTTAGGGTTTAGGATTTTTAAAGAAAAAGTAGTGATTCAGGTCTTTAAAAACCCAGATCTCTTTCTATTTCTTCCATCCCTATAATGTCCTCGGCTTCTTGAAGTGTGGGCACCACAACCATCTCAAACGGTATATCGTCCGGGTTTATGGTGTTGTTCACGATTACAAACGATTGTTTTGTCTTTCGGTGCAGGTTGGATACTTTTAGGAAAAGCAAAAGCTCTTCTAAGGTAAGCTTACTGTAATCCAACAAGTTGAGAACAACATTCTGTCCTTTAAATTTATGGGGGATTTGGTATTCTAAAAAAGAGGCAAAGTCTTTTATATCATCCTGCTCGTCTGCAAGGATTACGTAGTTGTCTTTATTTTCAATCTTCATTATGCTGTATTTTTGATGCCAACAAGTACAATACCGCCATACGTACTGCCACACCGTTCTGTACTTGGTCCAAAATGATGGCCTGTTTGCTATCGGCTACATCGCTGGTTATCTCTACTCCTCTGTTTATGGGACCTGGGTGCATTACCACGATCTCTTTATCCAGTGCGTCCAATAGTTGCCTGTTCAACCCGAACTGTTGTGTGTATTCCCGGGTAGAGGGGAAATAGCTAATGTCCATACGCTCGTTTTGTACTCGTAACATATTGGCCACATCGCACCATTGCAGGGCTTTCTTAAGGTTGGACTCAAACCCTACTCCCAATTGTTCAATATATTTGGGGATAAGCGTCTTAGGTCCGCACACCTTTACGGTTGCTCCCAATTTTTGTAGGGCGAAAATATTGCTCAATGCTACTCGCGAATGCAGAATGTCCCCTACTATCACTACTTTTTTACCCGAAACATCTCCCAGTTTTTCACGAATGGAATAACAGTCCAGTAATGCTTGGGTGGGGTGTTCGTGGGCGCCATCGCCAGCGTTTACAATACTTGCGTCCACATGTTTTGAAAGAAATACCCCTGCGCCGGGATTGGGGTGGCGCATCACCACCATATCTACCTTCATGGACAGGATATTGTTCACGGTATCGATTAGGGTTTCTCCCTTTTTAACAGAAGAAGATCCTGCGGAAAAATTAACAACATCGGCAGAGAGCCGTTTTTCGGCCAACTCGAACGACAGGCGGGTACGTGTACTGTTCTCAAAAAAGAGGTTTGCAATGGTAATATCCCGTAGTGACGGTACTTTTTTAATGGGGCGGTTTATCACCTCCTTAAAATGATCAGCCGTCTCGAAGATGAGCTGTATGTCGTCTTCGGTGATGTATTTAATTCCCAGTAAGTGTTTTACACTTAGTTCGCTCATAGTTTTCGTCTAACAACGCCGTAGGCTTTTTTTATACTATGCTCTAAGCCGCCTACTGCATAGCTTAAAGCGTATTACGGTCAATTTATTTTTCTACTAAATATACTGCATCCTCTCCTTCGTTCTCTTTCCAGCACACCTTTACCTTCTCGCCACCAATGGCGTCTACCTGTCTACCTCGGTAATCTGGCTGGATGGGCAAATGGCGGCTAAAGCGTCTATCTATCAATGTTAGCAGTTCTATCTCCAACGGCCTACCAAAGGACTGAATGGCCGTGAGAGCACTGCGAATACTCCTTCCGGTGTACAGCACATCGTCTATAAACACCACTTTTTTGTCTTCCACTATAAAATCTATCTTGGTTTTGTTGGCTTCCAGAGGTTTTCCACTACGCCTAAAATCGTCACGGTAAAAAGTGATGTCCAGATACCCCAGCCTTATATCCTTAACGCCATATTCTTTCTGTAAGAGTGTTTTTAAACGCTCGGCCAGAAAAACGCCCCTTGGCTGTATGCCTATGAGTACGGTATTGCTAAAAGTATCGTGATTTTCGATTAATTGACAAGCCAAGCGGTGAAGTGCGATGTGTACTTCGGTTGCGTTGAGTAACACTTTCTGGCTCATAGAGAATTGCTGAATTGTATTCAGGGGACAAATTTAAGGTAATTTTTTTTAACGCACGGGGCTTCGGTACATTTTGTAAGTTTTTTGCTCTTACAAAGAATCTTACAAAACACCTACCGTTTGGATATTATGTTGAGGCAGGTGGGCTCAGCCACTTTTTGGGATGGATTTGATTTTAATGTTTTGAAGTAAAAGATTTGTACTTTTTAAACGTAGTATTATTATAGCGCATTATTAATCGTTGCAGTTAGTAAAGAGAAAAAAAATGCTTAACTATTTCAAGTACCCGTTGTGCATTTCGAAAGTAAAAAATTAGTTTCACCGTCAGTTCGAGTGATTTTGAGGTACGAAAAATTGTATCGAGAACTAATTTAGATCCTAAAATTCTTCTTCTCGATACAAATTTTTCTCATTTCAATCGAAAAACTCACTCGAAGTGACGAATTTTCTCAAAATGTACAACGGGATTCTAATATAACTTTTATTGTTTAAAACCACCTACTCCTTCAACAACAACTGATTATATACCGTTGCATCCCCGATAAAAGAAACGCGTACCATATACATCCCTGCTGCCAAGTTTTCTATGTTTATTAGATTTGAAGGATTTTTAGTTTGCTCAATTAGCTTACCGTCCATCGTAAGTATAGAAACCTGTGCCAATGCAGTATTCTCACTATGCTGAATGGTAAACACACTGTTCGCGGGATTTGGGTAGAGTACAAACGGGTTGTTTTGTTGTAAAAAATCGTTTGTCGCAAGTACGTCACAGTCTCCCATCAATCCCTGTAAGGAGTTGTTTAAATTAAGCCTACCACCAGTAGTGGTAATCCCTTCCAGCGAGGGGTTTGGGTCCACGCCCGCAAAGATATAATCCCTTACGTCCTTAGCGGCCTGCGATGGATTGGAGATGGCCAAATCTGCAAATTCTTGGCAAGGCGCTGAATACAATAAGGCAATTGCACCTGTAACGTGTGGTGTTGCTCCAGAAGTTCCTCCAAATCCACCATAACCATTTCCATTGCTGGTAGTGTAAGCTCCAGCTCCGTGGGCTCCTAGGTCGATAGTTTCGGCACCGTAGCCAGCATTGGTCACTTTCATATCTGAAATATCCATGTTTGTAACCGTGATCAAGTATTCACTTGGACATGCTGTTGGCAGGTCGCCCACGTTATCCACATTAAAGTTTCCATTGATGGTGGCTCCGCAGCTCAATATTCCATTTTCGCCCAAGGTATCGTATAGGGCACACCATAGTGGCGCATCAGCCGGATCGCCAAAGTCTACACCCCAAGAGGCATTTGTGGACACAACAAAGGCTCCTTCGGCTCCATTACTACTGTTGTACAGCATTCTCGCCTCCAGGGCATAGCTGTAAGCTTCAATAACTTGTGCCTCGTTTGTGTTGAAGTTGTTTTTTATGACCATTACCTTCACATCCCAGTTTACACCCGAAACTCCCACACCGTTGTTACCTTTGGCACCAATGATACCTGCTACGGGTGTTCCGTGGCCGCCACCAGAAATATTATCGCTATTGGTAACGATGCTCCATCCCAAATAATCGTCCGTATATCCGTTTCCGTCATCGTCAATTCCGTTATCGGGAATTTCGGCTTCATTGGTCCATAGATTATCTTCAAAGTCTTGATGGTTCAAATCGATACCATCGTCCAAGGCGGCAGCGACAATTACATCGCCATTCATAGTAATGCCTCCCGTTGTGATGTCCCAAGCTTCATCTGCATCAATATCCCCATCACTGGCTTGTTTGTATTGCCATTGGTCACCAAAGAATGGATCGTCAGGCTCGGTAGCCCGTGAACTTACCTTATGGTTTTTTTGTGCTACCAACACAAGGTTGTTGCGATATAGTTCGGCAATGGCCATTTGCTCGGTCATTGCTGAAGGCTCCAGTTGTAACAACCAAATATTCATGGGTCGCGAAATAAGTCTTGAAGTTGCAATTGCAACCTCAGGAGATTGTTGTGCCAAAAGCACAGGTGTTGTGTTATTTTGCAATTGTACCAACACTTCGTTTTGTACAAATTCTGCTTCTTGGGCAGTACCCAAAGAGCTTGTTGCAATGGCAACTATCAATACAAGTAGTTTTTTCATATCAGTCATTATTTCTGGTTTGGACATTTTTATTCCGCTGGGCTTCCTTTACCAAGGGAGATTCCTTCAGTAGTTCGATAAGTTTATTTTCGGTGATCGTTTCAGCATTATACGTGAAGAGGTAAATATGCATTGGCCTGCTCACCATTTTTTCTTGCTGAAGCCCGTATTTGCTGAATTCTTCTTCTAACATTAAAACCGTTGTCTCCTGCTCCATTTGTACCAAAACGGTTGGAAGTGCTTTACCCTCCACATCCTTTTGTCCGGACTTACAGGAAAAGACCAAAATACTGAACAGAAGCAGCAATATGGAAGGACGCGTTATTGTATTTTGGAACATTCAATTTAGTTGAGCGTTCAAGATAACACAAAAAATAGGGTTATAAAATTATTGCATAAAAAAACCCCTTCATTGCTGAAGGGGCTCTCTATCTTTAAAATGTTGGGCTCCCACCTTCGTGGGAATAAAATTATTTCTTCCCGTCCATTTTGTCTTTCAATTCCTGCAACTTCGAGTTGGCATCACCAAGGGTTGGTTTTGCTTCTTCGGCTTGCTTTGCGGCTTTCTTCGCTGCTTGCTTCACGATCTTAGCTTCTTCCTCTCTGTGGATCGTCATATGGGACGCAACCACTTTCTTGAATTCTTTGTTGAACTCAATGATCTGGAATTCTGCTTCTTCACCTTTGGCAACATCGGTACCGTCTTCTTTCTCTAAGTGACGCTTAGGTACAAACGCAGAGATATCCTCATTAAAGTTAATGATGGCTCCCTTGTCTACCATTTCGTCAATCTTAGCAGTGTGCTTAGTTCCTACTGCAAACTCCTCCTCGTACTTGTCCCAAGGGTTTTCTTCGGTTTGCTTGTGGCCTAGGCTCAACTTGCGTCCTTCTACGTCCAACTCGAGCACTACCACATCCAGCTTGTCACCAATGTTGGTAAACTCGCTTGGGTGCTTCACTTTCTTGGTCCAAGACAGGTCGCTAATATAAATAAGCCCGTCGATACCTTCTTCCAATTCTACGAACACACCAAAGTTGGTAAAGTTACGTACAATCCCTGTATGGCGTGAACCAACTGGGTATTTTGAAGTAATATCGGTCCAAGGATCTGGCGTTAATTGCTTGATACCAAGGCTCATCTTACGCTCTTCTTTGTCAAGCGTCAAGATTTGTGCTTCAACCTCATCACCAACATTTACAAAGTCCTGTGCGCTACGCAAGTGTGTAGACCAAGACATTTCAGAAACGTGGATCAATCCTTCAACACCTTCGGCAACTTCAACAAAGGCACCGTAGTCTGCAATTACCACTACTTTTCCTTTTACTTTATCACCTACCTTAAGCTCGTCACCCAGTGCTTCCCAAGGGTGTGCACTCAATTGCTTCAATCCAAGTTGGATACGTGTTTTGTCCTCGTCGAAGTCCAAGATTACCACGTTCAGCTTTTGGTCTAGTTCTACGATCTCGTTCGGGTGGTTGATACGTGACCAAGAAAGGTCGGTAATATGCACCAATCCGTCAACTCCTCCAAGGTCCACAAATACTCCGTAGGAAGTGATATTCTTCACAACACCTTCGAGTACTTGACCTTTTTCAAGCTGCCCAATAATTTCTTTTTTCTGTTCTTCTATATCGGCTTCGATCAACGCTTTGTGCGAAACTACAACGTTCTTGAACTCGTGGTTTATCTTTACCACTTTGAATTCCATTGTCTTTCCTACATAAATATCGTAATCGCGGATAGGCTTCACGTCTATCTGTGACCCAGGCAAGAAGGCCTCGATCCCAAACACATCTACGATCATACCACCTTTGGTACGGCATTTTACAAAACCGTTTACGATGGTACCTTCGTCGTGAGCCGCATTTACGCGATCCCAAGCCTTGATGGTACGTGCTTTACGGTGGCTCAGGATTAATTGTCCCGTGCTGTCCTCACGTACGTCTATTAATACTTCTACTTTGTCCCCTACCTTAAGGTCTGGGTTGTAACGGAACTCGTTCAACGAGATAACCCCTTCACTCTTTGCGTTGATGTCTATAATAGCATCACGGTCTGTCAAGTGGATTACTTCTCCTTCTACTACCTCATCATCCAAGGTATCTACAAAGTTCTCTTCTACAAGTTTCTCGAATTCCTGTAACTGCTCGCCATCTACCGGGTCGATACCCTCTTGGTAGTTGTGCCAGTTAAAATCTTCTAGAAATTTTGCTGGATTGGCTTGTTGTGGTGTCAACTCCTCTTTTGGAGTCTCAAGACTCTGCCCTACTTTTGCTTCGGCCATGTCTTCCATATCCTCTGCTTTCACAGCTTCTTTTTCTCTGGTTGGTTTTTTGGCATCTTTTACTGCTACCGAATTCTCAACCTTTTTGTCGGCAGCCTTCTTTGCTGCTTCGTCTTTTGTTGTTGCTTTATCAGCCATTTGTTGTTTGCTCCTAGACTGTCCAGTATTTTTTTAAACTGAACTAGTTTCGGTTTTGTATTCTGTGCTATTGCAAGTAGTTAGTGCGACGATCCCACAGAAGGGTTTAGTTATTGTTTATAAATTTCCTTTTCCACTTGCTTCTGTCGCTAAAAGGGGTGCAAAAATAGTGTTTTTGTTTTGAAAATCAAAGGGTTCTCGATAGGATTTTATGGTGACTGGGAAAAGTTAAGCCATTGCGATTAGGGCACACTATAAAATCACACGAACTGACTTAGGATTGTTACGCAGAAGTTACCTCTTGAAACAATGGTTGCGAGCGAATACTAACAGTATAAAAATAATGCTAACAGAAACCCTAAACTTTCCCTAAAGGTCTTAAGACTTTCAACAGTGTTTGTTAACTTTATATAAAACAAAGATCATGAAATTTATAACTACCTTAGCACTAGCCGTCCTTGTCATGAACACCTGTGGAGAAGCAAAAGACGATCCTAAAGCCGTTACCTATTTTGTAAATAGCGCCAAGGTTCCCTGCGAAGGCGTAGGGAAAATGCAATGCCTACAGATACAAAAAGGTGAGATGATGTCCGAAGGCAACTGGAGCAATTTTTATGGAAACATCGAGGGGTTTGACTACCAACAGGGATTTATCTATAAAATTTCGGTCACTGAAGGAAAATTAGACCCTGCAACAGTCCCTGCTGATGCCTCTTCAATTAAATACACATTGGTACAGGTACTGGAAAAAGAAACGGACCCAATCTTTAGGCTGCACGATATTTGGGCGTTACGAGCTATCAAAGGAGAAGATATTGCTACGAAAGGAACCCAAAGACCAAACAAACAACCCATGTTGGAGATTTTTGTGGCCGATAAACGCATTGGTGGTAACGATGGCTGCAACACCCTTTTTGGAACTATTGAAACGTTGGGCGGAAACCAACTGACGTTCTCAAGACTGGGCAGCACCAAAATGATGTGTCCCAATATGACAGTGCCCAATACCTTTACCGAAGCACTGGCCAATACAAGCAGCTATAAAGTTGAAAATTTGCGTCTCTTCTTGTATAATACTGAAGGAGAAGAAATATTAAGATTTGTGAAGGTGGATTAAAGAAATACGAATGACGAGGTACGAATGACGAGATAGAAATTGTTTAAGTATTTTAAACGTTTATACTAGGTTATCCTTCGTCACCTCAAGTGGGTTATGGAAAAGCGATAGCGTTCCAGAATTTGTATCGAGAGGCTTTTGAGATAACGATTGTGATCGGTTCTCGATACAATTTTGTTGAAATTCATAGTTTCAAACTCCGATGTACATCCCTGCAACAAAATCACTCGAACTGACGGTTTTTCAAGATTATCGTGACCTCGAGTGGGTTTTGAAAAGGCGATAGCGTTTCAAAAGCTGTATCGAGAGGCAAGACTCGGGTATGTGAAGGTATTGAAAATGTTAACTCCAAACTTCTAAATCTATAAACCCCTCAACTATTTTTTTCAATAGTGTTAAATTGGATAAAAGCCCACATTGCAAATATGCCAAAAAGCAATACCAATACCGTCTCTGAAATTTTATCGAATCTATTTAATGGCAACCTTAATAGAAGTACATATCCTCCATACGCTATCGCAGTACTTATAATTCCGGCAATATAAAAATAGCGCTTGAAAAAACACCGAGCAAAGAACCTATTAGAAAAGCTATAATAAATACACTATAAGCTTTGATAAGAAGACGTATTCTTCTTAAATCGGTAGCAACTATTTCAGTCTTTTGTGCTATTTAAAAACCTAACAACTACACTTTAAGGCAAAAACTAAACCCTCCCTGCAATCCTGTCCTTCGCCAATTGAAGGATAGTGTGGAACTGGTCCTCAAGGTTCATTTCGCTATTGTCTATCTCTATGGCGTCTTTTGCCTTTCGCAGTGGGGAGTCTTTGCGGGTACTGTCAATATGGTCGCGCTCCAATACATTCTCTAGCACTTCCTGATAGGTAACGGTATCGCCACGTTCTAAAAGTTCGTTGTACCGGCGCTGGGCGCGCTGTTCGGCACTGGCGGTCATAAAAATTTTCAGTTCAGCATTGGGGAAGACTACTGTCCCAATGTCACGGCCGTCCATGACCACGCCTTTACCCTCTCCCATTTGCTGTTGCTGCTCTACGAGCTTTCGGCGTACTTCACTAATGGTAGCGACGGGGCTCACATATTCGGAAACGTTTAGATGGCGGATGTCTTTTTCAACATTTTCACCGTTCAAGTGAATTTCGGCTTTTGCACCTCCTTCTCTTTTGAATTGCAAATTGATTTGTGGCAATGCAGCAATTAGTTTTGGGGTGTCTACTTTTCCTTCAGCAATCATTTTAGTACGCATTGCATAAAGGGTCACGGCCCTGTACATAGCACCGGTATCTACATACACATACTCCAGCCAATCTGCCAACTGCTTGGCAACGGTACTTTTTCCGGTAGAAGAATAGCCGTCTATGGCAATAGTAATTTTGTGCATTATTGCAGGTTTATATTTAGTCCAAAGGTACTGGTAGTGGCGGCGCTGTTAAATCGAGAATAGGCGTAGCTTAAACGGAGTTTGTTCAGTTTTATGGAAAAACCTCCCGTAAGCCCTGCAAAAGAGCGCTGGTCTATAATTCGCAGTTCCTCTGCCCTGCGCACGTTGTAGCCCAATCTTAGATTAAAGCCGCTCTCGGGAAAAATCTCGATACCAAAAATCATATGGCGAAAAGCATTGTCCAAAAACCCAATATTCTCGGTAGTAACCGTACCCTCCAGGTCTATCTCGTCACGGTTGGGGTTGGCAAAGGCAACATCCCATTTTTGCATATTCTCCAAGGTGAAGTGCCAGCGTATGGGAATGTTTTGCAAGGTTTGTGATATCCCGAAGATAAGTTCAAAAGGCAATCTTTCCTGGGTGTTCTCGTACGGTTTAAGCTGTGCACCAAGGTTCCTGGCTACTCCGGTGATGTGCAGGTCCCAATCTTCGTATACGTACATGACCCCAATATCCAGCGCAACTCCAAAAGAAGTGTATTGCTCTAGTTTTGAAGAAATAAATTTTACGTTTCCGCCCACGTGAAAATCTGTAAAAGCAATATTACGGGCATGACCAAAGCTCAAGGCCAACTCACCACCACTGAACTCATCGGTAGGGTTTCCATTTTCATCGTACCCGTCAAAACTTCCGTAGTTGATGTAGGTAACCCCTGTATGCAACACTTGTGTACGCCTGTCCCACAAATAGGCATAGGTTGCGGTACCGTAGTTTACATCGCCTATATAGTTTGCATAGTTGAGCGACAGTTGGTTATCCATCGCAGGATTAATGGCAGCTGGGTTGAACATCCCCTGCGTGGGGTCGTAATCGTAATTTGTCACATTCTTACCCCCCAGGGCTGCTTGGCGTGTTGAAGTAACCAGGTTCAGGAATTGATACGTGGCACGTCCTCCTACTTGTGCAACGGCCGAAACCGCTGTTAATAGGGTAAGTAGCAATACTATTCTTTTTTGCATGGACGTGGAGTTGTGTTTCCTACACTTTTTAACGACTGCAATATTAATTTATTTTTATGGGAGAGCGAAATGATTGAACTTTAAAATAGTGTTGCCTTGGGTTATAATCTAAGGGATTGCTTAAAATTCATTATTTGTGAAGTACAACTGTTTGCAAGGGTTTGCTATAATCAATGGAAGAAATAGTACATTTATACTGAAGTTAAAACTACCATTATGAAAATTTTATTCTTTTTCCTAGCATTTACAGGGCTTTTGAATGCGCAACAAATAGATCCCGCTTTTTTTGAACAAACTTGGTACCTGTATGAAATTTTTGATAGTGATACCGGTGAGACTTTTATTGTTGAAGGCTACCAGCCCTATAATGGCAATCCAAGTATTGCACAAATCCAACCACGAATCTTTATTGGTGAAAATCTTGAGTTTAGCGGATTTGGAATTTGCAACACTATCTCTGGAACGCTAGAACAGGATGCCCTAACAGGAGATTTAAGAGCTGTTTCGAGCACAAGCTCAAGCAATTCCTGTGGTTTTTTTGAGGATATGGACGAGCCTTATATTTTTGGACCATTTGCTATAATCCCAACAGACCCCAATCTATATACCATAGTGCAGCCTACAGTAACAGACAATGGGGACGGAACTAAAAGCATGAAATTTGGCACACAACCATTTGTTGAATATAGATATAGGAATACTCCAATATTGAATAACGATACGTTTACGAAAGAGCGTGTAAATGTATATCCCAATCCTGCACAAGAGAAAATTTACATAGCTGAAAACAATACGGTTGTAACTGCTTTACAACTAAGCACAGTAACAGGAACAATCATCACACATAAAGAACTGACTTCACTTTCAGCGGAAAATGAAGTCGATATTTCTTCTTTAGACCATGGTTTATACCTTTTAACGCTTTTCAGCGGAAAGCAAACGCAAACATTCAAAATTGTTAAAAATTAAAACAGCCGTAACGCTAAAGCTGCTTCGCATTTTTTACCTTTTGTTTTGTCAGGGCAAGATCCAGCACATCGCTCATTTCCTTAACGTAGTGAAACGTTAAACCCTTTAGGTATTCTGGCTTTATCTCATCTATATCACGTTTGTTGTCCTCACAGAGCAAGATCTCCTTGATCTTTGCACGCTTGGCCGCAAGTATCTTCTCTTTAATACCACCAACAGGCAATACCTTTCCACGAAGGGTTATCTCACCGGTCATGGCAATGCTCTTTTTAACCTTTCGCTGGGTGAACAAAGAGACCAAAGACGTTAACATAGTAATTCCTGCACTTGGGCCATCTTTTGGTGTAGCACCTTCGGGAACGTGGATATGGATGTTGTATTTTTCAAAGATGTCGGGAGAAAGCCCTAGCTGATCGGCATTGGACTTAATATATTCCAGAGCGATCGTAGCACTCTCTTTCATTACCTTACCAAGGTTTCCGGTCATGTTGAGCTGCCCTTTCCCTTTTGAGAGGGTAGATTCAATAAAGAGTATGTCACCTCCTACTCGGGTCCACGCCAATCCTGTCACGACACCTGCAACATCGTTGTTTTCATATTTGTTTCGTTCCAGCTTTGGTGCTCCCAGGGCTTCCACGATGACCTCGTTGGTTACTTTTTTGGTGTACTCCTCCTCCATCGCTATTTTCATAGCTGCATGGCGCACCATTTTAGCAATTTGCTTTTCCAGACCACGCACACCGCTCTCACGGGTGTAGCCTTCGACGATTTTTTCTAATTGTGGCTTGGCTATCTGCAGGTCTTTTTTAGAGAGACCGTGCTCTTTCAATTGTTTTGGGAGCAGGTGCTTTTTGGCAATCTCTACCTTCTCTTCGATTGTATACCCTGTAACATTTATAATTTCCATCCTATCCCGCAAGGCTGGCTGGATAGTACTCAAGCTATTTGAGGTTGCGATGAACATGACTTTGGACAAATCATAGCCCAATTCCAAAAAGTTATCGTAAAACTCGCTGTTCTGCTCTGGATCCAATACTTCCAGCATAGCCGAAGATGGATCGCCCTGGCTCCCAACAGATAGCTTGTCAATTTCATCCAGTACAAACACAGGATTGCTTGTTCCCGCTTTTTTCAAGCTTTTTATAATTCGTCCTGGCATAGCACCAATGTAGGTTTTACGGTGACCTCGTATCTCCGCCTCGTCGCGCAACCCACCAAGGGACATTCGCACATATTCCCTGCCTAATGCCTCTGCGATGGATTTTCCCAAAGAGGTTTTACCAACACCCGGAGGTCCGTATAGGCACAGTATGGGCGACTTCATATCGTTTCTCAGTTTTAGGACTGCTAAATATTCAATAATTCGTTTTTTTACATCGTCCAGCCCATAATGGTCACGATCTAGTATCTTTTTAGCTCTCTTTAGGTCGAATTTATCTTTACTGAACTCTTCCCAAGGTAGATCCAACATCAGGTCCAAGTAATTCTTCTGTATGCTGAACTCCGCTACCTGCGGGTTCATTCGCTGCAACTTGGTTAGCTCTTTATCAAAATGTTTTTGGATGTTCTTTTTCCACTTTTTGGATTTAGAACGGGAGCGCATTTCCTCGATCTCGGCCTCATTGCTATTGCCCCCCAATTCTTGCTGGATGGTCTTCATTTGCTGTTGGAGGAAATATTCCCGCTGTTGCTTGCTTATATCGCTCTCTACCTTGGATTGTATATCGTTACGCAAGGAAAGTTTTTGCAACTCCACATTCATATAGCGCAAGGTTTCCATGGCACGGTCCTTCAAATCGTTTATTTCAAGTAATTTCTGTTTTTCTTCTACTGAAATATTAAGGTTTGAAGAAACAAAGTTTATCAAGAAAGAAGAACTTTCAATATTCTTTATGGCAAAAGCAGCTTCCGAAGGAATATTGGGGCTGTCTTTAATAATAGTGAGTGCCAACTCCTTAATGGAGCTTATTATCTCCTTAAACTCTTCATTTTCCTTAGCGGGACGGGCTTCGGCCACTTCACGGATGGTTGCTGTCATGTAAGGATCTGTAGTCATCACCTCAGCAACCTCAAAACGTTTTTTACCCTGTATGATCACGGTAGTGTTTCCGTCGGGCATTTTTAGTACACGTAATATCTGCGCTACGGTACCCACGGTGTTTATGTCACTCAAGTCCGGGTCTTCCTTGGCTTCTTCCTTTTGTGAAACTACCCCAATTACCTTCCCGTTCTTGTTGGTCTCATTAATTAATTTGATGGATTTATCACGTCCCGCTGTAATGGGTATTACCACACCAGGAAATAGGACGGTGTTCCGCAAGGGTAAAATGGGCAGTGTTGTGGGCAGTTCTTCACGATTCATGGCATCTTCATCTTCGGTGGTCATGAGGGGTATCAACTCTGCTTCGTCCTGTAAATCCTGAAGTGACAACTTGTCCAAGGGTATTAATTTAGATTTGGTCATATTTTTATTTAAGACATTCTGTCACGGTTAAAATACCGCTTCAGTATGTGTTATTGTATCGTTTATGTGCTGTAAACACTGGAATTAAGAGTGTTATAACAGCTATAGATGTGTATTCCCCCATACCATTTCAATAGTTATGCCATGTAGAAAAAAAATCTTCAAAAGTGTAACAATGCGCAAGCTGTCCTATCTTTACTATAAATCCTGAAAGATTTTTGGCACTAACCCACCAAGACATATCAACCGTACTCTCTCTTTGTAAAAAAGGGAACCAGCTTGCGCAACTGGAAGTGTACAATCGCTATCACAAAGCAATGTACAATGTGGCTATGCGAATAGTGAAGGACACTGCCCTAGCCGAAGATTGTATGCAAGAAGGGTTTATAGCAGCTTTTGAAAAACTGGAAACCTTTAAGGGAAACGCAACATTTGGCTCTTGGTTAAAACGTATCGTGGTAAACAGAAGCATCGCGGCTTACCATAAAAGCAAAAAGTTTGTCCCGCTACCTGAGTTCAATGAAATAGAACATGAAGTAGAAACACAGACCAACGGAGAGGAATATTCAAATTTGAAGGTGTTACAAATACTGGAATGTATGGAAGGCATACACTCAAAATACAGGCAAATATTGAACCTCCATTATATTGAAGGTTACGACTATGAAGAGATTTGTGGGATACTGAACATAAGTAACGCCAATTGCCGAACGCTTATATCCCGAGCCAAAGAAAGCTTGCGGAAAAAGCTGAAAATGATCCAAAAATTGGAGCACAACTGAAAAGAAAAAATAATGAAACTGAAAGATGAAATAGCCAGCCTTTTTGAACGACTCGAAGGAAGTTTTGATGTACACGAGACACCTACGGGTCATCAAAAAAGGTTTTTGGAAAAATTGAACCAACAGCAACCCAAAACCGTAAAACCAACCATTAACTATTGGAAATGGGGAAGCATTGCTGCGGCCATCGCACTGCTGGTAGTCCTGGGAGGTAGCTTGTTTGCCCCCCAATCGTCTACAGAGGCAGACCTGGCAAGTGTTTCACCAGAGTTGGAACAAACCCAATCCTTTTTTACGGCAACCATCACTACAGAGATTGAAAAACTAAAACAGTTTGAATCTCCAGAACACCAACAATTAATACAAGATGCGCTCATAGAGGTTGAAAAACTTGAAACGGAATACCAGCTGCTCAAAAAAGACTTGGTAGAGAGTGGTTACAACAAACAGGTAGTGAACGCCATGATCCTTAATTTCCAGAGCAGGATTACCATTTTGGAGAACGTTTCAGAAACCCTAACAGCCATTAAAACACTTAAAAACAATACAAATGAAACATATCTATAACATACTACTGGTAGTACTATTACTGCCCATAACCGTAACGGCCAATACTGAAAACTTTAAAGGTAAACACACCAAGGAGAAAAAAATACACAAGGAGTATACCGTAAACCCCAACGCAGGGCTGGAAATAGACAACCGCTACGGAAATATTACCATTGTTACTTGGAACCAGAATAAAACCGTGATAGATGTAACTATTAAAACCAATGGCAACAACGAGGAAAAAGTGTCAGAAAAACTGAAAGAGATCGATGTGGAATTTTCCGCCAGTGGCACCAACGTTAACGCCAAGACCCGCTTTGGGAACAAATCGCGTTGGAACAGTTGGTTTGGCTCTGGGAACAGTAATATCTCGGTAGAGGTAAACTACACCATTAAACTCCCCATTGGCAACTCCGTGAACATAAACAACGATTACGGTAGCATAACCATAGATAAGCTGGAGGGCCACGCAACCATTAATTGCGATTACGGGCAACTGGTCATTGGAGAACTGCTGGCAGAAGACAACTCCCTAAATTTTGATTACACAAAGAACTCTACCATACAATATATGAAGAGTGGCAAGATAAATGCTGACTACTCAGGGGTTTCGATACAAAAAACCGAAACACTGCTTATAAATGCAGATTATTCTAACACTGATATTGGCGAGGTGAACAATTTAAACTATAACAACGACCACGGAAAACTGAATATAGGGAAGGTAGGCACGGTAATAGGCCGTGGCGACTACATACACCACAACATTGGTAGCGTTACCAATAGCCTTAACATACATTCAGATTATGGTGCTGTGAACGTAGGTTCCGTTCTTGCGAGTTGTAAGGAAATAACCATAAATTCAGATTATGCACGCATAAACCTTGGGCTCCCACAGGATGTATCCTTCAATTTTAAGCTGAATCTTGATTATACGAACCTAAAAGGCACCGATGGATTTCAGTACAGCCAAAAATCTGAAAAAAACTCTTCCAAAATGTATATGGGGCACTTCGGAAAAAAAGACAGCGGTACTATCGTTACTATAAACTCTAACTATGGAGGGATTACCTTCAACAAACTTTAATCTAAATTGAAAATTATGAAAAACACAATCAAACTATCCATCGTAGCTATGCTTACATTGTTTGTATCGCTACCTGCCGCGGCACAATGGGGTAACAAGAAAATTAAGGGCAGCGGCAACGTTACTACTTCAAAAGTAACCACACAGGGGTATGACGAAGTTGCCGGTGTAGGTTCGCTAACCGTAATCCTTACCTCTGGAGCCGAGGGCAATATTACCATTGAAGCAGACGACAACCTACACGAATATATAGAAGTTGAAAGCAACGGCACCCAATTAAAGGTAAAGATGAAAAAAGGATATAGTTACAGTTCCAAGAACGATATTATTGTTACGGTTCCTTTTACTGAAATTAGCAAAGTATCCATTACAGGATCTGGGGATGTAATTTCCAAAAACACTATTAAGGGCGATAACCTTGCCTTTACGGTAACAGGCAGTGGAGATCTACAGGCCAACGTAGAAGGCAACACAATAGACGCCAAGGTAACAGGCAGTGGAGATATGGTGCTTACCGGTACAGCAAATATGCTAGAGGTAAAAGTAGCTGGAAGTGGCGACTTTGAGGGGAATACACTCAACGCAGCAGACACACAGGTATATGTTTCTGGCTCTGGGGATGCAACGGTTATGGCAAATGGAACTTTTAAAGCAAGGGTTACTGGCTCTGGCGATATACGCTACAAAGGAAAACCTACAAAAAGCGACACCAAAGTAATAGGCTCTGGCTCCATAGAGTCTATGTAGAATAGATTAAATAAATAAAAAATGCCACCATAGCAGGTGGCATTTTTTGTTTATCCTATGTATAATTTTATTGAATTTCTACCAGGAACGACCCGTTGGTAATTTCATAAACGGTAGGGTCTGCAGTGGAAAAGTCCTTTGCAGTAAAGCTAAAGGTTCCCTCAATAATGTTCGTTGCCGTATCGAAGGTCGAAATGGTCAACGTTCCAGGGTCTGATGTATAGGTAATAGAAGTTCCCACATCTGGGGTGTAACTTCCCACTACTTCGGCACCAGCGACCAGTATCGGGCTCATTCCATAGGTTCCTTCGCCAATTGAGTATGGGAATTCCAGTTTTACCTCTTGGTTGTTCAATGTAGCCGTAATGGTTACATAGTCCACTCCATTGAACTCTGTAAGGGTCGCTATTGTTGTTTCTGGCTGAAAGAGCACTCCATCGATTTCATTCTCAAAAGAGAAAGTTACATTACCAGGAGTTGGCACAAATGATATGTCTAGATTTCCTTCGGTAATTTCCACCACGGTTGGGTCGTCTCCCAAAGGATCGGTAGCCGTGAACTGGAAGGTTGCAACTAGCTTACCAGATTGTGAGCCGAATTCAGAAATTGTTATGGTTCCTGGGTTGGAAGATAAGGTTTCACCTCCTGTGTTGGGGTTATAATAACCTATGAGCTGGCTTCCGTCAGAAATTCCGTTGAACATATCGAAGGTTCCTGTTTGCAACGTTTCTGGGATGTCCAAACGCAGGCTAGCTCCTCCAGCATCCAAGGCCATTACTTGTATCATGGGTTGCATCCCAACCATGTATTGTGAAACCATCACTTCTTCCGGTATAAAGTCTACACCATCTGCTTTTGCCAAGAATATATTGTTAGGATCGGTTGGGTCTGGATCGCCACCGCCTCCGTTGGGATCACACTCACTGGGTTCGGGGTCTCCACTTACAACTTCAAAAGTAATATCTGTAAAACTACCATCTGTAACTTCAATAGTTTCGCTACCTGGACCATTAGGTGTTATTTCAACAGCTACAAAAGTAAAGGTTCCAGATACGGTCATTGTTTCAGTATTGTATGAGGTAATCTCCAAAGTTCCAGAGGAACCAAACTGTCCCGTAGGGTCTACTGTATAAGAAGTTCCAGAACTAATCTCACTTATACTAGCAGATGCGTTTGCACCTGTAAGATCGAATACACATTCACTTTTGTTTACAACGATCAAGCCCATCGCAAAAACACCATCACTTGCACTCATTATCAAAGTCCCCTGATTGATTTCAGCAACAAGCTGAGTGGCCACAAATGACTCTCCATCTACAGTCGCTACAAAATTACCGGAAGCAGCTCCACCTGGTTCATCCACGATAAACTCACCCTCCAAAGGTTCGTTCTCACAGCTAGAAAAAACTACTGCCAGAATTGTAAACAGTATAAGGTGTATGTGTCTAAATTTCTTCATAAATATGGTTTTGTTATTGCTATTAAACGCAAACATAAGTAAAAATTGTATATCTATACTAATTTCTGGGTACTCTGAAAAGCAAAATTACGCCAAGCCCAAAGAACACGACAAAAAACAGAATAGCCGGTTTTATACTATCAAACATTTGGGTAACAATTCCGTAGCACACCATCCCGATAACGATTCCTATTTTTTCAGAAACATCGTAAAAGCTAAAGTAAGAAGCCGTATCCAGTGCCCCCTCTGGGATAAACTTAGAGTATGTAGACCTTGACAGCGATTGTATACCTCCCATGACAAGCCCCACAAAACCAGCCGTTACATAGAACTGAACTGGAGAAATAATGGTAAAGGCATACACACATATTGCAATCCAGATAAAGTTTAGTGCGATCAATGTACGGATGTTCCCGTATTTTTCAGACGCCTTCGAGGTTAGGTAAGCCCCCAGCACCGCTACCAATTGTATGAGCAATATACTCACGATCAATCCTGTTGTAGGGTTAGTGGTCCCCCACTCTAGTTCTTCAATACCAAAATAGGTTGCAATCAACATAATGGTCTGCACGGCCATGCTGTATACAAAAAATGCTGCTAGGTACCTTTTAAGCTGAAGGTTTTGCTGGGTCTTGTGCCAAATTAGCTTCAGTTCCCTAAAACCGTTGAAAAGCACATCTTTGGTAAATTTTTCCTTTTTGTTCCCTTTTGGAAGATAATAATAGGTGTACTGGCTAAAGCCTATCCACCATACTCCCGTAAGCACAAAAGACAGGCGGGTTGGGGTTCCTTCGCCTTCAAAACCAAATGTATCGTGCATCAGTATCATCGACAGGCACAGGAGCAACAATAGTACGCTACCTATATAGCCTAGTGAATATCCTTTAGCACTCACTTTATCCTGTTGTTCAGGAAAAGCAATATCTGGCAAATAAGAGTTGTAGAAAACCAAGCTGGCCCAAAACCCTATCAATGCGAAAAAATAACACAGTAAGCCAAACCATAGCTGCTCCATAGAAAACCAATAGAGCCCGATGCAACTCACTGCTCCCAGATAACAAAAAAACTTCATAAACACTTTTTTGCTACCCACATAGTCTGCAATACCGCTTAGCAACGGACTTAAAAAAGAAACCATTAAGAACGCAGCTGCGGTTACATAGCTAATCAGTGTGTCGTTATTGAAACCTACACCCATAAAGACAACCGTATCGTCCAGTATATTCCCATCTGAATCCTTTACTAAGGTGAGTGCGCCATAGAAAATAGGAAATACAGCCGAAGCGATTACCAAACTATACACAGAGTTGGCCCAGTCGTAAAAGGCCCAAGCATTTAATAATTTCTTACTGCCTTTGGGTAGGTTTTTGGACATAGTGAAGTTTTTTGAACATAAAAAAAGCTGCCAATTTCATTTTTGGCAGCTTCCAAAGTACTAAAAATACTGTTATTGTAACGTTATTTTTCAAAACTAGTTACCCCAAACTTCCGGGCTTCTGCTCTCGCTTCTGATGCCCAAGAGGTTATATTGTTAATTCTGGTAGTACTGGATGGGTGTGTGCTCAAAAATTCTGGCGGTGCATTTCCTCCAGCATTCGCTTTCATACGTTGCCAAAGTTCTGCTGCGGCTATTGGGTCGTAACCAGCTATGGCCATTAACGTTAATCCTATTCTATCTGCCTCGCTCTCGTGGTTTCGGCTAAAGGGAAGCATTACCCCAACAGTAGAGCCCAATCCATACGCCTGGTTGAATATTTGTTGTTTCTTAGGGTCGTTGCCCAAGGCCAGGTTACCAGCTACAGCTCCTATTGCTTGATATTGTGCAGCACTCATACGCTGTTGGCCGTGATTGGCCAATGCATGGGCAACCTCGTGCCCCATTACAGCTGCAACACCAGCTTCCCCCTGTGTTATGGGTAAAATACCTGTGTAGAATACAATTTTACCACCTGGCATACACCAAGCATTTACAGCAGGGTCTTCCACCAAGTTGTATTCCCACTTATAATTGTTCAAATAGCCAGTGTAACCGTTTGCATTCAACCAACGCTCAGATGCTGCGGCTATCTTTTGGCCAACATTCGTTATCATTCTAGCATCAGCAGTTCCTGTAACCACTTTGTTTTCCTGCAAAAACTGATCGTATTGCTGAAAGGCCATTGGGAAAATTTGTGAGTTGGGTACCAAGGCCATTGTTCTCTTGCCCGTAAACGGATTGGTCGCACATGCAATTGCAAGCGCTGCCACCAGTCCTATTGAAAAAATAGTTTTAAATTTCATGATGTAGTGTTTTATAAAGGATAAATATAGCATTTATACACGCCTCCTGCTCTTAAAAAAAAGTTATATCTATATCAATGGTATTCTAAAGTGGAACGACTTTTGTTTCTTTAACAACACGAAACAAACCTACAATAGCTTGTTTTGTTAAAGATTTACTCACTTTTAAACCAGAAATAACCATGAAAAAAGCATTTTTACTCTTCAGCATCATCACAACATCATTGTTCTTAACTTCCTGTGAAGGAGACCCAGGACCTCCGGGACCACAAGGGGAGCCCGGTATAAATATCCTCGGGCAGGTTTTTGAAGTAACCATAGATTTTCAATACAATCCAGATACGGGATTGCAAGATGCTCTTGTAAACATCCCGACAGATATAGAGGTTTTCGAGAGCGACGCCATATTGGTGTATCGTTTGGAAAAAGTAGTGAATGGCCCGGCAGGCGGAGCAGATGCTTGGAGCCCATTGCCACAAAACTTTTTTTTAGGGAATGGGGATATTATCCAGTACATCTACAACCACACGTTTTTTGATGTTGAATTCCTCATCGATGGGAATTTTGACCTAGCCACGTTAGGAAGTGACTTTACCAACGACCAAACGTTCAGGATTGCCGTAGTACCTTCAGAATTTGCAAATAGTAATTTAACCATGTCGCAATTGCTGGATGGGTTACAATTGGACCCTTCTGAAATAACAACACTTGAAAATTAAAGAAATGCTAAAAGTTTTAGTGTTGGTGATAGGTTGCTTATCTTAATTTCCTAATAACAGTATTGTTTTCACTAAAAAATCCAAAAATGAAAAACACACTTATACTTCTTGGCCTGTTAACGCTTTTCAGCTGTAAAAGCCCTGCACAGGAAAATAAAGAACAATCGAAAGAAGATTTCAAAATAAATAAAACTGAAGCCGAGTGGAAGGCAGAGCTCACCGAAATGGAATACTACGTACTCCGTGAAGAAGGTACCGAGCGTGCCTTCACCTCACCACTCAACAAGGTTTATGAGCCTGGAACTTTTATATGTGCTGCTTGCAACACTCCTTTGTTTGAAAGTGAACACAAGTTTGAAAGCGGTACAGGTTGGCCAAGCTTTGACAGACCCATTGAAGGAAATGTAGCGTATGGATCTGACAAAAAATTGGGCTACACCCGCACCGAAGAACACTGCGCTACCTGTGGAGGCCATTTGGGACACGTATTTAACGATGGTCCCCGTGAAACCACCGGAAAGCGTCACTGTGTCAATGGTGCTGCGCTAGACTTTGTTCCTAAAGGAGAAAAATTACCGAACATTGAGTAACTATCCCATACATAAAACCGAAGAAGAGTGGCTCGAGGAATTGGGCCCAGAACGATATAGGATACTTCGCGAAAAAGGAACCGAACGCCCCTTTAGCGGCAAGTACAACCTTACTGTAGATAAAGGAACGTATGTATGCGGTGCCTGTAAGACACCGTTGTTCGAGAGCAACAGTAAATTTGACAGTGGTTGCGGGTGGCCCAGTTTTGATGAAAGTATCGATGGGGCCGTAGAATATATAAAGGATACCTCCCACGGGATGCTACGTACCGAAATCCTTTGCGCAACCTGCGGGAGCCACCTTGGCCACGTATTTAACGACGGTCCAACAGACAGTGGACAGCGGTACTGTGTAAATTCGTTGTCGGTAGATCTAGATAAAGAATGATATTAAAATTCTACCAAATACAAAATCCCAAATTCCAATTCCTGGAGTTTGGGATTTTCTTTTGGAATTTGGTTTTTGGAAGTTGGGGTTTTTACACTAGCATTTCGTAAATTCGTACCCGCAAATAACGATAAAACTACAACATGAGTACATACGATATTATTGTTCTTGGAAGTGGCCCCGGAGGCTACGTAACGGCTATACGGGCTTCACAACTTGGCTTCAAGACTGCTGTTATTGAAAAGGAAAGCCTTGGTGGCGTTTGTTTAAACTGGGGCTGTATCCCAACCAAAGCATTGCTAAAGAGCGCACAGGTGTTCGATTATTTGAACCACGCCGAAGACTACGGGCTTACCGTAAAAGGAGCCGACAAGGATTTTGGCAAAGTGATAGAGCGCAGTCGCGGGGTAGCAGATGGAATGAGCAAGGGCGTTCAGTTTTTGATGAAAAAGAATAAGATAGATGTGATTGAAGGCTTCGGAAAGCTGAAACCCGGAAAAAAGGTGGAAGTTGAAGGCAAGGAATACAGCGCAGACCATATCATCATTGCGACTGGGGCACGTTCCAGGGAACTACCCAACCTTCCGCAGGACGGGAAGAAAGTAATTGGGTACCGTGAAGCCATGACACTGGAAAAACAACCCAAATCCATGATCGTGGTAGGTAGTGGTGCCATAGGTGTAGAGTTTGCTCACTTTTACAACGCTATGGGGACCGAGGTGACCATTGTTGAATTTTTGCCAAATTTGGTTCCTCTCGAGGATGAAGAGGTTTCTAAGCAATTTGAGCGTTCGTTCAAAAAAGCGGGTATCAAGGTAATGACCAATTCTTCGGTTGAAAAGGTAGACACTTCAGGTAAGACCGTAAAAGCCACAGTAAAGACCAAAAAAGGGGAGGAAACACTGGAAGCGGACGTGGTCCTTTCAGCAGTTGGTATTGCCGCTAATATTGAAAAAATTGGTCTCGAGGATGTAGGCATTGTAACAGATAAAGGTAAAATCATGGTGAACGATTGGTACCAAACCAACATCCCAGGCTACTATGCCATAGGTGATGTGGTACCGGGACAAGCTTTGGCACACGTAGCATCTGCCGAAGGTATTACCTGTGTAGAAAAAATCGCAGGAATGCACGTGGAGGCTATGGACTATGGTAATATACCAGGCTGTACATACGCCACTCCAGAAATTGCCAGCGTGGGAATGACCGAAAAACAGGCCAAGGAAGCAGGTTACGAGCTAAAGGTTGGTAAATTTCCTTTTTCTGCCAGCGGTAAAGCAAGTGCTGCGGGTACCAAGGATGGATTTGTAAAGGTAATTTTCGATGCTAAATACGGCGAATGGCTGGGCTGCCACATGATTGGTGCCGGCGTGACCGATATGATTGCTGAAGCCGTTCTGGGTAGGAAATTGGAGACCACAGGACACGAGGTTCTAAAAGCGGTACACCCACACCCTACTATGAGTGAGGCCGTGATGGAAGCCGTGGCCGATGCGTATGATGAAGTGATACACTTGTAGAAAAACTCTATAAAAATTGATAGTCCCGTAGCCTCTTTGAAGTTGCGGGATTTTTTTTGTCTTTAGATGCTGAAACCCATGCCCAAGAAGAGTACATTGGGAGAGAGCTCTTCAAGGCCCAAGGTATATTTTAGGTTCAATTGTAGGTGATCAGAGAAATGATAGGCTGCACTCACGTCTGCACGAACCTTAAAACTGTTCACAAAAACATCGAAAAAGTAATTTAAACTGGGGCCTGTCAACAAACTTACATTGTCCGTAACATAGTATTCGGCATACAGGGGCATATTCAAGAACTGGAACTCCCCCACCCCCTTATACAATAATTCGGGTTGTATGTGGAACCGTTCCCCAATTGGGAAATCTACAAAAACACCAGCGAAATAACCCAGCTCGACATCTTGATTTTGACCAAATTGTTCTTGGTTTGTATTATAAAAAGTAAAATTAACCCCTCCCATTGTACCAAATTCAGTTTGGGCCGTGAGCGGTACAATAGCAAAGAACAGAAATACTATAAAGAGTTTACATTTCATTTAGGTTGTTGTTTGTTCGGCTAAAAAGCTTTGTATGGCAAGATCGTAACTCTGTAGTCCAAAACCAACAATCACTCCCTTAGCGCCACTGGATATGTAGGAATGGTGCCTATAATCCTCCCGCATAAAAGTATTGGAGATATGCACCTCTACTACAGGGGTCTCAATAGCTTTTACGGCATCGCCTATCCCTACCGAAGTGTGGGTATAAGCGGCTGCATTAAGCACGATACCATCGTACTCAAAACCTAATTCCTGTATTTTATCAATGAGTTCCCCTTCAATGTTGGATTGGTAATAAAAAAGTTCTACATCGGTGTATTTGAACTGAAGCTCAGAAAAATATTCCTGAAACGTTTTATCACCGTAGATGTCTGGTTCTCGCTTGCCCAATAAGTTAAGATTGGGACCGTTTAGTATTGCAATTTTCATAGGTTAAATATAGCCATAAAAAAAGAGGAGGCTAAAAAGTACTTTTTAAGCCTATTTAAAATCTATCCCCAATTTTAAGATTGTTGATTAAACCAGTAGGTTCCGACTGCGTCCAACCTGAAAACAGAATTGTTTTCTGAATTAGGCACCCTTCAAAAAAGGATAAGAATGTGTACAGCGTTAAAAAGAAAAGTGGATACCTGCTTTTGCGTGCACGTAACCCGCATCCAACAGTACATATTTTATTTCGGCATAAAGGTTTACGTTATCTATAATATTATAACGATACCCTGTACCTAGGTTCACCCCAAAATCTGAGTCTGACACTTCACTCTCGCTCTCAAGGGAGCCTCCACCCAGACCAAGTGTTTTAACCGTAATGGATAGATATTCCCCACCAGCAAATGCATATAATTTGTCAACTACGTAGTAACGGCCGTTAAGGTCCAGGGCAAACCATTTGTTACGTACGCCAAAATCTTCATCTACGGCAAATGTCCCACCAAAGGCAACACCCCATTTTTCGTTAAAATCGTAATTGAGGTCTAGACCACCCCCTACACCTTCCAATTCGGTTAGGTAGCCACCGTGGACCCCTATCCCAAATTCCTGGGCCTGTACAGTAACTGTTGTAAAAAGAATGGCAATAATGAAGACTATTTTTTTCATGTTCTGGTTTTTAGATTTACTGAATCAAAAATACAATTTTTGGACATAAAAAAAGCAGAAGATCACTCTTCTGCTTTTATAGTTTTTTCAGTTTTTATTAGAAAGAATATCCTACTGAAACTTGGAATACATTGTTTTGGTTTTCTGGAACGTCAATATCCAAGTCACCAAATATTCCGAAATCCACATCTCCTTCGTTAATATTTGAGAGTCCTAGGGTATATCTAGCACCGAAGAACACTCCCATATCCAAACGGTATGAAGCACCTAGAGCAAGGCCAAAGTCAATTCCACTAACAAAGTCTGAGATATCTTCCTCTCCAGATTCAAATTGCTCATCGTTAGGTCCCTGTACCTCAAATTCTTGGTTGGCAGATACCAAGAAACCTACTTGTGGTCCCGCTTCTACTGCCAATCCCTCTACTATGTAGTATTTTGCCATTACAGGTATATTAATGTAGTCCAAATTAGTTTCATCAGAAAATGTAAAACCATCCTCTTCGTCCTCTAGACTATATCCCTGTGCAGAATAAAGTATTTCTGGCTGGATACCAAATTTTTCAGTAAACATAATCTCTACAAGACCCCCTATATGGAATCCTGTTCTACCTTCCACGTCATCAGTATTATCGCCACCAATCGAAGCGAAATTAACACCCGCCTTAGCGCCAAAACGTAAATCCTGGGCATTCATAGCGCCAAAAGAAAAGATTGCGATTGCAATGAATAGTACTTGTTTTTTCATAATTAAAATTGTTTATAGTTTATTGTTAATGTTAAGTAAAGCTAATAAATATATTTTTAATGGTATAACACAAGAGCTTCTGTTTTGCTAACTATTGGTTTTCAATATATTACAGGAAACTGTACCCGATCGATAGTGTCACCACACTATTTTTTCCACTTGCGCCTTCTGCTTCCGGTACATCAGAGAAGCCGAAATTGTACCTGCCTTCCAATCGTAATCCCAATGGCACATCGTAGCCTATACCTACAACACCAGATACTTCAAAATCATTTACTGCAATATCGTTTATTACTTCCCCTATAACCGTTTGAGCATCATCATTCACAACAACACCAAACTGAGGTCCTGCCTGTACGTGAAAACCTTTCACCAGAAAGATTTTTGCCACGATAGGCACGTTTACGTAGTCCAGGTTAAACTCTCCTGCATCAAACTCTGCTCCTTGCTGGGAGTACAGTAAGTCTGCTTGGATTCCAAACTTGTCACTTAATTTTGCACCCACGAAGGCACCCACGACCAGGCCGGTACGGCTACTGAGGTCCAAATCTG
This sequence comes from Marinirhabdus gelatinilytica, assembly GCF_003353425.1. GTDB lineage: Bacteria > Bacteroidota > Bacteroidia > Flavobacteriales > Flavobacteriaceae > Marinirhabdus > Marinirhabdus gelatinilytica. Next base: position 177,538 of record NZ_QRAO01000003.1, read on the forward strand.
CTGCGCCTTGTTGTGCATCAGTGATATTTGCAAAGTTTACCCCTGCTTTAAGCCCTAAATCGATTCCTTGTGCAACTGCCCCGGTGGTTACCAAGACCATTAACAGCACGACACCTAATTTTTTCATTTTTCTAGTTTTTAAGTTGTTAAGCGATACCAAATATACTAGAAGATGTATGTTTATTTATTAATATTATATTAAATTGACTGTTTGAAAACCTAACGCTATGAAGTGGCACAATGCCCTAAAAGACTACAAAAGCTACCTAAGGATAGAGCGGGGACTTTCGCAAAATACGCTTCAGAATTACAGCTTGGACATTCAAAAATTGATACATTGGTGTGAGGAACATTCGGTTGCCAAAAGTCCGCTCACTATTTCAGAAAAGGAGATACAGCAATTTATCTACCATATTGGGAAAACAATGAACCCCCGGTCGCAAAGTCGCATTATCTCAGGCTTACGTGGTTTTTTTAACTATCTGGTGTTTGAAGAATACCGCAAGGCCAACCCATTGGAACTCATTGAAAGTCCCAAGATAGGCCGTAAACTCCCGGACACCCTCTCTACCCAGGAGATAGACCAATTAATTGCTGCCATAGACCTTGGCAGTCCGCAAGGGGAACGCAACCGTGCGATGCTGGAAACGCTGTATGCGTGTGGCCTGCGTGTCTCGGAACTTATCCATTTGAAAATTTCAGACTTGTTCTTCGAGGAAGGTGTTATAAAGGTAACCGGAAAGGGCGATAAGGAACGCTTTGTACCCATAGGCAAAAACACCATAAAATACATCACGATATACCGTAACGAGATACGGGTACACCAAAAGCCAAAACCCACCGCTATAGACACCCTGTTCCTAAACCGGCGTGGTAACGGGCTCACCCGCGCGATGGTCTTTACCATTGTAAAAAATCTAGCCGAAAAGGCCGGGTTGAAAAAAAGCATAAGCCCGCATACCTTTAGACATTCCTTTGCGACCCACCTGTTGGAGAACGGGGCCGATTTACGTGCCATACAACAAATGCTGGGGCACGAGAGTATTACAACTACTGAAATTTATACCCACGTAGAAACCTCCTACCTTACGCAGGTGATGGAAAAATACCACCCCAGAAAGTAAGCTTTCGTTAAATAAAGGCTAAAGTGATTTTATTTCTTCAGGAAGCGCGATCTGTTCAGTAAATTTAGAGAAAACTGAAACTATGAAAACATTACAATTTAGCAATAAGGACACTATGCACTGCATAGGTCTTGGTACTTGGAAAGCCAAAGGGAACGAAGTAAAACAGGCCGTAAAGGATGCCCTCTACGCAGGCTATAGGCATATAGACACTGCGGCAGTGTACGGAAACGAAACAGAGATTGGCGAAGCACTGGCCGAAGTTTTTGCCGAAGGGAACATCTTTAGGGAAGACGTATTTATCACCTCAAAACTTTGGAACAATGCGCACAAGGAAGGCCAAGTGATCCCGGCGTTGCAACAATCACTGGATAGACTACAATTGGACTATCTGGACCTATACCTTATACATTGGCCCGTAGCCTTTAAGGGAAATGTAGATTACCCACAAAAACCATCGGACTATTATTCCTTGGAGGAAGTACCTATTATTGAAACCTGGAAACAAATGGAAACCGCAAAGGAATCCGGGATGGCCCGCCATATTGGGGTGTCCAACTTTAGCGATATAAAATTGAAGGACCTGGTGAGCAAGGCGAAGCTAAAACCAGAGATGAACCAAGTAGAGCTACACCCCCTACTCCAACAAGACGATTTGCTGGCATATTGCAGATCTGAAAATATTTTTATGACTGCCTACTCTCCCTTGGGATCTGGCGACCGCTCTGAAGCCATGAAAGGTGAGGACGAGCCCAACCTATTGGACATAGAAACCATTAAAAAAGTTGCCCGTAAGCACAATGCCAGCGTAGGACAGATTTTAATAGCTTGGCACTGCCACCGCGGTACGGCCGTGATACCAAAATCTACCAGTAAGGAGCATATCGAGGAGAACTTCAAGGCCGCAAGGATCGAGCTGGACGAGACCGATATGAAGGAAATTGCCGCGTTGGACGAATGCCGAAGGTTTATTACAGGTGAATTCTTTGAAGAACCCAGCAAAGGCTACAGAGACATTTACGATGAAAAATCACCCATCGTGGAAGGTATCAAGGAGGGTATTGCCAAGGTTAAGGATTTGCTTTCTTAAAAGGATGGAGCAACACCAAGGTTGAGAAGGTTGTTGAGGCTGGGGAGTATTCGGTTTTGTGAAATGTATGGTGTTATAGGTTATAAGACCTAAACGGTATATCAACTTTTTTTCCAACTAATGAATACGAGGAAATTACTGATGCCAATATACAATTGTTGCAGCACCCCAATTACAAGCAATAGCTCGAGCCAAGGGATATACCCGAACGCTGCTACAAAATGTAAAATTATGAGCACTGGACCAATTATGGAATCCACTACATCTTTGAACCCCTTTGGTTCAGGTTTAATCTTATACTTAAAAACCGTATAAATAATCGAACTGAAGTTTGCTAGGTGCAGTAACCCGATCCCCAAATTAGCCAACCTCCAAACCAGGGAATTGTTCTCAGCCTCAATACTAATTATCTGTGGCAATAAGGAACCTACCAAAGCGGTTAAGGTTGTTGTGACCAAAGCTTGAAATTGTATTTTTTCATACTTGTCCCAATCATCCGAGCCGTGTTTTAATGCAACAACAACCCCCGTAAAACCCAATACTCCCAAAGCTATTTGGGCAAGGGTATTCAACAAATCGGAATGTTCCATTGGTTAGTTTGGTTTATGAGCTATAACATTTTTGTATAGAGCCAGTTGCGGGATTAAAGGTACTGATTTTCGGATTAGTACAGACTTTTGCAATTCTAAGGGCCCACCTATGGGCAGAAAGGGATACGGATAGCCTGTACAGACATTCGGGATAGTTGAATGTGCCGTTATTGTGGTTATACTTTGTTGTGATTTCGTTATTTTTTTCTGTTTTTATTCAGCCATTCAATTCCATTCCAACTTGGACTTGATCCACCGAGTTCAGGAAAATCCAAATCAGGATTATCCGATTGTATTAGTCCGATTAATTTTTGTCCAGTCAAAAGCCAAACTCTTGATTCCCTTGCAATAATATTGAGAATAGCTTCTGCAAATTTTCCGTCTTCTTTCACAAAGTTGTCATATCGCCTAAAAACTAAAATCAGTCCTTTGTATTTTTTATTATACATCTCAGTCAAACAATCCGCAAACGCATTAAGGTTTTCTCCATAGTAATCTGGGAAATTCAGAGCAGTTTTTAAATTCTGATGTGCGTTTTTCCTATTCCAATTTCGACAATTCACTTCTATAATCTCGAAGTTATTATTGTTAAACCAAATCAAATCTTCGTCGAGAACTCCGTTTTTGAAATATTTGCAAATCGGTCCGTCTTTTAGAATTTCTATATCCTTTTCTATTTTTTCTTCGTTTAATTCCATTTATTAATTCAAATCCAAGAGTTTTGTCATAATGGAGCACAACGGGTTTTCATACAATATGGCTGGTCTTGAGCTGCAGCAATAATTCGCTGTTCCAATATTTTTTAAAGTTAGGGAATTTTATTTTGAAGAACTGTGCTAGTGCTTTTCATAGGATACTTTGTTGGCAGTTGTTGGCAAACTAGAAGATTAATAAATTAACAGTTTTTTATTTCCTTCAATACCTTCTTGATCTAAGACTTTAACAAAATATACTCCAGCAGTTAGTGTTTCTATGTTAACATTTCTTTTATATTCAGATTTTAACACTAAGCGTCCTGCGGAATTTAAAATTCTGATTGAAGCTATTTTTTTATCACAGGTTATATTCAACATCTTGGATGTTGGATTTGGAATGATCGAAAATCGCACTGTATCATTTTCTGGCATACCCAATATAGATAAGTTCTCAAACCAAGTAACTTTATCATTAGAGGCTGATGTAGCAATAAAATCCATGTCACCATCTCCATCAATATCAGCTACAGAAATAGATCTTGGATTATTAAAATTGCTTTCAATTATAGGTTGAATCGGACCAAAATTCTGACTTCCTAAATTTTCAATCCAAGATACAGATCCATTTAAGTTGCTAGTTAAAACGCTCGTAAAGACTATATCGTAATCGCCATCATTGTCAAAATCTACAGGCTGTATTGAAGATGGTTTTTCTTCCATATTTGCAATAATTTGAATAGATCCAAAATTTCCTTCTACGTTAGAATACCATACAATTTCTCCGCCAGGAAGAGTATTATTTGGAACATTGTTATTAGATATTATATCTAGATCGTTATCTTGATCAAAATCTACTAGATTTATCCAATCGACATAAGTTTCTTGATCGGCAACTAATAATTGATTTCCAAAATTTCCTTGGCCATCAAGATTTTCAGACTTAGCAATTACACCGGCTTCTGAATTTACATAAACAATATCATTATCACCATCATTATCTAAATCACCTGCTTTAATTCTTCTAGGACGGTTTGTTTGGCTTAAACTAATTCCTGATCCAAAATCACCTAGACCATCTAGATTTTCATGCCAAAAATATCCGAATGGACTGAAATCAGAACTTGTTAATACATCTATGTCATTATCTCCATCCAAATCTGCTGTATCAATGCCGAAAGAACCCATTTCGATATCTGAAAGTATATTTCTAGTTCCAAAATTTCCTTGACCGTCAATGTTTTCGAACCAAGCAACCTCATGCGATAAATAAGAGCTGGATAAGACATCTAAATCGTTATCACCGTCTAAGTCTGCTAAATGAATGTCGTATAAAGTATTAAATCCATCCGCGACAAAATGGCTCACACTAAAATTCCCATCTCCATCAACATTTTCATACCATTCAATTGATTCACTTCCTTGCCCACCAGAAATGATATCCATATCACCATCATTATCTATATCTCCAGCAAGATTCACAACGGGAAAAGATAAATTATGAGAGATATCATGTGGACTAAATGTTACTTGAGCGTGAAGTGAGTAATTCAATAATAGAAGTAATATTAAACATTTTTGCATGGAGTAAGTTATTTTATATAAAATTAGGTAAAATCAAATATAGGGGGATTTGATTGAGGTCAATGTTATTTTTTCGTTTAAATGTTAATTCGTCAATCTTGTTGCCAACGGTATTGTGTATGAAACGTAGTGTATAAATAGACACTAACTTTTCGGATTTAGCACGAGCCGAATTTTATATTTTTATGTTTAATTTTCTTTTCTAAATATAACTAAATAAAAAATTTGGTGTACTTTGTAAATATACAGAAACCTCTCGGAAAGCCTATTATAGCTATGTTTTATACACGTTGCTGTAAGTAGTGCCACGTTCTGCTTGGTTTTCGGATGTTTGTTATTTAGTTCAAATGTGAGCTTTGGCAAGACATACTCTTTTGCAATTTTTGGCTTGTGTGTTGGCTGAAGCGAATTGCGAATGTGTATGGCTTTGTGCGCTGGCTATTTTTCAACTATAATTTCTCGTATTAAATTTTCTATTTTCTTATTGCTAAATTGTTTTCTGAATTTAATCTTAATTGTATCTCCAAAGAACTTTTCTGCGTGTCTAATCTTCTGTTTCTCCTCATTCCTTAAACTTTCTTCTGCTGTATTTTTTGTTTCTACAACAAAGTACAATTTTTTCGATTTGTCCTCATAATTCAAAACATAAGCAAAATCAGGCGAATAACTTTTTCCGCCAGCAACAGGAATCTTTATTGAGTTTTTTGGGATTTTAGAGAAAACAACTACTTCTTTCAAGTTTTGTTCAATATTCTGTTTTTCTAATTCAGAATCGTAAAATAATTCATCAAGTAGATAGGTTTGTGCTACTTTATTCTCGGAATACATCACACCAACATCAGAAGCAGAAATTTCTTTTAATACATTTCCTTTTTCGTCAGTAAATTTAGTTGGATGAATTTCATTGCTCACTTTTTGATATTCAATTCCAAATTTATCTATTGCGTTATACATTAAATAATTCTCGAATTTTTGCTTAATAATACGGACTGTGGCAATATTTAGAAATTTGTTTATGTCGATATTAGAATCAATAAATGAACTGTTTAAAGTCTTTATATTGATATTTAGTGTTTTTGCTAATTCCTTTAAGAAGCTACTGTACTTCATTGTAGAAATTGGCGTTATCTCATTTCCATAAATTTCTTGTTCTTCTTTAACTCCAGCAATGTTGTCAGTTATTTCAATTTGCGCTGTTCTTTCTTTTATGCCTTCAATAGTAAAATTACTGTTTTGCTCATTCAAGAAATTAACAAATAAGGATTTGAATTTATCTTCTTTTTCAAACTTATACTCTAAAATTACCTTTTCATTTAATTTCTCCCACAGTTCTTTTAATTCGGTGTATTTTTCTGTTCTTATGCTTACTTGTTTTTTCTTATCTGTAGATTTTCTAACTTTATTAGAGCCAACACCTTCAAATATTTTGGGATAGTTATGTTTAATAAAATCAAAACCACCTTCTTTGAATTTATTAGACCTTGTAACAACATTATTATCGTCTAATATTTCAAATAAATCATCTTCTGTTGTTTCGTATAGTTCACAAATTTTCTTTACAATATCGTCTGATAATTTTTCAGGAATTTCTTCTATTGATATAGCTCCTGATTTCTCATTAATTTCATTCACTAATTTATCTACAAAATCACTTTCTGTAAAATCTACAAAGTAGTTTAGATAAAACTGTTCGTCTTTTACTCGGTTACCGTATTCATTTACTGGAAGTCTTAAACCTCTACCAACTTCTTGTAATTTTGAAATATCGCTACCGCTACTTCTTAATTTACAAATCTGAAAAACATTAGGATTATCCCAACCTTCTCGCAATGTCCATTTTGAAAAAATAAATCGTCTTGGATTATCCAATTCAAGCATTGCTTGTTTGTCGTGCAGTATTTCGTTTATTTCTTTTTCAATCGCTTCATCTTTCTCTGAATTATCTTTTGAAAAATAACCTGCGTGTGTAAGACTTATATCTTGCAAGGTTTTTTCAAGATACGCTTTGTAAAACTTGTTTTTTTCGGTTTTAAGTAAAGTTTCTATTTCTGCTTTTATTAAACTTTCAATAGTTGTTCTTAAATATCCATTTTCGTTTCTATACTCTTCTATATTATCAATAAAAAAGAGAGTAATTGGTTTAATTTTTACACTTCTTGTGAGTAATTGTTTTTCATTTTCAAAGTGGCTTTTTATGGCTTTTTGAATCATTATTTCTTGCAGTTTTTCTGCATAAGAATAAGGGTTTAATTTATCTCCTTTAGATAATTCAATTCCATTAGATAAAACAACTTTACTTTTGTTTAAACTTTCTACGTACAAATCTTCCATTGCAGAATGTACTCTTTGTAAACTTTCTTTTTTAGTAAGTTTGAATGTCTTTTTACTCTTGTCTTCCAATAATTCAAAAGTAGCTTCTTTTCCGTCCGTATTATTGAGTTTTACAATAGCATTCTTTCCGCTTTCAAACTCTGTAATATGACCTATTACACCTTTTACTAAATTACGATTGAAAGAATCAACCGCAGTTAATGTGTAAACTAAATTCTCATATTCTTTAAATGTTGCACCATAACGCAAGACAAATTGCGGTTTCATTTTTTGAATATTCTCCCAAGTTTTGTTCGATTTTGAAAATTTGTGAGGTTCATCTATAATTAGAAAAGGATTGACAGCAGAAATGGCATCAATAGGTACGGTGTATTTGTCAAATATTCCCCTGTCAAAAGATTGTTGCATCGTTTTAGAGTTTATCATTCCTGCATTGATAACTAGTACTTGAATGCTATTTTTTTCATAAACTCCTGCGTTTACAAAGCTATTTACAGCAGGTGGCATAAACGATTTTTTGTTTTTACCTCCTTTTTTACTTTCTACGATATGTAATTTAATGGTTTTGCCATATTGTTCTTTAAAATGTGCTCTTGCACTATCACTTTTTAAAAAATCGACTGTTCCAGCTTTAATAGAAAGTGTAGGAACAATTACAATAAATTTAAAAAGACCGTAATTTTTATTGAGTTCAAAAATGGTTTTGGTATAAGTATAGGTTTTTCCTGTTCCTGTTTCCATCATAATATCTATGATGTTACTGTTCAGATTTACCTTTCCTTCAATATTATTTACCTTTTGTAATTCTATAATGTTTTTAGGATAGGTATTATTACCATCATAAATTTTCAAGACGGGATTAAGAAATTGTTTATCAACTCCTTTTGCTTGTTCTACTTCTAAACTATCAAAAACTTTAACAGTACTTTTTACCGCTTGAGTTTGATGTTGTAGGTTCTTTTCAAAATTAAATCCTTTCATATTAGAAGCGTGTTATAAAGTCAATATCAATACTTTTTTTGTTAGCATAAGACTTAATATTTTCGCTTATTTCACGCAAACTTTTACTCTCAAAATGATAACCAAATGCAATGATAGATGTTGGGTTAAAACCTTTATCATTATCTATTTTTTCTAATAATAATTTTAGGTTTTCCGTTGTAAATCCTTTATCCATTAAATATAATTTTTCACTACTGTAATGTGCTGTGTAACCATCTAAATTAGTATCTTGTATTGTTTCAGTAAGTGGAATACCGTCATAGGTTTTCCAAGTAACCAAAAGTGCTTTTATGTCTTCTTTGGTTAGTTTACTTTCGTCAAATAAACTTGTTTGTTTTTCAAGTTCTTCTGATTCAAAAGTATAATCTTCCCAAATTGGCATTGTTTCAAATACTTTGAAACCTAAATCTTGATTTGATAAGTCTTCGCCTTCTCGTTCTCCTTGTATTTTTTTACTTGCTCTTACTAATCTTTCTTTGGTAATATCAAAAATGGTAGGCGTTTCTACTTTTAATTCATTTTTCACAAAATCGTAAGCTGTTTGATTACTTTTTTGGTCAATTAGTTCGGGTAATTGTGCCAAAATAAATTTGCGATTTCCAGCATCTTTTGCGTTGAGTTGCATTACAGCATCTCCAGTTGTTCCTGAACCTGCAAAGAAGTCTAGAATTATAGCCTTTGGATCATTATAAGAAATTGCCTTAATAATCGTCTTAATCAATTTTGTCGGTTTTGGGTTGCTAAAAAGGTCAATACCGAAAAGTGATACAATTTGTTTTGTAGCATCCTCATTTGTTTCCATTTCATAATGAGTTGGTGAAAACGAGTTTTTCATCTTCTTTATTTCGCCACCAATTTTTATATGGTTTGGTCTAAATGGAATTTTGCTAATTGAAATTTTTTCTTTGTTTTTTATTATTTCATTTAAGGTGTTTTGAGAATATCGCCATTCCCCTTTAAGTGTAAACTCATTTTCATTTAAACCATCTTTAACAATCAATTCGTTAAGTAATTCTGTAATAATTTTGCCTTCAGACATATCTTGTGGCTTAACAGTGCAATCTTCTATTGAAAATTCAACTGTTTGAGGTGGAAAAGTTAGCTCTTCTAATGAATTACCTGCGTTGTTAAATGGGTACTTTTTACCTTCTGTAGTTTTTTCTATTGAAAAAGGAAAAGTTTTGCTAGAATTATTTACATAACACGTTATATATTCCGAGAGTTTACCTACATTTTTATGCAAAAAAGATGGTTTCTTTTTCTTTTCCCAAATAAACTCACTTACAAAATTTTCCTCTCCAAAAATTTCATCCATCAACAATTTTAATTGTGCCACCTCATTATCATCAATAGAAATAAAAATGACACCATCATCTTTTAAAAGCTGTTTGGCAATATAAAGTCTTGGATACATAAACGTTAACCAAGCAGAGTGAGAGTTACTATTACTTTGTGTAAAGTCTAAAATACGTTTGGCACGTTCTTCATTTATTCCTGCTAATTCTTGTAATTCTTCTATGGTAAATTTTCTGTCGTCTGAGTATACAAAACCATCACTACCTGTATTGTATGGTGGGTCAATGTATATCATTTTAATTTTTTTGTAATAAGCATTTGATAAGTGCTTTAGCACTTCCAAATTGTCGCCTTTTATGAGTAGGTTCCCAGAATTTTTATTTTCGTCTTTTTGGTTAAAAGTTTCATCTTCTTTTAATAGAGTAGTGGCTTCGTCTGTTGCCAATAAACGAGCATAAGATTTACCCAACCAATCCATTCCGTAACTTTCTTTTGAAAAATTAATTTCGTTTTTAGAAAGTTGGGTTTTAAATTTTTCAAAGTCAAATTCTCCGCTTTTGTCAAAACAGTTTGGGAAGTTTTGCCTTAGTATTTCCAAATCCTTGTTTGGTGGTTGTATGTTGCCTGTTATTTTTTGTTCTTTGCTCATCTTAATTCCCAGTATTATTTTCGTTATCTACAAGTAAGTCTTTTGCGTTTACTTGAAGTATTTCTGCTATTTTGTATAAGTCTTCCAAACTTGGTTGTCTTTTGTTTCTTGCGTATTCATTAATGGTCGGATAACTTTTGTCCATTTTTTCAGCAAGCCAAGTCTGACTAATTCCTTTATCTTTTAAAACTTCTTTAATTCGGTTCATTTTAAACCTTTTTATAATTAGGCAGAAAGATAGCAAAAATACATTGTTAAATAATGAAAATGTTCATTGTATTATCAGAAGTGTGTGGTTGGAAAAGGCAAGCTCTTTTTATTTTTTGAGGCACGAGAAAAATGAAATGTGCTTGACTGAGCGTTGGCTTTTTAACTTCAGATGTTGATGTTTAGCACGTTTTTCGGTATTGCTTACAACTTATTATATACTAACATTCATCATAGGTATCCCGGGAAATTTGCAGGTTATCCATAAAAAATTATCATGGGTATTCCGTAAAGTTACTGCTAAAAAATAATTTTTTAAAATACCCAAAAGAAAAAGCCCCACAGCGGGTATCGCTATGGGGCCTGTACTTCTTCTTATTACGGGTCGCTACTTTGCAATGTTCACCGCTCGGGTCTCACGTATTACGGTTACTTTTACTTGTCCCGGATAGGTCATATCGGTCTGTATTTTTTGGGAGATCTCAAAAGAGAGCTGTGCGGCCTTGTCGTCGCTTACCTTTTCGCTCTCTACCATAACGCGCAGTTCCCTACCCGCTTGTATGGCGTAAGCCTTGTTTACACCGTTAAAGCCAAAGGCAATATCCTCAAGGTCCTTTAAACGCTGGATGTAGCTGTCCAACACCTGGCGTCTTGCGCCCGGTCTTGCACCGCTTATGGCATCGCACACCTGTACTATGGGAGATAGTAGGCTGGTCATCTCAATCTCGTCGTGGTGGGCTCCTATGGCATTGCACACTTCTGGTTTCTCACCATACTTTTCGGCCCATTGCATCCCTAGGATGGCGTGGGGCACTTCGGTTTCGGTTTCTGGCACTTTCCCAATATCGTGCAACAATCCGGCACGTTTGGCAAGTTTGGGGTTCAATCCCAGTTCACTGGCCATTACGCCACACAGTTTTGCTACCTCACGGGAGTGGTGCAATAGGTTTTGCCCATAAGAGGAGCGGTAGCGCATACGTCCCACGGCTTTTATCAATTCTGGATGCAGGCCGTGTATGCCCAGGTCTATCACCGTGCGTTTTCCTACGTCTATAATCTCTTCTTCAATCTGTTTGCTGGTCTTGCGCACTACTTCCTCGATACGGGCGGGGTGTATCCTTCCGTCCGTTACCAATTTATGCAAGGATAGCCTTGCAATCTCACGGCGTACGCTATCAAAACAGGACAGGATGATGGCTTCTGGGGTATCGTCCACTATAATCTCTACGCCGGTTGCGGCCTCAATGGCACGTATGTTTCGGCCTTCACGCCCAATGATCCGCCCTTTTACGTCGTCACTCTCCAGGTTGAATACCGAGACGCAATTTTCTATGGCTTCTTCGGTCCCTATACGCTGTATGGTGTTTATCACGATCTTCTTGGCCTCCTGCTGTGCCGTCATCTTGGCTTCCTCTACCGAGTTTTGGATATAGGCCATCGCATCGGTCTTGGCCTCTTCCTTTAGGCTCTCCATAAGCTGTGCCTTGGCATCCTCGGCAGAAAGGCTGGAGATCACTTCCAGTTGCTCTATCTGGCTACGGTGCATCTTCTCAACTTCAGCGCGCTTTTTTTCCAAGATGTCCAAGCGGTCCTCGTATTCTTTTTTCTTGTTCTCAATGGTAGCGTTCAGCTTTTTGTTCTTGGACAATTCGCTGGATACTTGGGACTCCTTGTCACGGGTACGTTTTTCGGCCTCGTTTATTTTTTTCTCACGATTGGTAATTACTTTTTCGTGTTCGGCTTTTAGTTCGATAAACTTTTCCTTGGCCTGTAAAATCTTGTCTTTTTTTATGGCCTCTCCTTCTGTCTTGGCTTCCTTTAGGATGCCCTGGGCACTCTTCTTGGCGTTTTTAATGAGCTGCGAGGAATTGTTGCGCTCCAGTATTTTTGCAATTATAAAGCCAACGGCAATACCTACAACGGCTGCGATTATGACTATAATAGTGTTATCCATGTTGTCTAGTTTTAAATTTTGGGTATGGAAACCATATCCCGTAACCATACCTCCCAACGAGTTGGGAGAATAAAAAAAGCCTACATTAATATGCGATTTTGAATAAACTCCTTAAAGAAAAGTTTAGGGCTAACAAGCTGGTCAAGAATCCGCTCGAAGACGGCGCGCTTTTACAACTTAAACTCACCCTTTTTAAAGAATTCGTGTTGAGTTTACCAAAAATAAGTATTAATGTAGGCAGTAACCTTTTTTATGTAAAGAACGTTTACGATAGGTGCTCCTGTAACAACTGGTTAAGCGCGGTTAATTGGGCCTCTACCTGTTGTGTGTCGGTTTGCGTATCGATTTGTTTTTGCTCTACCTGGGCGGCAAACTGTAAGGCGCACATGGCCAGTACATCCTGCTTGTCCCTAACGGCATAACTATTTTCAAACTGTTTGATCATAGCCTCTATCTTCTTGGTGGCTTTTCTAAGGCCTTCCTCCTGCGATGGCTGTATGGTTAATGGATACACCCTGTCCGCGATAGAGAGCTTGATTTTTAACGGGTTTGACATTCAATTTATTGTTTTATTCGGAAAGCTGACTGATACATTGGTCTATCTCCCGAACTAAAGCATTTATTTTGAGCTTTGTTTCTCTTTTATGTTGGTCGCTGCCCAGCATTGAATTTGCCAACTGTAACGAGCTGCATTTGTCTTTCCATAGCTGGGTTTCCTCTTGGGAGGTTTCCAACAATTTTCTTGTTTCTTCCGCTTGAGCCTCTAACCGAATGTTTTTTTGCTTCAGCTTTTCATACCTATGAAGCAATTTACTTATTCTATTTTCAAGAGAATCAACGATTTTCGAAAGATCGCTCATTTCAATTTTTATCAATACTGCTTACACAAAGTTAACATACATCCCCAAATATGCCAACTGTTTTCTACAATTTTTTGTATTATTGAATGTTATTAGTAACAATAACTCACTACTCCCCCTATTTTATAGCGTATTACAATTTTTATGAAGCAATTTTTTATTTCCACAGCGTTATTTTTCGGGATTTTTGCAACGGCACAACAAGAACTGCCACAAGATTATTTTAGCGATCCGCTAGAAATTCCCCTTATACTTTCCGGTAGTTTTGGCGAACTGCGCAGCAACCACTTTCACAGCGGCTTGGACATCAAGACCCAACAGCGCGAGGGACTGCCCATATTTGCCCCGGCCGATGGGTATGTGAAACGAATTAAGGTGGCGCATTATGGCTACGGAAAAGCCCTGTACATCCAGCACCCTAACGGCTATACTACGGTGTATGCCCATTTACAGCGCTTTGCAAACGATATTGAAGACTACGTAAAGCAGAAGCAATACGAAAAGGAACGTTACGAGTTTGAGGCCTTTCCCGAGAGCAAACTGCTTTCGGTAAAAAAAGGTGAGATTATAGGCTACACGGGCAATAGCGGCAGCAGCGGTGGCCCACACCTGCATTTCGAGATTCGCGATGCCGCCTCCCGCCCTATGAACCCTATGCTATTCGGTATTGAGATTCCTGACACTAAAAAACCGTTGGTCAACTCGGTATTCGTGTATCCCATAGGAGAAGGTGCCCATGCCAACGACAACAGGAACCGCACCAAGCTTCGCCTCATCAGGCAGAAAGACGGGAACTTTAAGGCCGAAAAGGTTACCGCACTGGGCAAGATAGGCTTTGGTGTTTCTACCTACGACCAGCAAAACGGGGCTTCCAACAAAAATGGAACGTACCAAATAAAGACCAATTACAACGGTACCGAAAAATTCCACGTGCTCTTCGAAAGATTTTCCTTTGCCGAAACCCGATACCTGAACCGTTTTATGGATTTTGAATATTTCAAGACCAACAAGAGCCGGGTACAGAAGCTGTTCCGCCAGGAAAACAACCCCCTAAGCGTAATTGTTGCTGAAGATGACAACGGCTACGTAACTGTTGAAGAAGGGTTCGCTTCAGATTACACCATCACCCTATCCGACTTTAAGGGCAACACCGTAACCATAGTGGTGCCCATAGAGGGAAAAGCAGCCGAAAACCCAGAACCCAAAAACAACAAGGAGACAGACCATTACGTGTACCACAAGCAAGGGACTGCCATCACCAAGGGAAAGTTTGATATTTATATCCCTGCTGAAAGTTTATACGAAAACACGTATCTGGATGTAGAAGCAACCGGCGATACCCTTAGCTTTCACGAGGATGTGCTCCCCATCCATAAAAATATCACCATAAGTGTAGATGCTTCCAATTATGAGACCGATGATATTTCAAAATTATACATTGGCAGGCTAAACTATAGAGGGCTGCCCCTGTACAACAACACCTCCCGGAGAGGAAATAAGCTCACTACACGCACCCGTACCTTTGGAAAATATGTTTTGGCAACGGATACAACGGCGCCTACCGTAGAACCTGTAAACTTTCAAGATGGGAAATGGATAAGCAAGAACACCACGTTAAAAATTGAGATCGAAGACGATTTAAGCGGTATAAGCTCCTATCGTGCCACGGTAAACGGAAAGTTCATCTTAATGGAATACAATTACAAAACCGACATCCTGACCCATAATTTTGCTGATGATATAGTTACGGACACTGAAAACAACTTGAAATTGATCGTCGTGGATAATGTGGGAAATAGTACTACATTTGAAGCAACATTTTTCAGAAAATAAAACACACCACTAGCTTTTGAAAACTTATATACGCTCCCTCACCCTCCTACTCCTGTGTATCACCGGAAGTGCGCTGGCCCAAAATGCAACCATTAAAGGAGTAATCCTGGACGAGAACAATGTTCCCATCCCCGCCGTAAACGTTACTGCTGGCAACGGTTTGGGCACCCAAACAAATTTTGATGGGTACTACATACTGGAAGTACCATCCGGACAGGAAATTACCATAACCTTCTCCCACGTAAGCCATAAAAATGCTGTAATCACTATTCCCAGGCTGGAGCCCAATGAAGATTTTGAGCTTAATCCAGTTCTCAAGGTAGATGTAGAGCAAATTGCCACGGTAGTTGTTTCGGCGAACCAGCGCAAACGTGTACAAGGTCTTACCACCATTAGCCCAGAGGCGATCAGGAAAATTCCCGGAGCCAATGCAGGGGTTGAAAATTTATTGAAATCGCTACCCGGTGTAGTAAGCAACAACGAGCTGAGCACCCAATATGCTGTACGTGGTGGAAATTATGACGAAAACCTCGTGTACGTTAACGAGATTGAAGTATACCGCCCATTTTTAATACGTAGCGGACAGCAAGAAGGATTGAGTTTCGTGAACAGCGACCTCACACGCTCTGTAGATTTCTCGGCAGGTGGGTTCCAGGCAAAATATGGAGACAAGCTTTCCTCGGTATTGGATATTGAGTACCGCCGTCCCGTTTCGTTTGGTGCCACGGCAGATTTGAGTCTGTTGGGCGCAAGTGTTTCGGTTGAAGGAATTTCCAAGAACGAAAGATTGCGAGGTATCGTTGGAATGCGTTACCGCGATAACAGCTTGTTCGTAGACGCAAAACAAACCGAGACCAACTTCCAACCGCGCTTTGCCGATGTACAGACGTACCTTACCTACAAATTCAGCAATAAGTTTGAATTGGGCTTTTTGGGAAATGTCGCAATCAACCAATACGACTATGAGCCCCTTACCCGCCAGACCAATTTTGGTACACTCGCTGACCCCATAGCGCTTCTGGTATTTTATGAGGGACAAGAAAAAGATCGCTATAACACCTATTTTGGAGCCTTAAAAGGAACCTATGCCGTTTCTGATACCTACACCGCAAAATTTATAGGTAGCGCCTACCAGACCACAGAGCAGGAATACTTCGACATCTTGGCGCAATACCGCTTGGGAGAAGTAAATACCAATATTGGAGACGACAACCTGGGGGAGGTTGAGTTCAGCGAAGGGATAGGCTCCCAGCTTACCCACGCCCGTAACGACTTGGACGCTCTTATTTTTAACGCACAACACAAGGGGATTTTCTCCTTGAGCGACGAGACCACGATTGAATATGGAGTAAAGTACACCCACGAGGATATTCGAGATCGTGTACAGGAATATGAGATCATCGATTCGGCAGGTTTTTCCATCCGCCCTCCTATCATAGACTTTGCAAACAACCAACCCTACGAGCCGTTTGAAGCGCCCATAGTCCCCTTTACCGATATTAGAGCAGAAAACGATGTGCAGATAGACCGCTTTTCGGGATTTGTGCAATGGAGCAAGGCAACCACCTTGGGAAGTAACGACCTATGGCTGAATGCCGGGGTACGATCACAAAACTGGACCGTGAGCGGAGACGGTATAGAAAGCGTTACCCAAACCGTAGTAAGTCCGCGAGCACAAATTTCTTTAAAACCAGACTGGGAAATGGATATGCTCTTTAGGCTATCTGGAGGATTTTACCACCAGCCACCATTTTATCGAGAGCTGCGTGACTCTACGGGTACCGTACGTCCAGGTGTAAAAGCACAGCAATCTATACACATAGTATTGGGCAACGATTATAGCTTCAATCTTTGGGACAGACCCTTCACCTTAAACAGCGAAGTGTACTACAAAGATTTAACGAATGTAAACCCTTATACCCTAGAGAATGTGCGTATACGCTACAGAGCAAGAAACAATGCCGTGGCGTATGCCTATGGACTGGATATGCGCCTAGCAGGAGAGTTTGTTCCCGGCACGGAGAGCTGGGTGAGCTTTGGGTACCTTAAAACCGAAGAGAACATAGATGACCGTGGCTATATCTTTAGACCCACGGACCAACGCTTAAAGTTTGCGGTACTATTCCAGGATTACGTAAAGATAATTCCAGACCTAAAGATGTATTTGAACCTTGTGTACCAAACCGGCCTCCCTGGCGGTTCCCCAAGCTATGCAGACCCCTACGACTTCCAGACACGTCTTCCGGACTATAAGCGTGCAGACTTAGGAGTTTCCTATGTATTGGTGCATGATAAGAAGCAGAAAGATTCAGGAATCTTAAAACCTTTTAAAGAGCTTAGCATAGGTGCGGAGATTTTCAATATATTTGATGTAAGAAACTCTATCACCAACACATTTGTACGCGATGTGTACACCAAGACACAATACAGCATTCCTAACTTTTTATCACCCAGAGTGTTTAATGTTAGGCTAACTGCCAAGTTTTAAAAAAGCTGGAAAAAGAAAAAAGCCCAAAACGTTACTGTTTTCGGCTTTTTTTTGATGAGTATAGTTTCATTAAATATCCTGAAAGATAGAATGCATCAATCGTTTTTTGTCGTTAATGCTTTCTTCTAGCGAGATCATCGTTTCAGTCCTTGTAACACCTTCTATATCGTCTATACGATAAATAATGTCCTTGGCCTGTGTTGTGTCCTTAGCCCGTATCTTACAAAAGATATTGAATTTGCCGGTAGTCACGTGCGCCACGGTTACATAAGGTATCTCACTAATACGCTCCAGCACAAACTGGGTTTGTGAGGTTTTATGGAGAAACACTCCCACATACGCTATAAAGGAGTATCCCAATTTCTTATAATCAACACGAAGGGATGAACCCGTAATAATACCGGCCTCTTCCATTTTTTTTACACGAACATGGACCGTTCCTGCGGAAATGCTCAGTTTTTTTGCAATATCGGTAAAAGGGGTACGGGTGTTATCTATAAGCATATCAAGTATGCTATGGTCTGTATCGTCGAGTTTAAATTTTGCCATAGTTGTTTTAAGTTGTTTGGGGTGCAAAAATATAGTTTTTCAGCCTTAAAAGGAGTTAATCCTTGTTAATAAATAACACCAAATTATCTTTTTTATTGAATATTTCTGAAACTTTATCACCCACTCGATATTTTTCTTGAGAATTTACCAAAATTTCAGCACCATCCACATCCACCTCCTTATGTCCGTAATAGTTTTTCAGGGCAGCAATTTCATCTACACACAACACAAATTTTATTGCACCATCAGTTACTATTTCCTGATACTGAAACGCCACTGAAGTTGGTTTTGACATTTCTGGAACACTTACGTTTCTAATAATCAAGTCTTTAAAGTTCTTTTTGTTTTCCGGAATACCCCTATATGCAATCGAAGTACCTCCAGTTTCTTTAATGATATCAAAAAGTGCCAGCAGTGCCACACAAATATATGCCCGGGTATGTTCCCTAACGTAATCGTTAGGATAGTGGCCCGCCTCGAACAATATAGTAGGTACACCGCGCATCTGGAAACTATCGCCAACACAATTAGGATTAAAGGTATCATCGTAACGACCTATGTGGCCCGGGATGAGCGTTTGTAGCGTAGTGGCCATTTTCTCGATCAAATCCATTGCCTTACGCCTTGCGGGAGTGATTGTTCGTTTCTTGTTTGCTGCAGGCGACAGAAAAGACACAGTAGCCGTTTTTCCATCCTTAAAACCATAAATAGTACGCTGGTCGTGCAGATTAAGACAAAGATCTGGGGCAATATTGTCAAAAATCTTTCTCAAAACCTTGCTTTCCGGCTGTGATAGTTCTTGGGCATCACGGTTAAGGTCTACCGCTTTTGCATTTTCTCGGGTGTATTTTTCTGCTCCATCAGGATTTAAAATAGGAATGATGTGAAATGTGTAGGTTTCCAGGAAAGTTGAAATTTCATCTCGTAACAACTTCTTATCGGCCACGAGTTTTAGAAAGTCGAAAACAGCCTTGGTGGTTGTCGATTCGTTTCCATGCATCTGGGACCATCCCAAAACATTTTTTTTTCCATGTCCCACCGTGATCATGGGTATATCCTTTCCCAGTTGTGAGCTGCCAATCTTGGAAATTTTGAACACGTTTTTATACCGCTCCAGCAAGGGAGAAATATGGTTCAAAGTAATGTATCTACCCGTTAGTTCAGCTTCAAAAAAAGAGGAATAATCCTTCAGGAGTTTTTTCATCATTCAAAATAGAATCACAAAGGTAACTATTGCTTTGTTTACAATTGTAAACATTAGTTTTTATTGGTTTTGTTGGCTGTGCTAAACATTTCGGCAGTTCGTAAACTCCCAAAAAAGGCCTAAAAGTAAAATTATGTAGTAATTAATTTATTTTCAGTTGTTTAAAATGTTTTTACTAAATTGAAACTTTAATTATTTATTAAATAAAAGCGAACAATTTTGTAGCATAATCTACAATATGTTACTTTTGTAACCGTTAGGATAACAAATATCTTGTTACAATGGTAAACAGCGCGGATTTTTCAAAAAGGCTCGAAAAAATACTCGATTATTACGGGTTGTCCGCTACTGCATTTTCAGAAAAAATAGACTTTAACCGCTCTACCATCTCACACTTGATTTCCGGTAGAAACAAACCTAGTTTGGAGTTTGTGATGAAGGTGGTACAAACTTTTGAAGAAGTGAATTTGTATTGGCTTTTGAACGGGAAAGGCAGCTTCCCTTCTACCCCAAAAATCGAGACCGTAACACCCCAAAAAGAAACGCCAGAAAATACGGGTGCACCAAAAACTGAAGTTCCAAAAGTGGAACACGGCATACTACCATCTTCAAATTCCGGTTCCAATAGCATAGATCGCATCGTGATTTTTTATGCCGATGGAACTTTTAAGGAATACCTGCCCTAAGGTTACCTAAAATTTCAGAAATTCGCAGTATGAAAACTTTCTATCCTTTTTTGGCGTTCATGCTACTTGCCACAATCCTTACAGGCTGCTATAATACCGAAAGAAACTGTGCCCATTTTAAAACGGGCACCTTTGAGTTTGAGGCGCTGGTGGGCACCGAACTTACCAAAACTACTTTTGTTCGCAACGATTCCATAGAAATTGATTACTTTAGAGGAAAGGCAGACACGTCCTATATTCGCTGGATTAACAACTGCGAGTACGTGGTCACCAAGAAAAACCCTAAGAACCAAGCTGAAAAGCGCGCCATACACATGAAAATTCTAGCTACCGATGGAGACAGCTATACCTTTGAGTATAATATCGTGGGAGAAACACGAAAGGAAAGAGGAACGGCTGGAAAAATAAGTGATGCCACAAGCAGGAGCAAAAAAAACTGATCAATTAAATTACTAACTCGCCAATTAACCATAAAAAATGTTCGAAATACTTACCTCGCCAGATGCCCTCGTTGCACTGTTAACACTTACGTTTTTGGAAATTGTCCTAGGGATAGACAATATTATATTTATATCTCTGGCATCCAGCAAACTACCTAAGGAACACCAAAAGAAAGCAACCAACATCGGGCTGTTTATGGCTATGTTGATACGTATTGTACTCCTTTTTGGGATTTCGTGGCTGGTGGCTATGGAAGCCCCTTTTTGGCACATAAATACTTCTTGGATGCAAGCTGGGATAAGTGGACAAGGGCTCATACTCATAGCAGGAGGTATCTTTTTACTGTACAAAAGTACCAGCGAGATCCATGAAAAGGTGGAGGACAAAGGGCATGACGAACGCGTTGTGGCCAGGGGTAGAAAAACCACGCTCACGAAGGCTATTACACAAATAGCGCTAATTAATATCGTGTTTTCTTTCGACTCTATTTTAACAGCTGTGGGAATGACCAATGGCCTGAGTGACGATCCTAACGATGCGCTCGTGATAATGGTGATTGCCGTGGTAGTTTCAGTAATAATTATGATGGTATTTGCAAACCCCGTGGGACGTTTTGTGAACAAGCACCCTACCGTGCAACTCTTGGGACTCTCCTTTTTAATTTTGATAGGTTTTATGCTTATTGCCGAAGGTGCCCACCTCTCGCACATCGTTATCTTTGGTGCCGAAGTAGGAACTATTCCCAAGGGCTATTTATACTTTACCATTGCATTCTCGTTGTTCATAGAATTCCTGAACATGCGCTACCGCAAGACGACCAGTGGTATTGTGACCACACATCCCGAGAAAATTGACGAACCCGAAAATCCCACACTATGAGAACCACTTGGACCGAAAACGAATTTAAAGCCTATATCCTGCTCTATTGTGCCACGATAGACAATGACAAAAGCTGGGAAGAGCAAGAATTGATCAATACCTACGTGAACGACAAGGACTTTGTAGCGATACGTAGAGAGTTTGAAAAAGACAACGACTATCAAGCTATCGAAAAAATAAACCATACCTTGGAAAGGTTGGGATATACCAAAAACGATACCGAGAGGCTAATTGCTGAGATAAAACAGCTTTTTCTGGCGGACGGAACCTTTTCTGCTACCGAGAAAGCGCTCTTTAACGGCCTAAAGAGAATATTGAGATAATGCCCTACCACATAGTCCTCATTGAGCCAGAAATACCGAACAACACAGGGAATATTGGGCGATTGAGCCTTGCCTCTGGTTGCCATTTGCATCTTGTAAAACCATTGGGGTTCGATATTGACGATTCTCGGGTAAAACGGTCGGGGCTGGACTATTGGAAACACGTACAGCTCACGGTGTATGAGTCGGTCACAGAGTTTTTAAGCAAACACGGCGACAAAAAAATGGCTTTCCTCTCCAGCCACGGTTCCCAAAGTTTTTGGGACATCCCCTTCGAGGAGGATCTATTTTTAATCTTCGGGAAAGAATCGGTGGGACTTTCAGCAGAAATTTTAGAAAAAAATTCACACCGAACCTATAAAATCCCTATCCATAGCGAGCATATACGCAGTATCAATCTAGCCAATGCAGTAAGTATCGTGGTATATGAAGGGCTTCGAAATAAAAACTGAAAGCCGAAAACTGAAATAGAACTAAAATATTATGGGTAAAAACGATCAAGAATACTGGACACAGCGCTATAAAGACGGTGATACGGGTTGGGACGTGGGTGAAGCGACCGGGCCGCTCATTGCCTATTTTGAACAAGTAACGCAAAAAAACCTAAAGATCCTAATCCCCGGTGCAGGAAATGCCTACGAAGCTGAATATCTGCACAGCAAGGGTTTTAAAAACGTTCACATCCTTGATATTTCTGAGATCCCCCTTTCAAACTTCAAAAAAAGGAATCCTTCGTTCCCTGAACAACACATACACCAACAGGATTTTTTTAAGCACAAAGGAACATACGACCTTATTATAGAACAAACATTTTTCTGTTCTTTTGAGCCAGACCCAATGACGCGGGTGAAATACGCTACCAAGATGGCCTCCCTCCTGGTCCCAAAAGGAAAGCTTGTTGCTGTATTATTTGAAAACACAGCAACCCAAGATTCTGAACTACGGCCTTATGGTGCTTCAGAAACCGAATACCGGAAATACCTCAGCCCGCATTTTGAAATCTTAACGCTGGAGCCAAGCTACAACTCTATTCCCTCGAGACAGGGTAGTGAATTGTTCGGGATATTTCAGAAAAAAATAAAACCCAAGACCCAACCCAATAACCCGTTGCACGGCATTACCCTAAAAACCATTGTTACCGAGCTGGTAGCACACTACGGCTGGGAAGCGCTGGGCGAACAGGTACGTATAAACAGTTTTGTGGTGAACCCTTCGATTAATTCCAGTTTGAAATTCCTTCGGAAAACAGATTGGGCACGGAAAGAGGTGGAACAATTGTATGTTAGGACTTTTAAGATGTAATGATGTATTAATCAATCTTACGGTACCAATACAAGCAAACATAAAAACAAAAAAATAAAGAGGAGAAAAAAAAACAATGTAACCACGAGGTTTTTTCTTCTTCGGTTTTTAAATTTTCTCCTAATTCCTTCTTTTATTTCTTCAAGTTCTTCTTCGGAAACTTTTGGGAAATTGTATTCGGTTTTTTCGGTTGAATGATTATGTCCTTCAGTTTTAGTATCGAAAAGACTCTTCTTTTTTCTATCACGTGCTTTTTTTCTTGCTAACGTAGCTTTAAAAGCATTGAGACTTCCGTGTGGCATTGTTTTAAGTTGGTATTGTAAATTTAAGGAAAACAGTTTTTTAATTCGTCCCAAAAACTGATTTGACGGCCTAACGAAAAAAAAGTTCAGAATTTACATTGCAAGAGAATTAAGATTCCTCCTTCTACGCCCTCCGGAATGACAAATGATTTTTCTTTCACAATAATCTTTACGTATTTCCACTAAGGTTTCTTTTTCTTTAACAGCGCATTCTGTTCTTGCATCAAACGTTCGATATTGGAGAGCAGCTCGATGTTCTTTGGGGTTTCCACGGTTTTGTTCTTGGGGTCCTCGGCTTTTTTCTTAAAACGATTGATGCCTTTAATCACTACAAAAATGGTGAGGGCGATGACCAAAAAATCGATGAGTACCTCGATCAATTCTCCATAGCCAATAGCAACTTCTTGGACATCTTCTGCAGCTTCGCGCAGGATGTATTTGCGTTCGTTTAAGTTAACATCATCTGTGAGCAGTGATAAGGGCGGCATAACCACTTTCTTAACCAAGGTGTTCACTACATTGTTGAAGGCGGTACCAATGATGATACCTACCGCCATATCGATCATGTTACCCTTTACTGCAAAATTCTTAAATTCTTTAATAAAGCTTTTCATACGCTAATCGAACAGGGAGCCCTGCTCGCCATTATCCTTTGTTGGGGGTACTTTTGTATCTGGGTTTTTAGCAGAAGTTGCTTCAGTATCGTTTTTAACTTCTTCTTCGTCTATAACATCCAGGTCTTCGGTTTTCTTTTCTTCGGAAGCCTCGTAAGGCAATGCTGCCAAAGCGTTTATCTCCAGTACCTTATCTTTAGTCAGTTGATTCCCCATGGCTGTGATGCCTTTCACCGAAATAAATTCTTCTAGGCTTACTTCCAGATTTTCCTTTCTTTCTTTTCCGCGTTCTTTCACAAAAACTACTTCGGCTTGTGGCCTATGCTCGGTAAAAATTCGTTCTAGGTAGGATTTTGGGTGATCGGTTATTATGAGTTCTTCTTTGTCTGGATTTTCGATCAAAAAACGTTTTACATAGAACAGCTCTTTCTCACCTTCCCAATAAATGGCCGAAAGCGGTTTTTTAGGATCCCATTTTTCCAGCACGATCATATCCTCATCAAACCGAAGGGTAATTTCGGGAACTACTGTCTTTGCGATACCTTTTTGATTAATGATGAGCAAGCGTTCGTGGGATTTAAATTCTCCCAGCAGTTCGCCCCTGCCCTCAAGGTTCAATCGTTGTACCGTATCGTCAAACCAAATTTTTCGGGGTTTTAGGGTAGAGAGTCCTTTTTCCTTCAGTTCTACCCGCTTTACGGCATATTTGGTCACGATATTACCTTTTGAATTTCGTCCCTTAATCAATTGATCGGCAAAGTCGAGGTCCCATTTCAGTTTTTTAATGCTTCCGCTCTGGCGCAAGAGAATGGTAACCACTTCTGCCTCCCCGTTCGGGTTTGCTGAAAAATAAAGTACTTTGCTGCCTTTGGTGCCGGCCGTCATATCGTACTCCCTATCGCGCGTCATGGACGTTACGTTAAAGCGCTTAACATAGGTAGCACCACGAGGGCCGTCTTTATAAATCATATTGTAGGTGGTACGCTTGTCCTTCTTTTTCCACACAGCAACGTGGATAATCCCTTTGCCTATAAAGGTCTTGCTGTCTACCTTGGTCACCATCATCTTTCCCTCTTGGGTAAAACAGATGATATCGTCTATATCGCTACAATCTGTTACGTACTCATCACGTCTTAAACTGGTACCAATAAAGCCTTCATCACGGTTAACATACAGTTTTGTGTTACGGATTACTACCTTGGTAGCCTCAATATCGTCAAACACCTTAATCTCTGCTTGGCGTTCTTTTCCCTCTCCATAATCTTTTTTCAGCCTTTTAAAATAGTCTATGGCATACTCGATCAAGTTCGCCAGATGGTGTTTCACCTGCGCAATCTGATCTTCCAGCGCATCGATTTTTTGTTGTGCTTTATCTATATCGAATTTTGAAATACGCTTGATGCGTATCTCTGTTAAACGCACGATATCCTCTTCGGTAACTTCACGTTTTAAGTGGCCCGTGTGGGGCTTCAAACCTTTGTCAATGGCCGCAATAACACCTTCCCATGTTTCCTCCTCCTCAATATCGCGATAAATTCGGTTTTCAATGAAGATTCGCTCCAAAGAGGCGTAGTGCCATTGGTTCTCAAACTCTCCCAATTGTATCTCCAGCTCGCTTTTCAGCAACTCAACAGTTCTATCGGTAGAACGGCGCAACATCTCCGAAACGCCAATAAATAATGGCTTATTGTCCTCTATCACACAGCCCAACGGAGAGATTGAGGTCTCGCAATTGGTAAAAGCGTATAGTGCATCAATGGTCTTATCTGGGGATATTCCCGAAGGGATATGTATCAATATCTCAACCTCTGCGGCTGTATTGTCTTCAATCTTCTTGATTTTTATCTTCCCCTTGTCATTCGCTTTTAGGATAGAGTCTATCAGGGATGAAGTGGTCGTTGTAAACGGAATCTCCCGAATTACCAAGGTGTTTTTATCATGCTGTAAGATACGCGCTCTGCTTCGAATCTTCCCACCACGTAGCCCGTCGTTGTAGTCTGTTACGTCAACCATTCCGCCCGTTGGGAAATCTGGATAAAGGGTAAAACGCTTTCCCTGCAGATGTTTGATGGAAGCGTCTATCAACTCAATAAAATTATGCGGTAATATTTTTGTGGAAAGACCCACGGCAATCCCCTCGCCCCCCTGTGCCAAGAGCATTGGGAACATTACGGGTAGGTTGATAGGTTCCTTCCTACGACCGTCGTAACTAGCTTGCCACTCGGTAATCTTAGGGTTATAGACTACATCCAGCGCAAATTTAGATAGGCGCGCCTCGATGTATCGGGAGGCTGCTGCACGGTCGCCCGTTAAGATATTTCCCCAGTTTCCTTGGGTGTCTATCAACAAATCCTTTTGCCCTATCTGCACCATGGCGTCTGCAATGCTGGCATCCCCGTGGGGGTGGTACTGCATGGTATGCCCCACAATGTTTGCCACCTTGTTGTAACGGCCATCGTCCAGATCTTTCATGGAGTGCATAATACGGCGCTGTACGGGTTTAAAACCATCCTCAATAGCGGGTACGGCCCGTTCCAGGATTACATAGCTGGCGTAATCCAGAAACCACTCACGGTACATCCCTGTAACACGGGTAATGGTCTCGCCTGTATCTACCTCTTCCACTTCGCCTCCTTCCACATCTTGGTGGTGGATGTCTTCGGGGTTTAGGTTTTCTTCGTTTTCGTTATTTTCGAGTTGGTCACTCATGTATTCTATAAAATTTTTAGGACTAGATCGCTTTCTAGGAAAATGATCCCTTAGTGTGTTTCTCTCTCGTGCCTCGTTCAACAGAGACAAGTCGAAGGGGCTATTGAATTATTTAAATATTTATTTTGATGTTATGTTATCCATTGTTTCATACCATTTCTTCCTGAGAATTAAAGAAATTAATTCTCCATCAAATCTTTCAACGAGTCGTATTTCAGAAAAATATGGCCTTGCTTCAAATTGTGCTTTATATCTATAGACAATATAAGAATGACCGTCTCCTCTCAATTCTTCAAGAAATATAGAATTTAAGTTTCCAATATCACTTGTCATACCCCTGCAGCTCTTATATCCGTTTTCTGAAGTCAAATTTTTAAGCTTTTTACTGAACTGAATATCATGTGTTTCTGAAATATTACAATCCATAAAATAATCTTCTAAGAACAATTTGTAATCTTCAATTTTTTCTTCTGATACAGATGTTCTGTTTAAAGCACCGAATCTTTTATCCCAAGATTTTTTAGTTTTACAGGAAATCAATAAAATAACTAGGGTTGTAATTAAACCTATTTTCTTCATAGAACCCAAAACAATTGTTTTTTTAATTCCAAAATAATAATAAACCATCACTCCTCCACCGCATCCAGTTCCACTTTCAAGTTCTCAATAATAAACTTTTGCCTATCGGGGGTGTTCTTGCCCATATAAAAGCTCAGCATTTCCTCAATACTCATTTGTTTGTCCAGCATCACAGGATCCAGACGAATATCCTCACCTATAAAATGCACAAACTCGTCCGGAGAGATTTCACCCAATCCTTTAAATCTGGTGATTTCTGGTTTCGGCTTCAATTTTTCTATGGCATCACGGCGTTCTTCTTCGCTGTAACAGTAAATGGTCTCTTTTTTGTTCCGTACCCGGAAGAGCGGCGTTTGCAGGATATACAGGTGGCCTTCCTTGATCAATTCAGGAAAAAACTGCAGGAAGAATGTTATGAGCAATAGGCGGATGTGCATCCCGTCTACATCGGCATCGGTAGCGATCACGATATTGTTGTAACGCAAGTCTTCGAGGGATTCCTCAATATTAAGTGCCGCTTGTAAAAGGTTAAACTCTTCATTCTCGTACACTATCTTCTTTGAAAGTCCGTAGCTGTTGAGCGGTTTTCCCTTTAAACTGAAAACAG
Source organism: Marinirhabdus gelatinilytica (assembly GCF_003353425.1). Taxonomy (GTDB): domain Bacteria; phylum Bacteroidota; class Bacteroidia; order Flavobacteriales; family Flavobacteriaceae; genus Marinirhabdus; species Marinirhabdus gelatinilytica. The sequence goes on from NZ_QRAO01000003.1 coordinate 205,433, forward strand.
CCTGTGTATTTACATCCCGGCTCTTGGTAATACTACCACTCGCACTGTCTCCCTCGGTGATAAAAAGGGTAGTTTCCAGATAACGCTCCTTTTTGTTATCGCCAAAGTGGATACGGCAATCCCGTAGTTTCTTGTTGTGCAGGTTGGCCTTTTTAGCTCGGTCTTTTGCCAATTTACGAATTCCAGAGAGCTCCTTGCGCTCCCGTTCGGCAGTAAGGATTTTCTTCTGGAGTTTCTCAGCCACCTCTGGGTTCTTGTGTAGGTAGTTGTCCAGATGGGTCTTCACAAAATCGTTTATGTAGGTGCGTACGGTGGGCAGATCGCCCCCCATATCGGTAGAGCCCAATTTGGTCTTGGTCTGGCTCTCGAAAACAGGCTCCATGACCTTGATGCTTATAGCCGCCACGATTGATTTACGAATATCGCTCGCATCGTAATTCTTTCCAAAATGCTCCCGAACGGTTTTTACCAAAGCTTCCCGAAATGCTGAGAGGTGTGTTCCTCCCTGGGTGGTGTTCTGTCCGTTTACAAAGCTATAATAGCTCTCACTGTACTGGGTCTTGGAATGTGTGATGGCTACCTCAATATCGTCTCCTCGTAAATGAACCACGGGATACAACATATCGTCCTTGTTCATGTCGTCCTCGAGCAAATCTTTCAATCCGTTTTCGGAAACAAACTTTTCGCCGTTAAAGTCTATGGTAAGCCCTGGGTTTAGGTATACGTAGTTGCGGAGCATTTTTTCCACATATTCGCTTCGGAACTTGTAGTTCTTGAAAATAGTATCGTCCGGCACAAAAGTAACCTTGGTCCCTTTTCGTTTGGTGGTGTTTTCCACATTAGGATCTTCCACCAGCTCTCCCAGTTCAAAACGAGCGGCTTTTTGTTGCCCATCGCGAACCGACTCTACCTTAAACGAAGCAGAAAGTGCATTTACCGCCTTGGTACCTACCCCGTTCAACCCAACCGATTTCTTAAAGGCCCGGCTGTCGTACTTTCCCCCTGTGTTCATCTTGGAAACTACGTCCACGACCTTGCCCAATGGGATACCACGGCCATAGTCACGCACCTTCACTTCCTTATCTTTTATCTTGATCTCGATGGTTTTTCCGGCACCCATCACAAACTCGTCGATACAGTTGTCGATAACTTCTTTCAACAAAATATAGATACCATCGTCTGGGGAGGAACCATCTCCCAATTTACCAATATACATTCCGGGACGCATACGTATATGCTCTTTCCAATCGAGCGAGCGTATGTTGTCTTCGGTATAATTTGTTTCTGCCATAAAAATCTGCTGAATAAGCGTTAAATATAGGGTTTCGGCTTAAATTGAAAAACCCTAATTCTTGAAAGTAATTAACAATTGAGCGACAGAAATTGTTAAGAAAATTGAAATATGGATACTTACAGCAATCCATTTTCAAAAAATTTCAGCAAAACTCGCTTAATAAATTGTTAATGTATAGTCAGCGAAGTATCATATCTTATATTTTCGCTAGTATGAAAAAACAACTATTACTTACCCTCGCCCTAATTTCAATTACAATTTCAAACGCCCAAAAAGCTGAAACCCCCTATGAGTGGGACTGGACCACAGATGGTATTTGGACCGGTACTGCCCTTGCTGGAAGTGCAGGGGGATTTTTATTGATACAGAACAAAGACGATATAGACCCTGATGAGTTTATGCGCATACAGAACAACCTTGAAGGTGAGATCGATAAGATAAACTTTTTCGACAGATGGGCCGCAGGAAACCATGACGAAGATGCCAATAAGATAAGCGATATTCCTTTTGCCATCTCGTTTGCAGCACCGTTTGCAATGCTTTTCAATGACGAGATAAACGACCACACGGGTATTTATCTAGGTATGTATTTGGAAAGTTTATCCACAACTGCCGCAATGTATACAATTACAGCGGGTCTTGTGAACAGAAGCAGACCCTATGTATATGACGATAGTGGTACCACTGGTATAGACAGAAGGATGAGTGGCAACGGCCAGCGCTCTTTTTATTCGGGCCATGTTGCAGCAACGGCGTCCTCGACTTTCTTTATGGCCAAGGTGTATAGTGATGTACACCCGGAGTCCAATGCAAAATTTTGGGTCTGGACCGGAGCTGCCATTCCTCCTGCCGCTGTGGGTTATTTTAGAATACAGGCCGGACAGCATTTTCTTACCGATGTACTACTGGGCTATGCGCTGGGTGCTGGTGTTGGGATCCTAGTCCCTGAACTTCACAAAAAGAAAAATAATGACGGATTGTCCATTTACCCAACAGGTGGTAGAACGTATTTGGGGGACGAATATACCGCAATGGCGCTCTCGCTGAAATTTTAGAGTATTTTTAAAAGCTCAAAAGACAATAAATCCTTTCTCTTTAATAAGTTGAAAGGGTTTTGTGTTTATAGCAATGTAATTATGCGAACAAGTCTTTTGCATAATCGTACCGGCGCAGCGTGTTATTTTGGAATCAAAAAAAGCGCGCAAAGCAGCTCTTGAGCTACAAGGTACGAAGTAATGTCCTATCGTCTACCAACTACCTACTACCAACTACACATTAAACCTAAAGTGCATCACATCGCCATCTTGTACGATGTACTCTTTACCCTCTACGCCAATTTTGCCGGCTTCCTTAACTTTGGCTTCGCTACCGTACTGTACGTAATCACTATATTTAATTACCTCGGCTCGAATAAAGCCCTTCTCAAAATCGGTATGTATCACGCCAGCGGCTTGTGGAGCTGTAGCGCCTACTGGAATAGTCCAGGCACGCACTTCTTTTTCGCCAGCGGTAAAGTAGGTTTGCAGGTTCAATAACTTATAGGCTCCCCGAATAAGCTTTGCAGAGCCTGGCTCTTCCAGCCCAAGATCTTCAAGGAACATCTGGCGCTCTTCGAAGGTTTCCAGTTCGGTTATATCTGCTTCGGTACCTACGGCCAGGATGATCACTTCGGCATCTTCGCTTGCTACGGCTTCCTTTACTTTATCTACATAGACGTTCCCTGCAGCAGCGGCATCTTCATCTACATTACAAATGTACATGACGGGCTTATCGGTTATGTATTGCAAGGGTCTTACAAATTCTTCCCTGTCATCTTCAGCAATAGTGATAGCACGAACCGAGATACCTTGTTCAAGACCTTCTTTTATTTTCAACAAAACAGCTTCTTCCTTTTGGGCCTCTTTGTTTCCCGTCCTGGCAGCTCTTTTTACTTTGTCTAGTTTTTTTTCAGTGGTTTCGAGGTCTTTCAGCTGTAGTTCAATATCTATTGTCTCTTTATCACGTATGGGGTCTACACTACCATCTACGTGTACTACATTATCATTATCGAAACAACGCAGTACGTGCAGGATAGCATCTGTCTCTCTTATATTTCCAAGAAATTGGTTCCCCAATCCTTCTCCTTTACTGGCTCCCTTAACCAGTCCTGCGATATCCACGATCTCTACGGTAGCGGGAATCACTTTTTCGGGGTTAACGAGTTCCTCCAGTTTCAACAAACGGTTGTCCGGAACGTTCACCACGCCTATATTGGGCTCAATGGTACAAAACGGGAAGTTTGCGCTCTGTGCCTTGGCGTTGGACAAACAATTAAAAAGGGTAGATTTTCCAACATTGGGCAATCCTACGATACCTGCTTTCATGCGAACTATATTTTAAGGTGCTTTGTAGCTTGTTTTGGGCGCAAATATACGGTATACATCTGTTTTAATGTACAAGGCCAGGTTCAAAAATTATAGGAAAACTTTGAGGTCTCGTTGGGAGTAATTTAACACGCCTTGACGTAACTTTGATAGTGTAACTTTAAAAATAGCCTAATTATGAAAAATACTATCAGCTTCCTTTGTGTTGCAGTACTGTTCTCAGCAACATTGACTGCACAGGTACAAAAGGACGTACAGAAAAAAACAACCGTTAAGAAAGTACGTGTAACAGACGATGAGAATGTGACCACCAAAGTTGTTGAAGACGTAGATGCCGAGATTGACGTAATTGAAGTGGAAGGTAACGATATGCAGGACCAAGCTAAAAAAGTAAAAAAGCTTGATGCAGATAGAACCCAGGTGGTGCAATCTACTACCGATGAGAATGCTGCCAACAAAATGGTAGTAAAGCAGAAAAAACAGGCCCAACAGATGGATTTGGAAAAATCCAAGGAAATGATGGCCCAAAGAGCCAGAGAGGAAAAGATGGCTATGGAGCAAAAGAAAAAGGAAATGATGGCAGAACTTGAAAAAAGAAGAAAAGAGCTAGAGTCCCGTCCAAAAGGTATGGCAAAGTTGAAGAAAGACCCAGATGGTGATGGAATACAGTAGCCTTTAGGCGACTCAGGAAAATCCTCGGTACATTACCGAGGATTTTTTTTATAGCCAAAATTAATGTACGTTTACATACATAATCAAAATAGTAATGATGAAACATTTTACCCTCACACTTACCGCACTATTATTTTCTACCTATGGCTTATATGCTCAGGAAACCATCTCAGCAGATAAAGCTAATGCCACCGAAACTACCGTGGGAGCCAAAACCGATGCAGATGTGGCCTCTAAAACATTAACGAAAGACGAAGAGGCCGAAGCCGCCATCGCAAAGATGAAGGAAGATCGGGCAGCAAAGATTGAAAAGAAAAGGCAAGCCCTGATAGAGCGTGCCAAGAAACAAGGTTTGGTAACTAAGGAGATTAGCGAAAAAGACAAGCTAAAACGCCAAAAGCAAATAGAGAAGCAAAGAAAAGCGTACAATTCCCGTAAGGAGAAACTTCAGAAAGAAAAAGAAGAAAAAGAAGTAGAAGAGAACGAAGGCGGAAACTAAACCACTCCTTAATACGAGAACATTTTGTGGATGGTAAGCCAATACTCTTGGAAAGAACCAAGGTTATTGTGCTTACCATTTTTTATGGTAACCAATGTGCGCTGTTGTTCTGGTATTACGTTATATAGTTGCTCTGCTTCCTTGTAAGGCACAATTCCGTCATCGGCACCGTGTATGATGGTGATGGGACAGGAAACCTGTACAATGTAGTTAGCTGTCTCAAATTTATACTTCAAGAGTTTTTCAATGGGCAAGTACGGGTATCTGTTTTTGGCCAACTTCTCCAAGCTGTAAAAGGGAGATTCCAATATGAGTTTTCTTGGGCTGTTTTTTGAGGCAACATAGGTTGCGAAGGTCGTACCCAAAGATCTACCATACACAATTATCTTCCCTTCGGGTACCAACTCTTTAGCTTTGCTAAAAAAGGCCATAGCATCTTCGTACAATTGTGCTTCACTACGTTCGCCACTGCTTTTTCCATAGCCCCTATAATCCATCATCAATACATCATACCCGTATTTTGTGAACCGTGGCGCAATGGCCCCCCATTTAGCAAGATTCCCTGCATTACCGTGGTAATATAGTACGAGCCCCCTGGTTTTTTCAGCTTTAAAATGAATACCATGTAGCTTGGCGCCATCATTGGTGTGTAGAACAATTTCTTCAAAAGATTGTGAATCCTTAAAGGTAAAGTTGTGCTCTTGAGGTAATTCTTCAGAAAGAAATATGATTTTTTCCTGGAATGCATATAACAACCCAACTGCAGCCACCACCAAGGTAACCAGGACCAATAAAAGTTTCAATAATTTTTTCATCTTAACAAAAACTTCAATTTGCTTTTTTCGAACTGTGTTTTACGGTATAGCTCGTAGTGGACAAATCTATTTTTTCGTCTTCAAAATTAATAATCTGTCCCAACATTTCATGATACGATTCAAAATTATTCAAGTTTTTATGGCCGCCCCCAATTACAGGCCACAAACGAGTTTGTGATGGATTGATCTTAGACAGTTTTACACTGCTCTTAAAAGGAATTAACTTGTCGTTGGTTCCGTGTATAATGTGTATGGGGCAACGTACGTACTTAATCCATTTATAGGTGGGCATGGGATATTTCAACAAAATTGAAAGTGGCATAAATGCCATATAGCGGCTTGTCACCTTAAGCAAACTATAGTAGGGTGCATCCAGAATGAGCTTTCTGGGGTGGTTCATCGAGGCCAGTTTTGTGGCAAAACCAGAACCCAGGGACCTACCGTATAAAATAATGTAACGCTCAGGCACTCGCTCCCGGATCTTGTTATACACATATTGCAGGTCCTTTTTCATGTTTTCTTGAGTTCGCTTTCCTATACTTTTGCCAAAGCCCCGGTAATCTACCATAATCACATCGTAGCCGTGACGGGTAAAATCTACCGCAAATTTACCCCAGCCCTTCATGCTTTTACTGTTGCCCTTAAGGTATAGCACGATACCACGCGGATTCTCGGTTTTGAAATGAAGTCCATTTATGATAGCTCCATCCTTTGTTTTCAAGTTGTATTCGTCAACTTTTTGATTCTCATAATAAAATTTGAAATCCTTTGGAAGTTTCTCGGGTTTGAACAAAAAATAATCCTGCAAATAATATAACAGTATGCTTATCGCTATGTAAATAGCGACTATCCAGATTGTAATGTGTACCCAATATGGCATACCACTAAGGTACAAAATATTGAAAACGGTAGCCTAAACTGGGCCAGATTAAGTTAAATTATATTAAAATGGACCTAGAAGCACATATTTTAATAAACACTTACCATAGCATTGTTAAGGCTTAACACAATAATTCGTTAGATTGCTTACAGTATTAATTTAAAATTGAAACGGAGATGAAAAAGATACTAATGATTGCTGCACTAGCTGCTTGTACAGTAGGTTTTGCACAAAATACGAACGAAAAAGAAGTTAAAACAGTTAAAAAGACAGTTGTAACCGATGATGATGGTGTTGATGTAAATACCAAAGAGATTAAAACCCAAACCAAAACAGACATTGCTCTTGGTAAAAAAACCAGCTACCACAACTTTAATACAAAAATGCAACCCACCTCGGTGAGCACCAATGTTGACTATTACAACGATGGTATTTCATATAGGTTTGTTCCCGAAAAAACTGGTTATTATATAGTAGACACACGTAGCCAGAAAGAAAGAGTTGCTAGATTGTATCCCACATCACAAAAAGGATATTATATCTATACACAAGACGGAACGAGTTCATTTGGATATTTTAATGCCGACGGCGATTTTGTAGTAGAAAGTTACGATCCTGATAACGATGGCGTGATGAATTATGTCTATAAAATTAAAATGGATGACAATATGAAAATGAAGAAGAAGAAGAAGAAAAGAATGAAAAAGGAGAAAATGAAATAATTTCAGTCCCTGCACATTCAAGTTGCTCAACTATATCAATAACAATGTTGATTGAGAGTAGCTACAAAAAAAACACCCGCTTATCGCGGGTGTTTTGCTATACTAAAAAAATCTAACTATTCGTGGTGCATAAATGCTTGTTTACCCAGTAATTCCTCTTCAGTTTCTACATTATCATCATCTGGCACGCAGCAATCTACAGGACATACAGCCGCACACTGAGGTTCTTCGTGAAATCCTTTACATTCGGTACATTTATCCGGTACAATGTAATAAATCTCATCACTTATGGGTTCTTGTGTTTCGTTGGCTTCAACTTCCTTTCCACTAGGTAACACAACGTTACCGTCAAGATCGGTTCCATCTGCATAGCGCCAATCGTCTGCTCCTTCATAAATTGCGGTGTTTGGGCACTCTGGCTCACAAGCTCCACAGTTAATACATTCGTCTGTTATTATAATTGCCATAGGGAATTTCTTTTTCTAACTTTGCGCAAATTTAATGCCTAACACCCGCAACACCAAACAATGATGCAATTACAACAAAGAATTAACGCATTTGTACAATTAGGCGCCTTTTTTTCCCAGTTTGGGGAAAACCCTCCGCAAAAAAAACAAGCACTACCGCACAACGATTCCTTTTTTTCTGAAATGGAACACACGCTACAACTCGCAAAAGCGCAGAACACTTGGTTTACCGAGGACAACCTAAGGTTCACCTGTAAAAGCTGGGGCGAGGCACTCACTGAGAGCAATTTAAAACAATGGCTTTCAGCATACGAGATACCTGAAACAGCTCCAGGTAAAAAAGTTGCTATCGTAATGGCGGGAAACATCCCGTTGGTAGGTTTTCATGACTTTCTGTGCGTGTTGCTGTCGGGACATTCAGTATTGGGTAAACTATCCTCAAACGACAAGGTGTTGTTGCCGTTTGTATGTAAATATCTAATTGCGATCGAGCCTGGTTTTAAAGACAAGATTGAACTCACCACAAAAAAACTAGAGGATTTTGACGCGGTGATCGCCACAGGAAGCGACAATACCGCACTTTATTTTGAGCAGTATTTTGGTAAATACCCACATATTATACGTAAAAACCGAAATAGCGTTGCCCTAATCAATGGCAAGGAAACTCCACAGCAAATGGAAGCCCTGGCCGGTGATATTTTTAGATATTTTGGTCTTGGTTGCCGCAATGTTTCAAAAATTTATGTACCGGAAGACTATAATTGGGACCACTTCTTTAATGGGATGTTTGCTTGGAAGGACGTTATAAACAACCATAAATACATCAACAATTACGATTATAACAAAGCTGTGTACCTTATGAGTACTATTAAATTGTTGGATAACGAGTTCTTGTTACTGAAGGAGGATACGGGCTTCTCCTCCCCTATCTCGGTGGTGTTTTATGAGACGTATACCTCGGTTGAAAAGATTTCGGAGCAATTGGCTTCAGCAGAAGAAAAGATACAGTGTATCGTTTCAGAAAACCATATTCCCTTTGGTGAAGCACAAAAACCTGAACTTTGGGACTATGCCGATGGGGTGGATACAATACAGTTTCTTATTTCTGGTTTCTGATACGTTGCTTTTCTATTCTGAGCCTATAATATAACAAGCTGCAATCCTTAAAAGATCAAAATGAAACTTATCAATTATTTAACGCCCAATACAGTACATATTTTTGATATTTGCACATAGAAAAGACAACCACCATGAAAAAACACAATTTTAGCGCAGGTCCCTGCATTTTGCCACCGTCGGTTTTTGAAGATGCAGCCCTAGCGGTAAAGGACTACGACAACTCTGGCCTATCACTCTTGGAGATATCGCATCGAAGCAAAGCCTTTGTACAAGTTATGGAACGTGCCAGAGAACTGTCACTGGAGCTATTGGGGCTGAAAGACAAAGGATACAAGGCACTATTTTTACAAGGTGGAGCCAGTTTGGAATTTTTAATGGTAGCCTATAATTTATTGGAAAAAAAAGCCGCCTACCTCAACACGGGTACTTGGTCCAGTAAAGCTATTAAGGAGGCAAAGCTATTTGGAGAGGTGGTTGAGGTAGCTTCATCCAAGGATGCTAACTTTAACTATATACCAAAAAATTATACGGTCCCTCCAAATGTGGACTATTTTCACTGCACCAGCAACAACACTATTTTTGGCACCCAACTAAAATCGTTTCCAGATTCCAACGTTCCCTTAGTGTGTGATATGAGCAGTGACATCTTTTCACGAAGCTTGGATTTTTCAAAATTCGACCTTATCTACGCAGGTGCCCAAAAAAATATGGGTCCCGCAGGTACTACCTTGGTAGTGGTAAAAGAAGAGATTTTAGGGAAAGTATCCCGTGAAATTCCTTCTATGTTGGACTATAAGGTTCATATTGGTAAGGACAGTATGTTCAATACACCAGCGGTTTTTCCTGTATATGTTTCAATGCTTACCCTGGAATGGTTAAAGGAACTGGGCGGTATTAAGGCTATTGAAAAGCTGAACAACAAAAAAGCAGAACTTCTTTATAACGAAATTGATCGCAACCCTCTGTTCGAAGGTTTTGTACCCCACAAGGAAGATCGTTCTAATATGAATGCAACATTTAACCTTAAAGACGATGCCCATAAAGAGAATTTTGATCTCTTGTGGAATAAAGCCAATATAAATGGGTTGAACGGCCATCGCAGCGTAGGAGGTTATCGTGCCTCTATGTACAACGCTATGCCTATAGAAAGCGTCCAGGTGCTTGTTGAAGTAATGCAGGAACTGGAAAAAAACGCATAACCAATTAAGATAAAACAACTATACAAATAGAATCGCGAAAGCGAAGAAATATAACATATGAAAGTACTAGCAAACGACGGCATTTCTCAAAGTGGTATAAAAGCCTTAGAGCAAGAAGGTTTTGAGGTAATCATTACCAAAGTAGCCCAAGAACAACTTATAAACTACATAAACGAAAACAACATAGATGTAATTTTGGTGCGTAGTGCCACCAAGGTTAGAAAAGACATCATAGACGCATGCCCTAGCCTTAAAGTGATTGGCCGTGGCGGTGTTGGGATGGACAATATTGATGTGGAATATGCCCGTGAAAAAGGGCTTCACGTGATCAATACACCCGCAGCGTCCTCATCGTCCGTAGCAGAATTAGTTTTCGCACACTTGTTTGGTGGCGTTCGCTTCTTGCACGATGCCAACAGGAATATGCCCCTGGATGGCGACTCGAAATTCAAGGAATTGAAAAAGAGCTATGCCAAAGGAGCCGAATTACGTGGCAAAACCATAGGTATTATAGGTTTTGGCCGTATAGGACGCGAAGTTGCAAAAATCGCACTTGGTTGTGGGATGAAGGTTATTGCCAGCGATAAATATGTTGGACAGGCAGATATCACTTTAGATTTCTACGATGGACAGCAAGTGACCCTTCAGATTAAAACTGAACCTGTTGAACAGCTCATTCAGCATAGCGACTTTATTACCTTGCACGTTCCTGCCCAAAAGGATTATATAATTGGAAAAGAACAAATTGAAAAAATGAAGGACGGAGCAGCCATCATTAATGCTGCACGCGGTGGTGTTATAGATGAGGTAGCCTTGGTAGATGCCCTGGAACGCGGGAAACTACGCTTTGCAGCTCTAGACACCTTTGAAGAAGAACCCACTCCGGCCATAAAAGTATTGATGAACGGTAAAATTTCCTTGAGCCCGCACATAGGTGCCGCCACTAACGAAGCACAGGATAGAATTGGGACCGAGCTTGCCGAGCAGATTATAAGCATTTTAAAACCCGTTTCTTAGTAGGAATTTTGTACCTTAACCTTCAATTTAAACCAAAAAACATGTCAGGAATATTAGAATTACTCAATAGCGACCTAGGAAAACAAATCATTGGCGGCGTAAGCCAAGAAACAAACCAACCAGCAGATAAAACAGCAAATGTAGTCTCTATGGCCCTACCCCTCTTAATGGGAGCCATGAAGCGTAATGCAAAAACCCCAGAAGGTGCTGCAGGACTTATGGGTGCTTTAAACAACAAACACGACGGAAGCATCCTCGACAATCTGGGTGGCTTTTTTGGCGGTGGTGTAAACGAGGAAGCAAAACAAGATGGCCTTGGAATTTTAGGTCACGTTTTGGGGGGCTCTCAAAATAATGTAGTAAGCGCTCTGTCCAACAAATCAGGTGTGGATACAGACAATGTGATGAAAATCTTAACAGTTGTCGCACCCATAGTGTTGGGTTATTTAGGAAAACAAAAGAAGCAGCAAAGCGTGTCCGACCAGAGCGGAATAGGCAATTTGTTGGGAGGTCTTTTAGGGGGTGGCAACCAGCCTGAGGAACCAAAACAACAATCGCTCATAGAATCTATCTTAGATGGTGACAATGATGGCAGTGTGATAGATGACGTAGCAGGAATGGTTTTGGGAGGCAAAAGAGGTGGCGGAGGTCTGCTAGGAGGACTCTTCGGGAATTAACATTAAACGTTCTCACATATAATAAACGCTCCAAATTAGTACTTTGGAGCGTTTTTTGTTAAATGAAGTTAAAACAATCCTTTTAAATTGAGTATTTCGTAAATTTATATGCTATGAAAAATGTTGTTCTCACAACGGTAATTATTGTATTATGCTTGGTTGGTTGCAGTACTCCCCAAGAGGTCGCTATGGATACTGGGGCAGAGAGAACACAGAATTTTGAAGAAGAACCCATACGCATTGCAAACGATAGTCTGGAATACGAAATTATTATTACAGATCTTGGCTTTCCACGCTTTTTGAATACCCAACCACCACAAGAATATTACGGAATTGGATTCCTAGAAGGAAAGAACAATTTTTTTGTAGCAGAATACAATCGCAGGGTTTTAAACAACCGCTTTTCAAGAGAACTTTACCCACAGCAAATAGATTATAACCCCAATGTACACTACGGAAAGGAAGTAAATTACCTTTTATACCAATATTTCAGGTATTTCTCCAGAACATACAACCAAAAATTCCCCGGACTTAGAAATTGAAAAAGCTTAAACAACGTTGGAACATTACCTCAAACTGGCAACTCACTGTAATATTTATAGTATTTGCCATTACCGGCAGTACTTCTGCGAAGTTTGCAGGACCTCTCACTGAATTTATTGGCCTAACAAAGGACGCGGGTTGGTATATTTATTGGCCCGTAAGAATTGTGATCATTTTTCCTATATACCAAGTTTTGTTGGTATTTTTTGGATGGTTGTTTGGTGAGTACCATTTTTTTTGGAACTTTGAAAAAAAAATGCTCCGTAGCATGAAACTGGGTTTTTTACTGAAAAACTAAATGGAAACCATTAAACACATAACATCCTCTTTCGTAGCACAACTTCTTGTGCTAGCTATCGTGTTTCCCTCTGTGCTTCAATTTTCACATATTTTTGAAGACCACGAGCACACCTTTTGCGGTAATGTAGAAACACACCTTCACGAGCAGGAACTGGATTGTGATCTTACCATATTTATGTCTACGGTTTTTCGTTTGGACCACACACCTCTGGGTTTTAAGGTTGTTCCCATCCCAAATGATACTCCAAATAAAAATTATACTTCTCAAGTTTTCAATAACATACCGCAGTCTAGATCTTTACGCGGTCCACCCATTAGTTAACAAGAATTTGAAATAGATTCATTGTAACTAATTTTCCCCTATGAAATTACCCTTTATGCTCCTTCTGGCATTGGCCAGTACAGGGGCTATATCACAAAATTGTGACCTTACCCTTACCGGTGAGATCATAGACCTCCACGATAGTAGTACCTTATCTGGAGCCACTATTATTATTGCTGAAACCGAAGATGCCGTTGTAAGCAATCTCGATGGCTCTTTTACAATTTCAGGTTTGTGTCCTGGCACATACAATGTACAGGTTTCCCACCCTGAATGCGCCACAAGGGCATTTAGTTTTGAAATTTCTGAAAACACCTCACGCACCTTCAGGCTAGAGCACCATTTGGAAGAATTGAACCAAATTATAGTAAAAGGTTCCAGCTATGTTACCAAGACTGAAACATTGCTCGAAAACAGGATTGAGACTGAAACCCTTGAAAGTTTCAGCAATGCTTCTTTAGGAGATGCACTAAAGACTATAAGTGGGGTTTCCTCATTGAACACAGGTAATGCAGTGGTAAAGCCCGTAATCAACGGGTTGCACAGTAGCCGTATTACCATTGTGAACAACGGGGTGCGACAGCAGGACCAAGAATGGGGTGCAGAACATGCACCTAATATAGACCTCAATACCGCAGGAAGCATTACGGTACTCAAAGGAGCTTCGGCTTTGCAGTTTAGCGGCGATGCCATTGGGGGCGTTGTGGTTTCAGAGCCTGCTAGGGTAGCCATTAAAGATTCTTTGTATGGAAAGACCCTCCTTTCTGCGCAAACCAATGGTCGTGGAGCAACATTTACCACGGTACTTACCAAAAGTTTCTCTAGTGGATTTTACAGCACCGTACAAGGAACGCTAAAACAATATGGCGACTTTGAGGCCCCGGACTATGTTTTGACCAATACCGGTACGGAAGAACGTGATTTTTCGGTGAATGTTGGGATCAATAAAATAAAGTACGGCTTAGAGGGGTATTACTCCTATTTTGAAAATACCCTAGGTATTTTACGGGCGTCACATGTAGGTGGAGCACAAGACCAAGTTGCAGCTATAAACAGTGATACCCCTTTGGTAATTAGAGACTTTACTTACAATATTGACGTCCCCAGACAGGAAGTAACCCATCATTTGGCAAAACTTTCAGGTTTTGTACAGTTGGACAATGTGGGAAAACTATCGCTACAATATGATTTTCAGCAAAACAATAGGTTTGAGTTTGATGTGACCAGAATTGATGATGGAATCCCATCTGTAGATCTGGAGCTAACCACACACAATCTTATGTTGAGCCTAGAAAGTGATCTTTCGGGAAAAACCAGCACCAAGTTTGGTTTGGTAGGAAATTTCCAAGAAAACTTTGCAAACCCTGCGACAGGTGTGCGCAGGTTGATACCAGATTATGAGCAATACAAACTTGCTGCCTTTGGAATAGCAGACACCCAACTTACCGAGAAACTAACAGCAGAACTTGGATTTAGGTTTGACTATACCTATATGGACACCTTTAAGTTTTACCGAACCTCCTTTTGGGAAGCACGCGGGTACGACGAGCAGTTCCCAGAATTGGTCGTGGAAGAGTTCAATAATCAAATTCTCACCAATCCAGAGTTGGATTTCGGTACTATTTCTGCAACGGCAGGGATTTCGTATCAGTTGAGCAAAGATTATTTTTTGTTTGCTAATTATTCGTTAGCATCACGGGCGCCAAACCCTTCGGAACTGTTCAGTGAAGGCTTGCACCACAGTGCTTCAAGGATAGAGCTGGGAGATTTACGGTTTGGACCGGAAATTTCCCAGAAAATAACGAGTGCCCTTCAGAAGAAAGGGAGTGATTTTTCGTTTTCAATTAATCCATACGCAAACTTTATAGAAGACTTTATCCTTATTGAACCTACGGGCATTGAACAGACCATCCGTGGGAATTTTCAGGTCTGGGAATATAGACAAACATCTGCAAGGTTATTGGGGGTTGACACGGACCTACAGTACAAACTTACTGAAGACTTGCACTACAGCAACCAATTTTCATTAGTGAAGGGGTGGGACCGCACAAGGGATCAAGCCCTAATAAATATGCCTCCTGCTAATTTGGTGAACGGCATTACCTATGTCCTACCCTGGAAAACACCTGTAAGTATTGGGCTGGATAGCAATTATGTGTTTGAGCAAAATGAATTTCCGGACAATAATTTTGAAGTCTTTATTCCAGAGACCGATAGTTTTGAGACCGTGGATATAAGTACACCCCCTGCTGCCTATCACCTTATTGGATTGAGAGCCAGCACTGTATTCAACATACATAAAAACAACAAGTTGAAACTCAATGTAAACGTTTCCAACCTGTTTAATACTTCCTACAGAGATTATTTGAATAGACTGCGGTATTATGCTGATGATCTAGGAAGAAATATAACCTTACAACTAAAATTCAATTATTAATTATTAAACTTAAAATGATGAAAAGAATAAATTTTTTAACCATAGCCATAGTAGCAGTAGTAACACTAGGCTTTATATCCTGTAGTAACGACGATGACACACCCCCGGCTCCTGTAAATGAAGAGGAGGTAATTACATCGGTTATCGTAACCTTAACTGGAGAAGGTGATGTAGTTGAACTAGAGTCCCGCGATTTGGACGGGGATGGCCCTAACGACCCCGTTGTTAGCGTTAACGGAACATTTCAAGAAAATATCCCGTATGTAGGTTCCGTACAATTCTTGAATGAAACCGAAAGCCCAGCGGAAGATATCAACGAAGAAATCCTAGAGGAAGCCGAGGAACACCAAGTATTCTTTGTTTTTGGAGGAGGATTGGACGGTAGCGTAACGTATGGTGACGAGGATAGTAATGGCAACCCAATAGGATTGCAATTTACACTGTTGCCAGAATCGGCCAGCTCGGGAACCCTTACAGTAGTGCTAAGACATGAGCCTACTAAGCCAAACGATGGTACTTTGGGAGATGCAGGAGGAGAGACCGATGTTTCAGCAACCTTTCAGGTAACTATTGAGTAACGAACAAAAAGGGCTTCAGCAATACAACTGAAGCCCTCTTTATATACTTTTATATTTATTTACTCCACAACCTCAACCTCGATGGTTTGCGGAACGGGGTCTTTCTTCCCTTGCCATACATACGTATACAACCACATAAGGGTAAATGTTGGGATAATGTCCGATATGGGTAGTATCTCTTCAATAAACACTACTACCGAAGCTATCTTCCCCTGTTCCCCACTATACATATCGCTCATCTTCTTAGCTGCATAAGGTGCCCATAGGATATCTAAAAAAGGTCCAATAACAGGAATTGCCATAGTAACCATACCAATAGCATCGAATAAGAGCCCTTTTTTAAGATTTGAAATTTTTGTGTTTTTCATGGTATTCTTGTGTTATAGATTCTACATACCATAACGCAAGAAAGATGCCAGAAATTGTTGTGACAGTTAGGACAAATCACTCGTTATCAACTTCAGGAACTCGTTACGGGTCTCTATTTTTTCAAACTGTCCGCGGAAACCAGAGGTAGTGGTAACACTGTTCTGCTTTTGTACGCCGCGCATCATCATACACATGTGGCTGGCTTCAATTACAACGGCCACTCCCTTGGGTTTTAACGTATTGTTGATGCACTCCAAAATATCATGCGTAAGTCGCTCTTGTACCTGTAAGCGCCTTGCAAATACATCTACTACTCTGGGTAATTTACTCAATCCCACAATATGACCATCTGGAATATAAGCGATGTGCGCTTTCCCAAAAAAAGGTAAGATATGGTGCTCGCAAAGGGAATATAGCTCAATATCCTTTACCACTACCATATCATTGTAATCTTCGGCAAACATGGCGCTTTTTAATATACCTGCAGGGTCTTGGCAGTGTCCCGAGGTTAGAAACTGCATGGCTTTTGCGGCGCGCTCTGGGGTTTTTACAATGCCCTCCCTTTCAACATTCTCCCCAATGCCCTTTAGGATTTCTGAAAAGTTCTCAGCAAGTTTTGTAGTGGTTTCAATAGCATATTCTTCGGTATTTTTATAACTTCCCATGTAGGTTTATTTCAATTTATCTGTGTAGTATTTTTTTAGTTTATTCACTTTTGGATCTATGACGTACTGGCAATAAGGTTGGTTTTTATTTAAGTTGTAATAGTCGTGGTGATCCACTTCAGCTTCATAAAAAACGTCCAGCGCATTTACCTCGGTCACAATATCGTTTTCAAAAACGTTTTCTTTCTCAAGTAGCGCAACCATTTGCTCTGCAGCTTCCCGTTGTGCCTCAGTTGTATAGAAAATAGCACTGCGGTATTGTGTACCCCTATCGTTCCCTTGTTGGTTCAGGGTGGTGGGGTCGTGGGTAGCAAAATAGATTTCAAGCAGCTCCTCAACAGTAATTACGGATGGATCATAGGTTATGGATATCCCTTCGGCATGACCGGTACGGCCTTGGCACACCTCACGGTAGGCAGGGTTTTTTATATTTCCGCCAGTGTATCCTGGGATTACTTTTTCAACTCCCTTTATACGTTGGAAGACAGCTTCCGTACACCAAAAACAGCCTGCTGCAAAAACTATTTGTTCCATATCTTTTATAAAACTATCATCAAAGTTACGGGTATGGGGATTTAGGTTTACAAAAAATCGATTTTTTAACTTTTTGTTAGTAAGCCCAACGAACCCATACTGCTAGATTTGTCTTCTTTTGTTTACTCCATCGTTGGCACAACACATAAATCTAGTTTTTATTAATGGGCAAATTTAATTTAAGTTTATTATTTCTTTTTATTTCTATTACGCTAACTACTGCCCAAGAAAACCTAACACCAGACAATAGGCCCCACAAAATCCTTAATGCCCAGCGTATCTCTGAAAGCCCTACAGTAGATGGTGTCCTCAATGATGCCGTGTGGCAGAATATTACCCCCTCCGGGGACTTTAACATGTACCAACCGGGAAATGAAGGGAACATTCCGCAAGAATTCCAAAGCCAAGTTAAAATGGCCTATACGGATAAAGCAATCTATATAGCAGTCTATATGTACGACCCAAATCCAGAGGGCATCTTTAGACAATACTCACAACGTGATGATGTGTTTGCTCAAGCAGACCGTCTTGCAATTGCCATAAATACCTACAACGATGGCATTAACGAAACCCGTTTTTACGTAACCAGTGCCGGTACAATTGGAGATTCGCGCGTGAGTAGCAACGATCAAGATTTTGGGTATAATGTGGTATTTTCCTGCCAAATATCCTACGACCAAAAGGGATGGTATGCCGAGTTTGAAATCCCCTATAACGCATTGCGCTTTCCCGAGAAAGAAATACAGGATTGGAGTATTAATTTTTATAGGGAAATAAAAACACGTAACGAAACACACACTTGGAGTTTTATAAACAACAGCATTGGTAAAGAGACCCAGTACAATGGCCTGATAACAAACCTCAAAGATATTGACCCCCCAGTACGTCTCACACTATTTCCCTTTGCCCAAGGTGTCATCTCACAATTTGGCGGGGAGACTGAAACCAATGTAAGCGCAGGATTGGACCTAAAATATGGTCTTAGCGATAGTTTTACATTAGACGCCACACTAATACCAGACTTTGGGCAAGCAGCATTTGACGAAGTGGAATTAAACTTAGGTCCCTTTGAACAAACCTTTAGGGAAAATAGGCAGTTTTTTTCTGAGGGGATAGAACTCTTTAAAAAAGGAGGTATCTTTTTCTCAAGAAGAATTGGCAATGCTCCATCGGGCATCGCAGCGTTGGAAGATGAAGAAAAGTTTTTGGAAAACCCAAGTCGAGTTAAACTTTTAAATGCCGTAAAGATCTCGGGACGCACTAAGAACAATCTGGGAATAGGGGTTCTTAACACAGTTACGGGAAAAACAAAGACCGTAATCCAAGACACTGTTACAGGAGTTATTCGAGAGGTTGTTACAGAGCCCATTTCAAACTATAACGTTTTTGTGTTGGACCAACAGTTCAATGGAAATAGTTCTATCTCACTTATCAATACCAATGTAACACGCGATGGCAGCTTTAGGGATGCCAACGTCTCGGCACTGGCGTTCGATGTAGCAGATAGCGGCAATAATTACAGAACCTCGGGACGCGCTATTGTAAATAATGTAAACGAGCCCAATGGCTTTAAAACTGGGTTTAGGAGCGAGTTGGACATTTTCAGGATTAAGGGAAACTTTAGGTATCGGGTGGGTCATGACTTTGCCAATAGAACTTTCGACATAAACGACCTAGGAGTAAATTTCACCAATAATTACAACAACTTCGTAGCAGGGGTTTCTTATGAAATATTTGAGCCTACAACAGTGTTTAACCGGTATAGATTTTCACTCACTGCAAGGCACCGAAGATTGTATAAACCTAGCGTACAAACTAGGAATGATTATAGTTTTGACACCTTCTTTTTTACTATCAATAGATTTGCATTTGGCTTAAACGGGAACTACAGCACAAAGAACAAGGATTATTTTGAGCCCAGGGTAGATGGCCGTTTTGTTATATTTCCCGCAGCGCTGGGGGGAAGAGGATTTATCTCAACAGATTTCAGGAAAAAATTTGCATACGACATAGGCGTGGGAGCCCGTGTAGCCTTTAACGACCCCAGTAGGTCGATCTTTGTAGATGTTTCGCCAAGATATAGGTTCTCAAACAAGTTTGCTATGATACTGAGCTCTGAATATGCCATCAATAATGATGAGTTTGGATATATAGACAATACCGAAGAAGAGATATTTTTCGGTCAAAGAGACAGAAAAAGTATTGAAAATTCTATTACCGCAAGTTATAATTTTGACCCTTTTAAGGCAATAGACCTGCGTTTCAGGAATTTTTGGAGTACTGCAGACTATAGTGACAATATCTTTTTTTCACTAAATGAAGATGGTACCAAGGAGGTAACCCCGTATGATATTTCAGAAAACGACCCCAATACCAATTTCAATATCTGGAACTTGGATTTGGGCTTCCGGTGGCGGTTTGCTCCTGGCAGTGAGGCTTCCCTTCTCTATCGCAACCAGATCTTTAAAATAGACGAAATGGCGCAACTTGGTTACGCCGAAAGCCTACAAAATTTATTTGAACAAGACCAGCAGCACACGCTATCATTACGGATAACCTATTTTATAGATTACAACAACGTAAAATATCTCTTCAACAAAAAAGCGTAGGTCGCTTCTAATTTAAATATGTACTTTCGTAAAAACTGAAACCAAGTGATACAGGCACATAATATCCATAAATACTACGACGACCTCCACGTACTCAAGGGTGTAGATCTTCATATAAAAAAATCTGAAATCGTATCTATCGTAGGTGCTTCGGGGGCAGGGAAAACTACCTTGCTGCAAATATTGGGTACATTGGACCATTTTTCCGAAGGTGAGCTAAAAATACACAACACCGCAATAGCTACATTAAACCGGAAGGAGCTGGCAAAGTTCAGAAATGCCTCTTTAGGTTTTATCTTTCAGTTCCACCAGTTACTGCCAGAGTTTACGGCGCTGGAAAATATCTGTATCCCTGCGTTTATAAAGAAAACCCAAAAACCAGAAGCTGAAAAAAGAGCCAAGCAATTACTGAAATTTTTAGGGCTATCCCACCGCGAAAGCCACAAACCCAATGAGCTCTCTGGTGGCGAACAGCAACGTGTTGCTGTGGCTAGGGCGTTGATAAACAATCCTGAAATTATATTGGCAGACGAACCCAGCGGTAACCTCGACACCGAAAGCGCGGAAAATCTCCACAACCTTTTCTTTAAATTACGTGATGAGTTTGGACAAACCTTTGTTATCGTGACCCACAACGAAGAACTTGCCGAAATGGCCGATAGAAAGCTGGTCATGCAGGATGGAGTGATCGTGAGTTAGTGAATTGTGAAGAGTACTATGAACAAAAAACAACTCAAGGAATTTCTGGATGCCAAGGTGTTGCAGTACAATACACCAGAGTTTATTGAAAGTGATCCTATCCAGATTCCCCACCAATATAATAAGAAGGAAGATATTGAGATTTCAGGGTTTTTAACCGCTACAATCGCTTGGGGCAACAGGAAGAGTATCCTAAACAATAGCAAAAAGTTGATGCATTTGCTAGATAACGCCCCCCACGACTATGTGATGAATGCTTCAGAGAGTGACCTTGCACCACTTTCAAGTTTTGTGCATAGAACCTTTAACGGCGAAGATCTACACTATTTTATAAAAGCGCTCCGGTATATCTATTCAGAAAAAGGTGGGCTCGAGGCAATTTTCAGCAAATACAGCACCTCCACTTCTACGCAAGGGGCGATTTCGGCTTTCAAGAAAGATTTCTTTAGCCTTCCACATCCTGCCCGTACCCAAAAACATGTAAGCGACCCTTCAAAAAATTCGGCTGCCAAAAGAATAAATATGTTCCTAAGATGGATGGTTAGGGAGAACACCACCGGTGTAGACCTGGGGATTTGGCAATCAATCCCACCAAGCGCCTTAAGTTGTCCGTTGGACGTGCACAGTGGGAATGTTGCAAGAAAACTGGGTATCTTGAAAAGAAAGCAGAACGACGGCAAAGCCTTGGCGGAATTGGACAAGAGCCTTCGGAAATTTGACCCCGAAGATCCCGTTAAATATGACTTTGCACTTTTTGGCTTAGGTGTTTTTGAGCGTTTTTAAGTAATTTATTAACATAATACACACATGCCGTTAAATCTATCATAATTATACACTATATTAGTTGATAGATAGCTCATCTTTGGGCACTATAACAAAACCTAATGCATGATTGCACCTGTACTTCCACATAATGAAGAACAAAGACTGGCTGCGTTACGTGGATATGGCGTACTCTATACTGAAAGAGAAGAAGAATACGACCAGATAACCGACCTCGCAACACATATTACCGATATGCCCATTTCCTTGATATCGCTGGTAGAAGAAAATGATGTTTGGGTCAAATCTACACAAGGGATGGATATTTGTAGTACAGATCGCTCCAACTCCTTTTGTAGTTATGCAGTAGAAAATACAGATGATAGCTTTGTGGTAAACAATACCAAAAACCATCCAAAATTTAAAAATCACCCCTTTGCCATCTTGGAGGACGATCCAGTGATATTTTATGCAGGGGTCTGTTTGATAGATAAAAATGGTTACAAGCTGGGAACACTGTGTGTAATTGATAGTAAACCTAATAAAATCTCAGAAAAACAGTTGAATGGCCTAAAAAAATTGGCCAAACAAATTGTAAAACTTATAGAGTTGAACAAGGCCAACTCGGTTTTAAAGGGCATACAACTTGAACTTGAAAAAAGGAATAACGAACTAAAGAACTTTGCAGGAGTAGTTTCCCACGACATGAAGATGCCCCTGGCCAACATTATTGTAACTACAGATATCCTAAAAGCTAAGTATGCCTCTAAATTGGACCAAAAGGCCGTTGACTACCTTACTTACTTAAAACAGAGCTCTTTTACCCTTAGCGACTATATAACAGGCCTCTTGAACCATTACGAAAGTGACAAATTAGCTGAAGGCGATATGGAAAGTTTCGATATCCAACATCTATTGGAAGAAATAATCGAACTTTTAAATATTAATATTGATTGCGAGATCAACCTCCCGGAAGAAAATTTTGATCTGCACTGCAACAGAGCGGCTCTTGAGCAAATATTCTTGAACCTTATTGGCAATAGCCTAAAATACAGTGATAAAGATAAAATTGTAATCGATATTGAAGCTACACAAATGTCTGACCAGTACTTTTTCAAAGTTAGTGATAATGGTGTGGGCATTCCTAAGGATAAACAGGAGGACATCTTCAATCTGTTTTCCGTAGTTGGCAATCTGGACAGAAACGGCCAAAAAGGCAGCGGCATAGGCCTTTCTACCGTGAAGAAATTGGTCAATAATTTAGGTGGAGTGATTTCTGTTGCTTCAGAAATAGAAAAGGGCACAACTTTTGAGTTTTCCATTAAGAAATAAGAGCTATTCCCTATATTTGAAATGCTCTTTAATTTACAAAATCGTTTTATAGCAACCTACAAACACGTATGATCTCCCCTCAAAACCCTGAAAATGAAACAGAACGGTTAAAAGAAGTAAAATCCTATAGTTTATTAGACACACTTCCAGAGCAAGAATATGATGATATTACAGAACTTATCGCAAATATCTGTGACACCCCAATCTCGCTTGTAACCCTCTTGGACTCAGACAGGAATTTTTTGAAATCACACTACGGTGTACCTTTTAACGAGTCTCCCAGAGCCATATCCTTCTGTGGACATGCTATATTAGAACCCGAGGATATATTTGTGGTTGAAGATGCCAGGATGGATCCCCGCTTTGCCGAAAACCCCTTGGTAAAAGAACATAACGCCATATTTTATGCAGGAGCGCCCCTCCGTAGTAAAAATGGATACCCCTTAGGCACCCTCTGTATTTTTGACACCAAACCCAGAACAGTCTCAAAAAGACAAAAAACCATTATCGTGGCCATGGCGCAACAAGTAGTAAAGCTATTTGAACTGCACAGAAATAACATTCTGCTAGAAAACAACAAGAAGCAATTGGAAAAAAGAAATGAAGAACTGAAAAATTTTGCTGCAGTGGTATCGCACGACCTAAAATCCCCTTTGGGAAACATCACCTCACTGGCCAAGTTATTAAGGGAGGAGTACAAATTTTCTTTTGATGAACCCGGGATACAGTATCTAGATTATATTGAAGAATCCTCGCTCACACTCAATAAATACATTGATGGGATGTTGGGTTATTATAAAAGTGATGACCTCTTGGCTGAAAACAGAAAGGAAACCTCCCTCCTATCCATCTACGAAGAAATTGAAGACATACTTTTTGTAGACAATGAAGAGTTTAAGCATCCCACCGAAGATGTTACCATAAAAGTAAACCGTTCGGCCTTATTGCAAATTTTCTTGAACTTGGTAGGAAACGCCCTAAAATATAACCATAATGAAGTGCCGCACGTAAGCACAACCTTCTCCCAGGACGAAACCCATTACATCTTTACCGTACAAGACAACGGTATAGGTATAGACAAAGAGAAACAAGAGGTTATATTTCAACTATTTAAAACGGTGGGGGATAAAGACAGGCACGGTGAAAAAGGCTCTGGTATAGGTTTGGCAACGGTTTTGAATCTCGTAACAAAACTTGGCGGCACCATATCGTTGGAGTCCAAACCAAAAAAAGGGACTACTTTTACCTTTACTATTCTTAAATAGTATTTTATCCAAACCATTTTTTATCTTTGGGCAATCTTATAACAGCATGCAGTTTAAACACCCAGAACTTCTCTACGCCCTATTTTTACTGCTCATCCCTATTATTATCCATCTTTTTCAGTTACGTAAGTTTCAGAAGATAGATTTTACCAATGTAGCTTTTCTTAAAAAAGTGAACATACAAACCCGCAAGAGCTCCCAACTTAAAAAGTGGCTAACACTAGTATTGCGCTTGTTTGCATTGGCCTGTATCATTTTGGCTTTTGCACAACCTTTCACAGCTTCAAGAACAGCCCTTAACACACAAAAAGAGACCGTTGTGTATCTCGATAACAGTTTCAGTATGCAAGCGAAAGGGCCCAATGGGCCATTGTTGCAACGGGCCATCCAACAACTGTATGCCCAAGCCAATGGTACAGAGACCATAAGCTGGTTCACCAACTCACAAACACATAAAGATGAAGGCCTACAAGATTTTAAAGCCAAATTGCTGGATGTAGACCATACCGCAAACCAGTTACGCCCAGAAGATGTTATATTAAAATCTGGCCAACTATTTTCCAAGAGTGAGGGAGCCAACAAGCGTTTACTGTGGGTTTCGGATTTTCAGGGTGTTGGCGCTTTTCCTGAAATCCCTGAGGATATTAAAGTAGAGGCGGTACAGCTGGAGCCAGTAAACCAAAATAACATAAGTATAGATTCGGTTTTCGTGGCATCGAGAAACAGTACTATTTCCAAACTTACCGTACAGGTTTCATCACAGGGAGAGGTTCCTATTTCGGTACCAGTGTCCTTGTACAACGGGAACGAGCTCATTGCAAAAGCTGCTGTAGACTTTTCAGAAAGAAACGAAAGCTTTGTCACATTTGATATTGATGCGACCCAGACGTTTAAAGGAAAGATAACCATAGAGGATCCCAACCTTACCTATGACAACAGTTTATTTTTCAGCATAAATACCCCTAAAAAAATCAAGGTGCTCTCCATCTCTGGGGCCAACGCTACTTTTTTGCAGCATATTTTTGAAACCACAGAATTCAACTATACAGCACAAACCGATACGAACACAGACTATAACAGTTTCACCCAACAAAACTTCATCATCCTCAACGAGATCACTTCAGTCCCAGCTTCTTTAAGGACAGCATTGGCAGACTTTGTGGACAAAGGAGGGAGCCTATTTGTAATACCCTCAAAAAATGGACAGCTTGAAGAATATAACGGTTTGTTGAGCAGTCTTGGTGCTGGAAGTTTCGGAAATTATAACGAACAAGAAAAGAAAATCACACAGATTGTCTTTGCCCACCCTCTCTATAAGGACGTTTTTGAAAAGCAGGTGGTCAACTTTCAGTACCCAAAAGTGAACAGTGCCTATAAATTTGCTGCCAATGCCTCTTCCGTATTGAAATTTGAGGATGGCACCCCTTTTATTTCCCAGACTGGTAACGTATACACCTGTGTAGCTCCCATAAACAGCGAGAACAGCAATTTTAAGAATTCACCTTTAATAGTACCTACCCTGTACAATATGGCGCAACAAAGTTTACCTCTTTCACAATTGTACTTTACCGTAGGCCAAGCAAATACCTTTGCGGTTCCCGTAACGCTTATCCAGGACGAGATCCTTACCCTCAAGGACAGTACGAGTAGCTTTGTACCCCTGCAACAAACAAAGGCAACCAATGTGCTCATTACCACAACCGAAGAGCCTACCAGCGCGGGAGTTTACGAAATACATAACAAAGACCAATACCTCGAGGATGTGAGTTACAACTATGGCAGGGTCGAGAGCAACTTGCAATATGCGGACGCCTTAAACTGGGATGGCGCTAGAACCTATAACAGTATCGAGGGATTGTTCGATACGCTACTTGAAGAGAACAGCATAAACAGCTTCTGGAAATGGTTTGCTATTTTTGCACTATTGTTCCTTATCCTTGAAATGTTAGTACTGAAATTTTACAAAACTTAAGTATGAGTGCCACACTATTAAAAAACGCGACCATAGTTGACCCAACGAGCAAACACCATCTCAAAAAAAGAGATGTTTTGGTTGAAAAGGGGATCATAAAAAAAATAGCGGCCAGCATTTCGGAACCCAAAGCGAAGGAGATCGTCCTAAAGAACCTACATATTTCACAGGGATGGTTTGATAGTAGCGTGTGCTTTGGCGAGCCCGGTTACGAGGACAGGGAAACCATTGAAAACGGACTGAAAACTGCAGCAAGATCTGGCTTTACGGCCATTGCGCTAAACGGTGCCACACAACCAGTATTGGATAGTAAGTCTGGCATACAGTACGTAAAGGGAAAAACAGCTGGTAATGTCGTAGAGGTTTATCCCGTAGGGACACTAACCATGCAAGCAAAAGGAGAAGATCTTGCAGAATTGTTCGATATGAAAACCGAAGGAGCCATATCCTTTTACGACTACCAAAAGCCTATTGAGAATGCCAATCTCCTTAAAATAGCACTACAATACACCCAGAATTTTGAAGGGTTGGTACAGTCCTTCCCTATGGATCCTTCCATAGCACGCAAAGGTCTCGTAAACGAAGAAATAAACAGCACAAAACTAGGGCTTAAGGGAATCCCTGCCCTTTCAGAAGAATTGCAGATTACTAGGGACCTCTACCTCTTGGAGTATACCGGCGGAAAATTGCACATCCCCACCATTTCTACCAAAAAATCGGTTCAACTTATAAAGGAAGCCAAAAAGAAAGGTCTGGACGTAACGTGTAGTGTTTCCATAAACAACCTTTGCCTAACCGATGACGAATTGGAAAATTTTGATACCAATTTCAAAGTACTCCCGCCCTTAAGGACAAAAAAAGACATAAAATCGCTTCTTAAAGGGTTGAAGGACGGCACTATAGATGGAGTGACCAGCAACCACGACCCACACACCATCGAGGACAAGAAAACTGAATTTGACCACGCCGCTTATGGCAGCATAGGTCTGGAAAGCTGTTTTGGCGCGCTGCAAGCAATTGTAAATACCGAAACCTCCATAAAGGCACTTACCGGTCTTAAGGAACGTTTCGGGATACATACCACTCCTGTTTCCGAAGGCTCCAAGGCCAATCTTACACTGTTTAACCCAGAGGGTACTTTTCAGTTTTCAGAAGAACATATAGTATCTACATCGAAAAATGCAGCTATGTTGGGCAAAACATTAAAGGGAACCGTGTACGGGATTTTTCACAACAAAAAAATATTTCTAAATGAGTAAAGCTCCTGCAGGAAAAACCAAAGCGATAATAGCCTATATCACTTTTATCGGTTTTTTTATTGCTGTTTCTATGAACAAGGATAAGCCAGAGGCCTTTGCTACTTGGCACATAAAGAACATGTTCGGTTTGTTGCTGTTGCTTATCATTGCTATTGTTACGCAATTCAACATTCATTTATTGATTGGTGATACTATATACTGGTCTGCTGTAGTATTATGGGGTTTTTCTCTCACAATGGCCATTTCGGGCAAAAAAGCGGGTATTCCATTTTTTAGTAAGAAGTTTCAGACGTGGTTCACGTTTTTAGGGTAGATTTTATACCTTTAGTGAAATTTTTACTAAAAATAGCGTATGGAAACGCAGCAAACTGTTGAAGAAGGCAAGACTATGGCTATCATTGCGTATGTTACCGTAATTGGTCTTATCATTGCCTTTATTATTAACAACGACAAAAAAAATAGCTTTACCGCATACCATATCCGGCAAAGTTTGGGTATTTATATTTTGTGGTTTGCATTATCATTGGCCCATACCGCACTTTCGTTTATAGTGCACATCCCCCTACTTTCTTGGATTATCTATATCTGCATGATAGCTCTAGTGGTTATTGGTCTTATCGCTGCAATGCAAGGTGAGCGAAAACCTGTACCCATTGTAGGAGAAAAATTTCAAGAGTGGTTTAAAAATATTGGTTAAACACTAATTCAAACATTCCCTATTGAGGCCGCAGTTTTGTAACTTGCGGCTTCTTTTATGTTACACATTATTTTCTATGGAAAAACAAACTCTTTCACTGGAACACAACATACAATTTGCTGATAGTGCTTCAGAAAAATCACCTGTTATCATTATGCTACACGGTTTTGGAAGTGATGAAAACGATTTGTTTTCGTTTGCACCAGAACTCCCCTCCCACTACACCATTATTTCGTTGAAAGCACCTATCCCAATGCAACCCTACGGAAATGCTTGGTACAATATATATTTTGATGATGCCAACGGAAAATTCAGCGACGACGAACAGGCCATTGCTTCACGGGAGTTGGTCGTTAAATGTATAGATGAAATTATCGAAAAGTATAAAGTTTCCGAAGAAAACGTAACACTTTTGGGCTTTAGCCAAGGAACCATCCTTAGCTTTTCGATAGCGCTTAGTTATCCCGAAAAAGTACAGCGGGTTGTAGGGTTGAGTGGTTATGTAAATGAAGGCATCTTAAAAAAAGGATATGAAAACAACGATTTCAGTAACTTAAAGATATATAGCTCGCACGGAAGTGTAGACCAAGTGATACCCGTTTCTTGGGCGCAAAAAACCAAACCATTTTTGGAAAAGTTAAACATCCCCTGCAAATACTCTGAATTTCCCGTGGGACACGGTGTGGCACCACAAAATTTCTATGAATTCAAGGAATGGTTGGAAACAACTGAAGGATCCAACAATAAAAAGTAAATGCTTGGCTATTGCTAATTCACGTATAAAACCTCGTCCAATCGCTCGATGGAAAGCTCATTGTTCTGGTCAAAGAAATATTCTATTAGCACCTCGCCCCAATTGTCCCCATCACTAAACTCGGCAATTATCCAGCGATGGTTCAAGAATTTTATTTTATTGATCTGCATGGTTCCTTCTATGCTTTCCACAGGCACTAAAGGGTTCCCTCCTGGGGCTACATTCATATCCAATATTTTGTCCCTCACCATGTTTTGTACATCTGCCGCTTCCATGCCAAGACGTTCAAGATAGGTCATAGCGTCATCATTACCCATTAAATTGAAATAATTGAGCTCCCCTATCCGCTCTTCCTGCAGGTTTGCAAGAGAGTCGGCCTCTTTTTGCTTTTGGGTGAGGCTTTCGATCTTTCGTTCCTGGTTTTCAAAGATAGATTTCTCGTTCATATACTGAAATATGATAAACAGCACAGCAAAGAAAAACAGGTACATAAATATTTTATTCTTCATCTCGGGTAATTTAAATAGTTACGTATTAAACTGAAATTTTTAATCCATCGTATGCCAAATGGATATTGGGAGGTAATTTTTTTTCAATCTCTTTATGAAAGCCAAACATATGGCTTATGTGCGTAAAATAGGTTGTTCCTGGGTTTATTTTTTTTACAAGTGCCAGTGCTTCTTCAAGATTTAGGTGGGAATGGTGTGGTTTTTCACGAAGACAGTTCAGCACGAGGACTTCAGTGTTTTTTATTTTTTCAATTTCGGTATCGGCTATTGTTTTAACATCGGTCAAATAGGTAAAGTTTCCAATCCTGAAACCTAGGACCGGCAAAGATGCGTGATGGGCTTCAACTGGTATAATCAGGGTTTCAGCTATATGGAAATTTGAGTTTTTGTCTATTTTGTGTTCAGCAATGGTAGGGGCACCGGGGTATTTATTTTCAGTTTCAAAAATGTAACCGAAACGTTGGTGCAAGGCCTTAAAAACTCGCTCGTGGGCATAAAAGTCTACAAGTCCTTTCTGAAAAGAAAACGGTCTTATATCGTCCAGTCCTGCGGTGTGGTCACTATGTTCGTGGGTTAACAGGATACCGTCTATCTCTTGTACGTCCTCCCGTAACATCTGCTGCCTGAAATCTGGCCCACAATCTATAATATACCGGTGAGGGCCCCACTCCAACATTACCGAGACCCGCAATCTTTTATCCTTACTATCGTTACTTAAACATACTGGGTGCGAGCTGCCTATTACAGGTATTCCCTGTGAAGTTCCAGTACCCAAAAATGTTACGGTGAGCTCATGTTTCATTATGACAAAAATAACAGGATTTTTTTTAGTTTGCCTTGCCTATTCGTTACCTTTGTTAGAGCACATTTAAATAGTGTATTATGCCAGATATGATTAAAGGGGATAAAGAATTTGAGAATATCCCTTCCATAAGAAGTAAAGCCTTGCGTATTAACCTGAACGAGAACATCTATGGTACTTTTGCCGAGATTGGGGCCGGACAGGAAACCGTTAGAAATTTCTTTAGGGCAGGTGGAGCCTCTGGTACCATTGCCAAGACTATGTCTGCTTACGATAAGGATTTTAGTGATGCAATTTATGGCGTAGAAGAAGATGCCAGGTATGTTACGGAGTCGCGTCTCAAAAAAATGCTTAACCACGAAATGAACCTTATTGAGGAACGAATCGTGCGTGAAAAACATCCTGAGAAATTGTTCTTTGCCTATGCAAACACCGTAGCAACTATAGATTTTGCCAAAAAATACAAAGGACACGGATGGCTGGGAATACGCTACCAAACCAAAC
The DNA here is from genome assembly GCF_003353425.1 of Marinirhabdus gelatinilytica. Classification (GTDB taxonomy): domain Bacteria; phylum Bacteroidota; class Bacteroidia; order Flavobacteriales; family Flavobacteriaceae; genus Marinirhabdus; species Marinirhabdus gelatinilytica. Next base: position 236,069 of record NZ_QRAO01000003.1, read on the forward strand.
CAGAAGAAGACTATAGCGAAATTATTCTCCACATACGTTTCCATGAGAACGATGCCGTGGCACAACAGATCACGCTGGGAATATTAGGGGTAAATTTAATTTATGGCGCTTATTATAAATACGACCAGCCCCGAAAATTACTCCGCTACCTTTATGACCATATTGACAAGGACAAAATTGAGATTGACACCATTAATTTTTCGGGACCCAAATTTGACGATAATGTGGATAATAGGTTGATGAGCCTTCAGCTTATTAAAAACGGTATGACCGATGCTGTGATGTTTGGCCCGGATGGGAACAACATACTTCCCGCCCGTATACTCTACAAAAAGAACATCTTAGCGCTCCGTGGAAGTTTCCGCCCTGTAACAAAGGTGAATATTGATATGTATGAGAGGTCGTACGAAATGTTCCTAGAAGAAAACAAGGTTGAAAAAGATCGCACCGAGGTGATCTTCGAAATCACCCTCTCCAACCTGCGTGCCGAGGGAGAAATTGACGAAGAAGACTTTATGGACCGTGCCCGACTACTCTGCTCATTGGGCCACACGGTAATGATCTCCAATTTCCAAGAATATTACAAACTGGTAGAATATTTTTCGCGATATACCAAAATGCGCTTAGGGCTTGCCATGGGCGTAAACAATCTAGTGGATATTTTTGATGAAAAATACTACCGTCACTTAAGTGGTGGTATCTTGGAAGCCTTTGGTAAACTGTTCTTTAAGGACCTTAAGGTATATCTATACCCTATGCGAGACCCAGAAACGGGCGAATATACCACAAGCGAAAATCTAAAGGTGCACCCTCGTATGAAGGAGCTCTACAAGTTCTTTAAATACAACGGCAAGGTTGTGGATATTAAAAACTTTAACGAGAATATCCTCAATATTTTCTCTAGAGAAGTCCTCCAAAAAATTGAGGACAATGAAGACGGTTGGGAGGATATGCTGCCCAAAGGAGTTTCTGAAATTATAAAGGAAAAACAACTATTTAGTTGTCAATACGCAAACGAAGCTGAGACCTTAAAAGAGTAAGATTATTGTAATAAAATATAAAAATCCCGCATGCAGCGGGATTTTTTCGTTGTCTATTTATCTTCTAAAATCTGTGCAGCGTGATCTTTTGTTTTCACTTTATCAATCACACGTTCCACGACACCTTCTTCATTCACTAAAAAAGTTTTACGATGTATTCCATCGTACTCACGGCCCATAAATTTTTTAGGCCCCCAAACGCCAAAGGCATTTATCACTTCTTTATCTACATCTGCCAAGAGCGGAAACGGAAAGTCGTACTTTTTTTTGAAATTGGATTGCCTTTTTTCACTATCGGCACTTACACCTAAAAGTTGGTAGCCTTCATCCTGAAGTTGCTTGTAATTGTCTCGAAGGTTGCACGCTTCAGCAGTACAGCCAGGGGTGCTGGCTTTTGGGTAAAAGAAAACCACTAGTTTTTTTCCTTTGTAATCGTTTAACGAAACGGTATTGCCAGCTTCGTCGTTAACAGTAAAATTTGGCACTGTATCGCCTGCTTGTAAAGTATCCATAGTTTATTTTTGCATAAAAATAGAGAAAATGAACAAGCAAGAAAAGGTACAGTTTGTTATAGATACGTTAAATGAACTCTATCCAGAGATTCCTATCCCACTAGATCACAAAGATCCTTACACCCTATTGATTGCCGTCTTGCTATCGGCACAAAGCACAGATGTTCGCGTAAACAAGATAACACCATTATTGTTTGAAGTAGCCGATAATCCCTACGATATGGTTAAACTTTCGGTAGAAGAAATACGAGATATCATAAAACCCGTAGGACTTTCACCTATGAAAAGTAAAGGCATTTACGGTCTTTCAAAAATCTTGATTGAAAAATATAAAGGAAAAGTACCCCAAGACTTAGAAGCCCTTAAAGAACTTCCTGCTGTAGGCCATAAAACTGCGAGTGTAGTGGTTTCGCAAGCTTTTGGAATTCCTGCGTTTCCCGTGGACACCCACATACACAGATTGATGTATCGTTGGGGACTAACAAACGGAAAAAACGTAGTACAGACCGAAAAAGATGCTAAGAGGCTATTCCCTAAGGAAATATGGAATAACCTGCATTTACAGATAATTTGGTATGGTCGCCAATATTCTCCAGCAAGGGGCTGGGATTTGGAAAAGGACATTATTACGAAGACTATTGGTAGAAAAACCGTCTTGAACGAGTATTACAAGAAGAAGAAATAGCAGTTGATGGAAATAAAAAAAACCCTGAAAGTGGTGAATTTCCAGGGTTTTTCCAAAGTTTAGTTAAGAAGTGCTTCAAACTTCAATTTATGGTAATCTATAACACTTAAAGCCTTCGAATAATCCAGAAGGAACTTAATAGTTTCTCCTTTAGGGACCATATTTTTACCCACGTGTCCCGATCGTGGTGTTTCGGAGTACATTTTTTGCATAGAACGTAATTTTGAGGTTAATGTTACCTAATAACGTACTATAAAAATGTTTATTGTGTTAATTTGTCAATACAATGTTATGTTTATCAATTACTTTGCGCAAATTAATGAGCGCATAACGCATTCTTCCCAGTGCTGTATTGATGCTAACACCGGTTTGCTCACTAATTTCCTTAAAGCTCATATCCTTGTACATACGCATAACGAGCACTTGTTTTTGGTCCTCGGGAAGCTCTTGTATCAACCTTCTTACATCATTTTCCACCTGTCCCTTTATGAGCTGTTTTTCAGCATTTAAGCTTCCATCGCTCAATACCGAAAAAATATTGAAATCGTCTTTGTTCTCAAACTTCGGCATTCGGTTATTCTTCCTGAAATGGTCTATCACCAAATTGTGTGCAATGCGCATTACCCAAGGCAAAAACTTTCCTTCTTCGTTATATTTCCCACGTTTAAGGGTCCTGATAACCTTAATAAAAGTGTCCTGAAAAATATCTTCGGCCACATCGCGGTCGAAAACCTTGGAATAAATAAAACTGTAAATTCTTTGTTTGTGGCGGGTGATTAGATCGCCCAGTGCAGATTCATTGCCTTGCATGTACGCACTTACCAAAGATGCATCGGTAATTATGCTTTTTTTCATATCAATACTTTCTAAATTAAACAACTATGCTTTTGGTTGATGAGCTGTCTGAAAAAATTTTTAAAAGTAGTAATATGCTATAGGCAATAATTTTTAGTAATCTCGTTGTTAGGGGTAAATATAATAACAAAGGATTGTGAAATGCAAATATATTGTGAGTTTTTTCTTAAAATAATGATAAATTTTTGCAGAAATACAAGTAGCCACACCCCACAACCCGTGACTTTGTTAAGCTTTTCACAATTTAAAATAATTTCTCCAAAAATTTGTTTGGCTTAGTAAAAATCAGACAATTGTACTAAAAAAGATAGTGTGTAAATGGTATCTTTGCATTCAATTTTTTGAAAGATATTCACTAAAGAAGCCTTTTCTATCTTGAGCAACCAAACATTGGACACCAAAAACAACATCATTATTCAAGGTGCAAAATTGCACAATTTGAAGAATATTTCTGTAGCCATACCAAGGAACAAATTGGTAGTGATCACGGGGCTCTCAGGTAGTGGAAAATCAAGCTTGGCGTTCGATACTTTATATGCCGAGGGACAACGCCGTTATGTAGAAAGTCTCTCTTCTTATGCGCGCCAATTTTTGGGAAGGTTGGACAAGCCAAAGGTTGATTCTATTAAGGGAATCGCACCAGCAATCGCAATTGAGCAAAAGGTGAACACCACCAACACCCGCTCTACAGTGGGCACCTCTACCGAAATCTACGATTATCTCAAACTGCTCTTCACCAGAATAGGTAGAACCTACTCGCCCGTAAGTGGTAATGAGGTAAAAAAAGATACGGTGACCGATGTTGTAAAGCACATTAAAACATTTCCGGAAGGAAAAAAACTCCTCCTTCTCGCTCCAATTCAACTAGAAGAAGGGCGCAGCATGGAGAACAAAATCCAAGCACTGGCACAACAAGGCTACGCAAGGGTAAAAATAGACGGTACGGTTGTTAGGATAGATGAATTATCGAAAAACCTGCCGAAGGATATCCAATTGGTCGTAGATCGTGTAATCACAAAAGACGACGAAGACTTTTACAACCGTCTCGCAGATGCCGTAGAGATTGCATTCTTTGAAGGAAAAGGAGAACTTTATATTGAAAATATTGACGAGGGAAACACCCGAGAGTTCAACAATAGGTTCGAGGCAGATGGGCTTACATTTGTAGAGCCCAATGTACATTTGTTCAGTTTTAACAATCCGTACGGGGCTTGCCCAACCTGCGAAGGTTATGGAGACGTTATTGGTATTGACGAAGACCTTGTTGTTCCAAACACAGCCCTTTCTATCTATGACAATGCCATTTTCCCTTGGCGAGGTGACAGCATGGGCTGGTACCGTGACCAACTGGTGAACAACGCCTATAAGTTCGATTTCCCTATACACAAACCTTGGTTCCAACTCACTGAAGAACAAAAACAATTGGTTTGGGACGGCAATAAGCATTTTGAAGGCCTGCACGATTTCTTTAAGTACCTAGAATCGAAGAATTACAAAATACAGAACCGTGTAATGCTCTCCCGCTACCGAGGGAAGACCAAGTGCAGTACTTGTCACGGTAAAAGATTGAGACCAGAAGCTGGTTACGTAAAAATAAACAATACTTCAATCCAGGATTTGGTAAACAAGCCTTTGGATGAATTGGCAGTATTTTTTAAAGAACTTATCCTAAACCAGTACGAGCAGCAAATCGCTAAGAGGTTGCTGCTGGAGATCAATAATCGTCTTTCGTTCTTAATGGACGTAGGCCTTAGCTACCTCACCCTTAACCGAAAGAGCAATACGCTCTCAGGCGGGGAATCCCAGCGAATTAATTTAGCCACTTCGCTGGGGAGTAGTTTGGTGGGCTCTATGTACATCTTGGACGAGCCCAGTATTGGCCTGCATCCAAAAGATACCGAACGATTGATAGTAGTACTTAAATCACTACGCGATCTGGGTAATACCGTAATCGTCGTCGAACACGACGAGGATATCATGAAAGCTGCCGATGAGATTATCGATATTGGTCCCGAGGCCGGAACTTTTGGTGGTGAAATAGTGAACACGGGTACTTTTACAGAAATTTTAAAAGGCGCTTCCCTAACGGCAAATTACCTGAACGGCACATTAAAAATTGATGTTCCCACAAAACGCCGCACCTCAAAAAGTGTGATCACTATCAAAGGAGCACGACAAAACAACCTACAGAATGTAGACGCTACCTTCCCATTGGGTGTTTTTACTGCGGTAACGGGTGTTTCGGGAAGTGGGAAGAGTACACTCGTAAAAAAAATATTATACCCAGCGTTACAACGCGAAATAAACGGTTTTGGCGAAAAGCCTGGACAATTCACCTCGCTGGACGGAAGCTTCAGCAGTATCAAAAATGTTGAATTTATAGACCAAAACCCCATTGGGCGCTCCAGCCGAAGCAACCCCGTAACCTACATTAAGGCGTATGATGACATACGAAATCTCTTTGCCACACAAAAACTTAGTGACATACGTGGTTACAAGGCAAAACATTTCAGTTTTAATGTCGCGGGCGGGCGATGTGAAACCTGTAACGGAGAGGGCGAGGTAACCATAGAGATGCAGTTCATGGCCGATGTACATCTGGAATGCGAAACCTGCAACGGAAAGCGTTTCAAAAAAGAAATTCTGGAAGTAAAGTTTCACGATACCAGCATTAACGATGTATTACAAATGACCATAGATGATGCCATCTCTTTCTTCAATCAGCACGACGAAACCAAGATCACCAAAAAGCTACAGCCCCTACAGGATGTAGGTTTGGGCTATGTACAGTTGGGTCAAAGCTCCTCTACCCTTTCGGGCGGTGAGGCACAACGTATTAAATTGGCATCTTTTTTAATTAAAGGAAACACAAAAGATAAGGCACTCTTCATTTTTGATGAACCTACCACAGGTCTCCATTTTCACGATATCAAAAAACTACTGGCCTCTTTTTACGCCTTATTGGATAATGGACATACTGTAATTGTAGTAGAGCACAATCTGGACCTTATTAAATGTGCAGACCATATTATAGACCTTGGTCCTGGTGGTGGTAACAAAGGTGGACACATTGTAGCCCAGGGACCGCCTGAAGAAGTTGCAAATAGTGAAGACTCCATCACAGCGCCGTATTTAAGGGAAAAGCTTCATTAACCCTTAATCGTGACCCCTCTTTAATTTTTTTGGCACGATGATTGTTTCTTGTTAAACGATCAAAAAAATGAAGTGCTCATATAGCTGGTTTTGGTCCAAGAAAAAGAAAATTAATACTACAATATAGTTTTTTGGTTGGTTAGTTAAACCCGCTGGTTTCAAAATCTTTTGAGACAGCGGGTTTTTTCTCTCCTATATACTTTTCATAATAGATAAAACACGACCCACACCTTGGATAGTGCTGTAAATCAATTTTTTATATTTTTGGCACGGTCGTTGTTTCTAAGTGATGTGTATAAGCTGACCAAAAAGTAAAAGCAAGTACGAACCTAAAATTTCAAGATTATGAAAAAGCTAGTTTATTTATTCTGCAGTATGTTTCTTGTCGCTGGTATGGCAAAGGCCAACAACAACGTGATGGAAGAAACTACATTGAACGCCTACAATGGCAAATCGTATATTTTTACCGAGGGGGCTGTTGAATTTTCAGTTTTTCCAGATGGTCAGTTTGATTTTGTATATGTTGGTGGAAACAGAGGAAACAACGTGAGCGTAAATGTTAACTCACCTGGAGTAAGCCTTTCCTTTAACTCTGGTTACGACTACGATATGTATGTACAGTATGATGATTACGGAGCCGTTATACAAGTTGAAGACATCCCTATTTATTATGACGAGTTTGGACGTATTGTCCAAGCGGGTAGTGTAGAGATACGCTATAACAACCGCCGTATTGTTAATGTAGGAAGCTTAGTTGTGCATTACAACAACTACGGGTATTTCTCACACTGTACAGGGTTTATTAATCCTTGGAACCGTTTCTACGTATACCGCCCTTGGCACGTATATTACGTAGCACCAGTATATACAAGCTGTATTGTGTACGACTATCCTTATAGAAGATATTACGCACCAAGAAGATACTCTTGGGGATATCATAGACAACACTATATAAGAGGGTATAATAGAGGATATGCAAATGCAAGAAGAGATTTTTACAGGCCCGGAAGTCGTGTACACTATAAAAATGGTAGAACTGCCGTTAATAGAAGTTACAACCCGAACCGTAGGAATACTATGGTAACAACCTCTAACCGTAATGGCAGGTCCAACATAGCGAACAATAGAACAAACCGCGGTAACTCTCGTGCCACAGCAAAAAACACTCGAGGTAATAACAGCCGTAGTATTGCAAAAAATACAAGTAGAAATAATAATACACGAGGTATTGCAAAAAACTCAAATAGAGGAAACGTTAACAAGAGCCGTACTATCAAGAATAACCGCGGGGTTGCAAAAAACCGAAACCGCGGAACTATTTCTAAAAGTAGAACCTCTAATAATAGAGGCACCGTTAACCGAAGTACATCCTCAAACCGTAAGGTAGCTCGTGGAAATACCTCTAACAGAAATGTGAGCAAGGGCCGTACTTCTACAAAAAGAAATGTGACCCAGAACAGAAAGACAACTTCTAGAAAAGCTACCACCTCACGTAGCTACGCAAATCGCTCCTCAAAGAGCAATGTATCTAAAAGAAGTAGTAATGTAAACAAGTCTAGAGCAAGCTCTTCCAGAGGTAGCAAAAGTGCTAGAAGCAGCAATACCCGTAGCCGAAGAGGACAATAAAAATTTTGGTTGGTTAGTTAGAAATCCCTGTAATTCGCACCTGCGATGCCCAGGGATTTCGTTTTTATAGGGTTTTCAGCAACGTGGCCATCTGTTCGGTTAAATGCTTTCGGGTATATTTTGAAATGTTGGTTGAAATGTTCCCAACCCCCTCACCTTTAAAATCATTGTAATAGCTTAAGATAGCATCTTTCAATTTTTCTTTTTCTGCTGAAATATAAAAATCGCCACTCCCCGATTCTTTAACCACTTGCTGTATATCGCTACCCTTTGGGCCTAATGCAATTATGGGACGCTCTGCCCTGATGTATTCAAACAATTTTCCAGGAATGATGGCACGCGTTTCTGGGCTGTCAATTTCCAAGAGCAACAACAATTGGGCATTGTGCTGCAATTGAAGCGCCTCCTTGTGGGAAACATACCCCACGTTCCGAAGGTTCTGGGACAACCCAAAATTAGAAAGACTCTTCAAAATCCCATCCCCCACGACTCCAGCCAACACGATCTCGAGATCTTCCCGAAAGCCTTCAATCTCTGAAGCCAGTTCATCCAACACCTCCCAGAGGACGGTAGGGTTACGTTCACTCAACAAAGAACCTATGTGCGCCAGGGAGAACTTTTTATCCAGTTGGGGCGTGATGGTTTCCCTACGCTCAAAACCATTGGTTATCACGGTTACCGACCGTTGGGTGATGGCTTCAAATTCTTTTTTTGTGGTGGGGCTCGTTACGGTGATAGCATTTGCAGATTGTAAAACTTTAGCTTCAAGTTGTTTGTGCTTACGTTTCGAGCTTTCGGTCAATCGTAAGGAATCGTGGTAATGTATCGTGGTCCAAGGGTCCCGAAAATCTGCCAACCAAGGAATTTTCGTCTCTTCTGAAAGTTGGAGCCCAATCAAATGCATACTATGGGGAGGTCCAGAAGTAACAACACTTTCCACAGGGTTTTCAGACAAGTATTTTTTCAGAAATGTTACCGAAGGTTTTACCCACCCTACTCTAGCATCTGGAATGAAGAAATTCCCCCTAACATAAAGCATCATTTTTTCAATAGCCGAAAGATTGTTCTTGGCAATGATACCACTGCTCATTTCTTTCGTTTTCTTCCTCGAGAACCATTTAGCAAATTTGTAGGGTTCATTTACCGGCTGGCTAATAATTTCAATATCTGAAGGAACTTCAGCCAAAAAACTTTCGTCACGCAATGGGTAATGCGCATCCTGTGGGATATACACCACGGGGTCAATCCCAAAGTCCCTAAAATATTTCACGAAATAAAGCCATCGCTGTACGCCCGGTCCTCCCGCTGGCGGCCAATAGTAGGTTATGACGAGGACACGCTTCATTAGGAATGGGTTTCCTTTTTACTTCGGAAAATTATATACAACCCACCTAAAAGAACCAGCAACAATACGATGCTGCTGCCCAATGCAATGGCGCTTCCCTTTTCAACAACAGTGGCTTCAAACTTAAACTCAATCTTGTTGTTTCCCGCAGGAACCTTCATCCCACGAAGTATGTAATTTACACGAATGTGTTCAGCTGGTTTTCCATTAATATAGGCGTTCCAGCCCTGGGGATAATACACTTCAGAAAATACTGCCAATTGCGGGCTTTTGGTACTGGCCTCGTACGTAAGATGGTTAGGTTGATGGGCTACTAGCTCGATAGTTGCCGTACTGTCCCGCTGTATATTTTCCAGCGGCAATCTGTCCTTAAATTCTTGGTGCACAATTGCGGTTTTTTTGGTATCGAGGCTATCCAACAATAAAATTTCTTCATCGGCAGTTTCGGCAAACTGAACATTCCCTACAAACCAAGCGGGGCCATTGGCATACGGGTTTCGCTGGGCTATGGGACCACCACCTTTATTCTGAACAATAAAATATTTCACATTCAGCATATTCATAATACCCACGTCGCCGTTGTATAAATAGAAATCGGCTATGTCCTGCATCCTCCCAGGCTTTGCTGCGTGGTAACCTCCCAATGCATTGTGATAGTAGCTTGCGGCACCACTGTTAAAGGCGCTTCTGGTTGCATCGTACACACGGTAATGGCCATCGTCTTTTAGAATCATTTCGTCTGCACCACTCTTGGGAAAGGGTTGGTCCATGATTCGTTTTTGTACAAAATCATCATTGTTTACATAGCGTCTATCTACTCCCACAAGATCGAACAATACGAGAACCACTAGAGCGCCAACAGCAATGTTCTGTTTCAATTTATCCTTTAAGAAAAACCACAGTGCAGCAGCGGCCAACAACACTAAAACCAAGGAGCGAATGGCGTCTTTCATAAACAAGGCCGCACGATCATCACGAACTGCTTCTACCAAACCATTCCCTAATTGGTCACGGATACCTACATCATATGGACTCGCAAAGTCGAAACCGGGGATGGCATCCTTCAGAAGGATAAATAACAGGATAATCCCACCCACGATGCCTGATGAAAAAAGTAAGGCTTTCTTTCGTTTTTCTTCTTTGTTAAATTCACTAAAAAACTGATGGAGCCCTACAATTGCCAGAACGGGTACAATCAACTCAATCAACACCTGAATGGACGAAACGGCCCTAAATTTATCGTACAACGGCACAGTATCGATAAATAAGCGGGTGAGTGTTTCAAAATTATCGCCCCACGATAAAAAGAGGCTTAGCAGCAAACCGGCCACGGCCCACCATTTTAATCTTCCACGTACCAAGAATAAAGCCAGCACAGCCAGGAAAAGCATAATGGCTCCTACATAAGCTGGTGCGGCAACTATAGGCTGGTCGCCCCAATACATGGGTAATTGTTGCAAAATTTGGTTTGCTTCCTGTGGAGATGCACCTAGTTTTATCAATGCTTCAATTGTTTCACCATCTTCGGGTAAGGGCTCACTGCTTCCACCTCCCATAAAACGAGGGATGAGCAGATTGAAACTTTCTAACTTTCCATAACTATATTCGGTAATATACTCATAATCAAGACCCTCAACATTTTGTTTTGGGGTTCCATCTGGAGCAATGGTAAGCTCGTTCTTTCCACGGGTCGAGGTATCTGCGTATTCTTTAGTGGCTAGGATATTGGTAGCATTTAGTCCTACCGCTATTAAAACCCCAAGCACCATAACTCCTACTGCCTTAAAGTAATGGGGCAGCATCTTTTTCTTAAAGGCATCAATAAAATAGGCAATGCCTATGCAAATTACAAGCAACAGCAAATAGTACGTCATCTGGAAGTGGTTGGTCACCAGCTCCAGCCCCATGGCAATTGTGGTAAGGATAAAACCCCAAAGGTACTTGCCTTTAAAGGTGAGGATAATTCCGCTAAGGACCAATGGCATGTAAGCTATGGCGTGTGCCTTGGCATTGTGCCCCACTCCTAAAATAATGATGAGATAGGTAGAGAAACCAAATGCCAATGCCCCTAAAAATGCTAGTTTGTAATCTACCTTCAACACTAAAAAGAGGATATACATTGCTATAAAATAGAGAAACAGATAATCTGCCGGACGGGGCAAGAACCGTAATGCCAGATCTAATTTCTTGATATAGTTGTGTGGATATTTCGCTCCCAATTGGTAAGTAGGCATTCCTCCAAAGGCAGCATCGGTCCAATAGGTCTCTTCGCCCGTGGCCTCCCGGAAATCGTTTTGTTGCTTTGCCATTCCCCTATACTGTACAATATCACTCTGAAAAATGGCTTTCCCTTGCAAGACCGGACTAAAATAGGCCAGCGATGTAATTGTGAATAAAATAAAGACAACAAGGTGTGGAAGAAATTTCTTTACGGAAACGTTCATAGATGGGTTGCTAAAATAGAGCTGGAAAATTACAAAACTAAAAGGATTTTAACAGCAAGCAGAACGTGAAATGTAGCTTTGTGCGATTTCGAATATGGTTTTTATTCTTGAAATAATCCTGAAAAGCTACTCTACTTCCTCATAATCTACATATTCACCAACAGTTTTGGAGTTTTTAGGGTTGTTACGTGGATTGCGGTCTATAGTAACCTTTCCCTCTTTTTCAGTCTCACCGTGTTGCTTAAAGGGGTTTTCACCAAAAGGATTGGCACCAAAAGATTTCTCGAACCGCTGCCCCATCTTTTTTGCGATGTATCTAAACAGGTATGGTTTTGCGAGTTTCCAAGTGAAACGCAAGGCAAAAAATACCAAAAGAACAATAAGTAGCGTTTTAAGAAAGTCCATAAACCGGTAAAAAACTTTAAAGCTCAAAAGTACGATTTGCGCTAGAAAAAAGGTGGCTCCCAGTTATTAAAATAATGATAAAATACTATCTTTGACTACAACCCAACAACTATGAAATATATCCAATTCCTCTTTTGTTGCCTTTTTTTGCTACCGCTCTGTAGCACTGCCCAATACACCGAAATGATAAACACCAACCGCCCTGGAGTTTCCCAGGGAGCATTTTCTGTGGGTACCAACGTATTACAATTTGAAACCGGTTTCAGTTACGGTAACGAAAAACACGACTTACTTGGCACAGATTACACAACATTTGGCTGGGACTATTCGGTACGGTACGGGGTTTGGAGAGAAGAACTGGAAGTGAGTATTATTGGTGATTTTAGGAGCAACAGTGGCGATATTACTCGTGGATCATTAACAGTGGAGGATAAGTTTTCAAATTTCAGGAGCAATACAATAGGCGCTAAATATTTGGTGTTCGACCCCTACCGTAAAAGAGATCTTGAAGGCCCAAACCTTTACAGCTGGAAGGCCAACAACCGAATTCAATGGAGAGATTTAATACCTGCGGTATCGTTATATGCTGGAGCTAATTTCGATTTTGCAGATAATAGATACACCCCCAGCGCAGAAGCTGAGATCAGTCCAAAAGTGGTGCTCTCCACCCAAAACAACTTTGTGGGCGGATTTGTATTTGTTACCAATATAATTGCAGACCGTATCACTACAGATTTTCCCACCTACGGGTACATACTTACCCTAACCCATGCCACCAATAGGTATTTTTCTGTTTTCTTAGAGAACCAAGGCTTCAAAAGCGATTTTTATGCGGACCAGATCCTTCGTGGAGGTGCTGCCGTGCTTCTTAGCAACCATCTTCATGTAGACCTTTCTGGGGCGCTGAACTTTAAAGACACCCCTTCCTTTTGGGAAGCCCGTGTAGGTGTTGCTTATAGGCTGGACATGCATGAAAAAGATGAGTTTATTGAAGAAAAAGGAAAGTCAGGCCGTGAAAAACGAAGAGCCGAAAAAGGAAAGAAAAAAGCCGAGAAAAAGAAAAACAAACGAAAGGATGGCTTTATTGAAGAAGATGATGGTGGGGATGGCGATGGCGGACTAAACTAGCAATATACTTTATGATTGAAATTACCAAAGTAACCAACCCTTCCCAGCTCAAACAGTTTGTAACGTTTCCCTTTACGCTCTACAAAGACTGTCCATATTGGGTTCCCCCACTTATAAAGGATGAGATGGAAACCCTGGACAGTGAAAAAAATCCAGTATTTACCAATGCTGAAGCTGAATACTTTTTGGCCCATAAAAACGGAAAGATAGCCGGCAGGATAGCCGTAATCATAAACCATCTTGAAATTAACGAACAAGGAAAAAAGAAAGTCCGTTTTGGGTGGTTCGATGTGGTTGATGATATTGAAGTGACCAAAGCATTGCTAGAAAAGGTTTACGAAAAAGGTAGAGAACACACCCTAGAGTATGCAGAAGGTCCCGTAGGTTTCAGTAATATGGAAAAGGCCGGTATCTTGGTTGAAGGCTATGAGGAAATGAACACCATGATCACTTGGTACCACTACCCCTACTACAAGGAGCATTTTATGCAATTGGGGTTTGACACCCAAGCTACATGGGTCGAGTATAAATTGAGTATCCCTCCATCCATTAAGGAGAAGGTCGCCAAGTTTTCCAAAATCGTCAGGGAGCGGTATGGGCTTTCGGTAATACGTTTCAAGAACAAAAAGGAAATTCTTCCGTATGTAGATGAAATGTTCGATTTACTGAATAAGACCTATAACACCTTACAAACCTTCGTCCCTATACAGCAATACCAGATAGATTACTACAAGGAGAAATATTTCGGGTTTATACATCCGGATTACATCACTTGCATAAAAGACAAGGAAGGAAAGTTAATCGCTTTTAGCATTGTAATGCCTTCTTTTACCAAAGCATTGAAAAAAGCCAACGGAAAGCTATTTCCCTTAGGTTGGTACCACTTGTGGCAAGCACAACGCAAAAATGACAGGGCAGCTTTTTATTTAATAGGAATTGATCCTGAATATCAAGGAAAAGGTGTTACCGCTATTATTTTTGAAGAAATGCAGTACCTCTTTAACAGCAAAGGGATTGAAACAGTAGAGACCAATCCGGAGCTTGAAGAAAACACCGCCGTACAACTGCTCTGGAAAGATTACGACCCTCAATTGCACAAAAGACGCAGTACCTTTAGAAAATCCCTGTAAAAAACAAAGCCCACCCAACTAAGGGCAGGCTTTTAGTAAGTTTATCAAAGTTTCTTCAGCTATTATTCTCCCATAGCCTGAGCCACGGCAGCGGACAAACGCTTATAGGTTCCGTTTTGAAGTCGTTCCCTAATAGCATCGAACGCTTCTAAGGTTTCATTGATATCCTGCATAGTGTGTGATGCAGTTGGTATCATACGCAAGAGAATCAATCCTTTTGGAATTACCGGATACACTACGATACTACAGAACACCCCGTGGTTTTCACGTAGGTCTTTTACAAGTGCCATAGCTTCTGGTATACTTCCTTTTAAATAAACAGGCGTTACACAACTTTGTGTGGTACCAATATCGAAACCACGCTCTTTCAATCCGCCTTGCAAGGCATTTACATTTTCCCAAAGTTTTTCCTTGAGCTCTGGCATGGTACGCAACATATCCAAACGCTTTAAAGCCCCTTCCACCAACTGCATTTGCAGTGACTTGGCGAACATTTGCGAGCGCAGGTTATATTTTAGATACTGGATAATTTCTTCATCTGCAGCGATAAACGCTCCTGTACTTGCCATAGACTTTGCGAAGGTTGCAAAATATACATCTATTTCATCTTGTACGCCTTGCTCCTCACCTGCTCCGGCACCTGTTTTTCCCAAGGTTCCAAAACCGTGTGCATCATCAACAAACAAACGGAAATTAAATTTTTTCTTGAGCGCAACAATCTCTTTTAGCTTTCCTTGTTCTCCTCGCATCCCAAAAACTCCTTCAGAAATCAAAAGAATGCCTCCACCGCTTTTTTCAGCGACCTTTTCGGCACGCTTCAGGTTTTTCTCGATACTTTCCATATCGTTGTGCTTATAGGTAAAGCGCTGTCCCAAATGAAGTCTTACCCCGTCAATAATACAGGCGTGGGCATCGACATCGTACACAATAACATCGTCTTTTGAGACCAAAGCGTCTATGGTAGAAACCATTCCTTGATATCCAAAATTCAATAGATATGCAGCCTCTTTTTGTACAAAGGCAGCAAGTTCGTTCTGCAATTGTTCGTGCATATCGGTATGGCCACTCATCATCCTGGCGCCCATTGGATATGCCGACCCGTATTTTGCACCCGCTTCTGCATCTACCTTACGGACTTCCGGGTGGTTGGCCAAACCTAGATAGTCGTTGACGCTCCAGGTGATCACTTCCTTTCCGTTAAATTTCATTCGGTTTGCAATGGGTCCCTCAAGTTTTGGAAATACAAAATAGCCTTCAGCTTGATCCGCCCATTTGCCCAACGGCCCTTTGTCCTTATAAATCTTATCGAATAAATCTTTCATCAATATGCTTTAATTTCAATACAAGGTGCAAAAATAGGTATTTTATTCACGATGGCAATGTTATTTAAGATTTCAGAAAAAGAGATTTTAGAAGTATGGTTTCAGTTTTATTTGTTTTGGTTTCAGCTACATAAAAAATCCCGATACGGTAAGCATCGGGATTGTTAATGATTTTTGCTGTAAGCTATTTTATATACTGAAGATTTTGCGGGACCTCGGTTTTTTCATCCAAGAAGCCCTGTTGTGCCATCCATTCATCGCTATACACCTTGCTCATGTATCGTGAACCGTGGTCTGGCAGGATTACTACCACAATGCTGTTAGCATCAAAAACACCTTCCTCGTCCAATTGCTTTATTCCTTGCAAGGCTGCACCACTGGTGTATCCTGCAAAAATACCCTCGGTCCTTGCAAGCTCTCTCGCGGTATGGGCGCTATCTTCGTCGGTTACTTTAATAAAAGCGTCTATGGTGTCGAAATCTGTAGCATCAGGGATCAGGTTCTTGCCCAATCCTTCAATTCGGTACGGATAGATTTCATTTTTATCGAATTCACGTGTTTGGTGATATTTCTGAAGCACAGATCCGTAAGCATCAATACCTATCACCTTTACGTTTGGGTTTTGTTCTTTTAAATATCGTGCCGTTCCTGAAATAGTACCACCCGTTCCGCTACAAGCAACCAAATGGGTTATCTGCCCGTTGGTCTGTTCCCATATTTCGGGTCCGGTTGTTTCGTAGTGTGCCTCAATATTCAGTTTGTTGAAATATTGGTTTATATATACCGAATTTGCAATTTCAGAATGTAACCGCTTCGCAACTTCGTAATATGATCGTGGATCGTCCGCTGGGACGTGTGCTGGACAAACGTGTACGGTAGCTCCCATGGCACGAAGCATATCTATTTTATCCTTTGAGGATTTTGAACTCACCGCCAAGATACACTCGTATCCTTTCAATACACTCACCATAGCAATACTGAAACCTGTGTTGCCACTGGTAGTTTCAATAATAGTGTCGCCCGGTTTTAGAATTCCTTCTTTTTCGGCTTTTTCGATAATATGGAGTGCGATACGGTCTTTGGCAGAATGTCCGGGATTAAATCCTTCTACTTTAGCGTAGAAATTCCCTTTCATTTGTGAGGTGATACGATTGAGTTGCAGCAATGGTGTGTTTCCAATAAGCTCCAACACATTCGAGTAAGCTTTAATTTCTTTCATACAGAGTTGTTAGTTTCTCTTTAAAATTGCACTCGAGGTGCTTTTTTAAAACTCGGGTACAAAGATAGTAGAATTTATTGAATTACTCGGTTTTGCCCTCAAGGTCAAGTAAAAAGGCATAATCCATTGCTACTTCCTTTAGCGCCTCGAACCTACCGGAGGCTCCCCCGTGTCCTGCTTCCATATTGGTATGGAACAATATAAGGTTATCGCCCGTTTTTTTGTCGCGCATTCTGGCCACCCACTTGGCTGGCTCGAAATATTGCACCTGCGAATCGTGATACCCCGTAGTAATGAACATATTTGGGTAATTGAGGGCTTTTACATTATCGTAGGGGGAATAGGATTTCATATAATTGTAATATTCCTTTTCATTGGGGTTTCCCCACTCGTCATACTCTCCCGTGGTTAGGGGGATACTGTCGTCCAACATCGTCGTAACAACATCTACAAAAGGTACCGAGGCCACCACCCCATTATATAATTCTGGTGCCATATTTACTACGGCTCCCATTAGCAGTCCCCCGGCAGAGCCTCCCGAGGCATACAAATGTTCTGGAGAAGTGTATCCTTCTGCGATCAAGAATTTTGAAACATCTATAAAATCGGTAAAGGTGTTCTTTTTGGTGAGCAGTTTTCCATTCTCGTACCATTGTCTTCCTAAATATTGCCCTCCACGAACGTGTGCTATGGCAAAGATGAAACCACGGTCCAACAAACTTAAGCGTACTGAGGAAAAATAAGGATCTATCGTGGCGCCGTAACTTCCGTAACCATATTGCAACAATGGGTTGGAGCCATCCATCTCAATCCCTTTTCGGTAAATCATACTCACGGGGATCTTGGTGCCATCTGCAGCAGTGGCCCAAACGCGTTTTTCCTCGTAATTGCCACTATCGAACGTTCCTCCCAAAACCTCCACTTGCTTCATCACCACTTTTTCCTTGGTTTCCATGTTAAAATCTATAATGGAGGCTGGGGTTGCTAGCGAATTATATGCATAGCGCAATATTTTGGTATCGAAAGCTATATTGTTTGTAGTAGAGGCTGTATAGGTTTCGCTCTGGAAAGGAAGGTAGTAGTCTTGTGTCCCATCCCATCTTTTTATATGAATTTTGTTCAACCCATTGTCCCGTTCGCTTATCACCAAATATTCCTTAAAAATATCTATGTCTTCTAGAAATACATTCTCACGGTGTGGAATGACCTCTTCCCAATTATCCAAGCCAGTTTTGGTTTCGGGTGTTTTCATCAATTTGAAATTGGTGGCATTATCCAGATTGGTCACTACGTAAAAATGGTCTCCAAAATGTGAAATATTGTATTCCAAACCACGTGTCCTTGGTTGAAATACCTTGAAATTTCCTTCTGGGTCATCAGCCTTGAGTATCTGAAATTCTGAGGTCAAAGTACTGTAGCTACCTATCACTAGCCATTCTTCAGATTTTGTTTTATAGACATACGTTCCAAAGGTTTCGTCCTCTTCAGTATAGATAAGTTTATCGGCTGAAGCTTTTGTACCGCGCTTGTGGCGAAATATCCGGTTGGATCTTAGGGTGGTTTCGTCTTTCTTGGTGTAGAAGAGCGTTTCACTATCATTGGCCCAAGTGGAGCCTCCAGTAGTCAAAGGGATATTTTCCTTAATAATTTCATCCGTTTCCAGATTTTTGATGTGGATAGTATATTTTCGTCTACTCACCGTGTCCACCCCAAAGGCAACCCACTTGTTGTCTGGGCTTACATTTATACCGTTCAACCTATAGTATGAGTGACCTTCGGCCATTTTGTTTACGTTGAACATAACCTCCTCTTCGGCATCCAGGCTTCCCTTCTTCCGCGAATAGATAGGGTAATCCTTGCCCGTTTCGTAGCGGGTAATGTAGTAATACCCATTGTAGAAATAAGGCACCGAGGCATCGTCTTCCTTAATGCGGCTCTTCATTTCCTCAAAAAGGTTCTTCTTAAATTCTTTGGTGTGCGCTGTTACTTTATCGTAGTAATCGTTCTCACGCTCCAGATAGTCTATTACCTCGGGGTTCTCCTTTTCATTGAGCCAGTAGTATTCATCGGTCCTAACATCGCCGTGCATTTCTAGATTTTTGGCAATTTTATCGGCTTTGGGCGGGGTTATGTCCATTTCTTTTTTAGATTCTGAAGATTTATTGTCTTTGCAAGCGATGGCAAAAATAAGACAAGCTACTGAAACGATAGTGAGATATTTCATAAGATATAGTTGATTAGTACTCTCGCAAAGTACTAAATTTGCACCTATATAAAAATTGAAATATCATGTTTGGAGATTTAATGGGAATGATGGATAAATTAAAGGAAACCCAAGAAAAAGTTGCAGCAACAAAAAAACGTTTGGATACTGTAATGGTGGATGAGCAAAGCAACGATGGCCTACTGAAAGTTACCTTGACCGCAAACCGTACCATAAAAAATATTGAAGTGGACGAAAGCCTTTTGCAGGATAAGGAGCAACTGGAGGACTACCTAATCTTAACCATAAACAAAGCTATTGAAAAAGCAACCGCTATAAACGAGGCTGAACTGGCAGCAGTAGCCAAAGAGGGAATGCCTAATATTCCGGGGATGGATGGGCTTTTTGGAAAATAGTAACGATACCCTAACCATACAATTTTCATCTTGAATACTTCTCTAGAAAAGCGAAGTGGTGGCTTGTATCCCTAAGCTGGCTATACCCAGATATCTCTCCTTTTTTCTTTCCCTTAGCATTCAGCATCACTAGTTTTGGAAATGTGTTTTCCTTGTTGTATTTGGCTATAACCGTTTTGTTGTAAGCCAGTTGCTCTTCAGAAATAATATCCATACGCCTTGGCCTATCTATAATGACCAATACCATATTCTCTGCTTGGGAGACAAACTTCTCGCTTTCAAAAAAATCTTGTTTCAGTTTTTTACAAGGGGCGCACCAGTCGCTACCAGTAAAATATACCAAAATGGGCTTATTCTTTTTTTTGGCAATCTTCTGGGCCTTTTCAAGATTGGTAAGCCATTTTAGGGTTGAGTCGGCTTCGTTTTGTGCGAATGCAACACCAGTAACAAGTAGCAGGCAAAGAATCAAAGCTTTTTTCATAAAATTGTAAGTTTATTTTACAAACGCAATTAGCGCATTATTCGTGCCAAATATGTCATAAAAAAAAGAGATTCACAAACTTGCGAACCCCTTTTTCTTGGTTTAAAAACTGTGTTTCAACTAGTTATTAATAAGTCTGAACTCAGTTCTACGGTTTACCCTGTGCTCTCTCTCGGTACAGGATACGCCATCCGAACAGCGGTTTTTCAACCTATTCTCACCAAAGCCATTAGCTACAAGCAAACTGGGGTTCACACCTTTGTCCTCTAAGTAACGTGCAACAGCCTGGGCTCTCCTTTCAGAAAGATCCTGGTTAGAGGATTCACTTCCTCTCGAGTCTGTATGTGAAGCAATCTCTAACTTTACACCTGGGTTTTGAGCCAATACAGGCATCAATCTAGTGTCGATAATATTTTTAGCCTGTGGTGTTAACGTGGCACTTCCTAAGTTCCAACTAATTGGGAGCGCTTGATACTCTACCAAGGCACACTCTACTTCTTTCCAAGTAGTAAGTCCACCTTTGCTTTGTAGCACTTCTTTGGTTACTGTTTTGTATTCAGCCGGTACAGTTTCTTCTATTACCTCAGCATCTTTAACCATTACGGTTTTGGTTATGTTCGCGTATTCTGCGGGAATTTCCTCCTCTACTACTCTAGCGGGTTCAACAACCACTCTCTTTGTGTAGCTTCCCATTTGCTCTGGCACTGGGTTTCTATTAAAAGAAGCATCATTGGAAAGTCTAGTAACACTTACTGTAGTAAACTCTGCAGGATAGCCCTTATAACACCAGTAGCGACAGTCGTTAGGATTTGAAGAAGCACAATCGGGTGCAGGTGATCCCAATTCCCACTGTGCATAGGCTGGTTTAATTTCAAGTGTTTCGGTATCACTTGTAAATGAGGCTGGAGAAACACTTAAAGTAGATGCTCCTTGCTTTTTAATATAGGTAATAGTCTCTGTGCCCCATTTTTCTGGGATAACTCTCATTTTCTTTCCAGGAGCTTTCACCATTACACGCTCTGTTTGTGTTTCATACACTGCGGGAACGGTGCGTAAACGCTTATAGGCAGGTTTTGTCATTACCTGTACGGTTTCATTAACGTAGACATCTGGTGTGGTACAGCGGACATAGCATTTTCCAGGTTCTGGATTTGTTGGCAGGTCTTGCGCATAAGTTACTGAACCTAAGAGCATTGAAAGACCGAAAAGGATAATTTTTTTCATGTTGTTGATGTTTAAATTAGGTTGATGTGAATAATGATTATTAAATTTAAGGATGTTTTTTAAGTTAATTTTAACATTAAATTTGGTTTTCGACTAAACACTTGATTTTCAGGTTAAAAAGAAGAAAATCATTTAGCAGTATTTTTTTGTGCAATTTCTTATCTGAACTGTTATTTTTTTTCGATATTTATGTCTTAAACCAAATATGAACAACAAAAAATCTATTAGCATGTTCGAATTAAAGAAAAGTAATGACAAGTACCATTTTGTACTTAAGGCTAGTAATGGTCAAGTAATTCTCTCAAGCCAGATGTATGCTTCCAAGAGTGGAGCTATGAATGGTATTGAGTCTGTCAAAAAAAATTGTGGAGACGACGCCAGTTTCGAGAAGAAAGAAGCCAAGAATGGCAAGTTTCATTTTAACGTAAAATCTACCAATGGTCAGATCATTGGAAGTAGCCAAATGTATGCTGGCGAATCTGGAATGAACAACGGTATCGAATCCGTACAGAAAAATGCTCCAGGAGCTGAAGTAAAAGAAATAGAGTAATCTATTGCTGGTTAAACAATGTAAGGCGCATCTTTTAAAGATGCGCTTTTTTATGCAAGACTTTTTAAGACAGAGAGAAACTGCTCGTGCATCGCATCGGTATAATCCAAATGTGTCACAATACGAAGTTTACCTTGTCCCATATCGCTTATCCTAATCCCTTTTTTCTCAAGGTTTTCCATAAATTCCTTTTCTGAAAAACCTTCAGTAAGGTAAAAGATAACAATATTGGTCTCGGTAGGCTCAACTTTACGAACGTATAATGCATGAGACAAAACATTCGCAATCTCTAGGGCCTTTTTGTGGTCGTCAGCAAGGCGTTCAACATTATGGTCCAGTGCATACAGTCCTGCAGCAGCCATAAAGCCTATTTGCCGCATTCCGCCACCCAATATCTTACGAACTCGAATCGCGTTCTTCATCAGTTCCTTTTGTCCTGCCAAGACAGTGCCCAGTGGAGTTCCTAACCCTTTACTAAAGCATAGCGTAACCGTGTCAAAAATATCTCCGTAGCGTTTAGGGTCTTGGCCCGTTGCGACTATGGCATTCATCAAACGAGCGCCATCCAAGTGCAATCCAAGGTTATGGGCATCGCACACTTCTTTAATGCTTTCTATTTCGGCAATATCATAACAGGCTCCACCTCCTTTGTTCGTAGTATTTTCCAAACAGACCAATGAAGTTAACGGACTGTGGTAAAAATCCGGAGGATTTATATGCGCTTCGACCTGCTGTGCTGTAATAATCCCTCTGTCCCCATCAACCAATTTGCAGGAGACCCCGCTGTTAAAGGAAACACCACCACCTTCATAATTATAAACGTGTGCCCACTTATCGCAAATCAACTGCTCTCCGGGCTGTGTGTGTAATTTGATAGCCGCTTGGTTGGCCATACTCCCTGTGGGAAAAAACAGTGCTTCATCCATTCCAAAAAATTCTGCAACGCGCTTTTCCAGTTCATTGGCGGTAGGGTCTTCCTTGTATACATCATCTCCCGTTTGGGCGCTCATGATAGCCTGTAACATTCCCCCCGAAGGTTTTGTTACAGTATCGCTTCGTAAATCTATTGTCATTTTTATTTCTGAAATTTTAACGCGGTTACATACGCCTGTATTTTGAACTGCCCTCTAGTTCATTAATAGCAGCGTCCATCATGGGTTCGAGTTTAGTAACCGGAAGTTCTTTGTTGTAAGCATAATTTGTGTTCTCTTCGCGTGCGCTATTGGTAAGGTCAAAAGGCCTAAATTCTTGTTCGCCCTCGGTTGCCTCGTCTACAAATCTATATTTTCTATAGCAATCCTTTATCTCGGTTCTCAATATGGGGCCACCTTCACGGTTTGCAATCTCGTAGGGCTTTACCTTTTTTTCCTGTAGGGCAGTAACGTGTTGTTCAAAAAATTCAAACAAATCGTTCTTGGCAAGTGCTACTGGGGCAAACATCCCGCAGTTATCTATTTTTTTTATCATCGTTTCATCATTTTCCATCCAAACAACATATGCAGCAGCATAGGTACCTTGGGAAAAACAACGGGAACCGTCCGGCATCACGAATATCATAGTTTCACCATTGCAATAGCGGGTGGTAGTAAAATACTTGTCTATGTTTCGATTTTCCAGTGAGGTGGAAAATTCGGTTACTTGGGCTTCAACCGAAGCCATGTCTTCTTGTGCCATCAAAGTACAGCAAAAAAGAAGGATACAGAGTGAGGTAATAGTTTTCATTTTTCTAAAGATTAGTTGCATAAATGTACAATAAATATTTACTGAAATATCAACTTTAAAACCTGAATTGTTTTTCAAATGAAATCCCAATAGTTTACTCATCCACAAAACACTGAAAACTCCCTATAGGGCTGCCGTCAGGGATTTTGGGTGTTGGGAGTAACTTGAACTTTTCAGGTTTTGTCTTAAACTGTTCGATCTCCCAGAGCAATTGCCTGTCGTACACATTGGTACTTGAGAGTCGGGAAATAATTTCTTCTATCGCCTGGTTTGCTATAGCTTTTGTCTGCGGAATGCTCTGTGCTTGCAGGACAAGATTCATTAATCGCTGCAGGTATACAAATTGTATGGTTTTCTTGATCTCATTGTGGTATGCGTTCTTCGTTTCAGAAGAAAATAAAGCATCACTTGTCTGCTGAAGTGTTTCTTCCAGCCCCAACGCCTTTGTATCCATTGCTTTTTGCTGTACCAATCGGTTGGCCCGTTGTGGGTTCAACAATAATTGCAATGTTAAATCGCTGGCTGTCGCCGCGGTCCCCAAGGCATCAAAAGCCACGCCATTGTTGCTCTTAAAACTTTCACGATTTCTCCAATAACCATAGGCACGTGGCGGAAACAATTCCAACTTATCCTCTGGAATGGCTAAATTTTCAGCAGAAAGTGTCGCTAACACAGCATCCAGTGCTTTCTCCTGTTCTTTTCTGGAAAGAGTTTTATGGATTAGCTGGCCATCTCCCTTTACAGCATAATTATAATCCATCCCGCCAATTAACTTTACGGTAGCCTCGGTTTGAAAGCGATGATAGAAATAGAGTGGTACAAACACATCTTCCAACACCGAGTACGGTTCACCCGTTCGAATGTTATCTTCAGAAAAATTTTCGATAGCTTTTTTACGCAGTTTTAGTACACGTTCCAACTCTTCAGCGGCATCTTTTCCATTGTCCCATAAATGTGCCTTTGCGTGCGCACCGCTTTGGGCCCTTGCGTCACTATCGGTTATGTAGCGGAGCCCTCTTTGTTGGGCATTCTCTAAAATTTCATTTAAATAATCCTTTTGGGATGCAGTGCCCTTGGGAATATCGCTATAACTGTAGGCAACGGTTACCTTGTCCCAATCGCCTATTCCAGTAGCATACGCATCACTGAAATCTACCTCGTTTCCCTTCAGTTTTAAAGTTGGATGTGGATAGTCCATTACACTGGCCCTATCGTTGGTACTGGCAGCAAAATTGTGTGCAAAGCCCAACGTATGCCCAACCTCGTGGGCGCTCAATTGCCGTATACGTGCCAGTGCCATCTCTAGCATAGGTTGGTAATTAGCATCTCTTTCGGCAAATGGTTGGTTCATTAAAGCTTGTGCGATCATAAAATCCTGACGGATTCGTAAACTCCCCAAGCTTACATGGCCTTTAATAATTTCGCCGGTACGAGGGTCTATCACGCTACCACCATAGCTCCAGCCACGCGTGCTGCGATGCACCCATTGTATTACGTTATAGCGTACGTCCATAGGATCTGCGTTCTTAGGCAGCATTTGTACTTGAAAAGCATTGGTGTACCCAATTGCCTCAAAAGCTTCGTTCCACCAGCGAGCCCCTTCTAACAATGCAGAACGTACGGGCTCTGGTGTCCCAGGGTCTAAATAGTAAACAATAGGTTCTTTGGCTTCACTATTTTGGGCAGATGGATTCTTTTTTTCCAAGCGGTGACGGGTAATAAAACGTTTTGTAATAGGTTCCCAAATAGGCGTACTGTAATCTTGGTACGAAATGGAAAATGAACCACTGCGTGGGTCAAATTCGCGAGGAACATACCCATCATCGGGCAATGCAACAAAACTATGGTGCTGTATCACAGAGACCGAACCAGCATCTGGCGCTACACTGCTAATGTTTTTGCCCTTGGGTTCTCCCACAAACGTGAGCAATGCTTCAAACTCGGTATTCTTGGGGAAGGCTTTGGTACGCTCCATCCAAACGGTGTTTCGTGATGCGTCAAGTTTGTAGGTTCCCTCTTTACCATCCTTTAGCCGTTTGGCAACACCATGCGTATCCTGAAATAAAAATGGTGTAATGTCTATAACATAGTTTGTGTCCAGGGTATCCTTTACTTCAAAACCGTAAAGTACCGAGGTCGCAAATGCTTCGGCAATAGATTGTTTTTCTTCGGCATTTTGGGTATTGGCACGGTATTTTAAATTGGGCTGAAAAAGCAACAACTTGTTACCACTCTTAACAAACTTTACCACTGCCTGATCGCCCAATTGACCGCGGTCCAGACCAATATCGTTACTACCCAACCCAGTGCGCAGGGAATGGACGTAGAGAAATTCTTCATCAAGCCTATCTTTTGGAACTTCTAAATATATCTCACCATCCTTTTCAGAATAAAGGAAACTGAAGTAGCCATCAAACTTTTGGAGATTTTTCTTCTTTTCTAAAAATTGGGCATTAATGGTTGTAATTCCGCAGAGAAAAAAAAGCAGCACTAAATTTTTCATACACTGTAAATTTTGAGGAGGGCACAGTTCGTTTCAAACTAACGAAGCATAAATATATAAAATCTCAACCGCTCTTTGTACTGTGGTGCTTTTTCTTTTTTTCTGAAAGGTAGAAGTTCTATTTTTACAGTTGAAAAATTTAGGAGCGTAGGAAGAGATTTCTACCTTCGCAGAAAATATATGATTACAAACGACCAACTCCAAGACCTTCGCGACCGCCTGGAAGCGTTAAGGCAATATCTTTGACGTAGCCGGAAAGCGCATCGAGATACAGAACGAAGAAGAAAAAACATTCGACCCCAATTTTTGGAACAATCCACAGGAAGCTGAAGCTTTTATGAAAACCCTCCGCAACAAGAAAAAGTGGGTTGAGGACTATGAAACTGCCGTGGCATTGACCGATGATACCGAGGTTATCTACGAATTTTTCAAAGAAGGCGAAGGTGAGGCCGAAAACGTGGAGATACGCTACGGAAAAGCGCTTGAGGCTGTTGAAGCGCTTGAGTTCAGGAACATGCTGAGCGATGAAGGGGACGACCTCTCTGCAGTGCTGCAAATAACCGCTGGTGCTGGAGGTACCGAAAGCTGCGATTGGGCACAGATGCTTATGCGTATGTATTTGATGTGGGCCGAAAAGAATGGCTTTAAAGTAAAGGAACTGAACTACCAGGAAGGGGATGTTGCGGGTATAAAAACTGTGACCTTGGAGCTAGAGGGCGACTTTGCCTTTGGCTGGCTTAAAGGTGAAAACGGTGTGCATCGCCTGGTGCGTATTTCTCCTTTTGACAGTAACGCCAAGCGCCATACCAGTTTTGCTAGCGTTTATGTGTATCCGTTGGCCGATGACACCATTGAAATAGACATAAACCCAGCTGATATTTCGTGGGATTTCGCACGAAGCTCCGGTGCCGGCGGCCAGAACGTGAACAAGGTAGAGACAAAGGCTATTTTAACGCACCATCCTTCGGGCATCGTAATTCATAATTCTGAAACGCGCAGCCAATTGGAAAACCGCGAAAAAGCGATGCAAATGCTAAAATCGCAACTCTATGAGATTGAACTGCGCAAACAACAGGAAAAACGTGCAGAGATTGAAGGCAACAAAATGGCAATTGAATGGGGAAGCCAGATACGCAATTACGTGCTACACCCCTACAAACTGGTAAAAGATGTGCGAACCCAGCACGAAACCGGTAATACAGATGCAGTGCTGGATGGCGCTATCGATGAGTTTTTAAAAGCATATTTAATGATGACCGGGCAAGGCGAAAAAAGTGATGAGTTGTAATTTTCGATTATTCCTCGCTTTCAGATGTTGTGCCTGACAGGTCTTCTTCCAGCAACATTTCAACATAGCGCTCAAATTCCTTGACGAAAGCATCATAATTTTTGCCCGTGGCTGGACCGTTAAAGCCTGTATGTATCTTACGTACGTTACCCGCTTTGTCTATAAAAATAGTGGTAGGATAACTAAGTACATGGTTGAGCATGGGTAGTTTTTGGTTGGCTTTTCCTTTATCACTGCTGCCATATTGGGCCAAAAGCATGGGATATGGCACGCCTACTTTTTCTTTCAAACGATATATGGCCGCCATCGCTTTTTCCTTTGTAGGAGCGTATTCAAAAGCGAGTGCTACAATTTCTAGGTTTTCATTTTTAGTATCGTTGTAATATTCAGTAAGGTAGCGGGTCTCATCCAAGCAATTGGGGCACCAGGTTCCCATTACCTGGACGATTACAACTTTATCTTTAAATCGGTTATCGCTCAACGATATCTCTTTCCCCTTGGTATTTGGGAAGGTAAACTCCAGCTTCTCATACCCGTCCCGCAAAAAAGTGAGTGAGTCTGCCCTAGGGAGCTCGTAGGCATCATTTTTACGAGCGGTAAAAGGTTCTTTCCAATGGTTTCCAGAGTAAAACACGCCTGCCATCAGGCTATCACCCTGTACTTTGGCTTCGAAAAGAAAAGCGTGGGCACCATCGAAAGTAGAGAGCCGTAGCGTATCATTTTCAACCGCGCCGTCCAAGTAGCGGTAGTCTCCAGTAGTTGTTCTAAAAGTTCCGGTTACCTTATGGCCCTTTTGTTCAAAAATTCCTTTGGCAATGTATCTATCTGCAGGCTTGTTAGGGCTAAAAACGGTTTCCCAGTTCCCGGTTACTGTTGCCTTTGGAGCCGCGCTAACGGCAAATCGTTCTTTTCTCCCTTGTTTCATCACAAAAGGCATTTCCCTGTTCAGACTAGGTTTTATAAAAAGTCCTGTTATGCTATCGGGTGTAAAGACACCCTTAAAAACACCTTCGTATATAGGGTGTGCAATTATAATAGAGTCTTCTCGTAGCGTCACATCATCAAAAATCACTTCTTCGGTAGCATTGGAAACGGTCATGGTAAGACCTTCAGTAAATGTAAACAGAAAAGGAAGTTGTTTGCCATCCATGGTCTCCATCGTGGCACGCCACTCACCTTGCTTTGGTTTGTCCAATTTCCTGTTACAGGAAAACAGCAATACTACAATGCTTGCAAAAAGTAAATTCTTATAAAAGGAATGTTGAAACATGGGTAAAGTGTTTTAGGTTGTAATGTGTATTTTTTCAAAAACACAACTTGAATTCATTATAAAAGTACTCACAAAAAATGGTATAAATGCTATCTTTGCGGTTCGTTAAGAAATTTTTAGGATGAAGATATCGTACAACTGGCTAAAACAATTTGTGAATCTGGACTGGGATGCCGAAAAAACCGGCGAACTACTTACAGACCTTGGGCTGGAAATTGAAGGAATTACCCCCTTTACCTCTATTCCTGGCGGACTGGAAGGTGTGGTTGTGGGCCACGTTGTATCGTGCGAGCAACACCCTAATGCAGACCGACTTAAACTTACCACTGTAGATCTTGGAAATGCTGAGCCAGTTCAGATCGTATGTGGCGCTCCCAATGTTGCAAAAGACCAAAAAGTACCTGTAGCAACCATAGGAACTACTCTATACGATGATGATGGAAACCCTTGGAAAATAAAGAAAGGAAAAATTAGAGGTGAAGTGAGCATGGGTATGATTTGTGCCGAAGACGAATTAGGTCTGGGACAGAGCCATGACGGCATTATGGTTCTTGACAAAAATTTGAAACCCGGAACTCCGTGTTCCGAAATTTTTGAGGTTGAGAACGACACCGTTTTTGAAATTGGCCTCACCCCCAACCGTGCCGATGCTATGAGCCATTGGGGCGTAGCACGCGACCTCCGTGCTGGGTTGTTGCAGCAAGATATTTCTATCGAGTTTATAACGCCTTCCACCAGTAATTTCCACATAGACAACCGTACCCTAAAGATTGACGTAGCAGTTGAGGATACCGAAAAAGCACCACGTTACTGTGGCGTAACCCTTAGCGGACTTAAAGTAGAAGCGTCTCCAGCTTGGTTACAAAATAGATTGAAGGCAATAGGATTAGCCCCCATCAATAATGTGGTAGATGCAACCAACTATGTATTGCACGAACTGGGACAACCGCTACACGCCTTTGATGCCGCAAAAATTACCGATAGTAAAATTGAAGTTAAAACACTTCCAGCAGGCACCAAGTTTACTACACTGGATGGTGTAGAACGTGAACTCCACGAAGAAGACCTTATGATTTGCGATGCCGAAAAGCCCATGTGTATTGCAGGTGTTTTTGGTGGTGAGTACAGTGGCGTGACAGAGAGTACCACGAGTATTTTTCTTGAAAGTGCTTACTTTAACCCCGTAAGTGTCCGGAAAACTGCAAAACGCCATGGCTTGAACACAGATGCCTCATTCCGTTTTGAACGTGGAATAGATCCCAATAGTTGCGAATATGCATTGCTGCGAGCAGCCGTACTTATCCAAGAAATTACAGGTGGCGAGATAACCAGCGAAGTAACCGATATTTACCCCAATAAAATTGAAGACCACCAAGTATTTCTCAGTTTTGATAATACCACAAAGCTTATAGGGCAGGAGATCCCGCGTGAGACCATAAAGGATATTCTATCTTCCCTCGAAATAAAAATAAACAATGTTACCGAAGCCGGCTTGGGAATGACCATCCCAGCCTACCGTAACGATGTTACCCGTGAGGCCGATGTTATTGAAGAAATACTACGTGTATACGGTTACAACAACATAGATTTTTCTGAAAAACTGAACGCAAGCATAGCTACAAACGGAAAAGTTGAAGATTATGTGGTACAGCAAAAAGTAAGTATGCTACTTACCGCTCTGGGTTTTCACGAAATGTTGGCAAACTCCCTAACCAATCCAAGCTATGTGCAGCTTTCTGAAAATTTAAAGGAAGACCACAACGTAACAATGCTCAATCCTTTGAGCAACGAGCTTTCGGCAATGCGGCAGAGTATGCTCTTTGGGGCTTTGGAGGCCTTGAGCTACAACCAAAACCGAAAGATGCCACACGTTAAGTTTTTTGAGTTTGGAAAAACATACCATAACTATCCCAACGGAAGGGAGGAGCACAAGCACCTCTCGTTATTGGTGTCCGGAAATGTTACCGAAGAAAGCTGGGCAACGCCCCAAAAACCCACCACCTTTTTCTATTTGAAAGGCGTGGTGACCTCTATTTTAGAGCGATTGGGAATAAATGAAACCTTTGAAAAACAAGCAAAGACAGATGTTCTTGCAGAAGGAATTTCCATCTCAAAAAACAAAAAGACCCTGGTAGAACTGGGGATACTAAAAAAACAAGTACTCAAAGCTTTTGATGTGGAGGCCAAAACCATGTATGCCAATTTTAATTGGGATGCCATCTTGGAAGAAATATCTTCAGAAAGTTTTCACGTTACCCCTATTCCTAAATTTCCAAAGGTGAAGCGGGACTTTGCCCTGCTACTGGACGAAACGGTTTCATTTTCAGCATTGCAGGATGCTGCGTTTGCTACCGAGAAACAACTGCTAAAAGACGTAAATCTTTTTGACGTTTATACGGGCAAGAACCTTCCGCAAGGAAAGAAATCGTACGCGATGAGCTTTACATTGCTAGACGAACGAAAAACCCTTACCGACAAACAGATAGACAAAATCATGAAAAAACTCCAAAACCGTTTTGAAACCGATTTTGGAGCAGAATTGCGATAATTTTTTATTGATCACTACTTGGTACCGGGCAGCAATAGTCCATCTATAATGTGGAAGAAACCATTTTTATGGTAGTAATCTTGTCCTATAATTTTTGCTGTATTTCCTTTGGCATCGAACAGGACGAGATTTCCTTTTACTTCTTTAACGCCTAAACGTTGCCCTAAAACCGTGTCGAAATACGCTACTCCATTTCCGTTGGCAACCGCTTTTTGGAGTGCATTACCATCTACACGGCCAGGGATAAAGTAATACGTGATAAAGCTTTTTTGCAGATTGGTAAAAAATTCTTCTTCCTCATCTTTTGAAAACTTGTCAAACGAACTGTTTACCATCACAAATGCCGTGAGCATGGCGTCTTCGGCAATAACACCTTCTTTCAACAAAGGAGCGGCTTTGCTAAAGGCATCGGTATTTCCGATATTCTGGAAAA
Source organism: Marinirhabdus gelatinilytica (assembly GCF_003353425.1). GTDB lineage: Bacteria > Bacteroidota > Bacteroidia > Flavobacteriales > Flavobacteriaceae > Marinirhabdus > Marinirhabdus gelatinilytica. The sequence continues at coordinate 267,571 of NZ_QRAO01000003.1, forward strand.
TAGATTTTTCAGAAGAAAAAGTAAGCCCTTTCCATTCTTTGGTCGTGTTCTGCATTTGGGTGTTGGTATATTTTTGGGCAGTGGCGGTAAATACTCCCAACAGGGCTACCACTAGTAGTGATTTTAGTTTCATAATACATTATTTATAGTGTAAAGGTACATAAATTGACCTTAGTGGTTATAACGCAAATAACACACCAATATTGATTTACTTCACTTACAATGTGTTAAAATATTGTGTTACAGTAAAACGTTTGTTATTTTTAAAGGAAAAAGTGTCATGCTACCCAAAACAAATCTTGAAAAAAAGTTGCACAGAGTAAGGGACAAGCGTATCGCTTCGGAAGACATCCTTACCGAGGTTGAGGCGATATTTCGGCAAAACGAAATTGAAAGAGCCCAGATCAAACAACGTTTACAAACAAAAATTGATGCTGCTGAAACTCGTTTTAATACAGACCTGCTAGAAGCGAGCAATGTGTTTCATATCACCGATATCAAAAAAATTTGTGTGGAATACAGGTTGCGTTTCTTGGATTCGCATTTTTTTAAAAAAGAAATTCCAGAAGAAGCCATCTCAAAAATCAGGCAACTGGAAAAAGAGCATGACAGTACGTTCAACTCCTTTAAAATTGTAGCTCCAGCAAAATTATTGAAACTTGAAAATGCTGACGACCCCCTACTTTTCCTTCCTTTGGGAAATGATTATTTTTACTTGATACACAAATGGGGTAACGATTTGCACCCACTGCGAAAATGGTTGATGTGGCCGTATAAATGTTTTGAGAATTTAGTTTTTACAGTGTTTGTACTAAGTATTTTACTCACAGCTATTACGCCGCTACATCTATTTACCCATGGCGAAGTGACCAACCAAGAATACTTGCTCATGTTTTTGTTTATGTTCAAGAGTGTGGGTGGTATTGTACTGTTTTATGGTTTTGCCAAGGGAAAAAACTTCAACAACGCTATTTGGAACAGTAAATATTATAACGCCTAAACCAAAGCTATGAGCGAAAACACCGAAGAAACCACGAGAATATATACAGGCCCCGCTATGATCGCCCAAGGACTACGCGCCCGCTTGAATGAACTGGGTATTGAGCCCATTATAAAGGATGACCATGCTAGCGGCATTACCAGTGGTTTTGCCATAGGGGTCCCGGGGCAGGTACGTGTTTTTATACGAAAAGATGAACTAGCCACAGCACAAACCACAATTGACGGGTTTTTGAAAGAAATCGGTGAAAAGTAATTAATTTGTAAATTACCGTATTAAGAGTCGAGCGAAAGCAGCCCGAACCTAGCAGTAGCTTTAGCTACGTCCTACCGTGTACCAACTAACGACTAAGAATACATCTTCTCCCGAAGCTCCTTTATCTTTTTGTCTCCCATGTACTCATCGAAGGTGGTATAGCGGTCTATCACGCCTTTTGGTGTAAGCTCTATCACGCGGTTACCAACGGTTTGTGCAAATTCGTGGTCATGGGTGGTAAAGATCACGGTACCTTTAAAATTTTTCAAAGAGTTATTGAAGGCTGTGATAGACTCCAAATCCAAGTGGTTTGTGGGCTCATCCAGCATCACTACGTTGGCGCGCATAAGCATCATTCGGCTTAACATACAGCGTACTTTTTCACCCCCAGAGAGTACATTGCTCTTTTTGAGGGCTTCCTCGCCGCTAAAGAGCATTTTTCCTAAAAATCCGCGAATATAAACTTCTTCACGTTCTTCTTCGGTCTTGGCATATTGGCGTAACCAATCTACCAAGGTATCGTCTCCATTTTCATCTTTAAAAAATTCGCTGTTGTCCAACGGTAAGTAGCTCTGGTTAGTGGTTACTCCCCATGAATAGTTTCCTTTATCTGCTTTTTTATTATCATTCACGATCTCGTAGAAAGCTGTGGTAGCACGCGAATCGCGACTAAAAAGCACAACTTTGTCCCCCTTGGCAAGGTTTATATCTACATTGCTGAAAAGCACCTCCCCATCTAACGTAGCTTCAAGGTTTTCAACATTTAGGATCTGGTCTCCCGCTTCACGTTCACGTTCAAAAATAATGGCGGGGTATCTACGGCTGGAAGGTTTTATATCGGAAACATTCAGCTTATCTATCATTTTCTTTCTACTGGTGGCCTGCTTGCTCTTTGCCACGTTTGCAGAGAATCTTCTGATGAATTCCTCCAATTCCTTTTTCTTCTCCTCGGCTTTCTTGTTTTGCTGGGCACGTTGTCTGGCCGCCAATTGGCTACTCTCGTACCAAAAGGTGTAGTTCCCGCTAAAATGGTTTATTTTCCCAAAGTCAATATCGCTAATGTGCGTACATACACTGTCCAAAAAGTGACGGTCGTGAGATACCACGACTACACAGTTATCGTAATTTGCCAAGAAATTTTCCAACCACGTAATGGTTTCGTAATCAAGGTCGTTTGTGGGCTCGTCCATAATGAGAACGTCGGGATTGCCAAAAAGTGCCTGCGCCAAGAGCACACGTACTTTTTGCTTACCGTCCAAATCGCTCATTAAACTATAGTGTAGTTCTGGTGCGATACCAAGGTTGGAAAGTAGGGCCGCTGCATCACTATCGGCATTCCAGCCGTTCATTTCCTCGAAGGTAACCTGTAGTTCGCCTATACGCTCGGCGTTCTCATCGGTATAGTCTTCGTAGAGCTTATCTATTTCAGATTTAATGGCGAACAGCTCTTTGTTACCACGCAACACGGTTTCCAAAACTGGGTAGTCGTCGTATGCATTGTGGTTTTGCTCCAGCACGGACATCCGCTTACCAGATTCAAGATGTACTTGTCCAGAGGTAGGCTCTTGTTTTCCTGCCAATATCTTTAAAAACGTAGATTTTCCGGCACCATTGGCACCTATAATTCCGTAACAGTTGCCCGTTACAAATTGTGTGTTTACATCGTCAAACAAAACGCGTTTGCCAAACTGTACCGATAGGTTTGAAACTGATAACATGGTTTATTTCTTTAATTGGGCGCAAAATTAACCAAATACCCTAGATTGAAGAAACATTAACGTTTATAAATTCCTTTTAACCTGCAATTAACAAAATGCACAATGAGGTAAGCATATTTTTGTTGCACAACCAAACTATATATGGGTAATAGACTATTACTACTTTTCATTAGTGTTCTTGTAGCATCATGTAACAACGGTGATAACAGAAAAAGTGACGAAACGTACCTTGGCGGTGAAATTGTGAACCCAAGGATGCGAACAGTCATTATCTATAAGGACGATACTGTCCTGGATACCGTTACACTTGCTGAGGACAATACCTTCTTGTACAAATTTGAAAATGCCGAAGAAGGGCTCTACACCTTCCATCACAACGAGCTGCAATGGTTTTACCTAACGCCCAGCGATAGTCTTATGCTTCGGTTGAATACATTGGAGTTTGATGAATCGCTACACTTTTCAGGAACTGGGGACAAGGAAAATAATTTTCTGATAAATATCTTTCTTGATAATGAAGAAGATTCCAAGACCCTATCCAACTTTTTTATGCTACCTCCTGATGAGTTTCAGCAAAAATTGGATTCAATTTCTAGCTTGAACCAGACAAAATTGAAAAAGTTCATTGCAATGCACAAACCCAACAAACAATTCAGGGAGGTCGCAGAGAGAATCTTGAGCTACAATAAATATATAAAAAAGGAATTTTACACCTCGGTTCTGCACAAAAGTAAAGACCGTGTCTCTGAAACCGTTTTTCCAAAAGATTTTTACAACTACCGAGAGCATATAGACCTGGATGGCACCCAACTACAGGACCACTACTCGCGAATAAGGTTTCTGGATGCCTATTTCAGCAATTTAGTGTATAGCAGTTCTCAGGATTCTGAAGTTATGGACAATAGGAGCTATACCCATATTTATAATAAAATTGAGATGATGGACAGTCTACTTTCCAACGAGTTCATCAAAGAAAGACTGGTAAAAAGAAACACGAGGCGTTATTTGCTTTCGGCAAAGGAGGTTACCAACGAGGAAAAAATGGTTGCGCTCGCCAAGAATGTCTTAAAAAGCCCTGAGAATATTGCACAAATTGAAGCCCTTGCCCAAGCGACCATGAAGCTAACGCCAGGCCAAAATGTCCCCAACGTTGCCCTGGTAAATACCGAAAATGAAACTGTTGAATTACCGGAAATCATAGACAAAAAGTCTGTATTATATTTTTGGTCACTAGAGTCTGTAAAGCACTACAAGGACATACATTCCAAGGCTGCGGAGTTATCCTCAAAATTTCCAGAGTACCGTTTTATCGGTATAAATACCGATACACATTATAAAAAGTGGCTCAAGACCGTGAAAGGCTCTGGATATTCTCTGGACAATGAGTTCCAGATAAACGATATACAAAAGGCGGAGACCAGCTTAGTGCTCAATTCGCACTTTAAAGCAGTTATTGTAGATGAGCAAGGGATAATTCTTGAGAGCAATACAAATCTCTTCAGGACCGAAATTGAGGAGCAATTGCTCGCCTACCTTAACCAATAGCCACTACTCTACTATTATTTTTTCTGAAAGTTTTGTTTCACCATTTTCAATGCTCACCATATATATGCCGTTACTGAGATGACCTACTTCAAGTTGGGTCAAAACTGAAGCATTCTTTTCTTGAAACATGGTTCTACCCGTTATATCCCGAAGAGTAATCATGCTTCCCGCAAGCACTTCAGGAAATGTTATGGTAACGGTCTCTGAAGCAGGGTTAGGAAAAATATGTATTTCTTCATTTGAAAATTCTTGGGTCCCCAATATGTTTTCGCCTTCAATATAGGTATGGTGAGTGTTAATGGCTGGGTTTTCAATATAATCTACGATCCCGCTCAACCAGTGTATTTTCACATAGTCTACGCTAGTTGCAGCACCAATCCCGAAGAATTCATACGAAGAGTTTTGTCCCAAATATCCTTCGCCAAGCATCGTGTACTGGTATTGTTTTTGGCCGTTTACCGAAATTTCTATGGTACTTCCTATTCCCTGTCTGTTACTTTCCGTGCCTTGCAGTTTTACCTTTAGCCAATTGTGGTTCTGGGTATTGGTGTTTTCCCAAACATAAATGGCATCGGGTTCGTAATTAAGGACCGTAATATCCGGTAGTCCATCATTATTTATATCGCCTATGGCATTTCCGAAGCTTTGTGCCGTATCGTCATCAAAGCCTGCGTTTGTGGGAATAGTATACATTCCCGACCCTGCGTTTTCATAAAAAGCTGAGGGCAACAGCCCCGCGTCACCATCCAACTGCCCGCTTACGTACAAGTCTAGATCTGTATCATTATCAGCATCCAAAAACACGGCTCCCCAACCAACCGACTCGAATAAAGTTCCGTTGCTTGCGGCAATATCGGTAAAAGTACCATCGCCATTGTTCTTGTAAAAAACATTCCCCTCAATAGTGTTGGTAACGTAGATATCCTGAAAACCATCATGGTCATAATCCCCAATAGTAGTGCTCATGGCATTTATGGAAACGTTGGTGCCTGTTACAGCTCCTACTTCGGTGAAGGTACCATCTCCATTGTTTTTATAGAGCAGGTTTTCTGGATCTCTATCGTTGGCGATGTAAATGTCTTGCCAGCCGTCATTATTATAATCAAAAAAGGCCGCACAGAATGAAAAGTAATTTAGGTCCGGAATTCCCGTGGTAGCGTTTACATTGGTGAAGGTACCATCGCCATTGTTCTTGTAGAGAATATTTGGCATTTCTGCGTTATCATAATGACGCGAGTTGATGAAAAGATCTAAAAAACCATCCTTGTTGTAGTCTCCCCAAGAAGCGCCAAAGGTCCTGTGATCCGTCGTGACAAGTCCTGCACTAGTGGTTATATCCGTAAACTGGAGCGAACCGTCATTTTCATATAGTTTGTTACCCTCTATGTTACTGGTTACGAATAGGTCGTAATCTGCATCGTTATCAAAATCTACCCACTGTACCGTTTTTGTTTCGTATAGGGCATCGTTTATATTGAAGGTTTCCTCAAAGAAAATCCCTCCATTATTTTTAAAGAAACGTACGGGTTGCCCCTCTTCCGAGGAAACCGTGATGTCGTCCCAACCGTCACTATTGTAGTCGAAAAAAGAAATACCTCCTCCCAAGAAACCATCGCCATAGCTCATAGTGCCGCATCCCAGGTTTGAAGCCTGTTCCAAAAAATTTATTTGACTTAATAAGGTAGTGGAAGCCACTAGCGAGAATAACAGGAGGAAAGACTTTTTCATAATAGCATTGTTGTTAAAACAATGTTAAATATACGATTTAATCTGAATTCTGAAATTATTGCCGAAAGTTTAAGCTTTTGAAGTTGAGAACAATAATAGTTTTTCTGTTTCCCCGGGGAAGACATACGTATCAATACACTGCAGACCCAACTTTTTCAATAAACCAATGGATGCAGTATTTTCTTTCACCGTAAAAGCATAAATGGTATCTATCTTCAGGACAGTCTTAGAATGATGTAGTACCTTAAAAGCAGCTTCAAAACCAAAGCCTTTTCCTGTAAAATCTGGTAAAAAAGCAAAGCCAATATCTGGATACTCCAGATTGTCCCTCTTATAGATACCACAGGTTCCTATGGGCAATTGTGTAGCTTTTTCTATCACCAGATACGACCCATACCCATTTGTAGTATAGCTGGGAATATACTTTTTAGTAATTTGTTTTTCGGCGTCGGCTACGGTTTGTATGTTTCGGTTACCGATATACCGAAGCCATCCCTCACTGTTGAAGAGTTCAAAAAAGAAAGGAGCGTCTGTCACTTCAATTTTTCGAAGTACTAGACGCTCGGTTTTAAGAGGTTGAATATTCAAATACTTAAGCTTTGAACAAAGGCAATCCCGCCATCATCCCATTTACTTTTCTGGCAACCTTTTCCAGCGTAGCTTCATCCTCAAAATTGCTGATCGCTTCGTCTATCAAATCTACTATTTGCTGCATATCAGTTTCTTTCAGTCCGCGGGTGGTCACTGCTGCAGTCCCTATGCGTATTCCGCTGGTCACAAATGGCGACTTATCATCAAAAGGCACCATATTTTTGTTTACGGTAATTTCGGCTTTGCCCAGGGCTTCCTCGGCTTGTTTGCCGGTTATGTTTTTGTTCCTTAGATCAATGAGCATCATGTGGTTATCGGTTCCGCCGCTAATTATTTTATACTCTTTTGCCACAAACGCATTGGCCATTACGGCTGCATTTTTCTTTACTTGTACCATATAGTGCAAGAACTCATCGGCCAATGCTTCGCCAAAGGCTATTGCTTTAGCCGCAATGATATGCTCCAAAGGTCCGCCTTGGTTCCCAGGAAATATGCCACTGTCCAAAAGCGAGGACATGTTGCGCAGGTTTCCATTTTTCAGTTTAATACCAAAGGGGTTCTCAAAGTCCTTCCCCATCAAGATCATTCCGCCTCGAGGGCCACGCAAGGTTTTGTGCGTGGTGGTGGTAACCACGTGACAATGTGGGATGGGATCGCTTATAATTCCTTTGGCTATGAGGCCGGCGGGATGGGCAATATCGGCCATTAAGATGGCTCCTACCTCGTTGGCAATCTCACGGAATGCTTTATAATCTATCTCCCGCGAATACGCCGAAGCCCCAGCAATAATCATTTTGGGTTGTTCCTTTTTAGCTGTTTCACGAACGTGATCCATATCTATAAAGCCCGTTTCGGCATCAACTCCATAAAAGACAGGGTTGTACAACCTACCACTAAAATTTACGGGAGAACCGTGCGTTAGGTGCCCCCCGTGTGCCAGATCGAAGCCCAAAAACGTGTCCCCAGGTTTTAGGCAGGCTGCAAAAACCGCCGTGTTTGCCTGAGAGCCACTGTGGGGCTGCACGTTTACATATTCGGCACCAAAAAGGGTCTTGGCGCGGTCTATGGCCAATTGCTCTACTTGGTCCACTACCTCACAACCTCCGTAATAACGTTTTCCGGGATAGCCTTCTGCGTACTTATTGGTTAGGACAGAGCCTGCTGCTTCCATCACTTGTTCGCTAACAAAATTTTCGGAAGCGATCAATTCCAGCCCGTTCAGTTGGCGTTGCTTCTCTGCTTCAATAAGATCGAATATCTGTTGGTCTCGTTGCATAAATAAATTTTAGTAATGACTGATTTATGATAAAAAATTTCAGTAAAAAATAATACTGAAATAGGGTATGCCGATTGAATTTTCAGCACTTCCGTTAAGGAAAACTTAAAAAACCGAATCGAAGTACCAAAAATACAAAATGCTTGTGGTTAGTTGTCCAGAAATTATATATTTGATTCAACAAAATTGCTAACAAATAAAATTCTCAACATGCCTTTAACCGCTAACGACCCAAAAAGAAAATCTTGGTTGCACGTACCCAAAAACAGCGACTTCCCCATACAGAATATCCCCTTTGGTGTATTCTTGACACGTGACGATATTATTACCATAGGAACCCGTATTGGTGAGACCGCCATAGATCTGGGCGCACTGCACCAGTTGGGCTACTTTAAAGGAATTGACCTAACCGACGATATATTTTTACAGGACACGCTGAACGATTTTATAGCCGATGGAAGAAAAACATGGCGCTTGGTTCGAAACCGAATTAGCGACCTGTTCCTGGACGGTAACGATGAGCTGAGAAAAAACAAGGATCACTGCAAGGAAGTGTTGTTCCGTTTGGACGAAATTGAAATGCAGCTGCCTGTGGACGTGGGCGATTATACCGATTTTTACGCCAGCAAAGAACACGCAACCAATGTGGGGTCACTCTTCCGCGATCCAGAGAATGCGCTTTTGCCCAACTGGCTGCACATCCCAATAGGGTACCACGGGAGAAGCTCCTCAATTGTGCCCTCGGGCACCCCAATTCGCCGTCCTATTGGCCAGACCAAACCGCGAGACGATGGCAAACCAGGCTTCGGTCCCTCAAAGTTGTTGGATTTTGAACTGGAAATGGCCTTTATCACCACAGCTACCAACGACCTTGGCAAGCGCGTAAAGATAGAGGATGCCGAAGAAAACATTTTTGGCCTTGTACTCTTTAACGATTGGAGTGCACGTGATATACAGGCTTGGGAATATGTCCCCCTTGGACCATTCTTAGGAAAAAGCTTTGCTTCTACTATTTCACCATGGATCGTTACCTTGGATGCCTTGGAGCCTTTTAGGGTAGATGGTCCCAAACAAGAGCCAACCCCACTTCCCTATTTGCGACAAAAAGGGAAAAAGAACTTCGATATACACCTGCAAGCCGCCATACAGCCCAAGGGCAGTAAAGAGACCGTCGTGGCCAACTCCAACTTTAAATATATGTACTGGTCCATGGCACAGCAACTCACCCACCACACTGTAAATGGTTGTAACGTACGCAGTGGTGATATGATGGGTAGCGGAACTATCTCCGGCCCTACCGAAGATAGCTACGGCTCTATGCTGGAACTTTCCTGGAAAGGGACAAAACCTCTACAATTAAATGACGGTAGCGAGCGTAAATTTATTAATGATGGTGATACCGTTATTATGCGTGGTTACTGCGAAAAGGATGGACTTAGACTTGGTTTTGGAGAGTGTTCGGGAAAGGTACTTCCGGCCAAGGAATAGTTTTTGGCATACCAATTGTAATTTTAACAATGGTAACCAATACTATTTCATTATGAAAAAAGCACTACTCTTACTCGCTCTTGCAGTTGCTTTTGTAAGTTGTAATAGCGTAAAACGAAACCAGAAATACCTTCTGAAAGGTAATTATGACCAAGCAATCGAGCTTGCCGTTAAAAAGATTTCCAACGATAGATATGATGAACAGATAAAAGAGCACATCATACTACTGGAAGAAGCGTATGCCAAAGCTGTATCCCAAGATAACCGAAGGATTTCTGCATTGCAAGGAAATGCCACTCCGGAAGCACTGAGAGAGCTATACTATGTTTATAAAAGGTTGGACAATCGCCAAGAGGCCATTCGTCCTTTGTTGCCATTAAAGAATGTGGAGACAGGGTATAATGCCCATTTTCCAATGGTAAACTACAACCAGCAACTTACCCAGGCCAAAGCAAATTTTGCAAATTCGCTATATACCGAAGCAAAAAATTTTATGGCCAGAAATACCATTATGGACTTTCGTGAGGCACACAGTATCTTGAGTGAGCTGAAGCAGTTGCAATCCAACTATAAAGACATAGACCGGTTATTGGACGATGCACATTTTTACGGGACCGATTTTGTGTTGGTAACATTGAACAACCGAAGCAATATGATCATCCCAAGAAGGCTGGAGCGTGAACTGCTGGATTTCAACACCTACAATTTGGATGATTTTTGGACGGTGTACCACAATGAAAGACAGCGCGACATTCAATATAACTATGGAATTGTGCTGAACTTTAGGGAAATTGCCTTTTCGCCGGAACGAATTTCAGATAAAGAATTCCGAAGAAAGAAAGAAATCAAAACAGGCTGGAAGTATAAGCTGGACAGATACGGCAACAAAATTAAAGATGAAGATGGGAAATTTATTAAAATTGATGTTTTTGAAACGGTAACAGCCCGTGTTACGCACACCTTGCAAAGCAAGTCTATCTTGGTAGGCGGAGATGTAATTTACAGGGATTTGCAAAGTGGTCGAAACATAGATTCCCACCCGCTATCCACTGAATTTATCTTTGAGAATGTCTTTGGCAAATTCCGTGGTGACGAACGTGCCTTGACCAGGGAAGATAAGCGATTGCTCAACAACGATTTTGTTCCCTTCCCAAACAATGCACAAATGTTATTGGATGCAGGAGAAGATATAAAAGGGAGGCTCAAGGAGATATTGAGCGATAATGAGCTGCGATAAGTAACTTAAGCTACAAATTGCTCCAAGTCCCCCGCCTGTATACTATGGTGCGAAGCGTGCGCTACAGTAGCGCCATTCTTCACAACAATTATTTGTGGACTTTCATGGATTACCTGGAAGCGTTGGGCCACTTCGTTAGAAACTGCTCTGTTCGCTTTTAGGTCTAGATAATAGAGCTTCATTTGGTCATCGGTAAGGGTGTACTCTTTTTCAAAATTCCGAAGTACCATCCTACTAATACCACAGCTGGTAGAGTGCTTAAAAATGGCAACAGGAGTAGTTTTGGACTGCTCCTCAATCTCGTCCACTTGTTGTATTTCAGAAAGTACATGCCATGGTACTTCAACAATTTCCTCTTTAGCAATATCTCTTTGTGTTTTCTTTAGTTTACCGAACAGTCCCATACTATTTTACTTTTCAGCAAAAATACAACTTATCCTTCCAAGAGTTTCATAAAGAAATAATAACAAGCTCAGTAACCGTCATAATGTCTGTTAAAATCAATGGTTTAACCGCCATTATGGCGTAAATTTATAGTGGTTCAGTATTTGAAATAGTGTGGCTGTACACAAGAAAATACGCAACAACTAATAAGGAAATAAGTGGCAAAAGTCACAAAACAATACTATGAATTTTAACAATTTTACTATAAAAAGTCAAGAAGCCGTACAGCAAGCACAACAGCTGGCACAAGGCTTAGGGCATCAACAAATAGAGAATGAGCACTTGATGAAGGCTATTTTTGAAGTTGATGAGAATGTGACCCCATTCATCTTAAAAAAGCTGAATGTAAACGTAGGCTTGTTGCAACAAGTACTCGACAAACAATTGGAGAGCTTACCGAAAGTTTCGGGAGGCGATATAATGCTTTCTAGGGAAGCAAATAAAACGCTCACCGAATCCAGCATTATCGCCAAAAAAATGAACGATGAGTATGTTTCCATCGAGCATTTGGTATTGGCCATTTTCAAATCAAAAAGCTCCATTGCCCAGTCGCTAAAAGATCAGGGCGTTTCAGAAAAAGGTTTAAAGAGCGCTATTGAAGATTTGCGCAAGGGAGACCGCGTGACCTCACAGAGCGCCGAGGATACGTACAACTCCCTAAACAAATATGCACGGAACCTCAACCAGTTGGCACGCGATGGCAAGCTGGATCCTGTGATTGGTCGTGACGAAGAGATTAGAAGGATATTACAAATTCTCTCACGCCGTACCAAGAACAACCCTATGTTAGTGGGTGAACCAGGTACCGGAAAAACCGCCATTGCCGAAGGTCTTGCACACCGTATTGTTGATGGGGATATACCCGAAAACCTGAAGAGCAAGGAAATATACAGCTTGGATATGGGCGCCCTTATCGCAGGCGCCAAGTACAAAGGTGAGTTCGAGGAACGCCTCAAGTCCGTTATAAAAGAAGTGACGGGCAGCGATGGTGATATCGTACTCTTTATAGATGAGATCCATACGCTAGTAGGTGCGGGTGGCGGACAAGGAGCCATGGACGCTGCAAACATCCTAAAACCAGCATTGGCAAGAGGTGAGTTACGAGCCATTGGAGCTACCACATTGGATGAATATCAAAAGTATTTTGAAAAGGATAAAGCCCTCGAGCGTCGTTTCCAGAAAGTACAGGTAAACGAACCCGATACCGAGAGCGCCATTTCTATCCTTCGTGGTATCAAGGAAAAGTATGAAACACACCACAAGGTGCGAATTAAAGATGAAGCCATTATTGCTGCAGTAGAACTCTCACAGCGCTACATCACCAATCGTTTCTTACCGGATAAGGCTATTGATTTAATGGACGAAGCAGCGAGTAAACTGCGAATGGAAATTAACTCCAAGCCTGAAGAGTTGGACGTGCTGGATAGAAAAATCATGCAGTTGGAAATTGAGATTGAGGCCATAAAACGCGAAAAGGACGAAGCAAAACTGAAAAGCCTACGAAGCGATCTTGCTAATTTGAAGGAAGAACGCAACGAGCTGAATGCGAAGTGGAAGAGCGAAAAAGAAGTGGTTGATACTATTCAGCAGTATAAAACTGAAATCGAGGATTACAAATTAGAAGCCGAACGTGCCGAACGTGACGGGGACTTTGGGAAAGTAGCCGAGATACGCTACGGGAAAATCAAGGAGGCTCAGGAACAATTGGCAAAACTTGAAAGTGAGTTGGCCGAAAACCAAAGCGAACACTCCTTGATAAAAGAGGAAGTGACCAACGAGGACATCGCCGAAGTGGTAGCTAAATGGACCGGGATTCCCGTGACCAAGATGCTACAGAGTGACCGAGAAAAGTTGCTTCGTTTGGAAAAAGAACTCCATAAGCGTGTCGTGGGACAAGAGGAGGCCATTGTAGCGGTGAGCGATGCCATTCGCCGTAGTCGTGCGGGCTTGCAGGACCAGAAAAAGCCCATAGGTAGCTTTCTATTCTTGGGAACCACGGGAGTGGGTAAAACAGAACTTGCAAAAGCACTTGCCGAATATTTGTTCGACGATGAAAACGCAATGACCCGTATCGATATGAGCGAGTACCAAGAACGCCATAGTGTGAGCCGTTTGGTAGGAGCACCCCCCGGATATGTTGGGTATGACGAAGGCGGGCAGTTAACCGAGGCGGTGCGCAGGAAGCCCTATTCGGTAGTGTTATTGGACGAGATTGAAAAGGCGCATCCAGATACCTTCAATATCTTGTTGCAGGTATTGGATGAAGGACGATTGACCGATAACAAAGGAAGAACGGCCGATTTCAAGAATGCGATCATAATCATGACCAGCAATATGGGTAGCCATATCATCCAAGAGAAATTCGAAACAGTGAAAGATCCAGATACTGCAATGGAAGCCGCTAAAGTAGAAGTGCTCGGATTGTTGAAACAATCGGTACGTCCAGAATTCTTGAACAGGATTGACGACATCATTATGTTCACCCCGCTGAACAAAACAGATATCAAGGAAATCGTGGGCTTGCAATTGAAAGGTCTTACTAAAATGTTGTCTAAACAGAACATAACCTTGGATGCTACCGAAGAAGCCATTGCATATCTTTCGGAAAAAGGATTCGATCCGCAATTTGGGGCACGCCCTGTAAAACGAGTGATACAGAAAGAAGTGCTGAACCAATTGTCCAAAGAGATCTTGTCCGGTAAAATAACTACCGATAGTATTATATTATTGGACAGTTTTAACAACGAGCTTGTTTTCAGGAACCAAGGAGACCTGGTTACAGAACAATAAAGGCGAGAGGTTGCCTACCGGGAAGTAAGATACCCCGACAAAACCTCTTTATTTGGTTGGTTAGCCACCCGTGCCTATTCAGTGCGGGTGGTTTTTTTATGCCAAAACCCAAATGATTATGTACATTCGCAAACAAGTGAAAACTTCAGTATACATACTTTTCATATTGTTTCTTGCAGTAACGATAACCAGTTGCAAAGAAACACCAAAACCCGTTGCAGATAGCCGCAAGAGCGACTATGCGCTTTACGATGCCAGTGGTGGTTTCCATAGACTCTCAACCTATAACAACAAAGAGGCCATTGTACTGTGGGTGCAGGGAAATGGTTGCCCCATCGTGAGAAACGCTCTTGAAGATTTCCATACTATAGTTACTGAATATTCCGAAAAAGGATTTCAGTTTTTTATGGTAAACAGCAACATACAGGACGATCGTGCTGAAATTGCCATGGAAGCAAAAGAATACAATTTTAAGGTCCCCGTACTGGTAGACAATGCCCAACTCATTGCTGAAGAACTGGACATTACTATTACTGCAGAAGCTATAGTCCTCCACCCAACCACAAGAAAGATTCTGTATCGAGGTCCATTGAATAACAGGCTGGATTACGAGGCCCAAAAGGAAATTGCCTCTGAAACTTATTTGAGAGATGCCCTTGACGCCATTGCAAAAGGGAAAACCCCAAAAAACAAACAAGAAGTTACACGGGGGTGTACCGTTACAAGACTCTCAAACCAACCCAATAAAAAAGATCTTACCTACACCAAGGACATAGCCCCTATCCTGGCCGAAAGTTGTGTACGCTGTCATCGCGATAACGGGATTGCGCCTTGGGCCATGGAGGACTATCAGACCGTTACAGGATGGTCTGCAATGATAAAAGAAGTATTGCTGAGTAAACGAATGCCCCCGTGGAAAGCAGACCCTACCGTGAATGAATTTAAAAATTCTTTTGCACTGGCAGATAGCAATGCCAGAAAGATAATTTCATGGATAGACGCCGGGATGCCGCCAGGAATTGGGAAGGATACCTTGCAGGGTCTTACATATAACGATGCCATTTGGCAAAGAGGAAGACCAGACAAGATAATTGCACTCAAAGAAGAAAAACTACCTGCCAATAGACTTATCCCTTACCGGTACCAAACATTCGATCTGGAATTAGAAAAGGACACCTGGCTAAAAGGAGTTGAAATAAAACCCGGAAACCCTAAGGCACTACACCACATTGTACTTACCAATAAAGCTACAAACAAACGAAACGCAATTGTGAATCGAAAAATATGGCCCTATACCGATAACTATATTGCCCTTGGTGGTGGTGTGGACCAACTAACTATGTTTCCCGAAGGTACAGGTGTATACTTACCAAAAGGAACAAGTTTAACCGTGCAAATACATTATACGCCTACGGGGAAAGAGGACTCTGATAAAACCAAGATTGGTTTTTATTATCACGACACACCGCCTAAGCAAGAGTTTTATGCCCTCTCCCCGTCCAACTCAACATTTAAAATACCTCCCCACACCAACAACGTAAAAATTGTAGCTGCAGATACTATTACAAAAGATATAAACATACATTATATAGTACCGCACATGCACTACCGGGGCAAGAGCATTAAAATGAGTATTATAGCGCCCAATGGGAAGGTAAAAGAATTAATATCAGTACCAGATTTTAGCTTTAATTGGCAATGGCTCTATCAACTTAAAGACCCCATGTTCGCACCCAAAGGTTCTATTATTCAGGTAGAAGGAATTTACGATAATACTGTACAAAACCCATTAAACCCAGATCCTTCCCAAGAGCTCCATTTTGGGATACAGAGTACCGACGAGATGCTGATAGGGTTTTTTAACTACACTTTGGCAGATCGATAGGGTTATTACAAAAAAAAGACCGCTCTCGTAAGAACGGCCTCTCCTTTTCATAGCAATTTCTATTATTTCAAGAAATTACCAGCTCGCAATCTCTTTTTCTGCTTCTTCCTTGGCTTTTCCAGTTTTCTCCTGAACTTTGCCTACCATCTCGTCATACTTTCCTTCTGAAAACTCTTCATTATCATCAAAGGTCATCCCATATTGTTGCTTGGCTTTACCTTTAATCTGTTTCCATTTTCCTTTTATTTGCTCCTTGTTCATAGTTTTTGTTTTTAGTTATTAAATTCTTTTTCAACTTTAATAATTTAAAGATACAGCCTGTGCCAACGCTATTGTATTAAAGACTTCACAAAGACTTAGGTAAAGTTGTTATTGTTTTACCAAGTTCTCTTAAAAAGTGTTATTTTTCGGTTTTAAATCTGAAAATCCATGCGTTATCTCCTATTACTTGTCACACTTATTTGTATTTCCTGTGGAAGTGACAAAAAAAACGAAACAACTCCTGAAGAGGCAAGTACTACCACCTACTACTTAATTCGCCATGCGGAAAAGGACCGTACTGCAGGAGACGATCCAGTACTTACAGCAAAAGGCAAGCAAAGAGCAGATTTTTGGGCCACCCATTTTAAGGAAATACCACTAGATGCTGTTTATAGTACAGACTATGTCCGCACCAAGCAAACCGCTGCCCCAACGGCAGAGCGCAAGAACCTTCCTGTTAAAATGTACGATCCAAAAAACCTATACAGCCCAGATTTTCAAGAAAAGACCAAGGGAAAAACAGTTTTAGTAGTAGGACATAGCAACACAACCCCCGCTTTTGTAAATTCCATTTTGGGCGAACATACATATCCACAGATAAGCGATACTGAAAATGCACTACGTTATAAAGTAGTGGTTCCTGAAGCTGGGGAAACTATTGTAACTATCGAAAAATTTGAAATGCAGTAACATTGGTTAGCTCCAATCTGGCAATTGGTTTTGGAGCTTTAAAACTAAAGATCTATGACCACCTCATCAACGCCTCTGCGCACTTTTTTAAAGTCTGCAAACATATCATCCTTTGCGCGGTAGCCTACGGCAAGGACCAATACCGAGTGTAGGTTTTTTTCTTCCAGCTGTAAAAATTCATCATATTTTTCAGGCTCAAACCCTTCAATGGGGCATGCATCAATATCTTCCAAGGCACATACTGTTAGCAAGTTACCCAAGGCTATATAGGCCTGTTTTTCCATCCACTGGTTTATCTCTGTGGCTTCTTTTTCGGCAAAACTGTCTTTTAAAAAAGTCTCAAAAGGTTTTAAAATGGCCCTGGGGGTGTTCCGGGTGGAGGCCACATTGTTAAAATAGTTTCCAATATACTTGGAAGTAAGCTTGCTTTCCACGCAAAGTACGAGCACGTGGGATGCTTCTGCCACCTGTTGTTGCTCCATCGTAAAGGGTACCAATTGTTTCTGTAACTTCTTGTTTTGGATCGAGATCATTTTTAAGGGCTGTAATCCGTAGGAAGTAGCGGTAAGATTAAATGCCTCTTTAAGTATAGCAAGCTTTTCTTCAGAAAGTGTCTGGGTAGCATCAAACTTTTTGGTAGCGTAGCGCCATTGTAGTTTTTCGAGTATGTGGGAGTTCATTTACGTATCTTTGAAATACAAAGGTACAATTCCTATTTCAGTAGAAAAGCAAGACTGTATCATAGTATTCAATACACTAATAATCCAAACCAATGTCCAATACCGAAAACAGAAAAGACCAATCTGTAACCCGAATCTTTAAAGCCGTATTTCCCAACACTACGAACCATTACGATACACTCTTTGGCGGCACAACCCTGCATATGATGGATGAGGCCGCATTTATTTGTGCCACCCGTTTTAGCCGAAAGAAAGTGGTCACGGTTTCTACGGACAAGATAAATTTTACCAAACCAATCCCCGAGGGCACGATCGTAGAGCTTATTGCCCGTGTTGACAAGGTGGGCCGTACCAGTTGTGTGGTACGGGTAGATATCTTTATGGAGGATATGTATTCTGAAACCCGTGAGAAAGTGGTCACCGGATTCTTCACCTTTGTAGCAGTAAATGATGAGAAACAACCAGTGCCCATTATATAAGCACTGGATTTCAAGCTATATCCCCTCCAAAATATTTTAAACTGAAAAAATCCAAAGCACTACCCTATCCCATCAACTTTGTCTAACTTTAGGCACAAAATTATTGAACAACTACCCATGCCCGCTTTACAATAACCCATGTACGAAAAACAATACGATACCATCATAATAGGTTCAGGAGCCGGAGGACTATCGGCTGCTATTTGTCTTGCTCGAGAAGGACAAAAGGTTTTGGTCCTGGAGCAGCACGATGTTCCGGGAGGCTGGTGCCATAGCTTTTATCTGGAGGGACACAGGTTCACCCCCGGGGTGCATTATATAGGGCTACTGGACGAAGGAGAGTCTACAAACAACCTATACAAAGGGCTGGGAATAGCCAACGATCTTGTATTTTTCAGGATGGCCGAAAACGGCTATGAGCATCTGCATATGGGGGATGACAGGTTTGACTACCCATCAAATTTTGATGATCTGGTAGCTAAGCTGTGCGAAAGGTTTCCGAAGGAAAAGAAGGGCATTGTTAAATATCTTACACTCGTAAATAAAGTAAACCACCAATTACAGTTAATCCCGAAACTAAAGACCTTTTGGGAAAAATTGTTCGCTCCCTTCCATACCAAGGAAATGGGGAAGTATGCACTTTTCAGCTTAAAGCGTGTGATAGATTGGCACTTAAAAGATGAGAAGCTCAAAAAGATACTCAATGTGCAATTTGGCGACCACGGGATGCCTCCCAGTAAGGCAAGCTTTCCGTTACACTGCGCCATTATGGGGCATTATTTCCAAGGAGGCTACTACCCTATGGGCGGTGGAGGTGCTATTATAAAAGCAAAAACCAATCTTATAAAAAAGTACGGCGGTACTGTTCAAACCCGTGCCAGGGTGCAGCGTATCCTTACAAAAGGAGATGCCAAGAAAACTGCTATAGGTGTAGAACTTTCCAATGGCGAGAAAATACACGCAAAGCGAATTATCTCCAATGCAGATCCCGAGACAACCTACAGAAAACTGGTTGGCGAAGAAAATTTGAGCAAAAAACTCATAAAAAAGCTGGACAAGACAAAGTATTCCTGTACCTCGTTAATGCTCTTCCTAACAGTAGATATGGACGTAGCCAAAGCAGGGCTGGATTCAGGGAACATCTGGTTTATGGCAGATGAGGGCCTAGACGAAATCTACAACGATTTACAGAGAATCGATATTGAAAACGGCCCCTACTTTAAAGGGATGTTCGTAAGCTGTACCTCCCTGAAAGACCCTGTGAGTTTTGATGGAAAACACCACACTATAGAGGCCATAACCTACATAAACTACGATGCATTCAAAAAATTTGAGCACGAAGGAGCAGAAAGATCGCAGGAATATCTTTCTTTTAAAGAAAAACTTAGCAAGAAAATGCTGGCTACCCTTGAAAAAATAGTCCCCAGCATAAGCAACCATATCGTGAACAAAGAGCTTGGCACCCCAATAACCAATGAATATTACGTAAACACAACAAACGGGAGTGTCTACGGGACCGAAAAGAGCCTTAAACAAATAGGCCCTTTCGCTTATAAACCCAAAAGTGAGATTGAGAACCTCTACCTCTGCGGCGCAAGTATTGTATCCCACGGCATTGCCGGCGCCAGTTATTCTGGTGTACAGACCGCAGGAGTGATTCTAGGCAAACACCAGGACGAACTCCTACAACCAGACCCAGCCCAGACTCTTCGTATATACAATGCCGAGGATACGGCATCTTTCCCAGAATGGATGCAAAGGAAACAAGAAGTAAGGAAAGCACGATTAAAAGCCAATGACAAAAGGAAAAACCTAGAGGTATAGGTTTTTATTAAATGGATTGGGTGTTTTATTCTTATAAATAAAAGCTCTAGGCAGAGAAAGAGGAGTTACATTTCCCTACAATTTCCCCTCATGAGAATAAAACGCGATCTCGCTATCATAATCTCTACTTTTAGTGATACTGAATTAGTCACCCTTTAAAAAATCATCATAGAGGTTTCAGTACTAGTTACCATTTTTTTTTTAGATAAATAGGTAAACTTGAGCCGTTAATAAATACAATCACCTCAAAATACCCAAAAATATGAGCCGAATAGCATTCTTAATCGGCTCATAATATAAAATCGAGCTTTTAAAGATAGGATTAACGCCGTTGATCCCTCAATCAAATGCTGGTGACAATAAAGCTCGCTATCGCTATCGCGATCTCTGGCTTCTGATTTTTGTCCACTTACAAATACTTGCAGCATTTGATGTTTCAAAAAAACAAAAGCTCGATACATTAGCAGTAAATAGGACAAACAATTTTGAGGACATTGTTAGTAGTACAGTAATTACTGGCACAGGAAGCAGAATAAATAACAATCCTTCCCTATTAAAAAGAGCAAAAAGAAAAGCTATTACCAACGCCTTAGTTTTAGCTATGATTGATGTTGCAAACGAAAACGGTGAGATTGAATATATCAAACCCTATTGGAATACATACTACTGTCAAACTTCTTTAACAAGTACTGAAGGACTATATTATTGCAATTGGTGTAAAAACAGATGGTGCGCTACTTGTTGTGGTATAAGAAAGGCTCACATTCTAAATAAGTACTACCCTATTATTTCAACTTGGAAAGAACCTCATCTTCTCACTCTTACATTAAAGGCAGTTAAAGCTAAAGAACTTGATAGTAGAATTAATCAAATTACGAAGTTCTTCAAAAGAATCAATGACCGTTGTAAGAAAAGACACCAAAGAGGTAAAGGCATGAAAATAATGGGAGTAAAATCATTAGAATGCAATTTCAATGCGACAAAGCAGACTTACAATCCGCGTTATCATATTATTACACCCAATAGACAAACTGCTTTATACTTAAAACAAGAATGGAAAAAAGAATGTAACAAATATTCATTTCAAGCAGGTGAGAAAGGGCAAGATTTAAGACGAGTGAATAATACTGAAAGAGACTTGGTTGAGGTGATTAAATACGGAGCTAAAATATTAAGCAACCCCGACCCTACCCACAAAAGAAAACGTAAAAAAGGTGATATGACAGGTTTACACATTTATGCTAACGCATTACACACTATATACAAAGCATTTGATAGGCATCATTTATTTAGCAGTTTTGGCTTTAAGCTGCCAGAAGTTGTTGAGCACGAATCTACAGAAAGAATAGTTAAAGAGTTTGAAAAGTGGCAATACAGCCCCAAGTTAATGGATTGGGTGAACAATGACACAGGCAAACTCTTATCAGAATATGAAATAGACGGTTATTTAGAATAGATTTTGAAAACTTGTATCGATAAAGAACTTTGCTAATTACTTTTTCTATATTTGAGAATCATAATTTCCTCCCCAATAAAATATAACCAATGTCAGAAGAACAAAAACAACTCCTACAGCGTAAACTCTGGGAAATAGCAAACCTCCTAAGAGGTAAAATGAACCCAGACGATTACCGTGACTACATTTTAGGATTTATATTTTTCAAGTATCTATCTGAAAAACAGGAGCTTTATGCAAATCAACTACTTGAAGGTGAGGAAGTAACCGATTTCACGAAAGTGGAAGACCCAGAAACACTTGAGGCAATCCGAGAAGAGTCACTTATAAAATTAGGATACTATCTTAAGCCTGAAGAACTATTCGCAGCAGTAGCCAGCAAAGGAAGTTCTAAAATAGAAGGCGAAAGCACGTATATTCTAGATGACCTTCAGGAAATCCTACGCCATATCGAGCAAAGTACTATGGACAGTGAGTCTCAAGATGACTTTGAAGCACTGTTTGAAGACTTAGACTTAACCTCAACCAAGCTAGGGCGTACCGTAGGTGCAAGAAACGAGATTATCGTAAAGATTATCAATGCTTTGGATGAAATAGATTTCAGATTAGAAGATATCGATAGCGATGTATTAGGTGATGCTTACGAGTTCCTTATTGGTAAGTTTGCAGCTGGAGCTGGTAAAACCGCAGGAGAATTTTACACACCTCAACAGGTTTCTACCATACTGGCTAAAATTGTCACTACAGGAAAAACCAAAGTAAAATCAGTATATGACCCAACCTGTGGTTCGGGTTCGTTGTTATTACGTGTAGCCAAAGAAGCAGACGTGAGCGAGTTCTACGGTCAGGAATTAAACCGTACCACCTACAACCTCGCACGTATGAATATGATTCTGCACGATGTGCATTATCGTCAGTTCGATATACGTCAGGAAAACACGCTAGAAGAACCGCAACACCTAGAGTATCGTTTTGAGGCGATTGTGGCAAATCCACCGTTTTCAGCACATTGGAAAGGGAATAAAAACCCACTCAACAGTACAGACGAGCGTTTTAGTCAGTTCGGGAAGCTAGCACCTAACACAAAGGCAGATTATGCATTTGTAACCCATATGTATTACCAACTAGCAGATAATGGTACAATGGCGTGTGTATTGCCTCACGGTGTGCTGTATCGTGGCGCAGCAGAACACGTGATACGCAAATACCTCATCGAGGAGCTTAATGCATTAGATGCCGTGATAGGTTTACCAGCAAATATATTTTACGGTACATCCATTCCTACCTGTATTCTGGTACTCAAAAAATGCCGTGAGGCAAATGATACCATTATGTTTATCGATGCCAGTGGTGAAGACCATTACGAGAAGGTAAAGAACCAGAACGAACTGCGAGAGCAAGACGTTATGGAAATTGTAGAAACTTATCGCAATAGAACCGAAAAGGACAAATACAGCAACGTAGTCACCTTACAAGAGATACGTGATAACGATTACAACCTCAATATGCCTCGTTATGTAGATACGTTTGAAGATGAGGTCATCATCGACCTAGATGCGGTGACCGAAAGACTCAAAAATATAGATGAACAATTAGCCGAAGTCGATGAAGAAATCGCAGGCTATTGTGAAGAGTTAAACATTGCAACGCCTTTTTAGATGAAGTATAACAACTATTTGGGCGTGACCTTATCAGGTCGGGCTATTCGTTACAAGTCCTCGTTCGTGCCTCACTGTGGGCTTTACACTGCTATCCCTCACGCAAAAACCAGCTCGATATGTCAGAACAATTAAAGCCAGAGCTGCGTTTTCCTGAGTTTGATGGAGATTGGGGCGAGACTACGTTTGATTCACATTATTCGTTTAAGCCTACTAATTCATTTTCGAGAGATAAACTGAACTATGAAGCTGGAACAGTAAAGAATATCCATTACGGTGACATTCATACAGAATTTGACCTATTATTTGATGTAACAAAAGAGAAAGTACCTTTTATAAATGATGACGTTAACATTGAGAACATCGATGATGAAAATTATGTGCAAAAAGGCGATTTAGTCATTGCAGATGCTTCAGAAGATTATGCTGATATTGGAAAAGCTATCGAGGTAATAAACACAAACAATGAACGCCTTTTAGCAGGTTTACACACCTTTCTTGCAAGAAGAGAAGATGATGAGGTGGCTGAAGGTTTTTTTGCATTCTTATTGAATACCTACAAAGCAAGGTATGAGATAATGCGTATCGCTCAAGGAACTAAAGTATTAGGATTGTCTAAAAATAGACTAGGTGAAATACCGCTATACATACCAGAGCCTAACGAACAACAAAAAATAGCCAATTTCCTAAAAGCTATTGATAAACGCATCAAATTACTCAAAGCCAAAAAAGATGCCTTAGAAGAGTATAAAACCAGCATAATGCAAAAGCTATTTGCTCAAGAAATACGCTTTAAGCAAGATGATGGTAGTGATTTTCCTGAGTGGGAGGAAAAGCGAATTGATGAGATATTTGATGTTACCAGAGGAAACGTTTTAGCTGTTCCAGAAATGAGTGATTTACAAACCGAAGAGTACAAGTATCCAGTATACTCTTCACAAACAAAACTTGATGGGCTAACTGGCTATTATAAGGAATTTTTATATCAGGACGCTATTACGTGGACAACTGATGGAGCAAATGCTGGTGAGGTTAAATTTAGAAAAGGAAAATTTTATTGCACTAACGTTTGTGGTGTTTTACTCAGCACTGATGGATACGCAAACAGCTGTATAGCTCAATTATTGAATAAAGTAACTCATAGATATGTCTCCTACGTTGGTAATCCTAAATTAATGAATAACGTTATGGCAGGTGTGAAAATTGAATTTCCACACACCGATGAACAAGCTAAAATAGCAGAGTTTATTGATTCAATAAAAGTTAAGGTTGACGCATTATCTTATAAAATAGAGGAAATTGAAAACTATAAGGAATCTGTACTTCAAAAAATGTTTGTGTAGTTATGGAGTTGACGAAGGCAAAAATAGAGGAGTTTAAAGACGAAATAGAAGGCTTAACAGGCTATAGCTTAATTGTTAAAGAAATTGAGGAAAACCTACCTAAAAATCCAGATATCTCAATAGAATCTTGTAAATCATTGATAGAAGGACTTTGCAAAAAATCTTTAGAGCTTATCAGTGATAAGTACAATGACGATATACGAGTAAGAAGGAACTGCGAAGGTAAAATGACATATTTAGTAAGAATGGCTTTCGATGAGGTTTACAGAACTGGATTTGAGAGAGATTTACATATGTCACTCTATAAAATTATAAAAAATAAAGATAGAATTGACTCGCTCATTACTTCAGCCACCTTAGAAATGCAAAAGAACGCAAAGAAAGCAGTTGATAAGATAACAGCGATAAGACACGACAGAGGTGATATATCACACGGTAGAATTTATCCAAAACCTTCAGAAAGTGAACTACATCTAGCAAGGTCTATAGAGTCTATTACTGATGGTATTTGCTCGTTTATGATACACGAACTAGCCATACAGTATGAAATCAAAAAAGAAGAAGATAAAAAGCTGGTTTACAAAAAAGAAGAGGATTACAATGAGTGGCTAGACGACCAAAACGATAACCTCATTACAAAAATTGACTTCAGCAGATTGCTTTTTGACAACAGCTATGAGAAGTATGAGGAAATATACTACGCAGAGTATCAGGATTACCTAGATACACTTCAGGATGATGATGCAGATGAATCAGCAGACACACAACCAGTCGAAGCTGTACAACGTGAGGTGGAAAACCTCATCAATACATTCAAAGAAGAAGAGTTTTGGACACCTGAGCGATTAAAATCACTTGAAGATTGGACTAATGGCTACAATTTCAAAATAGATGAAACAAAGTCCGTTATCGAAGAATATCTTTTCACTGACAAATTGCCATTACCAGATGAAGCTATAAAGGTTTTAAAAGAAAAACCAAGTTTAAAAGAACGCAAAGAAATGGTTGAGTTTTCAATGGGACGAATTAGGATGATTGCGGAGTCATTAAAAGAAAATTAAAGAGCTTTTATATTGGATAGAATTGAGATAAATACACCAGAAGAATTTACCGAGTACTGGATAAAAAAGGAGACCCAAAATCTAAATATTAATTTTGAGTTTCTTATTCCATTTCCTATTCCTAATGTTAGACAGGGTGCAACTCATTTACAATCTGTAAAATTGCACGACTGTATTTTTGTACACGGTTTGAAGTTAAATTCCAATGGCCCGGTAACCAATAATGATGGAAAGGTTATCAGTGAGTCTAACTTGGAGTTCATTAATTGCGAGATACATAAAAAACTCGATGCTGAGGATTCGGTGCTAAATTGTAAGGTAAGATTTAGAAATTGTGACTTTTATGGTGATGTAAATTTTAGAAACACAAGTTTTAAACAATTAGCAGATTTTTGGAAATGTACATTTCATCAACCTACAACCTTTTACAAGACAGACTTCTGGGATATTACGGTTTTCTCGGCAGTAACATTTAAAGAGAACGTTTTGTTTACGTACTCATTGATTGATAAACTGATGATACTACGAGGTGCTAATCCAGAGAAGGGCTTTGATATTTCACTTGCCATTATAGCTGGTCAAATGAACGTTTATGATTTTCGAATGGACGACTACAAATCCTATGGAGAAATCTATAAGAAAGCAGCTAAACTCTCTAGTCATAAAGATGCTAAATCTTATAATGACGTTTTCGAGAATCTTTATGAAAATGCAGTTTCGTCACATCACAAAATCCCATTAGAAAACAAGAGAGAAACATATCGCATACTCAAAAGTCAACTTGAGTCTCAGAAAAACTTTGTAGATGCGGTACCATATCGAGTGATGGAAAGCAAGACACTTTTAAAAGAGTCTTGGAAAAAGCTAGTAAATGGTCATACATTCAGCAGACCGATTTCAAATATTATAGTATTATCACTTAATGCTATATCTAACTGGTTTGGTCAGTCTTATATTTTAGGTTTTGTTTTCACAGCTGGTGTAGGTGGTTTGTTTTTTACTTGGATGCTGTCCTATATTGGGAACTTTGAGTTGACTACAGATATCTCAGAATGGCAATGGCAGTACTTTGTACAGTACCTGAATCCCACACATAGAACAGATTTTATGAAAGCCATAGATGAAAACCCTAGTCAAGGATTTTATGTATTAGATTTCGTGGGACGAATATTTATAGGATATGGAATCTATCAAATCATACAAGCATTTAGGAAATACAAATAGATGACAACACAACCAGAACAAATATTAGAGAATAACCTAGTTATGCAGCTAGTCGCATTAGGTTACAAAAAAGTGGAGATAGTTGATGAGGTTTCTATGTTGTCCAATTTAAAAACGCAGTTAGAAAAGCATAATAAAGTAGCCCTATCAGAGCAGGATTTTAAGCAAGTACTTAACTACATTAACAAAGGGTCAATTTTTGACCGTGCAAAAATTCTACGTGACCGTGTACCGTATGTAAACGATAAAGGTGAAAACAAAACCATAGAACTCATTAACCAGATACACTGGTGTAGAAATGAATATCAGGTGACACAGCAAGTCACTATTGAAGGTAAGTACAAGAATCGTTACGATGTTACGATTCTCATAAACGGTTTACCATTGGTACAAATTGAGTTAAAGCGTAGAGGTTTAGAACTTAAAGAAGCATTTAACCAGATTAACCGCTATGAGCGTCACAGCTTTGGAGCTGGAGCTGGTTTATTTCAGTTTATACAGTTATTCGTAATCAGTAATGGAGTCAATACAAAATACTACGCAAACAGTCCTATCAAAGCTCGTTCGTTCAAGCAAACCTTTTACTGGACAGACACCAAAAATAAACTTATTACTCAGCTAGCAGACTTTTCTGAGATATTCCTAGAGCCGTGTCACGTATCAAAAATGATATGCAAGTACGTTGTGATGAACGAGTCAGGACGTTACCTGATGGTATTACGTCCGTATCAGTTTTATGCAGTAGAAGCTATTATCGATACCGTAAAGACCACAACAAAAAACGGTTACATTTGGCACACAACAGGTTCCGGTAAAACATTAACATCGTTTAAGACCAGTCAGATACTCACGCAAATGCCACAGGTTCACAAAGTGGTTTTTGTAGTGGATAGGAAGGATTTGGATTATCAGACCACTAAAGAATTTAATAGCTTCAGTAAAGGTAGTATTGACGGTACAAATGATACCTCAACACTAGTAAAGCAATTAACAGGTGATGCAAAACTAATAGTAACCACTATACAGAAACTTAATACCGCAGTGACAAAGTCACGCCATATCAAAAAAATGGAATCGCTTAGAGACAAACGAGTGATTTTCATATTTGATGAGTGTCACCGTTCGCAGTTTGGTAAAACACACGAAGCGATTAAGACGTTTTTTGAGAATAGCCAGATGTTTGGTTTCACAGGAACACCTATTTTTGAACCTAACGCAGGAAAGAACGAATATGGCAAACGTACCACTGCAATGCTATTCAATAAAGAC
The DNA here is from genome assembly GCF_003353425.1 of Marinirhabdus gelatinilytica. Taxonomy (GTDB): domain Bacteria; phylum Bacteroidota; class Bacteroidia; order Flavobacteriales; family Flavobacteriaceae; genus Marinirhabdus; species Marinirhabdus gelatinilytica. Next base: position 295,473 of record NZ_QRAO01000003.1, read on the forward strand.
TTGCACAAGTATGTGATTACTGATGCCATACGTGACGAGAACGTACTTAAATTCTCAGTAGAGTATATCCAGACCTTTAAAAAGAAAGATGGAATCCAAGATATTGAGGTAGAAGCGATTGATGAGAAAGAAGTAATGGAAGCACCTGAACGTTTAGATGCTATTACTAACTATATCATAGCAAACCACAACAGGAAAACCCACAGCCGAGAATTCACCGCAATCTTTTGTGTGAGTAACGTTGATACCTTAATCAAATACTACAACCTATTCCAACAGAAAAAGGAAGCTGGAGAACACAAATTACGCATAGCAACCATATTTTCATACAACGCAAATGAAGACGATAAGGAAGCAGTTGGTGATACGTGGACAGATGAAGAATATGCAAGAGCAGCAGAACCATCAGCAAGCTATGGAACAGCTGAGAAGAACCAGCACACCAGAGAACACCTTGAAGGTTTCATAGGTGACTACAATAAAATGTTTGCGACAAATTACAGTACTAAGGATTCGCATTCATTTTACAATTACTACAATGACATCGCAAAGCGAGTAAAGCACAAGCAAGTAGATATTTTACTGGTGGTCAATATGTTTTTGACTGGTTTTGATAGTAAGTCACTGAATACCATTTATGTAGATAAAAATTTAAGTTTTCACGGTCTAATACAAGCCTATTCCAGAACAAACCGAATATTAAACGAATTAAAATCGCAAGGTAACATCGTAGCGTTTAGAAATTTAAAAGAACGCACCGATGAAGCAATCAGCTTGTTCTCAAACATCAACGCAAAGGACGAAATTATAATGCAGCCGTACGAAGAGTACGTTGAAAAGATGAACGCAGCATTTATCGCATTACTGCTAATAGCACCTACGGTTAACAGTGTAAACAATCTGAAGGATGAAGAGGAAGAACTAGCTTTTGCGAAAGCATTTAGAGAGCTAATGCGTTTAAAAAATATTCTTAGCACGTTTACAGAGTTCACGTTTGATGACCTCAGCGTAAACGAGCAAACTTTTGAAGATTATAAAAGTAAGTATCTAGACCTATACGATAAAGTAAAGAGTCACGATGCAAAGGAAAAAGTATCGATACTTCAGGATATAGATTTTGAGCTGGAGTTGATACACCGTGACGAGATTAATGTTGCATACATTTTAAAGCTATTAGCAAAACTCAAGGATGCCACACCAGAAGATAAAGAAAAGCAAGAGAAAGCTATCTACGATATCATCGCTGGAGATACGAGATTACGTAGTAAGCGAGAACTAATAGAGAAGTTTATAAATCAACATTTACCACTAATTGAAGATTCTGAAGATATTGGTGACGAATTCACAAACTTTATAACTAAGGAAAAGCTAATGGCTATTAAAGACCTCAGCGATAAAGAAGACCTAGATGCTACTAAACTGGAGAAAGTAATCGGTGACTACCTATTCACAGAAAAAAAGCCTTTACGTGATGATATTGTTGATTTAATGAACCAAAGACCAAGTTTGAAGGAGCGAAAAGCAAAATCTGAAAGAGTGACTTCAAAAATTCTAAAGTTCGTTGAAACCTATATAAGTGGGATTAATTATTAAAATATATATATATGACTAAAAGAAAAGAAGATTTTAAAGTTTGGATGGTTCGTGCAGGAAGTGGTAGTTGGTTGCTAGATGATTTTCTAACTGAAGAAGTTGTAGCTATTGGTTGGAATGATTTAGGAGAATTGGAGAAGGGACTTACTTTAGAAAAATTAAAGAAAAGGTTAGTAGAAAACTATCCAGATGATTCAAAAGGGAGAATAGGTCAAAGTGCTGGACAAATATGGCGTCTCTATAGAGATTTTAAAGTGGGTGATAAAGTTATTACTTATGATTCTGATGCTCGAATGTATTATATTGGGGAAATTAAATCCGGTTATAAGTTCAGTGAAAAATTAAAATATCAGCATCATCGAAAAGTCAAATGGGAAGAAATTCCTATAGAAAGAGATTTATTAAAAGTAAGTTCCAAAAATACCTTAGGTTCAATTCTGACTATTTTTGAAGTCCCAAAGGAAATTTGGAATGAATTGAGAGAAGCTCATCCATATTATATACCTCAAGAACAAATAGATGAACAAGAAGAATTGCTTAGACGCTATGAAGAACAAGAATTAGAGCAATTAAAGGAAGATGTAGTTTATAGGTCAACGGAATTTATTAAGGATATAATTACAAAATTGTCCGCATCTGAATTGGAGGAATTATCAGCTGGCATTATGCGAGGAATGGGATATAAAACAAGAATGACCAAAAAAGGTGGTGGCGATTTAGGAAGTGATATTATGGTATCTCCAGATGGTTTATCAATGATTGAACCTATCATCAAAGTTGAAGTAAAGCATAAAATTAAAAGTAAAGATAAAGTATCAGCTCCTGAAATTAGGAACTTTGTAGGAGGACTAAGAGTAACGACAAAGGGAATTTATATTTCTTCAACAGGTTTTTCTAAAGAAGCACAATATGAAGCAGAAAGAGCCAACTTTCATATCACCTTAATTGATTTAGATTATCTAGTCGAATTAATTATAGAATACTATGAGAAGCTCGACTCCGAAACAAAATCTTTAGTTCCTCTGAGGGCTATTTACTGGCCACTATAAAATCGCTGGAACTGTCAACTATTTTGTCAACTGTAAAAACAAAGCCCCGACATCATTGCGATAACAGGGCTTTTTGCGGAGAAAGAGGGATTCGAACCCCCGGAGGTGTGACCCTCAACAGTTTTCAAGACTGCCGCATTCGACCACTCTGCCATTTCTCCTTGAGTGCTTCTCATCAAGGTATTTCCTTGAATGCGGTTGCAAATATACTACGTTTTTTAAAACCACATAAACTTTTTTGGCTGAAATTTCAGTACCTAAAGTATTGTTAAGTGTGTATCCCGTGTTGCAACAACTCATTAATTTTATTTGAAACTAACAAAACCTATCCATGTCCGAAATACTCAAACGTATCATAGCAGCACAGCAAAGCGACGACTCTCCATTTGTAAAAGATTCCGAAGGAAGGATCCTAGAACTTACCACTACCCAAGGCGAGGTGTTCACCGGCTATTACCAAGCCGATGATGGCACTTATTATACACAACAGGATTGGCTGGAGCACCAACGGCAGTTGGAACTGCAAAGAATTGCCGAAGAAGAATACGAAGCCCAACAAGCCGCGTTAGCACAGGAGAGAGCCCAACGTGAAAGAAAGAAAGAGCAATTGGCAGCACAGCAAAAAAAGAAAGTAAAAAACATAAGCAACATACCAAGAGCCAGAACCATGCTGGTCGCGATAATGGTGCTTTCGGGGATTGTGGTGTTATCCTTTATATTTTGGCCCGATACTATAAAAACAGATCAGGATACAAAACCAGAGGTTTCAACTAATGATGTTGTTACCCAGCAACCGTTGGATACTATCTTCGGAAATGCCATTATTACAGGTATAGATGTGAGAATGAGAGCCCAACCCAACCTACAAGGGAAAATTATAACCTACTTTCCTAAGGAGAATGAACGTGTGCTCGTGGTACAGGCAGTAAACGATACGTTGGACTGGGCCAGGGTAAGGCGTGAAAACGGTATCGAGGGCTGGGTCTTTGGGGAATATGTCAAGGCGATGGAGTAAGAATATTAAGTATGGAGTAAAATCAAAGTATGGAACTACCTATTATTTTAGTGTTTGTAATTATTGGTGTTACCATCCTATTGTTTGTTACTGAGTTTTTCGCAATAGACAAGATCGCGTTCCTTATTATCATCGCCCTTGTTCTCTTGCAGCTTACCACCCCAGAGGAAGCTATTAGTGGTTTTTCAAACCCGGCTGTCATTACCATTCTCTCATTAATGATACTGGCTATTGGACTAGAGGACAATGGTGTAATACAGTGGTTAACCTTGGGTATCAAGAAACTGAAGATACTTCCACTACTCCTGCTCACCCCAGCATTTATGGTACTCTCGGCTAGTATTTCGGCTTTTATAAGCACAACGGCCGTGGTAATCATATTTATAAAGATTGTGAGCCAGTTGGCCGAGAAGTACAATTTTGGGACGGCCAAATTGCTTATGCCAATTTCCTTTGCCGGGATCCTTGGAGGAAGCTGTACACTTATGGGGACCTCTACCAACCTCTTGGTAAATTCCATTTCAAAACAACAAGGGGTGGAAGCTTTTTCATTTTTTGAATTTACCCAGTACGGTCTTATTTTCTTGGCAATCGGTATCGTTTTCATGACAATAGCTGCACGGTTCCTACCTAAAAGACAAGCAACAGATCTCCCGCACGAATACGAAATCGAAAACTATATCTTCACCGTAGAGATTTCAGAAACATCAGACTTAGTTGGAAAGACCATCAAGGAAGTAGATTTTATGGCTGAAGATATTGCAACCGCCTTAAAGCTTATTAGAAATAACAACATTATAAATGCCCCTGGTATCCATGTAGACCTAAAAGCTGGCGACAACCTGGTGCTCATGGGCACTTTCGATAACATTACAGAGATTGTCCAACAACACGAACTGGCCATTAACGACCGTCGCCGTGATGCACAGAAAGATGTTTCGACAGAGAGTGATAATAAGGAAAGTGATACCATGGCGTATGTAGAATTGTTGATACTTCCGGGGTCGAAACTTATTGGAAGCACCTTAAAACATATGAGGCGCATGTCGCTAAATGGCGCCTACCCAATCGCCATTAAAAAAAGAAAGAACTTGAGGAACACCAAGGAGCGACTCATACGAAAGGACATAAGCGATATAAACATAAAATCCGGTGATCGTCTTCTGGTGGAGCTTCAGGAACAGCAATTGGGGAAGATGTATGCATTGGAGAATGTTGCCATACTAAACCAACACGAGTACCAACCCCCAGTGGCGTTTCGGCGTAAGATTACAGCGCTCCTTATACTGCTGGGAGTAATTGGACTAGCAGCCAGTGGCCTCTTGTCCATTCTAGCAGCTTCCTTAACCGGGGTTGCCGCCCTACTCCTCTTCAGGCTGATAACGCTAGAGAATATTTACCACAGGGTAAATTGGCAGATCATATTCTTACTGGCCGGAATGATCCCCATAGGAATTGCTTTGAACAATACCGGGGCCGATTCCTTTATTAGCGAACAACTTATGAAATTGTTACAAGGGCAATCCCCTATGATAGTAATTGGTTTATTGTTTGGAGCCACTATGTTGCTTTCAGGGTTTATAAGCAACAATGCCACTGCTATTATTATGACCCCTATTGCAATCGCTATGGCTTCAGGGTTTGGGCTGGATGTAAAGACCTTTGTGCTGGCCGTACTGTTTGGGGCAAATTTCAGTTTTTTTACTCCTGTGGGCTACCAAACCAATACGTTGATATACAGCACCGGTACTTATAAATTTAAGCATTTCGTTATTATAGGTGGCATACTTTCCCTTATCTTGTGGGTAGTTGGCACACTGTTATTAACCAATACTTTATAACATGTATTCAATAATTCAGCAAACCGAGGAAGACATCACCACCAGCAAAGGAATTGTTGCCACACTTACCGACACACTTTTGGGATGGTGGGAAGCTTTTATAGTAAAACTACCCAACATTGCGGTGGCCATACTCGTCATAATCCTATCGTTTATACTGGCAAGGGTTTTCAAAAACGTACTGCTACGTATCCTTAGAAAGCATATGGAAAACCGTTCTATGCGGCGCATACTGGCAAAAATGCTATACGCCTGTATTGTACTTATAGGTTTTTTTCTGGCTCTGGGAATCCTCAATCTAGATAAGGCCCTTACATCTATACTCGCAGGGGCAGGTGTGGTGGCACTGGCCATAGGGCTAGCGTTGCAGGGTACGTTGAGCAATACGTTCTCTGGTGTTATGCTCTCGTTCTTACCACGGATACGTATAGGCGATTTTGTAGAGACCAATGAACATGCTGGTTTTGTCCATGAAATAAGCCTTCGGAATTTAGTACTCCGCCAACCCGATAACAAATATGTTATCATGCCCAATAGCAAATTTATTGAAGAACCGTTCGTGAACTATAGCCTGGACACCCGGGGACGTGTCTCGGTATATTGCGGTATTGCCTACGGAAGCGACCTCCACGCTGTAAAGAAGCTGGTGCTGGAGCAAATTGAAGCCGCCTTCCCCCCTACCCAAGGTGAGCGCATTGAATTCTACTATACCGAATTTGCTGACAGCTCCATAAACTTTATGGTTCGCTTTTGGATAGATTACACCAAGAAAAGCCAGATGTATACCGCGCAAGACAAAGCCATCTTGCTCATAAACGATCTCTTCAACAAACATGGTATAGAGATACCGTTCCCTATACGTACCTTAAAGATGCCCGACCTAAAACACAAACCAAACGATTTATAATATGGAAACCCATACAGAAATAGCAAAGAAGATAAACACATTGGTCACAAAAAACAACGACCTCAACGCTAAGTTCCTTTCATTCTCCATACTGGCAGAAGGGGCCGTGCTACAAGGTATACTAAGAAAGCATGCAGATATGCACCGGTTTTTTAGTCTCCAGTTGGTGCACGACCTAAAGACCTATGTGCCAGATTTTAACCTAGAACTCAACCGCACCATAGCCAATGCACTGGAAATGGGCTGGGAGGACATAAAAGCTTCCCTAGGGTTGGAAAACGATAAGGATCTCGAGACCCAATTGGCAAAGGACCATAAAGCTAGTATAGCACTGTACAAAGAGATTCTCCTTATCCTACCAGAGGAAATGCCAAAACTGAAATCCCTCTTGGAAGCCCACCTCTCCTGGCACTACAAAGCAGATGAGTATCTACCAGAAATAGATGAATAACTTATTTATTGCATACTAGTACCTGTAACGTATTGCTGTTCTTTTTAAAACAGGTTACCTTTGTTCTTTTAAACTGAACAACCAAGAAACCATTCGATACATGCCAAAAAGCAGTTTTGTTCGCTATGGGCTCTCGTTACAGTCTTTCTCCTATGTTGAAAGGTCATTCAGGAACCAATTTTTTATTAATTCTAAATTCTATGAAATGCTAAAAGCAGTTTTGTTTGATATGGACGGGGTTATTGTAGATACCGAACCTTTGCACCGAAAAGCCTATTTCAATATGTTCAGCGATATGGGCATTACTGTTTCTGAAGAAATGTACACCGGCTTCACAGGACAGGCTACCCTAAATATCTGCAAGGAACTTGTTGAGCATTTTCAGCTTACCGAAGCACCCAAAACCCTTGTAAAAGTAAAGCGAAAGCACTTTAAGCATTTGTTCGATACCGATGACTCCCTCCAACTTTTGGATGGCGTACTGGAACTGATACAGGACTATTACAATAACGGACTCACCCTGGTCCTGGCCTCTTCTGCCTCTATGCCCAACATCAACCGTATTTTTGAACGGTTTGATCTGGACCAATATTTCGTGGCCAAATTGAGCGGTGCCGATCTGGAAAAGAGCAAGCCCCATCCCGAGATCTTCATTAAAGCTGCCGAAGCCGCAGGGCACCCAAGAGAGCACTGTATGGTGATAGAGGACAGTGCCAACGGCATCAAGGCCGCAAACGATGCAGGCATCTTCGTGGTGGGATACGACAGCAAGCACAGTACAGACCAAGATTATGACAATGCCAATAAGGTGGTTTCTTACTTTGATGAGATTTCTTATGAAAAGGTGAAGAACATTGTATAGCCTACCCTTTGTTATTACGTTTAAAGTAATCTATTACCCGTAGGCTGGTAAGCCCGTGTATAACGATACTGAACAGTACCACATAACTCACAATACCAAATAGCTCTCTATATCCTTCAAACGTTCCATGCATCAAGGCGAAACTTAAATAGAAGAAACTCCCTATCCCCTTGATACCAAAGAACCCTATCGCCCACTTTTTTGCCGTACTGAAATTGGTAGTGGCCATCGCCAAATAACCGAACAACGGCCGCACCACCACCACAATGGCCAAGGCCACCAACATTCCTCGCCAATCGGTAAAGCTTAGGATACCGGACATAACCGCTCCCCCAAAGAAAATGGTCCATAAAGCCACCAAGAGCTTTTCGGTTTCTTCAATAAAATGCACCATGGTAGTGTTGATGTTCTTATCGGTATCGGCTGGGCGGTAGTATTGCATAAATACCCCGGTAGCAAACACACTCAAGAAGCCATAAGTGCCAAAACCCTCAGCAAGACCATAGGAGAAAAAGGTAAGTGCCAGTGCTATAAAACCTTTTAGGATGTACTTCTTTTCCCTATCGGTATGGAAGCTTACGGCATAACTGTATATAAAGCCTATCACGGCACCAACCATAAGTCCCACAACTATTTTAAAAAGTACATAGTACCATGCAAAGTGCCACCAATCTATTTCCGCCAAGCTGCCGGACTCGCTCAACAAAATAGCAAGGAACACGAACGGAAATGCCAAACCATCGTTAATACCCGCTTCAGCAGTAAGGGTATAGCGCAATCCTGTGTTCTTCTCATCTAGGTCTTGGTGTTCCTCCAACTGTAGTTCCGAAGCCAGTACGGGATCGGTTGGAGCTAGGACGGCCGCCAACAACAGGGAAGCAGCGCCATGCAAACCCAATACAAAATGTGCAAGACAAAACACGGCCACCATAAACAAAGGCATGGTTATCACGATAAGAGACAACGGTTTTTTCCAATGACCCCAGGTGTAATTGGTTCCCACCTTTAGCCCTGCCGTCATTAGGCTAATAATTACGATGACTTCGGTCACTATCTTTCCAAAATTGAATTCCCACAAGGGGTCCGGCCACGGCAAGGGTGCCTCCAACCAATAGATAACCGCTCCCATTACGAGCAATGGGATGATATAGGTAATCTTGATCTTCTTGGTATAAATAGGGATAAAGGCCATTAGTGAAATGGCAAAACCCACATAGGCGAGGGCTAGGAAGTAATCAGATATTTCTTCAAACAAATCTCTCTACTTTATGGACACTAAAATACTATCTTTTATGCTAAAACACTAGTAGTAAGTATCGCTATGCACAATAGGCTACATCGCGATTATGAATCCTGTACGCCCTGTAATAATTTCTCCATTAATTTTTTATCGCCATTGTTGTGCAGTACCGAGACATCTCCAGTAGATTCCAACACTACGGCAAGGACTTCATCAAAATCTATTACGTTAGCTTCCCGAAGTTTTGCTATGAGGTCGTCTTCGCCCATATTGGTCTTGTGCAGGTTTTCATACAATATTTCCCCATCACGCATCAACAACATAGGTTTGTTGGTAAATATTTTCTTCAGTGTAGCAGATTTGCGCACACAAAAGGCAAACAGTGTTTGAAACGCAATGATACCCGCCAATGCCACGGCTCCCTTCAGCAAAGAGGTGTTGGTATTAAGCACTACGGTTGCCAAGATAGAACCTATGGCTATGGTACTTGCAAAATCGAAACTGGACATCTTTGCAAAGGTGCGAAGCCCAGAGATACGGGTTATGGTAATGATGACCGTAAAAATGATGACTATAGATGCCAGTACTTTTAACAACAAGGGTAATTGAGCAGTAATCCAGTTTTCCATGGGTGATATGTTTTTTGTGAAAATAGGTAATTATTGGAAAATTATTGAATGTAAAACCTACTAAATTTAACGTAATGATAGCAGAAACACCGTTACCATTTACCGAACTTTAGCCTATTAATTTTACACAATGAAAGTAGCTATTGTTGGCTTTGGCCCCAGGGGTTTGGCTTGTTTGGAAAATTTGGTGCTGGCATCCAGCCAGATAGCCCAATCCAAAAGGGTAACTATTGTACTCTTTGAACCCTCTGAAGCTATAGGTACAGGAAAGGCCTGGCGGCTGGACCAACCGGAAACCAATTATATCAATATTTCCAACAGGGCACTGCTGGATTTGCAAGGAAGGGAAAGGATAGTATGGGAGGGGATGGAGGTTCCTGCGTTTCCTTCGTATGCGAGTTGGTGCTTAGAGAACGATACCATATTTGATCCCGATACCGATAAAGACCAATTTCCACCAAGATCGCAAATGGGCACCTATTTACACCATCGTGCCAAGAGTATCTGTAAGGTATTACTAGCTGCCCAGCGTGCTACCTTAGTGCAACAAGAGGTAAAAAGGTTGTCGTACAACCCCAAAACAGTCACGCTCTATACACAAAACGAGCGCTATACCGTAGATGAGTGCCTACTTACCTTGGGCCATCTGCCCACTACAAACAGTGACGAAACCAAAAAATTTAAGAGGCACGCCAAAAAAGAGAAGCCTATCTATATACACAACCCCTACCAGCATACCCTAGCACATGAGGATTTGGGGGTTCGCAATTTGTTTATAAAGGGATTTGGGCTTACTATGCTAGATGTGATGCGGCAACATACCAATTATAAATTTGGAAAGTTCCAACATAAAAAGGGAAGTCATTATCTTACTTTTAAGGCGGCGACGGGCTGTATACGAAAAATAATTCCCTACAGTGACGACGGGCTGGCTTTGATACCCAAGCCCTATAGCAAAAGTATTGATGCTAAATTTACCCCCAACAAAGAGCAACAGAACCGTTTTGAACTCAATATACGCAACCATCTCTCCCAACCCAAACAATGCAACGATGCCCGTTTTTTTACAGACGCCTTTGCAACCGTTGCTACCGAGATATATACTGCAATTTGCCAAACTAACTATACGCAGGAGGAATTGCAACAAGTTACCGTACAGTTGTTAGAGGCTTCCAGCACCCAACACCCTAGCCTATTGGACACCTCCCTACCGGTAGTGACCTATATAAAAAAGAGTATCGAAATGGCCATGGGACAAGCCGAACCCACTTTAGACTATACCATTGGGCAGGTATGGCGGCACTTGCAACCCATAATGTACCGCTTGTTTGCGTTTAGCGGCCTCCCAGGGAAAGTGATAAAAGCCATAGTAGATATAGATGAAGGCACCAAACGCTATTCTTATGGTCCCCCAGTAAAGAGTATGTTGCAATTACTCGCTCTAGAGGAAGCGGGCATTGTGGACCTGCGCTTTGTGAACGACCCAGAGATTAACTGTATATCCCGTGGATGGCAACTGAAAACCAACGACCTCACCGTTACAGCGGGTATGTTATGCAACTCGGTAATGGAGCCGCCTGTGTTACGACAACTGGACCACCCCCTAATTACCAGCTTACAAGAACAAGGACTGGTACAAGAAGTTTACGAAGGACTGGGCATTGCTACCCGACCGGATGGTACTGCGCGCGCGCCTGCACACCCAGACCATAGGGTGCCCATTGCCGTGCTTGGCCGAAATGCCAAGGGCAGTGTACTAGGGACCGATGCCATTTTGGAATGCTTTAGTCCCGAGACCAAGGACTGGGCGTTGGGGGCGGCACAAGCTATCCACTAAATGATGTGTTTGATTTTTACGTTGTTGTGTATTTCTTAAATTTCAGAAATTATTGCTTTTTTACCATATTGTACACTTGGACTCACTTGGACTATATATGGAGTAGCTATGGGGGAACTAAGGTAGATTAGAGGTTGAAACCATCAAGAATCAACTAAAGATATATAAGTATATGAAAACCATAACACAATGGGGCAGCGATACTTTTTTTATTGCTATCAATAGCATAACATCTTGTAAATTGTATCTTTAACTATGACATTGACCTTACTACTTGCTTGGCTTATTGCAACTAGCTGTATGACCGGATTCAGTTATTTATTCTCTACGATACTGGGAGAGAATTTTAAGGAGCCCCAATTACTAACCGATCTATTGGGTGAAATTGCTGGGCGCAAGCTCTCGGTATGGGTGGGATGGGTCGTGCACTACCTCACTGGTATCATGTTCCTGGGTATGCTAATAGGATTGTATTCGATTACGGGGGTGGAGGTCTCCATAGTTTGGGGGATTGTTTTTGGGATGGTGATGGGTGGTATAGGCATCCTTATGTGGAAGGTGCTCTACAAAGTTGCACAGGAAGATCCGCCCACGAATACCCGATTGTTCCATTTGCAACTTATTATTGCGCATGTGTTCTTTGGGATGGCAGCGATTGCCATAGAAAAAGTATGTATGCCCTATCTAGGGAGTTTGTAACCTTTTTTTAACCTGCTAGGCACCCACTACCTCACCCCCATTGACATGGATGAATTGTCCCGTGATATAACTAGCGTCCCTTGAAGCCAAGAATACATAGGCGGGACCCACCTCGCTTGGCTGTCCTGCCCGTCCCAGCGGGGTGTCCTGACCAAAATCTGAAATGTTGTTAAAGGTAGCAGGAATCAAGGGGGTCCAGATTGGACCTGGGGCCACTCCATTAACCCGTATGTTCTTTTTTGCCAATTGCTTGGCTAGCGACCGTGTAAAACTAACTATCGCTCCCTTGGTACTCGCGTAATCCACAAGATGGTCGCTACCCCTATACGCAGTAACGGAACTGGTGTTTATAATACAATCGCCAGATTGGAGATGTTCCATCGCAATTTTTGACAGGTAGAAGTATGGGTAGATATTTGTTTTGTAAGTAGTATCGAAATCTTCCAGCGAAATGTCCTTTAGGGTATCCTTGGGGAACTGTACCGCGGCATTGATTACCAAAACGTTCAGTGCACCAAAGTGGTCTATACACTTTTTTAGAGTAGCCTCGCACTGGGAAGGTTCCTTTACATCTGCCTGGATGAGCAGACATTGCTGCTCTTCTTTCTCTACCAACTTCTTGGTTTGCTGTGCATCTTTTTCTTCGGACAGGTACACAATGGCCACATTGGCACCCTCGCGTGCAAAATGTACTGCAACACTACGCCCTATGCCACTGTCGCCACCAGTAATAAGGGCAATCTTGCCAGCTAGTTTGCCACTTCCTTTATAGTCGTCCCTAATTACTTCGGGTTCGGGATTCATCTTGTTCTGTCTTCCTGGCTGATCTTGGTTCTGTTCTGGGAATTCGGTGGGTTTGCTCATAGTGGTTTGTTTATATAGTATTCATTATTACCTATTATAGCCTAGTTCTCTTACATTCTGATAGGTTCTTGTACCGGTTACTCTTTTTCAGTGGTCTGCTCCTCCTCTTCCTCTTCTTCCAATTCTTCTTTTGAAATCAAGTGGTGGTCTTTCCCCAATCCCACGATATTGATAATATTGCTCACGGTATTATACAGCATTAGGATTACCGTAATAAGTGCACCACTCAACATAGAAGAAACAATGAGCGTAGACCAATAGATAACATCGTACCAAGTAGTGGGGACATTATCTGTCTCGGTAATGGGAATATTGAAAAGTTGGAACAAGACCAAGGCACATACGAACAAAATAGTATCGATAGTGGCAATGTTGAGTACCTGCTTATAGTGGGCTTTTTTGAGTTTATTTTTAGTACCGCTACTTATCCCCAACAACGTGAGCAAGAGTGCAAGGATCGTGGCCGAAGCCAACACTATGGTATTACACAGCATATTAAGCCCGGGCAGGGAACTGGCAATCAACTTTTTTGCTTCGTAGCCAGATATTTGACCTATAACAACCACGGCCAGTGTTAAAAATAGGGTTACAATAAGTCCGCCTATAAACGCCCTTTTATTCTTTTGGAAGATATTTGAAATTTTATTGTTTGATCCCATAGTTTTACTGTGTATCCATCATTTTTATTAAAATCCAATATTTTTTGTCTACTTGAGAAAACCCACTGGATACGCCTCGTTTAGCCCTTTTTTAGTTGCTTGCTTCTTTATCCTTGTTACAGTTCCTTAGATATATAGCCAGCATTAGCCCATTTAACACAAAGGAGACCCCATTGGTAAGGATTATAGGCCAGTCAGTTTTTATAATTCCATATACAGTCCATAAGCCCACCCCCAGTAGCAAAATGGACAAAAATACCGGACTGATGGATTTGACCTCCTGGGTTTTAAGTGCTTTGTAAATTTGGGGTATAATAGCAATGGTGGTAAAAATTCCTGCGAGGGTACCTATAATTTCTGTTATATCCATTATTATCTATTATTGTACACCTATGCGATTAGCAACGGGCATCTTGCTGGCGTTTGCATCGCTTACCATGAGCCACTTTATAAAATTAGAGTATATGCCCTAGTCCTGGTGTTAAGTTTTTGCTAATACCCATGGCAAAGCAGTATTAAATTTATTATAAATAAAAGTATTGTGTCTTTTAAGGAATGGTTGACGAACAAGGGATTTTATTTAACACAAAAGGAACTGAATAGTATTGGTAAGTAGTGTTGGGATGAGGGAGATTCTTCGGCTGTGCCTGAGAAGGACAATTTGGATTGTAGACTTACGAATTACGACTTTAGAATGAAGAGAAGGATGTGGGATTCCTCCCTGCGGTTCGGAATGACATTGGGAAGCCACCCTGTCATTCTGAACGGAGCACAGCGAAGTGAAGAATCTAATTCACGGTTGGAAATGGTATTGCAACTTGAGATACAAAAAGAGATTACTTACCTCTTTATCAAGATAATAATTAAGCAACCTGAACTAAATATACCCAGTATTGGGTATTAATTACTAATAAATTTTAGATATCTTTATAATAGCTAACAGATTGATAACCAATACATTTTAAGTTATGAAAAATAGATACCGTTTGTTAATGGTAGCACTTCTATGCACCATTACAGTACTCGCACAGCGTAATGCTCCAGTAGCTGGACATGCAGCACAACTTACAAATCTCTTAAAGAAAGATTATTCACGCTTAGACCCTGTCACTATAAACATTACTATTAATCAAGACAGGGCAACAGTAATAGGTATAATCAAAAATTATATTAAAGAGGATACTTTACTTTCTAAAGTCAATGTAAAAGAGAAAAAAGATAGTATTGATGATCTCCGATTAGAAATAAAAGCTCAAGAAAATAAAATTACCCAACTCACTAGAAAACAAGTTGAAAATAATAAAGATGTCCTTAATCAAATAAAAGAAGAAAGAGATAGTCTATTAACAAACCTTAATTTAATTGATTCCTTACTATGGGATATCCATAAAACTGAAATGGTAAAACTACAAGCTATTTTTAAGGACAATCCCTACCTTGTACATCTTATCGAGCTATTTATAAAAAAATACAATAATATAGCCTCTAAAAAGCTAGATACTTGGGCGAAAGAAAACAGCTTTGCAAGTATCCCAAAAAATTTATCCTTTTTGACGGGCGACCTGGCCTTTGGGACTCTAATAGACGGTATGAGCAAATTTCTAATAAAAAGGGCAAAGGAAGAGTTAACCGTTTACATTCTAGAAGAAACAGAAAAAAAACTGAGTGCGGCAGAAAGAGACACCCTTAACATACTTAATGAACTTATGCTCGTTATGCCAAAAACCTCCGAGTATCTAAAAAATTTCCAACCAGATGTTTATAGCCAAGAAACCTTGAATGATGTTAAACAATATGTTAATGCAGATATAGAACAACTACTTCACAATATTCCCAGGCTCGAAGAAAGCTTAAGATTTAAAGGAATAATTAATGGCAATGAGAGCCTGAAGATTTGTTTTCAGGCACTGAGATTAATACCTCAACTTTCCAAGGTTGAGCATCCTATAGACTATTACGAAATTCTCAAAAACAACCTATTGTTAAGCGAGTACCAAATAGACCGAGAAATAGTAGATATATTGGAAACAGCCGCCATGCTAACCTATAGCCTTACAGCTATAGATGGAAACCAAACTAAATTAGTCACCACAAAATTTATAACCACTTACAGCCAAGAGGAACATTTTTTAATGGGATATATAGGCTTGTTAAACCAACAACATCTTAAATATTTTAACATAGAATATAAAAATAGTGTCAAGGAAATTATGGACACCATTCCTCCCAATAAATTGGAAGAAAAGAAAATTGAGATACAAAATATTGTACGAACAATATTTAAGATTGTTGAGAATGCTGAACGTTTATATCAAAACGCTTCAGAAATTAAACAAAAAAGTGAAGAGAGCGAAGAGCAAATATCGCCAGAGGTTGTATATCAATATATAGAAGATTTTTTAGTAATGTTTGAAGATGCAAAAAAAGCAAGCATCTACCTCATAGAAATAAAAAACGGTAGAGTAGCTTCTATATATCAAAATTCATTTTCAAATTTTTTCAAAACAGCTCGCATAACCAATGAGATTGCACTAGACCTACAAAGAAAAAGGTATGCCAAAGCAATAATATCTGCTATTAAAATACCTCTTTCCTTAAATAATAGTAATAATGAAAATATAAGAGGTTACGAAACAACCTATAAGCTTATAAACTTTTACGATGATCTTGCCAACGCCACCGACGCCGAAAGTGCCGAAAAGGCCATAGAAGCCTTTGTATTGCCAAGAGGTAGCTATAAAATGAAAAGAAAATTTATTACACCAATAATGCTTAATGCCTATCCTGGTTTTTTAGGTGGAATAGAATTAAGTAATGTAGAGAACAATAAAACTTCTGGTTATGTAGGTATTACTGCCCCAGTTGGTATCTCGCTTGGTCTAGGAAAATTTGGACTGTTTACAAGTATAATAGACATTGCAGCACCAACCAGACTAAGATTGGACAGCAGTAAGGATACAAAAACACTCTCAGACTATACATTTAATAACATTTTTGCACCTGGATTATATTTCACATACTCTTTTGGCAATTCTCCTTTAGTATTATATGTAGGAGCACAATACGGCCCTGAGCTGGGTTTTACTGAGGATTTAAATGGCAATATTGCCACTACCAATACCGAAGTATTTCGCATTGGCGCTGGAGTTACTGTAGACATTCCCTTGCTTACACTCTATAGAAAACCAAAGCAATTTAAAACCCTTAAAGCAAATAGTAATAAGGAACAATTAAGAATATTAAGAAAAGAAAAGAAAAGGATTGAAAAAAGTATAGAAAGGTTGAAGGATGAAACTCAAAAAAATTAATTTATGAGGTTAATTTTCAAAACAAGTTTGTGTTTAATATTCCTATTCATTTGTTCTCAAACAATGGCACAAATTCATAATGAATTGTACATAGAAGAAATAGAGGAAGAACAAGAAACCTTAAATGAAAAGTATAAAAATGACGATACGCCTCAAGAAGGATATGAGCAACAAAAATCTGAACAAATCCTGTACTATGAGCTTGAGTCTAAACAACAAGAAGAATTAAAATACAAAATAAAAAAAATAGAATACTCAGTTGATGGTGAGGCTATAAAAAATTATTTGAAGCAACAACAGGTTGAAATTCCAGCGATAATTCAAGATTCCGAGGAAGAAAAAGATTCTACAATTGTTAAGTCAACAAATGAGGCAGCACAAGAAAATAAGAGAGATAATCATTATAAAAAAGACAATAATGAGCAGAAATCCAGAACACTATTTGGAGTGTCAAGATTCGACAGCCGTATTGAGTTTGCTGCTTTAGATGCAAATTATCCAGAAGAAAAGCAAATGTTACTTACAGCAAAATCGGTCGGTATGATCGTTGAAAAAAAACAACTTAAAAAAGTTTCCAAAAACTATTACCAGCTAAATACAACAAGAACACTGGCAAACACTTACAACGTATGTCCTGAAACTGCATTTAAAGAACAGCCTATTGCAGGTGTAGGCACAGCATTCGTAATTGGTGACAACCAGTTCATTACAGCTAAGCATGTCTTTGAGAAAGACCCAAAAAAATATGCTATTGTATTTGGCTATAAAGTTTTAAACAAAATAAATACAGTAGAAAATATCATAGCTGAAAGAGATATTTATTTCGTAGAAAAAATTACAAAATCTTCAAATCAACTGGATATTTGTGAGTTTACTACTAACAAGCAATTTTATGGTATTCCACTTTCAATTGAAAAACAAAAGCAAGCAAAATTTAACACATCTGTTTATATGATTGGTCACCCATTAGGTTTACCGAAAAAATTAACATTGAAAGCATCAATAAATAAAGCAGATCATCCTCAATACTTCTTAACAACTCTAGATAGCTTTGCCGGTAATTCTGGATCGCCTGTTTTTGATAAAACAACTCACAAAGTGATTGGAGTAATGGTCTCAGGAGAACTGGATTTTATTTTTAACGGTACCTGTTACAAAGAAAAATCCTGTTCCCCACCGTATTGTTTGGGTGAAAAAGTAGTTCGCATCACCTCATTTATAAATTAACATTACAATCAGAGATACAAAAAGAGATTCTTCGGCTAACGCCTCAGAATGACATTGTGATTTTGATTGATGATTTGATATGGGGTTTCCCCTGCGGTTTGGAAGGATATTGGGAAGCTCCCTCTTGGCATAAAAAAACCACCTAATTTATTTAGATGGCCTTTGCAAATCAATAGGAACATTTAATCAATCCCTTTGCCCACTTGGGCTTTCCTTTACCTTGCCGTTGTTATCATAACCCGCAGGATCATTGCTCTCCGGGGTTTTCTTGGGGTCGTTCTTTGTGGGGGTATCAGGTTCATTGGGTTTGCTGTTGGGCTCCCCGGGATAGTCTTGATTCTGTATGTTCTGCTCGTTTTTTTTGTCCTTATGGAGCAACGGTGCTTTTTTATCTTCTTTCATAATATCGGTTTTAGTTTATTTTTTTCTTTTCGCCATGGTTGCAAAAAATTAAGTGATTAGACTAATAGTACCATATCTAAACAAATTACGAAATACCCTATGGGTGAAAGTAATTCCAGATTGGATAAATTTCCTAAAACATTCCCCTTGCCCCCTTCGAAGGGGGGATTATAGTCCCTATCCTTTATGGAAGTGAGTTGGAGGGAATGTGTCCTTTGATTAATACTTATTTGTGTTCTAAGCAGCTAGGTATGCTTTGCAAGCGTCTATACATTCACGGCAGGCCTTTGCGCAGTCCTGGCAATGTTGGTGGTCGTGCTGCTCGCAGGTACTGGCGCAATCCTCACATACACTTATACAGTACTCAATCAATCCATTTACATTCTCGTAGGAGGTGTGCAGTACTTGTGAAAGACTGCTACATACCTCGGCGCATACACGGTCCGTACGGATACAGTGTGCCATTTGTTTAACATTATCCTCATCCAAACAGGCATCGGCACAATGGTTACAGGCATTGATGCAGCTTCCTAAGGTGCTAATGAGTTCATTCCTTTTCATAGTCTTTGTAGTTTAAAAAATTACTCTTCTTCTTGTTGTTGGGTGGTGGGAATGTCCCTACCCCCATACCCTGCTTTTTGATTATCTTTTTTGTTGATAATCTCAGGTTTTAAATCGGTTTGTTTCTTTTTGTCGGTCATAGTTTCCTTTATTAAGGTTAACTGTTCATGTTTTTATTTGGCTCATCCAGTTCCCTGTCCTTTTTAGTATCGTTCTTGGACTTTTTGGGTCTATCCTCGTTATCGTGGGTGTCTGGTGTATTGTTTTCGTCCAGTTCCCTATCGGGTGAGGGCTGTTGTCTCTTAGGACTAAAACCAGCCTTACGGTTTTTAATCCGCAGCTTAGTGGTTACACCGCTCTTTTTAGATTGTTTTTGATCGCTCATCATACTAGATCATTGGGTACGGGTGCTATCATCCTTATCACCATACTGGTTGGTATGCTCTCTCTTCTGGGGACCTTTACGGGTCTCTGGGTGCAAGCTCTCGGCGAGCTCTCCTTCTTTCTTTTGTTTTTCTTTTTTGTCGGACATAATTGTGGGGTTTCTGTTGTCTGTTGTCAGTTGTCTGTTGTCTGTTGTCTGTTGTCTGTTGTCAGTTGTCAGTTGTCTGTTGTCTGTTGTCAGTTGTCAGTTGTCAGTTTTCTGTTGTCAGTTTTCTGTTGGGGTTGAAATATCTCCCTAGCTCCATACAAAGGGGAATAGTGGGTTTGGCTTCTTTATTTTCGGAATCCTTTGTAATTGGAGTTAGGGAGTTTGCTTGTTAGGCTGTATCCCTTGGTTGGTGCTTTTCCCTACGTTGCTTTTCCTGATAATTGATCTCACGCCCATCTGCCTCATTAGCTTTTTCGTCAATGGCGCTATCCTTAATGCTGGTTTTGTGCTCATCCTGTCCGGGAATCTTTTTATCGTCTGTACTCATAACTCAATAGTTTTAAATTAGTATAGCTTAAAGATACCCTAAGAACTTCAAAAACTGAAGGGCATTAGCACTCTTTAACAGCCAATGTTAAACAGTTCTCAATTAGGATTTTGCTAAGAGATTTCAGTATATATTAAAAGTATCTTTATACTGAAAAAAAATAAACCGCTGGAACCTTTCAGTACAAAAAAAAGAAAACTATGAAAACTACAAAAGAACAAGCAGACCAAGACATCCATGAAAACTTAGTAAACAATCTACAGGAACTCCTGGAAAAAAACATTGATGCCGAAGAAGGATACTCCAAGGCCATGAAAGATGCCAAGAACAATAGGTTGAAATCCTTTTTACAACACCAAGCTGCCAAAAGAAGCCAGTTTGTTACCGAACTAAACCAAGAGATCCGTAACCTGAACGAAACCCCGAAAGAAAAAGGAAGTACTACAGGTAGCCTACACCGCACGTGGATAGACATAAAGTCTTCCCTAACCGGTAATGACGATGAAGCCGTACTGGAAGAGTGCATCCGTGGTGATAAAGCTAGCGTAGAAGAATATGAGGAGCGCTTGCAGGAAAACCGTTTCCCACAAAATATCCAGCAAACGTTGAACAACCAGCTCTCTGAGATACGGGGAACACTTTCCAAAGTGAAATCCTTGGAAGATATCGCAGATAATCTAGACTAAAATTTAATACCTGCTATGTAAGAACCGCCTTGAGGACTTATCCCAAGGCGGTTCTTTTTATTATAATTCTGCTGTAATGCTTTCGAGATGGTTTTAGTATCTCAATATAAATCGAGCAGACCTACATAAACGAAATAGTTTTTGCTATAAGGGACTAAGTAACTGGAATATTGGCTTCCTTGATGGCCTTGAAGCCTCCGGCTACATCAATTACATTGTGAATTCCCCGTGCTTTTAAAATGGAAGCCGCAATTACGGACCTATAGCCACCGGCACAGTGTACATAAAAGGATCCTTCTTCAGGAAATGCTTCCAAATGTTTATTGATATGTTCCAAGGAGGTATGAGTAGCCGAGGGAATATGGGCATTGTCCCACTCGCTATCCTTGCGCACATCGAACACCGGGGCATTGTCTTGCAATACTTCCTTGAGCTTTTCTGCTGGTACAGATTGTAGGTTGTCCGTTTCCTTGCCAGCTTCTTTCCAAGCTGTTATGCCACCTTTTAAATACCCTAGCGTATTATCGAAACCTACACGGGAAAGACGGGTCACCGTTTCCTCTTCCCTTCCCTCTGGTGTTACCAAGAGGATGGTTTGGTTTACATCGGCTATCATAGCACCTACCCATGGGGCAAAGCCACCATCTATACCAATAAAGATAGAGCGTGGAATATGTGCTTGTATAAATTCTTTTTGGTGGCGTACGTCCAAAACCACAGCTCCAGTGGCATTTGCAGCATCCTCGAACTCCTGCGGGGTCATTGCTTTGGTGCCCCTCTCTATCACTTGGTCAATATGATCGTAGCCTTCCTTGTTCATCTTTACATTCAACGGAAAATAGGCTGGTGGTGGTAACAAACCATCGGTTACTTCCTTTATAAACTCTTCCTTGGTCATATCTTCCCGAAGGGCATAGTTCATTTGCTTCTGGTTGCCCAAGGTATCCACGGTTTCTTTCATCATATTTTTTCCGCAAGCTGAGCCTGCTCCATGTGCGGGATAAACAATTACATCGTCATTCAATGGCATAATCTTGTTCCTAAGGCTATCGTATAGCATCCCTGCTAGGTCTTCTTGTGTAAGATCGTTTCCCTTTTGGGCTAAGTCTGGCCTACCTACATCGCCCAAAAACAGGGTGTCCCCACTAAAGATACAATGATCTTCTCCATTTTCGTCCTTAAGAAGATAGGTGGTACTCTCCAACGTATGCCCTGGGGTATGCAGTACCTTTAGGGTAAGCTTCCCAATGGTGAACTCTTGCCCATCCTTAGCTATTTCAGCATTAAAACTAGGGTTGGCATTGGGGCCATACACAATAGGTGCGCCGGTTTCCTTGCTAAGTGATAGGTGACCACTCACAAAATCGGCATGGAAATGAGTCTCGAAAATATATTTTATGGTAGCGTTATCCCGCTTGGCACGCTCCAAATAAGGCTTGGTTTCGCGAAGTGGGTCTATGATGGCAGCTTCTCCATTGCTCTCAATATAGTAAGCGCCTTGGCTTAAGCAGCCCGTATAAATTTGTTCTACTGTCATGGTTCTTCAAAATTTATGCAAAGATATAAAAGATGGAAGAGCGTAAGGGATTTTTAATTATGGATTGGATCATTCAAGGCTCAAGGATTCAGATTGTTTCTCACCCCTCATAGCTCAACACAGAAAATGTTACCTGCCCAGCTCTACCCACTACCTACTATCCCTTCTCCTCCTACGTATCTTTTTACTGTTTACTTTTTTCTGGAAAGCGCGGCTGTATTTGGTCATGAGCGCGTGGGTCTCTTTTTCGGGTTTGCCGTAAAGGCGTGCATATTCCTTTGCCATTATGTTGATCATGGTCTTGGAAAGCCACAGTCGCCTAAAATTGTGCATACGCTTGTGGAAGTCCATGGGCTCAAAGCGCATCCTATTTAAATCTATCAAGTAGAAATCGTAGGTACCGTCGCCCATATCATTTATCAAGGTGTTGCCTGGCGAGTGGTCCAAAAAATTGATCTCCTTTTCGTGCAACTGAAATGTAAACGCTGCCATTTGCCGTAATACCTCCGCACGGTTGGGCCAGTTGGGATTGTGGTTCAACACCCTGAAATCAAAGTCATAATCCACGTGCTTGGAAATGTAGTAGCTGTCTTTGAGTCCTCCAACGAACACCTCAACATACCCCACTGGCAAAGGGGTATTGATACCTTTTTCAGTCAAAATCTTGGCATATTGGAACGACCGTTTGGCCTTGCTCTTCCGCAGGTATCGGTACACCAAGCGCTGCACCGCATTTGGGGTCTTGAACTTTTTAATATTATAAACCTCGCCTTTAATTTCTACCTTTTTTATCACGTTGCGCTCGCCCTTGGTCACGTACGCGCCCATAGTTTCAAAATTGTCAATAGCATCCCACAATTGGGGTCCGATATGTTGGTAGTCTTTATGTACGTGGGTTACTTTCATGCGTCGGTTTGTTGGAGTCCGTAGGGCGTCCAGGTACTTTTGGTGGTTTTGGTGGTTTTACGTATCTGTTTGTTATTGGCAAGCATTTCTTCGGTTACATAGCCCTGTGGATGTTCCAGATGCATGGTCACCAAACTGTAACGCGCCTGGATAGGTCGCACTCCTTTGTTCATCAACCGCTCGCCCAATTCGCGGTCCTCGCCGCCATATTGCATGCGTTCGTCAAATCCGTTTACGGCTACGATATCCTCGCGCCAACCCGAGGCATTGTTGCCATCCCAGGTTGCCTTTGTGGGGGTGATCCAGTTCAGGAATTGTTCTTTGGTGCCGGTGGCTGTGAGCTTGTTCAGTTTAAAACTTTTTTTCAGTCCTTGGGCGACCAACCAATGTGCATCAAAACATTTTCGGGTGCGGATATCTTCTTCTGAAATATTTTCTGAAATATCCTCCGGCAACTTAAAATAGCCACCCGAAAGAAAGCTATTGGGTTTTCGCATAGCCAAATGCTTTTCCACCAAATCGAAACGTGGAATACAATCACCATCGGTAAAAATAAGGTATTCGGCTTCAGTGGCTTTGATGGCTTTGTTGAGGATCTTCGTCTTCTGGAACCCATCGTCCTCTTGCCAAATGTGTGCAATCTTCAGTACATTTTTCTGCTGAAATTGTTGGATGACCGTAGCGGTTTCTTCCGTAGAGCCATCGTCTGCGATCACGATATCGAAATTGGTAAAAGTCTGCCCCTCGAAGCCCCACAACGCTTTTGTGAGCCAGCGTGGCTGGTTGTACGTGCTAATTATCACCGAAACAGAACTCATGGTTGAAAAAAAATAAATACCTTGCGAAGGTACTCTTTATGAAACAAATTCTTGTTATACAGAACAAACGAATTGGCGACGTGCTCATAAGCTCTGTACTTGCCAATAACCTAAAGAAACGCTTCCCAGAGAGCCATATCACCTACCTTGTGTACCCCTATACGACTGGGGTACTGGAACACAATCCGAATATAGACCACATTTGGACCGTGGAGGAACAATGGCTAAAAAAACTGCCCAACCTGTTGCGGATGATAGCGCGTGTGCGCCGCAAGAAATATGATATTATCTTCGATCCCTACGCCAAGTTCCAGAGCAGGATGCTGTGTTATTTTTCGGGTGCCGAATACCGGATTGGTTTTAAGCGGCCGGGAAAAAAACTGAAGCTTCCGTTCTATTCACATCCCATTCATTTTATTCCGAAGAAGACACAGTTTTGCGGTAAAGCTATTGAGAATAGACTGAACCTACTGAATTCGGTATTCCCCATGGAAACTATGGACGATACGCCCAAGATTTATGTAACCGGCGAAGAAGCGCAGTACGACAAAATCGAGCACCTACATCGACCCGTCATTATGTTGGGTGTTTTGGGCAGTACCCCACAAAAATCAATGCCCTACGAATATATAGCGAAACTGATAGATTTTATTGCCAAAAATTACAATGCATCCCTCCTTTTCAATTACGCACCTTACCAAAAAACCGAGGCGCAGGCTATTTACGAACTGTGTGAGCATAAGGAACATATACATCTGGACATCTATGAGGACAGCATTCGTGGTTTTATTAACTTGATGAGCCAATGCGACCTGCTCATTTCCAACGAGGGCGGCAGCGTACACATTGCAAAGGCACTGGACAAGCCCACGTTTACCATCTATTCGCCCTATATTGAAAAAGAAGATTGGAACAGTTTTGAGGATGGGGTGAAACATCAATCGGTCCACTTGCTGGATTTTAAGCCCGAACTGTACAGTAGCTTTACCCGTGAAGAACGAAAAGCCATTGAGGCAGACCCTTCCAAAATGTATCACGAATTGACACCAGAACTGATTCTAACAAAGCTGAAGCCCTATCTGCAACATCACTTACAAAAATGATCCCACTATGAATATCTTGGATAAATTTCACCACTGGCGCCGCCGCAGACGATGGAACAAACAGTACCGAAGCGGGCGTTGGAAAAGCCTAAAAAGTGATTTGGAGGCGAGCCGTTATTTTAAGATCAAGCAGGATCTAGAAGCTTTTGCTCCTAAAAACCCAAGTATTTTGGATATAGGATGTGGCGACGGGGTGCTGAACGAACGTTTGGGCGATTTTGAGTTTTCGTATTTTCTGGGGGTCGATTTTTCTTCGGAATCTATTAAGCAGGCACAGGGAAAAAACTTACCCAAGTCCGAGTTTGAGCACTGTGACGTGCTGCATTTTGTACCCGAGCAAACTTTTGATGCTATTATATTCAACGAATCGTTCTACTATATCCCCGATACTGAGAAATCCCGAGTACTACAACTGTTGCTGGACCATCTCTCACCTGAGGGAGTGCTCATCGTTTCCATATTCAGGGACGGTCCAGGCTGTTGGGAATACTTCAAGGAACACCCCAACCTAAAAGAATTGGATCATGAGACCATCACTACCTCCAAGGAAATGACGTACTGGAAGATTGGAGCGTATAAATGTAGCCGGTAGTCTTTAGTCTTTGGACGGTATTTTTAGTAAGTATAAAAAACATACTGCCACTGGTCACTGCTAACTGTCTTACTTATCCTCTCCCTTTACGATCCCGTGCTCCGTCCATTTTTTCTTTTGGTCCCTTACTTCCTTTCTAATGGCAAGGTTACGGTCTAGGGATTCCTTGGTTTTGTAACCACGGGCGTGGTCCAGGTGCAATACAATGGCCTTGTGGCGGATTTGTTTGGGTTTGAGTCCGTAATTTTCCAAACGTTCGCCCAGCTCGCGGTCGGGACCCCCGTATTGCATACGTTCGTCGTAACCATTGATGGCAATGAGGTCTTCTTTCCAAGCACTACTATTACAGTTGTTAAAGCTAGCATTTGTGGGGGTTATAAAATCGAGAATGCTCGCCACGGTGTTGCCACTGTTCAATTTTAACGCTTGGGTTCCTTTAAGTTTGTCGTGTTGTTTTAACCAAGAGACGTCAAAGGCGTTTTCGGTCTTAATAGCCTCGTCGTCAATGGCCTCACTGGTTTTCATAGGCAACTTGCAGTACCCACCGGAAAGGAAATAGCCCTCTTCGGCATATTTTGCGTGTACCTCCACAAAATCCTTTCTAGGGATGCAATCGCCATCGGTGAACAAAATATAGGGTTTATCTGCTTCGGTAATAGCGATGTTCAAGATACGCTGGCGGCGGTACCCATCGTCCTCGTGCCATATATGGCGCAATGGTACGGGGTAATCTGCCTTAAAAGAATCTATCAATTCCTTGGTGGCGGGACGCGAGCCATCGTCTGCTACGAGTACCTCAAAATTATTGTAGGTTTGGTATTTGTAGCCCTCCAGCACCTTTTGCAACCATTCCTCCTTGTTGTAGGTACTCACTATTACGGTAATGCCTAGATTGTTCAAGTTTCTTATGTTTTAAAATAGGTTACAAAGGTACAAACTTTAGAGGGAGCATGTAAATTTTGGTATCTTTGGACCGTGCCAACACTCGCCGTCATTATGCCAACCCTGAACGAAGAAGCCTACGTGGAGGCTGCGCTTCGGTCTGTACGATTTGCAAATGAGATTATCGTGGTGGACTCCTTCAGCACAGATGATACGCCAGCGATTGCCAAAAAGTATGCTACCACCTTCCTGCAGCGGAAATTCGATAACTTCTCAAACCAAAAAAACTACGCCCTGGAACGCGCCAAGACCGACTGGGTTCTTTTCCTGGATGCGGACGAACGGATTACCTATCCCTTACAACAGGAAATACTAGCAGCTATGGAGAGCGGCACACACGGCGGCTACAAATTGAACTTCCCCCACTTTTATATGAACCGTTTTCTCTACCACCACAGCAATGATGTGCTACGCTTGGTAAAACGAAAAGGCGCTAGCTACCAAGGTTTGGTACACGAAAAACTTACTTGTGATGGTACCGTCGGGCAATTAAAAAATCCTGTGCTTCACTTTACATACAAAGGATTAGAACATTTCCTGAACAAGAAGGAAAGCTATGCATGGTTCCAGGCCGAGCAACTACAAAAGAAAGGCAAACGCACCACTTGGGGACATCTGTTCTTTAAGCCTACGTGGCGGTTCTTTAGCTCCTATATCTTCAAGGGAGGATTTCGGGACGGTATCCCGGGACTGACCATTGCGGCCAATAATGCCTACGGGGTGTTTCAGCGGTATGTGAAGTTGTTGTTGTTAAACAAGGGAATGAGATAAAGGTTCCAGGAAATACGTTAAAACAGTTTGCCGAATTTTAATTTCCGTTTGAATTTCAAGAGCGACCACTCCCCCTTCACATCTATACGGTTGATCTCGAATGGATTATGGAAAGGATATTTTTCAATCCTATTGCCAATGCGTAGGGCAAGTTGGAAACCATTTTCTTTCAGTTGCTGAAAGAACTGCTCTTTCTCGGGGTCCTTTCGGGGGAATTTTCCGTAGGGATAGGCAAGTACTTTTGTAAAATTCAGATTTTCTTCTGAAACTTTTTGGAAACACGTTTGGGTATCGGTTTCAACTTCTGAGGCTGATAGCGCATCGTAATTTCTATGCTGAAAACTATGATAGGCCAGCTCGATGGTTTCGGGCGGTAACGAGCGTAATTGCTGGGCGGTCATAATAGGTATTTCTCCATTATTCCATTGGTCACTTTTCCCCAAATATGCTAAAGGGATGAAAAACGTTGCTTTCAATTTGTATTTCTGGAGAATGGGCACCGCAAATTCCAATTGGTCCACGTAGCCATCATCAAAGGTAATGATACAGTTGTTGCCCCCTAAAAGTGTTCCAGCAGCTAAAATTTCAGCAAAATGATGCGTGCGGTATCCCTTGGATGCCAAATGTTTACACTGTGCCTCGAAGTCCTTTGCGTTTACGTGCAGCCCCTCCCCTTTTTTGGGAGAGATGTCGTGGTACATCAATATAGGGAGTTTTGCCATGGGTTGTGGGTGCAGTACTTCGGTAAAATTAGTATTTTTACCCAAACTACCACCCACTCTTGGAGCATACCGTAAAAATTTCGGCGCTTGCCATTACCTTGAACGAAGCAAATAACATGGACACCTTTGTGCAGGGCCTCTCCTTTGCCGATGAAATTATTATCGTAGATTCCTTCAGTAGTGATGAAACGGTGGCAAAAGCCAAGCAATACAGCAACGTTACTGTTTACGAGCGGGAATTCGACAACTTTTCGGCACAAAAGAACTTTGCAATTTCCAAGGCAAAAAACGATTGGGTCGTGTTTTTTGACCTGGATGAGGAAGTGACACCACAACTTGCCGAAGAGATCACCAACTCCCTTAAAGATCCAAGTGCCATTGCTTATTTTGTAAAGCGTGATTTCTACTTTATGGGGAAAAAGATAAAGTACAGTGGGTTGCAGAACGATTGGGTGATCCGGGTCTTCAACAAGGGCCACTGCCAGTACAACAAGAATTTGGTGCACGAAACCCTAGAAGCCAATGGACCTACAGCAAAACTTAAGGCGACACTCCCACACCATACCTACAAAAGCTTTGACGACTACACTGCAAAAATGCACCGCTATAGTGCGTTGCAGGCAAAAATGCTGTACAAGAAAAAAAAGAAACCTACGTTGTACCATTTTCTGTTCAGGCCTTTGTACAGGTTTTGGCACCAGTTTTTGATACGCTTGGGAATCTTGGACGGCAAGGAAGGCTTTATCCTGGCGTATGTGAGTGCGTTTTCAGTGTTTAAGCGCTATGTAAATCTCTGGTTGTTATACCGAAAAATAGACTGATATGAAACATATCTTTTTGGAAGCGCACAACCTAAAGAACAAATTTTCTGGCTTTGGGCAGTTCAATTACCACCTCATCAAAGGCCTTGCACAGCAGGATTTGAGTGGATTGGACCTTACATTGAACGTAAAAGACATTTCAGGATTGAAAGATGAATTTGGCAACACCTTCAGCTATAAGAAATACAAGAGCATTACCCGCCACAAGCCATTCCGCATCAAGAAAAAGTACGATCTGTGGCATTGCCTGAACCAAAATATTAAAGTAGAGCCCTTTTATAAGATTCCGTATCTGTTAACGGTACACGACATCCACTTTGTTACCGAAGGTTCCGAGGGCCTGCAGGCCAAACTCCGCAAACAATTTGAAAAAAAACTGAAACGCGCCACCGCCATCACCTATATCTCGGAATTTGCCAAAAAGGATGTCCACGACCATTTTGAAGTACCCGAAGTGCCAGAGCATGTAATCTATAACGGAAACACGATTACCAATACTTCGGTGCCTGAAAGCTTTAGCCCTAATATGGTTCCAAAACAGCCATATTTGTTCTCCATTGGCGATTTCAGTGAGCGGAAAAATTTTAAGAGCTTGGTGGAGATGCTTCGGTTTTTACCCGAGTACAACCTTGTACTTTCCGGTAACGATACTACTTTATATGCAGAGGGGCTACGGGAGCTTGTAGCAAAACATAGCCTGAACGATCGTGTTTTTATTACTGGAAAGATAGGTGACACTGAAAAAAACTACTATCTTCAAAACTGCGAGGCTTTTGTGTTTCCGTCCTTACGTGAAGGTTTTGGCATTCCGCCCATAGAGGCGATGCGCTTTGGAAAACCTGTGTTTTTGTCCAACAATACTTCCTTGCCTGAGATTGGAGGCGAGCAAAGCTTTTATTGGGACCATTACGAACCTGAATACATGGCCAGCATAGTAACAGATGGTCTAGAAACTTTCTACGCCCACCAAAATGCGTACGAAAATTGGTATGTGGCGCGTGCCCAGAGTTTTAATTGGGAAACAACCGCCAAGCGGTATTTAAAAATATATAGATCGCTTTTATAACGAAAAGACCGGTTGCACCCAGTTTTCAACACGGTATGGTGCTAGAATTTCTTCAGGTATTTCGAGGTACGGTGTGTTCACGAAGGTTTCGGGAATTTCAATGTTGTCTTCGTCTATCACAAGGATATTTTCGGGACGATAAAAATCGTAGTTCACAATATCCCTGTTTGTGGTAATTAGCTTTTTACGTTGCCCCAAAGCTTCAAAAATCCTGAAAGAAAGCCCTATCTGCTCGGCACGTTGGATTTCCACAACAATGCTACAATTTGAAATAAGCTCCGCAACCTCCTCACTGGATTTTTGGGTAGTAATAAGGGTTACGTGTTCCACGGGCATTGGGCTGCCGTTGTACACCAATATCTTTCTGGACCATCCCTTGCTATCTATATGCGCCGCTAGTCTTTCCAGGATGGGCAACCTATAATCGTTGGTGGAAATATTGAAGAATTGATACGTAGCCGGTATGTCCTCTTTAGCTTCGTGAAAAATATAATTGGTCAAAAATTGAAGATGGTACTGCTCTACGTCTTCTTTATCGTAACTATATAACACATCAAAAAAAGGAAGGATCTCTACCTTACGGGGAAACCGCCGGGTGCTGTCCCAATAGTAAGCCCTTAAATCGATTGTATAGGTTTTAATGGTCTTTAAGGTAGCGGTATCCAACACATCGGGGCGGATCATAAAAATAATATCCTGAGGACCGATGTATTTCAATATTTTCAGTATTCGTTTTGATACGAAGGTTTTTTTCAGGTTTTTGTCCAGCAATATTTTTGAGAACACATTCTGCAAGCGGTGCAAGCTGTTTTTGTACTGAAAAGCGGGATTGTCCAGGTAGATAATCGTGGGAGTTACTCCATTGTAGGATTTCAAAGCACGGAAGATGTGCGTTGTGTACCCAAAAGCATACGGAGCGATAATGGTGATTTTCTTTTCAGTCATTGCTTTGTTTTGACCTACACCACAATACCCAAACCGTTACAGTTAGGATAATTATACACACGTTTACCTGTAGCCTTGGCAATATCTATTACGGCACGTCGTACCTCTGGGAAGCTTTCGGTGTCATGGAAAATGGTACAGGTACTATGCTGTGCTGCCCAAAGACCACACTCGTAGGTTTCGGCATAATTGTGCACAATATCTACATGGGAAAAATCGTAGGTGCTATCGTCTTTTTTGATCCAGTCCTTGTAATCGGCTTTCACTAAAGTAATATTCTCAAAGTCTTGTAGTCGTTCTTTGGTTTCTTGGTAATGGTCACCTTTAAAATCGGTATGCTCATCGCCCACAAAGATATCTACTCCCGTAACTTTCTTGAAATAATTGGAAAACACTACCGAAGAATACCCAAATTCCACCCCAAACTCTATACAGCGCTCCCTGCCAATGTTGAAGGTATCGAGGATATCCTCTACAATCTCTTCCAGTCCTGCCCAGGCGGTTACCACCTCTATCATATTTTCGGGTTTTGAGTATTTTTTGGGTTGGTAGGTAGGCATTGGCAATCGCTTGTGCAACCGATATTTTTTGAATTTTGAACGTAGACCCATAGTGTATTGTATATTTGACAAATGTAACAAAACATACGCAGCATGCTAGATGTAGCCGTTATATTGATAAACTACAACACCGCCAAGTACACCCTGCAGAGCATTGAAAAGGTTAGGGAACATACGGGTGCAGACACTACCTGCCAGATTATTGTGGTGGATAATTGTTCGCAAATAGCTGACTATGAACACTTAAAAAAGCATTTCCCACAGCACCCCAACATCTCTTTATACCGTACCCCAAAAAATCTAGGTTTTGGTGGTGGGAATATGTACGGGGCGCACTATGCCAAGGCCTCTTATCTATTGTTTCTGAACAACGACGCCTTTTTACAGAACGATTGCCTCGGCATCCTAAAAACCTACATGGAAAACCAACCAAAAGCAGGTGTGACCACTGCGCAGAATTATGATGAACACGGTGCTTTTGTTCCTTCTTTTGACCATAATAAAGGGCTTCGTAGGTTGCTCTTTGGCCGTGGCTTTTTGGAAGCAACACACCCAAAACGCTATCCAAAACGGAACAGAGAGTACACCCAACCCATAACGGTAGATTGGGTAAACGGTGCCTTTCTTTTTTTCAGGACAGAAATTTTTAGGGCCATTGGAGGGTTCGACACCAACATTTTTTTATACTGGGAAGAAATGGATCTCTGTGAAAGACTGCGGAATGAAGGATATACAGCCGTACTGGTTCCCCAAGCAAAGATCACGCACATACAGGGAGCGAGTATTGGCAGTTCAAAAGCCATTAATAAAGAGAGCTATATTTCGTATCTCTATGTTGTGAAGAAGCATTTTGGGATATTTAAATACGAGCTCATAAAACGATATCTAAGCCTGTTGTTCCTACTGAAAAAAAAGAAACGTTACCTACGTCCCACTATTATAAACGACAATAGAATGGAGCATTCACTGCGACACAAACAAGAAGAAAAAAATCTATGAAGACCGAAATTGAAAATGCACTAAACACCCTGAAACGTGGCGGACTCATCCTTTATCCTACCGATACCGTTTGGGGAATTGGCTGCGATGCCACCAATGCAGAAGCTATTGATAAAATTTACAAACTGAAACAACGCGTAGAGAGCAAAAGCATGATCTGTTTGGTTTCAGATTTTAAGATGCTCAACCAGTTTGTGGAGGAAATACCCGAAGTAGCTTACGACATCCTGAAATACGCCGCAAAACCCACCACGATTATCTACGACGACCCCATTAGGATAGCAACCAATATCATTGCCGAGGACAATTCGCTCGCCATTCGAGTGGTGAAGGATGATTTTTGTAAAACCTTGGTACGTAAATTCAGGAAACCCATTGTATCCACCTCTGCCAACCTGAGCGGAAGAGCCACGCCCCGTACTTTTGCTGAAATTTCCGAAGAAATTAAAAACGGTGTGGACTATGTAGTGAACCACAACCAAAAGGCAAAAAACAGCAAACCTTCAGCCATCATCAAATTAACGCTGGACGGTAGCGTAACCGTTATAAGGGAATAAACATCCCGCTTCTTATGTTGCCAAAAGTATAGCTGTGTTGTATCTTTGCAAAAGCAAATTTTTTCTATGCAACCCAATTATAAAAACGCTCTTTCCAACCCTATTTTTGGTGTTATTTCCAAAGCTGCCAAAGAGCTTCAATTAGAGACCTATGTAATTGGCGGTTATGTGCGGGACTATATCTTACAGCGTGGCATTGCAAAGGACATAGATGTGGTTGCAGTGGGCAGTGGGATTGCCCTTGCCAAAAAAGTCTCGGCATTGTTGCCCGGTAACCCGAAAGTTTCAATTTTTAAGACCTACGGTACGGCTATGCTCAAGTCTGGCGGAATAGAGCTGGAATTCGTAGGGGCCAGAAAGGAATCCTATTCAGAAAACAGCAGGAATCCCTCTGTTGAAAACGGAACCCTCCAGGACGACCAAAACCGAAGGGATTTTACCATAAACGCACTCGCTCTCAGTTTGAACGATGCTACCTTCGGAGATTTGTTGGACCCCTTTGAGGGTGTTGAGGATCTTCAGAAAAAAATAATACGCACCCCGCTGGATCCAGATATTACCTATAGTGACGATCCGTTGCGAATGTTGCGGGCCATACGTTTTGCAACACAGTTGGATTTCAAGATTGAAAAAGATTCGCTCAACGCTATTTCCCGTAATGCAGACCGTATCAAGATCATATCCAAGGAGCGCATCGTGGACGAGATACACAAGATATTGATGGCTCCCCAGCCCTCCAAGGGATTTGCGCTGTTGCACAAAACCAAACTGCTGAAATATATCTTCCCAGAACTGGTAGCCCTACAAGGCATAGAAGAAAAAGAGGGACAACGACACAAAGACAACTTTTGGCACACCCTTGAAGTAGTAGATAATATTGCTGAAACGACCGATAACCTCTGGTTGCGTTGGGCTGCCCTGTTGCATGATATAGGCAAGGCCCCTACCAAACGTTTTGACAAAAAGATAGGCTGGACCTTCCACGGGCACGAGTTTGTGGGTAGTAAAATGGTGTATAAGCTCTTTAAGCGACTAAAGATGCCCTTGAACGACAAGATGAAATTTGTCCAAAAAATGGTCTTGATGAGCTCCCGCCCCATTGCACTGGCAAACGATGTAACCGATAGTGCGGTGCGACGATTGGTGTTTGATGCTGGCGATTATATTGAGGATCTTATGACCCTTTGTGAGGCCGATATCACCACGAAAAACCCTAAGAAATTCAGGAAATACCATAACAATTTCCAGAAAGTACGAGACAAGATTGTTGAAGTAGAAGAACGTGACAAAATACGGAATTTCCAGCCCCCCGTAAGTGGCGAGGAGATTATGGAAACCTTTAATTTGAAGCCGTCGCGGGAAATAGGGATTATAAAAGATGCCATAAAGGAAGCCATCTTGGAAGGCGAGATACCCAACGAGTATGAGGCTGCACAACAATATATGCTGAAAAAAGGAAAAGAAATAGGTTTAACCCCCGCCGTATGAAAGACAACAAAAAAGTAATCTACTGGTTACTCACGGGCTGTACCCTCATCTTTATCATGGTTGTGGTAGGCGGAATTACCAGGTTGACACATTCGGGCTTGTCCATTTCAAATTACAAATTGATTTCTGGTACACTTCCCCCTATGAGCCAAACCGAATGGCAGGCCGCCTTCGACCTTTACAAACAATACCCAGAATACCAAAAACTTAACTACAATTTTACCTTAGAGGATTTCAAGGATATTTATTTCTGGGAATGGTTGCACCGTGTTATCGGGAGGTTTATTGGAGTGGTTTTCATTATTCCTTTTCTGTATTTTCTGCTAAAAAGACAGCTCACCAAACCCACGATAAAAAAATGTATCATTCTTCTAATTTTAGGTGGTTTCCAAGGTTTTTTGGGCTGGTATATGGTAAAGAGCGGCTTGGTGGACCGGCCAGATGTGAGCCATTACCGCTTGGCCATGCATTTGACCACTGCATTTATCACCTTTGCCTATACCCTTTGGGTAGCGCTGGACCTGTGGTTCCCTGAAAGAAAGGAAGTGAATATCTCCTTTAGGAATCTGTTGCGTGTTGGGCTGGTTGTATTGTTAGTACAGATTATATGGGGGGCCTTTGTGGCGGGGCTGGACGCTGGTTGGATACACAACCACTGGCCCTTGATGAGCGATGGAAAATTGATACACGAAACCGTAACGCTAGAACAAAACCCCGTCTGGAAAAATTTTGTGGAAGGGAAGAGCGGCGTGCAGTTTATACATAGATATCTTGCGTATGTTGTGGTTGCTATAGTAGCAGTTATTTGGTATAAGGGTAGAAAGATAGCCCAAAACCGTTTGCAACATCAGGGGATTAACGTGTTGGTGTTTTTGGTGTTTGTACAGTTTGTTTTAGGAGTGTTCACGCTTATCCTACAAGTGCCCGTAGTTCTAGGGGTACTGCACCAAGTTGGGGCATTTTTCTTGTTGGCAGCGTTTACGTTTACGCTACACCGTTTTAGCAAATAAAATTCCCTTAGGTATCATTGTTCAAACAGTAGTACAACTACTTTTTTCATCTTTTTAACTCTCGCAAACTATCCCAGCATTTTTTAATATTTCCATCAATTGATCTGTTTCATATAACGTACCAAGAAAATAGGTAAAGTTGTCTTCATCTATAAATTTATAAAAACTCATAACAACTTCTTTTTCCTCACTTTTAGAGACCATCAGGAGAATTTCACCGTTGTTAGTTGTTATTGTTAAATCGCATAGGCTTGAGGCTCCGTGTAATCTTTTACCCTTTATTAAATCATTATTACTTAATATCCTAAAGGCTTTTTCCAGTCTATTTAAAATTATCGTATCTGATATTCTTCTATTCGTATCTTCTGAAGATATTGTTTTTAATTCAATATTCTCCAAGGGATAACTTAACTCAGATTTCTGTTCTTTAAAATTACAAGAAGTGAGAATTAGCAATATAACTATTATTCCTAATGATTTCATTGCTTAGAAACTCTTTAAAAAAATCTCATCTATAGTTAGTTGTTTGGGCACCTAGTTTAAAGGGACAACTACCGCACCCTCTGGTTTTGCAAAGACTGAAGCATCCAACTTTTGTGGAGAGACCGTCACTTTGCTGAACAACAAATCGTTACGCTCATCAGTTGGTTTCCCGTTCTCTACGTTGTACCAGGTGAGTTTTCTAGGCAGTTGTAGGCCATTGACCTCCTGCCAATCGTCGTATTTTATATAGCTCCATTTGTCGCTCTTTTCATCCTTGCCAAAAGTTACTGTATAACCCAACCATTCCATCTTGTGGGTATCGGGGTGGAAAAATAATTTATATTCATCTTCAGGGGAATCCCCTACTCCATTCTTGTAGCTTACCTTGATACCGTTGTATAACTTGCCATCCAGTTCGGTGGGTTCCATTTCAGAATACACAATACCATCGTCACTCAAAATAAAAGGCATGGCGTAAAAATAGAACATTAGGTTATGGTAAAAGCGCGCGTTGCCAGAATAGGCATCTTCTTCGTTTTCCAGTAGCCATACTTGGTTGCCATCGTACCCAATGGACCAGTCCTTGTGTTCAATTTTTGCCTTACGGTTCTTAAGATCTGTGGTGTGGGTCTCGGTACCATTTTTACCGTCCAGCTCAAAACAGAGGTTGTTCATGTGGTTCCATTGTTCCCAGCCACCGTGTGCTTCTAGCACGTTACCAAGTGTTTTGGGAAAGTTGGCCGTCTTGTTCTCGATTTTTGAAACTTTCACCTCATCGTGTATCACTACATCAGTTTCTTTTTCGGTATCGTTTTTACAGGCCACAAGTATTGAAATTGCCAGTAGGCCTAAGAGTGCTTTTTTCATGGTTGTTTGTTTAGTGGTATAAATGTAAAAAAGCTCCGCACCAAGTCGAAGCCTTTTTAGAAACCTTTATGAAGAAAGTTTTATTTTTTGATGACTTTTTTGGTCAACACTCCTTGCTGTGTAACTATTTTGACGAAATAGATGCCACTCCCCACTGCTGAAAGATCCATCACAGTGTTGGTTTCCCCAAACAATACGGGTGTTGTATTGATCAATTTTCCATCAAGACCATGCACCGAAATATGTTCCACAGTTGTGGTTGTATTCCAAATAATGCTCAGTTTGTTTTGGGTTGGATTTGGAGATAGGGTTACAGCCTGTGCCAAAAAGGAATTAGTACCAAGCACCACTTCTTCGTCCAGATAATCTGGTATGCCATTGTTGTTAGTGTCGTCATCGGTTGGGGAGCCGTTGTTGTTATAATCTTCTTGGGCGGTGAGGGTTCCGTCACCATCGTCATCGGTATCCTGAAAGTTTGGTAGGTCATCGCCATCGGTATCATCATCGGTTAGATCCCCGTTGTTGTTTACATCTTCTATTACATCAGGAAGGCCGTCGTTGTCGGTGTCCGTAAGTCCTGGACCATCGGTCGCGATAAGAAAATTTCTTATTGCAAAGCACCCAGTGTTTCCGTTTTGTACAGCCGTATAAATTATCTCAGGATTTGATGAATTTTCATAATTTTCTGTATTCACAATATAGTTTGTTAGATTACTAGCATCTGCAAAAGTTTGGAAATAAAAAATATTTGGGCTCGGAATGTTATCACTTAGAATTTCATCATTTTCAGTAAGATCAAAAACCGCAAAACCATCACCGTCTCCATCAAATACATACAGATTGAATGGATCATTTGGATTTGGAAGTGGTAATACTACCAGTTCTAATTGGACAATCTGAAAGCAAGAACTATTAACATTTTCTACCCGCGCATAAATAATTTGTGAGTACGGGACAATATTCGCGTATGGAGATGACAGCATGTTTGTGCCATTCTCTGCATCGGCCATAGTCTCATGATAGGATACTGAAGGTGAGGGATCACCATTGACAATTTCCGCACTCTTACTGTGTAAATCAAAAGCAGCAAAACCATCATAATCGTCATCACAAACTTCCAAGGGAGTGGGCGTTATGGCGGTTGGCAAATTATTTACAACTAAGCTAAAGTTGGTAGTGTCAAAATCTCCATTACCTACATTCTCAACACGGGCATAAACAGTTTGCGGATTGATTGTATTTAAATATGCGGTTTGAGCTACAATTGCGTTTGAACCGATAGTGGCCTCAGCCTGAGTTTCATAGAAGGTAACTGAATAGGCAGCAGGGTTTTGGGCCCCTAATATTTCAGGAATATTTACCGTTAAATCGAATGCTTCAATTTCATCACCAGAGTTATTGTAATCACAAAGCATTAGGTCACTGGCCTGATTCGCAGTAGCCTGCCCCAACGCAATAGCACTCGTTGTTAATAATAGAAGGGAAAGTAAAAGTGTTCTCATCGTGATGATTTTCAACAAATATAAAAGTTCTCTTTCTAATACTGCACTTTACCCAACACTTTCAATTCTATATCTTTGCTGTATGCACAAAACCATAAGCAGCACCCAAAATACACTGGTAAAACAAGTTGCCAAACTATCCTCTACCTCCCGGGAACGCAAAAGGACAGGTTTGTTCGTTATTGAGGGCGAACGCGAAATATCTCTGGCCAAAAAGGGCGGTTACATTTTTGAAACGCTTTTGTTCTGTGCTGAAATTTTTAAGGGCGACCCAAAAAGTTTTGCTGCTGAAGATACCGAGATCGTTCAAATTTCTGAGGAAGTCTATCAAAAATTGGCCTATCGCACCACCACCGAAGGTATCTTGGCGGTGGCCGAAGCCAAGGAACTTTCAGTAAACAATTTAAAGTTTCAGCGAGACAATCCTCTACTGCTAGTAGCCGAAGCTCCCGAAAAACCAGGAAACATAGGTGCACTGCTACGTACGGCAGATGCTGCGAACCTCGATGGCGTACTCATTGCCAATCCCAGGACCGATGTGTACAATCCCAATATTATACGTAGTAGCGTGGGATGCGTGTTTACCAACCAATTGGCAACAGGAACAACGGCAGAGATCATTTCATTTTTAAAGGAAAAAAATATAGCCTTTTACAGTGCTACGCTACAGGACAGTAAACCGTATCACGAATGTAACTTTACCATGGCAACAGCACTTGTCGTGGGAACCGAGGCGACAGGACTTTCGCAGGAATGGCGCACCGAGAGCACCCAGAACATCATCATCCCCATGCAGGGCGAAATAGATAGTATGAATGTTTCGGTAGCAGCGGGAATCCTTATATTTGAGGCGAAGAGACAACGCAATTTTTTGTAAAAAATGTAAATAACCAACTTCTTATCCAAAAAAACTGGAATTTAAATTTATGAACCCAACCACACTTTTTTATATCATTATTGCTATAATCGTTTTCAACTTTGTGGTGGATAAAATCTTGGGTAGCCTAAACGCAAAGCACTTTAACGATGCCCTCCCCCCAGAAATAGCTGATGTGTATGATGAGACGGAATACAAAAAGGCGCAACGGTACAAGAGAGAGAAATATCGTTTTGGGCTGTTAACTTCAACAATTTCGATAGTTGCTACCTTGTTGTTCTTTTTTCTAGACGGTTTTGAGATTGTAGATACGTGGGCGCGAAGTTTTTCGAGCAATTCCATAGTGATCGCACTACTATTTTTCGGCATCATAGTTTTTGCCAGTGATATCCTTGGGCTTCCCTTTAGTTACTATAACACCTTTGTTATTGAGGAAAAATACGGTTTCAACACAACCAATACAGCTACTTTTTTTCTGGACAAGATAAAAGGGTGGGCATTAATGGCTATAGTGGGTGGCGGCCTGCTGGCACTCATTGTTTGGTTTTATGAGGTTACGGGCGCTAATTTTTGGTTGTATGCTTGGGGAGCCGTAACAGTGTTCACCATATTTATGAATTTATTTTATGCCAGGCTCATCGTGCCGCTCTTCAACAAGCAGAGTCCGTTGGAAGAAGGCTCGTTGCGCAATAAGATTGAGGCCTATGCTAGTACGGTGCACTTTAACCTTGCCAATATTTTTGTGATAGACGGCAGCAAAAGAAGCACAAAGGCAAATGCTTATTTTTCGGGGTTTGGTCGCGAGAAACGTATTACATTGTACGATACTCTTATAAACGATCTGGAAGAAGAAGAAATCGTGGCCGTTCTTGCACACGAGGTTGGGCATTACAAACGGAAGCACATAATTTTTAATCTTTTGGTTTCAATATTGCTCACCGGATTTACATTCTGGCTACTGTCCTTGTTTGTTGGCAACGAAACACTTTCCTCAGCCTTGGGCGTTTCGCAGCCATCGTTCCACATAGGGCTAGTGGCCTTTGGGATTCTGTACACGCCCATATCTACCCTAACAGGTTTGTGCATGAACTTGCTTTCCAGAAAATTTGAATACCAAGCAGATCGTTTTGCAAAACAAACCTATGCTGGGGCGCCGTTGGTTTCAGCATTGAAGAAACTATCTAAAAACAGCTTGAGCAACCTTACTCCGCATCCTGCATACGTTTTTATGCACTATTCCCACCCCACCCTGTTACAGCGGTTTAGAAAGTTAGTATAAGCCAAAAGTATCAACTGCCATCGTGTAGTGTTAAATTAGTACCTTTAGACGTATGAAAAAGATAGTATTCTACATCACACTATGTATAGGGATTGTACACCAGGGCTATGCCTTTCAGGATAAAGAGAGTGACTCCACAGAAGTAAATAATGACAAGAACCTTCCTTCAAAAGATTATGTCATAAAAAATGAAGCACAATACGGCAATAATCCCTTTGACGATTACAATGAAGCCTTTTACCGTGTAGATAGGCTGAACGAACAAATTGGCTTGCCTCCTACAAATTTCAACTTAAGAACCCCGCAAGCAGTGCTGGAGCATTTTGTGATATCGGCCAGAAACGGGAAATACGAGGACGCCATACATGCCCTAAACCTAAATTTGATGCCCCTGAACCTAACCGAGGAACAGGCAATTGTTCTAGCAAAAAAGCTCTATTTTGTCATGAACCAACGGGTCACGGTAGACTGGGACGCACTTTCGGACAGACCCGATGGGCAAATAGACATTAGCACTACCACCAACCAGGCCATTGCAGGTAAGC
The DNA here is from genome assembly GCF_003353425.1 of Marinirhabdus gelatinilytica. Classification (GTDB taxonomy): domain Bacteria; phylum Bacteroidota; class Bacteroidia; order Flavobacteriales; family Flavobacteriaceae; genus Marinirhabdus; species Marinirhabdus gelatinilytica. The sequence goes on from NZ_QRAO01000003.1 coordinate 336,613, forward strand.
CCAGACGCAGTGTGGTGTTTGGTGAAGTTGAAATAGACGGTCGTGATATTGTGTTACGGGTGCAGCGTATTCGTTACAAGGAATTTGGTGCGCTATGGCTCATCTCTGCCAATACTGTTGAAAATATTGAACCCTTGTACGAAGTGTATGGTCCCAAAAAAATGGACAGGATTATGCCGCAATGGGCCAATGTTCCCTTTCTGGGCATCTCATTGTGGAAACTTCTTGGAACACTACTCTTGGGGCTACTAGCCTACATTGTTATGCGCATAACCATTGTTGTGGCCCGTAAACTTTTTCTTAAAAGTGAAAAAGGTTGGATAAAGAACATAGCTAATAAATTGGCCAAACCAGCTGGGCTGTTAATAGGCACTCTCTTTTTTTACATTACGCTCAACGCACTAATATCACTCTCTGGAGCTTTTGCAAACTTTGTATATACCAGCCTTATAATTATGATAGTAGCATCTATTACCTGGTTTGTGACCAGAATGGTAGATTACCTCATGACCTATATTGCCGAAAACAAAGTGGGTGATATTTCTGAAGAAGAAAACGAAGAAGCCCGAAAGCTATTAACATACATATCGGTTGGCCGAAGGATAGTAACTTTCCTTATCGTAATTATTGGGGGCTATTTCATTATCTCCCAGTTCAGGGCTTTGGAAAAGGTGGGCATCTCTATTTTGGCATCTGCCGGAGTAGCGACCGTTATCTTGGGGATCGCTGCACAAAACACCTTGGGAAATATCTTTGCGGGGCTACAAATTGCTATCACTAGACCTGTAAAAGTGGGAGATACCGTAATAATTAACGACGATTGGGGCAACGTAGAGGAAATTGGTTTCACCTACTTGGTTATTCGCACTTGGGATTTGAGAAGATTGATAGTGCCATTAAAGTGGGTAATCTCAAACATTTTTGAAAATTGGTCCATGACAAGTTCCCATCAAATTAGACCCATAACCATTCACGCAGACTACAATTTAAATGTCCCCAAGGTCCGGGAAAAATTTGAAACCCTTGTTAAAGAGTCTGAAGATTGGGACGAGGACAACCCACCCATACTCGAGGTGGTTGATGTGACCGAAAAATCCATAAAACTCCGTGCCCTTTGTAGTGCAAAAGATGCCACCACTGCGTGGAAACTACACTGTAAATTAAGGGAGGAGCTGGTTGCTTATATCAGCAAACTTCAGGATGGGGCATATCTTAGCAAAAAACGGTTGGACATTAAGGACAAATCTTAGACAACCTTTAAGTGGAAAGATCTTCTTCACAAGTAATTTCTTGAAAATAATTTGAATATCTACCGTATAATCGTACATTTATTCTATGGCTGAAGAAGTGCTGGAATCCGAAAAAAAAGAGCTTGCCAAACAATACAAGCAACTCCTCAAAATTAGCTACCGAACCCTCTCGGCAGCCGATAAAAAACTCATACGCTCTGCCTTCGACGTTGCCGTAGACGCCCACAAGGACCAACGTAGGAAGAGTGGGGAAGCCTATGTGTTCCACCCTATTGCGGTTGCGAAGATTGTAGCCTCAGAAATTGGGCTGGATGCCACTTCCATAGCCGCGGCATTACTGCACGACGTTGTAGAGGATACAGATTATACCCTGGCAGACCTGGAACAACTCTTTGGCGAGACGGTCGCAAAAATTGTAGATGGGCTTACCAAAATATCCCAAATGCCATACGATGGCGATGTATCCCTACAGGCCGAAAACTTCAGGAAAATGCTACTTACCCTTAACGAGGATATAAGGGTAATCATCATAAAAATAGCCGATAGGTTGCACAACATGCAAACTATGGACAGCATGCCTTCCCACAAACAGGTAAAAATCGCTTCAGAAACCTTATACATCTATGCCCCTCTGGCACACAGGATCGGGCTATACAATATAAAGACTCAACTGGAAGATCTTGGCTTAAAATATACCGAACCAGAAGTATACAACGACATTTTAAGCAAGATCAAAGAAAGTAAGGAGGAACAAGATGCATATATCGAATCCTTCACGCAAGTAATAAAAGACTCCTTGGATGCCGAAAATCTAGAATACGAAATTAAGGGAAGACCTAAATCCATTTTTTCCATCCGCAGGAAGATGATTGCCCAAAACGTAAGCTTTGACGAGGTGTACGATAAATTTGCAGTACGTATTATCTACAAAAGCAACAATATTGAGGATGAAAAATTTATCGCTTGGAAAGTATACTCTATAGTGACTGATCACTTTAGACCCAACCCTACCCGTTTGCGTGATTGGATATCTTCGCCTAAATCTACCGGTTATGAGGCGCTGCATATCACCGTAATGGGGCCAAAGGGAAGGTGGGTGGAAGTGCAGATACGTAGCGAGCGTATGAACGAGATAGCCGAAAAAGGCTACGCAGCACACTTTAAGTACAAAACCAACGAAAAGGATGATGGACTGGAGGGCTGGCTCAACAAGCTTCAGGAGACTCTTGAAAACAGCGAGATAAGCGCAATAGATTTTGTGGAGGAATTTAAGCTGAATCTTTACGCCAAGGAAATTTTTGTATTCAGTCCTAAAGGGGATCTGTATTCGCTACCCAAAGGAGCCACGGCACTGGATTTTGCATTCCATATCCATACAGAGGTTGGTCTTAATACCCGCGGAACCAAGGTAAATGGTAAGTTAACCCCCCTTTCCCACGTGTTGAAGAGTGGCGATCAAGTAGAGATCATTACTTCTGAAAAAGCAAAACCCTCGGCAAACTGGCTGGATTATGCCACTACGGGTAAAGCCCGGAGCAAGATAAAATCGTCCCTTAAAGAGGAGCAAAAGCAAATAGCTTCAGAAGGCAAGGAAATCTTGGCCCGTAAACTGAAATCCTTAAAGATCACCTTGGACGAGCGTACCGTGAACCAGTTGGTACAGTTTTTCAAGTTGAAGACCAGTTTGGATCTGTTTTACCGTGTAGGGGCCGGCATTATAGACAACACCCAGTTAAAAGCTTTTGCGGCTTCGAGAAGCAATGCACTGGTAAGTTTCTTCAAAAATAAAATCAGGAAACCAGACAAACCGGCCGATGTTGATAAAGATGAAATTTCAGTAAAATACGATCAGTTGGTGTTTGGCAAGGACGAGCAACACTTGGATTACGTGCTTGCAAATTGTTGCAACCCCATCCCGGGCGATGATGTGTTCGGTTTTGTTACTGTGAACGACGGCATTAAGGTACATAAGCAAAACTGCCCTAATGCGCTTCAGCTCCAGAGTAACTATAGCTACCGTATTATGCCTGCAAAATGGATAGATTCTACCCAGCGGGAGTTCAAGGCACAACTAAAGATTTCAGGAATAGATGCAGTGGGGCTAGTGAATGAGGTAACAAAGGTGGTGAGCAACAACCTGCACATAGATATGAAGAAAGTCTATTTCGACTCGGATGATGGTATCTTCAACGGTGAGATTATAGTGGTGGTTAAAAACAAATCCATTCTTGATAACTTGGTTCAAAACCTGAAAAAAATAAACGGAATCGATAAAGTTACGAGAGTTTAAATAACTACATTTGCCCTTTGGTATGAGCGCATCTACAGAAAAAAATAATCAAGCTATCGTCAAGAATGTCTTTACGGGATTCTTGGAAGAGAAAGGGCACCGAAAAACGCCCGAACGCTTTGCGATCCTTCAGGAAATTTACGAGCAGGACGACCATTTCGATATTGAATCTTTGTATATCAATATGAAGAACAAAAACTATCGTGTGAGCCGTGCAACACTCTACAACACCATAGAATTGTTACTGGAATGTGGGCTGGTACGCAAGCACCAGTTTGGCCAAAACCAAGCACAGTACGAAAAGTCCTATTTCGATAAGCAGCACGACCACTTGATCCTTAACAATGGAGAGGTTATAGAATTTTGTGACCCGCGCATACAAACCATAAAAAAAACCATTGAAGAAGTGTTCGATGTAGAAATCACGAAACATTCACTCTACTTCTACGGAAACAGAAAAACGACCAATTAGACTATTATGGCAGTAGACTTACTACTAGGATTACAATGGGGAGACGAAGGTAAAGGAAAAATCGTCGACGTACTTACAAACAATTACAACATCATAGCTCGTTTTCAAGGAGGACCCAATGCTGGACACACCTTGGAGTTTGACGGTATAAAACACGTCTTGCACACCATACCCAGTGGTATCTTTCACGAAAACGCCATTAACATTGTAGGAAACGGAGTGGTTATAGACCCCGTTATCTTCAAAAAAGAATTGGATAATCTGGAAAAGTTTGATCTGGACTACAAGAAAAAGCTATTAATATCCAAAAAAGCGCACCTCATTTTACCAACCCATAGGTTGTTGGATGCCGCAAGTGAAACCGCTAAAGGAAAAGCTAAGATTGGTTCTACCCTAAAAGGGATTGGCCCAACGTATATGGACAAAACAGGCCGTAACGGAATAAGGGTTGGCGACCTGGAAATGGACAACTGGCAAGAAAAATACCGTGCCTTGGCAAACAAGCACGAGTCTATGATAGATTTTTACAATGTTGAAATTGAGTACGACCTTGCCGAACTGGAGCGAGAATTCTTTAAGGCTGTTGAAGTACTAAAAACACTAAAATTTATAGATAGCGAAGAATACCTCTACCAAGCCCAGAAAAACGGAAATTCAATTTTGGCCGAAGGTGCCCAAGGTTCGCTCTTGGATATAGATTTTGGAACATACCCCTTCGTAACCTCATCCAACACCACAGCCGCTGGAGCCTGTACCGGATTGGGAGTAGCACCTACACAGATTGGGGAAGTCTTCGGTATTTTTAAGGCGTACACAACCCGTGTGGGAAGTGGCCCCTTTCCTACCGAGTTATTTAACAGTTACGGAGAGACCATGGCAAGTGTGGGTAATGAGTTTGGAGCCACTACAGGCCGTCCCAGACGTTGCGGATGGCTGGATTTGGTCGCTCTAAAATATGCAGTGCGTATAAACGGCGTAACCCAACTTATGATGATGAAAGGTGACGTACTTAGTGGTTTCGATAAGCTAAAAGTATGCACCGCCTACAACTATAAAGGCGAAACCATAGAGCACCTACCCTACAATATTGAAGCAGAAAATGTAACCCCGGTCTATACCGAACTAAAAGGTTGGAAAGAAGACCTCACCAAAATGACCGAAGCTTCCCAATTCCCAAAGGAGCTGAACAACTACATCGCCTTTTTGGAGGAAGAATTGGAAGTGCCCATTAAAATAGTATCGGTAGGTCCGGATAGGAAGCAGACGATACATAGATAAAGGGTATCATTGTTGATATACTGAACAAAAACAAAATTGAAAGTAGACCTTACAATCCTGAAAGTTCCGAATGTCCGGTTGAGTACAGTTGGAACCCTTATTTTTTTGTTCTTTTTAGTCTTCTGTTCTTCACTCATAGCACAGTCCAACACCGAAAAACAAAAGGTTGATATAAAATCCGGCTATCTGGAAATTAAACCAGAGCTCCCGGATGCCGTAATCTATACCAAGGACGAAAACGGCCAGGTGTACGTGGTCCATGAAGGTGTTGAGATGTGGTGCGACCAAGCATATCTCTACCCGAAAGATAATTTTGTAAAAGCCTACGGCACCGTAAAGATCACCCAAGGCGATACGGTAACGATGAACAGTACCTATGCAGAGTACAACGGCAACACCAGCTTTGCATTTGCAAGTGGTGACGTAGTGCTAAAAGAACCCAAAACAACGCTCACTACAGACACCCTTTATTTCGACCGTGTAAAACAACAAGCCTACTACCGTACGGGCGGCAAAGTGGTGGATACCGCAAGCACCCTCACCAGCCGTATTGGCCGCTATTATGCCGAAAGTAAGAAATACCAGTTCCTTAGCGATGTTAAAATCGTAAACCCAAAATACACCGTAAACAGTGAGCAACTCGATTTTTATTCTGAAACGGGAGGCGCGTACCTATATGGGGAGTCCACAATTGTAAGCGAGACCAGCACCGTATATTGTGAACGGGGATATTACGATACCCGTGGCGATACTGGCTATTTTGTGAAAAATTCCAAAATAGACTACGAAAACCGAACCCTCTACGGAGACAGTATCTATTTTGATCGAAACAAGAGCTTCGCCTCTGCCACCAACAATATCAAGGTGTTGGACACCCTCAACAAAAGTATCGTCCGTGGCCACTATGCCGAAGTCTTTCGGGATAAGGATTCGGTTTTTATCACCAAACGTGCCGTGGCCGTGACCCTGCGGGACCAAGACTCTGTATACGTGCACGCCGATACCCTGCGCATCACCGGAAAACCCGAAAACAGAATATTAAAGGGTTTTTACAGGGCAAGGATGTTCAAATACGGTGCACCCGGCGAAGAACCCACCAGTGGGAAATGCGACTCTATTTATTCTTCAGAAAAATTAGGGATCACAAAGCTCTTGCGGGAACCTATTCTATGGAGTGGCGAAAACCAAATGACGGGCGATACCATCCACCTGCTATCCAACAAACAAACTGAAAAATTGGATACCTTAAAGGTCTTCAACAATTCATTTTTAGTACAAAAGGACAGTGTGGGATACAACCAGGTAAAGGGTGAACGGCTCATAGGGCTATTTACCAATAACGAATTGGACACAGTCTCCATCATCAAAAATGCCGAGGTGATCTACTACCCGAGGAACGATAAGGGTGAACTCATCGGCATCAACAATACCGTTTCCAGCGCTATTGAAATCTATATGAAAGAGCAGCGTATTACGGGTACAAAATTCATTAAAAAAGGGAAGGGGAAAATCTACCCAGAATCTGAATTGCCCGAGAACGCACGTATTTTAAAAGGCTTTGTATGGCGTGGCGACGAACGTTTGTTTACGGTAAACGATCTCTTTAAAGGAAAACCAAAACCGTTTCTCCCAAAAATTAAAGGTATCCCCCTCCCCGAAGATGAAGGCGAGTTCTTTGACGATATCCCCCTAGAAGAAATTGAACTCCCCGAAAGCTCAAAACTAAAACCCGAAGACCTCCAAAATCGCGAGGAAGACCCCAAGGCACGGACTAGGGAGGATGAGGATGAAGGTGAAGAATAAATCTACTTAAGATGAAAAAAATATCATTAATTCCACTTCTATCTATAAGTATTTTATTTTGCAGTTTTCTATTATTCTTTGCCTTCACACAAAAAAAAGAAGAATTCTATATAGCTGAAGCATATAAAAACAATTCTTACCAACAAAAAACAGGAATTAACGACAGTGTATATCATTCATTAGTTAGTGAAGAAGAAAAACAGGGTATTTATTTTCCTTCTCACAAGGTCACAAAAGCCATTCTACATTATAAAAACCCGCCGAAGAATCAAAGAGATTTAAACAAGACTGTAACGAGAGAAGTACTTAAGATATTAAATGATAGTTCAAGTTATCGTTGGGGAGAGCTAGGGACACCTGAAGTGCATTATTTTATAACGTTTTATGATAAAAACGATAAGTGTATTGGTGTCACTACCATTGATGTTGAAGGTATGGCTTATTCCTTTCCAGCAATCGCAAAAATGAAATGGGGTATGCTAAAAAAAATGTCTAATCTATTGAGTATATTAGAAGATAGCATTAACTAATCCAACCATTAACTGAACCATGAAAAAAGACTTCTTAACATATCAAGCGCAAACCACCCCACATCCACTTGCGATGGAGGTTTCGCATGCCAAGGGAAGTTACGTTTACGACGTGGAGGGAAACAAGCATTTAGACTTTGTTGCAGGTGTATCTGCCTGTAGCCTGGGGCATAGCCATCCACGTGTGGTAAAGGCTGTAAAAGAACAAGTAGACAAGTACCAACATGTCATGGTGTATGGCGAATATGTGCAATCTCCTGCAGTACAGCTCACTAAACTTTTGGCACAACAGCTCCCAGACCCATTGGAAACTACCTACTTGGTAAACAGTGGTGCCGAGGCCATTGACGGCTCCTTGAAACTGGCACGACGCGCAACGGGGCGAAAGGAGATACTTTACGCCCACCACGCCTATCACGGCAATACCTTTGGAGCCTTGAGTGTGATGGGGTACGAAGAACGCAAGACCCCATTTGCCCCACTCCTGCCCAATTGTCACCCCATTGAATTCAACAACCTTGCTGTATTAGAGAAAATAACCAAAGACACCGCAGCTGTGATTTTGGAAACTATACAAGGAGGAGCTGGTTTTATTCTTCCCGAAGGAGAGTATCTCAAAAAAGTGAAAGAGCGTTGTGAAAAAGTAGGTGCCTTGCTTATTCTGGACGAAATACAACCTGGATTTGGCCGCACTGGGAAGCTCTTCGGGTTTGAGCATTATGGCGTAGTGCCAGATATTTTGGTCATGGGTAAAGGAATGGGCGGTGGTCTCCCCATTGGTGCTTTTACCGCTTCCAAAGAAACAATGGCATTGTTGAGCGACAACCCAAAATTGGGCCACATTACCACTTTTGGCGGGAACGCCGTGATCGCCTCAGCGGCTTTGGCCACACTCCAGGAAATTACCGAAAGTGGTTTAATGGCGCAAACCCTTCAGAAGGAAAAATTGATCCGAAAGCACCTTCAGCACCCTATGATTTCAGAAATTCGTGGCAAGGGATTGATGCTTGCTGCAATGGTCGAGACTGCCGAAATCGCTTCAGAAGTAATCCTGCGATGCAAAGCACGAAATTTGATCCTTTTTTGGCTGTTGTTCGAGCCCCGCGCCATCCGCATTACGCCCCCCCTCACCATAGGCAATGACGAAATAAAAGAGGGTTGTGACATAATTACCGATGTACTGGGTGAACTCCAGAAAAAATAAATTCAATTTAAACTATTGGTTTTCAGAATATTAAAAACCGAAAGAGCTGTTAATAATCCTGTTAACAAGAAACACGGCACAACTATTGAAAACCTCTATACATTACTATCTTTAAAAAAGTAGTAATCGTTAAATCGTAGCGTATGCCCTCTAATCCTAACGAGTATAACAATTTTCCACTATCCCGTTTCGAATCTATGTTGAAGACGAACGATGTTTATTTTTTCGATTCGGAAGAATTTGAAGAGATCATCCAGTACTATCTAGAGAACGGAAAAGTAGCGCTTGCCAAAAAAGCAACTAAGCTTGGATTGGAGCAACACCCTACATCCACGAACTTAAAATTGTTCCAGATTGAAATGTTCATTTTTGAGAACGATTTGGAAACTGCTGAAGCTTTGCTGGACAATCTTTACGCCCTAGAGCAGAACAATGAAGAGGTGTACATACAAAAGGCAAACATACTGTCGCGCCGGGACGACCACAAGAAGGCCATCCAACTCCTGGAAATGGCCCTTAAAATAACCAACGACGAGTGTGACGTGCTTTCCCTCATAGGAATGGAATACTTGTTCTTGGAGGATTTTGAAAGTGCCAAACACTATTTTATGCGTTGCTTGGAACAAGATGAGCACGATTACTCCGCACTCTACAATATTATCTATTGCTTTGAATTTTTAGACCAATACGAAGCGGCCATAGACTACCTAAATGATTTCTTGAATAAAAACCCATATTGCGAGGTTGCCTGGCACCAAGTAGGTAAAATGTACTATATTCTCAAGGAATACAATAAAGCCCTAGCCGCGTTCGATTTTGCCATTATAAGCGACGATAGCTTTATTGGTGCTTATCTTGAAAAAGGCAAGACTTTGGAACGCCTGAAGAGATATGAGGAAGCAATTGAAAGTTATTCCATCACCCTGGGTCTCGATGATCCTACGTCCTTCGCACTCTTGCGCATTGGGAAATGCTACGAAAAGCTGGGAGACGGCGAGCTGGCTTTACAGTTTTTTACCAAGTGTGTAGAGGAAGACGGTCTTTTGGACAAGGGTTGGATTGCCATTACCGATAATTACATAAAATCCAAGGACTACGAAAAAGCACTCTATTTTATCGAAAAAGCTATTAATATAGATGGTGAAAATGTGCTGTACTGGAAACGATATGCCCGTATAAACCTACGTTTGCAACACTTGGAGGAAGCCGAACATGGATTTAGACGAACTTTGGAACTAGGGAATTACGAACTGGAAACATGGCTCTCCCGAAGTGATTTGCTCATTAAGTTGGGTGAATTCCAAGCCTCTGTGAACAATCTTTTCCAAGCCAGTGAGTTTTATCCAGAAAATGCCGAGATAGAATTTAGATTGGCAGGACTGTTCTATATTTTGAAAGAAACCCGCAAAGCAGAATTCCATTTAAAAAACGGGCTTAAAACCAACCCGGATTTCCTGATGATCCTGGAAGAATTATTCCCTAAAGTAATTGCAAGGAACCAAGTGCGGCAAATTATTACCAAACACAAAAATACCTCGGTATAATTTGTTTACTTTTGGGCAACTAAAACTGCTTTTCCATGCCTTCAAGAACGCTTTCTCAATATTTGGTCATCACGGCTAAAGGCCTCGCTATGGGTGCCGCCGATGTGGTTCCCGGTGTCTCAGGAGGCACCATTGCCTTTATAGCTGGTATCTACGAGGAATTGATAGAGACCATCCACAGGTTGGATATGGGCTTTTTTAAAAGCTGGAGAAAAAGTGGGTTTAAAGCGGCTTGGAAACACTATAACCTATCTTTTTTAATGGCTCTTTTTGCAGGAGTTTTTATAAGTATTCTCTCCCTTGCCAAGGCCATTACTTGGCTCTTGGCTGAGCATCCCATATTGGTATGGTCCTTCTTTTTTGGGCTGGTTGTAGCCAGTATCCTATATGTGGGAAAACAGATTAAAACCTGGAACCCAAAAGTACTTATCGCACTCCTCTTGGCAGCATGCATGGCGTATGCCATCACCCTAGCCAAACCCATTGGCGCGACAGATAGCACGTGGTTTCTGTTTGTTGCTGGCTTTGTAGCGATTATAGCTATGATTTTACCCGGGGTGAGCGGTGCTTTTATCTTACTTTTACTCGGGGCATATACTTCGGTAATTGGCACGCTCTCGCAACTAGGAGACGGTATTACCAAACTGGATAGTGGTATTTTCTTTTCGGCATTTTGGAAATTATTGATTTTTGGAGCTGGCGCCATAGTAGGGCTCAAGGTTTTTTCCAAAGCGCTCAATTATATGTTCAAGAATTTCAAGAATATTACCCTTGCAGTCTTAACAGGTTTTATGATAGGTGCCTTGAACAAAATATGGCCTTGGAAAGAAGTATTACAATACAGGATAAACCACAATGGCGAAGAAGTCCCATTTTTGGAAAGGAGCATTCTCCCCAATAGTTTTGAGGGTAACTCTCAAATAGGTTTGGCCATAGTATTTATGGTTATCGGCTTCTTAACAATTTTCTTAATGGAGCGTTTTGCAGCTTCAAAAAAAGAACGTTAATGCAAGATACCCGTACCTTTAGCGATAAGATATGGTTAGTTCTCAAGGGGCTGTCTATGGGAGCAGCCAATAAGGTGCCTGGTGTTTCAGGTGGCGTTGTGGCATTTGTTGCAGGATTTTACGAGGAGTTTATCTATTCACTACAAAAGGTGAACCGTAAAGCTTTTGCACTCCTCTTCAACGGACGGTTCAGGAGTTTTTTTAGGTATATTAACGGGCGGTTTCTGGGCCTACTCATTTTAGGGATGGTGATAAGCTATTTCAGTGTTTCAAAATTACTGGATTATCTCATTGTCCACTACGAACTTTTTGTGTGGAGCACTTTTTTTGGAATGATCATAGGCTCCATCTACTATATCGCAAAGGATTTTGGAGAGTGGAACCGAAAATATATTGCATACCTCCTCTGCGGCATCATCGCTGGGGTAAGCATAAGTTTTTTAGAACCCGCAAGAGAGAACAGCAACCTCATATTTGTATTTTTCTGCGGCATCATAAGTGTCTCTGGAATGACCCTCCCAGGGCTCTCCGGCTCCTTTATCTTAATTTTGCTGGGCAACTATGTATTGCTTCTTGTAGATTCAGTAAACGCGCTTTTTGATACCTTTTCAGATCTTTTGCAGGGTGACACCAGCTTTATCTATAGTTCAGAACGCATAGAGATGCTCAAGATATTGGCAGTTTTCACACTGGGCTCTCTTACCGGGCTTGTATCGTTGTCGCATCTTCTTGGTTATGTGCTAAAACGATTCAAAAAAGCAACCTATGCCGTTATCATAGGCTTTATTGCGGGATCACTTGGAGTAGTTTGGCCTTGGAAAACCAAGCAGTTCGAATACGACAACTACGGAAACATTAAAGTAGATGCCAATGGCAACGAGATTATTACGGGATACGACAGGTATTGGCCGTCAGATTTTTCGCTCGAAACCTTTTGGGCAATACTCTTTATATTTGTTGGCATAGCGATAGTGCTAAGTCTAGATGTTTACCACAAAAACAAAAAATCCTCAAAAAATGGCTAAATTCGGGCTCTTGGGAAAAGATATAGGATATTCTTTTTCCAAAACCTTCTTCAGCATAAAATTTGAGAAGGAATCGCTACCACATAGCTACGAAAATTTCGATTTGACGTGCATCGAAAATTTTGAAGAATTGCTCAGCGAGAACCCCGATATAAAGGGATTAAACGTTACAATCCCCTACAAAGAGGCCATAATTCCACACCTTTTCAAATTAGACAAGGAATCCAGAAGCATTGGTGCTGTTAACACCATAAAATTTAGGAAGGACGGAAAGCTCATTGGCTATAATACCGATCATTATGGATTTGCAACGGCTCTGGCCGAGTTTCTTCCCATTAAGGAGAAAACAGCATTGATATTGGGCACTGGCGGTGCCTCAAAAGCAATTGAATATGTATTGGACGCTTTGGGTTTCAGCTACTACAATGTATCCAGAAATCCAGAAAAAGGGCAGTTTGGTTACGACGAGCTCACCTCAAAAATTATAAAACAGCACTTCCTCATCGTAAACTGTACCCCCTTGGGAACCTCACCAAATACTCACCAGTTTCCCGATATTCCCTATATTCACTTGACAACGGACCACGTACTCTTCGACTTAATCTATAACCCACGCGAAACCGAATTTATGAAACGTGGCGCATCCAAAGGCGCTAGGGTAAGCAATGGTTTTACCATGCTAAAATACCAAGCCCTTAAATCCTGGGACATCTGGAACAGCAAATAGTATCAAAATAAGTCGATCTGCTTTGTCGTTTCTATTGTTGTTAGTATCTTGAACGCTCCTTTTAACACGAACCCTAACATTGAAAAAAATGTCCGACGAAAAATCACCTGAGAAAGAAAACACCTCCCCACAAAACGACGCCATAGAAAAAGCCCTCGTAGAAGAATCTGGAAAAGAACCAGACACTTCTTCTAATAAATTGGCCACAGATGCAGATGGTGGATTGGTTGAAAACGCTATAGTCGAAACTTCAGAAGAAAATAATACTGAAGAAAAAGATGAAGCTGAAACAATCCAAAAAAAGGAAGAAAAAGTACCTGAATCACCCGAAAAAAAATCAACCAAAACTTTAGATGGAGATAATAAACCTTCTGAAAGTGAAGCAGATGAAGAAAACAGTGTTGAAGTTTCAGAAAATACTGAAACTTCAGGGTCGGATTCCGAAGAAAACTCAAACCAGGATGACAGTGAAGAGGTAGATGAAGAAGAAGTAGCCTCCAGTGACGACGAAGAAAATGAAGATGAGGAGGACGATATAGATTATAGCTCACTCTCCAAAAAAGAACTCATAGCTGCATTTGCAAAATTGCTAAAGGACAAGCACGTCCAGAATATAAAAAATGAAGTTGAGGAAATAAAGACTGAGTTCAATTCTAAATTCAGTGAAGAGCTGGAAGAAAAAAAAGAACAGTTTCTTGCAGAAGGAGGCAACATAATAGACTTCCACTACTCCACCCCGATTAAAAAGGAGTTCAATTCGCTTTACTTCGATTACAAAGAAAAAAGGAACAACTATTATAAGAATCTCAAAAAAGATTTACAGGCAAACCTTGCAAAGCGCGAAGAACTCATTGAAGAATTAAAGGGACTGTTGGGTACCGAAGAAAGCATAAACACCACCTACAAACACTTTAAGGACATACAGGAGCGTTGGCATACTGCCGGACCCATCCCTCGCGACAAGTACAACCTTACTTGGAACACCTATCACCACCATGTAGAGAACTTTTACGACTTTCTACATTTAAATCGTGAGTTTCGAGACCTGGATTTTAAGCACAACCTCGAGCAAAAGTTAAAACTCATTATAAGAGCCGAAGAACTCCAGCAAGTACAAGATGTAAACAAGGCTTTCCGGGAACTGCAAATGCTCCACAAAATGTGGAAAGAAGAAATTGGCCCCGTAGCCAAGGAATACCGCGAAGATGTTTGGGACAAGTTTAGTGAGGCCACTAAGGTAATCCACGATAAGCGTCAGGCCCACCAAAAAGAATTGGACAAAAAATATGAGGCAAACTATGAGGCCAAGAAAGAACTGGTCGCAAAAATCAATGCACAAAAAGAAAAGGCAAAACCCAACCATAACTCATGGCAACACGCCATGAAAAAAGTACAGGAATTGCGAGATGCCTACTTTGAGGCCGGCAAGGTTCCCAGAAACAAGAACAAGGAAATCTGGAATGCCTTTAAGGAAGCGACCCGTAATTTCAACAAAGCCAAGAACAACTTTTATAAGGAACAAAAGAAAGAGCAGTACGCAAATCTTGAAAAAAAGAGAGAGCTTGTTAAGATAGCTGAAGAAAACAAGGACAGCGACGATTTTGAAGCAGTGACACCACTGATGAAGAAAATCCAAGCGGACTGGAAAAAAATTGGACATGTACCCAGAAAGGACAGCGACAAAATCTGGAAAGAGTTTAAAGCTGCCTGCAACTATTATTTTGATAGGATACATGCCAAGAAAAACGAGGCCAGCAAAGAGGAAGAAGAAAACCTAGCCAAAAAGCAAGATTTATTGGAACAGGTTAAGGCTACCGAACTCACAGGAAACCATACCGAAGATCTGACAACGATCAAGGAATCTATAAAAAAGTGGAAAACGTTGGGCCGTGTTCCCTACAAGAAAAAGAATATTGAGCAGGACTTCAATAAGGTACTGGACGGGCTTTTCAAGAAATTAGACCTTGGCAAAAAAGAAGCAGAGCTCATCAAGTACGAAAACAAGCTAAGCTCCCTTGTTTCAATGGACGACGAGCGCAAATTACAGAACGAGCAGTATTATATCTCTAAAAAAATAGATGAGGCGAAGGCTGAAATAAACCAACTGGAGAATAACCTTGGTTTTTTCCAGCACGTTCCGGATGACAACCCCATGGTGGCAGAGGTTCACAAAAACATAGCGCGTCACAAGGAACAACTTGAAATCTGGAAAAATAAGCTGAAGAAAATAAAGGCAGCCCGTAGAAACTCGTAATGTGCAACTGTATCCTTTGTAATAGCAAACAAGTGACCTCCTATTACAATACCCCTCTGCACCACTTTTTACTATGCGGAAATTGCACTACAGTTTTTAGGCATCCCAATAACTATGTTTCTGCGCAGGCAGAAAAAGCAAGGTACCTCACACACAATAATGATGTTGAGAACAAAGGCTACCAGAACTTCGTAAAACCCCTAACCAAAGCGATTTCCCGTGATTTTAACAGCTTTGCCAAGGGATTGGACTTTGGCGCAGGGACAGGCCCCGTTGCCGCTAAGATACTTTCAGAAAAGGGATACGATATTAGCTTGTACGATCCGTTTTTCCATCCCAGTAAGGAAACCCTGCAAACCCAATACGATTTCATTATTTGTTGCGAGGTGATGGAGCATTTCCACAAACCAATTCAAGAATTTAAACTTTTAAGGTCGTTATTAAAACCCAACGGTAAATTGTACTGTATGTCCAGTTTATGGGAGGGTACGCTTACCGAATTTTCAAAATGGTACTATAAAAACGATTGTACCCATACCATTTTTTACAACCCAGCAAACCTGGTGTTGCTAAAAGAGCTCTCAGGTTTTGAAAATGTAGTGATTGAAGGAAAAGCGATTATATTTTCAGTAGATTGAAAATGTTAGAGCTTTTTAGCCTCGTTCCAGTACACGTCCATTTCAGCAAGGGTCATATCCTTGAGCGATTTACCCATTTCTTTGGCTTTCCCCTCTAAGTACTGAAATCGGTTTATAAATTTTTTATTGGTCCGCTCCAGAGCACTTTCGGGGTCAACCTTTAGGAAGCGCGCATAGTTTATCATTGAAAACAGCACATCGCCAAATTCCTGTTCTATTTTTTCGGCATTGTTTTCGGAGACCTCGTGTTGTAGTTCCGCCAGTTCCTCTTGTAGTTTTTCAAAAACCTGTTGGGGTTCTTCCCAATCGAAGCCCACACCGGCCACCTTGTCCTGGATCCGGTTTGCCTTTACCATTGCGGGCAAAGATCTGGGAACACCTTCCAGCACGCTCTTTTTGCCTTCTTTAAGTTTCAGGTTTTCCCAGTTTTGTTTTACTTCTTCTTCATTTGCAACCTTAACGTCGCCATATATGTGTGGGTGGCGTGATATGAGCTTATCGCATATTTCATGGGCAACATCGGCCATGTCAAAACTATCTTTTTCGCTACCTATCTTGGCATAAAAGACAATATGCAGCAAGAGATCGCCCAGTTCCTTTTTTACTTCGTCCAGGTTATTTTCCAAGATAGCATCGCCCAACTCGTAGGTTTCCTCTATAGTGAGATGGCGAAGGGTTTGCATGGTCTGTTTCCGGTCCCACGGGCATTGTTCGCGCAGTTCGTCCATAATGGTTAGAAGACGGTCGTAGGCTGCAAGTTGTTCTTTTCTTGAATTCATAATAGCGTAAAAATAAAAATTCATTTGCTACGGGGTAACAAATGAATTTATAGTTATAAAAAGATTATCCACTTATTGGTGTCCCATAAGGCCAGATTCTTCTATTCCAATTTCAGGACTTACCTGTTCAATATTTGCTCTTCCTACTACTGCTCCAAAATTAATTCCACAACGAAAAAAATACTCTTTACCTCTTTCAATATTTTCATATACCTGGGTAATGTTCTCGGTCCTTGCCCAAAATTTATGAAGTCCAAAATCTTTGATCTTATATGAAAACTTCTCTCCGTCCCGCACTCTACCAATCACCGTTTCGTCGTCCATCCTTATTTTAAAACCAATCAATCCACCTTTGGGATTATGTGGCCTGTAAAAGTGTACTACCGCATAATCTGTATTTTCTGGCAACCTTGATGTATATCTATTTTGTTGTTTTTCAATGTAACCATTTACCAATTGAATGTTGGTGTTACGGTACAAGTTAGCCCCTATCCTATAACAGGTACTTGCAAAACTGGGCTTTTTTATTTTTTGAATGGATACAATATTGGCACCAGCTTTTCTAGCTTCTGTTTCCAAGATTTCAAGTACTTCGGTATAGGTACATTTTGTGGTAAACCCTGTATCACCCACATACGTTTCGCCCACAAATACCGATCCCTCGGGGACAGCTACGCTAACCCTAAGTGTTATTACTGGAGTGTGTGTTGAAAGTTGCTTGAACTCCTGTTTTTCTATGGAACTCTTTATTCTAGGCGAACACGATATTGCAAAAACGAATACCGCTAAAAGCAATATTATTGAACGCATGCCTACTCCTCCTCAGATGAAGCGCCTTCGGTTTCTTCAGAAAAATCTGTGATACCGTTTTTTTGCAACAAGTTGTACCACTGTACCACTTTCTTTATGTCGCTTGGGTACACGCGGTCCTCGTCGTAATCTGGCAACACTCCAAAGAAAAATTCTTCAAGCTCTACCTTGGGTACTTTATGGTGTATGGTAGGCCCTCCATTTTCCTTTTCAGAAATCTTTTTAAAAACTTCGCGCAGCGGGAGTTCCTCGGTAAGAGTATAGATGGCAATCTCGCTTAAAAGGCTCACGTTATCCCTGGCACCAACGCTTATTTTCCTACCGTCAATAAGGGATTCTGCCAAAAATCCATTACGGGTTTGGGCTCTTAGTTTGTACAGTCCTGGTTTGCCTGAAATAGAAAGGATTTTCTCTAAACTCATAAATAGTGTGTTGCTTTTTTTAAGTAAGGGTGCAAATATACTTGTTCGAGATGTATTTCAATAATGAAGAATTCAGAATTTTAGCGTATTTAACGTTTCTTTTTCGCAAGGGGGAACTTCATACGGTACGCCACATCTATATTTCCTTTTGAAATTTTTGTGAGCTTACTCTTCAACAAACGTTTTTTTAACACTGAAAGTTTATCTGTAAACAAAATTCCCTCAATATGGTCGTACTCGTGCTGAATGATACGGGCCACCATCCCATCAAAGGTTTCGGTTTTTTTATCGAAATTTTCGTCTTGGTACTCAATGGTGATCTGTGGCTTGCGGAACACGTCCTCATTAATATTGGGGATGCTTAAACACCCTTCGTTAAACACCCACTCGTCCCCTTCTTCCTCGATGATCTTGGCATTGATGAACACTTTCTTGAATTCTGAACAGAGTTTTCGTTCCTCTTCACTAAGGTCTTCGTCATCCTCAAAAGGTGTGGCATCTACAATGAACAACCGTATGGGCAGTCCAATTTGTGGTGCCGCAAGTCCAATTCCTCTTGCGCCGTACATGGTATCGAACATATTTTCAATCAGGGCATCCAGTTTGGGATAGTCTTCACTAATGGCGGTTGCTTTTTTACGTAAAACGGGATCTCCGTAGGCTACAATGGGTAGTATCATTTAAAATATTTAATGTTAAAAGTAAAATGAATAATGCAAAAGCTAACCCCTATTGGAGTTTTTTCTGCTGTAATTCTTGATGCAATCAAAATTGCCGTTAATTATTTCGCTTCTTTATAAACCGCTTCGTATCCTTTTGGTTGGAGTAGATTTTCATCTGCTAAAAATTCTATCCAAAACAGCGACTCGTCACACTCTCCTATGGCAATACTCAGTTTTGCAATAAAACATTTCTTTGTTTGACCAACTGAAGCTGCCCGATAGTATGCTACCGTTGATGTCGAAGATCGTAACAATTGTTTTCTAATATGATTTCCAATACATTCTCTGGCAATTGCAACAAAACTTATACGCAATCGTGAGCGAATTTCTTTGAACGGCTTTTTAAATCCCTTTTCATACAACAAAGATCATTGAAATATACGAAATATCAATTCTTCAACTTCCGTCAACAATCCTTAAACATTCAACCTTAGTCATTATAAAGGTATTGTTGAAGGATAATAGTAGCACTTATCTCGTCCAGTAATGCTTTGTTTCTTCGTTGTTTCTTTTTTAGGCCGCTATCTATCATAGTCTGGAACGCCATTTTACTGGTGTAGCGCTCGTCCACTCTTGTAAAGGGCATATCTGGAAACTCTTTTGAGAATATTTCTAAGAACTTCTTTATTTCGGTTTCCACATCACTGGGGGTACCGTCCTTTTGAAGCGGTTGCCCAATCAAAACCCGCTCCACGGTCTCTTGGCCAATGTATTTTTTTAAAAAGTCCATCAACTTTGGAGTTTCCACCGTGGTGAGTCCGGAGGCGATTAGCTGCAGTTCGTCTGTTACAGCTATTCCCGTGCGTTTTGTTCCAAAATCTATTGCTAGTATGCGTGCCATGGTTGGCTGCAAAAATAGGAGTTTTATTTAAGGATTGGAAAGGTAAGCTGGTCTTAAAATTTCAGCTAGCAACGCAATTTGTAGGTTACTTGTAGAATTTGGCATCCTTGCGCAGCTGTGCCATTTTAATGGCCGCTATGGCAGCCTCTGTACCTTTATTGCCGTACTTTCCTCCACTACGGTCCAAAGACTGTTGCAATGTATTATCAGTGAGCACACAGAATATCACCGGGATATCACCTTGCACATTCAAATCTTTGATTCCCTGTGAAACGGCCTCGCAAACATAATCGAAATGTTTGGTCTCGCCCTGTATCACACAGCCAATAGCAATGACAACATCCAGCATCTCGAAACTTTCGGTCATTTTTTTACAACCGTATAATAGCTCGAAGCTGCCGGGCACGTTCCAGCGGACGATATTTTCCTTTATCCCACCACAGTCCAAAATAGCATCGAAAGCCCCTTGGAACATTCCTTGGGTGACCTGTTCGTTCCATTCTGAAACAACAATCCCAAACCGAAAGTCCTTCGCGTTTGGGATTGTTGCTTTATCGTAAGCCGATAAGTTATTGTTTTTTGTGGCCATATTTGTTAGGCACTTTGGTTTATTGCATTGCCCCTACCTTACCTTTATAGGCAACGGCCTTTTTGGCCTCGGTAGATTTTGGGTATTGCTTTTCCAGTGCATCAAAATGTTTATGAGCTACATCGGGCTTTCCTAAGTTCAATGCTATAATACCTGCTTTAAGTAAGAAGCGTGGTGTTGTAACATCGTTCGAGCGCATAGTAGCAGCTTCTTCGTAATATCCCAGCGCCTCTTCTTTTTGGTCCAACTGTGCAAAGGCGTCTCCAATAGCACCTTTGGCAAGCGGAGCCAACATTTCGTCGTCGCTATTGAAATTATCTAAATGGTTTATTGCTTCTTGGTAGTTATTTGTGTTCAAGTACGCCATACCTGCATAATACTCAGCCAGATTACCAGCTTTTGTACTTCCGTAGTTATCTATAATATCCAGAAAACCATACTTCCCTCTACCACCATTTAGTGAAAGATCGTACAACGAATCGCTAACAGTCTCGTTACCCAATGCCTGCTCAAAGAACTGCTGTGCTTGGAACATCTCGTCCATAGCTTCAGCTTCCTTGGGGCCCTGTACCCATTGTTGGTACCCTAGGTAACCCAATACCGCTACTGCAATTATACCTACTACTATAAGGATCCCTTTTTGGTTTTTCTCTACCCAAGCCTCGGTTTTACTGGCACCCTCGTCCAAGGTGTTGAACACCTCAGCGGTTGTACTTTCCCCTTCAAAGAGTTCGTCTTTCTCTTCTTCGTTCTTTGGTTTGGGTTGTTTATACCCTCTCTTTTTATATGTAGCCATAATTTTGGTTTACTGACGGGCAAAAATAAAATTTTTATTAGAATTTAAAAGAGAAAAAAGTCCTTATTTTTCAATAATTTGCAAGCTTAATCACAATAGGGCAAATCCTTCAGTAAAAAATAGCAACTATCTGGTTTTTATGGTTTTAAATTCGGTTTCATTAATCAATTATAAGAATT
Organism: Marinirhabdus gelatinilytica; assembly: GCF_003353425.1. Taxonomy (GTDB): domain Bacteria; phylum Bacteroidota; class Bacteroidia; order Flavobacteriales; family Flavobacteriaceae; genus Marinirhabdus; species Marinirhabdus gelatinilytica. The sequence continues at coordinate 357,773 of NZ_QRAO01000003.1, forward strand.
TTGAATCGCAGCGCTTTCAGTTCGACCCAAAAATAAACTGCTTTGTGGGGAAAAACGGCGTGGGAAAGACCAATGTCCTGGATGCCATTTACCATCTCTCCTTCGGAAAAAGCTATTTTAATCCCATTACCAGTCAAAACATTAAACACGGAACCGATTTTTTCGTGATTGAAGGTAATTACGAAAAAAACGAACGGGAGGAAAAGATACTGGTAAGCGCCAAGAACGGGCAGAAAAAACATATAAAAAGGAACGGGAAGGTGTATGACAAATTCAGTGAACACATAGGTTTTTTACCGCTCGTGATTATTTCTCCAGCGGATCGAGACTTGATTATTGAAGGCAGTGACACACGCCGAAAGTTTATGGATGGGGTAATATCACAAGGTGACCCTAGCTATTTACATACCCTTATAAATTACAACAAGGTACTGGCACAGCGTAATGCCCTTTTAAAATATTTTGCTGCGAACAATACCTTTAACGCTCCACAACTGGACGTTTATAATCAGCAATTGCATAAATTGGGGATGCCTATTTTTGAAAAAAGAACCCAATTTATCGAAGCCTTTGCACCCATATTCCTAGAGCGCTACAAATCTATAAGCAACGGTACCGAAACGGTTGGTCTCAACTACAAGAGCCAGCTCAAGGAAACCCCTTTACATAGGTTATTGGAGGAGAACATTAGTACCGACAAACTGAAACAGTATACAGGCTTTGGAATACACAAGGACGACCTTAAATTTCACCTCAACGAGCATCCCGTGAAGAAATTTGGATCGCAGGGACAACAAAAATCGTATCTTATTGCCTTAAAGTTGGCGCAGTTCGACTTTATCAAGAAACAGAGCAATGTAACCCCTATCCTATTGCTGGACGATATTTTTGACAAGTTGGACGAACAGCGGGTAGCACAACTTATTACGCTGGTGGACAATGACCATTTTGGGCAACTATTTATAAGTGACACACACGCCGAAAGAACCGAAAAGATAGTCAAGGAAGTGAGCCAAACGTATAGAATGTTCCCCATTGGGTAGCTGTAAGACCATATAGAATAACTAGTAATGAAGCCCGCAATAAAAAAATACATAGTACTACTCTGCCTAGGAATGCTGCTCTCCTGTGGAAATCAGGATCCGAGTGGGCAAATACAATATTTGGATGGCTACTGGAGCATTGAAAAGGTAAAACTGAAGGATGGTACCGAAAAAAACTTTAGCATTAACAGCACGATAGATTTTATTGAAGTGAACGGTGAGAGCGGTATCAGGAAAAAAGTGCAACCCAGATTGGACGGTACTTTCCGCACGAGCAACGTTGCCGAAAGGTTTGACATTAAAATTGAAAACGATAGCTTACACCTTTACTACATAACCCCCTACGATTCGTGGAAAGAAACCGTTATAAAAGCAAAGGACAGTAGCCTTGTAGTATTGAACCGGGACGGAAAGCTTTATTTTTACGAGAAGTTCAAAAAATTCAATTTTGAATAAAACACCCAAAATCTCAAAAACACTAGATTAGAATGGCCAAAAGAAACGCAGAAGAATCCAAGATAGGCGATGTGCTCAAAGAGTTTATAGCTGTAAACAGGCTGGAAAAAGGCTTGGACAAGGTTTCGATCAAGGAAGCGTGGCACAACGTTATGGGTGACGCGATTTCTAAATATACAACTGCTTTGTCCTTGGACCGAGAAACACTTTTCGTGAGCCTGAGCTCTTCGGTGCTGCGGGAGGAACTTAGTTATGGCAAGGAAAAAATCATAACGCTGCTCAATGAGGAAGTTGGGAAAGAGTTGGTGAAGAAGTTGGTGTTGAAGTAATTCACGGGTTACATGTTAAAAACTTGACAGAACACCCCCTAGCCTCCCTCAAGGGGGAAATACCAAGATTTCAGCTTCGATTTCGATTTCGATTTCAAAAGAAAAACCCTCCTGAAACTTAGTTCCAGAAGGGTTTTAAAGAAAAATTTCAGTGTTTCCTAAAACATCTCACGTCCAGAGAAGTGGAAAGCACCTTCAATAGCTGCGTTCTCATCACTATCGCTACCGTGCACGGCATTCTCACCAATGGAAGCTGCATATAACTTACGGATGGTTCCTTCGGCTGCATCGGCTGGGTTGGTAGCGCCTATCAACGTACGGAAATCCTCCACGGCGTTGTTTTTCTCCAAGATGGCAGCCACGATAGGGCCACGCGTCATATACTCCACCAATTCCCCAAAGAACGGACGCTCCTTGTGGATAGCGTAAAATTCCTCGGCATCGGCCTTGGTCATTTGTGTCAATTTCATCGCTACGATACGGAAACCGCTAGCAGTAATTTTTTCTAAAATAGCCCCAATGTTTCCTTTTTCAACACTATCTGGCTTTAACATTGTAAACGTTCTATCTGTTCTCATAGTTTTTTCAAATTTGGTGCAAAAGTAGTTATTTAATTCTCAACCGCAACCGCTTAACAATTGTTTAATACTGCTGAGTAAATTCTTCATACAAAAAATTATCCTCTCCCCTAATTTGAAATGTCACGGTTTCTTCTTCAAAATTGAAATGTAAAACACCAAAATTAAGTTGCTTTACCACATTGCTCACCCTGTAGGGGTTCTTCTCTGTCCCACTGGTTATCCAAGTATGGGTAAGGCCACTCGTAGTAAAATCTACCAAAGGATACTCCAAACCTGCATTATCATTCACAGAAATTTCTGCAAGATGTCTATCACCACTTACTATAACTATGTTTTTGGCTTTTGCACTCCTAATAAGTTCATAAAATTTAGTGACTTCTGATGGAAAATTTCCCCATTTTTCCCAACCGTGTTGATCGCTTAAAAATTGGATACTTGTGTTAATTACCGTAAACTCTGTCGTATCATCTTTTAATTCATTTTCTAGCCACTTCCATTGTTCGTCGCCCAAAATAGTCCCAGAGTGGTTTTTTGGCCAAGCACTATAGCGCACAGCAGGGTCTTCTCCTTTCTTTAAAGCTGTCCTAAAGTAACGAGTATCGAGCAATATCAACTTTACGCTTCCTCCATTTCCCTCTAAAATTCTACTATGGTAAACGCCTTTTCTCGAACGCACTTTGGCTGTATCGGGATATTCTAGAAAATCTAGTAAGAGGGTCTTTGCATCATTTTTTTTCTCCCACTCATTACCTGCATCGTTCTTGCCATAATCATGATCGTCCCAAGTCCCGATGATTTCAACATTTTCTGCCAGTTTTTTATAAGATGGATTGTTGGCAACCTTATTATAATCATTTTTCATTTTTTCGAGATCGGCCGTATCCGCATATACATTGTCTCCACCCCATACAAATGCCTTGGGTTCGTTTTGTATTATAGATTGCCAAAGGGGCTGTGGGCGATCTTGATCGTTACAGCTTGCAAAAGCAATAGTTAATGGTTTTTCTATTTCTGAAATAGTTGTAACTTCTTTATCTTCAGGACTTTTTTTCTTTTCATTACAGCTAAATAAAAAAAGTACGGCACAACACACCAAAAAGGAGATAGGATTTTTCATAATAACGGTTGTTTAGTTTATCAAAGATACAATTGCACTATTACTCTAAGGTTAATAAATTGTATCTTCGCACTTCTATGGATAAGAAGATTGCGCAACAGGTTAAGACATTTTTACAAACTCCGCAAAATATAGTTATAGTGGGGCACAAAAATCCAGATGGAGATGCCGTAGGCTCTTGTATGGGCTTGTATTTTTTTCTGAAATCCCTGGGGCACAACACACAGGTAGTGATGCCCAACGATTATCCCAATTTCTTGAAATGGATGCCTGGAAACGAGACCATTTGCACCTACGAGAAAGAAACTGAAAAGTGCCAACAGTTTTTTGATGAAGCAAACATTGTCTTCACGCTAGACTTTAACTCTTTTACACGCGTGGGAGATTTACAAGGGGTATTGGAAAACTGTAAGGCCAATTTTGTGATGATAGACCATCATCAGGCACCTGGCGACTATGCCGTGGTAACGTACAGCGATGTAGGTATGAGTTCTACTTCTGAGATGGTATATCATTTTATGGCCGGGTTGGACAGGTTGGACTTGCTTTCAGAAAATATAGCCACCAATCTATACACGGGTATCATGACAGATACCGGAAGTTTCAGGTTTTCTTCTACCACGCCTACAACCCACCGTGTGATTGCCCATTTAATGGAAGCGGGTGCGAATGGAACCCAAATACATAACAACATTTACGATACCAACACGCCAGATAGAATAAAGCTATTGGGAGTTGCGCTCAACAACATGACCATCCTCCCTGAATATAATACAGCTTTTATCACCCTTACACAGCAGGAACTGGACGACCACAACTTTAAAAAAGGAGATACCGAAGGTTTCGTGAACTATTCCCTCTCGGTTTTGGGTATAAAATTTGCAGCAATCTTTATCGAGAACAAGCAGGAAAATATCGTGAAGATCTCTTTTAGGAGCAAAGGCGAATTTTCGGTAAACAAATTTGCAAGAGCGCACTACAACGGTGGCGGACACAACAATGCTGCTGGTGGTAAAAGCGATAAGAACCTAGAGGATACTGTTACTGAATTTATTAGTATCTTGTCCAACTATAAAAATGCCCTACAAAACAATGCGTAACCTATTTTTTTTATGTGCGTTTCTTCTCCTAGCTGTGGCCTGTAAAAGCCCCGAAGCACGTAGACCCGTACAGCGAAGCTCTGGCAGTTTTATCAAGGAAAGTGCCGAACGCAACAAAAAACTCTATAAAAAGGAGGAAGCTATCATCAACAAGATCATAGCCCAGAACAGCGACAAGGATTTTGAATCCAATCCCAACGGATTTTGGTATTTTTATAATGTCAAGGACACCCTGAGCACCGTCATGCCTAAATATGGCGATGTAGTTACTTTTACTTACGATGTAAAAAACCTGGAGGGAACCACTATAGTCTCTGAAAAAGAAATTGGTTTGCAACAATACCAAGTAGACCAGAGCAACCAAGAATTGATCTCAGGGATTCGTGAGGGACTTAAAGTTATGAAAGAAGGCGAAACAGTGACTTTTCTGTTCCCTTCCTATAAAGCTTTTGGCTATTATGGCATAGAAGAAAAACTAGGCGCCAATGTGCCAATACAAAGCACCATTACGCTTAGATCTATTGAATCTTCAGAAGAAAATTAACTAGAAACCTAAATTTAATCAAATCATACAAAATGAAAAAAATATCATTACTAGCTCTATTTGTTGTAACCCTTGTTATGACAGCCTGTGAAGACAAATATCCAGAATTGGGAGACGGTGTATATGCAGAGTTTGTGACCAACAAGGGAACCTTTGTGGCCAAACTGTACAACGATGCAACACCACTAACCGTTGCCAATTTTGTTTCCTTGGCAAAAGGCACAAATACTATGGTAGACTCTGCTTATGCCGATACCCCTTATTTTAATGGACTATCGTTCCACAGGGTAATCAAGGATTTTATGATACAAGGAGGAGACCCAAAGGGAGATGGAACAGGAAACCCAGGCTATAGATTCCCGGACGAGATTGTAGACACCCTAACCCATAAGAGCAAGGGTATTCTTTCTATGGCAAATTCAGGTCCTGCAACCAATGGAAGCCAATTTTTTATCACACTAAAGCCTACCCCTTGGTTAGATGGAAAGCATACCGTTTTTGGAGAAATTGTAATGGGCCAAGACATTGTTGATGCTATTGGGGTAGTACCAACCACAAAGCCTGGTGACAAGCCCGTTGATCCCGTAATTATGAACGAAGTGAACATCATAAACAAGGGTAACCAAGATGTAGCCGATTTTGCTGGAGAACTCGATAAGCTGGAAGCTGAAGAAAAAGCCAAGAGAGAAGCCGCACAAAAATTAGCTGCTGAAAACGCAATCGAATTTGCCAACAAGCGATCTGAAGCCAAAAAGCTTGAATCAGGTCTTGAAATTTTAGTGACCGAAGAAGGAACTGGCGAAAAGCCAACAGAAGGCAACAGGGTTTTGGTGAATTGTACAGGATATTTCTCTAACGGAACTCTATTCTTTACAACCTATAAAGATGTTGCCGAAAAATACAATGCCGTGGATCCACGAAACCCTTACCAACCCATGAATCCATTATATAGCACAGAAGCAAGGTTAATCCAAGGATTTAGAGAAGGTATGTTAACCATGTCCATTGGTGAGAAGGCTATCATGTATATCCCGTCCCACTTGGCGTATGGAGAGCGTGGTAATCCGCCAAGGATACCCGCAAATGCTGATTTAATTTTTGAAGTAGAACTTATTGGCGAAGCGGAATAAAATTTTCTCCAGAACACTTAAGCCCCTTTATAGGGGCTTTTTTTATACCCAATAGGCAAGGAACTATACTTTTAAAAAGTATCTTTGCCGCTTTTTGAAGCGGAAAAACTATGTGGCAAAAAACAATCAAGAATTTTACCCAAAATCCTAAGAACGATATCCTTTCAGGTTTAACCGTGGCTCTTGCTTTGGTGCCGGAAGCCGTTGCTTTCGCCTTTGTAGCAGGTGTAGACCCCTTGGTAGGACTGTACGGGGCATTTATGATGGGGATTATCACCGCGCTCTTTGGAGGACGCCCAGGAATGATCTCTGGTGCCACCGGTGCCATGGCAGTGGTAATGGTGCATTTAATTGCCAAAGGAAATGAGGTAGGTGAAGCCCTCGCAACACCCATCGAAAATCTTGGACTGCAATGGCTATTCATTACCCTACTTTTTGTGGGTGGCATCCAGATATTGGCCGGTGTACTTAGATTGGGAAAATTTGTAAGGCTTATCCCCCACCCCGTTATGATGGGCTTTGTAAATGGTTTGGCCATCGTAATCTTCCTGTCCCAGTTAGGGTTGTTCAAAGAAAATGTAGGTGGCGAGATGCAATGGCTCCAAGGAAAAGGTCTTTGGTTAATGTTAGGGCTGGTAGCTTTAACTATGGCAATTATGTTCGGCTTGCCCAAGCTTACCAAAAAAATTCCTGCGGCCCTTACGGCAATAGTAGTGGTAGCGGCTTTGGTTATCTTCGGAAATATAGACGTGAGCACGGTAGGTTCTTTTATTAGAGATGGAGGCGGTGAAGGTTTACAAGGAGGATTGCCTACTTTTCAAGAACAAATATTCACGCTGTTCTATACCATTGGGGATAACTGGGGAATGATACTCTCCACAGCCTTTATTCTTGCTGCTGTTGGGTTGATTGAAAGTTTAATGACACTGAATCTAATTGACGAAATGACCGAGACCCGAGGCTCTGGAAACCGGGAATGTGTGGCGCAAGGTGGTGCTAACATCCTCAACGGACTCTTTGGAGGTATGGGCGGTTGTGCTATGATTGGACAAAGCATCATAAATATAAACTCCGGTGGACGCGGCAGGCTTTCAGGCGCCATTGCAGCGGTTGCCCTACTATGCTTTGTATTGTTTGGTGCACCGTTAATTGAACAGATACCCATTGCAGCGCTGGTAGGTGTTATGTTTATGGTAGTGATAGGTACCTTTGCTTGGAGCAGTTTCAGGATATTACACAAAATTCCATTGACCGATGCCATTGTACTTATTGCTGTTTCAGCGATAACGGTTTGGCAGGATCTGGCCATTGCTGTAATTGCTGGGGTAATTATGAGCGCACTATCGTTTGCGTGGAAAAGTGCAACACGAATCAGGGCCCGCAAACGTATAAAGGAAGATGGGACGAAAGTATACGAAATCTGGGGGCCCCTGTTTTTTGGTTCCACGACAGCCTTCAACAGTAAGTTTGATGTTTCCAACGATCCTGAAAAAATTGAAATAGATTTTATTGAATCTAAAGTTTCGGATCATTCTGGTGTAGAGGCTTTACGCAATATTGCCAATAAATATCTAGATGCCGGAAAAAAAATAACCCTAACACACTTAAGCCCAGATTGTAAGGAAATGCTCATAAAATGGAACCCAGAGTTCAGCTCAATAATCCAAGACGCCATAGACGATCCGCGATATCATGTAGTGACCAATATGATGGATACCGAAGTGTAAGCCCCTAATCAGTATTTTTATTATATATTTAAGTTTTGTTATGTAGATAGCAATGATATATACCGTACATTCGTCTTCATTTTCAATATTGAAAAAATAGAAAAATGGTTCGCATCTTACTGATTTTCATCTGGTTTATAACCATATCGACCAGCATAGCCCAAATCGATACCACTGCAACAGACTCTGTTCCAAAAGCTGCGGTAGATTCTTCAGAAATTGCCCAAAATAACTTTCAGAAAAAACTGGAAAACCTGGAGAGACAGCGTCTCATAGATTCCATTAAAAAAGCTGAGCTGGAAGAACGCATCAAGGATTTAAAAAACTCAGATCCTACTGAGAAAAACAAACTCCAAGAGCAAATCAACGCACTGAACGCCAATGAAACCCAAAGGCTGGAACAAAAAAAGAAAGAGATTGAAGCCCTGAGGAAATCTACCAAAGGGCATCCTGTTTTCGGGTTTTTTGATGACACACTTTTTAATATCTATACAAAATTAGGAAGCTTTTCGGCCAAGGAACGTGCGGACGCCGTGACACGCAGGATAAACAAACTACCCGAAAATCTTGCGTTCACAACAGATTCACTTCTAATAAACACTGCTGAAAATGCTTCGGATATCGTGTACGGTGAGCATATAATTATGAGTGTCTCACAAAACGATGCACTCTGGGAGAATACTACTACGGAGGCCCTGGCCGTGAGCTATAGAGATGCCATAGCCACTTCGGTCACTAACTACCGGGAAGAAACAAATATCTGGACACTGGCCAAAGAGATTGGTTTGGCACTTTTGGTGCTGGTTGCGATTTGGTTTCTCATAAAATATATTATTAGATTCTTTAGGTGGAGCGCCAAAAAAATAGAACAGCAAGAAGATAAAAGAATAAAGGGTGTTAAGCTGAAAGACTATACATTGTTTGACGCAAAGCGACAAGTTACAGCCTTGCTATTGGTAAACAAAGTATTTAAATGGTTTGTAATCCTCCTTGCTATTTATATAGCACTTCCTATACTCTTCGGGATTTTTCCATGGACCCGCAATTTTGCCGATACGCTCTTTGGCTATGTTTTAAATCCTGTAAAGTCTATCCTGCTAAGCATCTGGAACTATCTGCCCAACCTTATCACTATAATAGTGATCGTACTGGTTTTTAGGTATGTATTGAAAGGGCTTCGGTTTTTGAGTATGGAGATCATGCGGGGAAACCTGAAGATAAATGGTTTTTATCCAGATTGGGCGCGTCCTACGTATCAAATAGTAAGGGTGCTGGTTATTGCGTTTATGATTGTTTCCATCTGGGGATATATTCCAGGAAGTGATTCACCTATTTTTCAGGGAATTTCGGTGTTTTTAGGCTTTTTGTTCACGTTTGGTTCCGCCGGTTCCCTTTCCAACATTATTGCGGGATTAGTGTTAACATATATGCGATTGTTCAAGATTGGCGATCGTGTAAAGATTGGGGAGGTTTTTGGTGATGTAATTGAAAAATCCTCGCTGGTAACACGGGTAAGGACCCCAAAGAATGAGATTATCTCCATTCCCAACAGTACGGTAATGAGCAGCCATACCATTAACTACAGTAGCGATGCGCCCGAAAAAGGGTTGATAATCCACACCACGGTAACCATTGGGTATGATGTTCCCTGGAAAAAAATGCACGCAGCTCTTATCGAGGCCGCCAAGCGTACCGAACTCGTGGTAGAAAATCCCGAGCCCTTTGTGCTACAGACCAGTCTTGAGGATTTTTACGTAGCCTACCAAATAAACGCTTATATCAAAGAAGCGAACAAGCAAGCCACCATATACAGTAACCTGCACCAAAACATACAAGATGTGTGCAATGAGCAGGGTATCGAGATACTATCGCCCCACTACCGTGCTGCAAGGGATGGTAACATGAGTACGATCCCTGAAAATTATTTACCAAAGGATTATAAGGCACCCAGCTTTAACGTGAAGCAGCAAAAAGAGTAATGTACCCCATAAAAAAAGCCGAATTTCTTGATTAAGGAAATTCAGCTTTTCTGTTCTTTGGCCGGCTAGCTATCGCAGCCTCAGGTCTATTTTTCGTAGGAGTGGGTGGCCCAGTGTGGTTTGAAAGGCTTCTTTAACAACACCGTGCCTTCTACATTTCTGCATTTTTAGTCCCCCACCATGTAAGATGTTAGATAATTTTCTCATTACTGTTCGGATTAAAGGTTGATTGATGGTGACCGAAGGTTACCTATACCGTCTCTTACTGTTCCAGGTATATGCCTTGGAAGTTTTTACTCTTGCTGTTAATGCGTTGCTGTCTAAAGTTCTCATAATTAATAGTTTTAAGGTTCTACTAAAGAGACGCCTCAGTATTGTTTTTGTTACAGTACTATGCATTACAAAGTAGCAATTTAACAAAATTTAACACTTTAGGGTGATTTGTATTGACACACACAACTAATAGCTATCCTACATGTAACATTTTCTTTTAAAGAGTATCTTTAGAAAAAACAATCATGAAATATTTTATCATACTTAGTATCTTAAGCTTCTTTATCTCTTGTACTGAAAACACTCAAAAAACAACTTCCCCTTCATCTGAAAGCATAGAAACCAGTACTAAAGACACTTTAAAAACACCATCCCACTTCTTTCCAGAGCAGAAAACAAAAGTACTGGTCGTGGGAACTTTTCATTTTGATTACCCGGGGCTGGATTCCCATAAAACCACACCTGAAGACCAAATAGATGTTTTGAAAGAACCAAAAAAATCTGAAGTGACTGAACTGGTTGGCTACATCAAAAAATTTAAGCCTACCAAAATTGCTATTGAAGCTAATGCCAACTGGAATGCGACCCAAAAACTACGTGAGTATGCACAGGGACAACACAGGGATAAGCGGGACGAACGTTATCAACTGGCAATGAGGACCGCAACAGAACTGGGGGTGGATACCTTATATGAGGTAAATGCTTATTCGCTACGTAGCGATTTATACAAAAAAGATTCGCTGTTTCTTAAAAGTATCACAGGAGATGTTAATTGGGACTATGAGGATCCGCTTTGGGAGGGTTTTGAAAACTGGATGGCGTACGATGATAAACTTATCCCGAAGATGAATCTCACAGAGTATTTCAAGCATATGAACTCGAGAGAATCGCACAATTACGGCTACGGAATTTACCTCCTCGGAAACTTTAAGTCTAAAAACAATCAGGGGGCAGATCATCTATCCATCTGGTGGTATAACAGAAACCTTAGGATTTTTAGAAATATCATTGGCATTACAGAGAGTCCCGAAGATAGAATTCTGGTCGTTATGGGCAACGGACACGCGGCTATTCTAAGAAATCTTTTTGAAACCTCACCAAACTATGAGTTCGTAGAATTTGATAGTTTGGAATAGTGTTTTATCGTAATGACAATACAATAAATACACATTTTATTTTTTAGTACCTTTAAGTCGTCCCTCATGGGATGCTCCCAAACAACAAGTAATTAAAGGTATTATGAAGCAGAGAGCGCTATTACTTCTTATTGTGGGGATGGTACAAACTGGCTTTTGCCAATCAAACGAACCTTTGGACGATCTGCGCCTGGGGTTTGGCATAAACATCACTGGAGAGCTACAATCTACCCCTGGAATTAATTTTAGGATAGCTGCAACGGGAGGCGTGGGCAATTACGTACCCATCGCCAGAGATGATTTTGGTATGTTACCAGCGGTACACCTAGGCATCTTGTTCTACAACAAAGGAATGCTGGGTAGCAACCTTAACAAGAACTATTACCGCACCACCTTCTTCGACTTTTTTGCAAACGCTACCTTTACTGCTGGAGCTAAGAACAACACCACGACCCAAGAACTGGAAGGTCGCTTTGTGCCGTTGTACCATTTTTCGGATTTTGTGGCAAATCCCTTGCAAAATACTTTTGGTTATTCCCTTTCCGTTGGATCCAACTGGCTCATGAACCCAGATAAGAACAGGGCCTCGCAAACAGTGGGCTTCTTTAATGTAAACGTAGCAAGGCGTGGGCAACTATCCTATTATAACGACGGGGGGCCGGTGTTGTCACTATTCGGAGATCGGGAGGATCGTTTCTATACGGGCGGGGTGGTCATTTCGGCACATTTTAATAGGGAGGCATATATAGACCTTGTAGAGCTTAGCTTCCATAAATTCACGGGCTGGCAACAATATGCAGTAGATGCAGCAGACAAGCTGCAACTGGACCATATCCCCTACTTTAACGAAGATGCCTTTGGCTTTAACCAGCAACAATGGAAATTGAACGTAACCAGCTTTCAACAAGGGTATAGTGGATATATTACGTTATACGATTTTAACGCGCTGGACCTTCAGGATTTTATACATTTCAGTACAGATTTTCCTTATCACCCAGACTATTATGCGGGATGGCGTGTGGCTACGGGAGTATCGTCACAATTTAAAACGGAAGATTAGCGTATGAAAACCATAAACTACATCGTAATTTCTTTTATAATACTGAGTGTTGTTACTGGGTGCAAAAGTGTGGTTTTCAAGAAAATTGAAGATGTTATCCCTATTTCAGAATACACTGCCTACGTTTTCAGGCTCTGTGAATATAGAAACACCTATGGAAACAAACGGTACTTTTTATGCGACAGCCCTTGTGAGGCGAGGGATGTGAACGCTAACGACTCTATACAAGTAGTTGAAGAATTGTACGCTTTCCAATCCAATACCAATCCTGAGGATATTGTGTACATCACTTCGAAATCTGATAAATATATTCTGAAAAACGCAGGAATCTTCAACGACCCACGTTACAAAAAATATATAGCCGTATACGATTTTGAATATGTGTACTTTGGAAATTTTACCGAAAATAAAAAGATAAGCTTTGTAAACCCTGAAGAGGCACTTACCTTCTGGCTTCGTCCCGTGCCTGAAGACTGCAGGTTTGTGGTAGACAGTATTTTTAGTGAAACGGCCGTGAAAAATTCCATAAGCAATAAAAAATTGGGGTTTGACGGTTTGTTTAAAGTACCCATCCAGTTTATTGAAACCGATAGAAAGATGGTACAATCCAGAAAAGACACCACTGCTGTAACCATTATGCGCCTGGCCGATGGCGAAATTTATTTTGAAGGCGGGGGGAAAAGATACAGCCTATCCCAAAAAAGGAGGTTACGATACCACCCAGTGTACCGCAATACACACGATTCCATTGTCCAAAAAATCGTGCTGGACAGTGTGAGAGCGAATAGACAACTTGAAATAGACTTTGGGGAGTATTGATCAGGAGATTTTCAGCCCGTTCTTTACTGCCAAATTAGGTTTCAGTAAAGTTACTTCTTTACCATTTACGGCTCCCAACACCAAGCATTCGCTCATAAAAGGTCCTATTTGTTTCTTTGGGAAATTTACCACCGCCACTACTTGTTGCCCAACAAGTTCTTTGGGACCGTATAGTTCGGTGATCTGTGCAGAGGATTTTAGGGTTCCTATATCATGGCCAAAATCAATTTTCAGTTTGTAGGAGGGATTGCGGGCCTCTGGAAAATCTTCGGCCGCAAGAATAGTTCCCACCCGCATATCTACTTTCTCAAAATCTTCCCAAGAGAGGTTATTCATTATGCGTAATCTTCAGTTTTTTGCGCATTTCTTCGGAGAGATAGGTACCCGCGGCACTATAATTATCCACCAACAAACCTTTCTGTCCATCGGTAGTCTCAATTGCATATAATATGGAGCTGTCCCCAGGATCTGTCATCCCTTCAAACCTAAAATAACGTACAACCTCACAATCTCCTGCCTTCCATTTCTTCTTGAGCCCCTTAGATTGAATTCCATCTTCAACAAGGTTAAAATCTACCGTATATCCTTCGTCTTGCAAGTTTTCTATCGCTACAGAGAGCGAACTATATCCTTTTTTCATACTAATTGGTTTTCCATAAAGATACACAGGCTATGAGAGACTTTCAAATTTTTATAATATGTTTAATAGTTTACTCTTATAGGCATTCGGATAAAAGCTGAGATATAAAAATAGTTTTGCATGATCTCAAAAACCATGACACATTTAGGCTTAACAATAAGTGCAGAAATTTAAAAAACAATGTATCTTTAAGCACGACACATAAAATTAGTTTTCAGCAACATTAAAAACATCACAATGCTTTTCTCTGTATTTCCCATCCTGAAAAAATTATATTTTATACCCTTGCTCACAATAGGCCTGCTTTTTGGATGTGAGACCGAAAAACAAATAAGCTCCGTTAACCCCGAAAATTGGTCCAAACGAATGGCCAATATGAGCCAAGTGGACTCGCTCGAGTATGGCAAATCCTATCTTTCCATCTATTCACAGATCTATAGCCTTTCTGAACATACCACACACAACCTAACGGCCATGGTGAGCATGAGAAACACCAGCGAGGAGGACACCATTTATATTTTACGGGCCGAATATTTCGACTCCCACGGAAGGTCTATCCGAAACTATTTTAAAAACCCCATTTATCTAGCTCCACTGGAAACTACAGACATTGTGATTGACGAGCTGGATATTACCGGAGGCACCGGAGCCAACTTTATCTTTGAATGGAACAAACCCCACAAGTCCCCCGAACCATTGTTTGAGGGCGTTATGAACTCTACCATGGGACAACAGGGGCTCTCCTTTACCACACAGGCAAAGCGCATTGAATAACTGCTTATAAAGAATATTTTTTGCGATATCCCTGCTGAAATTCTTTCAAAAAAAGACACTGACGTAACACAATAAAATCGATCGAAGCTGAAGTTTGAAGAGCGATCCTATTTCCGAAGCAAAAGGAAACTATTTTAAGGTTTCTATAAATTTTCATACCCCCTAGTTTCCTTATCTTTGTGCAGCTATGAAATTCAAGATCAAATCAGATTTTAAACCTACTGGAGACCAGCCCCAGGCCATACAATCATTGGTAAGCGGCATTGAGGGAGGAGAAAAATACCAAACCCTACTAGGGGTTACGGGGAGTGGTAAAACCTTTACTGCGGCCAATGTGGTGGAGAGCGTGCAAAAACCTACCTTGGTATTGGCACACAACAAAACCTTGGCGGCACAGCTGTACAGTGAGTTCAAACAATTTTTTCCAGACAATGCGGTGGAATATTTTGTCTCTTATTACGACTACTACCAGCCCGAAGCCTTTATCCCCAGTAGCGGCACCTATATTGAAAAAGACCTTTCCATTAACGAGGATATCGAGAAATTGCGATTGAGCACCACCTCTTCCCTACTCTCGGGAAGACGGGATGTACTCGTGGTCGCTTCGGTTTCTTGCCTGTACGGTATTGGTAATCCTGTTGAATTTCAGAAAAACGTTATAAGCCTCCAAAAAGGGCAAATTCTGGCACGCACCAAATTACTCCATAGGCTGGTACAAAGCCTTTATTCGCGTACCGAAGCAGAATTTTCCAACGGAAGGTTCCGCATAAAAGGAGACACCGTAGATGTGTACCCTGGCTATGCAGATGACGCCTTCCGAATCCACTTTTTTGGCGACGAGATTGAAGATATCGAAGCTTTCAATCCACAAACCAACGAGATTATTGAAAAATACGACCGCCTGAATATTTATCCCGCAAATATGTTTGTTACCTCACCAGATGTCTTGCAGGGTGCTATTAGGAACATTCAGGACGACCTCGTGAAACAAGTAGACTATTTTAAGGAGATAGGAAAACATCTTGAGGCAAAACGATTGGACGAACGTACCAATTTCGATCTGGAAATGATACGCGAACTGGGCTATTGCAGCGGTATTGAAAATTACTCACGTTACTTGGACCAGCGATTGCCAGGTACGAGACCTTTCTGCTTGCTGGATTATTTTCCGGACGATTATTTAATGTTGGTGGACGAGAGCCATGTATCCATCCCTCAAGTGGGTGCCATGTATGGTGGTGACCGTTCCCGAAAGGAAAACCTGGTGGAGTACGGCTTTAGGTTACCCGCCGCAATGGACAACCGCCCATTGAAGTTTGAAGAGTTTGAAACCCTACAAAATCAAGTGATCTATGTAAGTGCAACCCCAGCAGATTATGAACTGGAAAAAAGTGGTGGGGTATATGTAGAGCAGATTATAAGGCCCACTGGACTATTGGACCCGCCTATTGAAGTACGTCCAAGTTTGAACCAGATAGACGACTTGTTGGAAGAGATCCAGCAGCGTGTAGAGAAAGACGAGCGTGTGCTGGTGACCACACTCACCAAGCGAATGGCCGAAGAACTCACCAAGTACCTTAGCCGTGTAAACATACGCTGTCGTTATATCCATAGCGACGTGGACACCTTGGAACGTGTGGAGATTATGCAGGATCTCCGTCTTGGTATATTTGATGTTTTGGTTGGGGTGAACCTGTTGAGGGAAGGATTGGACTTGCCAGAGGTTTCACTCGTGGCCATTTTGGATGCAGATAAGGAAGGTTTCCTTCGCAGCAACCGTTCGCTAACGCAAACGGTGGGACGTGCCGCACGCCACATTAACGGAAAGGCAATTATGTATGCCGATAAGATTACCCGAAGCATGCAAGCAACCATAGATGGCACCAATTACAGAAGGGAAAAACAAATTGCCTATAATAAAGAGCACAATCTCACCCCAAAGGCAATAAAGAAGAGTTTTGAAAACGCACTCACCAAAAAGAAAACCGAGCGCTATACCTTTGATACTGCCGAAAGTCTAGCCGCAGAACCTGAAACTGAATACCTTACAAAACCACAAATAGAGAAAAAAATAAGGGATACCCGTAAAGAGATGGAAAAGGCAGCAAAAGAGCTCGACTTTATGATGGCCGCCAAACTAAGGGATAAGATAAAGAGCTTGCAGGGCCAATTGGAAAACGTTCAATCTTGAAAGCAAAAATATTTAGTATGCCCTTAACACGCTACATAGTTGCTATTTTGTACTTTTCTGCCTGTATGATCGCTACTTCCCAAATTGACCAATCCAACAAAATAATTCCCGAAGATATAAGAGCCGAAGCACTTACGGCCCTCTCCTATTATCCAGAATTAAAGGATACCGAAATCGAGTTCAAGTATAAGAACAACATCAGGAAATCTACCATGCAGGCACAGCCCACGTTTGGCAGTATTTTTAGGAGCAAGGAGAACAGGAGCTATATTATCTTGATAAGCCGAAAGATTCAAATTGAAGATGAGAGCTTCACTTTAAAGGACATCCCCAGCGATGTCATCATAGGTTGGTTGGGGCACGAACTGGGACATATTATGGATTACCGTGACAGGACGGGTGTAGGGATGATTATCTTTGGGATTAAGTATCTCTTTAGTGGTGCACATATCAAGGAAGTGGAGCGTGCGGCCGACACCTATGCCATTAACCACGGGATGGGAGAATACATCTTAAAAACGAAGAACTTTATCCTCGACAATGCCAGCTTTTCTGAAAGGTACAAAGCAAAACTCCGCAAACTCTACATGTCCCCAGAGGAGGTGATGCATTTAATAGAACAAAAACAGTAGCTAATAGC
Organism: Marinirhabdus gelatinilytica; assembly: GCF_003353425.1. GTDB lineage: Bacteria > Bacteroidota > Bacteroidia > Flavobacteriales > Flavobacteriaceae > Marinirhabdus > Marinirhabdus gelatinilytica. The sequence goes on from NZ_QRAO01000003.1 coordinate 375,312, forward strand.
TAATGCCTAAAAATATTACTCCAGCTCCTCTTTTACAAACGCTTCCCAATCTGCAAATTTCTCTTCACCCATAACCCGTTCCATCTTTACCTGTCCGCCTTTCTTCTTGTTGGCGCCGCTCCATTCGTAAAATACATTGGGCGGGACGGTGGTAACCTTTACTCCTTTTAAAGATTTTCCACGCGCCACTTTGTAATTTTTATTGGCTTCTTGTAAAGTACTATCAAGGGCTTCGGCCAGTTTTGTTGCCGGAACAGTAGCTTCGGTGCCCAGATACCAGTGGTGATGGAACTCCCCATCGATCTTTACGGCAGCGAGGGTAAATTCAGGAATCTTGATATCGAACTGTTCCTCCATCTCGCGCAGGGCGGTTTCCATTTTGTTTACGGAAAGCTGGGAGCCCACGACATTCAAAAAGAATTTGGTACGTCCGGTGATCTTGATTTCGGCTTTTTCAACATCGGTAAAAGCAATGGTGTCGCCAATTAAATAACGCCACGCTCCCGAAACAGTGGAAATGATAAGCACATAATCTGTATCCTCTTCCACTTCAGCAAGGGTAAGTGCCGGCGCATCTTGAGAGAGCGAACCGTCTTCCTCGATGTATTCGGGCTTAAAGGGAACGAACTCGAAATATATCCCGTTGTCCGTTACCAATTTCATAGAAGTTGTTTCAGGTCTTTGCTGAAATGCTATAAAACCTTCGGAAGCCAGATAAGTGTCAATTACCGTAACCTCTTTTCCGCAGAGCTGCCTGAAGCTTTTTTCGTAGGGTTGAAATGCTACCCCGCCACTTGTAAAAACCTGTAAGTTAGGCCAAACGTCGTGTATCGTTTCAGCATCATGATACTTTATGACTTCCTTCATCATCAACTCCATCCAGGAAGGGATACCACTCAAGGCACCAATGTCCCACTCCTTTGCCCGTTTGGCAATAGTGGCCACGCGTTTGTCCCAATCGTCAATCTTTGCTATTTCCTCTCCGGGCTTGTAGTACCCACGGAACCAAAACGGAATATTACTGGCAGAGATACCGCTTATCTCGCCTTCGAGAAATTCGTCACGCTCGTTCAGGTCTGTAGAGCTTCCCAGCATCATGATTTCCTTTTCAAAAAAATCGGTCGGGAGGTCAAAGTTTGCCAGTGCACCCACTTGTTTTATGCCCGTGGTGCGTATGGCCTCTATCATTTCATCGGTTACGGGAATGCGTTTGCTGGTTTTTCCCGTGGTACCACTGCTCAGGGCAAAATAAGATGGTTTCCCGGGCCAGGTAATGTCCTCGAGACCTTCAATGGTCCGGTCCCACCAGTCGGCTTTCATTTGGTGGTAATCGAAGTATGGGACTTTTTCAGAAAACTGTGTTTGGAAGTCTTCGGGTTCCAGAATTTTTGAGAACCCATAATATTTTCCAAATGCAGTATCTCTTGCGGTTTCGAGCAGTTTTTTCAAGATTTTTTGTTGCTCTTCAATGGGGGAGGATTCTGAAACGATACTGTCCCGTAAATCTATTGCTCCCTTTATGATAGATCCTAGAATGGCCATGGTTTTTCCTTTTGATGTTAAAATTAAGATATTCTTTCAGCAGTAGGGTTAGGTTTAAATGAAGTTTAACGGTTCTATTCATTTCAGTACTTTTGCAGTATGAGCCACCATCCAGATTCTACCCGATTGAACAAAGCCATAAGCGATAGCGGTTACTGCTCGCGAAGGCAAGCGGATACCTTAATTGAGCAAGGCAGGGTTACCCTTAACGGAAAGCCCGTAAGTCTTGGCGACCGCGCCATGCCCGATGATGAGATACGGGTGGACGGTAAGCTGCTAACCGAAAACAACAACTTGGTTTACATAGCGCTGAACAAACCCGTGGGAATTACCTGTACTACGGACCAGCGTGTAGAAGGAAACGTGGTAGATTTTATAGGCCACAAGGAACGTATTTTCCACGTGGGCCGCTTGGACAAACCCAGCGAGGGATTGTTGTTGATGACCAACGATGGTGATATCGTGAACAAGATTTTGCGTGCTGGAAACAAGCATGAAAAGGAATACATCGTAAAAGTAGATCGCCCTATAACAAAAGAGTTTATACGTAGAATGGGCAATGGTGTGCCTTTGGCAGAATTAGAAACCACAACAAAGCGTTGCGAGGTTGAGCAATTGAGCCGGTTTGTCTTTAGGATCGTGCTCATACAAGGACTCAATAGGCAAATTAGGCGTATGTGCGATTATTTTGGGTATGATGTGCTCGAGCTGAAACGCACCCGCATCATGAATATTGAACTAGGTAATCTACCCATTGGAAAATGGCGTGATTTAACCGAAAAGGAACTAAAGGGCCTTCAGGATTTGGTGAAGGGATCGGACAACAGTTCTTATGTAGATAGGGTAGAAAAAAAGGGGGCTACCGGAAAGCGTCGAAGAGGCCGAAACAACAGCTAGTTGGATATACCCCAAAAAAAAGAGCCGCACCCCGATTGAGTAGGATGCGGCATTTTCAACTAACTAACCAAATTAAATTTCAATTATGAAATCTCAACCATTTTCTTCACTGCCTTCTCTTCTTCTTTTTTGGGAAGTGAGATAGACAGTATGCCAAGCTCGTGCCTAGCACTAATATTTTCAGTATCAATTGTTTTGGGTAAGGTAAAACTTCTTTCAAAGTTTTTAAAATCAAACTCCTTACGTGTGAACTTTGTGGTGTCCTCGGCAAGGGTTTCATCATTGGTTTGTGAAGAAACTTTCAGGATGTTTTTATCGATCTCGATAGTCACATCTTCTTTTGAAATACCGGGGATACATATTTCTATAACAAAATTCGTGTTTTTTTCTGAGATATTTACAGCAGGAATGCTAAATTTTTCATAATTAGGTACATCCAGTCTATTTTCAGTAAAGAGTCCATCGATAAAGGATGGAAACAGTTGGTTGTTTAATTTAACTAAATTCATATCTATTAATTTTTTATTGTGTTCGTTTAATTTTTAGCATACAGGTCAAAAAAAGTTCCAAGTTTTATTTACTGCCTTTTTGGCGTTATTTATTTAAATCTGTATGCCTTTTTGACGTGCTTTCAGTAAATAATGTTCATTTAATTCTATTTTAAGAAAAATACTGCCATAACCTCGTAACTTCGTTACCACCAAAAAACGGGTTATATGAAAAAAATCTACGTCCGCCTCAAGACCTTTTTCAACACCATACAAGGGAAAATAGCCTTTTATCCTACCGTTATGGCGTTTGTGGGTTTTATCCTAGCGTTTGGAATGGCTTGGCTCGAAGAGTCTAAAGTTTCTAGAGTGCTTCTGGAAAGGGCACCTCAACTTATGCTCGAGGATGGGGATACCGTGCTTACCATCATGAGCGCTTGCATTGGGGGAATCATCTCGATGATGGTGTTCAGTTTTTCTATGGTGATGCTGTTGTTGAGCCAGGCGTCGAGCAACTTTTCTCCCCGCTTACTACCAGGGCTTATAAGTGATAAAAAGAACCAACTTATACTTGGGGCCTACCTTTCCACCATAATCTACTTGGTATTTACATTATTTTCTATCGAGCCGGATGACGAAAAATATACCCTACCGGGACTTTCGATACTCTTGGGAATCCTGGCCACCTTCGCTTGTTTGGGGGCTTTTGTGTATTTTATCCATAACATGTCGCAGAGCATACAGATAAACAACATACTGGACAAGATTTACGACAAATCCAAAAGAAGATTACACCTCATTATTGATAAGGAGCAGGAAAAAGATCAAGATGTGGTGAACAGCTTTCCAGATACTAAAAACTGGTTTGAATACTCAGCTAAAAGCAGTGGGTATTTTCAGAATATTTCCCTGAAAAATGTGGTTACCATTGCCCTTGAGAATGAAACCAGGTTGTACTTTACCATCCCAAAGGGGTTTTTTGTGTTGAAAAACAAGCCTTTTATAAAATCTGAAAAGAAACTTGATGAGGAGACCGTAAACAAACTTTTGAGCGATATAAACTTTGCACGGGGTGAATTTGTGGAAGACAACTATATACTTGCCTTTAAACAGATTACCGAAATTGCCGTAAAGGCTATGTCGCCTGGTGTGAACGATCCCGGCACCGCTATCAATGCCATCGATTATTTAACCGAACTGTTTGCACTGCGCATCCAGAAAAGCGATAGTGGCATTATCGCAAAAGACGGAAAGGCTCTCGTAAAAATTGCCACCGTGAATTTTGATGATCTTTTGTACAACAATATGGCTTCATTACGCACCTATTGCAAACACGATCCCATTATCGTAGAAAAACTGATCTCAATGCTGGACTACCTGTATCACATGCAAGATTACTACACCAAAGATTACAAAGAAGCCATTAAGAGCGAAATGGAGTTATTGGTAGAGGATGCCAAAAGTGCCATGGCCAACAAAAAGGACTGGACACGAATAGAAAGACTCGTTCAAGGTTAATTGTAATAGGTATTGAAGATTTGAAGCAACCGTTCTGGAGGGATTATTTTGTGTTCATATTGCTCCATTTCCCCCAATACTTGATTTACCACACCGGGACGCAATCCCAGTTCTAGCCCGAAACCCCTCAAAAAGGCTATTTCTTTTTGGTGGGTCTCCCCGTCCACGTTCATCATGAGCACCATTTTGTGGAAATGGGTTATGCGCTCTAATTCGGTAAAAGATTTTTTAGTGGATACTGGGTTATGGTACAACTCCCTAACCTCTTTTTCTGAAATTCCCATACGCTCTGCGATGCGGTGGATAAAGTCGTATTCTCCCTGGGTTATTTTCTCGTCTGCCTTGGCCATGAGGATTAAATCGCTCAAAAGTGATTTTTGGTCTTCTTTGTTGATAAATGGGTTATTGGCCATACCCCAAAAATAACAAAATAGGGCAGTAATCGCAATTGAATTTTATGGTTTGAGTTAAGTGTCTGAGTCTTTTGTTTCCGTAGCACCGGGAATACCTTTGCTATCTTCTGGAGGTATGGGGGTAAAATCGGAAAGCTGGAAAGGTTTTGCTTTTAATTTGGCTGCGTGCTTATTTGCCTTATCGAGCATTTCTCGCAATTGGGGTTCAAAATAAGTTGAGAGGGCATCAATAAATTCGCGTTGTTGTGGCATTTTGTAATCTTTGGCAAATCTATAAACCGTTTCATAGGAAGGAGCCATAGAGGCACTCGTAACAATATCTACTATTACTTTTTTTGCATTATGTATTGCTTTTTTGCGGGACTCTTCATCTATAGCACGTTTTAGGTCTATCATAAATATCTGAAGTTTTAGCGCAAGGGCCACTCCGTATGTATCCTGTATATCCAATGATTTGTCAAGATATTGCAATGCCCGTTCGCGCTCTTTCCTAGCTGAACCATAGCGGAGATACTTGTTGAACGCCGTGAGACCTCCGTTCACATACGTACTGTAATGGAGCTCGTTACTCTTTTCGTATTTTTCGATCAGGGAAAGCAATACGGTGTCGCTCTCGTTTTTGTTCCTATTGTACAAATAAGATACAAAATGGCTCAATAACAACGGAAGCCTTTTTTTGTGTTTTTCTGATTGGTGTATCTCCTCGAGTAGTTTTGTGGTTTGCTCTTCTATTCCATATACTAATTCGTTTTTCTTGAGCTTTGCCTCAAGGTCATCTATCTCTATATTGGTAATGTACTCCTCTGCCCTGGCAACTTGATTTACGGTCTGTTCATTCTTGAACTCTACAGATTGCAACTTGAGCTCTACCTCACCCCTTACCTCCTCCAACTCTTTTTTAATCTTGATGTCCTCATTCTCCATCTTTAAATTGAGTTGGTCCATTTTAGAATCAATAGTACTGTTTACGCTTTCCTCTAATGCCATCTTAGTTTCATTCTTGAACGCACCCATTTGCGCCTCTATGTGTTCCTTCAACATGTTCTTGGACCTATTGGTCTGTACCAATGAAAAAATGGAAAGCACCCCAAAGACACCCCCTAGGATCGCAATGAGAAAGTTGAACTTATCGTTTACCTCGTTTGCGATCCGGTTTTCTATGATGGAATCAAAATCTTTTTTTGGGATGCGCACATATTCATTTTCTACAATTTTTTCCACTGCCGCTTCCAAGGCACTGTCCTGCGGAACCTCGGTGGTTTCCTGCGATATGGAGAACTGAAATACGGAAAGCACAAAAAATAGGGTTACAAATGTTTTCATGGCTATTGTATTGAAATACTTTCATAAAAATAATCCAGAAACACATAAAAACACACTAATACACTAAAATACAGTTGTTTACCCCTTGTTAAAGAGGGAAAAACACCTCACAAAAAAAGCCTTGGGAAACCAAGGCTTGTCTTATATATTTTTTGAAAGTATGCTTAAGACAGCACTTCCTGTACCTTATCGGCAGCTTCCTGAAACTGAACGGCACTCTGTACATCCAATCCGCTGTTATCGATGAGTTCCTTTGCAATATCTGCATTGGTCCCTTGTAGTCTTACGATAATTGGGATATCTATAGTCCCGATGTTTTTGTAGGCATCTACAATTCCCTGTGCCACACGGTCGCAACGAACAATTCCTCCAAAAATGTTTACCAAGATGGCTTTTACATTAGGGTCCTTCAAGATTAAGTTAAAAGCGGTCTCTACACGTTCAGCATCTGCGGTACCTCCCACGTCCAAGAAGTTTGCGGGTTCACCACCTGCTTGTTTAATGAGGTCCATCGTGGCCATTGCCAATCCTGCTCCGTTTACCATACAACCTACGTTTCCGTCAAGGTCTACGTAGCTTAGCCCCACGGCCTTCGCCTCAACTTCGGTTGCGTTTTCCTCACGTACATCGCGCATTGCTGCGTAATCCTTATGGCGGAACAGTGCATTGTCGTCTATGGTCACTTTTGCATCTACGGCAATAATCTTATCGTCACTTGTTTTCAATACGGGGTTGATCTCGAACAGAGAAGAATCGCTATTTACGTACGCTTTATACAAAGCAGTAACAAACTTGGTCATTTGCTTGAACGCCTGCCCGCTCAACCCGAGGTTAAAGGCTACTCGTCTTGCCTGGAACGGCATAAGCCCCACGGCTGGGTCTACTTCTTCATGGAAGATTAAATGTGGAGTCTCTTCGGCAACGGTCTCTATGTCCATTCCGCCTTCGGTAGAGTACATAATCATGTTTTTTCCCGTTGAACGATTCAACAGTACGCTCATGTAATATTCTTCGGGTTCGCTATCGCCAGGGTAGTATACATCTTCAGCAACCAGTACTTGGTGTACTTTTTTACCTTCGGCACTTGTTTGTGGGGTTACAAGGTTCATCCCAATGATCTCACCAGCGATATCCTTTACTTCCTGGATATTTTTTGCCAGCTTTACACCGCCGCCCTTACCACGGCCACCTGCGTGTACCTGTGCTTTAATTACGTGCCATCCGGTCCCTGTTTCTTCGGTAAGCTTTTTGGCAGCTTCAACAGCTTCTTCGGGGGTTATGGCAACAATCCCGCGCTGTATCTCAACGCCAAAACTGTTCAAAATTTCTTTTCCTTGATATTCGTGTAAGTTCATAATAGGATGTTTCTGTTTTTTAAGCGGAACAAAAATACAAATTGTCTGAGGTTTATGGTTATTTCTTCGGAATTTCCTTCAAAATTTCTTTTACAAATTTCCAGAACTTTTGTGTGGAGGAAATACTCGCGCGTTCATCGGGCGAATGTGCTCCCTTAATGGTGGGGCCAAAGGAAATCATATCCATCTGTGGATAGTTTTGCCCTAAAATACCACATTCCAATCCAGCATGGCAAGCTGCAACGTGCGCTTTCTCGCCATGCAATTTTTGGTACAGGTTGTCCAGCACTTTTAGGATAGGGCTCTCCATATTGGGTGCCCAACCGGGATATTCGCCAGAAAAAGCAACATCGAAACCGCCAAGATGAAAAACAGACTCGAGCGTATTTGCCAGATCCAATTTTGAAGAATTTACCGAGGAGCGTGTAAGACATTCAATTTTAATGCTTCCTTCTTTAACCGAAACCTTTGCGATGTTATTTGAGGTCTCCACCAAATCCTCTATGGCGGGACTCATACGGTACACCCCGTTATGGGCAGCGTACATCGATTGTAAAAACTTGGTTTGGTCAGTCTTTACCATAACCTTATCAGCAGCTTCCGAAGCTTTTTCCACCACGATCTCTAGGTCTTCTTCCAGTTCTTTGTACTCTTCTTTAATAGCTGTTGCTATTTGCTTCCACTCTGCCTTAAATGCATTGTCGTTTAAATTTTCCACTACAATGGTGGCAACGCTTTCCCGTGGGATGGCGTTACGCAGGCTTCCTCCCTTGATACTTGCAATTTTGATGATATCCTGGCATGCGTATAGAACACGGTTCATCATTTTGTTGGCATTGCCCAGTCCTTTTATGATGTCCATCCCGCTATGCCCGCCCTGTAAACCTTTTACGGTTAAGGTGTAGGTTACAGCCTCATCGGGAACGGTTTCCTCTTTGTAATGTTTTGTAGCGGTGATATCTACACCACCGGCACAGCCTACGCCTATCTCGTCATCTTCTTCGGTATCGAGGTTCAATAAAATATCGCCTTGTAGTATGCCGCCCTTTAAACCCATGGCTCCTGTCATTCCTGTTTCCTCGTCTATGGTGAAGAGGGCTTCAAGATCTGGATGGGGAATATTGTCACTTTCAAGAATCGCCATAATGGTCGCTACGCCCAAACCATTGTCGGCTCCCAAGGTGGTTCCCTTTGCGCGCACCCAATCTCCATCTACGTACATTTCAATTCCTTGGGTATCGAAATCGAACTCGGTGTCGTTGTTCTTTTGGTGCACCATATCCAAGTGGCTCTGCATCACGATGGGGGTACGGTCCTCCATTCCCTTGGTGGCGGGTTTGCGAATAATTACATTACCCACCTCATCCTCTAAGGTTTCCAGCCCTAAGCTTTTACCAAAATCCTTCATAAATGCAATGACGCGTTCCTCCTTTTTAGAGGGTCTTGGCACTGCGTTAAGGTCGGCAAATTTGTTCCAAACGGCTTTGGGTTCAAGGTTTCTTATGGCTTCGTTCATTACTTTCTTTTTTATTAACATTTCGCCCCACAAAGTTACAAGGTTTTACTATTTTTAAGGGCTAATAGCTAGTTATGTTTTTTTTCGGACACGTTAAATCTTTGCCAGTGGCTTCAGTTTTTTAGCTATTGCGCTGTGTTGGCTACTGTGCTACAAGGAACGTATAAATTGCTTTGTTTTCAGTAAGAACAATTTCTGAAATTTGATGACCGATACACTAATCCTATCAAAAAAATAATCGTTGAGTAGATTTTCAAAATTCTTTACCGGGCAGCGCACCAAGGTAATTCTTGCCGTATTGCTCCCACTTCAGTTTTATGGTATTAAGTTGTTGCGCTATTTTCCTGAATTTGTAGAAACCTACTACAGCCAAGGCTTGTTTCCTATCCTCTCAACAATCAACAGGTACCTGTTTGGGTGGATACCGTTTTCCATAGGCGATATTTTTTATATCCTCATTGGGCTGCTGGCCCTACGGTGGCTGTATAAAAATGTTAAAAGATTGCGGTACGAGCCCGTAAAGTTTGTGGTAGATATTGCCGCTACCGTCTCGCTGGTATATTTCTTTTTCAACTTGTTATGGGGGTTTAACTACTACCGGATGCCCTTGCACAAAACTTTGGGACTGGAACGTGATTATACCACCGAGCAACTCCTGGCCACCACCAAACGCCTTATTGCAAAATCCAACGCACTGCACCGCGAACTGGGCTATAGGGACAGTACCAAGATTGATCTCCCCTACTCCCAACAGGAGGTGTTTGCCATGAGCGACAACGGCTACAAAAACCTTGAGGGCCAATTCCCACAACTTGCGTACCATCCCAAGAGCATAAAAAAAAGTGGGTGGAGCCTAGGACTTACGTATATGGGCTATAGTGGGTATTACAATCCATTTTCGGGAGAGGCACAGGTAAACAACTTGATAAAAACCTACAAATTTCCTGTGGTGAGCTGTCACGAACAAGCACACCAGATAGGCTATGCCGCCGAGAATGAGGCCAATTTTATCGCTACCCTCGCCACGCTAAATAATGATAATACCTATATAAAATACTCTGGCTACATCTTTGCGCTACGGTACTGTGTAAACGAGCTGGCACGAAGGGATATGGCACTGTACGAGGAGCTGTTGCCCACCATAAATTTTGGTATTTTGGAAAGCTACCGCGAGATGCGAGAGTTTTGGGACAGCTACCAAAACCCTTTTGAAACGTTCTCCAAGGCCTTTTGGGACCAGTTTTTAAAGGCCAACAACCAGTCCAAGGGCATTATGAGCTATAGCTATATGGTAGCGCTGGTGGTAAATTATTTTGAGGAGGAACCTTTTTAGGGTGTTTTTTAAACCAAGCAGGTTTTGGTATTTTTAGCCTAAGAAATGCCTGGGATACCTATGATAAATGTTGTGATATAACTAGTTATGTGTAATTATGAAAAAAATATTGTTCTTTTTAATTATATTTTTGATTTTAAGTTGTAAATCAAGCAATTCCTTAAATCAAAAAGTTGAATATGAAGTTATTCAAGTACCGATTGTACAACAAAATGATACAATAATATCTAACGAGCTTCGGTTTTACAAAATTAGGTCAGCCAATAACTCTATGCAATTGATGTATGATAATTTTGGTAAATGGGACATGACTTTAGCGGGAAGATATCAAGTAAACGTCCCACAATTAGTTTGGGAGAATATTAATTTGATAGATGGTGATGAAGTTTATAATATTTCGGCTAGTGGAACTGAAACAGAAAATGAATTTTTCTCTTCGTTTATAATTCTCAACGAAAAGGGATTAGATATGCTTTCCGAGACAAATCAAAACAGACAACTGATTATTGAATTTTTTAAATCTAAAATGAAAGAATTAGGTAACTCGAAAAAATTTTATTCTGTCTATCGGACAAAATAACTACACATAACAAAGCAAAAGGTCCATTGCTCTGCGTATCCTAATCGGATACGACTCGCGGGCGGGCAATGCGGGAAAATCTACGTAACTTCGTCTTAAGGTTCCGCAACGGAACCTTTTACTAAACCGCTGTGCACAATTTTGAGGAGCGACCTGCGAAAAACAATAAATGGAGATATATAAAAGGGTTATTGAACTAATTGATACAAATCTGATTTTCTGTCTGATTCCAATAATTCTGACATTGATTCTTGTCGAACTGATTTTTAAAAACCGGTTTGAAACAAAAAAAGTGTTGAATTTAATTTGCTGGATCATTGTTTTCTACACAATAACCACGTGGACTTTCTATCTAATTGGAATGGCAACAACTGAAAATCCAGATGAATATGCATTTGTCAACAGAGCTACTGGACTATATGCTTGGGCTTATTGGGTCATGTTTTTATCTGCTTTGATTTTACCTTTCACTTTATTGATTAGAAAATTAAGGAGAAAATTTTGGTTCGTGCTTTTAGTCACTTTAGTAATGAAAAGTGGATTTTATTTTGAGCGCTACGTAATTATTGTTACCAGTTTCCATAGAGATTATCTTACTGGAAATGGAAGTCCAGAATACACGAATTCATTGACATATGGACTTGGAATAATATTCCTTCAGGGTATAGTTATCGCTATCCTGACTTTAGGAATATTTGAGATAATGAAACAAAAAAACATAGCCCCACAATAGATTGATTAAAAAAAGCGCTTCTAATTAATGAGTACTAGACAACCTACCGGGAGTTCCACCCCCAAAGAACAACAAACATTAGCAACGAGTGATACTTGGCGTTGGTCACAAAAACTAATTCTATTCATAGTTTTCTCTTTAGTGGTAAACCATTTAACAACTCGCGATAGTTTTCCAGGTAGTGATCGGTATAGGTTCCCCATAGAAGGTTTTCTGTCGTCTATTGCGTTATGTATACTCATTGGAACTATTGCTGAACTTAATTTTAATTTTTACAAGAAAAAGTATTTCTCTAAAAAAGTTGAAATCGTATCTATCTCATGGTACATGGTCACAACTCTTGGGTATGTTACTGCCATGTATATTCCTTTAAGTGTTTTACTAAATAAAATTGCGGGTGGAGAAACAGAGTTCTATTATTTATTAATTGGCCTGCTAATTACCCTATTATTGAGTTTTATCCTCATAAGTTTAGCGTATGCACAGGACATTTATAATTTATATAGGCTTTCCATTAAAGATGCTGAGATTACTATTGAAAGCGGTGCAAAAACAACCAAGCTTACCTACGGGAACATTGCGTGTTTTTACAGCGAAAACAAAATTGTATATACAGTTCAGAACGACGGTACCACCATTACCACCGATTTTACTTTAAATGAGCTCGAAGAAAAAATAAACGATCAATTGTTTTTTAGAGCCAATAGGCAAATGATCATTCATAAAGATGCGGTAGACCAAATTGAAAAGATTGAAAATGGAAAGTTGCGTGTTCGATTAAAAGCTTCCGTTGAAAATGATGCAATTGCCGAAATCAATATAAGTCGCTATAAGCGAAAAGCATTTATGGCTTGGTTTCAATAGAAGATGCCAAAGAATTACCGACTATTCAGTTATAGATTTACTACCATTCAGTAAAAGCATACGTGTTTAAAGGGGTTTTCAAGGATTTTGTCCATTCATTTGATAAGAATTTAAAATCAATCAACAATGAACAAGTTGAGCTTACGCCAAATAGTAATTCCATTAATCACCATTGCGATCATCTGCTTTTTATGGTTTGGACCAATTCGCATACCTTACATAGAAAATATCATCATTTCTATAGTAATCATTATAGCGAATTACATAGAATACAAAGGGAAACCATTTTCAGCACTTGGATTCCAACGTAAAAAATTCACATTCAAAAACCTCCTCGTACTTGCTCCATTGGTTGCAGCGGGACTTTTTGCTTTGTATGTATTTATATTGGTCCCTGGAATTACAAAAATTACAGGAGCACCAATAGACTATTCAAGTTTTGATGAACTTGTAGGTAACCTTCCAGCCTGCTTAGTCGCTCTGGCATTGGTATGGGCTACTGCCGGTTTTGGAGAAGAAATTATTTTCCGCGGTTATTTTATGCGACAGTTTGTAAAATTCTTTGGAGAGAGTAAAGTGAGTATTGTGCTCAATATTGTGCTTCTGTCTTGTTTTTTTGGCTTTATGCATAGTTACCAGGGAATTACGGGGCAACTTGTTACAGGAGTTGTTGGAGCGCTCTTGGCCCTGATATTCTACGTACGCAAATACGACTTATGGTTTGTTATTGCTGTACACGGCTTTTTTGATACCCTTGCTTTAATTTGTATTTACTTTGGCTTGGCATAATGATACCTAAAAATAATATCTACACCCTGAGTTTACCCGATACAATACGTGCTTTTGCACTTATTGAGGAATACCTATGCAAGAAAACAAAGATTAGTGCTTACAGGGAAAAACCACAGCGGGTAACATTCGTCCTTAATTAAATTCCCTAACTTTATACAAAATTGGTAGAGCGGATAATTACGTAGTAGCGGCGCCTAGTGTCCTCCTCTCACTAAAAAACTAAATAGAGGCAGGTAGCTATTTAGCACACTAGTGTTTCCCACTTTTACTACCACAAAATGTAGGCTTGCCAAAACTACCCCAAAAAAACTGCCCCTCATTTATAAACCCCTTATAGCAAATTGACGCAACCAATTGGAAAATTTAATCTCTTCTTTAAAATAAAAAATCATAAAATATAGAACTTTAATCGTCCTAATTGTATTCATTGGCCTCACTTCTTGTGACAGTGATGATGACAACGTAAATAGCAATGCGGTAAGTTGTGATTTTGAAACAATAATCAATGCTGATCTATACACAAACGCCCCCAATGATGAACTATCAATTAACGAGGCAACTATTATTGGTAATTGTTTACAATTAACGTTTAGTGCAAATGGTTGCGACGGCAGTTCCTGGGTGGTGAAATTGATAGACTCTGAGGAAATTTTTGAATCATTACCTGTTCAACGAAATTTAAGACTTTCATTAGAAAATATCGAAGCTTGCACGGCAGTACCGACCAAAACTTTGACTATTGACATCTCTGAATTACAGATACCCAATGAAAATCAGGTCTACTTGAATATAACCAACTCTGGGGATCAAATTCTTTACGAATATTAAAAAACGTGCTATAACAAACAACTCAACCAATAATCTACCACGACGTCACTACAAATCTTAATGCCTTGTTAAACCAGTCTTAATATTTTTAAAAAACCATCTTGGTGTAGTATCTTCACAGAGCAATAACTTCAACCAACAAAAGATGGAAAAAAGATTTTTATGGGTGCTGGCATTTCTTAGCATTTCCATAGTCTCGGCACAAGAGTACTTCCCCAACAATGGCGGGCTAAAACAAGAAAACACCAACTACACGGCACTCACCAATGCAACGCTGTACATCACCCCCACAAATGTGGTAAAAAATGGCACACTGCTCATTAAGGATGGTAAGGTAGTGGCCTCCGGGAAAAGCGTCAATATCCCAAAAAATGTTGTAAAGATAGATCTGGACGGGATGTATATTTATCCCTCTTTTGTAGATCCCTATACAGATTTTGGAGTAGAAAAACCCGAGCGCGAAAGAGCTAGGGGTCGTGAACCACAGTACGACGCCTCCCGTGACGGTTTTTACTGGAACGACCATATCATGCCAGAGTTCGAGGCAATTTCGGCCTTTACATACGATAGCAAAAAAGCCAAGGAATATCGGGAAGCTGGCTTTGGTACGGTGAACACCCACAGGATGGACGGTATAGCCCGTGGTACCGGGGTGCTGGTAGCCCTTAATGACGAGGATGGCGCAGGAACCCGTATCATCAACGATAAGAGTGGACAATATTATAGTTTTGAAAAAAGCGTGGCAAGCCGCCAGTCCTACCCTACATCTCTTATGGGTGCTATGGCACTGCTCCGCCAGATGTACCACGATGCCGCTTGGTACGCAAAAGGCAACAGCGACACCAAGGACCGCTCGCTAGAGGCACTCAACGCCAACAAGGCCGTAGTTTCCTTTTTTGAGGCGGGAAGCAAGGACAACAATGTGAGAGCCGATAAGATTGGCGACGCCTTTAATATTAATTACGTGATCGTAGGCGGGGGCAACGAATATGAAATGATAGATAAGATACAGAAAACCAACGCCCGCTATATCATCCCGCTGGACTTTCCCGAAGCTTTCGACGTGAGCGATCCCTATTCCCAAAAATACATGAGCCTGGCAGATATGCGCGATTGGAACCAAGCGCCCATGAACCCCAAATGGTTATCGGACAAAGGCGTAGAATTTTCATTGACTACCTTCAAACTGAAGAAACCTTCAGAATTAAAAGAAAACATACAAAAAGCCATCGCTTATGGCTACAACGAGACCAAAGCACTACAGGCATTGACCACCATACCTGCTTCTTTCCTGAATGCTTCAGATAAAATAGGCACGCTACAGGAAGGACGATATGCCAATTTCCTTATTACCTCTGGTCCTATCTTCAATGCTGAAACCACTATTTATGAAAACTGGGTGCAAGGGCAGAAAAACATCATCAACACCAAGGATCTTAAGGACATCCGCGGAAATTACAAGATTACGGTAGGCGGAAAATCCTACGATGTAAAATTGAGTGGTGATATTTCAAAACTGAAATCGGACGTAAAACAAGGCAGCACTACCTATCCTTCAAAAATTGACTACAAGGACAATTGGGTAAGCTTGAGTTTTACCAATGAAAAGACCAAAGAAGTATTCCGCACCACGGGAATCATCCCAAAAACCGACCAAAATTTTTACGGCCGCGTGGTATTGCCCTCCGGAGCCGAAGAAGAATTTACCGCAGTAAGGCAGTCTGGTGGGGCCAACGGCAGCAGCAAAGATAAAGACAAGGTTAAGAAGCACGAGATAGTACCCCTAACCTACCCCAACGTAGGCTACGGATTTGAAAAGATACCACAATCACAAAACATACTTTTTAAAAATGCCACCGTCTGGACGAGCGAAGAAGCTGGGATTCTAGAAAATACCGATGTACTTGTTAAAAACGGGAAGATAGCTGCAGTTGGTAAAGATTTAAAGGCTGGTGGAGCAACCACCGTAGATGCTACCGGCAAGCACCTCACTGCAGGGATTATAGACGAACACTCGCACATCGCTGCTTTGTCCATAAACGAGGCCGGGCATAATTCCTCAGCAGAGGTTTCCATAGAAGATGTGGTAGATCCAGAGGACATCAATATTTACCGTAACCTGGCCGGAGGGGTAACCTCTATTCAGATACTGCACGGTAGTGCCAACCCAATTGGGGGACGTTCTGCAATTCTGAAATTGAAATGGGGCGAGGATGCCGAAGGGTTGATATACGATAACAGTCCCAAATTCATAAAATTCGCCTTGGGTGAAAACGTAAAACAGAGCAACTGGGGCAGCAATGTACGCACCCGTTTCCCACAAACAAGGATGGGGGTTGAGCAGGTGTACATCAACTACTTTAACCGTGCCAAGGAATACGATGCCAAGAAGAAAGCAGGAAAACCATACCGATACGACGAGGAAATGGAAGTGCTTGCTGAAATTTTAAATGGCGAACGCTTTATTAGTTGCCACAGCTATGTACAGAGCGAAATAAATATGTTGATGAAGGTGGCCGAACAGTTCGGTTTTAAAGTGAACACCTTTACCCACATTCTCGAAGGGTACAAAGTAGCCGACAAAATGAAACAGCACGGTGTGGGCGCCTCCACCTTTAGCGATTGGTGGGCCTACAAATTTGAGGTGAACGATGCCATCCCCTACAACGCAGCAATTATGGCAAGCCAAGGATTGGTAGTAGCCATAAACAGTGACGATGCCGAAATGTCCCGCAGGCTCAACCAAGAAGCTGCAAAAGGTGTGAAATACGGCGGAATGAGTGAAGAAGAAGCTTGGAAGATGGTGACCATAAATCCAGCAAAATTATTGCACTTGGACGACCGTACAGGAAGCATCAAGGAAGGAAAAGATGCCGATTTGGTGCTGTGGAGCGACCACCCACTTTCAGTATATGCAAAAGCTGAAAAAACCCTTATCGATGGCACGACCTACTTTGATATTGAAACCGACAAAGAAATGCGCCAAAACATACAAGAGGAGCGCAACAAGTTGGTCAAGCTTATGCTAGACGAAAAAGAAGCTGGGGGCAATACCCGTTCTCCCAAAGGAAAGGATAAGATTCATTTTGAGTGTGAGACCATACACTAATAAAATTATTAACACAAGAGACATGAAAAATTATATATATACAATCATTTTATTGGTTTTTGGAGGGACGGTTTTCGCCCAACAAACCCCGGCCCCAAAACAAACCGAAGTAATTACTATAGTTGGCGCCACGGCCCACGTGGGCAATGGGACCTATATTGAAAAAAGTGTGATTGTCCTAGAAGATGGAAAGATAGCCGCTATTGGCACCTCAGAGGTAACACCACGGGGAAGAGTGATAGATGCCCATGGAAAGCACGTATATCCGGGTCTTATAGCACCCGCAAAATCATTGGGACTGGTAGAGGTAAATGCGGTTAGGGCGAGTAACGATCAAGACGAAGTGGGGGAATTTATCCCCAACGTACGTAGCCTAATAGCCTATAATGCCGAAAGCAAGGTGGTAGAGAGTATGCGCCCCAACGGAGTGTTGCTAGGACAAGTGGCTCCTCAGGGTGGTACCATAAGTGGTACATCCTCTATTGTTCAGTTCGATGCTTGGAATTGGGAAGATGCAGCCATAAAGGTGGATGATGGTATCCACTTAAATTGGCCCAACAGCTTTAAGAGAGGTCGCTGGTGGCTGGGCGAAGAAAGAGGCTACAAACCCAACAAGGATTACGCAGAGGACATCCAAAAAACAGTAGATTTTATATTGAGTGCCAAAGCCTATGGCAACGGAAAAGCTGGCGAACAACCCAACGAATCCTTTAAGGCAATGCAAGGCCTCTTCGAAGGTTCCAAAAAACTATATATCTACGCAAACGGCGAAAAAGAAATAATAGATGCTGTGACCAACACCAAGGAAAACGGTGTAAAACACGTAGTCATCGTTGGAGGATATGAAGCCCATAAGATTATCCCCTTCTTAAAAAAGAACAACATTCCTGTGCTGGTACAACAACCACACGCCCTCCCCTCCCGCGAGGACGATGATTACGATATGGCTTATAAACTCCCCAAGATACTTTCAGAAAGTGGTTTGCTGGTGGGGCTACAAAACGAGAGTATGAGCAATTTCCAAACACGTAACCTTCCTTTTTATGCCGGACACGTGGCCGGGCAGGGATTGGACAAGGAAAAAGCACTACAAATGGTTACTGGGAATAATGCTAAGATTCTGGGGATAGACGACTCCTACGGAACCTTAGAGAGAGGGAAGAGCGCAACACTCTTCATTAGCGAAGGGGATGCATTGGATATGCGTACCAATATCTTGACACACGCCTTTATCGATGGTAGGGAAATTTCCCTAGAGACCCACCAAACCGAGCTGTGGAAGCGCTATATGGAAAAATATAGCAGGGAGTAAGCTGAACAAATTTTAGAGAGGTTGTATAAAAAGTAGAAAAATATTTGTCAGGTTGAGCGCAGTCGAAACTTTTTTTAAAAACTAATACGTAAAAGTCCTCGACTGCGCTCGAAGAGACATCGTTAAGTACTTTTTATACATCCTCGTTCGTCCCAACTCCTTAATCTTTAACTCCCCAACTAAATAAAATGAAACCCGCTACAGCCGTACAAATCCGTAAGGAACTGAAATTCCGCTCTAAGGAAGAGCTAGAGCAGTTGTGCTTGCGGTTGTCCCGTTTCAAGAAAGAGAACAAGGAGCTCCTTACCTACCTGCTATTTGAGGCAGACCACGAGGATAGTTACGTGGAAGAGGTAAAGGATTTTATTACCCAACAGTTCAAAGAAATACCCGCCACCAATTTTTACCGGACCAAAAAACGCATACGCAAGATACTGCGGGAGACCAAGAAGTTTATCCGCTATTCTTCGGTAAAGGAAACAGAGGTAGCACTGCTGCTTCACTTTTGCGATGAGATGATTCACTATAGCAATAGTGTTAAACGTAGCAAGACCATGCTTCAGTTGTATGAAAGGCAACTCGCTCTAATTGAAAAGAAAATAGCTGGATTGCACGAAGATTTGCAAATGGATTATATTTCAGAATTAAAAGAGTTACCAAGACACAATCTCTAAATTTTCAAAAAAATGATCACCATATACCACAACCCACGTTGCAGCAAGTCCAGACAAGGTCTTGCCATTCTTGAAGAAAGCGGAAAGGAATTTAAAGTAGTAAAATACCTGGACACGCCACTTTCCGAGGCAGAAATTTCAGAAATCATTTCAAAGCTGGGTATCTTGGCCGAGGAACTGGTGAGGAAGAACGAAGCCGTCTGGAAAGAAAACTACAAGGGCAAGCAATTGAACGAGGGGCAAATAGTTTCGGCAATGGCGCAACACCCAAAACTAATAGAGCGCCCAATAGTTGTAAAAGGAGCAAAAGCTGTGCTAGGTAGACCTCCAGAAAACATCCACGGTATTTTATAATTGTATGGTTTTTATTTAACAAAACTTTACATTTTCTCGCCTAAACCCAATTGTATTTTCGCAGTCTAAACCCGAAACAAAACTCATGAAAATACATATTGTCCTGGTAGCACTACTTAGCAGTAGCTTTTTATTTGCACAAAATACCATTACCGCAAAAGGTAAGGTCCTAGAGCAAGGTACCAATTACCCACTAGAATATGCAACCGTTTCGTTTGTGGACCCCGCGGGGAAAACTGTAGAAGGTGGCATAACAGATATGGATGGAAATTTTGCAATTGAAATCCCAGCCGGGACCTACACCGTAAAATATGAGTTTATTAGTTATAAAACTATTGAAAAACCCAACCAAAACCTCCAAAGCAACACTACACTGCCCACAGTATACCTTTCTTTGGATTCTGAAAGTTTGGACGAGGTAGTGGTGCGCGCCGAGACTACCGAAGTACAGGTACGCCTAGACAAAAAAGTATACAATATAGGAAAAGACCTTACCACCAGTGGTGCCACCGTGAGCGATGCCCTGAACAACGTACCTTCGGTTACGGTAGATGTTGAAGGAGCCATTGCCCTACGTGGAAATGAGAACGTACGTATTTTAATAAATGGAAAACCCAGTGCCATTGCAGGCTTTGGAAGCACCGATGCGCTTAGACAGTTACCTGCTGAAGCCATTGAACGTGTGGAGGTGATTACGTCCCCTTCGGCACGTTACGATGCAGAGGGTACTGCAGGAATCCTGAATATTATCCTAAAAAAGGAAAAAACATTGGGGCTTAACGGTTCCGTACAGGTGAATCTGGGTGTCCCGCTAAGCAGTGGGATTACGGGCAATATAAATGTTAGGACCGATAAGTTCAATATATTCAACACCACAGGTATTCGCTATCGGGAGTCGCCCGGAAATGCGCTTTTTGAAACACAGTACCTTAATGCAAATGCCTCCAATCCGCTGGTTATTGAAGATAGAGATTACGACAGGTTGAATAGAGGTTTCAACACCAATTTAGGGATTGAGTATTTTTTGACTGAAAATTCATCGATTACAGCTTCAGGATTTTTACGCCTGGGAGACGATGAGGATTTAACCACAAACTTAACGAGCGAGTTTGATGCCGCCAATGCCCTTGCCGTAATGCGTAGCCGTATTGAGACTGAAACCGAAGAGGACACCAGCCTTCAGTTTTCATTGAACTATGTAAACAATTTTAGCGACGATGGCCATAAACTTACTATAGACCTTCAGGCCGAAGATGATAGGGAAACCGAAACCTCGTTGATCGACGAGTTCAATACCTTTCCAGCCACAGCATTGTTGCCTTCAGAATTTATTACCCAGAAAGAAGACCAAAACGAATATTTGGTACAAGCAGATTATGTGCTGCCCATAGGCGAAAATGCGCAATTTGAAGCAGGCTACCGAGGCACTTTCGAAAAGACCACCACAGATTATCTATTGACCGAACAGTTGGAAACCGGTGGTCCTTTTATAAGAAACGACAGCCTCTCCAACGTGTTTGTGTACGAGGAGAACGTAAATGCACTGTATACCCAATACGGGAACAAATTTGGGAAATTTTCGTTTTTACTTGGCTTACGTCTGGAAGATACCCAACTTATAGGTAACGTAACAGGCGAGGACATTACCACCAACGACGATTTTGACGTAAATTTTGACAATAGCTATACAGAGTTGTTCCCAACTGTAAACTTGGTATACGAACTGGGAGAACGTGAAAACGTAACCTTGGGCTATAACAGGAGGATAAACAGACCTAGAGGATTCTTTGTAAACCCCTTCCCCTCCCGTAGCAGCGAGGCCAATGTATTCCAGGGAAATCCCAGCTTGCGCCCCGCCTTTGCCAATGCGTTTGACCTTGGATACCTTAAGCGTTGGCAAAAACTAACACTTACCTCTTCTATTTACTATCAGCGAGAGACCGATGCTTTTGAGCGTGTGAGCGAGGACACTGGAGAAGTAACATCTAACGGAGTACCTATCATCAGGACCATCCCTATTAACCTTGCAACAAATGAACGCTATGGTTTTGAGGCAGGCATACTTTACAACCCTGCAAAATGGTTACGTTTAAATGGTAGCTTTAATCTTTTCCGTTTCAAGACCGAAGGTTTCTTTAACGGTGTAGACTACGGAACAGTGAACAACAGTTGGTTTGCTCGCGGAAGCAGTAAGGTTACGCTCCCTTCAAAAATCGATTGGCAGACTACGGCATTTTATCGTGGCCCTAGAAATGATGCCCAGTCTGAAACCGAAGGGATACTGAGTATAAACCTGGCTTTCAGTAAAGATATTATGGACGAGAATGCAACCATAGGCTTTAACGTAAGTGATCTATTCAACAGCAGAAAGCGGATTACCCACACCGAAACCGATTCGTTTATTTCCGATAGTGAGTTCCAATGGAGGGAGCGACAGTTCAACCTAACATTTACCTACCGTTTCAACCAGAAAAAACAGAGACAGCGTGGTGGCCGTGACAATGGGGACTTCGAGGATGATGGTGATTTTGGTGGATCTTAAAGGAATCTAGGACCTCTAGTATTCCTACACCTTCAGAGGAAGGAGGATTGATAAAACAAAAAAAAGGAGCCCACATGGAGCTCCTTTTCTTTTATGTATTTATAGGGTTATAAATTTTCCTCTCGTTCTTTTCTTTTCGCCTCACGTTTCATTTTGAAGTTTTCTATCAAGGCACCACCAATCCAATACGGGATAAAAGACACCAAAAAAATCATCAACCAAAACCCGATGGTCAAAATGGTCAAGAATGCTAAAAATCCTAAGTATTGGTCAAAGTCGAACATAACGTGTGTCTTTTTGAAATGATGAGGCAAAGATAAAAAGGTTTTTTCAGAAAAAACAATAAAACTTTCCTATTTATAAACAACAATTAAACAACCCTGCGCTTTAAACACCCTTACCAATTTTGTATTTTTGCAACCTAAAATATACCCACAATGGAATACCGAATAGAAAAAGACACCATGGGCGAGGTAAAGGTACCCGCCAATAAACTTTGGGGCGCCCAGACAGAGCGTTCCCGCAATAATTTTAAGATTGGCCCTGCAGCAACTATGCCGCTGGAAGTGGTGTATGGCTTTGCATATTTAAAGAAAGCGGCCGCTCACACAAATTGCGAACTGGGTGTTCTCTCTGAAGAAAAAAGAGACCTCATTGCTACCGCCTGTGACGAAATTTTAGCCGGAAAACACGATGAGCAGTTTCCGTTGGTAATCTGGCAAACAGGTTCTGGGACACAGAGTAATATGAACGTAAACGAAGTAGTTGCCAATCGTGCCCACCAATTGGCTGGCAAAACCATTGGCGAAGGCGACAAAACCCTACAGCCCAATGACGATGTAAACAAAAGCCAGTCCAGTAACGATACGTTCCCAACCGGAATGCACATCGCTGCCTACAAAAAAATTGTAGAGGTTACCATTCCCGGGGTGGAGCAATTGCACAGAACCCTTGTGAAAAAATCGGAAGATTTTAAGGACGTTGTAAAAATAGGCCGTACCCACTTAATGGACGCTACTCCCCTCACCTTGGGCCAGGAATTTAGTGGGTATGCATCGCAGCTCGATCACGGATTGCGGGCTTTGAAAAATACCTTGGCACATCTTTCTGAACTTGCTCTGGGAGGAACCGCAGTAGGGACCGGCATCAATACTCCAAAAGGATATGCCGTAAAAGTTGCAGAATACATCGCAAAGTTTACCGAGCTCCCTTTTGTTACCGCAGAAAATAAATTTGAGGCCCTTGCGGCCCACGATGCTATAGTAGAAAGTCACGGGGCATTAAAGCAATTGGCCGTTTCCTTGAACAAAATCGCAAACGATATTAGAATGCTGGCCAGCGGTCCTCGTAGCGGAATAGGAGAGATAACCATTCCCGCGAACGAACCAGGTTCATCTATTATGCCCGGAAAAGTAAATCCCACGCAATGTGAAGCATTGACAATGGTATGTGCCCAGGTAATGGGTAACGATGTTGCCATAGGCGTTGGTGGTATGCAAGGACACTACGAACTCAATGTGTTTAAACCTGTAATGGCGGCCAATATCTTGCAGTCGGCACAACTTATTGGCGATGCCTGTGTTTCGTTCGACGAGCATTGTGCACAGGGAATAGAACCAAATACCGAAGTGATCCAAAAAATGCTGAACAACTCTTTGATGTTGGTTACCGCACTGAACACAAAGATTGGGTATTACAAAGCTGCCGAAATTGCCAATACTGCGCATAAAAATGGAACCACCCTAAAAGAAGAAGCCGTAAACCTAGGCTATTTGACAGCCGAAGAATTTGACGCTTGGGTAAAGCCTGAAGATATGGTTGGTAATAAATAATTAGACCTTTTTCTATTTTAGGACTCCTATTTAACGATAGGAGTTTTTTTATAATAAATCTTAAACTTTAAAAAAACCTATATTTTATCGATTAAATGCAAAAAAGTTAGTTGAAATGTAAATTTTATGTATATTGGACTACCCAAATTTATAAAACCTACTAACTATGAGACTACTATTTCACCCCGCATTATGGTGTCTTTTTCTTGCATTTTTCTTGGCTCCCTCGTGTATCCAAGCCAAATCTAAACCTATTGTTTTAAAAACTAAAAATGCTGATTACGAGTATTTTAAACATATTTCCAACAGCAAAGAAGCAATTTTTACCAATGCAACTACTGCTAATAATCTTTCGACAAATGCAACCATAATAAACAGTCCCAATCTTGTTGGATTGAATTATGTGACACATTATGAAAATGCTTCGTTTGAAGAAAATTCCTACAATTATTCTAAAGGTTCTGCTGCCGCTGAAACAGAATTTTCAGAAAATTATCAAACATTACAATATGTAGCCTCAACAGATACAAAAACATCTTTTCTACAAGGCTTGTACTATGGATTTGCCTGTATGGTGTTGCTCATAAACCTTGTGTGTTATTTTATATTCGAAGAAAAACTATTCTTTTTCTATTCAG
This sequence comes from Marinirhabdus gelatinilytica, assembly GCF_003353425.1. GTDB lineage: Bacteria > Bacteroidota > Bacteroidia > Flavobacteriales > Flavobacteriaceae > Marinirhabdus > Marinirhabdus gelatinilytica. The sequence goes on from NZ_QRAO01000003.1 coordinate 399,955, forward strand.
TTACGCTTGTAGGAATTACCTTGGTGTTCTTCTTTAACGATGGGCTACATAACCTATTTGGCATCCCAGCGCCCAGCAACCCATTTTTGGTACAATCGTTATTGTTATGGTTTGCTATGGGTAGTAGCGCACTGTTTGCGGCCAATTACTTGAGTCTCAAAGAATTTTTTCCAAAATTAAAACTAGTAACCTACCCCCTTATTGCAATAGGAGGTTTGCTTACTGTGGTAGCGTTAGTTACCAATAGTGTCGTGCTTGCATACACAGCAAACTTTGTGTCTATATCGGTTTTAGTGTGTTATTTTGGGGTGAGCGTGGCGTTGTTCAGTGGAAAGAACTATGCTAAGTTTTATGCCATAGCTAGTTTTATCCCCCTGCTTTTTGCTGTCGATTTCTTTATTCTGAAAAATCTTGGTGTACACTTCCTCTCTACAGAAAGTATACATATTAAAATTGCCGGATTGGTGGAAATGCTCATACTTACCTATGCTATTGTATACCGTATGCGTGCCATTAAGGAAGAACACGAGATGCGCCAGACCGAAATGCGTATTTTCCTAAAAAGACAAGAAACGTTGAACAGACAGAGCGCCATAAAATTAATGGAGGACGTCTATCTAGAAAACCTTATCATGCACTACGACCTGGACGGTCTGGAAATAAAATTATTACAGTATATAAGCGAGGGCAAGGAAAACCCAAAAATTGCCCGCAAGTTAAAAATCACCGAAGCCGATGTAGAAGAACTTACCAAAGAACTCTATCAAAAACTAGAGATCGGGGAGCATGTACAGGAAGATTACCGCCTATTGGACAGCCAACCGGATTATCTTTATAACTAAAAAAATAACGTATATTGGAAAGGATGGCTATTTGGCTATCCTTTTTTTATATAGTACTTCTTGTATTTCAAGTAAGAAACCCCACTCAATATCACAAAAAAGGCAACTAGATAGTAAACAAAAGTAGGTGTCACCGGTACATCACCACTGGCGTAGCTGTGTAATCCAGTGAGGTAAAAGTTCACCCCAAAATAGGTCATCATGATACTGGCGTATGCAAAAATGGAGAATACGGCAAAGGTCCATTTACCACGCAGCCCCGGTACCAATCTAGCGTGGATTACAAAGGCATATACCATTATACTAATGAGTGCCCAAGTTTCCTTTGGGTCCCAACCCCAATAACGCCCCCAGCTTTCGTTGGCCCATTGTCCGCCTAAAAAGTTTCCTATGGTGAGCATTACCAGCCCTACAGTTAGCGCCATTTCAGTAATGATGATAAGCTCTTTTATGTTTAGGTCCATTTTGGGTTTGTTCTTCTCATTGGTCAATAAAATAAGCAACAAAATAGTGGTTCCCAAAATCATTCCAAGGGTAAACGGGCCATAGCTTGCCACAATAACCGCTACGTGTATCATTAACCAATAACTGTCCAAAACAGGCACTAAGTTGGCAATAGAGGGATCCAGCCAATTCTGGTTGGCCACCCACAAGATAATTGCTGCTACAAAAGCGGTGCTGGCAATGGTCAAATTACTCTTGCGCCCAAAGGCCAGGCCAAAGAATACTGTTGCCCAAGCAACGTATATGATACTCTCGTAGGCATCACTCCAGGGTGCGTGACCACTAATATACCATCTTGCAGCAAGACCAAGTGTCATTAGGACAAAGAAGGCCCAAATTGTGTATTTACAAACCTTTACAAGCGTGTTCAAGACTTTACCCTCCTTAAAAATCTGGAAGATGATAAACGTGAACATTAAAATTCCAACGAGGACAAAATATTTATAAAGCCTGTTAAAAATATCCACTTTATTATAAAGGATCTCAGCTTTTATCTTATTGTCGGAAAGCATCACTTCCCCCCCAAACTTATGCTGAAATTTATTGATTCCCTCCAAGAGTGCATCGGCCTGCGAATAATCTCCTGTCTTTCGTGCTTCCTGCAAACTCTGGAAATAAGCAGGGAGAATATTCCGAACGTTTGCTGCTTCTTCACCCGTAAAATTGGCTTCCCCCAATTCCAGATAAGACACCCATTTATTACCCGGGTCGTTAGGAACTGGGAAGATTTTTAGAATGCTTCCGCTCAAAGCCTGGTTCAGTAAGAATACATTCTCATAGGTTTTTACAAAATCTTTTTCAAACTGGTTAGGATTGTTTTTTGCAGTGGCTGCTTCCAGATAAGGATCCAACTTGTTCACGCCTTTTTCATCAAACAAATCCAACAGACTTATTTTTTTGGTATCAACCGGAACGCCCAGTACTTTTCTAATGCTATCGTTACCGCGTTTTAAATTTACCAAGGGTACTTCAACCCAAACACGTGGAAACTCTGTCATGGAAAGAAAAACCTGGTTTGCATCCAGACCTTCGTAGGTGTCATTTCGGCTTATTTTACGTAACAATTGGCTGGCATAGGTGTGTACGGGTTTCATACGGCCGTTATCCTGTATCACCAGCTCGGCAAACTTAGCTGCGTGTGCCTTGTCTACCACGTTTGCTTTTATAACACTATCTAATTGTTCTTTTTTAACCTTTGTATGGGCGTGGTTGGTTTGCTGTGCCTGCATTCCCAATCCAAAGAACAACACCAAAATAGCCGTTAGCCTTGCTTTTTTAGATTTTACATTATCCAGCATTCGCTTTAAGGAACCAAAGCGGGAACCCTTCACGAACAAGATGGCCATCAAACCTATGTATAATAGAAAATAACCTATGTAGGTAATCCAGGTTCCCCAAGCATCGTGATTCACGGAGAGGATGGTACCTTTCTCGTCTGGATCGAAACTGGCTTGGAAAAAACGGTAGCCCTTGTGGTCTAAAACGTTGTTCATAAACACCTCGGTATCGAAAAACTCGGTTTCGGAGTCGCTAACGGTAAGTTTGCTTTTAAAGGATTTATAGTTCTTTTCGGTTCCGGGATATTTTTCAGCAATAAAATCGCGAAGGGTGATGCTAAAGGGAAGTTCGTATTCCTTGCTTCCGTAGGTAAGATACACGTCCAAGCCATTCACGGTTACCTTTTTGGGGTCCGGAGCGGTTCCTATCCCGCCCAGCAATTCTATAGTCTTGGTTTCACCACCAGAGCTAACGTCCAATACAAGACCGCTCTTGTTCGTTTTTTCCAATCCTTCGGCCTTTACTATTCCTTGTCTTCCCTGTACTACGGGACTAGGGATTACAAATTGCATTTCGGCCAAGTTATAGAGGGAGCGCAATAGCAACGGCTGTACGCTATCCTTCACAAAAGGTCTGTGGAACTGGTCCATATTCCCCGTCATTTGCCCGGGTTGTATTCCTGCGGCACTCAGTTCTGCCATATTGAGATAGGTACCCTCAAAAGGTGAAGAAATACTGTAGCTACCGTCTTCCTTGTTATAGGTAATATTTACGGCGCCTTCGGTAGGGTTGTTCAGTGCGAAAAGAATGTTGTGGATATTGGCTACTTGTCCCATTTCCAGCCAATGGTCGTGTTTTTCGCCGCCTCCACTTTCAACTATTTTCAGGTATTCTTTACCATCTACTTCGGTTACGAGGCTTTCCTTGGCGTTATCTATAAAATTCTGATACGTTATGGTAACGGGGGTTCCGTTATAGTCGGTTGTAATGGTAAAATTGTTATCCAAGCGTTCAGAAAGATTCATTTTCCTGGGTTCCAGCACACGGCGTTGTGCAACGCCATCTACCATATAGTCACCATCGATAAACGTAGTGAGGTAGGCGTGTTCTGAAAGAAACGTATTTTCCGTAGCGCCTTCCCGTATGCTCATTCGCCCTTCGTACCCAATGTAACGGGTAACAAAAGCCCCGACCAAAATCAAGATAAAGGATAAATGCAGGGTAAGTGTGGCCCATTTCTCCTTCTTATACAATCTGAAACGGAAAATGTTCCCCAAAAAATTGATCACAAAGAACACCATAATGGCCTCAAACCACCATGCATTGTAAATGAGCTCTCGCGAATAGGGCGTTGGTGAAGTCTCAGATGAAGCATCCAAGAATGTTCCTACGGCCATGGCGACGGCAAAAACAATAAAAAGAACAGCGGTAAGGCGAGTAGAAAAGAGGAAAGCGGCCAATTTTTTTTGCATCGGGCAAATTTTTTGCAAAAATAACGAAAATCTGAGGCTTAAGTACCGTTTCTAAAATGAATTTAATTACAAAATAATCTGCTGGTTTTAGAATTTGATTTTTGGAATTTATGATTTCAAAAATCTGTTGCGTACCTTCGCTCTATGACAACGGTAGTACTCTTGGGCTTCGGTAATGTAGGACAGCACCTTTACAAGGCATTCAGTGCTTCTGAAAAGGTGAAGGTAGTGCAAATCTACAACCGGAACTTTATAGAAACCCTCCAAATCCCCCAATGCCAGGACACTTCAAAACTTGTTGAGGCCCATGTATACATCATTGCCGTTCCCGATCAGGCAATAGGTAACCTTTCCGCAGTACTCCCATTCAACGGTAGGTTTGTGGTGCACACCTCGGGCGGCGTGCGTATGGATGTCCTTTCAGAAAACAACAAGCGTGGGGTGTTCTATCCACTGCAAACTTTCAGCAAGGATACAAAAGTAGATTTCAGCAGTATCCCTATCTGTATTGAGGCGGAACAAAAAACCGACCTAGCATTGCTGAAGACCATTGGAAGCGCAGTTTCTGAAAAGGTGGTGGAAATTTCTTCAGAAGAAAGAGAAAAATTACACGTTGCGGCTGTGTTTGTAAATAATTTTAGCAACCATCTGTACCAAATTGCAGAAACGATTACGAAGAAAAATGGGCTGGATTTCGATATACTGAAACCATTGATTACCGAGACTGCCCGCAAAGTACAACGCCTTCCCCCTGCCCAAGCACAAACCGGTCCTGCAAAAAGAAACGACAAGAAAACAATAGAAAAACATTTAAAACTGTTGAAAGACAGTGAATACGGGGAGTTGTATGAGAAGCTTACCGAATCGATAAAGAATAGTGGTTAGTGCGTCGGGCAATTGTATTCCCCATAGCAATAGTACGCAGTAGACTATATGGTTTAAATTAAATAATACTATGGAAAAAAGTTATAAAGAATACCTCAGCAACATTAAAGCCTTGGTTTTTGACGTGGACGGAGTCCTTACCGATGGTACCATACAAGTGAATACCCAAGGCGAGTTATTCCGTACGATGAATATAAAGGATGGATATGCCCTAAAAACCGCTGTGGACCAAGGATTCCATATTTGCATTATAAGCGGTGGTTCCAACGAGGGAGTTCGCAAACGCCTACAGGGACTGGGAATTACCGATATACATTTAGGAACCCACCAAAAGACCGCTACACTAAAACAATATTTAAAGGATAACAACCTTACCCCCGAACAAGCACTGTACATGGGCGACGATATTCCGGATTTTTATGTCATGCAGGAAGTTGGACTGCCCTGCTGCCCTCAGGATGCCGTGCCAGAAATCAAGGAACTCAGCAAATATATTTCCCACAAAAACGGCGGTAAAGGTTGTGTGCGAGACATTATTGAGCAAGTGTTGAAAGTACAGGGTAAATGGATTTCTAAAAAATCTGTGAGTGCCAAGTACGATTAATGGAAGTACCCTAAACAAATTCCAAAAGTGGCGTACCTAAAAATCATCAGACCCAATAATTTGCTGCTCCTACTGTTGGTGCAGAGCATACTCAAATACGGTTTTTTGGAGCCTTTGGGGATCCCACTGGCAATGAGTGGTTTTGGTTTTGGTCTGCTGGTCGTTGCCACGCTCTGTATTGCTGCTGCGGGTAACGTTATAAACGATATCCAGGATGTAGGGATAGACACTATCAACAAACCGGATAACGTACTCGTAGGTCGTAAAATTTCAGAAAAAACAGCTTATACCTTTTATATAGTGCTCAATATCCTGGGAGTAGTAGCAGGGTTCGTACTGGCCAATAGGTTGGGGCATCCTGGCTTGGCAGCGGTTTTTATCATTATCTCGGCACTGCTCTATAGTTATGCACTATACTTGAAAACTATTCTGTTGGTGGGAAACCTAACAGTTTCATTTTTGGTAGCGATGGGGCTTATCGTGCTAATCATTTTCGACATGTATCCAGCCATCACAACAGAGCTGATGGACTCACAGAACATGGCAGCCAAAACCATCCTTTGGTACGCTGGCAGTGCCTTTTATCTCAATCTTGTTCGTGAGATCGTAAAAGATGTGCAGGATATAAACGGCGATAAAAAAGGGGGTCGTAATACCCTCCCCATCCTTTTGGGCAGGAACCGCGTGAGGAACATTCTATTTGTATTGGGCGTTTTTATGCTATTGGCCATTCTTTGGTTCGCGTATGATTTTTTATACCAGTTTACTTGGGTAGCAGCCTATTTTGTTTTTTTAATAGCCGCACCAGTTCTCTATTTTTGCATCAAGGTATTTCATGCTGAAAGTGCTACCGATTACAAAATGTTGTCTACAGTTTTAAAATTAACAATGTTCACGGGAGTATGCTCACTTCCCTTTTTTGCTGAAATTTTAAATTTTTGATATTACGTTAAGAAGCAAGATCAAGAAAAACCCGAAAACCCACAACCCACAACAGACAACCCACAACAGACAACCCACAACCCACAACCGACAACCGAAAACCGAAAACAGACAACCCACAACAGACAACCCACAACCGAAAACCGACAACCGAAAACAGACAACCCACAACAGACAACCCACAACAGACAACCGACAACCGAAAACCCACAACCCACAACCGAAAACAGACAACTGAAAACCCACAACCCACAACAAAAAAATGCTAAAAGAAAAACTGAAAAACCACAATCTCATCCTAGCCTCGGGTTCGCCACGCAGGCATTATTTTTTCAAGGAATTGGATCTCGATTTTACAATTGACGTACGCCCTGTAAACGAAGTATACGACCCAAACCTGAAAGAAGCTGAAATAACCGACTACCTCTCAAAATTGAAGGCTTCGGTATTTAACGATTTAAAGGAGAACGATATTTTGGTCACCAGCGACACCATTGTCTGGAAAGACGGCAAACCTATTGAAAAAGCTAGGGATGAAGCCCACGCAAAAGCAATGTTGCGAGATTTGAGCGGTGCCATGCACGAGGTGTTCACTTCGGTTTGCTTTACGGGAAAGGATTTCCAGAAAGTTGTAAACGACCGTACCAAAGTGTGGTTCAAGGAACTCACCGAAGAGGAAATACACTACTACATCACTACCCACAAACCCTACGATAAAGCAGGCAGTTATGGGGTGCAGGAATGGCTGGGCTACATTGGTATCGAGAAATTGGAAGGTAGCTATTTTAACGTGATGGGGCTGCCAACACGCTTAGTTTATAAAACGTTACTGGAACTCTCCTCAAACTGATTTTCTTTACCTTTGATTAAAATCCATTCCAATGAAGACCACAACAGTTTTACTGCTTGTAACAATGTTAGTAATCACCTCCTGCAAAGACTCTGAAGGAAACCTCATCCCTAATAGCCAGAACACTGCAAAGGAAATCCCCTCAAAGGATAAAAGTCGGTCGCTTTCCCCAGAATTCAAGGAGTATTGGTACAACGGCACTGCCGAGATCACTTCCTACAAACTCTCCCAAGAACGGTATGGTGAATTGCGTGAAGGCACGGCCGTGAATGTTTTCGTGACCGAAGAATTTCTCCCCAGAGAACAAGTAAAGGCCAATATTGCTGCTGAAGGAAACATCCCTGTCCTTAAGCTGAACCAGACCAAGAATTACATAACGGGTATTTATCCCTATTCGGTAATGACGAGTACATTTACACCCACAAACAGCCAGAACAGCGCCATTAAAATATCGCACTCTGTGCAGGAATGGTGCGGACAGGTATACGTACAATTGAACAATAGAGCAAATTTTGAGATACAGTCACATTCCTATTTCCAAGGAGAAGCAGACCAAGAAATTTCATTGGATAAAACATGGCTGGAAAGCGACTTGTGGAACTATATCCGTATCAACCCCGAAGAGCTACCTACGGGCGACTTCACTATGCTACCCCCTTTTGAATATTTCAGGATGAACCATAAGGATATTGCCGCACACGAAGCAACAGGAGAAATTATGGTGGGCGATTCTATTTCAAGGTACACAGTAAGCTATCCTTCCTTAAAGCGAAAACTGAAGCTCTATTTCAGCAGTACTCCTCCCTATACTATTGAACGCTGGGAAGAGACCCACGAAAACGGTTTGGTGACTTCGGCAGAAAAAATGAAACGTATAAATACCGCCTATTGGAAGCAAAATAATACTACATTTGAACATCTACGAGATTCTTTAGGGTTATAATTATGAGCAACTTTCTTTACACTCACGGCATACAGTCTATATGCGTTATTGTTTTTTTGGTAGTGCTACGGTTTATCCTAATTTCCATAACACGGCGTTTTGCAAATAAATACGAACGTGTAGAACACCGCACCGGACTTATTGTTAAGCATATAAATTATGCAACCCTGTTTTTACTTGCCCTTTCGCTCATCATTATTTGGGGTGTGGATTTTCAGGATTTTGGCTCGGTATTTCTTTCAGTATTTGCCGTGATAGGTATCGGTTTTTTTGCACAGTGGTCTATCCTTAGCAATATTACCAGCGGTATTATTATGTTTTTCATATTTCCCTATAAAATTGGCGACTTCATAAAAATCCACGATAAAGAGCATAGTTACGAAGGCATTATAGACGATATAAAGACCTTCCATGTAATCATTAAAACTGAAAAAGGCGAAACCATAACCTATCCCAATAGTTTGATCCTCCAAAAAGGGGTGAGCGTGCTAAAGCCCGAAGAGATTGGGTTGGTAGATGAATTGTTCCATCCCGAAACAGCCGAAAAGGAAGACGATAAAAATGTTAAAGAACAGCCAATAGATTAATGCAAGGGTTCATTTTCGGTATATTTGGTTGCCTAGAAAAACATAGCTCAATGCGCAACAAACAACCTATTTTACTACTACTTTTTGTAGTTGGCTTTACTTCGCTATTTGCACAACAACCTGCCAAACCCACAGCTTCAGAAATTTACCATAACCTTCAAAAATTAAACTTTGTAGGCTCCGCACTATACATCGCAGCACATCCCGATGACGAAAACACCCGCCTTATCTCTTATCTGGCTAACGATGTAAAGGCACGAACAGCCTATCTTTCCTTAACACGGGGCGATGGCGGACAAAATCTTGTGGGGCCAGAGATACGGGAACTTTTGGGCGTGATTCGTACCCAAGAACTATTGGCGGCGAGAAGGACAGACGGTGGCCAGCAGCTCTTTACCCGAGCTAACGATTTTGGTTACTCAAAACATCCTGACGAAACCCTGGACATTTGGAACAAAGAAGAAGTATTGGGGGATGTGGTACGTGCCATCCGAAAATTTAAACCAGACGTGATCGTTAATCGCTTCAACCACCGCAATCCCGGGAGCACACACGGGCACCATACAGCCAGCGCGATGTTGAGCGTAGAGGCGTTCGATTTGCTGGACAATCCTACAAAATATCCAACCTCTGCCAAGACTTTTGGCACTTGGCAACCCAAACGGTTGTTCTTTAATACCTCGTGGTGGTTCTATGGAAGCAGGGAAAATTTTGAAAAAGCAGATAAAAGCAAGCTGGTTGAAGTACAAACTGGTAATTATTATCCCGCCCTGGGTCTTTCCAATGGTGAAATAGCCTCACTGAGCCGAAGTATGCACAAGTCGCAAGGATTTGGGAGCACTGGCTCCCGTGGCAACCAAACCGAATATCTGGAATTTTTAAAGGGTGACTTCCCCAAAGACAAATCCAATCTATTTGATGGTATTGACACCTCTTGGAATAGGCTGGAAGGAGGTGCGGCCATTGGCGCGATCTTGAATCCGCTGGAAGAAAATTTCAACTTTACAAATCCTTCGGCTATGTTGCCACAGCTTACACGGGCTTATGAACTCGTGAAACAACTAAATAACGACCATTGGCGGGAGATTAAACTGAAGCAACTAGAAACCCTCATCTTGGATTGTGGCGGTATCTTCTTGGAGGCCGTGGCAAATACAAACACCATAAACCCCAACGGAAGCTACGAAGCAACTTTTGAAGCCATTAACCGAAGTGACTATCCCGTAACCATCAACAGTATTAAAAACTCCAATGGTAAAGTTCTTTTGGCTGTTGGTGAAACGCTGCAACCCAATGAAAAAAAGGAGTTTCAGATGACTATCACCTCTTCGGCCTCAAAAGTTTCAGCACCGTACTGGCTCAGCCAGAAAGGAACATTGGGCATGTACAAAGCCCCTGAAAATATGATTGGGCTTCCTGAAACACCAGCTCCGGAGCAAGTCGTATTTGAGCTTCAGCTAAGCCGAACAGAAATTCCGGTCACTCGGGATGTAGTCTATAAATATACCGATCCCGTAAAAGGCGAGGTGTACCAACCCTTGGAAGTATTGCCAGCGGTAACTACAAGCATCCCGGAAAAAGTTTTGATTTTTTCTTCGGAAGCTTCTAGAGTGGTACCTGTTACCGTAACAGCGGGACGAGATAACGTTACGGGTTCGGTCACCTTGCAACACCCCAAAGGCTGGGAGGTTGCGCCAGCGCAAGGAGTTTTCAATATTGATAAAAAAGGACAATCGCAAACACTTCAGTTTACAGTAACACCTCCAAAGGAGCAAAGTGAAGGCTATTTGAATGTTTTGGCACAAATGGGCGACCAGTTTTTTGAAAAGGAACTGGTAACTATAGACTACGACCATATTCCATTTCAACGGGTGTTATTGCCTTCAGAAGCAAAAATTGTACGTATTGATATTGAAAAGAAAGGTGAACATATAGGATATATTGAAGGAGCTGGGGATGCTATTCCGCAGAGTTTACGGGAGATTGGTTACAGCGTGACCACAATAGCCCCTTCTGAAATTATCGCCAGCAACCTAAACCAATACGATGCCATTGTAGTGGGAATACGCGCATACAATACCGTACCAGACCTTGCCTTTAAACAAACCGAATTGAACAACTATGTTGAAAATGGCGGGACATTGCTATTACAGTACAACACAGCGCATAGGATGGTCACCAAGGATATTGCCCCCTATCCTATCACCTTGTCCCGTGAGCGTGTGACGGACGAGTTTAGCGAGGTAAGGATTTTAGCTCCCAACCATCCTGTCCTGAACAATCCCAACACGATTACCCAAACCGATTTTGAAGGCTGGGTGCAAGAACGCGGTCTCTATTTTCCCAGTGAGTGGGATGAAAATTTTAAGCCCATCCTAGCTATGAAAGATAAGGGTTATGGCGAGAGCAAGGGGTCGCTCCTGGTAGCTTCCTATGGAAAAGGACACTATATTTACACTGGCCTTAGTTTTTTTAGGGAACTGCCCGCAGGTGTGCCCGGTGCCTATAGATTGTTTGCCAATTTATTATCGGTTGGTAAGTAACCCAATAACTTAATTACTAAAATGATGCAAACAGACGAAGTAGTAGAAAAAGTAAAGGACAAATTTGTCTGGAAGTGGAAATACACCTTGGTATTGCTTCTCAATGCTGGGTACATTGTATTATTTTACTACATCATGAAAGCCTACGCCTAAATGGAACAGATAGATTGGATCGTACTTATTGGCACTCTTGTTTTTATAGTTCTATACGGAACCTATAAGGCCCGTGGCAGCAAAAATGTAACAGATTACCTCAAGGGTGGTAACGATGCCCAGTGGTGGACAGTAGGGCTTAGTGTCATGGCAACGCAAGCCAGCGCCATTACGTTTTTATCTACACCGGGGCAAGCCTTCCATAGCGGGATGGGGTTTGTACAGTTCTATTTCGGGTTGCCCATTGCAATGGTAATCATCTGCTTGGTGTTCATACCCATATACCATAGATTAAACGTATTTACAGCTTATGAGTATCTTGAAACCCGTTTCGACCTAAAGACGCGTACCCTCACTGCAATCTTATTTTTGGTGCAACGCGGACTGGCTGCGGGTATCACCATTTTTGCTCCTGCCATTATACTTTCTGCGGTATTGGGGTGGAATTTGCTATACCTCAACATTATTATAGGTGTACTGGTTATAATCTATACCGTAAGTGGCGGTACCAAAGCCGTGAGCGTAACGCAAAAGCAACAAATGGCCATTATATTTTTGGGGATGCTGTTTGCCTTTTTGCTTATTCTGAATTATTTACCACTGGACATCACCTTTACCAAAGCACTGGAGATTGCAGGTGCCAGTGGAAAAATGGAAGTGCTGGATTTCTCCTTCGATTTTGAGAACCGCTATACCTTTTGGAGCGGGATGATAGGTGGAACATTCCTGATGCTTTCGTATTTTGGGACGGACCAGAGCCAAGTACAACGGTATCTCTCGGGTAAATCTGTCAAACAAAGCCAGATGGGCCTTATAATGAACGGTTTTCTTAAAGTCCCTATGCAGTTTTTCATTTTATTGGTTGGGGTTATGGTATTTGTATTCTACCAATTTAATGCTTCTCCGCTTCATTTTAACCCCGCAGCTGTCGAGGATGTTATGGAAAGTGAGTATGCACAGCAGTACGTTGCCCTAGAGGATGAAAAAAAAGCAATAGACGCCCAACTTTTGGAGGCACAGATGGATTATTCGGTGGCTTCAACTACTTCAGAGAAAGAACAATTGAGTGCTGAGATACAAAACTTTCAGCAACAAGAAGAATCGTTGCGGGAACAATCCAAGACAGTAATAAAAAAGGCGAACCCAAATGCCGAAACCAACGATAAGGATTATGTATTCATTCATTTTATCCTGAACAACCTCCCCCGGGGATTGATAGGCTTATTGTTGGCCATGATCTTGAGTGCCGCTATGTCCTCCACGGCTTCAGAATTGAACGCTTTGGGCTCTACCACTGCTGTAGATCTCTACAAACGTAATACACCCGGTAAGAGTGATAAGCACTATGTAAGTGCAAGTCGTTGGTTCACCATGCTATGGGGGGTGGTCGCCATTATGATTGCGTGTGTTGCCAATTTATTCGAAAACCTGATTGAGCTCGTAAACATCATTGGCTCTATTTTCTATGGAAATGTGCTGGGCGTGTTCCTGCTTGCATTTTTCGTAAAATATGTAAAGAGCAATGCAACCTTTATAGCCGCTTTGATAACTCAAGCCATCATCGTTGTAGTTTGGTGGATGGATGTAATGCCCTATTTATGGCTCAACTTAGTAGGATGTGCGCTCGTAATGTTTATTGCCTTGATATTGCAAACAATGCAAAAGAAAGGTAGTGATACCACTGAAGCTTCAGCATCCTAAAATTCAATCGGGCAAATCTCTCATAAACATCTTGGCTACCATGGCATAGTAAAAATTTTTCTTCGGAAGATTTTTGCCACGGTGACGCGCTACCTTAATCTTGTTTATGGTGTAGAGCAAAAACAAGACCGCTGCAAGAATAATAAAAGTAAGTAGGTAGTAAGCCACGTATTTCTGATATGCTGGGACAATATATAAAATAAATACGAAATTTTTCTGAATTGAGCTTTCCAGTTATAAATCCTGTATGCTTATTTTAGCAGTTTCAAACTCTGAAACCATTTCCTCAACTATTTGGGCAGCAGGTTTTATATCGTGTATAAGCCCTGCTATTTGGCCAATTTCCAGTTCTCCGTCATCAAGGTCGCCTTCAAACATCCCACGCTTGGCACGGGCTCTTCCCAACAGTTCTTGCAATTGCTCTTTAGTAGGGTTCTTGGTGTACAGCTCCATCACCTCTTCAAAAAACTTATTTTTCAGCATACGGACGGGTGCCAATTCTTTTAAGGTGAGCAAAGTATCACCTTCTTTGGCTTCCACCACCATTTTCTTAAAATTACGGTGAGCGCTACTTTCTTCCGAAGCTACAAAACGGCTACCCACTTGCACGGCATCGGCACCCAAGACCATTGCGGCCAACATTCCCTTGCCATTGGCGATGCCACCAGCGGCAATTAATGGTATATCAATCTTCTCTTTCACCATAGGTATCAAGGTAAAGGTAGTAGTCTCTTCCCGGCCATTGTGCCCTCCTGCCTCAAAACCCTCGGCAACTACGGCATCTACGCCCGCCTCTTGTGCTTTTAAAGCAAACTTTACACTGCTCACCACGTGCACCACGGTAATTCCTCTGTCCTTTAATTGCTGGGTGTAAGCCTTTGGGTTTCCCGCAGAAGTGAAAACTATTTTTACCCCTTCTTCAATAATGATCTGGATGATCTCCTCCAAATTTGGGTATAGCATGGGTACGTTTACGCCAAAGGGTTTGTTGGTCGCTTTTTTGCATTTCACGATATGTTCCCTTAAAACATCAGGGTACATAGAGCCTGCGCCCAAAAGACCCAAGCCGCCCGCATTGCTCACGGCAGATGCCAACCGCCAACCACTGTTCCAAATCATCCCGGCCTGGATGATGGGATACGTAACATTGAAAAGTTGTGTGATTTTATTTTGCACTATTTCTTTAAGATTTTAAAGTTATTGGTAACACCTTCAGCCGTAATACTGGCTATGTACACCCCTCCAGATAAAGCTGAAATATCTACCTTGTTCTGTATTGCTGAAATTTGCTGTACCATAACCTGCTTGCCCAACACATTATACAGAGATACCGTTGCTCTTTCGGTTTGTTGTGGGAAGGAAACATTGAAGACATCGGTCACTGGGTTTGGGTAAATAGCAAAGGTTTCTTTCAGTAATTGCGCTTCAATCCCCAAAGTTTTTAGAGCGTTGTAGGCATCTTCGAAATTTGGGATTCCGTAGCCCATTTCATCTGTAGGGTTGTTGAACAAGTGTGCCGACTCCCGAACCAATTGCATAATGGTACTGTTTTTTACCTCTGGTCTATATTCCCAAAGGCACGCTATCGCACCAGCCATAATAGGCGAGCTGAACGAAGTTCCACTGCTAAAGGTTACGTCTCCATCCTGATTTACGATGGCGGCATCCTGCCCCTGTGCCATTACATCTGGCTTAATGCGCCCGTCCACAGTAGGGCCAATAGAGCTGAAGCTTGCATAATTTCCGTTAGAGTCTACTGCGCCAATGGTCAAGATCCCTTTGGAATCTCCCGGAGTGGCCACAAATGTAAATCCGCCACCATCGTTCCCAGCAGAGGTTACCAGCAGCATCCCTTTTTCGAACGCAATGTTGCCACCGCGGGCGGCTATGGTTGTTTCTCCATCGAGGTCTTCATAAGAGTGGTCGTAGCTGGGGTTATCGTAATCTTGGTAGCCCAAAGAGGTGTTTACCACATCCACACCCAAACTATCGGCACGTTCCAAGGCTTCAACCCACCAAGCTTCTTCAACAGGGTTTTCAGAAGGTCCAAACTCTGTTCTGAACAAATAGAAGGATGCTTCCGGAGCGGTACCTACAAAATTTTCATCTCCGTCCAAAAACGCTCCAATATTACTAAAAGTCCGTGCCCCGTGGGAGCCGGTACCATCTACATTGGTCTGTCTTTCAGCAAAATCGTAGGTTCCCAATAGGCGACCATCGGAAACCACATCAGCAAAGGCATCGTTTGTAAGTACATTTGGGAAACCACTGTCCATTACGGCCACGATCATTCCCTCTCCCGTTAAATTTTCCTCGTGCAAGAAATCTACTGCTAGCATTTCGGTTTGGTTGGTGGCTGCTCCATAATCGTATGTAATCCTACTTTCCTGATTTTCAATAATGAATTTATCCTCGGTTGGCGGTTGGAATGGGCTCAAGTTCAAACCTTTGTCAGCAAATTCAACTTCCGTGACAAACGACAGATTTGTAAGCGCATTGATGTTGCTCTGGGAGCCACGCACATACACAGCATTTAACCACTTACTCTTTGCGTGTACGGTAATTCCGGATTGGTTTTTTATCTGGGTGATATAGTCTTCGTTTACCGGCACATCCCGCTCATCTATGGGAGTATTGTGCATCGCCTTTCGGTCTATGGCTTCTTGTGTTAAAATCGTGATAGGGTTTGCGATGGAGGCTGCCACGTCTTCCTTATCGGCAAAGAACACTAGGGCATCCTCTTGTGCCATTGCTGTGACAGAAAATAACACAGTAGCTATTAGTATTAATTTTTTCATCTTTCTCTTTCTTTAAAAATTTATCTGTCTTTTTAGGAAATAACGCCGCTTCCCAATAATTCATCCCCGCTGTACCAGGCTACGAACTGCCCTTCGGTAATGGCAGATTGGGGCTTTGTAAAGATAACATAAAGGCCCGAACGGGTTTGGTGTAATGTGGCTTTCTCTAACGGTTGTCGATACCGTATCCTTGCCATTACCTCCATGGTCTCACCTATTTTCAACACTAGATCTTCACGCACCCAATGTATTTCCTCTTTTTTTACAAAGAGACCGCGGCGGTACAGACCGGGATGGCTCTTGCCCTGTCCGGTATAGATAATGTTTTCCTCAACATCGGTAGCGATGACGAAAAGAGGCTCCTGCGTACCTCCTACTCCCAATCCTTTACGTTGCCCGTTTGTAAAATAATGGGCGCCTTGGTGTGTTCCCACTACGGTTCCATCATTTTTTTGGTATTGGGTTTTTGCTGAAAGGGTTTGCAAATTTTTTTCTTCTGAAATTTCAGCTCCTTTTTTATATCCTTCAAAA
The DNA here is from genome assembly GCF_003353425.1 of Marinirhabdus gelatinilytica. Classification (GTDB taxonomy): domain Bacteria; phylum Bacteroidota; class Bacteroidia; order Flavobacteriales; family Flavobacteriaceae; genus Marinirhabdus; species Marinirhabdus gelatinilytica. Next base: position 416,588 of record NZ_QRAO01000003.1, read on the forward strand.
TCTGAAGGAATTTCAACAATAGCTCCTTTTTTGGGTGCCAGTTGTTGTTGTAAAAATTCGGGCAAGCGTACTTTTCCTATAAAACACAAACCTTGTGAGTCGCGCTTTTCCGCAGTGATTAAATCTTGTGCTGCTGCAATCTCACGTACTTTTGGTTTTAACAATTCCCCAATGGGAAACAGGGTTTTTGCGAGTTGCTCTTGTGATAGTTGACATAGAAAATACGATTGGTCCTTATTGGGGTCCTTTCCTGCCAATAGTTGGTGGATGGTTTGCCCATCTTTCTGAAAGCTTGATTTCCTGCAGTAATGTCCCGTAGCAACAAAATCGGCTCCCAGATCTAGGGCGATTTTCATAAACACATCAAACTTTATCTCACGATTGCAAAGTACATCTGGGTTTGGGGTGCGTCCCATCTCGTATTCACGGAACATATAATCTACAATACGCTCTTTATATTGCTCGCTCAAGTCTACGGTTTGGAAGGGGATGTTCAGTTTTTGGGCTACCAACATAGCATCGTTGCTGTCTTCCAGCCAAGGGCATTCGTTGGAAATGGTAACTGAATCGTCGTGCCAATTTTTCATAAACAGTCCAATCACCTCATAACCCTGCTCCTTGAGCAAATAGGCAGCCACGCTGGAGTCTACCCCACCGCTCAATCCTACTACTACGCGCTGTTTCTTTTTCATTATGGACACAAAAATACGATGTAATATCTACAATTCTACACAAAGAAAATCCTTAAAACCGATAGCCGTATCGGTTCGCTTTATGGTTACTTAGTTTCTTTTTTGGGGTTTGGGATAGGTTTCTTCCAACTCTAGGGCACCGTCCTTAAAGTACTGCCAGAGACCGTGTTTCTTTCCGTTTTTATAGTAGCCCTTAATGGTTATGTTACCGTTTGCATCGTAATATTCGGCTGGACCATGGAGTTTGTCGTTGTGGTATATAAGCTTTTTCAACATAACACCCTCTGGCGAGTAGTAAAAGTTGTCGCCTTGTTTTATACCGTTCTCGTAGGTTACTTCTTCGGTCTTGGTACCATTTGGATAATAGGTGGTTTGTACACCGTGCATTTTTCCGTCCACATAATTTTCCCTACTCATAATGTTGTTGGACTTCTCTTGGTAATACACCCACTCACCTATTCGTTGCTTACCCTCCATTTGGCCTTCGCTCACGAGTTTTCCCTTTATGGTAAAATACTTTACCACTGCAATGTTACTGTTGGGTTTAAACTCCTTGGTGGTCGTAGGCTTATCGCCACATTCACTACAATAAAACGAAAAGGTACCTACTTCTTTACCATGCTCAAACTGCCCTTCGTACCTAAGTTGTTTGGTATTGGGATAGTATTTTTTCCAGACCCCGTGGCGTTTACCAGCCTCGTCAAAAGCATTGACTTCTTGGGCCGTCAAAAAATTTACTGAAAGAATTGCAAAAACGAAAAAGATGCTGATACGTTTCATAGAAAAATACTTTTTAAGATAACGCAAGTTTTTTAATTCTATTAAATGAGTACTCACTGAATTTCAAAAAGCATACCATTCACGAACTACGGAATTTCAAAAAATTACTTTTTCTTTCCCTGGGCCTTTTTCTGTTGTTCTGCCTGCTCCATCATTTCGGCCATTTTACGCTGAAAACGGTTTTGCTTCTTAGGTTTTTTCTTCTTTACCTGTATCTGGGCCTTTATTTTTTCCTCGTCTATTATGTAGTTCTTGATTACTAGCATAATACCAATGGTAATAAGGTTTGACGTAAGATAGTATAAGGAAAGTCCACTTGCGTAGTTGTTGAAGAACACCAGCATGAACAATGGCGAGAGATACATCAAGAATTTCATATTGGGCATTCCCGGTTGTTGCTGTGCCTGCATACTCTGGCCAGTACTCATAATCATATACGCACCAATGGCAATAGAGGCCAAGATGGGGAACAAACTCACGTGGTCTCCATAAAACGGTATGTGGAAGGGCAACTCGGCAATAGTATCGTAACTACTCAAATCTTCGGCCCAAAGGAAACTTTTTTGTCGTAGATCGAAGGCCGTAGGGAAAAAGGTAAACAGCGCGTAAAACACCGGGATTTGCAATAGCGCTGGTAAGCAGCCCTTCAGCGGACTGGCCCCGGCTATATTTTGCAGCTTCATGGTCTCCTGCTGGATCTTCATCTGGTTGCCTTCGTGCTTCTTACGGATTTCATCAATCTCGGGCTTTAACACTTTCATCTTTGCCTGCGACAGGTACTGCTTGTACTGTACTGGAGATAGCGCCAGCTTTATCAAGATTGTTAGAACGATAATGGCGATTCCTGCCGGTAAAAAGCCACTTAACAACCCGAACAATGGAATAATGATGTATTTGTTTATCATCCCAAAGATTCCCCAGCCCAATGGCATAGCTTCATCCAGGTTTCTATCGTAATCGTTGAATATCTGGTAATCGGTTGGACCGTAGTACATATTCATATTCTCGGCAAGCGCGCCTCCTTTTGGTTCGATCAAAATTTTTGCGCCGTATTTCTTGGTGAATACAGTGTCTACTTCTTCATCGATCACCAAATCTGTAGAAGAAAATGCTACTTCCTTGAAGGGTACATCTGTCAACAACATAGAGCTGAAAAAGTGCTGGCGGAAATTCATCCAATCTACGTCTGTTTCCACTTCGGCATCTTCTCCGGTAGGATCCAGTTTGCTGAAATCTTCATTTTCGTGCTCATACGTTAAACGTGAGTAGCGATTTTCATACGTGATACTCTTGGCGTGGCGGAACCCTTTTAGCTTCCAGTCTATATAGATGGGTGACGAAGTATCCACGACTCCTTCCAGCCCTTGGGATTTTATACTGAAATCCAACATATACTCCCCCGGTTTCAGGGCGTAGCGGTACTCGATAAATTTATTTTCGCCGGCTTTTAAGCGCATGGTAAGCACCTCGTTGTCACCATTTTTGGTCAAAGAAGGTTCAAAAAAGAGGTCACGGCTATTCAGCAGCCTGTTTTCCGCATTGAACTGAAGGTTAAAATCGTTATTCCCATCTTTTATAAGATATACCTGCTCCCCATTGTAAGTAGTATGCTCCTTGAGCATTGCCTCTACAATGTACCCTCCTTTGTTGCTCACCTTTAATAAGAGTACATCATTTTCTAAAGTGGTAGTGGCATCTGTGGCCGAAGGCAGTGTCCCAGAATAGGCAAAAGAGCCCAAGCGGTTCTTCAGCTCTTCCACAGCGGTAGAATCGGTAGCTGAGGCAGTATTTATTTCTTCCTGGGTAACTTGTTTGGTATTGGTATTAACCTCTGGTGTATTGGTTTCCTCGGCAACTTCTTCGGTAGTAACTTCCTCCTTAGCCTCTTCGTTTTGGTTCATATAGAGCATCCAGAGCAGGATGGCACCAATGATCAAGAAACCGATTAACGAATTTTTATCAAACTTTTTTTCTTCCATATTTCAACTCCGCCCAACATACAGTTGACGGTTTTTTTAATTTATGTATTCAGAAATTCTCTGAACTTACAATTCTATTCTTAGAAGTTAACTACTCCTGTTTATACTGAGCTTGCTGAAGGACTCAACCAGACACAGCCAATTATATACTTTTTTTTTACAATAACTTAGCCCTAACAGGGTAAAGCGACACATTGTCTTGTTTATTTTGAATGTTCGTGCGCTGCTTTTACAAATGCAACGAACAACGGGTGCGGATTGGCAACCGTACTCTTGTATTCTGGGTGGTACTGTACGCCCACAAACCACGGGTGCTCGGGTATCTCAATAATTTCTACCAAGCCTGTTTTTGGGTTGATTCCCGTTGCTTTCAATCCTGCGGCTTCCAGTTGGTCGCGGTAGGCATTGTTATATTCATACCGGTGGCGGTGGCGTTCCTGTATAATATCGTCCTCGTACACGCTGCTCACAATACTGTTATCCTCCAAGGCACAATCCCAGGCTCCCAAACGCATGGTGCCGCCCATATTGGTAATATTTTTTTGCTCCTCCATAAGGTTTATCACGGGATGGTCTGTATGTTTGCTCATTTCGCTGGAGTTGGCATCTTCCCAGCCCAGGACGTTTCGGCTATATTCAATCACGGCCATTTGCATACCCAAACATATTCCCAAAAAAGGTATCTCGTTCATCCTGGCATATTTTACAGCTTCCACCTTTCCTTCAATACCACGTTCTCCAAATCCCGGAGCGACCAGTATCCCGTCCAGTTTGTGGAACTGTTCTGAAATGTTGATTGGGTCTATATGTTCAGAATGTATGGAGACTACATTTACTTTTACTTCGTTCTCGGCGCCTGCATGGGTAAGGGCTTCCAAGATAGATTTGTAGCTATCCTGCAGTTCAACATACTTACCAATAAGACCTATGGTGATATTGCCCTTAGGGTTTTTATGGCGTTGGAGGAATTTGTTCCAGTGGGTAAGATCTACCTCATTGGTATCTTCCATATCCAACTTTTGAAGCGTCACTTTATCCAGACCCTCTTCCAGCATCATATTGGGGACATCGTAAATTGTAGAAGCATCTATAGACTGGATAACGGCTTCCTTCTTCACGTTGCAGAACAGGGCCAATTTTCGGCGTAGGTCGTCACTCAATTCATGTTCAGTACGGCACACTAAAATATCGGCTTTTATACCGCTCTCCATCAATGTTTTAACGGAGTGCTGTGTGGGTTTTGTCTTTAGTTCCCCTGCTGCAGAAAGATAGGGCACCAAGGTTAAGTGTATCACCAACGCATTGTCATCGCCCAGTTCCCACTTTAACTGGCGCACCGCCTCTATGTAGGGTAAGGACTCAATATCGCCCACGGTACCGCCAATTTCGGTGATTACGATATCGTAATCGCCACTGTTGCCCAAAATCTGGATGCGTTCCTTAATCTCGTTGGTAATGTGTGGTACTACCTGTACGGTCTTTCCCAAAAATTCGCCACGACGTTCTTTTTCGATCACGCTCTGGTAGATACGGCCTGTGGTAACATTATTGGCCTGTGAGGTGGGAACATTCAAAAAGCGCTCGTAGTGGCCAAGGTCGAGGTCGGTTTCGGCGCCATCGTCGGTTACGTAGCATTCCCCATGTTCGTAGGGATTTAGTGTTCCGGGATCTACATTAATGTAGGGATCCAGCTTTTGGATGGTGACACGGTAGCCCCTGGCCTGCAATAGTTTGGCCAGTGATGCCGCTATAATTCCCTTACCTAATGATGAAGATACGCCGCCCGTAACGAAGATATATTTTGTAGTGCTCATGAATGGTTCTCCTGTGTTCGCTATACGGGATGCAAAGGTATGGATTTATTGGTACAGTTTCCTGAAAATTGGTCAGAAACTTGTGGGCGAAAGTATTGATAAAAATATTGAAGCGGATATACTAAAACGTAAATACGCTTAGGGATAAAGATTTCGGAAGTTGTGTGATTTTGAATTTCACCACTTTAATCTTGAAGACGATTTGCGACAAATTGTAGGAAAGCCAATCAACTTACCCAACTGTACCATTATCGTTATGGGTTATATCCATACATTTTTATTTCACGGTGTAATTTCCATTTGCCCATTGTATGGTTGGTTCAATCCATTCTTTCAGGGGCTTGAATAAAAATCCGTGTTCTAACCCAGTATTCAACTCAATTTCTTCGAAGTGATCGATTTTGCAACTTGAAGTATTTTTCCGTTCCAAAGCGGAAACTCCAAACGGGTCTGTTTTTTCATAAATCGTCAAAATATTCCCACAATAATTTATTTCGGGAATATTTTCGATATCACTATTTCTAAAACTCCCGATAAAGACAAAATTTAAATCTGGATTGTTTGCCAATGTAGAAATATATTGAGCAATGTATCCACCTTTTGAAGTCCCAACAACAGTTATTTTTTTCGGTTCTGTTCCGTTTTTTATTAAACTGTCAATTTGAGTTACAATGCCAATGGCGTATTCTCTTGCGTTAACATTTCCACTCCGTTTTTCGCTTATCACTTTAAGTCCGCTTTTCTTAAATTCAGAAATAATTTCGTTGTATTCAGTTCGCCCAAATTCGGGATGCAATTCATTCAATTCGTGTTCTTCTAAAAATCGGTTGTGAAGGAAGAAAATAAATCGGTCATCATTTTCAGTTCCGCACTCAAACAAAATTGAGCAAAAAACCATACCTATTATAGCACTAATTTTCATTTATAATCTTTTTAAACGTTTGGTATGGCTTAACATCATCTATGCAACCAATTGCAATGGGTTGTCCACGTTGGTGGCAGCGGTTTTCTATTTCAAATTCAATTGCCAAGAAACTCCAAATTGGTCTTCAATAAATCCAAATTTTTGACTAAAACCGTAGTTGTTCAATGGCATCATAACTTTTCCGTTTTCAGATAATCCAGAAAATAGTCTTTCAAGTTCATCTTCATTTTCACACTCTATGTAATTGGAGACTGCTGGGGTAAAGTCCCAAGCGTGAATTGGTGGGCTATCACTGCACATAAACACGTTACCATCCAATTCGAAGGTGGCTTGCATAATCTTTCCTTCCGTGGTAGGGGCATCTTTTCCCCAACGGGTTACAGTAATGATTTTGGAATTATCGAATATGTCCAAATAAAAATTCATTGCGTTTTCTGCATTTCCGTCCTGAAAGGTTAGTGACCTGATCATTTGGTTTTCCATAGTAGTGTCGTTTTGTGTGATGATAGTTTTTTAAACTGTCGTTTTCCACCTGTAGCTTTTTGATTTCTTTCAGATTATTGTTCGTATTGTCTCAACCACTCAACACCATTAATCCCAACAATGCTATTAGTATAGTTTTTTTCATAGTATTTCTATGTTCATCTGGTTTCTTTACGTTCCGTTTTTTATCTCGATGGCCTCCCTTATTGATCAAGAAGTACAAATTGCCACGATATACCATATTTGTCTTCGCACCATCCAAATTTCTTCCCAAATCCGTAGTCTCCCTCCCCCTTATAGTTCTCTAGCGGAACCATTACCTGGCCGCCATTTGAAGATAGTTCTTCGAAAAGTTCCTGTATTAAAGTACCCTCTGTATCACTAATAAAAATTGATACCGCTGGCGTGAACGACCAAGCGTGGTTGTAATTACTTTCAGAAACCATATAATGGGTTCCATTCAAGGTAAACACTCCGTGTTTAATAAGCTCGGGGGTGCCCCCTGCCTCTCCATCAGCGTATTTTTGTATGTTTTTAATTTCCGAATTCGGAAATATGGACGCGTAAAAGTGCATTGCTTCCTCTGCCTTTCCGCATTGGTCACCAACAAATGTTAGGAATGTGGTTGTTTTCATTTTTAAATTTAGTTCAGGTTATATTTGTCTTGAAAAATTACTTCCAAAGCTCGAGTTATATAGTGTTACGCTGAAAATGTGCACTATCCGCACGCAGGCAGGTTCAGTTGTACTCAAACGCCTGTATTTATTATATTACATTGTTGCCCACATTTTTTATGGGCATCGTGAATTTAAACTCCGTAATCTCGTCAGTAGGCTTTACTTCCATCTTACCATTGTGCGCTTTTGCAATTTCAGAGGAGATACAAAGACCAATGTGACCGATGTATTATATCCGGTGTTGGTAAACGTATTATAAGTTTGCAAAGATTAGCACCTGCTCTAATTCAATTAATTCCGTTTTGTCAGGAAATTCTTTTAGTAATTTCGATAATGATTTATCAGCAAGTTCACATTTTTCTTTTTCGTTTCTACATCTATAAACAGCAGCATAAGAATATCTATAGTGAGCGTGATAATCATTTGGAAAAATTTCAATTGCTTTATTGAATTGAAACATTGCATTATGCCATTCTCCCTTTTTGATATATTCATCTCCGTCTGAAATGAAGAAATTATATTTTTTTATTCTTTCATCTTTCTCGATTTTTTCAATCATCAACTCCTTATTTGTTTGTGTTTTGAATAAATCAAATGAAAAATAGATTAAAGGAGAAGCTATAATTACAAATAGGAATAAGAAAATCAGATTACTTTTTCTTCTGCGTTTTATTATAGTTTTTCTAATCCCAGCTAATTCTTCTTTTGTTGCTGTTTTTAAATCAATTATACCTGCCGCTTTATGGTATTCTCGTTTTCTATTTAAGAAAGACCGTTCCTTTCTGAAATATGTTTTTTTTCTGAGTAATTGCCTATTCATTTTTAGGCTATTGTTCATTCCTTGAATACTTCCTCCTCCTCCCATTAATCTTTTAATGTATGATTGCCAACAGATTTGATCACGATATGGCGGGCCATTTTGCACGAGGACAGCGGCACTGTCACTACATGCCTATCCGCTGTACCAAATTTTTTATAAAGTTAGGGAATTTAGTTAAACTTGAAAGTGTCACATTTTATTAAATGCGGTGTTATGTAACGTTGATATCAATCATATCCATGTTTTTCTTTCCAATCCGATATATCAATTTTATCAATTTCTTCAAGTCTTTTTTTATTACTTTGTTCAGTAGAATAACTTATAAATACAAACCAAGAAATAAAGCTTAGCGAGAAAATAATTATTCTCTGTTTGAATTTTAGATAGTAATTTTCTCCTCTTAAATTAAATAATGTATAGGAATGAAGAAGATATGGCCTTATTATCAATATAGGTCCAAAAATGAACATCAAAATCATTTCCCAAATTTTATAACTTTCGGTTTTATTATTTTCTAATCTTTCCTTTTCTTTTGTAATCCATTCTTGATACTCTTTTTCCCATTTTTCTAAAACTTCTCTTTGCTGTTGTTCTGTTATATTTCTTCTTACAAGTTCTTTTTTAGCTTGAGAAATAGCTTCTTGTTGCCATTGTTTAGTTGATGAGTGGGCAATTCCAATTAATTCCTCAGTTTCTCTCTCAGAAATAGGTGGTTTAAAATCTGTCATTCAATGTTGGCTAACGGTTTTGCATATGATCCGGCGGGTTTTGAGCGGCAGCTTCGGCAGTGCCAACATCCCGACGCAGGTCGGGAGTGGGAAGCGCAGCGTGCGAATCAGCCGCTTGTCTCCGACGAGCTTTTTCTGCGAGAGGAAGACATTGGCGCCGCAACTACGTATTTTTCCGCGTGACCAATTTACGATTAATTGGGGAGATTCAATTTAAGCCAGATAAAAGGCATAAAATATATGCATTGTTGGCAATAGTTTTATCTAATATCTTTAATCAGATACTTAAATTTTTCTGGTTTACTAAGTTATTGAATAATTTTATCGAATGGAATTTCAACAAAACGTACTCCAAAAGCATAAGCACTTACAGAATAATCATTAAATATAATTTCAAGACCTTTTTTAGTAATTAAAAAATGTTGAAAATTTTCCCATTTAGGAGAAAGGCTTCCTTCCCAAAATAAATCCTCATCTTTTACATTTTCATCATAATTAAAAAATTCAACAGCCTCTTTCTTAAGAACTTCGAAACAAAAATGTGAAAATAAATTTAAAACCTTTTTCTCGTCATCATTGTCAAATAAATCTTCTATATCTAATTTTAATAAAGGATTTAACCTAAAGTTTAAACCTGTAATTATCCCAGATCCGTGAGCACCTCCAAAATATTTATATTGATTTTCTGAAATGCTAATTATCGATTTAGAAATTAAATTTGAATTATAAGATAAATCGAGGTTCCAGTCAGGTGTTGTAAATTTGTGCTTTATAGGTTTTCCATCAATTTCAAAAAACAGTTTTCTTACAAAAGCAATTGATTCAGCTTTTCTACCCTTAATTATATGGTTAATATCATTTATATCAGAGTTTTTTTTATTTAGAAACTGTATGAAATTGACTTGAATATCAAGTTTGATTTCTGCTTCGTAATTAAGTTTTTCATTTATCTCTTCAAATTCAAAAGTATCATTTGAAGATAATTTTGATTGTTCAATATCAATATGCTTTTTTCTTTGCAGATTCATCGCTTTTAATATTGATTCAAAACCATTTAAATATTCTACCCATTGAAACTTCCCAAGTTTTAAAGGAACTTCGCAATCATCAATTTTTACCGGAATAAGAAAAATATCATCATCTAACTTTTCTTCATAATATTCTAATGCAAGTTTAAATTCTCTCTGTATGTAGCCTCTTTTTTGTACTGATGTTTTCGAGAGTAGTAGAATTATAAAATCTGAGTCTCTCAATTCTTTTCTTAAAATGAAATTCCAGTCCTGTCCAGGAAGAATCTTTTTTTTGTCTAGCCAAGGATTATAATTTGTTGTTTCCAGAAAGTCATATAACTGCTCCGCAAATTTATAATCCTCTTTAGCATAACTTATAAAAACTTTATCAAACATCATTTAATTTGTTATGTCAAGATATTGAATTCTGGAATATATTCTTTAATTATTGCTAACGGTCTTGTATATGATGCGGCGGGCAATGAGCGGCTGATTCGGATGTGCGTAAACGCGGAGTAGCAGCGTGGCGTAGCGTTTGGTAGCAGCTCATAGAGCTGCGTGAGAATCAGCAGGGCAGAGGCGCCGCCTCTATTTTTATCCGCATTAGTTTTGTTTTGATAAAGTTAGGAAATTTAACGAAAGCCAAAAATAACAGCTGCATTTTATACGTTGTTGTGTAACGTTTCATAAATCATTATCTAAATATGGATTTAGTGAATCCAATTGATTAATCAGCGTTTCATCATAGATGTTACCTAAATTGTAATATCCACTTTCTGTTTCGCTCAATATATTCAGATAGCTCTTTTTTTCATCCGTTTTTTCAATTATTCCGATATTCAATTCAAAATTCCAACCATTTTGTTTTATTTTAGTTTGATAAAATCTTGTCGTGTAGTTGGCTTCTATGAAACCAAAAAAATCATCTTTGCTATACAATGAAATCGACTTAAATAGATTTTTAATTTTAGATGTATCGGAAATTATAAAAGATTTTTTTCCATATATCGGATCCTCTACGATATAAGATACTTTTAGAGGTTCGAGATCGAAGTCATCGTATTTAAAAGAAAACTCTTTTGGCTTGCTACATGAAAAAATCAATATAGTCAAAAGTAGAGTTAATATTTTGAACATAAACAACAATGGTTTTGATTAATTATTGACACATCTCCAATAGAATGTTACACAACGTGTTATATGGTGACATTTATCATGGTTATCCCGGGAATTTCTCAGGATACCCATGAAGATTTGTCATGGGTATCCGGTAAAGTTACTATATTTTTTAAACAGCCTGTTATAACGTAAACTTGTTGTTGTTCACAAAGAATATGGCATTAACAAAAAACAGCTTCCCATTCTCCCAAAAGCTTCTAAAGAGTACATCGTCCACCATATAAATAATACTACCGCTGCCCATTCTGGCCTCGCCAAACACTAGGGAGTTGGTCAGTTTGCTTTTGGCATCCTCGCCAGAGAAGCCAGATACCGAGGTGGGGGTTTCAATATAGCCCACATTGTACCCTTGCTCTAGGAAGGCGTAGGAGCTGCTTCCCAACTTTAGGCTATAGTAGGTATCGCCATACCCAAATGCCATAGGGTGGCTAGGATCTATCTTTATTTTATAGATGCTACCCGTTATAAAGTCCTTTACCCTCGAGCGCTCGCGCTGGTCGTAGGGAGTTAGGTTTCCTTGGGTGCCTTCTTCCTTTTCGTCGCTGGTTTTGTTGCGTTTTAGGTCAAAGCCATCTTTATCGGCAAAGGTGTTTATGGCTCCGCCCATGGCAATTATCTTGCCCCCACTGCGCACCCACGCGTTCACTTTGTCCATGGTATCCCCATTTAAGCTGGAGTACCAGCCGCTGGGCAGGACCAAAACATCGTAGTTTTTTAAGATGGCAGGGTTAAAGTTGCCTGTATCTATAGAGGTAATGGGATAGTGTAATTGTTGCTCAAAGAAATGCCAGATAGCACCATAGTTCAAGGAAGAGACTCCATCGCCACGCAACACGGCAATACGCTGGTTGTTAATGAGCTTTACGTCCGGGGAACCAAAATCGGTACGGGTATCGCCAAAACTGGTATTGGAGGCGTATAGTTGGCGGTTGTGCTCATTGGCTATCGCCACCACTTTTTTATTGAAATCTGGGTTGTTTCGGTTATCGCTCTTGGTAATCACCAAACTTCCCTTCCCAAAGTCCTTTCCGCCAAACTTCAAGTCCTTCTCGGTAAATCTAACGCGTATGTCCTCTTTTAGCAAAGCTGCCAGAAATTGGGCATCGTACATACTGTTCCATGATACTATATAACCTGCCGCGTTGGGAGCTGCGGAGTTGTTTATAGCGTAGGTTGGCAATTCACTATCTGCGGTCACCTTGGTAGTGCTGGCTACAGCGTCCAACCCGTATGCGTGCGGGATGCTCCACGCCGTAATATCGTACGTAAGGGGTTCTTCCAGTTTGGCATTGGGCTCCATCAACACCTTTACCATCTTGCCCTTGGGCTGGTTGGTATGTATTACCAAAGCATTGCTGGCATCCATACTGCCCTGGGCATTGTTGCTATAGTTAAACCCACTCACCGTACCGTTACGCTTAAAGCCATACCGTATGTTGTGCTTTTGTAGTAGCTTTGTAAGCGCGTCAATCATATCGGGGTGGCCTTTTAGCACGTAGCTCTTGTATTTTAGATCGTCGTTGGTAAAGAACTTTTTAAACTCGGTGTTTAGCTGTGCGGCATTCTTGCTGCCCATTTCAACAGTAGAGAGTCCTGTGGTGGTGTGGTGTGCTACACGGTCCACAAGGGTGAGCTCGTAGCCTTCATCGGTATTTATGCCCAATCCTGCCCTACCGTGGCCCGCTTGCTCGTAGGTCATCCCAATGGCACCCATAAAGGTGGGATAGGTATCGCCGTAGCTTGGGTACAACAAATCGAACCGCTCCCGTGTAAAGAACAACCAGCCCTCGGCATCAAAATATTTGGCGTGGTTCTTCCCTATCGCAGTCTGGAAATCGCGCTGGAATGGGGTAATGATCTCATGGAAAGGTTCCGCGGCTGGAGCAAAGTAATACGGCTCGTTTATACCCTGCTCGTGGAAATCTACATGGATATGGGGCATCCACTGGTTGTAAATTTTTAATCGTTCCCGTGTCTCAACCTGTGTGGCCCATGCCCAGTCCCGGTTAAGGTCGAACAGGTAATGGTTAGGTCTTCCTCCCGGCCACGGCTCGTGATGCTCTACAGCAGCCTGCTTGGGGTTATAGGGCTCTGCCTTTACTTGGTTGTACCAGTTGGCATAGCGGTCCCGGCCATCTGGGTTTACGCAGGGATCTATAATCACCACGGTATTTTGTAGCCATGCTTGCTTTTCGGTAATGAGCTTGTATAGGGTAGCCATAGCCGCCTCGGTGCTGGAAGCCTCGTTACCGTGTACGTTATAGCTTAACCAAACAATGGCCGTTTGCGGATTGGCACTACCGTTCTCCAACCCGATATGCTTTAGGTTATCACGACGAATCTGGTCTATATTTGCCATATTCTGTGGAGAAGTTACCACCGCATAGGTCAACGGTCTACGCTCGTTTGTTTTTCCGTAGGTATCAAAAGTTACCATCTCGCTGTTGGCGGCCACGTGCTCAAAATAGCGCACCACATCGGCGTGGCGCGAAAACTGGGCACCTACCTCATAACCAAGGAACTCGGCTGGAGACTGTAACTGTGCGGTAAGGGTTGCTGAAATAAAAAGAAATACAAAGGTGAGTTTTTGTAGCATTGTAAGGATTATTTTTAGAAGATGCTAAGATAAAGGAAATTCCAAGTTTCAAAATTGAAATTCTAAAATAATAGGGAACGCTATTGCGTATTCCTATCGCTGGAACTTTTGTGGATGCCACTTTTAAACGTGTACCGAAGTTTTTAAGAGCATATCGCACTTAAAGTTGTCACAAATTATGGATTCTAAATTCTGAATTCTGAAATTACCCGTATTTTTGAAGAAACCTTCTGAAATTTTCTATGGCGAAGACCACCATCCCGTACCACGAAACCGGCTATTTTTCAACACTGATATGCGATTACCTGGCCGAAAAACCCAAACTGAAGGATTTTTATGGAAGGTTCCCAACGCTGGAAAATTTCAAGGAACAGCTAAAGGAGAAAGCACCGTCTTTCCCAGCACAGTCCAGGGCTACACTGGTACAACAACTCCAGCAACAGTACAAGGGTTTTCAGGTTTCCGAAGCTACCGAAAACAATATCGCTTCACTTGCCAGCGAGCACACCTTTACCATAACCACGGGGCACCAACTCAACCTTTTTACGGGGCCCTTATACTTTTTGTATAAGATTGTCTCGGTGATCAACCTTTCCGAAAAACTCAACGCCCACTACCCCAACAACCATTTTGTACCGGTGTATTGGATGGCGACCGAAGACCACGATTTCGACGAGATCAACTATTTCAACCTTAAAGGTGAAAAAATAACCTGGAACCGTCCCGATGGCGGTGCCGTGGGCGAGCTGTCCACCAAAGGGTTGGAAGCCGTTGCCAAGCAAACCGAAACACTCTTCGGCAAAAGCGAACACGGAGAACACCTGCAACAATTGTTTATTGATGCTTACACAAAACACCCTAACCTAGCGGCTGCTACCCGACATCTGGGTAACGAGCTCTTTAAGGAATACGGTCTTGTAATCGTGGACGGTAACGATACCCAATTGAAAAAGCAGTTTATCCCTTATGCCGAAAAAGAACTTGCCGAGAACCTTTCGCACCAAAACATAACCAGGACCACGGCACGACTCACCCATTTGGACTACCCCGAGCAGGTACACCCACGAGAAATCAACCTGTTCTATCTTTCTGAAGGAGTTCGCGAGCGTATCATTGAAAGGGATGGAAATTACTATGTGAACGAAACCGAGCTGGTGTTCACAAAAGATGAAATATTTGCACAATTGCAGCAGCACCCAGAGCGTTTTTCGCCCAATGCCTTACTGCGCCCGTTGTATCAGGAAGTGATATTGCCCAACCTTTGTTATGTGGGTGGTGGCGGAGAACTGGCCTATTGGTTTCAGTTACAGGACTATTTTAAGACCGTGGAAGTTCCCTTCCCTATGTTGTTGTTACGAAACTCTGTATTACTCGTACCCGAAAAACTTTCAGAAAAACTTCAGAAATTAGAGGTAGCCATAAAAAGGCTGTTTCAAGATACGCACTCCCTAAAAACTGAATTTACACATCAAATTTCAGCAATAGAGATAGATTTCTCTACACAGCGGGAGCATTTACAGCAACAGTTCAAGGAGTTGTACCAGCTTTCCAAAAAAACCGATGCCTCTTTTGTGGGAGCCGTTGCGGCACAAGAAAAGAAGCAACTCAACGGACTGGACCACTTGGAGAAGCGACTGCTGAAAGCACAAAAAAGAAAATTGAGCGACCAACTTGGGAGACTCATGACCATACAGGACCACTTGTTCCCTTCACAAAGCCTACAAGAAAGAACTACCAATTTCTCTGAGTTCTACCAACTGTACGGCGATACCCTATTGCAAATCTTAAAAGAAAATCTGGATCCACTGGAACGGGAATTCACAGTAATACAACTGTAAAATTATTGTTCTGTGTCATAAATATTCAACCTGCTCTTTAGACTATTCATCTCCAGCTGGAGGGTGTCTATCTTTTCAAGAAGGTTTAAAATAATATCTATTCCCTCGGCATTTACATGCAGCTCTTGGTGCAACCGCATTATTTTATCTACCTGGTGTATCGCTTGTAAAGACACACAGGGTTGCTCTTCAACAGTGGTAATGTGTATCAAACCTGTATCGTGCAACTTATGGAACCATTGTGAGGTCACCTTGTATTGGGTGCACAATTGGGTTACTGTTATATATTCGGTACTCTTCATGATGCTTTTATTTTTGAAAGTTGGGTGAAAAGTTCTCTTTCTTTTTCAGTGAGGTTTTTTGGGATTTCCACGTTGTAGGTAATGTAAAAGTCACCGTAGCTATTGTCCTGTTTGTATTTGGTGAACCCTTTTCCTTTCAGTTTTACCTTTGTACCATTTTGGGTACCGGGTTTTACCTTTAGCTTTACTTTACTGTTAAGGGTTTCTACAGTAATCTCACCTCCCAAAACTGCTGTGTAGAGGTCTAGGACAACCGTGTGGTGCAAATCGCTTTTGTCCCTTTTAAACTTGGTATTGTTCAACACATTAAAAGTGATGTACAAATCCCCCTTTGGGCCACCGCCAACACCTTCGCCGCCATACCCTTTTATTTTTATGGTTTGCCCATCTTCTACTCCTGCAGGGATGGTAAGGCGAATATTCTTCCCATTAACCGTAAGGGTTTGCTTTTGGGAGGTGTACACATCTGTTAAGTTTATCTGTAAGCTAGCGTTAAAGTCCTGTCCCTTGAATTTTGGGGATCGTCCAAAACCACTACCGCCACCCCCTCCGAACATCGATTCAAAAAAATCTGAATATCCCGAGGGATCGCCGCCAAAACCTTCAAAACCGCCTTGGTTGGCATGTTGGTATTGATATTGGTCTTGTTGTTGTTTTTTGGCACGTTCTATATCGTCTGCATGTTTCCAGTCTTTACCGTACTGGTCGTATTTCTTTCGGTTTTCAGGATTGCTCAATACTTCATTGGCCTCATTCACTTCCTGAAACTTCCGTTGTGCTTCGGGGTCGTTCGGGTTTACGTCGGGATGGTATTTCCTAGCTAGTTTGCGGTACGCCTTCTTTATTTCCTTTTCAGTAGCTGTTTTATCGACGCCTAAAGTTTTGTAGTAATCTATAAATGCCATTGTTCCGTTTTTTAAAGTGTAGCTAACATTTTATTTTCAAGATATCCTTCATAGGTGTTTTTATAAGCGACCTTACGCTCTATCGCAATGATCACTTCTTTGGCAAAGTCCCTTTCATAAGCACGGCCCATCATATTCAACCCTCCTGGGGAGAATACGTTGATCTCCATTAACTTATCGCCCACGATATCAATCCCCACCAAGAACATTCCATCTTGTACGAGTTTGGGGCGCACGATCTCGGCCAGCTCCAGCATCTGGTCGGTTACTTTCACGGTGTCCGGTCTTCCGCCTGCGTGGATGTTACTGCGTATGTCCCCTTCGGCATTAACGCGTTGTATCACGGCATATTCCCCATCTACCTGCAAAGGTTCACCATTCATTAAAATGAGCCTAGTATCGCCTTTGGTGGCTGCAGGCAGGTATGCTTGGGCAATCACGTACCCATCCCTACAAATAGCCTCGATGGTCTGGCTCAAGTTGTGTTCGTTCTTTTTATCCATCATAAATACATTGGTACCCCCAGAGCCTTTTAAGGGTTTTAGAATCATTTTCTGTTTTTGCTTCTTGAAAAAATCGCGTATTTCTTTTTCGTCCCGGGTAATGATGGTCTCTGGACGTAACACCTCTGGAAAATGCTGAAAATACATCTTGTTTACCGCGCTCGCCAAACTACTGGGATGGTTAAGGACCAATACATTGTTTCGAACCGCTATCTCGCCAAAGATGAAGGCTGCATTCTGTGCCCACTCCCGCTCGCCTATCTCGTCACTGGGATCGTTACGAAGAAACAAAACGTCCAGGTTCTCAGAAGATACAGGCGTTAATTCCTGCTCCTGCACTGCCTTAAAATAGGTTTCCTGGCCCTTGAATTTTCTATCGGAGATAGTTTTGCAACGTGCCATTAAATTTCCGTCGCTGTCATACCCCAACTCGCCAACACCTATGTACGAAACGGTATGCCCACGTTTATAGGCTGCATAGCCAAGTGTGGGGGTGGTGTATTTTACCTCTTCGGTTTCGTGGCTGTTTATAATAAAAGCAATATGCATAGTTAGGTTGTTTTTAGTTAAGCAATTCGGTAAGTTGTATCCCGTTCCTTAAATTCTCGAGACGTTGCTGTACACTATCCCGTTCCAAAAAACGAGGGAGTACAGGTTTTCTCAATACGTCACGGTGCATTAATTCCTCTATGAGGGGGACATGGTTGGTATTAAATTTTCCTGCATACAAAGTTTCAAGATTTCCATTTTCTTTTAAATAATCCAATACATTCATCAAACCAGCGAGGTATACTGCATCTTTGGTAAGCCCACCCCCCCGATAAATACGCATTGTAATATAATAGGCCGTTTTAGCCGGAAAATTATGGTTGTCCTTAAGCAACTTGAACGTTTCAATAAAAGTTGCACCCATTACCAAACTATGTGCTGCTACGACACGGCCAGCCAATAATCGCAACCTATTTATGGTAAGCCCGTCAACAAGATATTCGGCAAGTACGGCCAGTCCTTCCTGCAATTGGTCATAGCCCGCAAAGCCAGCGTACATTTGTTTAATGGGTTGGCTCTTTCCATTGCAATAGGTTAAAATGTGTGTGGCCACCTCGTGCTGTATCAAGGCATCGCAACGGTTGGCATCCATAGAGAGTTGGTCGCTTATAAGCAAGGTAGTTTCAGAGACCATGATCCCTGCTACGTCGTTCCTAATTTCCAGCGACAGCTCCAACTGCGGAAATCTCTCTTGGTAAAAATCTATTTCCTTCTGGGCGTGTTCGGCAAAATCATGACAATTGAACCTTTCAATTTCTAAAGGGGAATCACCCTCGGGAAATGCTTTCAACAACTCTTGCGCCCCTCTTAAAACCTCGTCTTCAATAGCGCCATACAAACTCTCACCCACAAACCTAAAGCTGTCGGTTCCTCGTTCCTCGAGCATGGTTAGCTGTTTTTCAATCTCCAAACGTTTATCGCGTAAGATGAAGGCCAGTGTTGGGTCGTTCACCTTTTCCAGTGGGATATCGTATAGTTTTCTTTTTTGCTGCTCGGGATCCAGTGCCACCAATCTGTAATTAAAAGAGGGTGTTTTTGTAAAATTACTTATCTTGAATTTTTCCCACTCTTGCGAACTGTTAACAGGGGTAGTACGCATTAAAAAGGACATTCCCTCGCTAATCTCGGCCAAGGTATCATCTGCTTCCATGGTAATTTTGTCCAGATTGGTTTTACCCAGCATTAAATAGTGCGCAAACGGGTTGGACGTTTGTACCCGTATAAATTCGTAAACGGCACGTTTTATAATTTCTGAAAGGTGGGTTGCGAACTTTCGGTAAAAAATAGAGAAGACCTGGTTCTCCTCAGGACGTTGGTAAATAGTGGGCACTGCCAGCCCTATAATCAAACTACCCGTTTCTTTGGTCTGGTCCATTTTCAGGAGCGGTTCCAAACGGTCCGGGTGCCTATCGTGCGTATCGGAAACTATTGCTGAAACCTCGGGATAAATCAACCGCATCTCGTCTATACCATCCTGCAAGGCTTTTACGGTTGCGGGGGCTTTTTCTTTTGGGCAGGAAATTTCAAATTCTGCCTCGTGGTCTTTGCGAACGGGCCACATTTCGAGTATCAAGAACGAGTTCAGTTTTTTTGAAACTGAAGTTGCCAGTAGCTCCAGTAATCCTGAAATATCTACTGTATCTTTTACAATGATATAGGAGGCTTGGGTCTTCAGCAACCCTGAAAAATATAGGTCTGGTTTTTTATATCGATACACACAAATATACGGCAGTACCTTGTCTATATGAAGCATTCCACCCTCTGGCAGTGCCTGGTTTATGGGTAATTCGGTTTCGAGCGAGTCGTTTAGTGATCGTAAAAAATCTTGGTCAATCATATACTCTAAAAATACCTAAAAATTGTACGCTACGAGAGGTTTTGGGCTTAGATTAGGATATGTTTAACGTTGGATTACTTTCCCTTTTGAAAATTTTGGCAAATCATATTGCACTGAACATTTTTTAGATAAAAGCAGGGTAATTTTATGGAAAATTGCACCGAAGTATTATTTTTGCAGATGCAAAACAAAGTCCTCATCCTAGATTTCGGATCGCAGTACACACAACTTATCGCAAGACGTGTAAGAGAACTGAACATTTACTGCGAAATTCATCCATACCACAACATTCCAAACGATCTGTCCAGCTTTAAGGCAGTAGTACTCTCCGGAAGTCCACTATCGGTACGAAACGAAGATGCTGCACACCCAGACCTTAGCAATATTAAAGGAAAACTCCCGCTTTTGGGGGTTTGTTACGGCGCCCAGTATTTGGCCCATTTTGGTGGTGGAAGCGTGGAGCCGTCCAACATAAGGGAGTACGGTCGTGCAAAACTTTCAATGATAAAGGATAGTGAGCCTTTGTTCAAGGAAATCCCCGAAGGCACCCAAGTATGGATGAGCCATAGCGATACCATTGCAAAGCTACCCGAAAACGGTGTACGCTTGGCGAGCACAGCAGATGTTGTGAATGCAGCTTACAAAATTGAAGGTGAAGAAACGTATGCCATACAATTCCACCCAGAAGTATACCACTCTACCCACGGCAAGCAATTGCTGGAAAACTTTTTGGTACACATGGCAGGGGTGGAACAAAGTTGGACCCCCGCTGCTTTTGTAGACACAACAGTAGCTGAGTTAAAAAAGAAAATTGGTCTTGACAAAGTAGTGCTGGGCTTGAGCGGAGGAGTGGACAGTACCGTTGCAGCAGTTTTATTGCACCAAGCCATTGGAAAAAACCTGTACTGTATTTTTGTGAACAACGGCCTGTTGCGAAAAAATGAATTCAATAGCGTGCTGGAGCAATATAAAGATATGGGGCTTAATGTTAAGGGTGTAGATTCCAGTGACCGCTTTTTAAGTGCCTTGGCCGGAAAGAGCGACCCCGAGGAAAAACGAAAAGCCATTGGTAACACTTTTATAGAGGTTTTTGATGACGAGGCCCACGAAATAACCGATGTAACCTACTTGGCACAAGGAACCATATACCCGGATGTTATTGAAAGTGTCTCGGTAAATGGGCCCTCTGTTACCATTAAGAGCCACCACAATGTAGGAGGTTTGCCAGATTTTATGAAACTGAAAATTGTAGAGCCCCTGCGAATGCTCTTTAAGGACGAAGTGAGGCGCGTAGGCGCACAGTTGGGTATCGACAAGAAGCTATTGGGCCGCCACCCGTTCCCAGGACCAGGATTGGCCATTAGAATTTTAGGGGATATCACGGCAGAGAAAGTACGTATCCTCCAAGAAGTGGATGCTATTTTTATCGATGGGCTCCGTAAATGGGACCTATACGACAAAGTGTGGCAAGCAGGTGCCATTTTACTTCCCGTACAAAGTGTTGGCGTCATGGGAGACGAACGTACCTACGAAAAAGTAGTGGCCCTTCGAGCCGTGGAAAGTACCGATGGGATGACCGCAGACTGGGTAAACCTACCCTACGAATTCTTACAGGAAACCAGCAACCATATAATAAATCGTGTAAAAGGCGTTAATAGAGTAGTGTACGATATAAGTAGCAAACCCCCTGCAACCATAGAATGGGAATAGCGTCCCGGGGTAACATTTGCAACTTTAATCATATTTTAAGAACAACAAACCTGCTTTATCCGTACTTTTATGGAAAAGTAAAAACCTTGATACGAACATTGAAATATCTTCTTTATATAGCCATAGTTGGCTTTTTAATTGTAAGCTGCGATGCCATTTCTTCCACAACACAGGAAAAGTACAAGAGCCACAAGGTTTCCAAAGGCGAAACCGTTTTTAGTATTGCCAAACAATATAATACCACCCAAGAAGCTATTTATAGCCTCAATCCAGATGCTAGGGACGGCGTAAAGGAAAACACGATCTTAGTGATACCTTCGGGTGATGTTATAAATAGCTCTGGAACTTCTTCTTTTAAAATGCACAAGGTAAAACGAAAGGAGACACTTTTCAGCATTTCACAGTTGTACGGGGTTTCCATAGATGATATAAAAAAATACAACAAGCACTTATATGCAAAGCAAGTGAAGAAAGGAGAAAAGCTTCGCATCCCTATCAAAAATACAGCCTCCACTACCACTACTACCACTGAAACAACCGCTACCTCTTCAAAAAACACCCATACGGTACAACCCAAGGAGACAAAATTCGGTATCGCGAGAATGTACGGTATCACAGTAGCCCAACTAGAAGCGCTGAATCCAGATCTGGGCGAAGGCCTGCCAGTAGGAATTAGTATACATGTTCCTGAAGAGAAAATAGTTTCAGAAGAAATAGACAACGACAAGTATACCCTCTACGAGGTACAACCCAAAGAAGGGTTTTATAGATTGAAAGTGAAGTTTGGCCTTACCGAAGAAGAAATAGTTTCCCTGAACCCTTATGCCAAGGACGGACTGAAAGAAGGGATGATACTAAAACTTCCCAAAAATATTGAAATAGTAGCCACTGAAAACGTATCCAACGTAAATCTGGAATCCAGCCTCACCAACAAATCCGAGAAAAACATAGCGCTTATGCTACCGTTTATGTTAAACCGAGCTTCGGTAGATTCGATCAACAATACAGAGGTACTCCAAGAACAACGTACCATGCGAATTGCCTTGGACTTTTATAGCGGAGCGCTCATGGCAGCAGAATTTGCCAAGGATAAAGGTGTTTCGGTTACTTTTAACGTATTCGATACAGAAGCGAATGCTTCAAAAGTGAGCACTATAATTTCAGCAAACAATGTAAACAGCATGGATGCCGTAATAGGGCCACTGCTTAGCAACAACGTAGAAAAAGCTTCTTCAGCATTAAACCGAAGCGATGTCCCTGTTTTTTCACCTCTTAGCAATCGTAAGTTAAGGGCCACCCAGAATGTGTTCCAAACCCTTCCCGATGATGAAATTTTGGAGAACGGGATGCTGCAATGGATACAAAGCAATAGCGCAGGGAACAACATCGTTTTAATTTCTGATGCTTCCAGAAGAAAACAAAAGGAAAAGATAGTTGCAGCATTACCTCAGGCAAAAACCATTACCCCTAGGGAAAAAGGATTTCTGTACATTGGTGATATAGATAAACATATGGCCCGAGGCACAGCGGACAACTGGGTAATCGTGGAAACTACAAATCCTGTGCTCCTGAGCAACGTAGTGACCCTTCTTAACGGGATGCCAAAAGATTATAATGTACGTTTGTTCACCCTGGACAAGAACAAAGCTTTTGAGTTTGATGATGTAAGCAATATGAATTTGGCCAGATTGGGGCTTACCTTTCCTTCGGTGAGTAAGAGTTATAGCTATGACGAAAAAGATCCCTTTTTAATAAGCTATAAGAACAAATATGGTGTATTGCCCAACAAATATGCCGTACGTGGGTTTGATGTAACCTACGACGTACTCTTGAGGCTGGCTTCTTCCGAAGATTTTTATAAAGAGATTACCGGTGAGATAGAGACCGAATACATTGAGAGTAAGTTTCGTTACCAACCTAAGGCTACTGGGTATGCCAACAGAGCTATGTATATTTTACAGTACAACAAGGACCTTAATTTTGATGTGGTAAAATGAGCACTTCCAAAGTAACATATCTGGGAAACCTTCGTACCGAGTGTACCCACCTAAAATCTGGTAACAACTATATAACCGACGCCCCTACCGATAATAACGGGAAAGGAGAAGCATTTTCCCCTACCGATACCATAGCAACCGGTCTTGCCAATTGTATGCTTACCGTTATGGGAATTAAGGCAATGGATCTGGGTGTAGATATAACAGCCAGTACAGCAATGGTTACCAAAACAATGACTTCAAATCCAAGACGCATCTCAAAGATTGAAATTGAACTGAATCTACCGGGGAACACTTCGGATAAAAATCGAAAAATCCTTGAAAATACTGCTAATTCCTGTCCCGTGCACCATAGCTTGCACCCCGATATTGAAAAGGTTATCCAATTTAATTGGGGCTAAAGTTGAAGTGGCTTTTCAATAAAAACCTCATAAACCCGTTACAATAGTCATGAAAATTCTTGTAACCCTCATATTGGCCCTTTGCATGGCTCCCCTACCCTCCACCAGTACTATAAAAATGCAATGGGATGAAGACCGAAAGCTTACTTGGGCAGATTTTAAAGGAACTCCTGATGCCGGAGATAGTTTTGTGGCCAGTACCAACAGTGGTATCTCTTTTTCATTTTCGTACAAGGTGAAAAGTGGAAAAATGACGATGGACTACGACGTACAATGTAATTTTTACCCAGAATTATCGTGGTACAAACCAGATCTGGTAACAGATTATATCCTAAAGCACGAGCAGACCCATTTTGATATTTCTGAACTCTACGCTCGCAAATTGCGAAAGGCCATGGAAGAAACCTCCTTTTCTAACAACCCAAAGGAAGAGGTAAATGCACTTTACCAAAAAAATGAAACTGCCCGACAACAAATGCAGACCAAATTCGATTTTGACACAGACCACTCCAAAAACGAACCAGTAGAAATACAATGGCGCCGCTTTGTTGCCAAAGAACTGAAAAAATATGAACGCTGGAAATTACAATAATCCAAACACATTTCCAGACCCCGAGCATTTAAAGGAACTGGCCAACTATAAAATGCCTTTTGGCAAATATAAAAACCAACGTCTCTTGACGCTTCCCGAAGCATATTTTGTGTGGTTCAAGCAAAAAGGATTCCCAAAGGGAAAACTAGGTAGTATGATGCAAGAAATGCACGAGATAAAAATTAACGGCTTGGAGAGCTTGCTACGACCACTTGTGCAAGATTAAAATTTAAAACCAAACTTTTCTGAAAATACATTTAGCTATCTTTATACCGTAAATGTATACACATGGTAAGATATTTCCTTTTTGCTTTTTCATTGTTATTGTTAAGCTGCAACGACAAAAACACCTCCCTTCAAATAGAGGATTCTTGGGACAAAGAGTACCAAGCCATCTCAAAACTGGGCGATACCCTATATAGCAATCCGCCTCCCGAAAAAATTTCAGAACAATACGAGGAAAAGAAACAAGCTTACCAACAAAACGATGATCTGGAAAATACTATCTGGCTAGGTAGGTTTACGGCCTATACCGGAAACTACAGAGAAGCTATAGCCATATACACCACGGGGCTGGAAAAATTCCCAAACGAGTCTCGCTTGTTGCGCCACAGGGGCCACCGTTATATTACCGTTCGAGAATTTGAGAATGCGGTTGCCGATCTTGAAAAAGCAGCGCAACTTATAGAAGGAACTGAAAACAAGGTTGAAGAAGACGGCCTGCCCAATGCACAGAATATTCCGGTGAGCACAATGCATGGCAATATCTATTATCATTTAGGGTTGGCGCACTACCTTAAAGGTAGCGACCAAAAAGCACTTGATGCCTTCAAGAAATGTTTACGAACGTCAAAAAACCCAGACAATGTCGTATCTGCATCCCATTGGATCTATACCATAAACTGCCAGATGGGACGTAAACCCACAGGATTTAATTATGTGAAAAATATTAATAGCGACCTCAACGTAATTGAGAATCATGCCTATCTTAAAGCTTGTTTGCTCTACAAAGGCGAACTAAAACCAGAAACGCTGCAAACAAATCTTGAAGATTCGGCTTCAAACAGTGCGCTTGCTTACGGGCTTGGCAACTACTTACTGTGCGAGGGCGATGCAAATACTGCCGAATCCATTTTCGAGGAAATTGTCTCAGGCGATGATTGGGCATCCTTCGGCTATATCGCGGCTGAGGTAGATCTGGCCAATAAGTTTTAACTCGAAGTATTTTTTCGTTCTTTTTCTTCAATCCACTTGCTTAGATATTTAGTGGCCTGCAAGGTTTTATATTGAAGGACTTGCCCAATAAAATGACGGTTTCTGTGGTCCTGTACATCTTTCAGCAATATTGAAATTTTTGCTGAAAAAGCTTCTGAAAAGTCGCGTTTATGAAAGCGCTGTCTCAAGGTTTTATATCCTGCCCTTTGGGCTTTTTGCCAATCCTCCTTCTGTAAATACAACGTTGAAGCCGCCTCTACAAATTGTTTCCAATCATCTTCAATGTTACCTGGAATTTCTTCTAAACCGTACATCCCTTCTGCCCCGATAGCGGTAGTGACCGATGGCAGGCCAAATTGCATTGCATCCAGAAGCTTTCCCTTCAATCCTGCGCCAAATGGGATGGGTGCCAACTGCACCCGTGCATTTTGCATAACTCCCTCTATATCCTCTGCCCAACCTTTAATAAAAAACCGTTCCGATGGACTGTGCAATGCTTGAATTTGCTGGGGCGCATAGGCACCATATACATAGAGATTCGCTTCAGGAACCTTGTTTTTCAAGATAGGCCAGATGTGCTCTTTCAAGATTTTTACGGAAGCTACATTGGGAGCGTGCTTCAGGTTCCCAACAGCGATAAAATGGCTTCGATCCTCAAAAGAATCCTGTTGGCGTATTGTTGTTGCTGAAATTTCTGCTGGAATAACAAAGGGAAGATAAAAGAGCAACCCTTTGGGGGTGTTAAAGGTAGTGGTGAGCAATTCCATTTCAACTTCAGAAATAATCAAACTTACATCACATCTAAGAATACTCGCTAATTCACGTTTGGCGGTTTGGGTAAATAAATCCGCTTGCGATATGGGCCATCCCTTTCTGTATGCCGCTTCCCTAGCCTTTCGGAGAAAGTGAAGGTCTTCAGTATCCAAGATGCGTATTGCGTTGGGGCACATTTCGGCAACCCGCCAACCAAATTGCTCCTCGGTGATAAAACGGTCAAAAAGTACGACGCTGGGTTGTAATGCTCTTAAAAGTTCATCAAAACTTGGGTCGTTCAACTCAATTGTAGAGGTGGTGATAGACAACCCCCCCAGCGCAAACGATTTGTCACTCCTAGCAGCCGTAGTTGCAAACGAAAGGGAAAACCCTTGTTCCAAAAACAACTCGATAAGCTGTAACATCCTACCACCGGCTGCAGTGGTGCTGGGCTCAGGGAAGGTATGGCCTATTATGAGGAGTTTTTGGCTCAAGAAAAAAAAGGTTTAAAATTCCGAAATTTGTGGTTACTCAATATCTTTAAGGTTAATGGCTACTGTTCGCACAGTTTTCTCTTTTCCCTCAACATCCGTCCAAGCGACATAGGCAGTTTCTTCCATTACTTCCAACTGTGGGAAACCACTGGCACGGTCTGGAGTGGTTTCAAAAATTTGTACTTCTTTCGTTTTTCCTTCTGAAATTGAAACTTCTGCCAGCATAATTACTTCGCTTTCGCCTTTGGGCTCCATCCACAGAACCAAAGCATCAGTTTCAGAAATCATCTCAACATCCACACGGCCGGTTGCATTGCCGTTATCAATCCTGAACGGTTGTTGTATGTCGCTTTCCAGAAATGAGACTTTTATTTTTCCTTCGCCATCGGCAGCTGTAAACCAAGCTGTAACAAAGGAATTCCCAAAAGCATCAATTGATGGGCCATTTACGGGGCAACCCGCAATTTTCCAAGTATCGGCGTGAACCTTTTTTATAGATTTTTCCAAATGCCCTGTTACAGCCTTTGTTGCCACTGAAATATCCCTAATCTCAGTTTCGCTCCTATCTCTATACGCAATGCGGGTCATTCGGCCAGAATTGGCAATAGATGTCTGGCAACAATCGCACACCCTATTATCCAGTTGTACCTCATTTAATACTTCACCATCATTAGTTATTATTGCACTACGCAGGGTCATAGCACCACCCGCACCTTGCTTGTCATGATTCTCGTGGCTACCACCTGTGTTTCTACCATCCAGCCAAGCAACTTCAAATCCACCTGGTACGGGAACGGCAGAAACGAAGCCGTGTTCGGTTTTAGTCCCGTCTGTATTGAGGAGCAAATTTTTATGCCAGGTTTTAGTTTCTGAATTATAACTATTATATCGAATATCGTAAGCATACGTAGCGGTATCGGATTTTTGAAGGTACGTGGTCAAGATATTACCATTATTTTCACAGATTACGGGAAAATCGGCCCAGTTGGTAAACCAATCTGTACCTTGCGTGATAGTTTCGGTTTTGTTCCAAATTGTTCCATTATATACCGAATAATTTAGAAAATCTGTATCCTTTTCACTCGTCACCCAAGACATATACAGCTGTTTTCCATTGCTGAACAAACGCGGGAGATGGCTTTTGTCTATTTCAGCTGGGTTTAAAAATTCTTGGACGCTTGGATTTTTTTTAGCTTCAGTAGAAAGGTCTTTTGAAGGATGCTGGTGCTTTATCCCGTCGTTACAAGACGACATTAGCAATGCTATGAAGAACAAGAGTTTATATTTCATAAAATTGTAGAGTACTTTTTAAGTATACCAAAAATAACTAAAATAGTATCTTTGGGTATGGCATACGAATTCTTTTTAGATGCATTACACACGCTTCCACTCCATTCAAAAAATATGTTTGGGGTTACTGCTTATTACCTTGAGGATTATTTGCTTTTTGCGCTCAATACGAATAAGAAATATCCTAACGATATAGGTATTTGGGTGGCTACACCGCTAGAAACACAAGAAGAACTCACCAAATTACTTGACGAATGGCGCTATCTACAAAGAATCCCCACAAAAAAATATGTGCTATTGCCTGCGGAAAGTGATACGTTTGAGGCAGATGCCAGAACAATTACCGAACTGATCCTAAACCGAAGTACGCTAATTGGCACATTACCAAAGAAAAAATCGTCTCAAAGAAAGTCCGACTGAGAAATCGCATCTTGGTAATCCGTGAGCAGGTTTCTACACAGCAAGATGTAGCCAGTTGCGTGATTTCTCTTCGCTATGGCATGTTCTAGATGACCTCGGCATACAAGTCGAAATCTTCAGCGGCAGTGATCTTTACATCAAAGAATTCGCCAGTGCGCAGATAGCCGTCTTCGGCATTTATGAGTACTTCATTATCTACATCGGGACTATCAAACTCGGTACGGCCCACGTAATAAGTGCCTTCTTTCCTATCGATGATCACTCGGAAGGTCTTCCCAATCTTTTCCTGGTTCAGCTCCCACGAAATTTGGCTCTGTATGTCCATTATCTCATTGGCACGTTGCATTTTCACTTCGTCGGGTACATCGTCCTCCAAATTGTAGGCGTGGGTGTTTTCCTCGTGTGAATAGGTAAAGCATCCCAAACGCTCAAAACGTTGCTCGATGACCCAGTTTTTAAGGATCTGGAAGTCTTCTTCAGTTTCCCCAGGGTATCCTACGATCAATGTGGTACGGATGGCCATTTCTGGCACTGCCTTTCTGAATTCCTCCAAAAGCTTCGTTGTTTTCTCATAGGTGGTCCCGCGACGCATGGACTTCAATATTTTTGTTGAAATATGCTGTAATGGAATATCAATATAATTACAAACCTTGGGTTCCCGTTCCATCACGTCCAGAACGTCCATGGGGAAGCCTGTTGGGAATGCATAGTGCAGGCGAATCCACTCTATTCCTTCCACATTTACCAAGTTTTCAAGAAGTTCTGCCAAGTTTCGTTTTTTGTACAAATCGAGACCATAATAAGTAAGGTCCTGAGCGATAAGGATTAGTTCCTTTACACCGTTTGCTGCTAGGTTTTTCGCTTCGGTGACCAAGTCTTCAATGGGTGTACTTCGGTGTTTCCCGCGCATAATAGGGATGGCACAAAACGAACACGGACGGTCACAGCCTTCGGCAATCTTTAGGTAGGCATAATTTTTTGGAGTGGTTGTTAAACGTTCACCTATGAGCTCGTGCTTGTAGTCTGCTCCCAAAGCCTTTAGCAATCCTGGCAATTCTGTTGTTCCAAAATATTGATCTACATTCGGGATTTCTTTTTGGAGATCTGGTTTGTAGCGTTCAGACAGACATCCCGTTACAAATACTTTATCTACAACACCCTCCTCCTTTTTTTGAACATACTCCAAGATAGTGTTCACACTCTCTTCCTTGGCATTGGCAATAAAGCCGCAGGTGTTTATCACTACAACATTACCTTCTTCCTCGTGCACCACTTCTTTATTGTTAGCACGCAGTTGGCCCATGAGCACTTCGCTGTCGTACACATTCTTGGAACAGCCCAAAGTGACTACGTTAATTTTGTTCTTTTTTAGTGTTTTGGTACGCATAGATATAAAGTACGAGGTACGATTTAAGAATTAGGATCTGCTTTGCTTTAAGCGGGTGCAAAGGTACGAAATACGATAATAGATAAACGCTTATGAAAGCATTATTAGTCTCGTCTAATCATCACAAAGATGAAACCATCAACAATTTTTGATGTAACGGACCAACATTTAAAAAATTTGCTAAAATAGTTGACAGTTACTGTTATACCAGTGTGCACTTGTGAAGATCACAATAGACAAGAATTCATATATTTTTTGGGAGTCATTGATTTCATAGATATCCCATCGCTTTCTTACTACTACCTTTATGATCAACTAATTTAAAGTAAATATCATGAGAAAAATTCTATTTTTATCGGCTATCCTATGTATTATTACTAGTGTCCAAGTACATTCACAAGGATTCGAATGTCCACCTGGAGCTTGGTGCCACCCTGATGGTTCGGGACTTGGTGGAGGTCCTTGGGAGTATGGTTTTATGGCTGGAATGACTGAAGCGGCAGACGCTGTTGGCAAGGCCAGTCAAGGCGATCCCTGCGGCGAAAAAAGTTATGCGGAACAAGTATACTGTTACCCAGCACAATGGCTTGCTGGAGTTATTGCCTGCGGTTATGGCGAAGACACACCCCAGCACACGATGTGTGATGAAGATGATTCGGGAGACACGTCAACCGAAAGCTTAACCAATAAGGAACGTGAGATCTTAAAAAAAGTAAAAAACAAGGCGGTTCACTTAAATCCTAATTTTAGGCCTGTATACATAACTGCTAAAAATTCGAAAAAGGCGCTGAAGGATTATTTGGCTAAAACGAAAAGAGGGCAGACAATCAAAAAATGGAAACAAGGGTACACGCTTACTTTAGCTTATAAATATTACACTTCAGAAGATAAAAAGGACTATACAGCTGTGTTCCATTTAAAAAACAAAAAAGGTAACGTGATCGCAAATCCTACGCTTTTCACAAAGAAAAACAAAGTCTACATTGCTGATATATTACACAAAAAATAGTAGGTGAAGCCATAACCAACCTACCGTGATGATATGTGATACATTGTATTGACCTTACATCTCCCTTCACAGGGAGATGTAATTTTATTTAAAGAATGAATCTACAAACTCAAATTTATTGAATACCTGTAGGTCTTCGATGCCTTCGCCCACGCCAATGTATTTTACGGGAATCTGGAACTGGTCGCTAATACCAATAACAACACCCCCCTTTGCGGTACCGTCCAGTTTTGTAACGGCAAGGCTTGTTACTTCGGTGGCTGCAGTAAATTGTTTGGCTTGCTCAAAGGCGTTCTGCCCTGTGGAGCCGTCCAACACCAACAAAACGTCATGAGGGGCATCGCCCACCACCTTTTGCATCACTCGTTTTACCTTGGTGAGCTCGTTCATTAAATTTACTTTGTTGTGCAAGCGTCCGGCGGTATCGATAATAACTACATCGGCATCTTGGTTTACGGCACTCTGTAGGGTATCGAATGCCACACTCGCGGGGTCACTGCCCATACTTTGTTTAACAATGGGGACATCGGTCCTATCTGCCCATACCTGTAGTTGGTCTATGGCGGCGGCACGGAAGGTATCGGCCGCACCCAGCACTACTTTTTTGCCCGCTTTTTTGAATTGGAAAGCCAACTTACCGATAGTAGTAGTCTTTCCCACTCCGTTTACACCCACGACCATAATCACGTGGGGCTTATTTTTTGAAGGAACCTCAAACTGGGTGGCGTTTCCGGTGTTGGTCTCGCTCAAGAGACCTGCGATCTCTTCACGGAGAATTTTGTTGAGTTCTTCGGTGCCAAGGTATTTATCCTCAGCGACACGTTTCTCAATTCGGTCTATAATCTTTAGGGTGGTGTTTACTCCCACGTCGCTGGATACGAGAACTTCCTCGAGGTTGTCCAAGACATCATCATCTACTTTGCTCTTACCGGCTACGGCCTTGGAAAGTTTATCGAAAAATGTGTTTTTGGATTTCTCCAGTCCCTTGTCCAGGGTTTCCTTTTTTTCTTTACTGAATATTTTTTTAAAGAAGCTCATCTTACGTTTAGTTTAATGTGTAGCGTACTATACCGTATACTGAAATTGCTCAATTCGTATTTGCATTGCGTGAGGGATAGCAGCGGCATCCCTCCAACTTGATTGGAGGATATAGCGGATAGCCCGGTCCCGTTTATAGCGGGAGCACGCCCAAACACGTATAAAAATACAAAAAGCCACCTTTGTAAAAAAGTGGCTTCGTATATCTTATACGGTTTGGTTTATTGCTTGTTCAACCAATCGTTTACTTGGTCTGGAGCCATGATAGACTCTACAAATACATAAGCGCCAGTCTTTGGAGACTTTACCATCTTGATGGCTTTAGTTAAACGCTTGGATCCTGTTTGTAATGATGCTACTGATTTCTTTGCCATGACTCAAATTTATTTTATCTCCTTGTGTACCGTCATTTTTTTGAGGATAGGGTTGAATTTCTTCAACTCCATACGGTCTGGAGTGTTTTTCTTGTTCTTTGTTGTGATATAGCGTGACGTTCCTGGTTGCCCGCTTTCTTTATGCTCGGTACATTCTAAGATTACCTGAACTCTGTTTCCTTTTTTTGCCATTGTACTGTGCTTTTATTAGCGTATGCCTACTTGTTCAAGAATCCTTTTTGGCGGGCTTCCTTTACTACAGCGTAGATACCTTTTTTGTTGATGTCCTTTAATGCAGAAGTGCACACCTTGAGTGTTAACCACTGGTCCTCTTCTGGGATGTAGAAACGCTTTTTAACGAGGTTTACGTTAAATTTACGTTTTGTCTTGTTCATCGCGTGGGATACGTTGTTCCCTACCATTGCTCTTTTGCCCGTAAGCTCACAAACTCTTGACATTACTGTATTGTTTATTAGTTATTTTTAAACAGGGTGCAAATTTAATTAAATTAATTGGTTTGAACAACAAAAGAAATTTAGTTTTTCAAAATTTCTTTAAGGAGCATTTCAAATGCCTTGTTCGTTGCCTTTTTAATGACCCGTTCCCGAAGGTTCCCAAAACTGAATTTTTCAGCAAAAACTCCCTTGGGCGATGCTATGGCAATGTACACCGTGCCCACCTCATCTGTAGCATCTCCCTTGGTTGGACCAGCGATTCCGGTAGTGGCCAGTGCATAATCCGATCCAAAAAGGCGAACACACTTTGTTGCCATGGCTTTGGCTACTTGTGCACTTACAACGGTATTTTTTTGTATGATGGTTTCATCAATTCCTAAAACAGTGACTTTTTGGTGTGTCTCGTAGGGAACCACGCTTCCTTTGAAGTAAACAGATGCACCCGGGACAGCAGTTATTTCTTGGGCGATGGCGCCTCCCGTGCAACTTTCGGCAAGACTTAGGGATTGGCTCTTGGATTGTAACAGGGCGCTTATTCGTTCTTGGATGTTGGTTTCGTCCTCGTATCCCACTGCTATATCCACCAGCAACTCATGGAGCGTATCCATTTGCGCTCCTACCGCTTTCTTAAGCTGTTCTTCGTTTGGACCTGTAGATGACAAACGCAACCTTACTCTTCCCAAAGAAGGTAGATAGGCCAGTTTTATATCGTTTGGCAATGCTTCTTCCCAGTCTTTTATGTGTTCTTGTATTTCGCTTTCGCCCTTTCCATAAGTGAGCAGGGTTTTATGGTAAATGTGGGGCCGGTTATATCTTTTCACTACCCGTGGGAGTACTTCTTGGGTGAGCAGGTATTTCATTTCATAGGGTACCCCGGGCATGGAGACAAATACCGTATTTTCTTTTTCCATCCACATTCCCGGGGCGGTGCCGTGGATATTGTTCAATATAGTTGCGGTGGATGGGACTAGTGCTTGAGAGAGATTGCTGGGCAAGGGCACCCTCTTGACATAGGTTTTAAAAATGTGCTTGATATTTTGTAGCACCTTTTCATTTTTTACCAATTTATCGTCCAGAAATTTACAGAACGTCTCCTTGGTTACATCGTCCTTTGTGGGGCCCAGTCCACCTGTGACTATAACAAGGTCTGCCCTGTTTTTTGCATCTTCAAGTGCTGTAAGTATGTGATGCTCCTCATCTTGTATAGAGGTGATCTGGAACACTTTTACCCCAATACCATTGAGGGTTTTACTAATAAAAGCCGAATTGGTATCTACAATCTGCCCTATTAGGATCTCGTCACCTATGGTGATAATTTCTGCTAGCATCTATAAATTGAAGTCTCTTTTCAACTCTGCAAGTACAGCATTTACAGTAGACACTACTTTGTTGACCGTATCCAATATTGCACTTACGCTTTTTGAAGTCTTGGTCCAAGACTCTATAGCGGTGATATCTTTTTCGAGGCCTAGACCGAACATCTCAAAGTTAGGTTTCATCTTGTGAGCAAACTGGTATGCCAGCTCTTTATTGTTGTTTTCTACGGCTTCTTCCATTGCTGCAAGGTCCGGAGGGATTTCATCCAGAAAAGTTTGAGCTACAACGGCCATAAAATCTTCATCACCGCCTGCAATTTCTTTTAGGTTTTCTACTGAATAGTGTGTGTCCATTTATTTTACTTTAATCGAAAAAGCTTGTTGCTCTTCCAAAAATCCTGTTAATACATCGTTAGGGGATACTTTACCTACTCCAGCAGGGGTTCCCGTGAAAATAACATCTCCAATCTTTAACGTAAAATATTGAGAGATATAGGAAATAAGGGCATCTATATTCCACAGCATTAGTGCTGTAGAGGCATTTTGCACGATCTTTCCATTTTTTTCCAACCTAAAGGTAAGGTCTTCGAGGTTTTTAAACGTGTTTTTTGGGAAAAAATTACCAATTACTGCGGCTCCATCAAAACCTTTTGCCTTTTCCCATGGCAATCCTTTGCTTTTTAATTGTTGCTGAAGATCTCGTGCAGTAAAATCGATACCCAGACCAATCTCATCGTAATACTTATGGGCAAATTTTTCTTGTATATGCTTTCCTATCTTCTTTATTTTCACCAAAACCTCAACCTCGTAGTGTATTTCTTCAGAAAAATCTGGAATGAAAAAAGGTTGTTTTTTCAATAGGATCGAGGTATCGGGCTTCATGAATAGCACTGGATCGCTAGGGCGCTCGTTTTCCAATTCTTTTATATGGTCGGCATAGTTTCGGCCAATACAGATGAGTTTCATAGAATAGCGGGTAGTTGGTAGAGGGTAGTAGCTAGGTGGTATTAAGATTTACAATTTGTTGTTCAGTTTTTGAAGTTTCAGTCTTGTTAGAATTTTCTTGGTGTACAACGGGAAGTCTGCGTTTAAGAGCCAACCAAAGTACCCTGGCTCCTGCTCCATCACTTCTTCGACCAATTTTCCCCTATGCTTTCCAAATGAGAACACCTCGCGGCCTTGCTTGTCGTAGCCAATGTACCCTGCAAAATCTACATAGTTTTTGTGTGCGCTGTATTTTGAGAGGAATTTAGTATCGTTCTCAAGATCGTCATACCTATCCAGTTGGGCTTTCAGTACTTCGTAAGTTGCATTGGTATCGGCCGCTGCACTATGGGCATCTACCAGTTCTTTATCGCAATAGAATTTATAGGCTGCCTCTAGGGTACGTTTCTCTTTCTTGTGGAAGATAGTCTGCACATCTACGGCGAGGTTTTTTTTGAGATCCAGGTCTATCTCGGCTCTCTCAAGCTCTTCGGCAAGCAAGGGAATATCGAACCTATTACTATTATATCCGGCCAAATCACTATCCTTTAACATCTCCTGTATCTTTGGTCCTAACTCTTTAAAAGTAGGTTCGTTTGCTACCATCTCGTCGCTTATTCCGTGAATTGCGGTAGTGGCGGGCGGGATGGGTATGGTGGGGTTTACCCGCCATGTATGGCTTTCCTTATTTCCGTTGGGAAAGACTTTTAAGATTGCAATTTCTACGATGCGGTCTTTGGCGACGTTGGTTCCCGTAGTTTCGAGGTCGAAAAAACAAATAGGTCTTGTAAGCTTTAATTCCATTGGTACAGTTTGTGCTACAAAGGTAGTAATTGTTATTTTTGTGATATGGCTAAAAGATTACTTTTTATCAGTATATTATTCGTCTCACTTGGCTCTTATGCACAGGGGTTGAAAGTGCTCATTACCGAAAAGAAAAAAGGCAAGCGCACCGTGCTTATGGCCGAAAACAAGACTGGCGACACACTGAATGTGTTCCTAATGGTAAATGCCACAGGGTACCGAAGAAGTGCCGACAAGCCCGTCTTAAAGGACATCCCGCCAGGCAAGAAAATACCTATGATCACCTTAATTGAAATAGCTGACCAAGAATCCAGCTATACGTATGATTTGATCGTGAACGAAGAACAGCGCAATGTGAACATTACACACGATAAGCAGGTTAAGGACATAGAAAAGAATATCAAGAACAGGCTGGTGCTATTTTCTACTGAAGACTGTGAACAATGTACCGCCCTTTCTGAAGCCCTTACCGAAAAAAGATTAGAGCACCGCGTGTTCAATATCAATGAGGACCCTGTGATATACCGACAGTTTATGGCTTTTATAGAGCGAAAATTAACCAATGAAACTAAAATACGGTTTCCTGTTATCTGGAACAGGACCGAAACTATTTTTGGGTATGAAGCGCTAGAGGATATCATCAACCTATTAGGTGATAAATAATAATAGCTTCTCCGACAAACACCAATACTTTCATTTTCAATAGATTAAGAAGTTTTTAACTACAATTCTGTTTGAATAACCGTATATTATTGATAATGAATCTTATATCCAGAAACATACTTGTACCATTGGTGTCAGTTCTTTTTATGACAGGATGCGAAAATAATTTACAGAGTAGTTATGTTTCAGCTGAAAAGAATACTGAAAAAACCATAACTGTTACAGCTACCGCATATAATTCAGTTGAACGACAAACAAAAAAAGGAAATCCTTCCTTGGCCGCATGGGGTGATATTCTTGTACCTGGTGAGCGCGCTATTGCTGTTTCCAGAGATCTTATAAAAAAGGGGTTGGACCACAACGAAGAGGTTGAAATTAAAGGAATGCCAGGAATTTATGTTGTGAAGGACAAAATGAACAAACGCTGGAAAAACAAAATAGATATCTATATGGGGTTGAACGAAAAAGCTGCCCGTAATTGGGGCAAAAGAACCGTAGAATTAATCTATAACCCCAAAAACAAAGAGGGTAAATTTGACAAACTCCAACAATCGTTATAGTTTTTACTGTAATGGCTGCTCGTTAATATGCTCCTAGAGAACAAATACTATACCTCCCTATTCACATCCCAAGCCTCCAGATAATCTGCTACAGCTTTTACAAACTGTCCGCCCAAAGCGCCATTTACCACACGGTGGTCGTAGCTATGGCTTAAGAACATTTTATAGCGAACGCCTATAAAATCGCCATCAGGGGTTTCTATTACGGCAGGCACCTTCCGTATGGCTCCCAAAGCTAAAATTCCAACCTGCGGCTGATTGATGATAGGTGTCCCCATAATGCTACCAAAGGTACCTACGTTGGTCACTGTATATGTTCCTCCCTGTATTTCATCCGGCTTCAACGCATTGTTTCTAGCACGGTTCGCAAGATCGTTTACAGCTTTACTCATGCCCACCAAGTTTAATTGGTCGGCATTTTTTATTACAGGAACAATCAAATTACCATCTGGCAGAGCAGCAGCCATTCCAAGATTAATATTTTTTCTTTTTATGATGGTATCGCCATCTACGGCAATGTTCATCATTGGATACTCCTTTAATGCTTTTGCAACGGCCTCCATAAATATTGGGGTAAACGTAAGGTTTTCGCCTTCTCGTTTTGCAAAACTGTCCTTCACTTTTTTACGCCAGTTCCATATATTGGTCACGTCGCACTCTACAAAACTCTGCACGTGGGCACTGGTTTGTACACTGGCTACCATGTGGTGCGAAATTAATTTACCCATACGGGTCATTTCAATAATCTCATCGCCACTAT
Source organism: Marinirhabdus gelatinilytica (assembly GCF_003353425.1). Lineage (GTDB taxonomy): Bacteria > Bacteroidota > Bacteroidia > Flavobacteriales > Flavobacteriaceae > Marinirhabdus > Marinirhabdus gelatinilytica. Next base: position 454,427 of record NZ_QRAO01000003.1, read on the forward strand.
TTACCGAAACCGGAGCCGCCTTAGATGCAGCAGCTTTTGCAGTAGCAGGGTTTTTAGCCTCCACAGCAGTTTTAGGTGTACTATCCTGCTGGCTGCCTTTAGCCTCAGGTGTGCGGAGCGGAGCGGAAGTACGGTTCTCCAAATACGAAATCATATCGTTTTTGGTCACCCGTCCATCTTTTCCGGTACCTTGGATCGCGTCCAGTTCAGCTTGCGAGACACCTTCTTCCTTAGCCATATTTTTTACCAACGGAGAGTAAAAACGATCGCTCGTACTTTCTATGGACACTTGGGTAGTTTCTTTTGCAGCGGTTATAGTCTCTTCAACGGCAGCAACAGTTTTGGGCTCCGGGGCCGTCATTTCTGTATCACTTGCCTTAGTAGTTTCTGTGGTAGTTGCTTCACCTTCAATCTCAATAATGGCTATGGTTTGTCCTACTTGGACCACGTCGTCCACATCAAACAATTTTTCTTTTAAAACACCATCTACCTCGCTGGGCACTTCGCTATCTACTTTATCGGTAGCTATTTCCAGCACCGCTTCGTCGGCTTCAATGGTGTCTCCCACATCTTTTAGCCAGTTGGTAAGGGTAGCTTCTGCTACACTTTCGCCCATTTTAGGTAGTTTCAGTTCAAATGTTGCCATTACAAATTGTTCTATTTTTTACGAGTGCAAAATTAATCAAAATTTACGGCTTTGTGATTTCATTTTGGGGAAATTTGTTAAAACTGAACCACGCCTCCCTTGTCGTCGCTCTGGTCGCTCCCAATGATGAACGAGCAACCCGGCGGACGGATACGAAACTGATTGCCCAAATTTCTATACTGCCTCATTACGTTGAAGATTTGCGTATATGGAATGTAATCTGCATCAAAAACCACTAATGTTTCTTGTACACTACCGTCCTGAAAAATACTTTTTGAGACTGATTTTAAAGGTTGTTCCACCACTGCCGAAAGCCCCTTGAGCATTGCCAAGTTGTCCGTAATAACAATGGCTCGGGAAGGTGTGGGTGTCCCTTTTTTTCCTTCTGCTATATTTTTGGTTTTTAGTAATTTTGCAGTCCACACCCCTGTCTTGACCGAAAGGTCCAGCAATAGGTTGGAGTTAAAATGCTTTTTGTAAAAAATTTGCATCGCCCCATAGAAACGTTGTAGATACGCAGCATCTTTTTGGGTACTCTCTCCTTTATAATGCAAAGTCTCAGCGGTACCCAGATAGTAATTTTTATACCCAGCCTGGGTAATTTTATAGGACAGGTCTATATCTTCCCCGTACATAAAATAGTCTTCATCAAAACCATTTACCTCATTGTAAATGCTCTTTTTCATAAACATAAATGCCCCTACCAAAACCTCTACCTCTCCTTCGTTTTCTTCGGAAATATGAGTAGCATAGTATTTTTTTGTAAACCCTATCAATTTTAGGAAAGAGGCTTTTGGGGTGGGTAGGTTCCGTTTGCTTTCGGGCAGGAAATTTCCGGTCCCGTCCAACATATACACCCCTAAAGCACCAAGGTCAGGCAATTTTTCTGCCTTTTGTATACACCTAACAAAAGTATCCTCGGCCACTGCCGTATCTGGGTTCAGGATACAAATAAATTCGCCTTTTGCAACTGAGACTGCTTGGTTGTTTGCCTTGCTGAATCCTACATTCTCTTTATTTTCAATCAAGATAACACTAGGAAAGTCCCGCTTTACCATTTCACAACTATGGTCTGCCGAAGCATTGTCTATCACAATAATTTCTGCCTCAAGGTTTCCTATAGCCCTTTGTGCACTTATGATACACTGCCTAAGAAAATAGGCAACGTTGTAATTAAGGATGATTACGGAAAGTTTCACCGGCGATTAATTTTTTAAGGAATTTTCAAAAGGCACCCTGTGCAGTATGCTTCTACCCAAGGTTACCTCATCTGCATATTCCAGCTCGTCTCCTACCGAAATTCCCCTGGCAATGGTAGTCGTAGTAATATCGTACTCTTCAATTTGCTTAAAAATGTAGAAATTTGTGGTGTCGCCTTCCATCGTGGAACTAAGGGCAAAGATCAATTCTTCTACCGTTCCCTCCTTTACTTTTTCTACTAAAGATTGAATAGTCAATTCTCCAGGGCCAATTCCGTCCATGGGAGATATCTTTCCCCCCAGAACATGGTAGTGCCCTTTGTATTGACTGGTATTCTCGATTGCCATTACATCACGAACATCTTCCACAACACAAACTATTTTTTCATTTCGGTTGGGATTGGCGCAAATCTCACACAGTTGGGTATCTGAAATATTATGACAACTTTTACAAAAATTGATTTCCTCCCTCATTTTTTGGAGGCTTTCGGCAAGTAGGGCTGTTTGTTGCCCGGGTTGGCGCAACAAATGCAGCACCAGTCGTAAAGCCGTACGCTTCCCAATGCCAGGGAGTTGGGACATTTCGTTAACGGCATTTTCCAATAATTTTGAGGAGAATTCCATGGGATGTGAAGATAAAAAAAATGCTTTAGAAATGGGTTGTCATTTCTAAAGCATTCACAATACATTTATACTGTGTTATTTCACTATCAATTTCTTCGTGGCCGTTCCTTTTTCAGAATTGAACCGAACATAATACACCCCAGGCTGTAACTTAGAAATGTCTAGGGTAGCTCCCAAGGTAATTTGTTTGTCCTTTTCCAAATGCACCAGTTTACCCAATGCGTCATAAATTCGTATAGAACTCGTAAAAGGCGCTGAAGTGGCAATACTCACTATATTTGAAGCTGGATTTGGGTAGAGCGATATGGTTTCTGAAAGTACCGTCTCCCCTATCCCCAATGGGTTGGCATCTGCCGTGGGAGATACCCATAATCCACGCCCATAGCTACCTGCGTAGATATGGTTTGTTTCAGTATTTATTTCCAGTTCGTTAATAATCACGTTGGGAAGATTGTTGCTGAAAGGTTGCCATTCCGCAATGCCCCTATCTATATAATAAATGCCATAGTCCATCCCCACATACAATCCATCTGAACCATTATCATGCCATACTACGGTCAATGCACTAAAATCAGGGAGATTGTACCTGTAGTTTTCCCAGGACTCTCCACCGTCTTCAGAAACGAGCACTTTAAAATTCCCTGTAGTGGCCACAGCAATTTTGTTAGGGTTGGTAGGGTGAATGGCTATTTCGTTAATAGTACCTCCAGGACTGGTTACTTGTTCCCAGTTTGTTGCACCGCCATCGTTTGTTTTGTACATTAAAAAACCCCTACTGGCATACATGATCTGGTTGTTCGAGCTAGCAATTTTCAAGTGGTCCAGATTAGCTCCAAAGTTCTGGGAGATTGCGTTCCAGGAATTCCCTTTATTGGTAGACTTGTACACTCTTTGATAACCAGCATATATAGTGTTGGTTTCTGTTGGGTCTTGCTCGAAAGGCGTTACCCAATTACCACTGGAGGGGTTATTTAATCCCATTAGCGTGTTTGCAGCATCGTCTGTCCTGTACATACCGCCAAACTGTATCATCCCATACATAACATTGGTATCATCTTTGTCCACGAAGCCTTCCATACCATCTGCTCCAATCCAGTCTATCCATCCCGAGGCATCACTGAAATAGGAACTTCCGTTATCTTGGCTTCCACCTGTGATAACAGTACTGACTGTTTGGGAAATACCTATTTTGTAAAATTGCCTAATGCCTATCCCTTCGGTGATATCTTCATAATAATCTGCATTGATGTTTGCGGTGTCTTCAGCTTTATAGATTCCACCGTCTGAACCAACAAAAAGAGTGTTGCCATTAAAGAGCATGATATCCACATCGGCATGGCAATAACCAATGTTTGCATTTACTGCGGCCCCTGGCACCCAGTCTGCCGTGCAAGAAAAGGTAATGCCCGCATCGGTAGAGCGCCACGTTAGGATACCTGCTATGTGAACTTCGTCAGCATCGTTGGGATTAACTGCAATATCCATATCCCGTGGTGCCTGTCCGCCCGGTTCAAAGCCTGCGGTATCGTAGCCAAAATAGTTTCGGCCCGTATGGATTCTTTCCATAAAAGTAGTTCCGCTATCATCTGAAATATAAAATCCATTGAACGAGCCACCATCTGCCGCAATCACATACACTCGGTTTGCGTTATCTGGCGAGACGCCAATCATCTTTGGACCAAAATTGAATCCAGCTATTGTATTGAAATTTGCTCCACCATCTGTAGAGACATGAAAATCTACCCCACTGGCGTATACCGTGTTAGGATCACCGGGTTTAAATTCTATGTCGTAGGCATTGGTGTCTATGCCCAGATTGGACCAAGTTGCTCCAGCATCAGTAGAGCGATAGATACCGGCGTTTTGTGAGCAGGCGAACATAATGCTGTTATTTGTTGGATGGATTACAATCTTGTTGATGAGCGAGTTGCTCATATCTGCCAATTGGCTCCACGTAGCGCCCCCATCGATAGATTTGAAAACAAGCCCACTTGAGGAGCCGAAATAATACGTGTCGCTATCCAATGGATCGATAGCAACCGAATACACTGTTAGATTTGTAAAGGTATCCCCTAATGGTTGCCAGGTCTCACCGCCATCCAAGGTTTTCCAAACTCCGCCAGTGTTTGCGCCAATTATAATGTGATCTGCATTATTTTGGTCTATGGCAATCCCTGTTACCCTCCCTACTCCGGGGTTCCAACTTGTGGTGCCATTTTTGTATCGTGGCCCCATTTCCTGCCAGTTATCGTTTAAGGACTGGCGGTTCTGGGAAGTTTCATTTAAATACTGGTTGTATCGTTGTAACTCAGAAAGATTTTCAGTGATTGTAGATACATATCCGTTCTCATTCTGGAGGCGCGTTGCCATATATTCCCAGCGCTTAAACTGTTTATAACCACTTCCGCGGCCTTTATCTTTTCCTTCAAAATAGTTTTCGGCTTCTTGGATTATCTCTGCAACGGGAAAGGTTCCGGCATCTATCATTTCTAAATATTGCTGTGCATACAATGTTATATTGCCCAGCACCAAAAGGAACGTAAAGAGGATTTGCTTCTTTTTCATAAACAGATACTTAGTTGACTTATATTCAAACGGTTTCAAATGTATTAAAAAATAAAATGTTTGGGAGTTCAAACTTTGTATTTTTACATCCACCCTTAAAGTCTTATTCATTATGCAACCCTTACACATATTACTCTTGATTGGAGGTTATTTTGGAGTTTTATTGCTCATTTCATTTCTCACGAACAAAGGCGGCAGTAATTCAGATTTTTTTAAGGCAGGGAAACAATCGCCATGGTATCTGGTGGCATTTGGAATGATTGGCGCCTCGTTGAGCGGGGTTACCTTTATTTCGGTGCCGGGAAATGTGGAGGCAGATAGTTTCAGTTATTTTCAAGTAGTCTTGGGATATACCGTTGGGTATGCTGTGATTGGCTTAGTGCTACTTCCATTGTATTATAGGCTTAACCTTACGTCTATCTATACTTACCTGGAAGGAAGGTTTGGGGTTGCCTCCTATAAAACCGGCGCCTCGTTTTTTTTACTTTCAAGGATCGTTGGGGCGAGTTTCAGATTGTATTTGGTGGCGATAGTGCTCCAGGATTTGGTTTTTGACAAAATGCCCTTTTTTGGCCAGCAAGGTGTTCCCTTCTGGGTCACGGTGACCATTACCATATTGCTCATCTGGCTATACACCTTTAAAAGTGGTATTAAAACCATTGTATGGACGGACACCCTGCAGACACTGTTCATGCTCTTGGCATTGGGGGTTGGCATCTATTATGTATCAGAGGGCCTAGGGATTGCAGGAGGCAACATTATAAACACCCTTGCTGAAAGCGATATGTCGCAGATTTTCTTTTTTGAAGATTACAAGAGCGGGCAGTACTTTTTTAAGCAATTTATAAGCGGTGCCTTTATAGCTATTGTTATGACAGGGCTGGACCAGGATATGATGCAAAAGAACCTTACCTGCCGAAACTTGAAAGATGCACAGAAAAACATGTTCTGGTTCACCGTAGTACTTACTATTGTAAATATAATTTTCTTGGGCTTAGGTTTACTGCTAACGCTCTACGCACAGCAAAACGGAATTGATGCAGTTAAGGATAAATTATTCTCTACCATCGCAGTAGATTCTGGTTTGGGTATGGGCCTTGCCATATTTTTTCTGCTGGGACTCATTGCAGCAGCCTACAGTAGTGCGGATAGTGCATTGACTTCTCTCACAACCTCGTTCAGTATAGATATTTTGGGGATTGAGAAGAAAAAAAGCCCTGCAGAACAGATCAAGATTCGGAAACGCGTACACATAGTGATGTCCCTGGTGCTCATTTTTGTGATTATATTTTTCAACTATGTGATAGGGGATGCTTCGGTAATCGTGAAACTGTTTGTTTTTGCAGGATATACGTACGGACCTTTATTGGGGCTGTATGCTTTTGGGCTTTTCAGCAAATGGAGCGTGAAGGATAGATGGGTACCGCTCATAGCCATAGCCACACCCTTTGTGGGTTATGCCATTAGCTATGCAAGTCTGGAATGGTTTAATTTTGAATTCGGTTTCTTTATATTGATCCTTAATGGATTATTAACCTTTCTTGGACTAGTACTGGTTCGTGCTAAGGAGCACTAATGTACAGGCCACCTCTACTTCAACCCTCTCGCTACGAAGCAGTTCGTAGAATTCAGGATTCTCGGTCCCAGGGTTAAAAACAACACGTTTCGGTTTGAGTGAAATTATATAATTATAATATTCCTCTTGTCTTTTAGGGTTTAAATATAAGGTTACGGTGTGTATGTTTTCAAAAGGAATTTTCTCTGCAGCAATCTCTACCCCAGCTACAACACCTTTGCGCAACCCTATGGCCTCAACCTCAACATTATAGGCTGCCAGTCTTTGTATGGCTATGTTAGAATACCTGTTGGGTTTTAGGCTTGCACCCACTACTAGTGTTTTTTTCATCTGTATATAAAATTTGATAAGGTGGAAAATGGAATGCCCAAACATTTATTTTTGGTGTGCTTGCGATATGTTGATGGGCATTTCATAACGCTAAATTTCAAGATAATTTTTCAGCTATTTTAATCAAGAAACCCAAAAGTGTGTTAAAATTGAAATGTGCTGTAACAATAGCAAACTCCTTCCGTCTATATAATAGAAATATTTCAAGTTTTTGTTGTGAAAATTTTTACGTTGATGGTTAGTGTTAATAATAGCAGCAAAAACGAAAACCCAGGGTTCTAGACTCTGGGTTTTTATTTAAGAAATGTTACTAAAAAGTTAATTATAGCAAATCATTGAAACTTTTGATATTTCAACAAGTCTTATAAAATATAAAGCCTAACAGTTTATAAATTATTTGAATTAGCCTTTAAAAAATTTACTATATGTAGGCAAAAACCTCCCGAAGCTATTTGGGAGGTTTTTTTAATATACCCTGTAAAGGGTATTTTTTTGAAGCTATACGCTGTGTACTTTTGAAACTTAGATAATTGACTAAAATCTGAGGAGTTTTAGTTTTTTTGTTAAAGAGCCGTGTTTGGGGAAACGCGGCTCTTTTCTTTTCCGGAATACTATTTAGTGTCCAAGTTAAAGGTAGCTAGATATCCTTACTTGGGTAAGCAAATAACAAAGCACCAAAGCTACCACCGTATAATTGCACTCCCCCAGGTAAAACCACTACCAAAAGCAGCCAATACCACTAGGTCCCCTTTTTTTATCTTACCCTGCTCCCAAGCTTCAGACAGTGCAATGGGGATAGAGGCCGCAGTGGTGTTTCCATATTTTTGGATATTGTTGAACACTTGGTCGTCACTCAACCGCATCTTTTTCTGTATAAATTGAGAGATACGCAAATTGGCCTGGTGCGGGATAAGCATATCGATGTCCGAAGCCTGCAGCTTGTTCGCCTCCAGCCCTTCGTTTATTACTTCGGCAAAGCGTACCACGGCGTGCTTGAACACAAACTGGCCATTCATATACGGATAATAGGGAATATCCTCCTGTGGATTCTCAGCAATGATCTCTGGCACCCAATGGTTGGTGCTGGGCCCTTGCAATGCTAGCTCATCTTTATGTTTACCTTGAGAATGTAAGTGCGTGGAAAGTATGCCGCCCTCCCCTTCATTTCTTGATACTACTGCAGCTCCTGCCCCATCGCCAAAAATCACCGAGACTCCTCTTCCACGTGTGGTAAAATCTAGTCCGCCACTATGGTTCTCTGAACCAATTACGAGGACGTTTTTATACATCCCGGTTTTTATAAATTGGTCTGCCACAGAAATAGCATACACAAACCCGCTACACTGGTTACGCACATCCAAGGCAGGAATAGTACGCATTCCCATAAGCTCCTGTACCTGCACTCCCCCTCCAGGGAAATACATATCTGGGCTCAGCGTCGCAAACACGATCATATTTATATCCTTGGGCGACAGGCTGGCACGCTCCAGAGCGATTGTTGCAGCCTTCACTCCCATTATCGAAGTAGAATTTCCATCGCCTTTTTTAATGTGACGACGCTCCTTGATCCCCGTTCGCTCTTGGATCCACGCATCGTTGGTGTCCATTAATTTAGAAAGATCCTCGTTGGTGACCACATTTTCCGGAACATAATGCCCAAGGCCACTAATTTTTGATGTAAACATAGGTCTATTGAAATAACTTGGGAAAGATACCTATTTAAAGGTTTGAACCGAAATTTTCTGAAATTTGTTGTTATGCACGCATAGTAAGTTTGTCGCCCCCTCTTACCCTAATTTCCTAAAGCTTCTTAGTTGCCATTCCCGTTTCTGTTTCACTGTGAAAATGCGTATCTTGACTGAAAATTTATGCATCATGAAAAAACTCACCACTTTAATCGTGTTCCTACTGTTGGGAACATCATTTCTTGCTCAGGAAACCACTGGTTACCAGCAACCCCCAAAGGAAATTTTAGACCTAGTAGATGCTCCCTTGGCACCCTCGGTATTAATGGACGATGCTGCTGAAAATGTTGTGCTGCTATACCGCGATCGCTATAAAAGCATACAGGAACTTTCAGAAATTGAGCTACGCTTGGGTGGACTCCGGATAAATCCCAAGACCAACATAGGGAGCCGTACCAATTATTACAACAATATAGAGGTTAAGAAAGCTTCAGCCAAAGAAGGGAAACAGGTTGCGGGACTACCACAAAACCCTCGCCTGTCTGGTTTCTCATGGTCGCCCAACCAGAAGATGATCGCTTTCCTGAATACTTCTACCGAAGGTGTTGCGGTGTGGATTTTGGATATTGAAAATGCAACCGTAAAAAAAATCACGCCACCCAACGTAAATGCAAACTTGCGCGACGCCATTAACTGGTTTAAGGATAGTAATGCGCTCCTGGTAAAGATGCTCCCCGATAGCAGAAAAGAACTCATAAATACCGCCGAAGCAGTCCCCACGGGTCCAACCATCTCTGTAAGCGATGGTGCCAAAGCGCAGAACAGAACCTATCAAGATCTCTTGAAGAACCCAAATGACGAAGCCAATTTTGAGCAATTGGCACTTTCAGAAATAAAAAAGGTGACCATTGGCGGGATGGTTGCAGACTTTTTACCAAAGGGCATGTACCGCAGTATCAGTTTTTCGCCAGATGGGGAATATGTACTCGTTTCAGAAATACAAAAACCGTTCTCCTATTTGGTACCCTATTACAGATTTCCGTATACAGAAACGGTATATTCAAAAACTGGAAATGAAGTGCACCTGGTGAACAATGTCCCTTTGGACGAGGTGAGACCAAAAGGTTTTATGGCAACCCGAACAGGAAAACGAAATATGTCATGGCGTGACGACAAACCCGCTACATTGTATTACGTAGAGGCACAAGATGGTGGTGACCCAGAGAACAAGGTGGGGTATCGTGATATTGTATACCAACTGGAAGCTCCATTTACGGGAAGAGGCATCCAGATCACCAAGACCAAAAATCGGTTTTCAGGAATTACCTGGGGTAACGAGACCACTGCCATTGCGTATGATTATTGGTGGAATGACCGGAACACCAAAACCTATCTTTTCAATCCGCAGGACCCTGGAGCAGAAGCGAAAATAGTTAGCGACCGAAATTACCAGGACCGGTACAGCGATCCAGGGAATTTTGTGACCAAGCGCAACCAGTATAACCGATATGTGCTTTCTATGGATAAAGGAACAGCCTATTTAATGGGGGCAGGCTATTCTGAAGAGGGACAATTCCCGTTTATAGATGAATTTGACCTACAATCACAAAACACCAAAAGGATCTATCAATCGTCCTATACCGACAAAAAAGAGACGCTTGTGGACGCTGTAGATTTGAGCAAGGGGAAAGTTTTGGTGCGTATTGAATCGCCCAATGAGTATCCAAATTATTATTTCAGAAATATTAAAAAGAAAGAGAGTTTAAGCCCCGTTACCTCTTTTGAAAACCCTTACAAGAGCTTACAGAACGTACATAAAGAAGTAATAACCTACAAGCGGGATGACGGACTGGAACTACAGGGAACCCTGTATCTTCCCGTAGGCTATGACAAAAGCAAAAAAGAGAAAATGCCCATGATTCTCTGGGCGTATCCACGAGAATTTAAGGACAAGAACAGTGCTTCACAAAACACTACAAACCCCAACGAGTTTATATATCCTTACTATGGAAGTCCCATTTATTGGGTTACCCGCGGGTATGTAGTACTGGATGATGCTGCCTTCCCTATTGTAGGAGAGGGAGATGAAGAGCCTAACGATACCTTCAGGGAACAGTTAGTAGGTAATGCCAAAGCGGCCATAGATGCTGTAGATGCACTTGGCTACATAGATAGGGATCGAGTTGCGGTAGGCGGCCACAGCTATGGTGCTTTTATGGTTGCAAACCTTTTGAGCCACAGCGACCTGTTTGCCGCAGGAATTGCCAGAAGTGGTGCATATAACCGTACATTAACCCCTTTTGGTTTCCAAAGTGAGCAGCGTAGCTATTGGGACTCGCCAGATACCTATTACACGATGTCACCCTTTATGCATGCCGATAAGATGAAAACTCCACTATTATTGATCCACGGTGAAGCAGATAACAATTCGGGTACGTATCCGTTGCAAAGTGAACGTTACTTTAATGCCCTTAAAGGACTGGGAGCTCCGGCAAGATTGGTAATGCTACCAAAGGAAAGTCATGGGTATAGAGCCAAAGAAAGTATTTTGCATCTCTTGTGGGAGCAAGACACTTGGCTGGAAGACTACGTTAAGAACAAGAGTGAGAACAGTCTTAAAACTACATCAGAAATAAAGAAATAAAAATAATGAAAGGGAAGCCGTAAAGCTTCCCTTTCTTAAAACAACCTAACCAATAAATAATAGAAAGTTACTCTTTTTCATAGCAATTCTATTATCCCATTTTGATTACCATAAAGATACGATTTTGTTTAAGTTAACTATAATTGATTTAAACAAAAAATTGTTAAAGTTTTGATGTTGAATACTCTTTATATTGATTGATCACTACATCTGCTCCAAGATCGTTCAATAGATTATAGAGACCGAAAAAAGTTCTGTTGATGTACAGAAAATGTTTGGAGCCTCTATTTCCGTTCATTTTACGTAATTCGGGGTCTTTTGAATATTTGTCGCTCATTTCAGCTATTTTCCCGAAGAAGTTTTTATCACTAAAATCAAATCGCTCGTGATGGAACGGTTGTGTGAACAAACTGAGCATCTCGTGAAACAATTCTGAAAAAAACTCGGTCTCAGCTTCAGAATCACTTGCTTTCAAGATTTCCAGCTGGTAGAGCTTCTCCAAGAAAATATTTGGGTTGTCTATATTTTCTGGTACCGCAAGCTCAAAATAAGGTGTATAAAATTCTTCAGGCACTTCTTTTATGCATCCAAAGTCTATGGCGATTAATGTTCCTTCTTCCGATACCAAAAAGTTTCCAGGGTGAGGATCTGCGTGAACTTTCTTGAGGACATGCATCTGGTACATATAAAAATCCCACAATGCCTGTCCAAGTTTGTTCGCCTTCTCAGGATCTTGGTTACTCTTGGTGAATTCTGAAAGGTGCTGCCCTTCCATCCAATCCATCGTAATTATTTTTTCGTTGGAGAGATCTTGGTAATACTCCGGAAAAGTTAAATTGGGAATATGTGCGCAAGATTCAGTAATTTGTTTGCTTTGTTGAACCTCTAATATATAATCGGTTTCCTCGATTAACTTTCCTTCAACTTCCTTAAAATATTTCTCGCTGTCCCTTCCCTTGATATTGAACATTTTCATGGCAACTGGCTTTACCAATGCCAAGTCACTACTTATACTCTCCGCAACCCCTGGGTACTGGATTTTCACAGCTAGTTTTTTTTGGTCTTTATAAGCTTCGTGTACTTGGCCAATGCTAGCAGCAGCAACAGATTGTGCATTAAAATCATCGTACAATTTATCTGGTGACATGCCAAAATACCTCAAAAATGTCCTTCGAACCAAAGGAGCGGACAAAGGTGGGACCGAGAATTGCGCCAATGAGAATTTTTCTACGTAGGCCTTGGGCATAATGTTTTTTTCCATACTCAACATTTGAGCTACCTTGAGTGCAGATCCTTTCAGGTTCTTGAGACCATCGTAAATATCGGCAGCATTTTCTTGGTTGAGCTTATCCTTGCTAGTGGTGCCATCTACCAATTTCTCACCATAATACTTCAAATAATTACCACCAACTTTAACACCTGTCTTTACCAGCTGTGTAGCTCGTGATATTTTTCCCGTGGGTATGCTGTCTAGTGTTTTCAAATAAAAAGTGGATTAAAATATAATTGCAATATTGAGTTGTTTAACTGTTTGAGGTTTGCGGTTGATGGCCGAAACGTTCCTTCCACAAATATTTCCCGAAATCCAGCACACTTTCCAAGGGCGTTGTTTGAAAGACGTCGAAAACCGCACGAACCGATTTCTCGATGACCACATCTGTCTTCTCGAAATTCGGAGAATTATCTTCCATCCAATATTTCAGGATAAACAATGTTTGCAACCAAGCTCCTTCAGAAAATACGGAAACGGGTTGTTTTAATATTTCCAACTGTTTTTCCTCGTTGCCCTCCTCGATCAAGCTCCCCGAAAATTCCTTTACCCTAAGTCGCAGCCCTTTTAACTGGCGAAGGTTTTTCATCATATCCTGTTTCTCCTTTAAAGCAAAGAGCACATAGCTCCTATTGGCCGTGAGCATTTCAAAAAAGGTAAAAAAGAAAGTAAGCATCTTCTCTTTGTTGCTGAATTGCCCATACCCCTTATTTTGGTGCGCCAATTTCATGGAATGGTCAAAAAAGCTGTTCCAGATTTCTTGTTGTAAACCCTCAAAGCTTCCAAAGTTCTTATAAAACTCCGCCTCTGTGGTGTTTTGTTCCTTACAAAATTTATAAACGCTTTTGGGCAGTCGCTCATTCTCTAGGACATATTCCATATAACCAGCTATGATAGTATCCCTGGCTGTCCTTTTTTTTGAAGTAGTTGTTTTTTTCGCACTCATATCACTCTGTTTTATCAAACAGAAAATCAATCATTTATGACTTTCTAATATGTGCAAAGATACAATTTGTTTAACCAAATTTAATTATCATTAAACAAAATGTTGTGTTAAAAATTGTGTCTTGAGGTTGTATCGAAAAAAACTTCCCATTTCTTTTTCGAGACGTAACTTTTCCTGTCGCAAGTTTGTGACAACCTGTCAGCAATACAACTGTGGTATTTTCTTTGCCATTCATGGGTAGATTAACATTTCAGCAAAACAAAAAACATACAATATGAGTACAGGAACTATAAACGTAGCGGTAGAGAATATCTTTCCGCTCATCAAGAAGTTTTTATACAGTGACCACGAGATATTTCTTCGTGAGTTGATCAGCAACGCCACAGATGCCACGCTCAAGCTTAAGCACCTTACCAACATTGGAGAGGCAAAAGTGGAATACGGCAACCCCGTCATTGAGGTGAAACTGGACAAGGAGAAAAAGCAGCTCCATATTATAGACCAGGGGATTGGAATGACAAAAGAAGAGGTTGAGAAATACATCAACGAGATTGCTTTCTCGGGAGCCGAGGAGTTTATTGAGAAGTACAAGGACAAGCAAGGCGAAGAGGCTGGAATCATTGGTCATTTTGGTCTTGGGTTCTATTCCGCCTTTATGGTGGCAGATAAAGTTGAAATCATCACCAAGAGTTACAAGGATGAGCCAGCAGCGCACTGGACCTGTGACGGATCGCCCAATTACACGCTTGAGGAAGCTGACAAGACCGAGAGAGGTACCGAAATCATCCTACATATTGCCGATGACGAAACCGAATTTTTGGAAAAGAGCAAGATTAGCGAGTTGCTGAGCAAGTACAACAAGTTTATGCCCATCCCCATTAAGTTTGGCACAAAAACAGAAACCCTTCCCAAGCCAGAAGATGCAAAAGAAGAAGACCCTGCACCTACGCAAGAGGTGGATAATTTTATAAACAATCCCAACCCAGCGTGGACAAAGCAGCCTACCGATTTAAAAGAAGAGGACTACAAGAGTTTTTATAGAGAACTGTATCCAATGCAGTTTGAGGAGCCATTGTTCAATATCCACTTAAACGTGGATTATCCGTTCAATCTTACGGGGATTCTATATTTCCCAAAGATGACCAACGATATGAACATCCAGAAGGATAAAATCCAACTCTACCAAAATCAGGTGTTCGTTACAGATAATGTAGAGGGCATTGTTCCAGAATTCTTAACAATGCTTCGCGGTGTTATAGATTCGCCGGACATTCCGTTAAACGTTTCCAGAAGTTACTTGCAGGCAGATGGAGCCGTAAAGAAAATTTCAAGCTATATTACCCGTAAGGTGGCAGATAAGTTGAAATCGCTCTTTAACGATAACCGTGAGGATTTCGAAAAGAAATGGGACGACATCAAGATTGTTATTGAATATGGTATGTTGACCGAAGATAAATTCTTCGAGAAAGCACAGAAATTTATGCTTTTCCCAACAGTAGATGGCAACTACTTTACGTTTGATGAGTTGAAAGAAAAAGTTTCAGCAAACCAAACCGATAAGGACGACAAATTGGTATTGCTGTACGCTTCAAACAAAGAAGAACAACACAGTTATATCGAAACTGCCAAGGAAAAGGGCTACGAGGTATTGTTACTGGATTCTCCAATTATTTCACACTTGATCCAGAAACTTGAGTCTGAAAAAGAAAACGTAACCTTTGCCCGTGTAGATGGAGACCATATAGATAACCTGATCAAGAAAGACGAGAATACCGTTTCAAAACTTACCGATGAAGAACAAGAAACTTTAAAAACGTTTTTTACTGAAACCATCCCTTCCGATACGTTTACGGTGCAGCTAGAAGCCATGGACAGTAACGCAAACCCATTTACCATTACCGAGCCAGAATTCATGCGACGCATGAAAGAAATGCAACAAACCGGCGGCGGAGGCATGTTTGGGATGGGAAATATGCCAGAGATGTACAACCTTATCGTGAACACCAATCACGAACTGGTAAGTGAAATACTGAACACCAAGACCCAAAAGAAAAAGGAACGTTTAACGACCCAAGCGTTGGATTTGGCAAAATTGAGCAAAGGTTTGCTGAAGGGTGAGCAAATGACCCAATTTATTAAACGTAGCTATGAGATGATTAAATAGCTAAAAAGCAAATAATCATATAAAAATCCGCTTATAACTTAATTAAGCGGATTTTTTTATTGCAAGAAATTGGTTTTTCACTTTTACACTGTTTACTGTCCATTTCGGGTAATTTCCAATATATATAGTTTGAGAATGCTACAATTCACGACTTGAAGAGTACGTTGATGAACAACAAGAATCTATAGAGACAACTAAGAAGACCATATACATCTCATAACAGGCCTCTGGATTGTATATTGTTCAGATAGTAGCCAAGAATGGAAGAATTGTAAAGTGCTTGATAAGTATTAAAAAAGGAAGACTTCTATTTAAATCGGCCTCAAATTTGGGGCTTTTTTTTTATCGATATTAAAAGTGTTACATCGATTTACGTTGTGAGTTGTTTACATTTTTCTTAGCTTTACTTTAATTAATCTTTAACAAATAATGTATATGAAAAATTTATTACTCAAATTATTCGTACTTATTGGAATATTCGTTTGGACCACCACGTCCTACGGCCAATTTGTGACGGAAACCGTCTGTACCACAACCACCGTGATGCCAGCAGATGGTGAAGTATTTACCGATCCAACCGATGGAGTTACGGGTGGCCCTGGTGGTGACTGTACCACTACAAGTAGTGGTGACCCTGGAGATTACCCAAATTCAAACTGTGTTACTGTCACTACACTTTCAGCGCCTCCTGGCAGCCAAATATCAGTAACATTTACTTCTTTTCGGGTAAATGGAAGTTTTGATTGGTTGTCTATTTTTGATGGTGATTCCGCTGTTACCGCTACAAATGGTGGGGGTACTGCTACAAATCCATCGTCTCCTGATCCAGAATTATGGAGAAGTACCTCAGATGGAGATGAATTGATAGATATGACCAATGCAGGTATGACCACATTTACCTCAACAAACGGTTCTTTAACTTTTGCATTCCGCACAAGTTCAGTGGTTCAAACATGCGGATGGGAAGCAACTATAGCTATTATTGGAGGCCCCGGTGGAGGCGGTGGCGATATTACTGAATGTGGTAATGCTCCTGAACCTATCCCAGCTACGGGAACATCCGGATTAATGACCCCATCTGTTGCTTCTGTAACAGGAACAGGGAACATTGGTACAGATTACAGTATTGACAATGTAACCATTAATCTAGACCATACCTTCGCTGCTGATGTAGAAATGGTATTGGTATCTCCAACGGGAACTAGATTGGCACTTTGTACTGATAATGGTGGCTCTTCAGCATTTGACACTGCTGTGGATCTAGTTTTTACAGATGCATCAGCAAATAATATTACCGATCTAGACTTTGGAGATCCTGTTGAAGCCGATTATCGAGCCGAAGGCGGAGCAAATGCGTTTCCAGTAGGCTTTGGCGATGGTCCTGGAGAAGATATGAATACTGTTTTTTCCGGTGAATCAATAACTGGAGACTGGACACTAGAAATTAATGATGATGCTGGAGGAGACTCTGGAAACTTAAATAGTTTTTGTATTAACTTAGTAGACCTAACCGCACCAGGTCCAGACGATCCTATTATTGTTTGCCCTAGCGATGTAATGTCAAACAGTGACCCAGGAGAGTGTGGTGCCGTAGTAAACTTTGCTACACCAGGTGCAATTGATCCAAATGGTGGTACCGTAACGGTAACCCAGACCATGGGACCTGCATCAGGATCGCTATTTCCAATTGGTGACACCATTGTGGAGTTCACCGCGACCAATGACGAGGCTCCTAACGAAACATCTACCTGCCAGTTCACAGTAACAGTAGTGGATAACGAGGCACCTACGATTACCTGCCCAGCAGACATTACACAGACCAACGACCCTGGAGTTTGTGGAGCCAACATTACGGTACCAATGCC
>NZ_QRAO01000004.1:0-271410 GCF_003353425.1 Marinirhabdus gelatinilytica
ACAGACCTCACCCAGGGGGACTATACCTTCAGGAGCAACAAGGCGAACCAGGACCGCAGGTTCACGGTGCTCTTCGAGCGCGACCCACAGCTGGGCACGGGTGATATAGGAGCAGGGGACATAGCGGTATATCCCAACCCCACCAGCGGGACGCTTCACATCGTGGGCACGACCGTTGGCCTGGACTCCATCAGGGTGTACGATGTGCTGGGCCGTGCAGTGGTGCAGGAGGATCTTGGCGGGGCACTGGGCCACCAGCTGGATATGTCCGGCCTTGGGGCTGCGGTGTACTTCGTGGAGATAACTACCGAAAGAGGCAAGGTGACCAAGAAAGTGGTCAAGAAATAGACCTTATTTTGGAAGAGAAATACAAGCGCCCTAGAGATAGGGCGCTTTCTTATTAAAATATCTTTTAAGATTTTGAGTTAGTAAAAGATGAAACGTTTTGTTTTAGGGGTATTTTTTGTAGGGATTGTTGCTGTATTTTTCTTCACCAAAAAAGGAAAAGTTGTAAAGAATGTAGCGTTAAGTTATGTTGTTGCTCCAGATTATATTCAAAAAGAGGGGGAGACAATTGCTTCGAGGGTTCTTGTTCCGGAAACTTTCAATAGAGTGCAGTACCTGGAAAAATCTTTTTCTAACTATATTCAGCAGTACGCTTTAAAGCCTTATGGTTCCAAGATTGTGAATTATGATGGCAAAGATTATTTATATCAAAAGGGCCATGTGGGTATTTTGGAGGTTCCTGTTCCTTCAAATGGTCTTCAGCAATGTGCCGATGCACTCATCAGGTTACGTGCGGAGTATCTTTGGGAGCAAAACCGAAAAGATGAGATTGGTTTTAATTTCACTTCGGGTCACTACTGTTCTTGGACTGAATACGCTAATGGGTATCGCCCAAAAGTAAATGGTAACAAGGTTACCTTCAGCAAAACAGCACAAACGAATCATTCCAAAGAGAATTTTTATAAATATCTAAACCTGATATATACCTATTCTGGAACCCAATCATTGTACGACGAACTTCCAGAGGTCGCTTCGGTAAAAAATCTTGAGGTGGGCGATATGGTGGTGAAGCCTGGGTTTCCAGGACATATTGTAATGATTGCAGACAAGGCTACCAATGCCAACGGTGAAATTTTGTTTATTTTAGCGCAGGGAAATACACCAGCACAGAGCGTCCATGTACTCAAAAACCTAAACGATGCAACCATAAGCCCCTGGTACCATATAGAGAAGGACGCCTTTCTGGAAATCCCAACGTATTATTTTGACCAAACTAAATTTTTACGCTTCAAATAATGGCATTACCCCTTACCGAACAAGAACTACATAACCTTGCTATGAACATAGTGGGCAAGGACCTTGAGGATAAAGGATTTGAGTTTTTGGGAGTCAATTCAAAATTGAAGAAAGATCCGCAGTTTGTTGCATTGAAAAACAAAGACCTACATTTTGTAATTGTGAGGGCTGTACGGTATCCACAAGATGCTAATGTGTACGATCCTGTCCTGATGCAGACTATGAAGGAGCACGCCGATAAATTTGAAGCGAAAACCTATTATGCTGGCGTTGGCCTGGGCCACGGGACAGACTATGCAAAACCAGTGATAAAGGACGAGGATTACACTATGGTGTATAACGGCTTGCAGGAAATATCCTAATTATGAAATACTTCTCCATTTTCTTACTTTCGGTTTTTATGTTGGTCTCTTGTGCCGAAAAAACACCAGAAGCAACAGTGCTTCAGGGTGATGCTTTTGGTACAACCTATACCATTCAATACTTTTCCGAAAGAGGTTTTGATGCCGAAAGAGGTTTGGATTCTATCTTGGCGATGGTAAACAATTCGGTGAACACCTATATGCCCCAAAGTGATATATCCAAGATTAACCAAGGGGATACAACGGTTGTGGTAGATGAAATATTTAAAGAAGTGTATAAAATTTCTGAAAGAGTGTACACAAATTCTGAAGGTTATTTTGACCCCACTGTGGGAACCTTGCGAAACGCCTATGGCTTTGGCGATATGGCCCCGGTCACCGAGATTGATAGTACGGTTTTAGATTCCCTACGTAGATATGTAGGGTTCAAAAAAGTAGCTTTATTGGAGAATGGGAAGATTGAAAAGCGGTATCCTGAAATATATTTCGACTTTAATGCGGTGGCAAAAGGCTACGGAATTGATAAAATAGGCCAGTTCTTGGAAGCTCAGGGAGTATCAAGTTATATTATAGAACTGGGTGGCGAACTACTGGCCAAAGGCAAAAACTTGAAAAAAGATCAATATTGGATAGCCGGTATAGAGGCAGTAGATTCTCAACTTGAAAACCGGAGCTACCTTGCCACTGTATATCTAAATAATACAGGCATGGCCTCTTCTGGAAATTATAGGAAGTTCAGGATCAACCCACGGACGGGCCAGAAATATGTGCACACCATAAACCCCCTTACTGGTTTTGCAGAAGAGAGCAACGTAACCAGTGCCACCGTCCTTGCGCCCACCTGCGCCCTTGCAGACGCCTATGCCACAGCGTTTATGGCGATGGGGCTGGAACGCTCTAAAAAATTATTGGAAGAGATTGAGGGTGTTGAAGCCTTCCTTACGTATTCTTCAGAAGAACTGGAAGGAGAGGAACAGGGCCAATTTATTACCGATGGTTTTAAAAAACAATTAGTGTCAAACCTTGCGGCAAACGGGGAGTAGTTCTCCTTTTGGGAGCCTGTATTTTTCAACTTCTTTTTCTGAAAGTTTTGCAGTGTAATCTACGCTATCTACTTTAAAACCTACGGATTGCAGCTTGTCAAAATAATCCATTCCGTATACACGTACATGGTCGTACTGTCCAAAAATAGCAGCCCGTTCTCTTGGGTCTGTAATGCTATTGTCCTCAAAAGTAGTGGTGCGGTTACGGTCGTAGGGAACTTGTACAATTGCAGTGCCATTTGGAGCAAGTACCCTGTACAATTCTTTCATGGCTTTTGTATCGTCCGGGATATGCTCCAGCACGTGGTTACAGATCATAAAATCGAAACTATTGTCTTTAAAAGGAAGGTTGCAAATGTCTGCTTTTACATCGGCGATGGGTGAATTAAGATCTGTTGTGGTATAGGTAATGTTTTTCAATGTTCTGAAACGTTTCAAGAACGCTTGCTCTGGCGCAAAATGGAGCACCCGTAATTTTTCAGAAAAAAAGGAGGTTTCATTTTTAAGGTAGAGCCAAAAGAGCCTGTGCCGCTCTAGCGATAATGTGCCAGGCGCCAATACATTTTCACGCACTTTTTCGTAGCCATACGGCAGAAATTTCCGGTAGGAGTTGCCATCAATGGGATCGGTATATTTGTTGCCTCTAAGGAAAAAAGCAACAAAAGGACGTGCGAGGTAGCTTAACCTAATGAGCAACGGTCGTGGAATAGTGTTCAATGCCTTTTTAAAAATTTTGCTCAAACTGTTGCGGTCTAAATAAGTGTTTAAAGTTACAGAAAGTTAACCGTCAAACCTAAACGTATCCTCCTCGTCACTCTCAATACCTAGGGCTTCGTATACATAATCGAAGGTAGAAAGCAATTTGGGTTCACCGTGGACTAGTGCTACGTCGTGTTCAAAATGGGCGCTGGGTTTGCCGTCCCGTGTCACTATAGTCCATCCGTCCTTTAACTGCTTTACACGATGGGTTCCCAGATTGATCATGGGTTCAATGGCAATGGTCATCCCTTCCACGAATTTTTTTCCTCTACCGCGCTTCCCATAGTTGGGTATTTCTGGAGCTTCGTGCAATTGGGTCCCCAAGCCGTGGCCTACCAACTCACGAACCACACCATACCCGTGGGACTCGCAATAGTTTTGGATGGCATACCCTATATCGCCCACTCGGTTTCCGTGCTTAAATTCTTTGATGCCCAGGTACAACGAATTTTTGGTTACTTCCAGCAACTTCTTGGTTTCTGGCGCTACTTCTCCCACCTCGAAAGTATAGGCATGATCCCCATAAAAACCTTGCTTTATGGCACCACAGTCTATGGCAACTATGTCGCCTTCCTGTAAGGGAACATCTGTAGGGAGGCCGTGAACTACGGCCTGGTTTACGCTAGTGAGCAGGGTAGAGGGACAATCGTACAATCCCAAAAAACCGGGGGTAGCATCTTGCTCCCTTATATAAGCTTCGGCAAGGTCGTTCAGTTTGTTGGTGGTAATGCCCGGTTTTACTTCCTTGGCAAGCATCCCCAATGTTTTAGATACTACTAGGGCTGCTTCTCGCATTAAGGCTATTTCTTCGGCTGTTTTGGGTATTATCTTTTTATTGCTCACTGTTTCTTTCTTGTGTTTTTGTTTGAAGGGGTCAAAAGGGGAGGGGTTATTAGAATATTAAAACCCGAACCATCCTTTTTTCTTTTTATGGGTAGAGGGGGCTTCTTCTTTAAGGAGCGTTTGATAAATTTCCCCCCAGCCCATGAGCCCGCCAATATTCCTATCGTCTATAAATATATCTGCGTTTATTTTACGGCTGTATTTTTCGTCAAATTCTTCTTCCGGAAAGCTTTTGTTCACGGCGTAAAAAGTAATTCCATTTTCCTTGCAGAATGCAACAGCTTCATCCAGTGTACGCCCATGACGATAAGTCCATAAAATGAGGCGGTGCCCTTGCTGTTGTAATTTTTTAAGGGTATCGAAAGCGAATAACTGAGGCTTCCCGATTTTTGGGTAGGCGTCTTCCACAATCGTTCCGTCAAAATCTACCGCGATGGTAAGGGTCTCGTTCATAAACTTTTGAATTGGACGGCAAAAATACAAAGAAAAATAAGGATTATCCTTTGTGCCTGTGCGAATAACGGTCTTTCATAAAAATGGCTTGCTGTTATTCAGAGTAGGCCGGGGTGTATTCCTTTCCTTGCAAAATAGTGAGCATATCCTGTTCTAGGGTCTTGTGGGCATATTCAACAATACGGTTCAATGTGTCGCCATTTTTTATGAATAGAATAGTAGGCACATACTCGATATTGGCTCCTTTTTCCAGCTGGTTAGGGGTGTCTTTGTCGTGAGATACAGCAATGATGCTGAAGTTTTCAAAATTATAATCTGCCGCATCCAAAATTTTGTACAGTGCAGGAACCTCACGCTGGCTGTCCTCGCACCAGGTGCCCATAAAAACGCTTACTTTGGTATCATCCAGCAAAGGTTTCAGGCTGTCTACTGCCACCGTATCCAAGGTGTGGTTGGTCTGGCTCTCGGTAAACCATTCGTTGTAGGGTGCGTTTGTTAATCCGTTTCTGTTTACTTTCCCTAGAAGCATTTTACCTTCCTCTTCGGGGTCGTCAAACTCGTTGTTCACTTCCTTGGTAAGGGTGTATTCAATTTTTTCTTCGGAACTATTATCAGTTTCTTCTGAAGGCTTTTCAGCAGCGTTTTTACAGGCTAGTACTGAAATTAAGGTAAAGACAGTCAATAGGTATTTCATAGTCGATTTTTTTTTTTTAGAGTAATGAATGTTGTGTCATGGCTTCGGGTTTTGGGATACCCATTAATTTCAGAATGGTTGGGGCCACATCGCCCAAAACGCCCGATTGGATTTCTTGTATATCCTTATCTACCACAATGAGCGGGACGGGATTGGTAGTGTGAGCCGTGTTGGGTGAGCCGTCCGGGTTGCGCATGGTCTCACTGTTCCCGTGATCTGCAATAATCAAAGTTGTGTAGTCTTGCTCCAAAGCGGTTTCCACGATACTTTTTGTGCAACTGTCCACGGTTTCGCAAGCCGTAATGGCTGCCGATAGCACCCCAGTATGCCCTACCATATCTGGATTGGCAAAGTTGAGGCAGATAAAATCTGCTGATTTTGCTTTAATCTCTGGAATTATTTTATCCCGTATTTCGTAAGCACTCATCTCTGGTTTTAAATCGTAGGTAGCTACTTTTGGCGAAGGGCATAAAATTCTCTTCTCGCCCTCAAAGGGAATTTCTCTACCACCGTTAAAGAAAAAGGTAACGTGTGGGTATTTTTCAGTTTCGGCAATCCTGATTTGTTTTTTTCCGTAGCGCGCAAGTGTCTCGCCCAGGGTATCCTTCACATCTTCTTTGTTGAAAACCACCTGAATATCCTTAAAGCTTTGGTCGTAATTTGTAAGGGTTACGTAATACAGCGGCAAACGGTGCATGCCAAATTCTTCAAAATTTTCCTGTGAGAGTACCTGTGTGAGCTGTCGTCCGCGATCTGTCCTAAAATTGAAGAAAATAACAACATCGTCTTTTTCTATCGTGGCGGTGGGCTTGTCGTTTTCAGAAAGAAAGATGGGTTCGATAAATTCATCAGTAACTCCATTATCGTAGCTTTCAGTAATACTTTCAATGATATTTGTTGAAGGGCTGCCTTTTCCGTACACCAATAGATCGTATGCTTTTTTTACCCGTTCCCAGCGTTTGTCACGGTCCATGGCGTAATAGCGCCCCACTATCGAAGCCAGTTTTCCAGTAGTTGCAACAAGATGTTCCTGTAGTTCTGCAATATCTTGTACCGCGCTCTTGGGATCTACATCCCTACCATCGGTAAAAGCGTGCACGTAGACATGTTCCAGTTCATTTTCTGAAGCTGCTGTGAGCAATCCTTTTAGATGGTTTAGGTGGGAATGTACCCCGCCCTTGCTCACCAAGCCCAAAAAATGAACGTTTTTATGGTTGTTCTTTGCATACTGAAACGCATCTTTTAAGACAGTTTCGTCACGCAACGTGTTTTCTTGGAGTGCCAAATTTATTTTTGCAAGGTCTTGGTACACAATACGCCCAGCTCCCAAGTTGATGTGCCCCACCTCGCTGTTGCCCATTTGGCCTTCTGGCAGCCCCACGTTCATACCGTGGGTTAACAGTTGTGCGGTGGGATACTTTTTGGAGACCGAATCTATAAAAGGGGTGTTGGCTTGTGCGACAGCTGAAACCTCGGGGTTTTGGGTAATCCCCCAGCCATCGAGGATCATAAGGAGTACTTTTTTTTCCATGGGGCAAAGGTAAGGAAACTTGCAATGCTATAGACCTAAGTTGTATCTGGATACCGAAAATCCAATAGTGCTTTTGGTTCAAGATCAAGTACTGTTGCAATTTTATGGATACTCAAGATACCGGTATTAATTTCACCCTTTTCAATTAAGCGCAGTTGTTTTTCGTGAGTGCCAATCTCGTAAGCCAGCTGCACTCTCGAAATATTATGTTGCTTCCGGACTTTTTTTAGGTGTTTGCCAAAAGCAACTAAAAAATCTATATGGACTTGATTTTTCAAGCCATAAAGTTTTTGCTTTGCTTAATTTTAATTCGGCTATATTTAACCGAATTAAAATATTTCTACTATATTTAGGTACAAACTTTTAAAATTTTATACCAATGAAAAATTTAAATCTTCTGGGGAGAGGATTTAGAATGTTCTCCCTCTTTTTATGTATTTTTATGGCAAATAGTTTCTCTATGTTTGCACAAACTATTTATGACGAATGCGGAACACTGGACTTCAATAATCCCAATTTTAATGGTAACTACAGTTATACTGCGGATGTTATAGACACCGCAACCGAAGAACCCTTAGTATTAAATGTCTATTACTGGCAAGTGAAAGCTCCAGATGGAAGCTATGGAAATGTTACCTTTAGTGAGGATAATTTATTGGAAAGTATTGCGGCATTGAATATGCATTTTAATCAATTCAATATATTCTTAAAATATATAGGATATGGTGAAATAAATACTCCTAGTGATTTGCCTTTGGTTGAGTATGAATATAATTCTTTGTTGGAGCAATGGGAGTGTAATCCATATCCCGGCCAATTTGATCCAAATGGCTATGGTATTATTGGAAGATGTCAAATAAGCAATTTTTTTAATTGGGCCAATACCCATTTCAAACATCCCAATGCACTAAACATTTATGTGCCATATGCATCAGAATTTGGAGGAGCAGCAAGAGGTGTGGGCAGTAATATGTTGGTAATGAAAATAGATAAGCTCACTACCTTGCATGAAATGGGACATGCGTTGGGGCTTCACCATACCCGTGCTAAAGGGAATGGATGTTCCGATATGGAACACACCACAAGGACAAAATATTTGTTAAATGGCTCCTTAAATCTAGATTTTAATGCAGAGACCGCAGATGATGAGGTGGTGGATACCGCTGCAAATACTTGCTATCGTAAGACGGGACCAAATGGCCAGAGTATATACCCGTATATTGATTATGGCACTTCCAGTGGAGATTGTTTGTATACTGGAATGGAAGAAGATGAAATAGGGGTAGAATACGAAATATCGCACGAAGACGTAATCAACAACATGAGTGATGCTTACCCCTGTGCGACCGATTACATTACGGCCGGACAGGGACACCGTATGCGCGAGACGATACAGCAGGATCCGGACCTTACCAGTGCTATGAATGTTGATGGAATAGCCTCTTTGTTTGAACCTTATGCTGGAGCGTACGATCCTGATGCCAATGATCCAGAGACCTATCCATTACCTTTGTTTCAACCAGGATTTGATTATATCTTTAGGCCATGCTGCTGCGACTACCCATTGCCATCAGATTATTCCGATATATCCTTTAGTTATAATGGCAATAATGGGGTAGCTACCGTTATTTCCAAGGACGAGACAGATTATAGTACCATAACCCATCCCAACCACAAAGCAATAGAGATAGCCCAGTTGGCTCCCTATATGAACAATCCCGTGCGCAAATGCTGGGATAGGCAGGGTATAGCTACCAGCGGTAGTGTGACCGAATTTAACGATGGGGTCTTTAATGGTAATTATACTACGACAGCGCAAGATTCTACGCAGATAAACAACCCACTCTTAATAGACAATCTTAGCCCAGGGCTCTATACCATAGATAAAACATACGACGATGGTACTACAGACCAGACAGTTGTACAAAAACATAATTGATTTATTAATAAGCAAGCGGGAGTCCACGGCTCCCGCAATTATATTCTATTGCAATGGACTACTTAAAATTATTTTTTTTTCTTTTCGCTATTCCAATGTTTTCCCAGTTTGGACCAGAACAGTTAATCAGTAAAGATACAGGACTACCTGTGTCTATTATAATTGCAGATTTGGATGGAGATGGTTTTTTAGATGCACTTACTGGCGCACGCTCTTCCAACGAAGTTGCTTGGTTTAAGAATGAAGATGGCTTGGGTACTTTTGGTTCTGTTAATCCTATAACACCTTCGGATGAAGTTAGAAGAATACACGCTGGAGACCTGGATGGAGATGGTGACAATGATATTGTCGTGGCACAGATTTTTGAAGATACATTTTACTGGCAGGAGAATTTAGATGGTGAAGGAAATTTTGGCCCCCAACAAATTATAGATGACAATGCAGATAATGCATATGAGGCAATACCCGCAGACCTTGATGGTGATGGCGATCTGGATCTTGTTGCAGCCATATCTGATGACTCTAGGGCTGTATGGTACGAGAATCTAGATGGTCAGGGCAATTTTGGATCTTTACGAGTAATCTCCAACGTACAATTGGCTTGTCGCTCTGTTTTTCCAGCAGATATTGATGGTGATGGTGATTTGGATGTTGTAGCAAATTCTGGAGGAGACGTAACTATTTCTTGGTTTGAGAATGAGGATGGATTAGGGAATTTTGGTCCCAAAAAAATAGTTGCTGGGGAGGCATTATATGTAGCCGATGTGTTTTGTGCAGATATGGATGGTGATGGGGATTTGGATATAGTGGGTACTACAAATGCTGAGGATAGGGTAGCTTGGCACGAAAACCTTGATGGTCTTGGTGCATTTGGCCCACAACAAATAATCACTAATGAAGCATTAAGTTGTACTTCTATTTTTTGTGGAGATTTAGATAATGATGGAGATATAGATGTTTTGTACAGTTCAACACCAAATAGTACTATTGAAAACTCACAAATTGCGTGGAGTGAAAATTTGGACGGCCAAGGTACTTTTGGGGGTAAGTTGATCATTGGCGATGAACTACAGTTAACTCGCGAAGTCTATGCCGCCGATATAGACAGTGACGGCGATCTGGATGTTTTTGCTGCTTCCCAGAACAACAACAAGGTGGTTTGGTACGAGAACCAGACCATTCTTGGAGTAGGAGAACAACGGGTTCAGGGCGGTGTCACATTATATCCCAATCCCACACAGACCGAGCTTTTCATTGAACATGCAAGCTATACAACTTTTAACAACGTAACAATCTACAGTGTACAGGGAAAGATTGTATTACAACAGGACTATCACAGTAAAGCAATAGATATATCCCAGTTATCCAGTGGAGTATATTTTGTAAGCTTAACAGATACACAGGCTAAAAAGACAGTCAGGAAGTTTATTAAAAAATAAAATTGCTCTAATTTATAGATACTTAGGATCTTCAATTTTATGCTACATTAAACTATTCTACCACCCCACCATATTTCCTGATACTTTCCTTAATTTGTTCCATGCGGTTTTCAGGGTCTGGGTGGGTACTTTGAAATTCTGGGACACGGCTTGGTCCAGCGGCTGCTTTTAATATTTGCATCACGCCAATCATCTCGTTGGGATTGTAACCTGCTTTGATCATAAACCGAACGCCCAGGTCGTCACTTTCCAGCTCGTCGTCACGGCCGTTGGAGAGTAGGGTGGTCATCCCAATTTGTGAAACAGCACTTCCTGCGCCCACGCCCACTTCGGCTCCTTGCGCTACGGTTTGCCAAACTTGTGTGTTCGCAATACGTTCGCTACTGTGGCGGCCTATTACATGACCTATTTCGTGGCCCAGTACACCTGCCAGTTGGTCTTCGTTCTGTAATTTACTATAAAGTGCATAGGTGATAAAAATTTGCCCTCCCGGCAGTGCAAACGCGTTGATGGTCTGCGGATCTGCCAGTAAGTGGAATTCATATTGATAGGGAGTTTGTGTGGCAACGGTATTTTCGACCAATTTTTGACCTACCATATCTACATAGTTCTGCAAGCGTTGGTCCTGATACATACCTCCGTATTCCTCGATCATCTTGGGGGCGTTGGCAAGCCCAATGGCAATCTCTTCCTTGGGGTCCATGGAGATGGCCTGGGTAGTGCCCGTATAAGGATTTTCCTCCATAGAAGAGCAATAGCGCACCAAACCAAAACCGGCAATGAGTACGCCAATCAATATCCTGAGTTTCCAACTTCCTCTCATAGGTTGACTTTTAAGAATCTAAGATACGAAATGTTCTGCTTAGTGTATGGAGTGTTTGCTAAAGTAATTTTGGGTTGATGTCCAAGATGTTTTCAGTACGGTATTTTTCAATAAAAGCATCGCTAAAATGATTGGCTCCCTTTATTTTTTCTTCCAAGAGGATTTGCTTTACGTCCAGTTTTCTGTACTCTTGGAGCATGGGGACAGAGACCGGTGCATAGCTAAAGTGCCATGGTTCGTATTTAAAACCCTTCCGGTTGGCATTGTCTGTATATACTTCAAAGAAACCAAAGCTTTTGGCATTTTTATCCAACCATTCCTTCAATTTACAAAAAGGACCTTTCCCATGGAACAGCTCGGGTTGTAGTACACTCTTGGGGCGTGGGGAGGCACCGCCGTCAATAATGTCAATATCGGTGCCCCAGTGGTGGCGGGAAGTCCCGGGGATAGTGGAGTATTCAATAATCTTTTCGATGGCTTGGGTGGGCGAGAGGCCCTGTTTGGTAAAGCGGTTGTACTTGCCCTCAAAAATTTCTTTCTGGCGCTGAAAGCTTCGGTAGGCAGAAACTACCTCAATGGAGATACCGGCTTCGGCAGCGGCAGCTTTCATTTTTTTGAAAGCTTCTTTGGCGTCCTTGTGCATTTTGCTGGTGTAGCTACCCCCCACAATATCCGGATTGCCTTTACCAATGAGTTGGGAGCGGGTAAATGTTTGTATAATTTCAGAAGAAAAACCCAGCGAGGGAATTAAAGTTAAACCTAGGGTTGCAACCAAGCTCTGTTGAATGAATTCTTTTCGTTTCATGGCCTAAAAATAATCAATTTGGGTGCCACTTTCTATCTCATAGGCTGTTTTATCTTTTTCAAAAACCCTGGCCGAAAGTACGCCCTGCAACACAATTTTTTCAGCTCGTACCCGTAGCCAACTTCCTTCCCGCAGTCCAATTACGGGTACGGTGTTCTGGGTATGGAACTCCTTGATGCGCGTCTCCCGTGTCTCGCCCATATGCTTGCTATTGGGGTCTGGATCGAGATAATGTGGATTGACGTTAAACGGTAGCACGCCCAAGGTCTTAAAACTTGGGGGATACACTATGGGCATATCGTTGGTCGTCATCATGCTAGGGCCGCAAATATTACTTCCGGCGCTCGTCCCCAAATATGGGGTGCCCTTAAAAATAGCCTCCCGTAGCACTTGCATCAGCCCTAATTGATGCAGCGCATTTACAAGTACAAAAGTATTGCCGCCACCCGTGAAGATCGCTTGGGCATTTTTAATGGCTTCCCCGGGATCATCAAACGTGTGGACACCTACAACCTTTTTGTTAATTTTCTTGAATACATCGGCTGCCTTCGCAGTATATTGGTCATGCGAAATACCACCGGGTCTTGCATAGGGCATAAACAGTATTTCCTCCGATTGGGAAAATAGGTGTTCCAATTCGGGTAATAAGTAGTCCAAATAGCTACCTTGATGTAGGGTTGAGGTACTAGCAACAATAAGGTTTTTCATGCTGTTGAAATGTGCTGGGTTTTATTTCGTCTCTATACTAACTGTACAAAGCTTGCGATTATTTTCGACTTTTAAAAAAACTGCCGTATCTTTAGTATATGAAAAACTTGTTTCTTTTTTGTGGGATCTTTTTCACTATTGCAGCATTTTCACAACAAACTGAACGTGTTGAAGTACAAGGTGAAATTATTGTACCTGTGGGAGATGAAAAGGAACAGATAAGCGTTTACAATACATCTTCACAAAAAGGAACCACTACAGATGCTGAGGGTAAATTTACCCTGAAAGTCGCCGCAAATGATAGGGTGTTAATCACCGCATTGCAGTTTCAACCCTTTACGGTGGTAGTGGACCAAGGCGTTGTGGATAAAAAAACAATGCGCATTCTTATGAACCCTGCCATCAACCAGTTGGAAGAGGTTGTCGTGAGGCCATACGATCTTTCCGGAAATGTAGAAGTGGACGTAAAAAGGCTTCCGGTATTTGAGGTGCCCAATTACGATCTTTCCTATGAAACCATAACTTTCGATTATACATTTACGCCAGATAAGCTCTCCAAAGTAGAAGGGAATGCGGCCCAAGATGCCTTGGGTACGGGCGGTTTGCAGTACGGTGCCAATTTTGGTAATATCATTGCCGGCATTGCGGGTTTGTTGCTGAAAAATAAAGATAAAAACACTCCCGCTGAAAAGTTGAACAACGGCCAAGTATTGGTAACCGCTTTACAACAACGGTTCAGTACTACTTATTATACTGAAACATTAGGCATCCCCACCGAAAAAGTGGACGACTTTATCTATTTTGCACAAGACAATGCCATACAGCCTTACTTACTAAAACCTGAAAATGAAATAGAACTCATGGAGGTGCTGTTGGAGCAAAGTGTATTGTACAAAGAGCGATCACAACATGAAGACTAATCTCACCATTGTCTTTTGTGTTTTTTTTATTGCTGCAAAAATTGCCGCACAAACTACTACATTACAGGGAAAGGTTACCAATCTTGAAGATATTGAAGGCATCCATGTACTCAACAACAATTCCCGTAACAATAGCGTTACCGATGCCTTCGGGAATTTCTCGATACGTGCAAAGGTAAGTGATACATTGGTGTTTTCTTCGGTACATTATCTACCTCAAAAGGTTGAGGTTACACAGGCCATTGTAGAGAGTGGCATTGTAGTGGTAACGCTGGAGAAACTCGTAAATCAATTGGATGAGGTGTTCTTAGGGTCAAATCTTTCGGGAGATCTCACCAAGGATACAGAGGGTATAAAAGTGGAACGCCCCATAAATTTTTTCGATTTGGGTATTCCCGGCTTTCAAGGAGAACCCGAAGAAAAAATACCCACTGTTTTGGGACAGACTATTGGCCCCACTCATGTGGATTTTGAGGCACTGTACAAGCACTTGTCCGGCTACTATAAAAAACTCAAGATAAAGCGGAAATGGGAAGCCCAAAACAATACGGTAGCACGTATTCTATATGCGTTTGACGAAGATTTTTTAGAAGAAGCTTATGAAATTCCTAAAGATAGAACATACGATTTCATATTGTTCTGTATAGAAACTACAAGCCTTCAGAAAGATTTTAACAACGAAAACAACGGCATTGTGCAGGATATCTTTAAAGAACAAGCGCCTATTTACGTTTCCAGACTACAAACAGAAACAACAAAAAGGGAATAATTCTTGTAACAATTTGGCCTAAACTACGTCACATATCAGTTAAAAATAGCGATGAAATTTCTTAAAACTGCCTTAGTTCTTTTTTTAGTTCCCCTGCTCACCTCTTCAGTAGACCATAAATTTTATGTGAGCATTACCAGTATTGAGCATGCGCCCAAAGAGGAGAGCTTGCAAATCATTACAAAAATTTTCTTGGATGATATTGAAGATGCCCTGGAGAAACGATATAACAGGAAATTCAAGTTCAACTCCCAAAAAGAAAAAGAAGAGGACGAATTGATACTAAAGGATTACGTGTTTCAAAAATTAAAAGTCAAAGCGAACGGAACCCCGGCAACGCTTAACTATATTGGTAGGGAGTACGATATTGACGTGGTAAAGATCTATATAGAAATACCCAATGTCCCAACCCTGAAAACTATAGAGATAGAGAACCAAGTATTGTTCGATATGTTTACCGATCAGCAAAATATAGTGCACATAAGAAATGGCGACACACGCCGAAGTTTGATTTTGGAAAACCAAAACCCTAAAGGATTGTTAAATTTCAATCAATAGTACGCCTAAACCCTTTATAACAAGTATTTTTAAACCTTTCAAAAAATAAACAATAACACATGAAATTAGTTAAATACCTTTCCTTGATCGCTTTGTTCCTAACAGCGGGAATGGCCTATGCACAAGATGGTGATGTTGAAAAAGACGAGGCCCGCAAGCCTGGACATTATAACAATAATCGCTTTAAGCAATTGTACGAAGAGTTTTCCACGCCCAATGTGTATCGCTCTCCTAACGGTGCCCCTGGACCACAATATTACCAACAACGGGCAGATTATGAGATGGACCTTATCCTGGACGATAAAACGTCAAGACTTTACGGGACCGAAACAATTACTTATACCAATAATTCTCCAGATGAGTTGGAATACCTTTGGGTGCAGTTGGACCAGAACGTTCGTGCGCGAGATTCAAAATCGCCACTTATCGAGCCCAGTGGAGCAACCCCTGCTGAGCTTGCCAGTAGTTTTGTAGGCAAGTATATGGGAGCAGGCTTTGATGGTGGTTTTAAGATAGACTACGTAAAAGACAAGTCTGGAAACCCCTTGCCCCATACCATTAACCGTACGATGATGCGCATAGATTTGCCTGAAGCAATGGAAACAGGAGATAAGTTTACCTTTTCTATAAAATGGTGGTACAACATTCCAGACCACACTGTAGACCGTGCCAGAAGTGGATACGAAGTATTTGAAGATGGAAACAAAGGGTATGTTATTGCCCAGTTCTACCCACGTATGGCTGTGTACAGCGATGTAGAGGGGTGGCAGAACAGTCAGTTTTGGGGACGTGATGAATTTGCGCTTCCTTTTGGCGACTTTGAAGTAAATATTACCGTACCCGCAGACCATGTTTTGGATGCAACTGGTGAACTGTTGAACAGAAAGGAAGTCTTCAGCTCAACAATGATGAACCGTTACGAAAAGGCCAAAAAAGAATACAAAGAACCCGTACAGATAGTAACCGAAGCAGAAGCAGAAACAGCCTCTAAGGGTTTTGCGTCCGGGACAAAAACTTGGAAGTTCAAGGCCGAAATGGTTCGCGATTATGGTTTTGCAACCTCACGAAGATACATGTGGGATATGATGGCCGTAAAAATTGGCAATCGTGATGTCATGGCAGTTTCTGTATACCCTCCAGAAGGAAACCCATTGTGGGAAGATTGGTCTACAAAAGTAGTGGCCAGTACCCTGGAGACGTATTCTAGAATGGCTTTCGACTATCCTTACCATAAGGCAATTTCGGTACACGCAAAAAACCAAGGGATGGAATATCCTATGATATGCTGGAACTATGGCCGTCCCGACAAAGATGGAAACTATAGCGAAAGAACCAAATATGGAATGTTCGGAGTAGTTATCCACGAGGTAGGACACAACTATTACCCAATGATCGTGAACAGTGACGAGCGCCAGTGGACGTGGATGGACGAAGGTATCAACACCTTTGTACAGTATGTGGCAGAACAGGATTTTGGCGAGAAATATCCAGAGGCAATCGCTCCCAACACAAAGTATCCTTCCCGTAGAGGTCCGGCAAAAAACATTGTGGGCTATATGGCGGGTGACCAAGACTACATCATGCCCATCATGACCAAAGGTTTGAATACCTATAGTTTTGGTGCCAATGCATATTCTAAACCGGCTACGGGATTGAACATCCTTCGCGAAACCATTATGGGGCGTGAGTTGTTCGATTATGCATTTAAGACCTACTCACAACGATGGATGTTCAAGCACCCTACCCCAGAGGATTTCTTCCGTACGATGGAAGATGCCTCAGCAGTTGACTTGGATTGGTTCTGGAGAGCATGGTTCTACACAACAGATTATACCGATATAGGCGTAAAAGAAGTGAAGAAATTCTATGTAACCAGTAAAATGAACAAGGAAGTTAGAGAAATGATGGAAGCCCGTGGTATGAAAGAGAGCGACCTGCCTCCATTGGTATATTTGGTGGAAGAGGGAAGTGAGGATTTTGACCCCTCGATGAAAAACGCAACCCTCGATGAGGTTACAACTTTACAGGAATATATAATGGACAATGTTCCTGCTGAAGATAGAGCGGCAATGAAAAATCCTAAATATTTCTACGAGGTGGTTTTTGAGAAGCCAGGAGGAATTCCAATGCCTATCATAGCTGAGATCACCTATGCCGATGGAAGTACAGAGCGCATTACCTATCCAGCTCAAATTTGGAGAAAGAACGATGCCGAAGTAGGAAAAGTAATTGCTTCTGAAAAGGAGATCACCAAAATTATGGTAGATCCGGACGAAGAAACAGCCGATATAGATACATCGAACAACGCTTGGCCAAAGCGCAAGAAGCTGGGAGAGTTCAATAAGTTTAAAAACGAAGTGAAGGGTGAAGAGTAATCCTTTTACTGAAACCAAATAAAAGCCTCTTTCAAATTTTGGAAGGGGCTTTTTTTGTTTCTCGTAATATCAGAATTGGAAATTAAGAATTTGTATCTTTGCACCCTATGTTTACAGTAACTTTTCCTTTATTCATAAGCGGTGCCGAAATAGCTTTTATACTATTTATCGTGCTCATGGTCTTTGGTGCCGATAAGATGCCCGAAATAGCTCGAGGACTGGGAAAAGGAATGCGCCAAATT
The DNA here is from genome assembly GCF_003353425.1 of Marinirhabdus gelatinilytica. Taxonomy (GTDB): domain Bacteria; phylum Bacteroidota; class Bacteroidia; order Flavobacteriales; family Flavobacteriaceae; genus Marinirhabdus; species Marinirhabdus gelatinilytica. The sequence continues at coordinate 17,566 of NZ_QRAO01000004.1, forward strand.
AAGGACGCCACCAACGACATCAAATCTGAAATCACCAAGAGCGCCGAAAAACAGGGCTTGGATATAGACATCACTAAAGATGTTCGGCAAGAGATCGATAAGGTAAAAGAAGATGTTGAAGAGATCTCTGGTCCCATAAAACGAAAATTCTAATGCTCCAAACCCTAAAAGAATGGGACAGGGAACTTTTTATCTGGCTAAATAGTTTGGGTATCGAGCGTTTTGATGGTTTTTGGGTGTTTGTAACCCAAATTGAAACCTGGTTGCCACTGTTCATCTTTTTTTTCGGGATTATATTTTACTACCAAGGCTTCAAAAAGGGGCTACTGGTAATACTCTTCACTATAATCACATTTGTTGTTACCATAACATTCACCAATCTGGTAAAAGACTATGTGGCTAGGCTGCGCCCAAATAATGTAGAAGAATTGTCTACGTTAATCCGTATTCTTCAAAAGCCTACCAATTACAGTTTCTTTTCAGGACACGCGTCCTCCAGTTTTGCTGTTACTACATTTGTGGTGCTTACCATACGGAAGTACTCGAAATGGATTTTCCTGGCATATCTCTGGCCCTTCATTTTTATTATGAGCCGTATTTATGTAGGCGTTCATTACCCAAGCGATCTTTTCGTGGGGGCTTTAGTAGGAACAATCATTGCAATTGTTTTTTATTATATCCTCAAAAAAATTATAAAAAAAATACCAAATTAATAGTATATTGTTTGTCTAACAAAACAAACCATATCATGAAAAACTATTCCCTTTTACTATGCATGGGCATCTTACTAGTTGCAAGTTGTTCCCAAGACCCCATTTCAGAAACCATTGACGAAGAAGTAAATCTAGAAACAAATATTCAAGATGGCCTATTGTCTATAGAACAAATTAACGAGATCATTGAAGCCCAACTGGACGCAACAGGAAATTTTAGCTGGGCTTTGGTTGATGATAATGTGTTGTGGAGTGCCACGGTACACGGTAATTCCTTGCTCACCATAGGCTATGGCCAGCAAGGTGAGAGTTTCAGGACAAGTGATTCACAACGATTGAGCCAGTCCAAAAATACAATCATAGACCAAGTGTCCGCAATAGAAAAAACCAGCAGAAGATCTATTGTTGTTGAAGATGATCCCGTACTCAACGTAATAGACCTAGAGGTGAATGCTATTGAAACCATTAGCGAGTTGCGCAAACGAAACGACATTAGGTACTTGGAACCGAACGGATACTCCTATTTTGTTCCCAATGTACAACAACCACAAAACCAACAACGGTCTTCCAGCGGTTGCAGCAAAAGCGGAAGCACATTGAATACTAACGATTACCGAACCGTAGCACCCGGAAGTTTGGTGAGCTGGACGTACGATTACCATAATATTGAACAAGCTTGGACATATAGCACCGGGGCAGGTGTAACCGTTGGACTTATTGATACTGGGGTATCTCCCAATCAACCATTACTGGGTGCTAATTTTAATGATGGGTGGAGCTCAGGAAGAACCATCCAGAAATACGGAACTTTTATAGATAGTCCTTGGTGGTGGAGCAGTAATTATGATGGTCCACACGATAAATGTGGGCACGGGACCAGTATGGGCGGGACCATAGCGGCTCCAAGAAACAACGATAATTTGCCCGTTGGTGTTGCCTACAATAGTAATTTGGTATCCTATAGAGCTACGGAAGATGTGGTGCTTAACGATTACCACGAACGTAAAGGGGTAAAAAATGCGTTGATTCAACTTGGAAATAGGAATGATGTGAAGATCATTTCAATGAGCATTGGGTACCCTTGGTCCATTGGGAATGTTAGGGATGCTGTTCGTTACGCGAATGATAGGGGTAAATTGATATTTGCCGCTGGAGGAACCTCATTGGATTTTACAAATTGGTACCCCGTTATTTTCCCAGCGAGTATGAGTGAAACCGTTGCCGTTACTGGAATAACCGATAGCGGTACGTACCAGCAATGTGATACCTGTCACGACGGGAGTGAGATTGAATTTACCATAGTAATGGAGCGCGATAATAACAATAATAGGACGGGGACTACGGTTGGTTTTTATAATGGAGACAGCAAATATGTTGGCGGTAGTAGCGTAGCAACGGCCACAACAGCTGGAATAGCTGCCTTGGTATGGGCGAAGAACCCGGGTTGGTCCAAAAATCAGGTTTTAACAAAGTTAAGACAGAGCTCTGAGTTTTACCCTAATAAGGACAGTACAAAGGGCTACGGAAATATTGATGCTCTGCAAGCAGTACAATAGAATACAGTTCTGAAAATTTGTAAAAGCCCAAGAAAATTATCTTGGGCTTTTTATTTCTGAGAAGTTGCTGAAAAAAATAAAACAGAAGACCCTCCCCAAAGCGCTTACGTCTTGAAGAGGGCCGTTCTTTATATGATAGGTATTTTTCCCTTTGTTTACAATACAAAGATGATAGTAATTTAAAGAAAACAACACAGGTGCATACCTATTTGTACAAAGTGAAAAACCCCTTTTTGTTAGGACGATATGATTATTTTACCCTTGAAATGGTAAGCCCATCCCTAATAGGTAGTAAGACGGTTTCCAGGCCAGGATGCTCCTTGAGCATTTTATTGTATTTTAAAAGTACTTTTGTATCCATATCGTCTTCTTTCAAGGGCTCAACAACTTTGCCGCTCCAAAGCACGTTATCACTTAAGATAATAGCTCCAGATCCCAACTTCGGAATGAGTAGCTCGAGATAATTTACATAGTTGTGCTTATCGGCATCTATAAAAACAAGGTCGAAATTTTCTTCCAGCTTCGGAATAATTTCCAATGCATTCCCCGTATGCTGAAAGATGTTGTCCTTGTACGCTGAAACATCAAAATATTTTTGTGCAAAATCGAACAACTCTTCATTAATATCAATAGTGTGCAACTGCCCATTTTGTTGAAGCCCTTCAGCCAAACACAGTGCCGAATACCCTGTGTAGGTTCCAATTTCCAAAATTCTTTTCGGGCGAATCAACTTGGAGAGCATACTCAGTACCCGTCCTTGTAAATGGCCACTCAACATTCTAGGAGCCAATACCTTTTGCCACGTCTCGCGAGATAATTTTTGCAATAATTCAGGTTCGGGTTGCGAGTGCTTTACTACGTAGTTTTCAATTTTTTCTGGCAGAAAATCCATTAAGCAGTTATTCTATCGATCAATTTTTTCTTGGCTTTTTCATCATCGCCACAGAGCCATTGCAACACATTATCTTCCCACATTTGGTCTGCATCGTCTTCAGTAATAATTTTACGGTCTTTTGCAAGGTCGAGTATTTTCCCTGGGTAGGAAGATTGTACAATGCTTTCCATCTCACCAAGCGGATATGGATCGTCCAGTCCCACCAAAACTTGTTTCACGCCTTGGTTTTTTACCAAAAGTTCCAACGAGCCTGTATCGTGAACCAAAGTGTCAAAAAATATGTTTTTGTGCCCAACAGACTTACGTGGGTGTGTTTTACCTTCAAAGAGATCTGGGCGGCCATCAAAACCTTGTATTCTTCTTCCCAGGTTCATTTGCGCCAATTGCCCGCCGTGGGCAAAGCAGGTACGCATTCCGGGATATTTGTCTGCATAACCGTTTAAGGTTAAAAAGTGGTAGGCATCGGCACATTGTGCGAGCATCCAGATTAGGTGGAAACGCCAGGCCGTATTTTCAAGTTTTATAAATTTTTCGCCATCGTAGGGGTGTATCTCTACCGCTAGGTTGTATTTGCTGGCAAGTTCAAAAATGGGTTCGTTCTCTTCGTCAAAAATACAACGCCACGTACCTATGGTGTCCATATAGTGGGTTGGCAGGCACAACAATTGCATACCCAAAACTTCCACACAACGTTCAATCTCCCAAAGTGCCCCACGAATAAAGCCAGGGTGTATTACAAACCCACAGGTAAATTTTGATGGGTTTTCCTTCTGCACTTTCGCGTTAAAATCGTTTTGAAAGCGCAACGCCTGTTTCATCTCTTCCAGGCGGAGTCCATTTCCGTAGAGTTGGGACAGGTTCAGTACAACTGCGTGGTCAATCTTATATTTTTCCATCCATGCCAACTTTTCGTCAAGAAAAAAGCTGGAGTCTGTAACAGGACGGCTCCAGTCTTTCTGAAGCATATACTTTCTATCCTTGTCAACCCAAAAAATACCCTTATCCTGCATAAACTGTGGGATTTGCTCAGGATAGGGCAAGAGGTGCGAATGGCCGTTAATGCGGAGTTTTCTTTTTGTCATGAGTTAGTGATTTGGGCGTGTCCCTAATCGGGTCGGGCTTTCGTGGCTACATGGTAGCCTACTCTATCCCTCACGCAAAAGCTAAAGTTACAAACTTTTTGTCCTTCCACCATCTACCGGGAGGTTAATTCCATTGATATAGCTGGCAGCTTCCGTAGCCAGAAAGGCAACGGCATTGGCAACCTCACCAGGTTGTGCAAAACGTTTTGCGGGTACCAAGGATTGCATCCATTTGGAAGCTTCGTCTTTCGATTTTCCTGTGCGTTCAGCGGCTTTGTCAATAATGTTTTCCAATCTGTCTGTAGCGGTAAAGCCTGGCAGTACATTATTAACCGTAATTCCATATTGTCCTAATTCGTTGGCAAGGGTCTTGCTCCAGTTGGCCACGGCACCGCGAATGGTATTGCTCACTCCCAACCCGTCGATAGGCTGTTTTACCGATGTTGAAATAATATTGATGATCCTCCCGTAATCGGCTTCTTTCATTCCGGGCACCAATGCCTGTACCAAGATCTGGTTGCATACCAAGTGTTGTGAAAAAGCTTTTGTGAATTCTTCGGTATCGGCTTCAAAGATAGGGCCGCCCTTTGGACCACCTGTATTGTTTACCAAGATGTGCCATGTTTTTCGCTCCTTGGCAATGGCTACTTTTTCCTTCACTTCTTTGGGGTTGCTAAAATCTGCTACAAAATAGTTGTGTTTCTGTCCCTTGTCATGGTGTAGTTCAATTAAGGTCTCTTTCAGCTTTGCTTCATTTCTAGCCACTAGGGTAACGGTGGCTCCCATCTTTGCCAGTTGCTTTGCAACGGCTTTTCCAATGCCCGCGGTACTTCCGCAGACCAGTGCATTTTTGTTCGTTAAATCTATATTCATAGGTGTTTTTCCGCTCAGGCGGGTGTCTCTTTGGTTAATAATCTGTTTAATCTAATGATATAATTGAAATGACCAAAAGTTTAGGATTAGTTTAATATTTCCAACAGTCTAACTAGGAAATTCATCAAATTGCCGGTTAGGGTTTTAACCCTCATAAGTAATGCATACATTCTTCGGTTCCGTAAAAAACCGAAGTGCCTCAAAACCACCCTCACGACCCACGCCACTGTCTTTCATGCCACCAAAAGGAGTTCGAAGGTCACGGTTTAGCCACGTGTTCACCCAAACAATTCCTGCCTCCAACTGTTTTGAAAGTAGCATGGTACGGTTAAGGTTATTGGTCCAGACGGTTGCAGAAAGTCCGTACTTTACATTATTGGCAAGTTGGAGGGCTTCTGCTTCATCCCTAAAAGTCATTATGGTCACCACGGGCCCGAATACCTCTTCTTGCTGAATGCGACAGTTGTTGTCCTCAACTTCAATCACGGTGGGTTGCAGGTAGTAGCCGTTCTCAAAATTTTTCACTGAAACCCTTTTGCCACCAAATAGTACTGTACCGCCTTCATTTTTGGCGATTTCAATATAATTCTCCACCTTTTCAAGGTGTTCTTTTGAAACCAAGGCACCCAGGTTTGTGTCCTCATCAAACGGATTGCCAATCTTCAATTTCGAAACTTTTTCGACAAAGTCTTTTTTAAATCTGGATGCAATAGCTTCTTCAACATAAATCCTACTTCCGCAGAGACAAATCTGTCCCTGATTGGCAAAGGAGCTTTTTACCGTTGTAGCCAGCATTTTTTCATAATTGCAGTCTGCAAAGATAAGGTTGGGGTTTTTCCCGCCCAGTTCCAACGATAGCTTCTTGAACATTGGAGCGGCTGTGCGGGCAATGTGTTCGCCTGTTGTGGTACCACCGGTAAAACTTATGGCCTTTATGTGCTGATGGGCGACGATGGCCTGTCCTGTTTCGGGACCCGTACCGTGTACGATGTTGAGGACGCCTTTTGGCAGTCCAGCTTCGGTTAAAATTTCGCCCAATAGATAAGCTGTCATTGGGGTTACCTCACTGGGTTTTGCAACCACGCAGTTTCCAGCGGCAATGGCCGGAGCCACCTTCCAGGTGAAGAGATACAGTGGAAGATTCCAGGGCGAGATACAGCCTACAACACCTATGGGGCTGCGCATGGTGAAATTCATAGTATTTAACCCAACACTTTCGTGGGCTTCACTGGCAAATTGGGTAATGGCATTCCCAAAAAACCGAAAGTTTGCCGATGCCCTTGGGATATCTACTGCTCTTGCCAAACTAAAGGGTTTCCCATTATCCTTGGCTTCTGCTTCTGCAAGTTTGTCTAAGTTAGCTTCAATTAGATCGGCTATTCTCAGTAACATCTTACTCCGTTTCTCTAGGGTTGTATTGCTCCAGCTGGGAAATGCTTCTTTAGCAGCTTGGTAAGCGTTTTCGACATCTTCCTGGGTGCTCTTTGCAATTTTTGAATATACCTCACCCGTACTGGGATTATAGTTGTCCAGCCATTCATCAGAGGAAGGTTCTTTACTTTCGCCGTCTATGTAATTTTTTATTTTTGTCATCTTGTATAACAGGCTTTAATAAATTTCTCTCCAAATTCAGTCAACACAATCGTATCATCAGTGATCACTTCTTCTTGGGGTTCTAGTCTTCCACTGCTAAGAATTATAAATGCGGAATGATTAAATTGAATTATTTCTTTTAAAATATTTAACCTAATTAAATTACTTAATTCTTCAATATTAAAAGGTCTATCGAGTGAATAACCACTAATGTTAGACGTAGGTATTTTTATGTGGTTTTTATTGCCAACCGATATAAGGGTGTTGCAAAATTTTCTTATTTTTTTTAGTACAATAACATCCTCCGTTGATAGTTGGCTTAGAATTTTTGGAAATATAATTGAATTTAGATTTTTAGATGAATCAATATAATTTATTAAAAGATTTTCCCACATTTCATTTAAAAGAGGTTCTTCCTCTAAAGAAGCATTTTCTAATAGAGGTAACAATATTTTTAAAGGAACCTTTTTTGGCTTTATTTTTTTCTTTTTAATGTATTTTTCAACATTATTTAATAATCTAATTTGATTTTTAAATCGCCAAACTCTAATATTGTCCGAAACTAAAAGCCCAACTTCTTCAACTGAAGGACCCATAAGTTTGTTCAAGAACTCTTTGGCTAAATCTAGACCTTTTTCAAGAGTGGAAGATTTTAAATTTAACTGATTTTCTGACATATATAAACTGATTATTACTTACTGTTTACCGGTTTATAGGCCGTTACCTTAATCTCGATCACCAGATGTGGGTGTGGCAATTGATGTACGGCAACGGTAGTACGAGCGGGTCCCGTTTCTTTACTGAAAAACTCACCGTACACTTGGTTGTACCCTCCAAAATCGTTCATATTTACCAAAAATGTAGATACCTCTACTACATCTTCCAGGGTTGCGTTTTCGGTAGCCAAGACATCTTTTATGTTGTTGAGAACGGCACGGGTCTGTTCTTTTATGTCCAGAAAAATAGTACCCATTTCGTCAATTTTATTGGCCCCGGCAATAGTATTGTCTGGCAATCGGGAGCTGGTACCGCTCAAGAACAGGAAATCTCCGGCTCTTTTTATATGCGGATATGCGCCCCGAGGCGTTGCTTTTCCTTTTACTACGTTGCTTTTTGTTTTCATGAGTTTTTATTTACTGTTCCCTGAGGGACTTTAGGGGTGATTGTGTATGCGTAAGCATTCCCCAAGCCCTGGAGGGAAAATTATTGTTTTGCTACAAATTGCTAATCACATCATCATCGTGCAGAACTTCTATTGTTTCACGTTTCACGATGTCCAGCTTTTTACTGAGGTCCATGGATTCTGTTATTTTACCGTCGGCTATCAGGTTTAGGATTGCCTTGTCCTGTGCGCGCCCTTTTTTCAAAGCTTCGGAATAGGTAATGTCCTCGTTAAAGGTAACCAAAGAATATTTACTGAAATATTCCTGTGGGAATTCTGCTTCAAAAGCGGTCTCTAGTTTACGTTTCTGCTGAAACAGAGGACTTGCGGTGTGCTCTTTCATTTCGTGGAAATTATCCACAGCCAGATCGGCAATGGCATCGGTATCCTTTTTTCGGGTTTTTCCATATTCCTGAAATATGGTTTCCCAACTAGAATTCTCTTCGGAAGAAAAGCGATCCAAAACTTCATCAAATACTACCACATCTTCAAAACTGGCGTTCATTCCCTGCCCGTAAAAAGGAACTATCGCATGGGCTGCATCACCCATTAACAGGGTCTTTCCGTAAGCACTCCAAGGACTGCATTTAATGGTGCCGAGGGGTCCCGTTGGGTTGTTGAAAAACTCCTCTACGAGATTGGGCATCAGGGACACGGCATCGGGATATTCTTTCTTGAAATATTCCATGACCATTTTGGGTGTGGTCAAAGTATCAAAACAATAGTCACTGTTTGAGTAAGGGAGGAACAAGGTCACGGTAAAACTACCGTCTAAGTTAGGGAGCGCAATGAGCATATCTTCGCCACGTGGCCAGATGTGCAATGCGCCCTTTTCAGTTCGGTAGCCACCATCTTCGGCCTTGGGAATGGTAATTTCCTTGTAGCCATGTGTGAGCCATTCCTGTGAAAAACTGAACAGAAATTTTTTATGGTTGAACATACTCTTACGAACCACGGAGCCAGCACCATCCGTCCCCAAAATCACATCGCCTTCATAGCTTACCTCACCGCCGGACACATAATCTTTAAACGTGGCCGAGGCTTTTTGTAGATCCACACTTTTACATCCCTTGTTGAAGACTAGCTCAACATTTGGCATTTTCTCGGCTTCGTCCAACAATAACATATTGAGTCCCGGCCGAGAAATAGAATTGATGTATTCGTTTTCTCTACCGCTGTATTTGCTCAAAAATGTATTGCCTTCTTTGTCATGGATCATGCGTCCCAACATGGGGATGCACAGTTGGAGCGCTTTTTCTTCAACACCTGCTAAGCGTAACCCTTTCAATCCCCGATCGCTGAGAGCCAAGTTGATGGAACGCCCTGCGTCTTGTTCTTCTTTTCGTAAATCTGGCCGCTTTTCTACAAGCTTTACGGCATAGCCTCTTTGTGCCATTCGCAATGCGAGCAGGCTTCCGCAGAGTCCTGCGCCTATAATAAGTATGTTTTGGTTTTTATTCAAAAGATATATATGGTCTAGCGCAGTCGAGACCTGCATTTTGATTAATATGAACCTCTCGACTGCGCTCGAGGGCACATGTTTATTACAGTATTTTTTTTAACCGCTGTACAAACTCCCAAACATCTTCAAAATTATTGTACAATGGTGCAGGGGCGACCCGTATTACATCTGGTTCGCGCCAATCACTTATTACACCAGCTTGGGTTAGTTTTGTGTGTAATGCTTTATCAGCATTTTTAACTTGTATGCTCAATTGGCAACCACGGTCCTCTTTGTTTCTGGGGGTGATGATGTTTATGTTCTCGTTGTTCAGTCCGTCCAGTAGATATTCTAAATAGCCTGTCAGTTTTTCAGATTTGCTCCTTACGTTCTCGAAACCTGCTTCCGCAAAAACATCAAGGCTTGCGCGTATGGCAGCCATGCTCAAAATTGGGGGGTTGCTAAGCTGCCATCCCTCAGCACCTTCGAGTGGGTCAAATTCATGGCGCATATTAAAACGCGTTTGTTTGTTATGTCCCCACCAGCCTGCGAAACGAGGTAAATCATTATTTTTTTCGTGCCTTTCATGTACAAAACAACCGCCCAAACTCCCTGGACCGCTATTTAAATACTTGTAGCTGCACCACACAGCAAAATCTGCGCCTGTATCATGCAGATTGGGTTGTATATTTCCAGCACCGTGCGCTAGGTCGAAACCAACCATGGCTCCGTGTTTATGGCCTAGTTGAGTTATTTTTTTAAGCGGAAACGATTGTCCCGTGTAATAATTTGTACTTCCAATCATCAACAAGGCAACTTCGTCGCCTTGGGTTGCCATGATTCTTTCTAGGTCCTCAAAACGGCAAAGCTCTTCTCCCTGTCTGGGTTTCCAAAGGATCAATCCATCTTTTGGGTCGAGACCGTGAAATTTTAGCTGGCTTTCCACCGCATACTTATCGCTTGGGAAAGCATCACTCTCTACAATAATTTTGTACCTGGTCTTTGTGGGTTTATAAAAACTCACCATCATTAAATGGAGGTTGGTGGTGAGGGTATTCATTATTACCACTTCACTGGGTTTTGCGCCAACGATCACGGCCATGTTTTGTGTAAGGAACTCGTGGTAGGGAAGCCAAGGATTTTCGGCATCGGTATGGCCTTCTACACCGTGTTTTGCCCAATCATTCAATTCTTGCTGAATATACTCTTGTGTACGCTTGGGTTGTAACCCCAAGGAATTTCCGCAGAGATAGATTAATTGTTCACCTGCTGAATTTTTCGGGAATAAAAACTTGTCTCTAAAATGCTTTAAGGAATCCTTGGCATCACAGGATTGCGCATATTGTAAAGAGTTTTGATATTGCATAGTGCGGTTTGATTATGAAAGGCTAACAAAAATAACAATTTAAAATGTTTTATATTCTGAATGTTTAACGGGTTTTTATTTTATTCAGAATAAGTATATTAGCCCCATTATAAGTTAATGAAATGAAAAAGAACGCCCTACTACTTATAGGATTACTGTGTATAACGCCATTGTTCTCACAATCTGTTGCAAGGCATTGGAACGAGGAAGTGCTGCACGCTATACGGAACGATTTTGCTAGACCTACTGTACATGCACGAAACCTTTTCCATACATCTGCTGCAATGTATGATGCCTGGGCAGTTTTTGATACCGAAGCGGCTCCGTACTTTTTAGGTAACACAATAGAGGGGTTTACATTTAAGTTTAATGGTTTTACACCCAGTGAAGCAGTGTCCAATTCACGTGATAAAGCTATAAGCTATGCCGTATACAGGCTCATTGAGCACAGATTTGTTAATTCCCCGGGTACTGAAGACATCATGACATCCACACAGCACTTAATGGACTCCTTGGGGTATGACATTTCAATAAGAACTGAAGATTACACAAGTGGAGATGGTGCTGCGCTGGGCAATTACATTGCTGCAAAAATTATTGAATACGGGTTACAGGATGGTTCTAATGAAGCAAACGACTATGCCAATAGATTTTACGAGCCAGTAAATGAAACCTTGAATATGGACATATCCGGTAATGCTACCTTAACACACCCAAACCGCTGGCAACCTTTGAAGCTCTCAAATTATGTAGACCAGAGTGGTAATAGCATTCCAGGTGGCGAACCAGAATTTTTGAGTCCAGAATGGGGTGCCGTGATACCCTTTTCGTTACAAGAGGAAGATAAAACAACGTATACCCGTGATGGTTTTGACTATAATTGTTATTACGATCCCGGACCGCCAGCATATATTCAAGATGGAATGGCACTTGCAGATCCTTATAAATGGAATTTCTCTCTCGTAGCTGTTTGGGGTGCGCATTTAGATCCCAATGAGGAAACCAGTATAGACATTTCACCCCGTGTTATTGGAAACCTGGATTCTGAACTATTTCCTGAAACATTTGACGAGTATACCCAATTTTACGATTACTTTGAGGGTGGCGACCCTAGTACGGGACGAACCACGAACCCTACAACTGGTGAGGCCTATGAACCACAAATAGTGAAACGTGGAGATTATGCAAGGGTTTTGGCAGAATTCTGGGCAGACGGACCCGATAGTGAAACGCCGCCAGGGCACTGGTTCACTATTTTAAATTATGTGAACGATAATCCTTTGCTCGAGAAAAAATTTGAAGGGCAGGGGGAAACACTCTCCAATCTTGAGTGGGATGTAAAATCCTACTTTATCCTTGGAGGTGCTATGCATGATGTAGCCATTACGGCTTGGGGTTTAAAGGGATATTATGATTATATACGTCCCGTGAGTGCCATACGGTATATGAGTGAAAAAGGCCAATCTAAAGATACAACGTTACCAAGATACCACCCACATGGAATACCCTTGATCCCTGGGTATATTGAGTTGGTTGAAGAAGGCGATCCATTGGCAGGATCGTTCAATGAAAATTTACATAAGATAAAACTGTATACCTGGAAAGGCCCTAGCAATATTATAGACCCGTTGTACGATATTGCAGGAGTAGGGTGGATACTGGCCGAGGAATGGTTTCCCTATCAAAGACCATCTTTTGTTACGCCACCTTTTGCAGGTTATGTTTCTGGACATTCTACCTATTCCCGAACTGCTGCAGAAATACTTACCCAGCTAACGGGAGATGAGTTTTTCCCGGGCGGGATGGGCGTTTTTGATATTCCCGCAAACGATTTCCTGGTCTTTGAAAGAGGACCTTCAGAAGATATGCAATTGCAATGGGCTACCTATAGAGATGCATCCGACCAGTGTAGCTTGTCGCGGATCTGGGGAGGCATACACCCACCCATAGACGATATTCCAGGAAGAAAGATTGGTGAGGCATTGGGGAGTAACACTTTTTCATTCGCCAAAAAGTATTTTACCAAAAGAATTGCTGAAGAAGGTGTTCTGTACCCCAATCCCGCTGAAGACAAGGTAACCATTGGTTATGCAACCCAGGACGAAAACACGACCGTTCGAGTAATGGATGTTCGAGGAAGGGAGTTGTTTGCCCAGCAAGCAGACTTTTCAGGAAGTTTTAATGTCGAGATAGATATTTCAACATTGGGCAGCGGTATCTATTTTGTCCAACTTGTGAGTAGCAACAAGGTGCGCCTCTTTACAAAAAAAATACTCAAGCAGTAACTTATTTCTTTACCGAAATATCCGTAAAATACAATTTGAAACCTCCCGTACTGTCCTGGTGCATCTTGGAGAGAGTGAGGCCATTGTAGTCTTTATAATCTTCCCAAGTTGTCATCATGGATGGAGTGCTATCATTTCCTTTTCTGAAAATCCACTCTTTTACTCTAAAATTGGTATCGAAATAAAAATCATAAGCATCGCCAGGGGTATAACCGCCTTTATTTCCGTAGGTAATGGTGAGTTTGTTAAGGGTATCCTTAGAAATGGGTGCAATTGCTGTTGTAGTTTTAGAAAGGGTAGTCCCTTGGTCCCAAACCAATTTATAGGGGGCGAGCAACCAGTAGGAATCGTTCACGAAACCAGCATCGGTCTTCATTATAAGGCTGTCCATTTCTTTTCGGTTGTATGTAACTGTGTCATTTTCTGAAATCAATGTCACGTCATCGGTCTTGGGTTTCCACCTCCACGAGCGTTCGTAATGTTTTCCGCCTCTATCTACATTGAAGGTGAAACGTAATTCTGAAACCTTATTCCAATGTGCTAAACCGTTGTTATAGGCGATGCTCTGGGCATCGGTGAGGTCTGGGTTTTCTTCGGGGTCTGGGATAAGCTCCAGCCGGGTATTATTGGTTTTTGTTTCTTGACAGCCAACAAGGGCAAGCAGAAGCACTACGATAGGAAGGATGTTTTTCATGGTATTTATTTAAAAGGTATTCAGTAAAAATAGTGAAAGTATATTTGGGAATTATTTTTTGTAACTTTAAGAGATGGAAAAAGTAAAAGAATATACCAATGGTAAAGTGACCGTGGTGTGGAAGCCGGAGCTTTGTATACATTCCGCAAAGTGTGTACACGACCTGCCCGAGGTCTTTAAACCAAAGGATAAACCTTGGGTGCAAGTTGAGAATGCAACAACAAGCGATATTGTAGCTACGGTAAAGGGGTGTCCCAGTGGTGCGTTGAGCTATTTTATGAACGAAATAGGACCTGCTGAAATAGATACGGAAATGAAGAAAGAAACTACAAAAATCGAGGTTATGAAAAACGGGCCCCTAATGGTTTTAGGTTCCGTAGCAATTACCCACGATGATGGCAGGGAAGAGCTCAAGGAAAAACGAACTGCCTTCTGCCGTTGCGGGCATAGTAATAACCAACCCTTCTGTGATGGGAGTCATAACGCATAGCAATGGATATATCAATTTCAGAAAATCAAGAAAAAAAGCGCTTTGAGACCCAAGTGGAAAACAAATGGGCTTTTATCGAATACATCCGCACCCAAGAGAAAATGTACTTGACCCATACCGAGGTGCCCACTTCACTTGAAGGCAACGGCATAGGCTCTACATTGGTAAAACACGCATTGAAGCACATAGAGAAAGAATCGCTCAAGTTGGTCCCGCTCTGTCCCTTCGTTGCAGGTTACATTAAAAGACATCCTGAATATAAAGAACTGCTCGCAGAAGGATATACCATAAAAGAAGAAGACCCCACTAACTAGGTTAATAGGGTCTTATCAATTTTTTGGTTTAAACGATTAATCTACTGCGTCCTCAACGTCGTCTGCTACGTCCTCGATAGCGTCTCCTGCATCACTTTCAGTTTCTCTACAGCTTACAAATGAAGTTGCTGTTGCGGTGAATAATCCTGCTGCCAGTAAAAATGTAAATAGTTTTTTCATCGGTTTGGTTTTAAGGTTTAATTAAAAATAAAGATTTTTTCTGAAACTTTCAGAAATTAAGGTTTACGGCCTGTTGCTAATCTGTATAGTATCGCTATTACGGCCAGTACCAGCAAAATATGGATTAGACTACCCACGGCTTCCCCAAAGGCGAAAAAGCCTACGAGCCAACCTATAATCAAGATTACAACAATTAGCCAGATAATATCTTTCATAGTTCTATTTTTTGGTTCGTATTAAAGATACTAGGAAAATATAGTTTTACGGTGGAGTTTAACGGCGGTTTAACCTGCATTGTTAAAGTGCTCCCAACTAGAAATTGTCGGGATTTTCGATAATTTTTGCAGCTCTTTCCTTTAACGCTGAAAGCTTTTCTGGAGACATTTTGTCCAGTAAACCCATCATCATGTTCATACGCTGGTTGTCCTTAAAATGTTCCCTCTTATCATCCAGAAAATTCCAATACAGACTGTTGAACGGGCAGGCGTCATCCTCGGTCTTTTTGGAAACGTTGTAGTGGCAATCTTTACAGTAATTACTCATTTTGTTGATGTAGCTTCCGCTGGATACGTAGGGTTTTGTGGCCACGATACCGCCATCGGCAAACTGGCTCATCCCTCTGGTATTGGTAATTTCAACCCACTCAATAGCATCGATGTAAATACCCAGATACCAGGCGTCTACCTCGTCCGGGTGGCATTGGGTGAGCAAAGCAAAATTACCTGTTATCATTAACCGTTGTATATGGTGTGCGTAAGCGTGGTTTAAACTTTGGTCTATAGCGTGGTGCAAGCAGTTCATGTTTGTGTCCGCCGTCCAATAAAAATCGGGGAGTTTGTTCTGGTTGTCCAATTTGTTGCTTCGTCGGTACCCTGGCATCTCTTTCCAGTAAATACCTCGCATATACTCACGCCATCCCAAAATTTGCCGAACAAAACCTTCTACCTGTGAGATATGAATGTTGTCTTTATGCTCCCTCCAATAACCTATCACTGTATCAATCACTTCTTTGGGGTGCAGTAGCTTGCTGTTCATGGCGAATGAAATCCTAGAGTGGAAAAGAAACACCTCCTCGGTGTGCATGGTATCTTGGTAATCGCCAAAATGTACCAACAGATTTTTGCAAAAATAGTTCAATACCGAAAGACAATCCTCCCTGCTAGTAGGCCAGCTAAAACTGCTTTTTTTTATAGATCCCATGGTTTTCACCCCAGCATCCTCGATACGTTTTACAGTTGCCGAAACGTCTTTCCTAAACCCTCGCTCGTGTGGAATTTCTGCATTGCCATTCCATTTTTTTCGGTTGCTTTTGTCGAAGTTCCATTTACCGCCTTCGGGATTTTTTCCGTTTACCATCAAGATGTCATATTTCTTCCGCATATCACGGTAAAAATATTCCATGGTCATTTCCTTTTTCCCTTTGTAGAATTCGGATAGATCGCTTCTTGAGGTTAGAAAATGTTCGGTATCATAAGCTTCGGAACCTATACTTAGATCCTTACAAAAATCATGTAGCTGTTTATCAAGGCGATATTCGTCGGGGAGTTGGTATTCAAGCTTTTCAATGTTGTGTTTTTTGATTAGTTTTTCAAGGTTCTTCACCAAGCGCTGTTCGTTGTTCCCATCGTCCAGCTTGTAGTATGTTACTTCGTGACCACGTTCTTGTAACCACTCTGAAAAGTGTTGCATCGCCTCAAAAAAAGCAACCACTTTTTGGATGTGGTGCACGGTATAGTCGGTTTCCTGGCGCATTTCGGCTATAAAATAGAGAACATCCTCGTTGGGATCGTTGTACCAAGAATGTTTATGATTCAGTTGATCGCCTAAGATGAGTCGGAGCGTTTTCATTTTTTGGTTGAATGATTTATTAATTGTTTGTTGTGATAGTGTTGTTTTTTAAGACCGGTACAGTGCTATTGAAGCCATAACTTTATAAATGCATCATCGGGGTCATAGCGTTCGGACTGTTTCTCGATATTGAACTTTCGGTCTCGTGGGTCGTTACCCACACCAGAGACGTACTGCCAATTGCCCCAATTACTGTGCACGTCGTAATCTATCAACTGGCTCTCAAAGTAACTGGCACCCACGCGCCAATCTTGCTGAAGTTCCTTGGCCCAAAAGCTGCCCACGTTTTGGCGGCCCCGATTGCTCATCCACCCCGTAGCGGCTATTTCCTTCATATTGGCGTTTACAAAATCGTACTTTGTGTTGCCTTTTATCCATTGCTGTTTTTTTACTTCGGAAGTTCCCCAATCGTAATTTTTCCCAAGAATTCCCCCAATATTAAATAGCTTGTCCCCGTGTTTTAACGATATGTATTTAAAGAAATCACGCCATATCAATTCAAATATCATCCAGTAGGTATCCTGGTTTTTCTTTACTTCAGTTTCAAAATTTTTAACTTCCCAATATACCATGCGAGGTGATAAGCTGCCATTGGCCAGCCAGGCCGAAAATTTTGAGCTGTAGTCCTTACCTATCAAACCGTTGCGGGTTTGCTTGTAGGTTGCTATGTTTTGTGTGTTCCAAATGTAATCTTCCATACGTTTTTTTCCTTCGGTTTCTCCTCCTTTAAAAGAAAACGCTGTGCGAGAGTCCAGCTTTGGTTCCTGCAGTCCCAGGTCTTGAAGTGCCGGAACGGTCTGGGAATAGTTTACGTTTTTTGGAAAACCCCTGTTATCTTGTTCAAGTGGAAGGGAGCTATTGATGATGTTCTGAACCGAACCGTATTTCTCAAATTTTTTTCTGAAGTCGGTAAAGACCCTCGGAATGTTGTTCCAATGCTCGAAGGGAATATCTTCGGGATGAAAAAGGAACTGATCGTAGTATTCTTTTAACTGTATATCTTCAGGAAGTGCTTTTTTTACATTTGTGGTAACCGTAGCCTCCTCGCTGGTCCATTCCTTTTGGGTGAATATTTCTGAAACGTGTATTTTTTTTACCAAATCGGGAAGGCTCTCCTCGGGTTTTTTTGTCGAAATATATAGTGGGATATTTACTTTTTTCAGGGTTTCCTGCAAATCTAAAATGGTTTCCAACAAAAACTTTGCTCTAAAAGCCCCGGTTTTGGGAAACCCATAGAGGGTCTCACCGTAATGCCGTGGATCAAAACAATAGATGCCAGCTACGGCTCCCTTGCGTTTGCAAGCTTCCGTAAGGGCTTTATTGTCGATGCTTCTTAGGTTGTTCCTAAACCAGACCAGTTGTGTCATGAGTTTTTATTTCTTTGGCAACGTTCACTGCAATACACTACGGTGTCCCAATTGTTCTCCCACTTTTTCCGCCAACTGAAGGGTCGCACGCAAACTGGGCAGGTTTTAGAAGGTAGATTGGTTTTCTTGTGAGCCATGTTTAAAAGTATCAATTGTTAGATAAATTTTAAAAAAGATTAAACAAAATTTAACTTACTATCTTTCAGGAATAATTTTGTACTATGGATTTACAGAAAGCATTCAATACCAATCGTGAAACGTGGAATAAAAAAGTAGCTGTACACGCTGCAAGTGATTTCTATTTTCTGGAGGAGTTCAAAAAAGGAAAATCATCATTGAACCATTACGAATTGGAAGCGCTTGGAGATGTTACGGGCAAAAACCTGTTGCATTTACAGTGTCATTTTGGGCAGGATACGCTCAGTTGGAGTAGGATGGGAGCCAAGTGTACAGGGGTAGATATTTCTGAAGAAGCTATAAGGTTGGCTGGAAACCTAAATGACGAGTTGGAACAAGACGCCCATTTTGTGTGCTGCAATGTGCTGGATACTTCAGCACATATTTCAGAAAAATTCGATATTGTCTTTACAAGCTACGGTACCATAGGTTGGCTACCAGACCTGCAACCTTGGGCACGAATGATTGCTGAACGGTTAAAGCCTGGCGGAATATTTTATATCGTAGAGTTCCACCCCATAGCCTGGATGTTCGATTACACCGTGGCGCCACCAGAAATGAAATACGCCTACCATCTAAAAGAAGCTATTTATGAAGAATACGAAGGCTCCTATACCGAAAATGGAAAAGACAAAATAACAAGTAAGGAATATGGCTGGAACCATAGCCTTAGCGATGTGGTGGGAAGTTTATTGAGAGCAGGGTTAACTATTGAAAGCTTTAACGAATACGATGGTTCTCCTTATGATGTGTTTCCAGATTTGGTTAAAAACGAAGCTGGATTGTTTGAGTTAAAGGATAACATGTATCCACTTTTATTTGAAGTAATGGCAAAGAAAGTCTAAAAACAAAAAACCACATAGACTTTTGATATCTATGTGGTTTGAGTTGTTGTTTATATTAATGTGCATCTTCTTTCAATAATTCCGGAAATTTTTTCTGAAATTTTTTCAGCCTTGGTATCGATACATTTTGAATGTATGGGTTGTTGGGGTTATTGCGCTCATAATTTTGATGGTATGCTTCAGCAATCCAGAATTTCTGGAAAGGTAGTACTTGCGCTGCCACTTTTCCTTCCCCCAACTCCTTTTCAAGCTCGGCGATTTTGTTGTCGATTATTTTTTTCTGCGCATCATTTTGATAAAAAATAATGGAACGATATTGAGAGCCCATATCTGGTCCTTGTCCGTTTACCTGGGTTATATTTTGTGAACCAAAATACACATCTACCAGTTGCTTAAAACTTACAGTTTCTGGATTGTAAATAACTTCTACTGCTTCGGCATGTCCAGTTCTTCCTGTGTTACTGGACTCATAGGTTGGATTTTTGGTGTGACCGCCACTGTAACCGGAAATAGACTCTTTAACACCTTTCACGCTTTCGTAAATAGCTTCTACACACCAAAAGCAACCGCTAGCAAAATAGGCTTTTTCCAAACCGTTTTCAGTAGGTACTTCAACAGGGGTCTGTGTTTTTTGTGCTTCTACTTCAGCTTTTTTGTTGCTTTCGTTGCTGGATTGGCAAGAGGCCTGTACAGTTAATAGTACGGAGGCGAATAGTATTGGGATTATTTTTTTCATAACAATTTTTTTATTTTTTGGATTGGTCGGGGTTTTAGCTTTTCCTTTCATTTTAATATAACAAAAAAAGCCCCCACATACTGTGAAGGCTTTGTTATATTCTTAGCTTTCGTTAACGAAAGTGAAAGCACGCTGAGTGGCGTCGAAGGGTTATTTCATTTTTGCGAACATCGCTTGCATTTTTTCCTGCTCTTCGGTAGCCAGTTCTGGATCTACCAAAATACGGCCACTATGCTCATCTGTAATGATTTTTTTACGCGCAGCGATTTCCATTTGTACCTGTGGTGGGATAGTGAAGAATGATCCTCCTGAGGCCCCACGCTCTACGGGTACAACCGCAAGGCCGTTCTTGACATTGGAGCGTATTCTTTTATAGGCTTTTACCAAGCGGTCTTCGATTTTCTTCTCAAATTTCTCGGATTCCTTGATAAGGGCTTTTTCCTCCTTTTCGGTTTCTGCCAAAATTTCGTTGAGTTCTCCTTGCTTGTGCTTTAGGTGTTCCTCCCTTTCAGAAAGACGAGATTTTGTCTCATCTATCACTGCATTTTTTTGCTCTATCTGTGCCTTATATTCTTTTATATGCTTTTCAGAGAGTTGTATCTCCAATTCCTGGAACTCAATCTCCTTGCTCAAGGAATTGTATTCACGGTTGTTGCGAACGTTGTCCTGCTGTGCAGTATATTTTTTTATAAGTGCCTTGGACTCTTCAATCCCGTTCTTTTTGTCCTTTATGTTTTCCTCAATAAGCTCCAGCTCATTTTGCAGTTTTTCTAAACGGGTGTTCATACCGGCAACTTCATCTTCAAGATCTTCAACTTCCAAAGGCAATTCCCCTCGTACGTTACGAATTTCATCTACACGGGAATCTATTAATTGTAAGTCGTAAAGTGCTCTTAACTTCTCTTCTACAGTGGTTTCTGTTTTTGTGGCCATAAATTAAAAATAGCTAATAGGATTGGTGTTTGTTTGTGATAAAACGACTGCAAAATTAGTGATTTTTTTTGTAAGGACATCAACTAAAAGCTCTTTTGTGTATTGTTCGCTCTCGTAATGGCCTACATCACACAAAAGAATCTTGTCTTCGGCTTGGAAAAAGTCATGGTATTTAAAATCTGAAGATACAAAAGCATCGGCTCCTTGGGCCTTTGCTGCTTTTATAGCGAAACTACCGCTGCCTCCCAATACAGCTACTCTTTTAATCATTTTGCTGTTTAAGCCCGAATGTCGCACACAACCAGTCTTAAAAGTACTTTTGACTAGGGCGAGGAAATCTTTTTCTGGAACTTCCTCCTCCAGTTCCCCCAACATCCCCATTCCCAAATGTTGATTGGTATTCTCAAGGGTTGTAATCTCGTGGGCCACTTCTTCGTAGGGATGTGCCGCAAATAGAGCTTTTAATACCTTGGATCTTAAATGTTTGGAAAAAGTGATGCCTATTTGGGTCTCAACCTCAAACCGAAGCTCGCCTTTCTGGCCTAGCGTTGGTTCGCTTCCTTCCTCCCCCTTAAAGCTACCCTTGCCCTCTATACTGAAACTGCAATGGCTGTAATTACCTATGTTTCCTGCCCCTGTTTTAAAAAGGGCATTTCTTACTTTATCCACGCTCCCAGAGGGCACAAACGTGGTGAGTTTTTGTATTACTTGTGTTTTTGGTAGTAAGATATTCCGGTTTTTAAGGCCCAGCACGTCACACATTTTTGCATTTACCCCGTTCCAAGAGTTGTCCAGCGCTGTGTGAATGGCAAAGATGGAAATATCGTTTTTTATGGCTTTTTGGACCGTACGTTCTACATAGGTTTTACCTGTAAGTTTTTTAAGCCCAGAAAATATTATGGGATGAAAGCTCACAATAAGATTACAGTTGTTCTCAATAGCTTCGTCCACCACGGTCTCTAGGGTGTCCAACGTTACCAAAACTCCTGTTAGCACGCTACTGGTGTCTCCAACGAGTAGTCCCGTGTTATCAAAATCCTCGGCATAGGGGAGAGGGGCGTATTCGTTTAAAATAGTAATTACATCTTGTACAATCATTCCGAAACTAATTTTGAGTAAAGATAAGAGTTTGTCAAATTTCAGCATATTTACAGCGACAAACTTATCTTTACATTTTACTATGGTACAAATTCTCCGAAAGTTATTGTTCCCATTCGCCATTCTCTATGGCTGGATAACGGGTTTTCGCAATTTTTTGTTCAACAAGGGTGTGCTGGAAAGTAGGGAGTATAAAACACCGTTGGTTTGTGTGGGGAACCTTTCGGTAGGAGGTACGGGAAAATCGCCTATGATAGAGTACCTTATTTCTTTCCTGAAAGAAGATTACAGCATTGCGGTCTTGAGCCGTGGTTACAAACGTGAAACCAGTGGTTTTTTGGAAGTGACCGAAATTCACAATGCAGCCCAAGTAGGTGACGAGCCACTTCAGTTCAAAAAAAAATATCCCGATATAACAGTTGCTGTATGTGCAGACAGACGCACAGGTATTGCAAAACTTGAGGAAAAAGCAGATGTTATCCTACTGGATGATGCTTTTCAGCATAGAAAAGTGAGCCCCGCCGTAACTATCTTGCTCACCCCTTTCCACGATTTGTTTATTGAGGATTATATGCTGCCCACAGGGAATTTACGCGAACCTAGAAGCGGGTCTAAACGCGCACATTGCTTGGTGGTTACCAAATGTCCGCCTCGTGTGCCTTACGCTAAGTTGCAGGAAATAGAGTTGCGAATGCCCATATATAACCACCAGAAGCTCTATTTTTCAAGTATTGGGTATAGTAGAGAGATTTTTAATAAAACCGAAAGCTTGCCATTGGAATACCTTCAAAATAAAAATTTTACATTGGTTACCGGTATAGCAGATCCCTCGCCTCTAGTAAATTTTTTAACTGAAAAAGAATTCAGGTTTACGCATAAAGCGTTTCCAGACCACCATATGTATTCTTCAGCTGAAATTGAGCAACTGAAAGAAAAGGAGATTATTCTAACTACCGAAAAAGATTATATGCGCCTTCATGATAAGATTGACAAATTTGCACTGTTCTATTTACCAATACAGACTGAGGTATTGAAAGAACAGGCAGAGTTCTTTGAAGATTTCATTATAAAATCCATCGATAAAAAGCGCTTGGGTTAACTTGGAGTTGGGAGCTTTTTGTTCTCTAGTGTTTTGTAAATCTTTTCAAAGAATTCTTCGGTCTTAAAAGGTTTAGGGATAATTTCATTAAAACCTGCTCTGTAAAAATCGTCGAGATTTTCGTCTATGGTTACGGCCGTAAGGGCTATAATGGGTATTGATTTGTTGAACTCCCTAATTTTTTGTGTTGCCTCTATACCGCTAATACCGGGCATGTGTATGTCCATTAAAATAACATCGAAAGTCAGTTCCTCTACTTTTTTCACAGCATCCATTCCATTGTCTGCCACGTCACAAACCATATTGTTTTTTTCGAGGATCTTCTTTGTGATCATTTGGTTTATCTTGTTGTCCTCTACCACCAATACTTTTTTGTTTTCCAGTGCGGAATAATCTGTTTCTTTTACAATAGCTGGGGTTGCTGCGCTATCATCGTTTAACCCTTCTGGTATGCTAAAGTTTATGTTGAACCAAAACTTTGAGCCCTTGCCCAACTGGCTCTCTAGGTGTATTTTACTTCCCATAAGTTCCAATAGGTTCTTGACAATGGAAAGACCCAGTCCCGTACCGCCAAACTTTCGGTTAATCTGAAGGGAGGCTTGGGAAAAAGTTTCAAAAATACTTTTCTGTTTCTTTTTTGAGATCCCTACCCCGTTGTCCTCGACCTCTACGTGCAGTTTTACTTTCGAGGCGCCCTGGTCCATTTTTGTGACCCGTATGACCACTTCGCCATTCTGGGTGAACTTTACTGAATTTCCAATAAGATTGATCAATACTTGCGACAACTTCAAAGGATCGCCGTTTAGCTTGCTGGGTATGTTGTCATCATATTCCAGACGTAAGGTATTCTTGCGGTCGTCTGCAGATTTTTTTAAGGCGATGAGTACATCGTTGATACGTTTCTTTAGTGAAAATGTGGTTTTTTCAAGCTCTACCTTGTTTGCCTCCAGCTTGTTCAGGTCCAGAATATTGTTGATGAGCGATAACAGATATTCTCCAGAAAACTTCAAGGAGTTTAAGTGTTCTCTTTGATGCTCCTTGGGGTCTTCTTCCAAAAGTAGGTGTGTGAGCCCCGTAACAGCGTATAATGGGGTTCGTAACTCGTGTGTAATGGTGCTTAAAAACTGCGCCTTGGCGAGAGAGGCTTTCTCGGCTTTTTCCTTGGCGCTTTGCATTTCTACATTTTTATCCTGTAGGAGGTTGTTAGCCTTCGCACGCAGATTGTTGTTTTTGTACAAAGAAAGCGTAAGCAATGATAATATGATTATAAGTGCAATACTCAAGGCCGTGGTCATCTTGTTAAGGTTAAGGCTGCGTGCTTGGGCCTCGATTTCAGATTGCTTACTTTCTATGATTTCGGTAAGGTCTCCAACGCTGCTCTCGGCATCTACCCCTTTTGAAATGGCTTGTTTGTATACAGCATTTATAGAGTCGTTCAGTATGATGTACTGCTGGAATACCTTTTCGGCTTCAGCACTATTTCCTTGACGTAATGCAATTTGCGCCTTTACCTTGTAAATTTCAGAATTTAGCTTGGAGTATCCACGGGCTTTTACAATACGCTCAGCATTTTCTATGGAGCTCACTGCTTTGCCCAAGGCATCTTTTATCTCATTGTTGGATACGTGGAGTAGTGCCTGCGACTTGTTTATTTCTGCAAATGCTTCTTGATATTTTAAGTCTTCTATCCTAAAAGTGGGTAAGCAGGCATTAAAGTAATTAATGGCTTTTTTATAGTTGTTCAATTTTAGTTCAAGGATACCAAAGCCAAGAATAGTATTGGCTTGCCCTGCCTCATCATTTTGTTCGGCATACAGTTTGTCCGCTCTTTTTAGGTAGTCTTCAGCCAAAGCATATTCTTCATTTCTTGTAAGTATGAGACCATATAGGGTATAGGTGTATGCTTTGGTCTTTGCGCGTGTAAAGTTGTCAATTTGTTTTAGGGCAAGTTCTACCTCGGTTTTTGCCTTGCCATAGTTTTGGATGTAGTAATTTAGTTCTGCAATGTGCAGTTTGGAATCCAGTTTCAATTCCTTGAAGCCGCCCTCGTTTATCTGCTTGTCTGCGTCGATCAGTTTTACAATGGCATCTTCAAACTGTTGGTTTGAAATTGCATTGGAAGCTTCTTTTTGTAGTTGTTTAATTGCGGCAATAGAATCTTGACGGTTTTCTTGTGAGATCACAACGAAAACCGAAAAAAAGCAAATAGCAGTAAGCAGTAGCTTAATTTTTATGTGGCGCAAGCTTCGCATTAAGTAGGCAAACTTAGGGATTAAATATACTTATTTCCTTGAAATATGAAGTATTAAATCCACAATTCTTGAAGAATAGCCCACTTCGTTGTCATACCAGCCAATAATTTTTACCATTGTGCCTATCACCGAAGTCATTCCAGCGTCGAAAATACAGGAGTGGGTGTTGCCCACGATATCTATGGAAACTATGGGGTCTTCAGTATATTGTAATATACCTTTCAGTTCATTCTCTGAAGTTTCTTTGAACCGTTTGTTTATGGTGTTGATTGAAACCTCTTTATTTACGTTCAAGGTAATATCGCACAGCGAGCCATTGGGTACGGGCACCCGTATCCCGCAACCACCAATTACGTTGGACAAATGGGGAAATATCTTTGTGAGTGCCTTGGCTGCACCGGTTGTAGTGGGAACAATAGATTGTCCTGCGGCACGAGCCCTACGGAGATCTCTATGGGGTTGGTCGTGCAAGCTTTGGTCCGTTGTATAACTGTGCACTGTAGTAATGTATGCCTGTTTTATGCCGCATAGCTCATCTATTACCTTGAGCATGGGAGCAGCATTGTTCGTGGTGCAAGAAGCATTGGAGATAATGGTGTCTTTTGCTGCAATTTCACTTTCGTTGACTCCTAGTACCACAGTTTTTATAGCATCGTCCACTGGGGGGACAGAGAGGATCACTTTTTTAACAGCACCACCTATATGCTGCTGCAGTTGCTTTTTTTCTTTGAATTTTCCCGTGGCTTCTACAATTATTTGGGCATCTTTCCAGTCTATCTCCCCAATTTCTATGTTGTTGGAGAAAATTACTTGCTTGTTGCCTATGGCTATCCCCTGGTTGTTGGTTTTTATTTCCTCTTTCAACACGCCGTGAATGCTGTCGTATTTTAGGAGATGTGCAAGAGTTGCTGTGTTGGCAATGTCGTTTACCCTTACAACTTCTATGTGTGGATGATGCAACAAGCTGCGGAAGAGGGTACGGCCTATACGTCCAAAACCGTTAATTCCAACTTTGATTTTTCCCGCCATTGTTGTGCAGAATTAGGTTAAATGCTTTTGCGCTTTGTAGGAAGATCGTACCAGTGCGCCACTCTCTACGTGACGGAAGCCCATTTCCAATCCAATGGTCTCATACTTTTTGAACTGCTCCGGTGTAATAAACTCCTTTACTGGTAAATGTTTTTTTGAAGGTTGGAGGTACTGTCCAATGGTAACAATGTCCAAGTCTACACCTCGTAGGTCTTCCATTGTTTGGATCACTTCTGCTTCTGTTTCTCCCAACCCGAGCATAATTCCGCTTTTGGTGCGGTTAATGCCTTCAGATTTTAGGTAACGGAGTACTTCAAGGCTACGCTCGTATTTTGCTTGTATGCGCACCTCACGGGTAAGACGTTTTACTGTTTCCATATTGTGGGAAACTACTTCGGGAGCTACTTCCACGATGCGGTCAATATGTCTGGTTACCCCTTGAAAATCTGGAATAAGTGTTTCCAGTGTGGTTTTTGGGTTCATACGGCGTATTGCCTTAACGGTCTCTGCCCATATAATAGATCCCATGTCCTTTAGGTCGTCACGATCTACCGATGTGATGACCGCATGCTTGATTTCCATGAGCTTGATAGAGCGGGCCACCTTTTCGGGTTCGTCCCAATCTACTGTTTCTGGTCTTCCGGTCTTTACACCGCAAAAACCACAGGAACGGGTGCAGATGTTCCCCAATATCATAAATGTTGCGGTTCCCTCTGTCCAGCATTCGCCCATGTTTGGGCAGCTTCCCGAGGTACAAATGGTGTGCAAATCGTATTTATCTACCAATCCCCTGAGCTCTGTATATTTTTTACCAGTGGGTAATTTTACACGAAGCCATTTTGGCTTTGCGGTAGGTCTTGTGGGAGTTGCTGTTTGTGTGCTCATAGGTTGCCGCAAAGATACAATATTATACACGGAATGTATAACGAAACCCCTTCAAGATTATCTATGGTCGCATAGCTTCCGAACATTAAATGTAGCTAAAGTTTTTCACCTAGAGCGTAGTGAGGTACCATATACTGAAAGCTACAAGTACACCAATGCTGAGCAAGGCATACATTTTGAAACCTTTTGAAGGCCTTGCGTTTTGGGGCATTTCGGTACTTGTTACTACTTTGTAATTTAAGATGGCATAAAAAGGTGCGGTAAGAAATGAAAGTATTGTCGCTATTTTTATGAGTAATCCCATTTCAGCTAAAAAGAAAAAGAAAATAATAAGGGTGCCCACTGCCAATATGGCCAGCCAAAATAAATATCCTCTTTTATAGTGTCTTTTGGTTAAAATTTCAGAAGTTACCTTCATCACCCTTGGTGAGCCATCCAATGTAGTAAGCGTGGTACTGAACATAGTGGTTAGCGCCACTATGGCTATGATCCATTTTGCCCCCTCTCCCAAACTGAACGCATACATATCTATAAGCTGGTTGGCAAATGTTCCTGCATTTGTGGAAAAGGAACTCCCACTGCCAAACATTACATGTGCCCCAAGTGCCAAAAAACCTATTGCCAAAATGGTGGTGGCAAGGTAGCCTACGTTATAATCAAACAAAGATTGCTTTTGGTTTAGGCTGGGTTCCAGTTTTTTCTTCTCTACCGTCCACATACTTTGCCAGATGGAAATGTCCAAAGGGGCTGGCATCCACCCCATAAAAGCAATCAAGAAAGCAATAGAGGCTGCATTGTTGGGCAGGGTTTGGGAAAAAGAGAGACTGGTTGAAGCTTCACTTGCCATGACAACGGCAACGATCGTAGTGAGTGTAAGACATAGCACGATAACCTTCATTAGGGTGTCCAGCACTTTGTATCTTCCCAAAATAAGTATCCCGAAACATAGGGTAGTGATTATGGCTGTCCAAACAATTTCGGAGCCACCAAACAATGAGACTGCAATGCCCGCTGTAACAATTGTCACTGCTGTTTGTATGGTGAACATGGTAGCAAAAGTGAGCAAAAAATAGGCGATCAATGCTCCTTTTCCTAGCCTTTTGTAACCATACAATAAGCTTTTTCCTGTGGCGGCAGCATACCGTGTTCCAAACTCAAAAAAAGGATACTTAATTGCATTGATGAGCAATAACGCCCACAGGAGGCCAAAGCCAAAATCTGCACCGGCTCTAGTAGATTGCACCAAGTGCGAAACACCAATAGCGGCACCAGCAAATACGAATCCTGGCCCCAATTTTTTAAGGAAACCTTTCAAAGCAAACTATGGGATTTAATAATTTCGGCCAGTAGTTTTCTGGCGCGGAGCAAGCGTACTTTTACATTGCTCAAAGGTTCTTTCAGTGTATCCGAAATTTCATTATAGGACATTTCCTGAAAATACCGAAGATTTATAACATCTTGATAATGCGGTTTAAGCTGTTTGATAAAGCGAAGTAGTTGTGCCAGATTTTGCTCGCGTATCAACCTGTCTTCGGCTGTAGGACTTTGGTCAGGGATTTTGTTTATATGCTCCTCGCTGGTGTCTGCAGTTTGGTTGATGATAGATTTTTTCCGCTTTCTATATTTATCTATCTGTATATTCTTGGAGATGGTTAGTAGCCAAGTCCCAAAAGTGTATTCTGGGTCAAAGGTGTCCAGCTTGTCGAACGCTTTACTGAAAGTTTCTATGGTTATATCTTCGGCTTCGTGTTCGTTATTTACTCTTTTGAGCTGAAATCCGTACACCTGGTTCCAGTAGTGATCCAATAAAAAACTGAAGGAACCCTGTTTGCCTTCAATGGCGCTTTTTATCTTTTTTTGAATGTGTGCTTCGGTTATTTCCAACGGGAAGGTTTTGTGTGGCTATTAAAAATAAAGATACTTAATTGCACCCAAAGTAAAAATAATTCCAATATCGGGATAAACGGGATGAGGTTGTTTTCTTTCAGTTTTCTAGCAGCGAGCCCAAGGATGCTGTACTGTGATAGAAGTCTTGCCGCAACGATACCTAGCGTGATCTCCCAACTGCTTGCAATTAAGCAAAGGATAGCCAATACCCAAAAAAGAATGTTTGCGGTGAAATACAGCCCTAGTAAAAATTTATGCTTGGGTTTGTACAACTTTGCAGTGGTAATATGCCTTCTCTTTTGGTGTATCCAACTTTTAAAGGTGGTTTTGGGCTTGGAAACGGTCATGCTTTCTTCAGCATAACATATAGCCGTATTTGTTGAAGTGGCCGCTTCGTTTACAAAAAGATCATCGTCGCCAGAAGGTAATTGTATGTGACTCATAAACCCGTTATTGTCGTAATAGAGTTTTGCTGTATAGGACAGGTTTCTGCCTACACCCATATAAGGAACGCCCGCTTTGGCGTATGAAAAATATTGGGTAGCGGTCATTAGGGTTTCAAACCGTATCAAGCTGTTCAAAAAACCTTTTTGTTTTTCGTAGGCTCCGTACCCTAATACAATCTGTATGTCCTCGTTGAGGGGGGCGGTCATCTTACGTATCCATTGGTTGGAGGTTGGTTTGCAATCGGCATCGGTAAAAAGTAAGCGCTGGTTCACTGCTTTTTTCAGACCCAGTGTAAGTGCGTACTTTTTATTGCCCCAAAAGGCTTCGTTGTTTTTTACGTTTACCAACTTTACGCGCGGATCCTTTTCGGCAAAATGCTCCATAACCTCTAAGGTGTTGTCGCTAGAAGCATCATTTACCAAAATAAGTTCAAAGTTGGGATAGTCCTGTGCCAATATGTGCGGAATGTTCTGGGATAGATTTTTGGCTTCGTTCTTGGCGCAAACTATAACCGAAATGGGATAGGTGTGTCTCGGTGTTTTGAGGTAGGGATTGGCAAATGCAAATTTTGAAAAAAGCGCATAATAGCCACAGTTAACTACTACTGTTGCTGCCAATAGGTATAAAAGAACCATAAATTACTACAGAAAATAGGGTGTGCTATGAGGTGTGTATTTCTTCCTTGCAATCTTCAAACTGGTCCGGTGTCTTTCCGCAAAAACCACAAGCCTCACCCTCTTTGTTCAAAAAAGGATTTTGGCTGGCGCATGTCCCGGCAAATTTGCCGTCTTTCTTTCCCCAAATCTTAATGGCGATTCCAGCAACAGCTAACAGAAGGAGCGTTATGGTAATCAATAAAATTTTCATCCGTATAAAATATTTGATAAAGTGGAGGATGGAATGCCCAAAAGTACCTCTCCAGCAGGTTGCAAAATTATGGTGGGCATTTTCTGCCTTGAAATTTTATCGCAAAAATACAATCTTTCTTGGGGATGGCTTAGAATTTTGGTTATTTTTAGCCTTTAAATCCTAAAAACCAGAGATGAAACCAATCCATATTCTTTCAGTAGCATTACTTAGTGGCATTACCTTGTTTTCATGTAAGAACGATGTTGAAGCTACTAAAGAAAGCACTATTGAGACTACTAAAGAGACCACTACTGAAACTTCTGTCGAGACCCAAATAAATAAAAAGGAAGTTACTCCCAAAAAAAACCTCACCGAAAAGGAAATAGCCCTTAAAAACAGTCTGATGGCAAAGGTGATGATGAATAGCGAAATAAAAAACTTCACACGCGCTATGGTCTCTGCGGGATTGATAGATGGACTGTCCAATGCAGAAAAGGAGTACACCATATTTGCCCCAGTTGACCCTGCTTTTAATGTATTCGGAAAAGGCCAGAATATAATGACAGATCCCACAAGAAAAGAAGAATTGACCAATATGCTTAACAACCATATTGTAGTAGGAACTATAGATAGTGCTACACTGTTGCAAAATATAAAGCAGAACGGCAGCCAACAACTTACTTCCAGAAGCGGAAAAAAAATCAAGGCGACACTCGTAAACAACGATATTGTACTTACGTTCGGGGAGACAAAAGCTACTTTAGGGAAAAGCGATTACAAGGGTAGCAATGGCGTGCTTCACTTAATCGATACTGTGCTGCAATAGTTTTACTGAAAATTAAAATAACTTTTTAAAAAACATTTACTTCGGGCTCGATGTAGATTCCAAAAAGTTCTTTTACTTTTTTCTGGATCTTGATGGCAAGTTCCCAAATTTCGGCTCCGCTTGCATTTCCATGATTTACCAAGACCAATGCTTGGTTTTTGTGTATGCCCGCATCACCAAAACGCTTGCCCTTAAAGCCAGCCTGCTCAATGAGCCATCCCGCAGGAATCTTGAACTGTGTAGGAGAAACTTCGTAAAAGGGTGCTTCTGGATGTTGGGTCCTGAACTGTTGGAAGTCTTCAGCCGAAATGACCGGATTTTTAAAAAAACTGCCGCTGTTTCCCAATGTTTTGGGGTCTGGAAGCTTGGATTGCCGAATTGCGATCACTGCTTCTGAAATATCCTTGATGGTAGGCTTGTCTATATCTTTTGAGGCCAATTGATCTTTTATGGCGCCGTACGAGGTCTGTAGCTTGTGGTTTTTTTTGGTAAGCTGGAATGCAACGCTCGTGATGATGTATTTGCCTTTGAGCTCATTCTTAAATACCGAGTTTCGGTAGGCAAACTTACAATCCTCCTTACTGAATGTTTTTAGCTCGCCAGTTACAATATGTACTGCCTCGCAGGATACAAACACGTCCTTTAACTCTACACCGTAAGCTCCAATGTTTTGTATGGGAGCGGTTCCTGTATTCCCTGGGATTAAAGATAAGTTTTCAATGCCTCCGTAGTTATTTTCAATGCAATAGGTTACAAAATTGTGCCAATTTTCGCCCGCCATTACCTTTAGATGAACAGTGTCTTCATTTTCTCCAACAATAGAAATTCCTTTTAGGTTCAAATGGATTACGAGGGATTGCACATCTTTGGTCAGCAGCATATTGCTACCGCCACCCAATAAAAATAAAGGTTCTTCGGGATTGCTGGCCAGTACGTCCTTTAATTCGGCAATTGAGGAAACCGATACAAATTTCCGAGCCTCTACATCTATGCCGAAGGTGTTATATTTCTTAAGGGATTTATGGTTTTCTACAAACATTAATCGCGGTATTCTTTCAAAGCAGCTTTTAAGATATTCACTGCTTTAATAAGGCTCTCCTTTTGTAGGACATAGGCTATACGTATTTGGTTTTTACCTACGCCTTCACTGGAATAAAAACCAGCGGCGGGCGCTACCATAACGGTTTGTCCATCTACATCGAACTTTTCCAGCAACCATTGGGCAAACAGGTCGCTATCCTTTACTGGGAGCTCTACAATACAGTAGAATGCCCCTTTAGGGTGGCCAACCTTTACTCCTGGAATTTCTTCCAGTAATTTTATTAGGGTGTCTCTTCTATCCTTGTATTCGGAAATCACCTCGTCAAAATAACTTTGTGGGGTGTTTAATGCTGCTTCACTGGCTATCTGGGCAAATGTGGGAGGGCTCAACCGTGCCTGCGCAAATTTTAAGGCGGTTTGTATCACCTTATTGTTCTGTGAAACTAAGCACCCAATACGCGCACCACACATACTGTATCTTTTTGAAACGGAATCTATTATAATCCCATTTTGGGACATGCCCTCTATCTCTAGAATGGAGGTGTGCTTTTCACCATCATAGGTGAACTCTCTATATACCTCGTCTGCTACGAGAAATAGATCGTGTTTATTTACAATTTTCACCAGCGTCTCTATTTCTTCTCTTGAATATAGATAACCCGTGGGATTTCCCGGGTTGCAAATAAGTATAGCTTTGGTCTTGGGGGTAATGAGCTTTTCAAACTCGGAGATAGGAGGCAGGGCAAAATTATCCTCAATCTTGGAGATTACAGGTACAATCTTTACACCGCTTGCCGTGGCAAAGCCATTATAATTGGCATAAAAGGGTTCGGGTATAATAATTTCGTCACCTTGGTCAGCAATGGTACCCATGGCAAAGAGTAATGCCTCGCTACCTCCCGTTGTAACAATAATATCTTGCGCGTTTACAGGAATGTTATTACGATTGTAGTACGCTGCGATTTTGGTACGGTATGGCTCAGAACCTTCAGAGCGAGTATAAGCTAAAATATCGAGATGGTGATGTGCAACAGCATCCATCGCTATTTGGGGGCTCTTTATGTCTGGTTGGCCTATGTTTAAATGAAATACGGTTTTGTTGTTTTTATAGGCTATCTCGGCATAAGGCACCAATTTTCTGATGGGCGACTCTGGCATTCTAGCTCCTTTGGAAGATACTGTGGGCATAGGTTTTTTATTAGTAAACAAATTTGCGAAATATATTCCATAAATACACGTAGTTATAGGTAGAGATGGGTTATTTTTTTATCTTGAGGATTATGCGTTTTTCTTTTGTACTTAGGTTTTCGGTTATTTTTAGTGTTTTGCTGTTTTTCAGTATGCAACTATCGTACGGGCAAGAGGGATTTACACTGCCTGAAAATGTGAAGCGCGACAAGGTTTCTTTTGAGCTAGTAAACAATCTGGTCATTATTCCAGTAGAACTCAACGGCACAAAACTTTCTTTCTTACTGGATACTGGTGTTAGCACTACATTGCTGTTCAGTATAGCACAAAACGATTCGTTACAGCTTAAAAATGCGGTTCCTGCATCTATTAGGGGCTTGGGGGATGGCGGAAGCATAGATGCACTAAAGAGCCAAAACAATATATTGAGGGTAGGAAAGGCAGTGGATAAAAGCCATTCATTGTATGTGATTTTTGACCAATCCCTAAACTTTTCACCTCGAATGGGAGTGCCCATCCATGGTATTTTGGGTTACGATTTCTTCAAGAAGTTCTTGGTCAAGACAGATTATACTTCAAAAAAACTCACGGTATACAACCCTAAATTCAGCAAAAAAAATCCTTGTAGATCATGTGAAGTCGTTCCTCTGGAGTTTCATTCCAACAAACCATTTGCAAGAATGAAAGTTTCGGTACGTAATGGATTTGAGGATAAATTATTTTTACTGGACACAGGCTCTAGCGATGCCCTGTGGTTGTTTGATGAGACAGATTATATTTCAGAACTCCCAAAAAATTATTTTGAAGATTATCTGGGTTTGGGGTTGAGTGGTAGCATATACGGAAAACGTTCAAAAATAGAGAGTCTGTCTATTGGCTCGTACGATTTAAAGGAAATCGGCACCTCTTTCCCGGATGGGGAGAGTCTTCGGAATATTGTTTTTTTTAATCATAGGGAAGGAACTATTGGCGCAGGGATATTAAAGCGGTTTACGGTATTTATGGATTATTCCCAACAAAAAATGTATTTGAGGAAGAATAGCAACTTTAAGAAACCGTTTTATTATAACATGGCAGGGGTTACCCTTCAGCACGATGGTACCGTTACCGTGAAGGAGGTTCAGGAATACAGGACGGGCTCCTTGAATATGGCCAAGAGCGATGCCAATAATGGCTCTATAACTATACCGGTTGTACAGAGTTACTCTTTATTTTTGGCTCCAAGGATTGTTGTGGCGGAGCTGCGTGAAAATTCTCCTGCGGCGGAGGCAGGGTTGCAAATAGGCGACGAGGTAGTAACCGTAAACAACAAGCCAGCGTATAAATATAAATTATACGAGTTGTCTGCCTTGTTCAGTTCAAAAGCCGGTCGAACCATTCGCCTTACCATCTCGAGGAACGGAGAGGAACAAAAAATAAAATTCGTTCTAAAAAAACTATTATAAATAAAAGAGCCGATTTTCAATTGAAAACCGGCTCTTACTATATCTAAAAGTAAAAGTTTATTGCATAACACTCTTACCTTCGGCTAGAACTTCGCCTTTAATCTTTAACGCTTTTACAGGCTCAGACGCATTGGAGTACACTGTAATAGTCTTTCTTATAGGTCCTACCTTATTTTGCGTATCGTATTTTACCTCTATTTGTCCTGTTTCTCCAGGATTAACAGCTCCTTTGGGTTTTTTTGGAATTGTACAGCCACAGCTAGATTTCACGTCGGTCACTACAATGGGTTGGTCCCCTACGTTGGTGAACTCAAAAACGCGAACTCCGTCGCTTCCTTTGGCTACTTTACCGTAGTCAATCGTTTCTGTCTTAAATTCAAATTTTCCCTGTGCGTTCATTGCCAATCCAGCAAAAAGTATCACAGCTAATAAGAGTAATTTTTTCATGATTTCTAAAATTTTGGTCAGGCTAATGTACTTAACTTTTACACAACCTGCAAACCAAGTTATTCACTTTAATAATTTTATAATAGTACAGTAAGTACTACTTTTGTACTTAGTTCAAAAATTAGACCAAACTATGGCACTTACCGCAAAATATAATGCACAAACGGTTGAAGAAAAATGGTATAGCTACTGGATGGAGCAGGGATTTTTTCATTCTGAAGTAAATGATAAAGAGCCTTACACCATTGTAATCCCACCTCCCAATGTTACGGGAGTACTGCACATGGGCCATATGTTGAACAACACCCTGCAGGATGTGTTGATACGTCGTGCTAGACTAAAAGGGTATAACGCTTGTTGGGTACCGGGTACAGATCACGCTTCTATCGCAACCGAGGCAAAAGTTGTGGCAAAGCTTAAAGAAGAAGGTATTGAAAAGGACAGTCTTACCCGAGAAGAGTTTTTGGAACACGCCTGGAAATGGACCCACAAACATGGTGGGATTATCCTGGAACAACTCAAAAAATTAGGGGCTTCCTGCGATTGGGAGCGAACCAAGTTTACCATGGATGAGGATTTGTCCAAATCTGTCATCAAGGTGTTTGTAGACTTGCACAACAAAGGCAAAGTGTATCGAGGTTATCGTATGGTAAACTGGGATCCACAGGCCAAGACCACTTTGAGTGACGAAGAGGTGATCTATGTTGAAAAACAAGGGAATCTGTACTACTTAAACTATAAAATTGAAGGTTCCGAAGATACATTGACCATAGCTACAACAAGGCCTGAAACCATCATGGGAGATACCGCAATATGCATTAATCCCAATGACGGGCGTTTTGCGCACTTAAAGGGGAAAAAAGCTATTGTTCCAATTAGTAACCGTGTAGTCCCTATTATTGAAGATGAATATGTAGATGTAGAATTTGGTACTGGTTGCCTAAAAGTTACCCCAGCGCACGACGAAAACGATAAGATGTTGGGCGATAAGCACAATCTGGAGGTTGTTGATATTTTTAACGACGATGCCACACTGAACAGTTTCGGGATGCACTACGAAGGGAAAGATCGTTTCGTGGTGAGAAGGGAAATAGTGAAAGAACTTGAAGAGCTGGGTGCTCTCGTAAAAACCGAGCAGCACACCAATAAAATAGGAACTTCCGAAAGAACCGGTGCTGTAATAGAACCAAAATTGAGCGACCAGTGGTTCCTGAACATGAAAGAACTGGCACAACCCGCCCTAGATGCCGTTTTGGAGAAAGAAGTGAACTTAGTACCCGAAAAGTTTGTGAATACCTATCGTCACTGGATGGAGAACGTTCGCGATTGGAACATCTCACGCCAATTGTGGTGGGGACACCAAATCCCAGCGTTTTATTATGGAGATGGTAAGGAAGAGTACGTAGTTGCTGAAACAATGGAAGAAGCGCTAGCCATAGCACAGGAGAAATCTGGCAATAACCAACTACAGCTAACCGATTTAAAACAGGACCCAGATGCACTGGACACTTGGTTCTCGTCGTGGCTATGGCCCATAAGCGTCTTTAACGGTATCTTGGAACCGGACAATGAAGAAATAAACTATTATTATCCCACAAACGACCTTGTTACCGCACCCGAGATTCTTTTCTTTTGGGTGGCTCGTATGATTATTGCCGGATACGAATACCGTGGCGAAAAACCCTTTAACAATGTGTATCTAACAGGTATCGTTAGAGACAAGCAACGCAGGAAGATGAGTAAATCCCTAGGGAACTCGCCAGATCCTATCGAGTTGATCAACAACTATGGTGCAGATGGCGTGCGTGTGGGAATGTTGTTGAGCTCGCCTGCAGGGAACGATCTTATGTTCGACGAGGACCTGTGCAAGCAGGGGAGTGGCTTTGTAAATAAAATATGGAATGCCTATCGCTTGATAGACGGTTGGGAAGTTTCAAAAACAGAAAAAGCTACCGAAGCCTCTACCATTGCAATAACTTGGTATAAAAGTAAATTCCAGAAAGTGTTGGCGACCATCGAGGACCATTATAGCAAATACCGAATAAGTGACGCACTGATGTCCACATACAAATTGGTCTGGGACGATTTCTGTTCCTGGTTATTGGAAATGGTAAAACCTGCGTACGGAAAGCCCATTGCTGCTGAAACCTATAACGAAGTGATTGGTATATTGGAGAACAACTTGAAAATACTACACCCCTTTGTACCTTTTGTTTCGGAAGAAATTTGGCAACACATTGCTGAAAGAACCCCCGAGGAAGCCTTGATCGTTTCAGAATGGCCTAAAACCGAAACTATTGACGAACAGTTGATAAAGGATTTCGACTTTGCAGCAGAAGTAATCTCAGGCATCAGGACCATCAGGAAACAGAAGAATATTTCTTTTAAGGATGCTATCTCCCTTTCGGTCATCAATAACGAGAACTCCAGTACCCAATTTAATGCAGTTATTGAAAAGATGGGTAACGTTTCAGCCCTAAACAACGTGGATACCGCTGTGGATGGCGCATTGACTTTCCGTGTAAAGTCCAACGAATATTTTATCCCTATTGAAGGTGCCATAGATGTTGAACAAGAAATAGCAAAACTCACCGAAGAGCTTAGCTATACCCAAGGTTTCCTAAAGAGCGTACAAAAAAAACTGAGCAACGAGCGTTTTGTCTCCGGAGCTCCTGAAAAAGTGGTAGCGATGGAAAAACAAAAAGAGGCAGACGCCCTTGCCAAGATCGAGACCATTAAAGCTAGTTTGGCCGGATTGCAGTAGCACAACCCGTTAAAAAGTTCTAAATTGTTCTAAAACAGCGTTAAAAGTGCGTTTTTGAGCTGTTTCTCTATGTATATTGGTTTAAAACTTAATATCATGGAACAGGCAAAGTATGAACAGATGCAAACGATGCTCAACAAACTGGAAGATGTAAAGAACAGCCAGGAGAGTATTATCGACAAGATTAACCACATTATTACCGATCTTTTTCAAAACCCGGACAAAGACCTTGAAAAGGTGATGGAAGAGGCCCACCAGAGAGCTTCGGACAATGTTGATAACATTCGTGAGGCGATGGAAGAGTACGAGATAAAGTTCAACAAGGCGCAGCAGGCGTAAATACTTTTCAAACACTTACACTAAAATGGCAGTCTACATAATTAGGTTGCCATTTTTTTATTTCCTATACAAAAAATACTGCCGTACGGCGTCTATATACGCTTGCTTGGCTTGGTCCATGGTCATTTCCTTTGTTTGGAATAGTGCGTTGGTTTTAAAAGCGCTTATCAATGGGTTGCTGCCACTGGGGCGGTCATCGCTATTGGTTGCTTTTTTATAGTAGGCGTAGAGGCGTAGCAGGACATCTGCCGGAAAAGGTTCGGTATGCTCGTTGATGCTCTTTACAGCTTTTTTAAAGGCGATATCTAGCTCTTCGGATGTCATTTATTTTTCTGCTAAAACCGTAATGCCCCCTTTTACTTTTTGGTTTAGGGACACGTTTATTTTTGTGTCCACGGGCAAGTAGATGTCTACCCGAGACCCAAATTTTATAAAACCGCTATCGCTGGCCTGTGCTACGGTTTCCCCTTCCTTGGCGTAATTTACAATGCGCTTTGCCAGTGCGCCCGCAATTTGCCTGTGCAATACGTCGCCAAAAATTTCAGACTTTACTACCACGGTGGTACGCTCGTTCTCTTCACTGGATTTTGGGTGCCACGCTACTAAATATTTGCCGGGGTGATATTTACTGTACATTACATTTCCACCCACGGGATAGCGCGTAACGTGAACATTAATAGGGGACATAAATACTGAAACC
Organism: Marinirhabdus gelatinilytica; assembly: GCF_003353425.1. Classification (GTDB taxonomy): domain Bacteria; phylum Bacteroidota; class Bacteroidia; order Flavobacteriales; family Flavobacteriaceae; genus Marinirhabdus; species Marinirhabdus gelatinilytica. Next base: position 56,412 of record NZ_QRAO01000004.1, read on the forward strand.
TGTAAGCGCTTGTCCTTAAAGTATTCTTTTTCGAACACTTCTTCAATTACTACAACCTTACCATCTACCGGTGATAGTATATGGTTCTCGTTCAGGGGAAAATGTCTCTTTGGGTTTCTGAAAAATTGAAGGATCAAAATCAAGAACACAACCAGTGCTAGTATAATACCGCCGCGATACAATTGGTCACCAACAAAATAATTGGCCGTTACACTTAAAACGATCACTATTATTAGTGTGATTAAAATTATTTTATGACCTTCTCTATGAAACATAATCTACAATTAATAAAAACGCATATAAAAATGGGCTGGCATACATAATGCTGTCCAGCCTGTCGTACAAACCGCCGTGTCCGGGCATTAAGGTGCCACTGTCCTTCACGCCTGCCTGGCGCTTAAACTTGGACTGTATAAGATCTCCAATTGTGCCAAATAACGATGCCAGTATGCCAAGACAAATCCAGACCCAGAGGTCGTAAATTTCAGAATAATTAAAGATAATAAATGCAGCCAACATAGACCCAGCGATACCTCCCAAAAATCCTTCAACAGTTTTCTTGGGGGAAATACGTTCCAGCAGTTTGCGCTTTCCAAAATTTTTCCCCACCAAGTAGGCTGCACTGTCGTTACCCCAAATCAATAAAAATACGCCTATAATGAGCTTGGGATAAAATTCATTTTGTTGAAAAGGGATGAGGGTAAGGAATACAAAACCACTTATTACATAAAATATCACCGTGATGTATTTCTTTTTCTCGAACATTGGGATCTTAGTTGTCCAGAGAACGTCCTTCAGCAAGAATAGGTTTACAAAACAGGTTAGGATGAGGTAGAGGTAAATGGCGTTTTGGTCAAACACGTCGTAGCTAAAAAAGTACATGAACACCAACAATAAGGCATAAGAAATGTAGCTTTTAAGATGTACCAGACGTAAAAATTCGGTAAGGGTAATGCCAGCGAGTATGAGGAAGAGTGCCATTAACCATTCGTGCGTAGTGTACATCGAGAAAATAATGATGGCGGCATATAGCAATCCCGAAATGGTTCGAACAATAAGTTCTTTCATAAATTATAGGTCTTCCAGTAGCAACAAATATAGGTTTTTTGTGCTACTTCCATAACTCATAAAGTCCTTTTCTTTTTTGCTCTCAAAGTCCTGAATGGTAGTAATATTGCTGGGTATCTTTCCTTTCTGTTGCATTTTTATAATGCGCAACCCCTCGCTAATAGTGTCAACAAGTTGGCTGGTCGTGGCAAAGATCACGATGTTGTCCGGGAGTTCATTAAGTTTTTTCTCCTTCATTTGGTTGGAGGAAAGGAGGATGGATCCATTATTGGCCACTAAGCTCTCACAAGTTGATAGGAAAAAAGTTGCTTTCCCCTTTTTGCTGAAATTTAAATTGAAACCATCGAATCGAGAAGTGAGCTGCTCGTTGATGCAAAAAACATCCTTTTCATACCAATCGTTCTCCATCAGGATATTATCAAAGGCCTCGAGAATTTCCTCAAGGTTTTCGCAATACAGAAATTTCCCACCGTTCTTGTTGAAGTTGTATGTAAACTTTTCGTCTATGGGAAGTTTCTCCTCTGGGTAATATTTTCCTCTTGCTTCTTTTTCTGAAGCCTTATTCTTCTTGGGGTTTAAAAGTCTTTTAAATAGACTCATGGGGTTTTAAATTGAGGAGTATGCATAACCTAATTATGTAAAGATAAAAAATCTTGACTAAGTATAAGTTGAAGCCAGCAAAACTTTGAAATTACAATACTATTTCTCTTCGGGAATGGTATTGTTTTCAGTTTCGGTCTCTTCAGGGTTGGTTTCGTTAGGAGTACTTTTTTCGGTAAGTGGTACCTCCTTTGCCTTTTTAAATGGGCGTTCCCCAAAGATACGTTCGAGACTTTCCTTGAAAATCACTTCTTTTTCCAAAAGCTCTTCTGCCAGCAATGTAAGTTTGTCCTTGTTGTCTTCCAAGAGTTTAATGGCACGTTGGTATTGGGCTTCAATGATTTTTGAAATTTCCTTGTCTATAGACTCGGCAGTCTTTTCACTATAGGGCTTGTTGAAATTATAGTCTGTCTGCCCAGAAGAATCGTAATAAGTCAAGTTTCCAATTGTTTCATTTAGGCCATAAATAGTTACCATGGCTCTGGCTTGCTTGGTCACTTTTTCAAGATCGCTCAAGGCACCCGTAGATATTTTGTTGAAAATCACTTTTTCGGCAGCACGTCCACCCATGGTAGCGCACATTTCGTCCAGCATTTGTTCTGGGCGAACAATAAGGCGTTCTTCCGGCAAGTACCAAGCAGCTCCCAAAGACTGCCCACGTGGCACAATGGTTACTTTTACCAAAGGCGCAGCGTGTTCCAGCATCCAGCTTACTGTAGCGTGACCTGCTTCGTGGAATGCAATTGCTTTTTTCTCGTCCGGTGTAATTATCTTGTTTTTCTTTTCTAGACCGCCTACAATCCTGTCCACAGCATCCAAGAAGTCCTGTTTTGTAACAGCTTTCTTTTCTTTTCTGGCTGCAATGAGGGCTGCTTCATTACAAACATTGGCAATATCTGCTCCCGAAAACCCAGGGGTTTGCTTCGCCAAGAAATCTGTGTCCAGCGAGTCGTCTTGTTTTAGAGGCCTAAGGTGAACTTCAAAAATTTCTTTACGTTCACGAACGTCCGGCAGGTCTACATATATCTGTCTGTCAAAACGTCCAGCACGCATTAGGGCTTTGTCCAGTACATCGGCACGGTTGGTAGCAGCCACAACGATCACGTTGGTATTGGTGCCAAATCCGTCCATTTCGGTCAATAACTGGTTTAATGTATTTTCTCTTTCGTCGTTAGATCCAGAGAAATTACTTTTTCCCCTAGCACGACCAATGGCATCAATTTCATCGATAAAGATGATTGACGGCGATTTTTCCTTTGCTTGTTTGAAAAGGTCACGTACACGGGAAGCTCCCACACCCACGAACATTTCAACAAAGTCTGATCCCGAAAGTGAGAAAAACGGTACTTGTGCCTCGCCCGCAACGGCTTTTGCCAATAGGGTTTTACCGGTTCCGGGAGGTCCTACCAATAGTGCTCCTTTGGGGATTTTTCCTCCTAGGGAAGTATATTTTTCAGGGTTTTTCAGGAAATCTACAATTTCCTGAACCTCTTCTTTAGCGCCCTCTAGTCCTGCAACATCTTTAAAGGATGTTTTAACATCGGTTTTTTCGTCAAATAGTTTTGCTTTGGACTTTCCAATATTAAATATCTGCCCACCGGCACCTCCACCGGCACCAGCACTCATACGGCGCATGATAAATATCCAAATACCAATGATTACGGCAAAGAAAATTATGGAGGGTAGGAACTCGGCCAATAGGTTGGTCTCGGTATCCCAAACCACTTTCGTGTTCAGGTCGTTCTCTGCTTTTATGGTATTGATACTGTTCTCAAAATTCTGTAGATCCCCAAACTCAAATTGATAGGTAGCTTCGTTCGCACCTGGAGATAGGAAGGAATTGTCTGTTTTTTTCGAGTGGATTTCCTTCTGTTTCGCTTCTGGGGTCAAATAGATCTTTGCAACTTTCTTGTTTACAATTTCAACCTTTTCAATATCCCCGTCGCGAAGAAACTTCTGGAAATCTGCCTGTGTAGTCTTAGCTGGTTGGGATAAGCCACCTCCAAAAAACTGACTGAACAGGATTACAATTACAAAGATGATGGCATATACCCAATAGTAGTTAAACTTGGGTTTGCGCATTTCAGGTTTTTTATTCTCGTTAGCCATGCGGCGTAGGTTTTTTTAGTAAGTGGTTTCTATTTTAACAGTTTTGGCGTCTCCCCAAAGGCCTTCAATATCATAAAATTCCCTGATGTGTTTCTGGAACACGTGTACTACAATATGCACGTAATCCATCAAGACCCATTCGGCATTTTCGGTACCTTCAATGTGCCAAGCTTTTTCCTGCAAGCTCTTGCTAACTGTTTTTTGTATGGAGTTTACAATGGCATTTACTTGTGTATTCGAGGTACCATCGCAAATTATGAAGTAGTCGCAAACTGTATTTTCCAACTCCCTAAGATCCAATATTTCAATATTTTGACCTTTCACTTCTTCAATACCCTTTATAATGTGGGCTACCAGTATGTCGTTGTCGTTTTCTTTTTTTGGCATTCAAAAAATTTATTTGTGCAAAGTTATCACTTTTTTGTTTCTTTAACGCCGTTCTACGACGCAAGTAATTTTAAATATTTCCTTTGGATATAATCAAACTTAATGCCATCCCTTCCACCAATAGCTACTTGCGGGAACTTGTTGCACGAGGCCAGGTTGGAGATGAGCTTGTGGTCACGGCAACAACGCAACAGGAGGGCAGGGGACAACACGGCTCTGTATGGCAAAGCCAAGCAGGGAAAAGTCTTGCCTGTAGCCTGTTTAAGCGGTTTTCGGGACTTCGGGCCACAGAGCAGTTTTTACTGAATATGCTGGTTTCGCAAGGAGTTGTGGATGCCCTGAAAGTACTAGAGATACCCAAGGTTGCTATAAAATGGCCTAACGACATAATGTCACAAGGTAAAAAAGTGGCAGGCATTTTAATTGAAAACCAACTAAAAGGAAGTGAAATTTCCTCTGGCATTATCGGTATTGGGCTCAATGTAAATGAAACATTTTTTGAAGGACTTCCACAAGCGAGTTCGCTTAAATTGATAACCGGAAAAACCTTTACTATCGATGAAGTGGTTCATACCGTAGCGACACTTGTGTTTGAAAGATTAAAAGGAATGCCTTGTGCCACATTTGGAACAGTACAACAAGACTATCACGACCTTTTGTTCAAAAGAAATGTGGTCTCAACTTTTCAGACTGAAGCTGGGCTTAAGATTAATGGGATCATCTTAGGTGTTTCTCCACTTGGGAAACTGCGGGTTTCCCATGAAGACGACACGATCGTGGAGTATGGCTTAAAGGAAATTAAGCTATTGTTCTAAAACTATACAGTCTCTAGGTTGGTTGCCAAAGTCTCCAAGAACTTGGTAATAGGCCCTTTAATCATCATCTTCATCATAGGGTTGAAATCACCTTCGAACAATAGTTGGGCTTGCGATGTCTCCTCAGCTACTTGTGTGACATTTCCGGTTAGGGTAAAAGGCAACTTGTCGCTCATAGCGCCCAATATAACTTGGTTGGGAGGGTTCACTTCCTTTACTTCCAGTGCTATTTCTGGCATTCCTTTAAGGGCAAATACAAAGGCTTTTTCGTTGATCACCTCAAACTTGCTCGTGTTCTCTGGCATGAGCTGTTCAAAATTCTTTACGTCACTTAAGTAGTTGCACAACTCTGTTGCAGATTTTTGAACGGTCACTTTCTTGCTTTCAATTTTCATAGTATATGTTTGGGGTGTTGCGTTATAGTTTTACGGTTGGGTTCCAATTGGCTGGGTCTTTTCTCCACTGTGAGAGTATGGCAGCTTCTTCCGTATTTATATAATGTGATCTTTCTGCCTGTACCAGTAAGTGTTCGTAATCGCTCAAGGTGTGCAGGGTAATGTCCTCTTTTTTGAAATTTTCTGAAGCAACATCAAAACCATAGGTAAATATGGCTACCATACCCTTTACGTTCACGCCTGCTTCGTTAAGTGCTTTTACTGCAAGGAGGCTGCTCTTGCCGGTGCTTATAAGGTCTTCTACGACGACAACATTTGCACCCTTTTCCACAAAACCTTCAATCTTGTTCTGCCGGCCGTGCTTTTTTGCCTCGGGGCGGACATAGCAAAAGGGAACGTTCAGGTAGTCCGCAACAAGCATGCCAATGCCAATGGCACCCGTTGCCACACCTGCTATGGCGTCTGGTTTTCCGTAGAGTTCCTCAATTTGTTTTGCAAGTTGCTCTCGTAAATAGGTCCTGATGATTGGATAGGAGAGCGTAATGCGGTTGTCGCAATAAATTGGAGATTGCCAACCGGAAGCCCATGTAAAAGGTTTTTGTGGTTGCAATTTTATTGCATTAATTTGCAGCAATAATTCAGCTGTTTTATGCGCTGTTTCTTTATGTAAAATCATACTGCAAATGTATAAAGTTTTTGTCAAAGACATCCCTATAATACTTTCTACCGAAAAAAAAATAGGCAGCAATTATAAGTCCATTCCCATAAAGTTGGCGCGTTTCAAAAAAATCATCAAGAAGATTAACAATGGCGAGTTACTGTATGTGAATCTATACCACAAAAACCCGGAGAAGCTGGAAAAGTTCCTTCGTAAGAAACTTAAAGTAGTGGAAGCCGGGGGAGGCATGGTTTTTAATCCAAAAAAGGAAATTCTATTTATTCGCAGAAACGGGAAATGGGACCTCCCAAAGGGTAAGATGGAAAAGGGGGAAAGCTTTGAAGAAGCCGCAGTACGCGAAACCATGGAGGAAACAGGGGTGAAGGACCTGAAGGTGAAGCGTTTTATAACAAAAACGTACCACGTTTTTAAACGTAACGATAAATTTAAGCTGAAGATAACCTACTGGTACGAAATGTACACAGACTATGACGGGGAACTCATCCCAGAGGCCAATGAAGGCATTAAAAAAGTGCGCTGGAAAAATTTTGAAAAAGCACAGAAAGCCCTCCAAGACTCCTACGAGAATATAAAATTGCTCTTTCCCAAGGAATATTTAACCACCCACCCTAACGATAGGGTATCTTAAATGAGCTTTCTCGTAATTGGGGGTTTGCTTATGTATCCAGTCCAATTGCAAGAACCAGTTGGCCTCAAAACTGGGGTCCTGCCTTTTTTTGGCTTCAAACTGTTTTTGAATCTCTGGATTTTCGTTTAGGAATTCCATGGCCTTATCTTCCCATACATAGGGCGAAAACCCTTCTTTTTGCTGAAGGATGGCATCGAAAAAATTCCAGTTAAAGAATGAATCTGGGGCGGACGGCTCCAGCGTTTCAATTAAATACCTCACCCCGTCCTGATCTGTGCTGAACCAGTAGTCGCCTTTTTTTACCTCAACATTTTCAGTGGTGGCCTCCACTTGGGTGCTGTAGTGGGGATAGTGGCCCTCGTAAGGGTTTTGAAAGGTTTTATAATCTTTTATGTGGTAAACTTGCGCTTTAATAATGGTATCGCGTTGTATTGTTTCATAATGTATTTTGTTCTGTTTTAGTAAGTCCAGTACGTTCCAATATCCCTTTGGGACAATGTAGGCTTCAGGAATCGTAATACTTGCCAATGGTGCAAAAGTGTTGTAATAGGTAACATCTCGCGTAAAAGGTTTGTCGCGGTCAAATTTCAGTCTTTGTTGGCCCGTTACTTCGCTGGGTATTTGTGATGCTTCATATCCTTTAAACTGAAGTGTGGCTGTTTTACTGCTGTCCACTTTCCATTGGATAGGGTACTTGTCTCCCGGTTTGTAGAGGTCACGGTCTATTTTTTTTAGATTCTGTACCAATTCTGAATCTTCATCGGCTATTTTTATAAATTGTTCCATTAATTTATAAGTGCCCTCCACTCTTTGTCTGTAGGGCTTTAGCATATGGGTCTCTACCATCATGCCAACGGTGCCAAACAATGTTGTATACCCGGTTGAGTAGCGTGGGGAATCCATAAACTGTGTAAATCCTGCCTCTGGAGATTTATTGAAAACGTTTACGTAAGGAGTAATATCCCATTCGTTTTTTTGAAGACTGTCCTCCAGTTTGGGCATAAAAGAAGTGTTCAGGTATTCGCCCAACCTGCCACCTAGCTTGTTGTGCTGTGTAAAAAGGTGTGTGAGCGTATACTGGTAATCTGCTCCATTGCTTACATGGTTGTCTATAAAATAGTCTGGCTTCACGATCCTGAAGATATTGGCAAAGGCACGAGCGTTCTTCGTATCTGCTTTAATGAAATCCCTGTTAAGGTCATAATTTCGGGCATTTCCCCTAAAACCATATTCCTCTGGACCGTTTTGGTTGGTACGGGTATGGGAATTTCGGTTAAGGGCGCCGCCAATATTATAAACTGGTATTACAGCAACGATGAGATTTTCTGGAGCTGGGATTTTCCCTTCGGCCAGGTCGCGCATCAAGAGCATGGATGCGTCAATCCCATCGCTCTCCCCGGGATGTATGCCGTTGTTGATGAGCAGGACGCTCTTTTTATCGTTTTTAGAGAACTCAGACTCGAAGGACCTATTGGGGTTAAAGGTCACTAAATGCAATGGTTTGCCGCTATCGGTCCTTTGCATTTCATACATGGCAATGGAGTTGTGTGCTTCTGAAAGGTTGTTGTAAAATGTTATAACCTCTTGGTAAGTGGGTGTCTCGGTTCCAGAGGATTTTTCAAAATGGGTAGTGAAGTCAAAATTATTTTTTCTGCTTTTTTCTGAACAACCTACCATGCTAAAAATAGCAACGAAATAAAGCATACTGTATATTGATGATAATTTTTTATCTGAAATTTTCATGGATTTGTATTGATAATTGAAATGGTTTTTTATATTTGTAATTCAATATTAAACTTTTAATTCAAATTATTATGAAAAAATTTACTTTACTAGCAGCTCTTGCATTAGGTGCTGTTACGATGAATGCTCAAAACGTTCTTGTAGAGAGAGCTGCCGATGATCCAACTGGAACTGGTTTGATTAGTACCAATGGTGCTGATGATGCTGGAGTTTTCTGTGCAGATTACTTTACTGTATCTTCTGACGTTGCTCTTGGTAACATATTGATCAACGGATTTACTTCTTCTGGAGCTGCTATTGAGCCTTTCTTGGAAGGATTTGATGTTTTTGTTTACGCCAACGGTGCTGATGTGCCAGACGGTACTCCATCTGCTGGAGATGCTTTGTATGATATTTCAAACATTGACATTACAGGTTCTGGTTTCGAATTGGTACAGGATGATGGTACTACTGTTTTCCGTGTAAACTTTACCGATGCTAACGGTGGATCTCAAGTAGTTCTTCCAGCTGGTAACTACTGGATGTCTATTGCTCCTAGAGTAACTGGAGCTTCTGGTGGAGATGGTCGTTTCAACTGGGCAGGTAGTGCTTCTACTCCAGATGTACAGCCAGTATTAATTGACGAGGGTGACTTGTTCGGTGTAGGTGCTACAGATTGGACTAACATCTCAACTCTTATCGGTCAGGATTTCACTGCTTTGTCTTGGACATTGGTAGATGAGCCTCTTTTGAGCGTTGGAGATAACATTGCTGATGTTGCTTCTGTATACCCTAACCCAACCAATGATGTGTTGAATGTGAACATTCCTTCAAACATCGAGATTGAGTCTGCTACTTTGGTAGACGTTCTTGGAAGAGATACAGGTCTTACTTTGTCTAACGGAACTATCAACACTTCTAACCTTGCAAATGGTGTTTACGTATTGAACGTAGTAACTTCTGCTGGTACTCTTGTTGAGAAAATCGTTAAGCAATAAGCATAACACACTCTATAATTTAAGAGCCCGGTTTTCCGGGCTCTTTTTTTGTTTTATACTTTAGTGTGTGAAAAGCGAGTATTCTTATCTTAGAAGCTGTAAAATATACATGTGCTTGCTTGCCTTGAAACACTATTTGTTGGGTTTGTAAAGTACGGGTAGAGTAAGTTGTAAAGGCAGTTCAAACAATCTCCAAGGTGAAGTTACAAGATAGGGACATGACCATATTGTGTCTCTTAGAATATTTGGTAAACGGGGTTCAGCAACGTTAAAGATTTGCTTTAAGGATTGAGAGGAACTCCTTTATTCCATAATTTTACGACACTAAAAAGCCCAGCATTGAGCCGGGCTTTCTTTATTATAAATTATAAGAATTGCTTGTTTCTGGTTATGGGTTACCCATTCATTGAAATAAGGAACTCCTCATTGTTTTTGGTCTGTCTAAAGCGGTCGTTGATAAACTCCATAGCTTCAACAGGGTTCATATCGGCCAGGTACTTACGCATTACCCACATACGTTGGATCGTGTTTTCGTCCAGCAATATATCGTCCCTACGTGTGCTGGAAGAGGTGAGGTCTATGGCAGGGAAGATACGGCGGTTGGATATCTTTCTATCCAATTGCAGTTCCATGTTACCTGTTCCTTTAAATTCTTCAAAGATTACTTCGTCCATCTTACTTCCAGTATCGGTCAATGCCGTTGCGATAATACTTAACGAGCCTCCATTTTCAATATTACGGGCAGCTCCAAAGAAACGTTTTGGTTTGTGCAGTGCATTTGCGTCTACACCACCACTCAATATTTTTCCACTTGCAGGTTGCACGGTATTATAAGCTCTTGCCAAACGTGTAATGGAGTCCAAGAGGATCACTACATCGTGACCACACTCTACCAATCGCTTGGCTTTGTCTATCACTATATTGGCAACGCGCACGTGTTCTGTGGCCTCCTTGTCAAAGGTAGAGGCAACAACCTCGCCCTGTACATTACGTTGCATGTCCGTAACCTCCTCGGGACGTTCGTCTATCAACAATATAATTTGGTATACCTCTGGGTGATTTGCTGCAATAGCATTGGCTATATCCTTCAGCAACATGGTCTTACCCGTTTTGGGTTGCGACACTATCATCCCACGCTGTCCCTTCCCAATTGGGGCGAACAGATCTATAATACGGGTTGAAATGGTACTCTGCTTTTCAGCAATATTGAATTTTTCCTGCGGGAATAGCGGAGTTAAATGCTCAAAAGAAACACGGTCGCGTACCACGTTAGGGTTAAGACCGTTTATTTTGTTCACTTTTATGAGTGGGAAGTATTTTTCACCTTCTTTTGGTGGGCGAACCTCACCCAATACCGTATCTCCGGTTTTTAAGCCGAACAATCGTATTTGCGATTGGGATACATAGATGTCGTCTGGAGATGAAAGATAGTTGTAATCACTGGAACGTAAAAAGCCATAGCCATCTTGCATGATATCCAGTACACCTTCACTTTCTATGATGCCGTCAAACTCATAATCTGGTTCCTTATAGCGGTTTCGGGTGTCTTTGTTTCCGTTGTTTTTCTGTTTGGTGTTGGAACGATTGTTATTTCGGTTATCGTTCTTGTTGCTCTTATTGGAGTCTTTTTGGTGTTGGTGCCTATTGTCGTTGGAGCTCGATTTTTCCTTTTTGTTGGATTGGCTCTGTTGCTTTTGCTCCTTGTCCTTGGAGTCGTTACGACTGCTGCTTTTTTGTTTTTGCTGTCTTTTATTGTCAGCACCTTTATCTTTGGTGTTGCTTCGGGGAGCCTGTTTTTGGGGAGCTTTTTTAGTTGTAGTTTCCTCTTTTTTTGCAGGTGCAGCTTTACTGTCCTGCTCATCGTCTGCAACTACAGCTTTAACCACTTTTGGGTTTGCTGCTTGGTAATCCAGTATTTGATATACCAGGTCTAATTTTTTAAGGCTTCTATATTTGGGAACCTTTAGTGTTTTTGCTAGTTCTTGAAGCTCAGGTAGCTTCTTTGCCTTTAATTCTGAAATTTCTAACATGTAAGTATGTGAATAATGATTATTTGATTGTAAAAAATCGTTTCGTTAAGAAGATAATTTTATTGAAAATTATATCGAAGACTAAGTAACCTTTATTGAGATGGTTACGAATTGATGTTACAATGATACAACAATATTTTAAATTGAAGGGTTAAATCTTTCAAAAAGAAACCTTATTTTTGCTTCCGCTAAAGCAAATAAGGAATGTTACAACGCATACAAACTGTTTATATGATCATCTCTGCACTAGTTATGGGATGTTTGTATATTTGGTTTCCATCTATCGTAGATGAAGCAGGTAACACTGTAATTGCTAGGGACGAGGTTTTTGTCTTTGGACTGATTTTTGTTTCTATTGCATTAGCAGTTATTTCAATTTTGAGTTTTAAGAAACGGCAACTGCAATTTGTGCTAAACCGTTTAAACATCATATCAAACTTTGTATTACTGGGAGTTTTCGTTTACAGGTCGCTAAAGGTATCTGGAGAGATTTTGGTCTCTGAGAAAGGTATTGGGGTGCTACTTCCTATCATTTCTATCGTTTTTTTAGTGCTGGCCAATAAGGCCATCAAAAAGGATGAGGACCTCGTAAAATCTGTGGACCGTTTACGTTAAACTATAGCTTAGTATTATTAGTGCAAGAACCCTTGGAGAATGCCATCTTCAAGGGTTTTTTGCTATCTGGGAATTTCTATTACCTCAAGATTTTTGATCTCCCGTCCATCAATCTCGAACCGGAGCATCGTACGCACTTTATGGAACCCGTGTTTGCCTACTGCGCCTGGGTTCATATGTAAGAGCTTCAGTTTTTTGTCCAGCATTACCTTTAAAATGTGCGAATGTCCACAGATAAAAAGCCTAGGAGGGTTTGTTTGTAGTGCTTCTCGCACCCTTGGATTGTAACGCCCGGGATAGCCCCCAATGTGGGTGATCCAGACCGAAACCTCCTCGCACATGAACCTGTTGTCCAACGGGAACTCCGCCCGAGCTTTGGTACTGTCTATGTTGCCATATACCGCCCGAAGGGGTTTCAGATCTCGTAGGGTATCGGTAACGTGCAAGTCCCCAATATCACCAGCGTGCCACACTTCGTCGGCCTGTTTCACATATTTTAGGATCGTATCGTCTATATGGCTATGGGTATCGCTAAGGAGGAGTATTTTTTTCAAGTGGATTTTCAGTTTGATACGAAGTTACACCTCTCGTTCAACAAACTAAAATCTTAGATATACAATCTTTATTCATTTCGTATTTTTACTGAAATTTTAAATCTTCATTCTTGCGCTATTTTATTGAAATTGCCTATAACGGAACCCATTACCACGGCTGGCAGATACAGCCCAATGCTTTGAGCGTTCAGGCAGTAGTAGAACAAACGCTTTCTACTTTTTTCAGAAATGAGATAAAGGTCGTGGGAGCGGGAAGGACCGATGCCGGTGTCCATGCCAAACAACTCTTTGCCCATTTCGATCTTGATGAAACAATAGATGCCGAAAACACTATTTACAAGCTGAACTCCTTTCTACCCAAGGATATTTCGGTACAAAATATCCTTCGTGTAACCCCTGAGGCACACGCCCGTTTTAGCGCTACTTCTCGTGAATACGAATACGTAGTTTCGCTGGGTAAAGACCCTTTTGCGCAAGAGCTGGCATACCAAATCCATAGAGCGCCCAATATGGAACAAATGAACAAGGCCGCAGAAATTTTATTGCACTATAGCGATTTTCAATGCTTTTCCAGAAGCAACACAGATGTAAAAACGTACCTTTGTGATGTTAAAAAAGCAGTTTGGGAAAAGCAAGGAGATACATTGCTGTTTACCATCACTGCAGATCGTTTCCTGCGAAATATGGTGCGAGCGGTCGTGGGTACGTTGCTGGATGTAGGTTTTGATAAGGTGTCGCTGGAAGATGTTCACACTATCATAAAAAGTAAGGATAGGGGTAATGCAGGTGCCTCTGTACCCGCACACGGCCTGTACCTTACTAAAGTAAGCTACCCAGAAACTATTTTTTTAACAGCGTAAAAGAAGCCCAATAAAATTATGGCCAAGGAATCTGGAAAGGCATTCGATTTTAGACTTTTTAAAAGGCTGTTGGCATTTACCAACAAGTATCGCTTTACCTTTTATTTTGTAGCCTTTGCGGCCATTGCTATGTCCGTCCTGGGAGTATTGTCCCCGCATTTATTACAATTGGCTATAGATAGGGCCATCTTTGCCAAGGACCTTCCGTTGTTACAGTATTATTTGCTACTTATGTTAGGGGTGCTTGTTTTGGAGGTGCTCTTTCAATTTTCGTTCATATTTTATGCCAACTGGCTAGGGCAAAATGTTATCAAGGACATTCGGGTAAAACTGTTTAAGCTCATGACCAGTTTTAGGATGCGGTATTTCGATAAGAGCGCCGTGGGTAGGTTGACCACCCGTGCAGTGAACGATATCGAGACCATCTCTTCCATCTTTAGCCAAGGACTGTTCATGATCATTAGCGATTTGTTGAAGATGGCGGCCATCGCTGGTATCATGCTCTATAAAAGCTGGAGGCTTGCGCTAATAGTTTTTGCTATCCTACCACTCATTATGTATGCCACACGTGTATTTCAACGTGCTATGAAAGTAGCTTTTGAAGATGTACGAAACCAAGTTGCAAACCTTAACAGTTTTGTGCAGGAGCGCATTACGGGAATGAAAATTGTACAAATATTCACCCGCGAAAAAACCGAATACAAGCGTTTTGAGGAAATCAATGAAAAACATAAAAAAGCGTGGGTAAAAACGGTTTGGTACAACTCCATCTTTTTCCCCATTGCCGAAATGGCCTCGAGCATTGCCATTGGTCTTGTAGTTTGGTACGGTGGTCTCAATGCAGCCGAGGGCGGTGTGATTACCTTAGGTATCGTCACGGCGTTTATACAATATTCACAAATGTTGTTCCGTCCCTTGAGACAGATAGCCGATAAATTCAACACCCTGCAAATGGGTATGGTGGCCGCGAACCGTGTCTTCGGGATTTTGGACACCCAGTCGCACATTGCAAATACTGGAGCACTAGAGCTTGACAAGGCCAAAGGGGCCATAACTTTTGAAAATGTACGCTTTGGTTACAATGAAAATGAAGAAGTGATAAAAGATATTTCTTTTGAAGTGTATCCTGGACAGACCATCGCTATTGTTGGTGCAACGGGTGCAGGTAAATCTACCATCATTAATTTGCTGAACCGTTTTTATGAAATAAACAGTGGGCGAATACTGGTGGACAGAAACAATATTAAAGAGTATACCTTAGCGTCCCTACGAGGCCAGATTGCCGTAGTGTTACAGGATGTCTTCCTGTTTGCCGATACTATTTTGAACAATATTACCCTTAACAATACTGCCATTTCTGAAGAAGAAGTGATTGCTGCTGCCAAGGAGATTGGCGTGCACAATTTTATCACTTCACTACCCAATGGATATCACTATAACGTAAAAGAGCGGGGTAGTATGCTCTCCTCTGGGCAAAGACAATTAATTGCTTTTCTACGTGCCTACGTGAGCGACCCGAGTATCTTGATTTTAGATGAGGCAACTTCTTCGATAGATTCGTATTCTGAAGAGCTCATACAGCGCGCCACCGATAAAATTACCGAAGGCCGTACTTCTATTGTAATTGCCCACCGCTTGGCAACCATAAAAAAGGCAGATAGGATTTTGGTCATGGATGCCGGTAAGATTGTTGAATCTGGCACCCACGAAGAACTACTGCAACGGCAGGATGGTTACTATAAAAATCTTTACGAGGTCCAGTTTATGACAGAGGAGGCGATATAGCCTACTGCTTCCTTGGCTTGTTTGGCTCGTTCTGCTTCTATTATTTCTTCTAATCCGCCAGTCATAAACATGACTATAATCTGAAGTATTGTGAGTAGTGTTAAAAGTACAAATACTACTACTCCTAGGCTAAAAAACCTTAATAGGATCTGACCCCAGGTTAATTTGTAAAGTTTACTAAAAACAAACGCCGTGTAGAAAAATAATGGCACGAAGACATAATACCCAATTTCATAATAATTTGCCCCCGATATAACTGAAAATAATATTATAGGGAATGAGCTTATAGAATACTGTGAGAAAATATATGTCATACTAACTAAATGCTCGGTATAATTATATTTTTTGGCTCCAATGAATGTTAGTTTACTTACTAATGCATAAATGGGTAAGTTTATTAGTGTAACTAATGATATATAATCATACATCCAGTCCATATTGCCATAATTTTCGGGCAAATTTTCGGCAATTCCAAAAGGAAGTTCTAAGGCTTCAGGGAAAAATTTTCTGACAATAAATATTTGAAACCCGGTAAGAGTCAATGCTATTGCAAAATAGCTAAACACGTTTATGTATTTCTTTCGGGTTCCGTTAATGTAACCATCTATAACCGCGACTGGTTTAATAAAAAGATGGAGATACGTTTTAAAAAAAGTATTATCTACATTTAAAAACCTGTCTTGAAATTCTTCAAAAGCATTTTTTAGTGTAAGCCTATTGTTTATGACTTTAGCGCCACAAATATTACAATACTGGTCATTTTCTTCAAGGTTTTCTTTGCAATTCTTACACTCCATAGCTTTAACTCAAGTCATCAGTTAACTGTTCTTTTAAATCTTCCAGGTCTTCAAATAGAACAAAATCACCTTCTTTTAGATAAGAAATCTGCCCATTTTCTTCACTCACCACCAGGCATAGCGCATCGGTTTTTTCGGTGATACCCACCGCGGCACGGTGGCGCAATCCAAATCGTTGAGGGATCCGGCGGTCGTTGCTTACGGGCAGAATAACTCTTGTTGCGGTGATTGTGTTTTCTTCAATGATCGCAGCTCCATCGTGCAAGGGACTGTTTTTATAGAAAATACTTTCCAATATGGGTTGGTTCACTTCAATTTGCATCGTGTCCCCAGAGTCTTTTACAAAGTCCAGGCTGTTGTTTCTTTGTATCACGATAAGGGCACCGGTATTTGTCAAGCTCATTTTTTCGCAAGCTTTCACAATACTTTGTATGTTTATAGAGGTCCCACTTTCAGAAGAAAAAAGATTGAAACGCCTTAAAAACTTTCTGCGAGCCGAGAAGTTTGTAGATCCCAAGAGCAATAAAAATTTCCGTATCTCTTGCTGGAAAACAACGATGAGCGCAAACATACCCACTCCCAAAAAGCCGCCAAGTATCTTACTTAACAGTTCCATTTGTAAAATCTCGGTAAGCCTCCAGATGGCATAAATAATTACGATACCTACAAAAATATTGATGGCTACAGTGCCACGAACCAACTTGTAGAGGTAATACATCAAGAACGCTACAAGTACAATGTCTACTACGTCTATTATCCTAATATCAAGAATATCCAAGGGCGGTGTGGTTTGGGTTAAAGGTATAAAATTAGTCTGTATTGTAAACAGCATGCAGCAACCTGATGCATTCTTTAGCTTCCTTAACATCATGAACACGTAGGATGGAGGCCCCCTTTTGTAATGCGAGTGTATTTAGTACCGTAGTTCCATTGAGAGCTTCTTGGGGGGTGTTTTCCAGCGTTTTGTAAATGAACGATTTTCTCGAAACCCCAACCAGCAATGGCACCTCCATGGTTTTAAACAATTCGAGATGTTTCAGTAATTCAAAACTGTGTTCTCTTTTTTTGGCAAACCCAAAACCTGGATCTACAACAATATCGTTTATACCTGCTTTCCTGGCAAGGGCGATACGTTCAGAAAAATAATAGAGCAGCTCTTTGGTCACGTTTTTGTACTGTGCAAGGCTGTTCATGGTTTGCGGGGTCCCTTTCATATGCATCAAGATATACGGCACTTTCAATTTCCCCACGGTTGGTAACATTTCAGCATCAAGCATTCCGCCGCTTATATCGTTCACAATTGCAGCGCCAGCATTTACTGCTTGTTCTGCGACAGCGTTCCTAAAGGTGTCTACGGAAAGGTAGGTCTCTGGAAACTCCTTGGAAAGTGTTTCCACCACAGGGATTAAGCGCTCTAATTCTTCATTAACAGTAATGTCTTTTGCACCTGGCCTGGAACTGTAGCCCCCAATATCCAGAAACGTAGTGCCCGCAGCCACCATTTTTTCGGCCTGTGCCACAATATCACGCAGGACAGTGGTCTTTCCGCCATCGTAAAACGAATCTGGTGTTACATTAATAATCCCCATTACCTTGGGGATAGCTAAATCTATAAGGTTGCCCTTGCAATTAAGTGTGTACAATTTTCTATTTTGAGATATTTAAGCGAAATTTACGCAAATTCTAAAGAATACTATGGCCGAAACTTCCGAACAGTACAACAACGTGATAGAAATGTGTCGCGAACTGTTCATAAACAAGATGAAAGATTACGGTAGTGCGTGGAGAATATTGCGCTTACCTTCCTTGACCGACCAAATTTTTATCAAGGCACAACGCATTCGTGGGCTTCAGCAAAACACCGAGCAACGTGTGGACGAGGGCCAAGAAAGCGAATTTATTGGCATTATAAACTATTGTGTCATGGCATTGGTGCAATTGGAAAAAGGCGTGGTAGAACAACCGGACCTATCCCTGGAGGACGCAACCCAGTTGTACGATGAAAAAGTAGCAGAGACAAAGCAGCTCATGTTGGATAAAAATCACGATTATGGTGAAGCCTGGCGAGATATGCGCGTGAGCAGCCTAACCGACTTGATACTACAGAAACTCTTGCGCGTAAAACAAATTGAAGACAATCAAGGTAAGACATTGGTGAGCGAAGGGATTGATGCCAACTATCAGGATATGATAAATTATGCCGTATTTGCGCTGATACATTTGTCTAAAGATGATTGAATATCCCCTAGAGGGAATTATAGGGGTGTTTTAACTCGATATTAATTCAAAAAAAACAAAAACACCCCCCCCCTGCCCCTCCCGAAGCGAGTTCGGGACAGGCTCTCAAGGGGGGGGTCTAATAAACTAAATTCAAGAAGTAATGAAATACATCGTAGGTTTTCTAAGGATATTCGTAGGGATATTTTTCATTATTAGCGGCTTTATAAAGCTGAACGATCCTGTGGGCTTTTCTTTTAAGCTGAAAGATTATTTTGCTCCGGATGTGCTCAATCTCGAATCTCTTGTTCCCTACGCACTGCTCATCGCCCTTTTTGTGGTAATTTTTGAAGTGTTGCTGGGTATAATGCTCATCTTGGGCTATGCCAAAAAGTTCACGCTGTGGAGCTTGTTGTTAATGATTGTATTCTTCACGTTCCTTACGTTCTATTCGGCATATTTCAATAAGGTGACAGATTGTGGCTGCTTTGGGGATGCCTTAAAGCTAACGCCTTGGGAATCGTTCTGGAAAGATGTGGTGTTGACCGTTATGATCCTTTTGTTGTTCTTCGGAAGAAAACATATAGAGCCGTTTTTCAGTAAAAGTGTGCGAGGGATTTTGGTCTTTATATCGTTTATATGCTGTATGGGATTTGCCTACTATGTGCTGCAACACTTGCCGTGGATTGATTTTAGGGCATATAAAATAGGCGCTAACATACAGGATGGGATGGAAATTCCTGAAGGAGCGCCCAAGCCCATTTTTGAATACAATTGGACCTTTAAAGTGAATGGCGAAGAAAAGGTGATCACTACCAATGGTGACTACCCACAACAAGAAGGCGAATTTATTGGCGTGGAGACCACCGAAATACAGAAAGGGTACGAACCTCCCGTACACGATTTCTCCATAGAACGTGATGGCGAGGATTACACCACCCAATTTCTGGAGGCCAAAAATTTGATAGTTGTAATAGCCTACAACCTCCAGCTTACCGAGATGGAAGGCTACGAAAACATCAAGAAAATTACCAACGAGGCCTTGGAGAAAAACTACCAAGTAATCGGGCTGTCGGCATCCAGTCGGGAAAAAACACAACAACTGGTGGCCAACAAAAAACTGAACTTTAAGTTTTATTTCTGTGACGAAACCACCCTAAAAACCATCGTGCGGAGCAATCCGGGTATCTTGGAACTGCAACAAGGGACTATCGAGCAAAAACTGCACTGGAACGACGCTTTGGAATTACAGTTGAAAGAACAACCACCGCTCCCAAAAGTGGAGCCTATACAAGAGGTAGTACAAGATAGCACACAGGTAGCAACAGATTCAATACAGTAAATTTGGCTGGATATATCCTTAAAAAAATAGGTTATGCACTGCTCACGCTTTTTGGGGTAGTGACTGTAATTTTCCTGCTTTTTACCATTCTCCCCGGTGACCCTGCTAGGATGATGCTGGGACAGAACGAAAATGCTGAGCAATTGGCCATCGTAAAGAAAAAATATGGGTTCGATAAGCCTGTTTCGCTTCAGTACGTATATTATTTGAATGATCTCTCCCCAATTTCCTTCCACAGTACAGATACTGAAGAGTATACCTTCCTTTCAGAAGAAAAATATAGCGCAACCCCACTCTTTACAATTTCAGAAACTACCGTTGCCCTGAAATGGCCCTATTTGCGGGAATCGTTCCAAAAAAACGGAAAACAGGTGACCGCCGTAATTGCCGAAACATTGCCAAACACTTTTGTTCTGGCGGTTTCGGCCATTGTGATCGCAATGCTTTTGGGAGTGTTTTTGGGAATAATCTCAGTGCTTTTTAAAGATGGTTGGATAGATAAGCTGATCCAACTTGTGAGCACCCTGGGGATGAGTGTTCCCTCTTTTTTTAGCGCCATTATCTTTGCGTGGTTGTTTGGCTACGTATTGCACGAGTATACCAATTTGAACATGACCGGTAGCCTCTACGAAGTAGACGATTTTGGCGAGGGCAGCTACATACAATGGAAAAACTTGATCCTTCCAGCCATTGTGCTGGGTATTCGTCCGCTTGCAGTGGTTACACAGCTTATGCGTAATTCGTTGCTGGAAGTGTTGAACCAGGATTATATTAGGACAGCAAAGGCCAAAGGGCTTTCGTTTTGGACTATTATTAGGCGCCATGCCCTTAAAAACTCACTCAATCCTGTTGTCACGGCAATTTCGGGATGGTTTGCCTCTATGCTTGCGGGGGCCGTTTTTGTTGAATACATCTTTGGGTGGAACGGCCTAGGAAAAGAAATTGTAGATGCCTTAAACACACTGGACTTGCCAATAATCATGGGAGCTGTACTGGTTATTGCCACATTGTTCATAGTTATCAATATCTTTGTAGATGTAATTTACGGCTGGCTGGATCCCAAGATTAGTAAGCAGTAACAGGCTGAGCAGGCTGTTCTAGTAGCCTTGATTGAATTGCAAAACGATAAACTTTAGACAACAAACGCTTAAACCCAACAATATGCCAAAAAAAATTGTAGCTGGAAACTGGAAAATGAACAACGATCTTTCCGAAACCGAAACCTTATTGAAAAATTTGAAGAAGCAGGTAATCCCTGAGGATGTCACGGTTATGGTTGCGCCTTCGTTTACCAATCTATACGCTGCATTCGAGTCGGTACGGGAGCATCCCATCGAAGTGGTAGCGCAGAACATGCACCAATCGGTAAACGGAGCTTTTACGGGCGAAGTTTCTGCACCCATGCTCAAGAGCGTTGGAATACAAACCGTGATCTTGGGACACAGCGAGCGTCGTGCCTATTTTAACGAAACCAATGACCTACTGGCCGAAAAGGTAAATACCGCGCTGGAAAATGAGCTAAAAGTGATATTTTGTATAGGTGAGGAGCTTAACGATAGGCGAAACAGCGATCACTTTGAAGTAATCCAAAACCAGTTGGAAAACGGGCTCTTCCATATTTCTGAAGAAAGCTGGAGCCATATTATAATTGCTTACGAACCCGTTTGGGCCATTGGTACCGGAGAAACTGCAAGTCCAAAGCAAGCGCAGGAAATGCACGAGTATATAAGAAAAACTATTGCAAAACACTATTCGCACGCCATTGCAAACGAAGTCTCAATTTTATACGGAGGTAGCGTAAAACCTGCAAACGCAACAGAGATATTTGCCAAAAAAGATGTGGATGGTGGCCTTATAGGTGGCGCTTCACTCAAGGCTGAAGATTTTATGGCGATTGTGAATGCTTTTGGGTAAGTATTGGCAATTTAAATTTGAGATCTAACCCACAACCCACAACCCACAACCCACAACCGATAACCGATAACTGAAACCCAATATAATGCCCTCAACCTACATAGAGTATACCTTTAAAGTAACCCCATTACAACCAGGCACCGAAATCTTGATAGCCGAGCTGGGACAGGCGGGATTTGAGAGTTTTGTTGAAAATGAAGAAGGCGTGCAGGCGTATATCCAAAAAGAAGATTGGCACGAAGCGATTTTGGATCCTCTTTTTATTCTGAAATCGTCTGAATTTGAGGTTACATTTCAGCAACAAGAAATCGCCCAGATAAACTGGAACCAAGAATGGGAAAAGAACTTTACGCCCATAGTCGTGGGAGATGCTTGTGCGGTTCGTGCACCTTTCCACAAGCCTTTTAACGTACCCTATGAAATTGTGATAGAGCCTAAGATGAGTTTTGGTACGGGCCACCACGAAACTACGTTTATGATGCTACAGCACATCTTGGGAACAGATTGCCAAGGAAAGAAGGTGTTGGACATGGGCTGTGGTACTGCCGTACTGGCCATACTTGCCGAGATGAAAGGGGCAAGAGCACTGGATGCCATAGATATTGACGAATGGTGCGTGGAGAACAGTAACGAAAATTTACAACGGAACAAGTGCAGCAGGACTACAACCATTTTGGGTGGGGTGGAGGCCATCCCCACTTCTGAAAAATACGATATCATCATTGCGAACATTAACAGGAACATCCTACTGGACCAGATGGAAACCTACGCTTCGGTATTGGGAGTTGGTGGGCAATTGTTCCTCAGCGGCTTTTACAGGGAAGACCTTCCATTGATAACTGATTGTTGCAATAAATTGGGATTGGATTTCGTTCAGAAGAAAGAAAAAAACAACTGGATAGCCGCAAAATTTGTAAATTAGTAGCACTATGAGCACTAAAGAGAAACAGTTAGAAGACCTCCTCTTGGCAGAGGACACACAAAAACAAAACGAAATCGTGCTTTACAATGACGATGTAAACACCTTCGATCACGTAATTGAAACACTTGTCTACGCTTGTGAGCATACGCTGGAACAGGCAGAACAATGTTCCATAATAGTGCATTACAAAGGAAAATGCACTGTAAAGACCGGCCCCTACAATGAGCTTGAGCCACGGTGCAGTATGTTGTTGGATGCAGGCTTATCTGCCGAAATTGTCTGATTTTCAGATGCTACCAACTACACTTTTTAAATTATGTGTAATAATTACACGGTTTTTTTATTGATTATTCAATAAAAAGTTAAAAAATTTACATATTCAATAAATTTTTTATAAGTTTATCCTAACAAAACCTAATAACGTAATTATTCACTAATTTAATTTATTACTATGAAAATTTTAAAATACGGAGTTTTAGGCGCCCTTTGCCTAAGCCTCACCTTGGTGTCCTGCTCAAAAGATGAAGACACCACAATCCCCGAAAATGATCAAAGCGAAACAGCCAGTACAACCAGAGAAATCCCCCAGGAAGTTATTGAAGCTGCGCAGACCCTAGAATTGAACACCAATTTTATTCGATACGACGAGTTTTATTTCCCAGACGGAACTTCGGAAGAGCGTTTGTTCTTTGAAGAAGATATCACCATGACCGAAACCCAATTGTTCGAGTTGGCCGAAGCTGCAGAGATAGCAAAAGAGAACAGGCAGTACAGTACGTTTAATCTGGTGAGCCAAGGACGGAATATTTCTATCATTGGCTATACGGGAGGAAGTCAGGCCTTATCCAATAAGGAAAGAACAGCCCTGCAATGGGCCGTGAACAATTATAACCGTTTAAGTGGTGTTTCCATAAGTTTTACGCTCACGTTTGGGACCAACTACCAGAATAAGGATATGGTGGTTTACAACAATACCGTGAACAATCCTGGAGGTGCAGGCGGAAGCGCTGGTTTCCCCAGTAATGGTCTTCCCTATAAGTACGTTCAGATATACGGTTTGAGTGGGTATAGTACCAATGTTAATGAGCATGTGATCACCCATGAGATAGGCCACTCTGTAGGCTTTAGACATACCGACTGGTTCAGCCGCCAGAGTTGTGGGCAA
Organism: Marinirhabdus gelatinilytica; assembly: GCF_003353425.1. Lineage (GTDB taxonomy): Bacteria > Bacteroidota > Bacteroidia > Flavobacteriales > Flavobacteriaceae > Marinirhabdus > Marinirhabdus gelatinilytica. The sequence goes on from NZ_QRAO01000004.1 coordinate 80,014, forward strand.
AATGTTAACGAAGGCTCGGGTGGTGTAGGCGCTGTACACATTGCCGGAACACCTACAGGGTACGATCCTACCTCTATTATGCTGGCCTGTTTTAGTGCTAGTGCAGATGGTGAGTTTAACGGTAACGATATTACCGCGCTACGTGCAATGTATTAGCGATGAAAATGAAACCTTATAAAACTTGTTATTAGGAAAGCTGAAGTCCGCACCATAGAGTGCGGACTTTTTTTAACACAAGTCTTACCCTATCGTATCTCTGTTGTTTTTTAAAAACTTTAAAAAAGCCTGCTACGCCATGCGTATCAGGATTTTGTGTCGTGACCTCGACAGGATTTAATTTTCTTTGGGCTCAGTGTTGCAAATAAGAAACCACACACCGCAGAAAAAGCGGTACTGGTTTTGTATTCCCAGATCGCTTATAAAAGTTTACAACTTTCAACGCTCTCAGAAAAGACAAAACCACGCTCTAAAAAAAGCGTGGTTTCTTGAGTGTCGTGACCTCGACAGGATTTAATTTTCTTTGGGCTCAGTGTTGCAAATAAGAAACCACACACCGCAGAAAAAGCGGTACTGGTTTTGTATTCCCAGATCGCTTATAAAAGTTTACAACTTTCAACGCTCTCAGAAAAGACAAAACCACGCTCTAAAAAAAAGCGTGGTTTCTTGAGTGTCGTGACCTCGACAGGATTCAAACCTGTAACCTTCTGAGCCGTAATCAGATGCGCTATTCAGTTGCGCCACGAGGCCTTTCTTTGTTTGAAACTGAAAATTAAATTTCCTTGTTTCGGGGTGCAAATATATTGAATTCCTAGAAATTGAAAGCAGTTTTTATCGAATTTTATTTTCCTATCTTATGAATTCATTGGGACAATTTTCTCTTTCGGCTTATTAATTTTATAAAAAATAAAAACTATGACCGAAAAAGATTCAAGTACCCCAAAAATTGTAAAAGATTCAGACAACGAAAGAGAACGTGACTACATTTTCCAGGACAATAAGAAAACGGTCTTTGGAGCTAGTTTTATTATAGTTGTCTTAATACTTTTAATTGTTGCAGTGTTGATTACTGCTTACTTTCTGGATTGGTATTAATTATGATCGATATTGAAAAGTACATACGCGATATACCAGATTTTCCCAAAAAGGGTGTGACTTTTAAGGATATTACTCCGCTCTTGTCCCATCCCGAGGCTATGGAAACGTGTGCCCAGGAATTATTGCGCCTTACCGAATCTGAAAAAATAAATAAGGTAGTGGGTATCGAATCCAGAGGGTTCTTTTTCGCAACCCTACTGGCACAAGGTTTAGCTGCAGGTTTTGTTCCTATACGTAAACCGGGAAAATTGCCCTATGCAACCCTAAAACAGCCTTACACGCTAGAATATGGTATGGATGCCCTCGAAATTCATGAGGATGCTATACAGAAAGGGGACAGGGTACTGCTACACGATGATGTGCTGGCAACCGGTGGTACCGCCCAGGCTGCTTGCAGATTGATAGAGCAGTTGGGTGGGGAGATCGTACAATGTAATTTTTTGATCGAGCTGGAATTTTTAAAAGGAGCCCAAAAGCTAAGGAACTACGAGATACGCTCCTTGCTCACCTACTAATCCAAAGCATTTTTCGTGACCCAAAGTTTGTAGGCAAAAAGCGCCATTTGTAGCTTGGACGCTTTGGCAAGGTCTACTTCCTTTTTGGTGAGACTGGGCAACACTTTTTTGTTGAATTTTGCCAGTGCCTTAAAAATCTGTTTTTTCATACACTAAAAATACTGAAATAGAAAAGCCCTTTACAATTGTAAAGGGCTTTTTTACAAAACTTTATGATTACATCTCAACAATAATAGTTTCAATGGGTTCGTCATCGTCACTTTGTATGGCTTTTGAAATTCTACTACCTTGGCCATTGTTGAATTTTGCAATAATACCAGTAATCTCACCCCTACTATTTCTTCTTACTCTTTTATAGTTAAAATCTATGCCTTTTTCTGAAAGCTCTGCTTTCATTGCTGCCAGTTCAGCATCGGTGGTGTTTTTTGTGATTACTATTCTGTTGGCCCCATTGGATTGGTGGTTTGACCTAGAAATACTTTTTGTTACATTTTGATCCAGTTCCATTTCAGCCATTTTCTGCTCCATTTTTGCTTTGGCCATTTCCATTTCTACTTTGCGCTGCTCGGCCATTTGTTTGCGCATCTCGCTTCGCTCTTCGTTCATTTCCTTCCGTATCACAGTGAGTTTTTCTTTCCTTAGCTGCTGGGCTTCCTGTCTTGCATTCTTGGCCTTACTGCGCATTTCCTCTCTTTTCTCCATCATTACCTTGCGTCGCTCCACAAGAGACTTTTGGGAGCCAGAGCTAAAGCCAGAACTTCCCTTTTCAGTGTCTATATAGAAATAAAAGTCCTCGATGGGTTCGTCATCGCCACTGCTCACCGAATAGTTCCCGTTGTTGCCGTAGCCACTATAACGAACCTGTATGGATGTGATCTCTCCCTTGCTGTTAAAGTTTATGTTGCTGAACTCAAAATCTATATCATGTAGTTCCTTCAATTCTTTTTTGTGCTGTTCCAGCTCTTCAACAGTGGTATTTTTTGTAATCTTCACACGGATCTCCTTAACTGAAATATGTTGCTTTTTGGCAGTTACAGTATTGTCGCTTTTTACTTTTTCAGTAGTTGTGGTTTCCGAACTTACAGTGTTTCCTGTGTTTTCTTGCTGTTGGGGTAGCAACGTTTCGGTTTCAGGTTTTTCTGTTTCTTCGATTTTCGAAACATTTGCTTTTTTTTCAGTTTTAAGAATATTGGTAGCTGTTGATGTAGATTCTACTTTGCTATCGCCAACGATTGTTTTATTTGCAGAGGTCTCAGGCTGTGTATATTCCACGACCTCTTCGGTGTTGAAACTCCATAGAAACATTGCGAGGGCGGGTACTACGAGAAATAATTTCAGTTTGTTGTACTTGTTGGAATTGCTTTTGTTTAACATAATGATACGTTTTTTGATAAATGATTGATAAAAATTATTGGTAAGTGCTGGTACCGGTAAGGGTGATGAGGCCTTGAGAAGTGCCAGCTGGTAATCTTTTTTTGAGGTGACCGAACCTACGGTATGGTGATCGGCCAGATATTCCAGGTTTGCCTCGATATTCTTTTTGTAAAACCAAGAAATAGGATTTGCCCATTGTAGGGCACGAACCAAATTGGCCAATAATATGTCTACACTGTGCCATTGTGAAGCATGTACTTTTTCGTGCCTAAGTATCATTTCCAGCGCTGCCTGCTCGTGGGTGTTGGGGTTGAAAACTATATAATTGAAAAATGAAAAGGGCGCAATGTTTTCTTCAATCTCGATAAAACGGAAGCCGTTTTGCTTGGTCGATGGATTCTTTAAAAGTAAAGCAACCAGTGAGCATAGTTGTATGCCAAACCGTGTTACCATAAATGCAATGCCCAACAAATATCCCAGCCAGATACTACTCCAAATTGAGATGGACTCTTTGGGTGGCAAGAGTTGCGGGGCCTGAACGGGAACAAGTTCTTCAAAAGTTTCCACAGGGGTGGTGAGTGGAGCTTCCACAAAAGTGACCGACGTAAAGGTGAGAAAGGGGAGGAGCAATGCACAGGCCAATCCCGTAAGTAAATAGAGCCTATTGGCCGTAAAGAAAGTGTCTTTTTTAAGCACTAGTATATACACCAAATAGAAGAGCGTAAGGATTCCAGCAGACTTTGCGATGTACGTGATAAATTCCATAGTGTTATTTTTTTTCAATGATGTCTAAAATCTCACGCAGTTCTTGTGCGCTAATTTTTTCTTCTTTGGCAAAAAATGAAACCATACTTTTATAACTATTGTCAAAATAGCGTTTTGTGGCTTGGCTCATAAATTTTTTGGTGTAGGCCTCCTTGCTCACCACTGGAAAGTACTGGTGTGTTTTTCCAAAGGCTTGGTGGGAAACATAACCCTTTTCTTCCAGATTTCTAATAATGGTAGAAACCGTATTGTAGTGGTTTTTACCGGGCAGCATGGCCAGTACCTCTTTGGTAAAGGCTCTTTCCAACTGCCAGAGGACTTGCATGACCTCTTCTTCCTTGTTTGTTAATTGCTCCATGATCCAAATGTATAACTATTTTTATAGTTTTACAACTATACTTGTAGTTATATAACTGAAAGTTTAGTTGGTTATTGTACTGTTGTTGAAAAATATAACATCTGAATTCTAAATTAGTCTATCATTAAGTATCTTCGCTTCCTTAAAATATATAGGAGTAATGAGTGTACTTTTTATTTTTTTGGGATTAGTGCTATTGGTAGTGGGAGGAGAGTTTTTGGTGCGTGCTTCGGTGGGGCTTTCTTTTAAGCTGAAACTTTCAAAAATGGTCATTGGGCTTACGGTAGTGTCTTTTGCCACCTCTGCGCCAGAACTATTGGTGAGTATACAGGCAGCTCTCAACGGTTTCAGCGATATATCCTTAGGAAATGTAATTGGCTCCAACATTGCGAATATAGGATTGGTACTAGGCGTAACGGCCATAATCGCTCCCTTGGCAATAGATAGGGATTTCTACAAATTCAACTGGCCGGTGATGATGGTGCTATCGATAGTGCTGTATTTTATTCTGAAAAGTGGCGATGAAATCTCACGTGGAGAGGGAATAGGTTTGGTCGCTCTGTTGATGGTGTACCTGTTTCTTTTGATAAACCGTGCCCGTAAAAGAGCAAAGAGTGCCCCTGTGGATGATGGCGTGGACGATGGCCTCTCAAAAGCATCTAATTTCAAGATCATTATTTGGCTTATCATTGGTGGGGTAGCACTTTATGGAGGGAGTGAGTTCTTGGTAACTGGTGCCGTGGACCTTGCCCAGGCATTAGGCGTGAGCGAACGTGTTATTGCTGTAACCATGATTGCGGTGGGTACCAGTGTACCGGAGTTGGCTGCTTCAGTAATTGCTGCACTCAAAAAGGAAAAAGCTATCTCATTGGGTAATTTGATAGGCTCTAATATTTTTAACATTGCTTCTGTCCTGGGGATTACAGCTATTATACAACCTATTGCTGTGAAAAGCCAAGAAGTACTTTCCAACGATATCTGGTGGATGCTGGGCTTTGCAGCGATATTGATTCCGCTGGCATTCTTTCCAAAAAAATATGAGATTGGAAGAATAAAAGGACTCGTAATAGTAGTTGCGTATTGTGCCTTTATAGGTTTGGCGTTTATAGGTAATTAGGTTATACCTTCAAAGTTTCATATTTAAACTTCGAAGTCTCTTTAGGTAACAGGGGCTATATCTCATTTGAACAAGGCGGGTTCAGTTTTCTGTTTGGGGGTTGTTTTAGCTTTTTGATATGAAAATAGGGGGGTGTGTTCATAAAAACATACAATTATTAATAACTTAACATAAAAAAATAGGGGGTGGTTGCATAAAAAAGTTATTTTTGCACCATTAGCAACTTAAATTATACCTTAAAAAGACTAAAACTATGTCCACCTTAAGATTCCATGCCATTAAAGAGACGTTCAACCGTCCTACTATAGATGTTAAAGAAGCAGAACGTCGCTCCGCTATATTTGGAAGCAATGTTTTTAACGAAGCAGCTATGCGACAATATTTAACCAAAGACTCTTATAAGAGTGTGCAGGATGCTGTTATTAATGGTTCGAAGATAGACCGAAATGTAGCCGATCATATTTCAACAGGAATGAAAGAATGGGCCATTAGTAAAGGAGCAACCCATTATACGCACTGGTTCCAACCTCTTACGGGTACTACCGCCGAAAAGCACGACGCCTTTTTTGAAACTACCGGAGACGGTACGGCCATAGAAAAATTTGGTGGTGGGCAGTTGGTACAACAAGAGCCAGATGCTTCCAGTTTCCCAAACGGGGGGATTCGAAATACATTCGAGGCTCGTGGGTATACAGCGTGGGATCCAACGTCTCCAGCATTCATCTTTGGGACAACACTATGTATCCCAACAGTGTTTGTAGCCTATACGGGAGAGGCCTTGGATAATAAGACACCTCTTTTAAGAGCGTTACAATCTGTAGACCAAGCGGCAACAGCGGTTGCAAAATATTTCGATAAGAGCGTTACTAAGGTAAACCCAACCCTTGGATGGGAGCAAGAGTATTTCCTAATAGATAAGGCCCTGGCAAAATCGCGCCCGGATATAAACCTTGCGGGCAGGACCCTTTTGGGACATGCTTCGGCAAAAGGACAGCAGTTGGACGACCATTACTTTGGTTCCATTCCTACACGCGTGCTCGATTACATGAGGGATCTAGAGAACGAGTGTATGCTTTTGGGTATTCCGGTAAAGACGCGCCACAACGAAGTAGCGCCCAACCAATTTGAGCTGGCACCTATTTTTGAAGAAACCAACCTGGCTGTAGACCACAACTCCTTATTAATGGATGTGATGAGTAAGGTGGCAGACCGACATAACTTTAAGGTACTGTTCCACGAAAAGCCGTTCGCGGGTGTAAACGGTAGTGGAAAGCATAACAACTGGTCACTGGCAACTAACACGGGTGTAAATTTATTGGGGCCTGGTAGTACGCCAATGAAGAACCTTCAGTTCCTTACCTTCTTTATAAACACCATAAAAGCGGTGAACGATTATGAAGAGCTATTGCGATCTTCCATTGCAAGTGCCAGTAACGATCATAGATTGGGAGCTAACGAGGCACCACCAGCAATCATTTCGGTATTTATTGGTTCCCAATTGACTTCAGTTTTGGATCAACTTGAAAAATTGAAGAATGGAAAACTTTCCCCAGAAGAAAAAACCGACCTTAAACTGAACGTAGTAGGCAAAATCCCCGAGATCTTGCTGGACAATACGGACCGTAACCGTACCTCACCATTTGCTTTTACAGGAAATAAGTTTGAATTTAGAGCCGTAGGTTCCACCGCTAACTGTGCGAAGCCCATGACGGTGCTGAATGCAATAGTTGCAAAGCAGTTGATGGAATTTAAGACCGAAGTGGATTCCCTGATAAAGGGGAAGAAGATGAAGAAGGACGATGCTATCTTCAACGTACTGAAAGGATACATTAAAGACTCCAAAAGAATTCGATTTGAAGGCGATGGGTATGGAGAAGCTTGGGAAAAAGAAGCGAAAAAACGTAAACTTAGCAATAACAAAACCACTCCAGAAGCTTTAAAGGCACAGGTTTCGAAAAACGCCATCTCATTGTACGAAGACCTTGGTATTATGAGCAAGGTAGAGATCGAGGCACGACACGAGATTGAAGTTGAGGAATACGCAATGCGAATCCAGATTGAGGCTCGCGTACTGGGCGATATTGCTAGGAACCACGTGATCCCAACGGGAATACGGTACCAAAACCTTTTAATTGAAAATGTACAGGGCCTAAAGGATATCTACGGAAACACCTTTAAGAAGCACGCAACCGAGCAAATGGAACTTATTGAAGCCATTAGTGGCCATATAGCCAAGATAAACAAGGGTATTACCGATATGATCAACGAGCGGAAAAAGGCCAATAAAATTGAAAATGCCGAAAAGAGAGCCTTTGCGTATTGTGATAAAATAAAACCTTATTTCGAAGAAATTCGCTACCACTGTGATAAATTAGAACTTTTGGTAGACGATGAGATCTGGCCATTGACGAAATATAGAGAGTTGCTGTTTACCCGATAATTTTTAAACTATCGATTTTTAAAAGAGCATCCTTATGATAAATAGGGATGCTTTTTTATGAAAAATCCTTCATACTGGCGTTTTGGTATAAAATTATTAAGAACAAGATTGAAAAAAACGCGTTATTTGACTGAATAAAACCACACTTAACCGAAACATAATTTTAAATATCACTATTTAACATAAGTTTAACATTTGGTATTATCTTTACTTTTTGAAAGTTTAGTCGGTAAATAACTACTCTAAATCGATATTTTCACGAACATCACTGCTATAAAATTCTTACGTTCCGTTCAGCTAAGCGCTTCCTACGTAGTACTACGTAAGTGTACTTCAAATATTTTCTTCAAATTTGACATAAGTTTTTAAAAAACAGAAAATTACAAGCTTCCCCTAAGGAGATCTCCTTCTTGTAGTTGAGTTTCAAAACGAATAGTATCAATTATTTCTAACCTTTATTTAAACTTTATTATTATGAAAAAAGTAATGTTAAGCGCAGCTGCGCTAATGTGTGTCTCGATGGTGATGGCGCAAATGAACACAAGCGACGTAGATCAAATAGGTAGTGGTAACACTTCTACAGTATCGCAAACTGGTTTGTCCAATGACTCTGATGTTGACTCTGTTGGAGACAGCAACACTTCTTCGGTAGATCAGAATGGGACCACAAACACATCGCAGGTATTGCAGGACGATGGAACATTTGGTGAAACGGCAGACGATAACATGTCTACGGTTACCCAGGACGGTACCTCAAACAACCAGTTTACATGGCAAGATGGTGATGACCATACCAGTACAGTGGATCAGGACGGTACGTCAAACGATTCCTATGTAGATCAGTGGGGAGAAGGAAGTACAAGTGATGTGATCCAGAACGGTACTTCTAATGAATCTGATGTGTTCCAAGGGTATGACGGTTCTGGTGGAAACCACACCAGTAGCGTTGAACAACAGGGAGATGATAACAGTTCCTTTGTTATGCAAAATGGTGAACTGAACGATTCATCGGTATTACAAACTGGTAATATGAACACAAGTAATGTGAACCAACAAGGAGATTCAAACATTGCGAATGTTGAAGCTTTTGGTGACATGAACGACTCTGATGTTGACCAGATAGGAAACAACAACGAGGTGGATGTGGACCAAGGGCGTCAAAACATTCCTCTAGCAGGTACCAACAACGATTCAGATATCACTCAAACTGGAGACAATAACTTTGGCCTTACATGGCAGTTTGGCGATAGCAACATAAGCGATACAGACCAAACAGGAAATGGTAACAGTGCTATCTTAGGACAAAATGGAAACAACAACACGTCTGATGTAGACCAGGTAGGCGATGGTAATAATTCTTACACTATACAGGGATACACCGCAGATAACAACTCTAGTACCGTAGCACAAACAGGTGACAACAACAGTTCTACAGTAAACCAAGTGTTTAACTCAAATGACAATATCTCTACTGTGGACCAAATAGGAGACGGTAATTCAAGTTTAGTGAACCAAGATGGTGGTTTTAACGATAGTGACGTTGACCAAACAGGAGATGACAATACCTCTACAGTAGGTCAACTTGGTTTGGACCACCAGAGTATCGTTAACCAATCAGGAGATATGAATATGTCTGACACGATGCAATCAGGTAACAACCATTTTAGCAATGTGAACCAAGTTGGTAACATGAACTCTTCTACGGTAACACAGAACAATTAATAAACTGGTTTTTTGGGAATCCTACTACTAGTAGATTCTTAAAAAATGATACAAAATGGGCATCTTCACCTCTTGGTGGGAGATGCCTTTTTTTATTGAGATTTATTTAGGGACTTTACATTGGTTTTATCCTAGATAGATTATAGGGTTCTCCTTTAGCTGAATGTATTTTAGAAACAGACCTTATATTGAAAAACCAGTAGTGGAATATTACGCTATTTATGAATGTTATTTTCAGGAAAAAAATAGTCAGAATAATATTACATCTCAAAATTTTATTAAGTTTTATGGTATATACGTAGATACACGTATGCCTTTCACCGACAATAAGTTACGTTTAAAAGAGTTTTTATAATGAGCCGAAAATTTAACATATTTTTAACATTAGATGTTATTTATCGAAAATATGTAGTTCATCGATGTTAAATTGAAGAGTGCCGATTTTTTAAACACTAAATTTTCAGTATTTTCTTACAAATTGTGCCAACTCTATTTGGTGTGTTTTTGCATATAGTGCATTATTTGAAAAAGTTTCCAATCTTTGAATAACGAAAATCACAAGATATTCCTCCTCTATCAAAAGAGATGATTTTCAGCTTATAACGTTCAGCGACAAGCCAAAAATTTTCCCCACAATACAATAAGGTTGTCTACTATTAAGTAGGTAACTCATTTAAAGATGCGTAATAGTATCTTTTTTGAAGACGTATAATTTTAACCAATATATTAATCTTTAATTTAAATCTTATGAAAAAAGTAATGTTAAGCGCAGCAGCGCTAATGTGTGTCTCGATGATGATGGCACAGTTCAACACCAGTGACGTAGATCAAATAGGTAGTGGGAACACTTCTTCGGTTTCGCAAGCTGGTTTGTCAAATGATTCTGATGTTGACTCCGTTGGAGACGACAATGACTCTTCTGTAGATCAAGATGGAACAACTAATACCTCTCAGGTACTGCAAGCAGGTGGTGGCCCAGGTGGTGATGGTCTTTCTGATGACAACAGCTCTACAGTAACGCAGGATGGTACTTCAAACAACCAATTTACTTGGCAAGATGGAGATGGTAACTCATCTTCAGTAGACCAAGATGGTACTACCAACGATTCTTACGTAGACCAGTGGGGTGACGATAGCTCAAGTGCAGTTACCCAAAATGGTACGTCTAACGACTCAGACGTGTTCCAAGGATACGGTACAGCCGGAGATGGTGGTCACACGAGTATTGTGGACCAACAAGGTGATGACAACAGCTCGTTCGTGGCACAAAGTGGTGGTACAGGTAACGATTCTGAAGTTATCCAACTTGGTGATACAAACATCTCTACGGTTGACCAAATTGGAAGTGACAACGACTCATTCGTTATCCAAGGTCCACAGGAAGATAACATTTCAGATGTTGACCAAACAGGAGACAACAACAGCTCTTTTGTAGACCAGTGGGGAGACAGAAATAACAGTGCCGTTGTTCAAAATGGTAATGATAACAGCTCTACTGTATTCCAAGGGCAAATTGATGATGATAACGTTTCTACAGTTGATCAAGATGGAGATAATAACACATCTTTCGTTGCACAGAATGGAGATAACAACCTATCAGATGTAGACCAGACTGGGGACGACAATGATTCTTCTGTTTCTCAGAACGGATCTTTACACGATTCTGATGTAGACCAAGACGGTATGGGTAACGACTCTGATGTTACTCAAAATGGTCTTGAGCAAGAGAGTATTGTGAATCAGTTGGGAGACATGAACACCAGTGATGTAATGCAAAGCGGTAACAACCACTTTAGTAATGTGAACCAAGTTGGTAACATGAACAGTTCTACTGTAACACAGAATAACTAATTAAATCTTAAGCCCTGCTACAAAATGTGGCAGGGTTATTTTTCTAACCCTCATATATAATTTAAATCTTATGAAAAAAGTAATGTTAAGCGCAGCAGCGCTAATGTGTGTCTCGATGATGATGGCACAATTTAACACAAGTGACGTCAATCAGGTAGGTAGTGGGAACACTTCTACAGTATCACAAGCTGGTTTGACCAATGATTCTGATGTAGACTCTGTTGGAGACGATAACGACTCCTCAGTAGCCCAGAACGGAACTTCTAACACCTCTGAGGTACGCCAAACAGGCGGTGGCCCAGGTGGAGATGGTCTTTCTGACAATAACAGTTCTACAGTAACCCAGGATGGTACAACCAACAACCAGTTCGTATGGCAAGATGGTGACGATAACACCGCTAGCCTAGACCAAGATGGAACCTCTAACGACTCATATGTAGACCAATGGGGAGACGATAGTTCAAGTACTACCACCCAAAATGGTTCAAATAACGATTCTGACGTATTCCAAGGATACGGTGTAGCCGGAGATGGAAGTCACACTAGTATTGTGAATCAACAAGGAGATGATAACGTTTCTACTGTAGATCAAAATGGAGGTACAGGAAACGACTCTGAAGTTATCCAACTTGGGGAAAACAACCTCTCTGACGTAGACCAAACAGGAAATGACAATGATTCTTTTGTTATTCAAGGTCCACAAATGGATAACATTTCCGATGTGGAGCAAAATGGAGATGACAATGACTCTTTTGTAGACCAATGGGGTGACTCTAACAACAGTAATGTTGATCAGGATGGTAATGACAACAGCTCTGTAGTTCTTCAAGGCCAAATAGGTGACAGTAACATATCTAATGTTATACAGAACGGAAATAGCAATATTTCTAACGTTGCTCAAATTGGAAATTTTAACGGTAGTGGTGTAAGCCAGACTGGTGATGACAATGATAGTGATGTGGACCAGACTGGAAATGCTAACAGTTCTTTGGTTAACCAGAACGGAAACGATAACGACAGTGTTGTAGACCAGGATGGTAACAACAACAGCTCTGGTGTAGCCCAGATTGGTGATATGAACGATAGTTCGGTTACGCAAGACGGAACGTTAAACGATAGTAGTGTGTTGCAAGATGGTAACAATAACATCAGCGATGTAGACCAAACAGGTTTTGGAAACTTCAGCGATGTAAAGCAATTTGGTGACGAGAACGATAGTGACGTAGACCAAAACGGAGACTTTAACGTAAGTGGAGTTATCCAAACTGGATTACAGCACGTGAGTATTGTGAACCAAGATGGTAACAGCAATGTTAGTACTGTAAACCAAAATGGAAACAACCATTTTAGCAATGTTAACCAAGTAGGTAACGGTAACTCTTCTTCAGTAAGCCAGAGCAACTAATTAGCTACTTTTGCTAAAGCAGGACATCTCTCCCCCGAGAGATAAAACAATACCTTAAAAAAGTATTGTTGGGGTAAGGGTAAGATGTATGTCTTATCCTTACTCTTTTTTAAAAAAAATATGTACATTTAAAAAGAATTAATAAAATTGGTACCATGAAAAAACTAATGATCCTTACGCTAGTAGTGTGTTTGTTCGCCTTATCAGGTTTTGCACAAACCTATATAAATGAAAATGATCCAAAGGGAGGTTTTAACCAAACTGGTGCCGAACGTGATTTCCTCACAAATCAAGAAATTACACCAAGCCAGGACAATGCTGTATTTGTAAACCAAGTAGGTAACAACAACCAAGCATTTGTGAGTTCAGCTTCTCAGGACAGTGAGTTTAACTTATTGCAACGAGGAGACGGTAACTCACTTTTTGTGAGCACTAACGCACAAGTGGTACGCGAAACGGTTGTGCAACTGGGAGATGACAACAGGTTTGTAGATTTCTCCAATGCTACCGATATCCAGAACTTAGAAGTGATCCAATCTGGAAACAGCCAAAATTTAATTTACCACAACAACAACTCCATTTCAGAACGTATAAAAATTCGAATGCAGGGCGAAGTAGGCCAATCGGTCATCGTTCGCAATTTTAATTAACAATGAAAGCCCCAATAGCACTTATATCTTCAATATTATTACTTTGCTTTTTTTCTGGTAAGGCACAGGACGATGCTTCTATAGAAAGCGTTCAGGCCAAGATTGACCTATCTTCAAATGGCGAATTCTTCGAAATTAAGGGGATGGCCCTCAATACTACACAAATAAACCAGTCTTTATCCTATACTTTACTGGTAAACAAAACAGACCCGGAGACCAATAACTCTAACAAAAATGAACAAAAAGGAAATTTTGTGCTACCAGCTGGCGAACGCAAGATTTTATCCACAACAAAAATAAATGCCTCGGATAAAGCCAAGGTGATACTACTTTTACTACTATACGATCAGGACAATGCCATTGTCGCAAAAGACCGTATAGTCCTAAATGGCTCTGAAGAAGACAAGCTTAAAGCCAAACAAGCACTCTTGGAAAAAGCAAAACTAGACCAAAAGGAAATTTCAGAAGATTACGGAAATACCGAAAAAGACGGAGTGACCCTCCTTAGGGGATTAGTGGTTGAAGACACAAAGACAAAGCCCGGTAGAGATTTCTTTACATCCTTTTCTCTAAAATATAGAGATGAAAAGATAAATGGGGAAAAAATAGTAGTAATCGAAGAGGTGCTGGCCTTGGGGAGTAATACTAAAATATTAGTGAAAGTTGAAAATGAAATAGTATTTCAGTTTTTTGTGAATCCCAGAGCAAATTATATAGAACAGATGGTGGATTATGCTGTTAACAGGACGGATCGGTACTTCCAGCAAATAAAGAAAAACAGAAACCAAATTCGAAGATATTGAACCCATGAGAACAATTTTAACCTTAGTTATTGTATGTATTGGTTTTGCTTGCTATGGCCAACAGTTGGTTTACAAGCCCACAAACCCTATGTTTGGAGGCGACACTTTTAATTACCAACAATTGCTGGCCTCTGCCAATGCCCAAAATTCATTTACAGATCCTAATGCAGTAGATAGAGACGGATCTGAACTTGAACAGTTCTCTGAAAGTCTAAACCGACAGTTGCTGGGTCAGTTTAGTAGGATTTTGTTTGGGAATCAATTTGGAGATGGCGGCCTGCAGCCAGGTACTTTTACTCTAGGAGACCTTTCCCTTGAAATTTTTGAGAGTGCCGAAGGTCTCGTGATAGAAATATTAGATATCACCACAGGCGAACAAACCCAGATTATAGTCCCTAATTGATTTACTACTAACTATTTGAAATTCTGTTATGCATAAGTATGTCTACTTGTTCCTGTTCTCTATCCTGTTATCTGGATGTGGCACTTATTTTAACCAGCCCATACGGCAACAGCCCGCAAGGATAGGAGAGTTAACAACCAAAACCAATACACTAAAAGAATTCCCGCTTCCACAAACACCAGTAGTTGTAGGTGTTTACAATTTTAAGGACCAGACGGGTCAATACAAAAGTGTTGAGAACGGTAGCACCTTTAGTACGGCTGTAAGCCAAGGAGCCACAACGATGCTCATTAAGGCCCTAGAAGATTCAAAATGGTTTACGCCCATTGAGCGTGAGAATATTTCACATTTGCTGAATGAGCGTGGTATTATTAGGAGTACACGTGAAGAATTTGAGAGATTAGAGAAAAAAAGACAGCCCCAGCTCCCACCTTTATTATTTGCAGGTATCTTACTAGAGGGAGGAATAGTTTCTTACGATAGTAATATTGTAACCGGAGGTCTTGGAGCCAGATACTTTGGAGTTGGAGGCTCTACGCAATATAGGCAGGATCGCTTAACAATATACCTACGAGCCGTATCTACTTCTAACGGTAAAGTTTTAAAAACTGTTTATGTATCAAAAACAATACTCTCCCAGGCCATAGATGCAAGTCTTTTCAAATTTGTCAATTTCCAGAGACTACTGGAAGTAGAGACAGGAATCACCAAAAACGAACCCGTACAGCTGGCCATGAAAGATGCTATAGAAAGAGCTGTAGAGGCACTCATCATTGAAGGTATACAGGACAATCTATGGAAAACAGCTGAAGGTAAGGAAAAAGACAATCAGTTGGTAGAGGCGTACCTCAAGGAAAAGGAGCTAGAGGAGTCTACCTTATTGTACAACAGAAAGCAATCGCCTGTAACCAAGAAAAACGCAATACATTTTTCGGCATTTACCAATAGGTTCAATAGCGACTTTGCAAGAAAACCATTGGGCTACGGAGGTTCATTGGGATATTCACGGCAATTAACCGATAGGTTTGGCGTAACGCTAAGAGGAAGTTTCTTCCAGCTTGAAACAGGTAATAATTTTAAAGAATACTTTGTATCCGGGGAAGCCCTTGCAGAGTTGTCCATATTACCTTACGATAACCTGAACCCATACCTATATGGCGGTGCAAGCTTTATACGCCATGCAGACGAGGAAAACAACATGGTCCCACTAATAGAAAACCAGATAGCCGTTATAGGAGGGGTAGGCCTTAAAGTGACAATTTCGCCACCAATAGACTTGTTGCTGTTTGCAGAAAGCAATTACACCTTTAACGACAACATGGATAGAGTTGAAGTAGGAACCGTTAACGATTACTTTTACAACTTTGGTGCTGGGATTAGATATAAATTTGGAAAGAAAAAAAGTAAAACAACCGAAGGAGACCCAGAAAATGTTGATGATGTTGAACCTGTAAATGAAAAACCATGAAAAAATTCTTACTATATAGTATACAAGTAGCCCTGCTATCCGCATTTCTAGTATTTCAGTCTTGCGAAGAAGAAGGAATTACAGATAACGGAATAGGAAAACTAACGGGAACAGTAGTTGTAGATGGTGAAAATAGTCCTCTCGCAAATGTTAAGATATCAACCACACCAACCTCAAACACGGTATTTACCAATGATGAAGGTTTTTTTGTGATAGATGTCATCAACGTGGGTGATTACTCAGTAAAAGCAGAATTGGAAGAATATGTTACAGCTTTCGAACCTGCAACAATTATAGATGGAGAAACCACAAATGTAGTGTTCGAATTAGAATTGACAGCCGAAAGTAATGTTCCACCCAGTGCTCCTATCTTAGTATCGCCAGAAGATAATGCTACCAATGTAACCCCACCAGTGGATTTTGTCTGGACATCTTCTGATACCGACACAGATGATATTGAATACATTTTCGAACTTCGGAATGGAAGCACGAACGAAATTTTAATGTCCCAAAGCCTTGTAGATACAACCTTTACGGTAGAAAACCTGGCAGTAGGGGTCAACTATTTTTGGCAAGTAACTGCAACGGATAATGTAAATCCTTCGGTAGCAAGTGATATAAGCAGTTTTTCAACGGCGGGCAGTGTTGACAACCGTTTTTTCTATTCAAGAATAATAGATGGTTCCAACGTGATATTTTCTGGAAATGATACAGGTGGGGACGAAACCCCCAACGAAGATGAGGTACAACTTACCCAGCCAAGCACAAACAGCTTTAGGCCAAAACTAAACCGTACCGCAAACAAAATTGCTTTTTTACGAACCGTGGGTCCAGAAACCCATCTCTTTACAATGGACATAGACGGTACTAACGTACAACAAATTACTTCTTCTATACCAGTGGCAGGTTTCAGGCTGGACGAAATAGAATTTGCTTGGCATGCCGATGGAAGCAGGATTTATTACCCAAGCTTCAATATATTGTATTCCATAAATGTATTTGGAACAGATATTCAGGAGGTGTATGTTAACCCTGAAGAGAGATTTATAACTGAAGTAGATGGTAATGAAATTAACGATCTAATTGCCATTAAAACAAACAATTCAGCTGGTTATGAAGCAAGAATCGTTATAGTAGATCCAGACACAGAAGCAGAAGTACAGGTAGTGTTTGAAGGCAGGGAAGGCGCTCTTGGAGGTATAGACTACTCTATAGATGGCTCTACAGTATTGTTTACTAGAGATGTTTCAGAATTCCAGATTGCATCTTATAGGCAATTAGATACAAGAATCTTCGAATTTGATACTGCAACAAGTGTTATAACAGAAGTTTCAGAAGATAAACCACCAGGAACCAACGATCTGGATGCAAGGTATTCCCCAACCGAAGGTGAGATTATTTACGTGAATGCCCCTAACGATGGTGTTTCCATTGGTGATATCTATTTTAACGTAAGAGATGAAAACATGACGGACAGAGAATTGCTGTTCACACAAGCTTACATGCCCAATTGGCAATAGCCAAATAGGTTAAATTGATAAAAAAAGCGTCCCGAACTTTCGGGACGCTTTTTCATTCTTTACTTTTGTGGTTCTAAGATAATTATATGAGCCAAGAAGTTTCAAAAAGATATGCCCAACGTGGAGTCTCAGCAGGTAAGGAAGATGTTCACAATGCCATCAAGAACGTAGATAAAGGCCTTTTTCCCAAAGCCTTCTGTAAAATAGTGCCAGATTACCTCACGGGTAGTGAAGAGCACTGCCTTATTATGCACGCAGATGGGGCTGGTACCAAATCCTCATTGGCCTATATGTACTGGAAAGAAACCGGAGACCTATCGGTTTGGAAAGGAATTGCACAAGATGCACTTATTATGAATGTTGATGACTTACTGTGTGTTGGTGCAGTAGATAATATTACACTATCCTCAACCATTGGGCGTAATAAAAATTTGATTCCTGGCGAAGTGATCTCGGCCATTATAAACGGAACTGAAGAGTTATTGAAAGATTTAGCAAGCTTTGGGGTACATATCCATTCTACGGGTGGGGAAACAGCAGATGTTGGGGATCTTGTGCGAACTATTATTGTAGATAGTACTGTTACGGCCAGAATGAAACGTAGTAATGTAGTTGACAATGCAAACATTTGTCCGGGCAATGTTATAGTTGGGTTGGCATCCTATGGCCAGGCAACTTACGAAACTCAATATAATGGCGGGATGGGCAGCAACGGTCTGACGAGTGCCCGTCATGATGTATTCCATAAATATCTGGCAAAAAAATACCCGGAGAGTTTTGATGCTTCAGTCCCTGAAGATCTTGTGTACAGCGGAAGTAAGCAATTAACCGATAGTGTAGAAAATTCACCAATAGATGCTGGAAAACTAGTGCTTTCTCCTACAAGGACCTACGCTCCAATTATCAAGGATATCCTAAATAGATATTCGCCAGAACAAATACACGGTATGGTACACTGTAGTGGCGGAGCACAAACCAAGATCCTTCATTTTATAGATACGTTACATATTATAAAGGACAGCCTGTTTGAAACACCGCCCTTGTTTAAACTTATTCAAGAGGAAAGCGGTACAGACTGGAAAGAAATGTACCAAGTGTTCAATATGGGGCATAGAATGGAATTGTATGTCCCCGAAAAAATAGCCCAGGAAATTATCTCAATTTCAAAATCCTATCGTGTAGATGCCCAAATAATTGGTCGTGTAGAGGCTTCAACAGAAAAAAAGCTGACAATAAAATCTGAACATGGAGAATTTACGTATTTTTAAAAAAGTAAGAAAATAGCTACAAGCAATGCAGCTATCATAAAATAGGGGGAATATTTTATGGATATGGGTACCAAACAACCACTTCAATATAAAAAAACGCTTCTGGCTGTGTCAGTACTATTATTATTGGCCAGTGTTACAGTGCATTATTTGGGCAACTATCCAGTTTATAGATTACTAAGAGGGGTCATTAGTTTTACATTTTTGGCTATCCTATTTTCTTATCATAAAAAAAATACCAACCCCTTGCTGGCCACGTTTCTGATTCTCTACGGTACATCTAGCGTTATTACAATTTGGTATGAAAATGCCACTCTTGGTTTTATTTCTCTAATATTGAATTTTATAGCCTACCTTTTCTTGATACGTGCCGTTTGGCTCAAGGCTACATTTAAAAATTTAGGAATAGCTCTTACCTTGGTCTTTATAGTGTTAATTATAATAAATGCATACCTATTATATGAATTTATAACAATGATGCGTGATTTTGCCAATGGAGGCCTTAATTATGCCTCTATGCTCTTAGGCGCCATGGCGTTAGTGGTTGTTAGTTTCTTGGCGCTTTTGTACAACCACACCTACAATAGCAAGCCTTCCTTGGTCTTTACAATAGCTGTTTTTATGTTTGTTTTTGCCGAAATTTTCCGTGCTATAGGGTACTATGGTTTTGGTTTTGATAACATTCCTGTGTATATCGCTCGAATATTGCTCATACTTGGTTCTGGTATGATTGTCCACTTTGCGTTGATGCCAAAGAAAAACAATGAAAGCCTATCATGTAAACTCCTGTAACCATTCTACAATTGTGGGTGCTAGTCCTTCACTGGCTATGAGTTGTTCCTTTAATGAATATCTTTAACCGTAGCCCCGTTGAAACCTTCCTTAATTTATTGTAAATTTGGCAACGTGTTGAAGGTAATTTCGGCATAAAAAATATACTATGTTAGAAAAACTCCAAATAGTTAAAAATAGGTTTGATGAAGTAAGTGACCTTATCATCCAGCCAGAAATAATTAGCGATCAAAAACAATATATCCAGCTCAATAAGGAATATAAAGATTTGCGAGCTCTTATGGATAAGCGTGAAGCATATATTACCGCTACCGAGCGTGTTGAAGAAGCCGAAGAGATTATTGCAGATGGAAGCGATGCCGAAATGGTTGAAATGGCCAAGATGCAACTGGACGAGGCTAAATCTAAACTGGAAAAGCTTGAAGAGGAGATTAAATTTATGCTCATTCCTAAAGACCCTGAGGATACCAAAAACGCAGTAGTAGAGGTAAGGGCCGGTACCGGTGGCGACGAGGCCAGTATCTTTGCGGGAGACTTACACCGTATGTATACCAAATATTGCGAGAGCAAAGGTTGGAAAGTAAGTGTGGTAGACTTTAGCGAGGGCACCAGTGGCGGTTATAAAGAAATCCAGTTCGAGGTAGAAGGAGAAGATGTGTACGGAACCCTAAAATTTGAAGCAGGTGTTCACCGTGTACAACGTGTGCCACAAACCGAAACACAGGGAAGGGTGCATACCAGTGCAGCAACGGTGATGGTTTTTCCGGAGGCCGAAGAGTTTGATGTTGAAATAGACCCCAAGGAAGTACGTGTAGATTACTTCTGTTCCTCAGGGCCGGGCGGTCAATCTGTAAACACTACCTATTCTGCTGTACGGCTAACACATGAGCCCACAGGTTTGGTAGCACAATGCCAAGATCAAAAATCCCAACACAAGAATAAAGAAAAAGCATTTAAGGTGTTGCGCTCTAGGTTGTACGATCTTGAATTGGCGAAGAAGCAAGCCGAGGATGCTGAAAAACGTGGCTCTATGGTAACCAGTGGCGATAGGAGCGCAAAAATTAGAACGTACAATTATCCACAAGGACGGGTAACAGACCATAGGATTAACCTCACATTGTATGATTTGAGCAATATTATTGATGGCGACATACAGAAAATTATTGACGAGCTTCAATTGGTGAGCAATACCGAAAAACTGAAGGAAGCAGGAGAAACATTTTAACGCATACCTATGACTACTGAAGAACTTGTTGCCCAAATACATAAAAAAAAATCGTTTCTCTGTATTGGTCTAGATGTAGATTTAAATAAAGTTCCGAAGCATTTATTAACCGAAGAAGACCCAATCTTCGCCTTCAATAAAGTTATTATAGATGCAACCCACCACCTCGCAGTGGCATACAAACCCAACACAGCTTTTTATGAGGCCTACGGAATTAAGGGCTGGAAAGCATTGGAAAAAACCATACAGTACCTAAATAAAAATCATCCTGAAATTTTTACCATCGCAGATGCAAAACGGGGCGATATTGGTAACACCTCTTCTATGTACGCAAAAGCTTTTTTTGAAGATCTTGGGTTCGATTCGGTTACTACCGCACCTTATATGGGAAAAGATAGTATTGAACCCTTTCTTAATTTTAAAGATAAGCATACCATTCTCCTGGCGCTAACGTCTAATAAAGGGGCTTTCGATTTTCAAACAAGAAAGATAGATGGTAAAGAAGTGTATAAAACTGTGATTGAGATATCAAAAACCTGGGAAAACTCACAAAACCTTATGTATGTCGTAGGCGCCACAAAAGCAAGTTATTTAAAAGATATCAGAAAACTGGTGCCCAATAACTTCTTATTGGTCCCTGGCGTAGGAGCCCAAGGAGGAAGCTTAAGAGAAGTTTGCAAATACGGACTTTCTTCAAATATTGGCCTGCTCATAAATTCCTCAAGGGGTATCATTTATGCTGGTAACAATAAAGATTTTGCTCAAGCAGCTCGATCTGCTGCAAAAGAACTCCAAACCCAAATGCAGGAAATTTTGGATGCACTATAAAGATCAATTGCATAGAGAACTGTTTGTTGAGTCTCCGCCAAAGCGTATAGTGTCTTTGGTCCCTTCGCAAACCGAACTTTTGGTAGATCTAGGCCTTGCCAGCAGTATTGTTGGGCTTACAAAGTTTTGCGTACACCCAATTGGCTTCAAGGAATCCAAGACAATAGTTGGGGGTACCAAACAAGTGCATTATGATACAATAGAATCGTTGAATCCGGACATCATAATTTGTAACAAGGAAGAGAATACAAAAGAAATGGTATTGGAGCTAGAGAAAATAGCTCCGGTCTGGGTGAGTGATGTCTATACTGTTGAAGACAATTTGCAACTTATTGAAATGTTAGGTGAATTATTTGCTGTTACTAAAAGTGCAGAGCAACTTTCTCAAAAAATTGAAATGGCCTGCGGAGAGTTCAAAGTTTTCATGGAGGATAAAGCAAGAAAGAACGTAGCTTATGTGATATGGAAAAACCCATATATGGTAGCAGGACAAAACACTTTTATCGATAGTATACTACAGCTTCATCGTTTCGACAATATTTTCAAGAACCACGATTCTAGGTATCCCGAGGTTTCAGAAGATGAATTAAAAAATGCTGATGCGGTGTTTTTGTCAACCGAGCCTTTTCCGTTTAAAGAGGAAGATGTTTTGGCATTAAAAAACGCCCTTGGGGTACAAGTGCGTTTGGTAGATGGTGAATATTTTAGTTGGTATGGTTCTAGGGTTTTGAAAGCGTTCCCGTATTTTAAGACGCTACATCCTTAAATTATTTATCTGCTTTTTGTAGGGTAAGATATTTAATTTCGTCAAAAACTCTGTAGGCCTCTTTTTGTACTTTTTCACTTTCTTCCTTATCTCTCAAAGCAATTTTAAAAGATTTCTTCATAAGCTCGGAGTATTTTCTCTCAAGCTTTTCTATTCTTGTTTTTCTCTTTAACCAATTGGACATAATTTCCTCTTCTCTTCTTATTGAGGCAAAGGTAATAAGCGAAAAATTTAAACTATATTAATGTAACGTTAATCAAATACTAATTTGTTTGAAAAATTTTTTAATCCTGTAGTGCAAAGACTTGGCGTAATAATGTGGTAGTCCTAGATGCTATGTTGTTCCTAATCTTCTTTTCTTCTACCCCAATCATGGTGTAAACACCATCCAAGGCTTCGTTTGTCACATAATCGGTTAGATCCGGATTTACAGGATTCACAAAGGGTATAGTATTGTATTTTGTTATAATATTTGCCCATACCTTATCAGCCCCAACCTTTTGAAAGGAATTCTGTATCACAGGATTAAACTTAGCATACAGTGCGCTATTGGTCCTCCCCTCCAAGTAGTTTGTAGCGGCATTGTCCGACCCCAATAAAATATTCTTTGCATCATTAAATGTTATGCCTTTAACGGCATCTACAAAGATTGGTGTTGCTTCTTTAACAGCATCTTCGGCGGCTCTGTTCAATAGTTTCAAGCCTTCGTCTGCAAGACTGCTAAGACCAATATCACGAAGGGTCTTGTCTACTTTTTGCAATTCTTGCGGCAATAATATCTTTACAAGATTGTTTTTGTAAAAACCATCTTTTTGGGTAAGCCTGGTAACTTGTTTGTCAATTCCAAAATCCAATGCTTGCCGTAAGCCATTGGCGATCATGGTTGGATCCATAGCTCCGCCTTGTGGTAGGGTGTTCACTACTTGTTGTAATTCGGCACAGGAAATTAGAACGAAACAGGAAAAAAATAGGATGAGCTTTTTCATAATGTGGTTTTTACCTTGGGTATAAATATAAAAAAAGCCCTTCAAAAAAGAAGGGCTTAAAATTGTTATGTCAAGTTTATTTATTACTTAACAACTTTTACTGTTTTAGAAGCTCCATCAATAGTGATGTTTACTAAGTAAGCACCTGAAGTAAGTGAGCTCATATCTACACTTGGAGATACAGCACCTGGGTTAGTAGAAAGTACTACTTTACCAAGAACATCATATACTACAACAGCATCTACAGCATTTGCAGATTTTATGTTAAGTACATTTTGTACTGGGTTAGGATATACGCTGAAATTGCTTGCAGAGAAATCATCAGTACTCAAAAGTTCACCATCAACAAATGTTACATCGTCAATCCAATATTCGTTGTTACCATCAATTGCAAAGAAGTCTATACCTCCAAGAGTTGTATCTTCTTGGAAAGCAGTAGCAGGACCTTGGTCTCCAGCAACAGTCATTGTATATTCAAGGTTGTCTATATCAAAATAAAGTTGAACAGGGAACCACTCACCTTCTGGGTAGCTCAATTCTTCTCCATTAGCAGCGTCAACAACAATTCCTGGGTTTCCACCACCGTCGTTAAAAGTAATGTTTCCAGAGTTGTATACTCCAGCACCACCGTTACCGGCACCTTGGAATCCAGTTCCAGGATCTTCAGTTTCTCCTTGAATGTTAAAATATCCAGTCATACCTGGGTTGATGTACATGTAGAATTGTAAAGTATAATCTCCACTGGTTCTATTACCTAAAAGAAGCAAAATATCTTGAGGTCCAGCTCCTGGGCCTACAAATCCAGATTGCGATCCTGTTCTTACAATATCATCCACAATATCTAAACTTTCTGGGCCATTCGTAGGATCTCCAGACCATACAGACCAAAGATTTGGATTTTGATCTACCATATCACCTAGGTTGTAATCTTCTAATCCGTCTTCAAAGATTTGTGCGTTGGCACTAAATGTAAAAGCTACCAATGCAGCTAAAATGTAAATTTTTTTCATAATTCTATTTGTTTAATCATAATTTGACTTCAAATATAAGAAAAAAAACACTGCTTACCCTGTTATAAGGAAAGGTTTTGCTGCAGCTTTAATTAAAATTAACATTTATATAGTGTTTTCGTACCTTTGCCTCTCAAAATTATAATATATTTCCATGCAACAACAAACTCCATATACTCCACAAAACAAAGTACGTATAGTCACCGCAGCCTCTCTCTTTGATGGCCATGATGCCGCCATTAATATCATGCGCCGTATCATACAATCTACAGGTGTTGAGGTGATACATTTAGGGCATGACAGAAGTGTTGAAGAAGTAGTAAATACGGCTATTCAGGAAGATGCCAATGCTATAGCGATGACTTCTTACCAAGGTGGGCATAACGAGTATTTTAAATACATGTACGATTTGCTCCAAGAAAAAGGAGCGGGGCATATCAAGATCTTTGGTGGGGGCGGTGGAGTGATCCTCCCCTCAGAAATAAAAGAATTAATGGAGTACGGTATCACCCGGATTTATTCCCCGGACGATGGACGCGAAATGGGCCTGCAAGGAATGATCAACGATTTGGTGAAAACTTCAGATTTTCCCATTGGTAATACTTTAAACGGAGAAGTAAAAAAACTTTCAACAAAAGAGCCGGGAGCAATAGCACGGGTTATTTCTTCAGCTGAAAATTTCCCGGAAGTGGCAAAGGAGGCCATGGAAACAATCCATAAAAAGAACAAAACCCTTAAAACTCCGGTCTTAGGAATAACTGGAACCGGTGGTGCCGGTAAATCCTCCTTGGTTGATGAGCTGGTCCGTAGATTTTTATTGGATTTCCCCGAAAAGACCATCGGGCTCATTTCCGTAGATCCTTCAAAAAGAAAAACAGGTGGAGCATTGCTGGGCGACCGTATTAGGATGAATGCTATTAATTCCCCGCGTGTGTACATGCGCAGCCTGGCAACACGGCAGAGTAACCTGGCGCTCTCGAAATACGTTTCTGAGGCCATTGAAGTGATAAAGGCCGCAGAATATGATCTTATCATTCTTGAAACCTCAGGAATAGGACAAAGCGATACCGAAATCCTAGAACATAGTGATGTTTCCTTATATGTAATGACACCAGAGTTTGGAGCCGCCACACAGCTGGAAAAGATAGACATGTTGGACTTTGCCGATTTGGTTGCCATCAATAAATTTGATAAACGTGGCGCTAAGGACGCACTTCGAGACGTGAAAAAACAATATATGCGCAACCACCAGTTGTGGGACACGCCACAAGACGAGTTACCTATTTTTGGAACCATCGCATCACAGTTTAACGATCCTGGGATGAACACACTGTATAAGGCTATCATGGATCAATTGGCCTCAAAAACCGATACGGATCTAAAGAGTACTTTTGAAATCAGCAACGAGATGAGCGAAAAGATTTTCGTTATCCCACCGGCCCGTACACGCTATCTTTCTGAAATTTCTGAAAATAACAGGGCGTACGATAAAACCGCTGCAGAACAAGCCGAAGTTGCCCAAAAACTCTACGGAATCTTTAAAACAATCGAAACGGTCTCAGGTGCTACTCCCCAAATTGATAAGGGGGGAATTGTTTCAGAAAGCATTGAGACTTCAGAAAATAACAAAGAACTCCTGAAATTGTTGTTGGCCGAATTCGACAGCACTAAAATGGACCTTGACCCCTACAATTGGGAGGTCGTTACTTCGTGGGATGAAAAGGTGAACAAGTACAAAAATCCAATATATACCTTTAAGGTTCGCGATAAGGAGATAAAGATTGAAACGCACACCGAAAGTCTATCGCATACCCAGATACCCAAAGTTGCCTTGCCCAAATATCAGGCTTGGGGTGACATCCTTCGCTGGTGCTTGCAGGAAAATGTACCTGGAGAATTTCCCTACGCTTCAGGATTGTATCCCTTTAAAAGAACGGGCGAGGACCCTACGCGTATGTTCGCTGGTGAAGGTGGGCCAGAGCGTACCAACCGCCGTTTCCATTACGTAAGCTTGGGAATGCCCGCAAAGCGGCTTTCCACAGCTTTTGATAGTGTGACACTATATGGAAACGATCCCGGACACCGTCCAGATATCTACGGAAAGATAGGTAATGCAGGGGTTTCCATTTGCTGTCTGGACGATGCGAAAAAATTATATAGTGGGTTCGATCTAAGCCACCCAATGACCTCGGTGAGTATGACCATAAACGGGCCCGCACCCATGTTGCTAGGCTTTTTTATGAATGCGGCGATTGATCAGAATTGTGAGAAATACATTCGTGAAAACGAAATGGAAGACGAAATCGAAAATCGAATTGCTGATATTTACGAAGGGAAGAAGCGTCCCAATTACCAAGGTGAGCTGCCAGAGGGCAACAACGGTCTAGGTTTAATGCTACTGGGGGTTACGGGCGATCAGGTATTGCCAAGAGATGTCTACGAAAAAATAAAGGCCGAAACCCTAAAGCAAGTTCGCGGAACGGTACAGGCCGATATCTTAAAAGAAGACCAAGCACAGAACACTTGTATTTTTTCTACGGAATTTGCCCTGAGATTAATGGGGGATGTACAAGAATATTTTATAGAGCAGCAGGTACGTAATTTCTATTCGGTTTCCATTTCTGGATACCATATTGCCGAGGCTGGTGCCAACCCCATTACCCAACTAGCATTTACCCTCGCCAACGGATTTACATATGTGGAATACTATTTGAGCCGTGGAATGGACATTGACAAATTTGGTCCCAACCTCTCTTTCTTTTTCAGCAATGGAATAGACCCTGAGTACTCTGTGATTGGGCGGGTAGCAAGAAAAATATGGGCCAAGGCGTTAAAACATAAATACAGTGCTAACCCGCGAGCACAGATGCTGAAATACCACATCCAGACTTCAGGAAGGTCATTGCACGCACAGGAAATAGATTTTAATGATATACGTACCACACTCCAGGCTTTGTATGCTATTTACGATAACTGTAACAGTTTGCACACCAATGCTTACGATGAAGCCATTACTACACCTACCGAGGAAAGTGTGCGTCGTGCAATGGCCATACAGCTTATCATTAACAAGGAACTGGGTCTTGCCAAGAACGAAAACCCCATACAGGGAAGTTTTATCATTGAGGAATTGACCGACCTTGTAGAAGAGGCCGTTCTACAAGAATTTGACCGCCTGACCGAAAGGGGAGGTGTTTTGGGTGCCATGGAAACAATGTACCAGCGCAGTAAGATCCAGGAAGAAAGTTTGTACTACGAGACATTGAAACATACGGGTGAGTTCCCTATCATTGGGGTGAATACCTTCTTGAGCAGTAAGGGTTCGCCCACTGTGCAACCTGCTGAAGTAATCAGGGCCACCGAAGAAGAGAAAAAATACCAAATAGAGGTTGTTGAAAACCTAAACGAACGCAACGAGGAAAAAGTTTCAGAATTGCTAAAGGAGCTTCAACAGAAATCTATTGACAACGATAATATTTTCGAGGCCCTGATGGAAGTTTGCAAATATGCTTCTTTGGGCCAAATAACCTATTCGCTTTTTGAAGTGGGTGGACAGTATAGAAGGAATATGTAAACAGTGAACCACCTATTACAGGGATTACATAGTGAGAGGGTCTCTCTTTATTTTTGCCGAATTTTTTTATAGTTTTCAAGAAATTTAGCGCAGGGTATATTTTACGATATTTTTATCGTGAACGTAACTGAAATCCTCTAAACATATGGAGATGTTGAATGGCTGTTTTAAAGAAGGAAAATTTTTGACACACGACAAAAATGTGTATATTTGTGACAAATGTCATGAACATGGCCGGTAATGAAAAATATACATCCATAGATTTAGCCAAAGAACCCGAGGCTTTTTATAATATTTCAAACAAATATGTTCGTATGCTTGGAGTTTTGGGGGGCAGTTCCCGTGTGGGTCAAGTAGTAAACAGCGATATAGATCTCATTGAGGTTACCCGCAGGGGTTTGCCAAAATCTGTTTTATTTTCGTTGTGCGAGGTGTTGGGCATTTCTATGGAACACATGAGCAACCTTTTACATGTTTCCCACCGTACACTTCAGCGTAAGGAGGATAAGGAGCTGTTAAGTGTGTATAGCACAGAACAACTTTTTGAAATTGCGGCTTTGGTATCTCATGGTATTTCGGTATTTGGGACGCTTCAAAAATTCAAAGATTGGCTACATTCTACCCCTTTACTTTTTGAAGGACAGAAACCCTTGGATTTTCTGGACACTACCTTCGGTATTCAATATGTTGATTCAGTAATTGGCCGTATCGAGCACGGTGTGTATTCGTAATGCAGGTATTTAGGGTTGCTACCACTAATTATATTAACGACTTGAGCGGGGAAGGTGCGCGACTTTACGGGGGGAGGTGGAATGAAAGAGGCAGCCCAATGCTATATTGTTCGCAGCATTTGTCATTATGTTTGCTAGAGGTATTGGTACATAATGATATGGCCAACTTGCCAAAGGAGCTTTCGTATATTGAGCTTGAAATTGAAGAAAAAAGCACCAAATTGCTAAGTACCCCAAAGTTTATCCATGCTGCCTGGGACCAGATAAAGCCCCCTGTTGAAATTGCAATGTTTGGTTCCAGATGGCTTCAAGAACAAGAGGAACTGGCGCTTATTGTGCCTTCGGCAGTACTTCCTCAGGAAAATAATATTCTTATCAATCCGCTACATCCTTTAATGAAGGAAACCAAAATAGTAAGAACTGAAGTACTTAAACTAGACGCCAGGTTCTGATTTGTATGGTTATTTAAATTTGATGAGGAAAAAAGTAGATTTTTAATTACAGTGTCAACATCCAGTTGCGTTGCAATTTCTTGAATTTTTTTAGCTCATTTCGTAACAAAGGCAAGAAGTCTTTGCCTTTACTGTTACTCCGTTCCAAGCGTTCACAGTTTCGGTAGAGGGAGTTTGTTAGCTTGGTTACAGAAGCTATGTGCTTCTGTTTTTCTTCTTGAAATGCTTTTTGCTCAGCTTTTAAAATTTCAGGTGCTAGATTTACAGATTGTTGTACGATATCCCCCGTAAAATAAATGTTTTCATGCTCGGTTCCGTCCTCGTTAAGGGAACAAAAATCGTGGACAAGATATTGTGAGATGTTATTGGATAGGGCAAATATTTCCTTGGCCTTCTTATAGATGGCAGATTGGGGAAAAGCAGTGTGTGCGGTAGGTAACACTAGTGGTTTAGCGATTAATTATTTTTCTCAAATGTAGTGAGATAGTTTGAGTATTGCATATAATATTTAAAGCAAAAAGGTATATTTGGTTTAATTTTTAAGTAAAATTATAAATATTCTTTAAATGAAGTTAGACTCACTAAATTGGAAAATCCTGTATCATCTTCAGCTAGATGCTAGGATGAGTAATTCTGAAATTGGTAGGAGGGTAGGTGTGAGCTCACCAGCTGTTTCGGAAAGAATAAAGAAGATGGAAGATGCAGGAATAATACTTGGATACCGTACTGCTATCTCGCCATTTGAGACTGGTTACCAGTTAAAAGCAATAATCACCCTTAGGGCTTTTATGGGAAAACTGAAACCTTTTTTGGAAAAGGTAAAGACCTATGACGAGGTACTGAATTGTTACCGTATAACGGGCAATGAGAATATTGTGATGGAAGTGGTCTTGCGCAACCAAAAACATTTGGAGGCATTTATAGACCAGCTTATTTCTTATGGGGAGACCAAGACACAAATTGTACTTTCGCACGTAGTTGCAAATAATGCTATTAAACAGTCCAATGCTTCTAAAAGTTAAAGATTTTAGTAATCCTTGTAGTTTCAGTTAAAGTATCTACAATTATGGTTTTGTTAATAATTTGGTGTGCTTTTAAGGATTAATTTAGTATAAAATTAAAAACGTCATGAAAAAATATACTATACACTTCCTAATTATAACTCTAATTACTTTTGCGCTTGGCTTTTCAGGAATTGAATTTATTGGAGCAGCTGTTGTAAGGTTTATTTGTTTGATTTCGGGTATTGGCCTCTTCCTCTCTTGTTTGGATGCGGTTATTTTAACTAAGCGGAAAAGAAAGCTGAAAAAAAATCTTAAAGCTGAAAAAGTTAAAAATCAATAGTAAATTTAAGTTAGATTTTAATTAAAGATGAAAATACAGCCCAACCATTAATTATTAATGGTTGGGCTACTTTTTGAAACAGTTTTTTGAAGAAACGAACAGCGACCGTAACAGTACTGGGCATTATACCGCTCTTTCCTCAAACCGTAATTTAGTTTTGTGATATTTCTTGTGTAGCCAAAGCGTTATGACCGAAACAATGGCCAAAATGCTAAATATTACATACCAAGTAATATCATAACCAAGCTTGTCAGCGAGATTCATTCCACCGTTATGCCCAAAAATATGCGAAAGAGAAAAACTCATGCTGTATAGCCCCATGTAGCTGCCTTTTCTGCCTTTTGGGGCCATCTCTAGCGCAAGGGCATTAGAAAATGGGGATTCAACCATTTCCCCCAGTGTCATTAAAATCATCCCCAATACCAACACCATGAAACTGTCATTTAAATTAAGAACCAAAAAGCTGGAAGCGAGAAATAGTATTCCCCAAAAAGTTGCCATGGTCTTGGATATATTAATGCGCTCCAGCCATCCTACCAGTGGCATTTCAAAAAGCACGATTATTATCCCATTAAGGAAAAGGAGCCCGCCAATTACATCTTCAGATAAAAAGTGAGCTTGTTCGTAATACAAGGGTATTAAAGAAAAGTATTGTACAAACATCATGCCGCTCAATACCATAATAAGTATGAGCAAAAGATACAGTGGGTTTTTATAGGGAGAAACGCCTTCTTTAATTTTTGCAGTTTCCTTTTCTTCTCTAGATATCTTTTTGGGCTTCAACAGTAAGAAAAGCAATACGGCCGCAAGAATACAAGTAACCCCGTCTATCCAAAATAACGAATTGTAACTTATGCGAGCAATGATAATCCCCCCAATCACAGGCCCAATAGAAAATCCCAGGTTAATCGCCAGTCTAATGAGCGCAATGCTGCGTGTAACATTTTTGGGTTTACTATACGCATCGCAAGCAACAAAAATGGCAGGACGATAAGAGTCTGCTATAAATATAAGTGTGAATATCCCTATACAGAAACCATAAAAGGTGTCAATAAACTGCAGTGCCAGAAATCCCAATCCCCCCAAGAAAAGACTGGTTGTGATTACCTTATAAGCTCCAATGGTGTCGGTTAGTTTTCCGCCTACCCAAGTGCCAGCAAGGGAGCCTAACCCAAAACAGGTCATTATCCAACCTATTTGTGGCAGGGTAAATCCTTTTTCGTTGACTAAATACAGGGACAAAAAAGGAATAACCATTGCCCCGGCACGATTTATAAAAGTAACCAGGGATAACATCCATATTTCTTTGGAGAGGCCCGAGAAATTGCTGATGTAATTTTTGTAGAGTTTTCGCATATTGGTTAGTTGTTATAAAAATAAAACGTCCCGCGATATTGCGGGACGTTTTGTTATTGAATTATGTTATAGTTCTATTTCAATACATACCTTCCCCGGGTTTTCGGTTTCTCACAACAGAAAAATTTTGGGTATAGGTGTTACTTTTCATTTTTTGTATATTGAGGTATAAAAGTAGTGTTTTTTTTGAAAACTATAACAATAGGTCAATCTACCACTCTTCTAATAGCCTTTGCAAATTTAAATCCTGCTTTATCAAAAGCCTTTGCCATTTTGCTTAGGTTTGGTTTAGGCCATTTCTCACCATCTCCGTCTTTATTGTTGTAAGTGCCCATAGCCCTGCGAATTGTGGTCGTTTCAATAATTGTGTCTGGCACTTCGGTTTTATAAAAATAAATATCCATTGTCGCTTTTGCAGGTTGGTCTACAATACCGGCATCATATCCAAAGTATAACCATCGTGTGTGGACTTTCATGGTGTACTTGGCTGTTGTGTCCTCCACTACAAATGTTGGGGCGTTTTTATAGTCTGCGCTCCATTGGTTAACAGCAGTTACAAATGTGTTGGGCCATTCCTCAAATTTTGCTTTTGGATAATCCAACATAAACTGCTGTGCCATTTCAGCATCGCCGTGTTTTACTATTTTCTCTTGCATTTTTATTAAGAATTGGGCTTCAGGTACTTCCGGATCGTATACCAGACTGTCGTAGACGAATACAACATTCACTTTTTCAGTAGTATTCAGGAATTCCATTTTGTCCTTGTCGAACCGTATGCGCTGGGCAATAGTGTTTTGGAATGAACAGACAATGAGTAGTAAACACAGAATTGTAGTGAGTTTTTGGGACATATTTTTTCAATTTTAGCGACAAAAATATCCTAATGAAATATTTTTGGCATACAATTGTGATTTTTTTTTAGTTGAAGCAAAGTGCTCTCATTCAAGTTTTCTTATTCGACTGAGTTGGAATGGTACAAAGGGATTTGCTAAAATGCTTTAACCAGCCACATTCCTAAGAATACTGCGGCAAAACCAACTATAAAACTTCCTATCGTGTAAAAGGCAAAAGAGAAAAAATCGCCAGATTTTAGGAATACATGATTTTCATAAGCAAATGTTGAAAACGTAGTAAAACCACCACAAAAACCGGTTGCTAAAAATAGTACAGTATTTTGTGATAAAGCTTCACTCCTTGCGGCCCACCCAAGTATTATTCCAATTAAAAAACTACCAAGAATATTGGCCAAAAAGGTACCATAGGGTATGCCGTTGCTCGTACTGTTAAGATAGTTGCCTACTATATAGCGTAAGCTACTTCCCAAGCCTCCGCCTAAAAAAACCAAAAGGAGTTGTTTCATGCTATTGAGCTTCTTCGGGCACTAAAACAGGCATATAAATTTCGGTTACATAGTTTGCTGGGTTGGGAACTTCATTTGGATCGGTAACGTACACTTCAAACATCTTGGCGGTAGGATGGGGAGTGAGCCCGTTTTGCTGCATATATTCTTGCGCTTTCGCATAGGCTGCGGGAATATTATCATAGCCACCCTTTAGCGTTGTTTTTAATGCTGAAACTGGTTCCATATAACCAGATACCACCGTACTCCCTTCTGGGGTTATCACACGATCCCTAACGGGAATACCAGCTGAAAAGATCACGGTACCATTGGCTTCATCAATTTGGTTGTATAGAGCAAAAGGTTTCCCTGTCATAGCTATATTGTTGGATTGCATATATCCCATAACCTGCCCCATCATGGCTCCCATCTTTGCTCCAATATCGCCCATCTTGGCCGATATGGTATTGTACATATAATACCCGCCACCGTGTTGTGCAATTCCGTCTACGCTTATCTCAAATTTTTTCATTTCCTCCATAACCACTTGGTCAAGGTTCTCAAGGCCTTGGTCGTACATAGAGCTCAATGAGGTTTCAAAATCCCCTTCCTGAAAACTCATAAACACCTTATCCATAAAGGATAGTTCGCCCTTCATTCCCCAAGTTACCTTGGTAGTACTAGGTTCTTCACCTTCTTCAAATTTCCAGTATACATCACTTTCACTATCGCCCAGTGGTGTGTTAAAGACAATTTTTTGTTCCATTTCCTTATTAGGGATAACCCTAGTGGTTTTCATAGAGCCATCTCCCATTACGTCGCTTTTCCAGGAATAGGAGGCACCTTCGCCTTGGGTCTTTTCGGCATAGTTTATCTCTATGTTCTCGTCTTCGGCCATCCACGGGCCCCAGTTTTGCCAGGTCTTGAAATCCTTAACATTATTGTACACCACTTCGGCAGGGGCGTTAATGGTTTTTGTCCGGGCAACATCGTAAGAGCCATCCTTGGTGGCAAAGTAAATAGCGCCACCTATCAAGAATATTAGGATAAGAAAAAAGAGGTATTTTAAAATTTTCATTTGTCGGGATAATTTTTGGTTGTAGATGCTAAGATAATCAATTTTGCGACCTTAGTGGCATTCCCTTCTTAAGCTAACTTCGGTTTATAAGATTTCAGCAGTAAATTTTGCTACATTTGTAAAAACCAAAATTACATATCATGAAGAACTATTTGTTGATGGCCCTTGCCATTTTCGGTTTCCTGTTCGTTTCCTGTGACGATACCAAGAAAGAGAAACCAAAAGAAGAAACCACAACTGCAAAAACCGATGATTTTAACTATCAGGTAGAACAGTTTGCGGACCTAAAAATACTGCGGTACCAAATCCCAAGCTGGGAAGACCTTACCCTAAAAGAGCAAAAGCTGGTATACTATCTAACGCAGGCAGGTCTTGCAGGGCGTGACATCATGTGGGCGCAGAACTACCGCCACAACTTGGCTATTAGGAATGCCCTTGAAAACGTATACAAAAAGTATGAAGGTGACAAGGAATCTGATGACTGGAAAAGTTTTGAAGTTTATTTAAAGCGCGTTTGGTTCAGTAACGGAATTCACCACCATTATAGCAACGCCAAGATAAAGCCAGATTTCAACAAAGAATATTTAAGGCAATTGTTAGATGAAACCAATAGCACGCTGGATGGTGAAGCTTTTGAAGTAATCTTTAACGACAAGGACAGTAAGAAAGTAAACCTGAGCAAAGATGCCGATATTGTGCTGGAAAGCGCCATAAACTTTTATGGTCCCGACGTAACAACGGCCGATGTTGAGAACTTTTACGGAGCTATGGAAGTAGATGCCGAAGAACCTATTGAAATAGGACTTAATACACGTTTGGTGAAAGAAAATGGGCAGTTAAAAGAAGAAGTGTATAAAATTGGTGGACTGTATAGCCCAGCGATAGAGAATATCGTAAAGTGGCTGGAAAAAGCCAAAGGAGTGGCCGAAAACCCCAAACAAGCCGAAACCTTAGGTTTGTTGATTGAATATTACAAAACCGGAAGCCTGGACACTTGGGACGATTATGCAGTATCCTGGGTAAATACTACCGATGGTAACATAGACTGGATAAACGGTTTTATTGAAGTGTACAACGACCCAAAGGGCTACAAAGGATCTTATGAGACAATAGTAGAGATAAAAGACTTCGATATGTCCAAAAAAATGGCCGTGCTATCTGAAGAAGCGCAATGGTTCGAGGACAACTCACCTTTAATGGAGGAGCACAAAAAGCCCAACGTAACAGGGGTTTCCTATAAAACGGTGATTGTTGCAGGAGAAGCTGGGGATGCGTCGCCAAGTACTCCCATAGGTGTAAACTTGCCCAATAACAACTGGATACGCCAAAAGCACGGTAGTAAATCAGTTTCGCTGGGTAACATTATCAATGCCTACAACAATGCTGGAGGCTCTGGACGTTTACAGGAATTTGCTCATGATGAGGAAGAGATTCGCCTTGAGAAGAAATATGGGCAGCTGGCAGACAAACTACATACTGCCTTGCATGAGGTAGTGGGGCACGCTTCTGGACAAATTAACAAGGGAGTGGGAACACCTAAGGAAACGTTGAAGAGTTACAAATCTACCATAGAGGAAGGTCGTGCAGATTTATTCGGTCTTTATTACCTAATGGATCCGAAGCTTGAGGAATTGGGCTTGGTTGAAAACTGGAGAGAAACCGGAATGGCAGCTTATGATGGGTATATCCGTAATGGTCTAGTGGGTCAATTGGTACGCTTGGAGCTGGGAGACGATGTAGAAGAAGCACATATGCGTAACCGCCAATGGGTGAGTGCTTGGGTATATGAGAAAGGTAAGGAAGATAATGTGATCGCTAAAGTTGAAAAGGACGGAAAAACATACTACGACATTCAGGATTACGATAAGCTTCGTGAACTGTTCGGGCAATTGTTAAAAGAGACGCAGCGCATTACTTCCGAAGGGGATTATGAAGCTGGAAAAGCCTTGGTTGAAAACTATGGTGTGAAGGTAGATCAAGACCTGCACAAGCAAGTATTGGACAGAAACGCACAGTTTAAGTCTGCTCCTTATAGTGGTTTTGTTAACCCTGTAATTGTGCCAACCATGAACGATGCAGGGGAAATAGAAAGCTTCAGTATAGAACAACCTGAGACTTTTGAAGGGCAAATGCTAGAGTACAGTGAGAAGTATTCGTACCTAAAGTAGTTTTTATAAAATCAGCATAAAACAGAAAACCTCCTTGTGGCTATTGCAAGGAGGTTTTTTTGGTTAGAAAGATGTTTGTTTATTGTAGTTGAAACCTTAAACAACCTCCTGCCGTAATGGTAAAATTACCGTCCCAGGTCCTGTTGGAACAACTTGCGTTAAAAGCATAGGTCCCAGGGTCGAGGTCATTAAAGTTACCCCCTGCACTTGGGTTGCTGCAATCTGGAGCTCCAGAATCAAAATATCCGGAGATCGTTGTGCTACCAACACCAGGTACGTTCACAGAAATGTTACCACATCCAAAATCTTGTGATGTCCAGAATTTTACGTCTCCTTCTGGATCGCCACTTCCGCCAGAACCACCAGATCCGCCAGATCCGCCGTTTCCACTTCCACCAGTACCACCGCCAGAACTACCGCCACCAGCATCGCTACAGTCAACGCCGAAACCATCGACAATTACATCAATTGCGCCATTGGTACTAAGGTTTGCTTCAAGAACAAACTCAACCCCGTTAATAGCTACCGTACAGGTATTGGGTGGGATACTTCCTTCGTTATGGGCAAATAGGGTAACATAGTTAAATCCGTTAAATCCAAAATCGTAGTCACGGATTATGGGATTGTCTGGACCGTCCAAGGTTGCTTCGTCAATAATTGTGTTTCCGTTTGCAATAATGGAAACAATATCTCCATCTACGGTTCCGTGGTCCCAAACTTCGATGGAGGTGATACGGCTACCAATTTCTACACAGCCTAGATAGTTGTTGGGTCTCCCCATTGTAGAAGATGGAATTATTGAAGTTTCGTTAACTACAACTTCCTCTTCTTCAGGCTCAGAGTCATCTTCTTTTTCACAGGATGAAAATGTAAAAGCCGCCAAGAAGAAAACGGGTAATAAGTACTTTAATTTAAACATATTTGAGGGTTTTTTGGTTATGGGTCAAAAGTATGGTCTTGTATTAGTTCTTGAAATACCCATTAGAGGGTATTTTTTTAGGATAACTTGTTTTGGGTGTATTGTATGGCGGTTTTCTGTAGTTTGCCACTGCCCTGTAGCTTCAGTTTTTTAATAATGTTCTTTCGGTGAGTGCTCACAGTTTCCTTGCTAATGCCAAGTAAGGAAGAGATTTCCTTGCTACTGAAACCAAGCCCGATCAAACTGAAGATCTGCGACTCTCTATGGCTCAGTAGTTCGATTTTTTCGGTTTTTTTCTCTACCAGAAACAAAAGCAGAATTGTTTTCTCGATTAATTTTTTGCTTTCGGTTACATTTTTAAGGGCTTTAATGATGGTTATTGTCTCATCGATATCCAGCCTAGTATCTTGTGTTTCGGCCTCTTTTAAAATTGAAATAATCTTGTGGGTATAACTCATTTCCCAAAAGTAGGAGAGGTGCTAAAAACTTGAAATACCCATTAATGGGGATTTTGCTATTAGAAGTCGTATTTTTTTTCAAGTGCATAGCGCAATAGCTCGCCTTTACCGGAGAGGCCTAGCTTTCGTATCATGTTTTTTCGGTGTTTTTCTACTGTAGAGACGGCGGTGAATCGTATCGCGGCGATTTCACTGGTTGTTCTTCCTTGCCCAATGAGGGTGAGTATTTCTCTTTCGCTCTTGGAGAGGATACTTTTTTTTGTAGAAACTCCACTACTTGAGGTGACATATTCGGGCTTAATGGATTTATCAAAAAAGGTATTACCGCTATGGACTTCCCGTATTGCGGTAAGAACTTCTTCTAGGGGAGAGTTTTTGAGCAGATAACCCTTAGCACCAGCTGTTACCATTTGTTGTACGGCTTCTTCTTGGTCAAACATGCTAAAGGCAATTACTTTGGTGTTAGGATACTGTGAAAGTATATTTTTGGTCGCTGTTATGCCGTCTATCTTGGGCATTTTAATATCCATTAAAATGATGTGAGGCCTTTTCTTGCTAACCAATTGTAGCAATTCCTCACCATCGTTCGCTGTTCCTATCAAAGAGATGTCGTCTTCGTACTTAAGCAGTAAATTTATCCCGTCCACGAGCGATTGGTGATCTTCGGCTATTGCAACTTTTATCATAATGGTATATCTATAATTACGGTGGTGCCTCTGCCCAAAGAGGAGTCTACTTCAAAACTTCCTTCCATGTGCTCAACACGTTTTTCAAGACTATATAGCCCCATTCCATCTTTGGAATGGATGCTGTTTATCTTAAAGCCTTTTCCATTATCTTCAACAATAATGTTCAAGCTATCTTTATATTGGTTTATAGCAATTGAGGCCAAGGTGGCCCCAGAGTGTTTAATAATATTGGTCACCAGTTCTTGTATAATCCTGAAGACTGAAATCTCCAATGTGTTTTCCAACCGTTCTTCAAGTCCAAAATCCTCAACCTCTATGAGAAGACCATTGATTCCCGAAGCATTTTTGGCCAGTTTTTGCACTGCGGGCAAAAGGCTGTTTTTTGCAATTACACCACTATTCTTCACATGGGCCATGGAGCGGATCTCTGCATAGGCATCGTCCAGTAGTTTGCTGGTTTTTTCAAAAAGCTCATCAGTTTGCGGACCTTTATCCCTGTTTTTGGAGAGATGGTGGAACTGCAACTTAGCCGCTGCCAGGGTCGCCCCTACACTGTCGTGAAGGTCACTGGCAAGGAGTTGTCGCTCTTTTTCCTGTCCAGAGATCATAGCATCTATGGTGGCCAATTCCTGGTCCTTTAGGATACGCTCTTTCTTTTGTATTTCCAGCGCGCGTTCTTGTTCGGCGATTTTTCGTTTTTTTGAAATATTCTTATAAATGAGAATAAAAAATAGTAATGATAAAATACTTACTGTTAGAAATATAATAAGGTTGTTTCGGTTGTCTTTCCTTAGTTCATTGGTTTTGTATATTTCATCAAAATTTGCAATATTCTTTGTGTTTTCCTCAATTTTTAGCTTGTAGTCATGTTCATAAAACAGCAACTTGTATTTCAATACACTGTCTACTTGTTTTTTTTCTTCAAAAGCTAACCATTTAAAATAATATTTAAACCCTAAGAGGTTTTCTAACAAGTAACCATTTACCAAATGCAGGGGAGCCTTT
Organism: Marinirhabdus gelatinilytica; assembly: GCF_003353425.1. Taxonomy (GTDB): domain Bacteria; phylum Bacteroidota; class Bacteroidia; order Flavobacteriales; family Flavobacteriaceae; genus Marinirhabdus; species Marinirhabdus gelatinilytica. Next base: position 119,488 of record NZ_QRAO01000004.1, read on the forward strand.
TCGATAGTTATGATGGCAGAATCTGGTTTTTTAAGATCTATAAGAGCTCTTGCTGCGGTTAAACTTGCGGCCGCTAAGCGTTCTTTGTTGTGTATCCCCGGTTTTTCTCTTAGGTATGAAATTGCCTTGGTTGAATAATATAGGGAACTATCTGGGATGTTTATGTTGTTTGTGTAATTGTAGGCCTTGTAGCTTAAGTATCTGCCATATAGCTTATCAAGTTTATGGGTTTCAAGAAGCGTTTGGGCCTTGCTGGATATATTGAGTACCTCATTGGATATTTTTGGCGAATACCTTTGTTGAAGTCTTAACTTGAAAACTAAATAAAACCCTTTTTCCAGGGTGCTTTCAGCTAAGTTCCCGTACTTTTTTAAAAATGGCTCATAGCTATTTGAGCCTGCAAAACTATAATTGTTCGCAAAAAAGAGCAGTATTTCTTTTAGTACCAATTTTTCAAGAAATTGGGACTTTAGTTCTTTTTTTTCAAATTCAAGAGTTTCTTTCAGCTTGAGATATGCCTTAAAGCCATTTCCTTCCCCATAGAATAAATGTAGTGCAGTGTTAAGCTCTGACAATAAATAGAAAACATCGTCTCTTTTGGCAATTGTGCTACATTTTTTCAGAGGGGTGCCAGTAGTTGTAAAATGTAAATAATTCTCCAAGATGCATAATTCTGCTGTGTTGGCAGATTGCATCTTCTCAATTTTAATTTCAGCAGTTTTAAAATCCTCTATGTATATAGCATGTAAAACCTCATCTACTTGGGAACTGCAAATAGATGAGATGAAAAGCATCGATATGAAAACTATTTCCTTCAAAAACTATACAACCCTAACTCTTTTGGGGTAACACTGTGTTGTAAACGGTCTCCCGTATCCATCACCGTCGTCTTTTTGTGATGACTTATTTTTAATGTGATTCGAAAATTTGTCAAGTATGTTTAGGTCTGGATATTTGGAATCTATTTCTTCAAGAACCTTTTTTTGTTCCTTCCCTAGTAATTTTAATGAATCTTTTTTATTGTTTGAGGCTACGTTTTTCTCATCAGGATTGGGAACCAGTGTATACTCTAGTAAGTGAACGTCTTCACCGTCCCTAACATATTTGTAGGGGTCTAAATAGGGGGTGTTATGGGGGTTGTTGCTGTCATATATCATATTTGGGGGGAATTTATGCTGTATGTCCACATCTATTATTTTTCCCTTTAGGGATTCGTCCAATAGTTTTTTGGATATGTTTAGGGTTGTGTTGGTGTTAAAGGGTTGTACCTCTATGGTCAAGACATAATCGGGTTGGTGTTTAGGGGATTCGTTAGAGTATTTGGTCTTGTCAGCTTTTTTCAATGTTACTTTTTGTTGCGATGGGAACCCCATTGTTATAGCGCCCTCAAAATTCTGAAGGTAAATCTCAAAGGAGTACTCATGCTCCTTAGGATCTTTGGGGGGTTTTGCAGTATAGCCGTTCAATTTTAGGTACAGCATGTAGAAAGTTCCGTAGGCACTTCTTCCTGCCAAGGTTTGATATTCATTGTTTAAGGGAGCTCCGCTAGCATTACAGTCTAGGACTATTTGGGATTTTAATTTTTCGTGCATAATTTAAATTTTAAGTGGGTTATAAGTAAATTCGTGTTAACTCTTTATCCATGGTGTTTTTATGGATAGAGACAAAGTCCATTTCTTCAATATGTGTAAAGCAATATGAGAGGGTTGTTTCATCATCTATAGTTTGCGGATAGTTTTTATCTATGGTTTCAATAATATAATCTGCATGGTTAAATACAAACAATATTTCACAATCATCTTGTTGGTACGGGAGTACTCTAGCTCCTATTCCCTTTGTGTTGTTGAAGTTATCCTGAATAAAAATTAGATAGCAGTTGCTATAGTTTATGGGTTCTCCATTATTAGGATCAACATACCTCAAACGAAGCCAGGGATATAGTAAATTAATGGTGTCAATCCTGGGAAATAGACTAAAGCCTTGTTCCAAGAGAGAATCCCTTAAAAGTTCCAATAATCTATTTGGTTCTATATTCATTTTATTGAAAATGCGTGACTCCAAAATGCACCATCCACATGTGTGCTGAAATTTGAGTCTTCAAAGAACCATTCCTTTGTTTTTTGGACTCCTTCTGGATACTTTGGGTTATGGACATAATAAATTCCATTAAGGACCTGTGACACGATTATAAAATGCCCGTCGGTTTCCTCTTCGTTATAGGAAATGCCCATTAGCAATGGTGTTTTTGAAGCTATTTCCTTTACCAGTCCAGTCCATAGTTCATCTTTTTGGCTGTTTGAGATTCCATTTACCAAAATTCCATTCAATTGTTTAAGGCATTCATTCGGCATTTGGGGTTTGTTGAAATGTTTTGGCAACGCATTACACTCATAATCATAAATTTCTTCGTTATCAAACCTCTTTACTGCAAAGTCGTACTGTGAGTAAGATGATCTTTTGTGGAACGAGACCATCATCCCCCCACAGGCTGCCCAGCACCATAATGTTGCACATTGTTGACTATGGTTAAAGCTTCTCGCTTTGGTAAAAGAAGTATTCTGGCGATTGTTCTTGTTGCCAGTAGGGATAGTTGCGACCTTATGAAATACCATACAACAAAAATTGAAATTTATTTAAAACCATGACATACCCATTATTGGGTATTTTATTTTCATGGTAGCAAGCTTGTTCCAAATAAAAGATTGGGGAGGGTTTTGGGCTTAGCTTCCCACAAGATATACGGAAGAATCAAAAATTACAAATTGTATTGCAATCTATTTTTTTGTATGGTATAATAAATTTCTACCCCTTTAGTAGAAACTTCGCCGCCAGCAACAGCAAGAAAAAGAAAACAAAAATAACAAGCACCCAAACGTTTCCTTTATAGTATTTCTTGTGCAGTTTTTTATCCCTGCGGTAGCTTATGGCTACAATAATCACAAAAGCAACAAAAAAACAAATGGAAAATACAAGTTGTCCGGTAGATATCATAAAGCTGAAATTGATAGCACCGCAAAAATAAGGCTTATTAAGATGAACTGGTTGAAAAGTTTACCAGAAATACCACGAGTATAAATATGGCTTTCAATAATTTTACCACGAATTACGAATCACAAACCACAAAATGAAAAACAAGATAGACGCCGTACACCAGTTCCATACAGCTTTTGGGCTTGGGATCAAGGAAACTCCTACTGCAGATTTGGGAATGAAAAAAAACCTATTGCGCTACGAGCTCATGCGAGAGGAAAATGAAGAATACCTAGAGGCTGCCAACAACAACGATCTTGTTGAAGTTGCCGATGCTCTGGGCGATATGCTGTATATACTCTGCGGAACCATTATTGAGCATGGCATGCAACATAAGATTGAAGAAGTCTTCAACGAGATACAGCGGAGCAATATGAGTAAACTTGGTGAAAACGGAAAACCCATTTACCGCGAAGATGGCAAAGTGCTAAAGGGGCCCAATTATTTTAAGCCAAATATTCAAGAAATTCTGGAAAAGTAGCGTAAGGAAAACCCTAATTTAATTAGGCAATGGGATAACGCCAGCCAAAGGGGTCCTGGGCACGGTTGTACTGTATATCCATCAACTCCTTTTTGAACCTCTCCGAATATGAATCCTGTGGTTTTTCAAGTTCAAAAATCTCGTCATTATAACCAAAGGCGCTTACAGGGCTTATAACGGCAGCAGTGCCACTACCAAAAATCTCTTTGAGCGAACCATCTTTTGCTGCAGCAACAAGTTCACCTACCGTTAGACGCCTTACATCGGTCTCAATGCCGTCACGTTCGGCGATTGCAAGAACACTTTTACGGGTTACCCCGTCCAAGATCCTGTCACTGGTTGGAGCGGTGATAAGGGTATCGTTAATTCTAAAAAAAACATTCATCGTTCCCGCTTCTTCAAGATATTTGTGCTCGTCTGCGTCGGTCCAGATAACTTGCTGGAAACCTTTCTCCCGTGCCAAATTCGTAGGATAAAATTGTGCTCCGTAATTTCCGGCAGCTTTTGCAGCACCCACACCACCATTGGCGGAGCGACTGTACTTTTGTGCAATGGTCACTTTTACATCTCCTGTGTAATAAGCTTTCACAGGCGACATCAAGATCATAAACTTATATTCGTTGGCTGGGGCTGCAGCGACCCCAACTTGCGTGGCCATAGCAAAAGGGCGAATGTAAAGTGAGTTGCCAAGACCTCCCTTAACCCAGTCTTTATCCAACGCCAGCAGTTTGTGTAGGGCTTCAAAGAAAAGCGCTTTGGGGAATTCAGGAATGGCCATTCTTTTGGACGATTTGTTTATACGCTCAAAATTTTCTTCGGGCCTAAACAGAAATACGTTACCGTCTTCATCTTTGAACGCCTTCATTCCTTCAAAAACGGCTTGCCCATAGTGAAATACTTTTGCGGCTGGAGAAATACTCAAATTCCCGTAAGGAAGTATGGTGGCGTCTTGCCAAGCCCCATCCTTAAAATCGCACATAAACATATGGTCCGAGAATGTACTTCCAAAAACAAGATTATCAAAATCCACTTCTGGTAATCTTGAGGTGGTCACTTTTTTTACGGTAATTTGTTCAGTGCTTGTATTCATAGAGGGTAAGGTCGTTTGGGTACAAAATTAACGAAAATTTAGTCGTAAAAAAATCCAAAAAATTCATAAAATTGCAGTATCTTATAAGATAAAATCAAAACGAAATATTCCAGATGAAAAATATAATTTTTGCAGTACTCTCCTTAGCAGTATTAACCGCGTGCAATAACAAGGTTGAAAAAGAAACTGAAGTTGAGAAGGAAGTTGAAACAATAACTACCGAAACCCTGGCCTACCAAGAATTTGGCGAGAAAATAACCGATGCAGATGTTCTTACGAAAGAAGAAATGTACGAAAAGTATAAAAACCTGAAACCTGGCGATACGGCGCAAGTGAAGTTTAAGGCCAAAGTAAACAGTGTTTGCCAAAACAAGGGTTGCTGGATGCGATTGGATGTGGGCGATGAAGAAGCTTTGATAAAGTTTAAGAACTATGGTTTCTTTATGCCAAAGGATATTGCGGGAGATGAGGTGATCGTGAGAGGAAAAGCCTATGTGGACGAAATGAGCGTAGAGGACCAACGCCATTTTGCCGAGGATGCAGGAAAGAGCAATGAAGAAATAGCAGCCATTACTACGCCGAAGAAAACCCTTTCCTTTACGGCAGATGGTGTCTTGCTTCCAGAAAACCAATAAACCAACCCTTGAAACGTGAATTCCTAACCACGGGGGACGGCTCGGTAACCATTCACCTACCAGACTGGAACGAACAATATCATTCCAAGCACGGTGCCATTGCCGAGGCTATGCACGTGTTCATAAAAGAGGGTTTGCACCATTATCTTGTCACGAACAAACCTGCAGCTCTCTCCATACTTGAAATAGGTTTTGGCACTGGTCTCAATGCCCTGCTCACAGTTTCGGAGGTTAGCGAGCAATCTATTCGTTGTAATTATGTTGGGGTAGAGGCATATCCAGTATCGTCTGCCGAGATTGCAAAACTCAACTATGCCGAAAAGACAACTATTCCTGAAGAAATATTTCGAAAGCTACATAATGCTCCTTGGGAAGACCCCACAGAAATTATTGAAAATTTTTCATTGCTAAAGCGCAAACAGTTCTTTTCAGAAATTTCAGATAAGGATACATTCAACCTTATCTATTTCGATGCCTTTGGAGCAAGGGTGCAGCCCGAGCTTTGGACGGAGGAGATTTTCAGTAAAATGTTCACTGCGCTAAAAAATGACGGTGTTTTGGTAACCTATTCAGCAAAAGGTAGTGTGAGGCGAGCACTACAATCCGTAGGTTTCACTGTGGAAAGACTCCCTGGGCCACCCGGAAAACGTGAAATGCTAAGGGCTCTAAAAAGGTCTTAGCATTCGTGTTTTTTTACAAATGCTAAGGGCTCTAAAAAGGTCTTAGCATTCGTGTTTTTTTACAAATGCTAAGAGCTCTAAAAAGGTCTTAGCATTCGTGTTTTGTTTTACAAATGCTAAGGGCTCTAAAAAGGTCTTAGCATTCGTGTTTTTTTACAAATGCTGGCGTCAACCTAGTATTTGTGATTTTTAAAAAATACTAGGGGCAATGAAGCATTGAAGTTTCATATTTCTATCTCCAACACTCAGGATCATGCCCAAGATTACCACAAGGTCTCCTTCATATTAAAGTTCCGTTAATCCCCATCGTATTGTACTGGCAACATTGTATATTTAGGTGATTGCAAGTATGAAGAGAAAAATGACGAGATGAAAATATTAATAACCGGAGCCACTGGACTTATTGGCACGCAGCTTACCGAATATTGCCATGAAGAAGGGATAGAGGTTAATTACCTTACCACCAGCAGAGAAAAAATAGAAAACCGCCCCAATTACAAAGGCTTTTATTGGAATCCAGTAGAAAACGAAATAGACACCAATGCATTTACAGATGTAATTGCCATTATCAATTTGGTGGGTGCTACCATTTCTAAACGATGGACGAAAAGCTATAAGAAAACGATCCTTGAGAGTAGAACGCAGACTGCCAATTTACTATTTGAAACATTAAAAAGCATAAACCATAGCGTATCACATTTTATCTCCGCGAGCGGTGTGAGTATTTATCCAAACCATCCTACAAAATTGTACACTGAAAATAGCAGTGAGGTTTCCAGGGATTTCCTGGGAGAAGTGGTGATAGCCTGGGAGGCTGCTGCAGATCAATTTGAGACATTGGGGATACGGGTGGCAAAAATACGCACAGGAGTAGTTTTTGCTGAAGAAGAAGGTGCTTTCCCTAAAATAATGGAACCCATTGAAAAAGGATTTGGAGCTCCCTTGGGTAGCGGCGAGCAATGGATTTCGTGGATTCACTTAAACGATATCACATCTATTTACTTGCACATTTTAAAAAATGGTTTGGACGGAGTGTACAATGCAGTAGCACCCAATCCAGTGACCAATAAAAACCTTACCTTTAAGATAGCTGCCGCTCTCAACAAGAATATTTGGTTGCCCAATGTGCCGGGCTGGGTGCTTAAATTGGTGCTAGGACAAATGGCCAACTTAGTGCTTAAAGGGCAACTGGTAAGCTGTAAAAAAATTGAAGCTACCGGCTATAACTTTATGTTCGTGAATATTAACTACGCCATTAAAAAATTGGTATAAAAAAAAGCTGCGAAGTTTCCTTTACAGCTTTTCCTTATTAAAATTTGTTAGTTATTCTTTAGATGCGTGGAGCTCTACTTGCAACTCCATATCGTCACTAATGAATTTATCTCCAAGATTATCAAAGATAGATTTTGACCCATAGTTTACATCCCATAGTGTACGGTCTATTGTAAATTTCTCACTTTTTAGGAATAATGTTTCCCCAGGGTAAGAAACCGTAGCGTTAAAAGAAACTGGGTTTGTTTTGTCCTTTATGGTTAAGTTACCTTTCACGGTTGGCTTGTATTGGTTGCCTTCAATGCTGGTAATCTCGAAAGTTGCCGTTGGAAACTTGTTGGCGTTAAAAAAGTCTCCCTCTTTCCCCTCAACCGTTCCCATAAGGTGGGCTTCAAGATTTTCCTTGCCGTCACCTGCGTCAAGATCGGTTACGGTGATACTTTTCATGTCTATTGAAAATGAACCAGCCTCTATGGTTCTATCATTCACCAACACTTCTCCGCTATTAAGAGAAATTGTACCGGTGTGCGTCCCAGTGGGCTTGCTCCCGGACCAATTAATGACAGATTTTTCTGCGTTTACCATATAGGCCTCGGCTGTTTCCTCTGCTTCGGCAACTGCTTCAGTTTCGGTCTTTTTCTCTTTGGTTTCGTTACAGGATGTAAATGTGAAAGCTGTACAAAATGTAACAGCTAGTAAGATGGTTGATTTTTTCATGATTTTTCAATTATAATTGATTCGACTTCAAAATTACCTTTTCTCGCAAAATTCAATCTTAAAGTTATATTAAATAAATGTGGTGACATTTTGACATTTCTACTGAAATGGCAGTACTTTTGCAACTTTCAGGAAAATTAAAAAAGACACGCTTTTATGAGCAAGAAAGATAAAATAAACGAGGAGCAACAGCCCCAGGGTGAAACTGCCACACAAGAAGTTGAAAAAGATCCTGTTGCCAAAGAAACGAAAACTGCCGAAGCGAAGGTAGATGAGGTTTCAAAATTAAAAGAGGAAGTAGCTGCAGAAAAAGATAGGTATTTACGCCTATTTGCAGAATTTGAAAACTATAAAAAGCGAACCAGTCGTGAACGTTTGGAGCTTTTTAAAACAGCAGGACAGGAAGTAATGGTTGCAATACTTCCCATCTTGGACGATTTTGACCGTGCCTTGGCCGAAATCAAAAAAAGTGAGGACGACGAACATTTTAAAGGTGTAAACCTCATTAATCTAAAACTGAGGGAAACCTTGAAGCTTAAAGGCCTTGAACCACTTGAAACCAAACAGGGCGATACCTTTGATGCAGAGATCCACGAAGCCATCACGCAAATCCCAGCACCCGAAAATAACATGAAGGGAAAAATTATAGACGTGGTAGAGAAAGGCTATAAGCTAGGCGATAAAATTATTCGCTACCCAAAAGTGGTAATAGGACAATAATATATAGCTTAAAGTATAAGAAATAAGTAAACCGTACCCACTGCGTGGGAATAGATAATGAAAGAAGACTTTTACGATATACTAGGAATCAATAAGAATGCCTCTGCGGCCGAAATCAAGAAAGCCTATCGGAAAAAAGCGATAGAGTACCATCCGGACAAAAACCCGGGAGATAAAACAGCAGAAGAAAAATTTAAGAAAGCAGCCGAAGCCTATGAAGTATTGAGCGACCCTAATAAAAAAGCTCGTTACGACCAGTATGGTCACCAAGCCTTTGAAGGAGGTGGTTTTGGAGGTGGCGGTATGAATATGGAAGACATATTTAGCCAGTTTGGAGACATCTTTGGCGGTGCCTTTGGCGGTGGCGGCGGTTTTAGTGGCTTTAGCGGTTTTGGTGGCGGTGGTCGTCGTACCGTAAAAGGTAGCAATTTGCGCATTCGTGTGAAATTGACACTGGAGGAAATTGCCAACGGAGTAGAGAAAAAAATTAAGGTAAAGCGCAAGAAACAAGCACAGGGAACCACTTACAAAACCTGTACAACTTGTAACGGTGCTGGGCAGGTAACCCGTGTGCAAAATACTATTCTGGGTCGTATGCAAACTTCTGCGCCCTGTAGTACCTGTGGGGGTGCTGGGCAGATTATCGATAAAAAACCAGCCAATGCAGACGCGCAGGGTATGTTGGCCACGGAGGAAACCGTGAGTATAAAAATACCTGCTGGTGTGGTAGATGGTATGCAGCTCAAGGTTTCTGGAAAAGGAAACGATGCCCCAGGAAATGGTATAGCTGGAGATCTTTTGGTTGCTATTGAAGAAAAACCACACCCAAGCCTACAGCGTGAAGGGGACAACTTACATTACGATCTTTACATAAGTTTTTCTGAAGCTGCTTTGGGAGCATCAAAAGAAATTGATACCGTTACCGGAAAAGTGCGCATAAAAATTGAACCAGGCGTGCAAAGTGGAAAAATCCTCAGACTTCGCAACAAGGGTATTCCTAGTATTAACGGCTACGGAACTGGAGATTTGTTGGTACACGTAAATGTGTGGACACCAAAATCCCTATCTAAGGAACAAAAAGAATTTTTCGAGAAAATGAGTGCAGACGATCATTTTAAACCCAATCCGGAAAAAGAGGACAAGTCGTTTTTCGAGAAAGTAAAAGATATGTTTTCTTAAATAAACGTTAATTAATTAATTTTACCTATATTTGGATATCGCTTAATTCTTTAAGTGATATTTTTCTTTTTCATAGCAATTTTTTTTCCCATCCTTGATATGTTTCGAGGGTGGGTTTTTGTTTTGGGAATAACCGTAACAAAACGCTAGGAATTGCTACTAACTGCTATAAATATTTCAATGTTTCAAGAATAGCTTCAGAACCTACAAACCTTTATATTTACACCACGTAAAAAATCTATGGAAAAATTACTTGTAGCACAAAACGTTTCTAAATCTTTTGGAGAATTTAAAGCACTTAACGATGTATCCATCGAGGTGCCTAAAGGAAGTATCTTTGGATTGCTGGGACCCAACGGTGCTGGTAAGACTACGTTTATACGCATTATCAACCAAATTACAATGCCAGATACTGGAAAGGTATTCTTGGATGGAGAAGCCTTACAGCCACACCATATACAGCACATAGGATACTTGCCAGAAGAACGCGGCCTCTATAAATCTATGAAAGTTGGCGAGCAGGCACTCTACCTCGCGCAGCTTAAAGGACTTTCTAAAGATGAAGCCAAAACCAAACTAAAATATTGGTTCGACCGTTTGGAGATAGGTGATTGGTGGAACAAGAAGATACAAGAGCTTTCCAAGGGTATGGCTCAAAAAATACAGTTCGTGGTAACGGTCCTGCACGAACCCAAACTGCTTATTTTTGATGAACCCTTTAGTGGTTTCGATCCAATTAATGCCAATCTTATAAAAGATGAAATTTTAAAACTTCGGGAAGATGGAGCCACGGTTATCTTTTCAACCCACCGTATGGAATCTGTCGAGGAAATGTGCGACCATATTGCGCTCATCAACAAATCCAACAAAATATTGGACGGTAAATTGATCGATATCAAGCGCGCCTACAAAAACAATACCTACGAAGTGGGTCTAGTGGCCCAAAATGCTGAAATGGTAAGTACCAGGCTCAAAGAAAAATTTGAAGTATCGCCCGCAACCTTCAAGACCATTAACGATGAGCTTCAGTACAAGATCCAGATTCCTGAAACTGCTTCGGCAAACGACCTAGTGGGCTACTTGGCTACCCAAGGACAGCTTACTCACTTTGTGGAAGTGATCCCGAGCGCCAACGATATTTTTATCGAAACTGTAAACAACAACTAACATTTCAGCAATATGAACCATTTACAACTCATTATAAAAAGAGAATACCTTACTAAGGTTCGTAACAAATCGTTCATAATAATGACTTTTTTGAGTCCTGTTATTATGATAGGGCTTTTCTCTCTGGTGGGGTATCTCTCCCAAGTTAATAATGACAAGGTGCGTATCATAAACGTACTGGACGAGAGTAGTTTATTCGCCTCACAGTTTGAAGATACCGATAACTTAAAATACAACCGCTTGGAAAGTCTTTCATTGGATCAAGCCAAGGCAAAGACCGAAAAAAGTGGTGACTACGGTTTGCTGTACATCCCGAAAAACGAAAACATTGACGAACTGGCAAAGAGCATCACCTTCTATTCTGAAGACTCTCCATCCCTAGGGACCATTGGCGACATTGAGAGCGCCATTCGTGATAAGGCCAACACCATAAAACTGAACGCCTCAAATTATGATGCCGAAAAAATCAAGGAATTACGTGTAAAAGTTGATACCAAACTGGAAACCTTCAAAGGGGAAGAAACCTCAAAATTGGGCTCGGGGATTAAGCTTGTTTTTGGAGGTGCAGCAGGGTATTTGCTCTTTATGTTTATCATTATTTATGGGAATATGATAATGCGTAGCGTCATTGAAGAGAAAACCAGCCGAATTATTGAAGTGATCATATCTTCAGTAAAACCTATAAAATTATTGTTGGGCAAAATTATTGGAACTTCTCTTGCGGGTGTCACACAGTTCGCTGCTTGGGTGATATTGCTTGGAGTACTCTCGGCCATTGTTCCCGTAGTGTTTGGCATAGATTTAACCGCGATTCAAGAGCAGCAAATGGAGGCTATGGCACAGACCCAGGATTCTGGGTTACAATCTATCGTTACCGATGCTATTCTTGAAATACAAAAACTCCCCATTGCCAATTTGGTAATTATGTTCCTATTGTTTTTCGTTGGGGGGTATTTGTTATATGCGTCCCTGTATGCCGCCATAGGTGCTGCGGTAGATAGTGAGACGGACACCCAGCAGTTTATGTTGCCATTGCTTATGCCTTTGATCTTGGCAGTTTATGTTGGTTTTTTCACGGTGATAGACAATCCACACGGCACGGTTAGCCAAGTATTTTCGTACATCCCATTTACCTCTCCAGTTGTTATGTTAATGCGTATCCCGTTTGGGGTGCCGTTGTGGCAACAAATACTTTCGGTAGTTATTTTATTTGCTACCTTTATTGGCACCGTTTGGTTCGCTGCAAAGATTTATCGTGTAGGGATTTTAATGTACGGAAAAAAAGCAAGCTACAAAGAATTGGCAAAATGGCTTAAATATTAGCAATGGTTCAAGAGGCAGAAAAAGTTACCGAAAAAATTGAAGAAGTTGTAAAAGAGGATATCTGGGGAGCCATCAAGGAATTCCTCAATCTCGGTATTCATTTTGGCGAAGGTGACAAGGAGATTCACATTACCGTAGGGCTTATACTGGTTGTGACCATTTCCTTTTTGGTGGCCAGCTTTTTGCTTAAATGGATAAGAAAATTATTTACCCGAAGAATGGCCGAACCCGATAAGCTAAAGTTTATCAGCGTCTTCAAGTTTATTAAATACATTGTTTATGTAATTGTAGTTTTTGCAACCCTAAGCCTTGCAGGCTTTAATGTAACACCTTTTCTCGCCGCCTCGGCAGCCCTGCTGGTAGGATTAGGGTTGGCCTTGCAGGAACTGTTCCAAGACGTAATTGGAGGCATCTTTATAATTGTGGATAAATCACTGCTGGTAGGAGATATCATTGAAGTAGAGGGAAAAGTAGGGCGGGTTATCGATATAAAGCTAAGGACTACAAGAGCCATAACCCGGGACGACAAAATCATTATCATTCCCAACCATAAGTTTATTAGTGACCTTGTTTTCAACTACACCCAAAACCATAGGTCCACTAGGGAATTTGTAAGGGTTGGCGTTGCCTATGGCAGCGAAACTGCAAAGGTAAAGGAACTGTTGTTGCGCAGTGTTGAAAAGCAGAGCGGCGTATTAAAGAGTCCAAAACCCTTTGTCTTGTTTGAGGATTTTGGGGATTCGGCACTAGTGTTCAGTGTTCATTTCTTTATAAACGATAGTTTCGTAGACCCCAAGATAAAGAGTGAGATACGGTTTACGATAGACAGGCTCTTCCGTGAAAACAATGTTACCATTCCTTTCCCTCAGCGCGATGTGCATTTGTTCACCCAAAACGTACCAAACCCCAAAGAGTAGGCTTACGTTATTTTATGACAACGCTAACAGTAGGATTAAATTAGGTTATGTAATTTTAACATTCAGAAAATACCCTTTATGAATTTAAGATTTAAACCTATCCCGTTATTGTTCCTGTTGGCTATGGTAACAATAACAATCCCCACATTTGCTCAACTTACAGATCTTGCCAGGGTTGAATACACCTATTTTCCACAAAAAGATTCGGACAACTCTTTTAGGAGGGCAAGGGCATTTATAAACATACCGATCCAGTTGGACGACGATGCCTATCTGGTTACGGGTCTCGAATACAGAAACGTACATTTAAAATTACAGGACTCGTTACCATTCAGTATATCTGATAACGAACGTTTTCAGAATATGGTGCTTACCATAGGGTTTACAGACAAGTTGGAAAGCGGTTGGCGATATGCACTACAAGGCGAGGCTAGGCTAGCATCAAATTTTTCAACAGGAGATATAATACGGGACGACCTGATATTTGGAGGAAGTTTTTACTTTATAAAAGACCGTACTGGCGAAAACCTAGAAAACCCACCCGACAAACCGTGGCGCCTGATTTTGGGTTTGAATTATTCAACCACTGCGGGAAGGCCTTTCCCACTACCTTTTGTGAATTATTATAGAGAATTTGCGCCTAAATGGACCTATACAGCTGGAGTGCCTAAATCCAATATCAAGTACGAGTTTGTTAAAAACATGAAATTACAGGGATTTATCACCTTGGATGGGTTTTTCTCGAATATACAAGAGAACGAACCTGTAGATAATACACAAACCATAGCCGAGAATGTCTCTATGACAACCTTGCTCTCCGGGTTGGGATACGAGTGGGAGTTTATAGATCATTTTGTGTTTTACGTGTATGCAGGCCATACACTTATCAATGACATACGCTTGCGCGACAGCAATGGTGACGATGTATTTACCATAAACGATACCAACACCTTTTACAGCAGGGGTGGCTTAAAAGTTAAAATTTAAAAAATGTCCAAGATACTTATTATTGAAGATGAAGCAGCCATACGCAGGGTGCTCGTAAAAATACTTTCTGAAGAAAGTAAAACCTACCAAGTCACCGAGGCCGAAGACGGACTGGCTGGAACCGAATTGATCAAGAAAGAAGATTTCGACCTCGTGCTTTGCGATATAAAAATGCCCAAGATGGACGGGGTGGAAGTCTTGGAAGCCATAAAAAAAATAAAGCCAGAAACCCCCGTGGTCATGATCTCTGGCCATGGCGATCTTGATACCGCTGTAAACACCATGCGCCTGGGGGCATTCGATTATATTTCAAAACCACCAGACCTTAACCGTTTGCTAAACACCGTACGTATAGCTTTAGACCGTAAGGAACTTGTGGTAGAAAATACCCGCCTCAAGAAAAAAGTGAGCAAGAATTACGAAATGGTAGGAGAGAGCGATGCGATTGTACATATAAAGGAAATGATAGAGAAGGTAGCTCCTACAGAGGCTCGTGTTCTCATTACAGGTCCCAATGGTACCGGGAAAGAACTTGTGGCCCACTGGTTGCACCAGAAAAGCGAAAGAAACAAAGGACCCATGATTGAGGTAAACTGTGCAGCAATTCCCAGTGAATTGATAGAGAGCGAACTCTTTGGGCACGTCAAGGGGGCCTTTACCTCGGCAAACAAGGACCGTGCAGGAAAATTCGAAGCTGCGAATGGAGGTACTATCTTCCTAGATGAAGTAGGGGATATGAGTCTTCCAGCCCAAGCAAAAGTATTACGTGCCCTTCAGGAAAATAAGGTACAGCGCGTAGGGAGCGATAAGGATATAAAAGTAGATGTGCGCGTACTAGCGGCAACTAACAAAAATTTAAAAAAGGAAATAGAAGAGGGTAGCTTTCGTGAGGATCTATACCACCGTCTGGCCGTGATACTTATTAAAGTCCCGCCACTCAACGAGCGCCGTGACGATATCCCGGTATTGGTAGATTATTTTACGCAAAAAATAGCCTCGGAACACGGTACGGGACAAAAGAAATTTTCAGACAAGGCCTTAAAAAAATTAAAGGAGTACGACTGGACCGGTAACATTAGGGAACTCAGGAACGTAGTAGAACGATTGATTATCTTGGGTGGTACCGAAGTAAGCGAAGAAGACGTAAAACTATTTGCTAGTAAATAAACTTTATTAAAATTACCTGTTGCCTCCCTTTCGGGGAGATCAGAATTGCTTTTCGCAATTCTGGGTGGGGAATACTAAATTTTTGAACCAGCAAGAAAATAAAAAATATATGGAAGTATCTATTTCAAACTACAAAGTAGTTGGGAGTACTAAGATTTCAGACTTAAAGAGCCACGAGGATTTTGGTGCTTCAAAAAAAAAGCTTGAAAAAGAACTGGAAAAAACTCGAGAAAAACTTGGTGAACTACAGGATACCCTCTATGCCCACGGAAAATACGCCGTACTGGTATGTCTACAGGGAATGGATACCGCAGGAAAGGATAGTTTGATTCGTGAGGTTTTCAAAGATTTTAATGCACGTGGTGTGGTTGTGCATAGTTTTAAAGTACCCACCGAGCTGGAGAAAAACCATGATTATCTATGGCGCCATTACATTGCATTACCCGCACGTGGCAAGTTTGGTGTTTTCAATAGGACACATTACGAAAATGTACTGGTTACGCGCGTCCATCCCGAATACATCTTGGGCGAAAACCTTCCCGATGTAAACAGTGTTGCAGATATAGACAAAGAATTTTGGGACAAGCGTTTCGAACAGATCAATAATTTTGAAAGAACCATTGCCGAAAATGGAACACTCATCTTTAAATTCTTCCTCAACCTCTCTAAAGAAGAACAAAAAAACCGGTTACTGCGCAGGTTGAACAAACCCAACAAACACTGGAAATTCTCTCCGGGAGATCTCAAGGAGCGAAAACTTTGGGATTCTTACATGGATTGCTACGAAGATATTTTGAACCGAACGTCACACCCCCACGCCCCTTGGTACGCGATCCCGGCCGATGATAAACCTGCCGCACGATATATTGTGGCATCCATATTGCTGGAAGAACTTGAAAAATACAAAGACATCAAAGAACCCGAACTGGACGCCGATGTAAAGGCTCGTATCGAAGAGTTTAAAGACCAACTCCAAAACGAGTAATTTTAGCTTTCTGTAATTATTGATACATTTACACGTCATTGTTTACAGGACGTAGCATTACCAATTCGGTTTAATTTCTTGAACTATATTTATTACTATGAAAAAGATATTTCTTTTACTTGCCATCACCGCAATAACAGCCTCAGCAACCGCCCAAAAAGTAAACAAAGCAGATTCTACCCAACTTCGAAATATATTCGATGTAGCCCTATTGAACGGCAAAAGTTACGATTGGCTGGATTACTTAAGTAACGAAATTGGAGGCCGTCTTTCTGGCTCCGTTCAGGCAGACCGTGCTGTGCGCTATACCGAAAAGGAACTGAACGAACTTGGCTTGGATAAAGTATGGTTACAACCCGTTATGGTACCTAAATGGACACGTGGCTTTAAGGAATATGCCTATATAGAAACTGCACCGGGAAGGACTTCGGTAGTGAATATTTGTGCCTTGGGAGGCTCAGTGCCAACCCCGCCCACAGGCCTAAAAACCGAAGTGATAGAAGTACAGAACTTTGAAGATCTGGAACGCTTCGGTCGTGAACAGATTGAAGGGAAGATTGTATTTTACAATCGCCCCATGCAAGCAGATCTTATCCAAACTTTTGAAGCCTATGGAGGTTGCGTAGATCAGCGGTACGCCGGGGCTATGGAGGCCGCAAAATACGGTGCCGTGGGGATTGTAGTGCGTTCTATGAATTTGCGTCAAGACGACTTTCCACATACAGGTTCAATGAGCTATGGAGACACCCCACCAGGGCAGCGTATCCCGGCCTGTGCCATTAGTACTAACGATGCCGATTACCTGAGCAATGCCCTCTCGCTAAAACCAGACCTGAAATTTTATTTTAAACAAAGCTGCCAGACACACGAAGATGTAGAATCCTATAACGTGATTGGCGAGATTACAGGTAGTGTATACCCCAATAAATATATTGTGGTTGGAGGACACCTGGACTCTTGGGATCTGGGGGATGGAGCCCATGACGATGGTGCGGGTTGTGTACAATCTATGGAAGTGTTACGATTGCTAAAGCAAACCAACTATAAGCCTAAGCACAGTATACGGGTAGTATTGTTTATGAACGAGGAAAACGGATTGCGCGGTGGACGCAAATATGCCGAAGAAGCTAGGTTGAAAAACGAAAAACACATCTTCGCCCTAGAGAGTGATGCTGGTGGCTTTACCCCACGCGGGTTCTCTTTTGATACAGATGACGCCAACTTTAAACAGATTGAAAGCTGGAAACCTTTGTTCAAACCGTATTTGATCCACTTTTTTGAAAAAGGAGGCAGTGGGGCAGACATCGGTCCGCTAAAGGATGGTACGGTGGTCTTGGCAGGACTGCGTCCAGACTCCCAGCGGTATTTCGATTACCATCACGCCGCCAACGATACCTTCGATGCCGTGAACAAGCGTGAACTGGAATTGGGAGGAGCCACTATGGCAAGCTTGGTGTACCTTATCGATAAATACGGCATTAAAAATGAAACTACCGAGGTAAAAAACTAGATATGAGTTTTTTAACCGCAGAGTGGCGAAGACTTGCATTTGCAAATTATAGTATTGATCCTGAAATATTAAAGCCGTTCGTGCCTTTTAAAACAGAACTGGATCTATACAAGGGAACTTGCTTTGTGAGTCTTGTTGGCTTTATGTTCAGAAACGTGAAGTTGCTGGGGATGAAAATCCCCGGTCACATAAACTTTGAGGAAGTAAACCTCCGTTTTTATGTTCGGTTTAAAGAAAACGGTTTGTGGAAGCGAGGTGTGGTCTTTATTAAAGAAATTGTGCCAAAACATGCTATTAGTTTTGTTGCTAACACGGTGTATAACGAAGTATACGAAACGCGGAAAATGAACCATATTTGGGAAGAAAATAATGGAGAACTTCGTACAGCGTATCGTTGGAAAAACAAACAGCAATGGTTCTCGTTCGAGATAATTTCAGAAAAAGGAGCTAGACCCATCACCCAAAATTCTCAAGACGAGTTTATCACCGAACACTATTGGGGGTATAACAAAACCTCTAAAAACAAAACTACCGAATACGAAGTGACACATCCAAAATGGGATGTTTACGACGTGAAAAACTATACGATTGAAACAGATTTCGCCAAAGAATACGGAGAGGAATTCCGTTTTCTGAATGCTGCGACACCTGCCTCGGTGATGCTCGCCGAAGGGTCCCCAATAACAATTGAAAGTAAGAAAACAATAAGATAGCTACCACCATACCACAAAAAACCGCTCTAAGGTCCCCCCAATTTTTTTATAGACCAAGGGCGAGCGTTTTTCAGAGATCGATTGGCTTATAACTGTTTTAGCTTCCTGAAATGACATCCAGTTATCCAAACTTTCGGGCGGTAGCAACCACTCTCTCTTCTGTGGAAGGGTATACCGTGCGCTTGTGTCTTTTTCAGTTTTAAATTCACTTTCAGAAATATAATGTCCCACCACACAATCCTGGAAATGCCTTGGGAGGTTTTGTACTGCATATCCTTTTGGCACAAACACAAAAGCCTTGATGCAGTACTGTTGCTGTATATTCGATATATTAATTGAGAAGTGTTCTAAAGTCTGTACGGTTTCCCTACGATGTAACAAAGGGAACTGCTTGGTTTCCATTTTTGTGAGTTTGTCCACCAGTGTGTCTTTTCGGTTGGGGCCAATCCATTGCTGGGTGGTATGCTTGCCAAGGGTTTCGTCCAATAGGTAAAATTTGCAAGCCAGTTCTATATGGAGTGTTTGTTTGGTTTCGGTATCCCGAACGATGTAATCCAGTTCTCCCAAAGTTTCGGTAGCTCCCTGTATTTGTATGTTCTTAGCTATTTCTTGATACCGTTGTGAATGGTTCAGCCAGCTTTCAAATAAAAATTCAGCCTGTTTTCCCAGCATCTTTTCAGATGGGAATGCTATGCTATGTCCTTTTATTTCTGAAATCTCGAAAAAGGGAAAGGGGAACTCTGCTCTGGGAAGTTTCAGTAGGGGAGCTTTCAAAAAATAGTGGGCTGTATTCATCTTTAGCACGTAAATTTTCCGTCGCAGAACAATTCAATACACACCCAGATGCTAATGTTAAGCCCTATCCAGACTACGGGCAGTAAACTAAAGACCAGTGCGGTTTTCAATTTGTTTTTCGCAAAAAAGACCCAAGAAAAGATAATTCCCAGCACTGCCACAAGCGGATAACTAAGCATAACACTGGCTGCCGCGATGGTCCAAGAGCTGGTTTCAGAACCCGGGGCATCGAACATCATGGGAGAGAACATTGCCATGAACAGAGCGGGGAACAGGGAAATAAACCAAACTATGCTTATGATGATAAGATAAATGCGAATGCCGTCTCTATGTTTTTCCATAGTAGTTCAAAAAATTTATATGCGCTAAGTGCTTTTTTTAGGACAGCGGTTTTCTAACTTTGCCAAAAATCACCGCATTTTGCTCCAGCAATATACCAAAGAATTTAAATACAACATCCGTCTGGCTACTCCTGTTATTTTGGGAATGTTGGGGCATACGGTGGTGCAGCTGGTAGATAACATTATGGTGGGACAGTTGGGAACAGCAGAACTGGCTGCGGTATCTCTGGGCAATAGCTTTATGTTTGTGGCCATGAGTTTGGGAATTGGCTTTTCCACCGCCATCACTCCTTTGGTTGCCGAGGCCGATGGGGAAAACAATTTTGATGCGGGAAAATCTGCTTTCAAGCATGGGTTGTTTTTGTGTTCGGTGTTGGGGGTGCTACTTTTTTTAACCGTTTTTATTGCTAAGCCATTGATGTACGCTATGGACCAGCCGCCAGAGGTTGTGGATTTGGCTATGCCCTATTTAAACCTCGTTGCCATTTCGTTGGTACCGCTCATTGTTTTTCAGGCTTTTAAGCAATTTAGCGATGGGTTGTCGTTAACGCGATATCCTATGTACGCTACCATTGCCGCCAATGTGGTAAATATAGTTTTAAACTATATTTTTATTTTTGGGAAGTTCGGGATGCCAGCACTGGGTGTAGTGGGAGCGGCAATAGGGACTTTGGCCTCCCGGGTCATTATGGTAGGATATTTATGGTTTGTCCTCTCAAGGCACTATAAGGCAAAGGACTATGTGTTGCATATAAAACTGTTTTCTCTTTCTAAAAAAATGCTGAAGAAACTCCTCAGTTTGGGTTTTCCGTCGGCATTGCAAATGTTTTTTGAGGTTGCCATCTTTACCAGTGCTATTTGGCTCTCAGGGATATTGGGGAAGAACCCACAGGCGGCCAACCAGATTGCGCTAAACCTATCTTCTATGACTTTTATGGTGGCCATGGGCTTTAGTGTAGTAGCAATGATACGGGTGGGCAACCAGAAAGGACTGAAACGCTTTATAGAATTACGCCGCATTGCACTTTCCATATTTTTAATCTCTACGATCTTAGCAGTTGTTTTTGCACTGCTTTTTGTGCTTTTCCATGAGGCACTGCCTAAATTGTATCTAGACTACGATAACGAACTGGAAGCGGTAGATAACTTTCAGGTGGCTTCCATTGCTGCAAAATTGTTGCTCATATCAGCAGTGTTTCAAATAAGCGATACTTTACAAGTAGTAGCTCTGGGTGCCCTGCGCGGGATGCAGGACGTAAAAATACCTACCGTAATCACGTTTATCGCTTACTGGTGCATTGGGTTTCCTATTTCTTATTATTTGAGTATGCACACAGCTTACGCAAGTTCTGGCATATGGATTGGCCTTCTAGCGGGTCTTACGGCTTCTGGGCTGATGTTGTTTGTTAGGTTTCATTACCTTTCCAAAAAGCTAACCATAGAGTCATAAAAGCGTGCATCTTCATTTATAAATAACGACTCCTTATTCATAAAACAGGTGATAAACCCTTTGTTAAAGTGCTGGTTATCCAATAGTTTCGAGGTATTAGTAACCAAAAAACTAAAATCATGAAAAAATTAGTACTCGTATTGATAGGTATGTATTCACTTGTTGTAAATGCACAGTCATTTACAAATTATTCTTTAAACGATATTGGGATTGAAGCCTTGTTGGCAGACCTTATAGTAGATGATAACAATAATTATTGGGTCACCTCTTGGGCTGTAGATGGTACACCAGGAATTGCATCCTTTGATGGAACTACATGGCAAACCTATGGGCCTACGGATGGCTCAGTGGGATTTCAGCATAGAGGGGTTTTTCAAAGTACTTCTGGAGACCTGTATTTTGGGTTGTTTTTAGATGTAGATGCCGAAGGTTTTGAAATCTTCGATGGAACATCTTGGACAAATTATACTACAGTAGATGGACTTGCAGGGCCTGATGTGTTCAATTTTGCCGAAGCAACCAATGGAGATATCTGGATAGCCACCAATAATGGATTATCAAGATTTGATGGCACAAACTTTGTCAATTATGGACCAAACGAAGGACTCACAGGAGCTCCTAGAGAAGTTCTAACAGATGCCAGTGGGCTTACTTGGTTAGCTACCACCGATGGTGCCTTTACTTTTGATGGAACTAACTTCACAAGATTTACAGTGACCGATGGTCTTGTTACTAATGATTTGTTTGCAGTACATCAAGACCAAGATGGAAATTATTGGTTTGGAGGATTTGAGTTTGATAACCCGGGTGTCACTCGTTTTGATGGCACAACTTTTACCACATTCACTGAAGTAACAGATGCAATAAGAAAAATTGAGAGCGATAGTAACGGAAATATTTATTTTGGAGGCGAGAGTGCGGGATTGTTCATCTTTGATGGAACTGATTTTTTACAGTTAACCGAAGCAGACGGCTTGTCCAGTAACAGGATACGAGGCATTGCCGAAAATGCAGAAGGAAATATGGTATTTTCTACTTGGCAAGGAGTTAGTGTGTATAACCCAACGCTGGGTATCATCACTTTGGAAAATCCAGACTTTAAAATCTTTCCCAACCCCGCTGTTGATATAGTTAAGATTCAAACCGACAACTTTCAGGTTAGTGAGTTTGCAATATATGATGCTCTAGGAGCATCCATTAAGGCCCAAAAAGTTGATAAGACCCTAACAGAAATTTCTCTCACAGGACTAACGTCGGGGATCTACTTGTTGAAATTTACGAATTCAAATGGAAAACATATTATTAGGAAAATTGTAAAGGAATAATAGGCTCTTTCAAATTTTGAACTACATCCCGGGCGCATAGCTCGGGATTTTTTGTGTAATTTTACACTGAAATTTTAGCAACCCAATCTATGGAGCTTCCAAAATATATCCTAGGCGACAATACCGATTTTCCCAACGCCATCTACGTAGTACATACTGAATTCCCCCGTTTTGTCATCAATCTTGAAAATGATGAAGTGGAATGGCTTGAGGAATTTGACAATCACGACCAGAAAGAACTGGAAACCGAAGCAGAAAACTACATAAAAGAGGCAACCGAATTTTACGACCGCGAAGTAGCACGCTACGAAGATGATTGAACAACTCTTGGAATACGATACCGAACTATTTCTATTCCTGAACAACTTGGGAAGCGATCGCTGGGACGGATTTTGGCGTTTCGTGACCGAAAAATGGTCGTCCATCCCTCTATACCTTGTATTGCTGTTCATGATTTACAAACACTTCAAATTAAAAGGGACCTTGGTAATTTTAGTATGTGCAGCATTGCTCATCACTGCAACAGACCAATTGGCCAACCTTTTTAAATACGTACTTTTTCAACGCCCGCGACCGTGTAGGGTAGAGACTTTGCAGGAAGTTATGCGCTTTGTAGCAGATGGTTGTGGACGTTACGGCTATTTCTCTGCACACGCTGCCAGTAGTATGGGAGCCGCTGTTTTCCTGGGTCTCATCCTGCAAAAATGGTACAGATACCTGCCATTCCTTTTACTTTTTTGGGCGGTACTAACTGCCTATAGCCGTATATATCTTGGGGTTCATTATCCATTGGATATTATTACGGGAATGTTCTTTGGTGGACTGCTGGGCTGGCTGTTTTACAACATACAGTTATGGGGAAGAAGAAAGTTTGCAACGTAAAAAAATTACGCATTAACCCTGTTTAACCAACTAAAGATTCTAAGGTTACTGAGTGATTTTAAATTTTTAAGCACCGCTCAAAAATTTAAAATTGTATCGAAGTGACCGAAGTAACTACATACAAATCCCTCCACAGTCTGGTCCTATGGGAGCTTTCACCTGGGGCTTTTGCATTCATATCGTAGCGTTCCACTTTTTGGAAGTTTCGGTCCGCGAACATTTTTTTGAACTTCTCAGTATCCTCTTGGGCAACCAGTACGGCAAAACTTTCTTCTTTCGGAAGGTTTTCTATACCAAAGTTCATGATTACTGGGATGGGTTTTCCGTAATCCCAGATAAGCTCGGGGGTGAAATAGGTAAATTCATATACGGGAATATTGTTGTTCTGTGCTTGCCAATCATTCAGTTCGGAAAGTGGGTTGTATTCGGGATTGATCGTGAGTGCTTTTGCCATGGGCATTCCAAAACACATGATCACAGCAATGAATACAATGGTTCCATAAAAAACGGCACGAATCTTTTTCCGCAGTAAGTTTAATAAGAGATAAATCCCCACACTTAATAACGCAGCCGAAAGCAAGATGAACCAAACCCAATACCCGGCCAGCGCATCTTTCAGAAATAGATAACCACCAATGGGAAACACAATTCCAATGGTAGCAATGAGCCCAAAATTAAAATACACGGGAATGGTCTCTCGCCTGTCTTTCAGTTGGGCAAATTTCAGAAATAGATATTCTATATAGTAGGCCGTGTTCAATGCCAATGGAATAAGTACCGGCAAAAGATAGCGCGATTTTTTTTCAGGAATTATAGAGAGCAGTATCACTGAGGCCATTGTCCATAAAAAAGTGAATCTATACCCTTTTTTATCGCTCACCCTGTTTTTGAGATACGGATACAAGAGACCGATAAACGCTGGAATGGTCCACACCCCACTTTGGGTAAAGAAACTCCAATAATAATAGAACGGCCGTACGTTGTAACTGGTCCAATTTCCTGTCTCGCGGCGAGTAATCTCAGCTACGGCTTCAGTATCAAAAGTGTAGGTGTACCAGTACCACCAGCCTGAGAGCAGTAAGGAAACAACAACAAAAACTACTAAGGGGAGTATCTCGTTTTTCAGGTTTTGGAACTTAAAAACCACCCCAAAAGCAATCAAGAACGGTAGCAGCAGCGCATAGAGCGAAACGGGTCCCTTGCTCATAAACGAGGCACCAAAAAACAATGCAGCAATAAGGATGCGTTGGTATTTCATCCTTTCGGAAGTAAAGAATAGATAGAGCTGATAGATACACACCATCATAAACCCATGGGTGAAAATGTCCCACTGGCCATTTCGTCCCGAAAATATGATGTAAAAGGATGTGGCAAGTATGAGCGAACCTATAAATGCTATTGTTCTGTTGTTGCTGAAACGTTCGGCAAACTTGTACGTGGTGACTACCAAAAACAAGGTTATCAATGCTGCTGGGAGCCGCATGGCGGTGAGGCTCTTCAACCCAAAGATAGCCCCCGAAATGGCCGTGAGCCACGTAGGCAGTGGTGGTTTTTGGTAGCGGGGTTCACCATTTAAGGTGGTGAGCAACCAATTGCCATCGTGCAACATTTCTCGCGCCGTGGTGAAATTGCGGGCCTCCATGATATTTACGTACAAGGCATCTAGATTCACGAAGAAAATAGCGATGCACGCTACACATAATAGCAGTATATGGTTATTTTGTAGTTTCTTCACGAACCTGTTTTTTCCAGATAAAAATATTACGAATATACACCAACATCCCAATACTGTGTGCTAGAAACAATACAATGTCCTCCCTAAAGATAGAGTAGGTCAAGATAAGGAGTGAGCCAGCCAGGCTAATACGCCAAAATCCAAGTGGGAGGTGGGAGGTTTTTGTTTTTTCGGAAGTGATCCATTGATAGATAAAGCGGCAAATAAATACCAATTGTGCCACAATACCCAGGGCCAACAGCCAAGTGGGAATGTTTTCCTTGCCCAGTAGTTTGTTTAGGTCGTAAATACCATTGTTATAGGCATATACCACAATAAAGACAGGGAATACAAATAAAAAGATCTGAAATATTTTATGTAGCTTTTTCCACTCGCCCTGCAATTGTAAATTTCGTATGTAAATGAAATAGGTAAACGTTTGCCCCAACATAATAGAGAAATCTTCCCGTAGGTACCCATACACAAAAAAGATGACCGAGGCCAATAAACTCAACTTCCAAAAAACCGAAGGGGTGATAACTTTTTTCTGCTTTTCTGAAAGGAACAATTGTACCGCAAAGCGCGAAAAGAACAATCCTTGACCCACAAAACCAATCAGTGTGATATAGTTTAGGGCCTCTAGCATCCTTTAGATTTTATTTCGTAGTTGATGTATTTTTTCTTCATCCAGAGATAGGCAAAGCAATCCATTAACGGCCCCAACAATCTGTTCCAAACACCAAACTTGGCCTTTCCGGCAATACGCGGGAAATGTTGTACGGGTACTTGCAGTACTTTTCCATTTTGCAACAGGATCATCGCTGGCAAAAAGCGGTGCAGTCCTTTGAACATGGGGATGCGCTTGGCATAGGCTGTCTTTATCACTTTTAGTGGGCAACCCGTGTCGTCCATCCCGTCGTTGGTAAACGCACGGCGTATCCCGTTGGCGATTTTGGAGGACATGTTCTTTACAAATTTGTCCTTTCGGTTGGCGCGTACGCCAGTGACAAGGTCATATTCTCCAATTTTTTCCAATAAGAGGTTGAAATCCTCAGGGGCCGTTTGTAGGTCACTATCAATATACCCCAGCAAGGGTGTCTCCACATGGTCAAAACCTGCTTTAATGGCAGCGCTCAATCCTCGGTTTTCCTTAAAACTGATATAGTTGAACCCTTCGTTTCGGGTACAGGTTTCTTCTATGAGCGCTTGGCTATTGTCCTTTGAGCCATCGTTCACGAAAAGGATCCCCGTTTTTTTTGAAGCGATCTTGGTATACGCCAGCAATTCTTTTTCAACCCTTGGAAGGTTTTCCTCTTCGTTATACACGGGCACGATAATGGTAAATTGGTAGTCTTGCAAGGCGTTGGCTTTGGGTGCAAAAGTACTATTTTCTTTCAACTAGGACTTGATTATAATTTTGAAGTTATAGCTAGAATTTCAATCTCAAGTAAAAAGATACTGTAGAAGAAAACATTTGCGAATCCTAAAATTAATGTTTCAAAGTCTTATTTTTGAAATCTAAACTTTCAATTTTTTTAATGAAGATACTCGTAACAGGCGCTGCAGGATTTATAGGTTCCCACACGGCAGAACGTTTACACGCAATGGGCCACGAAATAGTGGCCATCGATAATTTTTCAGAATATTATGATGTCTCCCTGAAAAAGATGAATGCCAAAACGCTTGCTGACAAAGGCATCGAGGTTCAAAAAATTGATCTTAGGACCGATGATCTTTCAGGCATCATTACCGAAGAAATTTCGTTTGTCTTCCACTTTGCTGCCCAGCCGGGAATTAGTGCCACGAGTACTTTTGAGGCTTATTTCAGTAATAACTTTCAGGCAACCCAGCGCATGTTGGACGTCTTGGAAACACTTGAGAACAAGCCATTTTTTGTGAATATTGCTACATCCTCTATTTATGGTTTGCACGCCACACTTACCGAAGATGAAGCACCTTTGCCCGCTAGTTGGTACGGAGTCACAAAACTGGCCGCAGAGCAATTGGTCTTGGCTTACACACGGCGAGGATTGTTGGAGGGGACCTCGTTGCGTTTATACTCGGTGTACGGACCCCGCGAACGCCCCGATAAGCTATATACACGTTTGATAGGCTGCGGACTTAACAATAAACCGTTCCCGCTGTACGAAGGGAGTGAAAAGCATCTTCGCAGTTTTACTTATGTGCAGGACATCGTAGATGGTATTGTGAGTGTGATGGACCACACCGATGTGTGCAACACCGAGATTTTCAATTTGGGAACCGAAGAAGAGAATACCACCGCCACGGGTATAGCCACGGTTGAAGATATATTGGGACACCGCATTACGGTAGCCAACAAACCCCCACGCCCTGGAGACCAATCCCGTACCAAGGCCAATATCGATAAGGCCAGAAGATTGTTGAACTACAACCCACAGACAGGTTTAAAGG
Source organism: Marinirhabdus gelatinilytica (assembly GCF_003353425.1). Lineage (GTDB taxonomy): Bacteria > Bacteroidota > Bacteroidia > Flavobacteriales > Flavobacteriaceae > Marinirhabdus > Marinirhabdus gelatinilytica. The sequence goes on from NZ_QRAO01000004.1 coordinate 147,001, forward strand.
AAGGTCTGGAAGCACAGGTGGCGTGGTTTCGGGAGAATTTTATGTAAGTCCCAACAACCTTTCAGCCGCTTGGAAAGGCGTTGCTTTTCCTGCGTTCAGCAATCCAATTTGTTCTTCCAGAGCTTCTTTTATAGTTGGGTTTTCGTAGAAATCTGTTTTTAACCTGCTTTCAATGGTCTGTAGCAACCAGAATTTATTTTGTTGGTTTCTGTGGTGCTGGAAATAGTGGGTTTCCTTGGCTTCGGAAATATAATTTTCAATCAAGTCCCAAATCTCTTTGATCCCTTCATTTTCTAGTGCCGAACATGTAAGTGTCTTGGGTATCCAGCCGTTATCCTTGGGCGGGTAGAGGTGGAGGGCACGGTTAAATTCGGTTTTGGCGAGTTTAGCTGCTTTCAGGTTTTCCCCATCTGCTTTGTTAATGGCAATGGCATCGGCCATTTCCATGATGCCGCGTTTAATGCCCTGCAGCTCATCCCCGGCCCCGGCTAATTTCAGTAATAAAAAGAAATCGGTCATCGAGTGTACGGCAGTTTCACTTTGTCCCACACCCACGGTTTCGATAATTATGATTTCGTAACCTGCTGCTTCACATAAGATAATAGCTTCCCGGGTCTTTCTTGCAACACCTCCCAGCGAGGTGCCACTTGCCGAGGGGCGTATAAAGGCATTTGGATTTTTAACCAGTTCTTCCATACGGGTTTTATCGCCCAGAATACTGCCTTTACTTACCGAGCTGCTTGGGTCTACGGCAAGCACGGCAACTTTCTTTCCTTTCTCTGTGAGTAGCGATCCAAAACGTTCAATAAAGGAACTTTTGCCAACGCCAGGAACTCCTGTAATGCCTATTCTCACACTTTTATTTGCGTGGGGTAAGCAGTTTTTTATAATAGCTTCAGCAGTCGTGCTATGTTTTTTTGCGGTGCTCTCTATTATCGTGATGGCTTGGCTCAGGGCGGTGTTGTTTCCTTGAAGAATTCGTTGTGTCAGTTCTTCAGCAGAAGGGGATATACTACGTTTTTTCCGTAGGGCTTTGGCAGCCTTTTCTGAAAAACTCTGGGGTGCTTCCACACCATCTTTTTCTTGTAATGCCTTAGATTTTTTATCCTGCGCTGCCATAGCCATAATTTATGACAAATTTATGAATACACATTTTTAAAAGCACATTTTCGGTAGTATATTGAGTTGTATTAATTTAAAAAACCAAATAATGAAAACTTTATATGAAGCAACCTCAACAGCAGTAGGCGGTAGAGCGGGACACGTAACTACCGAGGATGGCCCAATAGACCTCAATCTTTCGGTGCCCAAAAGTATGGGTGGTGACGGAGGCGATGGAGCCAATCCAGAGCAGTTGTTTGGCAGTGCATATGCAGCGTGTTTTGGAGGGGCTATACAAGCAATTGCCAAAAATAAGGATATTGATATTGACGGTGAAAATTTGAGCGTTACCGCTACGATCGGGTTTTGTGAGGATGATGATGGCTTTTTCTTAGAAGCTACCTTAGATTGCTTTATCCCTGGTGTGGATAAGGAAACAGGTGAGAAGTTGGTAAAATCTGCACACCAAATATGCCCGTTCTCCAAAGCTACTCGAGATAATATAACGGTTACATTAAACCTAATGTTGGATGAATAATCCAGTATTGGTTAAACATGAGAAAAGCCTTTCAGAAATTTCTGAAAGGCTTTTGTAAATGTATACAGGCAAGAAAAAGTTACATTGCCTTTAAATTTATGATTCTTCCTTGCTCATCCCTTTTTTTTTCCTGCTCTTTTGGGGGTGGAGTTCCATGGAGTGCCTCGTCCCTATTGTTGGGACTTTTTAGCGTTGGATTTGTTTTATGTGCTTCGGCTTGTTTTATGTACCACTCCAACTGTTGTTTCTGCTTGTAGAGAATTCCCAAGGTGATTTCGGGCAATTGGTGGTTGTTTATAAGCTCATCATATCGTTTAATATTGTTCAGGTCGCGTGCGATACATTGTTTAATGATGATTTCAGAATTGAAATGTTCCAATGCTTCTTTTATCTCTTCCCAAGTACGATCCTGGTGCCCTTTTTCTGAATCCAGCTTTAAAGGCTCGATATCTCTCGAACTCAATTCACTGCTTATGGTATTTGCCATGCGGTTTCGCTCTACGGCCATGAAATTCAAGAAACGCTTCAGTTCGGTTGTCTGTGCGTCTTCGGCTGCGTTATAGTACAGCTTCTCTGCTTCGAAACAAGCAACCAGTAAGCGGTTTAGCTTGTTAAAATCTGGGTATTTCTGTTTCATGTATCTTTAGATTTAACCAAATGTACGATAAAACCATAATCGAAAGTTTCAGCATTACGTTAATTAACACTAAAATTTCGTTAACGTTTGAAACACTGCCATAAAATTCTCGTCCTTTACCCGAACAGCAACCAAAAAACCATCCAGAGTTTGTCCAACCAACTACTCGTAGAACAATGTAAACAGAACAGCCGCAAGGCGCAATTGGCTTTATACAAGCAGTATTGCGACGGGATGTATATTGTTGCCCTACGGTATATGAAGGATAAGGCAACCGCAGAAGATGCGGTACAGGAAGGTTTTATCAAAGCCTTCAAAAAAATCGAGCAGTTTAAAGGGGACGTCACCTTTGGTGCTTGGTTAAAAAGAATCGTGATAAACACCTGCCTGGATGCCATAAAGGCAAAAAAATTGGAGACAGAACCCTTGTATGACGAAACGTTACGTATTGCAGAAGATGAAACAGACTGGCATGTGCCGGATGAGACCACCGTGGATGAAGTGATGCAGGCCATTGAAAATCTGGGCGATAATTATCGCGATGTTACAAAATTATTCCTTCTGGAAGGCTATGACCATCAAGAAATAGCCGAGGTGCTCAACATTTCTGAAAGCGCCTCCAGAACAAAGCTGCACCGCGGAAAATTGAAATTGAAAGAAAATTTAAAACACTTACACTATGGCACAGGATATTAGAGATTTACTGAAACAACGTCCTGAAAAGACCGAGGCAATGTCCACAGGGCACGAGGATAGGTTTTTGGCGAAGCTGGAAGCCCAGTTTCCTGAAACACTTGAAAAGAAAACAGATAACACGAACGCACCTTTCTTTTGGATGAAGATTGCAGCCGTTGCCGTTGTGATGCTCACAGCGGGCTTTTTTGGGTACCAATACACCTCAAACTTTAACGGTGGACCCAATATGGACAATAGTACAACCGAAGCTGGAACCGATGAGATAAAGGCTACTGAGATCCTTAAACAACCCAAACTCACATTGGGCGACCTTTCACCAGACCTAAAAAAGGTAGAGGATTTTTACCTCACGGGAATTAACGTGCAACTGGCATCCCTCAATGAAAATGACGATAACAAGGAACTTATTGAAGCCTATAAAAAGCGTATCGCAGCGTTGGATGTAGAGTACAACCGCTTAAATACAGAATTAACCGAGACAGGCCCTACAGAGGCCACCATCAACGCATTGATTGATAATTTGAAACTTCGTTTGGATTTGCTGTTCAAGCTTAAAAACAAATTAAAAGAACTTAAAAATTTAGACAATGAAAAATTCAACAATTTACAAGCGTAGCCTTGTCTATGCAGTTTTAGTTTTTTGTGGTGGTTTTGTCCTTGCACAAAATTCCTATAAAGAAACCTTTACCGTGGCTGAAGATGCCGTAGTGAACGTGAACACCTCCCACACCAATGTGGTTTTTGAAACGTGGAACAAGGATAAGGTTGAGGTAGAAGCATTTGTGGAGGGTGAAAACCTTTCAGAAAAGGAAAAACAGGAAATTTTCGATAACTGGAAATTTGATGTGATGGGGAACAGCAAGAAAGTGAACATAACCTCCAACAGTGGAAGCCTTTGGGGCGATTTTGAAACCCTGGGTAGCCTAAACTCGTTGGACAATCTGGGTAGCCTCGTAAATATGTCCAGCCTTGAAGCATTAAAAGGCCTTGAAGGGCTTGGCGAGCTTGGAGAGATCTTCACTGCAGATTGGAACATTAACGTTCCGGAAATCCCAGAAATGGAAGCCATGCCGATGTGGCCCTTTGGAGAGCAGAACGCTATTATAAAAAAGGGCGACTCTTATAAGCGCTTCAATTATAAGGACAAAGCATCCTTCACTTTTGATAGGGATACTTATGAAAAAGACAAAAAAGCATATGTAAACAAGCTGAACAAGAAGTACGGTGCCAATGCCACGGTTAAAGAGACCGACAAGTGGTTAAAGGATTTGGATACTTGGAGCGAAGACCTTGAAAAGCGAATGGAAGATTGGGGCAATCAATTTGGGAAATCCTTTGAGGAAAACTTTGGTCCCGACTTTGAGAAACGTATGGAAGCTTGGGGTGAAAACTTTGGGAAACAATTCGAAAAACAAATGGAAGCCTGGGGAGAGAACTTTGGTAAGGATATGGAAAAATGGGGCGCCCAGTTTGAAAAGGAAGCCGAAGAGTGGGCAAAACAGTTTGATGGCAACTACAAAAAAGAAGAAATTATAGATGAGAATGGTAACAAGACCACCATCATCAGATCTTCAAACACTAAGAGCGGTCTTTTGGACAAACCCAACAAAAAGGTAAAAAAGACCATAATTATACGTATGCCCAAGAATACCAAGACCGATATCAATGTTCGGCACGGTGAAATAAAAATGGCCGATGTGACCAATGTTAGAGCAACCTTGAATTACGCCGCTTTAACAGCAAACAGTATTGATGGGGGGAAAACCCTCATCAATGCTGCTTATGCCCCCGTACATGTGAACTATTGGGGTGATGGGGCACTGGCAATACAATATGTGGAAAACTGTAAACTGAATTCGGTAAATAATATCAATTTGCAAACCAGTTCTAGCAACGTGGTAATAAATGAACTTAAAAAGACAGCGTATGTTAAGGGCTTCATTGGTAGTCTTTTTGTGAACAATGTCTCATCAAACTTTACTACGATCGATCTTGTGCTGGATGACACCAATGCAACCATAGACCTGCCCAGTACCTCATATACTTTTTTCTTCAACGGAAGAAAATCAACCTTGCAATACCCTAAGTCGCTGGAAGCTACAAACTCTAAAGAATACGGAAGAATCCTGGTTCGGGGTTTCAACAGTAAAAAAGACGCCCCACGCTCTCTCACGATCAACGCCAATTATAGCAATGTACGATTGCAATAATATGAATAATGCCCCATTGTTACTTTCCTTTTTGCGTACATCTTTAACTTTTATGCTAAACGAAAAACCCCGAAATTTCTTCCGGGGCCTTTGCTACTTTTAATTAGGAATAATTACTTCTTCAGTAGCTTAAAGGATTTTGAATTATCTCCGGCTACAACATTCACAATATACATCCCTGCACGTAGTGCTGAAATAGTAACTGCCTTCTCTTGTGCAGCAATTTCAGTAAATAAAACTTGCTGCCCAGTAATGGAATATATGGTAACCGAATCTATGGTTGTATCGCCCTTTACATTCAATACATTTTCAGCTGGATTGGGATAGATGGCAAACTGTGTGTTTGCTGTAATATCTTCAGTATCTAAGATCGTGGGCTCAAGTTTTAAGACAAACCCTACAGAATCTCCATTGCTATCCTTTCCGGTACCCACTATAGTAGTGCCGTCCGCCGATATATCGAGAGGAAGGGATAAATTAACCCCTTGCAGGTCTATACCAAGTGTGGTGGCATAATCGTTCAGGTTTAATATGCCTAAAGCTTCGGTCCAGATAAAACCTTCTCCAAATACGGCAGGGACCCCATTGGGTCTATAATTTCCTACGGCAATGGTTCCGTCTTCGTTCAATCCTGTGGTAAATCCTCTGTACCCAGGAGTCAAGGCTGGGCCTATATTTACTAAACCAGAATCCTCACTCCAGAGATACGCTTGAAAGTTGTTGGCAAAACTACCTTCGCCGCCTACCCAAGCACCATCGTTGGAAACGGTTTCTACACCTCCTACGGGATCACCATTGGCAGTATCTATAGTTTGCTGTACCCCATTTGTCCAAACGGCTCCCTGACGGAATCCAGAAGCGGTATCTTGCCAGCCTCCTATTATGGTACCGTCCAGATTTGTGGCATTTGCCCTAGAAAACGCACCAGCTACAGTAGAACCTAAATCTATAACCCCTTCGGTCTCTGTCCACCGAACGGCGTGTGGTGTGTTTGTGCCGGCAGTATATCCAAGGCCAACTATAGTACTTGCGTCTCCGGAGATTGCGTGGCTAGAGCTTGCCTCAATACCATCATCGCCTCCCAGACCACCAAGGGGTGTCCAGGTTTGGGTGGCTACATCATACATACTCAACTCAATAAGGTTATTAGTGGTGTTAAGCGAGCTGGCACCAATGGTAAGACCATCGTCCGATATTCCTGTCTTCCCTCCAATTCCAGGGGCAGGAACTACTCCGCCAATAGTTTCAAAACCTGTTGTTTCGTTCCATAAAAAGTGTGTTTGGGTGTCGTATCCTGCAGCAGCTGAGCCGTTGTAGTTTACGCTGGAAACAAACCCGGTGGTGGGAAGGATAATAAGTTCTCCGTCGCTAGGTGGAATGTTCAAGGTTACCGAAACATCAAAAACCAAAAAGCCTCCTGCATCAGTTCCGTTTGTGCCTGTTGTGTGGATAGCCACAAAATATTCTCCCGTTGTGGGCGGTGTAAATGTTTCAGAAGCTGTGTATGCCATACTTCTCAGGTCATTTCCATTGTTCATTCCCGGAAACTCTCCTTGTTGCATGATGTTTTGGAAGGTGGCAAGCGTTTCAACTATCGCACCGCTGTTTTGTCCATCTGTAATGACCAACTCAAAGTTCTCACTAGCTGTAAGGTTACCTAGATTGAGGGCGTTATAGTCTATTTCAATTTTGTATTCGTTGGCACTGTTCAATGCCAACCCCTTCGTAAATGCCCAATCGTCTTTTTCTAGTTGGCTCACGTTGTTCGGGATAACGTTCACAAACATATCGTTTGTTCCGTCTCCGTCTATATCAACCGTGTCATTAAATGCCCACACAGGTGTCTGTGCATCAGCATCCTCATATTCCCAGCAGTCAGGTGTTCCATCACTAAAATCTTCAGTATAAGGGATGGTAGCTGGTTCGTTGCACAATGGGACGGAAGGCTGGGTATCCACACCAACATCGAACAACAATAAAGCACCTCCACTTGCCGAAGCATCTATTGCGTGTACCCCAACGTAGTATGTGCCTGTAGTTGTAGGCGTAAATCCTTCTTCAGCTAAATAGGCTTGGGCCTTCAAATCGTTACCATTGTTCATCCCTGGAAACTCTCCTTGCTGGGTTATATCGTTATATGTATTCAATAACTGTTGAAAAGGGGCTGTGGAAGATTGTTCGTCCAGCACGAAAAATTCAAAATTTTCTATAGAGGTTGCTTGCCCAAGGTCTACTGCATTGTAGTGGGCAGATAGATAATAAGTGGTTCCAGCTTCTAGTGCTACGCCTCGTGAGAATACCCAATCGTCCTTATCTGGAAATTGGACACCCGGTGAAATGTTACTGTAAATAGGATCGTTGGTGCCGTCCCCGTCAATATCTACACTATCGTTATAGCTCCATACGGGCAGTATACCATCGGTATCCTCAACAGCAAAACAAGGTGGGTTCCCTGTGCTGAAGTCTTCATAGTACGGTACTGTCGCAGCGTTACAATTAATGGTAATATCTTCTACTGATGCATTAAAAACAAAAAATCCCCCACCTTCGGCACCGTTTGTTCCAAGGGCGTGGATCGCTACATAATACTCTCCCGATGTTGCAGGAATAAAAAGTTCGGAAGCGGTATATGCCTGATTTTTAATGTCGTTTCCGTCGTTCTGGCCGGGGAAGGTTCCTTGTTGTAAAAAGTCGTTATAGGTTCCCAAAACAGTGGAAAAAGTTGCTGTAGAGCTGGGAGCATCTGTAATTACCAACTCAAAATTTTCAGAAGCCGTTGCGTTTCCAAGATTAAAGGCGTTATAATCTATTTCAATCACATATTCGTTGCCAGCTGTTAAATCCAGTTTTCTGGTAAATGCCCAATCGTCTTTTTGGGTGGTTCCTACATTTGGTGGGATCATAACCATTACGGGGTCGTTGGTTCCGTTTCCTGTAATGTCCACACCATTGTTGTAGGTCCAAACAGGGTTTGCATTGTCAGTATCTTCATAGGTCCAGCAATCTGGAGTCCCTGCACTAAAATCCTCAAAATAGGGAATGGTGGCTGCCATAGTGCAATCCTGGGCTTGACTTGCCAAGATGGTGGTGAAGAGAAATAAGAGCGTAACTAATTGTTTCATCGCATAATATGTTTTGATTATGCAACAAACCTATATAGAATAAAGAGGTGTCTGAGTTAATGCTCGGTTAACGGTCGGTTAATGAACGGTTAATGGCCTATTAGCTTCTTCTCATAAAAATGGCAACGATCGCCGAAGTAACCAACCCCATGCCCAAAGCACCAATGGCCGATTGCCATATATAATTGTTGATATTGAAATAATCATTGGCCTTGGTACGCGTCATCACATCGTTGGTGACCGAATATTCTATCACATTGTTGAAATATTCAGGGGTGATATAATTGTGGGTTATATATTGGGCCAAAGGCGAGAGCAGGGTGACAAAAACAGTCATCTTTACACCGGTTAAAAACCCTTGGAGCCACGTCATTTTTTTATCATAGTGCCTTCTCCTTTTTTCGCGCATGACCAGAACGTACATTAAAATTGCAAATGGCATAAAAAGTAAAGTAAGCCAATAATGGTCTGCAATTTTCTCGTCGTGCCATCCCAGGGTTTTTTCAAACAGCATCCAAGCCAGCATGGTAATGGTAAATATAAACGCCCATTTCAGTTCTATTTTTATAGCTTTCATTTGGTAAGTATTAGTACGGCAAGATACAAAAAAAGCATCCTGAAAATTTACGTTCCCGAATGCTGTTTAATTTATGATTCTTATAATTTCAATAAAGCGCTTGCAATATATAAGTTCCTTCCACACCGTGGGTAAAACTGCCTGTAATGGGTTCCTGGTTTTGGATAGCAGCCCGTATGTTTGAACAAAGGGTATTACAATCAAATTCAATCTGTCCGCTTAAAAAGAACGTGTTTGTTGAAACGTCCTGAACAAACGAAACATACCCAACACCATTTACAAAACGGGCAATAGGAACTTCAAAACTGGTTTGAGGGGAAACTGGCTCTTTCTGGTTTACTGAAATTACTTTGTAAGAAACCGTAGTAGCATCGGTACCCGCGTTTTTTGTTGTGATCTTTTCTGCTGAAACAGTATAGGTGAAACCAGGCTCGAAGTCGAAATTAGAAATAAATGCTGTGCCCTGAAATGTATCACTGCCAATAGCACCGTTTTCCTGAATCAAGAATTGGGTTCCGTTTAAAACCGATGTAGTTTTATAATGGTTCACAAATAAGGTCACCTCTTCATTTGTAACCGAAGCATCGTCAGCACTACAAGCCAACAGTAAGAATGAAGTGAGTAGTATAACTATTTTTTTCATTGTATTTTTTACTGGAATAATCACAAAAAAGATACCAAAAAAAACCCGAATGTTGTATCAACATTCGGGATTCTAAGAAAATTAAATTGCTCAAAGCTAATTGCTAAAGGCTCATCACTTTGTCTCGGTAAGTACCCATTCGCCTTTGTTTATAAGGGGGAGCGCTTGTTTGTATTTTACCTCTTTGCTCTCGCCGCTCATCACATTCTTTATCACCACCTTATCGTTACGGCCTATCTTGGGCTGTTCGCGCACTATGGTTTCGGTAACTTGTGGTTGCTGGCGTTGGGTCTGTCCTGCGGCTCTTGCCTGGGCAGCACGCTCGTCCAGATTTTGGATCTCCTCTTTCTGCTCGCTCAGTTTTTCTTTTGGACGGGTCTGGCGTGCCTCGCGGATTTGTTGCTGGTTTTCCTGTGGCAATTCTCCTTTGAAAAGGAAGGAGATTACATCCTTATTTACCTTTTCTATCATTTGTTTGAAAAGCTCAAAGGCTTCAAACTTATAGATCAATAACGGGTCCTTCTGCTCGTGTACGGCCAACTGTACCGATTGTTTCAGCTCGTCCATTTTACGTAAATGGGTTTTCCATGCATCGTCGATAATGGCGAGGGTAATGTTCTTTTCAAAGTCGTTTACCAGTTGTGTGCCTTCGGTTTCGTAGGCTTTTTCAAGATTTGTAGCCACGTTGATGGTCTTCACCCCATCGGTAAACGGAACGAGAATACGCTGGTACTGGTCCTTGTGATTCTCGTATACATTCTTTATCACGGGGAAGGCCATTTCGGCATTGCGGGCCATCTTGTCCTTGTAGTGCTGAAAAGCGGCCTTGTACACTTTCCCTGCAATTTGTTGGGCGCCCATGGCCTCGAATTCTTCTGCGGTAACGGGAGAGCTCATGGAGAAATAACGAATCAATTCAAACTCGAAATTCTTATAATCCTGCGCCAGTTTGTTACTTTCGGTAATTACCTCGGCAGTGTCGTAGATCATGTTTGCTACGTCCACACGCAATCGTTCCCCAAACAGGGCGTTGTAACGACGCTTGTACACCACTTCACGTTGGGCGTTCATTACATCATCATATTCAAGGAGCCTTTTTCTAATTCCGAAGTTGTTTTCCTCTACCTTCTTCTGTGCACGCTCAATAGATTTACTGATCATGGAATGCTGAATCACCTCTCCTTCCTTCAAGCCCATACGGTCCATCATCTTGGCAATACGTTCACTCCCAAAGAGACGCATTAAGTTATCTTCCAGCGAAACGTAGAACTGCGAACTTCCCGGATCTCCCTGACGTCCTGAACGACCACGCAACTGCCTGTCCACACGGCGGCTGTCGTGACGCTCTGTACCTATAATGGCAAGACCTCCGGCATCTTTCACCTCTTTACTCAATTTAATATCGGTACCACGGCCTGCCATGTTGGTGGCAATGGTTACCATCCCGCTGTTACCTGCTTCCGAAACAATATCTGCCTCTTTTTTGTGCAGTTTTGCGTTCAATACGTTATGCGGAATGTTACGTATGCTCAACATACGGCTCAATAATTCTGAAATTTCTACCGATGTGGTACCAATCAACACTGGTCTCCCTTGTTTTGAAAGTTCGGTCACCTCTTCAATTACCGCATTGTATTTCTCACGCTTGGTCTTATAAATCTTGTCTTCACGATCATCACGTGCAATGGGTCGGTTGGTGGGTATCTCCACCACGTCCAGCTTGTAGATTTCCCATAGCTCACCAGCTTCGGTCACGGCGGTACCCGTCATCCCCGAAAGCTTGTTGTACATCCTAAAGTAATTTTGAAGCGTAATGGTGGCAAAGGTTTGCGTCATGGCCTCGATTTTTACATCTTCCTTTGCCTCGATGGCTTGGTGCAGTCCATCGCTGTAGCGGCGACCTTCCATGATACGTCCGGTTTGCTCGTCCACGATCATTACTTTGTTTTCCATCACTACATACTGGTCGTCTTTCTCGAACAGCGCGTAGGCCTTCAACAATTGGTTCATGGTATGGATACGCTCACTCTTCACTCCAAAATCACGGAATAGTTCTTCTTTTTCTACCGCTTCTTCTTCTGGGGTAAGACCTTTGTTTTCAATCTTGGCGATTTCGGTGCCCATTTCTGGCATCACGAAGAAATCTGGATCGTCCTTCCCGGAAAGATAATCTACACCTTTATCGGTCAATTCAATCTGGTTGTTCTTTTCGTCTATCACGAAATACAACTCGGCATCTACCTTTGGCATCTCGCGATTGTTATCCTGCATGTAGAAGTTTTCGGTTTTCTGAAGGATTTGTTTTACACCTTCTTCAGATAAAAACTTGATGAGCGCCTTGTTTTTTGGAAGCCCACGAAACACACGTAGTAATTTGAAACCACCTTCTTTTACGTCACCTTCAGCAATCGATTTTTTTGCTTCGGCGAGTACGCCCGTCAACAGCTTTTTCTGTACGTTCACGATGTCGGCGATTTTCGGCTTCAGTTCGTTAAACTCGTGGCGGTCGCCTTCAGGTACGGGACCAGAGATGATGAGTGGGGTACGGGCATCGTCAATCAAGACACTATCCACCTCATCCACGATAGCGTAGTGGTGAGGCCGCTGTACAAGGTCTCCCGGGGCGTGCGCCATGTTATCACGCAGGTAATCGAAACCAAACTCGTTGTTGGTTCCATAGGTAATATCGGCATTATAGGCTTTACGGCGCGCATCACTATTGGGGCGGTGGTAGTCTATACAATCTACGGTCATCCCGTGGAATTCGAAAATGGGGGCCATCCACGCGCTATCACGTTTTGCGAGATAGTCGTTCACGGTTACCAAGTGCACACCGTTCCCGGCCAATGCGTTAAGATAGACGGGAAGTGTTGCCACAAGGGTCTTACCTTCTCCTGTTTGCATCTCGGCCACTTTTCCTTGGTGCAGTGCTACACCACCAATGAGCTGTACATCGTAGTGGACCATATCCCAGGTAACTTCTTTACCTGCGGCATCCCAAGAATTTTTCCAGATGGCTTTTTCGCCTTCAAGCGTTACATAATCTTTTTCGCCCGATAGCTCACGATCGAAGGGTGATGCGGTAACTTCCAGCGTTTGGTTTTCTTTAAAGCGTTTTGCGGTTTCCTTGATTACGGCAAAGGCTTCGGGTAGGATTTCGTCGAGGGTTTTCTTCTCTACTTCGTAGCGGTCTTTTTTAAGGGCATCCATCTGGTTGTAGATGTCTTCCTTCTTATCTATATCTTCTTCTTTATCGGCTTCGGCCTGAAGGTCGTCTATCTGCTTTTGGATATCGGCTTGGTCTTCCTTTATCTTGCTGCGGAAGAAATCGCTCTTGGCGCGCAATTCGTCCAGCGAGAGTGCTGCAATGCTTGCTTCCTGTTCTTTTATTCTATCTACATACGGTTGTATGTCTCCAATGTCTTTTTTGGATTTGTCTCCAACAAAAACTTTTAATACGCTATCTAAAAATCCCATAATAATATTTCGGTTTAAGGGGCAATTTCAAAAGGTAATTTCCCTTTAAAAACAGTATACAAAAAAACGGTTAAAAAACCACATTAACAAGTGGTTTACTAGTTTTGTGTGTTCGGTTTTGCCCACAAAAAAAGCCTCAATGATTTGAGACTTTTTTGGTATGTTGTTTACTGCTAGGCAGTGTGTTAATATTCATCTTCGTTCCACAGGTAATCATCGTCTGTGGGGTAATCTGGCCAAATTTCTTCGATAGAGTCGTAGCTGTCGCCTTCGTCTTCAATAGCCTGAAGGTTTTCCACAACTTCTAATGGGGCTCCGGTTCTAATAGCGTAGTCTATCAGTTCGTCTTTTGTTGCCGGCCAGGGCGCATCGCTTAAATAAGATGCTAATTCTAAAGTCCAGTACATAGTACGTTGTAATTTTTAATTTTGTGCAAAAATAATTTTTTAGACCAAAAAGCCAAGGAAAAAAAGAATTATTTCTGTTTTATTTCTAAGAACGTTTGTAAGTAGTTGAAGATTAGTGAATTGTATTATTGGTAAATTGGTAAGTTAGTTAGTGCTAAAGTTATTTGTCAAATTTTCAATTTAACTAATTTTCTAACCTCTAACCTCTAACCTCTAACCTCTAACCTCTAACCTCTAACCTCTAAGTTACAGTTTTTCCGGTATCCACTTTACTTCTTCTGCTTGCAAGTCTTTGGACAACTTCCGTGCCAGTACGAATAGGTAGTCAGAAAGGCGGTTGAGGTATTGTAAAACACGTTCGTCCGTAGGTTCTATTTCGTGTAATTGTGTGGCCAGACGTTCGGCGCGACGGCATACACAGCGGGCTATGTGACAATATGACACGGTAGTGTGCCCCCCTGGAAGTACAAAGTGCGTCATTTGTGGGAGGGAGTCGTTCATAGTATCCATTTCAGTTTCGAGCAACGTGATATTTTCTTCTGAAATCTTAGGAATGTTCAATCGCTCTTTCCCACTTTTAAGCATCGCCTTTTCCGGGTCTGTTGCCAAGATGGCGCCCACGGTAAATAATCTGTCCTGTATATGAACTAGGATTTCCTTACTTCGCGGATCTATCTCTTGGTCACGTATAAGGCCGATGTAGCTGTTAAGCTCGTCCACCGTTCCGTAACTTTCAATACGTATATGGTGCTTGGGGACGCGGGTACCGCCAAAAAGGGCCGTGGTACCTTTATCGCCTGTTTTTGTGTAGATTTTCATGGTTGTTTTCCGCAAAGACGGAACGATTTTTTTAGTGATTGGTATTCTTTTTTTCTGTATCCTCACGCTCCTTCTTCCGTTCTAAATAGCCGCTCTTAAAATTTCGTTGTCTACGGTTGCGGTTGGTGTTGGTGTTCTTTTTGTTCCAGAAAAAGACGAGTACTGCCAATATAAGCAGTCCAACAATAACGAGATACGGATTGGAAAGGTCTAGTGTCAATAGCATTATGTAAAAGTAAGAAAAATGCCGAGGAGTTAGAAGATTTTATAGGTTGATAGTTGAGTTGTTTAAAAGTTTAGTGTTGAGAAGTCTAGATGTTTAGAAGTAGGTTTTTAGTTTTCACTACTCACTACTCACTACTCACTACTCACTATCTTTTCATTCCTTACATCACTCTCCACCACACCATCGCGAAGCCTGATCACACGGTGTGCGTGCGTGGCAATATCTTCTTCGTGTGTTACAAGGATCACAGTATTTCCAGCCGCATGGATATCATCGAAAAGTTTCATGATTTCCACTGAAGTTTTACTGTCCAGATTTCCCGTAGGTTCATCGGCCAGAATAATGGAGGGTTTGTTTACAAGAGCCCGCCCCACAGCCACACGTTGGCGTTGCCCACCGGATAACTGATTGGGACGGTGGTCCATACGGTCGCCCAGCCCTACGTCCTTTAGTACCTCTTCGGCACGGGCGTGGCGTTCGGCTTTGGAGGCCCCGGCATACACCATAGGCAGGGCTACGTTTTCTAATGCCGTAGTTCTTGGTAACAGGTTAAAGGTTTGGAAGACAAAACCTATTTCTTTGTTGCGTATTTCGGCCAGCTCGTCGTCGCTTAGGTTGCTTACATCCACGCCGTTCAGTTCGTAACTACCGGCAGTGGGGGTGTCCAGACAGCCCAGGAGGTTCATCAAGGTAGATTTTCCCGAACCCGAAGGTCCCATGAGTGCAACATAATCCCCTTTTTCTATATCAAGGTCTATCCCTTTTAATACGTGGACAATTTCTTGTCCCAATGGGAAGTCGCGGATGATATTTCGTATTTTAATGACTAAGCTCATACACCGCTATGGTCCCCTCGAGGGGACATTTTTTAATGGTTAACTGTAAATTTGGTTATTGGACGCAAAGGTAACGATGTTGTTACAGATTTTAATAGAGGAATTGAGTGATTGTTAGTTTAGAGTTGAACAGTTTTTAACGTTTTTGAAAAAAGATTGGCAATAAAAATCCACAAACCACAAAATCACCAAAGGTAGTGTTTAAGGGTTTAGGAGTTGAGAGGTTTAGTGTACGTGTTGGTTTTGTTCAAAGCTCACGCCTCACTGCCCACCACTACACCCTAATCCTGAAATGCTGTTTGGGCTGTTCGCTCCGGAAGAAGACCAATCCCCATTGAAAGGTGTCAATACTCACCGTTACTTTGGGGTGGTTGTAAATTTGCTGCCATGCCTCTGTCATTTCGGGGCTCCAGTAAATATCGTCAAAAATAATGATGGAGTCTTTATGGATGTGCTTCAGCAATCTTTCAAAATACCGAAGGGTCGCTTCCTTGTCGTGGTTTCCATCCACATACACAAAATCGAAAACTTCAGGATTGTGTTGCTGAAAAAACTGCTCAAATGTTAAGGTTTCGGTTGTGCTATTTTCAATCCCGAAGCTATTGAAATACTGTTGTGCCTTTGCTGAAGTTGCGGGACAGCCCTCTACCGTTGTAACGGTGCCGTTGGGATTGCCGGTTGCCATCGCTACGGTGCCCATTCCTAATGAAGTGCCCAGTTCTAACAGGTTGTTTGGTTGGAAATAACGTGCCAATCGAAATAGCAATTGCTGCCGCTTAATAGGTATTCCTGCATTTTTTGCAATGGCTTTTACCGTACGCTCGTTGCTTTTGAAGACCCGGGAGCCTGCGCCAAAATCGGTAATTGAAATGGTCGAGGTGTCTCGAAGTAGCTTCTTTCGGTGTTGTTCCAGCATATCGTAGCCTTGATGCTTTTGGGTGTCATAAAAACATTTGGTAACCAAATCGTACACAAAAGGGGAGTGCACCCCGTGCTGGTTGGTGGAGCAGAGGAGGAAGTTTAGGTATGATTTGAGTTGGTAAAACACATCTTACGTTTTCAGTGGTAGTGACAGTTTGCAGTATCTATATATTTTTTTTGCCCTTCGATATTTTTTTACTTTCCTGATTAATCTGTGACAGGCTATGCCTCGTAAATTCTCTTAGGATACTTTCATATTGGAGTTTGTTATTTGCTTTTTTTGATATTTTGCTGCTGCAGCTCACTGCAAGTGTCCGCGTCCTACCCGCAGCCAACTACCCTTCCAATTTCTCACTCAACTCAAACCAACGCATTTCCTTTTCTGAGATGCTATCTATAATTTCTTGCAAAACTTTGGACTGTTTGTCTATTTCCTCGCCGTCCCAGCCTTCGGTGGCAAATTTGTTCTGGAGGGCTTCCCTTTCTTTTTCCAGGGTTGCTATTTCTTTTTCTAGGCGGCTGTGTTCTTTCTGTTCGTTATAGCTGAGTTTTGCTTTGGTCTGGTCTTTTTTCCAATCGTTTTTGGGCTTTGTATTTTCTTCCGAAGCGCTCTTTGAAGGCTTGCTGTCCTCGTATACCCTATAGTCGCTATAGTTGCCAGGAAAATCCTGTATCTCGCCTTCTCCTTTAAACACAAAGAGATGGTCCACGATCTTGTCCATAAAATAACGGTCGTGAGAAACCACGATGAGACAACCCGGAAAGTCCAGTAAAAAACTCTCCAGCACGTTTAAGGTTACAATGTCCAGATCGTTAGTGGGTTCATCTAGAATCAGAAAATTGGGGTTTTTGATGAGGACGGTGCATAAGTATAGGCGTTTCCGTTCACCACCACTCAACTTTTCAACAAAATCGTATTGCTTTTTACGGTCGAAGAGAAAACGTTCCAACAGTTGTGCTGCTGAAATTTGCCGCCCCTTTTTCAGTGGGATATAATCGCCAAATTCCCGCACCACCTCAATTACTTTTTGTCCGGGTTTAATGGTAATTCCCTTTTGGGTGTAGTAGCCAAACTGCACTGTTTCACCTATTACAACCTTCCCCGTATCTGGCACGAGCTGTCCCGTGAGCATGTTGAGAAATGTAGATTTCCCGGTTCCGTTCTTGCCTATGATACCAACTCGTTCGCCTTTCAGAAAATTGTAATCGAAGTTGTTAAAGAGTTCCTTGTCGCCATAGCTTTTGGAAACATTGTGCAGCTCTACCACTTTAGTGCCCAAACGTTCCATGTTCAGTTCCAGTTGTACCTCGTGGTCGTTGCGGCGCTGGTGGGCACGCTGTTTTATTTCAGAAAAATCGTCAATACGGCTTTTGCTCTTGGTGGTACGGGCCTTGGGTTGGCGGCGCATCCAGTCCAGTTCTTTTTTGTAGAGCTGTTTTGCCTTCGCGGTCTCGGTGGCTTGGTTCTCTATGCGTGCGTCCCTTTTTTCCAGATAGTAACTGTAGTTTCCTTTATAGCTGTATAGGTTGCCCTCGTCCAGTTCAATAATCTGGTTGCATACACGCTCCAAGAAATAACGGTCGTGGGTTACCATGAAGATGGTAAAATTTTCAGTTGCGAACAGCTGTTCCAGCCACTCGATCATTTCCAGATCCAGATGGTTGGTGGGCTCGTCCATGATAAGGAGATCTGGATTTTGCAATAGGGCCGAGGCCAATGCAAGTCTTTTCTTTTGTCCCCCAGAGAGATTTTTCACCTTTAAGTTAAGGTCGTCCAATTTCAGTTTGTAGAGAATTTGGGTGTAGCGGGTCTCAAAATCCCAGGCATTGTGGGCATCCATGGCATCGAAAGCTGCTTGGTAGGTTTCGGTATCTTGGGGATTTTTGAGTGCCTTTTCGTATTGTGCGATGATGTTGAGGATGGGATTGTCCGAGGCTAAAATAGTTTCCTCGATGGTAAGCCCTGGGTCCAAATTGGGTTCTTGGGATAAAAAAGCCGTTTTCAAGTTTTTTCTGAAAACGATCTCGCCAGTATCTGGGCTGTCTTCCCCAGAGAGCATGTTGAGTAGGGAGGTTTTTCCGGTTCCGTTCTTGGCAACAAAACCTATTTTTTGTCCCTCATTGATGCCGAAGGAAATTTCAGAAAAGAGAACACGTTCTCCGTACGATTTTGCTATATTTTCTACCGAAAGGTAATTCACTGTACAATTTTTTGCAAAATAAGCAGTTTTTCAGCAGAACCCACAAAATACCTTTCATTATTACATTGGTTGGTTTATATTTGTCGCATTACAACCCTGCCCTTATGAACTGTAAGTACCTGTTCTTGTTATTGGTTACCGTCCTTGGGTTTACTTCCTGCATCTCTACCAAGCAGTTGGAATACCTTCAGGAGGACACTGCTGCCAAGGACACCCTCTATTCCCTGAACAAAAAGCAAGAGCCCTATAGAGTACAGGTAAACGACCTCTTGAGCATTAGAGGAAAAGCACTGGATCCTGAGTTTGTAAGTACATTCAATCCTACGGGTGAGACCAATCCCAATGCTACAGGGGAAGAGCGTTTGTACTACGATGGTTTTGTGGTAGATCCCCACGGAAATATACGAATCCCTAAATTAGGTGAGGTAGCCGTGCTTGGGCTCACCGTAGATGAAATACGGGAGAAGATTGAAAAACAGCTCACCGATGAGTATTTTAAACCAGAAGCCGAACTATTTATTACCGTAAAACTTGCAGGGATACGATATACCATTAACGGGGAGATAGGTGCCCCAGGCTCCCAGATTATCTATAGGGACGCCATTACCATTATGGAAGCCATAGCCAATAGTGGCGATATTACGCTCACGGGCGACAGAAGCGATGTGGTGATTATTCGTCAATATCCAGCAGGACAGAAGGTTCACCATATAGACCTTACCTCCATAAATGCTATGAACTCACCCTATTATTGGATACAGCCCAACGATTTGATCCTGATAAACCCATTGCCGCAAAAGGCGTTGGGGACTGGTACTACGGGACTGCAATCGTTTACAACCATACTTACCGTTTTTACTGCTTTGGTAACAACGGTTCTATTATTTACTAGGTTATAATGAGCGAAGATTTTAACATAAACGACGTACAGATAAACTTCGACTTTAAGGGGTTTTTGTTCAAGCTATTGAGCTATTGGCCGCTGTTTCTTGTTTCCTTGGCCATTGCTTTTGGAATTGCGTATTACATAAATGTTAGGAAGTTGGCAGTGTACCGAATGAACACCTTGGTAACTATAAAGGACGACCAAAACCCGTTCTTTACGGCCAATACAAGTCTCACCTTCAACTGGGGAGGAACTACCGACAAGGTAAACACCGCTGTTGTAACGTTGAATTCCCGTACCCATAATGAGAAAGTGGTGGATAGGCTTCAGTATTACTTGAATTACAAGAGGGACGGGGAGTACCAAAAGGTAGACGCTTACAAACAAACCCCGTTTTTTGTGAAGGTAGATACTACGAGAGCCCAGCTACTAGGGCAGGAGTTTACCGTGGTGTTCAAGGACTCGGTCAATTTTACGCTTACTGCTGAAATCTTAGAGGAGGGCAACAAAAGTTTCCAAACATACAATGCTGAAAAAGAAAAGGAGAGGCGCTTTGTGCCCAGTGGTACTTTTAAAGAGTCCTTTAAAATAGGTGAGCTTGTTAAAACCCCGTATTTTAACGGAATATTTGTGCCCAACCAAGAGCTTTCGGTAAAGGCCAATAAGCCCTATTACCTTAGTTTTTCAAACTTTGATAGTGCTGTGAAGGGGTATTTGGATATCACGGTAACCCCGGCTTCTTCAGGATCTTCAGTATTGAATTTAGGTCTTACGGGTAAGAACAAGGCACGAATTGTAGATTACCTGAACAGCTCTGTGCAGGTGTTGAGTGATGACATGCTGGAGCGAAAGAATCTTTTTGCTACCAAAACCATAAAGTTTATAGATAGTAGTCTTGGGGTGAAATCGAAAGAATTAAAGGATGTTGAGCAAGAACTCAACGAATTTAAGGATAAGAATGCAGTATTCAACCTTGAAGCTGAAGGAGCTGAAATAAAATCTAAACTTAGTGCGCTCGATATAAGGAAAGAAAACGTAGATAGAGAATTGAACTACTACAACGCGCTTGAAGATTACTTGCGCACGCGCAACGATTATAGGGATGTACCGGCACCCTCTGTGGCGGGTATTACAGAGTCCAGTATTGTCACTGGGGTATCGCAGATTGTAAGCCTTGCACAACGGCGAAACACCTTGGAATATAGCTATAAGGAGGGGGCCACCCCACTTTTGGATATAGACAGGCAGATTGATGCCGTAAAAAAAGTGTTGCTTGAAAACATAACCTCTACCAAGGGATTGAAGAACCAAGAGCTCCAAAACATTAATAGGGAGATAAGTTCGCTAGAATTTCAAATACGGAAACTACCAAAAGAGCAACAAGATCTTTTGAAAATTGAAAGACAGTATACTTTAAATGAAGCAGTATATAATATTTTCCTTTCCAAAAAAAGTGAAGCAGATCTCGTAAAGGCAGCAAACGTAAGTGATGTACAGGTAATCGATGAGGCAAAGGATACAGGGGGTGGAAAGATAGGCCCCAATACACAACTCAATTATGTAATGGCATTCCTTTTTGGCTTGCTCATTCCTTTTGTGTTTGTGTTCCTAAGGGTGTTCTTTGACACCAAGGTCCACCATTTAAATGACGTGGAGCGCAACTCCAAGATTCCTATCCTTGGTGTGATAGGGAAGAGCCGTATGGATGGAAACCTTGCCGTACTTAACAAGCCTAAATCCTCTATTGCGGAAGCTTTTAGAGCACTGCGTTCTGGGCTTCAGTTTTTGTATAGGAAGCAGGGTATCGAGGGTTGCAAGACCGTACTGGTAACCTCTTCGGTGAGTGGGGAGGGGAAAACATTTACGGCCATTAACATAGCTTCGGTATTTGCGCTTAGTGAGAAGAAAACGGTACTGGTAGGACTAGATCTTAGGAAGCCAAAGATTTTTGACGATTTCGAGATTACCAATTCTATCGGTGTGGTCAATTATTTGGTAAATGATGCAACTGTCACAGATATTGTACAGCCTACAAGAGTTTCAAATCTGGATATCATTACCTCAGGACCCATACCGCCCAATCCTTCAGAATTATTGATGAGCGAGCGTATGGAGTTGCTGGTCGAACAGTTGAAGCAGGAATACGATTACATCATCCTGGATACCCCGCCTATGGGCTTGGTTGCAGATTCCTTGGAACTGTTGAAATATGCCGATGCAACCATTTATATGATCCGTCAAAATTATACCCGCAAACGTATGTTGGGTATGATAAACGAAAAGTACAAACGTGGAGAGGTAAAGAACATCAGCTTTGTATTGAACTATTACGAAGAAAAGGCCAAATACGGCTATGGTTATGGCTATGGTTACGGCTATGGCTATGGTTACGGAGGCTATGGAAAATATGGCAACGGGTATCACGAAGAAGAAAAACCCAAAGGCTATTGGCAACGGTTCCTAGGATTTTTCCGCAGAAAAAAATAACAACTGGTGCGGCACCCACTTATTTATGCTTACCAAAAAGCAACAACTCACCAAGCGTATCTTTGACCTAAGTCTTACACTTTTAATAATCCCTTTTGTGATAATTCCCGTACTTTTATTCCTCCTTATAGCAACGGTTGTGACGGGAAAAAACGGACTGTTTTCACAAATAAGGATAGGACAGTTCGGAAAGTATTTTAGGCTCTATAAAATAAGGTCCCTAAAAAAAGAGAACCACGAGGATATCTTTGCTATACGAAAGAACGAAACTGTTTTTGGAAGTTGGTTGCGACGTAGCAAACTGGACGAACTGCCGCAATTATGGAACGTTCTTGTAGGAGACATGAGCTGGGTAGGCCCTAGACCCGATGTGCCGGGCTATGCAGATATGCTGAAGGGAAACGATAGAGAACTCTTATTGTTGAAACCAGGGATTACCGGCCCTGCAACCTTGAAATATAAAAATGAAGACAAATTGCTATTAAAGCAACCAAACCCAACCGAATATAACGACACGGTAATTTGGCCGGACAAGGTCAGGCTCAATATTGCGTATGCCGAAGACTGGAGTATTATAAAAGACGTTGTGTATATAGTAAAGTCTGTTTTTGGGAATTAACATAAATGATAACTATGAAAGAAAAACCAACCATCGCCATTATAGGATTGGGCTATGTGGGGCTCCCCCTTGCTGTTGCCTTTGCAGAGAAGTACCACGTAATTGGTTTCGATATCAATGAAGCCCGGGTGAACGAATTGAACAGCGGGACAGACCACACCCTAGAGGTAAGTGACAACGCGCTACAAAAGGTTTTAAAAGGTACTGCTGAAGGTTCACTACGAGTAACCACCCAAGCCGATACGATGAAGGAGGCCACAGTATACATCGTAACAGTGCCTACCCCAACCAATAAATACAACCAACCAGTATTAACGCCGCTTACTAAAGCCAGTGAGACCATTGGGAAACAGCTTGAAAAGGGCGATGTGGTTATCTATGAATCTACCGTATACCCTGGAGTCACCGAAGAGATTTGTGTGCCTATTTTGGAACAGGAATCTGGCCTGGCTTTCAATAAGGATTTTTATGCAGGGTATTCTCCAGAGCGTATCAATCCAGGGGATAAAAAACATACCGTTACCAAAATATTGAAAGTTACCTCTGGATCCACTCCAGAGATTGCCCAAAAGATAGATGCGCTCTATGCATCGGTGATTACGGCGGGAACACACTTGGCTCCCAGTATTAAAGTGGCCGAGGCTGCCAAAGTGATAGAGAACTCGCAGCGCGACATCAATATTGCGTTTGTGAACGAGCTGTCCAAGATTTTCCGTTTGCTGGATATCGATACCCACGCCGTATTGGAAGCTGCCGCAACCAAATGGAACTTTATAAAATTCACCCCGGGACTTGTGGGCGGTCACTGTATTGGGGTAGACCCTTATTATCTGGCACAAAAAGCACAGGAAGAAGGCTACAACCCAGAGATCATCCTGGCCGGTAGGCGTATGAACGATGGGATGGGGAATTATGTAGCCCAAGAAGTGGTAAAGCTCATGATACAAAAGGAGTGCAAGGTAAAGAACGGGCACGTACTGCTTATGGGAATTACCTTTAAGGAGAACTGCCCGGACATTCGCAACAGTAAAGTAATTGATGTAATTGAAGAACTCCGGAAATACAATCTGAACATAGACGTGTACGACCCGTGGGCCGATGCTTCTGAGGTGTATAACGAATTCGGTCTGCACCTGCTCACCTCGCCAGAACAGTTAAAAGAGAATTATGAAGCTGTGATTTTGGCCGTGGGACATAGCAAATTTTCAGAGTTCGATTTTGAGAATCACTTGGCATCCCCTTCAGTGGTGTTCGATGTAAAGGGATTCTTTCCGAAGGAGAAAGTTGATGGGTGTTTGTAGGTAGTGGTTATCGGTTATCGGTTATCGGTTGTGGGTTGTGGGTTGACGGTTGTGGGTTGTCGGTTGTGGGTTGTCGGTTGTGGGTTGACGGTTGTGGGTTGTGGGTTGTCGGTTGTCGGTTGTCGGTTGTGGGTTGTGGGTTGTGGAAAATGGTTTAAAATGATTACTATATGAAAAGCTATAAAGATCTCGACATTTATAGATTGGCTTTTGAGTATGCAGTTGAGGTACATAAAATCTCATTATCGTTACCTTCGCACGAACTTTATGAACAAGGAGGCCAAATACGTAGATCGTCAAAATCTATTAAAGATAATATCGTTGAAGGATATGGTAGGAGAAAGTATAAAAAGGATTTTATCAAATTTTTAATCTATGCCCACGCCTCCTTATTAGAATGTATTTCACAATTGGAGATGATCCAGGAAATTTATAAAGAAATTGATGTTTCAGACCTATTAAAAAAATACGATACCCTAGGTGCTAAGATTTTTTCTTTTTTGAAATATGTTGAAAAAGAATGGAAACCTTAACACACAACAAACAACAACCCTAAACCTTTTAAAACACGTGTACAAAACTAAATACCATTCCGGAGACCTTTCAGATTATTCATTCTTAGTAACAGGAGGCGCAGGCTTTATCGGTTCCAATCTGGTGGCGTATTTGCTGAAATACAATGCTAAGAGAGTACGGGTGCTGGATAATTTTGCTACGGGGTTTCGGGAAAATCTTTCAGCGTTTCAAAGCAACCCGGCTTTTGAATTAGTGGAAGGCGATATAAGGGATCTGGAAACCTGTAAGCGTGCCATGGAGGGAATAGACTACGTCTCCCACCAAGCTGCCTTGGGAAGCGTCCCCCGGAGTATCAACGACCCCATCACTTCTAACGATGTGAACGTGTCGGGATTTTTGAATATGCTGGTCGCCCAGAAAGAAAGCGATACCGTAAAGCGCCTGGTGTATGCTGCTAGCAGCAGTACCTATGGCGATAGTAAAAATTTGCCCAAGGTAGAAGATACTATTGGCAAACCATTATCGCCTTATGCAGTAACCAAACTGGTGAATGAATTATACGCAGATGTTTTTTACAAAACCTATCAAACCCAAACCATTGGCCTACGCTACTTTAATGTGTTTGGCCCAAACCAAAGCCCAACGGGAGCGTATGCAGCGGTAATCCCATTGTTTATGCAAGCCCTAAAAGACGGTAAATCACCAACCATACATGGTGACGGTGAACAAACCCGTGACTTTACTTTTGTAGAGAACGCCGTGCAGGCCAATATAAAAGCATTGTTTGCAGGAGATAAAGCTGTAAACGAAGTCTTTAATGTTGCCTTTGGGGAGCGCATTAGCTTAAATACACTGTGGGAAAATTTACAGCAAATTTCAGATAAAAAATTAAAAGCTACTTACGGCCCGCCCCGTAAAGGTGATGTGCGAGACTCCCTGGCCAATATCGATAAAGCTAGAGGCTTGATAGGGTATGACCCGTTGTTTTCGGTGAAGGATGGACTGTTGTTAACTTGGGAGCAATTCAGCAAAAACGTTTATTAAGAGGTATATGCTTATAACAGATTCCTATATCTATCTTGAACTACACAAGACAGGCTGTAGCCATACTCGAAAAATACTTCATTTGTTGGAGGGTGAAACTGCCGAACGCTATGGGCAGCACAATTCCTACTTTAATACGGACAAGGGGAAACTGGAAGAAATAGGGTTCCGTTCCAAAAAGAAGCTGGGCAATATCCGTAACCCTTGGGACTGGTACGTTTCGCTATGGGCATTTGGTTGCATGAAAAAAGGGGGATTATACCATAAGCTAACCCAGCAAAAAAGTTATTCCTTAAAAAATAGAATTAAGAACCCCCGGCTCTTTGCACAAAATAAGGCTTTATGGGAGGAATTATATTCCGACCCGTACAAGGTGGAAAATTTCAGGAAATGGTTACTGTTATTGCTCGACAATAAGGGCACACAAGTTACCGAAGGGTTTACCAACTATCCATTGGCCTCCTTCGCGGGCTTCCTAACATTTCGGTTTTTGCGATTGTACACATACAACTCTGATGAGTCGTTGCGTTCCATTACCTCCACGGAAGATGTAAGCACCTTTTATGGGGAACATTCGTTTATGGACGTTATCATAAAAAATGAAGCTATCAATGAGACGATTTTGTCCCTGTCTGATGTACTTGGTGCAAATGAAACTACCATAGCAGAAGTGTTAAAAGAAACCACTGCAAAAAGTAACAGTTCCATTCGTAACAGCTATACGGGTTATTACGATACCAAAACAAAAGATCTGGTCTCCAAGCGCGAATCTTTCATTATAGATCGATTTGGCTATCAATTTTAAACAACATTTAATTTAGTTGTGAATCCTGTGCAGATACCTTAAATTGCATCCCTATGGCAGAAGAGAAATGGCTATATGAAATTTCCTCCAAAAAGAAGTTGCTAAGCCTCAATTTCAATGAGATATGGCGGTATAGAGATTTGTTGCTATTGTTCGTAAAACGTGATATTACCACTGTTTACAAACAAACCATCTTAGGTCCACTTTGGTATTTCATACAACCTTTGTTTACATCGGTTATCTTTACGTTGGTGTTCAATAATCTTGGAAGCATAAGCACAGGTCTAATACCTCCTTTTTTATTTAATCTTACTGGGATTACTGCCTGGAATTATTTTAAAGAATGCTTAACAGGTACTTCCAATACTTTTGCCAAGAATCAAGGTATTTTTGGGAAGGTATATTTCCCTAGGGTAATCATGCCTATGTCTGTTACTATATCCAATTTGGTGAAATTTGGTATACAGCTTTTGATCTTGGTGTCTTTTTATGTGTATTATATAAGTACTGGAGCTATGATTACCCCAAATGGCTATATAGCCCTTTTTCCTGTTTATATTATCATGATGGCGCTTCTGGGGCTGGGAGTAGGTATGTTAGTGTCTTCTCTTACTACAAAATATAGAGACCTGCAGGTACTCATAAATTTTGCCGTACAATTGTTAATGTACCTCTCGGCAGTGCCGTACCCTTTAAGCGAGGCAAAGGCCAAGTTTCCTTATTTTGTAGCAATTTTTGTACAATACAATCCTGTTACGCAAATTGTGGAGGGTTTTAGATATATGGTTTTAGATTCAGGCACGTTTACTTGGACAGGATTTATATATACACTGGTCGTATGTGTTTTCCTGTTCTTGGTAGGACTAGTTGTATTTAATAGAACCGAAAAGAATTTTATAGATACTGTATAATGGCAAAGGTAATCTTAAAAGCAGAAAGCATAAGCAAGCAATACCGATTGGGATTAGTAGGTACAGGTACCGTAAAACATGATTTCAATAGATTTATAGCTCGTATCCTAGGGAAAGAAGACCCTTATTTGAAAGTAGGTGCTGAAAATGATCGAAGTGCAAAAGCGACCGAAAATTATGTGTGGGCACTACGTGATATTAATTTTGAAGTTAAAGAAGGGGAAGTACTTGGGATCATAGGGAAAAACGGTGCAGGAAAATCTACCTTGTTAAAAATCCTGAGCCGCGTTACCAGCCCCACAACAGGGGTTATAAAAACAAAGGGGCGTATAGCTTCCCTCTTGGAAGTGGGAACCGGGTTCCACCCCGAGTTAACAGGTCGAGAAAACATCTATTTGAACGGAGCCATACTAGGGATGACCAAGACCGAGATACAAAGAAAAGAAGAAGAGATTATCGATTTTTCTGGCTGTACAATGTATATTGATACTCCCGTAAAGAGATATAGTAGCGGGATGCGTGTGCGCCTGGCTTTTGCCGTAGCGGCCCATCTAGAACCCGATATCTTGGTGGTAGATGAGGTGCTAGCGGTAGGTGATGCGGAGTTTCAGAAAAAAGCGATAGGAAAGATGCAGGATATAAGTAAAGGGGAGGGCAGGACAGTATTGTTTGTTAGCCATGACATGACAGCAATAAAAAGTCTATGTACTAGGGTTGTTGTCCTACAAAACGGTAAAACTTTTTTTGAAGGCGAAACCGATGAGGCAATTGATAAATATTTAGAAAAATATAAAACTTCTTCAGGACTTATAAACTTTAAAGGAGGAAAGAATGTTTTTAAATTAAAGTTCTCTAGATTCGAGGTTTTAAATAAAAATAAAGAAATTTCCTCTTCGTTTCAATCTGGAGAAAAAATTACCTTTAAAACAACTATAAAGGTAAATCATAAAATTAGAAATCCAATTTTTAGTTTAAGGTTGAGTGATTCAAATAATACTAGCATTATTTGTTGGAGAAGCAATGATTTTATAGAACAACCACTTCCTAAGGGGCTAGAAGATGATTTAATTATATATATATCTACAAATAAGTTATTTTTACTAGACACAATCTATAAAGTTTCTATTAGTTTTTTAGATGGTAAAGAACTTTTGGATTATAAGCGTGACTTTATTTCTTTTGAAATTTTACCAGGAAAGCCTAACGAACGCTTTCACCCAATTACAAAACGAAAAACATATAACAGTATTGTTTTTGCTGAAGCTAAATGGCAAGTTGAACAATAGCAAATATTTGCGATGAAAAACTATAAGGAATTACGTATTGGAGAAAAGAAAGCTTTCTGGAAAGAAAACCCTTTACTTGGAGAGATTCCAATTAATATAAAGGGGATTATTCCTTTTAAAATGTATTCTCAGAATGACGATAGTGTTGTGAAGGAACTTCATTGGACAAATTATGAAGGATGGGAGTTGACAAGTTTATTGTTGTGGTCTGATTTGCTTATGAATATACCAAAGGGTATCATATTTGATATTGGAGCCTATTCGGGTATCTATTCTATTATTGCATCAAAAAAGGCAAAAAAGTGTGAAATCCACGCATTTGATATTCAGGATAACTGTATAAATCGTCTAAAAAAAAATATGAAAATTAATGAGGTGAATAATGTAAAGATCCATCAAGCTGCATGTACTGATTTTAATGGTGAATCTATTTTTTATTTTTATGAAGAGGAAGGAATTATGTCTTCCATTGCTGGACTAGTACCCAATAAAATAAATGACCTAGAAAAAAAAATAAGGACTGTCAAACTAGACGATCTTAAGGTCAATGGCTCGGTACAGCTTATAAAAATAGATGTTGAAGGTGCCGAATTGAGTACTTTAGGAGGTTTGAAACATATATTAATCAATGATAGTCCAGATGTTCTGATAGAGGTAAATAATTTTAAGGATATAAAAAAAGTCAAGAATTTGTTTCCCTCAGGCTATGTGCTTTACGATATTGACGAGGACAGTCTTACAATTAAGAAAATGGGATGGTTCAAAAAACCTTCTGCACATAGGAATTATTTGTTTACCAAGAAAGATCAAATGACAATTAAAGAGATATTTTCAGGCCTCGTTAAATGATGAAATATCCCTCAATTTGCAAAATTAATTAAATGAACGTATGCATACTATCCGGTAGATACCCAGTTACTGAGTTTCAATCGTACATAAACCATAAAATTTATGCAGATCATTTTGGCTATTCCTACGTACATTGTAATTGGCCAACTACTACAAAGAACAATTACCTCAATAAAATAGTATATATATTAAGCATTATTGATCATTATGACTATCTGGTTTGGATAGATGATGATGCATTCTTTATTGATTTTAAAAAAGATATAATGGAGTACCGCCCGGAAGGGGATTCTTTTATATCCTTTTGCAAGAGCCCTAATTTTAAAGAGCTTAAGACCGTTTTATCGTCTGGGCAATTTATTGTAAGGGTAAACGATTTGTCAAAGCTGTTTTTTGAAACTGTTTTAAAAACCGAAATGGATTCAGTGAAAAATTGGTGGGATGAGTCCCTAGGATACTTTACAAATGGCGATCAAGATATAATGATATATTTGCTTTTGGAAGATAAACGGTTTAAGAATAAGGTGGATTTGTATGATTATAAAAAATTCAATAGCCGCGTTGAAAATTTAATTGATGTAGATGTACATAAACCTTTAGTTCTACATTTTACTGGGAGAGGAAAAACCAAGCAAAAAAATTATATACGGATACAGCGTAATTTAAATATTCACCCCTCATTGGTGCCCAATACCAAGTTAGTTGAATATAATATTGTGGTCAAACCAAGTTATAACAAAGATGATGTGCAAAAAAATCCTGTATCATTATTATATAAGCTTAATCGAAAGATAAAAGGATGGTTGTAAGATTAAAGAACAATGAGCAGTATAATTTACCAAAACAGGTACAAAAAACTCTAAATAAGTATGCTTATGTTTTCAACCCTAGCTTAGTTATCTCAAGGGAGAATCATTATTTGGCAATTCGTGCTTTTTGTAAAGAATCCAATTCAATTTTAGCACTCCTGTTTGTATGGAATGATAAAAAAGAAGTGCAAGAGGTAAATTTAACTCATTACTTCTGCTCACGTTTAAAACTAGTAAAAGTGGCTGATCCAAAACTCTTTGTTTTAGAGGAAGAGGTTTATGGCACTTTTAACTCTGGAGACGCCATTAAGGGGTCAAATTCCATTATTCTGTTCCAGCTTGATAAAAGCTTGATAAAAAACTACTACGAATGTATCTACTCTGACCGCATTAAAACTGAAAAAAACTGGGCATTTTTTAAAGAAAAAGAAGAAATGTTTGTGCTTTACAGTCTTGACCCACTTAAAATCCTGAAATTAGATAAAGTTTCAGAAAATAAAATATTTTTTAAAAATTTTTTTTGCGACCCAACACAACGTCTCAAAAATCACTCTATAGGAACACCTCTGATAAGAGTGAAGAACGGCTATGGTTTCATAGCCCATAAAAAGCTGTACCGTAAGCGGAAGCGTCTTTATTTAGGGAAGATGGCGATTTTAAAAACAAGTGGCCCCGTAGTTGTCTCTGTTCGTTCTATACCAATAATACACTCATTTGAATCCTTATTGGGAAGTAAATTTAAATTTAACAAGAATCTTATATCTTGCTCTTATTTTTCTGGCTTATATCGTTACCAGAATAAATTAATATTAGGCTATGGTATTAATGATATAGATTATAACATTGTAATAGTAAACAAAAAAAAATTATGGCTCTAAGAACTTATTATTGGACTCAAAGAAACGTTTCCCTATATAAATATTATAAGTATAAGTTCTTTAAGCCAGATCGGCTTATGTTTAGATTTGGGAATGCAGGTGACATATTTAATAAAGATCTACTTACCTATTTGTATCAAGAAAAACCCGTAAACATTAAAAATGAAGGCAACCGACTTTTACTTGTAGGCTCTATTGCCACAAAAATTAAAGAAGGAGATATTATAAATGGAATAGGCTGGAAAGGTAACGATATGAAAGACATGGAGGACCTATTGGCCTCATTAAAAGTTTATGGTGTAAGAGGGCCATTAACTAAATCTCTCTTTGAAAAATCCGGGACGGATCTATCTCAAATAAAATTTGAATACGATCCTGGATTACTCATAAAGGAAGTCTATAATTTAAACACTACCCAAAATACCGAAGAGCAAGTGGTCTTTCTACCCCATTATCAAGACAAGGCAGTTTATAAGGGAAAATTTCCCAAAAGCCTAAAAGTGATAGATATAGATAATAAGCCGAAAAAAATTGCCAAGGAAATTATGAAGGCAAAGGTGGTTTACTCCTCTTCACTCCACGGGATTATTTTCAGTCACGCATTAGATAAGCCTTGTGTTTTTGTAGAGCCACAATCAAATGAACCTATATTTAAATACCGCGACTACTACCTGTCTGTAGGGCTTGAACAGCCCGAACCTATAGCGAACATCTATGCTGCTAATTTTATAAAAGATAAACCAACCAAATTGACCAAAAAAATTGGAAGAGAAGATTTTTTTTTCCCTGGTAAAAAACAATTAAAAGAAGAAGGAATTATTCTTTAAAAATAGAAAGGCTTTAAAAAACTGCAATTAAATTTTAAAACGAAAATAGTTTAAGTATAATAAACTATAGTGCTACATATGAGCAAAAACATATACTATATTAATCGCTATAACCTCCAAAAAAGGAAGGAAATACGTGAAAATACTGGCTATGAGCAGATCGTGAAATACAGCAGTTTGTTTAAGCCCATTACTGGAAATGAATTGCTGGCCAAAATAGTATTGAAGGTTTTAAAATTAAAATTACCTAAAAACTATTTGAAAATTACCATTAGCGAAGAGATTAAAGCACTTTTTATAGCTTTATTGACAGGAGCTCCTATCTTTTATTTATATGCAGATAAAGATGCTTTTTTATTACCTCTGCTGAAAAGAAAATTTGGTCTTAAGCAAGTAAAACTTTTCGGCACCCTCCATTGGCCCATAGAAACTAGTCAAAAATTTTCTTTTTATGAAAAAAATTTGATATTCCAGTTTGATGGAATTATAACTTTATCTTCATCATTGACCCTGCTGAATCATCCTAACCAAATTACTATTCCACATGGAATTAATATTAATTACTGGCAAGAAAATGATACTTTGAAGTTCAAGAACTTTTATCTTATAATAGGTGTTAGCAACAGGGATCATGAAAAGCAAATACAGCTCATAAAGCAAATTAAATACCTCGACAATACTGCAAGGTTTGTTGTTTTAATAGACAATAAAGTCATTTACAATCTATATGAAGGTCTACTTGATCTAGAAGTGATTAAAACAAGAATATCAGATGCAAAACTTAAGGAATTATACGTAAGATGTAAAGCAGTTATCTTGATCCAAAAATATTGCCTAGCATCTAACTTAGTCTTAGAGTGTATTGCCACTACAACCCCAATAATTGCAAATAATGTTGGAGATATTGCAGAATATTTAGGCAAGAGGTACCCCTTGTTTCTATCTCAAGACAATCAACCCAACAACTTAGAAAAATTTATATTTGATAATGAAAACTATAGACGGAAGATTTTAGAATACTTATCAGGACTGAGGGACACATTTAATTGGCCCAGTATTGTAAATAATACAGTAAAATTTATAAATAATAGCTAAATGGGCAATAAACTCACGACCCAAGACTATTGGGAAGCATACTACAGTAAGGGTACTGTTAACCAAAGAAACATTATAAATGTTTGCTCATACTACGATCATTATTGGAATAGTTTTATAGATAAGAACAAACAGAAACAAACAATTATAGAAATTGGGGGTTACCCAGGAAGGTATTTGGCCTATTTAGCCTCCAGATATAATTTGGCACCAACTTCTTTAGACTATAACTCAGACACCGATAAAATCAAAGAA
The DNA here is from genome assembly GCF_003353425.1 of Marinirhabdus gelatinilytica. GTDB lineage: Bacteria > Bacteroidota > Bacteroidia > Flavobacteriales > Flavobacteriaceae > Marinirhabdus > Marinirhabdus gelatinilytica. The sequence goes on from NZ_QRAO01000004.1 coordinate 179,980, forward strand.
ATGTTTGAGGTTATGGAGGTGAAAAACTTTACTATTCTTCAAAAAGATTTTACAGTCTATACTCCTGAAATATCGTACGATTATGTACTTTCAAACGGCTTTATAGAACACTTTAATAATTTCGAAGAAATTTTAGACCTTCATGTTAAATACATGAAAAAAAACGGAAAACTATATGTTATGATACCCAATATGAAAGGATATGTATATTTTTATAAATATTTAGTAGATCGTCGCAACCTTAAAATTCACAATCTAAAATCTATGCGGAAAAGAGTATTCAAGAATTTTGCAGAAAGAAATGATCTCATAATAGGAAAATTAGAATATTTCGGGGACTTTCCACACGCAGTGCACCAAAAACTGAATCCTATTCAAAAAATTATATGCAAAATACATAGATTTTTGTTTAAAAGGTTTTTAAATAAAATATTGAATAAATATCCATCACCCTATTTTTCTAGTGGTATTGTGGCTATTTTTGAAAAAAAATAATCTATGTGCGGATTTTTAGGAGAATTCTGTTTTCAAGATACACCTACCACGGAGACAACAGTGTTCAAAAATCTATTGCGCTTGTCACAGCATAGGGGACCAGATCATTCTCAAGTTAATTGTGAAGAAACATTTCAATTGGGATTTAATAGATTGGCTGTCATAGATATAACCGAGGCCGGAAATCAACCTAAAATTAGTCCTTCCAACCGTTACCACATTGTTTTTAATGGAGAGATATATAACTATCAATCGCTTAAAAAAAAATATAAATTAAAAAACTTATCGAGTACTTCAGATACTGAAGTGATACTACATTTATTAGATTCCATAGGTGTTTCAAGTACTATAGAATTGCTTAATGGAATGTTTGCTTTAGCCATTGTAGACGTTTGCAAAGAGAGTGTTTTCTTGGCTAGAGATTTTGCGGGAATAAAACCGCATTTTTATGGTATTTGTGATAAAGGGTTGGTTTTTGCGTCACAATTTGACCAGATTTTCAAACACCCTTTCTTTTCTGGCAACTTAACTCTTAATGTATCTACAGTAAAAGAATACTTTGGTTTGGGTTATATGCCATCACCAAATACGATTTATAATAAAATTCATCAAATAAATCCGGGCGAATTTCTTGAGATTACCAAAAAAGGAAAAATAAATCGTTCAAGCTACTGTGTTTTAAGCAAACAAAAAGTGTCTAAAATAGATGAAACTTCAGAAGATAATTCAGAAATTTACAATAAACTCCTTGAAGATGTTGTAGCTCGACAAATGGTTAGTGACGTACCTTTAGCTAGTTTTCTTAGTGGAGGTATAGACAGCCCACTCGTTTCTGCTGTTGCCCATAACCAAAGCAAGAATTTAAAAGCCTATACAGTAGGCGTAGACGACCTACGTTTTGACGAAAGCGAGAAAGCAAAACAATATGCCAACATACTGGGTGTAAAGCAGCAATCAATACGTATAAGTGAGGATGAAATTATAGGTCATATAGATGAGCATTTCAAATTTTATTCCGAACCGTTTGGAGATTATTCTAGTATTCCTACGTACTTAATTTGTAAAAAAGCTAAAATAGAAAATACCGTTATGTTATCTGGTGATGGCGGAGATGAGCTTTTCTTTGGTTATCAACGAATGCTTCAAACATTAAAAAACCGAAATTGGTTTAAAGTTCCATTTAGACTACGCAAACAATTGATAAGGCTATCAAATAAAATTGGTTTTACAGGAACTTTTGGGCCATACTATTATAAAACAATGGGTGATTGGATATTGGCAAGGCATCACCAAATTTTTCCAAACGAACTCGAAAAAATGTTCCCTAAAATAAATTTAACTAATGCCACTAACTCGCTTTACAGGAATAATAGCATAGCTTCAAAAAAAGACCTTTTACATTGGTTACGATGGAACGAGTTCTATGGACACATGCAACGCGTTCTAATAAAGGTGGACCGTGCAAGTATGGGCAATAGCCTCGAGGTTCGTGTTCCTTTTTTAGATAAAGAGAGTATAGATTTTTCTTGGAAGTATTTTCCTCTTTCATTTAATGATTCGGATGATTTAAAATCAATTCTAAAGAAATGCCTTCAGGTTTTTATCCCAAGAAAAATAATACAAACTAGCAAAAAAGGATTTACTGTACCTATTGATACTTGGCTTAAAGGTGTATTGAGAGAAGATTTAGAAAAAACTGTTTTAGAAACCCCTTTCTATGGTAGCGAAACTATAAATGTAAGTGAAGTCAGAAAATTTGTCACTAATTATTTAAATGGTAAACATAATGCTGCATGGGGAGTTTGGCATATATATGCCTGGCAAAAATGGGCATCTATTCACGTTTCCGATTAGATAAACAATGTATATTTTGAATTTTAAAGTAAATGATGACCCTACGTATTATGAAAACCAAAAACTAAATAAAATAGAAAAGTCATCTTATTCATATTATCTAACAACTATGACATAAAATTATTTTCTTATTATATACATAGGATACATAAAAGAGTCCATCAATATGACTAAGGCATATCTTAATGCAGGATGGGAAATCTAAATTGAGAAAAAATAAAACTTTGTCTTGAATACATTAGTTAGTATTATCTTACCCAACTACAATCATGCTGCCTTTTTGCAGGAACGGTTGGACAGCATCTATAACCAGAGCTATAGAAATTTTGAGGTGCTAATTTTGGACGATGCCTCTACCGATACAAGTCTGGAGCTGCTCACCGTGTACAAAGACCACCCCAAGACAGCTCATTTTATACTGAACAAGAAAAACACAGGCTCCCCCTTTAAACAATGGGAAAAGGGATTGCAACTGGCACAGGGAGACTATGTCTGGATTGCAGAAAGTGATGATGCCTGCGCGCTCAATTTCTTAGAGACCCAAATAGCACATCTAGAACAAGCTAGTGTTGCCGTTGCCCAAACAAAAACATTTAATACTACGGGTGTGCAAAAGGAAATACCGCATCCCGTGTTTATGGAACATACTGAAACAATACTCACCAATGACTCCTTATTGTATTGCCCCATCCTTAATGTTAGTGCCACGGTTTTTAAAGCACTTCCTAAAGAAGATGTCGAGGGCTTTACATTTACCGAATACAGTTTAATAGGGGACCGGGTTTTTTATTATGAGGCCTTCCAGGGAAAGCGTATTGTAAAGAATGAACACACCACCAGTTATTTTAGGCAAGAGGGGACCGGGGTGTCCAATCTGGCACAAAAGGGGATACACTATCTTTCAAACTACTTTAGGCAACACGTATCCTTTATAAACTATGTTTCAGATACTGAAACGCTCGATTCAGCTGTAAGAAAAGCCTATATAGATCGTTTTTTTGCAAGGGTGCGTGATAGATTGTCCAGAAATCAAAAGATGTCCTTTACGTATGCTAAAATACTATGGCTTTATTATAGGAGTCGCTAAAAGGGTTACCAATCCTCTTCAGTATAAAAGTGGGGCCAAATAGGCTGAGTGCCTTCTTTAATGCGTTCTATCTCTTCTGGCTCTAAACGGGTTTTCCAAGTTGAGATATTTTGTTTTGAATCCCTTTGCCGTTCCTTGGGTCCCTTGCCCGTAGTGGTTTCAATTATTTTAGCGTGCATTTTGTTCGAATATTCAATATCCAGGAAATCGCAAAGCTTTTTAAACTCAACAACCGGTTGGGTGGAAAGATCCTCATGTCTCAAAAAGTACCAACCCGGTAAGTTCTCAGATCCACGCTTTAGCACGTAATGGTTCAGGATGTTCCATAGCACTATTCCTTGGGCTACAATATCTTTTTTAGTTGTGGCGAATTCTTCGATCTCAGAAGCAAAAGAGGAAAGTTCCCGTTCCATCAAAAGGGGTTGTGATTGGAAATTAGTAAAATCGAATTGCCAATCCTTTACCTTCAAACTTGCTATAAAAGCTGCTGGGTGACGAACCAATACCACAACCTTACTATCCATCTTTTCCTGGAACCATGGTGCCGAAAAAAGCAATAGCGGATCTTTAAAAAGGGTACGGTGTGTAACACGGTTTTTTATGTCGCCCAAGGCGTAATAATAACCCTTTAAGGAATTTGCTTTTGTCAAGGAAGTAAAGAGGTGCTTGGGTTGTAGGGAGGTGAACTTTTTAAGGTAGTTGTGTACTTGGTCTTGTTCGTGGGCAGGGGAATGGACCGACACATATTTGTACCATTGCGTGAAGGGTTGTTTGTATCTAGATATGGCAACATTAAACGGTTCTTGTACATAACGTAGCTCTGTGGCCGTGGCCAAGACTTTCCCCGTCCAAGTAGTACCAGACCTATGCGCTCCTGTAATGAGAATATTATTGTGCTCCACCTGTATGGAATAATTTAAGGCAAGGTACTATAGTTTTTTATAAAACAAGCTGAAAATATATAGCCAGCCCCAATTTTTTTTCCACCTTTGTATAAACGATGGTAGTACCACTATGAGAGTAGCATTAGTTCTTACCGTAAAGAATGAAGAACGGTTGTTGAGGCAAAATTTATTGTACCACCGGGCACTAGGGGCCGAACATATTTTCGTGTATTTTGATGGTACTACCGATGGGGGAAAAGCCGCTATTTCAGATTTGGATTTTGTGACCCTCCAAGATTCGGTTTCTCCAGAAAAATACGAGCACTTAACCTATCTGGAAAAATTCACTTCCCAAGCAGATGAGCATCATACGGCACGCCAATGCCTGAACACTTTTGATGCGCAGCAAGAATGTAAAGCAATGGGTATAAGCTGGTTGGTTTCACTGGATGCAGACGAACTGGTTTGTCCAAATACTACAGAGATTATTGGTTTGCCCCAGTTTTTTGATACTATTCCCCCCCAAGTGGAGATTGTTTATTTGCAAACCCGCGAATTCTTGCAGCATAAGATCTCTATACACAATGTTTTTTCCGAAGGGACACTCTTTAAGACAACTCCTACGTATCGTAGCAGGTTCAAAAATATCACCAAGCAACTTGATAACCCTTTTACGGGACAACAGCAAAAATTTCCCTATTGGTATGGGCAAACTATGGGAAAGGGAGCCATACGCATTGGAAAGGATGTTATTCCCCACAACGTGCACCGTTACAAAAAAGTGGATGGTTTACAAGTAACATCGGTTAAGGCTGGGCTGGTATTACATTATCACGCTTATGATGCGGCAGACTTTATCAAGAAATTCACAAATTTTTCTGAACATCCAGATACCTTTTTAAGCGGGAACAGTGTAGAAAGCATAAAACTGTTGTTGCGTGATGTGGTGAACAAAAGCGGTAAGACCGAAACCGAACTAAAAACATACTTTGAAAATAATCTTATGTTCTCCCGAACAGAGGTTACGGCACTATTGAAGAATAAGTATTTGTGGCTTTTATCCAGAGATCCAGCTCCCTTGGAAGAAATCACCTCCGTGCAACAAGTCTTTCAACAAAAAATAAAGGCCCATTGAAACCACGGTTGCACATAGCGATTTTTGACGGTAGTTTTAAGACCACTTCCTTTATCAACAGGCTTATTGGGGGACTTTCTGAAAAGCATGAAATCTCGGTTTTAGGGTTCAATGAGGACATACAGCAAAAAATACCGAGGGTTCAATACATTGCCTTGGGAAGTAGTGCCAATACAATGAGATTGCTTTGGCTAAGTTTGGGATACGCTTTTAAAGTACTTTTCCAGCGAGGCGATTTCAATAGGTTTTTATCATATATGCGTTTGCTTTTCGGTCTTAAAAAGCGAGAGCTCCAGCAGTATAATCTAGATACGGCCCTACGGCTGTTACAGCCTGATATTTTTCACGTGCAATGGCCATCGTTACTGCCGTGGTGTGAATCGGTTTTAAGAGATAAAAGAATCAAAGTGGTTTTGAGTCAGCGAGGCTATCAAAATAATATCCGTCCCTTTGTGGATGCTGAAAACTTTGCCTACCTCCAAAACATATATCCCAAGATAGATGGGTTCCATTCCGTTTCAAAGGCGATGGTGGCAGTAAGCAACAAAATGTACGATAGTCCTAACAAAATAGATAGGGTAATCTACTCCGGGTTCGATTTTGAAGCACTTCCTTTTATGGAAAATTATAACAAAAATATGCCATTGCGGCTCCTTTCGGTTGGTAGGCCCCACTGGGTGAAGGGATATTCGTATGTGTTGGAAGCGTGTTCTGTTTTAAAGCAAAAAGGAATTCAGTTTACATATACTATTATTGGAGGGCAAGGAAATGAAGAGCTACAATACAGGATAAATAGTTTAGCATTAAATACTGAAATACTATTGACCGGTAAAATCTCCCAAGAAAAAGTATATGGAACTATGGTTTCCAGCGATGTATTGGTGTTTCCTTCCATAAAAGAAGGACTTCCCAACGTAGTCGTTGAAGCCATGGCAACAGGCCTCCCCGTTATTGCGACAGATTGCGGTGGGGTATCAGAATTGATTGAGGAAACTACCGGTAGTTTGGTTCCTACCCGGGATGCCGCTGCCATTGCCGAGGCCGTGGTAGCTTTCGCTGAAAAACCCTTGGAAGTCATTAACGAACAACGAAAAAACGCCCGAAACAAAGTGATGGCCCAGCACGGTGCTGAAAAGATGGTTGCAGCTATGGAAGCATTGTATGATGAGGTGCTTAGTAAGGATTGAATCCCCCTTAGACCTGCCTCCCTTGTCATCGACGAGCGACGCTAGAAGCGAGAGAATGGCACAAGGAGGGGAGGTACAATGTTACATTGATTTCTAAATTCAACTTGGGCTGTAGCACCCCTAAGGTCCCCCCCTCAAGGGGGCAATCATTCGGCTGCGCTCACTACTTTCAGTCAAAACATATTTTAACTTTAAATAATCCTCAAGGGCACAATTGGATAATTCCCCCTCGATTTGCCTCCGACGAATGAGGCACGAGTGAGAGGAAGGCATAAGAAGGGGGGTGTTTTCCACCATCTAAAATTACTATATTTAACCCAACCAAATCAACAGCAACCTTGCCCACCATAAAAACTCCTATCATACCCACTAAACCTAGTTATGTGAAGGTGCGTGCACCTCACGAGTTTCATTGGGAGGCTATTTGCGTATTTGTTGCCACAGGTTTTTTTCTGGATACCGACACCTATTTTAAAGACTTAATGGTGCTGCCGCCAGCTTCTATAAATGAAATAGATGAGGAAGGTTTCTTTGTGAAGAGTACGCCTTGGTTCCATTGGCACAAGACTAGTAGAGCTCTTGCTTTTGAAGATGCCTTAGAAGAATTCACCCAGCTTTTTGAAACCATCATCGACGAGCAAGTGGGGGATAAAAAAGTGATACTCCCACTTTCCGGTGGGTTGGACAGCCGCACACAGGCAACGGCATTACACCATTTGGGAAAAGACGTGAATGCATACAGTTACGATTTTAAAGGTGGTTATCCCGAAACTGCCATTGGCAAACAAATTGCAAAAACCTGCGACCTCACTTTTACCGAACACCATATAGAAAAGGGATATCTATGGGATTGCATAGAACAATTGGCCGCCATAAACCAATGCTATAGCGAGTTTACCCACCCACGGCAAATGGCAATTTTTGATGAATATGAGAAGATGGGTGATATATTTTCTCTAGGACATTGGGGCGATGTACTGTTCGATACACCTACCTCCAAACAGCTTACCGAAGCAGAGGAGCTGGAATACCTGCTAAAAAAAATAATTAAAAAAGGCGGGATGGAACTGGCCAACGCCCTGTGGGAGCAATGGAACCTCCCCGATACCTTTGAGGCATACCTGCGTCAAAGGGTATCAAAACTGCTCCAAAAAATCGATATTCAGGATACGGGCGCAAAAATCAGGGCCTTTAAATCATTGTACTGGGCACCGCGCTGGACCAACACCAACCTATCGGTATTTGAGGAACAACACCCCATAACGTTGCCGTATTTTGATGATAGGATGTGCCAGTTTATCTGCACGGTTCCCGAAAAACACCTTGAGGATCGAATGCTTCAAATTGCGTACATAAAAAAACGAAACCCAAAATTGGCGAAAATCACCTGGGAGCAACACAAACCCTATAATCTGTATACCTTTCAGCAGAATACGTCGCCTAAGAATATACCCTACCGTGCGGTTCAAAAATTGAAGCGGGAAACCAAAAAGGCTTTGGGGAAGCCTTACGTACAGCGCAATTGGGAATTGCAGTTCGTAGGGATGGAAAATGACGAAAAGCTACAGCAATATCTTTTTTCTGAAAATATGCACCCTTTTATTTCAAAACCTTTGTTGGCTAGATTTTATAACAATTTTAAAAATATAGATCCCGTACACTATTCGCATCCTTTGAGTATGTTGCTTACCTTGTCACTTAAAATGAAATTATTAAAATAATATGGGTTTTTTGGATAATTATAGAAAGTATAAAAAGTTTTTTCGAGAGGGAAAGCGTATTGTGAACGACCCCTTTTTTACCCAAGCACAAATAGCAACACGCAAAGAGTTGAAAAAGGAACCATCACGAACAGAAATCATCAATTTCTTTATCAAAACCTTATCGGGTACCAAATATCTTGAGATCGGTGTTCGCAATCCAGACCACAACTTCAACAAAATAGCTTGTGAAAATAAATACTCGGTAGACCCGGGATTGGAATTTAAAGAGAACCCAGCTACCTTCAAGATGACCTCAGATGTCTTTTTTGGAAAATTGAGGAGTGAAACCCTCACTATCCCCTCGAACATCCAATTTGATGTAATTTTTATAGATGGTTTACATACAGCAGATCAAGTTGAAAAGGATCTACAAAATAGCCTACAATATCTTTCAAAAGATGGCGTGATAATCCTTCACGATTGTAACCCGCCTACCGAATTCCACCAGCGCGAATGTTTCAACTTTAAAAATTCACCCGCCAAACACAACTGGAACGGAACTACCTGGAAAGCGTATTACAAATTTAGGCATGAACCTTCCTTGTACAGTGCCTGTTTCGATACCGATTGGGGAGTAGCTGTACTCTCCAGAAAACAATTTCCGGCTTTCAATGCTTTAGAAAAAATAGAGAACCGCTATTTTGGGTACGATATTTTGCAAAACAACAGAACACGGCATTTGAATTTGCTCGATTTTAATGTTTGGAAAAATAAGTTGTAGTATGGTAACCATTCTCTACACCATCCCCAATTTTAAAACTGCTGGTAGCCAGTATGTGCTGTTGGAGCTGTACAAACGTATAGACCGAAGCAAATTTAAACCATACGTGCTGGTAGAGAAGTTTCCGGATATTTTTCCAGATGAAATTCCTTCTGAAGAGCGACTGCATATAACGGAAGCAGTGGGCCAGCGATCGTACATCGGTCAGTTGGCTACACTGTTGAAAGAAAAAAAAATAGATTTGGTGCATTCCTGGGATTACAAGAGCAACAGCATTGAAGCACTGGCCAGCCGGAAAGCCGGTGTAAAATACCTATATACAAAAAAGAACAATGCGTGGTCCAAACGCTGGTTTGCGAAGAGTTTTTTGTCTTCCCATGTGGTGTACAACAACCCAGAGATGCAGGAACGCTTTTTCTCACATTTTTTACTGAAACACAAAACCTCTTTTATTCCCCACGGAGTTGATACTGAAATTTTTAAACCTTTGGAGTCAACAAAAAGCACTGAAAACTTCGTGATAGGTTGCATAGGCGTACTAGGGGAGAACAAAAACCAACTATTGCTACTGAAGGCTTTGCTGGAACTACCTGAAACGGTTTGCGTACATTTTTACGGAAAGGGCAACGAAGCATATAAAGTAACATTGGACTCCTTTATAAAGAAACATAACTTAGAAAATCGGGTTGCTTGTAAAGGCTATATTGCCAACCAGGATATCCCAAAAGCTATGGCAACATTTGATGTTCTGGTATTGCCCAGTAAGAACGAAGGATTGCCCCTCTCAATTATGGAGGCTATGGCGTGTGGGGTAGCGGTGCTTTCCTCCAATTCGGGTGGTGGGGCACAGTTTTTACTGAAAGATGAAGCTGGGGGCTATATTTTTGAAGACAGAGCGTCTTTGATTTCACAATTGCTTCAGTTGTATAAAAATCCCACATTGAGAACACAATTGGGTAAAAAAGGAAGAGCAAGGATCATCTCCAGTTTCAGTATTGAAAAAGAAGTGGATGCCTATAAACAATTGTATCTTTCCATGCTGAAAAGAGAGTTCTAATTTTATATTTAATACAAAGTTTAAATCTAAATTTTCTGAACGTATGTTTTTTTGGTCAGCCTAGCATTTTTGCTTAGCTCACAGATTAATATTTTATTGGAGTTCGTGAATCTCCTGCGTCGATTTCCCTTTCTTGCTCCCTGCGAAAGAGGTATGACAAAGAGGAAAGCAACAGTAAAAAAAGAGAAGCGTAATTATTTTAATCTGTATGATATGATTTCAGAAAAAGCTTTTAAAAGATAATATGTCAAAATTTAACAAACATATCATCATTGTAGGATCTGCCAGGAGCGGGACAAGCTGGCTGGCCGAAACCATTGCCAAACAATACCGCTACCGTAGCCTTTTTGAGCCTGAACACGAGTACAATACCCCAAACGGACATTTGCTCTGTGATAGATGGGTCACCCAAAAAGAAGGTTTTAAAAAAGGATATACATACTTAAAAAAGGTATTTGCCAACCGTGTGGATAACGATTGGATCGCCCAGAACAGTAACCGAAAATGGAAACGCCACCTCTGGCCATTTATACCCAAAAAGTATGTTATCAAATTTGTACGGTGCAATCTTGCGGCGCCCTATATGCAAGAGGAGTTTGGAATTCCTGTGGTCCATATCGTTAGAAACCCTTATGATGTGCTCCACTCACAACAACGCGTAAAATTTCCGTGGTTGTACGATTTAAGTAGGTTTGCAAACGATGCAGCACTTGTGGAATTGCTTCGTGAAGAATTCCAATTTCAGTTTAAAGAAGAAAGTAAGTATGCACCTTTAGAAAAGTTGGCGATACGTTGGTGTATTGAAAACGTAGTACCCATTACCTCGCAAAAAGCCGAAAGTAAAAATTACCGACTCATTAGGCACGAGGACCTTAGAAACAACATAGGTGTTTTCCTGCAACTGTGTTCCGATTTTAACCTGGAACCACTTGCAAACGTTGCGACCGAGTACACCAAACCTTCTTCCAAAACCCACCCCAAGAGTACGATAATAACGCCTGAAACACACGCAAAACAATTCAGTAATGACGAACTCCAGCAAATCAATGCTATTTTAGATACCTTTGGAGCTCACTTTTACCCAAGACAACATCCTTAGGCATGCGCATAGGTATTGTACTCTCACAACCCCCGGGCTATTCAGAGACCTTTTTCACAAGCAAGATAAAGGGGTTGCAGGAACACGGGATTACAGTACACTTGTTTGTACAAAAACAGCCTACTGCCTTTACCCTGTGCAAGGTGGTTACAGCACCAAGCGTACTTGCCGTTGCACCGTTACAACTATTGAAGATGCTCTGGGTTTTTATTGGGCTGTTGCCTCATCTTGGGAGTGTGAAGAAGTTTGTGCAACTGGAACGGTCCCACGGAACCCCTTGGGGGAGACTCTTCAAGAAAATTTATTTGAACTCACATATACTGAAGGCAAAACTGGATTGGTTGCATTTTGGCTTTGCCACCCAAGCATTGGGCAGCGAGCTTGTTGCAAAAGCCATCGGGGCAAAGATGGCGGTGAGTTTCCGGGGTTTCGATTTGAATGTATACCCTGTTAAACACCCAGGTTGTTATGATGTGCTGTGGAAACAACTAGACAAAGTACATAGTATCTCTACGTATTTGTATGAGAAAGCCATCGATTTAGGACTCGCTGTAACAATTCCGCATCAAATCATTACTCCGGCAGTGGCTATGGATTTGTTACCTAGCATTTCAGAAACAAACAATAAAACGTTACAGATTGCCACCATTGCCCGCCTTAACTGGATCAAGGGGTTGGATACAGCCATAGCTGCACTGGCCAGGTTGAAGAAGCAAGGGTTTAAGTTTCAATATCACCTTATTGGTGCGGGAAGTATTATGGATACGGAGCGGTACACCTATCACGCCTACGAGGAAAACTTGACAGATGAAGTTGTTTTCCACGGCAAATTAAACCATTCAAAAACATTGGAACTATTGGAAAGAACCGATGTTTATGTACAGCCCAGTATAAATGAAGGATTCTGCAATGCTGTTTTGGAAGCTCAGGCTTTAGGGAAATTAGTGATTGCCAGTAATGTGGGCGGATTGCCGGAAAATGTTATTGATGGTAAAACGGGATGGTTGTTTCCTGTTGAAAATACCGCAGCTTTGGCCAACACCATTCAAAGAGTAGTGCAACTTTCTGCGGAAGAAAAAGAAAAGGTTTCCACCCAAGCAACACAGCGGGTGGCGAAGCATTTCACTATTGCACAGCAACAACAACAATTTGTTTCATTTTATACGGAAGCACAATGATTCAAATTTTTGTCCCATTAACGGTACATCCCAAACGGAGGCATATCTTTCCGTTGTTAAAACCCTTCGAGAAAGGGGAGGGGTACAATGATACCACCCGAATGGAACAGTATGGTATTTCAGAAAAGGACATAAAATTTGTGGATACAATTGAAATAGCAGATTATGTTGTACTGCCCATGTCCTGGAATTTTTACAGTTCTGAAAAAAGACTCACGGAAGCTCAAAAAGCGGTCGAAGGTGCTGCTATGAGAGGAAAAAAGGTGCTTTCGTTTATGACGGGCGATTTTGGGGTTAACATTAAGGAATACCCCAACCTAGTGGTGTTTAGGCACAGTGGGGAACGCGCTAAACTTTCAGCAAACCATAAGGGCTATCCTGCTTTTATAAAAGATCCACTACAGGCACAGTTCAACACAGACCAAATTACAGTGAGACCCTACACACCACAACCCGTGGTAGGCTTTTGTGGGCAGGCCAATGCTTCCTTGTTCAATGCCGCTAAGGAATACTTTAGGACACTGGGTAGAAATGTACAATCGAAATCAGGTTTCAGCAGGGCACCATCGCAACAGCTATTGTCCACATCGTACCTACGGGCTTCGGTTTTAAAAACTCTTGAAGAGGCCCAAGGGGTAACTTCTAACTTCATCTACCGAAACAAATACAGGGCAGGTGCCGCCAATGATCTAGAACGCAAAAAAACCACCCAGGAGTTTTACGAGAATCTGCAACAGAGCGATTATGTGGTTTGCGTACGAGGGGCGGGAAATTTTTCGGTTCGATTTTACGAAGCGCTGGCTATGGGAAGAATCCCTATTTTTATAGACACAGATTGTGTGTTGCCATTGGCCGAAGAAATCGACTGGAAACAACACGTGGTTTGGGTGCCGTATGGTGAAAGAGACAGAGTTGCCGAGAAGGTACTGGATTTTCACAATTATTTGAGTGCAGCCCAATTTGAAGCACTACAATTACAGAACAGGAAGCTTTGGTTGGATACGTTACGAATAGGAGGTTTCTTTAAAACAGTTTTAGGTGAATAAGTTGAGAGCATACATATACAACATAATCCCAAAGAAGTATAGAAACAGCTTGGGCAAATCTAAGGTGTTGAAGCCGCTGCGCGATGTGTTTTTTAGGACCAAAAGTGGGTTTAGGGAGTTACAGGTCCCTGTTGAAAAGTGCTATGGAAAGTATGAAGTATCGTTTCAATTTGTTAGTTCCATTCAAATAGCGACCAAAGCCAAAAAAAAAGGCATAGAAACAAGGTTGCTCAATAATTCTATTCGAATCCTACAGCAGTCAAGACCAAGATTGGCAAATGATTATATAATCGCAGATGTAGGTGCCAATTTTGGTTATTTGAGCCTGGTTTGGTCCCAAACCGTTTGTAACCAAGGAAAGGTGTATGCTTTTGAGCCACACCCCAACTTATTTGCAGCGATACAGAAGTCCATTGCCGTAAACAAGCTTGAAAATAGTATTACGCCCACAAACGTAGCTGTGGGAAAACAAAAGGGTAGTATAGCGATCTCGCTGGCGAGCACAACTTCCAACACCAAAGAGGGCGAGGTGGGCGAAGCGCAATTAAAATCGAAGGCTACCATCCAAATGATTACCATAGACGAATATTTCATGGATTTTGAACGATTGGATTTTATAAAGATAGATGTAGATGGTATTGAGCTGGACATCCTACAAGGAGCAGAAGAAATACTTGCTAGATTAAAGCCCATCGTTGTAGTGGAAACCAATGGGAATACCGATTTACTAGAATTTTTCAATCAAAGAAATTATACCATACTCAATATGGAACTAAATACTTTTGATATGCAAAAAGAATTACCCCTAAATATATTTTGTGTCCCTAACTAAATTTAAACAGTGCTTTTTAACTCACTAGATTTTGCCATTTTCCTGCCTATAGTCTTTATACTGTACTGGTTTGTATTTGGTAAGAACCTAAGGGCCCAGAATATACTGTTGGTCCTTGCGAGTTATCTGTTCTACGGATGGTGGGATTGGCGTTTTTTATTTTTGATACTCTTTAGCACTGTTGTGGATTATGGCGTGGGGCTGGCATTGCAAAGAGAACAACGGCAAGCACGGCGAAAACTGTTTTTACTTGTTAGCATTGTCGTGAATATTGGCCTGTTGGGCTTTTTCAAATATTATAATTTCTTCCTGGATAGTTTTGTAGATGCCTTTTCACTCTTTGGCAGTAGCTTTACAGTAAACAGGTTGCATGTAATCCTACCCGTGGGTATTTCGTTCTACACCTTCCAGACATTGAGTTACACCATAGATGTGTACCGAAGAAAAATGCAACCCACAAGGGACTTTGTCGCTTTTACCGCTTTCGTATCGTTTTTCCCACAGTTGGTGGCAGGGCCTATAGAGCGTGCTACAAACCTATTACCGCAGTTTTTCAAAAAAAGAACGTTTCATAGGGATCAAGCTGTGATTGGAATAAAACAGATTGTTTGGGGACTGTTCAAAAAGTTGGTCATTGCCGATAATTGCGCACAGTATGCCAACGAGATCTTCAATAATTATGAGTCGTACAGTAGTTTGACCCTTGTCTTGGGAGTGGTTTACTTTACCTTTCAGGTGTACGGCGATTTTTCGGGGTATAGCGATATAGCAATTGGTACAGCACGTTTGTTCAATTTTAGGTTGAGCGTTAACTTTAGATATCCCTTCTTTTCACGAAGTATGGCCGAGTTTTGGCGCCGGTGGCATATAACCTTGATGTCGTGGTTTCGAGATTATGTGTACATTCCGCTAGGAGGGAGCAGACACGGTAAATTGCTTCAAGCTAGAAACGTATTGATCGTGTTTGTGCTCTGTGGTTTGTGGCACGGTGCTTCATGGAATTTTGTGGTGTGGGGGCTGTTGTACGGGTTCTTTTTTATGCCCTCCATTTTCAGAACCGTTAACATTCATTCCTTTAAGAATGTGACCCCCAGATCACTCCCCAGTCTACGGGCCTTTTTCGAGATGTCTCTAGTGTTTGCTGGGATTGCCTTTGGGCTTGTGTTCTTTAGAACCCCAACCCTGGCCGATGCGTTCGCCTATCTGGGAAAAATAGCAGAATTTTCGGTGTACCAAGGTATGTTGGGGATTTATAGATATGCTTTTGAAATGTTGCCCTTATTGTTATTGCTATTATGGTGGGAGTGGTACAACCGCAACAAGGAGTTCCCGCTGTTTTCAGCCAAGCCTGAATACTTGAGAACGGGATTGGTTATCCTGTTCATTGTGTGCCTGGGCAATTTTGAGGAACTAAAACAATTCTTTTATTTCAAATTTTAATGAAGCCGTTTGTAAAATACATAGTAATCCTTTTGGCAATCACCCTTTCGGGTATGCTCGTACTGGATTTGTTTTATACTGTTGTGTTCAATACAGGGGCTTACAGGAACAAATTAATGTGGGTGCGTGATTTAGAAAATAGGCCCCAATTAGATTATATTATTTTGGGTTCTTCACGAGCCAATTACACTCTAAAACCAAACCTGATTGAAGCACAAACCGGAAAGGAAGGATACAATCTGGGAATGAATTCCTGCAATATAATTGAAACGCAGGCACTGCTAGAAGAATTTTTGCAACATGGCGATACCAAAGCGGTGTATGTGCAGGTAGACAGCCAATACCGCCAGGATTTTCCAGATCCCATAGGTGAAGTAGTGTGGATGCCCTACATCAATGAAGCTGGGGTATATGAACATTTTGAGGATTTTGGGAGCAAGTATAAGGCCTATCGATATATTCCCTTTTACCGTTACCAGAAATTTGGTGGCAGGCTAGGACTTCGGGAAGTGTTCTCTTCACTGTTTGGTACTGGTTACAATTACAACAGTACCAAAGGATATATGCCCCGTTACGGTGTTTTGGAAGGGGAAAAAGACTTTATCCCAGATGTACCCCTGGTCGCGGAAAACTTGTATTACACAAACTTGGTACGTTATTGCAAAGAGCGCGATATTGAGCTTTACTTTTTTACGGCTCCCTATTATAAATTTGAAGGCGATATTGAAAAATTGGATACGTTTTTGCCCAATTACACAAACTTTTCAGATAGCCTAAAGCAGCCCAGCTATTTTAGCGACCAGATACACCTGAACACAAAAGGTGCTAAACGTTTTACTGAAATTTTTATGGAAACTTATTTTTCAGAAACACCGTAAAGAGTACCTTCGTATATGCCATTTAGATTTCTACTATACTTACAGCCCGTGCGATATTTTTCTGTTCCCAGAGCGAATGGAAATTATATCTATCCTAAGGCCGAGAGCATACCTGAAAACATTTTAGAAAAGCTCGCAACTTCTTCAAAATATACTTCAAAGCTGGCTACGGAATATGATCTTTCCTGGCAGGCTATCCATATAGGTTTTGTTAAAGGGGCAACATTTTACAACACTTTTGAAAAGCTGCCCATTAAAGATGAGTACGTTTTTTTAAGATCCTATTTTCGCCCCATTTGGTCCTTGTATGTGTTACTTATTAGGTTAGTAAGTTTTAAAAATCCCTTTGCTGAGATAGGCGCATTCTTTTATGCTCAGGATGTTAAAAAGCAACAACTAACGAACAATGCAATCGAGCGTGGAGCTTTTGAAAATTTTGAAAGTAAACTTGTTGGCAACAATCCCTTGGTTTCGGTAATCATCCCAACGTTGAACAGGTATGAGTATTTAAAAGATGTGCTGAAAGATTTAGAGAAACAAACCTACACACATTTTGAGGTGATCGTGGTAGATCAATCCGACGACTTTTCTGAAGGTTTCTACGCACCATTCAATCTAAAAATCAATCTTGTTTACCAGGAAGAAAAAGCATTATGGCTGGCAAGAAATACAGCCATAGAAGTTTCAAAAGGGGAGTTCCTTTTGTTTTTTGATGACGATAGTAGGGTGGAAACAAATTGGATTTTCCAACATTTAAAATGTTTGGATTATTTCAATGCCGAAGGTTCCTCTGGGGTATCGCTCTCTACGGTAGGGGCTAAGGTTCCAGAAAATTATTCATTTTTTAGGATCGCGGACCAGTTGGATACGGGTAATGTATTATTGAAAAAGGATGTCTTCAGAAAAATAGGTCTGTACGATCGCCAATTTGAAAAACAACGTATGGGCGATGGTGAATTTGGTATGCGGATGTACAAACATGGATTTACCAATATAAGTAACCCCAGAGCCTCGAGGCTGCATTTAAAAGTAGGTACAGGTGGTTTGCGGCACATGGGAAGTTGGGATGCCTTTAGGACCCAAAAATTGTTTGCCCCAAGGCCTATCCCCAGTGTGCTGTATTTTTATAGACGCTATTTCGGGAAAAAGAGAAGTTGGTTCGCTTTATTGAAAACCATCCCACCCTCCATTGTCCCATACCGATTCAAGAAAAGCCGTAAGCTCAAACTTTTGGGTATCTTTGTCTCTATATTTTTGTTGCCAATAATTGGTGTACAAGTACTTATTTCTTGGCGTAAGGCCACACAAAAGCTAAAGCAAGGACCTCAAATACGTGCGCTCAACTAAATTATTATTCATCACCTCAGAGTTTCCCCCACAGCCAGGTGGTATTGGGAACCATGCCCATAATGTAGCCAAATATTTAAATGCCCATAATTTTGAGGTTACCATACTCACGGACACCCGTTCCAAAACCGGTGAGGTGGAAAAGGTTTTTGATGCATTCCAACCGTATGCAGTTCATAGAACCCGTAGGAAGTCGCCTATTTTTTTAACCTACTTAACACGACTGCAAAATTCTTTTAAGGTGCTGAAAAAGAATGATCTGGTATTGGTCTCTGGAAAATTTCCACTTTGGTTAGGTGGGCTGTTGAGCCTGTTTACCAGCAAGGGAATCTTTGCGGTAGTACACGGCTCCGAGCTGGGAACAGAGAATACATTTACACATTGGTGTTTGGGAAGGTTTGAAAAGATTATTGCGGTTTCAAATTATACCATGTCACTTCTTCCAGTACCTCTGCAAAAAAAATGTACTGTGATACCCAATGGTTTTGAAATTGATGCCGATGCTGTAGAAGAAAAAGATATCCCTAGTGCTTTGCGATTAATAACCGTAGGTAATGTTTCTGAGCGCAAGGGCCAGCAAAATGTTATCAAGGCATTACCGCAATTACTGAAAAAATTCCATGAGTGTATTTATAATATTGTAGGAATATCTACCGAAAAGGAAAAATTGATCCAATTGGCCAAGGATCTCAACGTTTCTGAAGCTATTGTGTTTCACGGGAAGGTTTCCGAAGAAAAAAAAATCGATCTTTTGAGGCAATCGACCGTTTTTGTTATGTTGAGCCAGCCCACAAAAGCTGGAGCCGTAGAGGGTTTTGGAATTGCTATTTTAGAAGCAAATGCCTTGGGTGTCCCAGCAATAGGTTCCATAAATTGTGGTATTGAAGATGCTATAGCTCATAACGTTTCGGGAAGGTTGGTCGACCCTAAAAATCCCGGGGAGATTACAGAAGCAGTCACAGAAATACTGCTCAATTACAGTGCATACTCAAAAAACGCGGTTGCTTGGTCCAAAAATTTTACTTGGGATACCGTCATTAAAAAGTATCTTACCGTTTTAACAGGATGAAACTAGCCATTATATCACATACCAAACATTTCCTTGATAAAGATGGAACCCTGGTGGGTTGGGGACCTACCATTAGCGAATTGAACCATTTGGCGCCACATTTTGAAAAGATATACCACATTGCGGCCCTTCATGACGAGACCCCGCCACCAAGTTCCTTGCCATACGAACATAATAATATTGAATTTGTGGCTTTGCCTCCTACGGGCGGAGCTTCAGTATTCAAAAAACTGGGAATCGTAAAAAATATCCCAAGGACAATTTCGATGGTTCGAAAAGTATTTAAAAAGGTAGATGCATTTCAGCTAAGAACCCCAACGGGAATAGGGGTATATTTAATTCCGTATCTCACTAAATTCAGTAATAAAAGAGGTTGGTACAAATATGCGGGCAATTGGAACCAAAACAATGCACCATTGGGGTATCGACTCCAAAAAAAGATGCTCATAAAACAGCCCCGAAAAGTGACCATTAACGGTTCTTGGCCAGATCAACCCCAGCACTGTTATACGTTCGAAAACCCTTGCCTTACACTGGAAGAACGTAAAGAAGGGGTTACGGTTATTTCAAATAAAAACTATACAGCACCGTTTGCATTCTGTTTCGTGGGTAGGTTGGACGACGCCAAAGGGGTACAGCGAATTATTGATGCCTTTTCAGGAATTGATATACAAGCTGTTGCACATATCCATTTTATTGGAGACGGAGTTAAATTAGCATCGTATAAATTGCAATGCGAACAGCACAATATTCCAGCAACGTTCCATGGTTTTTTATCACGTAACAAGGTTTTCGACATCTATAGGGAGAGCCAATTTTTGTTATTGCCCAGTACGGCTTCGGAAGGTTTCCCAAAGGTAATTGCAGAGGGGATGAACTTTGGGTGTGTACCTATAGTTTCCAATGTTTCGAGTATAGGGCAATACATTAATCCAAAAAATGGTTTTGTGCTAGAAGAAACTTCTACAGAAGTACTGCAAAAATTACTTGAAGAGGCGATGCTGCAAACCCATGAGGAGCTTAAAAAGAAAGCGAAAGAAGGTTATGTTACTGCAGCTAAGTTTACATTTGCACACTACAACCAGCGAATCCTTAAGGATATTTTAGAAATTAATACCAAATAACTCTATCTCGGTACAAACCAAAATAGCAAACCATCCCTTGTTCTTCGTGTTTTTCCACGTAGGGGTAGGGCTTTTGGCAACTATCTTTAAGCCTGCCATGATCGTTTATTTCCTGGTTGTGGTGGCCTATTTTCTATATCGAATCTTTGTGCTCCCTAATAAACAGCGGGAGGTCTTGATAGCCGCTTCCTATATGGTTGGGGCAGAGGTGTTCTTTAGGATGACCAAAGCGTATTTCCTATATGAAACAGGGAAATATATGGTAATAGTGTACATTTTGATAGGGATGCTCTATCAAGGCTTCAAACGGAGTTCGCTCACCTACTTTATATACTTTTTACTTTTGCTGCCCGGGGTTTACATTGCTTTCTTGAACACTGAGTTTAACGATAGGTTTAGACAGGATATTCTCTTTAATCTAAGTGGGCCGCTATGTTTAACCATAGCTGCTATGTACTGTTTTGGCCGAACCGTAACCTTAAAAGAATTGTTTACGTTCCTCAATTTTTTGGTGTATCCTATTATATCTATGACACTCTATATCTATTTCTACAATATCGATATACGCGACGTAGTGACCGGAACGGCATCTACTTCTGCTACCTCGGGTGGTTATGGTCCCAATCAGGTGGCAACTATCCTAGGTCTGGGTGTTTTTATATTGTACAGCCGGTTTTTAATTCCCTACAAAAATAAACTCGTGCATTTGGTCATGATGTTTTTATTATTGGCTTTTGCGCATAGGGCCATTATTACATTCTCTAGAGGAGGGGTATATGTGTCTGCAGCAATGATTGCGGTTTTCACAGGGGTGTTTTATTTAGTGGCCTCCATTAGAAAGAAGTTTGTGTTGACATATAGGGTTATAGCTGTTGTGGGAGCTTGCCTTGCTATTTGGACTTTTTCGGTATTACAAACTGATGGCCTTATAGCAAATAGATATGCCAATAAGGATGCATTGGGAAGGGAAAAAGAAGATGTTACTACAGGAAGGGCAAGATTGATAAATGCCGATTTTCAAGCATTTGCCGAAAATCCAGTATTTGGGATTGGAGTGGGAAGATCAAAGCACTTTTATGAAGAGCGTTTGAATATAGAAATTCCCAGTCACAATGAGGTGTCCAGATTGTTTTCGGAGCATGGTGCGTTGGGCATCTTGGCGTTACTCATTTTACTTTGTGCCCCTATATTTTCAAAAACTCAAGGCAGAAAGAACATTTATTTTCTTCCTTTTATCATATTTTGGATTTTGACCATTGCCCATTCTTCCATGCGTATTGCAGCACCAGCATTTATTTATGGTCTATCTTTACTGAATATAGAATACAATGAAAAGAAACCTACTGTACATAGGCAACAAGCTATCGAAGAAGGGTAGTACCGTTACTTCTATTGAGACGTTGGGAAATTTTTTGAAAGCCGAAGGTTTTCAGGTCACAACAGCTTCTTCAAAAAAGAATAAAGGAGTTAGATTGCTGGATATGCTTTGGAGTGTTGTAAAACACAATAAGAAAAATACAGTAGTATTGATAGATACTTACAGTACCCAAAATTTCTACTATGCTGTTATGGTTGCAAGACTATGCAGATGCTATAAATTACCATACATTCCCATCCTTAGAGGAGGTAACCTTCCATCCAGGCTTCAAAAAAGCCCGAAAAAAAGCAAAGCACTCTTTCATGGAGCGCAGGTAAACGTAGCTCCCTCACATTATTTATTGGAAGCGTTTAAAAGTGAAGCATATACCAACCTGGTCCACATACCCAATACTATTGAGATAGCCAACTACCCTTTTAAACCCAGAAAAAAAGTACAGCCCAGATTACTCTGGGTACGCTCCTTTGCTCAGCTGTACAACCCTTTGCTAGCACTGGATGTGCTCTCAAACTTGCTGAAAAAAGGGTACGATGCTACATTGACTATGGTGGGCCCACCTAAGGACGAAAGCTTTCAGCAATGCAAAAAGAGAGCTGAAGAAGAAAACCTACCGGTAACCTTTACAGGCATGCTCTCAAAGCAACAATGGATTGCTTTGGCTGCTTCACAAGACATTTTTATCAATACTACCAATTTCGATAATACCCCTGTGAGTGTCATAGAGGCTATGGCTTTAGGGCTTCCGGTTGTCTCTACCAATGTGGGTGGGTTGCCCTACTTGATTGAAGATACAAAGGACGGTTTTTTAGTGCCCCCAAATTCGACCGAAAAATTTACCGCTGCTGTTGAAACAGTGCTAAAAAACCCAAAAAAATCACAAGAAATTGCACTTGCGGCACGCCACAAAGTAGAGCAATTCGATTGGCAGATTGTCAAACATCAATGGATTTCGCTTTTGTCGCAATAAATAAATCCCTACTTTTAAGGCACCAAATCAACCATCCTCCTCATGTCGCAGAAATCGAATATCCATTTTGATATTTCTGAACGCAAAGTGCTATTGCGTTTATTGGATATAAGCTCTGTGCTGGGTTTACTGTATGTTGTGGGGCTTATTTTTCATTTCGATTATTTTAGGATAGATGCTACACGCTGGGTATGGTCCATAGTGCTTGCGCTGTATTTGAGCATTTTCGCTACTATTTTTGAGCTTTATAACTTACAAAAAGCAGCAAAGTTTGAGGTAGTGGTGCAAAACATCATTCTCACTTCTTCTGTAACTGTGCTCTTTTACTTATTAACACCATTTTACACACCAGAACTTCCTGGAAACCGGTTACAAATAATCTATTTTTTCCTTTCAATAAACATAGCATTATTTGTGTGGAGATATGCATATATTGTCCTTATATCTGCTCCCAGATTTTTTAAGAAAGTACTGCTCATTACAGATTCGGATTCGGTATTGCCTATTTTGGAGGCGCTTCAAAAGTCAGATCCCAACTACAAGATACTAGGTTTTGTAAATATTGATAAAAAACAAAAACCTGAAGGACTCCCAGAGGAGCTCTTGCTATTTTCTACCGAGGATATTGCTGCCATTGTAAATGAACAGTCTATTTCTGAAATTGTTGTAGCTACCCCACAATCGCAACCCATGACACTGGATGTGAATACACAGTTGGTCTCCTTACTTGAGAGCGGTGTTCCCATACGGGAATACACCCAAGTATACGAAGAGATTACGCACCGTATCCCCGTACAGTATGTAGAACAGGACTTTTACCGTTATTTCCCCTTTAGCCGAAGCAATCAAAACAAATTATACCTTTTCTTCCACCGTGTGCTGGATTTGCTCTTTTCGGTCATTGGGTTGTTGTTTGGATTGGCTATTTTCCCCTTTATCCTATTAGGAAATATTGTAGGTAACCGTGGTCCTGTATTTTATACCCAAACCCGAGTTGGTAAGAATGGTAAACATTTCAATATTTACAAACTGCGTAGTATGGTGGTAAATGCCGAGGCCGCTGGTGCTCAATTTGCGTCCAAAAAGGATACTCGGGTGACAAAATTTGGTCGTTTTCTACGTCGCTCCCGTTTTGATGAGATCCCACAGTTCATCAATGTAATAAAAGGGGATATGAGTGTAATAGGTCCGCGTCCAGAACGTCCTGTCTTTGTAAAGGAACTTTCCAAAAAAATACCTTTTTACGAGGTGCGACACCTTGTAAAACCCGGTGTTACGGGATGGGCGCAGGTAAACGCCAAGTACGGGATGACACAGGAAGATGCACTGGAGAAATTGCAATACGATTTGTACTACATAAAAAGGCGGAGTCTCTTCTTGGATATTAGTATTGTGATTAAGACATTGAGCACGATTATCTTTTTTAGAGGGCAATAGCAATCTACGATTTACGAAGTACAAGTTTAGTTTTATCAAGACGATAGATATATGAAGGAGGGACCTGAAGCGTTTCTGTTAATAGAGCAGTGGTAACCCGTAAAACCTAAGTAGTGATGGTGGTTTGTGAAGTGACTCACCTTATTGATTGGGATATGTGGTAGAGCAGGAGGGATTCCTACTTCAAAGCCTTTAAAAGATATACATACCTAATTGTAAGTGCTATGAATAACGGTATAAAACCATACGCAAATTCCT
This sequence comes from Marinirhabdus gelatinilytica, assembly GCF_003353425.1. Classification (GTDB taxonomy): domain Bacteria; phylum Bacteroidota; class Bacteroidia; order Flavobacteriales; family Flavobacteriaceae; genus Marinirhabdus; species Marinirhabdus gelatinilytica. Next base: position 204,216 of record NZ_QRAO01000004.1, read on the forward strand.
GCACCCCTGTGAACCAATGCAATGCCAAAAGTGATAAGAGCAATAGTAAAAACAGTACATACCTGCGTACCCAAACTTTAGGTTGCTTTTTGGCTATAACAACCACTATAAAAATTGAAAAGGGAAACGCCCATAGCAGGTTGTAATTATTTGCCGTGGCGCTATGGTCTGTTGCAAACCACAATAAACTGAGTAGTATTCCCACGACTCCGGTTACTCCCAGTATAGTAGCATCTAAGGCTCTGGTTCGTTCTTTGTTTTTTATATCTTTTACGGTAATCCCAATAATGACAAGGCCTATAACCAGAAAAATTAACAATGGTGAAGTAAAGAAATTAGGGGTTTCTTTTTCCCTCGAACTTTCATACAGCGTATAGGTTTCCTTTACCAAGGGAGTTTTTTCTCCATCGCCTACTTGTGCTGTAGCAGCAGCTTTATACACATAATCTGGCAAGAACTGGTATTGCCAGGAATTTGCCTTGATGTCGGTTACGGCACCTATGGCTACGTCCATCCCCAAACTTCCCCAGGAATTCCAATGTACGTTTTGCTGAATGAGCTCTCTGAACGTTTTTTGCTCTGTACTAAAATCTTCTACATATTCAAGATCGTTACCTAGCACCGAAACCAATACATCACGAATCTTGGTAGCGCAGTTATCATAAAAGAAATCGTATTTGTAATATTTGTTTTCGGGCTTTAAGTTATTGTTCAAAAAGTTGAATAACGCCTGCTTTTCAGAATACGAAAGGTTGAGTACCTGTTGTTTTATCCAGCGGTCTTGAGCTTTGTAATGTGCTATAAAAGGTTGTGCTTTTACTCCTTCTAGTTTGTAGAGCAATTTTCCTTGAGCGAATTTTGTGTAAAAGTTGGGTGTGTCAAAATCGTACACCCCATAATTATATACTGCATCTATCCCTCTCTCTGGGTCCTGAATGTAAAAAGCACTGTGCCCAAACTTATCGTACAGATTGTCGCCTGGCCCCATGGTGAGAATGCTTACCTCTGCACTGGGAGAAAGAGGTGTATATTGTGCGCTAGCTGAAATATTCAGCAAGAATATAAGAACAGCGAAAGCAAATTTTTGAAACAAGATAAATTAGATTTTTATAGCTTGCAAAATACTAAATCCTGAAACGTTTCAGCTATAAAAGAAGCAGCATTTACCTAAAGATGCTCCAATCCAGCTTTACTGAAAATACATTGGAGTACAGGGCTGCACTCTGGTCGCCAATATCGGTAAGTGCGTAATCTATCTGTATCCCCTTGTATTTAAAGCCCACGCCTATATTGGGTTGGAAGCCAACAGAGTCGCTCCCGTCCAGTTGCTGTATATTTTGGAAGTTACCCATACCTGCTCGTACAAATATCATATCAATGTACTTAAACTGGAGTCCTAGGGCGGGATCTATACTGGCAAACTCGGTAGAGATAATATCATTTGTCTGCGCAAACCTAAAGTTGAGATCTGCCTCGGCCAATAGTATATAATCGAAATGAAACTCAAATTCCTTTGCAATCCCTACTTGTAGTTTGGGTATGGTTATCTCGGTGGTTTCGGGTAGTTCTTGGTTTTGACCTTCAACTGCGTTGGAAATTGTAGCAAATTGCTCTTCGTCTATGCTCCAAGCATTAAAGGTTGTGGTAATATCACGAGCCATAACACCAAATTTCCAGTTACCGCTATTAAACTGTATCCCAGCGTCCAGGCCGAAGCCCCAAGAAGAGGCAAAATCTCCAATAATCCTTCGTATCACCTTGGCATTTACCCCAACATTCAATCCATCCAACGGAAGTTCCCGGGCATATGAGAACGTGACCCCATAATCTGCTGTAGAGAATAGGCTAATGCGGTTGTAATCTATATTTCCTTGTTCATCGATAAGTTGTGTGGTGTTCAGGATGTCGTCTACCCCAAAGCGAATTACCGAGAGTGCTACAACGCTTTGTTTGTCCAACGGCATAGCAAAGGCGGCATAATCGTAATTGGCAATATTCGCGAAATAGGACGCATGCATCAAGGATAATTGTCTGTCTTCCAGCCCAACTAATCCAGCTGGGTTCCAGTACCCACTGTTCACATCGTTGGTGGAGGCCACCACGGCATTGGACATACCAAATGCAGCGGCGTCTACCCCAATATTCATAAACTCGTTGGAATATTTTCTAACGGTTTGGGCAGAGGCCACGTAAGTGGTAAGGAACAAAAAGAAAAGGAGTTTCTTTTTCAAGCTGAAAATTTTGCGCAAATATCTCATTATTTTACAGAATACTAAACTATTATTTTGGTTAGATATTGTGCTGTATGGGGCTTAGACGAAAATAGTTTCTTATTTTTACACGTAATGCCATTTTTATGCTGAAACATATACCCAACCTAATTACTTCCCTCAATGTATTGTGTGGCTGTGTGGCCATTTTCTTTGCAGTCTCAGGCGATTTGGTCACGGCATCCTATTTTGTTTTTACGGGGATATTTTTCGATTTTTTCGATGGACTCGCCGCTCGATTGCTCAATGCCCATAGCGAAGTTGGCCTACAATTGGATTCTCTAGCCGATATGGTGACTAGCGGTGTGGCGCCTGCCATAGTGATGGTGCAATTGCTTTCTGAAAGTAGTTTGGGCTCCCCCTTACAAGTGGGCGAAACTTTTTTTGCTGAAGGTTGGAACACTGGATGGCACAACTACCTGCCCTTAATAGGGTTGCTCATTGCTGTAGCTTCAGGATATAGGCTGGCAAAATTTAATGTGGATACACGCCAAACTACAAGTTTTATAGGCTTGCCAACCCCTGCTAATGCTTTGTTGGTATTGAGTTTGCCACTTATCTTAGCATACCAGTCTTCTGAAATTGCTGAAACAATTATCCTGAACCCGTGGTTCTTGACCATACTTACCTTGCTTAGCTGTATCTTGCTGAATGCAGAACTACCACTTTTTGCCTTAAAGTTTAAAACGTGGGATTTTAAAAGCAATGCAAAGCGTTACATTTTTTTGGGTATCTGTTTGCTGGCCATTGTATTGCTGAAATTTATTGCTATCCCAGTAATTCTACTAGTATATATTGTACTCTCACTGGTATGGAAAGAGTTGTGATTTTTTGTGTTAGGGATTGAACGGTATGTTTGAGCTCTCCCAGGTTTTGGCTTGAGGTAGTGGAGGGGAAGCGAGTAGTGAAAGCCCGACCCTTCTTGCTGGTGGATGGTGGCGATGGAAAGGGGAACACCCTAAAACTCCAATTTCTTCTTCCGCAGCTCGAAATTTTGACCTAGATATACTTTCCTTACCATCTCATCGCTTGCCAGTTCCTCGGGCTCACCGTGTTTAAGGATACTACCCTCAAACATGAGGTAGGTCCTATCGGTTATGGCGAGCGTTTCCTGTACGTTATGGTCTGTAATGAGGATACCAATATTTTTGTTCTTGAGCTGTGCCACGATACGCTGTATATCCTCCACGGCTACGGGATCTACTCCTGCAAAGGGCTCGTCCAGGAGGATAAAGTGTGGATCGGTCGCCAGGGCGCGGGCAATCTCGGTACGGCGGCGCTCACCACCGCTCAACAGGTCACCACGACTTTTTCGAATGTGGCCAAGACCAAATTCCTCAATAAGCGACTCCATTTTCATGTGCTGCTCTTTTTTGGAGAGCTTTGTGAGTTGTAGTACACTTAAGATATTGTCCTCTATGCTCAACTTCCTGAATACCGATGCTTCCTGTGCTAGGTAGCCAATACCGTTTTGTGCACGTTTGTACATGGGGTATTTGGTAATTTCGGTACCTTCCAGAAAAATCTTTCCTCCATTGGGCTTTATAAGCCCCACGATCATATAAAAAGAGGTGGTCTTTCCCGCTCCATTGGGGCCCAATAGACCCACGATCTCACCTTGGTTCACCTCTACGGTAATACCTTTTACCACCTTTCGGCCTTTGTAGGATTTTACTAGATTTTGGGCTTTGAGTTTCATGTGTACTTTAGGTGAAAACGATAATGTGTTCGTTTAATTGCTGTGATATCAAAAATACAGCTTAATTTTCCGAAGTAAAAATTTAAACATCTTGAGTTTGCAGCGCCTCCCAATATTCGTATGCTCTTCGCAGGTGGGGAATAACAATGGTACCTCCTACGAGAAGCGATATACTCAAGGCTTCAACTACTTCTTCTTTTGAGATCCCTAAATTATAGCAGGTTTCCAAATGGTACCGTACACAGTCGTCGCAGCGTAGGACCAAACTGTTGCCCAAGCCCAACAATTCTTTGGTTTTTTTGGGGAGGGTGCCTTCTGTAAAAGCGTTTGTATCCAGATTGAAGATCCGTTTTAAAATCTTGTTGTTGTCTTCCAAGAGCTTCTCGTTCATCTTGGAGCGGTAGGCGTTAAATTCTTCTACAATGTTATGTGCCATGGGTGTTGAGTAGTTTTTTTTGTTTTCGCACTACAATTTTGGAGATAATAATGCTTATTTCGTATAAGATTAAAACAGGTACGGCCACGATTACTTGGCTGGCAATATCTGGTGGGGTAATAATTGCTGAAATGATCAAGACTCCCACGAGTGCAAACTTTCGGTATTTTTTTAGCCATGCCGGTGTTACCAGTCCAACCTTTGTCAAGAAATAGATTACGATTGGCAGCTCGAAAATAAGGCCGCTCGCAATAACCGAAGCCCTTACCAGGCCTATGTAACTACTTAGGTCGAAATCGTTAAAAACAGCCTCGCTTACTTTGTAGCTTCCCAAAAAGTTAATGGTGAGGGGGGTAACTACATAGTATCCAAAACAAACCCCTATAAAGAACAGTAAGGATGCAATGATGATAAATCCACGGCTGTTTTTACGTTCGTTTGTGCGCAAGCCCGGGCTAACAAATTTCCAAAATTCATAGAGTACATAGGGAAAACCTATTATAAACCCTGCCGTAATGGAGGTCCATATATGTGCCGAAAATTGCCCAGCGGGTGTCCTACTCTGTATACGAAAACTCTCTTCCTTAAAGCAAAAACTTTCTTCCAGCCCTAACTGGGTCGCTGCCCTGCAAAGTAACTTGTATGTTGGGAAATCTGGGTTCTTGGGTCCGAGGATAAGTACATCGAAAATAAATTCCTTGGCGATAAAAGCAATAGTAGCCAGGACCATAACCGCAATGGTAGAGCGTATAAGGTGCCAGCGTAATTCTTCGAGATGGTCCAGGAAAGACATCTCCTTTTCGATATTCCTCTTTTTTGCCATTAAATGATACCTTCTTTGGTAAGGTTATGAATATGCACTACACCACAATATACACCGTTTTCTTCGGCAAGTATTTGGGTTATCCCGTTTTTATCCATAAGCTCCATGGCTTCTACGGCCATGGCGTCGTTATGTATTTTCTTGGGATTGGCAGTCATGATATCCTTGGCTGTTAAGCCTTTTATATTTTCTTCTCTGGTAAGCATTCTACGCAAGTCCCCATCTGTAATGATACCTACTATTTTATTGTTTTCTACCACAGCGGTTACTCCCAAGAGTTTTTCTGAAATCTCAACGATTACCTTTCTTACATCGGTATCTGGGGTTACTTGTGGTTTTGAGTTAAGGGACGTAAGGTCGCTCACCCGTAGGTACAATTTTTTACCAAGGGAGCCACCGGGATGAAAACGTGCAAAATCCTTACTGGAAAAACCGCGTAGATCCAAAAGTGCCATTGCAAGGGCGTCTCCTACCACCAGCTGTGCCGTGGTACTTGTGGTTGGGGCAAGGTTGTTGGGACAGGCCTCCTTTTCGGCATAGGCGTGCATGACATAATTTGCTTGGACTCCCAAGAAAGATTCCTTGTTGGAGGTGATGGCCAGTAGCTTATTCCCCCTACTTTTTATAAGTGGAACCAACACCTTTATTTCTGGAGTATTACCACTTTTAGAGATGCATATTACTACATCATCCTTGAGTATGGTACCCAGATCCCCGTGAATAGCATCGGCAGCGTGCATAAAGATAGCTGGTGTACCTGTGGAATTAAGGGTGGCCACGATTTTTGTTGCAATATTGGCACTCTTGCCAATTCCTGTGATTACCACTCTGCCCTTGCTATTGTAGATGGTTTCTACAGCGTGTGCAAACTCATTGTCCACCAAGTTTACTAAGTTCGCAATAGCTTCACTTTCGGTTTTAATGGTTTGTTTTGCAACTTCGATTATCTGTGAGGTCCTGTTCAAAATTTGAAGATTAATAAGTTTGTAACTGTTTCAGAAATTAGTATATTTAGTAAGTGAAAAGAACAATTATTACTGTTTTCACAATATACATGTAATAGATACAGTTTTACAAAATTAGTTGCAAAATTACGATTGTTCCCCTGTTTATACAATTTTAATTGGCATCAAAAAACATAACAACATAATAAGAACCAGCGTGGCTGAATTAGATTTATACGCAGCTCTCAAGAAGTATTTTGGTTTTTCGAAATTCAAAGGGCTTCAGGAAGAGGTGATCAAGAGTGTGTTGGCACAAGAAAACACTTTTGTAATTATGCCCACCGGTGGTGGCAAGTCCCTTTGCTACCAGCTTCCCGCACTTATGCAGGAAGGTACCGCAATTGTAGTTTCCCCCCTTATAGCATTGATGAAAAATCAAGTGGATGCCATTAGAGCACTTTCCTCGGATGAAGGTATTGCCCATGTATTAAACTCTTCTTTGAACAAGACCGAGGTAAAAAAGGTCATGAGCGATATCGAGAATGGTATCACAAAACTTCTCTACGTGGCTCCAGAGTCGCTCACCAAGGATGAATATGTAAACTTTTTACAGACGCAAAAAATTTCATTCCTCGCCATAGACGAGGCCCATTGCATTAGTGAGTGGGGCCACGATTTTAGGCCAGAATACCGAAATCTTAAAAAGATAATCGAACGTATAGGAGATAATATTCCAATAATTGGGCTTACTGCCACCGCCACTCCCAAAGTACAGGAGGATATTCTCAAAAACTTGGGAATTCAGGATGCCAATACTTTTAAGGCCTCTTTTAACCGTCCCAACCTTTTTTATGAGATACGGCCCAAGACCAAAAATGTAGATGCGGATATCATTCGCTTTGTAAAGAAAAATGAAGGAAAAAGCGGGATTATTTACTGCCTGAGCAGAAAACGTGTAGAAGAGTTGGCACAAACCTTACAGGTTAACGGGATTAAGGCGATTCCCTATCACGCAGGGCTGGATGCTAAAACCCGGGTAAAGCACCAAGATATGTTCTTGATGGAAGATGCAGACGTTGTGGTGGCGACCATTGCCTTTGGGATGGGTATAGACAAACCAGATGTTCGTTTCGTCATACACAACGATATTCCCAAGAGTATCGAGAGCTATTACCAAGAAACCGGGCGAGCCGGTAGGGATGGTGGTGAGGGACACTGTCTGGCCTTTTACGGATACAAGGATATTGAAAAACTTGAGAAATTTATGAGTGGCAAACCCGTTGCCGAACAGGAAATTGGCCACGCCCTCTTACAGGAAGTGGTTGCGTTTGCTGAAACGAGTATTTCCCGCAGGAAATTTATACTCCATTATTTTGGGGAAGAATTTGATAATGAAACCGGTGAGGGGGGAATGATGGACGATAATATGCGAAACCCCAAAAAACAACATGAGGCGAAAGAGGATGTTGTTAAATTGCTGAAAGTGGTAAAAGAGACCAATCAACAGTATAAAAGTAAAGAGGTTGTAAATGTATTGGTGGGAAAGGTAAACGCTATGATTAAATCCCACCGGACAGACCAACAATCCTTTTTTGGAATAGGGAACGATAAAGAGGCAGAATATTGGATGGCACTGCTGCGTCAAGTATTGGTGGCAGGAATGCTCTCCAAGGATATTGAGACCTACGGGGTTATAAAGATTACTGAAAAAGGTCTGGACTTTATTAAAAAGCCCGAAAGCTTTATGATGACCGAAGACCATTCCTATTCCGAGGATAGAGACGATAATGTAATAACACAACAAAAGGGCGGAGGTGCAGTGACCGATGAGCAACTCTTTAAATTGCTGAAAGGAGAACGAAAGCGTTTAGCCGATAAGCTGAGCTTACCCCCTTATGTGATTTTTCAGGATCCCTCACTAGAGGATATGGCGCTAAAGTACCCTATTACATTGGATGAGCTTGCTAATGTCCACGGTGTGGGTGACGGAAAAGCAAAAAAATACGGAAAGAGTTTCGTAGCGCTAATCTCAAGATATGTAGAGGAAAACGATATAGACCGTCCAGACGATTTTGTGGTGAAATCTACCGGGAGCAATAGTGGTTTAAAGCTATATATCATTCAAAATGTAGATAGAAAATTAGCACTCGACGATATTGCCGATGCCAAGGGAATTGAAATGGACGCCCTCATGGACGAAATGGAGGCCATTGTATACAGCGGTACCAAATTGAACATAAGTTATTGGGTGGACGAGACCTTGGACGATGACCAACAAGAGGAGCTGCACGATTACTTCTTGGAAGCCGAGACCGATAGCATTGAAGAAGCCATGGAAGAATTTGATGGCGACTACGATGTAGATGAGTTAAGGCTCTACCGTATCAAGTTTATAAGCGAAGTGGGTAATTAAGCTTTAATATTCGGTTACCGAACCCCAATTTTCTCCACTTTTAATTCTGTATAGTTGCATTTCAGAAATACCAAACTGCTTGGCTATCATCTTTAGGCGCGTACGGCGATTGGGATCGTAGATTTTCCTCTTGATGAGTTTTACCTTGGCTTCGGTAAGCTTGGAATAGGTTCTCTTTCTGGGCTTGTTTTTATATTCAGGATTACTGAACTGGTGAACCTCTTTTTCTCGCTTCGTAGCCCATTTCAGGTTATCAACGTGGTTGTTCTTTTTATGGTAATCCAGGTGTATTACGTACATACCATCTTTTTGCTCCAAAAAGTGCTGTGCCACGAGTTTGTGTACATATCGGCTTGTGGTTTTTCCGTTTTTCTTTTGTCTAACAGCAAGGTTCTGGTAACCGTTTATAAAGGACGGTTTTAGCAAGAACTCTTTCTCGCCCTTGCAGTTTATGAGCCTGCCGTAGTTTGAGATCTTAAACTTTTCAGTATCGGAAATCTTATCATCAAACACAATAGCTTTCCACTCTTCGTTCCAATAGCTTCGTATCATGGGTTTTTGGTTTAGAAAGTTTTACTTTTTATGTAAAAGCTATCGGCTCCCCAACCAAAGCTTGTTATGCTAATTTAACTGTTTTCCACAGGTTTTATAGTTTTTTTACTGAAATACTCCGTACACGCAAATACCGTGAGCAACATTCCTAGATTATAGATTATATCTTCCACGGGGATGGTATGTAGGCGTATTCCCATATTTTCGATATTGTTGTACCACACTACTTGCTCTTCAATCCAACCCCCGGTAAGTGTTCCGTTCACTATAAAAAATGGAATTAAAATAATGAGGTAGGTAGCAAGAAAGGACTGTAACGAAGCCCTGTTTCGGTTAAAAAGCAAGCCTAATATAAGCAAGGCATATACAAAATTGACCAAGGTGTACCATCTGTCATAATAATACCAAAGGGTCACGATCAATATAGAAAATAATAGCACCACCGTTACATTTACGGTTTGTATTGAAAATTTAAAATTCTTGTTCAATGCCAAGATGGCGTAATGTGTAAAGATGCATGCGTAGGGGATACAGAAGAAGAACAACCATTCCTCAATGGGAAGACTCAAAAATGTATACCCCGTAATGTATGCATCGTTAAATCCCCAGAAACCGTTAGTGGTGAAAGCGATGTCCCAAGGAATGAAAATGGCCATCATCACCAATACGCCTATTAAAAACCCTTTCCATTTTTTATAAAATTGAATCTTGGGATGAAAACTGAACAGGAATGGAATAATAAAAGAGCCCAGATTGAGCCATAGGTAGAGGTATTCCATATATTATTTTTTGAAATATTTCATAGGTGGCACCAACATCCCAAAACATTCGCCCTCTTTCTTGCCCAGATGCTTGTGGTGTATTTTGTGGGCCCGTCTAATGCCTTTTGCATACCAATTAGTAGCATTTCGGAACAGCTTGAAACGTTGGTGTATAAAAATATCGTGGACAAAAAAATAGGTAACGCCGTATGCAAAAATGCCCAGGCCAATGGGCAGGCCGGCCCAAAAACCGTAATATTCCCAACCAATGAAACAGCCTATACTAACCCCAGCATAGAACAAAAAGAAAAAATCGTTGCGCTCCCACCAGCTGTTGTGGTCCTTTTTATGATGGTCTTTGTGGAGAGACCATAAAAAACCGTGCATAACATATTTGTGCGTGAACCACGCCATAAATTCCATAATGCAGAAGGTAGTGAGGAAAATCAATATCCAAAAAACGAGGGTCATAGCTTATCGAACGAGTTTTAGTTGGTACTTTACATAACTACGTGTCAAGAGTCCAAATTTTTGGTAATTGGGCACTCTAATCCTGGAGTTCTTAATTTCAAGAGCCGGGGTTTTTGCCAGTTTCTTTAGAAGCTTTCGGTAGTACCGATAGGCCATAAAAACTCCAAATTTGGCCTCTGCAGGTAGGTGCAATATACCTTGGTACCCTTTTTTGAAATCTTCTTCAATATCTTCAATAATTTTCTTTTTTGAAGCTTCATCCAAGGCATTGAGGTTTGTGTTAGGAAAGTAAGACCTGCTCAATCCTTCAAAATCTTCTTTTAGGTCGCGTAAAAAATTCACTTTTTGGAAAGCGGAACCCAGTGACATAGCGGCACTTTTCAATGCTTCATATTTTTGGGTATTTCCCTTCACAAAAACCTTAAGGCACATAAGCCCCACAACATCTGCAGAGCCGTAAATGTATTCTTTAAATTCTTTGTCGGTCAGGTACTCGCTCTTGCTTAAATCCATCCGCATACTCTTCATAAATGCACTAATGAGCTCTTGGTCTATACTGTAAAGGTGTACCGTTTGTTGAAAGGAATTCAATATAGGATTTAAGCTGATTTTTTCAGTGAGGGCATTTTCCAGGTCTTTTTCAAATCTATTGAAAAGCGCGGGTTTATCGTAATCGTGAAAACTGTCCACAATCTCATCAGCAAAGCGAACAAAACCATAAATATTGTAAATGTCCTGCCTAATGCTGGGCGCAAGCATTTTCGTGGCCAAGGAGAACGAAGTGCTATAGGCATTGGTAACCTGCTTACTGCAGGAGTTTGATACGGTGTCGAAAAGTGCTTTCACGAATGGTGTTTTTCAATTAAACTTGCGGCTAGCTTTCCTGAAATCAAGGATGGCGGAACACCGGGCCCAGGGACCGATAGCTGACCTGTAAAATATAGGTTCTTTACTTTTTTGCTCTTAATTTTTGGACGCAGAAAAGCGGTTTGTAACAATGTGTTTGCCAAGCCATACGCATTGCCCTTGTACGAGTTGTAATCTTCAATAAAATTATTAATACAGAACGACTCTTTAAATATAACGAAATTTCTTACTTGCTGGTTGGTAAGCTGCTCAAAACGGGTCATTATTTTTTGAAAATAGGTCTCTCTAATGCTTTCTGTGTCTTCAATGCCAGGTGCTAAGGGTATTAAAAAAATAGCGGCTTCTTTTCCTGTTGGGGCAGCGCTGTCATCGGTTTTTGAAGGGAAACTTGCGTAGAACAAAGGGTTTTCTGGCCAAGAGGGATCATCGTAGATAGTACGGGCGTGGGCCTGAAAATCTACGTCAAAAAACAGCGTATGGTGTTCCACGTTCTCAACTTTCTTGTCGAAACCTACGTAAAAAAGTAATGAAGAGGGGGCAAAGGTTCTTTTTTCCCAATAGCTTTCAGGGTATTGGCGGTATTTTTTGGGGAGCAGTGTTTCGGTATGGTGGTAATCTGCGCCGCTCAAGATAATATCTGCTGAAATGTTTTCCCCGTTAACCACTAGCGTTTTTGCTGTACCATTTTCAACAGGAATACGGTCTACAGTACTATTGGTATGTACAGTAACACCTAAGCTTTCAGCTAGCTTTTTCATGCCTTCAATTACCGAATACATCCCATCCTTGGGGTGAAAGGTGCCCAAACCAAAATCGGCATAGTTCATAAAACTATAAAATGCTGGAGTGTTTGAAGGTTTCGCACCTAAAAATAAAACCGGAAATTCCAAGATAGAGACCAAACGCGGATTATTAAATTCTCGCCTCACCTCTTTGCTTATAGTGCTAAAGAACTGCCCTAGCTTTTTCATGGTTACTGGCGTTACCAGTTCCAAGGGAGAAACTCCCGGGCGGTACACAAGGTCTTTTATGGCAATGTTATAATTGTCCTGGGCCTTGGCAATAAATTTCCTTAGCTGCTTGGAGCTCCCTTTTTCTTCGGCTTCAAAAGTGGCGCATATTTTTTCGAGGGTATCCCCGATAGTTATAAAATCGTTCTTCCCAAAATATACCGAATATGCTGGGGCGAGCTTTATGAGTTCATAATACTCTGAGGGTTTTTTATTGAAATCTGAAAAGAAACGCTCAAAAACATCCGGCATCCAATACCAAGTGGGGCCAATATCGAAGGTAAAGCCCTCTTTTTTTAATTGTCTGGCGCGACCACCTACGGTACTGTTTTTCTCGTAAATGGTTACATTGTTGCCTGCTTTTGCAAGATAAGAAGCAGCAGCCAATGAAGAGAACCCAGAACCTATTATTGCGACGTTTTGTTTCATTATTGTTTAACAAATTTATATAATTCTTCAACAAAATAGGTGAGGTCTCCCAAAATTTATCTTTTCTTTAAGGTTTCCAGTGCAGTGGTTAACTGTGGTATGTTTGTGAAAAGCTTTATGTTTTCGGGTAAGTTCTCATTAACGGCCTCTTTAGCCTTGCCTCCCATGAGCCATAGTTCGTTTTTATTGTTGGGTCCTATGGTAGCATTGTATAGTTCGCAGAAATCCTGAATGGTCTGGTGTGATGGTTCTACGGTGAGGTAACTAAGAAATTGTATGTCCTCGTGGTGTTTTATGACCTCCTTTAAACTGTTGAAGGATATATTCCCGCCAAGGTATATGGTGTTTACCCCGTGGCTTACGCACAGGTAATTGGCATATACAAGTCCTATTTCGTGAATTTCCCTATAGGGCAGGAACAGCGCAAAAGTGGGAGGTGCTTTTAATTCATTTTTGTGGTATTGGCTTTCTAGGTTAAGCACAATTTTCTGTTTTACCATTTCAGAAATAAAACGTTCATGGCATGGGTCAATGGTGCCGGTTTGCCATAAAATACCGAGGTCAGTTAGCAGGGGGATAAAAATATCTTGAAATACTTCGGGAAACGTCCTTTCCTCCAAAAGTGCGTTGTAGGTTTTTGCAAATAATTGCTGGTTAAACTCGAACATAGCCATTTTAAAGTTGAAAATAGAATGTTCTTCGGTTTTGGTTATGGCAAGTTCTGCTACCAAATTTTTCAGTTCCTTTTTGTCCAGTGCAGCTATCTTGGATATTTTATATCCATTTTGGTACAGAAAAGATACGTTCAGCAACTTTTTTAAGCTTTCCAGATGGTAGGCCCTGATATTGGTTTCGGTCCTGGAAGGTTTCAATATCCCATATCGCTTTTCCCAAATCCTAATAGTATGTGCTTTTATACCACTTAGGTTTTCAAGGTCCTTGATACTGAATTTTGTTTTAACAAGCATTTGGGATTTGTTAGATACCAAAGATAACATTTCTAGGATAAGGATCCCCCAAAATATGTCCATCTATTAAAGGGCAGGAGTTGTGTGCCGGTGTAACTAAGCGCAGGGTATATAAAAAAGCCATCTCGATGGAGATGGCTTTTTTTGGTACCCGGGATGGGACTTGAACCCACACGCAACAAGTGCACACGGCCCTCAACCGTGCCTGTCTACCAATTTCAGCACCCGGGTAGTTGTTTCCTGCTGGAAACTAAAAAAGTACCGCGACGAGCGATACTTTTTAGTGACTTGGCTGGGGCTCGAACCCAGGACCACCTCCTTAAAAGGGAGGTGCTCTACCAACTGAGCTACCAAGTCATAATTTCAAATTGCGAACGGGAATATTAATTCCCTTAAGCGGGTGCAAATATACTAGCATTAAATTTATTTTTCAAAGTAATTTCAAAGAAATATTTTCTTTCACCATAAATTGATAATTTCAATTAAAATTTGAATAATTTTACCATTGTGAAACTACTACTTTTAGGATATATGGGGAGCGGCAAAACTGCTGTAGGAGAGCGTCTTGCTGAAGTGCTGGACATTCCGTTTTACGATCTGGACCTTGAAATAGAGAAGGGGGGGCAAAAAAGTGTTCCTGAAATCTTTAGTGAAAAAGGGGAGATATATTTCAGAAAAAGAGAAGTAGAAGTGCTTCAAGAACTCCTAAAATCTGACGAGAGATTTGTGCTATCACTGGGCGGCGGTACACCTTGTTATGGCAATGTGATGCAAATTATAAACAAAAGGGCAGGAGTGACTTCAATATTCCTGAAAGCATCAGTAGAAACTCTTACGCATCGGTTATTTCCGGCGAAGCAGCATAGGCCCTTGATTGCTCATTTGCAAACTGAAGAGGAACTTAACGATTTTATTCGTAAACACCTCTTTGAGAGAAATTTTTACTATCACCAAGCAGCCTTAACGGTACATGCCGATACAACGGTAAGGGAAATAATTTCTGAAATTGTGGCAAGATTATTCTAAAACAGCTCTATCGTTCCCTTTCTCAAAAATTACCGAAACATTTTCATTGAGGGAGGTAGATAACGAAATCCCTTTGTAATCTGCCTTAACCGGGTATTTTTTATGGTTTCTGTCCACCAGCACAGCTGTTTTGAATTGTTTGAGCGGAACCTCCAAAAAATGCTTTATACCATAGATAAGCGTAGTGCCAGAGTGTAGCACATCGTCCACCAAGACCAAGCTTTTGTTGGTGTATTCTTCAGGTGAGAGGCTTGTGGTAATGGTAGTTATAGGATTTTTTTTGTCCATTTGCACCTTACATAGTGTTACTTGTATGGGAGAGATTTTTTCTACTGTTTTTTTTAGTTTTTCAGCAAGCGTGTAGCCATTTTGGACAATTCCTGCGATAATCACTTCGGTCTCCGAAACATTGGCCTCGTATATTTGATAGGCCATACGTTTAATTTTGTGTTCAATTTCGGTTTTTGTCAATATAACAGTTTCGGTCTGTGGCATTTCATAAGGTTTTTTCAAAGATACTAAGGTAATATCATTCTTCGTCGTCGCCACGGGTATAATCTTCTATATCACGACGGTCTTTTTTGGTAGGTCTTCCTATCCCTTTTTTCCGGTAGTAGGTTTTGGAGTATTTTAAAAGTTCGGTTTTCTCAAAGTTTTCCTTGGGGGTAGTGTCCACGCGGTACAGGTTTACAAGTTTGGCACCCACGCGGCTTGGTGGAATATCCAGAACCTCTATGGTATAGTCAATTTGGTTTTTTCTGAAATGTATGGTGTCTCCCGGGTACACGTCCCGTGAGGGTTTCACCTTGCTGCCGTTTACCTTTACGGCACCTTTTTTACAAGCCTGTGTCCCTATGTTTCGTGTTTTAACATAGCGTATGCACCATAAATATTTATCAACCCTCATACAAAAGCCCTTAATTCTGCGTTAATAAAGGATACAAAAATAATGGAAAATTGTATCTTGCGCACCTCAAAAAAAGATGATGAAACACATTAAATACATAATCCCACTTTTAGTAATGGGTATTTCTCTGTTTGTAAGCTGTAGTAATGACGATGACGGTACCGACTCTACGTTTATCCCTGCTAGGGATAGGGGGGAGGAAGTAGTACGTGCTACCAATATTATTGAAGAATACCTGACCACGCATTTTTATAACTACGAAGAGTTCCAAAACCCGCCAGCAGATTTCGATTTCAGAATAAAATTTGATACTATCGCTGGTGACAATGCAGATAAAATTGCATTGATTGAACAAGTGGAATCCAAAACTGTTCAAGATAGGGTAAATGAAGATGTTTCCTATACACTATATTATTTGGATGCCTTGGAAGGCGCGGGGGAAAAGCCAAACTTCCCGGATCTAGCCACGATTAGTTACGAAGGAACCTACCTAAATGTCCCTTTTGAAGATGAAGATGGTAGTCTAGAGAACTTTAGTCCTTACACGAAGATTTTTGACTCCTCAATTGTTCCCGTAAAGTTTGATATGACGAATGTTGTTAACGGCTTACAGGATGGTTTGATCGAGTTTAAGACCGCGTCAACAATAATTACCAACCCAGATGGTACCGTAACTTTTGAAGAGTTTGGTGTGGGCGCTGTATTTATGCAGTCAGGTTTGGGATATTATGTAGATGTACCTGCAGGCTCTAACATACCTTTGTATTCGCAGCTTATCTTTACGTTGCAAATGTACGAGAGTGAGATAGGAGACCAAGACGGCGATGGAATCCCATCTTTTATGGAAGACCTAAACAACAACGGTCTAGAAGAAGACGATGATACAGATGGCGACCTTGCCCCTAACTATAGTGATGCAGACGATGACGGCGATGGCAGACCCACAAGTGACGAGATTGTAGTGAATGCAGATGGCTCCATTACATTCCCGGATGAGGACAACGACGGAACACCAGATTATCTTGATTCTGATAGTTAATTGGGATTGTTCTTACAAGAAATAAAAAATGCCTTGAGATCTCCTCAAGGCATTTTTTATGGTGCTAACTTAAAAGGATTATTTTCTATCCAGCACCTTTTTTGAAGCTTTTACAATTGCGTTAGCGTTTAGTCCGTATTTGTCCATAAGCTGGTCTGGAGTACCGGATTCTCCAAACGTATCTTGTGTTGCAACAAATTCTTGAGGTGTTGGGTGTTGTTGTGCCAGTACTCTTGCCACACTTTCACCAAGGCCCCCTAGGTAGTTGTGTTCTTCGGCAGTGACAACGCAGCCTGTTTTTTTAGCAGATGTTATAATGGCCTCATCATCCAAAGGCTTAATGGTGTGAATGTTTATCACTTCGGCTGAAATACCCTGTTCCTGTAATGTTCCAGCAGCTTGGAGTGCCTCCCAAACCAAGTGACCAGTAGCTACAATGGTAACATCGGTACCTTCTTGGAGCATCACGGCTTTTCCAATTTCAAAAGTTCCGTTTTCAGGAGTGAAGTTGGCAACTTTTGGCCTCCCAAAACGTAAGTATACGGGCCCATCGTGTTCAGCAATGGCGAGTGTTGCGGCTTTGGTCTGGTTGTAGTCACAGGTGTTGATAACCGTCATCCCTGGTAACATCTTCATAAGCCCAATATCCTCCAGGATTTGGTGCGTCGCTCCATCTTCGCCCAAGGTAACCCCGGCGTGGGAAGCACAAATCTTTACGTTTTTGCCACTGTAGGCAACACTCTGGCGTATCTGGTCGTACACACGTCCGGTAGAGAAATTGGCAAATGTACCCGTAAACGGAATTTTCCCGCCAATGGTCATCCCCGCAGCCATCCCAATCATATTTGCCTCGGCAATTCCTACTTGGAAAAAACGCTCTGGATGATTGGCTTTAAATTCGTCCATTTTTAAAGAGCCTGTCAGGTCTGCACAAAGTGCCACAACGTTTTTGTTCGTCTTGCCAAGTTCTGTCAATCCTGCTCCAAAACCTGAACGGGTATCTTTTTTTCCTGTATCTGTGTATTTCATCTAGTACTTAATTATACTGCTTTGCAGCATTATTTTTATTTTTAATATCCCCTTTGGGGCCAGAGGGATTAATAGTCCCCCAGTGTTTCAGGATTTTGCGATAATGCGTCTTCCAGTTGCTCGTCATTGGGTGCTTTACCATGCCAAGCGTGGGTGTGCATCATAAAATCTACCCCATTGCCCATAACGGTATGCATCAAGATGCAAATAGGTTTACCGTTGCCCGTTTTTTCCTTGGCGGTTTTTAGGGTTGAGAGGATTGCTTCAAGGTTATTGCCCTCTTTAACCTCAAGGACTTCCCAGCCAAAAGCTTCAAACTTTGCTTTTAGGTTTCCTAGCGGAAGGACCTGCTCCAAAGAGCCATCAATTTGCTGGCCGTTATAATCTACCGTAACTATTAGGTTGTCCACTTTGTTGCCGGCAGCATACATAATGGCTTCCCAGTTTTGGCCTTCCTGCAACTCCCCATCGCCACAAAGCGCATATATTAAATGCGAGTCCTGATTCAATTTTTTGGTTTCCGCAGCACCTATGGCAACCGATATCCCTTGTCCCAAAGACCCCGAAGCTACTCGAATACCGGGCAGCCCCTCGTGTGTTGTTGGATGGCCTTGTAGGCGTGAATCTATATGTCTAAAAGTATTTAGTTCATTTACAGGGAAATAACCAGCCCGTGCCAGAACACTATAAAAAACTGGAGAAATATGCCCGTTGGAGAGAAAGAAAAGATCTTCTCCTTTTCCGTCCATATCAAAGCCATCTTTTCGGTCCATCACCTCGTTGTAGAGCGCTACAAAAAATTCGGTACAGCCCAAGGAACCCCCTGGGTGCCCGGAGTTTACGCGGTGTACCTGCCGTAGAATATCCCTACGAACCTGTATTACAAGATCTTCCAGTTTTTTTATATCTGCCATGGTATGTTTTGATTTTCAGTTTCAAAAGTAATTCAATTCGCTACTAGCACAAAGGCCGAAACCAAGCTTTTATTAACGATTTACGGGTTTTGTTAACAGTTCTTGAAGTTTGAAGGTTGTTGTAGTACGCTAAGGGTTCTTTTTACTGAATTCTCACCTGGAAGGATCTGTAGAGAACTTGAAACTTTTAATTCGTTCCTTGTCGTTCGCAATTCGTCATTCAAAAAAGTATCTTTGCTGCTTCAACAGAAATTCTATATGCAGTTTACCCTACACAAAACCGATCCCGAAACACAAGCAAGGGCAGGAACCATACAACTTGATCACGGCCCCGTGGAGACCCCGATATTTATGCCCGTGGGAACTATTGGAACGGTAAAAGGTGTGCATCAACGTGAACTTAAAGAGGAGATAAACCCTGATATCATACTAGGGAATACCTACCATTTATACTTACGCCCGCAAACCGAAATCCTTGAAAAAGCAGGAGGGTTGCATAAATTCATGAATTGGGACCGAAACATCTTGACCGATAGTGGTGGTTACCAGGTCTATTCGTTGAGTGATAGACGGAAGATCAAGGAAGAAGGGGTAAAATTCAAATCACACATAGACGGCAGCTACCATACCTTTACCCCAGAAAATGTTATGGAGATACAGCGTACCATTGGGGCAGATATTATTATGGCGTTTGACGAGTGTACACCGTATCCTTGCGATTACAATTATGCCAAGCGCTCTATGCACATGACGCATCGCTGGTTGGAACGTTGTATCACACATTTAGAAAAAACACCGCTTAAATACGGTTATGACCAAACATTTTTCCCTATTGTGCAAGGAAGCACTTACAAAGACCTACGGAAACAATCTGCCGAATATATTGCAGGGGTAGGAGCAGAAGGGAACGCTATTGGGGGACTCTCGGTAGGTGAACCCGCCGAAGAAATGTACGAAATGACCGAAGTGGTAACCGCAATACTTCCCAAAGAAAAACCACGTTATCTAATGGGTGTGGGTACGCCCATAAACCTGTTGGAGAACGTTGCTTTGGGAATAGATATGTTTGATTGTGTGATGCCTACACGTAATGGAAGAAACGGTATGTTATTTACCGCCCATGGCACCATAAACATAAAGAACAAAAAGTGGGAGGCAGATTTTTCCCCCATAGACGAAATGGGGATTACCTGGGTGGATCTAGAGTACAGCAAGGCCTATGTGCGTCACCTCTTTACCGTTAATGAAATGCTGGGAAGACAAATATGCACCATTCATAACCTTGGGTTCTACCTTTGGTTGATGCGTGAGGCGAGAAAGCAGATATTGGCAGGTACCTTTGCCACTTGGAAAAACAAAATGGTGAAACAAATGGACAAGCGATTGTAGCGTTCATAAATTTAAACCGAAATCTTGGATTTTGAATCAAGACTATGCTAAGCATTTTAGATAAATACATTCTTAAGAAATACCTCGGGACCTTCGGGCTGCTGCTGCTGCTGTTCGTCCCCATTGGTATCATAGTGCACTTGGCTGAAAAAATTGATAAGATTCTTGAAAATGAAGTCCCGTTCCCCATTGTTGCAAAGTATTTTCTGGACTTTACCATCTATTTTGCTGATTTGCTGTTCCCTTTGTTTCTGTTCCTTTCGGTAATTTGGTTTACTTCTAAACTTGCAAATAATACCGAGGTCATAGCCTTTTTGAGCAGTGGCGTTTCGTTTTACAGGTTTTTACGTCCGTATATGATCGGGGCCACTATTGTGTGTCTCATTGCCCTGGCTTCTGGGATGTACTTTGCGCCAACGGCCAGTAAGGGTTTCAACGAGTTTAAATACAAATACCTAAAAAAGGGAAAGCGCGACCGGGACCAGACCAATGTGTTCAGGCAGATCAACGACAACGATTACATCTACGCCAGCTATTTTAATGTAAAGGAAAAAAGTGGAAGTAACTTCACCTTGGAACATTTTGAGGGTAACGAAATGAAATATAAGCTTTCGGCAAACCGCATAAAATACAACCCTCAAGATAGTACGTACTCACTTTTTAATTATTCAAAAAGAATTGTAGGTGCCCACGATGATAGTATCGAGACAAAAAAACGCTTGGATACCGTTTTCGATTTTGAGATGGAAGATCTCACCCCGGTAGACTATATAGCCGAAACCCTTAACGTTGTGGAGCTCAACAAATTTATTGCTCGTGAAAAAGCTAGGGGATCTTCTTATATCAATAGATATGAGGTGGTTCGCTACAAACGGTACAGTCTCCCGGTTTCGGCATATATCTTAACTATTATTGCTGTGGCTGTTTCCTCCATAAAACGCCGTGGTGGGATGGGGGTAAACCTTGCCATTGGTATTGGTATTGGGATGGTCTTTATATTTTTCGACAAGATTTTTGGCACCATGGCAGAGCAGAGTAACTTCTCCCCGTTTATTGCAACGTGGTTCCCTAATTTTGTATTTGCTATTTTAGCAATCTATCTGTTGAAAAATGCAAAACGATAAACTCCTCAATTACCTTCATTTACATTTCATCATATTTATTTGGGGCTTTACGGCCGTACTGGGAGCGCTCATTTCAATAGAGGCCATTCCTTTGGTATGGTACCGTATGTTAATGGCAACCGGGCTTATTCTCCTTTTTCTGAAGTTCAGGAAGATATCCTTAAAGTTTCCGAAGAGAACACTCGCGGGATTTGCGCTAGCGGGATTGATCATCGCCCTGCACTGGCTTGCTTTTTTTGGGGCAATTAAAGTTGCCAACGTATCGGTAACCCTTGCAATAATGTCCACTGGGGCATTTTTCACCTCCCTTTTGGAACCCCTTTTTTACAAACGGAAAATCATTGGCTACGAAGTGTTTTTCGGCTTGTTGGTTATCATGGGATTGTACATTATTTTCAATGTAGAGGGCGATTATTTCTTGGGTATTATACTCGCTCTGGCTGCATCATTGTTGGGGGCCCTATTTTCCGTCATCAATGGAAAGTTTGCGGTTAAGTACAATGCTTCGGCCATTTCGTTCTACGAACTTGGGTTTGGGACGCTGTGTATCACTGTGTATTTAATTTTTAGCGGAAGCTTTACTTCAGAATTCTTTCAGCTGAAAGATTCGGACTGGTTATACCTTTTTATATTGGCTTCGGCTTGTACGGCCTACGCGTTTATCGCTTCGGTGCATGTAATGAAGTGGATAAGCCCTTACACCGTGATGCTCACCATAAATATGGAACCCGTCTACGGAATTATCCTCGCACTCCTTGTTTTGGGCGATACCGAAAATATGAGCCCACAGTTTTACTACGGTGCCTTGTTGATAGTGCTTACTGTAATTGCAAACGGCATTGTAAAAAATAGAGTGGACAGAAAAAAGCGTACTTTACCCAATGTGTAAGTACAAAATTTTATATTTGTAAATTATAATTGAAACAAATCAAACCAAGAAACATATGGAATATCTTGATTTTGAATTACCCATAAAAGACTTGCAGGAGCAATACGAAAAAGCTTGCCAGATAGGCGAGGACAGCGATGTAGACGTAACCAACACCTGTAAGCAAATCGAAAAGAAACTAGCCGAGACCAAAAAGGATATTTATAAAAACCTGACCCCATGGCAGCGTGTACAGCTGTCCCGTCACCCCAACCGTCCCTACACCATGGATTATATCAAGGCCATTTGTGGGGATTCTTTTTTGGAGCTCCACGGGGACCGAAATTTTAAGGACGATAAAGCCATGGTAGGCGGTCTAGGTAAGATTGGCGACCAAAGCTATATGTTCATTGGCCAGCAAAAAGGCTACAACACAAAGACCCGCCAGTACCGAAACTTTGGGATGGCAAATCCAGAAGGGTACCGTAAGGCATTGCGCTTGATGGAATCTGCCGAAAAATTCAACATCCCAGTGGTAACGCTTATTGACACCCCAGGAGCCTTCCCGGGAATGGAAGCCGAAGAGCGTGGACAAGGAGAGGCAATCGCCAGAAACATCTTGGAAATGACACGTCTTAAAGTCCCCATAATTGTTGTGATCATTGGCGAGGGTGCCAGTGGTGGAGCTTTGGGAATTGGCGTTGGTGATAAAGTGTTGATGCTCGAAAATACCTGGTACTCGGTAATTTCTCCAGAAAGTTGCTCCTCTATTTTATGGCGCAGCTGGGAATTTAAGGAGCAAGCCGCAGAAGCATTGAAGCTTACCGCTACCGACATGAAAAAAATGAAACTGGTGGACCAAGTGGTGAAAGAACCTCTGGGTGGTGCACATAGCGACCGTGAAAAAACATTCAGGAGCGTGGCAAGTGCTATTGAAAAAGCTTATGGCGAATTCAAGAACTTATCCCCAGAAGAGTTGGTGGACCAACGCATGGAAAAATATTCGAATATGGGAGTCTTTAAAGGCTAACCATAACCATACCAACACATCCCAAAATCCGAAGTTCGTGCTTCGGATTTTTTTACGGGTTATTAACAGAAAATTAAAGTTATCCACAATGTAATTGTTGACGACCCGTTAATATTAGAAAGCAAAAACATAACCATTCCAGTTAACATTTTCTTTACATTCGCCCTATGGAAAAAGTGCAACCTCAAACCTCACGCAAAACCCGATCCTCGCAGGTAATCTCGCTGGAAAAAGGAAAGTTACCACCGCAAGCAATTGATTTAGAGGAAGTTGTGTTGGGAGCCATGATGATTGACAAAAAAGGGGTCGATGAGGTTATTGATATTCTCTCTGCAGATGTGTTCTACAAACAGCAGCACCAACTCATTTTTGAGGCCATCCATTTGCTCTTTGAAAATAGCGAGCCGGTAGACTTATTAACCGTTGCGAGCCAATTAAAGAAGAATGCGACCCTTGAAGCTGCTGGAGGTGAGTTTTACCTTGTGCAACTCACCCAAAAAGTGTCCTCTTCGGCGCATATCGAATTTCATGCGCGTATCATTCTTCAGAAATATATCCAGCGTTCGTTAATTAAGATTTCAAACGAAATTATTGAAGAATCCTACGACGAAACAACTGATGTTTTTGACCTTTTGGATACCGCCGAAAGTAAGCTATACGAGATCACCCAAGGAAACATAAAGCGCTCTTCTGAAACAGCACAACAACTGGTAATACAGGCCAAGAAAAAAATTCAGGAAATTGCGAACCGTGAAGGATTATCCGGGATCCCCTCCGGCTTCGATAAGGTAGATAAACTTACTTCCGGCTGGCAACCCAGCGATTTAATTATTATTGCTGCACGACCTGGTATGGGTAAAACCGCTCTTACGTTGTCAATGGCCCGTAATGTTGCGGTGGAGCATAACATTCCTGTGGCGTTCTTCAGTTTGGAGATGTCCTCGGTACAGTTGATCACGCGATTGATTTCTTCGGAAACAGGGCTTTCTTCGGAAAAACTACGAACCGGAAACCTGGAGAAACACGAGTGGGAACAGTTAAACGTTAAAGTAAACGGTCTGGAAAAAGCACCGTTGTTTATAGATGATACGCCTTCGCTCTCTATTTTCGATCTGCGTGCAAAAGCCCGTCGTCTCTCGTCGCAACACGGTATAAAACTCATAATGATAGATTACCTACAGTTAATGACAGCAGGAGGAAGCCAAAAAGGAGGGAACCGTGAACAGGAAATATCTACCATTTCGCGTAACCTGAAAGCATTGGCAAAAGAATTGAACGTTCCCGTAATCGCACTTTCACAGCTTTCCCGAGCCGTGGAAACCCGTGGAGGAAGCAAACGTCCTTTGTTGAGTGACCTTCGTGAATCTGGGGCTATTGAGCAGGATGCCGATATTGTGAGCTTTATCTATCGCCCAGAATATTACAAAATTGAAGAGTGGGACGACGAAGAGCGCTCCCCAACCGAGGGCCAGGGGGAGTTTATCGTGGCCAAGCACCGTAACGGTGGGCTGGATGAGATAAGACTGAAATTCGTTGGTCATTTGGGACGTTTCGAGAACTTGGAAACCTTTGACTACACGGGCGAGTTCCATAGTAGTATGAACGCCGCCGCTAATGATGATACCTTCAAGACCGACAAACTGCCAAGTCCGGATGAGGCCTTTGGAAGTTCCATGAACAACGACCTCTCTCCCGAGGGTGGAGATGATGATGTACCGTTTTAATTTTTCTGTTTCAGTTGGATACTAGTTGCGGAAAAAAATTATTTTTGGGCCATTATCTAAAATGTAACAATGGAAACACTTACTTGCCCTGCCTGTAAAATTAAGGTTTACGAAAACCCAGATTTTTGTGATAACTGTAAATACCCTTTTATAGGTTCTGAAAAAGAAAAATCTATTCATATAGGAAAGTTCATCTCTAAAAAGGGTGTGGTTCAGGATTCTTCAAATGCCCTTGGTAACGTTCAGAAAATTTTATTTTTCCTTGGTGGGTTAAATATACTTACGGTTATAATTATGTATTCAAGCACAAATAGCCATTGGCTGGATTTGGCTTTGAATGGTTTTCTTGCTTTAGTATTTATCTTCTGTGCCATCTTTTTAAAAAAGGCTCCTTTGCTATTTACAATCTTACCCTTAGCTACATTGCTTGGTGTCTATACCTTAAATGCTGTAATAGACCCAATGTCTCTGGTAAACGGAA
Source organism: Marinirhabdus gelatinilytica (assembly GCF_003353425.1). GTDB lineage: Bacteria > Bacteroidota > Bacteroidia > Flavobacteriales > Flavobacteriaceae > Marinirhabdus > Marinirhabdus gelatinilytica. The sequence goes on from NZ_QRAO01000004.1 coordinate 229,390, forward strand.
TTATAATTAAAGTTTTGATCGTGGGTAGTTTAATCTACAGCATGTATCTTTCGTTAAAGGCAAGAAAATTTCAGAAGCTGTACAAGCTTGGGTAGTTTTTGATTGTTATTTGAAATTTCATTTCTACACAGGGGCGCCATATTTCCTTTTTTCTGAATTTTAGTATATAAAGTATTTTCCATATTTTATGAATTATGGGTAAAACAATCTTTTCAAAAGCATTACCATTACTGCTAGCAGCAATGCTTTGTATGCCATTGCTCGCGCTATCGCAAAGAAGTCTAGAAAAAACCGAAGTATTGATTTTGGGCACACCGCACCTGTTCAGTATGGAAAAATTTAAACCTTCCATGCTGGATGGGGTTAAGGAAAAACTGAATAGCTACGATTTCGATATTATTTGTGTGGAGAAAATGCCCGGGCAACTATTGTACGATATCTCAAGGAGAAAGGATACTGCATTTAATGGGTTGACCAGGATGCAAAAGCACATTAAACTGGCAGATTCTGTACAATCTTACCTTGGGGGTGATTTCTTAGCTTCCAAGGCTAAAACAAGGGAATTAACATCAAGGGAATTGTTAACCAACAAAGACCGAAAAGACCTTCTGTACCATTTTGTCGCCACGACCAATATCCCCGCAGCCGTACTACAATACAAATATTTGCAGCAAAGCCCTGATGTTTTCACTACTGAAATGGATCGCTATGTGAGCGATTTTCTGAAAAAGAGACTCTCGGGCAATAATGAATATTTTTCACTGGCGGTTCCCTTGGCCTTTAAAAAGAAACTCAATACAATAGAGCCCATAGACAATATGCAGGATATGGCGTTGCTTTCCAAATACTACCCTTCCTTTGTTACAGATTTTAAAACCCATCCTGAAATTATAGAAAAGGTGATGAATTCTGAAGTATTAAAGAAAAGCGATTCACTCACCAAAGAGGCCGTAGCGAGCAATGATCTTTCAAAGCTCTATGAATTCTTGAACAGTGAGGAGTATATGGAAGAAGACTATGATGCGCAATGGAAAATATGGTTTGAGACAAATTTTCCTTCAAAGTCGGATATGGCAAGATATTCTCTGTGGGAAATGAGGAATTTACAGATTTCAGCAAATATTATGGACGTGGTAGCAAGATACCCCAATAAGCGAATCTTGGTAATAATAGGCTCCTCCCATAAAAGTTTCTTGGAGAAATACCTCAAGCAGATAGAAAGTCTGAATTTGCTTAGTTATTGAAATAGTACACAAAGCACAAATGGGTTAAAAATATTTGTGCAGAGGATATTTTAACTTACTCATACAGCAAATACTTGCTGCGCATTTTTTTATAGTCTTTCAATCCGTTTTGCCAGGTTTTCCGTATCTCGCGGTAGGTGTAACCCTCTTCAATTTGTTGTTGTAGTTTTTTGGTCCCAGCCAGTTTGGTAAAGAATGGGTTAAAAAAATCTTTCTTTTTTCCGTTGGCAACATAGGCCTCTATAAGCCAATCTAGGTTTAACTGCTCCATTTTCGGAAAGTTGCGCAGGTCCTTCCCGTTACAAGTCTCACCTTTAAATTTAGGATGTTTTGCCCCCTCATTGGCTTGCGGTGTAAATTTAAAGCCATAGAAACGTTCCGGTAGTGAAGGTGCTCCAAAAACTTGGAACTGCATATCTGTACCTCGTCCGGCACTTACAAACGTCCCTTCAAAAAAACAAAGGCTGGGATAGAGGGAGATCGCAACATCGTTGGGAAGATTTGGAGAGGGTTTAATGGGTAGGGAGTAATCTGCGGTATGGGTATACCCTTCATTCTTAACGATGCTAATGGTACATTTCACACCATTGGACAACCATTTTTCACCATTGATCATTTGTGCGTATTCCCCAATGGTCATCCCATGCACCACGGGAATGGGGTGCATCCCCACAAAACTTTTATGTTCGGGTTCCAAGATTGGACCATCTACATAGTGTCCGTTGGGATTGGGACGATCCAGAATAAGGAGCGGAATGTCTTGTTCTGCACAAGCCTCCATTACGTAATGAAGGGTTGATATGTACGTATAAAACCGTGCCCCAACATCCTGAATGTCAAAAACCATCATGTCAATCCCCTGCAATTGGGCTTTCGAGGGTTTTTTGTTATTGCCGTATAACGAAATAATTGGGATGCCCGTTTTGGTGTCCACGCCGTCCTTTACCAATTCCCCAGCATCTGCAGTGCCTCGAAAGCCGTGTTCGGGCGCAAACACCTTTGTTACCTGTATGGCATTGTCTCGTAAAAAGTCTACAAGGTGAATCTCGGTTTCAGTCTTGTCTGGTGTTGCAGTGAGCACGCTGGTCTGGTTGGCAACTACTCCCACATTTTTGTTTGCTAACTGTGTAAGGTATTGGTCGGGTCGTTCGGCTCCTGTAACAATTTTATTGTTTGCATTTCCTACTTCTTCAAGAGAACCCACCTGCATTTGTGTGGTGTTGTTTTCTTCGGCTCTGTCTTTATCGCGTTGGGCGTCGGCAGTAATGGCTTCTCCGGCTTGTATGAGATTGTTCAGGGAGCCGTCGTCGGGTTCGTTCTTCTCGTTGTTGGTACTTCCGCAGGAAAAAACAGCGAGGGAAAGGATTAATATGGTATTTTTGAAAAGTACAAACCGCATAATATTCTTTGTGAATTTCGAATTTTTCATCGCCAAGCGCATTATTGCTGCCAAGGATTATAAAAGTAGTATTTCAGGGCCAATAATAAAAATTGCCATCACTGCAATTGCATTGGGTATTATTATGATGCTGGTGAGCGTGGCCACGAGTATGGGGCTGCAAAAAAAGATTCGTGAAAAAGTTTCAGCCTTTAATGGTGATGTAATTATAACCAACTACGATACCAACCAAAGCAACGACTCCCAGATTCCCATAAGCAAAGAACAGGACTTTTACCCAGATTTCAATCAAGTAGAAGGTATTAAGCACATACAGATTACTGCAGCCAAGGGAGCCGTGATACGTACCCAAGATGACTTTGAAGGTATAGTGGTAAAAGGCGTGGGAACCGATTACAACTGGCAATATTTCAAGGATTTCTTGCGCCAGGGACGCCTTCCAAAGTATACTGAAGACAACTTGAACGAAGAGGTGCTCATCTCAGAATACCTCGCCAAGCGTCTAGGACTAAAACTGAACGACAAAGTAGTGACCTTTTTCCTCCAAGAGGGCAAGAACCAAAAGGCCCGTAGTCGTGGGTTTGATATCGTGGGAATCTACAACAGTGGATTCCAGCAATTTGACGAACAATACCTCATTGCCGATATTCGGCACATTCAGTTCCTGAACAAATGGGAGGACGACCAGATTGGCGCCTTCGAGGTTTTCGTGGACGATTTTGATAGTATCGATGCCGTAGGAGCGCAGGTATACCAAACCATTGGTAGCGACCTGGATGCTGTGACCATTAGGCAAAAATACGGTTCCATTTTTGAGTGGATCGATCTGTTCGATTTTAACACCTATCTCATCATTGGCATTATGATCCTGGTGGCGGGCATTAATATGATCACTGCCCTGCTGGTGCTTATTTTAGAACGCACACAAATGATAGGGATCCTAAAAGCCATGGGGAGTAGCGATTGGAGTGTGCGCAAAGTGTTTTTGTACAACGCTATGTATCTAATTTTGGTAGGCTTGTTTTGGGGAAATGTAATAGGCCTGGGACTGCTCTTGGCACAAAAGTATTTTAAGCTCTTTCCGTTAAATCCAGACACCTACTATGTTACCGAAGCCCCAGTATTTTTGGATATTGGCTATATCTTGGCGCTTAACATAGGCACTTTTGTACTATGCCTTGTTATGCTCATTGTACCCAGTTATATCATTTCAAAGATTTCTCCAGTGAAGGCGATTCGGTTTGAGTAAAACCCTTGTACTTCCACAAGGTTAGTTGTACCTTTGCGCCCTATGAAATACGCAAAAAATATCTTAGAGACCATAGGGGATACGCCCTTAGTGAAAATAAATAAGTTGGCCGAAGACATCCCCGCCCTCGTCCTTGCCAAGTATGAAACCTTTAACCCAGGGAACTCGGTAAAGGACCGCATGGCCGTACAGATGATCGAGGATGCCGAAGCAGACGGCCGTCTTAAACCTGGTGGAACCATTATTGAAGGTACTTCCGGAAATACAGGGATGGGATTGGCACTTGCGGCAATCGTGAAAGGCTACAAAATGGTATGCGTAATAAGCGACAAGCAGAGCAAGGAAAAAATAGATGTTTTAAAGGCCGTGGGTAGCAAGGTGATTGTTTGTCCTACAAATGTAGCGCCCGAAGATCCACGTAGTTATTACTCAACTTCCAAGCGCTTGGCAGAAGAGACCCCCAACAGTTGGTATGTAAACCAGTATGACAACCCCAGCAATGCCAAGGCACACTACTTGAGTACAGGTCCTGAAATTTGGGAACAGACCAATGGTAAGGTAACCCACTTTGTAGTAGGCGTTGGTACCGGAGGCACCATTAGCGGGGTAGGGAAGTACCTAAAAGAACAAAACCCCGACGTAAAAGTTTGGGGAATAGATACCTACGGGAGCGTATTTAAAAAATATCACGAAACGGGTATTTTCGACGAGAACGAGATCTACCCCTACATCACCGAAGGGATTGGTGAGGATATCCTTCCCAAAAATGTAGATTTCTCGGTGATCGATGGTTTTACCAAAGTGACCGATAAAGATGCGGCTATCTATACCCAAAAACTGTCCCGGGAAGAAGGGATGTTCTTGGGGAACTCTGCTGGAGCAGCGATGAAGGGAATCTTGCAGTTAAAGGAACATTTTAGCAAGGATGATGTGGTGGTGGTGCTTTTCCACGATCACGGAAGCCGCTATGTAGGTAAAATGTACAACGACGAGTGGATGCGCGAGCGCGGTTTTGTAGAGGACACGGTTACCGTTGCCAGCGACCTCATTAAAAACCATGCAGATAAGCCATTGGTTACCGTACGTACCGAAGAATTGGTAAGCCACGCCATTGAGCGCATGAAAACCTATAAAATCTCACAAATCCCCGTGGAAGATACCAACGGATTTGTAGGCGCCCTCGACGAAACCGATTTGCTGCGAAAGTACCTGGACAATAAAGACGTTGCAAACCTGCCCATAAAGGACGTAATGCATGAGCCATTTCCAATTGTACAAAAAAATACATCTATCGAAGAAGTCTCAAAACTCATCCACAAGCACAACAATGCTGTTTTGGTAGACTTGGGAGATGGAAAATACCACATTATCACCAAGCACGATGTGATAAGTGCATTGTAGGGTTTTACTATTTTGTTCTGAAATTTAAGCCTATAGCTAGAAGTGATGCCTTTTGTTTTTGGCTAATTTTTCTATATTTGAAGTGCTGGAAATCTTTCAGTTACAGCTCCCCGCTTTTTTGTTACTATGAAAGAAGACTTTCTACATTATGTATGGAAGTATCAAAAAATCGACACGCTACATTTGGCCACGGTAACCGGTGAAACAGTGCTCGTGATACATCCAGGGCAGCATAATTATAATTCGGGACCAGATTTTTTCAACGCACAGGTCAAGATAGATGGGCAGCTTTGGGCAGGCAATGTTGAGATTCATCTGAAATCCAGTGATTGGTACGCCCACGGCCACGAGGCAGACCCTGCCTATGACAATACCATCCTTCACGTGGTCTGGGAACACGATACCGAGGTGTATAGCAAAAATCAAAAGCCCATTGATACATTGGAGTTGAAGGATGTAGTGGACAATTCGGCATTAAAAAAATACAGATATCTTTTTTCAGCACAACAACGGTGGATAAATTGTGAGAGGCAATATAGCTCTGTAGATCCATTCGTTCTCCAAAACTGGCTGGAACGCCTATACTTGGAAAGGCTTCAGCAAAAATCCGAAGTTATCCTCAAACTTTTGGAACAGAACAACAACCATTGGGAAGCGGTGTTGTTTCAGATGCTCGCAAAAAATTTCGGTTTAAAGGTGAATGGCGAATCGTTCTTCAGCATTGCCAGTTCGGTACCCTTTTCAATAGTGCAAAAATGCAGGTATATCCTAGAGGACTTGGAAGCATTACTGTATGGACAAGCTGGTTTGTTGCCCGAACCCACTACCGATGCTTACGTAGCTAATCTTCAGCAAAAATATACGTATCTGGCACACAAGTTCAAGTTGGACAACAGTACCGTGATTGCCCCAAAATTTTTCAGGCTTCGGCCGCCCAACTTTCCTACCATTCGCTTATCGCAATTGGCAATGCTCTACCATGGGAATACACATTTATTTTCAGCAATTATAGAGGCAGGCACCAAAGAAACCTTTTACGGGATATTGCGATGCAAGGCGTCCAGCTATTGGGATACGCATTACAATTTTGGGGTGGAGGGTTCAAAAAGAGCAAAAAAACTCACCAACAATTTTATGGACCTGTTGCTCATAAACACCATCTTGCCGATTAAATTCTGCTATGCGCAGGGTATGGGGAAAGATATTTCAGAAACACTTCTACAGCTTACTGCTTCTGTACAAAAGGAAGAGAACACTATTGTGAAGCGGTTCAACAAACTGAAACCCATGGCCAACAATGCAATGGACAGCCAAGCCCTGTTACAGCTCAAAAAGTATTATTGTGACCAAAATAAATGCTTGGATTGTGCTGTGGGCAACTCCATCTTAAAAAATTGAATGTTCTTACTACACATAAATTGCTTAATTTGCAACTATGCTGAAGCTGGTCTATACATTAAGGCATTATTTTGAAAAACACGGATTTTACGTTTCCTCACGTCTGGCCGACAGGCTTGGGATGCGGGTGAAGAGCGTTCGGTTGTTTTTCATATATGTTTCTTTTGCAACCCTTGGAGTTTGGTTTGCCGTATACTTGACCCTTGCTTTTTGGCTAAAATTGAAAGATTTAATCTATACCAAAAGAACCTCGGTATTCGACTTATGAGAAGGATATTCAACTCAAAACTAACCTTTGCCCTTTTCCTGCTCATTGTGGTGTTTTCAATTGGGGTTTTCGGTTATAAGTTATTGTCTGGCTATACATGGGTGGATGCGTTCTATATGACGGTTATTACCATAACCACCGTGGGTTACGGAACACTGAAAGTACTTACCCCGGCTGAAAAGATTTTCACTTCTATATTGATACTTTCCAGTATTTTTATTGTGGGATATGCCATTAGCGTTATTACCGAATATTTATTGAGCAAGAACAACATAGGGAATTTTAAAAGAAAAAAAGTGAAACACGAAATAGACCTGATAAAAGATCACGTAATAGTGTGCGGCTATGGCCGAAACGGCAGGCAGGCCGTTTTAAAGTTGGAAGCTTACAATAAGGAATATGTGGTCATAGAATTGGATGAGGATGTTGTGGAGCACGAATTGGAAGACGGTAAGTTGTTTGTGGAAGGCAATGCAGTAGAGGACGAGGTTCTCCTGCAAGCAGGCCTTGAAAGAGCAAGTACATTGATTTGCGCACTGCCAAGCGATGCAGATAACCTCTTCGTGGTGCTCTCGGCAAGACAACTCAATAAGGGATTAAAGATAATAAGCCGTGCAACCGAGGAGACCAGTTTCCAAAAGCTGAAACTAGCGGGGGCCGATAACGTGATACTTCCTGATAAAATTGGGGGAGATCATATGGCAAATCTCGTAGTGACGCCGGACTTGGTGGAATTTTTGGATAACCTATCGGTTTCTGGAAATGCAGATAGTATAAATGTAGAGCAAATCCCTTTTGAGAAAGTATGCTCCAACGGGAAAGAACTGGCCATCCACCAATTGGATATCCGCAAAAAAACGGGTTGTAGTATTATTGGTTATAAAAAGCCCAATGGAGACTATGTTGTAAACCCCGAGCCCTCATTGGTAGTACGAAAAGATTCAAAATTGATATTGATAGGACGCCCGGAACAAATTGAAAGTCTCAAGAATTTATACGATGTTTAAGAAAAGGTTAACTTTTTAACGGCTAAAATTTGAAAGCTGCCATTTTTTTTAGCATCTTGCTCCTTTGTAAATTTTAAACTCATCAAAAACCAAATTATGAAGAAATTTCTTCTCTGCCTATTTACAATTCTAACCCCCTTATTAACATTTGCACAAGAGACCGAAGAAGTAGGTCTCGATCAAAAGATAGACCAGGCATTTGCGCCTATTTCAGATTTTTTCTCTGCCATAATATTTTTTGAGGTAGCTCCCAATACGCCTTTTGTGATCGTTTTGCTGGTAGGAAGTGCCGCGTTTTTTACCCTGTATTTTGGTTTTCCCAACATCCGTTTTTTCGGAAAAGCCATTAATACCGTTCGTGGAAAATATGAGGATATTGAGAAGTATGGAGCAAAAGAGCTTTATGGAGAGGGCGGTATTGCCCAAGGACAGGATATGACAAAGGTGGACAGTTTAGATAAACACCTTGAAACAGTTGACGAATTAGCAGTAGATGGCGATATAGTAGACACCATTCGAGACGAAAGTAGCGACGGGGAAGTGTCCCACTTCCAGGCGTTAGCTACAGCGGTATCTGGAACGGTAGGTAATGGAAATATTGCAGGAGTCGCCTTGGCTATTGCATTGGGAGGTCCCGGAGCCACTTTCTGGATGATTGTGTGTGGCTTGTTAGGGATGAGTACAAAATTCGTGGAGTGTACCCTTGGAGTCCAATATAGAGATGTAGGGCCCGACGGAACCGTGTACGGAGGTCCTATGTACTATTTAAGCAAGGGTCTCAAAGAAAGAGGTTTTAAGACACTCGGTAAAATTGCAGCAGCACTCTTTGCTGTTTTTTGTATTGGAGGTTCTTTTGGTGGAGGTAACGCAGCCCAAAGTAACCAAGCAACAATCGTGATCAAAGAAATGTTTAACTGGGAAAGTACAGCTGCAGGAGCTATTGTAGGTGTGGTGCTGGCTATCTTGGTTGGAATAATCATTATTGGTGGTATTAAGCGTATTGCTTCTGTAACCGAAAAGGTAGTGCCACTTATGGCAGTATTATACATTCTTTGTTGTTTGTTTATCATATTCAGCAATTTTTCATTGATAGATGATGCAATAGGTCTTATCGTACAAGAAGCCTTTAACCCAACCGCAATTGGTGTTGGTAGTGTAATAGGTGTTTTATTGGTAGGGTTTAAAAGAGCAGCGTTTTCCAACGAGGCAGGGGCAGGTTCGGCATCTATTGCCCACTCTGCAGTAAAAACCAAATATTCAGCCTCTGAAGGATTAGTTGCACTGTTGGAGCCTTTTATCGATACCGTAGTGATTTGTACAATGACGGCCCTTGTAATTATTATATTCAACTTTGGAGGGTATTTCAATTACGGTGGCGATGGTACTGGTGCCGTGTTTATCGATGGAATGTCCTATGAAGGTGCAGGTATCACTTCCATGGCATTTGCAAAATACATCCCATACTCAGATGTGTTTCTTACCATTGCGGTAGTATTGTTCGCAGTATCTACTATGATTTCTTGGTCCTATTACGGCCTACAGTCGTGGAAATATCTATTTGGGAGAGGGAAAGCGGCTGATATGACGTATAAACTATTGTTCCTAACATTTGTTGTAATTGGTGCTGCAGCGAGTATGAAATCTATTTGGGACTTTTCGGATGCAATGATATTTGCTATGGTATTCCCTAATATGATTGGATTGTACTTCCTCTTCCCGGTTGTGAAAAAGCAATTGAACCGTTACTTGGACGCCATAAAAATGAAACGTAACGCTGTAGAGGAATAAGCGAAAAAACTAACTCCCCTTTTATTAAATTTTAAAAGGAGAGATATGTTTAAAAATAACCTAAAGAAATCCTACCTAAACATTGCCAAGAGCGATCAGGGTGGGATTTTACTTTTAACAGCGCTCATACTACTATTGCTGGGAGTGTATTTTTTTGTTGAAATTGAGACTGAAGAGCATCTGGATATTTCCTCAACCGAAATACTACTGGGACAACGACAAATAGTTTCCCTCCAACAAGCCGAAATAGAGCGAAGAAAACCGAAACTATACCCCTTCAACCCAAATTTCATAACCGATTACAAATCCTATACCCTCGGGATGCCTACCGAAGCTTACGATAAGCTGAAAGCATTTAGGGAAAAGGACAAGTGGATAAACAGTGTTTCAGATTTCCAAAGAGTAACCGGTGTTTCAGATGTTTGGCTGGATAGTATTTCGCCCTATTTTAAATTCCCGGAATGGGTAACGAACCCAAAGCCAAAATTCAGTAAAAATTCAAATTATATAGATTTCAATAAGGAGAGGCCCTATGCCCAAAAAATAGACCTGAATACTGCAACACCTGAACAACTCCAAAAAGTATCTGGGATAGGGGAGGCATTGAGCCAGCGTATCGTTAACTATAGGGGCAAGCTGGGCGGTTTTACCAGCGATGTGCAACTGGGCGAGGTTTATGGGCTCTCCTCACAAGTGGTGGAAAGGACCAAAAATCTTTTCACGGTAAAAACACCCAAGCATATCGACAAGATCAACATAAATACCGCAACCGCATCAGATTTGTCCACCATTCCTGGGATTGGTTTTGAGATGGCAAAAAAGATATGGGAATTCGTAAAACTACGCGAGGGGATAGCCGCTCTTTCCGAACTGGAAAAAATTGACGGAATCTCAGCCAACAAAATAAAGCGATTTCAACTATATTTGTCTGTTGAATAATTCTATTCCTTAACAAGTAACGCTAACCTAAGCCATAGTTCTAGGATTATTTTACTTTAAAATATAAACAAACGTAACCTAGCTTCACATGTTTGGGCAGGTTATAATATCCCAAATAGCACAATGAGCGTATATTTTACCGAAGAGCACGATTTTTTCAGAAAGAGTTTTCAGGATTTCCTTCAAAAGGAAGTGGTTCCCCATATCGAAAAGTGGGAAGAGACTGGCCATATAGAACGTTTTATATGGGAAAAATTTGGTGAGATGGGCTATTTTGGTATCAACTACCCAGAGCAATACGGTGGGATGGACCTGGATTTATTTTATACCGTTATCTTTTTGGAAGAACTCCAAAAGGTACAGTCCGGTGGATTTGCAGCCGCAATGTGGGCCCACGCATACCTTGCAATGACACACCTTAACAAAGAAGGCAACCATGAACAAAAGGAAAAATACCTTGCACCCAGCATCACCGGTGAGAAAATAGGATGCCTTTGCATCACCGAACCCTTTGGGGGAAGCGATGTCTCTGGGATGCGAAGTACTGCAGTAAAAAAAGGTGACAAGTATATTATCAATGGATCCAAAACATTTATCACAAACGGCGTGTACAGTGACTATTTAATAGTGGCCGCCAAGACCGCCCCAGAGCTCGGGAACAAAGGAATAAGTATTTTTGTTATAGATAGGGATGCTCCCGGTGTTTCTGCCACTAAGCTGGATAAATTAGGATGGAGGGCAAGCGATACGGGTGAGATCGCTTTTGATAATGTAGAAATCCCAGCCGAAAATCTAATGGGCGAAGAAAACAAAGGCTTTCCCTACATCATGCAACACTTCGCCCTGGAACGGCTCATTATGGGCATTAATGCCCACGCCCGAAGCGAATGGGCGTTGGACTACACTATCGAGTATATGAAAGAGCGTGTAGCCTTTGGTAAATCAATTTCAAAATTCCAGGCATTGAGACACAAGGTAGCCCAAATGGCTGCTGAAGTAGAAGTGTGCAAAACTTTCAATTACGTAACGGCACAACGCCTGGATCAAGGCGAATATGTAGTGAAAGAAGCTACCATGTCCAAATTGATCTCTACCAAAATGGCCGATGAGGTAGCCTATGACTGCCTTCAAATGTTGGGAGGTTATGGTTACATGGAAGAATACCCACTAGCTCGTAACTTGCGTGATAGCAGGTTGGGTCCCATAGGTGGCGGAACTTCAGAAATACTGCGAGAGATTATCGCCAAGATGGTCATTGAGGGGAAAAACTATAAGCCCGCAACCTAGTAGGGGAAGTCTTAACCTGGCTCGATTCATGCATTAACTTTGTACATAAAAGTAGCGATTCTATGAAATTTCAATATTTTAAATTTTTCTGTATAGCAAGTATTGTATTGTTTGTTAACAGTGTTTCCGCCCAAACAGAAATCACCAATACTGTGGTCGATTTTTCTACACAAATGCCCATTGAGAGTGCCAGTGTGTATATTGAGAACACTACCATAGGTACGGTAACCAATACCGATGGTAAGTTCTTGCTCTCGGTACCGGACGAGCATATTAATGATACACTTGTTATATCCTCTATCGGGTACAAAAGCTTCAGGACACCAATCAATAATTTTGATGAAAGTTTCAGCATTTACTTGGAAGAAGACGTTGCCTCGCTCGACGAAGTATTGATTGTTGCAGAGACACGTCCCAAAACGGGAAATGAAATAGTAGTACGTGCCTTAGAGGAACTGGAGGACAACCTGCCCAACAATGCATACCTCCAAAAAGGTTTTTTGCGCCACAAGGAACGCAACAAAAAGGAATACAAATGGCTCATAGAAAGTGCCATAACCTTATACGATTCCAGTTATGCCACCAAGGCTGAGGAATTCCTGAAAGTAAACGTAGACGAAAACCGAAAAAGCTACGACCTGCGCGATGTAGACAGTGTGTTTACATACTATTCCTATTTAAAGAACAACAACCGAAACTTTAAGATGAAGTCTAGCGACCTTCGTAAACAGGACATTAAGACCGAGTCCTTAATAAAGGCCATTAAATGGAACGACGAACGGATAAATGGCTTAGAAAACCTGTTCAAGACTAGGCTGAACCTGGTGCGTAACTCTAACACCGTGGGTGCGCTCTTCGGGAAAAATGTTTTGGAGAAACATCAGTTTAAGTTGGATACCGTGTTAGTGGATGATGGCCGAAAGATTTACAAAATTGAGATAGACAAAGGGGAGGATTTTGTTGGTTTGAATACGCCGGGAGTTTACAACGAAGGCTTTGCCCCCAAGGGATGGATTTATATTTATTGGGACAATTTTGCCATAAAGAAGGTTGAGTACGAACTGGTAGCGGCCTCTGACGTACAGAAAAAAAGGAGCAAGAGCCTCTTTGGTACTACTTTAAACCATAAACTGGTACTCACCTACAAAGAGTTTCAGGATGAGATGTACCCTAGCTATATTTACTACGAAACGCCCAAGCTGGTAAATGTGGGCGATAGGTCTTCAGATAAACTATACAAGGACAGCGACAAGGTGAAAGAGGAAGAGGAAGAGCAGTTTTATTATACCACACAGGAGATCCTCTTTACTGAAATTATCCAGGAACCACAACTCGTCCAAGAAGAATTAAAAACCTCCCAGTGGTCCGAGGATATCTTTCTGCCAAGGCCCTACAACAAGGAATTCTGGAAAAATTACAACGTCCTGCTGGAAAGTGAAGAAGAGGAAAAACTTATCATGGATTTAAGCCAGCGAGCAGAATTGTTTAAACAGTAGCTTGGATTTATGATATACGATTTTAGGGGTACGATGTGAGAGCAAAGCAATTGGACTTTGATCTTTCAGCACGACAAACAGGTTCATTATTTTTTTTATTACGTACTTCGTAATTCTAAATTTAATATTATATTTGCCGTCCAAAAGAGAGGAGGTTAAGACACTATGTTAATAATACCAGTAAAAGACGGAGAAAATATAGATAGGGCATTGAAGCGTTTCAAACGTAAGTTCGATCGTACAGGAACTATGCGCCAGCTACGTGCACGTCAGGCATTTACAAAGCCATCTGTTGCCAGAAGAAAAGAAATCCAGAAAGCACAGTACATCCAGAATCTTAGAGATCAAGAAGAGATATAGACATTTCTTTATTCAGATATTGTTACATCCGTTGGACATCACGTTCAACGGATTTTTTTGTTTACTCCAGTTTTCTGCGTTCAAAAAATATTTAACTATCTTACATTTTGTAACACGTACTTCAGCACATGTCTTTTGTCCCTTTCATAGACTATCTTTCACTCGAGAAAAAATATTCCCAACATACGGTCACTGCCTATAAAAAGGATTTGGAAGACTTTCAAATGTTTGCGCAGGAAGCGTTTGGCTACAAGGAAATTTCCGGGGCAAACTATTCTGTGATACGTAGCTGGATAGTATCCATGGTAGATTCGGGCATTGCAAACAGGAGTATCAATAGGAAAGTCTCATCATTGAAAACCTACTATAAATTTCTGCTGAAAACAAAACAGATCGAGGCCACGCCCCTAGCACAGCACAAAGCTCTAAAAACAGCCAAAAAGGTACAGGTCCCCTTTTCAGAAAAAGAAATACAGGAAGCACTGCAATTGCTCAACGAAGAAGGAGAAGGTTTTGAGCCGGCAAGGAACAAGTTAATAGTAGAACTGTTCTATGCAACAGGTATGCGTAGGGCGGAGCTGGTAAGCCTAAGGCTGAAGGATGTTTCCATGCAGAACAAAACTTTGAAAGTGCTGGGGAAGCGAAACAAGGAGCGGGTCATTCCGTTACTGGATTCGGTAGTGGTAACCCTAAGTACATATTTACAGGAGAGAGAGAGAATTGATGTGGTAGATAATGAATTTTTGCTGCTCACGAACAAAGGCGTTAAAATTTATGAAACCCTTGTTTATAGAATTGTAAATAGCTATTTTAGTAAAGCATCTGTAAAGGTTAAAAAGAGCCCGCACATATTGCGCCACTCTTTTGCAACCCACCTCTTAAATGAAGGAGCAGACCTGAACGCGGTAAAAGAACTGCTGGGGCACGCTAGTTTGGCATCCACACAAGTGTATACGCACAATAGCATAGCACAATTAAAAAAGGTATACCATAACGCCCACCCCAGGAATTCAAAATAGTACTAATATAAAACCAGAGCCTATGAAAGTAAATGTGCAAGCCCCTAATTTTGCGGTAAAAGAACCTTTGTTGGATTTCATCGAAAAGCGACTGCAAAAACTCGAACAGTTTTACGATAAAATAGTAGCGGCCGATGTTTTTTTAAAGATCCAAAAAACAAGTGAAAAGGAGAATAAAATCACTGAAATCTTATTGAGCGTTCCCGGTAGTGACCTCATTTGCAAGAAAGAAAGCAAGACGTTCGAGGCAGCCGTGGATGAATGTGTACAGTCGCTCCAGAGACAACTAAAAAAACGCAAACAGAAACAACGTGTATTTGCATGAAAATTTTTTAAAAAAAGTTTTGCAGAAATAATAAATCGTATATCTTTGCAGTCCGTTAGAAATAGCGGACTTTTTTATGCTGAAATTTCAACATAAAAAATGCTAAAAGCCGATGTAGCTCAGCTGGCTAGAGCAGCTGATTTGTAATCAGCAGGTCGTGGGTTCGAGTCCCTCCATCGGCTCAAAAGAAGAGATGGATTTTGTTTCTTTTTTAAAAGAAAATAGAGTGCGGTACACTGAGCGTAGTCGAAGTGCCATCGGCTCTTGAAATATTGAAAGTTTAATGTTGGAATTGGAATTATTGATGTTCTAAATTCCAATGGTCAAGGGGAGATACTCAAGCGGCCAACGAGGGCAGACTGTAAATCTGCTGACTATGTCTTCGCAGGTTCGAATCCTGCTCTCCCCACTATAATTTGTAAATAAGCAAGCGTCAAAAGCTCGCTTTTGTAAGGTTGTGTTTTACAAATTATGTGAAGGGTCCCCCTTCACGGATCACGAGCGACAGCGAGTAATCCAATAAGGTCATTAAAATGTAAACTATACCAAGCAAGCGTCAAAAGCTCGCTTTTGTAAGGTTGTGTTTTACAAATTATGTGAAGGGTCCCCCCTTCACGGATCACGAGCGACAGCGAGTAATCCAAACGTTCTCTGAATGAAGAATGTATTTAAGATTTAAAAAGGTCCTCTTCTGTAAGAGCTCTTTTTTAAATCCTAGTTCGGGGCCGCCCTCAAATGGTGGTCTAAACAAATCGCAAAGAGCGCTATGTTTTCAGAAAAGAATTCATTATCTTTGCACCCCGATTTCGAGCGGTAAATCTTGAAAAAATTGAAATAGTGATTTGTTCCTTGTTTTAAACGTTCCTTTTCGGGATTTGTTTTAATCTGGAATCTAATAAATAAGCGGGAGTAGCTCAGTTGGTAGAGCGTCAGCCTTCCAAGCTGAATGTCGCCAGTTCGAACCTGGTCTCCCGCTCTAAAGTTTCCCTGCGAAGGCAGGTTCTTTTTCTTTTAAATGTAATGCCTCTTTGAGGCTTTTGGGGGTTAAAGAAATAAACACTTTACGCCGGTGTAGCTCAGGGGTAGAGCGTTTCCTTGGTAAGGAAGAGGTCACGAGTTCAAATCTCGTCATTGGCTCAATATAGTATACAATTGAACACTAATATATAACTAAGAATTAAATTAATACAAAATGGCAAAAGAAACATATGATCGTTCGAAACCCCACTTAAATGTAGGTACTATTGGACACGTAGATCACGGTAAAACAACTTTAACTGCTGCGATTACTAAAGTATTGGCAGATGCAGGTTATTCAGAAGCTTCTGCTTTTGATCAAATTGATAACGCTCCTGAAGAAAAGGAAAGAGGTATTACAATTAACTCTTCTCACGTAGAGTACGCAACAGCAAACCGTCACTACGCACACGTTGACTGTCCGGGTCACGCCGATTACGTAAAGAACATGGTAACTGGTGCTGCGCAAATGGACGGTGCTATCTTGGTGGTAGCCGCTACAGATGGTCCAATGCCACAAACTCGTGAGCACATCCTTTTGGGACGTCAGGTAGGTATTCCGCGTATCGTTGTATTTATGAACAAAGTAGATATGGTGGACGATGAGGAGTTACTTGAGTTGGTAGAAATGGAAATTAGAGATCTACTTTCTTTCTACGAGTACGATGGTGACAATGGTCCTGTAATCGCTGGTTCTGCACTTGGTGCTTTGAACGGTGAGCAAAAATGGGTTGACACAGTTCTTGAATTGATGGAAGCTGTAGATACTTGGATCGAAGAGCCACAGCGTGAGATCGATAAGCCTTTCTTGATGCCAATCGAGGACGTATTCTCAATTACAGGTCGTGGAACTGTTGCAACAGGACGTATTGAAACAGGTATCGCAAACACTGGGGATCCAGTTGAGATCATCGGTATGGGAGCTGAGAAATTGACTTCTACTATTACAGGTATCGAGATGTTCCGTCAAATCCTTGACAGGGGTGAGGCTGGAGATAACGCAGGTATCCTATTAAGAGGTATCGAGAAAACCCAAATCTCTAGAGGTATGGTTATCACGAAGCCTGGTTCTGTAACGCCACACGCTAAGTTTAAAGCTGAGGTTTACGTTCTTAAAAAAGAAGAAGGTGGTCGTCACACACCATTCCACAATAACTACCGTCCGCAGTTCTACGTTCGTACAACTGACGTAACAGGAAACATTAACCTTCCTGATGGTGTTGAAATGGTAATGCCTGGAGATAACCTTACAATTACTGTAGACCTTATCCAACCAATCGCATTGAACGTTGGATTACGTTTTGCGATCCGTGAGGGTGGTAGAACAGTAGGTGCAGGTCAGGTTACTGAAATCCTAGACTAATTCAAGCATATAAATACAAGGAAAAGGTGTTCCGTTTTAACGGGACGCCTTGCCTTTTATAACGGGTAAGCATAGTAAATACTATAAAAACCCACAAACGGGTTTAGCTCAGTTGGTAGAGCACTGGTCTCCAAAACCAGGTGTCGTGAGTTCGAGTCTCGCAACCCGTGCAAAACGAAACAAATGTGTGGCTTCGAGACGAGAAGTTTATGCTGAGTAGGTTTTCTTTTTCTGAAAACCATATCGAAGTAAGTCTCTCAACCCGTGCAAAACTCTGGAATACAAATTTCTAGAAAAAGATATAAAACCCATTACAATGGTAAACTATATTAAAGAATCCTATAACGAATTGACAAAACACGTGTCTTGGACACCGTGGGGCGAAGCGCAAAAACTTACGGTAATAGTAGCTGTTTTTTCAGTAGTCTTGGCTTTGGCAGTATTTGGTGTAGACCAAGTATTCAGTAGTGTTATAGAGCAATATTTTAAATGGATTAAGTCGTAAGCATGACTGAAACAACAAGTGCAAAAAGGTGGTATGTGGTCCGTTCGGTCAGTGGCCAGGAAAACAAGATAAAATCTGCAATAGACAGGGAGATTACCCGTCTCGAGCTACAGGATTATATCGAGCAAGTTCTGGTTCCAACCGAAAAAGTGATTCAAATTCGCAATGGGAAGAAAACCAATAAAGAACGTGTTTATTTCCCAGGGTATATCATGATCCAGGCCAGTTTGGCAGGAGAGGTGCCGCACATCATAAAATCGATTAATGGAGTGATTGGCTTCTTGGGTGAGACAAAAGGTGGTGACCCAGTTCCATTACGACAGTCTGAGGTAAATAGAATGCTAGGTAAGGTCGATGAGCTTTCGGTTCAAGACGAGAACGTAAACATTCCATTTACTATTGGTGAAACTATCAAAGTAATTGATGGTCCGTTCAACGGTTTCAACGGGACTGTTGAAAAAATTAACGAAGAAAAGCGTAAGCTAGAGGTGATGGTAAAGATTTTCGGAAGAAAAACCCCATTGGAACTAAGCTATATGCAAGTTGAAAAAGTATAATTGTTACACGCTATAAATAGGTTTTTCTTAGGCTTCCACTGTAGAAAAATCAAATTTTTAAACTAAAACAATGGCAAAAGAAGTAGATAAAGTAGTAAAACTGCAAGTTCGCGGAGGAGCGGCAAACCCGTCTCCACCAGTTGGACCAGCATTGGGTGCTGCCGGTGTGAATATCATGGAGTTCTGTAAGCAATTTAACGGAAGAACCCAAGATAAGCAAGGAAAAGTATTGCCTGTACAGATTACGGTGTATAAAGATAAATCTTTCGAGTTTGTTATCAAGACACCTCCTGCAGCAGTACAGATCCTCGAGGCTGCCAAGGCCAAAAAAGGCTCTGGCGAACCTCACATCAACAAAGTGGCAACCATTACTTGGGACCAAGTAAAAGCTATTGCAGAAGACAAAATGCCAGATCTTAATGCATTTACCGTAGAGTCTGCCATGAAAATGGTAGCCGGAACTGCAAGATCTATGGGAGTTAAAGTAAAAGGAGCAGCTCCTTTTTAATCCAAAAAAAGAATCTATAACATGGCAAGATTAACAAAAAAGCAAAAAGAAGCGCTTCAAAAGGTGGAGGACAAGACCTACACTGTTGCTGAAGCCTCTGCTTTAATAAAAGAGATCACCAACGTAAATTTTGATGCCTCTGTAGACCTTGCGGTACGCCTTAACGTGGATCCACGTAAAGCGAACCAAATGGTACGTGGTGTTGTTACCCTTCCACACGGTACGGGTAAGGATGTAAAGGTGTTGGCATTGGTTACTCCAGACAAGGAGGCCGAAGCTAAAGAAGCCGGAGCAGACTACGTAGGACTAGACGAGTACCTCGACAAGATAAAAGGAGGTTGGACAGATGTTGACGTAATTGTAACAATGCCTAGCGTAATGGGTAAATTAGGTCCCTTAGGACGTGTTTTAGGTCCCCGAGGCCTAATGCCTAACCCAAAGACAGGTACGGTAACAATGGACGTTGCTAAAGCAGTTTCAGACGTGAAAGCTGGTAAAATCGACTTTAAAGTTGACAAGACCGGTATCATCCACGCAGCAATAGGAAAAGCATCTTTCGATGCTGAGAAAATTGCAGGAAACGCAAGAGAATTATTAACCACATTGGTAAAGTTGAAGCCTCAAGCAGCTAAGGGAGTTTACATACAGAGCATTTATATGTCCTCTACAATGTCCCCTTCGGTTGAAATTGATACTAAAAGATTTACTGAGCAGTAATTATTTAAGATATGACTAGAGAAGAAAAATCACAAGTAATTGAAACATTGACTGCACAGTTATCTGAAAACACAAATATCTATTTAGCTGATATTTCAGGTCTTGATGCAGGAACTACCTCAAATCTTCGTCGTGCGTGCTTTAAAGCAGGCGTGAAGTTGAACGTGGTAAAAAATACATTGCTCGCAAAAGCAATGGAAGCTTCAGAAAAAGATTTTGGAGAATTAAACAATGTACTTAAAGGAAACACATCCTTGATGGTTTCTGAAACAGGTAACGCACCTGCAAAAGTTATTAAAGAATTCAGAAAAAAATCTGATAGACCTCTATTGAAGGGAGCTTTTATTGAAGAAGCAATTTTTGTGGGAGACGATAAGCTAGAAACACTTGTAGACATCAAGTCTAGAGAAGAGCTTATTGGAGAAATCGTTGGATTACTTCAATCTCCTGCCAAAAATGTTATCTCTGCACTTAAGAGTAGCGGCGGTACCATAGCGGGCATCGTAAAAACCCTTTCTGAAAGAGAAGGATAAAATTAAGCACTAATTACAAACAATAAATACAATTTTTAAAAACGATAGAAAATGGCAGATTTAAAAGATTTCGCAGAACAATTAGTTAACTTAACCGTAAAAGAGGTTAATGAATTAGCTACTATATTAAAAGATGAGTACGGTATCGAGCCTGCTGCTGCAGCTGTAGCTGTTGCTGCTGGTGGAGGTGCTGGTGGCGGAGAAGCCGCTGAAGAGCAATCAGAATTCGACGTAATTCTTAAAGCTCCAGGAGGATCTAAGCTTGCAGTAGTAAAACTTGTAAAAGAACTTACTGGATTAGGTCTTAAGGATGCTAAAGGATTAGTAGATGGTGCACCATCTCCAATCAAGGAAGGTGTAGCAAAAGATGAAGCCGAGGCTCTTAAATCTCAATTAGAAGAAGCTGGAGCAGAGGTTGAGCTTAAGTAAGCCAACCACATATCCAAACCTTTAGGTTTAGGTCTTCCCGCAAGCCGGGAAAGACCTAAACCATTTTGCGTATATAAAGGTTATCATAAAAAAGTATACGCAAACACTGTTTTTTTAATTAAAATTCCGTCCATAGATGTCAGCAACGCAAACTGAAAGATTGAATTTTTCCTCTGTACAGAACAAGCCGGACTATCCGGACTTTTTGGACATACAGATCAAATCCTTCCAGGATTTTTTCCAGTTGGAAACCAAGTCAGAAGAAAGAGGTCAAGAAGGGTTATACAAGACCTTCCTAGAAAATTTCCCGATTACAGATACCCGTAATCAATTTGTATTAGAATTTTTAGATTATTTCGTAGATCCGCCAAGATACTCCATCCAGGAATGTATCGAGCGTGGTCTTACCTACAGCGTGCCCTTAAAGGCTAGACTCAAGCTGTATTGTACAGACGACGAGCACGAAGATTTCGAAACCATCGTTCAGGATGTGTACCTAGGTACCATTCCTTACATGACACCTTCTGGAACCTTCTGTATCAATGGTGCAGAACGTGTGGTAGTGTCTCAGTTACACCGTTCACCTGGTGTGTTCTTTGGACAATCCTTCCACGCAAACGGAACCAAATTATATTCAGCTCGTGTCATTCCTTTCAAGGGATCGTGGATTGAATTTGCTACCGATATCAACAGCGTTATGTACGCGTATATCGATAGAAAGAAAAAATTACCTGTTACAACGCTTTTCCGTGCTATTGGTTTTGAGAGAGACAAGGATATCCTTGAAATCTTCGACCTTGCCGAAGAAATAAAAGCAACCAAGACAGGCCTCAAAAAACAATTGGGCCGTAAACTGGCTGCCCGTGTACTTAAAACCTGGCACGAGGATTTTGTTGATGAAGACACCGGAGAGGTGGTTTCTATTGAGCGTAACGAGATCGTTCTAGACCGTGATACCGTGCTGGAAAAAGAGCATATCGAGGAAATTTTGGACTCAGGTTCAAAAACTATCTTGTTGCACAAGGAGGATAATCAACAAGCAGATTATGCGATTATCCACAACACATTACAAAAAGATCCTACCAATTCAGAAAAAGAAGCGGTAGAACATATCTATAGACAATTACGTAACGCCGAACCGCCAGACGAGGAAACTGCTCGTGGTATCATCAACAAGTTGTTCTTCTCGGACCAACGATACAACCTGGGTGAGGTAGGACGTTACCGTATGAACAAAAAATTAGGTCTTGATATCGAGATGGACAAGCAGGTCTTGACCAAGCAGGATATCATTACCATTGTCAAGTACTTGATCGAGCTTATCAACTCCAAAGCGGAGATTGATGATATTGACCACCTTAGTAACCGTCGTGTACGTACCGTAGGTGAGCAGTTGTCATCTCAGTTTGGTGTAGGGCTTGCCCGTATGGCGCGTACCATCCGTGAGCGTATGAACGTTCGTGACAACGAGGTGTTTACCCCAATAGATTTGATTAATGCGAAGACGTTGTCTTCAGTAATCAACTCTTTCTTTGGTACCAACCAGCTGTCTCAATTTATGGACCAGACCAACCCGCTGGCCGAGATTACGCACAAGCGTCGTCTTTCGGCATTGGGACCAGGAGGTCTGTCACGAGAAAGAGCAGGATTCGAGGTTCGTGATGTTCACTACACACACTATGGAAGGTTATGTCCTATTGAAACCCCTGAGGGACCAAACATTGGTCTTATCTCCTCACTTTCGGTATATGCCAAGGTGAACAACCTAGGATTCATTGAGACGCCTTATAGAAAAGTTGAAGATGGTAAAATCGACTTCAAGAATGAAGCACAGTACCTTTCAGCTGAAGAAGAAGAAGGACAATTAATTGCTCAGGCAAATATTCCTTTAACTGATAAAGGAAAAATCGATACAGATCGTGTGATTGCACGTATGGAAGGTGATTTCCCGGTAGTAGATCCAACAACGGTAAACTATGCCGATGTTGCTCCTAACCAGATTTCATCTATCTCTGCATCTTTGATTCCGTTCTTGGAGCATGATGATGCAAACCGTGCCCTGATGGGAAGTAATATGATGCGCCAGGCAGTACCATTGTTGCGCGCAGACTCTCCAATCGTAGGAACAGGTCTAGAGCGCCAAGTAGCCAGTGACTCCCGTGTATTGATCAATGCCGAAGGAGACGGAGTTGTGGAATATGTAGACGCAAACGAAATTACCATTAAGTACGACCGTACCGAAGAAGAGCGTATGGTAAGCTTTGATGGTGATAGTAAGACATATCAACTGGTAAAATTCAGAAAGACAAACCAAAGTACTTCCATCAACCTGAAACCTATCGTTAGCAAAGGCGATAGAGTTTCAAAAGGACAGGTACTGTGCCAAGGATACGCTACCGAAAAAGGTGAGCTGGCCCTTGGACGAAATATGAAGGTAGCCTTTATGCCTTGGAAAGGGTATAACTTTGAGGATGCAATCGTGATTTCTGAGAAAGTAGTTCGTGACGATATCTTCACCTCTATACATATAGATGAATATTCACTCGAAGTACGTGACACCAAGTTGGGTAACGAAGAATTGACCAACGATATCCCTAACGTTTCAGAAGAGGCCACAAAAGACCTTGACGAACACGGAATGATTCGCGTAGGTGCCGAAGTGAAGCCTGGAGATATCTTAATTGGTAAGATTACACCAAAAGGTGAAAGCGACCCAACACCAGAAGAAAAATTACTTCGCGCCATCTTTGGAGACAAAGCTGGTGATGTGAAGGATGCTTCATTAAAAGCATCTCCATCGTTACGCGGTGTGGTAATAAACAAAAAACTATTCGCTCGTGCCATTAAGGACAAGCGCAAGAGAGCAAAGGATAAAGAGGACATAGCAGCACTTGAGGTGCAATATGATGCTAAGTTTGATGCCCTTAAAGATGTGTTGGTTGAAAAACTATTCGCTATCGTAGGTGGAAAAACTGCACAAGGCGTTACCAACGATCTAGGTGAAGTAGTATTCCCAAAAGGAAAGAAATACACCCTTAAGATGTTGAACGCTGTGGACGACTATACACACTTGGTAGGTGGAACTTGGACCACAGACGACGCTATAAACGCCATGGTTCGTGACCTATTGCACAATTACCGTATTAAGGAGAACGACCTGCAAGGTAACTTACGTCGTGAGAAGTTTACAATTTCTGTAGGAGATGAACTGCCTTCAGGAATCCTAAAACTTGCAAAAGTGTACATCGCTAAGAAACGTAAATTGAAAGTAGGGGATAAGATGGCGGGACGTCACGGTAACAAAGGTATTGTTGCCCGTATCGTTCGTGAAGAAGATATGCCTTTCTTGGATGATGGAACACCTGTTGATATCGTGCTGAACCCACTGGGAGTACCATCGCGTATGAACATTGGGCAGATTTACGAAACAGTATTGGGATGGGCCGGACAGAAACTGGGCAGAAAATATGCAACCCCAATTTTTGACGGAGCCAGCATTGACCAGATAAACGAACTGACAGACGAGGCAGGCATCCCACGCTACGGACATACCTATTTGTATGATGGTGGTACAGGACAGCGTTTTGACCAGCCAGCAACCGTAGGTGTTATCTATATGCTGAAATTAGGACATATGGTGGACGATAAGATGCACGCACGTTCTATTGGACCATACTCATTGATTACACAACAACCATTGGGTGGTAAAGCCCAGTTTGGTGGTCAGCGTTTTGGTGAGATGGAGGTTTGGGCACTCGAGGCTTATGGAGCTTCAAGCACCCTACGAGAAATATTGACGGTAAAGTCTGATGATGTTATTGGTAGAGCAAAAACCTACGAGAGTATCGTAAAAGGTGAAACGATGCCAGAACCAGGACTGCCAGAATCCTTTAACGTACTGATGCACGAATTGAAAGGTCTGGGTCTGGACATTAGATTAGAAGAGTAATAGTGAGTGGGCCCCTGCTAAGGTGGGGGCTGTCATTCCGAAGCACAGCGAGGAATCACACAACTAGCTCTAGGGGTTTTTTTAAAATGAAGCCCCATTTCAAACAACAACAAGATTATTATACAGCATTATGGCAAGAAATAATAACGAACAACAACAAAAGAAATTTAATAAGATTTCTATCGGTTTGGCATCGCCAGAATCAATTTTGGCCGAGTCTCGTGGAGAGGTGCTCAAACCCGAAACTATAAACTACCGTACACACAAACCAGAGCGTGACGGTTTGTTCTGCGAGCGTATCTTTGGTCCTGTAAAGGATTATGAGTGTGCCTGTGGAAAATACAAGCGTATCCGTTATAAAGGTATCGTGTGTGACCGTTGTGGAGTAGAGGTAACTGAAAAGAAAGTACGCCGTGACCGTGTGGGGCACATCAACTTGGTGGTTCCCGTTGCACACATTTGGTACTTCCGTAGCTTACCTAACAAAATAGGATACCTTCTTGGATTACCTTCTAAGAAGTTGGATATGATTATTTACTACGAGCGTTATGTAGTAATCCAACCAGGTATCGCGAAGAACGAAGAAGGAGAGCCCGTACAAAAAATGGACTTCCTTACTGAAGAAGAATACCTTAATATCCTGGACAGCCTTCCACAGGAAAATTTATACTTGGACGATAGCGACCCTAACAAGTTTATCGCCAAGATGGGAGCAGAGTGTTTGATAGAGTTGCTACAACGTATCAATTTGGATGAATTGTCCTTTGAACTACGTCACAAAGCAAACAACGAAACCTCTAAACAACGTAAAACTGAAGCCTTAAAACGCCTTCAAGTAGTGGAAGCGTTACGTGATGCAAACAAGAACCGCGAGAACAACCCAGAGTGGATGATTATGAAAGTGGTACCGGTAATTCCACCAGAATTACGCCCATTGGTACCGTTGGATGGTGGTCGTTTCGCAACTTCAGATCTTAATGACCTGTACCGTCGTGTGATTATTCGCAACAACCGTCTCAAGCGCTTGATGGAGATCAAGGCACCGGAGGTGATCCTGCGTAACGAAAAGCGTATGTTACAGGAATCAGTAGATTCATTGTTCGATAACACGCGTAAATCGTCAGCAGTAAAAACCGATAGCAACCGTCCATTGAAGTCACTTTCAGATTCATTGAAAGGAAAGCAAGGACGTTTCCGCCAGAACTTACTTGGTAAACGTGTGGATTATTCAGCACGTTCGGTAATCGTTGTAGGACCAGAACTGAAACTATATGAGTGTGGTCTTCCGAAGGATATGGCAGCAGAGCTGTACAAACCTTTCGTAATCAGAAAACTGATTGAAAGAGGGATTGTAAAAACAGTAAAATCTGCAAAGAAGATTATAGATAAGAAAGAACCTGTGGTTTGGGATATCCTGGAAAATGTCCTTAAAGGACACCCAGTATTACTGAACCGTGCTCCTACATTGCACCGTTTGGGTATACAAGCCTTCCAGCCTAAGTTGATAGAGGGTAAGGCAATCCAGTTACACCCATTGGTGTGTACGGCATTTAACGCCGATTTTGATGGTGACCAGATGGCGGTGCACCTTCCTTTGGGGCCCGAGGCAATTTTGGAAGCACAATTGTTAATGTTGGCATCGCACAACATCTTGAACCCTGCAAACGGTAGCCCGGTAGCGGTACCATCGCAAGATATGGTTTTGGGTCTTTACTATATGACCAAACTCCGTAAGACAGACGAACAATACACCGTAAAAGGAGAAGGCTTAACCTTCTACTCGGCTGAAGAGGCGATCATCGCTTATAACGAGAAGAGAGTAGACCTTAATGCCGAAATCAAGATACGCACAAAAGATTTTAACGAAGAAGGCGAGCTTGTAAACCAAATTATTACAACCACGCTAGGCCGTGTGATCTTTAACGAGCAAGTGCCAGAGAAAGCAGGTTATATCAATGAAGTATTGACCAAAAAATCGCTTCGTGATATTATTGGAAATATATTGGCAGTAACAAGCGTACCCGTTACAGCAGCATTCCTTGACGAGATTAAAAGTCTTGGATACAAGTTTGCATTCGAGGGTGGTCTGTCCTTTAGCTTAGGGGATATTATTATTCCTGCAGAAAAGCAAAGCATGATAGACGATGCCAATACACAGGTAGACGCTATTGTAGGAAACTATAATATGGGTCTTATTACCAACAACGAGCGCTACAACCAGGTAATTGATATATGGACGGCAACCAACGCAGAGTTGACCGAACTGTCTATGAAACGTATCCGTGAGGACCAGCAAGGGTTCAACTCGGTATATATGATGCTTGATTCTGGAGCACGTGGATCTAAAGAACAGATCCGCCAGCTTACAGGTATGCGTGGTTTGATGGCAAAGCCGAAAAAATCGAACAGTGGTGGAGGCGAGATTATTGAAAACCCAATTCTTTCGAACTTTAAAGAAGGACTTTCAATTTTAGAATACTTTATCTCTACCCACGGTGCCCGTAAAGGACTTGCAGATACCGCCCTTAAAACGGCCGATGCAGGGTATTTAACACGTAGATTGGTAGATGTATCGCAAGATGTGATCATCAATACCGAAGATTGTGGAACCTTACGTGGTATTGAAGTTTCAGCATTGAAGAAAAACGAAGAAGTGGTGGAGAATCTTGGTTCTCGTATTGTGGGACGTACCTCGTTGAACGACGTTATAAACCCGCTCACTAAAGAAGTACTCGTAAATGCTGGAGACCATATTACCGAAGCTATTGCAAAAACAATAGATTCTTCACCGGTTGAGACTATCGAAGTACGTTCGGCGCTTACCTGTGAAGCCAAGAAAGGAATTTGTGCACAATGTTACGGCCGTAACCTAGCGACCAACAAAATGGTACAGCGTGGTGAGGCGGTAGGAGTTGTGGCAGCACAATCTATTGGAGAGCCCGGAACACAGTTAACCTTGCGTACCTTCCACGTGGGTGGTATTGCAGGTAACATTTCAGAAGACAATAAACTTACCGTTAAGTTTGATGGTAAGGCCGAAATTGAAGATCTGAAAACCGTTAAGGGTGAAGATTCAGAAGGTAACACGGTAGATATCGTGATTTCACGTACTTCGGAACTGAAGTTAGTAGACGAAAAAACAGGAATTACCTTAAGTACCAATGTAATCCCTTATGGTTCTACCATCTTTGTGAAAGACGGACAGAAACTGAAGAAAGGCGATGTAGTTTGCCAGTGGGATCCTTATAACGGTGTGATCATTTCAGAATTTGCTGGAAAAATTAAATACGAGAACATCGTACAAGGTGTAACCTATGCTGTTGAGATAGATGAGCAAACAGGTTTCCAAGAAAAAGTAATTACAGAGTCTAGAGATAAGAAGAAAATACCAACGCTTCAAATCCTAGGTAAGAAAGACGAAGTAATTCGTTCTTACAACTTACCGGTAGGAGCATTGCTCTCGGTAGACGATGGCGAGAAGATCAAGATAGGTAAAGTACTGGTTAAGATACCGCGTAAATCTGCCAAAGCAGGTGATATTACGGGAGGTCTTCCCCGTGTTACCGAATTGTTCGAGGCACGTAACCCATCCAACCCAGCTGTTGTAAGTGAGATAGATGGTGTAGTTTCCTTCGGAAAGATAAAGCGTGGTAACCGTGAGATAATCGTAGAGTCTAAGCTTGGCGAGATCAAGAAATACTTGGTGAAGTTGAGCAACCAGATCTTGGTACAGGAGAACGATTACGTTCGCGCAGGTATGCCACTGTCCGATGGTTCAACAACACCAGAGGATATCCTGCGTATCAAAGGCCCATCTGCAGTACAGCAATACTTGGTGAACGAAGTTCAGGAAGTATACCGTTTGCAAGGGGTTAAGATTAACGACAAGCACTTCGAGGTAGTTGTGAGACAGATGATGCGTAAGGTGCGAATTGTGGATCCGGGAGATACTACATTCCTAGAGAACCAATTGGTACACAAGGATGACTTTATCGAGGAGAACGATAAGATTTTTGGGATGAAAGTGGTTGAAAACGCTGGAGATTCTGAAAACTTAAAAGAAGGACAGATCATCTCACCACGTGACCTACGTGATGAAAACTCTATCCTACGTCGTGCCGATAAAACCTTGGTAGAAGCCCGTGAAGCAGTTAATGCTACTGCTACACCTATTTTACAGGGTATTACAAGAGCGTCGTTACAAACCAAGTCGTTCATATCTGCGGCATCGTTCCAAGAGACCACTAAGGTATTGAATGAAGCTGCCGTGAGCGGTAAGGTAGATACCCTTGAAGGATTGAAAGAGAACGTTATTGTAGGACATAAAATCCCTGCCGGTACAGGTATGAGAAATTATGATACAATTATCGTGGGCTCTAAAGAAGAATTCGAGGAGATGACGAAAGAAAAACAAGAAGTAAACTATAACTAATCGGGTTTTTGAATGTAAACAAATATCTGGGTATTCCTTGCCTTATTACTAGGGAAGGATAGTTGAAACCTTATATGAATGTGAAAAATCCCGTGACACTGTTGCGGGATTTTGTTTTTTAATATGTAAATTGATAGAATATAAAAAGCATAAGATGCTTAAAAAAATAAACTATGGCAGAAGATAACAAACAAAAACAAGGACAGATAAATATTGAGTTGGACCAAGAGACCGCTCAGGGAATCTATAGCAATTTGGCGATCATCAATCATTCACAAAGTGAGTTCGTGGTAGATTTTGTATGTATAATGCCCGGCGTGCCAAAAAGTAAGGTAAAGTCTAGGATTGTTTTAACGCCCCAGCATGCAAAACGTTTCCTAAAAGCAATGCACGACAATGTTGCAAGATTTGAAAAGCAACACGGTGAAATTAAAGATTATAAGCAGCCTCCAATTCCTATTAACTTTGGCCCAACTGGAGAAGCCTAAAATTATAAAACTCGCTAAAAGCGAGTTTTTTTTGTAATAAAGTGTATGCTTTAAAGTATGTATAGGGATACTTCAGGATTTAAATGACGCCCTAATAAGAATCAGATTTAGATTAAATACTATTCATCACAATTAAAAATTTGTAAGTAAAATTGCTATAAAATGCAGTTGAACGATTATATGTAATATTTCAACGAATATATTATAAAGCCTTGTAGGAAAACACTTTATGTCCCATATATTTGAAGTGTCTTTTAAAGATAGCCCCAAGTAACGCGAGTTATTATCTTATAAAGACTACCCAAATTGAACTTATGGAACTAACTATACCTACTAAGTGCAAAACATCGGTATTGATGTTTTCAATATTACTGTCCCTACTAGCATTCTATACTGGTGTAGGGCAAACCCAAGCCCCATCTGTACAAACAGGTGTTACCTTTCAATGGGCGGACGTTCAGGTGAACAATAACGATCCGGCGACCCTCAACTCTATTACCATTGATGGTGAGGTTTTTCAATCTATCGCCGCTCCTACTTCGTATACACTTACGCGCTTAGGTCCTCAGGGCCATAGCAGAAACACTATCATCCAAAATGGTACTACCGTAAATAATAATAGCTCCAACCCAGATTGGAACGCAGATGCACTAGCTGCTTTCCAGGATAAAAACCTAAACCACTATTTTGAGTCTAACCACAACGGACGGAATATCTGCAATAATTTCAGTGCTGTAGCAACAACAACGGCACAGATTCAATCTCTTAATTACAGTCCGGGAATACCTTCCAATGAAGGTGGGATAGTGGCCATTACAGAGCGAAATGCCAACAACTGCTATTATGTTTCAGTATATGGAATTCCGGCAGGAGGAGGCCCTGAGCAATTTTTGGGAGATACCTTTGTACGTTCCAATACTACACAAACGGGACCACAGTTCAATCCTCCTCCTGCAGGTGTAGATTACTGGAACTCTGGTAGGGTGGTAGAAAACAATGGAACCATAGGAATTGCGATTTTTGTTCTGGATAACCTCGCCCCGGTAGGTTCAGTAATTACTAGAGTAGATTTATTGGGAGCTACCAACGACCACGGAGATGGTAAGTTTTTTATCCTCCAACGCTATGCGGTGCCCAAAACCGAGAAAAGCTGTATGAATGTTCCCTTCAATGGAACTGTGGATGGAGATAATGTCCCGACTGGGTCAACTTTTACACTGGTAAGTGGTCCAACCCCAGAAGGAGAAGCCTTCACTTTTAATGCAGATGGTAGTTATAGCTACACTCCAAGTGTAGGGTATACAGGCGATGTGACCTTTGAATATAACGTTTGCTTACCATTCCCGAATATTTTCACCTGCGACTCTTCTACCGTAACCATTACGTATGAAAGAGGAGCCGATGTAGGCTGTGAGTGCAACTCTGGAAATGCAAATGCCCCGTTGCTTCAAAATTAAATGTAGAAAACACAATAAAACAACAGTACAACCCCATTAAATTACTACTTATGAAAAATATAATTACAACTTTCATTCTTTCCCTTGTTGCGGTAGGCGCAATTAAAGCACAAGTGGGAGTAGGAACAACAAGTCCACAAGAAGCCTTGCATATTGCGGGAACTGGAAGCACAGTTAGAATTGATGGATTGAACAGTTCACAAAACACAAATAATTTAGGTGGCTCCTCTACCTACAATGTGGTAGCAGATAAGGATGGGACTTTAACCCTTGGGAAACTTTCAGGAGAAATATCTTCAGAATCAAACATCCCATCACCAGTTGTGGTACAAACACAGTCTAACTCTGCTCTCAACTCGGCAGAATTGTACCAAAAAAACTTTACACTTACCCAAAGAGCCATGGTAGTGATTACCTATTATGTTGCTTTGGATTTTTCGACCTATGATGGTACAGCCAAGATTGACGATGGTAGGGCCAAAGTAGCACATAACTACTTTTACTTAGGAAATGGTTCTACAGCAAACACTTCAAAATCTTACGGGATGACAAGTGTTGTATATACTAATATAAACTGCGATACAGCCACGGGCTTGGTATACAATTCACGATCTACCACCATAGCACTCGATGCCGGCAACTATAGCGTACACTTACAGGGAGCTGTATTTGGTGGTGGGCTAACCGATGATGCCGCCTTTAGGGTAGAATTTGGTAATGGTGACAGATTGGATATACAAGCTATCTATCTATAAGAACTGAAATCAATTTTCTTGCTTTTCAAATTCGCTCACAAAATGTAAGGTTACGTTAGGGTACTTGCTCTGTGTCATCTGTAGTGTAAAGGCACTATCCGCCAAAAATACCAATTGGCCACGTTTGTCTTTTGCAAGAAACTTAGACTTTACCCGTTTGAAATCCTTGAACTCATCACTCTTGGGATCCTTGGGCTCTACCCAGCAGGCTTTATGAACATTCAAGTTTTCATAGGTACATTTAGCACCGTATTCATGTTCTAACCTATATTGGATTACTTCAAATTGTAATGCACCTACGGTTCCTATTACTTTCCGTCCGTTAAGTTCTAAAATAAAAAGCTGCGCTACTCCTTCGTCCATTAATTGGTCTATCCCTTTTTCAAGCTGTTTGCTCTTCATGGGATCTGCGTTGTTAATGTATTTAAAGAATTCTGGAGAAAAGCTTGGGATGCCCTTGTATTGCATTTCTTCTCCTTCGGTGAGCGTATCGCCAATTTTAAAGTTACCGGTATCGTGCAAGCCCACGATATCGCCAGGGTAGGAAACATCTACAATTTGTTTCTTTTCAGCAAAAAAGGCATTGGGGCTGGAAAATTTCAATTTTTTACCGTTACGCACATGAAGGTATGGTTTATTACGCTCAAACTTGCCCGAAACAATTTTCACAAAGGCCAAACGGTCACGGTGCTTGGGATCCATATTTGCGTGTATCTTGAAGACAAACCCACTAAAGTCCTTCTCTTCAGGCTTTACCATGCGGGTGTCACTGGATTTTGGTTGGGGTTTTGGTGCAATTTCAACAAAGCAGTCCAACAATTCGCGAACGCCAAAATTATTTAAGGCAGATCCAAAAAATACGGGTTGCAATTTACTTTCGAGGTATTCTTCCCTATTAAAGTCCGGGTATACTTCGTACACCAGCTCCAGCTCTTCCCTCAATTCGTTTGCGGCATCTTCACCCACGAGGGTATCAAGTTCGGGATTGGCAACATCTTCAATCTCTATGGTTTCTTCAATATTCTTACGGCTATCGCCACTAAAGAGGTTTACATTTTTTTCCCAAATGTTGTAGATGCCCTTAAAATCGTACCCCATACCAATAGGAAAGGAGAGGGGTGTAACGCGCAGGTTGAGTTTTTGTTCAATTTCATCCAAGAGCTCAAAGGCGTCTTTTCCCTCACGGTCCAATTTGTTAATGAACACGATCATGGGGATGTTGCGCATACGGCAAACCTCGACAAGTTTTTCGGTTTGCTCCTCCACACCCTTAGCTACGTCTATTACAACAATTACGCTGTCTACCGCGGTGAGGGTTCTAAAAGTATCTTCGGCAAAGTCCTTGTGGCCAGGAGTATCCAAGATGTTTATTTTTGTCCCGCCATATTCAAAAGCCAACACAGAGGTTGCGACGGATATCCCACGCTGGCGCTCAATTTCCATAAAGTCGCTCGTTGCACCTTTTTTTATCTTATTGCTCTTAACGGCGCCGGCTTCCTGTATGGCACCACCAAATAGGAGTAGCTTTTCGGTCAATGTAGTTTTACCGGCATCTGGATGTGAGATGATGCCGAATGTTTTGCGTCTATCTATTTCTTTTTGAAGCATATTTTTAAGAAAAAGGCAAAGATAACAACTGCTGTGGCCATTTTACCCAAATTATTACCAAAAATAGCAACTTGATATTTGTGGTTGAATGGATATTTTTGATGAATTAGAGAATATTCAGAGAATATTATAAGAAATTAAAAGAGATACTGAATGCACTTTGTCTGTTAAAAAATGTTTTTTATCGTAATTTATAGGATTTCTTATTAAAGAATGTTACTAAAATAGGGGTGTCGATTTTATATAAATTTTAGTAGGAAATTAACATAGTTTAAAAAACCTACACTGCTCTTTTCTCGTAATTAGTAGCGTTGAAATAGTATAATTTCAGATTTACTCTTCCTACTTATAAGCAACTCACAATCACCATTAAAATAAGGGTCTACGTGTAAATACGTATAGCTATTTCCTACAAAAAAAATAGATTTTTTTAAACAATTTGGGTACTTCATCGACTTTATTGTGCAATTCAGCTAAAAGTACTTTCATTGTAAGAATTTATGCTTGTATTGATTATATCTTTGTATAAGTTGTATAAAAATTACACACCCTGAATGTTCTCAAATTTTTAACATTCATAACCGTGTTCGAAATAAATAGTAGTACTATGATATCAAAAACTACCCATCAAAATTTTGCATTCAAATTTTTGGTAAGCAAAGCTTCCCGAAGAATTTTGTTGTTGCTCTTTCTATGTATAACTAATATCGCGTTATCCCAGATAGGTTCACAATCTCCTTCAATAGACTCTGGTGTTACTTTCCAGTGGGAGGATACGCAAAATGGAAACAATGACAACCCTGCGACCATTGAGTCTATAACCATCAATGGAGAGGTGTATCCCACATTTGCGGTACCTTCGGGATACCAGCTAACCCGTTTGGGAAGAGGTCCTGGGAACCATTCTGAAAACCATGTAATGTTAAATGGTACACAAACCATTGGTACAAGTGCAACGGCTACGATGGATATCACAGATTCTACTCCTTGGGATGATGAGGCTAAAGCGGCTTTCCAGAGTAAAAACTTAAACTACTATTTTGAGTCCAACCCTACTGGAAGAAGTATATGTCTAGATTTTGATAAAGCAAATGGTATAAACGGTGAGCAAGAAACCGACTCCCAAATGCAAACACTTTTTTATAATCCGCCCATTCCTTCAAACGATGGTGGAATTTTAGCGGTTACTGAAAGAGGGGGGAACAACTGTTTATATGTTCGCTTTTTTGGTATTCCTGCAGGCGGTGGTCCTGAACAACCCTTAGGTGATACATTTGTTAGAACAAGTGGAAATTTAACTGGAGGGGGTTTTAGCGCTCCAGCTAGTGGTTCGGACTATTGGGGTTCAGGAAGAGAGCAAGATAACGGGCAAACTATTGCTATTGGCCTTTTTCACCTAAACAGTGTTGCTCCTACTGGATCGCTTATTACGAAAGTTCGCTTTCTTGCAGCTTCCAATGACCATGGAGATGGAAAGGTTTTTATCCTGCAAAAATATGCTGTAGACCAAACTGGAATGGGGTGTGTTGATGAACCTATAAATGGCAATCTCAACGATGGGAACAATGTTCCCGCAAACTCAACATATACACTTTCCGGTCCACCGCCTGCAGGGCAATCTTTTACCTTAAATACAGATGGGACTTATACCTATGTGCCAAATCCAGGATTTACAGGAACTGTAGCATTTGATTATGAGGTTTGCTTACCAGCACCAAATCAAGCTATTTGCGGAACGGCAACAGTTACACTTACCGTTAATCCAAATCCAGATGAGGCTACTGCCGAATTTACTTGTGGCAATACACCTAATTCTGGTGTGTTAAATATAACTGCACCTACAGGTGGGCAGTACAAATACGCTTTGGACAATGGTAACTTCCAGTCGTCTACTCAGTTTAACAATATAGGAGCGGGAACTTACATTATTAAAGTAAAAAATACGAACACCAACTGTATCAGTGAAGTGTCGTATATAGTTGAAGATGATGATAATGATGCTCCTGTAGCCTTCGGCGAAGAATTTTCTACCGGTATCAATCAGTCAATAACATTCAATGTATTGGATGATAATGGGAACGGAGTTGATTTTGACCCCGATGGAGACCCTTTCACTATTATCTCAAATACCCAACCTGGAAATGGTAGTATTGTAAACAATGGTAATGGAAGCTTTACGTTCACTCCAAGTACTGGTTTTGTAGGAAGTACATTCTTTACTTATACAATAGAAGATGACCCTTTTCCTTGTGAAAATTTAGAAGAAACAGATACTGCTACAGTTACAATACAGGTAGTGTCGGACCCAGAGCCAAGAGATTGTAATTGTTCTCCGCTTTACAAAAATTCAAATTTTGTGAACCCTCAATTAATTTCAGGTCAGGCCTTAGAGGTAGGGGCGGTATATCGTTTTGCAGACGTATTCCCTTCAAACCCGCACGGAACTACCTTAGATGCACTTGTAAGGATTGAAGAATTTGCAGGAGGCGCATCGCTTTTAGAAATAGATGTTACCTCTTCTGGACTCCCAGAAGCGTTCCAGCCAAGAATTAATAGTACTAATAACA
Organism: Marinirhabdus gelatinilytica; assembly: GCF_003353425.1. Lineage (GTDB taxonomy): Bacteria > Bacteroidota > Bacteroidia > Flavobacteriales > Flavobacteriaceae > Marinirhabdus > Marinirhabdus gelatinilytica. The sequence goes on from NZ_QRAO01000004.1 coordinate 265,455, forward strand.
ACGATCAAAGTGTGCTTTTCAGCATAACGTTTGTTGAATCTGGGGGTAACTATGGTAATGAAGTTGAAATCTCATTCTATGGAACCCCGTTGGATATAGATGGGGATAATGTAAGTACTCGTGAGTATGCTGAATTAAGCCTTCCAGATGCTTATTTTGTAAGCAACAATACATTTCTGGATATAACACAAACAGCTACCGAAATTCGTGGCGAATCTACTACAATTAATGTAGCTCCCGGTGACGATGTGTCCCTGGACCCTCGTTATACATATAGCAACTACTGGCAAACAAAATCTTCTCTAACGTACCGAATTGGAAAGTTAGATGGAAACAGTGACCGATACTATTCATTTAATGTGAGCTGTGCAGATTATGATGATCCAGATGCAGTATTCATTACAAACCCAGTTATTTGTGGTAATGTTAGTGATGAGCAAGGGAACCCTCTGGCGAATGTAACAATAGATATCACTGGTTCAGACGGAAGTTCTGAAACTGTAACTACCGATGCCAATGGTGACTATAAGAAAGAAGTTGTTATTCCGGACCCATTGTCTGAAGTTGTATTTGAAATCGTTGAAAACGATCTTCCGGGGTATATCTCAATTTCCGACGTAGATGGTGCAAATGATAACTTAATTACACGAACAATTTCACTAGAATCTTCTTGTGGTAATGATTTTGTAGATGGATTTGAAGTTGTCCTAGAGCTTGATAATAAGACAGATATACTTTGTAATGGGGATAATACAGGTTCTATTACAGTAACCGCTTCTGGAGGTGTGCCTCCATATACCTATACACTAAATGGCGGGACTCCTCAAGCTTCAGCAACATTTGATAACCTGGTCGCTGGCAACTATACAATAGAGGTAACAGATTCTCTTGGGAACACCGATTCCTTAGTAGTTAATTTAACGCAGCCAGAACCTATTAATATTGAAATTACCAAAACTAATGCTGCAGCTACATCTTTATGTAACAATGGAACAGCAACAGCAACAGCTTCTGGAGGTGTAGGACCATATACCTATCAATGGAACGATCCAAATAACCAAACAACTGCTACCGCAACTGGTCTGTATGGAGATCCAATTGGCGGCACCCAATACACAGTAACGATAACAGACGAAAATGGTTGTACCTCACAACAAAGTGTCGTGATTAACTGTGTTCAGGATTGTGATGCTGTTATTTCAGTAGATGATATAACCGATGTATTGTGTAAAGGAGATGATACAGGTAGTGCTACTGTAAGCGCAAGCTCTCAGGCCAATCCAAACGCTACGTTTACCTTTACCTGGAATACTGTACCACCACAAGTTGATACAGGGGTAACCTCCAGTACTCTTAGTGATTTAACTACAGGCGTATATACCGTAAGTGTAACAATAGATGGAACACTTTGTGCTCCTGTTGAAGAAAGTATAACAATTAACGAACCATCAACCGCAGTTTCTGTAACAGCAACTTCTACAGACGAAAGTGGGCCAACTACTGGAGATGGTACCGCAACAGCAAACCCAAGTGGCGGGACACCCCCGTATACCTATTCTTGGAGTCCGGGTGGTGAGATCACACAAACTATTACCGGATTAAGTGCTGGAGATTATACGGTAACCGTTACAGATGCCAATGGATGTATGGCTACAGCTACTACAACCGTGAATCCTGGTACCTGTCAAAACCTAGCAATTCAAGCAAGTTCTACACCAGTGACTTGTAATGGAGACGCAGATGGAACAGCTACAGCAAACGTAACAGGTGGTTCAGGAAATTTCTCTTATGCTTGGAGCCCAGGAGGCGAAACAACACAGTCTATTTCAAACCTTACAGCAGGAACATATACTGTAACCGTTACAGATAATGTTACCCTATGTACAGCAACAGCTTCCACAACCGTAAATCAGCCTGCAGCGCTAAGTACAGGTATTGCGGTGACAGATGTAAGTTGTTTCGGAGAGAATACAGGATCTTTGGACCTTACCGTAAATGGAGGGACACAGCCTTATACCTTTGCTTGGAGTAACGGTGCTACTACCGAGGATATAACCAACCTTCCTGCTGGAACATATTCTGTTACAGTGACCGATGCGAATGGTTGTACTATTTCAGATAGTGCTACTATCGATCAGCCCGCTGAAGCCGTTGCATTGCAAATTACAACTCAGACAGATATAGTTTGTACTGGTTTAGGAAGCGTAACTGTAGATGCTTCAGGTGGTACCGCACCATATGCATACAGTTTGGACGGAGGTACCGCACAGGCAAGTGGAACTTTCGATAATCTTGATGCTGGAACCTATACTATAAGTGTAAGCGACGCAAATCTTTGTACTGAAAGTATCCAGGTAACCATCCTTGAAAATTGTACCGATGCCATCCCAGATATTAATGATACTCCTATCGATACAGCCGTTAGCGGAAATGTGTTGACCAATGATGAAGATTACGAAGGAGATAACCAAACGGTAACTACTACCGGAACATTCACTACTGCTCAAGGCGGAACTGTTCAAATTAATGCAGACGGAAGTTATACGTATACCCCACCTGCAGGTTTTGTGGGCGAGGACACTTTCGACTATAGTATTGAAGACGATGGAAATCCACAAGCAACAGATAGCACAACTGTAACTATCGAGGTGATTTCTGTACAGAACAACTCAACCATTGCAAACAACGATACAGCTTCAACCGAAATCAATACTAACGTACAAGGAAATGTGCTTGTAAACGATTTTGATCCTGAAAACGATACTATTACCGTTACTACAACAGGAAGTATCACTACCGATCAAGGAGGAACTATTGTGTTCAATGCTGATGGATCTTTTGACTATACACCACCAACCGATTTTGTGGGTGAAGACACCGTTACCTATTCAATTACCGATGATAATACAAACCCAGCAACTGATAGTGCTGTGTTAACGATCACCGTACTTGATGATCCAGCCGAAAACTACACCTTTGCAAATGACGATGCATACTTCGGAAACGCTGGAGCTACAATCAATGGGAATGTATTGGATAACGACTCAGATCCAGAAGGAGACATTCAGGCTGTAAACACCACACCGGTAACAGGGCCTACCAATGGAACTGTTACCTTGAACAGTGATGGTACTTTCGAATATGTACCAAATGATCCAGCATTCCAAGGAACTGATTCATTTGTATATAGCGTATGTGATAATGGAACACCTCAAGCTTGTGATGAAGCAACTGTTTACATTACCTTATTTAACGAGAATACTACCGATGCCATAGACGATATCAACGACACCTTGGTGGACATGGACGTGAGCGGCAACGTGCTTACGAACGATGAGGACCTACAGGGCGACAACCAGGTGGTTACCACCACCGGTACGATCACAACGGCCCAGGGAGGGAGCGTGGTCCTTAACGCAGACGGTAGCTATACCTATTCGCCACCCGCTGGCTTCACGGGTACCGATACCTTCGAGTACAGCATTGAGGACGACGGGAACCCTGTCGCCACAGATACTGCCACTGTAACCATAGAGGTTCGTGACGGTAACGGCGGCAACACGACCATAGCCAACAACGATACTGCCACCACAAGCGTTGGTGAGCCGGTAGACGGCAATGTGCTCGTGAACGACATTGACCTGGAGGGCGACGCACAGGTTGTGACAACGGTGGGCACCTTCACCACGGACCAGGGCGGTAGCATCACCATAGACTCGGACGGTAACTTCACCTACACGCCACCGGCTGGCTTCACGGGCGAGGACACCTTCACCTACAGTATTGAGGACAACGGTACTCCCGTTGCGACGGACGATGCGGTGCTCACTATCACTGTGAACCCGGTCGGTCTTCCCAACACCACCGACGCCAACGACGATGCGTACTCTGGCAACCAGGGCGCTACCATCACGGGCAACGTGCTGGACAACGACAACGACCAGCAGGGTGACCTGCAACAGGTAGATACGGCAGTGACGCCTGTAAGCGGTCCATCCAACGGGACGCTCACCATAAATGCGGACGGTACGTTCACCTATGTCCCGAACGATCCTAACTTCCAGGGGACCGACCAGTTCGTGTACGAGATATTCGATGACGGAACCCCAGAGGCACGTGACCAGGCGACGGTGTTGATCACCATCTTCGGACAGAACACTACCGATGCCATAGACGACATCAACGACACGCTCGTGGATGTTCCAGTGGCCGGTAACGTGCTTACCAACGACGAGGACGCGCAGGGAGATGCCCAGACCGTGACAACCACTGGCACCTATGCTACGGTTGAGGGCGGTAGCGTTACGATGGCGGCCGACGGTAGCTACACGTATACACCACCTGCCGGTTTCACCGGTACGGACAGCTTCGAGTACACGATCGTGGACGACGGCAACCCGCAGGCCACGGACACCGCCACGGTAACCATAGAGGTTCGTGACGGTAACGGCGACAACACGACCATAGCAAACAATGACATAGCTGGTACTGAGGTAGACACCCCGGTAGACGGCAACGTGCTCGTGAACGACATCGACCTGGAGGGTGATGCCCAGCAGGTTACTACGGTAGGCACTTTTACCACGGATCAGGGTGGTAACATCACCATAGATGCGGACGGTAACTTTACCTACACGCCACCCGCTGGCTTTACAGGCGAGGACACCTTCACCTATAGTATCGTAGATGACAATGCAAATCCTGCTACAGACAGTGCGGTACTTACAATTACTGTGGATGGCAACCCAGGTAACAACCAGACGTATGCCAACGATGATGCCTATGCCGGCAACGCCGGTGGTACGATCACTGGGAACGTATCGGATAACGATTCTGACCCAGAGGGTGACACCCAGACGGTGAACACAACCCCTGTGAGTGGTCCTTCCAACGGTACGGTTACTTTGAATCCCGACGGTAGCTTCAGCTACGTTCCGAATGACCCGACCTACCAAGGCCCGGACCAGTTCGTGTACGAGGTGTGCGACGACGGAACTCCTCAGGCCTGCGATCAGGCAACGGTATACATTACCATCTTCGGTGAGAACACTACCGATGCCATAGACGATATCAACGACACCTTGGTGGACATGGACGTGAGCGGCAACGTGCTTACGAACGATGAGGACCTACAGGGCGACAACCAGGTGGTTACCACCACCGGTACGATCACAACGGCCCAGGGAGGGAGCGTGGTCCTTAACGCAGACGGTAGCTATACCTATTCGCCACCCGCTGGCTTTACGGGTACCGATACCTTCGAGTACAGCATTGAGGACGACGGGAACCCTGTCGCCACAGATACTGCCACTGTAACCATAGAGGTTCGTGACGGTAACGGCGGCAACACGACCATAGCCAACAACGATACTGCCACCACAAGCGTTGGTGAGCCGGTAGACGGCAATGTGCTCGTGAACGACATTGACCTGGAGGGCGACGCACAGGTTGTGACAACGGTGGGCACCTTCACCACGGACCAGGGCGGTAGCATCACCATAGACTCGGACGGTAACTTCACCTACACGCCACCGGCTGGCTTCACGGGCGAGGACACCTTCACCTACAGTATTGAGGACAACGGTGCTCCCGTTGCGACGGACGATGCGGTGCTCACTATCACTGTGAACCCGGTCGGTCTTCCCAACACCACCGACGCCAACGACGATGCGTACTCTGGCAACCAGGGCGCTACCATCACGGGCAACGTGCTGGACAACGACAACGACCAGCAGGGTGACCTGCAACAGGTAGATACGGCAGTGACGCCTGTAAGCGGTCCATCCAACGGGACGCTCACCATAAATGCGGACGGTACGTTCACCTATGTCCCGAACGATCCTAACTTCCAGGGGACCGACCAGTTCGTGTACGAGATATTCGATGACGGAACCCCAGAGGCACGTGACCAGGCGACGGTGTTGATCACCATCTTCGGACAGAACACTACCGATGC
>NZ_QRAO01000004.1:271510-272587 GCF_003353425.1 Marinirhabdus gelatinilytica
CAGTTCGTGTACGAGATATTCGATGACGGAACCCCAGAGGCACGTGACCAGGCGACGGTGTTGATCACCATCTTCGGACAGAACACTACCGATGCGGTCCTAGATATTAATAATACATATATTGATACAGCAGTTTCAGGAAATGTCTTAACAAACGATGAAGATATTCAAGGAGATGCCCAAACGGTAACAACGGCTGGAACTTTCCCAACTACTGAAGGCGGTTCGATAGTTATTGCTGCGGATGGAAATTATACCTACACGCCACCTGCTGGTTTTGTGGGAGAAGATACTTTCGAATATGCGATTATAGATGATGGAAACCCACAAGCAACCGATACAGCTATAATATATATAGAAGTATTACCAATAGGGACTTCCGGAAACGAGCCTCCTATTGCCAATGATGATACTGCTTCAACTGAAGTAGATACCCCTGTTACAGGAAACGTATTGGTAAACGACTTTGATCAAGATGGTGATCCAATAACAGTGACCACACCAACAGTGGTGACAGATCAAGGTGTTACCGTTACGATAGATCCAACTACAGGCGTATATACCTATACACCGCCAACAGGATTTGAAGGAGTTGATACATTTACCTATACTATTTGTGATGATGGAAATCCACAATTATGTGATGATGCCATAGTTGAAATTACAGTAGTTGGTAATTCGGAAGAAAACAATACATTCGCTAATGACGATGCTTATAATGGATATCCAGGTGAAACAATATCTGGTAATGTGTCTGATAACGATTCCGATCCAGAAGGAGACAATCAAATAGTGAACACTACTCCAGTGAGTGGTCCATCAAATGGTACACTAACCCTAAACCCTGATGGAACATTTGACTATATGCCGAACGACCCAACTTTTGTAGGAACCGATCAGTTTGTATATTCAGTTTGTGATGATGGCACTCCACAAGCTTGTGATGAAGCCACCGTATATATCACTATTGGAGAATTCAATAACGAGATTCTGGCGATCGATGATATCAACGATACATTTGTAGGTTTACCAGTAGACGGAGATGTAGGAACCAACGACATCAATGAAGATGGCCCT
>NZ_QRAO01000004.1:273189-275171 GCF_003353425.1 Marinirhabdus gelatinilytica
AACTGTAGATGTTGCAATAAGCCCTAGCAACGGTCCAAGTAACGGAACGGTAGTATTGAACGCAGATGGTTCATTCACCTACACACCGGGAGCTGGATTTACGGGAACTGACAGTTTTGTATACGAGATATTCGATGACAATGCAACTCAGGCAAGAGATATAGCGACAGTATATATTTCAATAGCAGAGCCAGGAAATGAAATCTTAGCAGTAGACGATATTAACGACACGTTTGTAAATCTTCCGGTAAGTGGAAGTGTAGCAACCAATGACGAGAACTATGATGGCCCGGCAGGAACAGAAGTATTTACACTAGTAAGTGGTCCAACAGCAGGAGGTACATTAACTTTCAATCCAGATGGTACTTATGATTATACTCCAGCGAACGACTATGTTGGAGACGATACCTTTGTATATCAAATTTGTGACGGTGGAAACCCAGTAGCATGTGATACGGCAAATGTGACGATTACAATCGTAGACGATCCAATTATCGGTAACGATCCACCAGTGGCAATCAACGACGTAAATATTACTGAAATTGATATTCCTGTAGATGGAAACGTATTGGTAAACGATTTCGATCCTGATACTGGCGATACTATTTCGGTAACCGCAAATACAGATCCAACAAACGGAACAGTAACTGTAGCTCCTAATGGGGATTACACGTACACACCAAATCCAGGATTTGAAGGAATTGATACTTTTGAATATACTATTTGCGATAGTGCAACACCCGCACTGTGTGATACCGCTATTGTAACTATATATGTAATTGGGGACCCAGGAAATATTACTGTGGCCAATGATGATGCCTATTATGGTGAAATCGATACACCAGTTACAGGAAATGTTTTGGATAACGACAGTGACCCAGAAGGTAATAACCAAACCCTTGATGTTGGAACAACACCTGTAGAGGGACCATTCAATGGTACCGTAATGGTGAACGTAGATGGTTCATTCACCTACACACCAGCAGCAGGATTTACGGGTAACGACAGATTTGTATATGAAATCTTTGACAACGGAAGCCCAGTGGCTACAGATCAGGCAACGGTATATATCTTAATTGAAGAAACTCCAGCTCCAGCAATTGCTATTGTGAAATCAGGCGTGTTTATTGATGGAAATGGCGATGCTTGTGCCGATGTTGACGAGGTGATCCGATATACCTTTACGGTTACTAATGAAGGAAATGTTCCTTTAGATAATATTACGGTAACAGATCCATTATTAGAAGCCCCTAACCCCGTGGTTGCCATTACTTTTGTTGATGGTGATACCAACGGAAACGGTTTGTTGGATACAGATGAGTCTTGGACGTACACAGCGGACTATGCACTCACACAAGATGATATTGATTTAGGAAACGTAACAAACCAGGCAACTGTTGAAGGAACTGATGAAGACGGAACTACAGTAAGCGATCTTTCCGATGAAAGCTTGACCACTGAGGACGACCCAACGGTTACCGATGTATGCCAGAGCCCAGCTATCGCTATTGTGAAAGAAGCCAGTTATGATGACGGGGGAGACTGTAGCCAGCCAGGAGAAATGATTGACTACACCTTCTTTGTAACAAACGAAGGAAATGTTAGCCTATCAAGTATTACCGTGACCGACCAATTGTTAGGAGGAAATGTGCCAGGACCTATTAGTGGTGACACAGATGGCGATAATGAACTTGACGTTGATGAGACATGGTTGTATAATGGTACTTACAATATTACTCAGGATGATATTGATGCGGGAGAAGTAAATAACCAAGCTACCGCCGAAGGTACAGCGCCAGACGGTACTGTAGTGGACGATCTTTCTGGCGATACCATATTGACAGATACGACAACTACAACAACCTTGTGCCAGAGCCCAGTAATTGCTATCGTAAAAGATGGGACCCTCAACGACAACAACCAGAGCGGTTGTAGTGATGCGGGCATCGATACAATCAGCTACGTATTTACTGTGACCAACG
>NZ_QRAO01000004.1:275268-294477 GCF_003353425.1 Marinirhabdus gelatinilytica
TGCTATCGTAAAAGATGGGACCCTCAACGACAACAACCAGAGCGGTTGTAGTGATGCGGGCATCGATACAATCAGCTACGTATTTACTGTGACCAACGAAGGAAACGTGAGCCTGACCAACGTAACGGTGACCGATCCATTGTTGGAAGCACCAAACCCAGTGGTGCCAATCGTGTTCGCTGGCGGTGATACCGATGGTGACAACGAGCTGGATATCGATGAGACATGGACATACACGGCAGACTACACCCTTACACAGGATGATATAGACGCCGGAAACGTTACAAACCAAGCGACTGCAACCGGAACAGGTGGAGGGACCACGGTGAGCGATCTTTCGGATGAGAGTTTGACCACTGAGGACGACCCAACGGTGACCGATGTTTGCCAGAGCCCAGTAATCGCTATCGTAAAAGATGGGACCCTCAACGACAACAACCAGAGCGGTTGTAGTGATGCGGGCATCGATACAATCAGCTACGTATTTACTGTGACCAACGAAGGAAACGTGAGCCTGACCAACGTAACGGTGACCGATCCATTGTTGGAAGCACCAAACCCAGTGGTGCCAATCGTGTTCGCTGGCGGTGATACCGATGGTGACAACGAGCTGGATATCGATGAGACATGGACATACACGGCAGACTACACCCTTACACAGGATGATATAGACGCCGGAAACGTTACAAACCAAGCGACTGCAACCGGAACAGGTGGAGGAACTACGGTGAGCGATCTTTCGGATGATAGTTTGACCACGGAGGACGACCCAACGGTGACCGATGTTTGCCAGAGCCCAGTAATAGCCATTGTTAAGGATGGAGAATTAAATGATAATAACCAGAGCGGTTGTAGTGATGCGGGTATCGATACTATTAGTTATACTTTCGTAGTGACCAATGAAGGAAACGTAAGTCTTACTGGTGTAACGGTGACCGATCCATTATTGGAAGCGCCAAACCCAGTAGTACCAATCGTGTTCGCTGGTGGTGATACCGATGGTGACAACGAGTTGGATATCGATGAGACATGGACATACACAGCAGAGTATACACTTACACAGGATGATATAGATGCTGGAAACGTAACAAACCAAGCGACTGCTACCGGAACAGGTGGAGGGACCACGGTGAGCGATCTTTCGGATGATAGTTTGACCACGGAGGACGATCCAACTGTAACCGATGTTTGTCAAGATGCTGAGATTGCTATCGTGAAAGAAGCGGTGTACGATGATGGAGGCGATTGTACGCAGCCAGGAGAAATGATAGACTACACCTTCACGGTAACCAACGAGGGTACTGTGAGTCTGGCAAATATTGTGGTGACCGATCCATTGTTGGAAGCACCAAACCCAGTAGTGCCAATCATATTTGTGGGAGGCGATACTGATGGTGATACAGAGCTTGACGTAACAGAAACTTGGGTTTATACAGCTAGTTATACCATTGTACAAGCAGATATTGATGCTGGTCAAGTTAATAACCAAGCTACTGCTCAAGGTACCACTCCAGATGGAAGTATTGTAGATGATCTTTCAGGTCCTACTGTTGAAGTTGATGAAATAACTACAACAGATTTATGTCAAGAACCATCCATTGCAGTCATCAAGATTGGAACACTGAACGATGAAAACGGTAATGGCTGTTCAGATGTGAAAGAAACTATTTCGTATGAATTCCAAGTAATGAACACAGGTAATGTGACACTAACGCAAGTAGATATTGATGATCCACTTGTTAATGTAGTAGGTCCTGAAATCACCTTGGCACCAGGCGAGACCAATACAACCAACTTTACCGCAGTGTACAGTATCACTCAAGTAGATATTGACAATGGTAGCTTTACAAACCAAGCAACAGCTATGGGTACAGCACCAGATGGAACTATTGTTGAAGATCTTTCAGATGATGACGTATTTATTGAAGATGATCCAACTGTAACTATTCTTTGTCAAGACGCTAGTATCGCCTTAATAAAAGTGGGTACTGTAATGGACGAGAACAATAGCGGTTGTGCAGATCCTAAGGAAACAATAGAGTATGCGTTCACTGTTCAGAATACAGGTAATGTAACGCTTACTAATATCGATATTGAAGATCCTCTGGTGAATGTAGTAGGAGGTCCTATTACCTTGGCACCAGGCGAGACAGATATAGACTCCTTTACTGCTACCTATTTAATTACGCAAGCAAACATAAACGACGGCTTTGTTGAGAACCAAGCAACTGTAAACGGTTTAGACCCACAACAGAACGTTGTTAGTGACCTTTCAGATGATGATAGCTTCTTAGAGGACGATCCTACCATTACACCACTTTGTCAAGATGCTATTATAGCCTTGATAAAAACAGGTACTTTAATAGATGATAACAACAATGGTTGTGTAGACCTTGGTGAATCTATTGTGTACGACTTTGTTGTAACCAATCTAGGAAATGTAGTATTGACCAATGTTATGGTGACCGATCCTATGGTAGCTGTTGTTGGAGGTCCAATTACGCTTCAAGCTGGACAGAGTGATACCGAAACATTCAGTGCTGAATACATTGTAACACAAGACGATGTAGATAACGGAAACGTTACCAACCAAGCATTGGTAGAAGGTACTACACCAGATGGAAACATTGTGAGCGACCTTTCAGATAACAACAGTAATTTCGAGGATGACCCAACAGTTAGCACCCTATGTCAAGATCCAAAAGTATCTCTAGAAAAAGAAGGTATTTGGTTAGATGACAATGGAGACGGTATCCCACAACCAGGCGAAACCATCTCGTACGTGTTCACTGTTAGAAATACAGGTAATGTAACTCTTTACAATCTTACACTTGAGGATACAGACCTTGTAGGTATTGAAATTACAGGAGATCCAATCCCAGTATTGCTTGCAGGCGAGGTTGATGAAACTACCTATAGTGCTACGTATGCCATTAACCAAGATGATATAGACAATGGTGAAGTGGTTAACCAAGCTACTATTACGGGAGAAACACAAAATGGAACAATGGTAGAAGACACTTCGGATGATCCAAACGATCTTACCAATGTAGATCCAGATGGTGACGGGGATCCTGATGATCCAACTGTTGTGATACTGCCTAATGTATTGCCAGAATTGCCTTTTGAAATCTTTAATGGTATTACACCTGATGGAGATGGTCTGAACGATTTCTTCAGAGTTCTAGGAATTGAAAACTTCCCAGAAAATAATATGAAGATATACAACCGTTGGGGAGTACTAGTATGGGAAACCGATGGTTACGGAGGTGCTTCAGGAGAAGAGAATGTATTTAGAGGTTTCTCTAACGGAAGAGCAACAATACAAGATGATAAAATATTACCAACAGGTACCTATTTCTACATCTTGGTTCGTCAAGATCCAGATTCTGGTGATACCTTGAAGAACACTGGTTACTTATACATTAATAGATAATTAGCAATTGAAGAATAAAACCCTGGGCAGCTCGCCTGTCCAGGTTTAAAATACATAACTATGAAACACAGTTATTTAACAATTTTGATTTTGGCGCTTGTAACCACCGTTACTGGACTGGCACAGCAAGACCCACAATATACCCAGTATATGTACAATACACAGGTTGTAAATCCAGCGTACGCTGGATCTAGGGATGCCTTGAGTTTTGGCGCACTCTATAGAACACAATGGGTTGGTTTTGAAGGTGCACCAAAAACTGGGACATTTACTGTAAACTCACCTATTGGGGCATTGGAAAACATGGGGCTTGGACTCTCTATCGTTCGTGACGAAATAGGCCCAGCTGTAGAATCTAACGTTAATATCGATTATTCATATACCATCAACACATCAGAGACTGCACAACTAAGCTTCGGCTTAAAAGCTGGTGTAGATCTGTTGGATGTAGATTTTACAAAACTGAATATTTTCGATACCACCGACCCTCGCTTTCAGAATAATGTAGACAACAAGTTGCAACCACAAATTGGGGCAGGACTGTATTACTATACCGATAAATTCTATGCAGGACTCTCTGTGCCAAATTTCTTGACAACAGAGCACTACGACGAAAGCAACATAGTTAACTTTGATAATGAAACAATAGCCGCTGAACGATTACACTATTTCCTGATTGCTGGATATGTGTTCGATTTAAGTGACAACCTCAAATTTAAGCCCGCTACTTTGGTAAAAGCAGTGAGTGGATCGCCTCTACAGTGGGACGTATCGGCCAACTTCCTTATTAACGAAAAATTTACATTAGGAGCAGCTTATAGATGGAGCGCCGCGTTTAGTGGTCTCATAGGCTTTCAGGCTAGTGACAGTATATTTATTGGTTTTGGATACGATTACCAAACAACAGATATAGAGCAGTACAGCGACGGATCTTACGAGATTATGCTACGCTTCGATATATTCAAGAAACCAGAACGCGTACTTACACCTAGATTCTTCTAAAAAACTACAATACAAAATTTATGAGGACAGTTACAACTTCACACAAACTTATCTTGGCTATATTGGTGCTTATGGTTACCAGTATTGGTTTCTCCCAAAAGAACAAGGTAGAAAAAGCCAATAAGGAATTCAACAAATTTGCCTATATCGATGCCAGACAAATCTACTTGCAAGTAGTAGAGGATGGTTACGAGTCTGCACAGATCTTCAAAAACCTGGGGGATACCTATTATTGGAACAGCGATTATGATAACGCGGCAAAATGGTACCAAAAACTCATTGCGAACTATCCTTCTGAGGTAGAAGCGGTATATTACTACAGGGCCGCACAATCGTTAAAGAGTTTGAAGAAATATGATGAGTCCGATAAGTTGATGGATTTATACGCAGCTGTTGGTGGTGATGGGCTTGTGGTCCAGAACTACAAAGACGACCCAGACTATTTGGAAAGCATCGCATTTGAAGCTAAAGGGTATGAACTTGAAAAAGTTTCAGTAAATACAAAATTTTCAGATTTTGGTCCTTCCTACTATGGCGATAAGCTCGTGTATGCTTCTGCAACCACAAAATCTGAAGGTGCGAAGAACTTTGAATGGACAGACCAACCTTTTTTAGATCTTTTTGTTGCAGACATGGATTCCCTGGGCTACCTATCTAATGCTAGAGGTCTTGATGGAGACATAAACACAAAATACCACGAGTCTTCCACAACCTTCAGCAAGGACGGAACAACCGTTTACTTTACGCGTAATAATTTCATTGATGGGAAAAAGGGAAAGGATAAAAACAAGACTATCCGTCTCAAGTTGTATAAAGCGACAAACAACGGGGACAACAATTGGGCTAATATCGAGGAGTTGCCTTTTAATAGCAAGGAATACTCTGTGGCCCACCCAACCTTGAGCAGGGATCAAAAGCGTTTGTATTTCTCTTCAGATATGCCAGGAACACTGGGTATGAGTGATCTTTGGTATGTAGAGATTCAAGGGGACAACAGTTACGGCGAGCCTGTAAACTTAGGGCCTGGAATTAATACAGAGGCAAGAGAATCCTTTCCTTTTATAAGCGATGAAGGGAATCTGTATTTTTCCAGTGATGGCCGTGCAGGACTAGGGGGGTACGATATTTACGTAACAACCTTGGATGCTAATGGCATGCCAACTAAAATAAAAAATCTTGGAGAACCTGCAAATAGTAACCAAGATGATTTTGGGTTTATCATTCGTGAAGAAAAACGAATTGGATACTTGTCTTCAAACCGTGATGGAGAGCGGGGTAGTATAGACGATGATATTTACCGCGTACAGGAAATTTGCCAAATAGTTTTGGAAGGAACCGTATTCGATTCTGAAACCGAAGAATTATTGCCTGGAGCGACAGTTCAGTTATTGGACGAGAATAATGCCTTGATAGAAGAAGTAATTGCAGACGAGAACGCAGCATTTGAATTTAATGTTTCCTGTGAAAAGGACTATATAATTAGAGGTTCGAAAGAGGAATATCAACCTTATGAAACTAGGGTTACAACACCTGATGAATCTGCTACCATGACAGTTCCCATACCGCTCTTGCGTATTGGATGTCCTCCAAACGACCTAGGATGTATATTGGACCTACAACCCATCTATTTCGATTTCGATAGATACAACATTCGTCCAGATGCAGCCATAGAGCTCGCTAAAATTAGAGCGGCCATGATAAAATACCCAGAGTTGATAATCCACATAGAGTCGCACACAGACTCTCGAGCACCGTTTAAATACAACGAGCGCCTAAGTGAAAAACGAGCGCAATCTACCCTTAATTGGTTGGTAGATAATGGTATAGAGCGTAGTAGGCTTACAGCAAAAGGATATGGAGAAAGACGATTGGTCACCGATTGTCCTGACGGTGTAGAGTGCACTGAAGAAGAACATCAATTAAACCGAAGATCAATGTTTATAATTCAGAATTAAGAAAGGGGAAATCTTAAAACTGAATTTTATAAAGCGTTCCATAATTTTTTATGGAACGTTTTTCATTTTGGGAACATCCTATTTTGTATTTTTGGGAAAAACCCAAAGTATTGCTATGGCTGAAGAAAACGTAATCCTTGTAAACGAAAAGGATGAACAGATTGGCTTGATGCCAAAGATGGAAGCGCACGAAAAAGGACTGTTGCACAGAGCATTTTCAGTATTTATTTTCAATTCCAAAAAAGAGGTAATGCTCCAGCAAAGAGCTTTGGAAAAGTATCATTCACCAGGGCTTTGGACAAACACCTGCTGCAGTCACCAGCGTGAAGGAGAAACCTCCAAAGAAGCAGGCGAAAGAAGGCTTATGGAAGAAATGGGATTTAGCGTTCCTCTAAAAGAAAGCACTTCCTTTATCTACAAAGCCCCTTTCGATAATGGATTGACAGAGCATGAGTACGACCATATTTTATTGGGTACTTTCGAAGGTGTCCCAAATATTAACCCAGACGAAGTAGCCAACTGGAAATGGATGCCCCTTGAAGATGTGAAACAAGACATTGCCAATAACCCACAAGAGTACACTGCTTGGTTCAAGATTATTTTTGAAAAATTTTATAAGCACATTAGCGTATGAGCTTGACCGTATACAGAAAAGCCCACTTTAACGCCGCACACCGCCTTTTTAAAAAAGAATGGAGCGATGAGAAGAACCTTGAAGTGTTTGGAAAATGTAGCAATCCCTTATACCATGGGCACAACTATGAGTTGGAAGTAGGCGTTACCGGCGAGATAGATCCAGATACTGGTTTCTTGATCGACCTAAAGATCCTGAAGGATTTAATTTATACCGAAGTAGAAGTTCCCTTTGACCATAAAAACCTGAATGAGGAAGTCCCAGAATTTAAAAACCTGAATCCAACAGTCGAAAATATAGCCATGGTTATTTACGATAAATTACGTTCTAAGTTGGATGGAAAGTATGCAATTTCAATAAAACTGTACGAGACCCCTCGTAATTATGTAGTGTATACCGGTTAAGAATGAAACATCCCGATCTATATCCTTTACAATTTATACCTGAGCTTAAAGAAAAAGTTTGGGGCGGTAACAAGTTAAAAGCTATCCTCAACAAGGAGGGCAATGGTACCGTAGGGGAGAGCTGGGAAATTTCGGGTGTTCAGGGCACGATTTCAAAAGTTGCAAACGGTGCTCTAAAAGGGCAAAAAATTACGGACCTGATAGAAAGCTACAAGGATAAACTGGTAGGGGAGCGGGTGTATAAAAAATATGGATCAAATTTTCCTTTGTTGTTCAAGTTTATAGATGCGCACCAGGATCTTTCGGTTCAATTGCATCCCAATGATACATTGGCACAACAGCGTCATAATTCTTTCGGGAAAACTGAGATGTGGTATATCCTTCAAGCAGATACAAATGCCAGATTGATCTTGGGTTTCAACAAACAATTGGACAAAACATCCTATTCTGAAATTTTAGAAGCCAATAAAATCCCTACCGTATTACATTCAGAAAAAGTAGAAGCGGGGAGTGCCTATTTTATTGAGCCCGGTTTGGTACATGCCATTGGTGCTGGTGTCCTACTGGCCGAGATACAACAAACCAGCGATATAACCTACCGTATCTACGATTGGGATCGCCCAGACACCAATGGGCAATTACGCCAATTACATACAATGGAGGCTCTGGACGCCATAGAGTTTACTGCCAAGGCACCTTCCATTACATACAAGGATGAAGAGGATACGAGGGTATTGCTCAAGGAGTGTCCCTATTTTGTTACGCATAAATTGAATTTGACCAAAAATTTCGCTGTACACAATTTTGAAAACGAAAGCTGTAAGGTGTATATGTGTACCCAAGGGAGTGCCCAATTTGTGGCGCAGGATGTTTCTATTGAAATTTTAAAAGGAGAAACCATACTTTTACCTGCCAGTATTCACGAATATACCATCAAAACCAAAAACGCTATAGTATTAGAAGTTTTCATTCCCTAGTAATTCGTACCTTGCAGCCCTAATTTATAAACAAATAATCATGGCGAGTGTACGCGATTTGAAAAGAGACATAAACTACGTCTTGGGAGATATTATTGAGGCAGTGAATATCTGGGAACTCACAAACCCAGAAAAGGACACCAAAAAATCCCAAGCGATCATAGATGAGGCTATCAACACGTTTGATGAACTTATTGTAAAAGTAAACGACCGCAGTGTGGCCAAAGCCGATAAAAAAGCACATTTTAAAGCGGTGAACCAAGAGCTGGAAACACGTGGCAGAAAATTGATAGATAAGATAAACGCTCTGTAAGCTTTTATTCCTCTGCTTTGTTTTTTGAAAGTAATAACTCCAAATCCATTCCGTATTTGGAGTTTTTTATGTTTTGGGGTAAACTTTTATAAACCGTATCCAAATACTTGTTGGAGAGTCCTTCGGTCTCATACACTACTATGTAAGGCGCTATCTCAAAATCCTTTTGCGCTAGGGCATAATTGACCGAGGTAAGATATTTGCTTCGAAGGATACTTTCTTCTTTCATTTGTAATGAATCATAGGCCGAATCGTCCTTTTCAGCCAGTGCCTTCAGTTTATGTGCTACTACATCTACATTTCTATTGGCATAGCGTAGCATCAATTTCTTGTATCCTTCAAGTTTTTCCTGGTTGGCAGAACCGGTAACCTCATACTCATTCCCAAAATTTTCAAGGGTAGTGGTAATGTTTATTTCTCCTTCTTCAGCAAAAAACGGGATGCGTTCATCCAGTAGGTCACCATTTTTCAGGCGTAGGTATAAATAATGTACTTGTGGACTGGCAACCGAAACGGAAAACTCAAAATTTTCATCCCCCCTCATTTGTATGGAATCTACTGAAACCAAAGTGCTATCCTCAATTTTCTGTAGTATAAGTGTGCCTTTTTTAAGGCCATCAACATTTCCAGTGAGTTTCATTTCGTGTTCTGGAGCGCAGCTTGCGACTACTGCCAAAAGACAGCAAAGTTGAAGAAAATAGGTTTTCATAGCTTGGAATCAAGGGTTATAATTTCAGCTGGCAAAGATGCGAAATACCCTTTGATTGGGCAATAGTAGTGTATGATTTCAACAAAAATCTAGCCTCCGGCAACCAAACGCATCATTACGGTACAAAGTACGGCGCCCAAGGTTCCAATGGCATACCCGAACACGGCCAATAAGACCCCCACGGTAGCCAAGGACGGGTGGAAAGCCGAAGCTACAATTGGCGCGGAGGCAGCTCCCCCTACGTTTGCTTGGCTTCCTACGGCGAGGAAGAAATACGGCGCTCTTATGAGTTTGGCCATTAAGATGAGCAATCCGGCGTGGATCCCCATCCAGACAAAACCTACTGAAAGTAGCCCGGGATTGTTGAAAATTTCCATAATGTCTATTTTCATACCTATACTTGCCACCAATATATAAATGAAGATACTACCAATTTTACTAGCACCGGCACCTTCGTAATTTCTTGCTTTGGTATAGGAGAGTAAAATTCCAATAATGGTAGTGATGGAAACCATCCAGAAAAAGCTTGAACTTAAAAAGGTTAGTGAATTTCTGGCAATTCCTGGTGAGAGCCCGTCTACAAAGCCTTGAAATGCTGCGCTTAAATACCCCGCCCCAAAATGGGCAAAGCTTACGGTTCCAAAAGCGATTCCTGCCAGGATCATATAATCTGTTAGCGTTGGGTTGCGTGTAACTTTTAGAGAGTAATTCTCAACCTTTTCCTTTAAGCTCTCAATGGCTGAGGTATCTGCCTTTAGCCATTTGTCTATTTTGGTAGCTTTTCCTATTCCAATCAGTAGGATTGCCATCCATACGTTTGCCCCTACTATGTCTACAAACACCATCTGCCCATAGGCACTCGGGTTAAACTGATAGATTTCCAGCATGGCAGCCTGGTTGGCACCACCTCCAATCCAACTTCCCGCTAAGGTGGAGAGTCCTCTCCATACTGCATCTGCACCCGCTCCGCCTACGGTTTCAGGAGAAACTAAGCCAATAAGCAATACTGCAATGGGGCCGCCCAAAACAATTCCGATAGTTCCTGTAAAAAACATAATCAATGCCTTTGGGCCAAGGTTGAATACGGCTTTCAGGTCCATACTCAGCGTCATCAATACAAGTGCTGCAGGAAGCAAATACCGGCTTGCCATGTAATAAAGGTTAGTGCTGCCTTCCACAACTTCGCCATTATCCTGTATTGTGGTCCATTCTGGCGCAATAAGCCCAACGGAAGTAAAAATGGCAGGGATGAGATACGCCATAAAAAGAGCGGGTACAATTTTATAGAACTTATACCAGAACCCTTGTTTTATGTGCGAGGTATAAAAAATAAGCCCTAAGGCTATCATCAACAATCCAAAAACTATGGTATCGCTAGTAAAAAACGGGGTAGTATCCTTTATGGTTTCGATTGCGGTAGTGGTATCTTGCATTTTGGTCTAGTTTACCTGCAAAATACATGTTCTATTTTAAATTGAGGGACTCTCTATTCTGAAATTTTATTTGAGCATAGAAATTTGAATACTTCGAAATTCATCTTTACATAAAATATATTTGTAAATACTAGATAGGCTTTTTGTGAAGCAATTTATTTCTTGGGCAATCGCTTGCTCTTTTTCAGCATTTCGTGAAGCATCCATTCAATCTGCCCATTGGTGCTACGGAACTCGTCCGCAGCCCATTTCTCGATGGCCTTCATGGTATTTTCGTTTACACGTAGTGCGAATGCTTTCTTTTTGGACATTGGGGATGTCTTTTTCTAATTTATAGTTTTTACGAATGTAGCTACAGCTTCAATAAGCGCTGGCGCTACAGGGCGTTTGGGTTCGTTATAGGTTTTTTGGTTCACGAGGTCGTCGTCCGTTTCCTTCAGTTCTTTTAGGATATGGTTCATATTGCTCATCACTTTGTATGATGCATCGGGTTTGGCATCTCTCAACACTTCACCTTCTGAAGGTAAAACCTGTAAGTCTTTATCTCCAACGAGAATTAGCACCGGGATATCCAGTTTAGCAATTTCCACGGCAGGATCGTATTGCATCCAGCTTTTAATAAAAGGTTGGATGCTAGGACGAAATATTGAAGCTAACCCCTGGCTGTAGTTAGTTGTGCTGCCATTTTCTGCTAACTCGTTAAATGCATTACGGGCATTGTCCTTCAATCCGGGGGACTGCAAGGCTAGTTGCTCTACAATAACGGCATCTATGGAGCGTCCGGGGCCTGCCAGCGAAATGAAGCCATCTATGCCCTCTTGCGCGGCAACCATCCCAACGGTAGAGCCTTGGCTATGCCCAAGCACTATGATCTTTGAAAATGCTCCAGAGCGTTTAAAGTAAGCTATGACATCCTTGGCGTCTTTAACAAAATCGTCAAAACGGATACTCTCTTCATGAATGGTGCGCTCCTTCATTTGTTTAATGATTCGCTTATCGTACCTAAAGGTTGCGATTCCTTCCTTATACAATCCCTCGGCGAGGTATTTTAGGTGGTTGTTGTTCATCATGACCTGGTTTCCGTTTCTATCGGTAGGGCCAGAACCAGCTATAAGGATTACCAGTGGTGACTTTGTATCGGTCTCTGGGGTAAGAATGGTACCGTCAATAAATGGGCTTACGCTAATATCCCTTTGACTAAATTTTTTACTGTCCTGCGCCAACATTGGAACGCTAAAAAGTATGAATAGAAGAAGCAGTTTAGTTTTCATAATTGTTTTCTTTTGGGATGTAACGGTTCAATACTTGTTGTGCGGCATTGGGTTGTTGGGTGCCTATCAAAGTTTTGTTGTTATCCTTAAACACAATTTGTATGCCCATATTGCCTTTTGTGTTGTATACCTTTCCTCTTCCACTCAAGGAGAACTTATATCCCCAGCCGCCATATTCGGTCAAGGGGCTATACTTCCTAATGTAAACCTTTTCAACCTCATCCCAGGCGGCGAGTTGTAATTTTCTTTGAAACGGCCAAAATCCATAGTGTATCCCTTTTTCATCAATTTTGGTCTTAAGCTTGCAGCTATAAAATAATAGAGCGATTACTGCAAGAATAACAAAGGGAGGTAGCCTTTCAATTAAAATTTCAGAGATATCGTTTTCAGAAATTGATGATATGCCCAAAAATAGGCCTATGGTCGAGGCCAAGAGTAGCCCATAGATGAGCACAAGTAGCCACCATTGATCAAACTTCTGTGTTTCGGTAAAAACCCTCATTATTTATTTTTTTCGAGCAAGGCTATAAAATGTGCACCTGAACCCCCTATGAGTTCAATATCCTTAACTGCCCAACCCTGGCGTGCATGGGTATTCAACAAGTCTTCAAATTTTTGGATGTTCTCTGTCCAGTTAAACGTAGATTTTAAAACTTTATATTCTTTCATAGTGTTTATTTTTTGGCTGTCTGGTGTGGGGGTTGGTTTAGGTGTGGAGTGTTCCTGCGTTTACCACGGGAGCGGCATCTTTATCGCTACATAATATTACCATTAAGTTGCTTACCATAGCAGCTTTTCGTTCTTCGTCCAATTGGATGATTTCTTTTCGGCTCAACTCGGCCAGTGCCATCTCTACCATGCTCACCGCACCTTCAACTATTTTGTGGCGGGCGGCTACAATGGCTGTTGCTTGCTGGCGTTTAAGCATAGCACTTGCAATTTCATTGGCATAGGCTAAATACCCAATTCTGGACTCGAGTACCTCGATACCAGCAATTAGAAGACGTTCTTCCAGCTCTTTTTCAAGTGCTTCGTTTACCTCACTCATACTGGAGCGCAGGGTAATATCTTCGTCCACACCTTCATCGGCAAAATTATCGTAGGGATATTTGCTTGCCAGTTCACGTACGGCAGCATCTGTCTGGATGCGCACAAAATTTTCATAATTATCAACATCAAACGCTGCCTTGTGTGTATCGTGCACACGCCAAACCAGGATAGTACTAATAATGATAGGGTTTCCCAGTTTGTCGTTTACCTTTAAACGTTCACTGTCGAAGTTTCTCGCACGTAGCGATATTTTTTGCTTTGTATAGAAGGGGTTTACCCAAAACAATCCATTTTTCCTTATAGTACCAATGTATTTTCCAAAAAGCAATAGTACCCTAGATCCATTGGGGTTCACCAGTACAAATCCTGGAAGTAGAAACAGCGAGAAAAAGGTCACCGCACCAAACCAGGGAGAGCGTGTGATAAAAATAGCAGCAATACTGCCAAGGAACAGAAGTAAAAAAACAAACAGCATAATATAGCCGCTGGAGGGAGTGGAGGTTTTTTCGTTTGACATATTGAAAAATTTAAAGTGATATTAAAATGATATTAAACAAATATAAGTGATTTTTTCTGAACTTTCCAAATTATTTTGGTGGGGACTTACTTATATGAATGGTATCTTTGTAAAAAACCATAGTATCATGAAACATCTTTTCGCTTTGTTCTTTACTGTTTTTGTGGCATTTCAGCTTAGTGCTGCTTCTGAGGATTGGGGTAGGACGGGACACCGTGTTACAGGAAAAATAGCCGAACAATACCTCACTAAAAAAGCAAAAAAAGCCATAGAAAAGTTACTCAACGGGGAGTCGCTGGCATTTGTGTCTACCTATGGGGATGAAATACGTAGCGACAATACTTACCAAAAATATGGGCCTTGGCATTATGTAAACTTTCCTTTTGATAGTTCGTATGAGGCCTCAGAAAAAAGTGAAAAGGGGGATGTCTATGTAGCTATAAACACTTGCATTGCAGTGTTAAGGGATAAAACTGCCACGAATGAAGATAAAGCGTTTCACTTACGTATGTTGGTCCATTTTATGGGCGATATCCATCAGCCTTTGCACGTTGGGCTTGCAGCAGATAAAGGTGGAAACGATTTTCAGGTTCGCTGGTTCAATGAGGGTACAAACCTGCATACCGTATGGGATACCAAAATGATTGAAAGCTACAATATGTCCTATACCGAGCTTGCCTTGAACGCCGATAAACTTTCCAAGAACGACTTACTTGCCATTCGAAAAGGTACTGTAAGAGATTGGATGTACGAAAGTCGTGCATTGTGCATTGATGTGTATAACAATACTGAAATAGGAGAGAAGCTCGGCTATAAATATATGTACGATTACCTCGACATAGCGCGGAAACAGCTGCAGAAGGCGGGCATTAGGCTGGCTGTTGTACTGAATGATATCTTTGGGTAATTAGTTTCTCTTTGAAATCTTATTGTGTGTTATCTGCTTTTGGCGACTGCTCTTGAACCTATCTATTTCGGAATTTCGTAATTTGGAGTGCTTGGTAATTCTTCCTTGAACCCTCTTGCGCCACATCCTGAAACTAGCGGGTTTCATCTCACGTCGCATAATAGTAATGACCTCTTGTTCGCTAATGCCAAACTGAAATTTTATGGCATCAAAAGGAGTTCGGTCTTCCCAGGCCATTTCTAGTATCCGGTCCATATCCCTAGCGGTAAAATTGTTTTTCATAGATTGTCGATTCATATCATATATATTAAATGATCTTTCTGAAGGTAAGATTAATTCTAGGACGCACTTTTTTTCTTGTCTTCGGGATTTGGTGCTGCCAAAAGTGCTGTGTCTCTCCCTTCATGACCAGTAAGCTGCCGTGTGAAAGTAGGATGTTGTGGCGTATTTTTTTGTCGGTTTTCTTTCTCAACTGAAATTTTCTTTCCTCTCCCAAGCTTACCGAGGCGATTGTTGGATTTGGACCGAGTTCTTTTTCATCATCACTGTGCCAGCCATTGCTGTCTGAACCATACCGGTATAAATTGAGCAGTACAATGTTGAAATTTGCATGACAAGTTTTTTCTACCTTTCGTTTAATCTCCAGTAGTGTAGGTGTAAAAGGAGCCGGATGCATAGTGATATTTGAATAACTGTAGCTTTTTCCTGCCTCCCCATAAAGTGCCGTTAGCCTTGGCTGCTTATACGTTTTTCCGTAAACTTTTATATCGTCCTGTTGCCATTTGGTCTTCTTATAGAGTTTATAAAAATAATCATCTGCCGTTTCGGTTGTAAGAAATCGAGGGATATAGTGCACAGTTGCATTGGCAAGGTCCAGATGTTCTTCTTTCTGAAATTTTTCTGAAGAAAATAAGCTCATTTCAAATATATAGGGATGCCCAGTATATAAGGGCAAATTGTAAGGGCAGTCTTAGTATTAAAACCCACTTTGGAAGTTTCATCGAGGCTTTTTCATTTTGAAGCATATAGATATGCACAGGGATGAAAAGAATGAGCTGTATGATAATGCCCCAGGCCCCATATACCTGCGTTTCAGTATTTAGGAGTAAGAAACCAGCAATCATTTCGGTAAGACCGCTTACTATTACCAAGGTGCTGGGCGAGGGCAAATACGGCGGAATAACGCGTTTGTACAGCTTGGGTTTCTGGAAATGAAATACTCCCGCAACTATAAAAATAAGTCCTAGTACATATTGATGCCAAGGTAACATTATAACGAGTCTTTTTGCTGTATGTTCACTGAGTCTTTTTGCGCTTTGAGTAAGGAATCCAACGAAGGCGCGCCGTCCCCAATCCCTCCGTCTGCTTCGACGGGCATCATTTTCTCGTTGGTGTTGTTTATTTCTCTGCAGGCCATAGCCAAAAAGAGAGCCATACAGATAAGAATCGTGTTTTTCATACCGTAAAAGTAACCATAAATATATAACCCCCACAATACTTGTAGGGGTTTGGTTCATTTTAAATACTGCATCATTCTTTTATAAGTTGTTTGGTTATTTGTCCAAAAGGGGATGAAATAACCACTATATAAGAGGCGCTTGCCAGCCCTGAGAGGCCTATTCTTTTTTGTGAGGTTGTTTCAGTGAGAGGAATGGTCTGTATTGTGCGACCCGCCATGTCGTAAATAGTGATAGAGTCTAAATCGATAAGATTTGGGTTTGATAAATTAACGACTGTACCTGCAGGATTAGGGTACAAGGTTAATGTGCCAAGCGCATTTGCAAAATCTTCGGTTCCCAGTATATCGTTTACGGTTAATACAAAAGAGCAACTTGCTTCGTTCAGTGAAGGGTCTGTAGCCGTAAACAAAATATTGTATGACCCGTTTTCCATTAGGGTTCCTGGTGGTGGATCTTGAACCACGGTCGTAAACTCTAAGCAGTTGTCCGCTACAACCACATCGCCAATGGCCAGATAATCGGGTAATTCATAGGGCCCTGTGCTAGTTACAAATTGATCATCGGGACACTCAATTGTAGGGTCAAATCCATCTACTACGTTAACAAAAGCTGTACAGGAGTCGGATACGCCATTAGCATTGGTAACAGTAAAAACAACTTCTATGGGGTCGCCAATATCGCTGCAGTCAAATGTGTCAATATTTACAGAAACCGTACCTGTACACCCAATACCCATTGAGCCACCGTCCAAAGACGAAGCTGGGATTATAGCTGTTCCGTCTGGCAATAGCGGTACCGTAATATTTTGGCATACTGCAAGCGGAGGCATAATAGTTTCTTCTACTGTCACTACCGCAGTACAACTACTACTGTTGCCATTTTCGTCTATAATGGTAAGCACCACATTGTTGGGGCCTATGTTGCTACAGTCAAAGGTGTCAATATCTATTGTCCTACTTTGTATTCCGCAGGCATCTGTGCTTCCGCCATCAACATCTATTGCTTCAATCTCTACCGTTCCTTCACTTAGTTGAACAGTGATATCTTGACAAACTGCCATAGGAGCAATGTTGTCTTCTATGGTAATAAGTGACGTGCAAATACTGGAATTTCCAGAGGTGTCGGTAACGGTAGCAGTGACTTGTGTCAATCCTACATCGCTACAGTCAAAAGAATCTATATCTATGACTGTGCTTGCGATTCCGCAGTTGTCAGAGCTTGATGTTACAATATCTGCTGGGGTAATACTGGCCATGCCATTAGCGTCCAATTGAACGGTAATATTTTGGCAGGATACCAGTGGAGCTGTAGTGTCTTCTACGATAATATTAAAAGAGCAGCTTGAGGTATTATTACCATCCGACACATCCAGGGTTATGCTTGTAGTACCCACGGGAACCATAGTGCCCATAGGAGGGGTTTGTGTAAAAGTAATAGTACCGCAGTTGTCCGATGCTGTAGCCATTCCGGAATAATCTGGGATAGTAAACATACAGGAAGCGTCTACGCTTTCGTTTTGGTCTACGGGACATACTAATAGGGGTGGTGTATCATCGGTTAAGATTACATTAAAAGTACAGCTGTCCGAATTTCCGCTGGAATCTGTAGCCGTAACCGTAACAGCACTCGTAGCATTAATTACGGTACCTGAGGGAGGACTTTGTGTTACTGTTGGAGCAGGGTCGCAGGTGTCTGTTGCACTGGCCAAGCCGGTATAGTCTGGCAATACAAATGTACAGTTTGCATCAAAACTTTCGTTCTGGTCTCCAGGGCAGCTCACCGAAGGGGCTTCGTTGTCCAGGACAGTAACGGTATATTGACAGGTTGCGGTTTCATTAGGTGCATCGTCATTTGTAGCTGTAAATTCCAGAACAGTGGTTCCTACTGGAAAGGGGCCAGGAGACGGTGGTCCCATGGTTTGGATAACGGTTACGGTTCCACCATCTGGATCTGAAGCTGGGGGAAAAGTAAATGTATAGTCTGCATCACAACTACCTGCAGGTGCAGTAATGGTAACATCGGCAGGGCAGGTGATTACTGGAGGGTTGCTGCCACCTGTGTATAAGCTTTCTAGATACACTAATAGGTTGGCGGTAAAGTTCTTTGCTTCAATTGAAGGTGTATGGAAATTATTTGTTGTAAAACCACCAAACAGCACAAACCCTGAACCAAAGGCTTTTTCTACAAGCATTGTTTCGGTTGGATTTCCAGTTTCAACCAGAATATTTGTAAACCCAGTTCCTGTGATATTTGAGTGGCTATAAAAATTACCGCTCATTGTTGGGGAAGTGGGTAAAAATGGCCCCAATAACACCGGGTGGGCGGGATTGGGGGCTTCTACATTGCTGGCACCTGTAATGCTAGGGTCAGAATATACTAATGTAGAACCACCAAAGCCAAAATTTATGTTTCCACCTTCATTGGGAGCCGAATTTAGCAACAATATCCCTCCACCAGAGACCCAAGTTTCCAGCGCGGGTAAATTACCCATAAGAAACGTGTTAAGTTCGTCTGCAAATGTATCGCTCCCGTCGATAAAGGCTATACGGCTAGTAGGGGCAAAGACTACGGCTGGGTCAAGTGTTTCAAAAAATTCTTCGGTCCAGTTGCCAACCCCAAAAGCCTGATCCATGGCTGTTTGGTGTACGGTTTCACCCCACGAGTTCCCAGCTACCGAATGTATATAAAATGTATCTCCTGGCGGAAGTAAGTTGTTTGGATTGTAAGACTGTATTTCGAGATTGTAGTTTTGTTGCCCAATATTTTCCTGCCCACATTCCTGGACATTATAGTTTGCTGAGTTGCATTGTGAGTGTGCACTTTGATCTTGAAAGCTGAAAATTAAAAAGAGACAAATACTTAAAAGGTGTAGTTTTTTTTTCATAAACGTTAGCTAATTGAAGTTCTACAGAATTTGGTGAACACATGTATGTTCAGTAATTTTTTAAATATAGTTAAATCTCAGTTAATTAATCATAATTAGAATAATATATCGTTGAAAATTAAAATTAATCTGTTAAATAAATGAAATGTATCAATTTTTGAAACTAACCTATAAAAAAGTGAAACCCCCTTCCATTGCTGGAAGGGGGTTTCTTTTTGGTTGGTTAAAATAATCTAGCAGATTATTCTTTTATCAAG
>NZ_QRAO01000005.1:0-157983 GCF_003353425.1 Marinirhabdus gelatinilytica
GGTCACGTCCACGTTGATCGTACCGTTGTTCAACACCGTCGCAGAGGGGTCCACCTGCACCACGCTGCCCTGGTGGTCCACCTGGAGGGTGCCGTTCACAACGATGTTGCTCTCAGTGCGCAGGTAGTCGCCCGCACCAACGGTGAGTGTGGCACCGCTGTCCACTGTGAGCTGGCAAACGTCCAAGTCGCCATCGTCCACAGTGTTATAATTTCCTGCAATAATGGCTTGATCCAAAGTATCGGGGGTTCCCGAAGGACTCCAAGCACTCCCGTTCCAGGTTCTGACAACACCGGAACAGCTTACGAAAGCTGTCTCGAGACCGAAGTAGTAATCGCCATCTGTCCCGGTAAAATCACCCGTAAATGTAGTATGCGAACCAAAAGCACCTACGGTAGCCGCAACAACATCTTCCAGTACTCCTCCAGATTCTCTACCTATATACATAGCGTAGGTCCCACTGGTGTTTCCAGTTGCGGTCTCCCAACCAGAAAGTTCGGTACTGTCTATATAAAATGTAATGGCGGTATCTCCACTGGCAGGTGTATTTGTTGCTGAAATTGTAAAACGCTTGTCCATAACTTCGTCACTGCCAGTGCTACCATTATATCCCTGTGATGTAGTTCCAGCTCGGCTCACGGCAATTGTGGAACAGCCATAGTTTTCAGAGTTATTATTTGTAATAGCTGCCATAACGTTATTGGAAGTTGGGTCGTAACTGAATGAAGTACCTGGACCATTCAGGCGCAACTGGTCCGGGTTTGCTGTATTGACTGCTGTTTGGACATTTGTGGCAAATGTTCCTTCCAGTAGCATATCGTCAATAGATATATATTCTTCATCTGTACAATTGTGATGTCTAAATATTAAATATCCTGTTTCACCAATGTAGGGGCTCATGTCGATATTTTCAACTTCTACGGCTTGGTTGATTATACCTCCTGGTTTTACTTGAGGACTTGCATTTATAGTTGCTACGCTCGAAATATCTGTCGCCCAGTATACCGTATAATATTCCTCGTACCAAGTTTGGGTAAGTGTTGCCGGGGCTACTTCGTACGTTAATGTAGCAGCGTCAAGGTTTGCTGGAATTGTAATTTCATTTGTAAGCAAATAGTTATCTGGTGTTAAGGCACTTCCGGCCCAAGATTGAGAAAATAGTTTTTGTGTAACCAAGTGGGCTGGCGGACCTGGAGGGATCCCTATTGCCCAATTATTTCCATCTCCATCTTGGTCTATAATAGCCCAACCAGCTGGAACCGATTCAAAATCTTCATTTAATAACGCAGTAGTACTTGTAACTGCTGGAGAAGCATCTGTACTGGAAATCGTGAGTGTATATTGATCGCCATTAGGATTTGCTGTAGCATCACCTCCATTGGCATTCACGGTAAAATCTATCACAACGGTTTCATCTACCTCAACAAATCCGTCGTGGTAAATTCGCAACGACATGAGTTTATTAGCTGTCTCCCCTGCCAAGAATGTTACGCTATTGGTCAATAATTCAAAATCTAAATTGGTTGTAGCGGTACTAGAACCATTTATAGAGAATGTTACTACTGCATCCTGTGAAGGACCCAGGCCAATGGTTAGTGGTACATCAATATCGGTAAAACAGGCTGTGTCACTTTCAGAAATACTTTCAGAAGTAGTAGCAAAGCTGATCTCTGGTGAGTCGGGCTCAATTTTATAGGAATATATACGTACTTGTCTTCCGTTTGTACCGCCATCGCCAGAATATTCCGAAGTCACCCAAAATGTTTTGTCGTCACTGGGGTCTGTAACGCCTTGTCCATAATCTCCATATCTATCGTTTCCTGTTACAGAGTTGGTTCCCAAAACCACTAGGTTTTCACCAAAGCTCATAGTTCCCAAGGGGTCTGTAGCCAAACGTCCTGTATAGTAGAGCGAGGGAAATGTACTGGCTCCTGTTTTGGTGTATCCCAAACCAATGTTTCCGTCCTCATCCATAGTGATGCAACCCATAAAAACTGATTCTTTTTGAGCAACAGTCGCTCCAGCAGGATCTGTAAATGTTCCTTCTTGGTACACGCTCCATGAGGCACCGTTATCGGTACTTCTCAGCTCTACCCAACGGATACCTGATTTTTGTGTTCCGTCCTGAATCTCTACCACCCAATTCATTACTATAGATTGGTGTGATCCAAATTCGTACCAGTGGCACATATTCATAACCGCACCAACAATGGCATCTATTCGCTGTGTAGTTCCGGGTTGTTCCAAGTTTGAAAACCCACCTGCTATTGCAGCATCGAAACTGGCTGTAGGAATCTGGTTTTTTCCTGAAATTGTAGATGCGCCGATATTATTCCAATCCATCGTAATGTTCCACAAACCTATATGGTCCGTTGCCACTCCACTGAATGCATCATCTTGATAGAATACAATTTTAATAGGCCCCGTAGGCGTAACATCTCTCTCAGAATGTACCGGTATTGGCGCTGCAAAACCACTTGTCCCTAAATTTGCTGGTGAAAAGCCTACAATTTCTGCACTACTGTCCCCCGCTAGCATTTTAGTTCTATTAAATGTGTACACTTTTTGGGCTCCGGAAAAGTTCCCTGCAGTAACATAGGAATCTCCCCATACCCCATAATGCGGGTAATCGTTGCCAGCACCCAGATTGTACTCATACACATAATAAGTCCCGGTTGGGTCGCTAGTTGTTGAAATACCTATTAAAAAGGTGTTGCTACCAGGTAGTTGGAATTGGGAAATGAACCACCTATCTGCTTGGCGATCGTACATTACTATTGGGTCTCCGGCATTGGCCGTGCTTCCTGGAGCCGAAAGCGGATCGGTCAAGTTTTTCGGGAAACCTGGCGCTTGGTTTCCAGATTTATCATAAACGGACCACAATCCGTTTTCCATAGTCACTATATGATTGGGACCCACTGCCATAGAGGGATCTGGAGGGGAAACATTGAGACCTATTCCTTCAAAATCTACAATAGGTGCTCTTGTCTCAGAGGCTCTGCTGAAAGACCCTGCTCCTTGCATAAGTGGGTCTATCTGGGAGGGGCTCTCTCCAGCTGAATTAAGATAATCCAGTTTCCGTTGGCGTTTTGGACTCAAACTATTGGCTGGTCCAGTAGCACCTCGAGGCACAACTTTACCCTGAAAGATTGAACGATCTACTACTTGTGGGAAATCGCGAGCTGGTTCAGTTATATAAAAATTGGTTGGATGTACCACCTTTGTGGGATGCTCACTGGGCATATAATCTGATGCTTCACCTAAATAAGGAATCTGGGCAAAAAATGATGTAGTGGAAACTACAAAAAAAATTATTGACGCAAATACATTTAATCTCATGGCTTCATTTTTCTATTGTAGTGTACTACAATACGTTGAAGCTTTAAACTTATAAAAAAATGTTAAGTAGAAATTATTTTATCGTTGTTCAGAAACTTAAAATCGATTAAAGACCGGTATAAAAAAACCGCATACAAATTGTATGCGGTTTATTGTCAATATTTTAGTTTTATAGATCTCTAACCTCCAAAATCATCGAATCTGATATGTTCGTCTGGAATTCCGAAATCTTCTCCCATTTTTTGAACAGCTTGGTTCATCAATGGAGGTCCACAGAAGTATAATTCGATATCTTCAGGTGCTTCGTGATGGTTCAGATAATTGTCTATTACCACTTGGTGGATAAACCCTACAAAACCGTCTCCTTCTTCATCATTGATATCTTTTTTAACTTTCCAGTTATCTTCCTCCAAAGGCTCTGAAAGTGCGAGATAGAATTTGAAATTAGGGAATTCGTCCATCAATTGCTGGAAATGATCTAAATAAAACAACTCTCGCTTGGAACGCCCACCATACCAATAGGTTACCTTTCTTCCTGTTTTCAAAGTTTTGAACAAGTGATACAGGTGAGAACGCATAGGTGCCATTCCTGCTCCCCCGCCTACGTACAGCATTTCAGATTCAGAATGGTTGATGAAGAATTCACCATAAGGACCAGAAATCACACACTTATCACCTTTCTTCAGATTAAAGATATACGATGAGGCAATTCCAGGGTTTACTTGCATCCATTGGTTTTTTGCTCTATCCCAAGGGGGTGTGGCAATACGAACGTTGAGCATGATCTCGCGTCCTTCAGCTGGGTAAGAAGCCATGGAGTACGCACGCTCTACAGTTTCAGTATTTTTCATCACCAATGGCCACAGTCCAAACTTATCCCATTCTGCTTGGAATTTATCTGGTGTATCGTGTTCTTCGGGGTGTGCGGTAATGTCAATATCTTCATACTTTACTTCACAGGGGGGGATCTCTATTTGGATATACCCTCCTGCCTTGTAGTTCATATCTTGGGGGATCTCTACTACAAATTCCTTAATAAAGGAAGCCACGTTATAGTTACGCACTACGGTAGCATCCCATTTTTTGATACCGAACACCTCTTCTGGGATATGGATGTTCATATCCTGCTTCACCTTTACTTGGCAAGAAAGCCTTGCTCCGGCTTTTAATTCTTTTCGGCTAAAGTGTGGTGTCTCGGTAGGTAGTGCTTCACCTCCACCTTCTAACACGTGGCACTCGCACTGTATGCAGGTCCCACCTCCACCGCAGGCAGAAGGAAGGAAAATTTTATTGCCTCCAAGTGTTGAAAGTAACGTTCCGCCACTTTCTACTTCGATTTTCTTTTCATCATTAATAGTGATGGTCACGGGACCAGATGGAGATAGCTTTTGCTTCGTAAATAACAAAAGCGCCACCAACAAGAGTGTCAATACCAAAAAGGCTATGACCGTGGCTACTACAACTCCCAATGTACTTGCTGCTAAAAACATATTATTGCTGTGTTAGTTTTGAAACTTCAATTTGAGCGGTCTCTTTTTCAGTATTATTTATTGGCGTATCTCCAGATTGGATACCTATATTTTCTGGGTTACTGTCTAATGTAGGGGTTTCTTCGTCTCCGCCTGTTAGCATTCCTCCAAAACTCATAAAACCAATCGCCATTAAACCAGTTATAATAAATGTGATACCCAATCCTCGAAGGGGAGCAGGAACATTACTGTATCTTATTTTTTCACGGATAGCGGCTATGGCAACGATGGCCAAGAACCAACCAATACCTGAACTGAAACCGTAATTTAATGCTAGGTCGAAAGAAGCGATATCACGCGATTGCATAAACAACGAACCTCCCAAAATTGCACAGTTTACAGCAATAAGTGGCAAGAAAATACCCAATGAGTTGTATAGGGATGGTGAAAACTTTTCAACAACTATCTCTACCAACTGTACCATTGTTGCAATGGTTGCAATAAACAGGATGAACGAGAGAAAGCTTAGATCGTAGTCTGCAAACTCAGGCCCTAACCAAGTTAAGGCTCCTTCTTGTAAAATGTATTGGTCCAACAACCAGTTAAGTGGGACGGTTACTGTTAATACAAAGATAACCGCAGCACCAAGGCCAACGGCCGTACTCACTTTCTTAGACACCGCAAGATAAGAGCACATACCCAAGAAGTATGCGAATACCATATTGTCTACGAAGATGGATTTAAAAAATAGCTCTAAATGTTCCATATTAAATTTTTTAAAGGGGCAATATCCCCCTAGCTCCCTTCAAAAGAGGGAATCAATACATTTTTAATTTTCCTCGATAAGGGCTTTATTACGGCTACGTTGTACCCAGATTATAATTCCTACAACTATCAAGGCCATAGGAGGCAGTACCATAAAACCGTTGTTCTCGTACCCAATGGCGTAAAGGCCTGTTTTCTCCACAGGATCTCCCAATACAGCGAAACCGAATAATGTTCCACTACCCAAGAGTTCTCTAAAGAAACCAACGATTATTAAAATAACTCCGTATCCAGCTGCATTACCTATTCCATCAAGGAAAGAACGCCAAACGCCATTACCTAGAGCAAAGGCCTCAAAACGCCCCATAATAATACAGTTGGTAATAATAAGCCCAATAAATACCGAGAGTTCCTTACTAAGTTCATACGCGAATGCCTTTAACACTTGGTCTACTATAATAACCAAAGTTGCCACTACGATAAGCTGTACGATGATCCTAATTTTTGAGGGGATAATATTTCGCATTAACGAAATTACAACGTTACCCACTCCCATTACGAACAGTACCGAAATGGCCATTACGATAGACGGCTTTAACTGGGCCGTAATTGCGAGTGCGGAGCAAATCCCCAGTACCTGAATGGTAATTGGGTTATTGTCTGCCAGTGGATCTAATATCAATCCTCTCTCTTTTTTTGATAATAATGCCATAATTAAAAATTATATTATATTGAATTGGGCTTCGAATTTTCTCAGCCTGACATCGTTATTTTCTATTTATTCAGATTTTTGAAATAAGGAACATACATTTTCACATCCTTTCTCAACATAGCCGAAACACCATCGCCGGTAATAGTAGCTCCTGCCAAGGCATCTACTTCATTATCGGTCGTGTCGGTATTTTTAGGGTCGTTATTTCCTTTGGCTACGGCAATTCCTTCAAAAGCATTTCCGTTTAGGAAACTTTCACCAGTAAAATCATCCATAAAATAACGTTGTTTTATTTCGGCTCCTAAACCTGGGGTTTCACCTTTGTGATCGAAGTATACCCCTTGTATGGTCATGGTCTTATCTACGGCTACAAAGCCCCAGATAGCATCCCAAAGTCCTTTTCCCCGTACGGGAATTACGTATACTTCTTTTCCTTCTTTCTCACCTACGAACAATGGTAACCTACGCTCGTACGAAGGATCTTTTGCTTTAGTTTCCTCTTTTTTCAAGTCTATAAGATAGGCTTCATCGTTTTCCTCAACCTTATCTCCTTGAATAACAAGTTGCTTTTTCACATACTTGTTGAACTCTTCCTCAACCCTATCGGTCGGGATAAATGCTACATCACTATCACCTTCATTATCGTTCACGTTCATAGCATACAGGATGTTCTGTTGCTTTTCAAACTTTTCATTTGCCTTGATCATAGGCTTGAGTCCACTGGCAAACCCTGCCAACAAAGACCCAACCACTACTACCATGATAATGGCAAAAATGACGGTATAACTATTTTTTTCAGTGTTAATTGCCATGCTTACGCGGTTTTAACTTTTAGACGTTTTGCTCTTCTTTTTATATTTCCTTGTATTACGTAATGATCAATTGTTGGTGCGAACACGTTCATTAATAATATTGCCAAGAAAACCCCTTCTGGGTATGCCGGGTTGAAAACTCGAATCAGTATTGAAATGAAACCTATCAAAAATCCGTATATCCATTTCCCTTTGTTGGTCTGGCTGGCGGTTACAGGGTCTGTTGCCATATACACGGCACCGAACAAGATACTACCAATAATAAGGTGTTGCCAGAAAGGAACGTTCATCAAACCAAAGAATTTCGAGCTTTCACCAATCCATCCTGCTGAAACAACTCCGTTGAAAATTAGCCCCATCACCAAAGCTCCTACCAAGGTACTGAAGATAATCCTCCAGCTACCTATCTTGGTAAAGATCAATATGAACGCACCTACGATGATCAGCAGTTTTGAAGTCTCTCCAACCGACCCAGGTATAAAGCCCCAGAACATATCCCAGAGGCTATAAACCACTTCTTGGTTTTGTGCATAGCTACCTAGAATGGTCTCACCAGAGATGGCATCTACATTAGCACCAGCCAAGATTTCCTTTTGTCGCTCTACAGCTCCGTGCACCCATACTTTGTCACCACTCATCCACGTTGGATAGGCAAAGAACAAAAAGGCTCGTATGGTCAAGGCAGGGTTCAAGATGTTCATTCCCGTACCGCCAAATACCTCTTTACCTATCACCACTCCAAAGGCTACGGCCACTGCAAGCATCCATAAAGGAATGTCTACAGGAACGATCAATGGTACGAGCATTCCCGTTACCAAATAACCTTCTTCCACTTCGTGACCTTTTATCACGGCGAAAATAAATTCAATAAGCAGTCCCACACCGTACGAGACGATTACCAAAGGAAGTACTGTCCAGCATCCCATGATGAAGTTGTCCCAGGTAAAGAAATTTTCCAGAGGAGCATTTCGCAGCGTGCTGTCCAAAGCAGCATAATGCTGGTACCCAGCATTGAACATCCCAAAGATCAAACAAGGCACCAAGGCCATGATCACGATATTCATGGTACGCTTTAGGTCGTCGGCCACTTTAATGTGTGTTCCGCCGTGGGTAGTCTCATTAGGCAGATACAAAAAGGTGTGCAACGCATTGAATGCCGGAGCCATTTTGGTGCCCTTATATTTTTCTTTGAGCGTATGTAATTTTTGCTTCAATCCCATATACTATATATTTTTCATTTTTTTCAAAATGAACAATTATCCTATTTCTTTATACATTAAGTCCAGCCCGTTTCTAATAATCTGTTGGTGCGGTTGCTTGGAAACACAAATAAACTCCGTTAGCGCAAAATCCTCTGGTGCCACCTCGTACATCCCCATTGCCTCCATAGCATCTAGGTCTTGTACCATACACGCCTTTAATAATTGCAATGGGTACATATCCAGCGGGAACACCTCTTCATAATTTCCCGTAACCACAAAAGCTCTGTGCTCACCATTGGTATTAGTATCGAGTTCAAATTTTTTCTTAGGGGTTAACCAAGAGAACGTCAACGCCCGTGACGTTGATATTTTATTAAAGATAGGTTTGTTCCAACCAAAGAATTCGTAATCGTCACCTTCAGGAATTACGCTTACCGTGTTTGAATAGTACCCTAAATGTCCTTTTGGGGAAATTTGAGTACCCGATAGTACGCCGCCACTAATTACACGGACGTTTTCTTCGTTGAGACCGCTATCGTATACAAATGTGGAAACTTCGGCACCTATTTTTGAGATATAATACTTTGGAGATTTTACTGAAGATCCTACCAAGGCAACCACTCTTTCGGCATTAAATCTTCCTGTGAGCAGCAATTCGCCTATGATAACCAAGTCTTGAGCGGCTACTGTCCATACGGTATCGCCTTTGTTAATTGGAGCTATCATTGCTATTTGCGTACCAACATTTCCAGCAGGGTGTGGTCCTTTTACAGTATGGAGCACCG
The DNA here is from genome assembly GCF_003353425.1 of Marinirhabdus gelatinilytica. Taxonomy (GTDB): domain Bacteria; phylum Bacteroidota; class Bacteroidia; order Flavobacteriales; family Flavobacteriaceae; genus Marinirhabdus; species Marinirhabdus gelatinilytica. The sequence goes on from NZ_QRAO01000005.1 coordinate 9,085, forward strand.
CATCATTCATACCTTTTAACGGGGAGCTACCATCGGCCCCTATACCAATATGTACAGAACCTTCGGTCAATTTAGCCAGTGCGGTAACGGCTGCCTGTAATTCGGCCTCTTTTCCTTTAAGGGTAAAATCAAGATCTGCCGCAAGGGGTGCTGTGGTGTAGCCTGAGATAAAAATATCCCGTGGAGCAATTTCAGGGTTTGCAATTACATCGTAGGGACGTTGCTTAACAAAAGGCCAGCAACCAGTTGCCAATAAATGTTTCTTGATTTCTTCAGCAGTTGCAGAAGCTACGTTCAAACTACCACTATCCACAAATGTGTCTTGTGTTTCGGCTTCTATCACCACACGTGTGATCACACGTTTTGCACCGCGCTCTATAGCAGTAAGAGTACCACTTACAGGTGATGCAAACTTAATGGCTTCGTTGTCTTTTGAATAGAAAAGAGTTTCTCCTGCTTGAAGCTTTGCCCCTTCCTTCACCACCATTTTTGGAGTGGTTAAGTGGAAATCGGCTGGTCTAATGGCGAACGTCCTGGAACGTGGAGCTTTGGATAGCGTTTTTTCCGCTTCGCCTTTCAGGTTTATGGTAAGACCTTTTTTAATCTTAATGTCTTTGGACATAGGATATATGTGTTAAAATTGCCTTTGCCCTAATTGCCAACATGGCTCTATTTAGGGTGTGCAAATTTAATAATTAAAACTAGCAATATACAAGGAATATATCTTAAATTTTTAATGGCTCAAGTGGCTAGTTTTTAGTTTTTAAAGAAGGCACAGAAATTGCTTATATTTAGCCACTCAAAATACGTTGGCATGGTAAAGCACCTTATATCCCTATTGTTTATCTCTTGTATAACCCATCAGGTTTTTGCACAAAAAGCCCAAGAAATCCCTCCGCCAGAATATATTGGAACCATACAGTTTTCCGGACAACCCAATAACGCCGGAATCCCCATTATAAACCTGGGCGATAGATTGCGGATTTCCTTTGATGCGCTTAACGGAAATGAAGCCGATTTTTATTACAGGATAGATCATTATGACTTTGACTGGACCCCGAGCAACCTCTCAAAGAACGAGTATTTGCAAGGGTTTGACGAGGTACGTATTGAAACGTATGAGAACTCCTTGAATACACTACAAATATTTTCCCACTATTTCCTCACCATCCCAAACAGGGAAACGCGCGGCATCACAAAAAGTGGAAATTACCTTATCACCTTTTCTGATGATGATGGCAACATAGTTTTCTCCCGAAAATTTATTGTCAAGGAAAACCTCGTGAGTGTTGGTGTGGAAATTAAAAGGGCTAGAGACTTAAGGCGCATCAAAAACGACCAAGTAGTACAGTTTACCATAGATTCCCCTTCGGAAATACTCATAAACCCAAAACGGAATGTAAAAACACTGGTACTGCAAAACGGAAACATAAAGACTGCCATAACCGATCTTGTACCACAATACACAATAGGCACCGAGCTGATTTATAGGTATGATAAGGAAGCAGCTTTTGGTGGGGGCAACGAGTTCCACAATTTTGACAATAAAGATATACGGGCTGCCAATAATACCATTAGGCGAATTGAACTGAACGACCTCTACGAACATTTTCTATATACGGATATAGACCGAAGCGACCGCCCCTACACGTACAATCCCGATATTAATGGAGGCTTTGTGGTGCGTAATATCAATGCCCAAAACCAAGCTATTGAAGCTGAATATACTATTGTACACTTCAACCTTCAATATTTTGAGGCTTTGGAGGACAAGGAGATACACATCTACGGAAATTTCAACAACTACACTATAGATGGCACCACCTATATGCGTTACAATAAAGCTACAGATAGCTACCAAAATGCTAGAATGTTCAAACAAGGCTTCTACAACTATAAATATGTGTTGGTAGATCGTGACGGCAGCATAGACGAAGGAGCTATAAGTGGTGATTTTTGGGAGACCGAAAACAATTATTCAGTAGTAGTGTATTACCGTGCCCCCGGAGAACGCTACGACCGTGTGATTGGTCTGGGAACGGGCAGCTCCACAAACATCACCAATTATTAAAAAATCAACATCCCCAAAAACTAATCTATGAACTACGAACTTGATCTTTTTAACAAGCTCGCACATAAACTTTTTGAAGCCGAAGGTGAACACCCAGTAACCAAACCCATACCAGCTGGAGAGCTATTTAGGCAACTGGACCTTACGCTCAAAGAAAACCCGGACCCCAATTTTGAGTCGACCATTGAAAACCTAATCCTAAGCACTCCAAGAACGGCGACTAAACTGTTTTTCAATCAATTATTTGGAGGCAGGAATCCCAAGGCAACATTGGGAGACCTTCTTGCAGTACTGCTAAACAACAGTATGTACACCTATAAGGTTGCAGGACCACAAGTGGGAGTTGAAAAAGAAATACTACACAACATTTGCAACCTAATTGGCTATCCCAACACTAGTGATGGTACGTTTGCCCCGGGAGGCTCTATGAGCAATTTTATGGCTATGGTAATGGCAAGGGATAATTTCAATGAGACTATTAGATTGAAAGGTGCCCAGGGAAAAATGATCGTGTACACTTCTGCAGAGTCGCATTATTCCATTCCCAAAAATGCCTCATTAATGGGCGTGGGACGGGACCAAGTGCGTTTTGTGGCTACCGATGCCTATGGAAAAATGCTTCCCGAAGCCCTTCAAAAACTCATTGAAAAGGATATTGAGGATGGCAACCACCCTTTCTTTGTAAATGCTACGGCCGGCACGACGGTATTGGGTGCTTTTGATTCTATTGAGCCACTCTCAGAAATTTGCAAAAAACACAATCTATGGCTGCACGTAGATGGTGCGTATTGCGGCAGTATCATTTTCAGCAATAAATACAAGCACCTGGTACATGGACTGGAGCTCAGCAACTCCTTTAGCGTAAATGCCCATAAAATGATGGGCACACCCCTTACCTGCTCTATCATTGTCACTCGAGATAAAAAGCACCTAAACAATTCCTTCAGCAACGATGCTGCTTATCTGTACCAGACAGATGGCGACGATTACAACCTGGGAAAAACCTCCATTCAATGTGGAAGACGAAACGATGCATTGAAATTTTGGACCTTGTGGAAAAGTGTTGGAACTTCGGGGCTGGAAAAAATTGTGGACCAGCAATTCCAGCTGGCTGAAGTTGCCCGAAATTACATTAAAGACAATAGCGATTATACCCTCTATAGTTTTGACGATTCCATTTCGGTATGTTTCAACTATAAGAACATTCCCGCACAACAACTCTGTACCGCCCTTTACGAACATGCCGAATTAATGGTAGGCTACGGAACTTTTCAGGAAAACGAATTTGTACGTTTGGTCACCATAAATTCTGGCAATAAAGACGAGGACATTCTGAATTTCTTTAAGATACTCGAAAATTTTGTTGAAGAAAACGAAGCTCTATTTTCTGAAGCAATCGCAGAAGAAAAAGTGTAGACATGTTACAGCTTCACCTCAACTTTTGCGGCCAGCTCCTTTGCACGCTGTGTAACTGCTAAGACATCACCATTTAAGACATCGTAGGTTAGCACAACAGCCATACGCCTATAGGGACGGGAAGTTGGTTTGCCAAATAATCTAAAATCGGTTTTGGGAGCTGCAGCTATGGTTCCAATATTCGAAAATGTTGGGTTATCGCTATGGCCTTTTGCCAAAATCACGGCACTGGCACCTATACGCTCTTGGGTAATTTCGGCTATGGGAAGCCCCAATACGGCACGGAGATGCAATTCAAACTCATTAAAATTTTGTGTGTTCGCCAACGTTACCATCCCTGTATCGTGCGGTCGTGGGGATAGTTCAGAAAAGTACACCCCATCATCCCCCACAAAAAACTCAACACCCCAAATTCCTGCGCCCCCTAGGGCTTCGGTTACTTTTGCGGCCATATCCTGCGCCGTCTTTAAATGGGCACTTTCCATACTGGCCGGTTGCCAGCTTTCTTGATAATCGCCCCGTTCCTGCCTATGCCCAATGGGAGGGCAAAACAGGGTCTCCCCATTGCGTTGGGTTACGGTAAGAAGGGTAATCTCATAGTTGAAATCTATAAACGCTTCTACGATCACTTCGGCCACGTCGCCACGGGAACCTTCTTGGGAGTAGTCCCAAGCCTTTTGTATATCGGCCTCGGTCTTTATGGTACTTTGTCCTTTTCCGCTGGAAGACATTAAAGGTTTTACAACACATGGCATCCCTATCTGGGCTACAGCTGCCTGTAAACTCTTGGCGGAAGTTGCGTATCTATAGGCTGCTGTCCTTAACCCCAACTCCTTTGCAGCAAGGTCGCGAATGGCCTTGCGGTTCATCGTAAAATTAGCGGCCTTGGCACTGGGTATCACGGTGTAGCCCTGTTTTTCGTATTCATAAAAACGTTCGGTACGTATGGCCTCAATCTCTGGGACAATAAAATCTGGTTTGTGTTTTTCAACCAAGGCATCCAGCGCATTGCCATCCAGCATGTTTATCACTTCAAACTCCTGTGCCACTTGCATGGCAGGGGCGTTTTGGTAACTATCTACAGCAATGGTGTATTGCCCTAAGCGTTGTGCGGCAATTACAAGTTCTTTACCGAGTTCACCGGAACCGAGGAGGAGGATTTTTGACATAGATATAACTTCTTTAAGCCAATGCCTTTTTGATGCGTTTCATCGCCTCTTTTATATCCTTTTCAGAAGCGGCATAGCTTATCCTAATGCACTCTGGATTTCCAAAAGCTTCACCCGTAACGGTTGCAACGTTGGCTTCTTCCAGCAGATACAATGCAAAGTCTGAAGCATTTTCAATTTTTTTCCCGTTAAGGGTTTTTCCGAAGTAGTGGGAAACATTGGGAAATACGTAAAAGGCTCCTTCTGGCTCGTTCGTTTTGAAACCAGGGATATCATTCAATAAGTCCAATATCAATGTACGGCGCTCTTTAAAAGCATCTACCATATATTGGATTTTACTCGGCGGGTTCTCCAATGCCGCTATTGTAGCACGCTGGGCAATACAATTGGCACCACTGGTAACCTGCCCTTGCATCTTTGTACAGGCACGGGCAATATATTCTGGACCACCCATATAGCCTATACGCCATCCGGTCATAGAATATGCCTTGGACACTCCGTTCACGGTGACGGTACGACTGTACATATCTTCAAACTGTGCCATGGAAACACGATCGTCAGTAAAATTTATATGCTCATAAATCTCATCGCTCACTACGATTATCTGTGGGTGTTTTACCAGAACATCGGCTAGGGCACGAAGCTCTTCCCTGCTGTACACAGATCCACTAGGGTTACAGGGCGAGCTGTAAATCATCATTTTTGTCTTGGGTGTAATGGCCGCTTCAAGCGCTTGTGGGGTTACCTTAAAATCTGTTTCAATAGAAGATTTAATCTCAACGGGCACACCTCCTGCAACTTTACTGATGTCTGCATAGCTTACCCAATAAGGAGCTGGCAACAATACTTCGTCACCTTTATTCAGCAATACCTGTGCAAGGTTTGCCAAGGTTTGTTTTGCTCCCGTAGAGACCACGATTTGTGACAAGCTGTAGTCTAGATTGTTGTCTCGTTCAAACTTTTTGGCCACTGCTTTTTTGAGCTCCGTGTACCCATCTACCGGAGTATAGCTATGGTAATCTTCTTCAATGGCTTTAATGGCAGCTTCTTTTACAAATTCTGGAATGGTAAAGTCCGGTTCACCCAGACTAAGGCCAATAATATCTTTTCCAGCTTCTCGCAATTCCCTGGCTTTCGCCGCCATTGCAAGTGTTGCAGAGGTTGCCATGTTGTTTACACGATCGGAAAGTTGGTTGCTCATAATTTAGGCTGGTATTGCAGGGTTAACGCCCATTGCTTTTAAATGCTTAAAGTGCGCTATTATAGCACTTCGGGTAGTTTTATATTCGTTATACGGCAAATTGAACTCAAGAGCCGTTTTCTTTACTATTTCTGAAATCTTGGTATAATGAACATGACTAATGTTTGGGAATATATGATGTTCCACTTGGTGGTTCAATCCTCCCGTAAACCAATTCATTATTTTATTTTTGGTGCTGAAGTTTACCGTAGTGAACAATTGGTGTATCGCCCAAGTATTCTTCATGTTCCCCGTGTTATCAGGAAGGGGCATTTGTGTATCGCCCACAACGTGCGCTAACTGAAAAACAATACTCAAGATCAAGCCAGCTACGTAGTGCATTAAAAAGAAACCTATCAATATCTTCCACCAAGCGATATCGAAAAACAGGATAGGAAGCACGATCCAGATAGCAACATAAATTGCCTTGGTAATAAATAAGGTTGTCCACTGTACTGAAGGCTTTGGAAATTTTCCATAGGAAAGTTTTTTGGACAGGTAGCGTTTTGTTTGTTTAAAATCGGCCGTGAGCATCCAATTGAACGTGAGCAACCCATACAAGAAAACACTGTATACATGTTGAAAGCGGTGAAACCTTCGCCACTTTGCGTGCTCAGAAAACCTGATAATACGGCCAGCGTCCAAATCTTCGTCGTGACCGTGGATATTTGTATACGTATGGTGCAACACATTGTGCTGTACTTGCCAATTGTATACGTTACCCGCCAGTATGTAAAGGCTTCCCCCCATAATTTTATTGATCCATTTTTTTGACGAATATGAGCCATGGTTGGCATCGTGCATCACGTTCATCCCAACACCGGCCATTCCTATTCCCATTACAATGGTAAGGAGTATTTGCGCCCAGGTTGGTAAATTTAAGGTAAGCAAAAGAAAGTATGGCGACAGGTACAACGAAAACATCACTATGGTCTTCACGTGGAGCTTCCAATTGCCCGTTCTAGCGATTTCGTTTTCCTTAAAATAGGTATTTACTCGTTTATTGAGTGTCCTGAAAAACTTGGCTGAATCGACACGGGAAAATTTTATTTGAGGAGTATTCACAATTTTGGGTTTGCCTTCAGGATTGCTCCTGAATATTAAACGGCTAAAATACGCATTGTAAATCAAAATTTCTCTACCCAAAATAAAAAGTTATAAAAGAAGCACTACTTTTGCAGCTATTACGTACGCTATGGAACTTTTAGAAAAATATTTCCCACAACTTACTGAGGTACAAACACTTCAATTTGAAAAATTGGAACACCTTTATAAGGACTGGAACCAAAAAATAAACGTGGTTTCCAGAAAGGATATTGACGAGTTGTACCTTAGACACGTGCTGCATTCCTTGGGTATCGCAAAGGTGCAACCATTTGCTCAGGGCTCAAGGATTCTTGATGTAGGCACGGGTGGTGGCTTTCCAGGCATCCCCTTGGCCATACTATTTCCAGAGACCCAGTTCCACTTGGTAGACAGCATTGGAAAAAAGATAAAAGTGGTTCAAGAAGTAACGCAAGGCCTCCAGTTGCAAAACGTAAAAATAACCAATGGAAGAGTGGAGACCATCACCGACCATTACGACTTTATTGTAAGCCGCGCCGTTGCGCAAATGGAGACTTTTGTAAGGTGGGTACGGAACAACGTGGCAAAGAAGAGCAACCACGAACTGAAAAACGGAATCCTATACCTAAAAGGTGGAGACCTTACCGAAGAACTTCAACCTTTTCCCAAAGCAAGTATATATAAACTAACCGATTATTTCGAGGAAGATTTTTTTGAAACCAAAAGCGTGGTACATCTTCCACTTAAATACAAAGGCTAGATTTTATGTGCCATAAACCATTGTAGCGCAATGATGGTCTTAGCATCAAAGATTTTTTCTGAAAGCCAACTATCCATTTCTGAAATAGGGAGCTTCACGGTTTTAATATCTTCATTTTCACTATCCATGCCACCACCTTTGCTTGTTTTATCCCTTGGGGTTACTTCAGCATAAAAAAGATAACAGCGTTCGGTTGAGCCACCTGGGGAGGTATAGAAATTTGAGATTTGATTTGGCTGATACACCTTGTAGCCCATCTCCTCTTCGGTTTCCCGAATGATGCAGGTAAGTGGGCACTCATCCTTTTCCATAGAGCCTGCTGGGATTTCAAAAATCCACCCCTCATCGTGCCGCGTAGTTGGGTACCTAAACTGTTTGGTCAACAATATTGAGGACGAATCCTTTTCAAACAACAGAATGGCTACAGAATCGCCCCTATGGAACGCAAACCTAGTGGTGGTAATGTTGTCTCCAGAGAATGTATCGTAGCTCACATTTGCCTTCAGCATCTTGTAATGATTGTCGAACACTACTTCTTCATTATTGATCGTATAGTCCATTATCTTTTTTTTACAAAAAAGGCTCCCTTTTCAGGAAGCCTTAATTACCAATTTATATTAAATTCAATTATCTTGAAATGATGAATTTCTCGGTTGTCACAGTTCCACCTACTGAAATTTTAACCAGATAGGTTCCTGCCTGTAATGTTGAAACGTTTATAGCTTCGTTCAAGGAAAGATCGTTCAATTCGATAATCTTTTTTCCAAGGATATCAAAAACAGCAATCGAACCTGTTTCAGCATTTTTAACGTTCAACACGTCTGTTGCTGGGTTAGGATAGATTACCACTTGTTGCGCTGTTACTTCTCCAACACTTAGAATCTGTACACCGTCTGAACCAAAGTTTTGAGACTCTCCAGAGCCGTAAGCACCATTGGTGCTGTATATTTCAGTTCCATCAGAATCGGTAAGTGTTACAGCCCCTCCACCGTCACCGTAGGTGTCGATTAGGTTAAAGGTATGGCAACCTGCATCTAATTGGAAGGTTTCATTTATAGTAGTATTGTTACCATAAGGGCCTCCGTTGTATAGAACGTTTCCGTCTACATCTGTTACATTCCAACGCACTTCACTTCCGTACTGATCTGTGTTGAGCTCCATATACACGGTACCTGTACCGTTTACTGCTTGGTCAAAAGAAGAAGTTGCATCGTTGTTTGAGTTGTCATCGTCGTTAGGGATGGTTACATCTATGGTATTGGTTGCCTGCATAGTAAAACTTACTTCTGGGAGTTCAACGTCTTCGTTTTGAAGCGATGTAAGTAGTCCTGTCCAAGTATATGTTTCTGGAGTTCCACCATTAATAGAGTACTCAATGTCCAAAGATGTAAGGTCGTTAGCTCCATTATTCTGGATGTTTATTACTGGCGCTAAAGTTTCGGCACACAGTTCAGGAACATCCTGGATAGATCTTAGGTTAACATCATCTGCATTCGCCAAGTTAGTGAAGGTTGGATAAGCTCCGTTTCCACTTATGATCTCTTGGGTTGTCTCTGTCATGAACACAACCAATTCAAGATCGGCCAATTCTACAGGTACACTGTTATAACCTGCGGGGATAGTGTAAGTATACGTTCTGTCTATAAAAGATGTTGCAGTTGTAGGAGAAACAGACTCGCCCCATTGTCCGGTGATTAAATGTACCAATCTGTGTTGGCGAACATATTCGTTACCCATATTTCCACCTGTTTGTGGTCCTAGGGTGTTATTTTGCAACAATGCAACATTCAGCATATTTGTGGCCTCTGGGCTGTCTCCAGTGTAGTATGCTTCTACGTGTACAGTTAGCTCGTTAGTTTGAACATCTACCTCTGCCTCAACAGCCATGTTAAGGTAAGACGCCTGTCCCAAGATATCATTTGAAGCTCCTGCCCAAGCACCACGGCTCATAGCAGTATCATCAGGATCTCCACTTTGGGATTGTCCTGGGAATATATGTCTATTTACGGTACCCGCTGGATATCCCACTAACCCACTTTGATCTGCAATTGCTGAACCGAACGGAGTTCTAAAATCTGGTTGCCCACCGCTAGGGTTTGCAAAACCACCAGTATGAATATTTATAAGGAATACATTTCCAGGATTATCATCTTGAATAGCTTGCGCTATGGCGTGACCATCTGGGCAAAACACACAGTTTATCCCAGTGAATTCTTCGAGGATAACTTTTTTATCCTCTGGTGTTGTAGACACAATAGTTTGTGCAAATGCACTTATTGCAAAAAAAGACAACACTAATCCGCTTAGTAATTTTTTTGACATTGTTATTAATTTAAGGTTTATTTTCTGTTAAAAAGCGTTTCAAATATATATGATTTTAGCTAAAAATCAACAAAAAACGCAACGTATTTAAATGTTAAAATTTTACAGGAAAGCCTATAACAACAGTAGGGTAACAGTCTGTTACACACTTAAGAACGATTTTTTTACCGTTTAACCTTTTGTAGTTTCATTTTTTTTTATAAAGCCATAGAATTATGCCCTGTTATATATATTTTGCACTCCTAATATACTTTCAAAAATTAATTATTATGTTGAAAAAACCATCACTTTTATCGATGTTGGTAGCCGGTTTTGTTGCAAACGCACAATTTTCTGTAGCTACCCATGCGGGAGACCCTATTACTGATGGACAGACGATAACTATTGGAAGCTCCATTGCTCCTGAGGCAAATCTTCCCTTTTTTGTCACCAATGAAAATACCACTAACGATATCAATATGAGAATTGAGTTCGTAAGTGCCAATAACTCTGATGGTAGCGACCTTGAGATATGCTTTGGACTTTGTTATACCGGTGTTACCATTGGACAGAACTACCCTATCAATGATGCCGTAGTAATTGCTCCACAACAAACTCAAACTTCAAGTGGTGACCACTTTAAGCACTTGCCCACTGGAGGCTCTGATGTTGTAACCTATGTTTTTAGATTTTACGAAGTAGATGGCGCCGGCAATGAAATAGGTGACGATTTAACTTTTACCTATGTTTACGACCCAGCCCTTTTGAGCATTGAAGAAGCAAATGCAGTTAATGCCGCTATCATTTCAACAATGGTGAACAATACCGTTGAAGTAAATGCAAACGAAGAACTCATATTCACCATGTACGATATCCAAGGACGAATCGTTAGCCAACAGCAATTAGAGCAAGGCTTAAATCAAGTGAACGTTGCAGATCTTGCAGCGCAAACCTATATGGTAGTTCTTACCAACAACAAAGGTGCTTCACAAACCACAAAGGTTATTGTAAGATAACATCATCTGAACGATAAAAAATGAAAGCCTGCAGAGAGAACTGCAGGCTTTTTTATGTTCAAACGTAAAATAATAGTAAAGACAACCTTTTGGCTTTTATTTCAAATAGCAGGTTTTAAACTTAGGACAGCAACAAAAGTCTAAGTATTCAAAAAAGGAAGACAGATATACTTTCTATGGGTTCTATGTTGCACCTCACAAATAAACCATAAAAAGTAAGCAAACAAAAAAGGAGGGTATATTACCCTCCTCTTTCAATTTTATTATATAAGTTATTAAAACGTAACGGCTAGGCTTGCTGAAAGTCCGTTGCTCTCTGGAACGAACCTACAAACTCCTCCAACACATATCAATCCACCACGCTGGCGACCATAGTTCATCGAGAATCTTGTCCTTCCTTTTGAGTAGCTCCCACCTATGTTGTAGTAGTGTATCTCTCCTTCTCCCCCGTAATTATAAGAGTCTGCAAAATAAAGGTTCAGGTGAGAGTTAAAGTTATATTCTACCACGCCACCTGCCCAGTTTTTTCTATCGTCCTCGGTCCATAAATGTTGTGCTACAACGCGCACAGAACGACTACCACTAAAACTATACGTTCCCTCAATCACCCCAATACTAGCGTTTATATCGCCTTGCACCCCCAATGGGCCTCCAAGCACGACTCCCTTGTCTGCAATAACATTTTGAAATGTAAGTACAGACCTGAATGACTTTGTCCAACGGTTCTTTATCTCAAAATTTATATCCCTGAAGTATCGGTCTCCAGAACCAATAAATTCAGCTTCGTAACTTAAGTCTTCATTAAATGTCGCTTCCAACCCACCCCAATAGGAAAAGTTTGCGGCAACCTTGGTTTTGTACTTCCCAAAAATACTTTCTTTTGGAAAGGTGTAAAACACATCGGTCTGGGCTCCTACTTCACCTGCACGCTGTTCCAGTTCGTCCGTTAACAATCTTGCTGCGAATTGTATACGTAAATATTGGTGAGCAGATAATCCTGTTGCTTGGTCAACGCTGGTACATAATTGATAAGCTGCTGATTAAATTGATTTCCTTCAGCCAACTTATCGGCATAAAAGCTGAAATTTTCAAGACGCCTAAACGTACTGTTTATACCGAAACCCCTTTGAGCATAACCAAGGTTAACCTGCATTGCCGAACCATCGTACAGCCTATTGGAAACTATCATCCCCTCATTGGCAATTACATCCGGCTCTTTGTACACTACCTCAATTCCTCCGTACACATTCTTGAACGTAAAATCTGCACGACCAGAATAGGCATTCACGGTACTGGGTATAGTATCGTTAGTTCCTCTATCTTCGTAGCGCCCAACATAGCTTCCACCTATCCTAAGGTCTATATCTCCTGTATCGACAAGATTACCCACATCTAGATTTCCATCCAGTCCTTGTATTACTCCTTCAGAAACCTCAAAGGCATTTCTCTGGTTTCCGTATACTCCTGTAAATTCAAGATAATCTGTAGGGGTGAAATTTACACGAACACCTTTTAATGCGGTATTTATACCAAGTTGCCTATCCTCCCAACTTCTCAGGATAAGACCACTACCAAACTGTTCGTAAAAATACCCACCTGTTAAGTCCAATGTTTCACTCTTAAAGTTCAAATAATAATTGGTGACGCCGTTACCTCCATCGAAATCTGGGCTATACCCTAATAGTGCACTGGGGAGATATGCTTCATATTGCACCCCGGCAGTAAATTTCCCCAAGGTATAATTAAGCTGAAAGTAGTTATTCGCCCTAAACTGGTCTTCAGGAGCTATAAATCCCGGGTCGGTATCGGACATCTTTAGACCATCGTCGTCCAATAGCCACTGCATATTAGATTCCATTCCACCGAAAAAATATCCGTTATCTTGGGCTAAAGAAGTGGCTGTTGCCGCAAGGGCAAAGCATAAAAGTAGTTTTTTCATAGGTTGTTAGTTGTTGCCGCAGGGGGCCGTTTTTTATTTAGAAAATTTTTGAACTTTTTCGTATAATTCGTTTTCGGCACCAGGGCTGTAACCACTATGGCGATATACTATTTTGCCATCCTTTACCAAAAGTGTCAAAGGAACGGTAGCGGCACCTAAGGCGCGCTTCACGTCGTTGTTCGTATCCAGAAGTATGGTGTAATCCCAGCTTTTACCGTTTATAAGTGGCTTTACTCTTTTTACGGTACGGCTATCGTCTATAGAGATGGCAACAAGATCTACATTGGTTTCATCTTGCCAATCGTCATAAACTTCACTAATTGCGTCCAGTTCTTTTAAACAAGGCACACACCAAGTTGCCCACAAGGATACAATGGTAACCCCATCTTCTTGACCTACATTTTGTAAATTTACAGTAGAGCCCTCTAAGGTTGTAAGCTCTATACTGGGGAGTTCGTCTTGGGCAAGACCGGTTATACCCATCATTAAAACTGCAATTAGGAATAGATTTTTCATGATAATTAAAAGTTTGTTAAGAAATTAAGTGAGACAATATTACTGCTTTTTTTTGAAACTTTTTAGTTTTTTTAAAAGCCTACTAATCCGCTATAGTATTGAATTTAAAAGGCTTGTTCACAATTATATCAAAAAAAATGCCTAATTTTAACCACTAGTTATAATTTTGAAAATTACTATGAAATTGAAAGCATTATTTATTATCGCACTTGCAACTCTCACTTTGACGAGCTGTACCAAAAGTGAAGATTTTTCATCTTTTTTGGAAGATGATACCGTTACCCAAATTGAAGTTGGCCTAGTCTATAGACCTGCTTCCCTTAGAAACCAAGCTGTGGACTTTGCTCTTTTCGATGAGGATGGTACCGATATTTCGGCTGGGGCCACCTTTTATGTAGATGGTACAGCCTTAGAAGAAAGTACTTTCAGTTCTGATGTGGAAGGAACCTTCGAGGTTTATGCCGAATTTGACAACAATGGAACAACCGCAACAACCGAGACCGAAACGTTCAGTGTTGTCGTGCCCAAAAGAAAAGTTAGTATAGAGGACCACACCGGTACTTGGTGCGGCTACTGCCCCCGTGTGACCGAGGCTATTGAAAAAGTCCACGACATCACTGATAATATCACCGTAGTTGCCATACACAACAACGACGAGATGACCGTTGCTTTTGAAGAGCTGCTACGCCAAGAGTTTGAAGTTTTTGGTTTCCCAACTGGTAGATTGAACCGTACTTCAAACTGGAGCCCACCTTACGAAGCTACAGATGTTACCAGTATGGCCGGTGAAGATTCAGCTATGGGGATTGGCATTTCATCCAGCATAAATGGAAGTACATTAAATGCTACTATAAGTGTATCTAGCGAAGAAGGTCTCACAGGCAACAAGCTAGTTGTGTACTTAGTAGAAGATGGGATTATTGCGGATCAAGTTAACTATCTCAATAACGACCCTAACAGCCAGTATTATCAACAAGGAGACCCCATAGTAGGTTTTGTACATGATGATGTGCTACGAGCTTCCCTAACCGATATTTTTGGAAATAACATCACAAGCACGCCTGCTTTGGAAGAATACAAAACAACACTTAGCACTCAACTGTCTCCAGAATACGTAGTGGAGAATTTGGAACTAGTAGTTATGGTTACCGATACAGATAACGCTACCATAAACTCACAATACGCAAAAGTGAACGAGACTAAAGGTTACGAGTAGATATATACTCTATTTTTTGGCATGTAAAAAGCCCGTGACAAATGTTACGGGCTTTTTAAGTTCTGTACAATTAAAGCATTATCCTAGAAAAGGATATTTATAATCTATGGGTGAGACAAATGTTTCTTTCACCATTCTTGGTGAGACCCAACGGTACAGGTTCAATTTACTTCCTGCTTTATCATTGGTTCCACTTGCTCTTGCCCCACCAAAAGGCTGTTGTCCTACAACAGCACCCGTTGGCTTATCGTTTATGTAGAAGTTTCCAGCAGCATCTTCCAGTGCCCTTACAGCTATCTCAAGCGCGTAACGGTCTTCACTAAATACAGCTCCCGTTAAAGCATATCCGCTTGTTTCATCTACCAATTGCAGGGTTTCCTCCCATTTGTTATCATCAAAAACATAAATAGTGACTACAGGACCGAATAATTCGGTACACATAGTGGCATATTTAGGATCTTCGGTTTTTATCACGGTTGGGTGAATAAAGTACCCCTCGCTCTTATCGTAGGTTCCTCCTACTACAATTTCGGCATTTTGGTCTATTTGTGCTTGATCTATATAGCTAGCCAATTTATCGAAAGATCCTTCGTGGATCACAGCAGTGAAAAAGTTATCCATATCTTCAGGAGAACCAATCTTAAAACTGTTTACATCACCAATCACCATTTCCCTTACATCATCCCAAATACTTTTTGATATATAACAACGGCTGGCGGCACTACACTTTTGTCCTTGGAACTCAAAAGCTCCTCTAGAAATCGCTGTAGCTACTTGGCGTGGGTTCGAGGACTTGTGTGCAACGATAAAATCTTTACCTCCTGTTTCCCCAACAATTCTGGGGTACGTTTTATAGTTGTGGATGTTAGTTCCTATTTTTTGCCACAAATCTTTGAATACTGTAGTAGATCCCGTGAAATGGAGCCCACTAAAATCTGGACTGTCCAAAACAGTATCGGTAATCATCACAGGATCCCCCATCACCATATTAATAACACCGTCCGGTACTCCTGCCTCACGGAAAACGTCCAGTACTACCTTTGCTGAATACACTTGGCTATCGCTAGGCTTCCAAAGCACCACGTTACCCATTAATGCTGCACTAGCAGGAAGGTTACCCGCAATAGCAGTAAAATTGAAAGGTGTAATGGCATACACAAACCCTTCCAGTGGGCGATACTCTAATCTATTCCAGGCGCCTGATGTAGATTCTGGCTGCTCATGGTATATCTCTGTCATGAACTGTACGTTGAACCTAAGGAAATCTATAAGCTCGCAGGCCGAATCTATCTCAGCTTGATGTATGGTTTTGCTCTGCGCCAACATGGTTGCAGCATTTATCTTCGCACGGTAAGGACCTGCGATCAACTCGGCAGCGCGTAAGAATATTGCCGCCCGCTGTTCCCAGGGCATCTGGCTCCATTTCTTTCTGGCCTCCAGACTTCCTGCAATGGCTTCCTCAATATGCTTCTTTTCAGCTTTGTGGTAAGTCCCTAGAACATGCTTGTGTTCATGGGGAGGCGCCATGGTAGCCGTATCTCCTGTTTTAATATCTTTTCCGTTGATGTACAATGGCACTTCTATTGTTTCATTATACATTTCTTTATAGGTTTTCAGCACACGATCGCGCTCTGGAGAACCTGGAGCATAGTCCAAAATTGGTTCGTTAACTGCAATAGGCACTTCAAAAAATCCTTTTCCCATAGTGATGTATTTTGGTTTTAAAATTCTGAGTTGCAAAGGTACAAAATTAGTAAGCAGTAAGCAGGAACAGTAGGCAGTATTTAGCTATCGGCGCACACAGCTATAGGCAATTCAGCAGTTAAAGCATTGTCTTAATAATTTTTCTATTTTTACCCACATTGAAAGCAATTGCTCAATAAATCGACAAACACAGCCTATGTGCACGCTTACTTTTATTCCCAAAAACAATAACGACTTTATCCTGACCTCAAACAGGGATGAAGCCCCAGAAAGAAGCACCCTTCCGCCAGAGCAATATACGGTGGAGGGTACAAAACTCTTGTTTCCAAAAGATGTAGTTGCAGGGGGCACTTGGATTGGTCTCTCAGAAAAAAACCGGCTTATCTGCTTGCTCAACGGCGGATTCACGGCACACAAAAGAGAGGCCGAGTATCGTATGAGCCGGGGGGTTATAGTTACAAAACTACTTACGGCACCCAACGTACACGAAGCTATTACAACCTTCGATTTCAATGGTATTGAGCCCTTTACCATAATTATGGTACTGTTTGAGAATGAGACACAACTATTCGAGTTGGTTTGGGACGGAAAGGAGCCACACTATTCTGAAAAGCCCCTACAGCCACATATATGGTCCTCTTCCCTACTGTATGATGAAGAAACCAAAGAATTGCGGGAAGCGTGGTTTTCTGAATTTATTATGAAAACCCTGAAACCCACTTCTGAGGAAGTACTCAATTTCCACAACCGGGCTGGGGATGGAAACCCCGAGACAAATCTTGTAATGGACCGTGGATTTGTAAAAACCAAAAGTATTACACAAGTACATAAAGCGGGTAACGATGTAAACATGTACTACAACGATTTACAAACTCAACAACAAACAGCAGCTCTCCTTTGAAGCACTCCGGTAAAATAATAGCACTAGCATACCCCGATACTTATGTAACCATGAGTACCGAGTGGGTTTGTAAACTGCTACCGCTGTTTGGGCTTGGCACGAAAGAATATATTAAAGCTGGGCATGCTGCCTTGGTGCTCGTTGAAAACAGAACGGGGGCGCTGCACTATTTCGATTTTGGAAGGTACGTAACCCCAAAAGGCCACGGAAGAGTTCGTGGCGCAAATACCGATGCAGAACTTTCCATACCCATTACAGGACAACTATCTAATAAAAATACGCTTCAAAATCTAGAGGAAATTTTGATCTGGCTGGATGCAAATCCCCAAAAAACACATGGTGAAGGGCGGTTGTTGGCCTCGGTATGTGACGCGATTAATTTTGAAAAAGCCGAAACATTTATCCACGAGCTTCAGCAAAAGGGAAGCATTCCGTATGGTGCTTTCCAAAAAAAAGGAAGCAATTGCGCAAGGTTTGTTACCGACACCCTCCTGGCAGCCACAACCGACCAAAAAATAATAAAAACCCTGAAACACAACAAGAAGTTTACCCCTAGCACAGTTGGTAATGTAGAAAAAGCTAGCACCCAAAAAAAAGTGTTCCAGGTTCGTAATGGTTTGGTAGAAGAATTTAACGGCACGGCCCTCAAGGAAAACCTGTCCAACTATTTTCACAAAAAAAGACCCGCTGTGCAGGATACCCACCTTTTAGAAACCCAAGAAAAGTTCTCTAAGGATGCTAGCTTTCAAAAACTTTCAGGAACAGGTAGTGATGCTTGGTTCAAAGTTGTTTCGGCTCATTTACCACCGTATCATTTCAATATCCAGCGCTATAACAACAAGGGCGAGATGGATTACAATGGCGTGTACGTTTCAAGTGATTTCGATACTACACTGCCATTCCAGTTTACGTACGACAGTCATTGTGGGTATTGCCATATACTACAGCTAGGAAAAAAGATAAAACTTGAGGGGGTGGGTAGTTTACAGGAATTCAGTTCATTGCAAAAGCAGCGTTCAGCTTAAACGCTGGGATGGTCACCAGAAAATTTTCGGCCGTGTCCAGGTTCATCATAGTATACGTGCCCTGCATAGCTCCCATTGGCGCATTTAACAAGCAACCACTACTGTAGGTATGCGACTGGCCAGGCTGTAATATGGGCTGTACACCTATCACTCCTTCACCTTCAACAGTTTCGGTATTGTTAAGTGCATCAATTATTTCCCAGTGTCTGGAAACCAACTGTACTATAAATTTGCTTTGGTTCTCAATGGTTATGGTATAGGAAAAAGCATAAGAAGGTATAGTATTGTCTTCCAACATTCCCTCGAACCTATTGGTAACCGAAATCTTTATTCCCTGCGTTATTTGTTGAACCATATTAATACACTGCTGCTGTTATGATAAAGAAGATAGCTGCCGCAACCGAAGCACCAATCCAAAAAACAATATTTAAAAATATGAATTTTATAATGGTTACAAGGCGACTTTGCTCATAAAAATTGCGCAATGCCTTATAAAAGTAGAAAGGCCCTACAATTCCGAAGAGGATGCTTTTAAAGATTTCGGTGTCCAAAAGCAAGTCGGGAAGGGTAGTAATAAACAGGCCGATGAACAGAAAGCTGAAGAGATGGAAAATAAAAACTATATGCTCCATATACCCAAACTTTTTTCGTGAGTATACCAACCAGAAGAACAGGGCATAGAAGGGCGTGAAAAAGAAGATGAAAAAAGGGATTTTTTGGAGCATATATAGCACAAACGCCTTTGGGTCATCTACTACTTTTTGGGTCGCAACGCTCCTACTGTACAACCAGCGGTGGTATCTCGTGTTATTGTGGCGGAGGCTGTCCAGGGCTATGGCCGGGTCCTTTATCTCACTCTTTAGATAAAATTCCTTGTAAAGAAATAGACGTTCCTCAATGTTCTCTGACCAAGATTTGGTGGCCAGCTGTTTTTCTGACAGATAGGTTGTAGCATTATTTTGTGTAGTATCGGCCGCCAGTTTTTTCTTTTTTATTTCGGCAGTAATGGCACTGTCCAACTCCTTGAGTCCCGGGGTATTTTCGATATTAGCTTCGGTTTTTTTTGTAGGAGCAGGGATATCCTCACCAGTGCCTTTATCATAATTGCTCCAAGAAAACTGGATGGGCTCCCTGTTTTCATTTACTTGATAGTTTGCATTGGTTTCTGGGAAAAGGTTGGTCACAAGACTATTCAGCAGAAAATAAATAATGGAAACGCTCAAAAAGAAACGAAATGGGTTGGCATACCTTAACCGCTGTCCCCGAGTATAGTTTCTTGTTATTCTTCCAGGCCTAAACAACAGGTCGCCCACGGTGTAGCGCAACCGCGAATCGTAACTTACAATGCTGTTAAAAAATTCACTGAAAAAATCTTTAAGCGATAATGATTTTGTGCTATTAAGCTGTGAGCAATAAGGGCAATATACATCGGAGAGATCCAAGGGTTGCCCGCAATTGAGGCATTTGTTGCTTCGGTACTTGTAATGCCGCCTGCTGTTTTCGCTAACGTTGGTCGCAGAAGGGATTTGCTTTTTATCGCCCATACCGTAAATGTACCAAAAGTTTTATAATGAAATCTAGCGGTTGCGCCAGAAAAAAGGTGTGAGCAAGATAAGAACTGTAAAGAGTTCGAGCCTACCTATTAGCATTAAAAAAGAGGCCCACCATTTTGCTGCGGTTGGGATACTACCAAAGTTGTTCACGGGGCCTAGATCTCCAAGAGCCGGCCCAACATTCCCCAAGGTGGAGGCCGCCCCCCCCAAGGCTGTCCTGTAATCCAACCCTAACCAGGAAAAAACCAACACTCCCATGATAAACGAGAGCATGTAAAGTATAAAAAAGCCTAGAATATTGTACACAATAGGCTGTTGCACAGCACGATTGTTATACCTCACGGGTAAGATTGCGTTAGGATGCAGCGTTCTCTTAAATTCCAGAATACCGTTCTTTATCATAATAAGGTGTCGAACAATCTTAACCCCTCCCGCAGTAGAACCAGCAGAGCCTCCCAAGAACATTAACCCAAAGAAAACCACTGTTAAGAAAGGGGTCCAAAGGGTATAATCTGCCGAGACAAAACCTGTAGTAGTAATTATAGCAACCACCTGAAACATACCGTGACGCAGTGCACTCTCAAAAGCTCCCCATACCATTGGGTGCTCTACACTGGAAAGGGAAACATCTGCCTTGAAATAAATAAGAAGCGAGACAACAACAGTAAACACAGCGATCATCCCTACATACCATTTAAACTCATCATCTTGAAAGATTCGGGAAAACCGTTTCTTAAAAGCGAAGTAGCTCAACACAAAATTGGTTCCCGCCAAAAACATAAAAACAATGATTATATACTGAATTATTGGAGAATCGTTCCAAAATGCCACGCTTGTGTTCTTTGTAGAAAAGCCTCCAGTGCTCAAGGTACTCAACGAGTGGTTCATAGCATCAAAGAGGTTCATTCCGGCAACTTTCAGCAAGATAGTTTCTGCCACGGTATATCCTACGTATATAATCCAAAGCCTTTTCGCAGTGTCTGTAATTCTAGGGTGCAGCTTATCTCCGCCAACACCAGGGGCTTCTGCAGTGAACAGTTGCATCCCCCCAATACCAAGTAATGGTAAGATAGCGATGGCCAAAACAATGATACCCATACCGCCAATCCAGTGGGTAATGCTTCGCCAAAAAAGTACTCCTTTGGGCAAGCTTTCTATATCACTAAGAATAGATGCACCAGTAGTGGTATAGCCGCTCATGGTCTCAAAGAACGCATTGGCAAAACCAGGAATGGCTCCCGTAAACAGATAAGGTAATGTACCAACGAGTGCCATGGTAATCCACCCGAAGGATACTATTACATATCCATCCCTTTTGTGGATTTCCTTTCTATGGCTTCTGGTGAGCAACATAACAGAACCGCCAATGACCAACGTGGTACTCCCGGCAAGCACCATTTGTAAAACCACTCCATCCTTATATAGCAAGCTTATCAATGCAGCCAATAGCATAAAGCCACCATTGACCAGCAGCAATAGCCCCAGAAGATGAAATATGATTTTATAATTTAATGAAGTAATGGTGCGCATTACACAAAGAATTTCTCAACCTTGGAAATAGATTGTGGCAAACAACAAACTACGATACGGTCTCCACTCATTATACGAAAATCTCCCAGTGCGATTATCCCTTCCCCATTGCGAACAACGCCTCCAATAATGGCAGATCTGGGCAACTCAATATCCTTGATAATTTTTCCGGAAACCTGGGAATTGGGAGTAACCACAAATTCCAACAGCTCTGCATTCATATTATTAAGCTTTGTCATAGCCACAACCTCACCTTTCCGCACATATCTAAAAATAGTGTTGGCCGCTAATAGTTTCTTGTTTATCAAGGTGTCTATCCCAATAGATTGGGACAGTTGAAAATAATCCATGTTCTCCACCAAAGCAATGGCTTTCTTCACTCCTTTGCTCTTGGCGACAAGACAGGACATAATGTTGGTCTCGCTATTTCCGGTAACCGATATAAAAGCGTCCATCTCGGCAATGGACTCCTCCACTAACAATTCTACGTTTCTTCCATCTCCGTTTATTACCAAGCAACTGGGTATTTCATCGGCAATATCGAATGCCTTGTTTTTGTTGCTTTCGATCAATTTTACCCTAAAGCTGTTTTTACATAGATCGTTTGCGGTTTTATAGCCAATCTTGCTTCCGCCCAAGATCATCACATTTTTTATTTCGGTTTTAACCTTTCCAGTAAGTTTGAAAATTTCATCCACCCCTTTTTTGGTGGTGGTAAAATAAACCTGGTCGCCTTCCTTAAATTGGGTATCTCCTCTTGGTATAAGGGTGTATTGGGTACCAAAGCGTTGTATGGCCAATGGCACATAATCCAGCTCCGGGTATAAAGCCGCAACCTCTTTAACCGTTTTGTCCACAAATGTTGCCGTCCTGGACAACGATAGCCCGATCATGGTAAGGGCACCACCTTCAAATTCGTACGTATCGTTAAAACCACTCTGGTTTAGCAAAAGTGCTATTTCACTGGCGGCAAGGGCTTCTGGTGAGATAAGTTCATCTATACCAAACTTCTTAAACCCAACCTCATCCTTATTTTCCAAAAACTCGGTATTGCTTATACGGGCAATGGTACGTTTGGCCCCCAATTGCTTAGCCAGTACACATACAGTGATATTGGTTGTTTCACTACTGGTAACAGCTATTACTAGATCTGTTTGCTCTATTTGCGCATCTTTGAGTGTGGCAATAGAAGTTGCATCACCCTTAATTACACGAATGTCCAAATGCGTATCTGCATAGGTAAGAGTTTCCCGCTTATTGTCTATTAATATAATGTCCTGGGACTCGTAGGAAAGTAGCTTCGCCAAATGAAACCCTACTTCCCCAGCACCGGCAATGATTATTTTCATGGGGTATTTCTGGAATAAGTAGTGCAAAGGTACGATAGAAATATAACTTAAGACAAAAAGCCATATTTATTGCTGAAACTATATAGACGTAATCCTACTCTTCAATGTATAATATTTCAGCAAAAATCCCGTAGCTTTGCACCCGCAAAAACCTATGGAAGAGAAAGTAACCCCCTATAAAGACAAAGACCGCAGTAAAAAGGAACAGGTAGAGCAAATGTTCGACACCATTTCTGGCAATTATGATGGGCTTAACCGCGTAATATCGCTGGGGATAGACCAAAAATGGCGCAGGAAAGTGGTAAAATTGGTGGCACAGACAGCGCCAAAATCTATATTGGACATTGCTACCGGAACTGGCGACCTTGCATTACAATTTGCCTCAAAAATTCCCGCAGAACACGTCGTTGGACTCGACCTGAGCGAGGGAATGCTCTCTGTGGCACGTAAAAAAATTGAAGGAAAAGCGATCTCGAAAAAAGTAAGCTTCGTGAAGGGAGATAGCGAACAGTTACCTTTTGAGGACAATAGCTTTGATGCTATTTCGGTTTCATTTGGCATCCGAAATTTCGAGAACCTCGAAAAAGGATTGGCCGAAATACTTCGCGTACTCAAACCACAGGGATTTTTCGTAATCTTGGAAACATCGGTCCCTACCAGTTTTCCCTGGAAACAAGGATATTATTTTTACTCCAAGGGTATATTGCCCTTAATTGGTAAGTTATTTTCAAAAGATAAAGTGGCGTACAGGTATTTGAGTGATAGTGCGGCTGTTTTCCCGCATGGGGAACGCCTCAACAATATTTTACGAAAAATTGGGTTTATAGAGGTGGAAAACAAACCACAAACCTTGGGTGTAGCTACTATTTATACGGCAAGCAAATAATGAAGAAGAGACTATTTTTTATACTGGCAATTGCTTTTTTGGCACAAACAGCTAACGCACAACTTTTTAGCAAAGAACGTCTTGCAAATCTGGAAACGTTCGACAACCGTTTCTTGACCTGGGGATACTTCTTGGGCTTTAACAGTTACGATTTCAAGATTGAATACGAAGAGCAGGCACAGGATGACAATACCGATATTTTAGTTGAAAACCAAGCCGGTTTTAACGTAGGCCTCATTGGCGATATGCGTATAAACCGTTACATAAACCTGCGATTGGAGCCCGGTCTCTATTTTGCGCAGCGAAACCTTTTCTTCCCAAATTTTGAAGAAGAACGCGACTTTCTCCGTGAAACAAAATCTACCTACATCCACGTCCCGTTGCTGGTAAAATTCTCTACCGAGAGATTGAACAACTTTAAACCCTTTATCGTGGGTGGGGTATCCCGCTCTTTCAATCTTTCCAGTAATGAGGAAAACCCACAGGATAACGAAGAGGGACAGTTTAGGATGACCAAGGGAACCAGCTATTTTGAACTTGGTTTTGGTATAGATTTTTACCTGTATTACTTTAAATTTACCCCTTCCATTCGCGGTGTATTTGCAACAAGTGACGAATTGGTACGGGACGAAAACCCTAATTCCCCTTGGACGGGAAACATAAGCAGCTTAAAAACCAGAGGGGTTTTTATAAACTTTACCTTTCAATAGGCACGTTTAAACTCGCTCAACAAAATAGCGGTTGCGGTGGCAACATTCAAACTCTCGGTAGTTGTTTTCCCAAATTGCGGAATGCTTATCCTTTCTGAAATGAGTGCTGAAATTTTATCTGAGATACCATTGGCCTCATTCCCCATTACGATAATTCCCTCTTGGGGTAATTTCTTTTTATAAACAGTACTGCCGTCCATAAAGGCACCAAAAATGGGCAATGTTGAGTTTCTGAAAGTTTCTTCCAAGGAAACATAGTGTACTGAAACTCTTGCGATACTACCCATAGTGGCCTGTATCACCTTTGGGTTGTAACAGTCTGCCGTGTCCTGGGAACATAGGAGTTGCGCTACCCCAAACCAATCGCACAACCTGATTATGGTTCCCAGATTACCGGGATCCCGCACCGCATCCAGTGCGACGATAAGCCCAGAGTCTTCAATTTTTTGGGGATCGGGCTTTTCAAAAACAGCCAGTGCGGTATTGGCTGTTTTTAGGTTGCTTATCTTTTTGAGTTCCTGCTGGGTAATTTGGGTGGCAGGGACTTCGTATGCTGCTGAGATTTCAGTAGTATACAAACTGCGCAATGCTACTCTTTCGGCAATAAGCTCGCGAATAACTTTGGGTCCTTCAGCAATAAAAAGGGTACGCAAATCACGGTACTTTTTTTGCTGTAATTGCGTTATTGATTTTATTTCACTTTTACTTATCAAATTTATCTATTTTTGAATTTCAGTAAAGACAACAGCTTGTTCCAAAACCTTACAAAAGTAGCATTTATTTTAGGAGTTGCCCTGCTCTTGGCATCCTGTAATGCAGTAAAATATGTGCCCGATGGCGAATTTTTACTTACGGACAACACCATAAATGTGGACGGTGAAGAGGTTAAGAAAAATGAGCCCTACGCGTATCTCACACAACGCCCCAATACAAAATTCCCTTTGTTGGGTGTGCCCATAGGGCTTCACATTTACAACCTGGCCGACCCTAAACCAGACTCTACCTTTCAAGCTTGGTTGGACAAAAAGCCAAGACGTGAAGAACGATTGGTAAAGTTCTTGTCCAGAAAACAACTGGAGGCACTGGATAGTTCCTATATAAAATTCAACCAGTTTTTACAGCGTGCCGGTGACGCCCCCGTGATAGTCTCTGAAGACCGAAATGAAAAATCTGTTACCCAACTGGAACGCTATTACGCCAGCCTGGGTTACTTTAATGCCGAAGCTTCACACCAAGTGCTAAAGGATTCCAGCAAGGAGAAACGTGCCCAAGTGCTGTACGATGTTAAGAAGTATAAGCCGTATTTTATAGATTCTATTGCCTACAATATAAGCTCGCCCGCAGTAGACTCCCTTTTCAAACTCTCAAAAAATGAATCGTTCATAAAAGAGGGAGAGCAATACAACCGAAGCAACTTTGTAAACGAGATAGACAGGCTTACTATCGAATTCAGAAATTCCGGTATGTATTATTTTGACCAGGATTACGTAACCTTTAAGGGCGATACCGTAAACACAGGCCATAAAGCCAATATCACATACGTAATCCCAGATAGGCGCATTCCAAGTGGAGACACAACCTACACCGAACCTTTTAAAATTTACACGGTGAACGATGTTCGCGTGGTGACAGATTACACCTTTGCCAATAACAACAAAACCTTTACAGACTCGATTACCCACAATGGATATAAGTTGTACGGGTATGAAAAAATAAAATACAGGCCCAAAGCAATTACCGATGCACTCTCCATTGCCCCCGATAGTATTTTTAGTGATATAGACCGAAATCTCACCTACAACCAGATTAGTGACCTGAAGATTTTTAAATATCCCAACATTTCCTATCAGGAAGATCCCCAAGATAGTTTAGGGCTTATTGCAACCATTTTATTAACACCACAGAAAAAGTATACCCTGGACACCAGTTTTGATGCTTACACCTCTGCCCTCCAGCCATTCGGGATAGGTTTTAGTACGTCGCTGCTCATTAGGAATATATTTCGGGGAGCTGAGACCCTCCAGCTTTCGGGAGGTGGCAGTGTAGGATCCTCGGCCGATAGGAATGTTGGGTTTTTTGGCACTTCAGATATTGGGACCAACGTACGCCTTTCGTTTCCCAGAATCCTGTTTCCACTCAATACCGATAAATTTATCCCCAAGTATATGTCGCCCTCCACAAATTTGAGCGTTGGGCTTAATTTACAGAACAATATAGGACTGGACAGGCAAAACTATTCGGGGAAATTCAATTACCGCTGGAAACCTGCCAAGATAAGAACCAACGAATTTGACCTTTTTGATATACAGTATGTACGAAACCTGAACGTAGATAACTATTTCAATGTGTACCAGAGCTCCTACGAAAGGCTCAATGAACTGGCCATTGCAACCGGATACGATTTCAGTAACGAACAAATGCTAGACTCCCCACGATTGGCCATCCCTGGCGAGACCGATGATTTTTTGAACGATGTCCTTATAAACCAAGACCCCGACCTGAATGTTACCGACGAGCAGTTTGATGAAATTTTGAGCATAGCTGAACGAAGAACAAGACTTAGCGAAAACAATCTCATATTTGCCACAGCGTTTACCTGGCTACAGGACACCCGGGAAAATATTTTTGATAAGAGCTGGACGCGCTTTCGCTGGAAATTGGCCTCTGCAGGCACAATCCTCTCCGGAATCGCTGCGCTAACGGGCGCCGAAGAAAATGAAAACGGCAATAAAGAAATTGGAGGTGTGGCATATTCACAATATATTAAGGGAGAAGCTGAAATAATAAAACACTGGACCCTTTTTGACAATAATGTTTTTGCTACAAGAGCTTTTATTGGACTGGCAATCCCTTACGGAAACGCAAACAACATCCCGTTTACCCGTAGTTACTTTGCAGGAGGAACAAACGACAACCGTGGGTGGAGAGCCTATAGCTTAGGGCCGGGAAGCAGTGGTGGGGTTTTCGATTTTAACGAAGCTAACTTTAAATTGGCCTTTAATGCCGAATATAGATACACTATTCTTGGCGCATTTAAGGGAGCCTTCTTTGTGGACGTAGGAAATATCTGGAATGTAGCGGACGAACTGTCCGATAACCCAGAATACAATTTTGACGGGCTTCAAGACCTGAAAGAACTCGCCGTAGCCAGTGGTTTTGGGATACGCTACGATTTTGGTTTCTTCGTATTACGATTCGATATTGGTTTTAAAACCCACGACCCAGGACGCCCCGAAGGCCAACGGTGGTTCAAAGACTACAATTTTAAGAACGCTGTGTATAACATAGGGATCAACTATCCCTTCTAAGCCAGCAATTTTTGTTATTTTTGTGGCTCAAAACATGCTACTATGAGCCACGATATTTTACCGGGCGTTGCTACCGGCAGACAAGTGCAACAAATACACAAACTAGCGAAGGAAAAAGCATTTGCGCTACCCGCTGTAAATGTTACCAGTTCCAGCACCGTGAACACCGTATTGGAAACAGCTGCCGAACTGAACTCACCCGTTATAGTACAATTTTCTAATGGCGGTTGCCATTTCAACGCAGGGAAAGGTCTTTCTAACGATAACCAGAAAGCAGCTATCGCTGGTGGTGTTGCAGGTGCAAAACATGTGCACGAATTGGCAAAATTGTACGGTGCCACGGTAATTATGCACACAGATCATTGTGCCAAAAAACTCCTCCCCTGGATAGATGGCCTGTTGGATGCTGGTGAAGCACACTACAAACAACACGGAAAGCCTTTATACAGCTCCCATATGATAGATCTTTCAGAAGAGCCCATCGAAGAGAACATTGAAATCTCGAAAAGATATTTGGAGCGCATGTCCAAAATGGGAATGACCCTTGAAATTGAATTGGGCATCACTGGTGGCGAGGAAGATGGTGTGGACAATACCGATGTGGATTCGTCCAAGCTCTACACACAACCGGACGAAGTTGCCTATGCCTATGAAGAATTAATGAAAGTGAGCGACCAGTTTACCATAGCTGCCGCCTTCGGAAATGTACACGGGGTGTATAAACCAGGAAATGTGAAATTAACTCCCATCATCCTGAAAAATTCCCAAGAGTACGTTCAGAAAAAATTCAACACGGGACACAACCCTATCGATTTCGTGTTCCACGGGGGAAGTGGCTCTTCCCTAGAAGAAATACGTGAGGCCATTGGGTATGGTGTTATTAAGATGAATATCGACACCGATCTCCAATTTGCGTATACTGAAGGGGCCCGTGACTATATGACCAATAAACTGGAATACCTTAAGACACAAATAGGAAACCCCGAAGGAGACGACCTTCCCAACAAAAAATACTACGACCCACGAAAGTGGTTGCGTGA
This sequence comes from Marinirhabdus gelatinilytica, assembly GCF_003353425.1. GTDB lineage: Bacteria > Bacteroidota > Bacteroidia > Flavobacteriales > Flavobacteriaceae > Marinirhabdus > Marinirhabdus gelatinilytica. The sequence goes on from NZ_QRAO01000005.1 coordinate 37,800, forward strand.
GTGTGAGTTAACCTTCAAGAAACGCTTAACGCGATGTTTTGAGGACTTAAACAACGTAAACACACTATAATATTTCCTATATTTGAATAACAAAACCTCCTCAATACAAAAAAATATGTCTTGGTTTAAAAGAACTAAAAAAGGAATACAAACCCCTACCGAAGAAAAGAAAGATGTCCCTCGCGGCCTCTGGTACAAAAGCCCCACCGGGAAGATTGTTGATGCGGACGAGCTGGAGAACAACTTTTATGTAAGCCCGGAAGACGGCTACCACGTTCGTATAGGGAGTAAAGAATATTTCCAGATACTCTTTGACGATAATAAATTTAAAGAACTGGACAAAAACCTAGAGTCAAAGGATCCCCTAAAATTTGAAGACAAGAAGAAATATACAGACCGCCTAAAGGATGCCCAAAAGAAAACGGGCTTAAAAGATGCTGTGCGCACTGCCGTTGGTAAATCCATGGGCAATGATTTGGTCGTGGCCTGTATGGACTTTAGCTTTATTGGCGGCTCCATGGGAAGCGTCGTGGGCGAAAAAATTGCACGCGCTGCAGATTATTCACTGAAGAACAAAATTCCATTCCTGCTCATAAGCAAAAGTGGTGGTGCCCGTATGATGGAAGCAGCCCTTTCCTTGATGCAATTGGCCAAGACCAGTGCAAAACTGGCCCGATTGGCAGATGCCAAAATACCGTACATCTCCCTATGTACCGACCCTACAACAGGTGGTACCACAGCAAGTTTTGCTATGCTTGGAGATATAAACATAAGTGAACCCGGAGCCTTGATAGGTTTTGCAGGGCCACGTGTAGTAAAAGACACCACAGGAAAAGACCTCCCGGAAGGTTTCCAGAGTGCAGAGTTTGTACTGGACCACGGGTTCCTCGATTTTATTACTCATCGTAAAGATTTAAAACAAAAAATAAACCTTTATCTGGACTTGGTACAAAACCAACCCCTTAGAGAGAAAACCGCATAAGAAAAAACCACTCGATTTGAGTGGTTTTTTTGTATTCTTTAGGGAGGGTCTTTACAAAAATATAGGATAATCCACCCCATTAAAGGTAAAAGTAGCCTGGGCGTCGCAATCGCCATTGCCAAAATCCAAAGAGCCCGTTAGACCGTCTTGGGTCACCTCCAGTACACCGCTTACCAAATAAGGGCAGTTCAATCTACGCACCAAGGTCTCGGTTACCACACCAGAGCGCTCAAAGCCGTTGGTAAAGGCGGTGTCCCAGTTTCCGGTGACATGATATACATTATCTATCCATGTGCCAGAACCAACACCTTCCACCCACTCTGCAATACGAAGTCCGTTGCGGGTAGCGGTTGTAGTGCTGCTGGGGAAAGTAACCGTAATAGTTTCGTTTACCGTAGATTGTGGGTTGCCATTATTGTTGGTTAATTCACGTAAAATCTCACCACCGCCTTCCACGCCATTGCCATTGTAAAAGTAATTGTCAAAAGTGTAGTGTATCACTCGAGAATCGTTCACGATGGCTTCGTAGGCCAATATAATGACACCTGAGACAGTGGCACCGTTATTAAGTGTGCAGCCAGTTCCAAAATCTAAGGTAATGGTTCCGGTGCCGTCCCCATTGGGCTCAAAACCTATAGAGGTACATTCGGGGAACAAGGAAATACTGGTGTTTCGGGCGGCGTCGCTTTCATCATAGCCGTTTTCCATAATGGTTATGGTGCCCTCAATAGCAGTATCGGCTTGGGCAGCAAGTGCTGCTTCATCAGCAGAATACTCTTGGACGGGTTGTGTTTCATCTTCTTTATCGCAGCTATTCAGAAAAATACTACTACTTAAAAGTGACGCTAAGATTAGTGTTTTGTGTAGGGTTTTCATAATTTTAGGTTTTCGTTGTTGTTCTAGATTAGGACATTTATAACGCCTTTTAGTTTAATTCAGTATAAATTTCAACTGAAATCTAAAGCACCCTAAAGAGTCATGCGTATTATAATTGCGACTTTTATCTTCATGTGTATCCCACTTTTTGGATTGGGACAGCAACAGGGTGGCCCGTGGTCTATCTATTTTAAAAACGACAGCTACACGGTAACAAAGGCACAGAAAAAATTTATAGACAGCATTCAAAAAAGCTCCTTAAAACGTACCGATAGTATTGTCCTTAAAGGCTACGCAAGCAGCCCTGCAGACTCCATCTACAACCTGAAGCTCTCGGAACGCCGTGCCAATGCTGTTAAAGCGAGGTTTAAGGGATATACCACTATTATAGCGAACGGCTTTGGGGAGCTGGAAGGCGACGAGGAAGAAAACCGAAGGGTAGATATCATGACCTGGCCCATCTACAAAGAGCAATTGGCATTTAAGAGCAATACGGCCAGCCCAACAAAACTTCCCGAAAAAATAAACGATTTTGAAAAACTGGAAGTAGGTACAAAGCAAGAAATAAAAGGCATCCACTTTTATCCCGGACGTGATGATATTAGAAACGACAGCAAACAAGCGTTGGAAGAGCTACTGGTGTACTTAAAGGAAAACAAAAGCATTACCTTCAGGATTTTGGGCCATGTATGTTGTGGCAAAAGTTACGACCCCGGGAGAGACGGTTACAACAACCGTACGGGCAAGAATAATTTGAGTGAGGCACGTGCCAAGCGCATCTACAACTATCTGGCAGACCACGGTATTGATAAAAAGCGTATGAGCTCCCGTGGCTATGCTTACCGCTACCCCACTGGCAAAGGCGACAAGTTTGACCGCCGGGTGGAGATTGAGATAATTTCCAGGTAGTTGGTAGTAGGTAGACGGTAGGACGTCCGCTGCGGCGGACTTGTAGTAAACGGGCTGCTTTGCCCGCCGTTTTGGTTACTACTATTCGGAAAGATTGCAAAAATCTTCAATCTAAAATCCAAAATCTAAAATCTTTTAGTACTTTTGCACCCGTATTCCGAAAGCCGGAAGCATACATAACAATCATTTACATAAATATTAGCATGTATTTAGCACCAGAAAAAAAAGCGGAAATTTTCGCAAAGCACGGTAAGGACGAGAAGGACACAGGTTCTACTGAAGGACAAATCGCCTTGTTCACCTACCGTATCGAACACTTAACAAAACACCTTAAGAACAACCACAAAGACTATAACACAGAGCGTAGTCTTGTAAAATTGGTTGGTAAGCGTCGTTCTTTACTAAACTATTTAATGAAGAAGGACATTATGCGCTACCGTGCCATTGTTCAAGAATTAGGATTACGTAAGTAATTAACAATAATAGGGCTCTTTATGGGCCCTATATTTTTTTCTGCTTCACCAAAATTTGTGGAGCAATTTTATAGAAATGCCTTCAGCCCCTATAAAGTGCCGAAGGACAGAAAAGCTACCCTTAGGTTTTTCATTGGTCAAACCACACTACACAACACAACAACTGGGTTTGAGAATCGAACCCTGACCAAGTAAACTGCGCAAATAACTATGCGCAAAATGAAAAACAAATTTTATGATACCTAAAGTATTTAAAGAGGTTATAGACCTTGGTGACGGTAGAGAAATCTCTATCGAGACCGGAAAATTAGCAAAACAGGCACACGGCTCAGTCGTGGTACAGTCTGGAAAATGTATGTTGCTATGTACCGTAGTGTCCAACTACAAACAGAGCGATCTAGATTTCTTACCCCTAACGGTAGATTACCGTGAAAAATTTGCCGCCGCAGGACGTTATCCCGGTGGTTTCTTTAAGCGTGAAGCACGCCCCAGCGACGGTGAAGTATTAACGATGCGCCTGGTGGACCGTGTATTGCGCCCATTGTTCCCAAAAGATTATCACAGCGAAACGCAGGTGATGATACAGTTAATGTCCCACGATGATGACGTTATGCCAGATGCAATGGCAGGATTGGCGGCGAGTGCGGCTATACAACTTTCAGACTTTCCTTTTGAGTGTCCTATTTCAGAAGTACGGGTAGGGCGCGTAAATGGTGAGTTTATCATCAATCCTTCACGAGAGCAATTGGACCAAAGTGATATAGATATGATGATTGGTGCCTCTGCAGACAGTGTGATGATGGTTGAAGGTGAAATGGATGAAATTTCAGAAGAAGAAATGACCGAAGCCATCAAGGCTGCCCATGAAGCCATTAAAGTGCAATGTGCTGCACAGGTACGTTTGGCCGAAGCATTTGGGAAGAAAGAAGTTCGAGAATACGATGGCGAGCGCGAGGATGAAGCATTGAAGCAGAAAATCCATGATATGGCGTACGATAAAGTATATGCCATAGCAAAAGGAGGGTCTTCAAAACACGAGAGAGGTGCTGCCTTTGATAGCATCAAGGAAGAAATAAAAGCTACCTTTTCTGAAGAGGAGCTGGAAGACTTTGGCGATCTCGTATCAAAATATTACCGTGCTGCCGAAAAAGCTGCAATCCGTGACCTTACATTGAACGAAGGGTTACGATTGGACGGTCGTAAAACAACAGAGGTTCGCCCAATTTGGTGTGAAGTAGATTACCTACCAAGTGTGCATGGTTCTTCAGTATTTACACGTGGTGAGACGCAAGCCTTGGCTACGGTTACCTTGGGCACCTCTAGAGATAGCAACCAAATTGACATGCCAAGTTACGAGGGAGAAGAAAATTTCTACCTACATTATAACTTCCCTCCTTTTTGTACAGGAGAAGCAAGACCTATCCGTGGAACGTCCCGTCGTGAGATTGGACACGGAAACCTTGCACAACGTGCCCTAAAAGGAATGGTGCCAGAAGATTGCCCATACACCGTGCGTGTAGTTAGTGAAGTATTGGAAAGTAACGGATCGTCTTCTATGGCAACCGTTTGTGCAGGGACCATGGCAATGATGGATGCTGGTGTACAAATGAAGAAACCCGTATCGGGTATCGCTATGGGGTTGATCTCTGATGGCGACAGCGGAAAATACGCAGTTCTCTCCGATATTTTGGGGGACGAAGATCACCTAGGGGATATGGACTTTAAAGTTACCGGAACGGCCGACGGGATTACCGCGTGCCAGATGGATATTAAAGTAAAAGGTCTTTCGTACGAAATCCTTGTAAATGCACTAAAGCAAGCAAGAGACGGAAGATTGCACATCCTTGAGAAATTGACCGATGCCATTGCTGAACCAAGAGCAGACGTAAAAGACTACGCTCCAAAAATGGTAACCGTGCGTATAGACAACGAGTATATTGGTGCCTTGATTGGACCTGGCGGAAAAGTGATCCAGGAACTACAGAAAGAAACCGATACTACCATCGTTATCAACGAAGACCCTGTAACCGAAGAGGGAATTGTTGAGATCTTGGGTACGGGACAAGAAGGAATCGATGCTGTACTGGCCAAGATAGACTCCTTGACCTTCAAGCCAGAAGTGGGTAGCGTGTATGAAGTGAAAGTAATAAAGATGTTGGATTTTGGAGCCGTGGTAGAATATACCGAAGCTCCAGGAAACGAAATATTACTGCACGTTTCTGAACTGGCATGGGAACGCACAGAGAACGTAAGCGATGTTGTGAACATGGGCGATGTGTTTGATGTGAAGTACTTTGGTGTAGACAAGCGTACCAGAAAGGAAAAGATTTCCAGGAAGGCGCTCCTGCCAAAACCAGAGGGTTACCAAGAGAGACCAAGACGTGACGACAAAGGTGGAAACCGTGGTCGCGATAACAGAGGTCGTGACAATAGAAACAGAAACCGTGACTAAACAGCACGTTTCAAAGTATTTAAAATCGCCTTTCAGCAATGGAGGGCGATTTTTTTTATGTGCCCACGCAACTTTTTCAATTCGGGTTGGACTATAAGGAAACAACCCATAAAAAATTGTTATGAAAAATTTTAAATTAATTCTTATTTTCCTATCCATCACGCTCTCCGCCAATGCTCAGGATGTAGCCTGGTTGAATACTATTGGAGGCACTGGCCACGATACAGCTTCAAAAATCGTAACCGATGCTTCAAACAACGTATACGTACTTGGAGGCTTTAACGAAACGGTAGATTTTGATCCTGGCGCTGGAGAATTTCACCTTACATCTACCTCATTTAGGGATATATATCTTCAAAAACTGGACGAAGATGGAAATTTTTTATGGGCAGTAGCTTTTGGCTCTTCAGAATACGAACAGCCTGTAGACCTATTAGTTACTGAAAATGGAACCATATATATTTTAGGGTTTCACAGCGCACCTATAGACCTGGACCCTGGAGCTGGTGAATTTCTGGTAACCCCTCAGGGAGGAAATGATTTTTACATTATAGCCTTAAACAGTGATGGTAGCTTTAACAACGCGAAAACCTGGGGTGGTGTTGGAGGAGATTTTGTGTATGGCATTTCAGAAAACACTACTGGAGAACTTGTTATAACGGGGGTCTTTCAGGAAACTGTAGATTTTGATCCAGATGCGCCTACTGTTAATTTGAATGCTGTAGATGGCAATAGTTATGTGCTCACACTAACTACAGAATTAGCGTTTGTATCTGTATTCGCTTTTGGTGGACCCGATTTTGTAACTGCCTACGATGTTTTAGTAGACACTAATAGCAATATAATTATTACAGGTACATACGATGGCACGGCAGATTTTGACCCAACCGTTGGAGTTGAGGAACTAACAAGTACTGGAGGAACAAACTACTTTATAGCAAAATATACCAGCACACAAGAATTGGTGTGGGTAAAAGGCTTTGGAAATGGAGATTTTAATCAACGACTTAGAGGATCTACTATAGATTCAGAAAACAATATAGTAATCACTGGCGGTTTTGGTGGCACCATGGATGTAGACCCTAATGCAGGTGTGTTTGAGATTACATCGCAGGGAGATTCAGACATTTTAATTGCAAAGTTTACCGAAGCAGGTGAACTTAGTTGGGCAAAAGCACTAGGAAGTGACGATTTCCAACCAGACGAAGGCTTTTCAATTACTACAAACAGCCAGGACGCTGTGATAGTTTCGGGTAAATTTTTACAAACGGTCGATTTTGACCCAGGAGCTGGCACTTACGAATTAACCTCTAATGGCGATAAAGAAATATTTATTCTACAACTAGATAGCGAAGGTATATTCATGGAAGCTTATAGCATGGGAGGATCGCTTAGAGATGTTGGTGTTGCCGTTGCTGTAGATGCCAATGATGCAGTGATCCTTGGCGGAACATTTAGGGACACAGCAGACCTACACCCCGGCGCAGGTGTTTTTAACCGAACCTCTAACGGAGATGCAGATGCTTTTTTAATGAAATTGAACAGCTTGATTTTAGGAACTGAAGACAACACGCTTCAAGATTCAGAAATCATTGCGTACCCCAACCCAACCAGTGGCGATTTCAACATCGTATCAGAAGGAACTTTGGGTACCATTGAAGTAACAATTGCCAATGCCTTGGGGCAAATAGTGTTTACTTCCAAATTTCAGCAACAAAAAACGATACAGCTCTCCCTACCCGAAGCTACCGGGGTGTATTTCTGTACCATAACCTCTAAAAACAGAAGCAACACTATAAAGGTGATAAAAAGGTAAGAGGAATTATTGTTGCAAAAGCACAAGCTATAAATTTCGCTTACATACAAAAAATGATAGTACCTTTCAACACAAAACAGACTACTTGACCCAAGAACAACTCATAAAAGGCTGTAAAAAAAACGACCGCAAGGCACAGGCCGCCCTCTTTAAACAATACAAGGACACCCTGTATTTTGTATCGTTAAAGTACAGCCGCAATGCTGCAGAGGCCGAAGACAACCTGCACGACAGCTTTATGGTAATCTTTGACAGTATAAAGAAGTTCAAAAACCTGGGCAGTTTTGAAGGCTGGATGAAACGCATCACCATGTTCAAGGCTATAGATAGATACAAGAAAAACAAGTACGTACCCGTAGAAACCTTTGACGAAACCTTGCCAGCCCCAAATCTGGAGAATGAAGTTGCCGCATTGCCATTGGACACCCTCCTACAGTGCATACAGGCACTACCGGACCAGTACAGACTGGTTTTTAACCTTTACCAACTGGATGGGTTTTCACACAAGGAAGTGGCAGGTATTTTAAATATTTCTGAAAGCACTTCAAAATCGAATTATCACCGCGCCAAAAAAATATTGCAGCAAAGCATTTTGGCCCTTACGCAACCTGAAAAAAACAATACTCATGGAGCATAACAAAGACATAGGAAATCTGTTGAAGAACAGATTGGAGAACGCCGAAAAAGCTCCAAAACAAACATTGTGGGAGCGATTGGACAACAGCCTGGAAAAGCGAGAGAAAAAGCGCAGGCGTGCCGCATGGTTATGGTTTACGGGTACGTTGCTCATCTTGGCACTGCTTATTTTTGGAGGAGCAACTATGTTCCAAGATTCAGGAAAAGATGCCGAACCCCATGCTGAAACACCCCCAGTAACCAAATCTAAAAATGAAGAGAATTCTACCGAAACAAGATTGGAAAACACGAATGGATCCTCTTTGGAAAAAGACACCAGCACAGCACAAACCGATAACACCGAAACTCCAACAGCCACCAACACAAAGGAAAACCAAAAATTAGATACCGAGAATAGTCCAGAAGACAAAAGCGCAACCACCACTAACAATAGCCAGAAGGTAACCAACACAACTACTAAAAAGACCCCCACCGAAGAAGTGACCAAGGACGGTTTTACCATTACCACAAAGCACCAATACTACAATAGCGACCTGGACACCACCACAGTGAGCATGAGCAAGGCAGAGATTGACAGCCTGGTGGCCGCCAACAAACGCAAGATGGCCATACAAGACTCCATTGCCAGAAAACGCGCCGCAGACTCTATAAAACTCAACAAAGCCACACGGGACTCTATCCCAGAATAGTCCCGGTTGCTCCTTAGTGTTATTTGTAAGGTTGAAAGATTAAATATCCTTATGTGGTGTATAAACTAATTGAGAAAACCAACTGCGCATTTCGGATTCATTTATAGGCAAATCGTCAGTTCGAGTGATTTTTTCTGATTTTTGAAAGAAAAAATTGTATCGAGAACAGCTTTTCAAATTAAAAATTCCTATTCTCGATATTAATTTTAAGCTTTACAAGCATAAAATTCACACGAATTGACGGAATTTTATCAAAATGCATAACGGATTAAGAAAGGAAATTTATTTTCGTTTTTTCATCCGTCTGTTAAAACTGGAGATACTGTTATGTTTCAATACATTTTGTTTGGACAAATGAAAAGATAGCATGATTTTTGCCCCCAATTCATACCCCAAATATAATCGATGAAAAAATTTCTCATACTGGCGCTCCTCTCCTTAACCACAACTCTTTCCCAAGCTCAATTTATTAAAGAAAAAGCCATAAAAGCCCAAATAGGCTATGGTTTGAGTGCTCCTTACGACACCAGTGATGTAGTGAACGATGGTTTTTTTGCACAAGCCGAGTTAATCCTAACAGCGGCTTCGTGGGTAGATTTTAGACCCTATGCAGGCTTTGTTACCACAAGTTCCGACGGGGAAGACCTTAACGACAACCCAACCCCGTTTAAAGCAGAAACAACCTCTTTTTTGCTAGGTGGAAAAGCACGGGTAAACGCCCCAATCCCCTATGTATCCCCTTACATTGAAATAGGTATAGGAACCTCGATTGGAACGTTCACTACCGTAACCGAGTTCGAGGATATTGACAAAAGCGGGATCGTATACCATATCCCTTTTTCCTTTGGGTTGATGCTGGGAAAAAACAAAAGTGTAGATATAGGATTTTCGTACTATTTCCAACCATCGGTTGAACAATTTGCTGGTGCGTTCGCAGTAGGAATCAGCTTTCCAATGAACGATTGAGGGTATAGCCTTCAAAAAAAATCACTACTTTGTAACCTTTTTTGCGCTTTTTACGTATAACTCAATACCACACAATGTGGTGCACTCAAATCTTACAAACCTAAATGAGACAACTCAAGATTACAAAGCAGGTTACCAATAGGGAAACCGCTTCTTTGGACAAGTACCTTCAAGAAATTGGAAAGGTAGACCTCATCACCGCAGACGAAGAGGTAGAATTGGCACAAAAGATAAAGGCTGGCGACCAACGAGCGTTAGAAAAACTTACCAAGGCCAATTTGCGTTTCGTGGTTTCGGTGGCTAAACAATACCAAAACCAAGGACTTACCCTCCCAGACCTTATCAACGAAGGAAACCTAGGGCTCATAAAAGCCGCACAGCGTTTTGACGAAACCCGTGGTTTCAAATTTATATCCTATGCCGTATGGTGGATTAGGCAATCTATCCTACAGGCCTTAGCAGAACAGTCGCGTATTGTTCGTCTTCCGTTGAACAAGATTGGTAGCATCAACAAGATAAACAAGACCTTTGCATTTTTAGAGCAAGCACACGAGCGCCCGCCCTCTGCCGAGGAAATAGCAAAAGAGCTGGACATGACCATTAACGACGTGAAGGAGAGTATGAAAAACTCTGGCCGTCACGTATCCATGGACGCCCCTCTTGTTGAAGGTGAAGACAGCAATCTGTACGATGTATTGCGAAGTGGTGAGTCGCCCAACCCAGACCGTACACTATTGCACGAGTCCCTCCGTACCGAAATTGAACGCGCCCTGGAAACCCTCACGCCCCGTGAAGCAGATGTGGTACGCCTTTATTTTGGCTTGGGAGATCAGCACCCAATGACCCTCGAGGAGATAGGTGAAACTTTTGATCTTACGCGCGAACGTGTACGCCAAATCAAGGAAAAGGCAATAAGACGCCTAAAGCACACTTCAAGAAGCAAAATCTTAAAGACATATTTGGGTTAAACGCAACCCAGTAACCGCAACTTACAGTATTTAAACATACTGTTCGTTTTTTGATTGATGAATGACCTCCGGCTGATTACCGGAGGTTTTTTTTAAAAATATTGGTATATGTATTTCAGAAAAAGGTATTCTATTGTCTCATTTCAAAAATTAGTACCTTTGGCACATACAACCTAATCATTTCATAAATGACTTATACAGTATGCTATGTAAGCAAAGCAACCGAAGGGCTGGGTGAAACTGAAATTGAGGACGTGTTTGCTACCACACTGAAAAATAATGCCGAAAAAAATATTTATGGAATTCTCTTATATGGTATGGGGAATTTTTTCCAGGTTTTAGAAGGCAACAAAAAAACTGTTGAATCCTTATATGAACAGGAAATAAAAAATGACACAAGGCATTATGACGTTTTTGAAATTATGAGAAAGACAACCCAGGGACCAATTTTTTCTTCCTACAGCTCTGTCTTCACAATTGTAAAAACCAATGAGCAGCTGGAACAGATAAAAACCTACCTAAGACAAAACAAAGTGAATACCACTTCCGATAAATTAAGCCGACTTCTAAACCCTTTTTTACTAGACTTATGAGTAAAACATTAATTGCGCCCTCTATTCTTGCCGCAGATTTTGCCAACCTACAACGCGACGTTGAAATGGTGAACAACAGCCAGGCCGATTGGTTCCATATAGATATTATGGATGGCGTATTTGTCCCCAATATATCATTTGGGATGCCCGTACTGGAGGCCATTACCCGTCATGCGAAAAAAACGATTGATGTTCATTTAATGATCGTGGACCCAGATCGCTATATCAAGGCCTTTGCCGCTTTGGGAGCTAACATATTAACGGTGCATTACGAAGCCTGCACCCATTTACACCGAACGCTACAGGCCATAAAAGCTGAAGGTATGCAAGCGGGCGTAGCATTAAATCCGCACACCAACGTAATGGTACTGGAAGATACCATCCAAGATATAGATTTGGTATGCGTAATGAGCGTGAACCCAGGATTTGGTGGCCAGAGTTTTATTGAGAATACCTACAATAAAGTACGAACTCTTAAAAAAATGATTCAGGAAAAAGGTGCCACGACCAAAATTGAAATAGATGGTGGCGTAACCAATAAAAATGCTAAGCAATTGCAGGAAGCCGGCGCAGATGTTTTGGTGGCCGGAAGCTATGTATTCAAAGCAGAGAATCCACCCCAGACCATCGCTGGCCTGCAGGATTTGCTACGATAGTGTTCTACAAAATAAGGTCTTGATTTATAATCCAAGACGCATGTTAATTGGCTAACACGCTTCAGCCAATTATATTTGTGTATGCAAGTTTCCCCCTCTTTCGATACTTGGACCGCAGGTTTCTTGATTGCAGTGGCCATGGGGCTGTTCCTGTTTACTGTTCTTTTAAGCAACCGAAACAAAAAAACGGTACCCATCGCTTTCTTTGTCCTGGGGTTTTCGCTCATCCTATTACAATATGTGCTCTACTGGACGCAGTATCAATTTATGTATCCGTATCTGGTTTTTTTTCCTCCCGTTTGCTATTTTGCCACAGGGCCGCTGCTGTATTGGTACTTCCTAAATTTATACAATAAACCCATACCTAGATACTTTGAACTACATTTTGTACCCGCTGTACTCTGTTTCATTCCCTATGTCTTCAATTTGTTGAAAAACAATGGTTTCGGGATCGATTATGTTCCGCTGGCCAGTTTACCACAATACTATCAATTAACCATTGTACACTTGGTCGTGTATGCGTTGTTACTAGTTGTACTGAAAAAGAAAAATGCTTCCAACACTTCTGAATATAGCACCATTCGCAACCGTTGGGCTTTGGTACTCATTGTGTTGTATGTGCTTTTTATTACAGCATATCTTTCGTATTACATATTGGTCAATTTTTCATTTTTTAATGCCGAATGGGACTACGCCATCTCTATTATGATGACGCTTAGCATTTACACTATAGGCTATTTTACCTTTAAACAACCCAAGGTGTTTGATGGGGAGTTTTATGCTGAAATCTTCCTCCCTAATGTTTCAAATTTTGAAAGTTTCGAAAACCAGATATTGGAGGAGCTCTACAAAAAGATCACCAGCCACATGGCGCAGGAAAAACCCTATCTGGACAATGAGCTGCGCTTGGCAAACCTGGCAGACCAACTTGGGTTTACCACACACTTACTCTCCAAGGTAATCAATAAAAAATCTGGTGGAAACTTTAACCAGTTCGTAAATCAATACAGACTGGAAGCCGCGGAAGATATGCTGAAAAAAGACCCTAGCATCCCTATAAAGATGGTGTATTTTGATGTGGGTTTTAACAGTAAGGCAGCATTTTATTCGGCATTCAAGGAAAAGCACCATTGTACACCACTACAATATCGGCAAGGCCTGGAACTGTCGTGATTTATAAATTGGAGCGTGCAGAATTATAATTCTGAACCCTTTTCAGAAAATAGTATTGCACCTTAGCATCATACTAATCCTAAAAATTGATATGATGAAACTTTTACAACACCTTACACTTTTTTCTACCTTGCTCTTTTCAGCATACCTAACGGCACAGGATCTAAAAATATACGTGAGCGATGCAGAGAACTTTGCTCCCAACACGGGAAAGATTATACAATACGATATAGATGGTAGCAACCCGCAAGTTTTTGTTGATGAAGAAATGAGCTGGCCACAGGATATCGTCTTTATAGCAGACCAAAATGTGGTGCTCATCTCGAACCTGAATTCAAATCGCATTACAAGACACAACGCCTCCACGGGAGCATACATTGACGATTTTGCCACAGTCGCTGGTGGGCCTACCCGTATGCAGATACGTCCCGATGGGTTTTTGTACGTATTGCAATGGAGCGCAACGGACAATAATGTGCTTCGTTATAACCTGGACGGAACTTTTGAGGACGAATACACTAACACGGGCGTCCCAAGAAGTATAGGGATGGCGTGGGACGATGCGGACAACCTATATGTTTCCTCTTTTTCACAGGCGAATGTAACGCAGTTTGATTCCAATGGGGACGAAGTGGGAGAATTTATAGACAACGCCGAATTATCTGGCCCCACCAATCTCTATATAGATGGTGATGGGAACTTCCTCGTTTTTGACTGGAACGATGGGAATATTGAACGCTACAACGGTACTGGAGGCCACATAGACACGTTTATTGACGGTCTTGGGCAGGTGGAAGGTGTAGACTTTTTGCCCAATGGCAATAGTCTTATTGGCAACGGCAGCACTGCCGAAGTAAAGCAATATAATACAGCCGGCACCTTTATTGAAAACACCGTAGAGACAGGTGCCGGTGGGCTGGAACAACCCAATGCCGTAGTAATTTTTGACCGCAGCACGCTATCGGTTCCAGAAAATGGTATCGCTTCCCAGGTATTCGTAACACCTTCAGTGAGTTCGAAATTTTCAATACATAAAAACAGTTTGTCGAATTTCAGTTCCGTAAAAGTGTACAACACGCTGGGACTGGTTGTAAAGGAATTTTCAGTATACGAAACACACTGGGACGCCTCACACCTTTCCGAAGGTATTTACTTTGTGGTGGGAATGCAGGACGGGCGAAAATCGACACAAAAAATCATCGTGAAAAAATAACCCTTCAGCACACAAAAAGTAACAAAAGCCTGTTTCCTTTTTGGGGATGGGCTTTTGTATCTTTGTGTTATGGTTTCAACAAAAGTCCTCATCATTGGCGCTGGCCCCATAGGCATTGCCTGCGCACTCGCCTGCCAAAAACAGAATCTCGATTATATTGTTGTGGAAAAAGGAGCGTTGACGCATTCCTTGTTCAATTATCCCTTGAATATGAAATTCTTCTCCACTTCGGAAAAGTTGGAAATAGACAATATTCCTTTTATAAGCAATGAAGCCAAACCTGGAAGAAACGAAGCGTTGGAATATTACCGAAGGGTAGTTACGGCAAACAACCTCCATATACAGTTGTTTGAAAAGGTAACCGCGGTAAAAAAACAAGGGGAGCATTTTACCGTAACCACGACCACTACTGAATACAAAACTGAAAACGTAATCGTAGCTACCGGCTTTTACGATATCCCTAAGATGCTGAACGTACCTGGTGAGGATCTTCCAAAGGTTACACATTATTACAAAGAGGCGCATCCCTACGTTTTACAAAAAAATATAGTGGTAGGTGCCAGCAACAGTGCGGTAGATGCCGCTCTGGAAATTTGGCGCAAAGGTGGAGAAGTTACGATGGTAGTACGCGGAAAGTCTATTGGCGAACGAGTGAAATACTGGGTAAAGCCCGATATTGAAAACCGCATTGAAGAAGGCAGCATCACAGCATATTTTGAAAGTGAAATTTCAGAAATAAAGGAAAACGAAGTTACCATACACACCCCTAAAGAAAAAAAGACCCTCCCCAACGATTTTGTGATAGCACTCACTGGGTACCGACCCAATTTTGAGTTTCTACGCAATATGGGCATTTCACTTTCTGATGAAAAGAATATCCCCTCCTACAACCCAGAAACCATGGAGAGCAATGTAAACGGTATATATCTAGCAGGTGTTATTTGCGGGGGCACCGAGACCCATAAATGGTTTATAGAAAACTCGAGGGTTCACGCAAAACGAATTGCAAACCACATTGCCAAGAAAGCTAGCTAGTACCCTGCAAAACCAAAATTGAGCAATTTTTTGGTATGGTCGTATAGTTCTGGGAAATGCTCCTTGAACTCTATGGGAGATTCTATGAAATATTCGGCCAGGACGGCCATGAATTCATATTGGTTGGTAAATGCATAGGACCTAAAATAGCGGGTTTCGTCCAGTTTATTCTTTACTTCTTGGTGGGTCAATCGCTTTAGGATATTTTGGAACTGCTTCCCAAACCTTGTGGAATCCAGATCTCTACTTTTTTTGGCTTCCAGTTGCATGGCGTGCATAAATTCGTGGATTCCCAGGTTAAGATTGTCATCGGTAATACGGTAGCCGTTCTCGAAATCCTTCCACGATAGTACTAAAGCTTTTTCCCGAGGATTGAACTCTCCCTTGTGGTGGTGTTCGTTCATCGTGCTATAAAACTCTTCGGGATAGATGAGTATGTAGTCTATAAGGGAATATTCATAGTGTTTGCGGCCAAAACTGAGCATACAACCTACAGCAGCGATGAGGGTTTTCATCCTGTCCGTCACCTCAAGACCCTGTCTTCCCACAAATTTTTTATTGGCAATAAACATAGCCACCCTATGCCTAAACTCTCTTTTGTGCCGTTTGGAAAGCAAACCGTAAAAATGGAATTCTTCTTCAAGGATTTTTTCCTGCTCTTTAGAAATATTCTTATACACAAGATAGTGGCGCAACAAAGGCCTATCGAACCTATTGGCATACCAGTTCTCGAATATTCTAAAGAGAAAAAGTAAAAAGCCCAACAATACAATGGCATAGGCGTAGGGCGCTAGCCAAGTTGTATCGTTTTCAACTTGTAGGAAGTAGGTCATAGGTTTTTTGGGTGATGTAAGATACTAATTTATCTACTAGAAATCACAACCTTAGATACCTAACGCTATGTTGCTATCTATTATTACTTATTACGGCCCTCCCCCTTAAATTGCTGTGAATTATTTTTAAAAAGCACATTAAAAGTGGTCAAACTACCATAACAGCGTGTTATGTATTGTTGCAAGTCTACCTTGTCTTGGTCATCCAAGGTTTTGTTGCTGTTTATCTTTTGTTCCATTACACGCAGGCGATCACGCAACATCACTACTTTATGGAAAAAGGTATCTATGGGTATTTCTTTGTCCGTAAGGTTGGTATCCTTAGGTTTCAGGATTAGAGTCCCGCCTTTGTATTTATCGGCCAAGGGGACAACTTCAGATGCATCGCTCCATTTTTTCAGGATACTACGGAGGCTTTTTTCAACTTCGTAAAAGCTCACAGTATCCACTTCATCTTCGGCGGCCTCTATTACTTCAAACTCTTCATCGAAAGAAAGGGTTTCCAGTCCGTTTTCAATAAAAGTAACCCAATACATCCGGCTGTCCACATTGGTCACTACACCTTTACCATATTCCTTGTGCTCTATCCTGGAGCCTATTCCTAATATTTTCTTCATCGGTTTTTTTCTGAATTTGAAAATTACATATTTTTAAATAACAACAAACCTTTTTCACACAAAATGTAGTACAAAAAACATTCTGTAAAATGCTATAATTTTAATTTGTACCTTAGAGACCACAAAACAACTCATGACCAAAATTGAAGTACAATCACTTCCGCTCTACGAAGTGATACAGGATATTGCAAAAGCTTTTAATGTAGATTATACCGAGAATTGTGGTGAGTACCACGTTACCATCCCAAAAAATTACGGTGAAGGCTATATAAAAGGGATAAATTTTGATGGCGGCTTTGGAATATTGATCTATGAATGTAAATTTCACAAAGACCTGGAATTTCATTTTGTAGTGGACGACGTGCACCCATTGAAGTTTTTATACTGTCTTAAAGGGGTAATACACCATAGGTTCCAAGACAATGCCAGCAATAATACCATCCAGCAATACCAAAGCTCTATAGTTGCCAGTAAAAGTACCAATGGACATATCTTACATTTTTCGGCAGATACCGAAGTACAGGTTGGGAGCCTAGAATTGGACAGGAAAGAATTTCAGGAAAAAGTGAATTGTGAGCTCAAGAGCCTCTCTCCAGAACTGAAGGAATTGTTTACCGATAAGATGGCACTTCGCGAATTTTACCATAAAGGATATTACAGCCTGCAGATAGCCGACCTGTTTTCGAAAATACAAAGCTTTAAGAATAACGACTTTATACGTAGGATTTTCCTCGAAGGGCAAGCCTATAATATATTAACCCACCAAATTGTACAGTACCACGACGATATTAATGAAGAGGAAGTAAGTTCCATACTGCGCAGTTATGAGATTGTACAAATAAAAAAAGCGGCTAAGATTATAGACCACCATCTTGCAGACCTAGAGTCAATAGAAAAAATTGCCGAAGAAATAGGGCTCAATATCAACAAACTCCAATTGGGCTTCAAACATCTTTACCAGACCACGGTAAATGGCTACGTACAACAAAAACGGATGATTCTGGCAAGGAACCTCCTAAACAATACCGATTATAATATTTCTGAGATAGTAGCCAAGATTGGCCTTTCCAGTAAAAGTTATTTTTCAAAAATCTTTAAGGAAACATACGAGATGTCCCCTTCAGAATACAGAAAGAACCGGAAGACGCTTCGAAACGACAAATAACGTATTGGAGAAATCCAACAAAACGGTTCTAAAAATATTCTTTTTTCTCAAACACCTTAACAATTTCGCCACAAAAAATAACACATTTAACGTACTTTCAACTATTTGTTTTTCAATACGTTAAAAGCTGTTAAAAACATATTTTCAGAAATTTTCCTATGCTATCTTTAGGTTAACAAACAACTTAAAAACAGAAAAACATGAAAGATTTAATTTGGTTAATCGTTGTAATTTTAATCGTAGGATGGCTTATAGGTTTTATAGGTTTTGGAGAAGCGGTTGGTAACTTGATACATATTCTCCTCGTACTTGCCGTAATCGTAATATTATACAAACTCTTAACCGGCAGAAAAGTATAAGCGAGTTGTGGGTGGGCGGTAAAGAGACAGAACCAACAGAAAGTGGCGTTCGCTTTGCACATCTCCACCTCAGTACTATATTTAATACAATCCCGAAACTGCTACCTGTTCGGGATTTTTTTTATGTACTACAATACTTTTTTCGACGCCTTCCCACAAAAAATCCCGAATACGCTATGCGCATCGGGATTATGGATGTAGTGACCGCGGAGGGATTCAAACCCCCAACCCTCAGAGCCGAAATCTGATGCGCTATTCAGTTGCGCCACGCGGCCTTATTGCCTTGCCCTATAGCAAAACTATTTCATCAATTTCTTTTTTACGATGGTGCTAATGGTTTTACCATCTGCCCTTCCTGCTGCCTTACCACTTACAATACCCATAACCTTTCCCATATCTACCATGGATGAAGCTCCAGTTTGTGCAATGGCATCGTCCACCAACTGCTCTATTTCAGCCTCGGTCATTTGTGCGGGGAGAAACCGCTCTATAACGGCGGCTTCGGAAAGCTCTGGTGCTGCAAGATCCTCACGGCCCTGTTCCTTGTAAATTGTTGCGCTATCCTTGCGTTGCTTTACCAATTTCTGCAGTAGTTTAAGCTCTTCTGCCTCACTTAACTCCTCCTTTGCACCGCTTTCGGTCTGGGCAAGTAAAATTGCCGACTTTACAGAGCGTAATGCTTGCAGTGCTTCTTGGTCTTTCGCTTTCATCGCGGCCTTCATAGCCGTCATAATCTGGGTGGACAAACTCATGATCTCCTTTTATTGGACGCCAAAGATACTTAATTCCCAACATATTTCAGTAGAAATTTAAAAGGCCTTCTAACGAAAAATGGCAACTTTTTTTTCTTTTATGGCAACATAATTTCACAAATGCTTGTATTTTTATTGAAACAACCAACCATACAATGAAACCATTACATACCATTTGCTATATAAGCAATGCAAAACCTGAACTATCTAATAGAGAGATAGAAGAAGTTTTTGAAGTTACATCTCACAATAACAATGAGTTTGACGTTAGTGGTATCCTTTTGTACAATATGGGACATTTCTTTCAGGTGATAGAAGGTGAAGAGGAACACATAATAGATCTTTATGAAAACAAGATAAAAGTAGACCCAAGGCACGAGGAGATTTTTGAGGTTTACAATAAAGCTACTACAAAGCCTGTATTTTTAGAGTACGATTCAAAATTCAACATCGTAAAAACCGAAGAAGACCTTCAAAAGATTAAAGATTACCTATACAATGTAAAAACTTCAACATCGGACAAACTTACCCGTTTATTGCGGCCTTTTGTATTGTTTAAAGATGTAAAATAATCAATTAAAAAGGCCTGTTGCAAACTCACAACAGGCCTTCCAAATTATAATGTAACCATACATTAATCTACATTATCGTGCAGGAACGAATTGTTGTTCCGTAAGTCTATATCATCATCGTCTGTATTTACAGAGGTTCTGGACAGACTGGTATCGGTATCTTTATCTTCCAACTCAATACCCATTCGCTTGTAGGCGGGTTGTTTCTCGATATCCTCAATCTTGGAAGCACTATTCCTGAATTTATAATTAAACTCCTTCATAGTTTTTTTGCGCTCCTCGGTACGGGATGCCAAAAGTTTTGATATGGGCGTGTTCATCGGGTCCACATCTTCTGGCGCTACCTCCTCTTCTGGTTCCGGTTCCACGGTCTTTGTTTTAAAGACTATTTCCTCTTCGGCAGCTTCATTCTTTGGTTTTGCATTTAATAATTCTGCTTCCTTTTCTTCATAATCGTCCAAACTATAACGCTTCACTCCTTGGTTGGACACTTCGGTAATGGGCACTACCTCTACCGCTTCATTCACCTCTATATCCTCAATGTTTGAAGTGAGCGTCTCTTCTTCCTCCTCTTGCTTTTTGGTCTGTCCGCTCGCTGGTTTTGGGTCGTTTAATGGAAGGTCGAACATCAATATTTGCTCTTCTGATGCAGTATCAGTTTGAGTAGGTTCGATCTTCTTTTCAACTATTTTGAAATCTTCTTCGGGTTCAGGTTGTTTTGCTGAAATTTTCGTTTCGGTCTTTGGTGCGGGAGTTACAATCTCAAAACTATTTACATCAATTTCGTTGATGAGTAACTGCTCAAATTCAGCAACATGGTGAATGTCCACTAGTGTGGTTTCAACATCTATGTTCTTTATCAATTCTGAAGTTTCGATATACCCCTCAAAAGGTAATGAGGCCTGAGGCTCTTCTTGGGCTTTTTCCTCTACAACATTTTTTATTCTGGGTGCTGTTTTTGGAGGTTCTTCTTCGTCCAATACCAAGGTGTGCCTAATTACAGTATCCTCTTTTGGTGTCTCTGGTTTTACTTCGGTAGGTTTAGTGAGCTCCACTGGTGTTGCCCCAGGTTTTGTAGAGAGGTCCTGTTCTGCCTTTTGTTCTTCTTCCAGTGTGTGGATTATCTTCTTGGTTTCGGTATTACTTATATCGTCCTGCTGCTCTGCGTTAAAACCCGTAGCGATTACAGTGATAGCAACAGCCCCTTCCAGGGTTTCATCCTCACCAATCCCCATGATAATATTGGCGCTGTGACCTGCCTCGCTTTGTATGTGGTCACTAATTTCGCCTATTTCATCTATGGTAATCTCCTCGTGTCCTGAAACAATGAGCAACAATACATTTTTGGCTCCTGTAATCTTGTTGTCGTTGAGCAGTGGTGAATCCAACGCTTTGGTGATGGCCTCTTTCGCGCGGTTAGAGCCACTCGCACTGGCACTTCCCATAATGGCCGTTCCACTATTCGCTAAAACGGTTTTCGCATCGCGAAGGTCAATATTCTGTGTGTAGTGATGTGTAATAACCTCTGCAATACCTCGCGCAGCTGTGGCCAAAACTTCATCTGCTTTGGAAAAACCAGCCTTAAAGCCCAGATTTCCATATACCTCACGTAACTTGTTATTGTTTATCACAACTAGCGAGTCGCAATTCTGGCGTAGTTTTTCTACTCCAATCTGCGCCTGTTCGCTCCTCATTTTTCCCTCAAACTGAAATGGAATAGTAACAATACCCACAGTTAAAATATCGAGCTCCTTGGCCATCTTGGCAATAATGGGTGCTGCTCCGGTACCGGTACCGCCTCCCATACCAGCAGTGATAAAAATCATTTTGGTATTGGTTGAGAGCATGTTTTTAATTTCCTCAAGGCTCTCCATGGCGCTCTGTTCACCAATGGCAGGGTTGGCTCCTGCTCCCAGTCCTTCGGTTAGCGACACCCCCAATTGGATCTTAATGGGTACGGCGCTGTTTTCCAAGGCTTGTGCATCGGTATTGCAGATCACGAAGTCTACTCCCTTTATGCCCTGACTGAACATGTGATTGATTGCGTTACTACCGCCGCCGCCAACGCCTATCACCTTTATGACGTTGCTTTGGTTCTTTGGCATATCGAACGCAATGGTTGTTTCATCAAAATTGCTACTCATATTGTTGTTTTTTGCGAGGTTTTATGTTTATCATTCTGCTTACGCAGTATTTTTTTATTTCTATTGTTCTAGCAGACTGCTGCTACCAACTACAACTTTTCTCATTCTGCATTGTCCAGGAACTCCTTGAACTTCTCTGCCCATTTATCGAAAAACCGCTTTCGCTCTACTTTTGGTTCTTCTGCAGTTTCTGGTGTGCTACTTTCCATCTCCTCATTACTATCCTCCTCCTGGGTTGCTTCCGTAGCTTTCATTTCTTTGGGAGTGGTGCGGTGTTTGTTTTCCAAACTGTTGAGCACTAACCCTACCGCTGTGGCATATAAGGGACTAGTGGTCTCGCTATCGCTATTTCCTGCCAAATGCTCGTTAGGGTACCCTATACGGGTGTCCATTCCCGTGATATACTCCACCAGTTGTTTTAAATGCTGTAATTGGGAGCCTCCGCCAGTGAGCACGATACCAGCGATCAATTTTTTCTTTTGCTCCTCGTGACCGTAATTTTTTATTTCCAAATACACCTGCTCGATAATCTCCACTACACGCGCATGGATTATTTTTGAAAGGTTCTTCAAGGTGATTTCCTTGGGTTCCCTTCCACGCAATCCTGGGATGGAGACAATCTCATTATCCTTATTTTCCCCCGGCCACGCACTACCAAATTTCACCTTGAGCAATTCGGCTTGTTTCTCAATGATGCTACAGCCTTCTTTTATGTCTTCAGTAATCACATTTCCGCCAAATGGAATCACCGCCGTATGACGAATGATGCCGTCCTTGAAAATAGCAAGGTCGGTTGTTCCACCACCTATATCGATCAAGGCTACACCTGCTTCTTTTTCTTCTTGGCTCAATACTGCATTTGCAGATGCCAAGGGTTCCAGTGTAATTCCCGAAAGTTCCAGACCGGTACTCTTTACACAGCGGCCAATATTGCGAATACTGGAAACCTGCCCAACGACCACATGAAAATTAGCCTCCAAACGACCGCCGTACATTCCAATGGGTTCTTTGATTTCAGCTTGACCGTCTACCTTAAAATCTTGTGGGAGCACGTGTATGATTTCTTCACCCGGTAACATTACCAGTTTGTGTACTTGATTGCAAAGGCGCTCAATATCTTCTTCATCTATCACCTCGTCGCTATTGCTACGGGTAATATAATCGCTGTGCTGGAGACTACGTATATGCTGGCCTGCAATTCCCACTACAACATCTTCAATCTTTAATCCCGAAGAGGTTTCAGCATCCTGCACGGCTTGCTGGATGGACTGGATGGTTTGTGTAATGTTGTTTACAACACCACGGTGTACCCCGAGACTCTTGGATTTTCCTATGCCCAAGATCTCCATCTTCCCATATTCATTGTTCTTACCAATCATAGCAACAATCTTGGTGGTACCAATGTCTAATCCTACCGCTATGTTCTCGTTTTCCATCCTATTCAATTTTTGTGGCTACAACCTGTTTCCCAAAACGCAGATCGATTGTTTTATAGCCCTGTAACCTGTTATCCTCTTTTGCCTTTTTATAAAATGCCTTAAAATTCTGAAACTTCAAGTCCATATTTTCCACGTTCCCAAAAATCACATCAAAACTGTATTTACGCAGTTTCAAGGTTACCTTATCTTTTTCAGAAACGTGGATTCCCACAACGCTCTGTTTCATAAAATCATCTTCGCCTATCCTTATTAATAACGGTGTAACTTCGCTAAAATTGGTTGTAGACCTTCCTGTAATCAAGGGTACTCTTGCTGCATAAACCGATGACAGTGGCATTTTCTTCCCGTCCTCATCAAGGTAATAGTTGGGAGATGCAGCTATTCTTCCTATAGGGTTTCGCTGTTCTATCTTTGCCCCCAAAACGCCGTCAACCGTTACATACACTTGCGCATCACGAATCATATCATTTCCCAACAAACGGGACTCCATCTCTTTCAAAACTAAAGTTTCTTTAGGGATGCCCGTAACACTGTCGTTATTTTGTACTAACAATTTATTAACAGTAGCCAGTGTGATAAATGGGTCGTTCTCATCAAGGAATTCTACATTGATCCTCTTCAAATTTCGGTTGGCATTTCTTTTTTGCGTAAAGCTGAAAAGAAACACGACCAAGGCTGTGAGCAACACAAATTTTATAACGGGTATATACCTTTTCATCTTTTTAATACTTTAGTCATGGCTTCAACCTCAGCTCCTATATCGCCTGCTCCTACCAACAATTGTATACGGCACGGAGAGTTTTTTAATGCTGAAGGGATGTCGGATTTTGTTATGACCTTAGCAGTATTGACTAAGCTTCTACCGCGCTCCGCCTGACACTCTAAAACCAATTTCAGCAACCAGTTTGAGGTAACACCCTCTATGGGTTCCTCTCGAGCAGGGTAGATATCCAGCAACAATACTTCATCAAATTGTGCCAAGCTTTGGGCAAACCCCTTGGCAAAATCCTTAGTCCTGCTGAAGAGATGTGGCTGAAAGACGATAACTTTTTCATCTTCCGGGTACATTTCTGAAACGGCTTGGTACAAAGCATTTATTTCGGTAGGGTGATGGGCGTAATCATCTATCAAAACCAAATCGTCCCTTTTTATTTTATACGAGAACCTACGCTCCACCCCCTTAAAGGTCGCTAAAGCTTTGGGAAGGCAATGGGTTGGGGAACCAGCTAGCATTGCCATTCCCAGAGCTGTTACAGCATTATGTAGGTTGTGATGTCCGGGTAGGTGAAATTGTAAATTATTTATAGTTTCCGCAGGTGTTTTCAGGTCGAAAATATAGGCGCCATCTTCAATACGTACATTTTGCGCTTCAAACGCTGCCGCTTCTTCAATAGCGACAGACTGCCCCTCTAGCGGTAGCCCTTTTTTAAACAATAGGTTATTTTTTTCTGGAAGTAAATCCGCAAATTCCCTGAACGCACCTTGAATTGAAGTTTCAGTTCCGTAGATGTCCAAGTGATCTGCATCCATAGAAGTAACGCAGGCAATATCTGGGCTCAAGGTAAGGAACGAACGGTCAAACTCATCGGCCTCCACCACGGTGATCTGGGTACCTTTTGAAATAAAATTCGAGTTGTAGTTCTCGGCAATTCCCCCTAAAAAAGCAGTGACCGGCATCTCGCAGTACGCCAACAAATGACCCAATATGGCGCTTGTTGTTGTCTTACCATGAGTGCCGGCTACCGCCAAACATAAAGTGTTTCGTGTTACCTCACCAAGCAGCTGGGACCGCTTGATAACGGTATAATTATTTTCCCTGAACCAGTTTAACAAGCTATTAGCCCTTGGGATAGCTGGGGTGTACACCACCAAGGTCTCTTCTTTTTGCTGGATATGCGCTGGAATTTCGTCAACAGTATCTACAAAGGTAATCCCAATACCCTCTGAATTTAATGCTCGCGTAAGATTGGTTTCAGTCTTGTCATACCCAAACACGGCAAAACCCTTCAACTTTGCGAAACGGGCGAGCGCACTCATCCCTATCCCGCCAATGCCGATGAAGTAAATGGTTTGTATGTTGTTTAAAAGGCTCATATTTTATACGAACAAGCGGGTTTTCTTATATTAAAATTCTGTCTAAACATCCCCCTAGCCCACCCCTTTAAAGGAGAGTAATGGGATGAGGATGTTTACGTTTTTATCATTTTTTCAATTTCATCAACAATATCTTTTGCTGCGTTGGGCCTAGCCAATTTTTTGATATTTGCTGAAAGTTCTTTTTGTTTTGTTTCGTCTTTCAACAGCGCGGCTATTGTTTGCTGAAATGTAGCGTCGGCTTCATTTTCTTTCAATAGAATCGCTGCATTTTTTTCTGAAATAGACAGTGCGTTCTTGGTTTGGTGATCCTCGGCCACATTGGGAGAGGGAATGAAAATTACAGGTTTGCCAACCAAACACAACTCTGAAACCGAAAGTGCCCCAGCTCTCGAAATAATGATGTCTGCCGCGGCATAGGCCAAATCCATCCTATTTAAGTACGGGTGTACCTGAACAACTTTATAAGATTTTTTACCATATTCATTTTCATACAATTTTCCGCATTGCCATATTAGTTGTACGTTTTCAGTATTAAAAAAAGGCAATGTTCCATCCACCAACTGGTTTATTTTTCGAGCTCCCAAACTGCCGCCCAACACCAACACCGTTTTTAAATTAGGATTCAGACTGAAAAACTGCTGTGCTTCTCTTCTTTTACTGGCTATTTCCAACAAATCCTGCCTTACTGGATTGCCCGTTAGCACGATTTTTTCAGCAGGGAAGAATTTTTCCATTCCATCGTAAGCGGTGCAAATGGTGTATACCGATTTGCTCAACCATTTATTGGTAATGCCTGCGTGGCTGTTCTGCTCTTGAATAAGACAGGGAATATTCCTACCTGAAGCCACTTTTAACAAAGGTGCGCTAGCATAGCCTCCCGTACCAATGGCGGCATTGGGCTTAAATTTTTTGATAATTTTTTTACTCTTTAGTAAACTTGATATAAGTTTAAACGGGAACATCAGATTTTTGAAAGTCAAACTTCGCTGTAATCCAGAAATCCATAATCCTTCAATCTCGTAGCCTGCCTGTGGCACCTTTTCCATTTCCATACGGTCACTGGCCCCGACGAACAGGAATTTGGCATCGGGATAGCGCGATTGCAACTCATTGGCAATGGCAATAGCTGGATAAATGTGGCCACCGGTGCCGCCGCCGGAGATGATAAATCTGTATGGATATTTTGTTTTAATATCTTGACTTTTAATTAGGCTTCGACTGCGCTCAACCTGACATTCCTATATTGTTTCAGAGAGGATTTCCAGTGGGTTTTCCACGGCTCCTCCCTCTTCGGTTTCTTTCTGTACTATTTCCCTTTTTGCAGCTACGCTCAACACCATACCCAGTGCAAGGCACGTCATCCAAATACTGGTCCCCCCGCTACTGATCAATGGGAGTGTTTGTCCCGTTACGGGAAACAGTTCCACCGCAACGGCCATGTTTATCAATGCCTGAAACACAATGGGCAACCCTACACCAATCACTAACAATTTCCCGAACATTGCCGTAGCCTTGTGTGCCACAACGACCAAACGGAACAACAATGCCAAGTAGAGAAACATTAAGAACAATGCACCCACGAGGCCAAACTCTTCCACGATAATGGCGTATATAAAGTCTGAAGACGACTGTGGCAAAAAGTTTTTCTGCACACTTTTACCCGGTCCCAGTCCTGTTACTCCGCCTGAGGCTATTGCAATTTTTGCGATTTCTATCTGGTAGTCGCCCTCGGTATCTTCTTTATCGGTGAAATTTTCTATACGACTCATCCAAGTATCCACACGGTTGCTGAAAGCACCAGGAAAGGCCATGGCTGCTAGGATAAAAAATGTAAGTGCAACCAAACCCGTACCCAATACTATCATTAAATAGCGAATTGGATATCCACCAATAAATACCAATACAACTACCATAGCAAAGATGATGGCCGTTGTTGAAAGGTTGGCAGGGAGTATCAATGCCAATACCAAAAACACAGGCAGCCATAAAGGCAGCAATGTTTCTTTAAAGGTGACCGTCTTGTCTTTAATCTTGCTTAAATAGCGGGCTACATACGTTAGTAATACAACCGCCGCAAGCGTTGAAGTTTGAAACGTTACTCCCACAAAAGGCACCCTAATCCAACGACTAGCGTTGGCACCTTCAATAGTATTGCCTTGCGCCATGGTAAAAATAAGCAGGAGAATAGCAAACGGTAATGCAATAATGGAAAGCCCCTTAAAGTAGTGATACGGAATTTTATGCACCCCGTACAGAATGGCAAATCCCAATAACAGGTGCGCGAGATGTTTCAGCAAAAACTTAAACGTATTTCCATCGCCATACAAATACGCCAAGTTACTGCTAGCACTGTACACGGGCAGGAACGAAAACAGCGCCAGCAAGCCTGCTACGGCCCAAATGGCCTTATCTCCTTGTATGTTTTTGAAAATATTCTTCACAGCTATGTTGTTATTGGATTCATTAATTGGACTCTAATTGCACTTAGTCAAACTTTTAAGTACGATGTTTTTCTCACTTGGTCGTTTTAATATCTATTTCTATTGTTTTATTTGTTATCTATTCTTTTTCTCATTGTTGTAATTGAAGCTATGGTTATGGATAAAAGTTCGTTTGCTTCAGTATGCAACCTTTTCAAGTTTTCACTTTCTTCATCTGTAAAGGCCATTAAAATTTTAATCCAATACATACTTTCATCTGCCTCTTCTTCTACAATTTTTAATTTATTTATGAAATCTTTATCAGATTTTGTCCTACAAGCTGCCCTGTAATTTGCTCCAACTGAAGCTGAACTCCTAATTAACTGATTACAATATGTATAATACTTCCTTTGTTCTAAAAATTGGTTGCACAGTTTCCCACAATCTACCGCAAATTGAAACATTCTTTCCTTTAATTCAGTTTTGAAATCTGCCATTAACAATTAGTCAATTCGTATATCGTAATTCGTACATTGTATTTCCTAAAGGGGGAGAACTCAGCTTATATTAGAGATTACGTATGGCATTTTTAAATTGTCTTCCCCTATCCTCATAATTTTCGAACAAATCGAAACTTGCACAGGCGGGGCTCAACAATACTGTATCGTTACGTTCGGCTATTTTATAAGCTACTTTTACCGCTTCTTCCATACCCGCTGTCTCCACCATAAGATCTACTATGTTGCCAAATGATTGCTTAATTTTTTCGTTATCAACTCCCAAACAGATGATAGCTTTCACCTTTTCGTTCACTAGGGGCAACAATTGGGTATAATCGTTCCCCTTGTCCACACCACCTACAATCCAAACTGTTGGGGTTTCCATACTGTCCAAGGCATAAAAAGTTGCGTTTACATTGGTAGCCTTGCTATCGTTTATGTACATAACATTATTAATTTTCAGTACTTTTTCCAGACGGTGCTCCACGCCTTGAAAACTCTCTAAACATTCGCGAATAGTGGCTTTTCTAATCTTTAGCAAAGTGGCCACGGTAGTGGCTGCCATAGCGTTCTTGGTATTGTGCTGTCCTTGTAATCCTAATTGTGCGATTGGCATAGTATGTTGGGTATTATCAATAGTTAATAGTATATTATTGTCTTTAATACAAGCCCCTTCCTGTACTTCTCTTTGAAGTGAAAAAGGCAGTTTTTTTGCTTTAATTTCATGGCTATCGAGCCAATTTTTTATATCTGGATCATCTCCATCGTAAATGAAATAATCATCTTCGGTTTGGTTCATGGTTATCCTGAATTTGGATGCGATGTATTTTTTATAATCGTACTCGTATCTATCCAGGTGATCTGGGCTTAGGTTGGTCAAAACCGCTATGTGCGGTGCAAATGTTTCAATACCATCTAGCTGAAAACTGCTCAACTCCAGCACATAGTTTTTGTAGTTTCCCTCTGAGACTAGCTCGGCGAAACTCTTTCCAATATTACCTCCCAACCCTACATTCAGCCCATCTTTCAACAATGCGTAGGTTAAGCTGGCTGTTGTGGTCTTTCCATTGCTACCTGTGATGCCCACAATAGTGGCGTTGGTGTATTTAGAAGCGAATTCAATTTCTGAAATCACTTGTACCCCTTTCGCCCTCAGTTGGTCAACAATAGCTGCCGTATCAGGTATTCCAGGGCTTTTCATCACCACATCGGCATCCAAAATTTTTGTTTCGGTATGACCGCCTTCTTCCCAGTCCAATCCATTATCTCTAAGAACTTCTTTGTATGCTTCCTTTATTTTTCCGAAGTCTGAAACAAAGACTTCATATCCTTTTTGCTTGCCCAGAATAGCCGTTCCTACGCCACTTTCTCCTGCTCCTAATATGACTAATCTTTTGTTTTTCATTTAACATTTGTCTTAACATCCCTCTACTTATGCCTTCCTCTCATTCGTGCCTCACTCGTCGGAGGCAAGTCAAGGGGAGGATTTTATTTAAAAACCTCACTTAGGCTACTCACTCTCCTATGGAGGAGAGGGTTGGGAGTGAGGATGTTCTTATCTTATCTTCAAGGTCACAATGGTCAAAATGGCCAAGAAAATCCCAACGATCCAGAACCGTGTCACGATCTTGCTCTCGTGAAAACCCTTTACTTGGTAATGGTGGTGCAAGGGGGACATCCTGAAAATCCTTCGACCTTCTCCAAATTTCTTTTTCGTGTATTTAAACCAGCTCACCTGTAGCACTACTGAAATATTCTCCATGAGGAAAATTCCGCAGAGCAATGGAATGAGCAGCTCTTTTCTAATAATAATGGCGATCACGGCGATTATACCCCCAATGGTCAAACTTCCTGTGTCTCCCATGAATACTTGTGCGGGATACGCATTGTACCACAGAAACCCTATGAGCGCCCCCACGAAAGCTGTTATAAAAATGGTGACCTCGCCAGTGTTGGGTATGTACATTACATTGAGATAGTCACTAAAAATCACGTTCCCCGAAACCCATGCAAATAGCGCCAAGGTAACTGCAATAATTGCTGAAGAGCCCGCTGCCAGACCATCAATACCATCGGTTAGGTTGGCACCGTTGGAGACAGCTGTTATAATAAATATCACAATGGGAATAAAAATGAGCCATACATATTTTTTGGCTCCCTCCCCTGCCCAAGCAATTAATGTCTCGTAGTTAAACTCATTCTGTTTTACGAAAGGGATGGTAGTTTGCAAAGACTTTTCGGCATCGTAAAATTCCACTGGGGAGTTTTGGGTGAGTTGTTCCTGTGTATTTTGTGGGTGTATCTTCTCACGCTTAATGGTCACGTCCGAATGAAAAAACATGACAGCTCCCACAAAAATGCCCAAACCAACTTGCCCAATGATTTTGAATTTTCCCGGTAATCCTGCTTTGTCTTTTTTGAACTTTTTGAGATAATCGTCCAAAAACCCTATCGCTCCCATCCAAATAGTGGTGACGATGAGCATAATTACATATATGTTCTCCAACTTTGCGAAAAGCAATACAGGCACCAATGTGGCCAAAATAATGATGAGACCACCCATTGTTGGGGTTCCCGCTTTTTCGTTTTGTCCTTCCAGTCCCAAATCACGAATCTGCTCCCCCATTTGCTTGCGCTGTAGGATACGAATGATTTTTTTACCAAAAAGTGTCGCAATGACCAGCGAAAAGATAATCGCCAATGCTGCTCGAAAGGTGATAAAACCAAAAAGGCTTGCCCCTGGCATCTGGTAATTGTTTTCCAAAAATTCGAATAAGTAGTACAGCATCTTATTTATTTAGGGCGGTTAATAGTTGGTTTACAATCTTAAAATCATCAAAATCGGTTCTTTTGCCGTTTATCTCCTGATAGGTCTCATGACCTTTCCCCGCAATGAGGATGATGTCATTGGTTTCAGCTAACTGGCAAGCGGTTTTAATAGCTTGTTTCCTATCGGTTACCGAAAGGGTTTTCTTATAATTTTCAGGAGGTACGCCTTGTTCCATTTCTTCAATAATCGCCTCGGGATCTTCTGTGCGTGGGTTATCGCTTGTAAAAATGGCCTTGGTACTCAACTGGCTGGCTATATGCGCCATTTTTGGGCGCTTGGTCGTATCCCTATCGCCTCCACAACCTACTACTGTTATAAGTGTTTCATTACCCGTACGGATTGCATTTATGGTTTCCAGTACATTTTTCAGTGCGTCTGGTGTATGTGCATAATCTACAATGGCCGTAATTTTTTCTCTTGCTGAAATAGAAAATTGAAACCTTCCATCTACACTTTCCAGCGTGCTCAACAATTGCAGGGTTTCCATTTGTTCCAGCCCCAACAATTCTGCAGTTGCGTAGATTGCCAATACGTTGTAGGCGTTAAAACTTCCAATGAGCCTTACCCACAATTCGTTGTTATTTATTTTTAGCAATAAGCCTGAAAACTGGTTCTCGAGAATTTGTGCTTTGTAATCGGCATAACTTTTAAGGGCGTAGGTATATTTTTTTGCAGAAGTATTCTGCAGCATCACGTTTCCGTTCTTATCATCTATATTGGTGAGGGCAAAAGCAGATTTTGGCAGGTCATCAAAAAACTTCTTTTTTACATCACGGTATTCCTTGAAATCCTTGTGATAATCTAAATGGTCGTGCGATAAATTTGTAAAAATACCTCCTGTAAAATGAAGCCCCTCGGTGCGCTTTTGGTGGATGCCGTGGCTGCTCACTTCCATAAAGCAGAACTCTACTCCCGCTGCGACCATTTTGGCCAAATATTTATTGATTGTCAAACTATCGGGCGTGGTGTGTGTTGCCTTGTACCCGGTTCTTCCCACTAAGATCTTTACGGTGGAAAGCAATCCGCACTCAAAGCCAGCAGCAGTAAAGAGATTGTACAACAAGGTTGAGATGGTAGTTTTCCCATTGGTACCCGTTATACCCACAAGCTTGATGCTCTCGGAAGGATTTCCGTAGTAATTTGCTGCCATCATCGCCAAGGCTTGTTGGCTATCGGCTACTTGCACATAGGTAATTCCGTTTACGATGTGCTTGGGCATCGTTTCGCAAACTACTGCCAGCGCACCTTGATTCACAGCTTTTTCAATATACTCGTGCCCATCGCTTACGGTCCCTTTAATGGCAATAAAAACATCGTCCAGCCCTATCTCCCGGCTATCGAACTGTAGCTCACGAATGGCTACACCCGTATTGCCCACTACTTTTTCGAGGGTTACTTTGTAGAGTATGTCACGCAATATGTTCACGATAGCGTTAATATGATGGTTTGTCCTTTTTTTATTTTTTCTCCTGAAGGGATAGATTGCTCCTGTACGGAGCCATTTCCTTGTAGCTTAACCTTAAGTCCTAAATTTTCTAGTAACGAAACGGCGTCCATTCCGGCCATCCCTTTCACATTGGGAATTTTGCTGAAACGTTTTTGTACCTTGCCATAGTAGCTTTCAAAATCGTTTTGGAATATTGGATCAACAACATCCAAGTTTGCCACCTCAGCTTTTAAGGGCGAATCTGTAAAGATCTTTTGTGCAATGCGCTTGAATACAGGTCCCGTTACATCGGCACCGTAATATCCTTTCTTGGTACTGGGTTTGTGGATTACGACAATGCAAGAGTACTTCGGATTTTCAGCCGGGAAATAGCCTGCGAAAGACGAGACGTATTTCTTATCTTTCAACCAAGCGTCAAAATTTGCGTATTCGGTTCTTGCTGTTCCTGTTTTCCCTGCCATCGAAAAGTTTTCAGAATACAGCTTCTTTCCCGTTCCACGTTTTACGATATTTTTTAAAATTTCTTGTATTTTTTTGATGGTTTCCTCGGAGGCTATTTGACCATGTAAGACTTCAGTTTCATACGATTCAATTTCCTCTTTCCAAGAGCGTATTTCTTTGATGAAGCGCGGTTTTACCATTTTCCCATTATTGGCAATAGCATTGTAAAAGGTCAGGATTTGAAGTGGGGTCATTCTCAAGTTATACCCATAGGACATAGACGGAAGGGCATTTCGACTCCACAAATCGTCCCCTTTTTCATATATTACAGGATGAGCCTCTCCCTTAATGGGAATACCTATTCTATTGCCCAATCCCCACTCCTTTACTTGGTTGGTAAATTTTTTCGGATTGTCTTTGTAGGCATCGTCTATAAGTCGTGCCAAGCCAATATTTGAAGAAACCTCCAATGCGCGCGCAGCCGAAATCTCTCCATAACCACCCCTTTTAGAATCTGAAATGGTACGCCCATATATCCTGAAGCTTCCATCCTTAGTGTCTACCACCGTAGCCGTATCAATTACTTTATGCTCCAGTGCCACTGTAAGCGCTACGGTCTTAAAGGTAGAACCTGGCTCAGTACTTTCTCCCACCGCATAGTTAAGACGTTCATAAAAACCACCGCTTCTGCTCCTGCCCAGATTTGAAACTGCTTTAATCTCACCAGTTTCCACTTCCATCACAATTACACAGCCGTGATCTGCTTCGTATTCTTCCAGTTGCTTCAGTAAAGCGTGGTGTGCAATATCCTGTATGTTAACGTCTATGGTAGAGACCACATCGTAGCCGTCTTGCGGTTCAACCTCGTTTTCGTCATACACTGGTTTCCACTGGCCTTTGGCGATTTTCTGTTTGAGGCGTTTCCCTTTTTTTCCGCTCAACTTTTCGTGGAAAGCACCTTCCAATCCCACTGCGTAGTACCCGGGGTTTTCACGGTCTTCATTACCCACCAATCTAGCCCCTATCTTACCCATAGGGTGCTCCCTAACGGTTTTTTGCTCCACAATAATCCCTCCTTTGTAGGGCCCTTTGTTCAACAATGGCATTTGCTTTACTCGCTTATAATCTGAATAGCCCAAGTTTTTTGCCAACAATAAATAGCGGTTCTTATTGGCGCGTGCCTTGCGCAGTACATTTTGATAATAGGAGGCTGGCCTATTGAACATATTACCCATCTCCTTGGAAAGTGGCACCAAATGTTCTTTAAAATCTTCGGAAGAGACCGTCACGGCATCAAAACGGATATCGTACTTGGGCACGGAGCTGGCCAGCAAACTTCCATCGTCCGCATACACATTGCCACGGTTGGCGGGTATGGTGAAATTTTTGGTGGTGTTCTTTTCGGCCAGTTCCCGGTACTTATCACCTTCTACAAACTGAATATCGGCCAGTTTAATAGCGATAAGGAGCGCAAAGAGAAACATACCTCCAGCGATAAAATATAAGCGGTTCAATATGTTCTTTTCTTTATCTGCCACCGCGCTACTGTTGTTTTGTTATTATTATTTTTTGCGGAGGCGTTTCACTGGGCTGCAACCCACGAGCCGCCATCGCTTTTGTTATCTTACTTTCCATCTTGCTCTGTGTCACTTGCTTGCGCACATCCAAGTATTCGCTCTTTAATTCTTTTACATCGTTATTGAGCTTAGCTATACGATGTACTTTTTTATCGGCAACATGGCTACTCCCAATCATCACCAAGGCCAATAGACTCAGGAAAATGATGAAACGCCAATTCTTTAGCGCATCGTCACTTACCAGAAATTTGCCTTTTAATATGTTGTAGAAACCTTTCTTCATTTACGGTTTATGGTGTACTATTTTCAGATCTATTGCTTTCTTTTAAAGTTAGCCCCACCAGGCTTCCCAGAAGGAAGGGAAAGGGACTATAATTTCTCAGCGATGCGCAGCTTTGCGCTTCTTGCCCTGTTGTTCTCTTTTATCTCTTCTTGGGTTGGGATGATGAATTTACCCACTGGCTTCAACGGGACCTCAACCCTTCCAAAGACATCCCGCTCCGGCTCTCCCTCAAACAATCCATTTCGCATAAAGCGCTTTACCAATCTATCCTCAAGGCTGTGGTAGCTTATCAAGCTTAACCTTCCGCCGGGTTTCAACACTTCCACTGTTTGTTGCAAAAATTCCTTAAGAGCCTCCAGTTCTTGGTTCACTTCAATACGGATGGCTTGATACACCTGGGCTAAAATTTTATTTTCTCTATGTTTGGGCAAAAACCTCCCCAATGCTTTTTTTAACTGGTCGCTGGTTTTTATTTCACCGTTCTTTCGGTTTTCAACAAGTACTCTCGCCATTCCCGCGGCAGCCCTCAACTCGCCATACTGGAACAGGACATTTCGCAATTGAGATTCATCGTACTTGTTCACCACATCGTAGGCCGAAAACGTATCGTTCTGGTTCATCCGCATATCCAGGTCTGCTTCAAAGCGCGTGGAAAAGCCTCGCTCCGCTACATCGAACTGATGTGACGACACCCCAAAATCACCCAAAATTCCGTCTACTTCTTTGTAACCGTGAAAACGTAAGAAGCGCTTGAGAAATCTGAAATTTTCATTCACCAATAAAAATCTCGGGTCGTCGATAGCATTCTCAAGCGCATCTAGATCCTGGTCGAAGGCAATAAGTCTCCCAGAATTATCCAGTCTCTTCAGGATTTCTCGCGAGTGGCCCCCACCGCCAAAAGTGACATCCACATATACCCCGCCGGGTTGGATGTTGAGCCCATCTACAGTTTCGGTCAAGAGGACCGGGTTATGATAGTCCATCACTAGCATTGGCATCTCCCATCACTTCTTCTGCCAGATCTGCAAAGTCGTTGGCAGCGTCGTCAATGGCTTGTTCATATTTCGCTTTATCCCAAATTTCCACAATGTTTATTGCAGAGCTTATTGTTATCTCTTTTGTAATCCCGGCAAAGTTTGCCAGGTCCTTTGGGATGTTCAACCTACCAGTGGCGTCCAGCTCTACGTGCTTTACCCCCGCTGTAAACCTGCGGATAAAGTCCACATTTTTACGATTGAACCTGTTGAGGGAGTTCATTTTGGCCATTAGGGCATTCCACTCTTCCATAGGGTACAACTCTAGGCACGGCTGGAAAACAGCGCGCTTTATGATGAAGCCCGAAGACGCGACAGACGCCAGCTGCTTTTTTAGAGCAGCCGGTACCATGACACGCCCCTTCACGTCAGCCTTGCATTCATAAGTTCCTATTAAATTGACCATCAGGGTTTCCCAAATCTTAATTTACAATTCCAAATATAAAAAGTATTTACCACTTTTTACCACTAAATACCACTTTGTTGATAAGTTTTGCCACCCTCACCATAAAAAGTTACTTTTCAGATTGATACTGAAGGGTTTTGGTTGTGGCATAAAAAGAATATTGAGCTGCTGAAAACGCTTTGTATTACTGAAAAGGCAAGAAAAATAAATGTTCGGCTTAAGTTGAATAAAAAGTGTATTTTTGTTTTTAACAATTGCATCTTTGCATGACCGACCAACTTAAACAAGAAGGAAAATTCAGTTATTTAGAAATTGGTGAAGGCCAGCCTATCATAATCTTACATGGATTGATGGGTGGCTTGAGCAATTTTGATGGAGTGGCAAATTTCTTCCCACCCAAGGGATATAAAATCTTGATCCCGGAGCTTCCCATCTATAAAATGCCCGTATTAAAAACCAACGTAAAGAATTTTGCGAAATACGTAAAGCAGTTCATGGACCACAAACAGTTGAAGGATGTTATCCTATTGGGTAATTCCCTGGGTGGACATATTGGTTTATTATGTACAAAAATGTATCCCGAATACATTAAAGCACTTGTTATTACCGGTAGTTCTGGTCTTTACGAAAGCGCCATGGGCGAAAGCTACCCCAAAAGAGGCGACAGGGATTATATCCAGAAAAAAGCCGAGAATGTTTTTTACGACCCAAAGGTTGCAACCAAGGAAATTGTGGACGAAGTGTATGCCACGGTTAACGACCGCCAGAAACTCATACGCACCCTGGCCATCGCCAAGAGTGCCATACGCCACAACATGGGTAAGGACCTTCCAACTATGGAGACTCCCACCTGTATTATCTGGGGGAAAAACGACAACGTAACCCCTCCCGAGGTGGCAGACGAGTTCCACGAAAAGCTGCCCGATAGCGACCTATTCTGGATAGACAAATGTGGCCACGCAGCTATGATGGAACATCCTAACGAGTTTAATGAATTGTTGTGGGCCTGGTTGGAGAAACGTGGATTCTAGCCTTGACTTCGACTCCGCTCTGTCTGCGGTTTATACTTAACTTTTTTCTCCAAGATATTTTAACATGAAAATAAAATCGGCAGAATTTGTAATGAGCAACAGCGAGGTGGCCAAGTGCCCCAAGGATCGCTTGCCAGAGTATGCCTTTATTGGCCGTAGCAATGTGGGAAAATCGTCCCTCATCAATATGTTGATGGAGCGGAAGAACTTGGCAAAGACCTCTGGCCGTCCCGGGAAGACACAGCTTATAAACCACTTCATCATTAACAAGAACTGGTACCTCGTGGATTTACCGGGCTATGGTTATGCACGGGTTTCCAAAAAAGCGAAAAAAACATTCCAGAAGTTCATTACCAATTATTTTGAAAAACGCAAACAGTTGGTGCTCGCGTTTGTACTGGTAGATTGCCGCCACGAGCCACAACCTATAGATCTGGAGTTTATGCAGTATCTGGGTGAAAGCCAGATACCGTTTTCCATTGCTTTTACAAAAGCAGATAAACTGAAGCCTAATGCGCTACAGCGCAATATCGAAGCCTATAAAGAGCGTTTATTACAGGACTGGGAAGAGATGCCCCATTATTTTATAACCTCTTCCAGCAACAGTACCGGTCGTGAGGATTTATTGGACTATATAGACAGGATCAATGAGGAACTGGGTGGACAGTTGCCAGCCATACATTCCTAGATTACTTTTTCTTCAACTCTAGTTTTTCGGCAAAATAATCGGTGAAGTCCTTCATGGTCGCGGCCATTTTTTCATCGCCCGTGGCTCGTTTAAAGGTATCGGTCATCGCTACAAGGGTCTGGTGGAAAAACACCTGCATCTCGTCCAAGGGCATATCCTTGGTCCAAAGGTCTATTCGCAACGCCTCCTTAGCCTTATGGTCCCAAACCGAAAGCAGGACCGCTTTGGATTCTTCATTGTTCACCCCTCCATCCGGAGCAGACCATTTTAATTTTTCCGGTACTTTATTATCGTCCAGTGCAACGTTTATCTTAATTTCTGAAGTATGATTTGCCATTAGTTCTTTCTTGGTTTGTATCTTGAATTTTTAAAAATTTCGTCTGCATCCTTGTTGAGGAGTTCTTGGATGGACACCTCATTACTATCCATATAAGCGCGTACAATTTGCCACCCCACAAACTGGCCGATGCGCCCCGGGGATTCGTTATCTATCTCCAAATAAAATTTTGAGAATGGCGCATTAAGGATAAACCGAGGAGCCATTTTAGGATCTGTACTGTACAGTAGTTCCTTCTCAATAAAATAACGCCACATATCTTCCTCGTTATCCTCCGCCCATTGTATCTCTTCATTAGTGTAGCCTATCTTTTCGGCATCAGGCGTATTGGGCAATAGCATATCCTTTAAATAGAGTAATTTTCCGTAATAAACCATTTGCGCCAACAACGTACGCTTTTTAGGAGCAGCGACCAACTGCTCGGCATAGGCCTCCGCCGCATCTGGCGCTATTTGTGATGGTTTCATATTTACTGAAATATACTTTTTTATATTCTCGTAAAATTCGTGGTCGGCCCCTAAATAGGTGTCCAAGGCCAAGACCAATAAAGTATCTGCCACTATTACTTTGTGCTGGTAATCTACATCGCTGGTCACCCCTACAATGGTTGGTTCCGTGAATTCAGGAAAGTAATATTTTAAGTGCTGAAACAGCGGCAGCAACTGGTTCTCAATATGCTCATTGTCCGGAAAGACCTTCCCCACCTCCTTGACCAACTGTTGTTGCAAGGTATCTTTCATATTGCCTATCCAAATACTATCGTGAAATTGTCTCGGAAAGAAAATGGGATACTTTTTCTTTAAAGCTTGAAGATCCTTGGGAGAAGCATTCCCAAATTCCTGATCAAAGCGCAAAATATCCATCTCCATGGAAATGGCCTCGATTTCTCTTTCCCTCTTGCTTGTTTCGTCGCAAGAGACAAAAAGGATTAGCAATACTATAACGCAGCTATATTTCATTTTGTGTAGAATTGGCAACTGTTTAACGCTGCTCATTTTCATAAATTTTGCTTTTGGGTTACTTTTGTTCTGCAAAAATATCATTATTAACGCGTAAACCCTACCCAATGCAGACCGAAAAAGTAATAAACCACATAGTAACTTGGCTTAAAGAATATGCCACAAAGGCAAAAATGGAAGGATTTGTACTGGGAATAAGCGGCGGGATAGACAGCGCACTCACCTCAACACTCTGTGCCAAGACAGGCCTCCGGGTTTTGTGTGTAGAAATGCCCATACACCAGCATCCCAACCAAGTAACAAGGGCGCAGGAACATATTGCGCAATTGAAAAAGCGCTTTGCAAACGTAACCGATGTTAGGGTAGACCTCACCCCTGTTTTTGAAGAATTTAAAACCGAAATCCCACCCACTACCGATGATAGCTTTCTAGACTTGAGCCTTGCCAATACAAGAGCCCGTTTACGGATGACCACCCTTTACTATTTTGCAGGCTTGCATCGTTATTTGGTCGCGGGGACGGGAAATAAAGTTGAAGATTTTGGTGTAGGTTTTTTTACAAAATATGGGGATGGCGGTGTAGACCTAAGCCCTATTGCAGATTTAATGAAAAGTGAGGTGTACCAACTCGCTAGAGCCTTGCAAGTACCCACCTCTATCCTTAACGCCGCCCCCACCGATGGACTTTTTGGTGACAGCCGTACAGATGAAGACCAAATAGGCGCCAGCTATGATGAGTTGGAATGGGCTATGCAAATGCAGGAGGAAGGCAAGAATGCTGAAGATTTTGGAGACCGTGAAAGAATTGTTTATGAGATATATACACGGTTAAATAAAGCCAACCAGCACAAAATAAAGCCTATCCCTGTATGCAACATACCACCAAACCTTAAAGAATAGTAATTTTAACGAGTTTTCTGGAAGTTGAACGAAATTAATCTTCGTCTTAATTTTTTTCATTTAGATTTGTTTTGTAGTATTTGTATTACAAAAAACCTCACACACCTTTCAATTTCCCCTTGTAAGGAGTGTCTTTTACTTAAAAGACTAACAAATGAAAAAAATCTTTATTGCGGATCACCATCCCATAACCCGAAAGGGGATAGCATGCATGCTCAAAAAAAATGATAAGTTTGAAATAATTGGCAAAGCAACCACGGGGGACGAACTTTACAAAAGTTTACAAGAAGAAACACCAGACATACTCATCATGGAGATAGATATGCCCAATATTAATGGCATAAATGCCCTCCGCAGCATTAAAACCGAATTCCCACAAGTTCGTGTGCTTATATTTTCCTGTCATCCCGAAGAAATCTATGCGCTGCGTTCCATAAAATCTGGAGCGGCAGGGTACGTTCCCAAAACAGCCAGTACCAAGACATTTATGGGAGCGCTCAAGAAAATAGCAAAGGGAGGAATTTTCCTAAATGAAGAACTCACTTCTACCTTTACAAGCCGTAATGTAGGAGAGAGCAGTGCCATAAGCCGTTATAAAAAATTATCTTCCAGAGAAGTTGAAGTATTGAATCTGCTTTCCAGCGGAAAACGAAACAAGGACATTGCAAACGCATTGAACATTAACGAAAAAACCGTTAGCACCTATAAAACCAGATTGTTGAAAAAACTAAAAGTAGATAACCTGGCCGATTTGATTCACCAATCGAGAATGTTTCAGTTTGGATAGGCTACAGTACACGCCTTAGTTTTTCCGAAAGAATCTTCTTTAAAGTAATATAGTCTACAATATCTTGTAGGCTATTTTCTTTTTGGGACTCTTCGGTTAGTTCCTTTACCTCAGTAGAGAGTTCTACAATTTTTTTGGTGACCAGTTCCCGGCGTAGATTAAGGATGGTCTCACTTACAATTTGGGAAATGGTGTATTTTTTCTCCTTCACGTAGATTTCTTTTCGTTCCCAATCGTGCAATTGGTACTTCTCCTCCTGCATCAATATATCCGTGATGGCTTCGGCTTTTTCAGGTTCTAGTTGGTTTACTAGCGTTTCTATCTTAAATTCCTGTTGCTGGTTCAAACGCTCAATAATTTCAAAATAGAGTTCCTTGAATTCAGGGTTTGTAAATTCCACCTCATCATCTTGCAGATCCAAATATATCTTCTCGAAAACCTTCGCATTGGATTTTTCAGGAGAAAACGTGATCTCTCCCGCTTCATTAGTTTCCAGGATTAAATCTTCGAATTCCTCCTCCACCATTCCGTAGAGTAGCAATAGCTCAATTATTTTTCGTTCCAGTTCGTACTGTACATCTACCTTTTTTACCTGTTGGGGAGTATTGGGAACTACCTCCATCTGCTCCTTCTGGGAAACTGGTTTCTTAGAAGCGTCCCTTCGTTCCTTTTGCAGCAATTGCGCTAGGGTATTGAAGAGCACCTCTTCACTAATGTCCATAATTCGGGAGCATTCCTTTATGTAGACCTCCTGTTTTATTACGTCGGGTATCTTGGATATGCTCACGACCATATCCCGGATGGTATCGGCCTTTTTCACAGGATCGTTCTTTGCTTCGTTGGCCAGGAGCGAGGCCTTGAACGCTATAAAATCCTGTGCCTGCTCTTCTAGATAGCGGGTAAGATCTTCCAGTGAATGTTCACGGGCAAAACTGTCTGGATCTTCGCCTTCGGGGAAGGTGCAAATCTTAACGTTCATCCCCTGTTCCAGAATTAAATCTACTCCACGAAGCGACGCGCGTAGCCCAGCAGCATCCCCATCAAAAAGAACGGTAATGTTTTTGGTCAACCTATTCACAAGGCGTATCTGCTCTGGTGTGAGTGCTGTCCCCGAAGAAGAAACCACGTTCTCGATACCTCTTTGGTGAAACTGGATCACATCGGTATAGCCTTCTACCAAGTAGCAATTGTCCTCTTTGGCAATGGACTGCTTGGCGTGGTAAATTCCATAGAGCACCTTGCTTTTATGGTAAATCTCGCTCTCTGGTGAATTCAGGTATTTTGCGGCTTTTTTATCGGTTTTTAGGATCCGGCCACCAAAGCCCAATGTGCGGCCGCTCATACTCAAGATAGGGAACATAACCCGTCCCTTAAAACGGTCGAACTTCTTCTCGCCCTTCACAATGGTGAGTCCTGTTTTTTC
Source organism: Marinirhabdus gelatinilytica (assembly GCF_003353425.1). Taxonomy (GTDB): domain Bacteria; phylum Bacteroidota; class Bacteroidia; order Flavobacteriales; family Flavobacteriaceae; genus Marinirhabdus; species Marinirhabdus gelatinilytica. The sequence goes on from NZ_QRAO01000005.1 coordinate 80,277, forward strand.
GAGATAGCTTAATTGGTAGCCATTTTTTAAGGCTTCGTCTGTAAATGCTGTCCAACCTTCGGGAGAGTATCCTAAACTGAACTTTTTGATGGTAGCATCGCTAAAACCCCGTTCCTTGAAATAAGATTTCCCTATTGCCTTGCCCTCTTCGGTCTCCAACAGGGTTTTATGGAAGTATTCCTTTGCAAATTCGCTCACCAGGTATAGGCTCTCACGCTCGTTGGCCTGCTGCTTCTGCTCGTCGGTCTGTTCGGTTTCCTCTACCTCGATACCATATTTCTTGGCGAGGTATTTTATGGCTTCTGGATAGGTAAAATGTTCGTGTTCCATTAAGAAAGAAACCACATTACCACCTTTCCCACTACTGAAATCTTTCCAGATTTGCTTAACAGGGCTCACCATAAAGCTCGGGGTTCGCTCGTCGCTAAAAGGACTCAATCCCTTGAAGTTGCTACCCGATTTCTTCAACTGTACAAAATCGCCTATCACCTCCTCTACACGGGCGGTCTCAAAAACGTTGTCTATGGTGGTACGGGATATCATTACGAATTGTAAAGATGTAAAATTTGGGGGAGTTTCCCTTTTCGAGATGCAATTTATTATAAACAAAATGCTATTGCACATTGTCACGCAAAGCTTTTCAGAAATTCAAGGAAATAAATGTAGCTAAAACAAAAAAAGGCCCTCAAAAATGAGAGCCTTTCCTGGATTGATGAATGGCTAATCCCAATCCCACCGTACACCCAACGATACGTTGCGCTGTTCGGTAGGGTTGTTTTTAAAAATCGTGTTTAGGTCATACTTGGCGTACAATGAAATATCGCCGTAGCCAATATAGCCCGAAAGACCGTATATAAAGTTATTTGTGTTGTAACCAGCCTTCAGTTTTTGTTTTACATCCTCGCCATTGTCCTCAAACTTTAGTTTTTGGCGTGTGCTCAAGTTAAGCCCTGCATAGCCACCAAAACCAATCTTGAAGCTTTTGTTGGTATTGTACCTAAAATAGTCTTCTTTCTCAATCTTACGGGAAGGGCCAATTTCAAAATGGACGGGCACCACTAGATTATCCATCCTGAATTTGGATTTGTCCAAATCTATCTCGAATTCCTGCAACTCAGTCTGTTCGCCGGTGTCTACAAAATAACGGTTGTCGGTTGGTTTCAACCCATTGAACTGGAAGGATAGCCCATACCGCAAACGCAACCAATTACTTTCCTTGAATACCCGCGTAGTCCACGCCAAGCCCAGCTCTGCGTAACGGCTACCCGCAATTTTATAAGGGGAATCGTCCAAGGACTGGCCATCTATACTAGCATTGTTAAGGCCAAAAGAAAAGACCAACTGCCCTGTGGTACGGCGGTCGTACTTGGGTTTTTTATAGGGGCTCTTAACCGTTAGACCGTAGACCGAATCTTCTTCATCCCCAAAATTGATACTTACCGAAAAGCCATCGCCATCTATAGCCGTAGTGTCTGTGCCATTTCGTTCCAATAGCGCTATCCTATTGTCTATAATGGCAAGTTTGTTCTCAATATTCAAAGCGTGCTTTTCTGCAGCTTCTTGTTTAAGTTGGTCCGCCTCGGCTTGGGTCAACGTTCCTTCTGCCAGTTTTTCGTTGATGGACGCTACCGTTTTCTTTAGCGCCTCTTTTTCTTGGTTTACCACCTCGGTCCTTGCTTTTTGGAGCAGTTCCAGGGTTGGATTTTCTTCTTGTGCAATGCTAAGGCTTATTGCCAACACCCATAATACCAGGGCGATACTTAGTTGAATTGTTTTCATCTTTATTTAATATTTGATTGATTGGAAGATGGAATGCCCAGATGTGTATCATCTTCCTTTGATTTAAACTTTATGAATGGGCATTTCATGACTGTTCGTGTTTAGTTTGTTCCTGATGTGTCCTTCGACAGCCCCAGAAACCTGATTAATGATTGATGAATAAACTTTTATGTTAGATTAATTGTTCCGCTCTACCACGGCGGTGCGTATTTTGTTGAAACCTTCGCCCAGGGCGTCAAAGACCTTGTCCCTAAAACTGCGTTCCAGCTCGTTTTCCACATCGTCCAACAGACTGGCCGGATCTATTCTTGTAGTGGCTTGGTCCAGCAGGCGCTGGGTGGCAATGTCTCGTTGTGCCTGTTGCAAGAGATTCTCTACCTCTTCAATTGTAACTTGGGTATTTTTTTGCTGAAGACTCTCAACACTGGCAACCACTTCCTCCACTTTTTTGTCGAAATATTGAGTTGCTTTTGGAGCTTCAGGGTTTTCTTTAACTTCAGAGGCCTCGCTGGTGGCTACCGAAGTTTCAGCAGTTTTAATACGTGTGTTCTCTTTAGTTTCAAGTTTCTTTTCCGTTGAAGTTTCAGAAGTAGCTGTTGCCAATTCCCCTTTGTTTTGCTGCATGGTTTTTTCCAAAAGTTCCTTTTCTTCCTCTTCAGTGGACTCTTCGGCTACAACGGTATTTTCTTCTGGTCCATCCTTAAAAATGGGCGAGGTTGAGTTTTCTTCAATTTCAGTGGGATTGGCCTGTTCTACGATTTCTTTGGAGACCGTTTTATCCTCCTTCAGCAAAAATGAACCTACCACCAAGATTGCAACCAGACTGGCGGCAATGGAGTACCACAGCGTTTTGTTGCTGGTTTTGGGTTCGCCAAGTTGTGCTTCCAACTTACCCCATGCTTGTGGTGTAGGCTGGATTTCCCGCTCCTCGAGCTTGGTACGGATGTTCTCTTCAAATTTATTGGGTTCCATAACTGCTGTTGTTTTGTTTAGTAACTAATTGCTGAAGCATCTTGCGGGCCTTGGACAGTTGCGATTTTGAGGTGCCTTCGGAAATGTGTAACAGTTCGGCGATCTCGCTATGCTTGTAACCTTCTACCGCATAGAGCACAAAAACGGTTTTGTAACCATCGGGCAGCGCATCTATCAATTTTTGGATGTCCTCTACTTCCAGTTCCGATGGAAATTCTGTGGCGTGACCCAATGAATTTTCGATTACAGATTCGTCCTGAAAGAATAGTTTTTTCTGTTTCCGAAGTTCGCTAATGGACTCGTTTACCATGATACGGCGAATCCAGCCTTCGAAACTTCCCGTACCCTCGTAGGAATCGAGCTTGGTGAACACTTTTAAAAATCCCGAGAGCATCACTTCTTCGGCCAACGCGTTATTTTTCACATACTGCCTACATACGCTCATCATCTTGGGCGAAAATAGTTGAAAGACCTCGTGCTGTGCCTTGCGGTTGCCTTTCTTGGCCTTGGCGATGAGCCTGTCGTAATTTTTATGTAAAGAAATAAGCTTCATAAATACGCTACGCTAGTTGCTTCTATTTTAATAGACGGGATTTTATTTAGAAGGGTTGCCTGGGGTGTAAAAAAAGTATTATTGTGCTGTTGTAGTTGCCAACTAAGGGTAGTTGGAAATTGAATATGGGCATAGACGCCAATGCTCACCACTCACCACTCACCACTCACACCTTAAAACCTAAAATTATTTTTTCCTTTCTATCACATAGTTCACCATTAGCTCCAGCGACTCTTTGTAGGGAGAGGCAGGATATTTTTGCAGCAGCTGAAGGGCTTGGGACTGGTAGTCTTTCATTTTTGAGATTGCGTATTCCAGCCCGCCACGGGTTTTCACAAAGGAGATGACTTCCTTCACCCTTTTTTTATTCTTGTTATGGTTTTTTACTGAATTGATGAGCCACTTTCTATCCTTTTCCGAAGCATTGTTAAGAGCGTAGATTAACGGAAGCGTCATTTTTTGTTCCTTGATGTCTATGCCCGTAGGTTTCCCTATTTTTTCTTCCCCATAATCGAACAGGTCGTCTTTTATTTGGAACGCAAGGCCAATAAGCTCACCAAATTTCCGAAGGTTTTCCACTTCCTCCGTGGGCGCGTGTACCGATTGGGCACCCATAGCGCAACAGGCCGCTATTAGCGTAGCTGTTTTCTGCCGGATGATCTCGAAATAGACTTCTTCGGTGATGTCCAGCTTTCTTGCTTTTTCAATCTGGAGGAGTTCTCCCTCGCTCATTTCCCGTACGGCTACAGAAATGATTTTCAGCAAGTCGAAATCGTCATTATCTATACACAGCAACAAACCTTTAGAGAGCAAAAAGTCGCCCACCAATACTGCAATCTTGTTTTTCCATAGGGCATTTAGGGAGAAGAACCCACGGCGGCGATTACTATCGTCCACCACATCGTCGTGTACGAGGGTTGCGGTATGTATAAGTTCTATGACCGAAGCCCCTCGATAGGTGCGTTCGTTCAATTGACCATTGTTGCACATCTTGGCGATAAGGAAAATGAACATAGGGCGCATTTGTTTCCCCTTACGGTTTACCACATAATGGGTAATGCGGTTTAGCAGGGCTACCTTGGAGGACATGGCGTTGGAGAACTTCTGCTCGAAGTGCTCCATCTCCTGTTCAATGGGTTGTTTTATTTGGGAAACTATTTTCATCCAGTGTGGTAAAAATAGTTAAAATGCATGAGTTGATGCCCGTAATAATAAAGAGGCCGTCTAAAAAGTATCAAGACAATTAATATGTCGCATTGAGCTTGTGGAAATGTATTGATTGTCAAGTTTATTAAAACTTCGACAAGCTTAGTTTAACAAGCTATATAATCATTTTAAACGGCCTCTTTAAAGTATTTAATGGAGTTAGAGTTACGTTTTAATAGTCTCTTTCCTGTTCCTGTACAGCGAGGTGTCCACACAACCGGCCATAGCCTTGGTATCCAGCTCTAGCCCGATAAACTCTTGGACTTTTTGGGCCATCTCTTCTGGCTTTTCGAGCACGTCTTTATAATCTATATAGATAAGTTCTACGCCGGGTTCAGCTTCTTTCCAAACATTGATCTGTTCCAGTTGTTCATAATAGGCATTATATAAACTCACAGGAATAGTATCTGGATCTTTACCTGTCATAACCCGCTGGCTCTTTACAACTTCATCCAGGTCACGTTTCATAAAAATTATCTTGTAGCGGTTTTCTGGACTTAAGTGTTTTAGGAGCGGAGCAACAATTTTTAATGTTTTGTTGTTAGCAGAAGTCAACCAAGAGTTATCTCTATGAAGAGACATAACAGGTTCATATTCATAGTATCCCTTGGGATTTGATTTATCTGCTTTTCTCTTTCCATCTGTCAAGATATCCATTCCGGCCTTATCCATCATCTGCATCATCAATGATGTTCCTGAGCGAGGTAATCCAGAGACAACTACTATTTGATCTTCTTTATAGGCATTAAGTGTCTTTTCGTTTAAGTTTAAAGGTTCACTTAATTTTTCTTCAATTTTTTCAAGTGCTCTCTCTGCGCGGTGAAAGCGTTTTGGTTTTAATTTTTTTGCTGTCTCATAAGCAATTTTAGCATTTTCAAGATCTCCCATTTTTTCTAATGCTTCACCAAGGGTATAATGAGCTTCAGGGAAATACTTCACTAATTCGATACTGGTGAGGGCATATTCTGCAGCTTCTTCATATTCGTTCAGTCGCAATAAAACTTCTGCCATGGCACGATTGTATTTAGCTCTATCTGGCTCTATCTCGATTGCGGTTGCATAGTTTTCTTTCGCTTTTTCGAATTGACTATTTCTTCTGTGAAGTTTACCTATCTGAAAGAAAATTTCTGCCGAAGGACGGGTTTTCTTAACCTTGTTGAGAAGCGCGAGAGCCTTTTCAATCTCACCTTTTGCTACGAGGATATGTGCTTCAGCAAAATGTGTTGTAAAGTCGAATTCTTTATCTTTTTCTCTCAAAAGTTTTAGATATTCTTCAGCTTTGTCAAATTCTTCGGTCTTAAGGCTTATCGCAAGTAAATCCATATAAAATGGGATTGTATTTACAGGCTCTTTTTCTTTTATGAGCTGCAATAATATGTCTCTAGCCTTGTCATAATCCTTTTTCCCCAAATGAACTCTAGCAAGATTGTGTTTTATATCACATCCCACTTTTAGCATTGCTGTCTCAATCTTTTCATCAGGACGGTCAATATAGCCTAGTTCCACCAATTGCTCCATAGTTTCCTGTTCGGAAATGGAGTCTACTTTAGCATTTTTATCAATCTCTCCAAAATCTCCTTCGACCTTTTCCCAACTTTCTATATAAGTAGGATCAGTTGGTTCCTTAAATATATCCAGCGCAACTTTACCATCCATATCCTTTCCAATAGGCAAATCGAAGTGATTGAGGACCGTAGGTGCTATATCTATTAAACCAAGCCCGAAGATCTTTTCATTCTTTTTAATATTAGGTCCTTTTGCTACAAAGACCCCAAACTGCCTGTGATCCAAGGATGGGGCTGCTGGATACTTTGGCATTTTAATAATTCGTTTGTTCCCTGACTCAAACCCGTGGTCTGAAAGTATCATTACCGTTGTGTCGTCGTCTATTAACTGCAACTTTCTGCCCAGCATCATGTCTTGGAACCTATACGCTCCCACTACAGCGTCTTTATAAAGTTCATACCTTTCTTGTGCTATCGCTCCTAACTTTGGCGGGTGATATTTCATAAAAGCATGGCACATGTGGTCTATTAAATCGTAATATATTGCCATAAAGTCCCACTCAGTAGAGTGCATAAGATTTGTCGCTGCGTTATGGACAGACACATTCTCTGCAAGTATTTTAGAAAATGTTGAAAGACTCCCTTCCTTTTCTTGATCTATTTTTGTGGCATTGGGAAAAAAAGGTAAGATATGCTCCCCTGTAACCTCATAGGGTCTCATTCTCAGGTCGGCCATATCCATTGCGATTGATTCTGGATGGATAGTGCCTTTGTAAATAGGATTTTTTTTCTTGGGGTCTTTATTCATCTTTTGAAACCTATCCGAAACAACAACCCCATTAATAGGTTCTGCTGGAAAGCTTGGCCACCAACCAACAACATTGCTCTTATAGCCTTTATTGTGTAATATGTTCCAAATCGCCCTTGCCTTTCTAGAGGATGTAGTAACAGGTCTTACCCCGTTTAGATCTTGTGCAATTTCAATAAAATTTAAAACTCCGTGCTTATCGGGGGTTTTTCCAGTTGCTACGGTTGACCATAGCATAGGGCTCAATGGTGGGTTCATAGTACTTAAGTTACCATACACACCCTCGCCTATAATTTTTTTTAAGTTTGGCATTTGCCCTTTTGCAAGTAACGGACCTATAATTTTCCAATCTGCTGCATCCCAACCAATTAAAAGTAATTTATTCTTCTTCATTTAATAATTCTGTTTGTCCTGATTCTATTTTAATTTGTCTCCATTTTCTAAAAGCTATATCGCCATAGGCTAATACCCCAAGAGAACCACTTGGTGATATGGTATGCGTTTGTTTCGACTTTTCCTTATTCATTATTTAAATTAATTTGTATATTGTGAGCAATATAAGAAAATAGATATCTAATTTTGTTTAATTAAACTAAGAAAAATGAAAAAAACTACATCTCAAAACTTATCTAAAAAGCTCGCGAAATATGGTGCGCTTTCTTTAGCAATTGCTGGTGTTTCAAACGCTGCTGGACAAGTTGTATACACTGACATTGATCCAGACGAAACAATTGACGATACCAACTTTGAAGTTGATATGAACGCAGACGGAACTGTAGATTTTACCATCCATAACGAAGGTGCTGGAGGTTTGGCTGTTCGTATATATAACGATCAATCAAACTCTGTATTGGGACAAAACTTTGGAGGTAACTACAACTATCCCACTGTATTGAATGAGGGAGACTCCATTGGTCCAGGTAATTCTTTTACGATGCACCCTAACTATCAAACCCTAAATTGGAACAGTTGCGCTTATACCAATAGCCAATGGTGTGGAGGACAAGTAGACAAATATGTTGGTCTTCGATTCAATGTTGGTGGAAATCAACATTACGGATGGATTCAACTTGACGTTCCTGCAGATGCTAGTACTTTTACAATAAAAGGTTTTGCATTTGACGCTACTCCCGATACTGAAATTGCTGCTGGAGATCAAGGAACTCTAGGGGTTGACGACAACTTGTTCGCTAACTTTAACTACTTTGTAAACAATGGCCAATTAAACCTTGTTGCTGCTACAGCGATGGAGAATATCTCTATCTACAGCATCACAGGACAACAAGTAGCCAACAAAGCACTTAGCGGTACTAACGAGCTGGTAGATATCGCTACGCTTACAAGCGGTGTGTATCTTGCTAACGTAACGATCGAGGGTACTAAAAAGACCATCAAATTTGTGAAGAAGTAATATTCTAAAACAATAGATCTTAAAAAAGAGCGACCTTTCGGTCGCTCTTTGTAGTAATGCCATATACTAACTCTTATTGGCCAGTTGCCCACAGGCAGCATCTATATCCTTTCCACGGCTACGCCTTACGGTAACAGGGACCCTGGCTCGTTCCAATGCATGTATATATGCCTCTACGGCTGTTTCGGCGGCTTGTTGAAAGTCTCCATCGTCTATGGGATTGTACTCTATTATATTTACTTTGCAGGGCACGTAGGAGCAAAATTGTACCAAGGCATCAATATCCTCTTTGTTGTCGTTCAACCCTTTCCAGACCACATATTCGTAGGTAATCCTTCGGCTTGTCTTTTCGTACCAATATTCCAAGGACTCTTTTAGGTCTTCCAAAGTGAAGTTTTTTGCAAAGGGCATGAGCTGCTCCCTCTTTTCTTGGATGGCACTGTGCAATGAAACGGCAAGATGGAATTTCACATCATCGTCGGCCAGTTTTTTTATCATTTTGGGAACGCCAGAAGTGGAAAGTGTAATACGCTTGGGGGACATTCCCAAACCTTCTTCCGAGGTAATCTTTTCAATAGAGGCCAGTACGTTCTTGTAATTCATCAATGGCTCTCCCATTCCCATAAACACGATATTGGAGAGCGGCCGATCATGGTACAGTTTACTTTCACGGTCTATGGCCACTACTTGGTCGTAAATTTCATCAGGGTTCAGGTTGCGCATGCGTTTCAGTTTTGCAGTTGCACAAAACCTACAATCCAAGCTACACCCTACCTGTGAGGAAACACAAGCGGTAGTACGGCTGTATGTGGGAATCAAAACCGATTCCACAATAAAACCATCGTGCAACTTCACGGCATTTTTAATAGTGCCATCGTTGCTTTTTTGAAGGCTGTCCACCTCTATGTGATTGATAACAAAATGCTCTTCCAAAAGTGAACGGGTAGTTTTTGAGATATTCGTCATGTCCTCAAACGTATGGCTACCCTTGCTCCAGAGCCATTCATAGACTTGGTTGCCCCTAAAGGCTTTATCACCAATAGATTCAAAAAACTCCCTAAGTTCTTCCTTGGAGAGCGAGCGTATATCTTTTTTTTGTTGACCCATTCACGTATCATTTTGCATATAAGGTGAATTCCCTATACACGGCTTGTCCTTGGCATTCCAAATCTGGAATAGATGGAGATTACAAAAGTACTATAATTGAAAGGAAGTGGCGGCGTATTTTAAAAAGGAAGGCATTGAAGATTATTTACGCACTACAATTTTTTTGGTAATAGCATTGCTGTCGTCCTGGTTTACCAAATGAAGGAAATAAACTCCGTCTGCCAGATTCTCTACCGAAATAGTATTACTGGTATTGTGCAGCGTACCTTGCTGCATCTGCTTCCCCACCACGTCGTATAGGCCGTAGGTGAGATTAGGATATTTTGAATTCATCACCGTAATCAAGCTGCTCACGGGATTTGGGTAAATTTGTAGGTCGCCTATAAATTCATTTTCGGGGATGCTCAGGATATTCGAAAGGGTCTCGATTTGGGTTTGTCCAGTTTGCTGAGGATCCAACCAGTCCTTTAAGCGCTGCGATTCACTGTTACCAGCATCCCAAGAAACCGCAAACCTGCCATAAATATCGAATTCGCCATTATTGGAAGTACCATCGCAGAACGATTGCCCTCCGTATAGCTGACCGATGATATATCCATTTTCATTAAAAAGTGGAGAGCCTGAAGAACCACTCTCGGTAGTTCCCAATTCCCAACCGTTTCCTGTCCCTGCGCTACCACCACCAATTAACCATACCTCTACGCCTTGGGCATTTTCTTTTACGGCTCCAGAATTGTCGCGACATATCTTCATAATATCCCCATTGGGATGGTGTATCCCCACTCCAAATCCTGGATTGGTATCGGTATTGTCCCATCCTGCAAAGGCTACATCCCAAGAATCTGGAATGCCATTGTAGAATTCTACCAAGGCAAAATCTGAAAGCGGGTTATTGGCCTTTACCTCTGCACCGCTTAGTGTAAAATTGTTCTCTACCCCCATAGTTTCTTCGCCTGTCCCACAAATGGGTGCGGGACTTATCCAGTTGAACCTAGCCGACCACAAATCGGTATTACTGTTGTCAAGACAATGGTTTGCTGTGAGCAGGTAGGGGGTTTTATCACGCTCTACATTGTTCAGCAATACTGAAGAACACAAATAGCCATTGCCTAGATTAAGGAGTGCCACTGCTTTTTTAACTGTATTTTTAATGCCGTCGAAATCCTGGCCCACTTCACAATTAACATCGTAGTTACATTCACCTGCATCGTTAAGGTCTCGGTTCCCATACACGAGTTGTGATACCTGGCCCATTCTATAGCCATGGATAATGCTTTCGATTTCTAATTTAAAATCGGAAGCAGTGGTTACTGGCTCGAAATACTCTATCCAAATTTCATCTCCTTCCAAGAACCAGGTTCCAGCACGTTGGTTACTTCTGTTGTGCAAGTGTGTATATACGGTAGAAACATCGCTATTGGCACCGTTGTACAATTGTAATCTTGAACCCACCGGAAGAACAAATTTGCTGAAATTTACACTCAAGTTTACCGCCCCTTGGGAGGTAAAGGCAATGCGCCATATTTTATCGCCGTTGTCCAATACCACAAGCTCACCCCTATCCTTGATATTTACTGATATTCCCTGTTCAATCCCGTAGCGCCACGGGAGTGATTTATTAAAATCGTTGATACTATCTTCTTGAGCAATACGGGAAAAATCTATGGGAGGGAGCACAATGGGCTTAAAGTTGGTATCCACATCTCTGGTCCAACTAGTGGGGAGTTCTGTCCCTCCTACTTGTGCAAGCAGCGAAAACGCACTTAAAAACATGCAAAAAAAGAGTAACAGTTGTTTCATATAATGGCTAGATGTATAAAAACCAAACCAATATACTGTAATTTTTCGACTCCTAAAAGAGAAAAAGCCCCAAAACCCCAAATACGGATCAGAATAAGCATTACATCCTGAAACTACTCTTAAAAATCAAGAAAACAAAAAAATCCCGACCATTGGTCGGGATTGTAGTATGTTATCAGCAACGTATTAAATAATCAACATGGCATCTCCATAGGTGTAAAAGCGGTATTTTTCCTTTACAGCCTCGGCATACGCTTTTTTCACGAATTCGTGCCCTGCAAAGGCAGAGACCATCATAAGTAACGTAGACTTTGGTGTGTGGAAATTTGTCACCATCATATTGGCAATGCTAAAATCGTAAGGTGGGAAAATAAATTTGTTGGTCCATCCTTCGTAGTCGTTGAGTGTAGCACTAGAAGATACCGAACTCTCCAAAGCACGCATCACGGTGGTTCCTACGGCACAAACACGTCTTTTCTGTGCTATCCCTTCGTTTATGATCTTTGCGGCTTGTTTGTCTATGGCAATTTCTTCGCTGTCCATTTTGTGCTTGGAGAGATCTTCCACCTCAACCGGGCTAAAGGTTCCCAAACCTACATGCAGTGTTACTTCAGCAAAATTAACGCCTTTTATCTCCAGTCGCTTCAAGAGATGCTTGGAAAAGTGAAGTCCTGCGGTGGGCGCTGCAACGGCACCTTCTTTTTTTGCAAAGATAGTTTGGTAGCGCTCTGCATCTTCGGGCTCTACGTCTCTTTTAATATATTTGGGAAGCGGGGTCTCGCCAAGCTCTGTTAATTTATTCCTGAATTCTTCATAAGAACCATCGAACAGGAAACGCAGTGTACGGCCACGGCTTGTAGTGTTGTCTATAACTTCTGCCACGAGCGATTCGTCCTCACCAAAATACAGTTTGTTCCCTATACGTATTTTTCTTGCAGGATCTACCAGCACATCCCAAAGACGGGTCTCTGGATTCAGTTCGCGCAATAGGAATACCTCGATACGAGCTCCTGTTTTTTCCTTGTTACCGTACAATCTTGCCGGAAACACCTTGGTATTGTTAAGTACCAGTACATCGTCCTCGTCAAAATAATCTATAAGGTCCTTGAACATTTTATGCTCTATGGTCTGCTCCTTTCGGTTTAGTACCATCAAGCGGGCCTCGTCACGATTGGGAGCAGGATGTTCTGCCAAGAGTTCTTGTGGAAGATTAAAGTTGAAGTTGGATAATTTCATTCCCATAGGTATACAGTTTTATTTCAAAAAGTTGCAAATATACAACCTCAACATAGGGGTTGTCAAGTAAATGAAGTATTATCTTTTGACAAATTAGGGTTTAGAGCCAAAATACTACCAATAACAGCTATTCTTTTGGAACAAAACCTGAAAAAGGGTGTTGATGGAAAACAATTATCTTGAAACTGTAAGCCCCACTTTTTCCATGGCCTCCCAAAACGTTGGGAAGGATTTTGAAACCACTTCGGCATGATTGATCTGTAACGGGCCTCTTACTGCCAGCGGTGCAAAGGCCATTGCCATACGGTGGTCGTTGTAGGTGTCTATGGCTATGTGTTTGTTTATTTTTATAGATGGTGCAAGCAATAGACTTTCTTCGGTGATCGTTACATTACCTCCCAATTTTTCCAGCTCAATCTTCAGGGCAAGAAGTCTATCGGTTTCCTTTATTTTCAGGGTATGGAGGCCTTTTAGCTCACAGCCAATCCCTAAACCAAAACACGTAACCGCAATGGTCTGGGCAATATCTGGTGTATTGGCAAGGTTTGCGGTATAGGTTTCAGGAAGTGTGGTGTTTATTTTCTGGAGGACGATGCTATTCTTTTCAGCATGGAAAGTAGTCTCTACCCCTACCGTTTTGTACAAATCCACCAATGCACTATCGCCCTGCAAGCTTTCGGTCCTATAACTTCTTAAACGGATCTTTAGATGTTCTGAAAGTGCTACGATGCTATAAAAATAGGATGCCGAGCTCCAATCGCTTTCTACGGTTATGGTCTTTTCTTGAATTTCTGAAATGGGGCGCACCACAATTTTATTTTCAGCAAAATGATACGGGATCCCCAATTGCTCCAAAAGTGACAATGTCATTTCTATGTAGGGCCTAGACGTAATAGTACCCGTTAAAGAGAGCTCCAGGCCGCTGGGTAGTGAAGGGGCAATGAGCAATAGCGCCGAAATGAATTGGCTGCTCACATCTGCCTTGAGGGTCACTTTGTTGTTTTTTAGCTCTGTCCCGTGGATGTGCAAGGGTGGGTAGCCCACTTCTTTTACGTAGGATATTTTTGCCCCCAATTGTCTTAAAGCGTCTACCAATATACCTATGGGGCGTTGTTGCATGCGCTGGCTTCCCGTAATGAGCACATCTGCACCGTGGCTGGCCGCAAAATAAGCAGTGAGGAACCGCATAGCCGTTCCTGCATGATGTACATCTACAGTGCCATTTGTGGTTTTTAGAGCTTGTTGAAGCACCTTGCTATCGTCGCTCTTGGAACTATTTTCAATGGAGAGATTTGGGTAGAGCGCCTGAAGGATGAGCAAGCGGTTGGTCTCACTCTTGGAACCCGTGATTTGTAGCGATGTGCTATTCTTTAACGCTGAAGGTTTGGAGAGGGTTATGTTCATTTATTCTTGTAATCTTCCTGCTTTAACTTCCCCCAAAACTTACCGTATGTTGTTGCAAACCCCACGATAAAACCACCAACTAGGAAAATTACAATTCTCTTTAAGCTGAAGCTCAGAAATTGAGAATTAAAATTGGTTCCCATCCATTGAATCAAAAACAGCGCAATAGCATACACAAAACCAATGACAACTACAGACTTCCAAAACCCTTTATGAGTAACGACCCTTTTAAACATTATTTAAGTTTTTTGTTGTTGTGGTGCCGGTCGTGGTCGCGTTTTGCCTTTAGCTCCATCTTCGCATCGAAGGCGGCTTGGAGATCTACCCCTGTTTGGTTGGCAAGGCACAATACCACAAAAACCACATCGGCCAGTTCCTCGCCCAGCTCTTTTTCCTTATCGCTCTCCTTTTCGCTCTGTTCGCCATAGCGGCGGGCGATGATACGTGCCACCTCACCTACTTCCTCGGTAAGCTGGGCCATATTGGTGAGCTCGTTAAAATAGCGTACGCCGTGTTCCTGTATCCAAGTGTCTACTGCCTTTTGGGCGTCTTTAAGGTTCATTTGCTTTAGATTTTTGTAAATACAATTTTCTCTTTTTCCTTTTCGGTAATCTGTGCGAACATACCCTTTATAAATTCGTAATCTTGGGGGAGAACGATAGGGGTATTTAAATCTAAAGATACAGCTAATTGTAGTATCCCGGGTGCTTCTTTCAGCAAATAGGTATAACTTCCCATGTTGTTTGCCAAATCTGCCTTAATGGCCTCGGGCAGCGACTTTACTTTATACCCTTCCGGAATTTTTAGGGAGATATTATATTTCTGTGATTTTGGATACTCAAAAAAGATGGGGTATTCACGGGAATCGCTCTTAAAGGGGTTTTCTGTCTGTGCAAAGAACAACATTGGGGAAATGTACAAATCGCCGCCAATCTCTTCTACCAAAGAACTAGAATTTGCGGTATAGCTTATGCTCATATTGTCTTTTAAGCTCTCTAGGTCTTTTGCTTCAAATTCTGAAATTTCTACAGCTTCACTTCCTGTATCTACCCCATCCATTTGTAGCTTATCGCTGGTAGCTACATATTTATTTCGATACTCTTTCGCAAAATGTCCTCCTTTTCGTTCACGTACTTTCACTAGTACATTTTGGTCGTTTATCTCTGCCTGCACATACGTAAGTTTTTGGGACACATATCCTGGGTATAGCCCGACCCAGTTTGAGGTACCATCTGGGCGTATCAAGCGACCTTGCCAGTTCATAGCGCGTCTGGGCAGCATATTTACTTGCGAAAAAGGGTCTGTTGCGTCCAAGAGGTACACATTCCCGTTGCTGTTCACCGCTGCTATCACATAGTTGAAACCTTCCCGTGTAGGATATACGGGGATTCCATTTTCTGAAGTACTGAGCAATACTGGGAATGCATCCAGCCCACTATTTTGAAGCATTGAGAGTAGCATCAAATTTATATCGGCAGTGTTTCCGGTCCCTTCCCTGTATGCTTTTTTAACGCCCTTCTCAGGAATGAAACCTACGTAGTTGTTCCATGTTACTTTCGATTTTACCAAGTTCAGGATACTGACCATCTTTTCCTCGTTTGAGGCGGCGCCCTTTGTTACGGCTGCAAGATCTGCCTGGTAGTAATCGTTCTTTTTTATTTGGTTCACGAAATCGTCGTCCTCGTACACACTTTTTGCTACGGCCTCCCAAGTTGTAGCATAACGCTTTGGGATGCCGTTGGGGTTGTTCACCATGGCAAGCTCCCAAAGGGATTTGGCCTGATAATTTTTAAGATTATCTACATACACTTCTTCCTTGAGCGGGGGAATGTTATTTTCTTCCAGGGTATAGATATTTTCCTTGTATGAATACTCCTTGGTTCCCGTAGTATTCCTCCCCATAGTATTTCTTCTAAAATTTTTATTGTAGTTCACGGTGCCCAGCCCACTTCTTTCGCGGAGGTTTATCTTTTTTTCTCTTGTGTTTTGTTCAAAACTGAAACTTAAGGGAGACTTTGGGTTCAATTGTATATTGAACACATAATACTCCGGCACCTCAATTTTTATGTTCTCTTTCTTGATGGGTATGGTATATTGTAGGTCTACATCCTCGATATAGGGGAATGGAGACTCTATGGTGTACTCATATTCTACAATACTTCCGGGGGATATGTTGGGCATTGTAAATTTATTGTCCACGCGATATTTACTAGCGCGTTCCTCAAAAATACCTTCGTTCCTAAGTTTTTCTTTTTCTACGGAACCATTCTCCAGGGTAAAGGTGTATCCCTTCACATCAAACGATTCCTTATCGGTCCCGTCGTTATAGGTCCGGACAGTTCTGGTTGCCCAGTCAAACCCTTGGTTGTTATAAATTTTTATGCGTTCATGCACTTTGGTAATCTGTACAAAACCCTGTCCCTGGGTAAAAACATAACTCACGGAGTAATCTCGATACAATACCGATGCATTGGCATTTGGATAACTGGGGTGGGCTTTTTCTTTTAATTCTTCTTTTGAAACTTTTCCTAATTTATAGTTTTGGGCAGTGCCCGCTACAGTAAAAGCCAACAATAAAATGAGTAGGTATTTAAACTTCATAAATTTTTATTTAATTTTTGATAGTACGATTTTTGATTTAGATATTTTTAAATATTCACTATACAATCCCTGTATAGCAGGGTAATAATCTGCAGGGATCAAATATTCATTAAACTCCAGTGAGAACATCACCTGCAACTGGCTTCCTCTTTGTTGAATATTAAAGGTAAGTGAGCCTATACCCTTTTCCATGGTCACCAGTTTACCCTCTGGCAAACTTTCTACTTTATAGCCGTCTGGGATTGTATAGTTTATTATGTAGTTTTCAATAGAAGGATGTTCAAAATCTATTGGATACAACCTATCTTCTTCTACAAACTGGTTTTCTTCAAGGCCCCAGATCAAAAGAGGTTCAAAATAGAGGGAACCGGCAATATTTTCCACAAAGTCCTTTCTTTCAAAATCGTAGGAAATGGCAATAGGTCTATCTGGATTTTCTACATTTTTCTTAACCACGTTTGTTGCAGTGAAAAGCGGAATATCGTTTAAATATTCCTCGTAGGTTTCCTTTCTAAGGTCTGTATAATGATCTCTAAACGATAACGCATTGTAGTTTGTAATTTGCTTTTTAACAGTACCCTGTACCGAGAGTTTCTCAGGATGTAGTGTAGCATTAACGATCAAGGTGTTTTTTGATGGTTCTTCAATTTTAAACCAATACAGCTCGTGGGAGCCATCTTCACGAATAATTAGACCTTTATCGTTGATATAATGCAATGGCAATTGCGCAAATTTTGTATGCTCTTCAGATCCGTCCAGGATGTACATTTTCCCATCTATCTTCACGGTAGCCAAAACAGTGTTAAAAGCATCGATATGTGGATACATTACCCATCCTGCACTTTTAGTGGCTACTAAGATTGGATTGGCATCCAGCCCTCGTGATTTCAACATTTGAACAAGCATGATATTAATGCCCCCGCTGGAGCCCTTTTTGTCTCTGAAAACATTTTTAACATACTCTGTACCGCGGGTATACTGCTTGTTCCACTCAATGGTATCTTTCACGAAACGATCTATTTTTTTCGCTATTTCCAATGTGTCCTTCACTTGTACCAGTAGGGTATTTAAATCCTTTTTATAGAGTGCATAACCTGTTCGCAACTGGTCTCCAAACCAGTCGAAACTTTTATAATCCCTAGCTACGTTGCTCCAAGACTGGCGGTATAGAACCCCGTGACGTTCCAAAAGTATTTTTCCTCTAAAATTATCTACGTTCCCCACAAAACTCTCTTCCCTTAATGGGGGGATATTTTCGCCTACGAACAATCTATATGCAGTTTTCTCGTAACTTTGAATTGGTAGCTTTACATATTGGTTTTGGCGAATAGACAGATTTCCGTAGTAATCGTTCTCTATAAAAATACGCTGGTACCTTATGGGCAAGGGCATTTGAGTGTAAAGGATGGATAGCCCTATAAATGGCACTTTGTATCTCAACTCGATAATGGAGCCCTCTTTTACCTTTGGGAACGTTAATTTACTGATCTCTATCTCTTCTGAAACTTCCTCCTTAAAAATTCCGCTTCTGGAGACTTTTGTTCGGTCAATTTTTCCATTTTCCAAATTGTATGTGGCTGCTTTCAACGCCTTCATACCATCGAAAGGTATGGTCCAATCTGAATATTTAAAGGCCTCGCTATTGTATATCTTAACGCGTTCGTGAACTTCCAGAACTCTACCATACTCAAAATTTATATCTCGGTACAGAATAACGGCAGGTGCGTTAGGGAAGGTAGGGTCTGCTGTTTCCCGGAGTTCAGCTTCAGTTACATCCCCAAACTTTCTTTCTTGGCTAAATACAAGAACAGGGCATATAAAAAAGAGGATAACCGTTAAAATTCTCATCATTATTTTTTGACCAATACTATTTTAGATTTATCCTTTTTAGCTACCGTTCTCCAAAAATCCCTAAATTCTGTGTACATTTCCTTTGGGTACTTTCCATCGTCGTACACTAGTTGTCTTTTGTAAGCTATCTTAGATTCGTTTATCTTCTCAATTGAAGCAGTATAGGCGCCAAATTGGGAATCTACCTGTATGGGATCGAAGATAGCTTCTAGTGCATAGCCATCTGGCAGGGTGATCTCTATTTCATCATTATAGGTCCGTCCACGCCTTAATTGTATGGGGAGTTTTCGGTTTTCTTCATCGTCAGGTATAAAAGTATTTCGGTTAAAGATGTTTGGGTTCAATAAAATTCTGTCGCCAGCCTTGGATATATAGTTGTTTGACGAAAAAGTTAGGTTTTCAATAAAATAGATACTGTCCTTATTGTTTTCAAAGGCAACTTCGCCAATACTCAATGCGTTTAGATGTCCCCAAAGGTTTTTGTAGTACATCACCACATCATCACTTTTTGTAGTTTCTAGGGAATACTTATCATTATAGGCCAGTCCTTTAGAGTTCTCGGTTACTCTCCCAGATAATTCAAGATTGTCGTGCAAAGTGACAACTGCCTTTAGGGACTGGACGTTTTCATTGGTTTCATATTTATGGGTCCGTATCATCACTCCCCCTTCTGGAGTTACCATAAGTGCCTTACGATCGTCTGTATGCGTGCCCAAATAGTTGAATGGCAATTCCTGGCTGGTACATTCCAAGAATACATTTTCGTCTTCAAAGGGCACTGTTAAGATCACATGATTTCCTTGCAACGCTACAAAATCTTCATCGAGGTCTCTTCCATTTTCTCCAGAGTCTACAATCGTGTAATAAGACTCAATGCCTTGGGATTTCAGCAATGCTTTTGTGTAGTTGGTAAGCCCCTTACAGTCTCCATAGCTCAGCTCGTCAACTTCTTTGGCAGTTGTTGGTTGCCAACCGCCTATACCAATCGCAATAAACACATACCTGGTCTTATCCTGCATGTACTCATAGATTAAACGTGTTTTTTCCTTAGGATCCTCAACACCGCTGACCAAGTTATCTATTCTTGCTTTTGTACCGTTGGAAAGTTTATCCCTTCCTTTTAGCAGCGAATTGTTCTGCCACAATCCAAAATCTGTCCAGTTTTTGATGTTAGCAGTTTCATTGACAAGCTGGAATTTTTGGAGTGCCACTTTCACAACAGGGTTAAACTCTGTAAAATGAGGACTGAACCCTTCCCTTTTATCAGGCTTCATATTTGCAATACTATAGGTGTACTTTTTCGGCGTTTCTGAATATTGCGCGTTGAACACATCCAGATTATATTTTCTGGTCGTTAGTGGTATTTCCTCTTCGTTGATGATGGTGTAGCTGGATTTTTCAACACTCACATCATAATAAGGAGAGGGCATCCATTGATTTAAAAATGCTGTGGACGTTGATTTTTTTTCATAAAAGAACTCACAAGTTAGAGGATATGAGGCTACATAATGCTCTACATACAACTTGCGATTGTCGGAATAAAGTGTACCGCCAGAGGCACTAACGTCCAAGAAATCTCTCTTTTTGTACTCTTTTATTTCGTTCCCGTCCTTATCATAAATGATCATCCCAATATCCTTCACAGAAGAGCTGGAGTCGTAATCAACACCTATAGTCGCGGCAGAAAGACCCTCTCTATTAAAAAACGTGACCACTTTCTTATACGTGGTTTGCATTGAATTATAATCCTTCAACTCATGGACGGTCTCTTCCAAGCGTATCACTGCATTGACACCCTCGGTCAATTCCTCGGGAATATCCTTTACAGCATATTGTGCAAAAAGTGTAGTTGAAAAAAATATAAATAATAGGAGTAATCGAAATTTCATAAAGTAGTAAGCTGCGGGGCTATATCTTAATTGGCATGTATGTTATCGCAGTAAAGCAGATTGTCACTCTTTGTTTTTAGAATCAATAGCAATGGTCACGGGGCCATCGTTCACCAAGGCCACATCCATCATGGCGCCAAATATACCAGTTTGTACTTTTTTTTCCAATTCCACTTCCAGATTCCTGACAAAATCTTCATACATAGGGATAGCTTTGTCTGGCCTAGCAGCTTTTATGAAACTAGGACGGTTGCCCTTTTTGGTACTGGCATGCAAGGTAAATTGGCTTACCACGATCACATCGCCATCTATGTCCCTGATAGATCTATTCATAGCCCCTTGTTCATCTGCAAAAATCCGTAATCGAGCTACTTTTCCGCATAACCAGTTGATGTCCTCCTGTGTGTCGGCATCCTCAATTCCCAATAAAATAAGGTATCCCTGTCCTATCTCTGAAACTATTTTTTCTGAAACGGTTACTGAAGCTTTTTTTACTCGTTGGATGATGATTCTCATATAATAGGTTGTCGGTTGTGGGTTGTGGGTTGTGGGTTGTCTGTTGTCGGTTGTGGGTTGTGGGTTGTGGGTTGTGGGTTGTGGAAAATTTTTTTTTATCTCATAGTTTATTTTTTTTAGCGAAGGGGGCTATTCTCTTTGGTCTTAGGATTACTCCTTATTGTAAATATCTTTTCTGAAATGTTCTTCCTCCCCTTCCATAATTTGGAGATAGCTTTTATAGCGCGACCACGGAAGCTCATCGTTTTCCAATGCCTCTTTTACAGCACATTTGGGTTCTTCAAGATGTAGACAGTTATTGAATTTACAGTGTTCCTTCAGTTCAAAAAATTCGGGGAAATAGTCGCCCAGTTCTTCTTTTTCAATTTCAACCACGCCAAACCCTTTGATGCCCGGGGTATCAATGATCTTTGCGTTGAACGAAAGATCGAACATTTCAGCAAACGTTGTGGTGTGCTGTCCTTGTTTATGCTGTTCAGAAATTTCTGAGGTCTTTAGATTCAATGAAGGTTCTATGGCATTTACCAAGGTACTCTTGCCCACCCCGCTATGGCCTGAGAACATACTTACCTTGTCCTTCATCAATGCTTTTACCTTTTCCACGTTCTTGCCCGTTGCTGCCGAGATACCAATGCACTCGTACCCAATGTCACGATACATTGCAGCCAGGTACTTTACTTCCAGCAATTCGTCTTCGGTATAGGTATCTATCTTGTTGAAAAGCAACACTGCCTTGATATGGTAGGCCTCTGCAGTGACCAAAAAGCGATCGATAAAACTGGTAAAGGTGGGAGGATTGTTCAACGTGACCAGCAGGAAGGCAACATCTACATTTGCCGCAATAATGTGGGTTTGCTTGGATAGGTTCACACTTTTTCTAATGATGTAATTATCCCTTTCCTCTATTTTATGGATAACCCCTATGGTTTCATCTCCTTTTGTCTCAACCTTAAAATGCACATGATCGCCCACCGCAACAGGATTTGTACTCTTTATACCCTCCATGCGGAACTTCCCCTTGATACGGCACTCGTAAAATACTCCTTTATCAGATTTTACGGTGTACCAGCTTCCGGTAGATTTATAGACAATGCCCTTCATACTACAAAGTTGCAAAAAGATTCAGTCATTTATTATTTTCTTTTGGTGGTTAATGGATTCTTGATGGATGGCCTTGTAAAGCTTTAGGACAAACTCTTCGCTCAAATCGGTTTCTTCACCACGGAGTATCATACGACCCAATACTTCGTTCCACCGTTTTCTCTGTAATATAGCAACATTATGTTGTTTTTTAAGCCCCCCTATAGTATCGGCTATTTTCATGCGCTTGCCCATCATCTCTACTATCTTGTTGTCGATAACGTCTATTTGGGTTCGCAATGTATTCAGTTCATTCTGAAACTCTAACGCCGCATCCCCTTTTTTCCGAATACGTAAATCTATGGTCATTTGGTGTAGGGTTTCTGGTGTAATCTGTTGCTTGGCATCACTCCATGCATTGTCTGGGTCGTAATGTGTCTCCACCATCAAACCGTCATAATTAAGGTCCAAGGCGGTTTGGCACAGATCGAAAATAATATCACGACGTCCGGCAATATGTGACGGATCTAAAATCAACGGAAGATCTGGGAAACGGTTTTGCAGGTCTATGGGGATTTGCCACTCCGGATTGTTACGGTACCGGGTTTTTTCATACGTAGAGAAACCACGGTGTATCACTCCCAGATTTTTTAACCCAGCTTCGTAAAAACGTTCTACAGCACCTAACCACAGCGGCAAATCCGGGTTTACAGGATTTTTAATGAGTACTGTTTTATCGGTTCCCTGTAGAGCATCTGCCAATTCCTGTACTATAAAAGGAGAAACGGTAGTCCTTGCCCCAACCCACAAGATATCTACATCGTGTTTTAAAGCCAGATCTACGTGGTTGGCATTGGCCACTTCGGTAGTGGTGAGCAAGCCTGTTTCCTCTTTGGCCTTTTGTAGCCATTTGAGACCCAGGGCACCTACTCCTTCAAAATTTCCGGGACGGGTGCGGGGTTTCCAAATTCCTGCCCGAAATACGGTGGTATCGGTCTCTTTAAGTTGATGGGCAATCTTAAGCACCTGCGCTTCGGTTTCGGCACTGCAGGGGCCTGCGATTACCAAAGGGTGGTCCAACCCAAAGGTATCCAACCAGTTTCGTAGTTCTTTTTTGTTTTCCATGCAATAGACGTTAGTCGGTAAACTTTAGACGTTAGATTTTTTACTTTTTTGCGGTTTCTTTGCAACAAAAAAAGCCCCAAACGGGACTTTACATAATTTCGTATTGCAACATACCATATCCTCCCCGATGTTTCAGTTTGTTATGTGGTGCCACCAAAAGTTGGATCGTGTTGTCATTTCTCTTTATATGATGTAAAAATAGCCATTTCATCACAATCAAGAAACTTTTTAAGATTTTTTATCGTTAGCTTTGTATAACTTCAACATAGATGTCCATAACAGTACAAAATATCACGAAAACCTACGGCGATCAAAAAGCGCTGGCCGCTGTTTCCTTTGAGATTAAAAAGGGGGAAATCGTTGGTTTTTTAGGGCCCAACGGTGCCGGAAAATCTACCATGATGAAGATCTTGACCACGTATCTATCTCCTTCGGAAGGGGAAGCGGCAGTGAACGGGTTCCCTGTTGCTGAAGCTCCAACAAACGTGCAAAAGAGTGTGGGGTACCTACCAGAGCACAATCCACTGTATCTTGAAATGTATGTAAAAGAATATCTCGCTTTTAATGCTGAAATCTACGGAACCCCCAAACAAAAAGTAACACAAGTTATTGAACAAACAGGCCTCACCCCCGAGGCCCATAAAAAAATTGGGCAGCTCTCCAAAGGGTACCGCCAGCGGGTAGGGCTTGCAAATGCCCTACTGCACAATCCCGAAGTGCTTATTCTGGACGAACCCACCACAGGGCTGGACCCCAATCAGCTCATTGAAATACGAGAACTTATAAAATCGTTGGGCAAAGAGAAAACCGTACTGCTCTCCACCCACATTATGCAGGAAGTGGAAGCCATTTGCGACCGTGTGATCATCATTAACAAGGGAACCATAGTACTGGACAAACCTTTAAAAGAACTTACTGAAGGCCAACAACAAATCGTGGAAGTTGAGTTTGACTACCGGGTGGAAACTGTGGCTATCCAACAACTGGCCAAAGTTTCAAAAGTTGAAAACCCAGCAGGTTTTGTGTACCATATTTATTTTGATACACAGGAAGATATGCGCAGTAAGGTGTTCGATTTTGCTCACGATAACGGACTTAAAATCCTGCAATTGCACCAAAAGAACACCACGTTGGAGAAGTTGTTCGTGGAGTTAACCAGTGGGTAGTTTGTAGCGGGTAGGACGCTCCGCTGTCAGTAAAAAATCAATATTATTAATCTATATCTTTTAATTCGTACCTCGTACCTCAAAACTCGTACTTCAGAATGTACCCACCTCTACACCACCAAAGTGACGACCCACAAAAAATGATTGCTGTTATGAAACAGTATCCATTTGCCACGCTGGTTTCTGCGGAAGGGAACACCCCATACATTACCCACATCCCCGTAATTTACAATGAAGAAAGTGGGAAACTCGTCGCGCATATAGACAGGCAAAACCCGCAAGTAGCAACTTTAAAGGATGATGCAGAAGTGACCGTAGTGTTTAAAGGTCCTGATTCTTACATTTCACCCAATGTATACAGCACCCCCCAACTTCCCACGTGGAACTACATTATAGTACACCTAACAGGAAAAATAAAACTGATAGCAGATCCCGAAGCCACAAAAAAAACCATGGTGGAGATGACCGATTTCCTGGAACAACCCGACCACAAGTTTAAGTTAGAAATGGACGATCCAAGAATGGATAGGCTCATCAACTATATACAGGCTTTTGAGGTGGAGATCACACATTGGGAAGGGAAGTTCAAGTTGTCACAGGATAAAAATGCTGAGGATTTTGAACGGGCGAAAAAAGAACTCATAAAAAAACTCCCTACGAAAAATAAGGAGTTTATTAATAAGATCTATAAAAGTTGAATCAGTCACTTATATTACTTTCCAGCAAAGTCAATATATATAGTGGGTCAGGAGATGTAACAAAAGAAATTGTCTTAGCAATTAAGCCTTCTTTTTCTCTGTAAAAGCTTGAATCTTCTCCTTCAGAAATACTGCCATCATTAAATTCTAAAAAATACGTATTTGTATCAACATCACTGAAACTACCTGCTGGTGTTTGGGCGGTTGTTATGGTAGATTGATATTGGCCGAAGATCTTACCAAAATCTTGTTGTATAAGTAAATAAGGAGCTTCACTTTGGGTTGTAAACCTTTTTACTCCGGTATTATCAACCAAATACCCTAAAGAATCCCTTACAGACTTATTTCCTAATTCATCAAGGCACAATTGGCATTCATCGTTACCAACCGAAGTTGTTTCAAATATAAAGTAGGTCTCATCGTTGATTATCTCAGTACCGGTAATTGTATTTGTAATTACAATATCCTGTTCTTCATATTCTGAAGTAGTACCATTAAAACGATACACATTGTATTTCCAACTATTGCCCACCTTTAAAGCAAAATAATTTGCTTCTTCCTCAGGAGGATTGCTTACATCATCATCGTTTGAGCATGAAAAAAAAGTGATTGTAAATAGGGCAAAAAAGAAAATTGAAAACTTATTCATTACATTTTAAGGTTTTGGTTAAAAGTAGTGTTGCTGAATAAGCAGATGGAAATTTGGTTGGTGTATGTATAGAACGTATTCGTTATAATTTTAGTGTTGAAATAAAGAAATTACTTTAAAAATCCTTCCACCTCAGCAAAATCCAATCCACCATAATTACCGCTGCTCATAAGCAAGAGCGAGGTATCGTTAAAATCCTGGTTGTAGAGAAAGGTCTTAAAATCGGCTGGGTTGGTGAAAACGGTCAAATCGTCCCGCTGGAATGCTTCAGAAATCTGTTCCCTTTTTATTTCTTCCAAACCTTTTATCATCACCGCGTGGGGCGAATAAAACACAATAGCCGTATCGGCTGCATCTAATGTGCCTTGATACTCGGTCAAAAATTCTGGATTTAGACTGCTATAGGTGTGCAGTTCCAGACAGGCAATCAGTTTTCTGTCGGGATATTGGTTTTTCAAGGCTTCGGCAGTTGCCTTTACCTTACTGGGGCTATGGGCAAAATCCTTGTAGGCAATTGCGGTATCGGTTTCAGCTATTTTCTCCAAACGTTTACTGGCACCACTAAAAGTGTCAATAGCTTCATAAAAATCTTCGGCATCTACCCCCATAAGCTGGCAGATCCATCGGGCGCCTTCCAGATTGTTCAGGTTGTGTTTCCCAAACACTTCAATGGGCATAGGGCCTTCGGGGGTTTCGAGGAAGGTTGTTCCGTTTTCGACGGTATATTCGGGAGTTTTGTAAGGCACTTTTTTTATGGTTGCACCGCTTTGCTCTACTACTCGCTTTACTTCAGCATCTTCTTCATTGTAAATAATCGTTCCCCCATTAGTGATTTCAGTAAGAAAGATCTCAAATTGCTCCACATAATTTTCATAGGTAGGAAATACATTTATATGGTCCCAGGCTATACCACTCAACAGTGCAATATTGGGCTTGTACAAATGGAACTTTGGCCGCCTGTCTATTGGGGAAGATAGATATTCATCGCCTTCCAAGACAATAAAATCGTTTTCTTCAGTAAGTTTTACCATGGTATCAAACCCTTCCAACTGTGCTCCTACCATATAATCCACATCCCTATCGTGGTAGTGCATCACGTGCAGTATCATAGAAGTAATGGTAGTTTTTCCGTGGCTCCCACCAATCACTACACGGGTCTTGTCCTTGGATTGCTCGTACAGAAATTCGGGATAGCTGTAAATTTTCAGTCCCAGCTCCTTAGCTTTCAACAATTCGGGATTGTCCTCTTTGGCGTGCATTCCCAAGATAATGGCATCAATTTCTTCTGAAATTTTATCTGGAAACCAACCGTATTCTTTGGGCAACAGGCCTTTAGCAGCCAACCTGCTTTTAGAAGGATCAAAAATTTCATCATCGCTCCCGGTTACCACATATCCTTTGTTGTGGAGGGCCAATGCCAAATTGTGCATGGCCGCGCCGCCTATGGCTATAAAATGTACTCGCATGTTGCCTTGTAAAGTTTAGGTATTTAAAAGGATAAAGTTACGGGTTTCTATACTGAAATTAATAAAGTAATCATAGTTTGCGCTCATACCCTACGCGTTACCATCGCTTCGCCTGCAAAACCCCTCATATCACTGCAACGCTCATCACTACAAGCGCAGCGTCCTACCCGTCACAAACTACCGACTATTGACTACCGACTAAAAACTACAAACTAAGTATCTCCTTCTTCTCTGCCTTCGCCTCTTTAAAATCTGGGCGGCTGCTAAGGGCTTTATCAATCCACGTCAAGGCTGTGTCCTTATTTCCCAAATTTTTATAGATCTGTGCCAAGCGGTAATACGCCCAATCCTTAGGCACACCATCGCGCACGGAGTGATTTTGGATATACGCCAACAAACAATTAATCCCCAAGGCAGCATCTAGATTGTATTGTGCAGCTATCTTTCCAATCTGGTAGTTCAAACTATTGCGCTTGTGTATCCGCAACGATGTATTGGCCGTCTCCATGGCTTCTTTGGGACGATTGTTCTTTTCGTAGTGCTCGGTAAGTTTTTCATAGGTGTGTGGCGAACCTCCTATAGCTATAGCTTTTTTATAATAACGTTCGGCATCCTCGGGCTCGTCGTTGTATTCGGCTATGTAACCTTTGGCCAGATAACCATCCACGGGGGAAATTTTTAATAACTGCTCTGCGTATTTGGTCGCCTTTTTTTCACTGCCACCAAAAATTCCTGGAAGTTGCATGTAAAATTCTACCAGGGCCCATCGTGTTTCTATGTGGTTGGGATCCAACCTAGCGGCAGTCTCAAAATGATGCTTAATATCGTCTATGAGCACTACGGCCTTCAATTTGTTTTCAAGAGCCTTCATTCCCAACACGCCCCCGTTCTTAAAATGATAGGTCGCATTTTTGGGGTTGGCTTCCACTAGGGGCTCGTAGTACTCCAAAGCAGTATCCCAATCTTTGGAATAACCTGCTATATCACCCAAATATTCCTTTGTTTTCTCGTGGTTGGGGTATTGCTGTAAATGCTGCTCAAAAAGTGGTTTCGCCTTGCTGAACTGTTCCGCCTTAAAATAACCTTCGGCTTTTTCAAAAGTTGTTTGCGCAGTGAGCACAGCAGGGAACAGCAACAAAAGAAATAGGTTTCTCATACAGTAGGTTTGATAGGTTCAAAGATACGGTTTCAAAATTTCTATAAAACAAACGTATATACGCAGGTTTATAGTGTAAAGGTTTTGGTACCTTTATACAAATACGGTTCCAAAAAAAGGAGGAAGTGAGCTATAAATGGTAAGTCTTGTACTATGAGCTATAAGTATTCTATATTAATGTTGACCAGAAAGGCAGGTAATTTGTCCAACGTTGTATGTTACATCGTCAAGCACAGCGATCGTAAGCGGTACGTTCTTGAGCAGGACGGTCTTATGGACTTGCACCAACGTCTCCCTAATCCAAACCAGTGTTTGGCTCATTTTTTGTCGTACTGTACTCATTATCGTTATACCGAAACTGCTGTAACAAGTACTTTTCGGTAAAATTAGCACGTATGAAAACCATCACAACCCTTATAATCGCACTTTTTGCAATGACGCTAACCAACGCCCAAAACACCAATTACAATGTGCTCTGGAACAAGGTAGAGCAGTTTGAAATTGACGATTTGCCCAAATCGGCTCTAGAAATCGTCCAACAGATTGAAACCAAGGCAAAGACCGAAAACAACCAAGCGCAACTCATTAAAACCTTGCTCTTTAAAAGTAAATTTGCATTGGTCTTGGAAGAAAACTCGCAGCTAAAGGTGGTTAACGATTTTAGGACTGAAATCTCCAAGACCAATGCTCCAGCGAAAAACGTACTGCAGAATATGCTCGCCAAGCTGTATTGGGACTATTTTCAAGCCAACCGTTACCAATTTTACAACCGAACAAAAACTGCCAATAAAGTAGACGAAACCGATTTCCGCACTTGGGATCTCGAAACCCTCTTTGCTGAAATTTCCAAATATTACCAAGCCTCACTGAACAATAAAGAAACACTACAAAATACCACCACCGAAGCTTTTGAACCCATCCTCAACACCTACAAGGGCTCCAACAAAATACGCCCCACCCTATACGATTTCCTTGCCCATAACGCTTTGGAATTTTATAAGACTTCCGAAAACTCCATCACAAAACCCACGTATGCCTTTGAGGTGAACAATGCTTCTTATTTAGAGGGGTTTCAAAAATTTCAGCAGCTTGAAATTGCTTCAAAAGATACTATTTCACTGGAGTTGAAAGCACTTCGGTTATATCAAGATTTAATTGAGTTCCATTCAGCAAAAAACAACACAGTACCCCTTGCAGCAGTAGATGTGGAACGCCTTTCTTTTGTAAAATCGAATGGGACTATCCCCGAAAAGGAAGCGGTATACCTTTCAGCATTACAGCATGGAAAACAAAAAGTGAGCGCTCCTTACGCTAAAGCCTTATACAACTTTGCCATTGCCGAGGGTATATATGAAAAAGGAAACTCCTACGTAGCAGGAGAAAATGAAACCGATCGCTGGGCCCATAAAGAAGCCCTAGAAATATGCGAACGGCTCATTACTACCTTCCCAGACACCTACATTGCGGTACAGGCCAAAAACTTAAAACAGACTATTACAAGCCCTTTGCTACAAGTGCAACTAGAGGCTTTTCTCCCTATACATAGTGACAGCCGTATGCTGGTAACTTATAAAAATTCGCCCAGCGTTCAGCTTTGGGTGTATGAAATTTCAGCAAAACAGAGCGAACAGTTACAACGTATTTACGACAAAGAAAAAAAGCGGGACTTTATTGAAAAACTCTCCCTGCAAAAGCAGTGGACCCAACAATTACGTGACGAGGGTGATTACCGCCAACACAGCACCGAAATCCTACTCCCCGGTTTTCCACAGGGCCATTATCTCGTGCTAGCTACACCAACCAATACCGAGAACAAACGCCTTTTTGAAGTTGCCGAAATACAATATACCAACTTGGCGCTGGTACAAACGCAGGACAAGAAGTATTCCTATTACCAAGTGGTGGACAGAAACAATGGCCAACCCATTGCCAACGCAAATTGCATTGTAAGGGACGATCGTAAAAAGTATCGAAAAAGCTACACCAGTGATACCAAGGGGTTTATTAAAGTACCAAAGTACAATCGCAATTATTATAACTTTTCGGTAACCGTGGAAAAGGGTGACGATACAGCTGTATTCTCAAACTATTACAATTACAACCGATATTACGATGATGACGAAAACCCTTATAAAAGTTACCTGTTCACGGACCGAAGCATCTATCGTCCTGGACAAACGGTGTATTTTAAGGCCATTATCGTGAAGGCCGAAAAGGAAAAAGCCGCCGTAGCCCCCAACGAATCACTTACAGCAACTCTCTACGATGCCAACGGTGATGAGCAAGGCGAATTGAAACTAAAGACCACCGAATTTGGTACCGTAGCAGGCGAATTTGTGGTTCCAACCGGAGTCTTAACAGGTCAATTCCATATTGAAATAGCATCGAATACCCCAAAAAAATATTTCCAAGATTTTTACTTCAGGGTAGAGGAATACAAGCGTCCCAAGTTTGAAACCAACTTTAAACCGGTGCCCGAAACCTATCGTGTTAATGATAGTATTACGGTAAAAGGGGAGGCAGTCTCGTTTTCGGGCAGCAACATTACCAATGCCAAGGTAACCTACAAAGTAACCCGAAAGGTACAGTACCCACGCTGGTGGTATTGGGGGCGTTCTTATAACATGGGCGAAGGGCAGGAAATCACCTTTGGAGAAACCACCACCAATAATAAGGGCGAATACGAAATTGACTTTAAAGCCCTTCCCGATGGTACAGTGGACAAGGACGGGCAGCCTATATTCCAATATGAGGTAACAGCAGATGTAACCGACATAAACGGTGAGACCCAAAGCACCAAAACCATTGTGAATGTAGGCTACCACGCCCTCACTATTGGTTTGCAAGTACCACAACGGTTGGACAAGCAAAACAAAAAGGAAAAAATTGAAATCACCACCAAAAACCTAAATGGTGAAAAAGTTTCCGCAACGGTCACCCTTAAAATATATAAACTGAAAGCCCCCGAAACCGTATTCTGCAAACGCCCGTGGAATGCACCGGATTATCAGGAGTACAGTAAAGAGCAATTTAAAAAATTGTTCCCCCACGACCCTTATAACAATGAAGACAATATCCAGAATTGGGAACGAGGCGAAGAGGTGTTCAGTACAACAATAGATTCAGAAAATGTAGACGAACTGGAACTTGGGAATTTAAAAAGATGGGCTTCGGGAGCTTATGTAGTCGTGGCAACCACCCAAGAAAAGTTTGGGCAGGAAGTGAAGGCCAAAAGCTATACAAAAGTGTTCAGCAACAAGGACAAAACCCCTGCAAATAATGCCCTTTTCGATATTTCCCTAGATAAAGAAACCTACGCGCCGGGCGACACAGCCCTTGTGACCGTAAAATCCAACGCAGCCATCACTGTGACACTCTCCGTGGAGAAACAACACCAAATCACCCAAACCTTTGTACTGGCGTTGGATAGTAACTCAAAGACTATTTCTATTCCTGTAACTGCTGAAGACATAGGTGGCTTTGTGGTGCATCGTTCACTTACCGCTTTTAATAGTTTTGAAGGGAGCGTCCATTACATTTCGGTCCCTGCTCCCAAAACCGAACTGACAATTGAAACCAACACCTTCCGTGACAAATTGGAACCAGGCGTGCCAGAAACTTGGAGCTTTACCATAAAAGGCCCCAAAGGTGAAAAAGTTTCAGCAGAATTGTTGGCGAGCATGTACGATTTGTCACTCGATCAATTTGCACCCCACGCTTGGAGTTTTAAACCGCAACCTTCGCTCAGGTACCGTCCTATTAGCAATCCTAGTGCCTCACAGAGTTTTGGAAATAGGGCTATTTATCTGGAACGAGAGTATCGCAATTACTATCATACAAACCCACAACGTTTTGATCAATTTAATTGGTTTGGGTTGGATTTTTCTGGGCAGACTTGGCGATACAATAGATACAAAAATTCCTTGCGCCAAAAAATTAAGGAAAGCTATTCATCAACAGTAAAAGACGGTTTTATACGAGGCACTATTTATGATGAAAACGGACTCCCAATCCCTGGTGTAAACGTTGTTGTAAAAGGAACACAACGAGGCACCCAAAGTGATTTTGATGGGAATTTCGAAATAAAAGCTGAAAAAGGAGAGGAATTAGTTTTCAGTTATATAGGCTACAAAGAAGAATCTCTAAAACTCAAGAAAAATAATGTTTTAGATATTCATCTGTGGGAATCTGGATCTAATCTCGACGAAGTAATTGTTACCGCACAAGGAATCCCTAGAGAGAAAAAAGCATTGGGCTATGCGGTGAGCGAAGTCTCTGCAGATGCGATTGAAGAAGAGATAGCTGCACCTTTAGATGGAGTTGCTGGTGGTCTTAAAATGGAAGATGAAGAAGAAAGTAATGTTGCACAAAAAGAACCAGATTTCAGCACCGTAAAAATCCGCAAGAACCTTCAAGAGACCGCTTTTTTCTATCCGCAGTTACGAACCGATAAGGACGGTACTATTTCCTTTAACTTTACCACCCCCGAGGCATTGACCCGTTGGAAAGTACAGCTCTTGGCGCATACCAAGGACCTCAACTCACAGGTTTCCACGTTCGAAACAGTAACTCAAAAAGAATTGATGGTAGTACCAAACGCGCCCAGATTTTTACGGGAGGGGGACGAGATTATCATCAGTGCTAAAATTTCAAATTTAAGCGACAGCAAATTAACTGGAAAGATAGTTCTGCAACTGGAAGATGCGATAACTACAGCATCCATAAATAGGTTTTTTAATAAAGGAGAGCGAATTAAAGAATTTTCGGTAGGTAAGAATGAAAATACAGAAGTTTCGTGGCGACTACAAATTCCTTCCGACTATGCTGCCGTGCAATATAAAATTATTGCCAAGACCAATAATTTCAGCGATGGCGAGCAAAACACCCTTCCAATCCTGAGCAACCGTATGTTGGTGACCGAGACCCAGCCTATGTGGGTGCGCTCCAACCAAACAAAAACGTTTACGCTGGATAAGCTGAAGAACAATACTTCAACTACATTAAAACACCACAAATTAACGCTCGAGATCACGTCCAACCCAGCGTGGTATGCGGTGCAGGCACTCCCCTATTTAATGGAGTTTCCATACGAGTGCAACGAGCAGACCTTTGCGCGCTATTATGCCAACACACTGGCAACACACATTGCCAACAGCAATCCGCGCATCAAGGCGGTGTTCGACCAATGGTCTAATAGTGATGCATTATTGAGCAATCTGGAAAAGAACGAGGAGTTGAAATCGTTATTGGTTCAAGAAACCCCATGGTTACGGGATGCCCAGAGCGAAGCCGAACAAAAAAAGCGTATCGCCCTACTCTTTGACCTCAACTTGATGCAGCGCAAGCAACAAGAAGCCGTGATGAAACTGCAGCAAAACCAATTGGGTTCCGGGGCTTGGCCGTGGTTCAATGGCGGGTATGCCAACAGATACATTACACAACATATCGCAACTGGGTTTGGACATTTGAAAGCACTTGAAATCGACCCTTCGACTTCGCTCAGGGTGACCCACGAAAAAATGATTGAAAAAGCCGTTAGTTACCTGGATACGGAATTTGTAAAGGAGTACAGGCGTTTGTCACAATACACCCAAAAACCAGATTATAGCAAGGATCACTTAAGCCGAATGCAGACACATTATTTGTATATGCGCAGCTTTTTTCCTGAGCTTCAAAAAAGTAAAGAGGTAGAAAAAATAAGCGACTATTACTTAGGGCAAATGGAAACCTATTGGAACACCCGAGACCTATATAGCAAAGGGATGATCGCCCTGGTATTACACCGAAACGGAAAGACTGCCACTGCTTCAAAAATCACCAAATCGTTGAAGGAAACCAGTATTACCAGCGAAGAATTGGGGATGTACTGGAAGAGCAACACTCCATCATGGTATTGGTACCAAGCTCCTATCGAGACCCAGGCATTGATGGTCGAAGTGTTTTCTGAAATTGAAAAAGACACCGAAACCATAGACCATTTGAAAGTTTGGCTGCTAAAAAACAAACAGACCAACCAGTGGCGCACCACCAAAGCGACAACCGAGGCAGTATATGCGTTACTGCTCCAAGGTACCGATTGGTTGAGCGTGACAGAAGCGGTACAAGTAACCGTGGGCAATCAAGTTATAGACCCTTCCACCATGGACAATATAAAAGTGGAGGCAGGAACCGGTTATTTTAAAACCAGCTGGAATACTACTCAAATAGAAGAAGAAATGGCTACCGTCACTATGCAGAAAAAAGGGGAAGGCATTGCTTGGGGTGGAATGTACTGGCAATATTTTGAGGATCTCGATAAGATCACCCACGCCGAAACCCCGTTGCAACTTCAGAAAAAATTGTTCTTAAAGAAAAATACCGCTACGGGTGAAGAACTTTCAGCAATTACCGAAAGTACTGCGCTACAAGTAGGCGATTTGGTCCGGGTGCGTATAGAATTGCGAACCGACCGCGAAATGGATTTTGTACACATGAAGGATATGCGAGCCGCGGGACTTGAGCCCATAGACGTTCTCTCCACCTATAAATGGCAGGACGGGCTGGGCTATTACCAAGCTACCAAGGATGCCAGTACCAATTTCTTTTTCGATACCCTCCAAAAGGGTGTGTATGTGTTTGAATATGACCTACGGGTAAACAACGCAGGAGATTTCAGCAATGGTATTACCACCATACAGAGTATGTACGCACCAGAATTTACAAGCCATAGTGAAGGGATAAGAATTAGTGTAGGAAACGAATAAAATTTCAGTAATTTTAGGTTTTTTCCTAAATGAAAACATTTGAACGCTTTTACCGTAACGCCAAGGCCAATAGATGGTACTGGTTGTTTGCGCTGTTTTGCCGCGTATCTTTGTCCATAGGCTTTATCGCTTCGGGAATGGTAAAGATTTTGGGCGAACGTTTTGCCAGTGGGCTTTCAGCAAACCACCCAATGGGGGCATATCTGGAAGCATTGCACCATACGGGTTATTATTACACCTTTATTGGCGTTGCCCAGGTAATCGCAGCTATTCTTTTGCTCATACCTCGCACAGTGGCGTTGGGTGCACTTTTATATTTCCCTATTATCGTAAATATAACGGTGCTTTCGTTTGCGGTTCGGTTTGATGGCTCTTTTGTTTCGGCACCGTTAATGGTACTGGCGTGTTTGTACTTGCTGTTCTGGAATTATGATTCGCTGAAATACATACTACCGTTCAAAAAGCATGAAAACAAAACCATTGCCCTGAAACCTGCAAGGTATAGCTTGAGATTTCCATTTGGTTTTGCAGCTGCGGTTATTGCAATGATAGCCGTAGTAATTTTGTTTTTCGCCTATGGTCACGATGTAATGCCCCGAAATGATTTTAAAAACTGCATGGCTCAATTTCAACAAACCGAGTACGAAATGATTGGGAAAGAATTCTGTGAGTGCGTACACAAAAAAGGGGAGCCACTAGACATCTGTTTGGGGGTTTTTGAGACTGCTATTCCTTAGGTGGATATTTCTTCAAAATTTTTTCTATCACTGCTAGATAGTGGGCTTCTTTTTGGGCCGGGGAAGCTTTTTCTTTATAGTCGGCATCGGCTACGGCTTGCCAAACCAGATCGTCCTTTAGTACGTCTATAAAATCCATGGTAAACTGTTGGTTCACCACGCGCCCACCAATAGGAATGCCACCACTTACGCCTACGCCCACGTTGCCGCCGCCCCCGCCAACACCAATCCCTATTGTATTACGGGAATTGGAAACACTTTCCTTCGCATAAAAATTGATGTACAGTTGTGGCGTTTCAGATTTTATGAAACCACGTTGTTGCATCAGGCTATCGGTAAGTTGCATAACACGTTTGTCGTCCAGATCGTTAAGACCCGATGCTATAGTGGGGTAAAAGTTATAGGTATTGTATTGGGAGAAATTGGTGGTTTCGTCATAATCTACCCCAACGGTCGCCCCGCAGGATAGAAGGAGTAAACTTCCTAAAAGTACAGACAGTAATTTCATAGCTTGGTTTTTCACTAAAATAGTCAAAAATTAAGCCGAAAGGTTGCGTATTTGTTATTGTTTAACAAAATTTGGCAATGTGTAGCACTACTCCTGTACGGATGTTTCATTCATCATCTCCCACAGTTTATCCTTCAGTTCCATTAACCCCTGTTGGGCAACGGCGGAGATAAATAGGTAAGGCACTTTGGTAAATTGTGGGTCCAGTTGGGCCTTCATCTCGTTCTTTAGTTCTTCATCCAGCATATCACTCTTGGAGATGGCTACCAGGCGCTGCTTGTCCAGCAATTCGGGGTTGTAACGTTTTAACTCATCCAGCAATATATCATACTGTTTTTTTATGTCGTCCGCATCAGCAGGGATTAGGAACAGCAACGTAGAGTTGCGTTCAATATGACGAAGGAAGTAGTGGCCAAGGCCTTTCCCTTCGGCGGCACCCTCGATAATCCCAGGAATATCGGCCATTACAAAGGTGCGATGGTCTCGGTACTCTACAATTCCTAAATTGGGCTTTAGGGTGGTAAACTCATAGTTGGCAATCTTGGGTTTGGCAGCGGTCACTACTGAAAGCAAAGTAGATTTGCCCGCATTGGGGAAGCCTACGAGGCCTACATCGGCCAGCACTTTCATCTCCAAGGTAAAATTACCTTCTTCACCTGGCATCCCGGGTTGGGCATAACGTGGTGTCTGGTTGGTAGACGATTTAAAATGATCGTTCCCCAACCCTCCTTTTCCACCTTTGGCCAAGATTAGTTCTTCGCCATGCTCCATGAGTTCTTTTAGGGTTTCGTTGGTGTCGGTATTTTTCACTACCGTTCCCAAAGGCACTTCTACATACACATCCTCACCATCGGCCCCAGTGCTGGTCTGTTTGCCTCCCGCACCACCATGACCTGCCGTAAAATGTCTTTTAAACTTTAAGTGGTGGAGGGTCCACATATTTTCGTTGGCCTTTAAGATCACATGTCCACCACGCCCACCATCACCTCCGTCGGGACCGCCTTTTGGGATATACTTTTCACGGCGCAAATGCGCACTCCCTTGCCCACCCTTTCCGGATTTCACATGGATTTTAACGTAGTCTGTAAAGTTGCCTTCGGTCATTTTAAAAAAATTGAGGAGGTTGGTAGTTTATTGTGTATTGTTTTCGATTTCTAATATAAGTAATCGAATTAGAAAACACCTCCTACCCCCCCTCAAGGGGGATTTATAGTTTATTGATTACGTCGCTCAAACGCTCGGTAATTTCTTCTATGCTACCCACACCGTCAACGCCATAGTATTTGTCTTGGGCTTGGTAGTACTCTTTTAGGATATCGGTTTTACGGTAGTACTCGGCAATGCGCTCGCGAATCACTTCCTCGTTGGCATCGTCTGCCCTACCGCTGGATTTTCCACGCTCGAGTAGGCGCTGTACCAAAATTTCATCATCTACTTCCAAAGCTACCATTGCATCTACTTGGGTATCCTTTTTCGCCAAGAATTCGGTGAGCACTGCGGCCTGTGCCTTGGTACGTGGATAGCCGTCAAAAATAAATCCATTGGGGCTTTGTTCTAGCTGGCGGTTAACTTCGTCCTTTAGCATATCGTTGGTCACGCTATCTGGCACCAAATGTCCTTTTTCGGTATAGGTCTTGGCCAGTTTTCCCAGTTCGGTATCATTCTTCATATTGTACCGAAACATATCGCCCGTAGAGAGGTGGATGAGCTGGTACTTTTCTTTCAATACTTCGGCTTGGGTTCCTTTTCCGGCGCCGGGAGGGCCAAATAATACAATGTTTTTCATCTGCATTGCTCCGTCTTTAGTGGAGTATTTTATTAATTCAACTTTCTGTTTTGCTTTATCGTTCATCTTGAAGAAAGTTCGCATCCAGTTCCACATACAGAAACAATAAAGGGTTACATTTTTTAGAGGCACAAAGATACAAATATTCAAGCGACGAGGTACGAGATACGAATGTCGATTTTATTTAATTTCAATCCTAACACCCCCAGCCCCCCTAGAGGGGGAATTGCTTTTTACAAGCAGCGAACCCTTGGAGCTCCCTTGGGGGTGTTTTTTTAGTTTTTCCCTCGACTTAAGTTTCCACTTCAATTTCAATTTCGATTTAATTACCTTTGCGCTATGGCAAACTATTTCTCTTCCTCCTTTACCCTTGGCATCCTAGGCGGTGGCCAGTTGGGCAAGATGATGGGCTACGAAACCCGTAAATACGATATCAAGACCCACGTACTGGATCCCAGTGACCAAGCGCCTTTCCGTATTGCTTGCGATTATTTTGAGCAGGGCGACCTTATGGATTTTGATACGGTGTATAACTTCGGAAAAAAAGTGGACGTGCTCACTTTTGAAATTGAGAGCGTGAATGTGGATGCACTTGAAAAGTTAGAAGAAGAGGGAAAAAAAGTATATCCCAGTGCCAAGACACTCCGAAACATACAGGACAAGGGGGTTCAGAAAAATTTTTATAAAAACAACAGCATCCCCACTGCCCCGTTTCTGGTCTTTAAAGATAAATTTCAACTCACGGAAGCTATTGTTCGCAAAGAAGTAACCTTGCCGTTTGTTTGGAAAAGCTGTACAGGCGGGTACGATGGTAAGGGTGTTTCGGTGATACGGACCGAAGAGGACATGATCCCCCTACCCGAAGTTGCCTGTATTGCCGAAAAATTGATTCCGTTTAAAAACGAACTCGCTGTAATCGTGGCGCGCAATGTTTCAGGAGAAGTAAAAACGTACCCTGTTGTAGAAATGGAGTTCCACCCAGAAGCAAACCAAGTGGAATATGTAATCTGTCCCGCAAGGATTTCAGACAACGTTGCAGCAAAGGCAAGGGCTGTGGCCGAAAAAGTTTCCGAGGCATTTAAACACGTAGGTTTGTTGGCCGTAGAACTATTCCAGACCGAAGATAACGAGATTATCGTGAACGAAGTAGCTCCACGCCCCCATAACAGTGGGCATTACAGCATTGAGGCAAGTTATTGCAACCAGTTTGAGCAGCACATTCGCGCCATTTTGGACCTCCCCTTGGGCAATACCCAAAATAAAGTGGGCGGCATTATGGTAAATCTCGTAGGCGCCGAAGGCCATACGGGTGAAGTGGTGTACAAAAACATTGAAAGGATCATGGCAATGGACGGGGTAACCCCGCATATCTATGGAAAGAAACAAACCCGCCCTTTCAGAAAAATGGGCCACGTGACCATTGTTGATGAGAGTATTGACAAAGCGAGGGAAGTTGCCGAGAGGGTGAAGGGGTTGATTGAGGTTGTAAGCAAATAGAACGCAAACGGAATTCCAAAATCGTATCTTTGATTTTAAATTTTACAACATGAGCAAAGTAGCAATAATAATGGGAAGCACCAGCGATCTGCCTGTCATGCAGGACGCTATAGATATTTTGAAGGGTTTCGATATTGAAGTGGAAGTAGATATAGTTTCTGCTCACCGTACACCCGAGAAACTGTTCGATTTCAGCAAAAATGCCCACGAAAGAGGCATCAAGGTAATCGTTGCAGGTGCCGGTGGGGCCGCTCACTTACCGGGGATGGTCGCATCTTTATCACCACTCCCTGTTATTGGCGTACCCGTAAAAAGCAGCAACAGCATAGACGGCTGGGACAGTGTGCTTTCTATTTTACAAATGCCCGGAGGTGTACCCGTAGCCACGGTAGCGCTAAACGGTGCAAAAAATGCAGGTATTCTCGCAGCACAGATCATTGGGGCTGCGGACAAGTGCGTTCTGGACAAAATAATAGCCTATAAAGAAGGGCTTAAAATGAAGGTGGAAGAAGGAGCAAAATCTGTACGTAGTGGGCAGTAGGCAACGTTTAATCTTTTAACAATGTCCGGTCGAGCATTATTTGATAAATTACGATTGGTAATTTAGAAAATAGCCAACGTAGTTGTCGAGACCTTCATTGAACAAACAAATTTGAAAAGTTATTACACTTATATTATTGAATGCACTGATGGTCTCTTGTACACCGCCTTCACAAACAATATCACAAGGCGTTTTGAAGAACACCAGCTTGGAAAAACAAATCAAGCTTCACCTATAAGCGAAGACCACTTAAACTACTTTATTACCTAAACTTTAAAAATGTTGAGCAAGCTATATATTTTGGAAAGAAAATAAAGAAATGGAGCGCACAAAAAAAGAGCTCTTGCCCAAAATGATTTTGAAATGTTACAGATATTAGCTGAATGTAGAAATATGACCCACTTTAAATATCGCCCCTCGGCATTGGAGGTCTCGACTGCGCTCGACCAGATATACAAAGACTAGAAATTTATGAACCCCCTTTTAAAAAAATTCAACACAGCACCGTTTTCAGAAATAAAGAACGAGCATTTTTTGCCCGCCATTAAAAAATTGATTGTTGAAACGAAAGCTGAAATTGACCAAATCGTAACCAACACCGAAGCTCCTACGTTCACAAATACCGTGGAAGCACTAGAGAATACCGGGCAACAATTGGATCGTGCCACCAGTATATTCTTTAACCTGAACAGTGCCGAAACTTCCGAAGAAATCCAAAAGATAGCACAAGAAGTTTCTCCGTTGTTGACCGAATTTTCCAACGATCTATTGCTCAATGAAGCACTCTTCAAAAGGGTGAAAGCCGTATATGACAATCGTTCAGATTTCAGTTTGAATACGGAGCAAAATACACTCCTGGACAAGCAGTACAAAAGCTTTAGCCGCAACGGCGCCAACCTTTCGGAAGAGAAAAAGAAACAGCTCCGTAAATTGGATACAGACCTCAGCAAGCTAAAACTCACTTTTGGGGAAAACGTACTTGCCGAAACCAACGCCTACCAAATGCATCTCACCGAGGCAGAAGATCTAGCAGGATTGCCCAATGGCGCTAAAGAAGCAGCAAAACAAGCTGCAGAAGAGAAAGAACTTGAAGGCTGGTTGATAACCCTGGATTACCCAAGCTATATTCCTTTTATGAAATATGCCGAAAAGAGGGAACTTCGCAAAGAACTATCCTTGGCTTTTGGGGCGAGGGCATTTCAAACACGCCTGCCGAATGGCACGGAGAATAAATACAATAACGAAGAGAACGTGCTGAAGCTCGTTAACCTTCGTCACCAACGCGCAAAATTGCTGGGCTATGATAGCCATGCACATTTTGTGTTGGAAGAGCGCATGGCAAAAACACCACAAAAAGTACAATCGTTTTTGGAGGAGCTCCTCGAAAAAGCAAAACCCGCCGCCCAGAAAGAATTTGAAGAACTTTCAGCGTTTGCAAAAGAGTTGGATGGCGTGGATCAACTTCAAAAATGGGACAGCGCTTTTTATGCTGAAAAATTGAAGCAACAAAAATTCAATCTGGACGATGAAAAACTGAAACCCTACTTTAAACTGGAGAACGTGATCGATGGTGTGTTCATGGTAGCTGAAAAATTATTCGGTATACATTTTACAATTGATAACAGTATTGACAAATACCACCACGACGTAAAAGCCTATCGGGTGACAGATGCCGAAGGTGCCGAGGTTGCCATTTTTTATGCCGATTTCCACCCGCGACCCGGCAAGCGACAAGGGGCGTGGATGACCAGCTACAAGCCCCAGCAAAAATTTCATGGGATTAACGATAGACCGCATGTTTCCATAGTTTGCAACTTTACGAAACCTACGCCCACAACCCCATCATTATTAACATTTAACGAAGTTACCACATTGTTCCACGAATTTGGGCATGCCTTGCACGGAATGCTTGCAAACACAACGTATAAAGGCTTGAGCGGTACTAATGTATATTGGGATTTTGTGGAGTTGCCCAGCCAGATTCTGGAGAATTGGTGTTACGAGAAAGAAACGCTGGAACTGTTTGCAAAACATTATAAAACAGACGAGATTATCCCTATGGAACTGGTCGAGAAAATAAAGGAAAGCGCCACTTTTCACGAAGGGATGCAAACACTGCGGCAAATCAGTTTTGGGATGTTGGACATGGCTTGGCATGGGGAAGATCCATCTTCCATAAAAAATGTGAAGCAATTTGAAACCAAAGCTTTTGAAGGAACCCAACTTTTCCCTGAAACTCCAGAAACGTGTATGAGCACTTCATTCGGGCATATTTTCCAAGGTGGGTATTCATCGGGGTATTACAGCTACAAATGGGCCGAAGTACTGGATGCCGATGCCTTTGCCTATTTTCAAGAAGAAGGGATTTTC
The DNA here is from genome assembly GCF_003353425.1 of Marinirhabdus gelatinilytica. Taxonomy (GTDB): domain Bacteria; phylum Bacteroidota; class Bacteroidia; order Flavobacteriales; family Flavobacteriaceae; genus Marinirhabdus; species Marinirhabdus gelatinilytica. The sequence continues at coordinate 122,437 of NZ_QRAO01000005.1, forward strand.
AATAAAGAAGTAGCTACAAAATTCAAGGAATTCGTATTGAGCCAGGGGGGCACACAGGATCCAATGGAATTGTACGTAAAATTCCGTGGCAAGAAACCAGATCCAGAAGCTTTGCTGAAACGTGCTGGACTTTTAAATTAATCGTAATGAAAAGATTTTTATACGTTAGTATTTTCTTTCTGGTCTGTATTTCCTGTAACGAAAACAAAACAGGAACCACAAAAGAGCCAATTGAAGCAGTAAAAGACGATGCAACCGAAACCTTCAAAATGCTCCAGGGAACTTGGGTGAATGTCCAGGACACCCTTAGCACCATCAGCTTTGAAGGGAGTACCTCCACAAACAGCTATAATGGCACACCCAATGGACGCACTATACATTTTACTATTGGAAATAACTGCGCTGCGGGACAGACTGTAACAATCTCAGAAAAAGATAAATATATAAACACCACTGGCGCAGCAGAAGAGTGTTACTACATTAAAACACTAACGAAAAGTACACTGGAGTTGCAACTGGTCGCTAGCGATCTTACTTTAGCATTTAAGAGACCGTAAGGTTCAAGATAGAGTCTTTTATTCTTTGATCACTTTTTTCGAAACCGAAACACCTGTTTTACTGGCAAGAGTAACAATGTAAACACCTTGGGAAAGACTGGCTACTGGCACTTCTCCTTTTGTTTCGGCAATAGGTAAAGACAATACTTTTTTTCCTAGAGTATCAAATACAGACAATAACTCAAATTCAGTTTTTGAGGCCGAAACATCGAAATGCAACTTATTTTGTTGAACTGTAACAAAAATTTCTTTTGCCGTAGCCTCATGTACCGAAAGAAGTTCATTTCCTTTAGCGGTTTCAATTAAAAACTCTGCACAAAGCTTTGTAAATTTTGTTGCGTGGGATGCCGTTCCAGTAACCGAAAAGGTATCGTTAGACGTATGGATGTTTCCGTTGTGTTGCCCAAAACTGGCCTCGAATGGAAAGGACGCCATATATCCTTCGGCCGTCCAGCTTGCGTGGTCCGAACAGCCGTAGTTACACAAGGAGGTACCGTATGTGATCTGGTGGTCTCCAGTAGCATTGTAGTGGTCCATCAAATCCATAAAAAATGTATTCAAATTGGCATTTGTAAAGTCGGAAATCAATGAAACATCAGTCGCCGAACCATTAAAAAGAGTCATATCAAACTGTCCCACGGCAATAACATTTACATTGTTCGAGGCATATTCTTCCGCTATTTCAGCAGAACCTACCAGACCTATTTCTTCGGCTGCATAGGCCATCACCTCGATGGTTCGCTTAGGAACAAAACCAATTTCAAACAATGCACGTGTTGCTTCAGTTATTGTGGCAATACCCGATGCATCATCGTCTGCGCCAGGGGCATTGTTGTTACCTTGGTTTGAGGTAGAGTCTAGGTGACCTCCCACTACAACAAACTCCTCTGGAGTTTCAGAGCCAGCTATGGTCATTATTACCGATGGCATATTTGTATTTGTATGGTTAAATAGCCTCACACTCACATCGTTCCTATTGTATTGTGCGGCCATAGATTCCCATTTAACTTTAAGGTCCTGGGCCGCTTGTATCGCTTCGGGTCTTGTATGGAACCTGGTTCCATACGCCTGCAACTCCAAGATATGGTCTTCAATATTCTGGACATTTATAACCTCTAATACCTCTGCTACGGTAGCATCCTCTGTTATGGTGAACGGCATTAGGTTTTCAGTATTTATAGCACCTTGTCTGCCCAATGCTGCTAAAGCATCAGTTTTTGAGGCCTTAAACATATACCCTGGCCCATGGACCAAGATACGGTCGTGCAATTTATGGGCTGCGGCTGGGGTCATTAAAACAGCCGCCTCGTTACCTTTGGTTGCCAAAATCTGGATTCCGTTAGGGATGTCTTTTTCTAATGCTTTTGCATCCACAACATTCATTGTTGCATAGAATGTATCGTTATTTTGTGCAAGTCCGCAGACTGAAAAAGCGATAAAGAGGAAACTTAGCAGTAAATTTTTCATAATAATTTTTTAGTGCCACAAAAGTAGTCATTACATACGTATCTAATTGAAGAAAATAACTTCACTACAGTATTTAACTTTCAAATAATTTTGAAAGTTTAAAATTTATTATATATTTGTGCTATGGAATTACAAGAAGCAAAAGAGAAGTTTATAAGTACTTGGGGCACCTTGGGCTCACTTTGGGGTATCAATAAAGCAATGGCACAAATACACGCACTTTTATTTATATCGCCCAACCCACTTTCCATGGAAGATATTATGGAAGCACTTGAAATCTCCCGCGGAAATGCCAGTATGAACCTACGTGGGCTTATGGACTGGGGCATTGTGTACAAAGTAAATGTACCCGGTGAGCGAAAGGAATTTTTCACCAGCGAGAAAGATGTTACCGAACTCTCTCGCCAAATCGCCAAGGAACGCAGCCGCAGGGAGTTACAGCCCACCATAAAAATTTTGAAAGAAGTTTCCAGTATTGAGGACGACGGTACAGCCGCCACCAAAGAATTTATAAAACAGACCAAAGCCATGCACGATCTGGCCGATACGGCAGATACTATGATGAACCGGATCGTAAGCCAGGAACAGAACTGGATTACAAAAACCCTGGTTAAGTTCTTGAAATAACCCTCTCAGCACCGCTCGCATTGCGAATTTACACCCAAAGGCCATAAGAGTGCTGAAAAGACCATAATAAACAAATGGAGTTCACTCCCTTTTAATTTGAATTAATATTTCAATATTTTTTGAAACTTTAAAATAATCGAAATGAAACAAAATTTTCTACACATCCTTTTACTTCTTGCAGGAATTGGGCAAATCTTCACTGCAGTTGTATATCCATTGGTACGGTATAAAGTATTGCTTTGGTTCACAGACCTAAAAAAACTGACACCTCTAAATGAAGCCATTGCAAAAATTTATGGCTACTACATCCAAGGCATAAATTTTTGCATGGGATTGCTATCAGTTATGCTCCCCAGCGAATTGCTCCGTCCTACTTCTCTTTCAATTGCAGTTGTTGGGTTTATGGCAATGTATTGGATTGGCCGGATATCATTTCAGTTAAAGGACTACTCCTTTAAGGAGCTCTCAAAGAACAAACATTTCAAAAAAGGTGTTTGGGGAATGAATCTCCTCATAAGCTTCTTCGCACTCACCTATTCAATTTTATTTCTCAACCTTTTAATTCAATCTATATGAAAACTTTAGTGATTGCTGGCGGAAGTGGGTTTCTTGGAAATATCCTTATAAACCATTTCAAGAATAAGGTTCAAAACATATATATCCTATCTCGCTCTCCGAAGAAAAATTTTGAAAATGTAACGCACCTTATCTGGGATGCGGAAACGAGAGATATCTGGACACAAGTTCTTGAAGGTGCCGATGTTCTTATAAACCTCACAGGCAAATCGGTTGATTGCCGATATAACGAAAGGAATAAAAAACTGATATTAAATTCAAGAGTTAACAGCACCAATATTTTGGGCAAAGTAATTTCAGAATGCAAACATCCCCCAAAGATCTGGCTAAACTCTTCAACCGCTACCATTTATAGGCATTCTCTCAACAAAGAAATGGGCGAGATAGATGGAGAAATAGGGCGTGGATTTTCCGTAAACGTTGCAACAGCCTGGGAAAAGGCATTTTTTGAGCATAATCCCCCCAACACAAGACAAGTAGCGCTTCGCACCTCAATTGTTTTCGGAAAAGATGGCGGTGCCTTTTCACCCATTAAAAAGTTGACCCAAATTGGTTTTGGTGGAAAGCAGGGTAGCGGCGACCAAAAAGTAAGCTGGATCCATGCCGTAGATTTCGCAAGGAGTATAGCGTTTATAATTAAAAATGAAACTATTACGGGTGCAATAAATATTGTTTCCCCGAAGCCTACAAACAATGCCGAATTAATGCAAAAACTTCGAAAAAAGACAGGTGTACTTTTTGGAATTCCAATGAGCGAATCTTTACTGGAACTTGGCGCAAAAATTATCAACACCGAAACCGAACTTATTTTAAAAAGCCGAAATGTAATTCCGGAGAAATTACAGGAATCTGGCTTCAATTTTACTTTTGGAACGCTAGATATTGCTCTTGACAACCTTTTAAACCACTAAACCATGAAAGCTATCACGACAACCCAGATCCAAATGCCACAAACACAAAACGCTTCCCGTGCAGAAATCACCCACTTTTACGATGAGGCCACCAGTGATTACAGTTTTTGGAGCAAGGATTTGAACATGCACTTTGGGTATTTTGCTTGGGGACGCACCAACCCCGTTAAGCGGGATAGCATGCTAAACGAAATGAACCGCCAGATCTATTCCCGCTTAGAGTTGCCCAAAGAAAAAGCAACCATTGCAGACCTAGGCTGCGGGATGGGCGGCACTATGCGCTATTTCTTGAGACAGCACCCACAACTATCGGCCATTGGGGTGACCCTCTCTCCTTTTCAGGTACGGGAAGGAAACAAGCTATTAAAAGGGAAAAAAGCTATTATCCTGGAAGAGAATTATTGTGGAACATCCATACCCACTAACAGTATGGATGCTGCAGTGGGCATAGAAAGCCTTTGCCACGCTGGACATAGCAATGAGTCGCTCCGGGAGGCTTACCGGATTGTAAAACCTGGAGGCACATTTGTGCTTGCCGATGCCTTTTTGAAGAAAGATCCATCGCAATTGTGTTTGGGAAGTCGCTTTAGCTACAACCAATTGTGCAAAGGCTGGAGCTTGGACGGATTAGGGGTCATCTCGGTCGTGGAGCAAAACCTGAAAGAGATAGGATTCAGCAAGGTAACGGTAGAGGATATCTCGTTTCGGGTAGCACCCTCGGTATTTCACGTGCCGTTTGCCATTGTGGGGTTTCTGTTGCAGCAATTATTTCAGCATAAAAAAATAAAATCCCAGAGCTGGAACAATTTGAAAGCTTCTTTTTATGCCTTGGTTTCAGGTCTGCACATGAAAGATTTTGGATACTATGTAATCACGGCGAAAAAATAGTTTTACCCCTACCCTGATAGTTTTTAATTAAAATTTATGATGACTACAATAACACTAAAAACCAGAATAAATGCTCCTGTAGAAGAGGTTTTCGATTTATCAAGGAACATAAGCTTTCACCAAAAATCGGCTTCCCAAACTAACGAAACCGCTCTCTATGGTAAAACGTCAGGGCTTATCAATTATGGCGAAAGTGTTACCTGGCGCGGAAAACATCTTGGGATTTATTTAAAGCACACCTCAAAGATCACAACTTTTGAAAGACCCTTAAAATTTATCGATGTGATGACAAATGCACATTTCACCTATTTCGCCCACCAGCACTTGTTTGAAACTTCAGAAGGAGGAACTATTATGAAAGATATTTTAACGTACAAGGTTCCTTTCGGGCTCTTGGGTAGGGTTTTCAATAATTTGATATTAAAAAAGCACCTTACCAAGTTTTTAAAACAAAGAAACTTTAAGTTGAAAGAAGAGCTTGAAAAATAGAACATTAGAAACCTTATAGCTTTTTCCGAAAAGAATTACCCAAACTTTCCTATTTTTGGTAAAATTCTTGGAATTGCTATGCCAGAACATCAGTTAGACCCAACTACTTGGGTAGATGCGTATTCAGATTACCTTTACAACTACACCATTGTAAAGGTGAACGACCACGAGGTGGCACAGGACCTTATTTCTGAAACATTTCTGGCTGGGTTGAAATCGGCTCCCAATTTCAAAGGAGAAGCTAGTGAACGTACGTGGCTCATCTCCATTTTAAAGAGAAAGATAATTGACCACTACCGAAAGAAAAACAGCAAGAAAGGTAAGGCCGAAGTACATATAGAGTATCGGGACGAAGACAGTGAGGGCGAATGGCTGGAAGAACGTGTTAGCGACCCTTACGACCGTACCGCCGAGGATAGGATGGAAAATGAAGAATTGGGACTGGCTATTATGAAATGTTTGGAAACGTTGAACGACAGACACGCTTCTATATTTAAAATGAAGACGATAGATAATTTTGACACCGAGGCGATTTGTAATGAATTTGAGATCACCCCGTCTAACCTTTGGGTAATCATCCACAGAGCAAGAACCTCTATGGCAAAATGCCTTGAAAACAGTTGGCTACAATAAGTTATGAAGATATTTTTGAAATGTGAAGAAGCAAACCATACTTGTGACAAGAACCAGTACAAGGAGGCTTCATTTATGGAACTCGTCAAGTTGAACATTCACTTGATCTATTGCCGTGCGTGCCAAAAATATACTGCGCAGAATACAAAATTGACAAGACTGTTCAGAAAATCAAAAGTAAAAACCATGCCCTTGGATGCCAAGGCAGCCCTGAAAGAGCGCTTACGCCAGGAAATGTCCAAATAACAGCAAGAGCAACAATCCAGCAATCGGGATACCTTCTACCCAAAAAGACGAATAGTATCGCGATTGTTCTTTTTGTGCTGCCAATAGAGCAATCCCAGTAATACCTACCATGCAAAACAAACTGTAAAAGCTGCTCGGGACAATCGTATCCTTAAATCCTTCAAGAAGTAAAACACCCACCAACAACCCCATTCCCAAAAGCTTGGCCTTTTTCACTCCCAACAACTGTGGAATTGTTTTAAGTTGTGCCACATCGTACTGCAAATCCCGTATCTCAAACGGCAGTGTTAACACAAAAACCAGAAAAAACCGTTGCAGGAAAGCAAGCCAACAATCTGTAGTGAACGTCATCCCTGCTGCTACCATAGGAACAAAGACCGTTACCCCTGCCCAGACCAATGCCACGATCAAAATCTTTATTCCAGAGAACGTTCGTAGGTTTTTCCTTTTCAGGAATGGGACAGCATAAAAAACGGTAAAGAACCCAAATATTCCCGTAACAATAAGTGTATCCATTTGTAAGAAAAAACAACTCAACAACAGCGCTGCAAAGCATAAAAAAGAAAAAATCTGGATACTCCGCAAGCTATTGGCAAGACTCCTGTGGTGCAATCCCGCAATCTTAGCATATTTTACAAAGTTGTATCCCGTTACCGTTCCGCAGAAAATAAATACCCAAAAAGCAATCGGCACATTTAAATCAAATTCAATAGTGGTAATCAAAGCAAACGAAACTACTGCCAAAGTCACATGAATACTGGCATTGATATAAAACTTGAAGATAGTTCGCAAATACTTCACCCCGTAAAAATAGACAAACTGTTAGTAACCCATCCTTTTGGTTGAAAAGTTAGCTGTTACAAGCTCTTAAACACACGTTTTTTCGCTTTAAAATCAGTAATTTTGCATCATCTTTTCAGCTACTTATTTCTGAAAAGCGATGTTTGTTTAATTTTTAAAAATTTTCGGAGAACCGGAACACCTATATGAATACAGACTCTTTCGCCCTTAGGCATATTGGCCCCCGCCGTAGCGATCTTTCAGAAATGCTTAAAACGGTAGGTGCCGAAAGCATGGAACAACTCATAAACCAAACTATCCCAGACGACATACGGCTAGAAAAAGATATTGCTTTGGATACGGCCATGAGCGAGCAGGAGTACCTGGAACACATTACCGAACTATCTACAAAAAACCAAGTTTTCAAAACCTATATAGGCTTGGGATACCATCAGGCCATTACCCCTCCCGTGATCCAAAGGAATATTTTGGAAAACCCTGGGTGGTACACCGCCTACACACCCTATCAGGCCGAAATTTCACAAGGAAGACTGGAAGCATTGCTCAATTTTCAAACCATGGTCACAGACCTAACCGGCATGGAGCTCGCCAACGCTTCACTACTGGACGAGAGTACGGCAGCTGCAGAGGCTATGACGTTGCTATTCGCGGTACGGGAGAGAGCGCAGAAAAAGAACGGTACCAACAAATTTTTTGTTTCGGATGAAATCCTACCACAAACATTATCGTTGTTGCAAACACGTTCCATCCCCTTGGAAATTGAGCTGGTGGTGGGCAACCACGAGGAGTTCAATTTTTCTGAAGATTTCTTTGGAGCCATCCTTCAATATCCGGGAAGGAACGGCCGTGTGTACGATTTTAAGGATTTTGTCACCAAAGCCAACGAAAAAAACATAAAAGTAGCCGTAGCAGCAGATATCCTTAGCTTGGTAAAACTGGAAGCTCCAGGCCATTTTGGAGCCGATGTAGTGGTAGGAACCACACAACGTTTTGGAATTCCGCTGGGGTACGGAGGGCCGCATGCCGCCTATTTTGCAACTAAGGAGGCTTACAAACGAAATATTCCCGGGCGCATCATAGGAGTGACCAAAGACATGGATGGCAACCGTGCACTGCGCATGGCTTTGCAAACCCGCGAACAACATATAAAGCGAGACAAGGCAACCTCAAACATTTGTACCGCACAGGTGTTACTGGCAGTTATGGCAGGTATGTATGCAGTTTACCACGGTCCCGAAGGATTAAAATACATTGCTACCAAAGTACACAATACAGCAGCCACACTGGCAGATGCCTTGGAAAAGTTAGGTTATGTGCAAGAAAACGAAACCTACTTCGATACTATTTCAATTAAGGCAGACGTTTCAAAAATAGATTTCAGGGCCGAGTCCGAGGGCATAAACTTTTACTATCCGGATGACGAGACGGTATCTATCTCCATCAATGAGACCACTACCCTGTACGATATCAACAAAATAATTGGTGTTTTTGCCGAAGCAGCCAGTAAAGATCGTTTCTATATTTCAGAATTGAAAGAAGGAAATACAATCCCTAAAAGCGTAAACCGGAAGACAGAATTTCTTCAAAATGAAATTTTTAACAGCTATCACAGTGAGACGGAATTAATGCGCTATATTAAAAGGCTGGAACGTAAAGACTTGGCATTGAACCATTCTATGATCTCTCTTGGCTCTTGTACCATGAAACTGAATGCAGCTGCCGAAATGTTACCGCTAAGCGACCCTATGTGGGGAAATATGCACCCCTTTGTACCCGTGAGGCAGGCAGGTGGTTACCAATTTATGCTGAAGAAACTAGAAGAGCAACTAACTGAAATCACTGGATTTGCCGGAACCTCCCTACAACCCAACTCAGGCGCACAGGGAGAATATGCCGGGTTGATGGTGATACGGGCCTACCACGAATCCAGAGGCGATACCAACCGAAATATTTGTTTGATCCCCTCCTCTGCCCATGGAACCAACCCCGCCAGCGCAGTAATGGCAGGTATGAAAGTAGTTGTTACAAAAGCTACCGAAGAAGGAAATATAGATGTAGAAGACCTTCGTGCAAAAGCCGAAAAACATAAAGACAATCTTGCTGCCTTAATGGTTACCTATCCTTCTACGCATGGAGTTTACGAGAGTGCCATCAAGGAAATAACAAGTATTATCCACGAAAATGGCGGCCAAGTATATATGGACGGTGCCAACATGAACGCACAGGTAGCCCTAACAAATCCCGGGGCCATTGGTGCAGACGTATGCCACCTTAACCTACACAAGACATTTGCCATCCCTCACGGAGGAGGCGGTCCTGGTGTAGGCCCTATTTGTGTTGCAGAACAGTTGGTGCCATTTTTACCTTCCAACCCAGTAATTGAGACAGGGGGCGAAACAGCCATCACAGCAATTTCTGCGGCCCCGTGGGGAAGCGCCTTGGCCTGCCTTATTAGCTATGCATACATTTGTATGCTGGGTGAAAACGGATTGAAAAAATCTACACAGTATGCCATTTTGAACGCAAACTACATCAAGGAACGCTTGAGCGGGCATTACGCCGTACTGTATACTGGCGAAAAAGGAAGGGCCGCCCACGAGATGATTATTGATTGTCGCCCCTTTAAAGAAAAAGGGATAGAGGTAACCGACATAGCAAAACGCTTGATGGACTATGGTTTTCATGCGCCAACGGTATCATTTCCCGTGGCAGGAACCATGATGATTGAACCTACTGAGAGCGAAAGCAAACAAGAGTTGGATAGGTTTTGCGATGCTATGATATCAATTAAGATAGAAATTGATACCGTTGAGAAAGACAGTACAAGCAATGTTCTTAAAAATGCGCCACATACACAGGCTATGCTCACCAGTGATACCTGGGAACTACCTTATACAAGACAACAGGCTGCATTCCCTCTGGACTATGTTAACGACAACAAGTTCTGGCCAAGCGTACGGCGTGTAGACGATGCTTACGGAGACCGAAACTTAATTTGTACTTGTGCCCCCATAGAGGATTTTATGGATGCATAACATCTTTAAGTTTTAAGTTATGATAATTGACATAGCGGCATGCAGAAATTGATTTCTGTAAAAAATAATCTGCTAGCTGTGTCGTTTTAACTATTTTAGTGAAAAAATTTTAGTTTATGGGCACAAAAATCACAGGGGTTGGCAGTTACATCCCCACAGGTGTTGCACGCAACGAGTCATTTGAGCAGCACAGCTTTTACACAGAAGATGGAAGTCCATTTGATCATGACAACTCTATAATAATAGAAAAGTTCAAGGCCATTACCGGTATTGCTGAACGAAGGTATATTAAAGACAGTCTTAACACTTCGGACATTGCTTACTATGCTGCCGAAAAAGCTATTGAAGATGCTGGAATAGACCGAGAGACCATAGACTATATTATTGTAGCCAATAACTATGGCGATGTAAAGCACGGTTCGCAACAAAGCGACACCGTACCCAGTTTGGGATCACGGGTAAAGCATTTGCTGAAAATTAAAAATCCCAACTGCGTGGCCTACGATCTTATGTTTGGCTGTCCGGGCTGGGTTGAGGGGATGATAACCTCTCACGCCTATATAAAGAGTGGGATGGCAAAAACCTGCTTGGTAATTGGAGCCGAAACGCTTTCACGTGTGGTAGATCAGCACGACCGCGACTCTATGATATACAGTGACGGAGCAGGAGCTACCATACTTCAGGCAACCGATGATGATGACAGTGGCTTCATGGCCCATAAAAGCGCCACCTTCGCTTATGACGAAGCGCATTTTATTTATTTTGGTGAGAGCAACAATCAGGAATTGAACGATGCCCGAAGGTATATTAAAATGTACGGTCGTAAAATTTACAACTTTGCCCTGAGCAATGTCCCAGAAGCCATGAAAACGTGTTTGGACGAGAGCGGTGTGGATATTTCAGAATTGAAGAAAATCTTTATCCACCAAGCCAACGAAAAGATGGATGAAGCCATTATAAATCGCTTTTACAAAATGTATGGCAAAGAAGCCCCGGAAGGCGTGATGCCCATGACCATAAACAAACTGGGGAACTCCAGCGTTGCCACTGTTCCTACCCTTTACGATTTGGTACGTAACAACCAACTGGAAGGGCACAGCGTTTCGGAAGGAGATGTAGTACTATTCGCAAGTGTGGGTGCAGGGATGAATATTAATGCGATAGTCTATAAAGTTTAACACGTTAAACTTCAGTTTGGACTTAAATTTTCTACCAAAAAACATGTACGAGGGCAACTATCCAAAAAAGAGGTACGAGCATACCATTAAATTCCTAAAGGAACATGTTCCTGTGGATAAAACTATATTGGACCTAGGTGTAGCAAACCCCTTTACCGAGATAATGAAGGCTGAAGGCTACACAGTAAACAATACCACTGGAGAAGACCTTGATATAGACACAAGCCGGGTACAACAAAAAGATTATGATGTGCTTACGGCTTTCGAGATCTTTGAACACCTTGTAAGCCCTTTCAACGTGCTAAAGGATTGCCAAGCTAATAAACTGGTTGCCTCGGTACCTTTAAAATTATGGTTCGCTTCGGCATATAAGAGCAAGACCGACAAATGGGACCGCCACTACCACGAGTTTGAAGACTGGCAGTTTGACTGGTTGCTGGAAAAAGCCGGCTGGATTATAAAGAAACGTGAAAAATTTACCAATCCTGTAAAAAAGATAGGGTTCCGTCCCATATTGAGACGTTTTACGCCTAGATATTATTTGGTGTATGCAGAAAGGAATAAAAACACTTAACGAATAGTAATTTTATAGGTATCAGCATCACCTGAATTGCTACTAGCTTTCACCAAATACGTCCCTGCAGGAAGTAATGAAACATTGAAGTTGTTATTTGTTACAATGTTAAACCCAGCTACCTTTTTTCCATCCATAGAATAGATTTCTACTTTTTGAATATTCTCAACCATGAAAAAGCTAAAGGAATCATTGGTTGGATTAGGATATAAAAAATTAGAATTTTGCTTTTCAATATCTTCTACTGAAAGTTCTCTTTCTCCGATTTCTAAAATCCAAAAAGACCCTTTCTGAAAGCCAAATTCACTATCCCCGAAGGAACTAACAAGTATCGAGGTACTATTGTTTTGGATAGCTAATTGACTTATAGAATAACCAAAGAAATCTTCTTCATCCAATTCTCCGTTAAAATTGTTGATACCTTCGGTATATTTTTCAAAACTATCAACAGTCCCATCTGGATTTAAATTTAGAATGTAAAATAGGTTTTTTTTGCATCCAACTAGTAAGTTCACCTTCCCGTCTTGATCAATATCCCTAATGTTACTTGAAGATTTTCCAAAACGTAAGTCCTCGGCTAACTTATCATTCAAGTTCCCTTCTAATTCACTAATCTTTTGATGTGAAGACACAGTCCCATCGTCATTCATAAATAAAATGTATACAGCTCCTTTATTTAATCCGCCATCATTATCCCTATAAGCGCCTACAGCTAAATCTATAACCCCATCGCCATTTAAATCACCAAGGCTTGTAATTGAAGCACCGAAATAATCTTGAAATTCTAAATTCACGTTAAAATTACCAGATGTCATACTAATTTTTTCATGGTAGTTTACTGTAAAGTCTTGATTTAGGAAAAGAATATAAACAGCACCTCTTTCCTGACCTCCATCTCCGTCTCTTCTCGCTCCAACGGCAATATCAGTGAAACCATCACCATTTAAATCTCCAATATTGGCGATATCACTGCCAAAAACATCCCAAACTTGTAACCCTCCATTGAAGTTTCCGTGTATTTGATTGATTTTCTGATATTCAAAGACTGTCCCATCCGTATTCAAAGTCAATATATATATTCCTCCAAACCTATGCCCTGCTTCATTATCGTATTCGGCACTAATTGCTACTTCAATCTTTCCATCGTTATTTAAATCTCCAAGATAAGATATGGACCTTCCAAAATAATCCCAATCTAGCATGGGTGCATCAAAATCTCCAGAAATGTCGCTTATTTTTTGAACCGATTGAACGCTATAGTCTTCATCCATAAAAAAAACATATACGGCACCTCGGTTAGTTCCACCATCATCATCTTGATTTGCACCAACAATAAAATCATTAAATCCGTCCCCGTTTAAATCCCCAATTCCTTCAATAGAATGAGCAAACCAGTCTTCATTATCTAAATTCACGAATCCGTTTAAATTTTCTTCAGAAAACTTAGTATGTTCTAACACCGAATAACCTTGTGCGGAAACATTAAGAACAAAAAAATATATAAGAATTAAAAATGATGGGTAGAAATAGTTCAAAATAATCGGTTTAAAGATTGATATTTGTAAATATAACGAATATTGATAAATCTTGACAATTAACGTAATCATACCCGCCTACAATGAAGAAAACTGTATTTCTCATACACTTCAATCTCTTGTGGAACAAACACAACTCCCCAAAAATATTATAGTGGTAAATGACGGATCTACCGACAACACACAAAAAATTATAAATGACTTTTCGCAAAAGCACGGTTTTGTCAAATCGGTCACCATACCTTCAAAAACTAAACACGAACCCGGGAGTAAGGTTGTAAGAGCATTTTATAAAGGTTTTGAGACTTTGGATGAAAATTTTGATCTCATCTGCAAGTTTGATGCAGATCTTATCTTCCCTAAGAATTATCTAGAAAAAATTTCAGAATTATTTCAAAAGGACTCAAGAATAGGAATAGCAGGCGGATTCTGTACAATAAAGCACAATGAAGGCTGGGAAGTAGAGTCCCTTACAAATAAGGATCATGTGCGAGGAGCATTGAAAGCTTACCGCAAAGCATGTTTTGAAGCCATAGGAGGTCTCAAAAAATCTATTGGCTGGGACACCGTAGACGAACTCCTCGCAAAATACCACGGCTGGAAGGTAGTGACAGATCAAACCCTGCACGTAAAACACCTAAAACCTACCGGGGCAACCTATACCAAGGCAGCAAAATACAAACAGGGGGAGGCTTTTTATAAAATGCGCTATGGATGGGCACTTACACAAATAGCTGCCCTAAAGCTGGCCACCAAAAAAAAGAGTCCCATGTTTTATTACCACTGCATGCAAGGTTTTTTAAAAGCGAAGCGAAAAAACACGCCTTTTTTGGTAACTGAAGAAGAAGGTAAATTTATCCGCCAATTACGCTGGAAGAACATTAGAAAAAAGGTGTTTTAGTGCATCTTAACCTTTTTATAGCATTTGTAGTTTTGTTAATCCTTATTTTTGAAATTCTAAAATTCGACCGTATGCCTTCAAGCCTATTTAAAATTCTTTCATGTTTCATTATTTGTTTGTTTGTATCTCCCAGCAGTATCTCCCAAGCACAAAAAAAACCCAAGAACATTATACTATTGATCGGTGACGGGATGGGATTGAGCGAAATTTCTTCCAGTTTATATTTCAACGAAAAACCGTCCAATTTTCTTCGGTTCAATACCGTGGGACTGAGCATGACCTCCTCCTCTAAAGAATTGATAACCGATTCTGCCGCGGGAGCCACCGCCTTTGCCTCTGGCATAAAAACCTATAACGGAGCGGTTGGGGTAGATGAAAACATGCAAGCTGTCGAAACTATTGTTGAATATATCTCAAAGAAAGGAATTGCCACTGGGCTGGTTGCCACTTCCTCTATTGTACACGCTACACCCGCAGCTTTCTACGCACACCAAGAATCTAGAAGAATGTACGAAGAGATAGCTGCAGAACTGGTTACCAGCGATATCGATTTTTTTGCAGGAGGCGGGCTTCAGTTCTTTACCCATAGAGAAGATGGGCAAAACCTTCTTCCCCAATTGGAGAAGAATAATTTTGTTGTACATACCGATGTGCTTCCGAAGAAAATTTCAGAAAAAAAACAGGCCATTCTCTTGGCCCCGGACGGAATGCCCAAAATGTCCGAGAACCGCGGTAACTTTCTTACCAATGCTACTATGCTGGCCATTGGACAACTGTCCAAAAACAAAGAGGGCTTTTTTTTAATGGTCGAAGGCTCACAAATAGACTGGGGTGGGCACGCAAACGACGCAGACTACCTCATTAACGAATTGATAGATTTTGACAAAACCATAGGAGCCGTACTGGATTTTGCCGAAAGAAATGGAGAAACACTGGTAATCGTAACCGCAGACCACGAGACCGGCGGTTTCAGTTTAAGTGCTGAAGAAGGAAATTACAACAAGATATTGGGTTCCTTTTCCACCAACGGCCATACCGCTACTATGGTTCCCGTTTTTGCACAGGGACCCAGTGAGGAGCTTTTTGGAGGGATCTACCAAAACACCAATATATTTACGCTACTAAAACAACTTTCTGAAAAAAAGTAATGGTACTGGGGTCATCAAAATTTTCATTTAATTAGTACCTTAGCCAGAGTTATATGACGGGATATATAGAAGATATAGGTTCTTATTTTTTAATGCTGAAGCGCACCTTTGGGAGTTTCACCAAAAGATCTGTACTCAAGGAACTTATTTTAAAAGAAATTGACGACCTTATCATTGGCTCGTTAGGCATCGTGGTATTCATTTCATTCTTTGTGGGTGGGGTAATCTCAATACAAACCGCCCTGAACGTAAGCAATCCCATTATCCCAAAATCGTTGATAGGTTTTGCCACAAGGCAATCCATCATCCTGGAATTTGCGCCAACGTTCATGTCTATTATCATGGCGGGAAAAGTTGGGTCTTTTATCACCTCCAGCATAGGCTCCATGCGCGTCACCGAACAGATAGACGCACTTGAGGTTATGGGTATAAACTCCCTAAACTACTTGGTATTCCCTAAGATTATCGCCCTGCTCTGCTTTCCATTTGTAATAGCACTCGCTATGTTTATTGGTATTTGCGGAGGGTTGCTCGCTGGTGTATACGGCGGGTTTATTACCTATACCGATTTTACCGCTGGCCTTCAAGAAGATTTTGAACCCTTCCACTTGGTTTACGCATTTATAAAAACATTTGTATTTGCTTTTATCCTGGCAACCGTACCTTCTTGGCAGGGGTACTACATGAAAGGTGGTGCACTGGAAGTGGGTAAAGCAAGTACCAACTCGTTTGTTTGGACCAGTGTACTTATAATTCTGGCAAACTTCATCATCACTCAACTCCTTCTTAGCTAATGATAAAGGTAGATAACATAAAAAAACGTTTTGGCGAAGAAGAAATCTTAAAAGGTATCTCTACCGTCTTTCACAAAGGGAAAACCAATCTTATTATAGGGCAGAGTGGTAGCGGGAAAACCGTTATGCTAAAGTGCTTGCTGGGCCTTTTTAAACCTGAAGAGGGACTTATTTACTACGAGGAGAAGGCCATCCAACACATGAACGAAGAGCAACAAAGGGATCTAAGGGAAGAAATTGGGATGCTTTTCCAAGGAGGTGCACTGTTTGACTCTATGAATATTGAAGAAAATGTGATGTTCCCCTTACGTATGTTCACCAAACAGAAAAAAAGTGAAATGCTCGATCGTGTAAACGAAGTACTTTCACGGGTGAATCTTGAAGGAGTGAATAAAAAATACCCTGCCGAAATCTCAGGTGGAATGCAAAAAAGGGTCTCTATTGCCCGGGCCATAGTAAACAGGCCAAAGTATCTTTTTTGTGACGAACCCAACTCTGGTCTGGATCCCAAGACCGCAACAGTAATAGACAACCTTATCCAGGAAATTACCCACGAGTTCGACATTACCACTGTGGTGGTAACCCACGATATGAACTCCGTTATGGAAATTGGCGAAAATATCGTATTCCTGAAAAACGGGGTCTTGGTCTGGCAAGGAAACAATACAGACATCTTTAATACAGACAATGTAGATGTTACAGATTTTGTGTATTCTTCAGACTTGTTCAAGAAAATCAGGGAGATACAATTGAAGGAGCGGTAAATTACCTCGAAAAATCTGTCGTAATTAATTTTTTTTAAGTTATTTTTAACGGAATTTTCCAAAAAAGTAAACAATGAAAAAATTAGTATACTATGCAGTCTTACTCTGCGCACCTACTCTACTTGTAGCCCAAGTTTCTTTCACCAACCAATCTGGGATGATAGGAAATTATCCTGATTCTTCTGAAATCGCTACAGACATGAACAACGACGGTCTGGACGATTATGTAAGGGTTTCACAAAATGGTATTGGGATTGACTACCAACAGCCCAACGGGACCTTTAACTCTGTGATGCATTCCATGAACATTCAAAATGTTCCTAACTGGAGTGTTGCCGTTGGAGATTTGGATGGCAATGGCTATAACGACTTTGTTCTAGGTAATGGACAGCGCGTTTCCTTCGTCATGGCAAATGCAGACGGCACTGCTTACACCGAAAACACCCATCCGGAATTTATATTCTCCCAACGTTCCACAATGGCAGATATTGACAACGATGGTGATCTTGATGCCTTTGTGTGCCACGATATAGACTTAAGCCATCCCTACCGCAATGATGGCTCTGGAAACATGACCTTGGACCAGACACTCATACAAACCATAGACCTTCCTGGAAACTATGCAAATATTTGGGTAGATTACGATAATGATGGCGACCAAGACCTGTATATGACGAAATGTAGAGGAGGTTCTTCTCCTGGAGACCCAGAAAGGGACAATGCAATGTATACCAACAATGGTGACGGAACCTTTACTGAAAACGCCGCAGATATAGGGATGAAAGATAATGCACAATCCTGGACCACCGTTTTTGAAGATTTTGATAACGACGGAGATTTTGATGCTTTTATAGTAAACCACGATTTTGAGAACAGGTTTATGATAAATGATGGCACAGGAAACTTTACCGATATTATTAGTACTACCGGCATTAACCCAACAGATTTAGGTGCCTGGGAAAACCAAGCGGTAGACTTTAACAATGATGGCTTTGTGGATATTTTTTCTGAAATGTCCAAGGAACTTTATATCAACAATGGCGACTTAACATTTACCGGGCAAGATTTACCGTTTGACGAAGGTGCCATAGGAGATATGAACAACGATGGTTTTTTAGATGTAGTAAACGACGGAAACCTATATATAAATGACGGTAACAGTAACAATTGGGTTAAATTTTTACTCGTAGGTGAAGAAAGTAACCTTAACGGGATTGGAGCCAGAATTTCTATTTATGGAGATTGGGGCGTACAAATTCGTGAAGTTCGCTCTGGACATGGCTTTAGCCATATGAATTCCTTGACAGCACACTTTGGGCTAGGGACTGCAACAACTATAGACCAAGTGGTTATAGAGTGGCCATCCGGAACAGTAGATGTAATTGATGATGTACAGCCCAACGAGCAACTTACCTTTGTTGAAGGAGACAACGTATTGAGCGTGCCAGAAAACGCTATATCCACAATAAACGTGTTCCCTAACCCAACAGCAGATTTCCTTAACTTCTCCCAAGAAGGATTACAGCACAGTAAAATTCAAATAGTTGATGCTAACGGTAAACTTGTTTTGAACACTACAATTTCAGCAAATGGAAGCGTGGATGTAACTTCATTGAGCAGCGGTGTTTACATCGCCATGCTACAAGTGAACAAACAATTTGAAAGCTTCAAGTTTGTAAAAAGGTAAACTTGAACTTTAAATATCATATAAAAAAAAGGCACTCGTGGAGTGCCTTTTTTTGTGGTTTATTTGCTACGCTCCTCCACCGCCAAGGTGTCCAGATCCAAGCGTACTTTAAGGAGATCTCCCATCTTTTTCATTTGTTCGGTCCTTTCTCTCGTGCGAATATTTTTGTCCCAGCTTACCGAAAAGACAGCTAAGGTATCCGTCTTTTCAAAATTTGTGGTTACCCGTCTCGAATAGGAGAAGTCTTCCAATCCATCGAAAGTAACCTTCAACTCCTTACTGATGTTCTCAAAGGGAAAATCATCTTTCACCCTTAATTTGGCAATTTCATTTTCCAAAAATTCTATACGCTCATCCTTATCACGTATGGTTTGTTGGTTATTGGCATACAATTCACTCAAGATATCGTTCTTTAAATCTCCAGAGATTTGTGCAGCCAATTCGCCACTCCTGTCAGATCCTTGATAAATCCTTAGGTTACAACCTTCCAATTCTTCGGTTTCATTAAGTGCAGTAATCCATTCGTTTATTTTGGGTTGGGGCACGGGGTTGCCTATTAGGTACACTTCAATATTCCGAGTCTTATAATCCTGTGTAAATTTTACTACCTCGGCACCTTCGTAACGTATAATCTCTTTCACAAAATCTTTGGTCTTGTTCTCGAACACCTGCTCCTGCAATAGCTTGTAGAACAAGTACACACTGGGCACAATAACAATAATAGCTATCAAGGAAGCCATTCTTGCAATAAATTTTCTACGTTTTGAATTGGCATATCGAACCATGGGAAACCGTAAGATCTTGGCTACGATAAATGTAGAAAGCGCAATGAATACAGCGTTTATGGAGAACAAATATAAAGCACCCCCTGCGTAATCTAAATTGCCAATTGCAAGCCCATACCCTACTGTACACAGCGGGGGCATAAGTGCCGTAGCAATGGCCACACCAAAAATTACACTGGCAATTGTACCGCTCTTTGTTTTTGCTACAATAAGGGCCAAACCACCAAACACAGCTACCAATACATCTAATATCGTGGGATAGGTACGTGCCACGAGTTCTGGGGTTTCTTCGGTCAAAGGTGAAATGGAGAAATAGAAAAAAGCTGTGAGCACACTAAGTCCCACCATAACCCCAAGATTTACCAGCGATTTCCGAAGTGTTTCTACATCGTTGATCGCCACCGAAAGTCCAACCCCAACAATAGGGCCCATTAGTGGAGAAATTAACATCGCACCAATAACAACTGCAGTGCTACTTACATTTAACCCAATAGAAGCCACGAAAATTGAAAAAATGAGGATCCAGGCTGTGTGCCCTCTAAACGGAATGTCTTTGCGTACGGCCTCAATGGTAGCATCCCTATCGGTATCGTCATGTAAATTGAATAACCCCTTTAAAAAGGCTCTAATTCCGTCCCACGCCTTCTTCTTGTCCTTTTCCAGTTCTGCCTCACTGGGGGTGACGTAGTTTTTATCTTCAGGTGTGCTCATTAACTATATTTTTTTCCGTGCTTATTGGCAACTTCGGCCAATAAGATCTTTATTTCTTGTTCTTTTTCCTTCGGAAAGATAAGCATTACATCTTCTTTATCCACCACAATATAATCGGTAAGCCCATCGATTACGATCAATTTATCCTTTTCAGAAAAAATCATATTGCCACTGGCCTCCTTTAGGTGTGTCGTTGCCCTTACAATGGCATTGCTGTTTATGTCCTTTACAAGTTTATCGTGCAGTGCGCCCCACGTACCAAGGTCGTTCCAGTCGAAAGTAGCTTCCTTGACGTACACATTTTTTGCTTTTTCCATGATACCATAATCTATGGAGATATTTTCGGCAAGTCCGTAATTTTGTGCAACAAACTGTTCTTCTCCTTCGGTATTGTAAATAGGTTTTCCTTCTGAAAATAGCGCATTCATCACGGGCAAATGGGCTTCAAAAGCTGAAATAATACTTTTTACGCTCCACAGGAAAATACCTGCATTCCAAAGATAATTCCCCTGCGAAAGAAAATGCTTGGCCGTTTCGTAATCTGGCTTTTCCCGAAATTGATTCACCTTTTTTATTTCTGAAGTAGCATTGGCATCGCATTCAATATAGCCATAACCCGTGTTGGGGAACGTGGGCGGGATTCCCAATGTCATGAGCACATCTTCATTCTCACAGTTCTTGAAGCATATTTCTAGATCTTCTTTAAAAGAGTTCTCGTCTTCAATCCAATGGTCGCTTGGCGCGACCAGCATTACAGCATCTGGATCCTCCTTTTGTATCTTCAATGCCGAAAGCAAGATACACGGAGCCGTATTGCGCATCGCTGGCTCCAAGACCACTTGTTTTTCGGAAATTTTTGGTAATTGCTGAAGCGTAAGGTCTAAATATCGCTCATTGGTCAAAATAAGGATATTACTGGCGGGCACTATCTTTTCCAGCCGTGAAAAGGTTTTTTGTAACAAGCTCTCCCCTGTTCCCAACATATCGTGGAACTGTTTGGGGAATTTCTGCGTGCTCACTGGCCAAAATCTGGAGCCTATGCCCCCGGCCATGATTACAGCATAGTAATTAGTGTTTTTTGTGCTTTCCAAGATTGTTTATTTAGGTTGAAACATCTCCCCATATCTCTTTATAAAACAGGGTATAATTTTTAATTTGAACAAAAGTCAAGAATGCAAAAATTCCACCTCGGCATTGGGATTGAAGAGATACATCCTTCCCGTGCTCACTTCCAGACATTCGTAACGTTTTACCCGTTTGTTACCCCGTTTAAAAATTTTCCCGTTGTACAAACGGAACAGTCCACCGGGGGGTATCTCAAAGATATAGTTTTTATCGTTGGGGGCATCATACTGTTTTAAGGCCAGTGAAAGTTTGGCATCGGTATCGCTGCTCGCCCGCGGATTTTTAAAATGAATCGCCAACAGAGGCAACAATTGGCTGGGAAAAATCTCTGGGCGGATGTAGGGCAGCATCAACATGGTGAAGCTGTGTTTCCATTCCTTCCCGTGGGGCTTTATGTTCCTGCCAAATTTCGAAAACGCTACCAAATGTGCAATCTCGTGTATAAGCGTGATCAAGAAACGGTATTTGTTAAGATTGGCATTAACTGTAATCTGGTGCTGGCCGTTGGGCGTCTTGCGATAATCGCCGTGACGGGTTACCCGTTCGTTCACGATTTTCAAATACACATTATTCGTTTTTATGAGCTCAAAAGTAGGCTCAACAGCAGCTTGCGGAATGTATTTCGCGAGGATTTCTTGCACAGTTCAAAAATAGTGAAATTTACTTGTTTTGTCATCTCCAAGAAGTCACGACTGAGAGATCACATTCTACCAATTGGGATTCAATTTATGTCTCCAAATCTGTACTGAGCTTGCCGAAGTATCGAAACGACCGTTAAGGTGTAGAACTGGAAACCTGTAGGATCTTCCCGTTGTACATTTTGTTGCCCGTTAACGAAAAGTCCATAATGTACTGTGCCATTTCTTTGGCTGTAGTGGGCGCCTCGTAACCCGGAAAGGCTTCTTCCAGCATTTCGGTCTGTACGGCACCAAGGGCCAAGCAGTTAAAGCTAGGACCTGTTTCTTTATATTCTTCGGCCAGGACTTCGGTAAGTGTAATAAGTGCTCCTTTGCTACTGCTGTAGGCTGCCAGACCAGGAAATTTCAAACTTCCCTGAATACCGCCCATACTACTAATGTTTACAACG
Source organism: Marinirhabdus gelatinilytica (assembly GCF_003353425.1). GTDB lineage: Bacteria > Bacteroidota > Bacteroidia > Flavobacteriales > Flavobacteriaceae > Marinirhabdus > Marinirhabdus gelatinilytica. The sequence goes on from NZ_QRAO01000005.1 coordinate 144,956, forward strand.
TGGCCGTCCTTTTTCATAAAAGGCAATACAACTTGTGTCATTGCAGCGGCACCGAAAACATTTACGGAATAGCTATCTTCAAAGTCTTCCCGTTTCAGTTTTGAAAAGGGTTTGCTTATCAAATAGCCCGAATTATTGATAAGTATATCTACGTGGGTCCAGGTTTCGTTCAAGAATTGTCTTACACGGGCGATATCCTTTTTGTCCGTAATATCGCAAGAAAAACACCAGCAATTTGAAATATCTAATCCCGAAACTGGCGCAGCATCACGCGACAAGGCAAGCACATTATGTCCTGCATCTGTAAGTAACGAAACCAGCTCGTAACCTATACCCCTGCTTGTACCTGTAATTATGATGTTTTTTTGTTTTGGCATAGAATTATTCAGGTTTCGTTAAAAAATTAAAAGAACACACCCCTCGATCCCCTCTTTACAGTGGGGAGGTTAGATTACACAAACATAGTGACAGGGTTTTCAATATACTGTCGTACAGTTTGCAAAAATTGTGCTCCTGTAGCACCATCTACGGTACGATGGTCACAAGCCAAGGTTACGGTCATAGTGTTTCCAACCGCAATGGCACCATTTTTAACAACTGGCTTTTGTACAATGGCACCAACAGATAAAATAGCAGAGTTGGGCGCATTGATGATACTGGTAAATTCTTTGATACCAAACATTCCCAGATTGGAAACCGTAAACGTGCTTCCCTGCATTTCGTCTGGCGTCAATTTTTTATTGCGTGCTTTGCCTGCCAGTTCCTTAACGTTGGCCCCAATTTGGGAGAAGGTCATTTGGTCTGCAAATTTCAAGACAGGAACTACCAATCCTTCATCTACTGCTACGGCAACACCCATGTGGATGTGCTTTGCGATTTTTGTGGTATCTCCAGTCCACTGGCTGTTTACCTGTGGGTGCTTGCGTAATGCCATGGCACAGGCCTTCACAATCATATCGTTGTATGAAATTTTTACATCCGGATTGCTATTGATTGCCGTTCTGGATGCAATGGCGTTATCCATATCCAGTTCAACTGTAAGATAATAATGCGGTGCGGTGAACTTGGACTCGCCCAGACGTTTGGCAATGGTTTTGCGCATTTGGGAGTTTTTGGTCTCTTCCCAAGCTTCTTCACCTACAGGTTGGTAAGCTCCTGCGCCCGCTGCAGCTGGTTGGTAATTTTCAATATCGCTTTTTACGATCCGCCCGTTTTCTCCACTTCCAGAAAGATGGTTAAGGTTGATTCCTCTCTCCTCGGCCATTTTCTTTGCCAATGGGGATACAAAGATTCTCTTTGAGCTTGAACTCGAAGTAGAAGATGAAGATGCCTCTTTCTTTTTCTCTTCTTTTTTAGGAGTTTCTTTTTTTGTTTCAGTTTCCTCAGCTTTTTTAGAGGAAGGCTTTTCTTCGGATTTTTCTTTCTTGGCTGTAGTTTTCGGCTTGGTTGAAATAGAAGAGACATCCGTCCCTTCTGGGCCTATTATGGCCAAAAGCTCGTCTACTTTTGCTGTTTCACCTTCGGCAATACCTATTTTTAGCAGCGTTCCCGAGTAGAAACTTTCAAATTCCATAGTGGCCTTGTCTGTTTCAATTTCGGCCAGAATATCACCTTCTTCAACGGCATCGCCTTCTTTTTTGAGCCAAGTGGCAACGGTTCCTTCTTCCATGGTATCGCTCAAACGCGGCATGGTGATCACCTCTACACCTTCGGGAAGTTCCTCGTCACTCTCTGCCTCGTTAGCGTCATTTTCTTCAGTAGCTTCTGCTTCGTCTTCAGCTTCAGCTTCATCTTTTGAGGAAGTATCCTCAGGCTTCTCTCCTTTTTCAGTTTTGTCTTCAGTCCCACCATCCAGTAATCCTGAAATATCCTCTCCTTCCTCACCAATAATGGCCAAGAGGCTATCTACCTTTGCGGTGTCCCCTTCTTCAATACCAATATGGAGCAGTGTCCCCTCGTAAAAGGATTCGAACTCCATAGTAGCTTTATCGGTTTCAATTTCGGCAAGAATATCGCCTTCTTCCACTTTGTCGCCCACTTTTTTAAGCCAAGAAGCCACGGTTCCTTCTTCCATGGTATCGCTCAAACGAGGCATGTTTATTACTTCTGCCATTGGTTATAGTTTATGAGGTAAAAATGGATAATCTTCTTGTTCGTACACTGCGTCGTACATCACGTTCTTTTCTGGGTATGGAGATTCTTCGGCAAATTGCTCACATTCTTTTACCCTATCCTTCACACGTTTGTCTATTTCTTTTATTTCTTCCTCCGTAGCCCATTTCTTTTCGTAGATATGGTGCAGCACGTAGGAGATTGGGTCTTCTTCTTGTTTTTTGGCAACTTCCTCCTTGGTACGGTAATGTTGTGCGTCACTCATGGAGTGGCCTCGATAGCGGTAGGTGCGAATTTCCAAAAAGGTTGGCCCATCGCCACGGCGGGCACGGTCTATAGCCTCGTCCATTTCTTTGGCAACCACCTCTGGTTTCATCCCGTCCACTGGCTTACAGGGCATCTCATACCCTAGCCCTAGTTTCCAGATATCGGTATGGTTTGCTGTCCTCTCTACCGAAGTTCCCATAGCGTACCCATTGTTCTCACAACAGAACACCACCGGTAATTTCCACAGCATAGCGAGGTTGAACGTTTCGTGCAACGACCCTTGACGTACGGCACCGTCTCCCATATAACAAAGGGTTACAGCCTTACGATCGTGGTATTTGTCACCATACGCTATCCCAGCACCAAGTGGTATTTGTCCTCCCACGATCCCATGACCACCATAAAAACGGTGCTCCTTGGAGAATATGTGCATGGAGCCTCCCAGTCCTTGTGAGGTTCCAGTGGCTTTTCCGTAGAGCTCTGCCATTACCTTTTTTGGGTCCACGCCCATTCCAATGGGCTGTACGTGGTTACGGTAAGCGGTTATCATTTTATCCTTGGTGAGGTCCATGGCGTGCAATGCTCCGGCAAGTACTGCTTCCTGCCCGTTGTAGAGGTGCAAGAAACCACGCACTTTTTGATTGATGTACACTTGCGCCAGCTTGTCTTCGAACTTACGCCAAAAGAGCATGTTCTCATACCAGTCCAGGTATGTTTTCTTGGTGATTTTTTTCATCAACTATTCGTGTTGGATTACTGAGATAAAGTTCAGCATTAATTTTTTCGCGAATAACAAAAATAGGAATTTTAAAATCGTATATGAAACTTTAGTTTCTAAAATATAGGTACGATACTATTTATGAAGAGAACATCCTTGTGTCGCTTTTTATCAAGAATTTAAATAGCCTATACACTAGGAAATGTTCTGTAAAAAGGTACTATCAAAAACAAAGGGCAACAAGTCTTTTACTGAACTTGCCTGCGCAACTTTTCCAGTCTCACCCATAAAATAAATAGCAATGGGTGTTTTTTGGTTTACCTCGTATTCTGCCAAGGATTGGCGGCAGGCACCGCACGGAGGAGTGGGTGTGTTTACTTCTTTCTGCAGGGAACGTACGGTTAAAGCCATTGCCTGAAAGGCAACTCCGGGATAGGTTGCCCCTGCGTGGAAAGCAGCTACCCGTTCGGCACAGAGCCCGGAAGGAAAAGCTGCGTTTTCTTGGTTGTTGCCCATGACCACTTCTCCATTGGCCAATTGTAGTGCAGCACCCACCTTAAAAAGCGAATAAGGCGCATAGGCTCTTTCTCGAGCTTCTTGCGCCTTATGCATTAATTCTTGAATAGGTTGTGGAAGCTCGTCTATAGATTGAAAAACCGTGAGTTGGGTTGTGATGGTGAGCTTCTTTGCCATATAATTTTTTAGTATTCGTCGTACTCGTCTCCAAAGTTGAAGGTAAGCCCGAAACGAAGTGTTCCCTCCAACGGACTTCGTACCGCTGAAGTTGAGAACAGGTACGAGACATCTATGTTGATAGCCGTATACTTAAATCCAGCACCTAGGGAAAGAAATTTTCTAGATCCTTTTTCGTCACTTTCATTGAAATATCCTGTACGGAATGCGAACACATCCTGGTACCAGTACTCTGCACCCAAGGCCCAGGTAAATTCTTTCAACTCTTCACTGAAACCATCTGGGGCATCACCAAAAGACTGGAAGATTCCAGAAAAGAAACTGATGTCCTCGTACTCCTCGTCATCTTCTCTATCTATATCGCCATCGCCATCAAAATCCTGTGGGGTTGGCACCAACAGTTTATTTACTTCAGCAGAGACACCTATCTTGTTATATTCATCTAGGATAAAGTCGAAACCAGCACCCAAGGCCATATTGGTAGGTATGTTGTTTTCTTGTCCAGATTCGTCATATTTCAACTTAGGGCCAATGTTTGAAAAATTGAAACCTGCTCTCCAGCGTCCATCAAAATCGTTATAGGCTATTTCTTCAGATTGGTAATATCCTGCGATATCCACGGCAAAGGTATTTGCTGCGTTTGCATCGTCTCCATTTACGGTTGGGATCCTGAGGTCGGACCTGATGTATCGTCCGGCAACTCCCATGGAGAAACGATCACTTAAACGTAATGAGTAAGACACATCCAACAACATTTCATTGGGTTTTACTGTATTTACTGGTCCGTCTGCGGTTTCTCTCAATTCAATTTCACCTACACTGAAATAACGCAAGCTTGCTCCTACCGCACTACGCTCGTTGATACGGTTGTAATACACTAAGTTACCAAGGAATATATCGTTTACAATCTGGCTCAAATAAGGTGTATAGGTAACCCCTACTCCTTGTTTTGAGATAGCAAAGGCATATTTTGCAGGGTTCCATTGTTGTGAAAAAGCATCGGCCGAGGTGGTCACGCCAATATCTCCCATACCTGCAGATCTTGGATCTCCAGAAATTAACACAAAAGGAACACCAGTAGTAATTACTCTGTTACCCAAAGTTGGATCCGCACCACCTTGGGCAGATGTTTCAAAAGCAACCAAGGCCAGTAGAATCAAGATAGAAATTTTCTTCATGAGGTAAAAAATTTTTGCAAATATAGGTTTAATTTTCAATTATTAAAGGATGACAAGTTTTTCAAATTTTTCAACTTGCTTATTGGTTAACGGAGATTTTACGGTAATCTTGTACACGTATACGCCTTTTCCTATTCGGTCTCCAAAATCGTCACGACCGTCCCAAACAATATCTCGGGACAGGAAACCATCGGTAGAGATGGTTTGGTTCTTGGTCCAGACCACCTTTCCAGTTACGGTAAACACCTGTACCTGAACCTCTAAAGGCTCGAATGGGCGGTTGTGGTTAAACCAGAACTCGGTATAATTCACAAAAGGATTGGGGTAATTAAGGACGCGTGTTATTTCCAGTTCATCATCTCCAGCTACGATAAATTGGATATCGGCCGTTGAGGAATTGTTGTACACATCCCACGCCTTAAGGGTAAGGGTATGCAGTCCTTTTTCCAAGTCCCTAAGGTTATAGGTAGCGGTTCCTTGCGTGAAATCGTCAACTTCAGATTGGTAAAATTCATTCAGAACAATAGGGTTGGCCTCGTCCCCGTCCAAGATAGCGATCATATCGTGCCCTATCCCACTGGCTGTGTTTATCCCGTTTTCGTCTTCCAGCTTTGCCAATAATATAGGGGAGTCGTTTGTAATTCCTCCGGAAACAAAACTTTCGTCATTCATAAACAGGTTGATACGCGGCCCTACATTATCGGCCGGGGCATCTTCGTTGAGTCCTCCTATCCTAATCACCTCGTTGAAGCCTGTTTGGTCCTCAAGCCTAATATTATTTTGGGCATACAAGCTTATCCTACCGTTCCCCACAGGAATTTGTATGTCTCGGGGAACGACAAATTCAAACTCAAATTTTCCACCAGTGATACTTGCCTGACCATTGAAGAGACCTTCGCCCAAGGTCTTAAAACGCATTTGCAGCAAATCCCCGCTACCCACAATTCCATCTCCATCAATATCGGTAGAGTCGTCCCTTACGTTATCGTTTCCTAACGTGAGGCGCTCTACGTCTTTATCAAACAGTTTCACAGCAAGGGTTCCATTGTAGGAGGGGATAAGGCTTCCGTTCTGGTCTATTACCTCCCCCGTAAACTTCACTTTACCCAAAGCCTGCAATGGTGGCGACGAAGCGCTTATAGGTGCCCCATTCAAAGAAGTAAGCCGAATGCCCGGAGTAGGGAAGGCAAGTTTTGAGGCTGGATCCCCTATAAAGAACACAACCCGTCTTGAATTATTACTAGAGAGTATATTTTTAGCCCGACGTGTAGCTTCAGCTGGAGTAATCACATCGTTCATATTATAGCCGAAAAGCAGTGGCGCCAGCTCTCTATTAAAAGCCACACCCGTACTCACCGTAATAGATCTGGTGGTTGTAATGAGCGAAATAGCACCTCCTTCAGTATTCCAATATGTAAGTTCCCCAGCAGTAATCCTTTCGGGATCATCAAATTTTGTGAACTCGCAGGTTACGGTAACAATACATGGCAACCTATCTGGGTTCTTTAAATTTTCGGCCACCCCTTTTGTGTAAATGAATTCCTTGGCAAGACCATCTTCTCCACCGTGACCAAAATAGTTGATGATGAGTGCCCCAACTTCGGTTTTATTTTGAATCTCTTTGGTAACGGTTGGGTACCTATTCCCCCCTGCCGATGTTTCTTGCAAAAAGGCATCGGTATGTATTTTCTTGACGTTTATAAAGTCTTTGTTGTCTGAAATCTCATCTCCCAACCCATCCAGATTTTTTTGGATAGCTGTGTATTCCCAGTCTTTATCTACATCGTCAGAAATCAACACAAAGTTATTTCGCCAGTTTCCGTAGGAAGCACGCGAGGCGTAATTAATAATTTTATCCACCAATTGGTTGGCCAACTGTACATTGTCTGCGATAATCCTACCTACAGCAATGTCCAAATTATCGTTATCATTAAGAGTGCCGCCACCCTCATTGAGAGCCGTACCACCTATGGTTCCTTCAAAAGGGCCTATGCTTCCGAAAAAATCATCACTCATAAACGAATTTGAGGTACTTACACTACTCAAGGTGTGGAATGTAGGGACAGCATTATTATTATCAATCAGTCTATTTTTATAATCTACGGAGGTATCCCCAAACAAACACAAATATTTTAATGCCTGGCTTGGGCTGGAAGCGTTTTCATAAATGTAGCGTACAAAATTCCGTATGGCGCTTATGTCCTGCTGGCCAGAACTGAACTCCTCATAAATTTTATCGGTAGTGACCACCTTCACCTGCATACCGCTCGAATTCCTATGATGGTCTGCCAGGCGCAATGCGGGCTGCAATAGGAATGGCGGTGCAATAATAAGATATTCCAAATCTTTGAAGTTCCCCGAAACATCCTCGAGAATACTTCCCTTTAGATCTTGATTACGCACATTGGCGTTTGGCACCTCTATGGGGCTATAGTAATCTGAAGGATCTATGGCCACATATTTCCTCAACTGCCCCAGTGTAACCTTGAAGCCGAAGTTGGCACTCGTGTTTTCATTGGTTACTGAGGTAATAAAGTCGGTATCGGTAACATCCCAGACCTGGGAGAAACCCGATGCATTGCTTATTTGGTACTCCCCTACACCAGACAGTGTAGCAGCATCATTAAATTGAAAGTTCAATTGATTGCCCGTACCAGACAATCTTCTCTCTGCAGAGACACCTATATAATCCAAATATCCTTTTGCTGAAGGATTGCCATTGTTGTTATAATTTAGGATCACATCTACCTGTTCGTTACCAGCAGGTATATCGTATTCCCTAGAAGCAGTATTCAATAAATTTTGACCACTAATAGCGCCAAAATTAAGCGGCGTTAAGCTTGACCCATTCACACTCACCGCCATGGAAGATGCTCTCTCTGAAGCTGCAGCTGCTTTTACCACCACTTGCATTTCACTTCCGGCAATTATATTGGGAAACTCAAAAGAAAATTCCTGTTCGTTCTCTACATCAAACCTGTTCCCGAACCAACGCCTACCCACTCTTGCTGGTGAAAATTCATCTTCTTCGTGGAACTTATAATCGTTGAACGCTGTAATAGTAGTGGTGGCATTGCCCGTAGGCTCCACCATTGACTGCACACGTTTACCCGCACTGCCATTGGCCGTAACATAATAAAAGGCCTCGTCGCTATAGGGGTTTAAGTTGGTGTCATTCTCAAGGTCGTATCCTTTGGTTCCTATTCCGTAGAAAAGGATAGAGTCGCCACTATCAAAACTACCATCTCCCTCTCCTATAACCTGGATGGCGTTCTCTGGCAAATCAAAAGCCACGGGAATTCCACTATACCTAGGGAGCGGCTTTCCACCATGCCCGTAAATTTTAATGTTTCTGGGGTCCACGCCGTCCGTATTCATCCCTATGTTGTTCAGGAAATCCTTTGTAATCCTGTACACCCCTGTTTCTTCTATTTTAAACTTATACCAATCTCCAGTTGCCAGTACAGAGTTGGTTATGGGCATTCTTGTGGCATTATTCTGTCTTTCAGTTCCGTAGGCGTACGACGCATTGAAGGAAACCACTTTTTGATATCCCGAACCGCTTTTTACAACGGGCGAGACCTTTAGCGCTGTATACAGTACATCCCTTGCCCTGGTGCTGGAAATGGTATATTCAATCTGTGATGGCACAAGGTCCTTATTTATCCCTTTGAGCTCTGCACTTGTCATGGGCGCATACACTACATTGCCAATCCTTAGCGAGTTTTGGTTCACTACCCTGCTGTCCTTCCATTGCGATGCATAGAAAAGCGATGTCTCGTCCACACGCAACTGCTGCCCAGAAGTTTTGCTGGCAGGTTGGGGCACTGTCCTAGTTTGGGATATGGTTCCTTTTTGGGTTTTAGAGGTATTCTCACCCTCCCAAGGCACAACAAATTGTTTGCTTTGTGAATAAAGAGGCAGGGATAAGGGAAATAGAAGGAATAGTACTATTAACTTTTTCATCATAACTTGTAACGCTCCAAAGATACGCTTAGTGTAGCAAATTGAAAGTTTTTTACAGAAATAACATTTTACCATAATATTTGAAAAAAAAGTGCGTTTATGATGGGTCGATACAAACAATCGAGCCTTACGGTGCATAATATGGCAAAATATTATTGCGCTTTTATCGTTAATTATTATATTGCGAACCCAATTTATTCATAATTGAACCTATGAACATGATAAAAAACTTAGCCCTAAAAGCACTATTATTAGTTGCTGTGGCAGCCTTTATTACCAGCTGTAACAAATCCCGCGACTACAAAAACAGCTCGAGAGCAACCGGTTGGAAGATGAACTCCAAAGAAGGTGGCTTTCAGTACAACCCAAAAGCCAAAGAACAAGAGACAGGTCCAGGACTTGTATTTGTAGAGGGTGGAACCTTTACTATGGGCCGTGTACAGGACGACCCAATGCACGACTGGAACAACTCCCCAAACCAACAACACGTTCAGTCATTCTATATGGATGAGACCGAGGTAACCAACTTAATGTACCTAGAATACTTAGATTGGTTAAAGCGTGTGTTCCCCCCAGAGGATGAAAACTACCGTCGTATCTATGATGGCGCCGTGCCAGATACCTTGGTATGGAGAAACCGTTTAGGTTTTAACGAAGTAATGACAAACAATTACTTGCGCCACCCTGCCTATGCAGACTACCCAGTTGTGGGAGTAAGTTGGTTGCAAGCTGTAGAATTCAGTAACTGGCGTACAGATCGTGTGAACGAGCTTATCCTAGAAGAAGAAGGTTTTACTACTAGAAATGCCCGTTACGAAGTTGAGCCAGGTGAAACTTTCAACACAGATACCTATTTGAACGCTCCAACCCAAACGTACGGAGGGAACGACTCTATTACCAGAGGTGGTAAGCGCTCTGAAAGTTTAGCAAAAAGAAGCAAGGACAGTACAAATCTATATGTACAGCGTAAGGACGGATTATTATTACCTGCATACAGACTTCCAACCGAAGCTGAGTGGGAATATGCTGCCCTAGGTCTTGTTGAGCTTAGAAACTACAATGTATATAGAGGTAGAAAAAAATATCCTTGGGATGGGCAATATACCCGTAACAGCAAAAGAAGAAATCGAGGTGACCAATTGGCCAACTTCAAGCAAGGTGATGGTGACTACGGTGGAATTGCAGGATGGAGTGACGATGGTGCCGATATTACTGCCGAAGTAAAATCATACGAGCCAAACGACTTTGGCCTTTACGATATGGCTGGTAACGTAGCCGAATGGGTTGCAGATGTATACCGCCCTATTGTTGATGATGAGTTTAACGACTTTAACTACTATCGCGGAAATGTTTACACCAAAAACGCTATTGGCGAAGATGGAAAAGTAAAAATTATCACTGCAGACTCTATAGTGTATGACACCTTAAGCAACGGTAAGATCGTGGCTAGAAATTTCCCGGGAGAGATCGCCCAGGTGCCTGTTGATGAGAACGAAACATACCTAAGAACACAATTCTCAGAAAGTGACAACCGTGATTTCCGTGATGGAGACAGACGCTCAACACGTCATTACTCTTCTTTTAGCGATTTTGACAGTGAAGGAAGCCAGGATGGAAAGCGTATGTACAATTCACCAAAACACAGTGTCACGGCAGATAGCACCGGATCTTTAGACCGTCAATACGACCAGACCTCTTCTAGAACAACACTTATAGATAATGAAGTACGTGTTTACAAAGGAGGATCTTGGAGAGACCGCGATTACTGGTTGGATCCAGCACAACGTCGTTTCTTCCCGCAAGATATGGCTACGGACTATATCGGGTTTAGATGTGCGATGTCCCGTGTAGGTTCAAAATCCAAAAAAGGGAAGCGTCCAAGACACTAAACTTATAGTACAGCATACAAACCCTCCCGTGCATCTTGCAATGGAGGGTTTTTTTATACCTTTATCCCAAAACCCACACCATTGAAATCAGAAGCACTACACCAACTTTTTCTTGAGAGTAGCGGCATTTGTACCGACACTAGAAAGATTACCAAAAACTGTCTATTCTTCGCCCTAAGGGGCGATAACTTTAACGGCAATACATTTACCCAAGAGGCATTGGACAAAGGGGCATATAAAGTAGTGATAGACGATTTGGGGTTTCATAAGAACACGGGCGAAACCATTCTATGTAGAAATGTACTCGAACAACTTCAAAAACTTGCCACATTCCATCGCAACTATTTAAAGGTGCCTATAGTCGCTCTTACAGGGAGCAACGGTAAAACCACTACTAAAGAGCTTATAAACGCAGTCTTGGCTACAAGTTTCAAAACCACTGCTACTGCAGGAAACCTGAACAACCACATAGGTGTCCCCCTCACCCTACTCTCTATGTCTGCCGAGACAGAAATAGGTATTGTAGAAATGGGAGCCAATCACTTAAAGGAGATTGCACAACTATGCAAGATAGCCCTCCCAGATTACGGCTACATTACAAACTTTGGCAAGGCGCACTTAGAGGGTTTTGGCAGCCTAGAAGGTGTTATTAAAGGCAAAACCGAACTGTATGCCCACCTCCAAAAAAACAACAAACTCATTTTTGTGAACGCCAACGATCCCCAGCAAGTTGAAATCTCCAAACCGCTCTCCAAATACACTTTTGGCGATAGCAATCAAGACTGCTATGTTGCTCTTAAAAATGCTACAGGCAACGTGATTGTCCAGTATAAAGGAGCGGATATAAAAAGTAACTTAGTTGGGCTATACAATTTCCATAACATTGCTGCGGCTATCGCCATAGGAGACTATTTCAAAGTTTCAGCAGAAAAAATAAAAGAAGCGATAGAAGGGTATATACCACAGAACAACCGTTCGCAGATCATCCAGCAAAATGGACATACCATTCTCTTGGATGCCTACAACGCCAATCCCACGAGCATGATGGCTGCCTTAGAAAATTTCAAGCAAGCTGAAGGCCACAACAAAATCATGATTTTGGGAGATATGTTCGAGCTGGGAGTTGAAGCCGAAGCAGAACACCAAGCCATTACAGATTATCTTGCTGAACATAAATTCGGCAAAGCATATTTGGTTGGTGAAAATTTCAGTAAAACTGAAACCACAGCTACCCATATTACAAAACACAGGGACTTTGAAACTTTTAAAAATGCTCTAATAGCCGAAAAATTAGATAAAAACACCATCCTAATTAAAGGCTCACGAGGGATGGCCCTGGAACGGTCACTCGCTTTATTATAAATTATCTTATATTTTTCAATAATATATTTGTGGAAAGCAAAAACTAGTTTATATTTGCAACCGCTAACAAAGCAAGGGCGCTTAGCTCAGTTGGTTCAGAGCACTTGGTTTACACCCAAGGGGTCGGGGGTTCGAATCCCTCAGCGCCCACATCAAAAGCTTCACACACGTGAGGCTTTTTTTTATATGCACTACTTCACCCACATACTATATTCCAAGAAATTGAACAAATACTATGTAGGATATACCCAACAATTATCCAAACGACTGGACAACCACAACTGGAAGCACAAAGGATTTACCGGCAGAGCCAATGACTGGGTGCTGGTTTACAAAGAGCAGTTTGCCAAAAAATCCGAAGCCCTGAGCAGGGAGAGACAGATAAAAAGGTGGAAGAGCAGGAAGATGATCGAAAAACTTATAGGCAAATAACCCTGCAAAAGGGTATCTGGAAGGTCCAGAGCATCCCGAGTTCACCTCGGGAGGGTCGGGGGTTCGAATCCCTCAGCGCCCACATCAAAAGCTTCACACACGTGAGGCTTTTTTTATATGCACTACTTCACCCACATACTATATTCCAAGAAATTGAACAAATACTATGTAGGATATACCCAACAATTATCCAAACGACTGGACAACCACAACTGGAAGCACAAAGGATTTACCGGCAGAGCCGATGACTGGGTGCTGGTTTACAAAGAGCAGTTTGCCAAAAAATCCGAAGCCCTGAGCAGGGAGAGACAGATAAAAATGTGGAAGAGCAGGAAGATGATCGAAAAACTTATAGGCAAATAACCCTGCAAAAGGGTATCTGGAAGGTCCAGAGCATCCCGAGTTCACCTA
>NZ_QRAO01000005.1:158081-211833 GCF_003353425.1 Marinirhabdus gelatinilytica
AAAAATGTGGAAGAGCAGGAAGATGATCGAAAAACTTATAGGCAAATAACCCTGCAAAAGGGTATCTGGAAGGTCCAGAGCATCCCGAGTTCACCTAGGGAGGGTCGGGGGTTCGAATCCCTCAGCGCCCACTTCCAATGAGACTGTCTAAAAAGTTTATACAGATTGTCAAACTGAACTTGTCGAAGTTTTAATATTATTGATAATCAATATATTTCGACAAGCTCAATGTGACATATTAATTGTTTTGATACTTTTAAACTTTGGTTAAAGGGTATAGCAAAACGTAATACATTGTTTTATTTTGTCGTTTCAAACAAAGCGATGAAACTAAACCGTAAACTCACAAAAGTCTTAAAAAAGGTAGGTGGTATCTGCCTGGTGTTATTTGGCGCAGCATGTGTCTTTATGGGCACTGTATATTTTGGACTTTGGGGTGCTTTGCCTTCAAAAAAGGAGCTGAAGGAACTCTCCCAGTACCGCGCATCCGAAATTTACGATGTGAACAATGAGCTTATTGGAAAGTTCTATATCCAGAACAGACAACCCATACCGCTGGACAGCATTCCAGAACATGTAATAAATGCCGTAATCGCTACCGAGGACGCACGATTTTACAATCATAGTGGCATTGATACCCGAAGTATGTTTCGGGTTGTGATAAAATCTATTTTACTCCAGGACAAGTCTGCTGGTGGCGGAAGTACGCTCACACAACAATTGGCAAAGAATCTCTACAAAAGAAAAGATTTCAGCATCTTTACATTACCAGTTGCAAAATGCAAAGAAATTTTTATCGCCAAGAGATTGGAGACCGTTTACGAAAAGGACCAAATTCTTGAGCTCTACCTCAATTCGGCTCCATTTAGTGGTAACACCCACGGCATAGAAAGCGCCGCCCGAAAATTTTTCAACAAATCTACCCAAAACCTGTCCCCTGCAGAAGCGGCGACATTGATAGGCACACTAAAAGCCACCACCTATTACAATCCCTATAAACATCCCGGGCGCAGCGCAGAGAGACGTAATATAGTGCTGGGGCAAATGCAGAAGTACGAGTACATCACTCAAGAGGAATTTCAGAAATTTAAAGAGGATTCGTTGGTTACAGATTTTGCCAGATATGACGAGCAGAGTGGGCTTGCCCCCTATTTCCGTGAAAAATTACGTCAACGTATGCTTACTTGGTGCAAAGAAAACACCAATCTGCTCAAACAGCCCAACTTGTATACCAGCGGACTTAAAATATATACCACGATAGACAAAAAAATGCAGGAATTTGCTGAAGCTGCTACACGTGAGCATCTACAAAAGTTGCAACAACAGTTTGAAGGTGAGTATGGCAACAAAAAACCGTGGGGACAAAAAACCACCCTTTTTAAAGAAAGACTGAAGACAACCCAAGCCTATATAAAACTGAAAGAGAAAGGACTGCCCGAAGATCAAATTCTTGACTCTTTAAGCATAAAACGAAAAATGAACATCTCCAGTTTTGGAAAACAGAAAAAAGTACGTTATAGTACCTTGGACAGCTTGGAGTTTTATTTAAAATCGTTAGCTACGGGAACATTGGTCGTAAACAACACTGGTGCCATTAAGGCCTGGGTGGGCGGTGTAGATTTTGAAAATTACAAGTACGACCACGTACAGAGCAAACGCCAAGTAGGTTCTACCTTTAAGCCCATTGTATATACTGCTGCACTAGAAAATGGCATATCCCCTTGCGATTATATATCTGCACGTGAGGTATCTTATGAAAACCTGAACAATTGGACGCCTTCCAATTCAGGGAAAAAGGATGAAAGTTACATTAACTACAGTGTTAAAGAAGCACTTACCCAATCTATCAATACCGTTTCGGTAAAAATTATTGAACAAACAGGAATCCCCAATGTAGTTCAACTTTCAAAAAAATTGAACATTACCACAAAATTGCCTGAAGTTCCCTCACTGGCATTGGGCACAGCAGAATTGAGCATTTTGGAAATGGCTGGCGCATATACAGCGTTTATTAATGGAAGCCGCGCATCAGCACCTCATTTTTTACGAAAGATCGAGAACGCACAAGGCAAAGTTTTAGAAACCTTTAAGGAAGAAGAACCAAACAAAGAAGCTTTTTCTGAAACTACCAGACAGCAACTATTGGCAATGATGCAAAATGTTGTGAACAATGGTACCGCAAAACGCCTTCGATCTGTTTATGGACTCAAAAACGAACTAGCGGGAAAGACCGGAACCACCCAATCCAACAAAGACGCTTGGTTTGTGGGAATTACCCCAAATCTTGTCATGGTAACCTGGGTAGGACACGACGACCACCGCATAGGTTTTAAAAGCACTAGGTTGGGCCAAGGAGCCAATGCTGCCTTACCCGTTTTCGCAAAGTTTATCCAAAAAATAAATGCCGAAAAAGATTTTACAACCTATACAACAGCAAAATTCCCTAATATAAGTGATGAAGTAAAAAGCACCTTGGATTGCCCACCCACCAAACGTGACGGATTCTTAAAACGCTTGTTTACCAATCCGGACAAAAAGAAGTCTAAAAAATTCAAGGGGAGGAAAAACTAAACCACTTCTGCCACTACAAATGTGCTGCCGCCCACAAAAATCAAATCGGTCGGGGCTGCATTTCTCTTTGCTGCTTTTAGTGCATCTTTGACTGTAGCATACGCTTCGCCATCCAACCCAGATTTTTTTGCCTGCTGCTGTAATATACTCACCTCCATCCCACGTGCAATGTTGGGTTTACAGAAATAATACCTAGCCGTTGTGGGGAACATAGGTACAATTGTATCTATTGCCTTGTCGCCCAACATCCCTAGTACGATGTGCAATTCGTTAAAATCTTCTTCTTGCAATTGCTGTAATACATACTTCAGACCTTCTTTATTATGAGCCGTATCGCAGATTATTCTTGGTTTTTCCTGTACTATTTGCCATCTCCCCAGCAAACCAGTATTAGCGACTACATTTTGAAGGCCTTTTGCCAAGTGTTGAATACCTACACTATATCTTTTTTGCTGTAAGACTTTCATCACTGTTTGTACTGTTTGAATGTTACTTTTTTGGTAATCTCCTTTTAAGTCAGATGGCAACAAAGCTCCTTTGTACTCAAACGCTTTGTAAAGTGTTGCGTTATTCTTTTTTGCAATTTTTTCAAAAACAGGAAGTGTGTGTTTATTGTATTCACCTATTACAACCGGGACTTTTGCTTTTATGATGCCTGCTTTTTCAGTTGCTATTTCGGGGAGCGTTGTACCAAGAAACTGTGTGTGGTCCAAGCCAATATTTGTAATTACCGAAACCTCTGGAGTGATTACGTTTGTACTATCCAGACGCCCTCCCATGCCTACTTCCACAATGGCGATGTCCACTTTTTCCCTTCTGAAATAATCGAACGCCAAGCCCACGGTCATTTCAAAAAAGGAAAGCTGGTTGCTTTCAAAAAAAGGTTTGTGCTTGGTTACGAACGTTGAAACAGTACGCTTGGGAATTACCGTACCGTTTATCTTTATGCGCTCCCTGAAGTCTTTTAAATGGGGCGAAGTATAAAGCCCAACTTTATACCCAGCTTCCTGTAACACAGAGGCAAGCATATGGCTGGTAGAGCCTTTCCCGTTTGTACCTGCTACGTGTACGCTTTTAAATCCATTTTCGGGATGGTTAAGATGTTTGGCAAGCTTTTGGGTATTGCTCAAATCTGCTTTATAGGCCGCTTGTCCCACGCGTTGGTACATGGGAAGCTGCGCAAAGAGCCATTCTAATGTTTCAGGGTACGTGATGGCAGTTTATTTTACGATCAATTTTTTGGTTTGGGTTTGGGTGCCTACCTGTATTTTCAGAAAATAGGTTCCTGCTCTCATATCGGCTATAGGAATGGTACATGTACGTGTATTGGTAATGTTGAGATTTTTCACGTTTCGTCCCAGTGCATCAAACATTTCAATAGAAGCGTTCGTAACATTTTCCGTAAAGGTGATTTCAGTAAAGTCTTCCGCAGGATTAGGAGCAATGGCGATAGTTGCACTTTCAACAACTTCAGAAGTACCCAACACCACTGTTGAGAGATCCAATTTATATATAGACCGCCCATATGTAGCTGCATAAAGGGTCTGGCTGGGTTCATGAATATGCATATCGTTCACCACCACAGAGGGTAAATTCCCATCTATCACTTCCCAAAGATAGGCTTGGGTTCCTGCTCCAAATATACCTACATCGGTTGCCAAGAATACTTTTCCGCTGGCATCCTTTACAATATCGTTAATGGGGATATCTGGCAGCTCTTCTCCAATTGCGCTCCAAGCTTGCCCCCTATTACTGCTTCTATATACATTTCCGTTGTCCTCGCCATACCGATACCCGGAGAGGGTTACAAAAACCCTGTTAATATTGTCACGATCTGCCAACACCTTGGTCACCCAACGGTTAGGAATCCCTATGGAAATATCTTGCCAAGTAGCTCCACCATCTTCGGTTACCCATACATTACCATCGTCTGTTCCTACGTAGATCAAATCACTGTCCAGCGGGGAAACATCTATCGTGGTTATAGTGCCATATACATTATTGCCACCTCCCGAACCATTGGTAAGGTCTGGACTAATGGCCTCCCAACTTCCTGCAGCATTTGTGGTTCTATACAACCTATTGGCTCCGTAGTATAATATTTGTGAATTGTTTGGGTCGAAGGTCACGGGGGTATCCCAATTTTTACGATCACCACCCGCTATACCACTGGTTGCACTGGAAAATGACGCTGCATCGTTAGTAGATTTTACAAAATTTCCTCGTTGCGACAGGGCGTAGATTACGTTGGTGTCATTCTCGTCCACCAAAGGTTGAAAACCGTCCCCACCGTTTATGATACTCCAATCTGTCAAGCCACCTGTTATAGTTCGCACGGTGCTGTTGTCTTGGGCACCGGCATACACTTTGTCCTCGTTTTGGGGGTCTACGTACATACGGTACAATTGTGTGATGGGCAAGCTTACATCTTTTGTTGAACTAGCACCATCATCGTTGCTGTAATACAACCCACCATCGTTGCCCAATAGCACTTCGCCTCCTGTTTGGGCGTTAAAGGCCAATGCGTGCTGATCTACGTGAACGTTTGGAAACGCTGTATTCCACGTGTTTCCACCATCTGTGGATTTTTCAACTATAAAATCTACATTGTAGATCGTATTTTCATCTAAGGGGTCTACATAAATTCCCCTGAACCACCAGTGAAAACCTACATTGGTCAACTGATTTGAATTACGCTCTTGCCAGGAATCACCTCCGTCTTGCGAGCGATATACCCCTTCAATACTTCCCGAAGCATTTGCATAACGGGCGTACAGTACATCGGGGTTGGATTGTGAGATAGCAATGCTTATGCGTCCTTTATCGTTTGCAGCGGTTGGCAATCCGTTGGTCAGTTCGGTCCACGTAGTACCACCATCTATAGAACGGTACAGACCTGAGGTGGCACCTCCAAATACGGTATTTTCGGGTCTTCGCTCCCGCTCCCACATAGCTGCGTAAAGTATTTCGCTATTTGAAGGGTGTATGGCCATATCTATCGCTCCCGTTTTATCGCCAATAAATAATACTTGTTCCCAAGTATCACCCCCATCTTGCGACCTGAACACACCACGGTTATCATCGTTCCTAAAAAGCGGCCCCATTGCTGCCACAAAAACTGTTTCGTCATCATTGGGATCTATCATTACTTTTCCCACGCTACCAATATCTGCTAGGCCTTTTGACTCCCATGTGCTTCCTCCATCTTCAGATTTGTAGATGCCGTCCCCATCGTACACCAAGGAACCCCCACCGGAATTGGGCTCACCAGTCCCCACCCAGATAGTGTTTGTATTATTTTTTGAAATCTCCATATCGCCAATGGAGAGCATATCCATTTCATCGAAAATGGGCTGCCAGGTTGTACCACCATCGGTTGTCTTAAAGATCCCTCCTGAAGCTGCACCCACATAATATGTAGTCGCATTGTCCACAGGTATTTCAATATCGGTTATGCGGCCACCAATGTTGAGGGGGCCCGCAAATTCCCAGACATTCAGTTGGTTTCGCTGCTGCGAAAGCTGTCTCTTTTTCCATGCAATTGCTTCTCTATAGGCTTCCGGTTTTATCTTGCCCCTTGGGTATGCTCGTTGAAGGAACATGAGGTCTGAGGGAAGTTTTTCTGAAATTTCTGAAGTTGGAGTTTTTACGTTTTCTTCAGAAGGATTAGTACAGGAAACGAACAGGAAAACTATTCCGAAGAAAAAATATAGGGAAGATCTCATAGCATTAAAATTTGAAGGCTAAAGATACTGATTATTTACCCAAGCAGTTTGTGAGAATGATACGGATAGATTTAAATGAGCCATTCCTGTTTCTTCAAGAATTCGCTTCTGGAAATCAGGAATCGAACAAACGCAAATTGTGCTATAATTTCAGTTGTATTTATGAGGGCAATCAATAATGTGTTGGTAAATAACAGTTCGTAGACGAGATACCCAATACAAACAATAAAATAACATATACCTACAATAAACAATGTTACTTTCTTGGGGTGTGGGTGAAATAAAGTTACATAAAAGCAACTACCAACAAAACCTACAAATGTTATGGCACCTATAACCGCTGGCACCTGTTCGTTAAATTCTTGCACTGAATAATACACAAGTGCATAGACAATATATAAGATAATAGAAGAAAACAATACCCCCAAGATACCCGTAGTATTGCTGAGTTTTAATTTCGCTGTCTTGAGTACAGGAACCTGGAACAAAATCCCAATTGAAAAGTAAATTGCAAAAAGAATGTTTATAATGGCGTAATAATATTCAAAATTCTTAGCTGTTAAAAATTCGGCGACCATACCAGCTAGGAGAAACATGAGCAACAAACCACTATGTTTCTTGTTTGAAACATAAAAAAAAGTGTACAAGCCTACATGAAATAATGGTTTAATATATAGGGTTTCCTCGTTTCCGAAAAACAAGGATGTTAGTACGGAAACCAAACCAATAAACCAAGTAGTATATCTAGTGTAGGTTAGTAGCATAGTAAGTTGGGACTACCAAAATACTATAAAAATCTAAACAATTACTGGGAGAGGGTAAAATTGTAGATAATCTTCCCTATTTGCTTGGCGGGGGCATTACTATCTGAATTGAACTTAGTAGCCATTGCATTTTCCTTTGCCTTGTCCAACAGGCACTTAGAATTGTTTGTGGTACCTCGCACACCAGGTTGTGCCGCAATCACCTGTCCGTTTCGATTTACCTCTATGCTCACGACAACCTTACCTGCCTCGTTACAATCTTGGGGGTTTCTGGGTTTGTTAAGGGGCTTCCGGCCTCCCAGGAGGTAGTTTCCGTCGCCATCCAATCCCTTGCCAGTGCCGTAATAACTCTGTGCATTGGGATCGCCACTGGGGTCGCCTTTATCTCCGCCACCCTTTGTGTCGTCGCCCTCGCTACCCTTTGCGGTTCCGTCACTCTTGGGGCCGTTAATCAAGTTTGAGAGGGCATCTGTGGTGGTTTTATCTGGCTTTGGCTCCTCTTTTTTGGGAGTTTCTTTTTTGGGCTCTACTTTTTTGGGAGTTTCGGTCTGTTCCTTTTTCTTTTCTTCTTTTTTTATTACGGGGGCCTCCTCATTATCTTGGGTAACCACTTCTTCCTTGATTTCAGATTTGGGCTGTGAAGTGGGCGGTGGTGTGGTTACCTTTGGGGCCGATTTTATGGGCTCTCTGGGTTGTATATCGCCGCTACCCATCTCTGTTGTACCAAAGTTCACCGCTATACCGTTTTCTGGGGGTGGATCCAGATAGGTCATCCCAACATAAAATAATAAAACAAGCAGTATCACGTGCAGGATTACCGTGATGGTCATACTCTTTTTTTTATGTTTGGTGTCCAGAACAGGCATTAGTGACTTTAATTTTTTATGTTTTATTTGCGTGAGGGATTGAATATGCTACCATGTAGCGATGAAAGCCCGACCCGGTTTAGGGTCACGTCCAAATACCTAATCGCTACCAACTATACACTACCCTCTTAATTGGGCCGTACTGCTAAAACGACTTTAAAGTTGTTTTTATTGGCTACGTCCATCACAAAAACGGCATCCTCTATGGGCACGCCTTCTTCAGCCCTTAAAATAATAGTGGGCTGTTCCTGCCCAGCCAAGATGGATTGCAATTCTTTTTCTATGCTGTATTCGCTTACGCGTTCTTTGTTTACGTAGTATGCTCCGTCCTTGGTAATACTTACGGAGGCTTTTTGTTGGTTTGTGGATTTACCTTTGGCCTTTGGAAGGATTAAATCCAAAGCATCTGGCGTAATGGCCGGGGAGGTTAATAGGAAAAAGACCAAGAGCAGGAACACAATATCGGTCATGGAGCTCATACTGAACTCTGGACTTATTTTATTTCTTCCGCGTAGGTTCATATTATGCCGGTTCGTTTAGGAGGTCCAAGAAATCTACCGCGGTGGCTTCCATTTGGTGCACTACTTTATCGGTCCTAACCACAAGATGGTTGTAGCCCATATAAGCTATGATACCAACTATAAGTCCGGCAACGGTTGTTGTCATTGCAGTGTAGATACCTTCGGCCAATGCCCCCATTTCTGCCTGGCCGCTACTTGTGGCCAATTGATGAAATGCAAGCACCATCCCAATCACTGTTCCCAAGAACCCAATCATAGGTGCCGCTCCTGCGATGGTCGCTAGGATACTTACGTTTTTTTCGAGTTTATATACTTCGAGACGGCCTGCATTCTCAATGGCGGTATTGATATCTTCCAAAGGACTGCCTATGCGACTTATGCCTTTTTCGGTGAGTCTTGAAACGGGTGTATTTTGTTGCGCGCATAGCACTTTTGCTGCTTGTACATTGCCATTGGCCACATTGTCGCGTATCTGGTTCATAAAATTACTGTCCATTTGTGAAGCAGCCTTAATCGCGAACAAACGTTCAAAATAAATATAGACCGCTACAAACAGCAGGATGAACAGGACTCCAATGATGATCTGGGCACCAAGGCCACCGTTCATTATCAATTCTAAAACTGAAAGCGTTTTTTCTTCGGGTGCAGCATCGGTGAGTTGCATAGCGTTGGCTGCATTTTCAACCTCGTCTTGAAGCAAGAAATTGGTCATAGATTTGTTTTGGTTTACAATACTAACGTAAAAAAGTTTCAATAATTATTTAGAGGAACATAATAACCCCCAACAACCCAACAGCACCAAGTACAATGGTGTAAGGAAATGCCATTTTCACCATTTTGATATAATTTAGGTTGATCAATGGTGCCAAGGATGAGGTGAGCAGAAACAAAAAGGCTGCCTGCCCATTTGGGGTAGCAACACTAGGTAGGTTTGTTCCTGTGTTTATGGCAATGGCTAGGTGGTCATATTGCTCTCTTGTAATTACGCCATCCAAGAAAGCCTGTTGCACTTCACCAATGTATACTGTGGCCACAAAAACGTTATCGCTTATCATAGAGAGAATTCCGTTGGCCGCATAAAATATGGCGGGTTGTTGTGAAGGCGGGTGGTTCAGTGCCCATTCTATGATAGGCTTAAAGAGGTGCTGGTCGTGAATCATTGCAACAATAACAAAGAACACTACCAAAAGGCCTGTAAAGGGCAGGGCTTCTTCAAAGGATTTACCAAGACTGTGCTCGTCCGTAATACCCATAAATGCTGTTTGAAGGATGATCAATGCCAACCCAATAAATCCTACCGGGGCCAAGTGCAGCGCCAACCCTATAATGAGGAATATGGCGGCTACCGCCTGGACTATCAGGCCATTTTTTTCAGACTTTGTTCTTTTTGCATCTACTTTTTCGGTATATCCTTCGATGATTTGCCTAACAACTGGAGGCATCTTGGCTCCAAAACCGAACCATTTTGTCTTTTCAAGCAATGCGGTGGTTAACAATCCTGCGAACAATACAGGAATGGTTATAGGTGCCATACGCAGGAAAAATTCTATAAAGTCCCATTCCATTTTGGCTCCAATAAGCAGGTTCTGTGGCTCGCCCACAAGTGTACAAACCCCTCCCAACGCTGTTCCAACTACACCGTGCATCACCAAACTGCGTAGAAAACTCCTGAATTGCTCCAAAGTTTCCCCACTAAGTTCCTTGCGGTCTGCAATGCCATCTTTATTATAATCTGTTTCCGTGCTGGAATGTATTTTATGGTACACTCCGTAAAACCCAACACCAATACTAATAATTACCGCTGTTACCGTAAGGGCGTCCAGAAAAGCTGAAAGCACTGCGGACAATAGCACAAACAGTAGCGAGAGCACCATCTTGGACTTTATCTTTGTGAACACCTTGCTGAAAATATACATGAGCAATGGTTTCATAAAATAGATCCCCGCTACCATAAACATAAGCAAAAGGATTACCTCTAGGTTTGCAGCTACCTCAGCATAGGCCGCATCTGGGGAGGTGAGTCCCAACGCCATGGCTTCAATCGCCAAGAGTCCACCACTTTGCAATGGGTAGCATTTTAAGGCAAGCGCGAGCGTAAAGATAAACTCACCTATAAAGAGCCAAGCTGTTATAACTGGGCCCAACAGGTAGAAGCTCACGATGTTAAAAATAAGAAATGCTATCATGGTGTACTTAAACCATCGCGGACTAGTGCCTAAAAAGTTTTTGAACATGTGAAGTTGTTTTTTTGTTTAAAAAATGATTTTATAATAATTGTTTCAAAGCGATTTCAAAAGCAGTCTTGCTAATATTCGTCTTTGTGCTGTTATTGTCGAATGTATTTTGAATCGCATTGCGTATGGTCATGGAGGTATCATTAAAGATAGCCTCATCTGTCATCTGTACTTTGCGCTCCATAAAATAGGCAAACACTCTTGCCATGCCACAGTTTGAGATAAAATCTGGGATAAGGCTTACGCGTTCATCGGTATACTCCATAATGGGACCGAAGAAAATTTCTCTATCGGCAAACGGTACGTTGGCCCCACAACTTATTACTTCGAGACCGGTATCTATCATTGCTGAAATTTGTTCCTTGGTAATTAATCGTGATGCCGCACAAGGGGCAAACACTTCACATTCCAGCGTCCATATCTTTTCGTTTATTTCTTCAAAAGGCATCATCTTTTCTGCCACTAAGGTGTTTCCGTCCTTGTTCAGAAACAATTCTTGTACCTCTTCAAAACTGAAACCGTCCTTGTTTATAATGCCGCCTACCCTATCGATAATCCCGACCACTTTGGCTCCCATTTGGGAAAGGTAATAGGCCGCAGCCGCTCCTACATTTCCAAAACCTTGTACAATGGCATGTTTCCCCTTTACCGAACCTCCGTATATTTCATAATAATGGCGCACTGCTTCGGCAACTCCATAACCGGTAATCATATCGGCCACCGTATATTTTCTTGAGACGTCCGGAGAATAATCGCTATTTTCCAGGACCTTTATCACTCCTTGGCGCAATTGGCCAATTCGGTTTATCTTGTCGGCTTCGGTCGGGGTAAAATGTCCATTAAAGACACCTTCCTGTGGGTGCCATACGCCGCTTTCCTCGGTAATGGGGATTACTTCATGAATTTCGTCCACGTTAAGGTCGCCTCCCGTTCCGTAGTAACTTTTCAGCAATGGAGATACAGCTTTGTACCAACGTTCCAGCACGCCTTTTTTACGCGGATCCCTTGGATCGAAGTTGATTCCAGATTTTGCACCACCTATGGCAGGACCCGACACGGTAAACTTTACTTCCATGGTTTTTGCCAGGGAGAGCACCTCGTTTTCGTTCAGTCCCGGGCGCATACGCGTACCGCCGCCAGCAGCACCCCCCCGCAAGGAGTTGATGACCGTCCAGCCTTCGGCTTCGGTTTCTGGATCGTTCCAATGGAATACTATTTCGGGGTCTTTTTCTTCGTATTTCTTGAGTAGTTCTTTCATAAAAAAATCACTTCGGTTGGTTGTTTGGAAGTAAGGATTACAAATATACTATTTTGAAAAAGGTGCTGTATTATTTTAAGTTTATTTTAAAAGAACTGCTCTGAATTCAAATTTCAGTAACTTTAAAAACAAATTTCTGTGTATGAGAACTTCAGCATTTATTTTCCTCCTTTTGGTTTCAAACGTATGTAGCATTGCACAAGAAAATGATGCTCCAGGATACGGCCAACTCGTACAATTGTTCAAGGAGTGGCGAGATTTTGAAAAACCACCTTTGTTGAATGGTGCACCAGACTATACTACAGCAACCTTTAAAAAACGAGAACCTGAATTTAAAACACTACAGGTCCGCCTGAAATCCATCGACACTACAAATTGGTCCATCCCCAAAAAAGTAGACTGGATGCTGGTTTGGGCCGAAATGAACGGATATGATTTTAACCAGCGCATCCTAAAACCGTGGGAGCGTGACCCTGCCTTTTACAAAACTGTTTGGACCTATAAAAGTGACGTGCCCGCACACGAAGGCCCTACGCACCATGCCGTTTTGGAATTGTGGACGTATTCGTTTCCGCTTTCTAAAACAGAAAGAGACCGACTCATAAATGACCTAAAAGTAATAGCTCCTTTAAACGAACAGGCCAAGATAAACTTGACCGGCAACGCCAAAGATCTTTTTAGTACGGGAATACGGGATATTGAAGGACAGCGCAACGTACTGGCACAACTGAAAAGTAAAGCGAGCATAGCAAAAGACAAAGAACTGGATAGCGCCATAGACAAAGCCACCCAGTCTACCGAAAACCTGGTTTCCTGGCTCAAGGCCGAAGCAAAGAACAAAACGGGACCCTCGGGCATTGGTAAAGAAAATTATACCTGGTATCTGCAAAATGTCCACTTGGTCCCACTTACTTGGGAAGACGAGGTGATGATCTTAAAACGCGAACTGGCACGTGCATGGACATCATTAAAACTAGAAGAGCACCGTAACCGAAACATACCCAAACTAAAAGCTGCGAACTCAGCAGCCGCATATAATGCGCTTGCTGAAAAATCGGCACAGAGTTTTCTGAAATTTTTGGACCAACAGGAAATACTCACCGTGAAACCCTATTTTGAGCCTGCGCTGCGAGCACATCTGGGCGAATACATTCCCGAAGAGAAACGGAACTTCTTCAGGATCGGGCAACATTACGATCCAAGGCCACTCTACTCACACTTTTATCATTGGTTCGAGCTGGCACGCATGGAATACGAACCCAACACCAGCGAAATAAGAAAGGATGCTTTGCTCTATAATATATTCGACTCACGCAACGAGGGCACCGCCACCGCAGTTGAAGAGTTATTTATGCAAGCAGGATTTTATGATGACAGCCCACGCACCAAGGAAATCGTGTATATCATGATTGCCCAACGCGCTGCCCGAGGACTCGGTTCGCTATACGCCCACGCCAACGAGATGACCATGGAGGAGGCCGGTGGCATCCATAGCGAATACACTCCAAGAGGCTGGATGAAGACCGAAAAGGAACTATTGATTTTTGAACAACATTTATACCTGCGCCAACCTGGCTACGGCACGAGCTATATCACTGGGAAATATCTATTGGAACACGCAATCGCAGATTATGCCAAGATGAAAGAAGACAAGGGCGAACCTTTTGTACTAAAAGATTTTTTTGATGAATTGAACAGCATTGGCAATATCCCTATCTCGTTGGGGCATTGGGAAATGACGGGATATGCGGAGCATTTAAAGGAAATAAAAGATTAGCCTTTTACTTGCTCCCAAAGTTTATCGGTGGTCAATTTAAAAGTACCTACGAAATCCCAAGAACATTCTTTGGGTGAGATAATGGAAAGAAACGGTTCGCCATTCTTGTCTCTGTACAAATGATACACCTCGCCAAGCACAGGCTCAAAACTGAATTTGGCGGTATAGATCAGGTTGTTGTATTCAAAGGTCTCCATCATCGCTTCGTATTCTTTTTTCAAGCTTTCAAATTTTGTCTTGAAATGATGGTTCACCTTGTGGACGTTGGTGTTTTTCCAGGTAGTAACATCGTCTACCTTAATGGCAGGTGCTCCTAAATTTGTTGAATACGGTTTTAAAGCAGCATCGTAGCTTCCTTTTTCTCCATCAAAAACAACTTGGTCTGGTTTTTTGGGTTCTTTTTTGGACATAGCACCACAAAGATACGAAGCCCTTGAGCTACCTAAAAATTTTTCCGCTGCTGTGGTCCTGGCTGGCCCCCGTAACACTGGCGAGACAGTTTATCTCACCCCGTAATTTAAGTACCCCAAGCAGACCAAAAATGAGCGCCTCCTTATATTCAACCAGTTTTGGCTCTGGGAGGACCACCTCAACGCTCTTGTGGTAGCGCAAACGCTCTAAAAGAAAGTCATTATAGGCTCCACCACCCGTTACGAGTATGGAGCTACCTTCTTCAAATTGCTGGGCCAATTGTTGCGCCACGTGTTCGGTAAAGGTCGCGAGGGCATCTTCTGCTGAAATGTCAGCTTTTTCAATAACGGGGAATACAAATTGCTGCACCCACTCCAATCCCAATGATCTGGGAGGCTCTTGCTTATAAAATTGAAGCTTGTTCAACACATCCAATACATTGATATCTATTGTGGCTCCTCTGGCCACCATACCCCCATCGTCGTAGGGAAGGTCCAGTTGTTCTGCCAAAGCGTTCAATACAATATTCACGGGGCAAATGTCGTAGGCAATGCGGGAACCGTCTTTCTCAAAAGAGCAATTCGCAAATCCTCCCAAATTGAGGCAGTAGTCGTATGCTGGGAAGAGCAGTGTGTCGCCAATGGGCACTAACGGGGCACCCTGCCCACCCAGTTGCACATCCCGGACCCTAAAATCGCAAACCACTGTCTGTCCGGTGAGTGCTGCAATTTCGGGCATGTTGCCTATTTGTAATGTTATTCCCTTTTCTGGTTGGTGCAGGATGGTATGGCCGTGGCTACAGACAGCATCTAGGCTTTCAATGGCATTCTCAGCCACAAAGCTGGAGATTGCTTCAGCAAGGTACACCGTATAGTCTTTGTTGAGTGTTTTTAATCTGCCTTCGGAAAAATGGACGGCCTCCTTTAAAATAGCCACCCATTCCGAAGGGTAGGGAATGGTCTTGGCCCTCCCTATTTTAAACGTCCAAGTTGCTTTATCTGAAACCTGAAAATCCAGTTCAGCAAGATCGATACCGTCCAGCGAGGTGCCGGACATAACCCCCAAGACCCGATATGTATTTTTTTGTGATGACATAGTTTAAAGGTACTATGCAGGGGGCAAATACACAACAAAAAAGAAATCCCGAATTACAATGCTTTATATAGCAGCATTTTTTTGGGAATGAGACGATTGGAATCACGACCGCTAGCTAAAGCTAGTTGCACGAACCACAACATAAAGCCACGATTAGCAACTATGTCGTGACTCGTGCAGTCTGCCTTGACGGACGTATCGTGCATCCAATCGTCCTTGTTATCAAACTTGTCCTTGTAATTTAGACCTTCTAATTTGAGATTTATCAATAATAAGGTATCTTTG
The DNA here is from genome assembly GCF_003353425.1 of Marinirhabdus gelatinilytica. GTDB lineage: Bacteria > Bacteroidota > Bacteroidia > Flavobacteriales > Flavobacteriaceae > Marinirhabdus > Marinirhabdus gelatinilytica. Next base: position 173,589 of record NZ_QRAO01000005.1, read on the forward strand.
CACGGCATTTCTGAAATAGTTTCAGTACAGTGCCATTTTTACGAACATTTCAACAAAAAGCTATGGATTTTTCTCTTTCCGAAGAACACTTGATGATACGCGACGCAGCTCGTGATTTTGCCAAAACCGAATTGCTCCCAGGTGTTATTGAGCGTGACAACAAACAAGAATTCCCTGCCGAACAGGTACAAAAAATGGGCGAGCTAGGGTTCCTAGGGATGATGGTAGACCCCAAATACAACGGTGGCGGTATGGATACCGTGAGCTACGTGTTGGCCATGGAAGAGTTGAGCAAGATAGATGCTTCGTGTTCGGTAATTGTTTCGGTAAACAACTCCTTGGTATGTTACGGCCTTGAAGCCTACGGAACCGAAGCACAAAAAGAAAAATACCTTAGCAAACTGGCAACAGGTGAAAAATTGGGAGCTTTTTGCCTCAGCGAACCAGAAGCTGGAAGTGATGCTACCTCGCAACGCACCACAGCCATCGACAAAGGAGACCACTACTTGTTGAACGGAACCAAAAACTGGATCACCAATGGGGGCACGGCAGATTACTACTTGGTCATTGCCCAAACCGACAAAGAGAAAAAACACCGCGGTATCAATGCCTTTATCGTGGAAAAAGGTTGGGAAGGTTTTGAAGTGGGACCAAAAGAGGACAAGTTGGGAATTCGTGGTAGCGACACCCATACCCTCAACTTTAACGATGTAAAGGTTCCTAAGGAGAATAGGATTGGTGAAGATGGTTTTGGTTTTAAGTTTGCGATGAAAACCTTGAGCGGTGGCCGTATTGGTATTGCTGCACAGGCGTTGGGGATTGCCTCAGGAGCTTACGAGCTTGCCAAGGAATACTCTAAGCAACGTAAGACTTTTGGCACCGAAATTTGCAACCACCAGGCCATCGCATTTAAATTGGCCGATATGCACACCCAAATCGAGGCTGCACGTCACCTCGTAATGAAAGCCGCTTGGGACAAGGACCAAGGCAACAATTACGATATGAGCGGTGCTATGGCAAAACTATACGCCAGCCAGGTGGCAATGGACGTTACCGTAGAAGCGGTACAGGTGCACGGCGGTAACGGATTTGTAAAAGAGTACCACGTAGAGCGATTGATGCGTGACGCAAAGATTACCCAGATTTACGAAGGAACCAGCGAGATACAAAAGATCGTGATCTCTAGGGGGTTGTTGAGGGACTAGTGACTCACTCCCCTAAATCCCCTCCCCAAAGGAAAAGGGGACTTTAAAAAAATATAATTCCAAACCCGGCTATTTGGTCGGGTTTTTTATGTGGGCGAGACCCCCATACGCAACTGCCAGCGAACGGGTCGGGCTATTCGCTACCAGCCATCAGCAGAGCGTCCTACCGCCTACAACCTGCCAACTAAAGAAAGAAATTCCAAACCAACCCGAAACGTATCACCGCATCGCGGTATGGATAGGTAGGTGCCGAAAAATGGTTGTTCGTGCTGTTGAACAACTGGTTTATGTGCTCGTACTTAAAGTAGATCCTTGTTTGGCGTATCTTGGCGTTAAAGAAAACATCTACCAACGGGAAGCCACCTAGTTTTTGGTCGTTCTGCACGTAGAACTCTGCCAGGACAGGATCGTAGGCATTCATAGTGTACTCGGTGAAGTATTTAAAGGTGATACCTGTTTGGATAAAGGCCGCTTTTTTAAACCATTCGTCTTGGTAGTATAAGCTTTGTCTGGTAACGATTTCAGGGACATTCAGCACCTCACCTCCCGAAATTGCTTGCTGGAACAACACCGTGTTCATCAAGGCAAATTTTTTGTAACGGAACTCCTTTTCGGCTTTCACCTTTATATAATCCACCCGCTCGCTGAACTGTTGTGGCGTTGGGGTAGAATCGTTGGGCTGTATGGTAAAATAGGTATAATCGTCAATACCCGTATAGGTTACCGAGGCATCCAACAATTTTTCGGATTGTAACTTAAAATTCAATTCCTGTGTCTTTACATTATTGAAATTGGTCTGCCAATTGTAGTTCACATAATCGCTCTGGTACAGCAAAAAGTTGAAATTGGGCGCGCTGGAATGGATACTCGCCGAAGCTTCCACCCTATTGGTCTCATTAAAGCTGAAAGAAGCCGCACCCTTTAAATAAGTAGCGTCGTAATCTCCCGCTACGTTTATAAAACCTTCGCCTTCCAGTGCGAAGCCCCTATATTGTTTTTTGTAGTTGGCACCAGCCGTTAGTATATCCCCCTGTAACCTGTTGGGAATACGGCCCTCGTCAAAAATAATGACCGAGTTATAGCCGTAATTAAAATTTGTGTAACTAACATACGCCCCAATTTTTCCTAAAATGGAATTGTCCAACTTTGCAAATGCCTGGGCGTTAAAATCCTCGAGGGTGGTTTCTTTTTTTAGGTCGGCACTTTCGTAACTATCGCCAAAACCGTTAAAGGGAGCTGTTTGCCTGTATTCGTAAAATTTGTCCTCGTAGCTTATCTGGTTTCCAATGGCAAGCACGTTATGGCTCAAGCTATCGCGCTGGCTTATGAGTTCGTATTGATGGTCGCCATAAAACCGAAGCCCTTCCAATTTGTTTTCGGCATTTTCAAAATTTACGTCCAGCCTTCCGCGGTCGTCAAAATCGCCTTCATCGCTGGCAAAGAGCGCCAGGGAAGTGGCTGGTAAGCCCCCGTTTTCTTCATTCAGGATATCCTGCGCCACAATGTGTCCTCTAAACCTATAGCGTTTGTTCTTGGTGTGATAGTTTGTGGTAAACCTGAAGTTTCCCGTACTGGCCAACGATTGCTGGTACAGCCCCAAGGAACGCAACCCTTTGTAAGAAATACTAAAATTGAACTGCTCGTTGGTATTTACGGTGAAAAAAGCATCCAGTTGTTGCCCCTGCTCAAAGGCGGTCTTGAAGTACAGTTCGGTCAAGGGTGTGGGAACGCTGTAATAGGAAATATCTTCAATTTGTTCAAAATTGAAATGATGGCTTTGCGCCACAAAAAGCGGTTTAAAGTTTTTTCTGCTGAAATCGTACGCAAGCGTATTGTAGGTCTGCCCCACATTGGCAAAGGGCAACAGCTCGAAAGTATCCTTACGCAGATAATTGAACCTATATTCCTTTTGAATGCTTAGCGTAGTATCTACATAGGTGGTATCCCAGTCGTGGCTAATTATCTTGTAGAGCTCTATGGGCGGTTTTTCCTTTTTCTGGTTTGGTGCATCGGCTTCATTTTCCTGCGAAAATGCAAGGGCCGGAACACAGCACAACAACACGAAAAGGAGTCTATTTTTCATTCAAATTATACTAAGCGGTAAAGGTACTATTTCAATCGTGAATTCAGAATTAGGATTTCAGAATTTTGAACCCACTGCCTATTCCCTATATTTGTTGGGTATTTGCTATGCTTCAACTTAAAATAAACAAACACCTATTGGAATGTGGTACCGACGAAGCCGGACGGGGCTGTCTTGCCGGGCCGGTAACTGCGGCCGCGGTAATCCTTCCGGACGATTTTAGCCACCCATGGCTCACCGATAGCAAACAGCTCACAGAGAAAAAACGTTTGGAACTGAAATCTATTATAGAAGCCGAAGCCATATCGTACGCCTTCACCCACGTAATGATGGACGAGATAGACAGCATAAACATTTTGAATGCCTCCATACTCGCCATGCACCGGAGTATAGAAAAACTATCACAAGTCCCACAGTTTATAGCCGTGGACGGTAACCGTTTTAAGTCTTTTGCCAAAATCCCCTTTGAGACCGTAGTAAAGGGCGACAGTAAATACCTGCATATTGCCGCGGCCTCTATCCTTGCAAAAACTGAAAGGGATGCCTTTATGAAGCATATTGCCACCCAATTCCCACAATACCAGTGGCAACAAAACAAAGGCTACCCCACCAAGGCACATAGGGAAGCTATAAAAAAATTGGGGGCTACCCCCTACCACCGAAAGAGTTTCAGGTTGCTTCCTGAACAATTAAGTTTACCCTTGTAATTATACATACAAAGACATATACCTCCATTCAAGGCGGATAATTTCTGTTTACATACACTTTTTTTAAGATACAGATTCCAAAATTTACTTTTAGGGGAACTTAAATTAAGGAAAATGAAAAAAATTACCACCCTACTATTTATTATGGTCGCTTTTAGCAACCTTACTGCTGCGGACCTTCTTGTTCCCTCGCAGTATAGCACCATACAAGCCGCAATTGACGTGGCCAATACCGGAGATGTCGTTATCGTATCTCCTGGAACATATTTCGAAAATATCGATTTCTTGGGGAAAGCCATACTGGTTACGAGCACATTTCATCTTAGCCAAAACCCACTCGATATTACTAACACTATAATCAACGGTAGCCAACCAACGGATCCTGAGTTTGGCAGTTGTGTAAGTTTTGTAAACGGAGAGATAGAAGACTCTATTTTAAAAGGATTTACGATTACTGGTGGCACAGGTACCAAAACATACAATCCTTCCGAAGATTTATATTTTAGGACTGGAGGAGGCATCCTTATTAACGAATCCAGCCCAACCATTGTTCATAACGTAATTCGCAACAACGAAGCCATTGCCGAAGCAGGTGTTTTTGGGGCAGGAGGCGGCGGGATACGCATGGGGTTTGGCGTACCTGTTATTGAGAACAATGTCATAAAAAACAATACTGGAGGATATGCAGGGGGCATCATGATCGCCTACTGCGAAGGCGCTGTACTGAAAAATAATATTATCGCAAACAATACTGCCACAGGGTCGTTCAATGGTGGCGGTGGTGTTTACGTAGATTGGGAGCCTATAACCCTAGAGAACAATACGATAGTTGGTAACTATTCTGGAGACAGAGGGGGAGGCATTATAAGCACGGGAACTACAACCATAATTAAAAACTGTATAATTTACGGTAACGAGGCTGCAGTTGACGCAGATCAAATTTTTAAGCGATTTGGAGGAAATGCCGAGACCACCTATTGCAATATTGAAGATGGGTTTGATGGAACAGGCTCCGAAGAAGGAAATATTGATGAAGATCCTGAGTTCATCAATACAAATAATTATTATTTACAAAGTTCTTCCCCATGTATAGATGCAGGCAATGCAGACCCAAATTTCAACGATATTGAAGATCCCAACAACCCTGGGAATGCATTATTTCCAGCAATGGGGGGCCTTAGAAACGATATAGGCGCCTACGGGGGTGCAGGAGCAAGTGAAATGCTATCGGTCACTGAAACTTTTTTACCTACAAAATTTTCAATAAAAGCTTCAAACCCTTATGACAACAGTGGTTTACATATTACTGTGGCAAAAAACACACAAGCCGATATTTGGTTTTACTCACTGCTTGGACAACCAAAACTATTGGCGAAAGAGATATCCCTTACTGAAGGAAATAATATCATTAAAGTTGAAATCCCAACCAGTGGATTGGTTATCGTGAGAACGGTGAATGGGCACAGTGCTACAACAAAATTATTTAAAGAATAATTATGCGTTACTACATAAATTTGCTGATAGGTAGTAATGGGAGTACTTTTAGGTTATGGCTTTACAGCATATTACAAATCAAGAAGAAACTCCCAATATATCGGTATTGCATGTAGTACCAGATACTAAAGGAGCAACGTTAAAAAACACTTATAAGCTTCGGTTTTTTGGTCGGTTACACAACTCTTTATATTCTATTCCTTGTAGTGAAGTAGGGTATCTTTCGGCAGAAGACAACACAACCGTTTTAGTGACAAAAGCTAGTAAAAAGATTTTTGTACAGGATAGTCTTGATGGGCTTGAGAAGAGCGTAAACCCAAAGTTATATTTCAGAATAAACAGAAAAATACTGCTTCACATAAATAGTATTACCCAATTAACAGTTATCTCAAAAAGCCGAATTAAGGTTACGCTACTGGATAAAAGCCAACATATGGTAAGTAGAGCTAAAAACGGCAGCTTTAAAGCATGGCTCGATTTATAGGCAACTGTTGAAAACCCGTAAATAACCTTTTACATTCTACACTAAAAGCCCTGCAATCCTTCTTATTTTTGTAGTAATGGTCGCTATAAAAAATTTCTGCGTTGCAATGCTTTGCCTCTTTGTTATAATGGGGTGCGAACAACAAGCTGCTTCCAATAAGGAGCTTTCATCTTTTGTTCCTCAAGATGCCGCTTGGGTACTAAAGGTGGAAAATTGGGACGCTGTACAGAATGAGGCAAAAAACAATGTGCTGCTTTCAGCTTTTCAGAAAGCTTCTATGTATAAAATTCTGAATAAAAAAGGCAATCCCCTCTCCTACCTCACACCCCAAAATGAAAGTGTAATCAGTCTTACAAAACGCAATGATAGCATGTGGGACTATACCGTTGCCACCAAGCAGGATTCCACCGTTTTTTTGCTAGATTCTATTGCCAACAAAAGTGTAGAGACTTTGCAGTACGATGGTTTTTCTCTACAACGAATCACTTTAAACGATGCAAAATTTTTCACAGCCATAAAGGATAGTGTGTTCTTGGCCAGCACCTCCCAAGAGAAATTACAGCAACTTTTAAAAAACGAAACAACTGTTTCAGCAAGTTTCCAAAAAGCCTTCAATGTGCTGAAAAACAACGAACTAACCTCGTTACTGCCCAAACCCACTTATAGCTTTTCTAATAATGAAACCCACACGCTCGCAGACTATTCGGCGTTGGATGTGGTGTTGAGCCCCAACGGCATCTCGGCATCGGGAGTTGCTTTGGTTCAGGACACTTTACCCAGATTGCTTGCAGTCTTTAAAGGACAAGTTGCGCAACAAAACGATCTGGAGAACATCATTCCAGCAAATGCAAAAAGTGCAATTTCGATCACCTTGAGTGATGCTTCCTTGTTCATCTCCAACATACAGAACTATCGTGGTGAATCTTCTGAAATAAAAAATTTGGATCTTCTCGGTTCAGCTAATGAAATTGGCGAAATAATGCTCCCACAAGGAAAAGCCATTGTACTAAAAAGCATAGATACCGACCTTACAAAAGAAGCGTTGGCCGCCTCGCTCACCGAGCTTGAGACCTACAGGGACACACAGCTCTTTCAGTTTAGCGACGGGGAAATTTTCAAAAAGAACTTTAAACCCTTTATACAAACCGATAGTGTTTCGGTTGCTTTCCAACTTGAAAATTTCTTCGTTTTTGCACAAGATAAAGACGTAGCACAAACCGTGATTTCGGCAGTGAAGAACAATACAGTGCTGGCAAAATCACCTATGTTCGAAAATGCTGAATCGCAGATCAGCAATGCCTCATCCTTTTTAACCTATGGAATGAACGATGGTGTTATCGACCTTGTTACCAACGTACTAGAAAGTAACACTATCTCTTTGCAACCTTCCAAGAAAATTGATGGTTTTTCACTGGCTATGCTTCAGTTTAGGTTCGATCGTGATTTTGCACACGTTCACTTTGTGTGTGAGGAAACCAGTAGTGCCGTGGATATTGCGGGAGGTATTTCGGAACAGTTCAGCAAGACAATGGATCAAGCAATTATGGGTGTTCCGCAGTTTTTTAGCAACCATCGTACAGGCACCAAAAATGTAATAGTACAGGATATTGCCAACACCCTCCACTTGCTGTCCAACAACGGGAAGACCCTTTGGACCAAACAACTGGACGACGCAATTTTGGGAGAGATCCACGAGGTGGACATCCTGCGTAACGGCCGCAAGCAAATGGCCTTTACCACCAAGAAAAAATTGTATGTGGTGGACAGGAACGGCAAGGATGTGCGCGGCTTCCCTATTAATTTTAAGGATGAAATCACACAACCGCTTTCGGTTTTCGACTATGACAATAATCGTAAGTACCGTTTTGTAATCGTACAGGGTAAGGAAATATTACTTTACGACAGCCAGGCGAAAATTGTGCGGGGATTCACCTTTAAGAAAACGAAGAGCCCCATCACACTGCCCGTGGAACACATTCGTATGGGAAACAAGGATTATATCTTGATTGCGGAAGAAAACGGCAAGCTGAATATCTTGAGCCGTACCGGAAAAACAAGGGTGCCCGTAAAGAACACCTTTCAGTTTTCGGACATACCGATAACTCGTGAAGGTTCAAATTTTGTGGTAATTGTTGATGGAAACGTAAAGAACACTATCAATTCCCAAGGGAAGGTTACCACACAACCACTCCAGGTAGCGAACAACTACCATTTCACCGTACTGGGAACCACAAAGGCTACACTGGACGACAACCTGTTACGAATCAACGGGAAGCTTGTTGAACTTCCTTTGGGTGTATATACTGCACCCAAGTTGGTTAGCGCCAACAGAAAGACCTATGTTACCGTAACCGAAACCCAAGAAAAAAAGGTGTATCTCTTTCAAAAAAATGGGGATCTGGTAAATGGTTTTCCAGTGTTTGGGGCTTCTCCTGCCTATGTGGAATCTACAAATGGCAATATGTATTTAGTAGCCAAAAGCGGGGACAGAGAAGTAGTCGTTTATAAGTTCTAATAATATCATAGTTATTTTTCTTTAGCCCGATCCCCTCAGAAAGAGGGGTTTACCCCTTTGTTTTCAGTTCAACAGCCCTGGAATTTGCCCATAGGATCCCTTTATTTTGTTTTCAGAAATTTCACATTGAAAACCTCACAAGATGAAGACAAAAATCAGCCTCACATTTATATCGCTTATTCTTTGCGCTACGCTCTCGGCACAAGTAGGTATCGGGACCGTTACGCCAGATCCTTCGGCCATTCTGGATATGGATGCTTCCGATAAAGGAATATTAGTTCCCAGAGTTTCCCTTCCCGATATTACCACGACACAACTTGATGGCACCAATACAGCTGCTGAAGGATTATTGATCTGGAACACCAATGCTTCCACTACGGGAGGCGATGGTGTAGGCTTTTACGCTTTTAACGGAACCTCTTGGGAAAAATTATCGGTTGGAATCTCAGAAGATATAGATTGGTACGAGGAAGGTACTACCAACGGCCCTAACGATATCAACGATAATATCTTTACCAATGGAGCGGTGGGTATTAACACCAATGCAGATGTAACCCGACAACTGAATGTCGCAGCATCCCCCGACGCAAACTATGGAGGGTATTTCAGCAATACCAGTACGCTGGCAGGAACCAAGTATGGTATTCAAAACTACGTAACCACCGGTAATATTGAATTTAAGTACGGAATACGCAACGAAATAGGACAACCAGGAGATGAAGGCCGAAGCGTTGGAACACAAAATATTTTAAACGGAGACTCCTCCACAAATCTTTATGGGACCGACAATACTTTCTTGGGAACCGATGGAGGAACGCAAGTGGGTGAGGTAAACCGATTTCAAGGAACCAGTGATGCAAATGCCTACGGAGATTATAACATTGTAGATTACGAAGGAGTAGGCTTATTGCACGGAAGCTTTACTCAAATGCTAGGATCTGCCGCCAACCAAAAAGTGGCCTATTGGGCAAACATTGCCAACGGAGATGGGCTTCAGGTTGGGTATTACACGGGATACTCTGGCACAGGAAACGGCGGTCAATATGGTGCTTGGTACGTAAATACTTCAGAGGGCACAGGTGCCCATATAGGTGCTCGCAATGACATGGCTGGAATTGGCACGGGGTATCAAGCAGGAGTTTACAATACACTTACCAATACCAGTGACGGAACCCACGACGGTATGCAGAACCGGATCACAGGAGATGGCAATGGCCTGCACCGCGGGGTTTTGAACTTCTTGAACAACAATGGTACAGGACAACATGAAGGAACTACCAATCACCTACTAGGAACAGGCGACGGTCACCAATTGGCCACGCTCAATCTTGTTGACAATACGGGAGATGGTATACACGATGGAGTGAACAACCAGATACGTGGAGATGGCAACGGCTTGCACCGTGGGGTATTAAATTATATTGACAATGATGGGACCGGCCAGCACGAAGGTACCACCAACCATCTTCGTGGCATAGGGGGCGGAATACAGCTGGGGGTGTATTCCATAATAGACAATTCTGGCGATGGCAACCACTGGGGAACCTATAATCAATTGAGCGGCTCCGGGACGGGTGTGCACGAAGGCACGGTAAATTTCCTTTCTGGAGTTGGCACGGGTGTACAGATTGGCACCAGAAATAGATTGACAGGTACAAGCGATACATTTATGTCTGGAACTACCAATGAACTATTGAGCAACGGTAACGGGGAACACCGTGGTGTTTCTCAGGTTTTAAGCGGGACGGGTACTGGTAACCAATCTGGAATGGTAAACTTTATGACCAATACCGGAGGAGGTGAACACCATGGGGTATATGGGCAATTTTCTGGCGATGCAAGCAATTCGTACGGGATGTACAATGTACTTTCAGGAACAGTGGCCAATCGCGCACGTGGGGTGTTCAATGCCTTTTCGGGAACTTCGGGCACACAATCTGGGGTTTACAACACCTTTTCAGCAGGGCAAGCAGCTATGATAGGCTCAGAAAATTATTTTACAAGCGACGGTGGCTCTGGTTACGGAACCTACATGTTTTTTGCAGAAACCAGTAACGCAAACCAATATGGGCACTATGTTACGTATGTTTCTACTTCCGCAGGTACTGGTAACAAATACGGGTATTATGCAAATTACAATGCCGCTACTACTGGAACCCCCATCGGGTTTTATGCGAACGTTCCAAACACAAATGGTTTTGCCGCATTATTGGATGGAGCCGTGGTGGCCAACGATAGTGGCCGTAATGTGGATTTCCGGATTGAGACAGGAAACCGAACCCATACACTATATGCAGATGGAAATAACGATCTCATCAGGTTTGGCACCACAGCTGGAGCAACAGTGAACAATGGCAATGTAGTAAATGGATATACCCTAAGCTATGTGGCCGATTTTGACATGGGCGCTCTTGGAGGCACTACCATTGGTGTTGGCTCTGCTGAATATCTTATGGACGGTGGAAGCAACATTAGTCGAATTAGCGGAACCTTTACCCCCGTGAGCGACAACACAACCGATCTGGGCAGTCCCACCTACCGTTGGGATGATGTATATGCCACCAACGGGGTGATACAAACCAGTGACATTAGATTGAAAACCAACATAGCCCAACTTGATTATGGCTTGGCTGAAATTTTAAAATTGAAACCCATTAGTTACCAATGGAAAGAACAAAAACTTGCAAACGAGGTGAAACTCGGGTTCTCCGCACAAGATTTGCTCGAAGTAATTCCTGAAGTGGTAAAGACACACGATGTAGTATTCAACGAAGATGAAAAAACTACAAAGACTGTTGAAAATGAACGTCTGGGCGTGAACTATAGTGATATCATCCCCGTGCTCACCAAAGCGATACAGGAGCAACAAGACCTGATAAAAAAGCTAGAAATAAGGGTTGAAAACCTAGAGAACCAACTTAAAAGATAAACATCATGAAACATATAACCACCCTAATAGTATTCTTAATCACCCTACAATCAACGTGTCTATTTGCACAGGACACTTCAAAAAAATTGAACCATGAACCAGCTGTAACGATAACCCCGCATGTGGAAAGTGAATTACCTCAGCTTATCATCATGCCCGATACGAAGCCCAAGATATCCAACAATACCGAAGCAACCTTTCATTATAATTTTGAAGGAACATTTCAGGAAGACACAAACGACCCATTACAAAAAAATGTAGTGATAGGGCCAGTGTTACGCGAGCCCTTTATCCAAAAAAAAGAAAAAAGTAAACAAGAGACTTCTGCAGCAACAAAAAAGAAGCTACAACACAACATACCGTAAACAACTTTAATTTATACTAATTTGATTATGAAACATTTGATAATTCTAATTATCTTGCTGTGTACCAGCACGATGCAAGCACAACTATTGGAAAAACTGGGCAAAAGTGCCGAAAGAGCCGCCGAGCGCACCATAGAGAGGCGCGTGGAGAAAGAAACCACAAAATCTACGGACCGGGTATTGGACACCGTGGTGAAAGCGCCCAAAAAGAAACAAAAGAGAAAAAAGAAAAGAAAAGCCCGACGCAATAAAAATGAAGAAATTTATATCATTGGTGGGCCAAAAAAAGATTCTATTCAATAACAAATCAAAACATAAAAATGAAAAAACACATTCTTACGATCGTAACAATAGTACTCATTACATTTTCAGTAAAAAGCCAGAGTTGCAGTGCTTTTTATCCCTTCGAAGAAGGCGCCACTTTTACCATTACCAGTTATAGCAAAAAGGATAAAGTGGTTGGTATTTCAGAATATAGGGTGAGTGAGGTTTCTTCAAATTCAGCAACCATGACCACCAAGCTAAAGGACAAAAATGGCGAAGTATTAAGCGATGGTTCCTATAAAATAAATTGTAACGGCGACGGTATTTCCATGGATGTGGAGTCCCTTTTGAATCCGCAGTTGTTCGAGCAATTCAAGGATTTTGAAACCGATATATCAGGTACGGGAGTCGTATTGCCAAACAACCTTAGCGTTGGACAGGAATTGCCCGATGCCACCATGAGCATGAAAATAAACATGGGCGGCATTAATATGAATATGGACGTAATGATGACCGACAGGAAAGTGGTAGGCAAAGAAAAGGTAACCACCCCAGCCGGAACTTTTGACTGTTATGTAATCACCTACACTTCAGACATCAAAATGGGAATGAACCGCAAGGGCACGGCAAAACAATGGATCGCAAAAGGAGTTGGTATGGTGAAACAGGAAGATTACAATAAAAAAGGAAAAGTGACCAGTAGCAGTCTTCTTACGGCGTACAGCAAATAATAGTGCTTAACCTACTTCCCAAATGCAAAACCGAAGCCTCCCTAAGCTTCGGTTTTTTGCTGTATTCCAGCTTCAAAGAGTTGAGCAAAATGTTTCAGTAGTTTTTGTTTTACCTCAGCAAGATCGATCTGGGGTTTTCCCAGTTCTACGTTAAGGGAAGTCACCGCTTTCCCTCTAATTCCGCAGGGAATCATGTTGTCGAAATACCCCAGGTCTGCATTTACGTTCAATGCAAAACCGTGCATGGTGACCCAACGGCTGGCACGAACTCCCATAGCGCATATTTTTCTGGCAAAGGGGGTGCCCACATCCAACCAAACGCCTGTTTCACCAGGGCTTCTTTCAGCTTTTATGTTGTATTCAGCGAGGGTTAGGATGACCATTTCCTCCAACAACCGGAGATATTTGTGAATATCGGTAAAGAAATTTTCCAGATCCAGGATGGGATAGCCCACGATTTGCCCTGGACCGTGATAGGTAATATCGCCACCACGATTGATTTTATAAAAACTGGCCCCAATTTTTTTTAGATACTCTTCAGAAACGAGCAGGTTTTCAAAATCACCACTTTTCCCTAAGGTATACACATGGGGATGTTCTACAAGCAAAAAATGATTGGGGGTTTGCAGGCCAGCATCTTCTCTTCGGTTCTTGATTTTTATATCAAGTATTTCTTGAAAGAGCGTTTCCTGGTAATCCCACGTTTCCTTGTAGTCCTTGCGACCTAAATCTTCGACCAGCAAATTTTTGTTCATCTATTTTTCTTCTAGGATTATCTCTACGTCCAACTCGTCTGGATCCTTAACGTAGGCAATAAAAGGTTTTTTAATGGTCACTGTTTTTCCATCATCTGAAATTTCAGCCTTAGATACAGATACACTTTTTATTTTTTTGGGGAATGTATATTTAATCGTGTACATAGCTTCCCCCATAAATGCTTCAAGGGATTGTATACTATCCTTCATAGCAGCAAAGGCTTTTTCGTCTTTTATATAGGCATCTCTTGTAAACACATTGTCTTCAAAACTGAACTTTACCCCCGTAGGTTGCTCTTGTGGTTCCTTCTCCTTGGGTTGGGCTTGGTTTCCAGTAGTTGAGATGTTCATCCCTTCGGTTGCATTCATCCCTTCCAAAAGGTTGTTGGCCTCACCTACATTTTTAAAGTCAGTATAAATATCATACTGCATTTTCTGTGCGGCTTGATCCATTACTATGTGCATTTTGTAATTTTCAAGCAATTTCAGCTTTTCTTGTTCTTCCTTTGGGAGCTTTGCGATACTATCCTTTTTTTCATCAAAAATCTCTTTGAAAGAAATTATACTATCCACTTTTACGTCCATTGAGTCGCTAGGCGGCATCATTGCCATCATCTCGCTCATATCCATACTAATTTTCATAGTACCAGAGCCATCTTCGTTAAGCACCATGGTCTCGGTAAATTGGCAACTCACCAAGGTTAGTGCAAGCACCAAGAGCAAACCTATTTTTTTAAACATCACGATCAGTTTTTTGGGTTATTCAAAATAATGAGCGCAGCTATTACGCCCGGGATCCACCCGCAAAGGGTTAAGATAGTTACAATTACGATAGAGCCACAGCCTTTGTCCAACACTGCCAAGGGCGGGAATAAGATGGACAACAAAACACGCCAAATACTCATAAGCACAAAATTACGGATTAAAATTCAGTATATCTGTCGGGTGAAAAATGTTTTGTTACAGTAAAAAGTTGTGGTTATATTCGTTGCAATGAAACGCTTGTGTTTTCTTCTCACCATGTTATTGGCTGTCGCCCCTTTTAAGGCTACGGCACAATATCTTTTTGAAGGAACCGTAGACACCCAATTCATAGAAGGTGAAGTATACCTTTCTATGATAGAGGATTACCGTAAACTCTCCGGCGTATACCACGAGCAAATCATTGCCAAGGTGAAACCAGACAGCTTGGGAAATTTTAGCTTTGCCGGCACCAACCTTCCAGACGAGAATAAAATGTACCGCATACATGCGGATACTTGTAAGGAAACGGACCAGAACCTCTCCCACATCACGGGACACTGTAAGAACAGTGAGGAAATAGTTTTTGTGGCCAACAACACCACGACCCTTGCCCTCCCCTTTTCTTTTGAACAGGAAATGTTCTGCAAGGTGGTCTCAAACAACGAAAAGGCCAAGACTTTTTTAAAGATAGATTCGCTCAAGAACGATATGCGCTTTGCGTTTTCCAATTACAGGAGCGAAGCCAACCGGAAAGTAAATACCGAAAAATGGTTCAGCATCCTTCAAAACTATGGAGAGCAATTGCAGGAACCCCTGGCAGAGCTGTACATTTATTCCTTCCTTAGCGACCGCAGAAGCATCCTGCACAGCTACTATTTAGCCGATTTGAAACAAAATCCCTATTACGATAATTTGTTGGAACGCTTGCAGGAAAGCTACCCAGATACCCAATACACACGCCAATACGAAGCCGAACTGAAGAGCGACCGTTTTTTGATCTCGGAAAATGAGCCAGAGAAATCCTTACCTTGGTGGGCGTACGCTCTTGGCGGCGTTTGCTTGCTATCTATTGTAGGGAATTTTTATTTCTTCGGAAAGGCCAGAAAGCAAAAGGCAATGGCAGAAGGAAAAGCCACCCTTACCCAACAGGAAAACAATGTTCTGGAACTTATCCTCCAACAAAAGAGCAACAAAGAGATCGCTACCGAACTCTTTGTGAGCGTAAGCACCGTGAAGACCCATATTAACAGTATTTATAAAAAACTGGGGGTTTCTTCAAGGAATGAAGTGAAGGCTCTGTATGCTTAAGGGCTATGAGCTATTAGTTTTGAGTGTTATTTTAGGTGCTATGTTGGCTGTAACCTGACGGGTTTCTTGTGGACAATGCGGTGGCAACACGTTAGGTTCGAGCGAAGGAATTTTTAATTCTCAAAGACCTTTCAGGTTTACATCTTTTTAACCCAAATGTAATCATTGTTTTCTCACCCTTCAGGCCACTGCCATTGATGCCCGGTTTCAGTTTCGATTTCGATTTCAGTTTCAATTTCCCCCTAGGTCTAGTCCTTTTTTACAGCGTACTATCGTCTCCTATTCTGCTATGTAATGTTCAGTTTTGAGGAAAGAATGAAACTCATTCCTTTTTAATCTTTAAAACCACGTATTATGAAAATTAATTTGAACACAGTAACAAAAGGAGCCATTGTATGTTTCCTTTTAATCGCAACCGCCCATGTAGGGCATGCACAAATGACCCTCGCCAAAACAGAAGCGAAAGTCGCCATCATCGATTTTGACGTTGAAACCTTAGATTACGGCAAGATCGCCCAAAACAGCGATGGCACAAGAACCATTAGTTTTACCAACACAGGCGATGCACCGCTTGTTATTTCCGAAGTAAAATCGAGCTGTGGTTGTACGGTGCCAACATATTCAAAAGCCCCTATCCTACCCAACGCTACCGGGGAGATTACCGTTAAGTACAACACGTCAAAAGTGGGGGCATTTACAAAAAAGATCACCGTTTTATCCAACGCTACGGAAGCTTCTAAGGTAATTCGTATTAAAGGAGTAGTGGTTAAATAGAATCACCACTGTTTTTTCTCTAAATAGAAGAAAGTCTTTTTCGTATTAAAACGAAAAGGGCTTTTTTGTGTTCGTATATCTGCATATCAAATTTTTAGCATTGAATACAGTTTAAAATTATCAAATAGGCTAATTTTGCACCTTAAATTGAACAAAATGCAACTTTCTGAACTTGAAATCGTACGACGCGAAAAATTGGCCCAACTACGGCAGATGGGCATCAACCCATATCCGGCAGATCTGTTCCCGGTAAATACTACTTCCGCAAAAATAAAACAGAAATTCGAAGCCGGAAAAAAAGTAGTGATCGCTGGTAGATTGATGTCCCGCCGTATCCAAGGAAAAGCAAGTTTTGCCGAGTTGCAGGATGCCGAAGGACGTATACAGGTATATTTCAACAGGGATGAGATTTGCCCGGGCGAAGACAAGACACTGTATAACGATGTGTATAAAAAATTGCTGGACATTGGTGATTTTATAGGTATCGAAGGCGAACTTTTTGAAACCCAAGTAGGCGAGAAAACGGTAATGGTAAAAGATTTTAAATTGCTTTCCAAAGCATTAAAACCATTGCCACAACCCCGTGTAGATGCCGAAGGAAAAGTACACGATGCGTTTACCGATCCCGAACAGCGTTACCGCCAACGGTACGCAGATTTGGTCGTAAATCCATACGTAAAAGAAGTGTTCGTTAAGCGTACAAAACTGTTCAACGCCATGCGCACCTTTTTCAACGAGCGTGGTTATTTTGAGGTGGAAACCCCCATTTTGCAACCCATTCCGGGTGGTGCAGCTGCAAAACCATTTGTCACGCACCACAACAGTTTGGACATCCCGCTGTATATGCGCATCGCAAACGAGCTGTATTTAAAGCGACTTATCGTGGGTGGTTTTGACGGCGTTTACGAATTCTCCAAAAACTTCCGTAACGAGGGGATGGACCGTACCCACAATCCAGAGTTTACCGCTATGGAAATTTATGTGGCCTATAAGGACTACAATTGGATGATGGATTTCTGCGAGCAGCTTTTGGAGTATTGTGCCATCGAGGTGAACGGCACTACCAAAGCTACTTTTGGAGAGCACACCGTAGATTTTAAGGCACCGTACGCCCGTGTTACCATGGCCGAGAGTATCGAGCATTTTACAGGTTTTGACATCACCGGAAAGACCGAGGCCGAAATTAGAAGAGCAGCCCAGGATATGCAGATTGAAGTGGACGAAAGTATGGGCAAAGGAAAGCTCATAGATGAAATTTTTGGTGAAAAGTGTGAAGGGAACTACATCCAACCCACCTTTATAACCGACTATCCCAAAGAGATGAGTCCGCTATGTAAAGAGCACCGCGACAATCCCGAACTCACCGAACGTTTTGAACTGATGGTTTGCGGAAAGGAAATAGCCAATGCCTACAGCGAGCTAAATGACCCAATAGACCAACGCGAGCGTTTCGAGGCCCAATTGAAACTTGCAGACCGTGGTGACGATGAGGCGATGTTCATTGATAACGATTTTATCCGTGCGCTGGAATACGGGATGCCCCCAACATCAGGGATGGGGATTGGGATGGACCGATTGATTATGTACCTCACTAATAATCCGTCCATTCAGGAAGTGCTGTTCTTCCCGCAAATGAAGCCAGAGCGCAAAGCTGTTGCCCTAACCGATGAAGCAAAAGCCATATTGGCGTTGCTTAAAAAGGAAGGCACTATGGAACTTTCCACTTTGAAAGAACAAGCTGGACTCTCCAACAAAAAGTGGGACAAAGCCGTAAAGGAACTGACCAAAAACAAATTAGCAAAAGTGGAGAAGACCGATGAGGGTCTTACCATTCAATATTTAAATTAAAAAATGAACGTATCTAAAAAACCC
The DNA here is from genome assembly GCF_003353425.1 of Marinirhabdus gelatinilytica. Classification (GTDB taxonomy): domain Bacteria; phylum Bacteroidota; class Bacteroidia; order Flavobacteriales; family Flavobacteriaceae; genus Marinirhabdus; species Marinirhabdus gelatinilytica. Next base: position 191,819 of record NZ_QRAO01000005.1, read on the forward strand.
GAATCACAGTTCAACATATACGACTGGTGGAAAAAAGCCGCCTTCGATAATTTTGCAAACTTTGATGGTCGAGCAAGACGGTCTGAATATTGGTATTTCACTTTGTTCAATGTATTGGTCACGATCGCATTTGTCTTTGTCGCAGTCATATTAGTGGGAGTATCTGGCGCACCAGAGGAGCCGCCTGCTATATTTTACATGTTAATGTTACCGTTCGGGCTTTTTTATTTAATACTCCTGATTCCCAGTATAGCCGTTTCCGTTCGCAGGCTCCACGATACTGATAGATCTGGCTGGTGGTATTTGTTAAATGTAATTCCAATCGTTAATTATGTGGGCAGTATTGTACTGTTGGTTTTTTATTGTACAGAAGGGACACGGGGGGCCAACCAATACGGAAAAGACCCGAAAAACCAAGAGAATGAATTGATGTGGTAAATTATTATTTTTAACAAGAAAACGACTCCCTCCTCCAAGGCAGCCGTTTCCCAATCATCAAAACAAACGCCAGCTATAGGTTGGCGTTTTTCTGTTGTCCTTCCTCTACATATTCTTTTATGGGGGTATCGTTTACAAATACATTCTCTAGCACTGCCGATCCGTTTTTTATAAAGACAAGACCGTAGCAGTTGTCCAGCAAACTATCGCTGGCGGCTTGTTGTACGGCCAGTTCGGCTGGGTATGCTTTGCTCTCCTCCATATAGAACCGTGTAAAGGACAACTGGAAATTAATTGAATCGTTATACACCCCGTACCCTTGGGCAACCACATATTCTTGGTCTGTTTTCAAGGGTTTGTTACTCGCTTGGGTTGCCTGTGCAAAGCCGTTTTTGTCTTTTTTGAGATAGACATATACGTTGTCCTTCCAATTTACAGGAGCCTCCCCAATCCATTTGGCTTTATTCATTTCGTAAGAAAGGGTGATGTATTTTCCCCGTAGCGGGTCGCTGGGGTCTATAGGCCTTGTCCTGAATTTATAGGAAGTCCCTTCGGCAAGGACCCGTTCTTGGTCCAAGATCATCTTGCCGGGCACAAACCATTGCGCAAGTACCATAACGGCAAATCCTATGGAGATGAATAACTTATTCATGAGCTTTCGTTTTTAATTGTTTTTTGTACATAAAATAGTTGGCCGCAAAAAAACCTGCACCAATGGCCACAAACAGCAACCCTCTAACCACAAAGGGGATTTCGGTATCGAAAAACCTACACGTAACCAGAGCCGTGATGACGAGCAGGCCATAATTAAGAATACTGAATTTTTCTTTTCTAGACCCAATAAGTACTGCGAACAGCCCTAATGCCAATATGAGGATATTGGTAAGCACCGAAGCTATTTCAGGCTGTGAAAAACCAAAAAAACACAATCCCCCAAATATCAAAAAGGAAAATTGAAAGAGATTGAACGGCAGCAGTTTATGCTTTCTGAACAAATATCCCAACACCGCAACTGCAGCCATTGCAAGCGATATTGTTATTACCGTATCGTTCGTAGAAATTTTCTCTGGCAAAAATTCTTCCCAAACATAACTGAAACTAGCGATGAGCAATGAAACCACTGTGCCCAAGGAACCTATGATTAAATACCCATTGCGTCTTAATTTTTGGGCATTGAAATAGGGTAGTTTTCCTAAATTGTAGAACAATCCAAAAAGACAAACGTGCGTAAGCAACCCTATACTGAAACCACTGTTTAAAAATGCTCCCAACAGTACCAGAACACTTAAGGGAAGTATCCAATGGTATATTCCCGTAAGGTTTCCTGCGGGCAGTTCCTTTATTAACTTCAAATAATGTGGCACAATAGCCAACAGTGCGACCAATGCCCAATATGGCGACTCATTATCGCCATACCCTACCGCACAACCGTAGCTTACCAACAACACTACATACAGCAATGTGGTAGCGTGCGATTTCAGCAAATAGATAATGGGGGCTGCCAGCACCAGCCAAGAAAGTAGATACGAATCTACGGCCCCGGGAATATTATAAATCTGGCTCACCAGCGAAATACTAGTTCCAATGGCAAAAAACAGGAACACTCCTGTGGTTTCCTTCCATGCGGCACTTTTGTTCTTAAACAAGGTAAATGCTGCCAACAATTGTCCCACGGCCAAGGGCACAAAAGCCCAGATAGTCCTAGTGGTCCGTGAGAAGTCGTCCCAGTTGTGGGCCAGGATCAAAATAATGCCCAAGCCCGTAAGGACGGATCCCAACACGCCAAAAATAGCAAACAACCTGTTGGGACGATCGGTTTCTTTGGTGGCGTAGTATTGTTTAATATCTTGCCGTACCTGAGGAGTTACAATCTTGTGTGCAACCAACTCGTCCAGTTCTTTTTCTATCTTACTATTCATTGCACCACTTTTTTAATTGTATCTGAAATGTTTTCAAACCTGTAGGTATATTGGTAATTTCTACCACCAAAAAACATAAATAGCGCTGCTCCGGACCTATGTTCACTTGTGTTAAAAATTAAATCTCCATCACTATCTACCGTTAATCGTATGCGCTTTACATCTATGCCACCCAATATATAAGGTATTAAAAGCAGTTGAAGGTTTTTGTTTTTCAGCTTTACGAAGCCGTCTTTGGTAATTTTGGCCTTAAGGCTTCGCCGTCTGTACACTATACTGTCCTTTATATATTCAACCTGAAGTAAATTAGGATTTTTCATTTTAAGCTTAAAAGCATTGTTGCCCACCGTATCAAACTTTAAAGTATCCTTTATAAGTTTTCTGTCTATTTCTTTTAGAAAATTCCTGTGGTACACAAACCATTCTCCATTGGAACGCTGGATACTGTCACCTCTATTGTTAACGGTATATGTTCCATTTAAAAGAGAAATATTTTCACTGTTCAATTTTGAAGGGTTATCCAGGTTTTTACTGAAAGGAGCACAACTGATTAATGTCCCGTGACCAACTACCAAAAAGAGTAGCCTGAACATCCAGACTACTCTCGTGTTTTTATTTTTACAACTATGCATCTTCCTGTGTTTTACGTTCCAGAAACTTTACATCCCTGGTATTTTTTTGAACGGCTACAGCTGCAAATAAACTGAGCAAAAAACTCATTCCATAGAATCCTTTTTCGCTCAGCTCCATATCTGCGTTCCATAGGCCTATAATAAGCAACAGTATGGAAGCAGTGGTAGTAAACCAGCTTATCCCGTAGTAAATATCGGTCACTGGGATACCCTCCAACTTGTCCCGTACACTTTTTTGCACCGAGACTACCGAGAATAACCCAAATAACAGTATGGTGAAATAGTACCCTTTTTCGTTGAGCCACATATGGGCGTTCCACAAGCCAATGCAATAGGACGTCATTCCTATGAAGAGCGCAGTCCACGAGGCCCCAATAAAAGCCGGAGTGGGTTTACAGTTGAACTTTTCCTTTTCCTTTTTGATAGCAGCTGCCAATGGTGCGTTTACCAGTTTCTTTTCTTTTACGATTGAATGTTCCATAATCTATTTGTTTTGATGATTATGGAACAAAGATGCGGCAAGTGTAAAGACCACTACACGCAATTATTTAAAAAAACTTATTATTTAATTATATAATTATTTTTTAAAGAGCACTATATAATTTAAGTTTATACTTAAATTTACTTATTATTAATAACGTCATAGTTTAATCATTTTATAAAAATAAATGTCACTCTAAAAACAATCCTATTATGAACATTTTTCTAAATCTTCCTTCAAAGGGAGATTTTAAGCCCCTTTCTTTTGAAGAGAAGGCTGGGTTGGGATGTAAATTCTAATTATCACGCTCAATCTTTAGATCAACTCTATTTCCTTTTCAACTAAACATCTAAAAATTTTAAATTGAAACATATAAAAGCAATTGTCGATACCTTTTCTGAAGAGGAAGCCCGTGAATTCTTATTGTTTCAACAAAAAAAGAACCGTCGGGGCGACACTAAAAATGAAGTGCTGTTCAACCTGATCGTACATGGAGAAACAAAAAATCTGGACGAAAAAGTGTACGGCAGTCCTGCAAAAAATAAATACCACGCCCTTTGCAAACGATTACAGGATTCCTTGATAGATTTTATGGCCACCAAGAGCTTTTCTGGTGAGACCAGCCAGGAGATGGACATCCTGAAATTGTTGCTGGCCGCTAGGATTCTGTTTGAGTACAAACAATACAAAACAGCTTTCAAAACCTTGGCACAGGCCGAAAAAAAGGCAACCGCACTGGACGTGTACGCCATCCTTACCGAGATTTACCACACCAAGATACAATACGCACACCTCGACCCTTCCATAGATCTTGCCGAGGTAAAACAAAAATGCTTGGACAACCTACAGCACTTCCAGCAGGAGCAGCATTTAAATATAATCTATGCCACGATAAAGCAACAATTACAGGGACCAAGCGACGCCTCGGTGGACCAGGTAATCGAGAAGGCTTTCAAGGATTTTGCCAGTACTGTGGACAGTTCACTTACCTACAAAACGTTGTTCCAGCTACTTCAGCTAACGGCCACTGCAGCAAAATTACAGACCGATTATTATAGTACCCTCCCATATATGGAGCAATTGTACGCCTTGGTTTCAGCAAAAAAAGAACCTACCAAGAAGCACTTGTTCTACTATATCCAGATTCTTTATTTAATGGCGCTGGCACACTTTAGAAATAAAAATTTTGAAAAAGCCTCAGGTTTTTTAAATGAAATGGAAACCGCCATGCAGCATAAAAACAAGATGTACCATAACAGGTTTGCTGAAAAATTAATTACCCTAAAAGGCGTGAACTTAAATTACCGCGGGAAGGCTCCCCAGGCAATTGCTCTACTAGAAGAACACAAGGAGCATTCACTGGATATAGCACTATCGCTGCTTATGATGTATTTTCAGCAAAAGGAATACACACGGGCATTCCAAATTTTACGAAACCTCAATCACAGCGATATATGGTATGAGAAAAAGATGGGGTGGCTCTGGGTGCTGAAGAAATCTATTATAGAAATCTTACTGCTCATTGAATTGGACAAACTTGACCTGGTACTCTCACGCTTGCAAAGCTTTCAGAAAAAATTCAATAAAAAACTGAAATCGCTGGGCGAGACAAGAGTGTTAAATTTTATAAAACTGGTAGCCTTTTACTACGAGAAGCCCCAAGAAGTAACCACTAAAGCATTTTACGATAAAGTTGAAAATTCTTTTGAGTGGATAGGCAAAGAACGTGAAGATATATTCGTGATGAGTTTTTACGCTTGGCTCAAGGCAAAAATGGAGCAACGGGACCTCTACGAAGTAACGCTAGAGCTGGTCCAAAAATAAAAACCCCACAGTGCTCCTACCTTTTGGCATGGGCGGTCCCATATCCCTATGGGCGACTGTGGGGTTAGCTTTTCCGCTCAAGGGCGGAACCAACTTAAACATCAAACTATAATTGGTACTATAAATATAAACACTGGCATCGGGCTGTAAAAGCAAAGGGTATCTTGCTTTATAAATCTAGACCCGTTACTTGCCCATATTGCTCAAATATTCTATATCGTTCTCCACGGTGAGCAACAATACACTGGTCGCTGTGCAAAAAACCGGACTGGTAATACAGTGGTGACCGTTCCAGCTACCGTCTTCATTTTGGATTTTGAGGATACGACCGCTCATGTTGTCGTACCATTTTTTCCAGTCGTCGTCCTTGTTCACTACCATAGACTCCCCTGTTTGTAAAAAACTGAGAAATTCTTCACCACCGTTGTTCCCAAATCCGTTGAGAACCTCGTCTTCCTGCGCTTTGTTCTTTGCAGATTGGTATACTTGGTAGGAAGTATTGTACTCAATTGCTTCGGCTTCGCTCCACCCAGCTTTTTGTAAATTTCGGACCGTAACTGGAGCTGCCTCATCCAGAATTCCTTCTTTCTTGGCGTTGTTCAATTTTTCCTGTGCTTTTCGGGCATCTTTTGCGCTGGCACGCACGCTTCCACTCACTGCGTAAAGCATCACACCGGCTCCGTCTTCGGTTTTAATATTTCCGCTTTTATCGTCGTAGTTATCTTTTTGATATTTTCTGGCACGCTCCAGCACCTCGCTATCTACATCTGCTCCTACACTTTGCGCCGCCTCCAAGGCACTGTTTGCCAAGCCACTTTGCAGCACGCCAGCCCAGCCAGCGCCTTTTTGTTTTCCAGATGCATCGGTCCCCGCCTGTATTTTTGCCACGCAAATGTCCAAGGCACGGTTTACACGTTTTTTGTCCAGTCCCTTAAAATTTCGGTCTAAAAGGGTAGAAAGGAATTGTGCCGTTAGAACTGCATCTATGTTCTGCCCTAGTTTGCTTTGGATCTGTGTATTGCGTACATCTGTAATATACGGGTCTGTCTTTGGGCTATTTTCTACGGTCTCCAATAAATAATTAATGGCCTTTGTAAGCTGTGCAGAATGCGCACCCTTCTTAAGCGTAACCCCACTGCGCACCAAGGCTTGTGCGACCATTGCAGTGGTAGCGGGGTCTGCCTTTACGGCGTGTGGGTCCCGAACGTGTTGTGCCGCGTGGCTTCCAGCACCATAACCACCATTGGGCAATTGGGCCTCGGCAAGCCAGGATAGCCCGTCACGGACGGAGAATTGTACATTTTCGTTGTTCTTAAAAATACTAAAACCTTCGGAGGATTGCTCTCCCATGGTTGTCATAAATACGCAACCCTCTTCAGGTTGTAGCGTTCGTTTTGTCTCTGGGTAATCTTCAGAAGAAATAAATCCTGAAACTACACCCGCAATCAATGCTATAGGTAATACTAGCAAAATCAGTTTTGTTTTCATGGGTATATTTTTATAATTCAAAACCGAAACTACCACAGTTACCGTATCTTTAAAAGCTACAATTAGGGAAGCGACTCTTCTGGCAAGGGAAAGCAGTGTTTGCTTGAGTTTTATTTTTAACACCTGCCAAATCGTGGATTACCTTTTGTTTTCCTATTTTTAGCACCGAAAAAGCTATTTTTATATGAAAAAATTCGCGTACGCCTTTCTACTACTAGGTGCTTTTACACTTCATTCTTGCGGAAGCGACGATGATGCCCCGCCACCTGTCGCCGAAGTTGACGAAGAAAACCCAACGGCACCAGCAAATCTCGAGCTTATCCTAAGTGACGAGACCGCCATAACGCTATCTTGGGATGCCGCAACGGATAATGTAGGTGTAACCAGCTACACCCTTTTTCAGGATGGTGTACAGGCTCAGGAAAACATTATAGGGACCACTACCGTAATAAGCGGACTCACCCCCGAGACCACGTACAGCTTTTACGTAATTGCCCTGGACGACGCTGGCAACCAGAGTGACCCCAGTGCGAACATAAACGCTTCTACGGCCATTACTTTTAAGAATTCACTATCCCAAATGGGCGTATTCAGTGTGATTTCTGAAGATTTAATCCCTGCTACCGGTGTTCAGCTGTATGAATTGAACACAACCCTTTTTACAGATTATGCACAAAAACAACGTTTAATCCGCCTTCCAGAAGGAACCACCTTGACACCAAACGGCAACGACCTGTTACCAAACTTCCCGGACAACACACTTATTGCCAAAACATTTTTCTATAACATTGACGACCGTGACCCCTCATTGGGTCGCCAAATAATCGAGACACGTATCTTTTTAAAGATTGCAGGACAATGGCAGGCCGCAGATTATATATGGAACGAGAACCAGACCGAGGCTACATACACAACCAATGGTTCTACCACACCCATAAGCTATATTGATGAAAATGGTGACACACAAAATGTAGACTACCAGATACCATCGCAACAGGATTGTTTTACGTGCCACAACAACGATAATAGCACATTACCAATAGGTCTTAAGCTGCGCAGCTTAAATTTTGTACCCTCCTACGCCAACCAGAACCAACTGGACTTTCTTGTATCGCAAGGAATTCTTGAGGGTGTAAATTCAGGCTCGGTAAGTGTGTTGCCGGATTGGACAGATACTGCAACCTACTCTCTGGATGAGAGGGCAAGAGCATATCTGGACGTTAATTGTGCACATTGTCACCAACCTGGAGGCAGTGCCCCCAATGGTTTTGATATAGATTTTAGGCTAGAAACCCCTTTTGAAGATACCGGTATCTATCCCAACCGCGGTGAGATTGAAGTCCGTTTCCAGAGCACACTCCCCACGTACCGGATGCCACAATTGGGCCGTACCGTAGTTCATGAGGAAGCACTGGACATGTTGATTGAATACATAGACGCCCTGTAGCCAACGGTTCTTATTTATCACAAGCTGTCTTCGGGCAGCTTTTTTTTGCTGAAAAATATGTAAGCCATTAAACCCTTTGGCAACAATTACAGTCATAACAGTATAATCTAAAAAAAATACTAGTATGAAAAAATTGGTTTTAATCGCCTTGGCACTGTGTACGCTTACCCTTAGCGCTCAGCCAGGAGATCACTCAAGAAAAAGAAAAAAGGAATTTGCTGAAAAGAAAAATGATTGGACCCCAGAGCAAAAAGCTGAATTGGCCACAAAACAAATGGCACTGAAGCTAGACCTTACGGAAGCCCAACAGCAAAAAATTTATCCCATACAGCTAACCATGGTTAAGGACAGGGAGCAGTTACGAGCACATAGGGACAAAAAAGAGGAGCTTACTTCTGAAGAATTGTTCGTTCGTAAAAAGGAACAATTGGAAAAACGGCTACAAACAAAGGAACAGCTAAAAGCCATCCTCACACCAGAGCAGTTTGAACTATGGAAAAAAACGCACAAAAGAAAACGCAACAGGAAAAAAAGTGAACGCAAACACCGTGGACGATAAAAATTTGGTATAAATTTAATTTTTGGCTCAATTATTGGATTATTGACACCAAAATAGTTACATTAGTAACCTAAAATTAAATTTAAAACCAATGAAAAAGTTTATTACAGGTATAGCAGTAGCTTGTTTCCTAGTATTAGGAATGAACACGGTTGCCGCCCAGAGTCTATCCACAAATAGCCAGAGTCCAGAGGTTGTTGCAAAGCAAAAAGTCGCAGAACTTTCTGAAGACTTAGGACTATCAGGAGACCAGCAACGTTCTCTCTTTAGAGCCTATGTGCAAAAAGAAGTAAATTATGACAAGCACGTAACTGGAAAAGATCAAAAAAGCGCTGCCGTAATTGCTGAAAAGAAAAAGCACGACGACCAACTTGCAGCTGCCGTAAAAAGGGTATTAACACCAGAGCAGTACAAGAAGTGGTTAGCTATGCAAAAATAGCCGACCCTTTTTGAAACACTTAAAAATCCTTCCCTTTTGGGAGGGATTTTTTATTTCAGTTGTTTTGCGACCGTTGCGGCCGCATCAATAGTCTTGTCCAAATCTTTATAGGTGAGTGCATCGCACAAGAACCAAGTTTCGAAGGCGCTGGGGGCAATGTAAATTCCTTCACGCAACATTCCGTGGAAGAACGTCTTGAAGTTTTCCCCATTGGCATTTGCGGCAGTTTCAAAATCTGTAACAGGAGTTTCAGAAAAGTGGATTGATATCATAGAACCCACCCGGTTAATGGTATGGGCCACATTATTTTCGATCATCACTTTTGAGAGGCCTTTATGTAAGTATTCTGTCTTTTGTGCTAAGGAATCGAATATTTCTGCATTTTGATTCAATTCTGTTAACATTGCAAGTCCTGCGGCCATAGCCAAAGGGTTTCCACTCAAGGTACCAGCTTGATACACGGGGCCCAATGGCGCCAAATGATTCATGATTTCTTCTCGGGCAGCAAACGCCCCTACTGGCAAACCGCCTCCAATGACTTTTCCGAAGGTAACAATATCTGCATCCACACCATACAATTCCTGTACACCTCCTTTTGCAAGCCTAAAGCCCGTCATCACCTCATCAAAAACGAGCAAAATGTTATTGTCGTCGCAGAGTTTTCGGAGCGCTTGCAAAAAACCTTCGGCTGGAGGGATGCAGCCCATGTTGCCTGCAACAGGCTCAATGATGATACAGGCTATTTCGTTTTTATTTTCAGCAATGATTTTAGCAACGTTATTAATATCGTTGTACATGGCCAAGAGCGTGTCCTTTGCAGTTCCTTGGGTAACACCCGGGCTGTTAGGAGTCCCAAATGTCACGGCACCACTCCCTGCTTGTATTAAAAAAGAATCGCTATGGCCGTGGTAGCAACCTGCAAATTTTATTATCTTGTCCTTGCCCGTAAATCCCCGTGCCAAGCGTACCGCACTCATACAAGCTTCGGTACCACTGTTCACGAACCTGATTTTTTCTATATTGGGCACCATGGAAACGGCCAATGCGGCTATTTCGGTCTCAATTTCAGTAGGCATTCCGAAGGACGTCCCCTTTTGGGCCATTTCCACCACGGCATCCACCACTTTTGGATGCGCATGCCCCAAAATCATCGGGCCCCAAGAATTTATGTAATCTAGTAGCTTGTTTCCGTCTGCATCGTAGAGATAGGCTCCTTTGGCTTTTTCAGCAAAAATAGGTGTTCCCCCTACTGCCTTGAACGCTCTCACTGGAGAATTTACCCCACCCGGGATGACTTGTTGTGCCTCTTGAAACAGCGCGCTGCTGCGTTTGTATAACATAGATTATTGATTTTTTACAGGGTGCAAGTATAACTCTTGACCTATTGAAATGGTATTGTTGGTGAGACCATTGTATTTTTTAAGAGTCTCTACCGTTATATTATAGCGTCTTGCAATATTATAAAGCGTATCTCCTTTTTTCACTGTGTGTGTTGCAATTTTTTCAGCAACATCGGTCTTTGTTCCTCTTTTTTTGCCTAAAACAACATCATCATATTCATCAAGATCATAGCGCTCAATGATACTTATAAGTTTATCAGGGTATTTAGGATCTGTAGCGTAACCAGCCTTTTTAAGGCCTTTAGCCCACCCTTTGTAGTCGTCTTTTCTAAGCTTGAAGAGGTTTTGGTACCTACTTCGTTGGGTAAGGAACAAAGAATGGTCACGAAATGAATATTTTGGGTCGTTGTATTTTCTGAAACATTCCTGTGCCTCATCATCGTCATGATATACTTTGTCTCCTTTCCACCCGTGGCATTTAATACCAAAATGGTTGTTTGCCTTTTTTGTGAGCTCGCCCCTTCCTGCACCACTTTCCAAGATACCCTGCGCAAGTGTAATACTTGCGGGTATGCCGTATTGTGCCATTTCTTCCTGGGCTATCTGGCGATAATTATTAATATAGGCTTGTACAACCTCTGCATAGCTGGCGTTGGGTGCGGGAGTAACTATGATTGTTTTAGGTGTCTCCGCTGGGGTATCCTCATTTTTCTTTTCAATGACAACACGTTCTTTTTTGGGTCGTTTTTTGGAAGATACCACTCGTTTTTTCGAAGTACATGCTCCCATGGTTACTATTACCAATAACAACAATACCAGTTTTTTGTACATACTATACTTTAATTTGAGGTAAATTTTTTCTTTTCAGTTTTTGGTTCATTCCTTCAATCCCTTGCAACCCGCCCGTGTGGATGGCTAAAATACGGCTATTTTCAGGGAAATATCCATTTTTGATATCTTGTACAATACCGTACATCATTTTGGCCGTATACACAGGGTCCAGTAAAATTCCCGTATTTTCTTTAAACGTATTCATGAAACGCACTAAATCTGAATCTATTTTGGCATATCCGCCAAAGGTGCTGTCTCCTTTGATTTCGAAATTGGTTTTTTGAGTATATTTTTTTACTTCGGAATCCTGAAAAGTCCCTTTTAATGCCGAATATCCTACAATTTGTTGATGTTCCTTGGACGCCGAGACCAGCCCGGCTAGAGTTCCACCTGTTCCAACAGTGGTGCAAATATAATTGAAAGAACTGTCTTTCCGGGTCAAAATTTCTTCACATCCCTTGATGGCAAGAGCATTGGTACCGCCTTCAGGAATTATAAGAGCTTCGGGGTATTGGGAGGTTAACTTGTTGAGATAGGGATGGGTGTCCTTCAGCCTATAGTGTTCTCTTGAAACGAATTTGAAACGCATCCCACAAGATTCAGCAAAAGAAAGGGTTGGATTGTCTTTATACTTATCCTCCAATTCCTCCCCTCTTATAACCCCAATGGTATCGAGCCCGACTATTTTCCCGGCAGCGGCAGCGGCTGCAATATGGTTTGAGTATGCCCCCCCAAATGTGATGAGCGTATTTTTTTGGGTTTCGAGGGCTTTTGTAATGGAATATTTTAGTTTTCTTAATTTATTTCCTGAGACTTGTGAATGCAACAAATCCTCTCTTTTCAGAAATACTTGGCAAGGTGCATCAACAACCCACTCCAACTCTAATTTTTGATTAAGAGGCTCTATTATTGAAAATGGCAAATTTTAGATTTTAATTCCAAAAATAACGAATGTATTCAAGCTTTTCGATATGTTAATATTAATGCATTGATATTAAAAAAACATTTTACAATATATATCGACAATAATTATTGAATTTTATTAAAAATAAAACATTAAAATCATACTATTTTTGCACAAATATGAATTATTATTTTAACATTTTATAAGATTTTTCTGATTTATGTTAAAGTTTTATGTATTTCATCTAATTTTTATGCATTTTGTCGTTTATTGGCATATCATTGTGGTACCAAATCTAATACCTACAACTATGACAACAAAACTACCTCAGAAAAATTTATTGACGATAATCGCGCTCTCCTTGAGCCTTACCATGGCATCCCAAGTGGGGATAGGAACCATTACCCCAGACGCAGGATCTTTACTGGATATTGAAAGCCCTGACAAAGGATTGCTCATCCCCAGAGTATCAATTGACAATTTAAACAATATCGCACCAATCACAGGCGGCGCAACCGAAAGTCTTTTGGTTTACAACACCAATACAACTACAGGCAAGGGATTTTATTACTGGGACGGCTCGCAATGGGTCAATATGAACAGTATGGACTGGAAACTAAGAGGCAATTTAGGAACCGATGAGGATACCGACTTTGTTGGAACCTTGGACAATGAGGCCTTGACCTTTAGAACAAATGATATTGAGCGCTTTAGAGTTGCCAATGACGATCAAGTGCTTGCGATGGCAAATGGAAGTGCCGCCAGACCCTTTTATTCCTGGAACTCTGACCAAACGATGGGTTTTTGGAAATCTGGAAACCGACAGATGGATATGGTAATCAATGGTTCTACATTTTTTAATGCCAATGCCAACACGGGAGGAGGCTCAGATCTTGAGTGGTCCTTCAACCCTGGCGGGGTAGACATGAACCTGCGGGTAGAGACCGACAATAATGCAAACTCTCTTTTTGTGAGTGGTGAAGAAGATAACGTGGGGTTGGGAACCAACGCTCCAGACCCAAGTGCCCAACTAGATATGGCTTCCATAAACAAAGGAATACTAATAAATAGAGTTTCACTCACAGCCACCAACAGCGCATCACCCATAACAGCACCAGTAGAAGGCCTTTTAGTTTACAATACAAACACCGCAAGCTCTGGCAGTACAGAAGTACTCCCTGGCTTCTACTATTGGGATGGCTCAAAATGGATTGCCATGGGAGGCACCAATGGTCGAGACTGGTCACTAGAAGGTAATGCAGGAACAACCACTGCTGACAATTTTATGGGCACAACAGATGCAACAGATATTGTTACCAAAACCAACAACGCTGAAAGAATGCGTATTTCTGCAGATGGGAATGCCGCAATTGGAGCTGGAATTTATACAAATGCAGGTTTGCGTGTAAATAAATCTGGTGAGGATTATGGAGTGGTTGGAGAAAGCAACTCAGTAAGTGGTGGAGGTATAGCAGGTTTTGAAAGCGGAAGTGGAGATGGAGTGATAGGACAAAATACCGGGATGGGAACTGGAGTCTTTGGTTATGCCGCAAACAACTACGGTGTGCTTGGTCTTACACCATATACTGGTGGAGCATATCTTACCGCTGGCGTTGTTGCCTGGGGATCTGGAGCAAATAATGCCAATGGCTTACTTGCAGTAACAAGCAATACTGCCACAACACAACAAAGTATTGCATTTAGAGCTATTAGCGGAGGAACTACTTCGTACTCACCTACAACAGTATTAAACATTGGCGTTAACAGTAACTCACCAGAACTCGCATTTTACGGCCAAACCGAAGGACCCATTACCACCTACGGAAATCTGGATGCAGCAGAATTTACTACTAACTATACAGGCATACAAACCGATGCAGATGCACGCGATCCTCGAGCAAAATTTGCAGGCCGAAACAACAATGCTACTACACCTTTGGGTACAGCAGACACCTATTATGGAGCTTACCTATACAGTGGCGGCGTATCCTCAAATGCTTCTTATGCGTATGCTGGTGCCAGACACAATGGTGTAAATTACAAGATAATTGGGAATGGTGTTGTTTCAACAATTGTTGAAGGAGCCAATGCAAACGACAAAAAGGTGATGTTTGCGCCAGAAGCACCTGAAATCCTTTTTGAGGATTATGGCACAGGACAACTTATTAATGGCTCGGCCTCGATTAACATAGACCCTATTTTTGCAAAGAACATATTGGTAGACCAAAACCACCCTTTAAAAGTGTTTATTCAACTTGAAGGGGATTGTAATGGAGTATACGTAAAAAATAAAAGTGCAACTGGCTTTATCGTTAAGGAATTACAGGGTGGATCAAGCAATGTGAACTTCTCTTGGCACATCGTTGCAAACCGGAAAGATGAAACAAGTGGTAATACAGGCGAAAATATAGCCTATAGCACACTACGTTTTCCAGATGCTCCTGAAGTTATAGCACCGTTAGACAAGATTGCTTCAAATGTAGACAAGACCATGGGAGAAAAGACAATTTCACCCTTGTCAGAAAATACTGAATTTGAAAGGTAAGAAGCCGCCTTTTAGATATTAGGAATATTTATCAGCAACAAACAACCACTTTTAACACTATTCATCTTATTTTTAGATGTATACAAAATAAAGTGGTTGTCTGGTTTTAGAGAAAACAACAACATATTCAACCATTTCAACAAATTTTGTAAGTATTTACTTATAAAAATCGAAATAGTATTTTAAAGGTTTCTTAAAAAATTATGTATTTCATCGAATAAATTTGGTTTTAATCGTGTTTTATTCGTACTATTGGCACACCAAATCGTTAAACATACTACTTATGTACTTTAAAGCCTCCCCCGCTTTCGCTTTAGTTACATTTTTTTTACTTTCAGTATCCATTACTGAAATTAAAGCGCAAGCAGGAATTAACACTACTGCTCCAGCAAACGGAGCCTTGCTAGATATATTTAGCGATAGCAAAGGATTATTAATTCCTCATGTTGAACTTACTGGCACAAACGACAACACCACCATAACCCCCGCTGCGACCGTAGGTCTTCTGGTATACAATACAGTAATAGCCGGCGCATTACCAATCCAGGTAACACCCGGTTTCTATTATTGGAACGGGACTCAATGGCAACGCTTCTACAATAGAGGTTATGGCATTAAGTTTGACCAGACGTCCCAGACCAATGCAAGTGTACTAAGCTCTGTTTATACTCAAATCTCAGGTCTGGACACTGGTTTTATAACTGTTCCTTATTCTGGAACTTATCAAATAAAAGTTGAAACAGCTTACGCCTGCGGCAATCTATCGAGCACAACTTCAGAAGGTGTAGGGCAAGCTTCCATTAGCCTGAATATGACAACCGGGCTCCTTGGGCTACCTGTACGTGTTGAAGAAAAGTATGTGACTTCCACCTCTAAGAGAATTGGAAGTACAACCTTGAACAATTTGCCGCAAAACACAACTATAATCTATACAGTAGACCTAGATATTCTTGACACATACCGTTTTACTGCTTCGGGCAGGGAATGGTCCAGAAACAATGTTGGCACTGGAACCTTTGGTAAAGATACAAGCGGTTACCCTGGGGCTAGCGGAGTTGACAACGCCCAGCGCGGTTCAATTTCCATCACACTTATAAAACAGCAATAACTAAACAACAACTATAATACTGGAAACAAATATCTACGCAGATATACTTCAGTTTGGTTGAATTAAAGTAGTACAATATGAAATTTTTTACCATACCAAAACAACTATTACTTGTGTGCAGTTGTGTGCTTTTATGTTCGTTTTTCTCTAGCGCACAGGTGGGGGTTAACACTACATCACCAGACGCATCATCTGTTCTGGACATAACTGCAACGGATAAAGGGTTTTTAATGACCAAAATCGCTCTCACCGGTACCGATGATACTACCACAATTACCCCATTTCCTTCTACAGGGTTACTAGTGTACAATACGGCCACTGCAGGAAGTGCAGGCACTGAGGTAGTCCCAGGATTTTACTATTTTAACGGCACATCCTGGCGTCGTTTCTACACACAAGGTTACACCCTAAATTGGGAACAAACCTCTGAGGTAACAGCAAGTACGAGCAATGTCTCTTACGTAACACTTCCAGGACTGGACACAGGCGATATAACGGTTCCATTTAGCGGCACCTATCAAATTAGGGTGGAAGGCTATTATGCTGCTGGTGATTTGGTGAGTACCACAGGAGATGGGGCAGCACAAGGATCTATTAGCCTGGCTATGGTCACCTCTGGCGGCGGTGGCGGTGGCGGCGGTGGTGGCGGAGGCTGTGCTGGAGGGATTTCAGCATTTCCATACACTGAAAGTTTTGAAAGTGGATTAGGCGCTTGGACACAATCTACCGCCGATGATCTCGATTGGACACGTGATGCCAATGGCACACCCAGTGGAAATACTGGGCCAGGTTCAGCATCTAACGGAAACTGGTATATGTACGTCGAAGCTTCTGGAAATGGCACTGGATATCCAGACATGCAGGCTATTTTCAACTCACCCTGCTTTGACCTTAGCGCTGTACCCGCAGCAACATTCAGTTTCGATTATCATATGTATGGCGCAGCAGACATGGGAACTTTCGATCTAGAAGTAAGTGATGACAATGGTGGGTCGTGGACCTCTATTTGGTCTCAAACCGGGAACCAAGGTAATACTTGGAGGACTGAAAATGTAGATTTATCTGCATACATTGGAGGATCTATACAATTGAGATTTAACAGAGTAACCGGTTCCACTTGGCAAGCAGATATAGCCATAGATAATGTAAGCTTTACCGACACTGCTGCAACAAGCTTTACTACCTTAAAAGAAACGTACATCACCACTTCCTCAAAACGATTGGGTAGCACAACTGTAAATAACTTGGCCCAAAGCGCTTCCATTGTTTACAATATTGACCTGAACGCTGGAACCACGTACAGATTTGCCGTACAAGGAAGAGAGTGGCTAGCTAACAACGTTACAACTGGCACTTTTGGAAAGGACACGAGCGGTTATTCTGGAAACAGTATTAATGATGCCCAGCGAGGCACCATGACCATTAGTCTAGTCAAACAACATTAATCAACATCAGTAGTCCTATCATAATTTAATTGACATGAAAAATTATACTACAGTACATTTCCTACTCATCACACTGCTAGCATCTCTAGGGCTATCAGCTCAGGTAGTAATTGGAGAATCACCTTCTGGAGACCACACCGCTGATGATGGCGCCATTCTTCAGCTTAAAAGTGAAGACAAAGGTCTCATGATTCCTAATGTATCGCTACAATCCAGGAATGATGTTACCACCATTTCAACCCCTATCCAAGAAGGGCTATGGGTGTACAACACATCAAACCTAGGCAGCGGAGTAGACAAGGTATCGCCTGGTTTCTACTTTTGGGATGGATCGAGATGGGAAAAAATGTTCAACGAAGGCTTCACCACTCAGTTTGAACAAACCGAGACGGTACGTGCCGCCAATACAACAACTACCTATACCATCCCCGGTTTAGATCAAAATTTTGTAGCCCCATACACAGGAACCTACGAAATACACGTGACGGGTTATATAGCTGCTGCTAACATACTGGACACATCCCGAGAATGTACGGTACACGGTTCCTATATGTTAGAGATAGACAATGTAAAGGTTGGAGAAAGCACAGTGTCTTCCAACACCAAAAGGACTCCTACTAACGCTTTTCAAGCACTTGGCCGTCAAACTACAATAGTTCACTTCGTAAATTTAAATGAGGGGGACACTTATAATATTAGGGTACGTGCACGGCTCTGGGACCATGAAAATGTGGACCCAAATAGCTTAAACGTATCATCCCTTTGTGGTGGTCCAGCTAGTGGCTATGCTTTCTTCGGTATCTGTTCAGGCCCATATAATGGAAACAACAGCATTACGGATAACGCACAGGACACCTATTTAACAATAACACTTTTACAACAATTATAATCTTAAATAAATTTTTTAAGCCCCCCTCATCATGAATAAAAAAATACTAAAGCACCCCGGTAAAATGGCTCTAGTTGGAGCTACTTTACTTTTATCAACTATTTTTTTTCTTACAGAAAACAACACCTTAGAAACCAATAATCATACTGAAGAAATTTTACCCCAACCTGTTGCAGACCCTGAAAAGGATGCCATGGGAGATACTTTTTCTATTGTAGCATACGACAAGACAACAGGCCAAGTTGGAGGTGCCGGTTGTAGCTGTGTTCCTACGATTAGTGGTGGTATTGTCTTTTTGAGCGACCTTATTACCGATGGAACCACCAATGCTGATAATATTGTTGGAGCAATCCATTCACAGGCATCCTACAACTCCTCGACCCAAACATTCGCCCGAAATAGAATGTTGAATGGCGATACTCCTCAGGAAATTATTAACGCAACTGTGGCCGCCGATGGTGGTTCTGCATCAAGACAATACGGCGTCGTAGGTGTTGACAGCCCTGGCGCAGCTGGATTCACAGGTAGTAGCAATGGTAATTACGCCAATGACATACAATTTGACAATGCAGAATTTACAATATCTATTCAAGGAAATATTTTGGATTCTTCAACAAGTGGAGGACGTGATGATATTTTAAATGACATGCAGAGTGCTTTTTTAAATGCCGAGGGAACCCTTGCCGATAGATTGATGGCTGCTTTACAGGGTGCCAAAAGAGTGGGTGGCGACAGTCGCTGTTACACCACTGGTTCGGGCAATCGAGGCAGTAGTGGCACCACCGCATTTGTGCAAGTACTATCTCCCGGCGAAACCACACCCAGTCTCTCCTATAATACTGGAAATGCGGTATCTGCACTGGTTGAACCAATAGATGTGCTACAATGCCTATATGATAACGGAGAAAATGCCCCTGTTTGTAGAGAAACCATCGATACGTTTCCATACGTTATGGATTTTGAAACAAAGTCTTGGGAACAGGAAACCGCAACCTGTTCTACCAATAGTTCTTGGATTCGTTCTCGTCATACCACACCTTCCAGCGGAACTGGCCCTTCAGGATCGAATCAAGGCGACCTATACATCTATGTGGAATCATCAGATATTGGAGGCCAAGGCACCGGTCCTAGAAGTGCCATACTTGGCTCCCCGTGTATTAAAATTCCAAGTGACCAAAAAGCCCAGTTAAGTTTCGACTATCATATGTCCGGAACCGCTATGGGAACACTTTCTATTGAAGTTAGTGAAGATGGTGGCACTACTTGGGATACAGAATGGTCAGAAACTGGCAATCAAGGAGCCAACTGGTTTAATGATACAACCGTAGATCTTTGCAAATACTCAGGAAAAACAATTAAAATTAGACTAAATGCACTATTGGGTAATGGATTTACCAGCGATATGGCTGTTGACGATATTCAAATTAGCCTAAGCTCTGCTAAAACCTGGGATGGTGCTTCTTGGTCACCTACTGGTGTCCCAACGAGCACGGATCTTGCGGTAATTACAGGAAATTACAGCACTGAAACCAATGGCAATATTGATGCTTGTAGCATTATGGTTAGCAGTGGCGCAACCCTTACTGTAAATGCCGGTGAATACATTCAAATCCAAGGAAACATGACGGTTGACGGCACCCTCCAGGTGGACCACCAGGGCAGCGTGGTGCAGGTGGACCCCTCTGCGACGGTGTTGAACAACGGTACGATCAACGTGGACGTGACC
>NZ_QRAO01000006.1 GCF_003353425.1 Marinirhabdus gelatinilytica
ACAGACCTCACCCAGGGGGACTATACCTTCAGGAGCAACAAGGCGAACCAGGACCGCAGGTTCACGGTGCTCTTCGAGCGCGACCCACAGCTGGGTGTCGGGAGTTCAGACCTGAAGGGTATTTCAATCCATCCAAATCCAACAGATGGGATTTTGAATATCGTTTCAGAGAAATCTAACATTAAAGAAATTTCTGTTTATGGAATATTAGGCCAGAAGTTATATGACATAAAGAACAGTACAAGAAATTTCCAACTTGATCTAAGTAATTTGGACTCGGCTATTTATTTTGTAAACATTACTACCGAAGATGGCTCCATAACTAAAAGAGTAATAAAAATATAGAGCTAAAGGTCATAAACAAAATCACAAGAACACCCCTATCAGCTTTGGTAGGGGTGTTTTTTTGCATACAGAAAAGAATCTATATCAATAAAGTTCAGGTTGCTGTAGAAAAATGTGGAATTTTAATACCAACAACTGTTTTTCCATCTCAAATAGCAGCTTACTACTTATCTTCTAGAAAATTATATTAATTTTCCTACAGTAATTTAACAAAATAATTAAATTATTTTAATTACTATTGTTAATTAATCATAGATTTACCACCCAAATCTACCCTGCTTACCTGCTTTTTATAATTAAAATATTATGAAAAAGCAATACACTACCACAACAAGATTGTCCATTTTTTATTTGGTCTTCCTATTTTCAACATTTTCAATTGTTGCCCAAGTAGGGATTAACACAATCACACCAACAGCAGGGTCTATACTTGATGTATCCAGTGCAGATAAAGGAGTTCTTATTCCCAGAATAGACATTGCAGACTTAAGCACAATTGCCCCCATTACTGGCGGAGCTCCCAATGGACTACTAGTCTATAACACCAATACAACTACAGGCCCAGGACTATTGGTTTGGGACGCTACAGCAACTTCTTGGGTTTCGGTCGATGGCAATAAAGACTGGAAAAAGAACGGAAATGCAGGGACTACCGCAGCAACAGATTTCATGGGTACAACAGATAATGTCGGGCTAAGATTTAGAACTAATAACACCAATGCACTGGAAATAACTAATGCAGGAAGCTTTCAATTGTTTCAGGATGGGACGGCCGTAAGCCCAATTGTTTCCTGGAATACCGATACGGATTCAGGCATGTATCGTATTGGAGCAGATATAGTTGGCCTTTCAACTGGTGGCATAGAAAGATTTAGAGTTGGCAACAACGGAAACATCGCTATCAATAAAGGAGGAGCAGCCCTTAGCAGCCTTGAAACTGTAGAGGCAAGTGATACTCAGGGTGCTATCTTCTCAAATATCACGAACGTGGCTTCCAATTGGTCCGCAGTTGAAGCATTCAACCCAAATCCAGCTGCCGGAGCAGGCATGATAGCTACGGGCTACTATGGAATTTTAGCCCAAGGAGCTTTTGGTGCTTATGGATATGGTTTCTTCGGAATATACGGAGAGCCAGTTGATATTTCTTTAGACTGGGCAGGGTATTTTGCTGGTGATATTAATAGCGATCAGGATATTTACTATGCGGGAATGCTTATTAACACATCTGATGTGCGAGTTAAAAAGAACATAAGAAATATTGATAACGCAACTGCTACCATTAATAAATTACGTCCTGTAGTATACGACAAAGTGATTGATAAAAAGGACGTCCCAATAAAGGTCGCCTCACGCATTGAGCTTAAAGCCACTGGAAGGAAAGCCCCAATGACTCAAGAAAACGAATACGGCTTGATTGCCCAAGAGATCGAAGAAATTT
The DNA here is from genome assembly GCF_003353425.1 of Marinirhabdus gelatinilytica. Taxonomy (GTDB): domain Bacteria; phylum Bacteroidota; class Bacteroidia; order Flavobacteriales; family Flavobacteriaceae; genus Marinirhabdus; species Marinirhabdus gelatinilytica. The sequence goes on from NZ_QRAO01000006.1 coordinate 1,784, forward strand.
TGCCTGAATTGGTAAAGGAAAAAAAGGTGGATTTAGAAAATTCAGAAATAAAATCCTTGAAAGGTGTAAACTATGTGGGATTAATTCCTATTATGCTCAAAGCTATTCAAGAGCAACAATCTGAAATTGAATTCCTGAAAAAAGAAGTCAAGACTTTACAAAACAAAATTGACTAAGAAAACAGCTTAGATATAACCAATAAACCCAAAAAAAGACCTCCTCTTACAATAGTCGAGGTCTTTTTCGTTTGCGTACGCTTCCCTTTCAAAACTTATGTTTCGGTAGGCAACATACTTGTTTTTATACTGAAACCATCTCACAAAAAATTCAGCACCGTACCATATGTAAAAAAAGACAACCAACAATTCGGCTTGTTGTAGTATGTGAATTCGCTCGTGGTTCAACATACGTTTATCCGTTTTCATCTCCTTTTTCCGAAGAATTACAAAGGGCCAAAGGGCAATCCCGTTAAAGCCTTTCCGAAGTAAAAATCTATTCACAACTACAATCACACCTACAAGATAAGAATTTGGTATTTTTGTTATATGCTATTCCCAAAGAAAAAGATAGAAATAGAAGAAGGAGATTACTACCTCACGCCAGAAGGTTATAGATGCTTTACAGAGCAATATCACTTAAAACGTGGTTATTGCTGTGAAAGCGGTTGCAGGCATTGTCCTTATGGATTTAATCCCTCAACTCCGCTCAGCAAACGCAAAAAGGATGAGAATAACTAAACTTCCCAACATCTAAACTCATTAACTTAGTATATGACATTCAAAGACGAAATTTTACAAGGCATCCCAAAGCAACTTCCAGAGGCAAAACCTTATGATACAGGAGTAAACCACGCACCCAAGCGTAAAAAAATACTTTCTGCTGAAGAGGAAACCCTTGCTTTAAAAAATGCCCTAAGATATTTTAACCCAGAGCATCACGCCACCCTCCTACCCGAGTTTAAAAAAGAACTGAAAGACTACGGAAGGATTTATATGTATCGTTATAGACCGGATTACAAAATCTACGCTCGTCCTATTGCCGAATATCCCGGAAAGAGTGAACAGGCAAAAGCTATTATGTTGATGATACAGAACAATCTGGACCACGCCGTAGCGCAACATCCCCACGAGCTCATTACCTATGGAGGCAACGGCGCTGTGTTCCAGAACTGGGCGCAATACAGATTGGTAATGCAATATCTTGCTGAAATGACAGACGAGCAAACCCTCGTGATGTATTCTGGGCATCCACTTGGGTTATTTCCTTCCCATAAAGATGCACCTCGTGTTGTCGTTACAAACGGAATGATGATCCCCAACTACTCGCAACCCGACGACTGGGAAAAATTTAATGCCCTGGGCGTTACACAATACGGCCAGATGACAGCGGGAAGCTATATGTACATTGGTCCACAAGGCATAGTTCACGGAACTACGATTACAGTTTTGAATGGTTTCAGAAAAATAAAAAAAGAACCCAGCGGAGGCTTATTTGTAACCTCTGGTTTAGGAGGAATGAGTGGCGCACAGCCTAAAGCAGGAAATATTGCAGGCTGTGTGACCGTATGTGCCGAAGTAAATAAAAAAGCAACCAAAACACGTTATAGCCAAGGTTGGGTAGACGAAGTGATTTCAGATTTGGATGAATTATCGGTTCGTGTACAGAAAGCTATCACAGCAAAAGAAACGGTTTCTATTGCCTACGATGGAAATATTGTTGACGTATGGGAGCATTTTGATAAAGAAAATATTAAAATAGATTTGGGAAGCGACCAAACTTCTCTCCACAACCCTTGGGCCGGCGGCTATTATCCGGCAGGATTAAGCTATGAGGAAGCAAACGAGATGATGGCAAACAATCCTGAGAAATTTAAGGAAGAAGTTCAAAAATCATTGAGGCGCCAGACTGAGGCAATCAACAAGCATACTGAAAATGGCACGTATTTCTTCGACTACGGAAATGCCTTTCTATTGGAAGCTTCCCGAGCGGGAGCCAATGTAATGGCGGACAATCCTGAGCTAGGAAGAGAATTCAAATACCCAAGCTACGTACAGGATATCATGGGACCTATGTGCTTTGACTATGGTTTTGGACCCTTCCGTTGGGTGTGCGCTTCCGGGAAGCCTGAAGATCTTCAAAAAACTGATGACTTGGCTTGTGAGGTACTGGAAAAAATCATGAAGAATTCACCTTCAGAAATACAGCAACAAATGCAGGATAACATCACCTGGATAAAGGGTGCCCAAGAAAATAAACTGGTCGTGGGCAGCCAGGCACGTATTCTATATGCAGATGCCGAAGGGAGGATGAAAATAGCCAGTGCTTTCAACAAAGCTATTTCAGAAGGAAAAATTGGACCAGTGATACTGGGTCGTGACCACCACGATGTTTCCGGTACCGATTCCCCCTACCGGGAAACCAGCAACATATACGACGGAAGCCGCTTTACGGCAGATATGGCCATACACAACGTGATTGGCGACAGCTTTCGTGGAGCTACCTGGGTAAGCATCCATAACGGTGGTGGTGTAGGCTGGGGAGAGGTGATCAATGGCGGGTTCGGCATGGTTCTTGATGGTAGTACCAATGCGCAACGCCGTTTGGAAAGCATGCTGTTCTGGGATGTAAATAACGGAATAGCAAGACGAAGTTGGGCACGAAACGATGAAGCTATTTTCGCCATTAAAAGAGAAATGGACCGCAACCCAAACCTCAAGGTCACGCTTCCCAATTTCGTTGACGAATCATTATTTTAAAAAAATTACGCTATGAGAATCTTTAAATTAACCCCGCTTTTACTGTTGTTCGTAGTATTTGCTTCCTGTACTTCGGTAAGGGTGGCAACCGATTACGACCGAAAAGCAAATTTCAGCAATTATAACTCCTTCGCTTTTTACAAACCGGGCATCGATGAAGCCCAGATAAGCGACTTGGACAAAAAACGGATCCTTCGAGCTATTGAAGCAAATCTTCAGGCCAAGGGAATGACGAAATCACAAACCCCTTCCCTTTTGGTGAGCATCTTTACCAAAGAACGTGAACGCGTAGATGTGTACAACAACAACTTTGGTTGGGGTTGGGGCTGGAACCCTTGGTGGGGCGGTCGCTGGGGAAATACCGTTTCCCGTTCTACTGAAGGAAGTTTATATATAGACTTGATAGACGCCAAAACCAACGAACTGGTATGGCAGGGCATAGGAAGTTCCCAATTATACACAGGTAGCGATATTGACAAAAGAGAGGCAAAAATCCGTGAAATAGTTGCTGAGATCTTAGCTGAATACCCTCCTGGGGTTATGGAAAACAACTAACTGTTACAACAAATTACGGCACATAAAAAAAGCCAATCAAAAAATATTGATTGGCTTTTGTTTTATAAGCTATACTACGTTGCTTTTTTAATTTTTGATGATCTTTTTTGTCGCTTGGCCCTCTTCACCTGTGATCAATAAGAAGTAGGCACCTCTTACCATCTCTGCCATAGACAACACTTTACTGGTTCCCATTTCTTCAATATCGATATTTTTAATCAATCTTCCGGAAACACTGTATACTTGGATGCTCTTCAAATTGAAATTTGAGGGATTGCTCAATGTAACAGTACCACTGGTTGGATTAGGATACAAGGAGATACTTTTGTTTGTAAAAATTTCGGTACCCAATACATCATCAACAGTAAGTTGGAAGCTACAGGTAGATTCATTTCCATATTCATCTTCTGCAGTCAACGTAATTTGGTGTGTCCCCACGGCAAGTTCGGTTCCTGGAGCAGGGTCTTGTGATGTCATTGTAACTGGGTCGGTACAATTATCTATTGCAGAGGCTTCACCGTTATCAAAATAATCTGGCAATGTATATTGTGATCCAGTAGCAACCTCAACTGCAGCATCTTGGGGGCAGGTAATTGTGGGAGCTATATTATCTTCAACCACGACAAGTTGTACACAAGTTTCCGTGGTGGTTCCATCATCTACAGTCCAAGTTACCGTAGTTTCTCCAATTGGGAAAACAGCGGGTGCATCGTTGGTCACTATTTCTCCATTACATCCATTGGTGCTAGCTGTCCCCAAAATAACTGCTGAAGCTGTACACATTCCTGCATCTGTCTCCACTACCACTGTAGCTGGACATGTGATTGCTATGGTACATGCATTTGGGTCTTCAGAGTTTTGGGCATATATTCTTTCACCGGCACCTTTATCCTCAATAAACACAACAACACTTTGCCCATTTACGGGTTTGGTATATTCAACCGCACCTTTATTTGCTACAAATGTAGCCAAGGGTATTGTTTCGGATGCCCATACAAAATCGCCATTTGCATCTAAGTACACTGCTTCCAATTCTGTAGGCGTTGCTCCGTTATTAAACCCGCTGTTCACTACAAACCAAGGGGTATTGTTAAATAAATGCATTTTTCCGGCCGGCACAGTTTCATCTCCAATAGCAAACACTTCTTTGGCTGCATCTGTAAATAACCTATTCCCGTTAGCAGTATCAAATTTCTGGATATAGGTGCCTGTCATGGATTGTCCGGTATTGGTATATCTAGAATTTACGTAAATAGTACTCTCGTCTGCAGTAATTGCGAGGTCTACGTTGGTTTCGTAATTCACATCGTCTGTTGCAAAGTCTGAACCATTTAACCCCCATGGCAAAGTACCATCTGGATTGATACGTTGTAAGAATGCATCGAAACGGCTTCCATTACTGCCAAAATAACTCATAAATACAGCGCCATCTCCTTGTGTTCCCGTATAGGTACGGTTATACAGTGTAGTTCTATTAGACAGTTGTGTATCGTTAGCCCATTGTGGGGCTCCGTCCACATCATATCGTTGTGCATAGAGATTAGAATTTACACCGCCTACCAATACATGGTGCACCAACATAAACTCGCCACCAGGCAGCTCAAAAAAGTTTGCGGGAGCCTTAAAGCCAGCACCAGTACCTATAGATTGCACGCTTGGCCATACTGCTGTACCTGTGCTATCATATTTTTGCATGACGCCACCGCTATTGCCCAACATACCCACAATTGCATCACCAGAGGCAAGTGGCAGTACGGTTACTAAAAAACCGCTACCTACACTGTTATTAGCCCATAAACTCTGCCCACTGGTATCAAGTTTATATACAAAAGCAGGATCACCCCCGCCAGTTCCTGTAACACCTACGTATAAGTTGTCGTTTGCATCTACTACGGTAGTCATAGTAACCGTAAATGTGCCCATGGGTATTTGGTCGCTTATGAGCATACCATCTGGCCCCAAGGTTTGGTTTCCATCTGCATCCAGTACTTGCATTCTAAGTTCGAAGTTTGTGGGTGCGGGAACTGATTTCCAAAAAACCACATAGGTTTCGCCCGTAGAGGTGCCCTTGGCATGCATAGTTCCAGCTTGTGTGTCTGCAACCAATGTGTTCACTGCGGTATCTGCGTTCCATTGTGCTTGTGCAGCTGTAATGACCACTAGGGCCAAAAATGTAAAAATTGTTTTCATGATATTCAACTTTTTTAGGTTATTGTTTTCTGTTCGTGTTTTCATTTTCTTCTAGTTTTTTCACGATCTTCTTGAGGGCATTTTTTTTGTCCTTGTTGTTCTCAAAAAGTTCGTCTAGCTCGTTTTTATCTTCTGTAATTTTCTTCATTTTCTATCTTGAAGTTTATAGCGCACCTGGCTTTGCTATTAATTCTGAAACAAATGTAAATGCAGAATGTTGCAATCAAAATTTTATAGCCACCACAAAAACACTCACAGCTAATTACTAACCATAGCAACACCACTCAATTATTTTCATATAATTGATAATCAGTGGTTTACGATCTTATAAAAAAGTAAAAATATTTCAGTCGAAACTGAATAAGTAGGCAGAAAGATCTGTCTCAGAATGTGTAATATCAAGTTTTTTCCGTAGTCTTGTACGTGCGTTTTCAACAGATTTTGCTGTCTGTCCCGTAATTTGTGCAATCTCTTTAGAGGTGAGGTTTAATTTTAAAAGTGCACATAAACGCTTATCCTTGGGAGTTAAATCGGGATGCTTAGTAATGAGGTTTTTATAAAAAGATTCGTGTACCTGCTCAAAACGCAATTCAAATTCCTCCCACAAATTGGTATTTGTATCTCTTTTCAGCCGTTTAACCACATAATCTATGGCATTTTGGGTTTCTCTTTTAGCCGCTTTTAAACGTACTGATTTTAGGTCTGTCAATATTTCTTCAATAATTTCGGTGCGGTGTAGTTCAATCATTGCTTTCCCTACCAACTCTTTGTTCTTTAATTGAAGCTGTGTGTTAAGTTCTTTTTGCTTGGCCGTGGCAAGTTGTTTTTCAAGTATGGTGTTTTTTAATTTTGCTCTATACCTAAGCAACAAGGCACCTAATATTACAAGTGCCACTAATAAAGCCAGTAGAATCATATAATTTCTAGCGCGTTGCTTTCCTTCTTCCAACTCGCGTATTTTATCCTTATTGCGATATTTTTCCTCAATGATAACTCGCTCTACATTTACAAGTTTGTCCTCTAACGCAAGGGAGTCTCTAATTTGGTTGAATTTTTCAAAATATGTTGATGCCTCCTTATATGCGCCTTTTTCTAACAAACTCTTATACACTAGTTCCACTGCATCTTGCTGTTCAAAACTAAATGGGGCCAGCGTATCATTAGCCGCCACTACTTTTTTTGCATACAACAAAGCAGAATCTAATTGCTTGTTTTCAGCATAGAATTGTGCCATTTCATTATTTAAAAACGAAACGGTTCGTACATTAGTTGTTTTTGAAAGTGTATTTAAAGCCTTCTGAAAAGACGCTCTCGCTTTATTCATTTCATTTTTCTTAAGATAGCTACGCCCAAGATTGGTTTGTACATAAATAGAGAGGTCTGGATTATTAATTTTAGCGGCTAATTGCTCTGCTTTTTCAAAATATGTCAAGGCCGAATCTGCATTCTTGCCAAGATACAGATTCCCCATATTGTTGAGAATCTGTGCCAAAACCAAAGAATCTTTTTGCGCTAACTGATATTGATACACTTTATCAAAATACGTCAAAGCACTCTCTTCGTTATTGCTCCTGGCATAGACGATAGCCAGATTATTCTCTAATCTAAAACGTTCTGAGGGCTTTTTATCTTCATAGTAATCATACGCTTTTAAATAATTTTCCAGTGCAATATCCAGCGCATCTTTGTTTGAATACATATCGCCAGCTACCATATTCACTTCAGCGAGTAAGGAATCGCTATTAGATGTTGTTGCAGTTTCCTTAGCAACATCAAGAAAATGTATTGCACGTGACCAATTAGAATGCTGTAATTGTTCGGCGATAGAGAGACTTAAATGTGTTTTTTCTACAGGAGAAGAAGCTCCAGCTAAACTATCTATTAAAACAGATACCTCATCTTGAGCCTGACTAACTTGAAAGCAACCTAAAAGCAATAATAAGCAAAATCGCATAGTGGTAATTGGACTGAAAAGATACAGAAATTTTAGTAGTTTAAAATCTCCTCAATCTTCACCCTTACCTTTTTAGTTGAAGGGATCATAGTCTCTTCCAATACCGAATTTAAAGGAATTGCTGGCATATTTTCTGAACCTATGAGCATTACAGGAGCATCCAATTCCTGAAAGCACTCCTCTTGGATTTTACCCTGGATACTTCGGGCAAATCCATTTTCAGAAGGTTCTTCGGTTACCACCAGTACTTTTCCGCATTTTTTGGCGCTCTTAAAAATAGTGTCCCAATCTATGGGATGCAGTGTTCGAAGGTCAACAATTTCAACCGTATCGGTCACACCTAACTCACGTGTAGCGTTATATGCCCAATGCACGCCCATTCCGTAAGAAATAATGCTTAATGTTTCCTCTTCTTCCTGTGGCCAGATTTCCTGCAATACCCACGCTTTTCCAAAAGGTAAGATATAATCTTCGGCAGGTTCCAGGCTGGTAGCGCCTTTGGTTCCTTTTACCTTACTCCAATACAATCCTTTATGTTCAAAAATCACTACCGGATTAGGATCGTAATAGGCGGCTTTCATCAAGCCTTTTAAATCGGCTCCATTACTTGGATACGCAATTTTTAAGCCTCTGATGTTTGTCACGATACTTTCAACCGAAGAGGAATGATAAGGACCACCACTTCCATAAGCACCAATAGGCACGCGCAAAATCATAGATACGGGCCATTTTCCGTTGGAGAGATAACAGCTTCGAGAAACTTCTGTAAATAATTGATTGAGACCCGGCCAAATATAATCGGCAAACTGAACCTCCACAATAGGCTTCAATCCTACGGCACTCATCCCCACGGTAGAGCCCACTATAAATGCTTCTTGAATAGGCGTGTTAAACACACGATTATCGCCAAATTTTTGCGCCAGGGTAGCCGCTTCTCTAAACACACCTCCTAGCCTACCTCCCACGTCTTGTCCGTACAACAAACACTCAGGATGCTTCGCCATTAATTCTTCAATAGCAAAGAGAGCACAATCTACCATCACCACTTTTTCTCCGCCTTCTGGCGAACGCTCTCCTACTTCTTGTGTAATTGGTGTTGGCGCAAAATCGTGTGTAAATAAATCTTCGGGTTTTGGGTCTTCTGCTTCTAAGGCACGCTTGAGTGATTTTTCAACTTCAGTTTCGATTTCGGTTTCGATTTCCTTTATTTCTTCTTCTGAAACATTAAAACTCTGAAGTAATTTCAACATTTTCGGATACGGGTCCCGGCTCCTTGCCTCGTCCAAATCGTCGCGATAAAATTCCATCCGAACGCCCGAAGTATGATGGTTCAGCAATGGAACTTTGGCGTGAATTAAAATAGGACGGCGCTCCTTCCGAATAGTTTCGATAGCGTTTTGTACCGTCGTGTAGCTTTCTTCAAAATCGGTTCCATCTATAGAAATGGCTTCCAATCCGTGGAATCCAGCGGCATATTCTGCTGCATTTTGAGCACGGGTTTCGGCTTCGTTGGCTGAAATATCCCAACCATTGTCCTGTACCAAATACAAAATGGGTAATTGCTTTAACGCTGCCATCTGGAAAGCTTCGGCTATTTCGCCTTCAGTTACACTAGCATCACCCAAGCTACAAACTACAATGGGCTGGTCATTGTGCACTTGTTTCGCAATCGGCTCATCCTGTCCTAAACTCTCCTTATACCAAAAGCCCATTGCAACCCCGGTCGCCGGAATCGCCTGCATCCCTGTAGCACTACTTTGATGCGGAATTTTAGGTTTGTCGTCATCCTTTAAACTAGGATGTGAATAATACGTACGGCCTGCAGAAAAAGGGTCGTCTTTTTTCGCAAGCACCTGCAACATTAACTCATAAGGCGTCATCCCAATTGCCAGTAACATCGAATCATCTCGATAATACGGAAACATATAGTCCTGAGGCTGCAATTGCATCCCAACGGCCGTTTGTATCACTTCGTGTCCACGCGAAGTGGCGTGTACATATTTTGATACCACCTTAAAATTCTCCTCATAGATTTCGGTCATTGCTTTAGCAGTGACGAGATTTTTAAAGGCTTTAAGTGTTTGTTTTTTAGTTATTTTCATACTCAGTCAATGCGCACTCGTTGCGCATTCGGTTAAATGATTTAAGTGCAATCTATTTTATGAAGGTCTCGACTGCGCTCGACCAGACAAGCTTAATACTTTCTATCCACATCAAACCCTTCCATATTATCTGCAATTCTTTTTAAGAATGAGCCTGCCAAATACCCATCTACAATTCTATGGTCAAAGGAAAGTGAGAGATACATCATACTTCTAATTTCAATAATGTCTCCCTCTTCTTTTTCGATAACCTCAGCGCGTTTCTTTATAATTCCTGTAGCAAGAATTGCCGCTTCTGGCTGATTGATAATAGGCGTTCCCATTAGACTTCCGAAGGTCCCAACATTGCTAATCGTAAAGGTGCTACCTTTTAAATCGTCGCCTTTTAAACTGCCCGCACGTGATTTTTCTACTAATTTGTTGGTCGATGCAGCTAATTCTTTCAAATCTTTTTTATCAGCATTCTTAACTACGGGAACGATTAAATTTCCCGAAGGCAAAGCGGTTGCCATACCGATATTGATGTCTTCTTTTACAATGATATTCTTTCCATCCAAGGAGGAATTTATCATTGGGAAGTCCTTAATGGCATTTGCTACTGCCTCGATAAACAGCGGAGTGAATGTTAGTTTTTCGCCGTTTTTCTCCTGGAACTTTAGCTTATTTTCATTTCTCCATTGTACCATATTGGTAAGGTCTGCTTCCACATAAGCCGTTACGTGGGGCGATGTATGTTTGCTATATACCATATGGTCTGCAATCATCTCGCGCATTCGGTCCATTTCCACAATCTTTCCCGTTCCCTTATCAAACTTTAAATCTGGAACCTGAAAGCCTGATGATTCTGCAACTGCTTGCGCAAATTGAAATGGTCTGCCTTCATTTAAATAATTAGTTACATCACTTTTCCGAAGCCTTCCGTCTTTTCCTGTTCCTGAAATACGTGCTAACTCCTCATACGAAATATGGTTTTTACGAGCCATCGCATCTACTAGTGGGGAAACGAAAAGGTTTTCGTTTACCTTGAATGCTTTTGAACTCGAACTCGAATTTGAACGAACTGGTTTTTTAGCTGGTTTATCAGCCTTCTCTTCAAAATTGACGTCTTTTTTTGCAGCTCCTTCTTTTAGTTCCAATACTGCAATCACCTCACCCACTGGTACAACATCTTTTGCCGAAACTTTATGCGAAATCATCTTTCCAGCACTGGGTGCAGGGACTTCGTTATCTACTTTATCGGTTGCCACTTCTACGAGGATATCGCCTTCTTCAAAGCTATCGCCTTCTTGTACCAACCAATTGATGATGGTTCCCTCTGTAATACTTTCGCCCATTTTGGGCATTTTGAATTCTGTCTTTGACATTTGTCTCTTTGTTGTCAGGCTGAGCCTGTCGAAGCCACAATTACAAATCGAAGGCACTTCGACAAGCTCAGTGTGACTTAAATTATTTACTATTTTTCGCTTTCATTTCCTGAAGCGTTTTATAAAAATCTTCTTGTTTTGGTCTGTCCTTCGGAACCGTTCTCAAAGGTTCCACTTCCCTTAAACTTTCGTGACAATCTGCCGGTAATTGCTGATACAGTTTAGTGCCAGCAGTTTTCCATTCAATCATTTCGTCACTTACTTCTCTAATTACCTTAGCGGGATTTCCGACAATTAATTGTCTGCGCTCAAACTTCATTTCAGCTTTTACAAACGCCATCGCTCCCACGATACATTCATCTCCTATTTCGGCATCGTCCATAATCACGCTGTTCATTCCTATCAAACAGTTTCGGCCCAAATTAGCACCGTGAATAATAGCTCCGTGACCTACGTGTGCACCTTCTCGCAACACAATAGATTTCCCCGGAAACATATGCACCGTACAATTTTCCTGAACGTTCACTCCATCCTCCAAAATAATCTCGCCCCAATCGCCACGTATCGCCGCACCAGGTCCAATATAACAGTCCTTGCCAATAATCACATTGCCCGTAACCGCAGCGAGTGGATGTACAAAGCTGGATTGGTGAATGACGGGTATGTGGTTTTTGAAGCTGTAAATCATTTTAGTGGGTGGTTTTTAGTTGGTAGAGGTTGGTGTCTCAATTATTTTTATTTTTTAAATGTTTCATCAATGCCGCTAGCATTTTATTAATTTCAACTAAAATTCTTCTGTTTTCTTCACTTTCTTCAAAAGTAATATAACCTCTTAGAAAAGCTTTTGTTGTTGCCGCAACACTTTCTCGAGAACTATCTCTGGCAATTCTGAGATAATTCAAGAAACTTGCATCTGAACTTCCTGAACCTTCGGCTATATTAAAGGCGATTGAATCTGCTGCTCTTGCAAACTGAGAAGAAAGTCTGTAATCTTCAATTTTAGGGAATTTTGAAACCTGAGTATGAACTACCTCTCCAAACTCTATCGCTCTTTGATATACTGTAAGTTCTTCAAATTTAAAATGGTATTCACTTTTCATAATTTCTACCCTCTAAAAACTACCCTCTACTCTCTATTTGAACCTTTTCAACGTTTCTTTTGTAAATTCACTCAACACCAATCTTCCCGAAATAACCGCTCGTTCGGCAAGCAATTCATCCCAGTTTTCAGTGCCTGCCCACATAATTTTTTTCATCTCTTTCATTGCTTCAGGATTGTAGTTGCAAAGGTTTTCGGCAAAAGCTTGTACGGCTTCATCGAGTGCTTCGGTACTTTCGTGTACACTGGCATACAATCCTTTTTGTCTTGCCCATTCAGCATCGTAAAAACTATTGGCATCTATGGCTATCTGGCTCATACCGCTCAATCCTAATTTGCGCTCCACTGCCGGACCTACTACAAAAGGGCCAATTCCTATATTCAGCTCGCTCAATTTGATGCTTGCAAACTTGGTCGCCATACAATAATCTGTCGCACTGGCAACACCTACGCCGCCACCTACTGTTTTTCCTTGAACACGACCAATGATAAATTTTGGACATTTTCGCATTGCATTTATCACATTTGCGAAGCCACTAAAAAACACCTTTCCTGTTCCAGCATCATTTATATTGATGAGTTCCTTAAAACTGGCGCCGGCACAGAACGTTCTATCGCCACCGCTTTTTAAGATAATCACTTTTACTTCCTCGCTATTACCTGCCTCAGTAATGGTCTTAGCAAGTTTTGCTAATATATCTCCTGGCAAGCTGTTGTGCGCCGGGTGGAAAAATTCTATGGTTGAGATTCCGTTTATTATTTCTTCTTTTACGTAGGGTGCTGTCATATTTTTCAATTATCGTTTAAATTAGGTCTCGACTGCGCTCGACCAGACATTGTGATTGGGTTATATTAAGTTAAACTGCTCAAAGTGGTGGTTTAAGTGTTTCCGTTCTAATAGATACGATTCGTATTTGTTTAGCTCTCCAAAGACCAGATTCTTTAAAACCGCATCGGGATTTTCTTCAAAAAACTGTAAATACCTGTAGCGCTGTTCTAAAAACTTCTGTTTTGCGGTTTCTAAATCCGGATGCTTTAATGGTGCTAACGTGTCTTTTTCCAACTGCGGAAATTGTGAGTTCTGTGGAAATCTCTCGTAGTTATATAAACTGTCGCGAACTTTATCCAAATACTTTTCCGGCGTGGCAATTTCAAAATCCTGAATCTCGCCAGCGGTTATTCTATACGTATATTCCAAATGTTCCAGCATATGCTGTGGAGTCATTATCCCCCACTTGGGCTTTGTGTCTTCTGAAAGTTTATTGAGACAAGATTTAATCTTTTCCGTGGTCATTTCAGTAAAGACTTCTTGTTTCTTTTCAACCATTGTTAAAATAGTTGCGATACACACTAATGGGTCTTCTTTTTCCGCTCCTTCTGGTAAAATAGCGTTGGCAGCATCTACGTTGGCATCAAAAATTTCAACATACCATTTTACAATGCCGCTGGGATGCTCTTTTCCGCGGCTATCTCTGTCTACTTTTTGTTTGCACGTTAAACGTACGTACAAAGTGTCGTTGTGATAAATTGGACGTAAAAACCTAATTTCTTCCAATCCATAATTAGCCGCCACAGGGCCTTTGTTAGGATACACAAATAATCCGGCAGCCATTGAAATGATAAAATAGCCATGGGCGGTTCGTTTTTCAAAAATACTTCCGTCCAGACTCGTGATGTCGGTATGTGCATAAAAGTGGTCCCACGTTAAATTTCCGAAGTTCACAATATCGGTATCTGTAATCGTTCGGTTATGGGTTTTAATAGACATTCCCGGTTTGATGTCTTCCCAATGGTATGCAAATGGGTGTTTTGGCGATTCTTTATAATTGGCTTTAGCTTGATAAATTCCTGTAACCTCCGTCAATGTTGTTGGGCTTCCCTGGATGGCACAACGTTGCAAATAATGCTTTATGCCTCGCATTCCTCCCATTTCCTCGCCACCTCCAGCACGTCCCGGACCACCGTGAATTAATCCGGGTAAAGGCGAACCGTGCCCTGTACTTTGTTTGGCAGATTCTCGGTTCAATATTAAAATACGTCCGTGATGTGTGGCCGCATTTACAGCATACTCCCTGGCTATCTTATCGTCATTTGTCACGATTGAGCTTACCAACGAACCTTTCCCCATCTTTGCTAATTTAATAGCATCTTCCAGCGTATCATAGGGCATAATTGTACTCACAGGACCAAAGGCTTCGGTCACGTGGGCATTTTCGTTTTGCAACGGATTGTCTTCTCTTAGCAAAATAGGTTTTATAAATGCACCTTTTTCAGCATCGGCTCCTAATGCTTCAAAATCATTAGTATTTCCGTAGACAATTTTAGCAGTTTCTGAAATTTTAGCAACTTGCTCCCGCACGCTGTCTCTTTGGGCATTGCTCACGAGACTTCCCATTCGTACTTCTTTGAGTCGTGGGTCGCCAATGGTCACTTTGTCCAACTGATTGGCAAGCGCGATCTGTACATCTTCCACTAAATCTTGTGGAACGATGATACGACGGATAGCCGTACATTTTTGACCACATTTGGTCGTCATTTCATTGCGGACTTCCTTGATAAACAAATCAAATTCCGGAGTTCCAGGTACAGCATCTTTTCCTAAAATAGCAGCATTTAAACTATCGGCTTCCATCGTGAATGGCACCGATTCTGCTGTTAACTGGGGGTGTGTTTTTAATTGGCGACCAATCTTTGCGGAACCTGTAAATGTAACCACGTCCTGAGAGCCAACGGTATCTAGAATATTTTTAGCCGTCCCTGAAATAAGCTGCAGAGCGCCTTCCGGTAAAATTCCTGATGCGATGATTTCTCTTACAACGGCTTCGGTCAAATAAGCTGTTTGTGGTGCAGGCAAAACCACGGCCGGCATTCCTGCCATCCAATTTACCGCACACTTTTCCAGCATTCCCCAAACTGGGAAATTAAAAGCGTTGATGTGTACCGCCACCCCTTCGCGAGGCACCATAATGTGATGTGCCATAAATCGGCCACCACGAGACAAATCGATAGGATCACCTTCAACGTGATACGTTTGGTTGGGAAATAATTTACGCAATGAAGCATTGGCAAACAAGTTTCCAAATCCACCCTCAATGTCTACCCAACTATCGCGTTTTGTGGCGCCTGTTCGGTAACTGATTTCGTAAAATTGTTGTTTTCTTTTGGTCAAGTACAAAGCAAGGCTCTTCAACATATTTCCACGTTGCTGGAAGGTCATTTTTCGCAACGTGTCGCCATTGTCACGACCATATTGTAAAATGGATGGGATGTCCAAGCCTTCTACAGTGGTACTAGTAAAATGTTCGCCCGTAATGGAATCGTACACAGGAGCACCTTCGCCCTGCCCAGATTGCCATTGCCCGTGTATGTAGTGTTGTGTTTTTTGCATTCTTCTGAATTATAAATTCACATTTTCAATTATTGCTGCATAGCCTTGTCCCACGCCAATGCACATTGTAACCAATGCGTATCGTTTTCCGGTTTCTTGTAATTCCAAAGCTGCAGAATATGCTATTCGCGTTCCTGTTACCCCTAGCGGATGACCAATAGCGATAGAACCACCATTCGGGTTTATCCTAGGGTCATCATCTTCTAATCCCCATTCTCTAATACAGGCCAAAGCTTGTGATGCAAAGGCTTCATTAAGTTCTATGATGTCTATATCCTCCATGGTCAAGCCTGCTTTTTTCAGTGCTTTGTTTGACGCTTCTACAGGACCAATCCCCATAATTCTTGGCTCCACACCCACTACTGCTGAAGATACTATCCTTGCCAAGGGTTTTAAGTTATACTTCTTTACGGCATCTTCGGAAGCAATAATCGTAGCAGCGGCACCATCATTCAATCCCGATGCATTTCCTGCTGTAACACTTCCGCCCTCTTTTTTAAAGGCTGGACGTAGTTTTGCCAAGATTTCTTTTGTGGTCGTGGGTTTTATAAACTCGTCTTCCTTAAAGATAATTGGGTCTTTTTTTCGCTGCGGAATTTCAACCGGAACGATTTCTTTTGCCAATCGGCCGCTCTTTTGAGCTTCGGTAGCTTTCATCTGGCTATGGTAGGCAAATGCATCTTGGTCTTCTCTTGAAATATTGTGCTTTTCAACTAAATTTTCAGCAGTGACGCCCATTCCGTCAGTTCCGTATAGTTCTTGCATCTTGGGATTAATAAAGCGCCAACCAAAAGACGAATCGTACATTTTACTATCGTTTCCGAAGGGAGAGGCACTTTTAGAAATCACCCAAGGCCCGCGTGTCATATTCTCCACACCGCCTGAAATAAATACATCGCCATCGCCAGCCTTAATCGCACGATTGGCGTGGATAATTGCCGAAAGTCCGCTACTGCACAATCTGTTTACCGTTTCTCCAGGCACCGTGTATGGCAATCCTGCCAAAAGCAAACTCATACGAGCTACGTTTCGGTTATCTTCTCCGGCTTGGTTGGCACAGCCCATAATCACATCATCGTAAGCTTCCTGCGGGATGTTGGGGTTTCTTTTTACTAGTTCCTTCATTACAAGGGCACCTAAGTCGTCCGTTCGCACAGCGCCTAGTGTTCCTTTATAATTTCCTATGGGCGTTCGTACGCCGTCTATGATATATGCTTCCATAAAATGAAATCGAAACCGAAATCGAAGTTGAAATCGAAACAACCTTTATTTAGGTTTCATTTTTTTAATTTAATATTCACTTTGAATATAGAATGATTAATTTTGAACACCGAATATCGAGATATCACTTCATTATTCTTTATTCTTCGGTTCTATATTCGTTATCTTTAATTTTCCCAATCTTTATTCGTTCTGTACACTACGCCTTTAAAAAGCGCTACTAATTCGTTCTCTCTTTTTACTTCTACTATATTGAAACCTACTTTGGTCTTTTGCAGATTTACGGTAGCTTCGGCTGTAATGTAATCTCCCTCTTCGAGTGCTTCTATATGATTAATACTAGTTTCTATTGATACCGCATATTTACCGTGGGTATTTGCGGTAAACCCAAAAGCAGTATCCGCGAGACTATAGCTTATCCCGCCGTGCGCTTTATCCATACTATTGAGCATTTCCTTGCGGATGGTCATTCCCACTTTCACTCTACCCACTTCACATTCTAGAATTTCAATTCCTAGCCACTGACTATAGGCATCTTGGGATAACATTTTATGTGGGATTTTTTCTCCTTTCATATTTTAGCTGTGAGCCGTGAGCTTTGTGCTTTGAGCAATTAGTCATTTAAGTTTTCTTCTTAATCCCGAAATCATTTTTCCGAGTTCAGTGAGCAACATTCTGTTTTCTTCAAAAGTTTCTTTTGAAATATAATTTCTTAAAAATGCTTTAGAATTCCAAGTTACACACTCGTGACTTGAATCCCAAGCCATTTTAAGATATCGATTAAAATTAGCATCTGTACTTCCAGAACCTTCAGAAATATTTGCAGCAATCGAATCTGCAGCCCTTGAAAACTGAGATGACAATCGATACATCTCTTTCTTTGGAAATGTGTCAACTAATTTGTTAACTTTTTCTCCGAAGAGAATTGCTTTTTGGTAGACTTGTAAATTTTCAAAACTGAAATGATATTCACTTTCAAACATAGCTTTTATTTGTGGTTTACACTCATAGCTCACAGCCCAAACCTCATACCCTTATTTTTCATCCTTCTCAACAACGGACTACAGCGATATCTATCTTCGTGATACATTTCGTATAATTTATCCATTTGCTCAACACACCAATCAATGCCTTTTTCGTCTGCCCAAGCAAGTAATCCTTTTGGATAATTTACGCCTTTAGTCATTGCATTATCGATGTCCTTTGCGCTTGCGATATTTAAAAATAGTGCATCTGCAGCTTCGTTTATGAGCATTACTAGAATACGGTTGAAAATATATTGTGCATTCCTCTCACTCGTGCCTCGTTCATCGGATGCAAGTCGACTGCGCTCAGGTTGACGTTGCTGCATTTTTCCATCTTCATAGTTGTAATACCCTCGTCCAGATTTTCTTCCCAAATAACCTGCTTCGGCGAAGCGTTTTTGAGTAAAGGCGGGTTTATATCTAGGGTCGTAGTAGAAGGCTTTAAAAACGGTTTCGGTCACTATGTAGTTTACATCGTTTCCTATAAAATCCATTAATTCAAAAGGTCCCATTCTAAATCCACCTACGCTTTTCATCGCGTGGTCTATTTCAAAAAAACTCGCAATTCCCTCTTCGTAAATTCTAAGCGCCTCGCCATAAAACGGTCTGGCTACACGGTTCACAATAAACCCAGGAGTATCTTTTGCAATGGCTACCACTTTGCCCCAATTGCCTATGGTTTCTTCCGAAATTTTAAGCGTTTCTTCACTGGTCTGTATCGCGGGAATTACCTCTACCAATTTCATCAACGGTGCCGGATTGAAAAAGTGAATCCCCACACAACGCTCTGGCTTTTCCAAAGAGGAAGCGATGGAAGCGATGGATAGAGAAGAAGTATTTGAAGCGATGATACATTCTTCTGAAACATAACCTTCCAACTCCTGAAAGACTTTCTTTTTGATATCCAGATTCTCAAC
This sequence comes from Marinirhabdus gelatinilytica, assembly GCF_003353425.1. Classification (GTDB taxonomy): domain Bacteria; phylum Bacteroidota; class Bacteroidia; order Flavobacteriales; family Flavobacteriaceae; genus Marinirhabdus; species Marinirhabdus gelatinilytica. The sequence continues at coordinate 20,355 of NZ_QRAO01000006.1, forward strand.
AATCGCCTCGATGGTCATATCGCTATCGCTTAATTCTTTTAGGGAATTGACGTAAGTGATATTGTCTTGAATACGATTTTTTTCTTCAGCATCAATGCGCCCTTTTTCAACCAACCGACTCATTATTTTTTCAAGACTTGCTTTTGCTTTGTCGAGCGCGGCTTGGTTTAAATCGAATAGCTTTACGGTACAACCTGCCGTGGATGCAACTTGTGCAATGCCGCTGCCCATTGTTCCTGCTCCTATAATGCCTACTCGGCAGATTGGCGATTGTGGATTGTCGATTTTTGATTGTTGAACTGTCATCTTTTAAGATTGGAGATTAACGATTGTGGATTGTGGGTTTTTGAACTATTTTATTAGTTTATTTGATGCTGTTTTAATACTCGCCACAAATATGGAAATTAATTGATTATTTTCATCTATCAACCTGTCCAACTCTTTTAGATTCAATATTAATTTTGCTCCTTTTTGAATTTTCATATTTACGTGAGACTCTCTTAATTCCTTTAAACTTATCTTCATTTTGTGAAGAAAATCTCGAGTCGACTCACCGCTTCGTGCTTCACCATAATTGAGCGCAACAGATGTAGTTGACCTTATTAGTTGCTTTGTTAAATGCTCAGCAGCAAAAGATTTGTCCATACTCTTGCAAAGCAGAATAATATCTACCGCAAATTGAATCAATCGTTCTTCTAACTGGTTTGGTTTCATATTTTTAAAGTTTTAATTCAAAAATCAGCAATCAAAAATCAGCAATCGTTAATCATTTTACCTCCCTTTAAAATTCGGTTTTCTCTTATTCACAAACGCATCTACTCCTTCAGCATAATCTTCACTTTGAGCGGCTTCTATTTGTAACTTTCCTTCTAAATCGAGTTGCTCTTTGAGCGAATTTGTCATTGATTCATTCAACAATCGCTTGGTCATCCCCAAAGCCTTGGTGGGCATTTGTGCTAGCGTTTCTGAAATCTTCGATATTTCCGAAGTAAAATCTTCTACCGAAGTTACCTTATAAATCATTCCCATTGTTTCTGCTTCTGTAGCAGAAACTTTATCGCCAAGCATCATTAAGGCACTAGCTTTTTGAAAGCCAATTAATCTAGGTAATGTGAACGTCCCACCACTGTCTGGTACCAAGCCAATCTTACTGAACGCCTGAATAAAACTCACTTTTTCGTGTGCAACAACAATGTCACAAGCTAGTGCGATGTTTGCTCCCGCTCCCGCAGCTACTCCATTGACTGCAGCAATGATTGGTTTTTCAATTTCTCTGATGCGCTCTATAATAGGGTTGTAATGCTCTTCGAGAATTTTCTTAAATCCAGGGTTTAATTCTGGCGAAGTGACTTCTTTTAAATCCTGACCCGCACAAAATGCTTTTCCGTTTCCAGTTAATAAGATAGCTCTTACGTTTTCATCTTTTTCGCAAGCATCTAGTTCATCCTGTAACAACAACGCCATCTCACGGTTAAAGCTATTGAAGACTTCGGGGCGGTTTAGGGTTAGGGTTGCAACTCCGTTATTAATTTTTTTTATAATTGGTTTCATATAAGTTTTGAATATCAAATATCGAACAGCAGAATAACGAATGATAAAGTTTTACTTCGGTGTTCGTGATTCATTATTCGATGTTCTGTGTTCACTTTTAGTCTATTTCAAACATTTAAAGTAATCAAAAGGTTCCTGGCAATCGTCGCATTTAAACAACGCTTTGCAGGCCGTGGAACCAAATTGGCTTACTAAATGCGTATTTGTACTCCCACAATTGGTACACTTTACTTTTTTTGCATTGCCAAGCAATACGTCTTTATCTGCACTTTCAGAAAGTGGCCGTGCGATACCGTAAGTTTCCATTTTTTGAAGTCCCGCTTCGCTTATCCAATCTGTACTCCAGGCTGGAGATAGCACTAGCTCTACCTCAACTTCTTTTCCTTCTTTTACAAAGGCTGCTCTAAGATCGTCGCCAATCACATCCATCGCCGGGCAGCCACTATATGTTGGCGTTAGTTTAACCTTTATCACTCCATCTTCCTCAATTGCCTCACGAATTACGCCTAAATCCAAAACCGTCAAAACCGGGATTTCGGGGTCACTTACTTGCTCCAGGATGGGGATTAGGTGCGGGGCGATATTTGCTGGTTTTGTTTCGGTCATTATAATTTGGGCTAAACACCCCTCCAAATCTCCCCTCAAGGGGAGACTAAAAAATTTAACTTCGATTTCAGTTTCCCACCTAGGCGGGAATTCACCATTCCATGTTGGGATAGGTGCGCTGCATATACTGAAGATCACTTAAAATGTAGCCCATATATTCGCTATGGGTTCCTTTTTTACCTCCACGAGTAAAATATTTCCGTTCGGGAACTTCAAGGTTAGCTTCTTTCAATAGGTCTGAAACTTCAGTATAGTATTGTTCTTTAAATTTTGAGGTATCTACCCCAACTCCTTCAGCTATCATTGCTTTGTCTGCTTCGGTTAAGTCAAAAAGCTCATCAGTATACGTCCATAAATCGTCAATGGCTTCTTGCATTTTCTGGTTGCTCTCTTCCGTCCCATCACCTAATCTCTTTACCCAATCGCCTGAAAATCGTTTGTGATAACTTACTTCCTTGATTCCTTTTTTTGCAATTGCGGCTAGTGTATCATCTTTGCTTTTTAACAGTTCGTTCATAAGCATTAAGTGAAACACATCGAACAAATACTGTCTTCCCATAACATAACCAAAGTGTGTATTGGGCTGTTCTACGAGCAATACATTTTTATAGTCACGTTCTAAACGTAGAAAAGCAATATCGTCTTCTGTTTTTCCCTCTCCCTGTATCTTTGCTGCGTATTGATAGTAACTTCGGGTTTGCCCAATTAAATCTAATGATATATTGGTGCCTGCAATATCGGTTTCCAAGGTAGGCCCATGGCCACAGAGTTCACCGAGACGTTGAGCGAGGATTAGGGAATTATCCGCGATGGAGAGGATGTAATTATATAGATTTTCGTTATTCATTTGTTTCTTTTTGAAGATGAAGTTGAAGACGAAGATGAAGTCGAATTAACCTCTTGATTTTCAAAGTAAATTTTTTAGTAATGTTACTATTATTCTTATTAATTCATCATTTTCCTTAATCAGCGGAAGCAATTCATTTTCAGAATATAATTTTGCTTTACGCTGAATATTTAAGTTGCGTAGACTTTCTCTTAATTCTTTTAAACATATTCTAAGCTTATTAGCTTTATCTTTTGTCGAACCTGCTCCCATCGCCTCTCAAAATTTAAAGCTGAAGAACAAACAGAACGAATTAATTGTTTTGCTAAATAATCTGAAGCAAAAGTCTTCGGTGATTTGTCATATACCAATATAACTGAAGCGGCATAATCTTCTAATCTAGAGTCCAAATCATATTTCTTACTCATAAATAAAATTTTCGAGATTATTCATTTTCGATTTCAACTTCGACTTCAACTTCAAGCGCAGCGCGCGCTACATATGCTTTACATCGTCTGGCAATTCATAAAATGTAGGATGACGATATATTTTATCTTGTGCAGGTTCAAATAGTTCGCCGTTATTTTCAGGATTGCTGGCGGTAATATGCTTACTTTCTACTACCCAAATACTTACACCTTCCATTCGGCGTGTATATACATCTCGGGCGTTCGCCAAGGCCATTTCAGCATCTGCAGCGTGCAGGCTACCAAAGTGCCTATGCTCTAATCCATTTTTACTTCTTACGAAGATTTCCCAAAGGGGCCAATTCTTACTCATATAGTAGATATTTGACTATGATACTTCGACTACGCTCAGCACAGCGCCACTGCGCTTAACGACTTACGACGTAAGCTTTTTTTATCCTACGTCTTATGTCGTATAGTCTTATGTCGATTAAATTGCTTTTTTTAAATTTTTCTTTTCTTGCTTCTCTGCATACGCCATGGCGGCATCTCTAACCCACGCTCCATTTTCCCAGGCATCTACTCTGGCTTTCATTCTCTTTTTGTTACACGGGCCGTGACCTTTAACCACTTGCCAGAATTCCTCCCAATCAATTTCACCAAAATCATAATGACCAGTCTCTTCGTTCCGCTTGAGGTCTGGGTCTGGGATGGTCAAGCCTAAGATATCTGCTTGTGGTACAGTTTGATCAATAAATTGCTGACGCAATTCATCGTTTGTTTTACGTTTTAGTTTCCACTTCATAGACTGTTCGGTATGTACGCTTTTATCGTCGGTTGGGCCTAACATCATTAAACTTGGCCACCACCATCTATTTAAAGCGTCTTGCGCCATCTCCTTTTGTTCTGGAGTTCCATTACAAAGTTTCAGCATAATCTCATACCCTTGGCGTTGGTGGAAACTTTCTTCCTTACACACACGCACCATTGCTCTCGCATAAGGTCCAAAAGAGGTATTACACAACGGTACTTGATTGATAATGGCTGCGCCATCTACTAACCAACCTATGGCACCCATATCAGCCCAGGTCACCGTGGGGTAATTAAAAATTGAGGAATACTTTGCTTTGCCTGAATGTAATTGTTCGTATAATTCGTCACGAGAAATACCTAAAGTCTCACAAGCTGAGTACAAGTACAATCCGTGTCCCGCTTCATCTTGCACCTTTGCCAACAAGGCAGCTTTCCTTCTCAGAGAGGGAGCTCGGGTAATCCAGTTCCCTTCTGGCAACATCCCGATGATTTCAGAATGTGCGTGCTGACTCATTTGCCGAATGTGGGTCTTGCGATACTTTTCTGGCATCCAGTCTTTAGGTTCAATTTTTTCGTCGCGCGCTATGCGGGCTTCAAAGATTTCTTCTAGACTTCGACTACGCTCAGACCGTGGGTTTTTAACATCTTTTTCCATAATTCTTTTTTATAAGATAGTGATTATACATCAAAATCTACTTTTACTTTATCTGTGGTTGGCACGGCTTGGCAACTCAACACTAACATTTGCGCCACTTCTTTATCGTCCAACGCATAATTTATCTTCATCTCTACATTGCCTTCTTTTACTTCACACTTACAGGTGCTGCACACTCCTCCTTTACAGGCGAAAGGCAAATCTGCTCCAGCACCCAGGGCCGCATCGAGAATGTTGTCATACTCTTTGGTCATTGTGAAGGTAAATTCCTTTCCGCCATCTACGATGATAACTTCAGTTCCTTCTACGTTTTGTTGTGCCAATCGTTCTTGTCGTGCAATATCTTCGTCAGAGAGTCCTGTGACAAACAGTTCAAAATGCACCAATTCTTTAGGCAATCCTGCTTCGATTAAATAATTAGAAACATATTGCACCATTTTTTCAGGGCCGCAGAGGAAGACTTCGCTTGTATCGGGAATATCGATAAATGTCTTTGTCAATACCTCCATTTTTTCGTCATCAAACCTACCGTTGAAGAGTTCGATATCCCTTTTTTCTTTAGTTAGGAAATAGTAGATTTCCAACCTTCCGAAATAGGTGTTGCGCAATTGCTCCAATTCCTCCTTAAAGATAATGGATTTTGCTGTTTTATTCACATAAAAGAGCTTACAAGTACTCTCTTTTTCAGCCGCTAGATGCGATTTGATCATTGACAGCACAGGGGTAATTCCGCTACCGGCGGCAAAAAAGAGATAGTTTTTCGCTTTATTTGGGCTACAGTCCACCCCAAACGTGCCACTGGGCGCCATTACTTCGAGGGTATCGCCAGCTTTCAATTCCTGGTTTACAAACGTTGAAAATGCACCTCCCAATATTTCTTTTACCGCAACTTTCCATATACCTTCCTGTGGCGCAGAGCACAAGCTGTAGGAACGACGGGTATCCTGCCCGTTAATATCGGCTTTCAAAGTTAAATGTTGCCCTTGACGAAACTTAAATTCATCAAAAATTTCAGAAGGAACATCAAAGGTAATCACGGAGCAGTCGTCCGTTTCCTTGTAAATGTCCTTAACCCTTATTTTATGGAATGTTGCCACAGTATATAAATTACAAAAATTGTTCCACAAAACTAACGATTGTTAGTTTGATTTGCAAATCTTTGATTGATACCGTTGAACGTTGTTAAATTAGCTAGCTGTTTTTCAGAAGTTCAGTATAGTTCTAGACCGCGCTCGAACAGAAACAACCCTTCAAACTATTCCTTTCAACATTACCGAAACCATATCCTTTTTCAAAACGTTCACATCCATTTTGCCACGTTTCTCGTTCCAGAGATACAGGTTTCGAAGGGTGGAGAGAATGGAGAATAATATAACTTCTGGATGATTTTGCTTTATAGCCCCTTCGGAAATTCCCTGTTGGATAATACTTCGGAAATTTTCTTCGTAATCTTCGCGCATTTTCACCACGCGTTTTAAATCTTCCCCTTCCAGATGCATCCAATCGTTGTTGAGGGTAGCAATGTTTTCGGAGAAGGAAACCGTAATATCAATATGGACTTCAATTATTTTTTGAATTTTTTCAACGGAAGCAATCTCTTCCGAAGTAATCTGTTGCATCGCATTCGTAAACGTTTCAGCTACTTCAAGAATGAGTGATGATAGGATTTCCTGCTTGCCTGAAATATGGTTGTACAAGCTTGCCGCTTTCATATCCATCGCCTTTGCAATATCGCGCATGGATACGGCACTGTAGCCCCTTTCGTTAAAGAGTGATGCGGCACGTGAGATAATTTCCTGTTTACGGGTAGGTTTCATTGGAAGGGTAAAGATAATTTTTGAAATCGAAATCCAAGCTGAAATCGAAATCGAATTTCTTACTTTTGAGCTATGATTGAAGAACGCATTGAAAGCAACGAGCTACTCGATAGACTGCCACCCCACTTAAAGCAGTACATAAAACCGCAAAATTACGGCCATTACACCGCTATCGATCAGGCGGTTTGGCGTTATGTAATGCGAAAAAACGTGAACTACCTGAGCAAAGTGGCGCACGAGAGCTATGTGGAGGGACTGCAAAAAACTGGAATTTCAATCAATGAGATTCCGTCTATGTATGGGATGAACCGTATCCTGAAGGAAATAGGCTGGGCCGCAGTTGCGGTAGATGGATTTATACCGCCCAATGCGTTTATGGAATTTCAAGCGTATAAAGTGCTCGTAATTGCAAGCGACATCCGCCAGCTGGAAAATATAGAATATACCCCAGCCCCGGACATCATCCACGAAGGAGCCGGGCACGCGCCTATTATCGCAAGTCCAGATTATGCCGAATATCTACGCCGTTTTGGGGAAATTGGAGCAAAAGCCATCTCTTCGGCTCACGATATGGAACTGTACGAGGCCGTGAGGACTTTAAGTATTTTAAAAGAGGTCCCCCTCCCAGCCTCCCCCAAGGGAGGAGGGGTAAATTTCTCTTTGAAAAACCATTTGGATAAAATTGAAGCTGCCGAAACACAAGTAGAAGAACTGCAAAACAAAAAAGTTAAGCCTTCTGAAATTGCACTAATCCGTAACTTACATTGGTGGACCGTGGAGTATGGTCTGGTGGGAACGGTTTCAAATCCCAAGATTTATGGAGCTGGATTGCTATCGTCCATTGGGGAAAGTGAATGGTGCATGAAGGACGAAGTGAAAAAAATTCCGTATTCGATTGATGCGGCTTATAAGGATTTTGACATCACGAAACCACAGCCCCAACTGTATGTAACGCCAGATTTTGCTTATTTACAGCAAGTACTGGAAGAATTTGCAAACACAATGGCAGTGCGCAAAGGTGGTTGGCGTGGGCTAAACAAACTCATTGAAAGCAAACAACTGGGGACTATTGAAATCTCTACGGGATTACAGATTTCGGGGAACTTCACCCGAATGATCCAAAATGAAGACAACGAAGTAGTTTGGTTTGAAACCGAAGGCCAGACTGCACTCGCCTATCGTGAGACCGAAGTAATTGGTCACGGTGTTTCCCGTCACAAAAAAGGCTTTAGGAGTCCGTTGGGGAAGTTGAAGGGTATCAACCTTGCTATTGAAAATATGGGACCCCGTGACCTTGCCGCCTATAATTTTTACGATGGAAAACCAATTGAATTTGAGTTTGAGAGCGGTATCCACGTAAAGGGGATGAATGTGACCGGAATGCGAAATTTGAAAGGTGAGTTGATGTTAATACAGTTTACAGATTGTACGGTTACTTATAAAGAAGAAGTATTGTTCACGCCAGAGGACGGCGATTTTGATATGGCCGTAGGAAAAGAGATTGTTTCAGCATTTGCTGGCGCGGCAGATTTTTTAAGTTTCGACTTGGTGGAGCACGAGTTGAGTACGTTGGGAGATGTGGCTGAAATGACAGAAGAGGAAAAGGAATTGAATTTTCTTTATGCTGAAGTAAGAAAAACCAGGGCCAAACACCTCCCTAGCCCCCCTCAAGAGGGGAATTTCAGAACTGACCCTGAGATTAAAAACCAACTAATAGTAATTTTTAATACCGTTAGCAAGAAATTCCCCAATGATTGGCTGTTGCCACTTGAGATTTTTGAACTGACAGCTAGTGAAAAAGTTTTCGACTACTTACAGCAGCTGAAAACTCGACGGCCCAAAATAGCACATCTTATAGATGGAGGTTTGGCGCTACTTGACAAACAAAATATTGTTTAAAAAAATACCCCAGCGCGGGCAATAACTATGGGACTTTTAAATTTTTTATTCGGAAATAAAACAAAAAAAATCCAAGATTTTAAAAATCGTGATGCCGTGATCTTGGATGTGCGCAGCAAAGCAGAATATGACAGCGGCGCCATACCTGGCTCCAAACACATACCGTTGCAACAAGTGGCAAGTAAAGTTGCTACCATAAAAAAATGGAACAAGCCTGTTATTACCTGTTGTGCCAGTGGCGTGCGAAGTGGGAGCGCTGCGGCAATCTTAAAAAGCAATGGGGTTGAGGCCATGAACGGCGGTGGATGGCAATCGTTGTACAGAAAATTAGATTGACAGAAAAATAGCACTCCCCTGTAGATCAACACATTACATTGTTTTAGTAATTTTAACTACTAACTAAAACAAAAAAACAATGTACCACTACAAAGCACTTATACAGGGCGTATACGATGGCGATACGGTAACCGCACAGGTAGACCTTGGTTTTTTACATTTTCAGGTAATGAAATTACGGCTCTACGGAATAGACACTCCAGAATTACGTGGCGAGGAACGTGAACGAGGCCTCGAAGTACGCGATATTGTTCGTGAAATGATTTTGGACAAAGAAGTTGAGATACACACCTACAAGGACAAACAGGGGAAATTTGGTCGCTATCTCGCAACTATTATGTTGGGCGATATCAATATTAACCAATGGCTTGTAGACAATGGCCACGCAGTGCCATACTTACCGTAAGTCAATCTTTTGGAAATCGGTTGTTTGTTCTATTGTGGTCTGGTTGAATTGCAGGGTCCATCCCATAGAGTTTGTGAGGATATAAATTTTCTGTAGTTCGGAAATCAACCTGTTTTCGGCATTTTCCCTTAACTGCGAAGCTTCAATCTTTGTTCGCAGCAGTTTTTCTACACGCTGCCTTATTATGTTATAATCCTTGGCCTCAAACTGGTTCAGGTAGTCTTGTGACACATCGTAATATTCAATATTCGGGTTTATCTTCAGCTCGGGTTCGGGAATGTTTTTTATGGTGACCGTTTTAGAGACTTCATCAATTTCAGTTTCAATCTTGCTTAAATCGTAAGAGATGGTCGCTTCAGCATTTACCACTATCAACGCTTTTTTATTGGCTTCCAAAAACCCGAAAAGTTTATCGGTATCCTTGTAACTGAAGACCTGCGCGTAATTGCCTTCGGTCACTATTAATTTTCCTACGTTTTTGAGCTGTTTTTGGATGAATGCAGTGCTTTCCACTAATTGTTCCCGCTGGTCTTTTTGGTGTTCGCAGTAACGGAGACCAAAGACTACAACAAGGGCGATTATAATTCCTAAGACAATGTTTCGCATTTTCACCAGAAAGATACGCTTTTTTGGGAATTACAATTCATATTTTACCACTAGCATAAGGATACGTGGCAAAACAAAATACTGCGATGTAGTGTTGAACTGCTCATTAAAACTATCCTGGTTGGTAAATTCTGTGTTCAATAAATTATCTGCCTGAAGCTTGAACTCCCACGGACTATCGCCTTTTTGGTAGTACAGGTTTGCGTTCACAAAAGAATAATCGTTCTCTACGGTATTGTTCGCATCGGTATAGTTATAATAATCCCACTCTGCACTCAAGGTGAAATGCTTCAGGAAATTTACATCCACGTTGGCAAAAGGTCTTTGGGTATAGAATGTTTGCTCTCTTCCTCCGTTATCGTATTGGTTTACAACTAAACGATACCCTACTTCAAAATTGGGCCATTCCCTGAAACTGCTACGTACGCTGGCACGATAATTTTGCGTAAAGCTCTCACTCTCCACGATCTGGTTGTTAATAAAGTTATTAAATATGCTGTACGCCCCATTAGCCTGAAGGGTAAACTGTAATTTCTTTATGCGTTTGCTGAATCTTCCAAAAGCCGAAACTACCTCATCTGGGAAGTTACTATCGATATTGAAAGGGTTGCTCACTTGGTTAATGGCAATGATCTCGGTATTGTTCTTAAAATTGTTGAGTGTTTTGGAGTAGCTTATATTTCCACTCACATTGGTATAGTTGAAGAGGTTGAAACTGAAATACGTTAACGTATACGTATGCGCCAAGGAGTTTTCCAAATTTCTATTACCACGGAACAAGCGGTTATAGTTGTTGAACACGAATGCCTCGGCATAGTCGTTCACATCGGTATATTGTGCCGAGAGCGCATAATTGAACCGAAGGCTCTCACTCTTCTTTATGTTCCATATTGCGTTGAAATCTGGAAGCACCATCCAGTCGTTCTGGGAGTTTTCGGTGCCTAATTGCTCATCTTTTAAGTTGTAATTGTGCAAGGTTGCGCCCGGGGTAAATATGAACTGCCCTGTTTTCAGCTTGTAATGTAGCCCTAGAAACACATCGGTAAAGGTATAATTCACATCGTTGGTCAAAGGGAGTGTTTCGCCATTGATTTCAGGTGTATTGGTGAAATTTAATCGGTTCCCGTTGTCCAATACCTGAAAAATAGAACTGTCGAACAATTGATTGCTATAGGTACTTCCCAAAGTAAAATTGAGATTACTGGTATTGTTCAAAACATAATAATAATCTACTTTGGCGTCCAGCTTGTTGGTTATAATATTTTTTTGCTGATTGGTATTGAATCTATTCTGTGTAGTATCTGCGGGAATGATTCCTGCGAACGGCAAAATATCGGTAATGGCGCTGTAGAAAGGGTCTTCGTCTTGATACAAATGCTGGATCTGGGCCGCAAAGATGTTCTTATCGTTCAACGTGTAATAGGCATTCACGTTTTGGTTTATGGCTACTGGGGTATTTTCCTTGTTCTCTTCAATATTGTTGTTCACGGGACCAAATTGCGAAAGGGTGTTGGCATCTTCAGTCTGCTTGTTTGTCTTTATAAGGGCATCGTAGTCTACTTGCAAGTCGGAATTCGGTTTATAAACACCGCTCAGTTTCAGCATTGCCAATTGGCTACGCTGATCGGTATTGCTGGAAGTGTTCTCGGTAGCTCCAGTAGAAATATACTGCCGGATACTATTGGTCACGATATTGGTACGGTTGTCCGAAAATATTCCAAAGCCGCTAACATCCAATGAGTTTGAAGCCTTCCAACTAAAATTTCCTGCCAAGAATTTTGTTTCAATCTCATTGGCACGGTTGTTCTGCGCCACGGCAAAGCTCAGGTCACTTTCTGAGACATTGAATCTAGTACCCCCGCCTTGGTTGAAATTCCGGAACCCTCCGGTAAAATTGAAATAATCCCGAAACGTAAACGGCACTTCTCCTATATTGTTGAAATCGGTTATGAAATTCAGGCTGTATTCTGGACTGTAGTAAAACAGTTTTGGGTGCGCCAGATACCCGAATTCGTCTTCGTTTATGGTACCACCTCCAGCAGCTACCTCTCCAAACCAAAAATTCTTTTTACCCTCTTTCAGTTTAATGTTAATGGCGACATTGTCCTGATCGTTCCCCAAACCGCGCATTTGGTTTACTTCGTTGTAGTTGCGGAGCACCTCTACTTTGTCCACAGCATCGGCTGGGATGTTCTTGGTAGCCAGTTTGGAGTCGCCATCAAAAAAATCTTTTCCCTCCACCATTACTTTTTGGACGGTCTTGCCCTCTACCTGTATCTCTCCGTCGTCGTTCACTTCGACCCCAGGTAGTTTTTTCATCACATCACCTAGTTTCCGTTCATCGCCGGTGGTAAAACTATCGGCATTGTACACGATGGTATCACCCTTTACGGTGACGGGCATCTCGTAGGTTATTTCAACACCATCCAGTTCATCGGCTAACGAATTCAGTATAAAATCGAGGGTTTTATCGTCATCATCTTCAGCAACAGCCACTGTTTTTTGTTGTGTTTGATAGCCTAGAAAACTCGCTTTTAGATCGTAGGTTTCCCCTTTGGGCAGATCCAGTTGGTACATTCCTTTCTCGTTTGAAATAGCGTAAGATTCTATCGCCCCGCTATTGGAAACGGTTGCTACCACATTGGCAAACTCTAGTGGGGTGTTGAGCGAATCCTTTATAACGCCGCGCACTTTAATGCTTTGGGCAGAAACCGAAATAGAACTTAATAGGACCAATGCCCAAAGTATATTTTTCATAGTTAGTTAGTGATTTGTTCTGTGAAGCTAAGTAGCTATAATAGGAAATTTGGATCTTAAAATCCTCTACGGCCTCCCCTACCGCGTCCACGGAAATTCTCGCGCATCTCTTCCATCTTTTCCTTAACGATTTTGTTGTACTCCTCTCGGGTTACCTCATCGCCTTTGTCCGGAGCCTCTATCTTTTCACCTGCTTTGGTGCTCAACACTATTTTGGAACATAAAATAGTAGTACGGTACATGTTCATTTCCAGAATGAGTCCCGGCAACCCAGCGTATTCTCCCGGGCCATTGCTTACCGGGATTTGCGGTGTAAACCAAGCGGTTACTTCAATTTCTTCAGGAATCTCGAAGTTATTCATAGGGTCTTCCTCTTTTTTTTCTTCCCCGTTTGCGGTTTCATTCGTATTGCCACCTCCTTCGTCCCCAACTTCAATTTTTTCTTCTTTCGCTTTTTCAGCATCGTCCTTTTTTCTGTCTTCCCTTCCTCTTCGTGGACGTGCAAAAGCCATATCGGCAGAGTCTATTTTTTTTATGGCGGTTGCTTTTACGGCGAGGTAGTTTCCTATCATTTTCTTCTCGTCGGTTACCTGCCACTCCAGGTTTGAAATGGTATCGTTAATGAGAAATTGCTTCCCAAAAAACTCCCGTTCTTCCAAGATCTGGTTTTTTTCGAGGTTCTTGTACTGTGCACCGGCCGAGAAACTGTTCATCATCATCCCGAACCCCCCTCCTGGACCGGACTCCAGTTTTTCTTCTTCCTTGTAGATGGACTCATTTTTGTTGAAAGTGAGGATATACGTTTTTTCCAGCATACTTTTCATACGCTCGGCAATCATCTTCTTCATTTGCTCGCTCATCTCCCTTCCTCCAAAATTATCCATATCTACAGTAGTTTTGGACTCGTAGTAGGCCTTACCACTGATGTTTTGGGCAAAAGAAAATGTTGAAAAAAGTACGACTAGTACAAGAGTATATAATTTCATAGCAACGGTTTTAATAGTTTCCAATTAGTAACAAGTTACCATTTTTGTTACAGTAATCTTGGACTATTTTACCAACAAAAGGTTTAACGACCAAATTACTGACCTCCTATTTTTATGCTAAAACTATTGCCATCTTTCTTCTTTCGACCGTCGCTCTTAAAGCGCTCCATCATTTCCTCGTTTTTCTTTTTTTGGATTTTCTCAAATGCTGCCTCACTTACCTTTTTGCCTTTCTTGGGAGCTTCTATGGTGATTTCCTCTGTTGGGTTCAATACAATTTTGGAACACAGTATGGTAAGGTCTCCATCTTCCACCTGCAATATCAACCCTGGCAACCCCCAATAATCACTAGGGCCGTGCTGCAAGGGAATATCCAAAGTGTACCAGGCGATAGTGGTTACAAGCTTTGTTACTTCTACCAAGCTATCGCTTTCTGAGGTCAGCTGCTGTTCTTTCACCTCCCTGCTCCGTGTAGCTTTAAAACAAGTATAGTTACCTATGTTCTTGGTTTCCTTCTCCAATATCCACTCAGGTTTTTGCAAGCTATCCTCAATTAAAAATTGCTTGCCCATAATCTCGGTCTGGTTGGTGAAGCTATTTTCAGAAATATTTCGGTACAAGATATCACTACCTCCAGATACTACGATACTTAGACCATTTGACGCTTTTGGTGCAGGTGCGTCCAGACCCTCCACTTCCTCATAGATAGACTCATTTTTGGTGAAGGTCAATGTAAACTCCTTTTGGAACTGTTTGCGCAACATGGCCGCCATTTGTTCCTGGATGGCATCGTCCATTCCTTCGCCGTCCATTTTTATGTCTACCTTTCGGTCGGTTTTATAGGTGGCTATTCCTTCAAATTTTTGTGCCAATGCAGTGCTTGTGAAACATATAAGCAACACAAGTACGTGTACTATTGTTTTCATAAGGTTGGTTTTTTTGGTTTGTTAAATGACGAAAATACAAAACCAATGTTTCAAAACGTTCTCGCAACATATACAAGTAACATTTTGTATCTTTCGGCACTATGCGGTTTTCACTATTATGCTTGCTATTTTTATGTGCGCCAGTTTTGGCACAGCCTGAAAAAATACCATTGCAGGCAGACACCTACATTGGCTCCGACGCCTACAAGAACCACTATTTTATCCACGAAATGGCCTTTTACAAAAAAGGCCCGGATGGCAGCTTTGTGTTTAAGGACTTTTCACTGGGACCTATCGAGAAGGTAGACCTCATAAACCCTTTAAAGATTATGCTGTTCTACCAACAAACCAATACGGTTGTTTTTGTGGACAATAGATTGAATGAGGTAGAACGTATAAATTTCAATACCCTTTCGGCATTTACCAATATTGGTGCCGCCGGCAATGCGGGTAACAATAGGGTGTGGCTCTTTAACCTGGACAACCAGCAACTGGAACTGTACGATTACCGGCTGGAACGAAAACTACAAACCTCCCTGCCCATAGCGGGTACCTTAATTGCCATGGCGAGCAATTTTAATTATTGCTACCTACTTTTTGAGGATACTTTGCTCACCTACAATGTGTACGGAAGTTTTCTTTCTGAAATTGAAGTAAAAAACGGTACTTCCATTACTGAAAATGATGAAGACGTGTGGCTGGTAAAAGAGAACATCATTTTTAGACTGGCCGAACCAGGATTGCACTCGCCTGAAAAACCTTCGGAATTAAAAAAAATAAACATTCCCGAAATTACCGTGAAACAGTTGCACCTTACACAGGATTTACTGTATATTTATGACGGAAAAATACTCCATATATTTACCCATAACCCACCAAAGAATTAAACCCATGCACGTTGCGATTGCAGGAAATATAGGCTCTGGAAAAACCACCCTTACCCGTTTACTCTCAAAACATTACAAGTGGAAAGCACATTATGAAGATGTTGAGGACAATCCCTATCTGGACGATTTCTACAACAGCATGGCACGGTGGAGCTTCAACCTGCAAATTTACTTTTTGAACAGTCGTTTCCGCCAGATTTTGGATATTAGGGAAAGTGGCAAAAAGGTAATACAGGACCGTACCATTTACGAGGACGCCTACATTTTTGCCCCAAACCTGCACGCCATGGGGCTTATGACCAATCGCGATTTTGAAAACTACAAGTCACTTTTCGATTTAATGGAAAGCGTTACCAAGGGTCCAGACCTCCTTATTTATTTGCGTAGCACCATCCCCAACTTGGTGAACCAGATCCACAAACGTGGTCGCGACTACGAGAACAGCATAAGCATAGACTACTTGAGCCGCCTGAACGAGCGCTACGAAGCCTGGGTTCATGAGTACGACAAGGGCAACTTACTTATTATAGATGTGGACAACCTCAATTTTGTGGACAACCCCGAGGACTTGGGTGCCGTGATCAACAAGATTGATGCAGAGTTGCACGGGTTGTTTTAAAAGATCCTAGTTCCTACCCGTCCTGGCAGTCGAGTGCAAATGATAAACACTTCAACAATCAATTGGGGTAGCCATATTTTTTTCTTTCGGAAACTTAACATTTCAGCAACACAGTTCCAGCCGTTTATTGTCGAATTTTGTACAAAGCAACACTATTAAATGGGCAAGCTCTACAACTCGAAATACTATCACCGTGACCTATCGTGGTTGCGTTTTAACCACCGCGTACTGCAGGAAGCTGCAGACAAGAAAAACCCATTGTACGAACGCATCAAGTTCTTGGCAATTTTCTCCTCCAATCTAGATGAATTTTTTAAGGTGCGGGTGAGCGATATCCGGCAGATAAAAAAGATTGAGAAACCACTACGGAAAAAGCTCATCACTAAGCCCAATAAGGTGTTGCGCGAGATTAAAAAACAGGTAGAGATTCAGCAAGAAGAATTTGGCGCTATCTTTAAGACTGAAATAATTCCCGAACTAAAAAAACACAATATACACCTCATAGGACACAAGGAATTTTCTACCAACCAGAAAGAAATTGCAAAGACCTACTACCAGGAAACACTGAAGCAGAAAACTGAAGTGAACACCTATAACACCTCAGAAGAAAATCAAGTGTTCGTTGAAAATGAAGCACTCTATCTCACCACCCAATTGAGCGACACCCAGTTTGCGGTAATCAACATCCCCGAGGACGAACCCCGTTTTTTTACCTTCCCAAAGCACAATGGCAAACATTACATCACGTTTATTGATGATATTTTAAAGTACAACCTGCGCCAAAACCCAAAAATGGAGCGTGATATCACCTTTTATAGCATTAAGAAATCAAGGGATG
This sequence comes from Marinirhabdus gelatinilytica, assembly GCF_003353425.1. Taxonomy (GTDB): domain Bacteria; phylum Bacteroidota; class Bacteroidia; order Flavobacteriales; family Flavobacteriaceae; genus Marinirhabdus; species Marinirhabdus gelatinilytica. Next base: position 37,290 of record NZ_QRAO01000006.1, read on the forward strand.
CAGAATTGTATATCGAGAATGAACTGTCCGGCAATCTTGCCGAAAAAATAAAGAACTCTTTGAGCAAGCGGGAAACGGGACAAGCCACTAGATTGCTGATAGACAAACGGATGCCAAAGGATTTTCAGGAAATTCTCAAGAGTGCACTGGATGTGTACAATGCAGATATTGTCAATGGCGGGACCTACCATAACTTCAAGGATTTTTTCGGGTTCCCAAATCCTACCGAGACCAAACTGAGCAACGAGAAATTAACCCCACTACCCCACCCTGTGCTGGCAGGTTGTGATTCTATTTTAAGAGAAATTGAAAAGAAAGACCAATTGTTACATTACCCCTACCAGTCTTTCGAGTCGCTCATTAAATTGCTGGAAGAAGCGGCAAAGGATCCCGAGGTAACCACCATTAAAATGACCATTTACCGTGCCGCAGCAGAATCTAGGTTGAACGACGCTATAGTCACAGCTGCAAAAAACGGTAAAAAGGTAGTGGTCTTTATTGAAGTAAAAGCACGTTTTGATGAACGGAACAACCTAAAGTGGGGAAAGATTTTTGAAGACAACGGAGCTACTGTTATATACAGTTTCCCGGATATTAAGATACACAGTAAAATACTGTACATAGAGAAGAAAACCGAAGACGGGAAAAAACGTTTCGGATACATTGCAACGGGCAACTTTAACGAAAAAACCGCTAAACTCTATACCGATTTTGGGCTAATGACAGCCGACAAAAAAATATGCAAGGACCTCAACAAGGTGTTTTTGGTATTACAACAAAAAATATTGGTCCCCAAGACCAAACGCCTGTTGGTTTCGCCATACACTACCCGCAGTGGCTTTACAGAATTGGTACAAACCGAAATGCAACTTGCCAGAGCTGGACAACCCGCCAATATCACCCTAAAGATGAACAGCCTCGAGGACAAGGCGATGATAAAATTACTCTACCGTGCCAGCAATGCTGGCGTGACCATTAGATTGTTGGTTCGGGGAATTTGCTCATTGGTACCAGGCGTAAAAGGACAAAGCGAGAACATTCACATTACCTCTATTTTAGACAGATTTTTGGAACATGGCCGTGTATATATCTTCGGGAACAATGGCGACCCAAAAATCTTTATAGGCTCTGCAGACTGGATGAAGCGCAACTTGAGCCACCGTATTGAAGTGGTAACCCCTATTCTTGATGAAGACCATAAAAAAACACTCTTGGATTTAATTGAACTACAATTGCAAGACAATGTAAAGGCAAGGATAATTGATGAGCAACAAAAAAACACTTACGTGAGCAACGACAGTGATAAATTACAAGCACAACTGGCTACATACGATTATTTTAAATAAACCCATGCTTCTTAGCGTGCTCCACAGCCTCTTTACTGCTTTCCACCAAAACAGCAGGGGTAGTCTTATAGTTTTCAAAAAGACCCTTAATGCGTAGGACTTTTTTTTTGTGCCTTACGCTGCGAATGTAAATAGCCAATATCCTGTTCGGAAAGTTTTCTGCTATTTCTATATAAATATCAGGGTCATGTTCGCCGCCATCGCCAATCAAAATAAATTTTTTATCGGGATACCTATTCAATATGTTAATGATCTCAGTTTGTTTCTGGGGCTTTTCAGCTTTTTCCCTTCCGCGCATAGCACTAATGGTACGCAATAAAATGGGACCCTTGGGAAAATTGTTCTTCCGAAGAAAAAGTTCTAAATACCTATACAAGTTCCAAGGGCTGTGACTCACATAAAAAACGGGATTGGCCTCCTTTCCGTTCTTTCCACGATGTAAGAGGTGGTAAAATTCTGCTGCACCCTCTAAGGGGCTTCTACTTTCAGCGTGCTTGAAAAGTGTGTTGAATATGAGCCGCCATTTTAATGTTGAAGTAACTCCCGTGTGAAGGATAGTGTCGTCTATATCGCTTATTACGCCAAAGCTGCTGTTTGCTGAAGGTATCAATAGTTCCCCTTGGAATCGGTTATCGTTTTGAAATATCCTTCCCGGGAATTTTTCCTCGAAAGCCATCTCATAAGAGAGCCACCCTTCTTCATTGGCCATTTTGTCCAGTTCTGAAATATCCTCAGCAATCTTAAAGTATCCGGCAGCATCGGTTTCAGTATACAATACGGTGTTATCGGGCAGGGTGATGCGAAGTTTTGTGTTTGGGATTTCGTCTGTCTCAAAACGTTTCCAGGTATTTTTCAGTAAAGAGAAAAAACCTCTTTTGGATAGATCTATGTTTTCGTCCTCTAGCGCCCTTCCCCGGCCATAAAAGTGATTATTGGTACCATAACTCTGAAAGGGTATAATTTGTAACGGGTCTTTTTTAAACAGTGCCATATAGGTTTTAATTAAAAATGCCACCCTTCTGGCCACAACCACATAAGCAGCAGTCCTGCTATAATAGACAGCCCGAAGGACAAGGCTATCCATTTTGCCAATTGTTTTGTACCAAGGACACCTGCCATGATACCCTTAAAAACCAAATTTGAAAGCGATGCAAGTAAAATCAATCGCCAACCGCTACTGGTTTCCAGACCACCGTTCCTCATATGTTGTGAGAGGGAAAGTGTTATAGCATCTACATCGGTAAGGCCACTAATTACAGCAACGGCGTAGAGAGCTTGGTTGCCAAATTCCTGTTTTGTAAACGCAACGGCCAAGAGTATAAGCCCATATAGTAGCCCAAATATCAAGGCACTCTTAAACTGTGCTGGGTTTTTTGGTTCGGGCATTTCATCATCTTCTGAAGTGTCTTTGTTGATGAGGTAGAACAATCCTACACACAATGCAGCCATGAAAACAAATTCCACGGCGAGCGGTAAAATTAATTGTGGGAGTTTTTCAGGGATTACTATACCTATTTCTACTATTATCCTTACCAAGGCAATGGTTGAGGCCACCGTAATAACAAAGGCAGCCATTTTGTTTATTTTTTTTGAATTTGCGGTTTTACGCGCATAACTCACTGTAGTAGCGGTACTACTTATAAATCCACCCAGTACGCCATTGGAGATTATACCCACTTTTTTACCCACAAATTTGTATATAAAATATCCTACTACACTTATACCAACAATAAGGGTTACCATTAACCAGATGTTTCTTGGGTTGAGGACGTCTAAGGGACCGTACGTTTGGTTGGGCAGAATTGGTAATATAATCAAGGAAATTCCCGCAAAGGTCATTATGGCAGCGAGATCTTTTTCTTTTAAATTTTCAATGAAGTTGTGTAGATGTTCTTTTACATACAGCAACACTGCCATGGTACCCCCTACTATAACACCAATAATTTGACTGCCCAGAACCAAATAGGCTCCTATAGCAAATACGAGCAGGACTGCTACCTCGGTAGTTTGGCCCACATCTGCTTCAGAAAATTTTTTGAGCTTGATGATATTGGCAACTACCAAAAGTGCTGTTAATGAAATTCCTATGGCGGGAAGGATATACGGATTGTCAAAGTCGCGCGTTAAAAACCCCGAAACCACCCCTAACACAGCAATGAGGGTGAAAGTGCGCACACCGGCCATTTTATTGTCGGTTCTTTCCCGTTGCAGTCCAATGAGCAAACCCAGCCCAAAAGCTATTCCTAGAGTTATGAGGTCGTCGTAATTCATTATATTATGAAATTACTAAATTCCATAAAAAAACCCCGCCGCACGGGCAGGGTTTAGTAGTTATTTAACTTAAATTGAAACTTTATTGAAACTTTTCGTTTCAACAAAGCAAGCAGATTGTCACCCTTTGTTCTCCTCCACTTTAACTTTCTTTATCACTTTAGCTCCACCTTCAACTTTTACCTCGGTATCTTTTAACTCTTCAATCTGTTCCATCACCTCTTCTTCGGTACCTGTAAAGGTTTTCTTTTCAATAGTGGTTTCACCGTTTTTGGTGGTTTCAATGGTTACTTCGGCAGTGGTCACATCTCCTTCAGTATTCATAGTTACCATTACTTCTTTGGAGATTTCGGTTCTATCGGCTTTTTCAACTTGCTCCACTTGCTTATCAGTGAGGATAGTTTTGTTTCCATCTTCATCTATAAACACCATTTCTTCGGTAGTTGCACCATCTGTATCGTGATCGGCTCCATGGCCACCCAATATTGGAGCGATTACCAAACCTACCAAACACGTTAATTTAATCAAGATGTTCATAGAGGGTCCTGAGGTATCCTTGAATGGGTCACCCACGGTATCTCCTGTTACGGCTGCTTTATGGGCGTCACTTCCTTTGTAGGTCATTTCGCCATTGATCATCACCCCTGCTTCAAAACTCTTCTTGGCGTTGTCCCAAGCACCTCCAGCGTTATTCTGGAAAATCGCCCACATTACACCGCTCACACACACTCCTGCCATATAGCCTCCCAAGGGTTCCGCACCAAACAAAAGACCTATAACAATAGGAGTAATAATGGTTAACAATCCGGGTAAAATCATTTCCTTTAATGCTGCCTTGGTTGAAATATCTACACATTTGGCATATTCTGGCGTACCTGTTCCTTCCATAATACCAGGTATTTCTCGGAACTGGCGGCGTACTTCCTGTACCATTTCCATCGCAGCTTTACCCACACTCTTCATAGCCATTGCTGAAAATACTACGGGAATCATCCCTCCTACGAACAACATTGCCAAAACATCGGCACGGAAAATATTAATACCATCGATACCTGTAAACGTTACATAGGCTGCAAATAATGCCAAGGCCGTCAATGCCGCTGAAGCAATCGCAAAACCTTTTCCTACGGCAGCGGTCGTGTTACCAACGGAATCTAAAATATCGGTTCTTTCTCGTACGTGTGGTTCCAATTCGCTCATTTCGGCTACACCCCCTGCATTATCTGCAATAGGACCAAAGGCATCGATAGCCAATTGCATAGCGGTGGTTGCCATCATTGCTGAAGCTGCCAATGCAACCCCATAAAATCCAGCCAACTCGTACGACCCATAAATAGCCGCTGCAAACAATATTACCGATGCAAACGTAGAATACATCCCTACCGAAAGTCCCGCAATAATATTAGTTGCTGCACCTGTTGAAGAATTTTCAACAATATCCATCACTGGTTTTTTACCCAGAGAGGTGTAATAGGCCGTTACCATAGAGATCAACGCTCCTACGGCCAAGCCGATACAAGCAGACCAAAACACGTTAATAGCCGCAACTTCTTTCACACCTTCACCAAAAAACTTCATTGCCATAGTCTCAGGCAGCATCCACTCTATTAAAAAGTAACTTGCGATGAGGGTAATGATAATAGCTGCCCAGTTTCCACGGTCTAGAGCCGCCTGTACTTTGCTTTCCTTTGCATCGTTGTTCTTAATACTCACTAAAAAGGTCCCGATAATTGAAGCCAAGACTCCTACCCCTGCAATAACAAGCGGTAACAAAATTGGTCCCATATTGTTGAACGCATCGGTAAATGCACCGCCATTAGCAACTGCAATATCTCGTATAACGTAGTTTCCGAGCACCATAGCGGCTAACACTGTTGCTACATACGAGCCAAAAAGATCGGCTCCCATTCCGGCAACATCACCAACGTTATCACCTACGTTATCTGCAATGGTTGCAGGGTTACGGGGATCGTCCTCTGGGATACCAGCTTCTACTTTACCCACGAGGTCTGCTCCTACATCGGCAGCTTTGGTATAGATACCACCGCCCACACGAGCAAAAAGTGCAATAGATTCTGCTCCCAAAGAGAAACCGGCCAAGGCCTCTAAGACAACGGTCATATTATCGTAAAAAGAACCATCGTTGCCCATAAATTGCCCCAAGAAGAATAAGAAGATCAAGCTAAGTCCCAATACTGCGAGCCCGGCAACGCCAAGCCCCATTACGGTACCACCACCAAAAGAAACCTTTAGCGCTTGTGGTAACGATGTTTTGGCTGCTTCTGCGGTACGTGCGTTGGCCTCTGTTGCAATACGCATCCCTATATTTCCTGCCAGGGCCGAAAAGATGGCTCCTACTATAAATGCTGGAACAATCATCCAACTAGTAGATTCTACCAAGGTAGAAACCAAGAACAACAGTCCTGAAGCGATGATAGCAAAAATTACCAACAAGCGATATTCTGCCGAAAGGAATGCCAAAGCCCCTTCCTTAATACTTTTTGAAATAGATTGCATGCGCTCGCTCCCTGCGCTCTGCTTCTTTACCCAGCTCATTTTCACGAGCATAAACAAAAGGCCTAGAACGGCCAGTGCAATAGGTACATAAATAATATTTTCTTCCATTTTATAAGGTTTGGTTTAAGTGGGTGCTAAAGTAACAAAAAGGGGCAAAACAAAAAAGCAATAACCGAAGGGGTTATTGCTCAAATATTTATAGGGTAAAATCGTCTTATCGAATGCTCACTTCCTGTACGGGAACATCACTCGCCCTAAAGCGGTCCACACATTTTGCAACGATATCCTTTGCCTCGTTTACATCTCCCCAGCCACCAACATCTACTTTCTTTTCTTCCAGATCTTTATATACCTGAAAGAAATGCTCTATCTCTTTAATGAGGTGTTCGTTCAGTTCATTTAAGTCGTTCACTCGGTTGGCAATGGGGTCGCTTACCGGCACACAGATCACTTTTTCGTCCGGCCCCTTCTCGTCTGCCATGTGGAACACACCAATGGGCTTCACCTCTATCACACATCCGGGAAACGTAGGCTCGGTCACCAACACCAACACATCCAGGGGGTCACCGTCCAGCGCAAGGGTCTCTGGCACAAAACCATAGTCTGCGGGATACATCATAGAAGAAAATATCATACGGTCGTAACGTATTTTCTTCAGGTCGAAATCATACTCGTATTTGTTTCGGCTTCCCTTTGGGATTTCAATCAATACGTCAAAGGTAGTTACTTTATCTGCTGTCATAATTGTTTCTTTTTCTGAAAACGGGTGCAAAAGTACGCTTTTTTCGGCTTTTAGCCTACTGGAATTGGTTTATTTGTGTTAAGCTATCGTGAAGGTTTTTTCTTTTAAAAAGAAAATCCAAAAATCCCCGTCACACCGAAACGCCTGGCACCGGGATTGTCCAGATAGTTCCCCCGAAAGTTAAAGTCCAGACGGAAAATCCTAAAGATATTGCCCACCCCAATACTGTACTCGTAGTAGATGTCTTCTGGTGCTTGGAGCAGCAACCCATTAGGGGCATTCAGGGCGATGTTTTCGTCTGAAATACTTCCATAAACAGCCCTAAAACCAACCACCTCACGCAGGTCGAGGTCTCTAAGGAAAGGGATCCTGGAGAAGATCCTTCCGCCAAAATTATGTTGCAGGTGCAAAGAGGTGTAGGTATCACTCACAAATTCGTAAAAATCTAGATTGCTGAAGGTATTGTACAAGCTAAAATAGGTCTGGTTTCCAGGAATAGGACTCAATAATCCCAATGGAACGGGATCTAAGATGGTCCCGGCCTCCACAGTGGTGAACAGGCGTCCAAACCCACCAATATTCCAAGGCTGGCTGTATAGTGCCTGTATCTTGGAATATTCAAAATCGCCACCAAAGGCATCTTTTATTCCGTAGGTATAGCCCAGGTATATATTGGCAAAATCACCATCGTTGATAATGGTCCGCTCCACTCCGTAACCAGAGGTTTTTCGCTTTGGGGTGTAAAATAGTCCCAATTCAATTTCAGGCTGGGAAATTTCAGATTGTACGTTACCGTTTTCATCCAGATAATCCAGACTGAACGTTTCGGTTGCAGATTCCAACGTACGGTATGAGCCCGTTACCCTTGCTTGAAAATTCTTGGCAGGCTCGAAAGAAAATCCTGCGGTGGTTAAATTTATTCGTGTAAGCCTATCGTTTGCGCCCACCGATATCAAAGAAGAAGACGCTAAACTTCTCCCCAATACATCATTACTGTTAGTAAGGCTGGCGCCTGTTTGTTCTACATCCCTTCGGTTCCCTGCAAATACGGTGAGCCTGCTCTTTCGATCCAAGAGCCATTTTGCGGAGATACCATATTTGAAACGTTGGTCCCTGAACCCATACGCTCCAAAACCTTCAATTCGCCAGGGGTCGTTCTGCCCAAAGTAGGTACGCCCACCCAGACGAACTCGGAATCCTTCGGCTTCATTAAAACCAAAAATGGAAAATACGGGACCCACATCAAAATCACCCACTTCATAATACCCTGTGGCCAAGGTGGCGCCCAGTTTGTAAAAGGTTTGGAAACGGGGAACGGTCTTGAGCGTATCCAGCATTTCATAAACGCCCTTTTCGTCCTTGTTGAGTTCCTCCATCCGGTTTTCGGCCCAGAACTCGTCGGGACGATTGTATATTTCTTCACTATATGGATCTACTTGTTCGCCATAAAAACTTTTTTCCTTTGGGATATCGAAGCTGTAATTATCGAACAAGGTGGTTCTTCTTCCGTAGACTCCCTGTGCTTCTTCCTTTTTCCTGAAACTGAAATCACTCAAGAAGTAATCTCGGGTAATGAGGAACACCGAATCGTTAAGAACATCGAATTCCTGTTCGATATACACCTCACGCACCCAGTTAAGGTTGGCGCTCTTTGAGGCCCTTAAATTAATCTCTTTTATCGCCCAAGTAGTATCGTTCACCCAAAAGTCGCCCTTAAAAGTAAGCTCTCCCTTACGGCGAGGGTAGTACACAATATTATAGCACCATTTATTGTCGCGGTACGCACTATCCAAGAGCACATAGTTGTAGACGTCTATCCCCGTTCGGGAAAGCGGACTGGTAAAGGCCTTGTCGAAGAATTTCAGATAATTGTCATATACATCATATTCCTTATAGAGGTCTTTTACAAAAGCAATAAGGGTTTGGTTATTACTGAACCCACTGTTCTTGTTCCCTTTCAGAATTTCTTTTTCCTCATCCAGCAGATTATCGCCATACACTTTTGAAACGGCCTCGTTTATGAAAATGGGCAGGTAACTGTTCCCCGTAATGTTTGAGGTATCTATCTGGTCCCAGATAAATTCCATCCCCTTGAATATCTTACTTTTTATAAGGGTAGAATCTATAGTGTTGAGGTCGAACTCCAGCTTTTCATATTTATCGTAACTATACTGGTTGAACTTTTTCACTCCATTTTCACGACGGTTCTCCCAGATTTTCCTGAGAATAACCAAAGCAGGGTTATCCTTTTTTGAAGTCTTTCCCGTGAAGATAACCACTTCATCCAAGGCAGATGCCTCTTCGTTCAAGATGATTTCCATCTTATAGGTAGTACTTCCATCTAAAACAACTTCCTTGGTTTCATAGCCTACAAATGAAAAAACCACGGCCTCGTGATCATCATCACTCTCAAGGTAAAAGCGCCCCTCTTCGTTGGTAATGGTGCCTATATTGCTATCCTTAAAAATTACATTCGCAAAAGCTACTGATGTGCCTGAAGCATCCTTTACCACACCGCTCACCTTTGTCTGAGCTACCAATAGGGAGGAAAAAATGAAAAATGAAAAAATTAAGAAATACTTCATAAGTAGGTTCTGCAAAAGGAGCCATTATATCTTATCACTATGGCAAAGGCAAATAACGCAATTATTAGAGTGTTGGGCAATTAAAATATTCTTAAAACCCTGCTTGGCAGTAAATCTGAAAAAAAACAGATCTCAAATTCCAATAAGGAAAAATAGTAATTAAATATCGCCTTGAGGGGATGATAGTGGGAGCAGGTTGATAATTACTTCTTGTATATCATACCTTTATTGCCTTAACCACTTCTTCCGTTGAGAAAAGAAGTCCCTGCTAACCTCCATGAAGAGGAAGGATTGTTTTGGGTTTGTTGCGTAGACCTCAATCGATATACAGTACCTTTTTTACCGCCTTTATCACATCGTCGCTATTAGGCAACCATTCTTTGAGCAAAACAGGGGAATAAGGCGCTGGGGTATCGGCCGTGTTTATTTTTACTATGGGTGCATCCAAATAATCAAAAGCCTGGCTCTGTACTTGGTACGTAATTTCGGTTGCTACGTTCCCAAAGGGCCACGCCTCTTCCAAAATGACCAACCGATTGGTTTTCTTTACACTTTCCAATATGGCATCGTGGTCCATGGGCCGTACGGTCCTAAGGTCTATAATTTCACACTCGATACCGTCCTTGGCCAATTCTTCGGCAGCTTTATAAGCTTCTTTGATTATTTTTCCGAAGGACACAATGGTCACATCGTTTCCTTTTCGTTTAATATCGGCAACTCCCAACGGAATTAAATATTCTCCTTCCGGCACCTCGCCTTTGTCACCGTACATTTGCTCGCTTTCCATAAAGATCACTGGGTCGTCATCACGAATAGCACTCTTTAGGAGCCCTTTTGCATCGGCAGGGTTTGATGGGACCACCACTTTCAGTCCAGGGGTATTTGCGTACCAACTCTCAAAAGCCTGGGAGTGTGTGGCTGCCAATTGGCCCGCAGAGGCTGTTGGCCCTCGAAATACGATAGGGCAATTTATCTGCCCCCCGCTCATTTGGCGAATCTTTGCGGCATTGTTTATAATTTGGTCTATCCCAACCAGCGAGAAGTTAAAGGTCATAAATTCTACAATGGGGCGGTTGCCCGTCATGGTACTGCCTATGGCAACCCCTGCAAAACCGAGTTCCGAAATTGGAGTGTCTATCACGCGTTTGGCACCAAACTCATCCAACATTCCCTTACTGGCCTTGTAGGCACCGTTATACTCGGCAACTTCCTCTCCCATTAGGTAAATGGACTCGTCCTTTCGCATTTCTTCGCTCATTGCCTCGCAAATGGCTTCTCTGAATTGTAGTGTTTTCATACTTAGGCTCCGCTCGATAACCCTAGAGCGTTTTATTTTATTAAACTTTGAATAAGAGACCACTCCAAATACGGAATGGTTGTTTCAGCTTTTTCAGGAAAACAAAAATAGGAATAAAGTTTTTTTTAAATGGATATAAGTAATCATTATAGAAAAAATTTCTGTTTTTAGATGATGATAAATAAAAAACTCACTCAACAATTAATGAATTTATAATTCAGTTGTATGAAAATTGCTAATTTTTAGATGAAAATGCTCCTAGACATTATTCTCAGGGAACTAACCTAAAATCTATATCTTTAAAAGGGATAATGTCTAAAAAGAATTATCATCCATATCCATGCTAGACTCTAAAGTATAAACTAAGAATGCTTCTAAAAAAAAATGTTTTAGTCTGTGCGCTACTAGTTACCCAACTATTAGTTGGCCAAGAAACTCCTGTTAAAAATTTAAAAGAAAAATTAGCCACTGCCACAGATCAAGAAAAAATATCAATTTATTTTGATTTATACCAGTCTAACATACCTCTTGATGAGGCTTTAGAGTATATCCAAAAAGGAATTGCACTTGCAAAAAGAAAAAAATTAGACTCATTACATTCACTATATTTTTTTGCTGCCCAAGGAAATTATTACAAAACAGAATTTAAAACTGGAAAAAAATATGCAACACTCTCACTCAATATTGCTCCTCACGATGAGTTTAAAGCTCGATGTTATAACTTATTAGGGGCTTTTTGCGAAGCACTCAGCCAAGAAGATTCTGCATTTTATTATTATGATGAGGCATTAGAAAAAATTGCAAACGACACTTCAAAAAAAGCACTAGCCATAAAAGCTATTGTAAAAAATAATCAAGCAAATTTTTATTTCAAAAAAGGTAAGTTTCATCTTGCAATAAAGGATTATCTAGACAGTAACAAAATTTCAAGTTCGCTGGGAGATGCAGATAATGAATTTAACGCTTTAAACAATTTGGGAACTTGCTTTAAAGAACTTGAAGAATATGAAGAAGCTAAATTCTATTTTGAAAAAGCACTCAGAGTGAACATTTCAGAAGATAGAAATATTCTAAAAAATGTAGTTGAAATTGGTTTAGGCGATACCGAAGTAAAAATGGGAAACTACGACAGAGGAATTAAATTGCTTTTGAATGCTGAAAAAAAGCTAGAAGGATCCTCATACGAAATATATTTGTCTGTTGCTTACCAAGCATTGTCTGAAGCCTATTTAATTGATAACACTGAAAAAGCTTTACATTACTCAAAGAAAACAATCTCTAAAATAAAAGAAATAAACAATCCTTACGTTGCTGCTGGCATCTACACGACAAATGGCTTACTTCACTTTAAGAAAAAGGATTACCACAATGCACTTGCCTCTCTAATGAAAGCGAAAGAAATCGCTAGAGAAAACGAGCATAATGATTTATTATATGAAATTTTTCTAGCCGAATACGAAATATATAAAATCCAAAAAAAAGCTACCCTAGCGTTACAACACTATGAAGTTGCAATGGCTTATAAGGACACCCTTTTTTCTATTGAAAAAAACAAACAAATTACTGACGCAAACACCCGCTATAAAACCAAACAAAAGGAAAACCAGATCCTGCAACTGAAACAAAAAGAAGCACAACAAAAATTGGTACTGGAAAAAGAACGCACCACCAAAGTAGTTTTTGCAGTGGCTACCATTACAGCATTGTTGCTATTAGCAGGTATTTACTACTTTAACCAGCAACAAAAAAAACAGGACGCCAGGGAAACCGCCCTACGGGAAAAACAAATGGCACAAGAAACACAACTACAGGTCACCTTTGCCAGAGAGAAGGAAAAAGACAAGATAGCGCTCACACTGCACGGTCAACACGCAAAAGATCTAGAGTTGATCGCAGCGGGTCTGCAAAACAACAACCAACCCATTTGGGCAGAAAAAATCTCCCAGATCAAGGATAAAATCAAGGATTTGGCCTATAAGGTGCAGAGTGTCCCTTTTTCCGAAAGCCCTTTTAAGGATCAAGTGCTCAACCTGGCCGCAGACGATCGCTTGGCGCGCACGCAAGTAACCTTCACAGGATTAAAGGATATTGACTGGAAGCAGATAGCCGAACCCATAAAACGAAACCTCCTCTTTGCCATCAAGGAAAATATTTCTAACATCTACAACCACTCCCAAGCCACACGGGTAGACTTCAATTTTGAAAAAAAGGATGGCGTTCTGTTTGTTTCAATGAAGGATAACGGAAAGGGATTTAGCACCGAAGATGTAAAAAAAGGAATAGGCCTTCGCGATATCAAACTCAAGATGGACGAAATAAATGGAGATGTGACCATAGAAAGCCAATCAGAAAAAGGCACCAAAATTCTCTTCAATATAATTTTAACGTAAATGGAAAAACACTTGCTTTTGGTAGATGACCAACCCGACATCCTCGACAGCCTCGAGGCCAAGATCAATGAAAGGTTTCCAGACTTTCGAGTAACAAAAGCCTTCGATTGTGATCATGCTTTCTCAACAATCATACATCCTTCGCAAAAAATCGATCTTTTGATATTGGACCTTGAGTTTTTGAACAATACCAACAAGCGTATCCCAAATGGCAAGGCACTCATGAATACGTTGAAAGAAAAGGACATTACCCTCCCCACAATTATATATACAGCAGACCTGTCGTTGTTAAAACTGCATCCCATTATACAATCACACGATCCAGCAGGCATTGTTACCAAAGACCACCAGAACCACAAGGACCTGTACTTTGCTATTGAGAAAGTACTGAACGGCGGAAAACATTACACCGATGCCATTAACCGGCAACTACGCCGGCGCATCAAGATTGAACACAATATGGATGCTGTAGATGATCTTATTATTAAATACCTACCTACCATAAACACGGCAGCAGACTGGAAAGACACTCCTGTACCTGTAAGCTCAAAGACCATAAAGGCAAAACTGGACCGTATGTACATAGATTTTGATGTGGTCAATGACAAGCAACTGTTACTCAAACTAATGCGATTGGGATATATAGAATAACTCCATTTTCCAAAATTTTCCAATTTTACTTCCAAATACTGGAATAGCCTTCCTTTACAACCACACTACATTTACTACATAAACGAAGATACTGGTTTGCAGCCTTAAGGGAGGCTGGGTCCCAAAACAGTTTTTCGCCCTTCTAGCCGCGCGGCACACGGACATTTTTTTAACCATAATACAACTCTTATGAAAAAAATGATTTCGGCCTGTGCCATAGTACTCGTATGCCTCAGTTTTTCAAACTGTACCAAACAACCCCTTATTGAAACTCCTTCAGAGCAATTAACCGAAGGCGAGAAAGCTGGGGAGACCAACGATCCTGATTCGGGTGATTAAAGCAATTTACTATACAAGCGGCTGTCATTCAGGGCAGCCGTTCTAATTAACTTACTTTTCCACGGGGCAACTATAATTCAATATATCTATATTAGCATTATGGTTGGTTGGATATCCTCAATACTTACAATTGTGTGCCTCTTGCTCTTTACAGGAGCTTTATTTTCACAGAACCTAGTTGAAAATGATCAGGACACTGTATTTGAAAATTTACTTCAGAAAAACAAAATCCTAGCAAAAAAAGGGGACTACAAAGCTGCGTTGCAAATGGCCCACAAACTGGCGGCCTATGGAGAAAAGTTGAAGGACACCGCTAAATGGTTACAAGGGATCCATAGACAAGCATTTTACAACGAAAGAATAGATGAACCGTATAATGCACTGAAACACTACTCCCTTGGAATTGCATTGGCCAAAGCATCAAGCAATCAAAGTTACCAAGCCAAGTTAAGTGTAAATAAAGCTAATATTTTAACCAAAATTGGAGATTATAAAGAAGCCCAGAAAACCGCTGTACAAGGAATAGAAGCAGCAGCAATACTAAAAGATAGTGTCAATCTATATAAACTGCATATATGCTTAGCGAATGCTTCTTCTGATAATTTTGAATTTGATATAGCCGAAAACGCCTACACCAATGCGTTGAGATATACAAATAACGAGAATGAAGTCCTCAAAATAAAAAACAATCTAGGAGTAAACCATAAAGACCAAGGCAATTTTGAAAAAGCCATTGAAGTGTACAGGACAGCGTTAGCTGACAAATCGTTGCCCTCGTCAGAAGGTTTAGAAGCTCGTATTAAAAGCAATCTAGGGTTTGCGCTTCACAAAACTGGCAACTATAACGAAGCGGTTCAGTTGTTGAACGAAGCACACAACACTAGACAAAAAATAAATGATTGGTCCGGTATTTTCGCTTCAAACATCCATCTTTCAACTTATTATAGAGAGATCGATGAACCAATGGCGTACACGCACGCACAGAATGCATTTACCATTGCCAAACAAAAAATTAAGAGTCCATATTCAGAAATGGAAGCATTGGCACATATTATATCTTTGGACAGAGCGAACAAATTACAAGCAAATAGGTATATATTTCTTTCCGACAGCCTTTCAAGGGCCAAACAAAAATCCATAAACGATTATACCGTTGCAAAATTTCAGGCCAAGGAACAGGAACTTGAAATAGCACGGCAAAAAGAGGAAATAGCGATTACCGCACAGAACTTGGCCGAAAAGCAACAAAGAGAAATTCTCATTATGGCTCTATTGGTATCTGCCATTCTGGTTGGGTTTGTTTTGTTTAGAAAATTTCAGAAAGAAAAGAAAGACAGGAAAACCATTGAGCAACAAAAAAATAAAATCGAACTGCTACAAAAAGAACTGCACCACCGTTTAAAGAACAATCTCTCATTTATCGATCTTTTTATAAGTCTTGCCAAAGGAAAATTCAACGATCCCGCCTATCACGAAAAACTGAATGACCTACAGAACAGGATTGCCAGCATGTTCACGGTACACCAGCAACTTTTCAACACCCAAGATGTAACACGGGTTCACGCTGATAAATATTTGCAAAGCCTCGTGGAAAACGCCAAGAACACCTATCCTTCCGGCCACATAACTTTCAAAACGGAAATTGAAGAGCAACTGTACTTGGAGGCCGGCACTTCCTTTCCCATAGGGATCATCGTAAATGAATTTATAACCAATTCCCTAAAATATGCATTTCCGAAATACAAAAAAGGTACTATATTTATCTCGTTAACAGCACAAAACGATGTACTCACATTACACATGAGTGACAACGGCGTGGGACTTCCCGAAGATTTCACGGTGGAGGAGCTTAATTCCTTTGGGATAGACACCATGCGCTTATTGGCGTTGGAACACAAAGGAAATTTCAGTATAAAAAATGAGAATGGCGTTTCAGTAATCATAACATTATCCAAATAGATACATACTTATGAAGCCCAAGGCACATATTTTATTGGTTGAAGACAAAGCTATGCTATACAAACGTCTGGCAATGTTCCTGAAAGAAGAAAATTACAGTGTTTCAAGCTACACACCATCCTATGATTCTGCTCTGGAGGCCATCCACAAAAAAAAGCCAGATATTGCGCTATTGGATATAGACCTGGAGGGAACCAAGACCGGATTGGACCTGGGGGAGACACTTTCATCTAAGTACAGCATCCCGTTTATCTACGTGACCGACTATCAAGATGACGAGACCTTTCACAAAGGCCTTGCTACCAAGCACGAGCATTTTATGGTGAAGACCAAACCGCACCTGGACACCAAGGAGTTGCTGCGCACGATACAAACGGTACTTTCGCGTTGCAATGAGGCAAAAGATGGCGAGACCAAAAACTCCCTATTTTGCTACACTGGGTATATAAGCGACCTAAAACAACAGGCAAAAGATGCAGTTTCCGAAGTGCCTGTCCCCTATCAAGAAATCGTGAAGCTCACCACTAAGAATGCTTCTGGCGAAAAGCTCAAACCCAACTATGTGCGGGTGGAGACCCACAACAAAAAATCTTATTATCTTCCTGTTTCCCTAACGGAGATAGCAACACAGCTTCCCCTACCTTTTGCCCGCGTCAACGAGAGCGAGATCGTGAACTTAAGCGAGGATATTTTGGACGGCCGCATTAACGGCACCCGTTTAAAGATAGGTAAAACCGTGTACCACATCTCCAAGACCTACAAGGCCGAGGTGGAAAACCGCATCCGCCTGCTATACCACAAGCTCCGCTAGGCAGATTTTCATAGGATTGGGGTTAGTTTTCATTTTTTGTTTTTTATACGTTTTCATTTGTTGAGTTTTAGGGGCGTGAAACCTTAAACTTATCAAAATGAAACGTTATCTACTCCTTACTTTATTTTTATTGTCAACTTTCTGCCAGAACGTTTTGGCACAAAAATGCAAACCCTCGCTGTCGAAAGTTGATGAAATGACAAATGAAAAAGTTGAAGGTTGGGGTGGTAAAATCGGAGGCCAAACATCATTGGGCAACAAGATTGGACATGATACTATGCTTTATCTCAACGATAGGGACAAGGGCGATACTCTTATAAATGCCACTGTTTACATAAACTACATTGTTTTAGCGAAAAATGCAGCAATACTCGATAAGACACATCAAGCCGGAGAACGAATTCTTTTAAAAACTGAAAATAGTTTAATCCAATTTACCACTGACAATGTAATAAAGAATGAAAAGAGCACTTTTGGAAGTTATTATCAAATTTTTGAGTTGAATGGTAAAATTACAATTGAAGAAGCAAAAATACTTTCTGAAAATTTTTTAGAAATGTATCGAATTGAAAAAGAAGAAGGTGGCTCTATAGTACAGGATAAACCTAACAAAAGAGCTAAACGGAAAATGAAAGAACAATTCGAATGTTTTTTAAATACTTTAAAATAAAAAATTATGAAAACTACCTTAATCACACTAATTGCTGTTTTATTTCTTGCAATCCCATCCAATGCAATTGTTAATCAAAATCCAACTGACCCATATATAATAGTTAGGGTAATAGAGTGCCAAGGAGGAGATTCCGCAAATCAAAGCATGATACTCATAGACAGAGGAGATAACAACATAGAAAAAATTGAGTTGGAAAAATTTCACAAAAACAACTTCAAAATCATCTCGAAAATATTGAACGATATTAAAAAATATGGTTATGAATTGATTGGGACATCTGGTGGTGGTGGAAATGATAACGCTATGATATTACAGAATTATATATTCAAGAAAAACTAAAACACATACTATGAAATATTTACTAACCGCATTTATTTTTTTAGCACTACTATCTTGTAAAAAAGATGATGATCCGTTAAACAATGACAATATTTTAGTCAACACAACTTGGGAGGGTGAAAGAGTCGAGGATGGTATTTACACCTTTACAAGCAATACTGAATACACATTTAAGGATCCTGGAGAACCATTTGTGGATGGAAATTATAGTTTCGACGGTCGCCAAGGGGTACTGATGGAAGAAACAGGATTCACCGCAAATTTTGGAGTCTCAGGAACTATAATGACTGTTACAGACACAATAAACACAAATCCAAGAACATACTTTAAAATTCAATAATTATGAAACACCTCATGTCTATTTTATTTGCGATATATTTAACCTCTTTAGTAAACGCTCAAATAGTAAACATCCCTGATGCTAACTTTAAAACTGCGCTATTAAATCACAACCCCATTATAGACACAAATAGTGATGGAGAAATACAGGTGAGCGAAGCAAATGATTTTTCCAGCAGTTTAAACATTATTGGTCAATCAATCTCCAATCCAACTGGCATTGAAGCTTTTACAAATATTGTATCTCTAAGTGCCGACAATAACAATATATCAAACATAGATCTTTCTAATAATATACAAATTACATTTTTAGATATTCAAGGAAATGAACTAACGAATTTAGACCTTTCAAATAATATAAACTTGGAAGTATTGAGCTTGGCAAATAATCCGTTGGGGGCAGTTGACATTTCGAATCTAACAAATTTAGAGCTATTCTTCTGTGAATCCTGTGAGCTGCAAGACCTTGACATCACGAACAACGCATCTCTTAAAGAATTGTACCTAAACTTTAATATGATAGCTACTATAGATTTACAACAAAATAATCTTTTAGAAAAATTAATAATTGGTTATAACAACCTTTCGTCTATAGACCTAAGTCAAAATTTAAATATCACTAGAGTTTTTGCAAATGAGAATTCCCTAGAGGAAATCGATTTTTCTGAAAACGTTAATATTAGCAGCATCGACTTAAGAGAAAATCCACAACTTACCATACTCAATATACAAAATGGAAATAACCCATTGATTTCGACATTTAGAACAACAAGTTGCCCAAATCTCACCTGTATACAAGTAGACCCTGGAATCCCAGGAAATGTACCTCCCAGCTGGGAATTTGACCCAGGTGTTACATTTAGTGAAGACTGTATGTTTTTGGGAACAGAAGATATGACTCCTATTGAAATTTCGATTTACCCCAATCCAGCAATAACAAAATTAAATATAAATACTACTGCAAGCATTGATGTTGACAATGTAATAATTTCCAACCTTCAAGGGCAAACATACCCTGCAGACTTTCAAAATAGCTGCGTCGATGTTTCTAATTTAAGCACGGGGCTTTACTTTATAATCATGAAAACTAATCAAGGTACAACCACCCATAAATTTTTAAAACAATAAAACATCATAAAAAATACAGTTATGAAATTTAAAATATTCTTATTATTCTTAACGCTCCCCTTACTAATGAACTCCTGTAAAAGTGATGATGACAATCCCGAAGAAAATCGAGATAATATATTAGTAAACACAACTTGGGAAGGCGATACTGAAGAAGATGGTATTTATACATTTACAAGTAATACAGAATACACATTTAAAGATCCGGGAGAACCTTTTTTCGACGGTACATATACATTTGATGGTAGAAATGGAATACTTAACGAGATAGTAAGTAACTCATCATTCCCTTTTGAAATAGTTGGTGATACTATGATTATAACATACCCCAGTGGAAATTCTAGAACCTACTATAAGAAATAAGCCATCACTAAAAAGTTTGTAAAAAACTAACCAAACCAGATTTTTAGTCCACTAAACCACACCTAGACCATTTGAGGAGATGTAATAGGTGTGGTTTTTTGTTTATCAAAATTTTACTATGCATGCATAGCATTTCTGAATAATATTCGCTATCTTTGGCATCCTTAATTTTTACTCAAAAAACAGATAGAAATATGAAGATTCTAGTGTGCATAAGCCACGTACCAGATACAACTTCCAAGATAAACTTTACCGATGGCGATACCAAGTTCGACACGAACGGGGTTCAGTTTGTAATCAACCCGAACGATGAGTTTGGCCTTACCCGCGCTATGTGGTTCAAGGAAAAACAAGGAGCCAGCGTACACGTTGTGAACGTGGGTGGCCCAGAAACCGAACCGACCTTGAGAAAGGCATTGGCCATTGGAGCCGATGAAGCCATTCGAGTGAATACCCCAGCAACCGACGGGTACAGCGTTGCAAAACAATTGGCAAACGTTGTAAAGGAAGGCGGCTACGATCTCGTTATAGGGGGTCGTGAAAGTATTGATTATAACGGAGGGATGGTACCAGGTATGGTTGCCAAGATGCTAGATGCCAATTTTGTGAATACCTGCATCAACCTAGAGGTTGAAGGCGACAGCGCAACGGCAATCCGTGAGATAGACGGCGGTAAGGAAACCATAAAAACAAAACTTCCATTAGTAGTGGGTGGCCAAAAAGGATTGGTGGAGGAAAGCGACCTTCGCATCCCAAATATGCGAGGTATTATGCAAGCACGTAGCAAACCCTTGCACGTAAAGGAACCAGTTGACGCAAATGCTGAAACCAATACCAACTCTTTTGAAAAACCAGCTCCGAAAGGAGATGTAAAACTGGTGGATAGTGTGGATGAATTGGTCAACTTATTACACAACGAAGCAAAAGTAATTTGAAAATAACAATTTTTTTCTCCCCTTGAGGGGAGTTAGAGGGGTGTGTCTTATGAAGTAAACTAAATTTACATCCCCCTAGCCCCCTTCAAAGGGGGAATTAACTAGAAATAAATTTTATGAGCATATTAGTATATACAGAATCCGAAAACGGATCATTTAAAAAAATTGCCCACGAAGCTGTTTCCTATGCAAAGGGAATTGCAGATATGATGGGAACCAGCGTTACTGCTCTAGCTGTAAACGCTAACGATACTTCAGAATTAGGGAAATTTGGCGCTTCAAAAGTACTTGAGGTTTCCAACGATAAATTGAACAACTTTAATGCTGAAGCTTATGCCGATGTAATTGCACAGGCCGCTAAGCAGGAAGATGCACAGGTGGTGGTGTTAACCTCCAGTGCCAATAGTAAGTTTATGGCACCCTTGGTAGCTGTGAACCTTGAAGCTGGCTACGTTCCCAACGTAACAGAACTTCCTTCCTCCAGTTCGCCTTTTACCGTAAAGCACAGTGTGTTTACCAACAAAGCCTTCAGTAATACCGAAATAAACACCAATGTTAAAATTGTAGGTTTGGGTAAAAACGCCTTCGGAATAAAGGAAAACGAAACGTCAGCCACCACCGAAGCTTTCTCGCCAACACTTTCTGAAGACGACTTCTCAACAGAGGTAGTCTCAGTAGATAAAGCAACAGACAAGGTAACCATTGCCGATGCCGAAATAGTAGTTTCAGCAGGTCGCGGACTCAAAGGTCCCGAAAATTGGGGAATGATCGAAGAGCTGGCCGAAACCCTTGGTGCAGCAACTGCCTGCTCAAAACCTGTTAGTGATATGGGTTGGAGACCACATAGCGAGCACGTTGGGCAAACAGGAAAACCTGTAGCGTCTAATTTGTATATCGCAATTGGTATCTCTGGGGCTATCCAGCACTTGGCAGGAATAAACGCCTCCAAGACCAAAGTTGTAATAAACAACGACCCCGAAGCCCCGTTCTTTAAGGCTGCGGACTATGGTATTGTAGGTGATGCGTTTGAGGTAGTACCACAATTGGTGGAAAAGCTTAAAGAATTTAAAGCGCAAAACAATTAACCACAACCTCTTTTCTTCCTCTCAAGGAAGATTGGGACAGTGACCAGAAATATAGCCATCTTTTTAAGGTGGCTTTTTTAGTAAGCCCAATATGCAAAGTCGAATGTGCACATTGTTACCGAAATTTTTAAACGGTGGCTTTAGCGCTTTTTCCATTTCCATTTCCATTTATTATGGTATTTTTGTTTCTTACCACAGCAAATGAGCCTCGTTAAATTAAACATAAAAGGTATTTCCTATAGCCAAACACAAAATGGCGCTTACGCCCTTATCTTGAACGAAGAAGGAGGCGAGCGTAAACTACCTATAGTAATCGGTGCTTTTGAGGCGCAGTCCATAGCCATCGCATTGGAAAAAGAAATCAAGCCCCCTCGCCCGCTTACCCACGACCTGTTCAAGAATTTTTCAGATAGGTTCGGTATCGTGGTAAAACAGGTGATCATCCACAAACTGGTAGATGGTGTTTTTTACTCTAGTATTATATGCGAGCGGGAAGGACTGGAAGAAATAATAGATGCCCGCACCAGCGATGCCATAGCATTGGCCCTAAGGTTCAAGGCACCTATTTTTACCTACAAGGCCATTTTGGAAAAAGCAGGTATCTATCTTAAATCTGCACCTTCAAAAAAGAAGAAAATTTCAAAAAAGGAGGAAACCATCCTGGAAGAACTCATACTGGGAGAGGATGCAGAATCCAAACCGCCCAAAGCACAGGATTTTTCAAAGTACACCCTTAAGGAACTTAACGAAATGTTGGACGAGTCTGTCTCCAATGAAGATTACGAAAGAGCTGCCCAACTAAGGGACGAAATCTCCAAACGCTCCTAAAGCCCTACTTGTTTTTTGTATGAAACACTTTCAGAAAATCATTCTATTCATAACCCTTTTAGGTTGCACAGCAAGTTTTTTTGGACAGTCCATAGAGAGGGATTGGAACTTTTCATCCATTGAGGATGCTTCAGGAAAGTCACTTTTCAGCATTTCTGAGAACGATACTTTCACCCTAAGTGAAGGAGCTTTTGAATACCAACTATTGGCAAAGGATAGCCTACAAGCTTCGGGAGATTATATATTTCAGAATAATTTATTAGTCCTTTTTTACAACAAGCCACAAGACACCATACGGCGTTACAGGATTTCACAGCTCACAGATACCGAACTAAGTTTTACCGAAAACAATATTACATACCACTTTACAGCTCCTTCGGAAACTGAAATTTCGGACCTCTCCACCTCATCCCAGAAATTAGAGGGCAACGACAAGAGCAATATTGCACTGGACGTTACCAAAGGCGTAGGAATAACATTAAAGAGTATTTATCGCGGTATCATTGGGATGGTTTTTTTGCTGCTTGTTTGTTTTTTATTGAGCAGCAACCGAAAGCACATTAATTGGCAATTGGTGGGTACTGGGCTCGCGTTGCAAATCATCTTTGCGCTACTCGTACTAAAGGTACCGCTAGTTGCCTCTGTTTTTGATTGGATAAGCGATAAAGTGGTTACCTTCTTAAATTTCAGCGAAAAAGGTGCAGAGTTTCTATTTGGCGGATTAGGGACAGATATGGATACCTTTGGGTACATCTTTGCTTTTAAGGTACTGCCCACGATTGTGTTCTTTTCGGCATTTACCTCACTACTCTACTATCTGGGTATTTTACAATTGTTCGTAAAAGCATTTGCATGGGTCATGAGCAAGACCATGCGTCTTTCCGGAGCCGAGAGTCTTGCGGCGGCAGCAAACATTTTTATAGGCCAGACTGAAGCACCCCTCGTGGTTAAACCCTACTTGGACCGAATGACAAAGTCTGAAATGCTCTGCCTTATGGTAGGCGGCATGGCTACCATTGCTGGTGGGGTCCTGGCAGCTTTCATTGCCTTTTTGGGCGGTGATAGTGATGCTGAAAAAATAATTTTTGCGAAACACCTGTTAACGGCTTCTATTATGTCGGCCCCTGCAGCTATAATCATTGCAAAGATGCTCTATCCCGAAACCGAAACGGTAGATAAAAAACTGAACATAAGCAAGGAAAAAATTGGAACCAATATCCTAGATGCTATTTCCAGGGGGACTACCGAAGGACTAAAACTAGCCGTTAACGTAGGTGCCATGCTATTGGTATTTACAGCAGTGATTGCTGTTTTTAACTGGATCACTGCCGATCTCATTGGCGCTCCCACTGGCCTCAACGATGTAATTGCATCAGCAACCGAAGGTAGGTACGATAGTTTCTCGCTACAATACATTTTGGGGAATATCTTTGCACCGGTAGCTTGGATCATTGGCGTCCCTGCCGAAGACATTGTAGTGATCGGGCAACTCTTGGGTGAAAAAACCATTTTAAACGAATTCTATGCGTATGCTTCGTTGAGCGAATTGAAGCAAGCTGGCGCGATTACAAATTATAGGTCTATCGTAATTGCGACCTATGCCCTTTGCGGATTTGCGAATTTTGCCTCTATAGGAATCCAGATTGGGGGGATAGGGGTCTTAGCGCCCAAACAAAGAACCACCTTGGCCAAATTTGGTATTAAAGCGCTTATTGGTGGTACGGTTGCAGCATTGCTCACTGCTACCATTGCTGGAATGTTGATTGGCTAATGGTTTTTCACGACCGTATCGGCCCAACCCATGGCTTCTTCAACAGTTTTAAAATAACTAAAGGAACCTTCAAACAATTTCTGCTCATTAAACGCTTCCTGCTTTACTGCTTCTTCTGCAGAAACTATAGCAAGCCCGATCATTAACTTAGGGTCTATGGCATTGTACGCCTTTGGGTCTATGTTTGAGGCAAACTCACGATTTGAGATAAAAACAAAAGGGTTCCTTCCATAATGGTTATATGCATATTGCATAATTTCTTTAGCTGAAATTTCAGAGATACCATCACCCTCCAGTCTAAAGACCAAGTAATTAGAGTAACAGTCCATAGGGCCGTGAGGCGTTTTGTAAGTAGTTTTCATAAGCGTTAGCTTTCACTAATGCAATTTAAGAAATTTTTAACAAACATACATTCGTTGATAACTTGTAATAAATCCAACAAATTTCAGTTACAAGTAACACCCTTCTTTTTTACATTTAAAGCCTTAAAAAACAAGGAGAGAGATGAAGCAATACCACGACCTAGTTAAACACGTACTAGAAAACGGAAATGAAAAAAACGACCGGACAGGGACTGGCACCAAGAGTGTTTTTGGGTACCAGATGCGCTTCGACTTAAGGGAAGGGTTCCCTATGGTCACCACCAAAAAACTGCACTTAAAATCTATTATCTATGAATTATTGTGGTTTTTGAACGGAGACACCAATATTAAATATCTGCAAGAAAACGGAGTGCGAATCTGGAACGAATGGGCAGACGAAAACGGCGATCTAGGTCCTGTATATGGCCACCAATGGCGAAACTGGAACAGTGAAGAGATAGACCAGATCTCGGAAATCATCAAGACCTTAAAAACCAATCCAGATAGCCGAAGAATGTTGGTAAGCGCTTGGAATCCCAGCGTGATGCCCAATACATCCATCCCTTTTTCTGAAAACGTAGCCAAAGGAAAAGCTGCGCTTCCTCCTTGCCATGCATTCTTTCAGTTTTATGTTAGCGCACCCGAGGTTGAAGGAGACGAAAGTACCCGAAAGCTATCTTGCCAACTGTACCAACGTAGCGCCGATATTTTTCTGGGAGTTCCTTTTAATATAGCTTCTTACGCATTGCTCACAATGATGATGGCACAGGTATGTGGCTACCAAGTTGGGGACTTTGTCCATACCTTTGGAGACGCCCATATTTACAGCAACCATTTCGAACAATTGGAGTTACAATTGTCTCGGGAACCCCGCCCATTACCAAAAATGTTGTTAAATCCAAATGTAAAAGATATCTTTGGCTTTAAATTTGATGACTTTACACTGGTAGATTACAATCCACATCCGCACATTAAAGGTGCCGTTGCGATTTAACCCCAAAAAATTAATTCCTTTTATGAAATACGCAGTTATTATCTTCAGTTTACTTTTCAGCACCACCCTTTTGGCCCAAAGAGAGTGGGGAGACATGGAAAAGAACAAACTTACCCTTAAAGAAATAGCCCCTGTTTGGCCAGGGTGCGAGTCGCAAACCGGCTCTCTAAAGGACACTTGTTTCAAACAAAAGTTAGCAACCCACATTGCAAAAAACTTCAAATACCCTAAAGATTCCTATAAGAAGAATGAACAAGGGCGCGTAGTTGTAGAATTTTATATCACTGAAGAAGGATTGGTGGATATAAAAAAAGTAACAGGCGGCACCCCAGCTTTGCAAGCAGAGGCTAAGCGAAATATTAGCTTAATTCCTAAGATGGAAAAACCAGGTATGATGGGAGGAAAACCAAGAGCCATCCAATACATTGTGCCAATCACCTTTAAGACAGGCAGATAGCATATCAAAAACCCTAGTTTAACACGGGTTTAACGGTATAGGTTTCAGAAAAAAACATCTATAAACCGTATATTTAAAGTGTAGAAACATTTACGTTTTTACACTTTTTTTATGATTGACACACAAACACTCTTAGATCTCTTTACTGATACCAGGAACCATACCGAAACCCTTTGCAAGCCTCTGGAAATCGAAGACTACGTGGTACAGCCCGCTATGGATGTCTCCCCCCCAAAGTGGCACTTAGGACACACCACTTGGTTTTTTGAAGAATTTATACTGAAGCACCACAAGCCCAACTACAAACTTTTCCACGAGGATTTTGCCTATGTTTTCAACAGTTATTACGAAACCTTGGGCGAGCGTGTGGTACGTAGCAACCGTGGAAACCTTTCAAGACCTGGAGTTGCCAAGGTTTACGATTATAGGCACTATGTGACCAATGAAATAAAAGAGCTTCTGGCTACTGAAATTTCAGCAGAAATAGAAGAATTGATCCAGATAGGAATCCATCACGAAAAACAACATCAGGAGTTATTGATGACCGACATTAAATATATTCTTGGCAACAATCCCCTGCTTCCCAAATACAGCAACGATTTTAAGGAACATACACCACAAACCGAAACCCAAGAGTGGCTTTCCTTTACTGAGGGTGTTTATGAGATAGGACACAACAAAGACACTTTTTGTTATGACAATGAGTTGGGAAGACACAAAACGTATATCCAAGATTTTGAGATTTCCAACAAACTGGTCACCAATGGAGCGTTTATAGAGTTTATTGAAGCTGGGGGCTATCAAGATTTCAACTACTGGCATGCAGACGGCTGGGAGTGGGTAAAAGAAGAAAACCATGCACATCCTATGTATTGGCACAAGGTCAACGGGGACTGGCATCACTATACGTTACAAGGCCTCAAACCCATCGATCCAAAGGCACCGCTTTGCCACGTCTCCTATTACGAAGCTTTTGCCTATGCACAGTGGAAAGGACACCGTCTCCCCACAGAGTTTGAATGGGAAGTAGCACAACAACGATTAAACTGGGGAAAGCGATGGGAATGGACCGAGAGTGCCTACCTACCTTATCCTGGATATACTAAAGCACCCGGTGCTATTGGTGAGTACAACGGTAAGTTTATGGTGAACCAGAAAGTGCTTAGGGGCGGCTCTGTAGTAACACCGCCCAACCACACAAGGCCTACCTATCGAAACTTTTTCCAAGCCAACCTGCGGTGGCAATATACCGGTATAAGACTTGTAAAATAAATCCCATACTATTTATGAGCGTAAATAATTCCATAGCAATAGATGTATCTTTTAAAACTGATGTACACAAGGGGCTCACTACCTTTCCCAAGTTTTTGTACTCAAAATATATCTACGATGAAAAGGGGGACAAACTTTTTCAGGAAATAATGAATCTTCCAGAGTACTACCTTACCAACTGTGAGTTTGACATCCTATCCCTTCATACCGAAGAGATAGCACAACTTTTCAACGACCCTGACAAAGGTTTTGATCTTATAGAATTGGGAGCCGGAGATGGTAAAAAAACCAAGGTTCTCTTGGGACATCTAGCTGAAAACGATTTCAATTTTGTCTATAAGCCTATTGATATAAGCCAGAATGCGATAGATTCTTTATCAAAAAATCTTTCCGAAGAATTTCCAAACATTACCGTAGAAGGTGAAAAAGGGATGTATTTTGAAGTGTTGGAACAACTACAACACTACAACTCTCGGAAAAAAGTGCTTATGGTATTGGGCTCTAACATTGGGAATTTATTGCACCCAAAGGCCATAGATTTTTTAACAAAGCTCAAGGATATTATGAGCACGCAAGATTTCCTGTTTATGGGGTTTGACCAAAAGAAAGATCCGCAAATAGTTCTCGATGCGTACAATGATGCAACGGGAGTAACCGAAGCATTCAACAAAAACCTGCTTACCCGTATCAATAGAGAGCTAGGTGGCGATTTCAATCTTGAAAAGTTTAAACATTGGGAGGTTTATAATCCTGAGACGGGAACTGCAAAAAGCTTTTTGGTAGCCACCGAAGCCATGGATGTGGCCATAAGCGCATTAGATCTCAATGTACATTTTGATGCTTGGGAAACCATCCATACAGAGATTTCGCAAAAGTATGACGACAAGGTAGTGCAATGGTTGGCCGAATCTGCAGGATTGAAAATCCACACCTCTTTTGAAGATGAAAAAGGTTTTTATAAAAATTACGTCTTTAAGAGAGCGTAACTAATAATACTTAAAAAATTCACTGTAAAGATGAGAGCTATTTGGAAAGGAGCTGTATTGGCCCAAAGCAATGACACCAAAGTGATTGAAAACAACCATTATTTCCCCCCAGGAAGTATCGATTTGAAATACTTCAAGACATCCAATACCCATACCCATTGTCCGTGGAAAGGAGAAGCTTCCTATTACACTATTGAAGTAAACGGCCAAACCAATAAAGATGCTGCTTGGTATTATCCAGAAACCAGTCACGCTGCAAAACCCATTGAAGGTTACGTTGCATTTTGGAAGGGAGTAGAAATTTCAGAATAAAAAAATCCCTCCAAAACTGAAGGGATTCTCAAGAAAGATCATATTCGCTACTCTTTGATAAATTGTTTCACCAGGGTACCTGTATCTGAACTGATTACAACCATATAGGTCGCACTTGCCAACCCAGAAACATCTATCCTTTGTTCCAGTCCCATATCCTCAAGGTTCACACGCTTTATAATACGCCCTCCAATATCGAACAAGGTAACATCCTTGAGCAAGATTCCCTGTGGATTTGCCAAGGCCACATACGTTGAAGCTGGGTTAGGGTACAATACTAAAGAGGAAATATCCTTTTGGTTATCAACGCCTAAGGTATTATCAATATATAACTGGAAGGTACATTCAGCTTCGTTTTCAGAAGGATCGGTTACCGTCATGGTTATATTGTAACCGCCTGCATCCAAAACAGTTCCAGGTGGTGGTGTTTGTGTTATCGTGAGATTGTTTTCGCAGTTATCTGTCACTATAACATCGCCTTGTGCAAAATAATCTGGCAGAGTATAGGGTCCTGCAGATTGTACGTTTTGAGTATCGGGGCATTCAATAGTTGGATCCAAAGAATCTACAACGTGAACAAATGCTGTACACGTATCTATCTCACCATCTTCGTTCATAACTGTAAGAGTTACGGGAATAGGGTCTCCTACATCATCACAAGTAAAGGTGTCTAGATCTAAACTAAGTGTTCCATTACATCCAATTCCCAAAGAATCGTTGTTAACTGCGTTGGGCGAAATGGTTACAGTACCATCAGGACCTAACGGAGCCGTAACATTTTGGCATATAGCAGTGGGAGGTAAAATAGTTTCCTGTACTGTAACAACTGCCGTACAGGTAGCTGTTTCACCATTTGAGTTGGTTACCGTAAGGGTTACTTCATTAGGGCCAACATCTGCGCAGGTAAATAAAGTTTGTGACACACTCAGGTTGGAAACACCACAATTATCTGAGCTACCTCCATCAACATCTGCCGCTGTTATGGTAACTTCCCCATCATTGTCCAAGGTAACGGTTATATCTTGGCATACAGCGTCTATAGGCATATCGTCTATCACGGTTACTGTTGCATTACAACTTGAAGTATTTCCTGAAGTATCTGTTACCGTAAGTATCACATTATTGGGAATACCTACATTTACACAGGTAAACGTATCGTTATTTAACGTCATAGAAGCAATATCACAATTGTCTGAGCTTCCGTTGTCTATATCGGCGGGAGTGATTACGACCATTCCAGTAGCATCCAACGCTACGGTAATATCTTGACAAACCACTGTAGGACTTTGTGTCTCAGTAACTGTTACAACCGCTACACAAGAACTTGTATTTCCTTCATTATCTGTCACGGTTAGTGTAACGTTATTTGGCCCAATATCGGCACACGTAAATGTATCAATGTCCAAGCTTCCTGTTACAGGACCACAGTTATCGGTGCTTCCAGCATCTACATCACCAGGAGCAATAGTTACAGTTCCCGAAGGATCCAGTTGCACGGTAATATCCTGACATATAGCAGTAGGTGCTACGGCATCTTCCACTGTTACAACTGCGGTACAGGTACTTGTATTTCCGCTACCGTCCGAGACAATAAGTGTTACATCGTTGGGGCCAAGATCGGCACAGGTAAAGGTATCAATATCTACCGCAAACCCTCCAATGCTACAAAGGTCCGTACTACCACCATCCAAAGAAGACGGGGCTATGGTTACTGTACCGGAGGCATCTAGCTGTACTGTAATATCTTGACAAACAGCTGTAGGAGGCGTTACGTCCTGCACCGTGACAACAGCATTACAGGTCCCTGTATTTCCATATATATCCGTAACGGTTAGGGTTACATTATTGGTCCCTACATCGTTACAGGTAAAGTTGGTAGTATCTATACTTGATGAAGCAACTCCACAATTATCTGTGCTTCCGTTTTCAACTTGGGCAGCAGTGATGGTTGCATTTCCAGTTGCGTCCAGCTGCACTGTGACGTTCTGGCAATTGGCTACAGGAGGTTCGGTATCGGCTACCGTAATGTCAAAACTACAAGATATCGTATTACCCGATGGATCTGTAATTTCAAAAGTATTTGTAGTTACACCTACCGGAAATATACTTCCGCTAGGCAAACCTGCTGTTTGGGTAGAATTTATGGTTCCAGTGGTATAGTAAAACGTTCCATTAAAAATTCGTGGTGTAAATGTGGTACCATCAAAAGCATTTGCACCTCCCATTGCCTTACCTGAACCACTGTCTACAGTAATAAAGGCATCATTATATGATGTGGTACCATCGGTATAATCCATACCTTCTGTACCATCTGTCTCGTAAAAGATCCCCATTGTTGTACCAGCTGGAATCACAATAGAGGGAGACAAGGGGGTTGGCATATTTCCTCCCGGCCCTGTATTTCCATTGTCTATAACATTCACCGTTTGGTGAAGAGTCCACGGAGCTGGATTGGCCTCAAACCCAACATGTGAGCCTGTCATAACCCAAATATTAACCATTTGACTTCCAAAACTAGGACCACAGTGTCCTAAAATCTCATAAAGTGAAACATCCTCACCACCAGAAGCAGTTACATCGAACATGATCCCATTCTGTCCATTATTGTTTCCAAATGTGGTAGTAAGTTCTCCTGCTGTTGCACCACCACCGCAATTGTCGGATCCCGTAACGGTAAAGTTTGCTTCTGCACCACATAGACCGGGATCGTTGTTAAGCATCATATCTGCAGGGCAATTAATGGTTGGGGGTTCCGTATCATTAACAGTAACCGAAAAGCTACAGGTCACCGTATTACCCTCACTATCGGTCACACTCAATTCAACCACGGTAAGGCCAATAGGGAAGAGTGAGTTATTCGTAGGCCCTATGGTCGTAATGATAGCCATGGAAATATCTCCGTCCTCAGGATCTATGGCCGATGCCATGCTCAAATAATCCACAATAGCCCCACAAACTCCGGGATCATTGGAAATCACCAAATCGGCAGGGCAATTCAAGGTTGGGGGTACTTCAGCCTCAGAAGCTAAAAGAGAAGTGCTTGAAAATAGTGTAAAAAGAAACGTCAGCAATACTGAGAGTTGAGTAATTTTTTTCATAAGGTGAGGATTGTAATTTTATATCATGCAACTGGTTTAATAGTGAAAGATACAGAAAAAAACTTTACAAATCTCATCTACGCATTTTTAGAGACAATTCTTAGTACGATATCACAAGAAATGTAACAGTTTTTTCAGGTCTTCCCTCGAGTTGTACAAATGGAAGCTCACCCGTAGCCCATTGCCCCGCTGGGAGCAGATTATCTTTTCTTGTTCCAGTTTCTGAAAGAGTTTATCCCCTCCAGTAATATTGAATATTGTTGAAAATTGATCTCTATTTGCTACAGCTGTATCCAATAGCCCCCTTTCGAGAAAGGCTTCTCTTGCGGTCGCACAAAGCTGTTTCAAGTCTTCGGAAATTTTATCGACTCCTATTTTTTTAAAAAATTGAAGACTCTGTCCTAAACTTCCATAATTGAGCGTGTCCTGATGCCCTGGCTCAAAACGTTTCATAAAGGGAATACGTTCTTTATTCCCAAACATAGCATCGGCAGAATTGAACCCAATGGTACTGGGGTGGATATCCTGTTGCGCAGCCTCCTTCACCATAAAAAAACCGTTACCATATCCCGCTAGCAACCATTTATAGGCACTTGCACCCAGGACATCAATGGCACTGTTGCCAAAATCGAAAGGTTCGGTTCCCACGTACTGGGTACCATCTGCAATGAGCAAGAGTTCGGGATGATAGGCTTTCAGTTGTTTCAAGAAATCGAAATCTATTTTAACACCGTTCAAATATTGCACTATACTAAAAGCAAAAATATCTGGTCTATGGCGTGCCACGGCGGTTTCGATATTCTCCTCTAGGTTTGCGTCCACTTCAGCATAGCATACATTAAAGTCACGGTGCTCAAAAGCCCAGTTTATACTTGGGTAGTCCCGTTCCAGCAGCAAGACCTTTTTCCCCTCTGGGATCCCTTCCAGCAGTGTATTCAACCCAAAGGAAAAGTTGGGGACCAAAGCAACCTCGTGTTCTCCACCGCCCAAAAAGGATGCAACCGTCTCACGCACACCGTCCAAGAACTGTTTTTGTTCTCCTCTAAAAATACTTCCACCGTTCAAAAAAGAGGTGTCGTGCTCTCGGCGCCATTCCAACAAATGGGTTGAAAGCAGTCCAGATGATGCCGTGTTTAAATAGGTATGGGTATTGCTAACGGGAAACAGATTTCTTAAATCTTCCATAACTGAAGGATGTTTGCGGTTAAATTTCGGTATTTTTACTTGATAATCGAGACTTAAATATTCCGAGGCTTGTCGCAAAGTCAAAAAGTTATTTTCCAACTGATGTCTTACGGACTTGCCCAAGTTAATTAACTTGAGACTAAAGGTAACCAACTATGTTTTCAAAATCCAACAAAAAAGAAAGATTAGATGCAGAACAGCGTGAGCAGTACGAATATGCCCGAAAACGCATAAAGCAAAAAAAGGGGTTGATGACCCATTTCATCATATTCCTGGTAGGCGCTATCCTACTCTTGGTAATAGACCTTGTACTAAAAAAAGGGCACGAAACCCTCATGAAAGATTGGTCTGTCTGGGTAGTGCTGGCGTGGGTTTTTCTATTGCTCATCCACGTGTTCAATGTATTTGTTACCAACAAGTTTATGGGCAAGGAGTGGGAAGACAAACAATTGGAAAAACTGAAAAAACAACAAGAAACCCGTATCGCCCAATTGAAGAAACAGGCCGTACAGGAAGTTACCGTGGACGAGGTGAAAGCGGCCCGTGAAGTAGACGCCCTTCAAAATACGCCAGTAAAAAAAAACGCCCCCAACCAATTACCTCCCGAGAGCAAATGATTACCATGATAGCCGCCGCAGGCCAAAACAACGAGCTGGGCAAGGACAATGATCTTGTGTGGCACCTGCCAGACGATTTTAAACGTTTTAAACAACTTACCACCGGTCACTACATTATCATGGGGCGCAAGACGTTTGAGAGTTTCCCCAAGCCCCTTCCAAACCGAACCCATGTAGTAATTACCAGAAACAAAGATTATAAAAAAGAAAGCGCCGTCGTGGTACATTCGTTGGATGCAGCATTGCTAAAAGCTGCCAGCGATGTGCAACCCTTTGTAATAGGTGGTGGCGAGATTTACAACATGGCGATGGACGTGGCGGACAAGATCGAACTCACCAGGGTACACGGAACCTTTGATGCAGATACCTTTTTCCCCGAAATTGACAAAAACCAATGGGAGCTTATTAGCGAGGTCCATCACGAAAAGGATGAACGCCACAACTATGCGTTTACTTATGAAACCTGGGTAAGAAGGTAACCAAAAGTAGAAAAATGAAATCTCTCTTAAAGGAAATAGCGCTGCGGCACGATTGTAACCTAAACGAAGTGAAACCGCTTTCCGGTGGGGATATTAACCAAGTATTTTTACTGAAATGTAAAGAGACTAATCTTGTTGCAAAACTGAACCTTGCCAGTAAATTTCCCACTTTGTTCGAGGCCGAGGCCAAAGGATTGCAACGGCTCGCAGCATCAAAAAGTTTTAAAATTCCCAAGGTATTGGGAACGGGGGAAATTTCTGGGTATGCATACCTGTTGCTAGAACACATCCCCCAAGACAAACCAGTTTCGGGATTTTGGGAACGGTTTGCTGAAAATTTAGCTGCACTCCACAAAACTTCCCACAACCGATTCGGGCTGGACCACGACAACTACATTGGCAGCTTGAAACAATTTAATTGTCCCGAAACAACCGCAGCAGATTTCTACTTGAACCAACGCCTGATTCCGCAATTTCGATTGGCTATGGACAATGGTTTTCAATTTGAGGATTTGGGCAAATTTTACAAAAAAGTGTTGCGGCTTATTCCAGATGGAGCTCCTTCGTTGGTCCACGGCGATTTGTGGAACGGCAACTATTTGATTTCAGAAAAAGGAGCACCTGTCCTCATAGATCCCGCAGTAGCTTATGCCCCATGTGAAATGGACCTGGCAATGATGCAGTTGTTCGGCGGATTTCCGCAGGAGGTATTTTCAACCTATGATGAAATTTTCAACTTACAGGAAGATTGGAAGGAACGTGTGCCGCTTTTTCAGCTGTACTATTTATTGGTACATCTCAATTTGTTCGGTCACGGGTATCTTCAGCAAGTAAAGGGAATTCTTAAAAAATTCAGTTAACAAAACTTTCAAAAGAGTTTGGCATTTTGTTGGGCTACTTCGTGGTTTGCAATAAGTATCTTTAAGAAAAAAGAAAGAAAATTATGAGCAAAGAGAACTTATACAGCCAAGAGGCTATAGACAAAATCAAGGAAATCGCAACCGATGTAGATTTCTGTATGATGGCAACCAACCTAAGCGTACAACCCATAAGTGCTATTCCCATGAGCACAAAAAAAGTGGACGACACAGGAACCATTTGGTTTTTGAGCAATAAGGATAGCGACCACAACACAGCTATCGTAAAAGACGAAAACACCCAATTATTGTACAGCGGCACCAGCAGCATGAAATTTTTGAGTGTATATGGTTTTTCTGAAATTATATACGACAGGGATATTATTAAAGAACTGTACAGCAGTGCGGACAATGCGTGGTTTGATGGTGAGGACGACCCAAATATTACCGCCATTAAATTCACCCCACAAGAGGCAGCTTACTGGAGCAACGACGGCAACAAACTTGTCACGCTCTTTAAACTGGCAAGAGCGGCAGTAACTGGAAACGACCAAGAAATTGGAACCTCTGGCAAGATGCACGTTTAAGAACTCATTACTTTACCCTCCCCATTTTGGAAATTTCAAGATGGGGATTTTTTATGGTATTTTTACACACTTAAAACCAACTTTTATGAAAGCATACATATTCCCTGGACAGGGAGCCCAGTTTACAGGAATGGGACAAGATTTATACGAAAAATCGGCTGAAGCGAAGGAACTCTTCAACGAGGCCAACAAGGTTTTGGGTTTTGATATTACCAAGATCATGTTTGAAGGTTCTGCAGAGGAACTCAAGGAAACCAAAGTGACGCAACCAGCGATATTTTTGCATTCCACCATTCTCGCCAAAGTAATGGGCGATACCTTCCAACCGGACATGGTGGCGGGACATTCTCTTGGGGAGATTTCGGCCTTGGTGGCCAACAGAACGCTTGCCTTTAGCGATGGGCTAACGCTTGTATCCAAA
Organism: Marinirhabdus gelatinilytica; assembly: GCF_003353425.1. GTDB lineage: Bacteria > Bacteroidota > Bacteroidia > Flavobacteriales > Flavobacteriaceae > Marinirhabdus > Marinirhabdus gelatinilytica. The sequence continues at coordinate 73,286 of NZ_QRAO01000006.1, forward strand.
AGGGCGCAGGCCATGCAAAAGGCTTGTGAAGCAGCACCCTCTACCATGGCAGCAGTTTTGGGACTGGACGACCATATAGTTGAAGCCATTTGTGCGGACCAAAACGGAATCGTAGTGGCGGCAAACTACAACTGTCCTGGGCAATTGGTCATTAGTGGCGAAATTGAAGCCGTGAACAATGCCTGCGAAGCCTTAAAGGAAGCTGGTGCCAAAAGGGCATTGCTACTTCCTGTGGGAGGTGCCTTTCACAGCCCGATGATGGAACCAGCCCGAGAGGAACTGGCAGCCGCTATTGAAGATACTGTATTTACAGAACCTGCCTGCCCAATCTATCAAAATGTTTCCACCTTTGCCGTGACAAATCCAGCCGACATAAAAAAGAACTTAATGTTCCAGCTCACCGCTCCCGTAAAATGGACACAGAGCATCCAAAATATGATTAAAGATGGTGCTACCCAATTTGTTGAGGTGGGGCCTGGAAATGTGCTACAGGGATTGATGCGGAAAATAGACCGAAGTGTGGAGACCGGAAAGGCTGAAGTATAGTATTTTAAAAGCCATAAAAAATCCCGAAGCGATGAACTTCGGGATTTTTTATGGTTGGTAGTTTTTATTTTTTATGCACTGATCCTACATTCGGTACAATCCTTTATTTTTCCGTAATAGGTTTCACGGTATTTGTGAAGGGTCTTTACAGGGATATTGAGTAGTGTTTTTTGGATGTACACCACATTGGTGGTCAATATTCCCATGGTTTCTGAAAATCGTTTCTCTTTCTTAGTCTTTCTTCTGACTGATACTAGTTGCATTACGTTTTAATTTATTTAAAGTGCAAAGCAACAAAGCATTAACACCAAAACCAAGCTTTGGCTGTTAAACTTTATTAATAAAATGTTAAGGAAATTTCTTGAAAATTAATCCTTTCTAATGTTTTGTTCCCATTTCCAGGCCGAAGCGAGGGATTCTTTTAAGCTTTTTTTAGCCTTCCAGCCCAGTACTTCATTAGCTTTTTTGGTATCGGCATACACGGCCACTACGTCCCCTGGACGTCTTGCTGTTATTTTGTAGTTCAGCTTTTTGCCAGTCACTTCTTCAAAAGCATTTACCACTTCCAGTACACTGTTTCCGGTTCCTGTGCCTACGTTAAACACTTCAAATTTTGTGTCATTTTCGGCATTTATGAGACGCTCTACGGCTTTTACGTGGGCTTTGGCAAGGTCTACTACGTGGATGTAATCACGAATACAGCTACCATCCGGGGTGTCATAATCGTCCCCAAAGACCGAGAGTTCTTCTCTAATGCCCGCAGCCGTTTGGGTTATGAATGGCACCAAATTCTGTGGCACACCCACGGGCAATTCACCTATTCGTGCAGATTCATGTGCACCTATGGGGTTGAAATATCGAAGTGCGATTGTATTTATATCCGTCACCCTGCATGTGTCCCTTAAAATTTCTTCGTTTATCTGTTTTGTGTTTCCATAGGGTGAGGTAGCTTCCTTAATGGGAGCCGTTTCATCTATGGGCAAACTATCCGGTTCTCCGTACACGGTACATGAGGAACTGAAGATAAGATTTGAAATGTTATGTGCCCTACACTCCTGAAGCAAGTACACAAGCGAATGTATATTGTTTTCGTAATATAATAACGGATTTTCCACACTCTCCCCCACGGCCTTGCTTGCAGCAAAATGGATAATCCCATCGATAACGCTATATTTTTTAAAAAACTGTACAACGTCGCTTTTCACCCGAAGATCCATCCGTTCGAACACGGGTGGTTTTTTGGTTATTTCGGTAATTCCTTCCAATACCTCGATAGTGGTATTGGAAAGGTTGTCAACGATAATAACTTCGTATCCTTCTTCTTGCAGTGCAACTACTGTATGGGAGCCAATATATCCAAGCCCGCCTGTGACCAAAATTGTTTTCATCTATTTTGAGACAAAGTTAATAACCGTTTCAGTAATAAAAGCTATTTGCTCATCGTCCAATTCGGTATGCATTGGCAAGGAAATTACTTCTTTTACCAGCTGGTTGGTTACGGCAAAATCTGCTTCGTTATATCGCTCGTCCGCATACGCTTTTTGTAGGTGCAGAGGAATGGGATAATACACGCCACAGGGAATATTGTTTTCGTTTAGATGTTGTACGAGTTCGTCCCTATCGGCATTGGTAATTCTAAGGGTGTATTGGTGAAACACGTGGCAATCGCAAACGTCACAAACACAATTTCCCACATCGCAAAAACCTTTAGGGGTGATAATCCCCTCAATCCCAGCGAAGGCCTGGGTATATTTTCTTGCAGCATTTCTACGTGCGGCATTGTACGTATCCAGATGAGGCAGCTTGGCTCGTAAAATAGCAGCCTGTATTGAATCTAGCCGCGAATTTACCCCAACCACATCGTGGTGATACCGCACATACATTCCGTGGTTGACTATACCACGTATGGTGTGTGCAAGGTCATCATCATTCGTGAAAATTGCACCGCCATCGCCATAGCATCCTAAATTTTTTGAAGGAAAGAAGGAAGTGGACCCCACGTGCCCAATGGCACCTGTTTTGGTTTTTGTTCCATCTTTTGAAGTATAATTGGCGCCAATTCCCTGCGCGTTATCCTCAATTACATACAAATCGTGCTCGTTGGCCAATTCCATAATAGCATCCATATTGGCAGCAAGGCCAAAAAGGTGCACGGGCACAATGGCCTTAGTCCTGGGCGTGATCGCTTTTTTAACGGCCTCTATATCAATATTGAAATTTACGGGATCTACATCTACCAATACGGGAGTGAGCTGCAATAGCGCAATTACCTCAACCGTAGCAGCAAAAGTAAAATCGGCCGTAATTACCTCGTCACCGGGTTGCAACCCTAACCCCATCATAGCTATTTGCAGTGCATCGGTACCGTTGGCACAGGGTATCACATGCTTTACGCCCAGATACTCTTCCAGTTCTTTTTGGAATGCGTGTACCTCTGGCCCGTTTATATAGGCAGTAGATTCCAGCACTTGAAGTACCGATGTATCTACTTGTTCCTTAATATGTTCGTACTGGCCTTTAAGATCGACCATCTGTATTTTTTTCATCTATTCCAATAATAATTTGCGCACGTAAAAATACGAAAAACACAAGCCCCTACCATATTATTTAAAGAATAACAATAGCTACCGTAATTTTCATAATTTTGAGCCGTGGCGATACTCTACAACATAGCGACATATATTATGAGCTTTTTCCTTTGGATTTCACAAGGGTTCAGCAAGAAAATGGGGCTTTTTGTTCGCGGCAGGCAGCAAACCTTTTCAATTTTAAAGGAGAAGGTACAGCCTGCGGACAAGACGCTTTGGTTCCATTGTGCATCTCTGGGAGAATTCGAGCAAGGTCTTCCCATTATGGAAGCTATTAAAAAGGAACACCCAGCTTATAAAATTGTAGTTTCCTTTTTTTCGCCTTCGGGTTATGAGATCAAAAAAAATACGCCAATTGCAGATGCCGTTGTATATCTCCCCATGGACACCATGGTCACTGCTCGTAAGTTTGTTGAGACGATACATCCCACCGCTGCTTTTTTTGTGAAGTACGAGTTTTGGCCCAATTATCTTTTTCAGCTGAAGAAACAAGGCGTACATACGGTGCTGATCTCGGGTGTTTTTAGGGAGAACCAAGTGTTCTTTAAATGGTACGGAGGTTTTATGCGAAAGGCGCTACAATGCTTCAACCATATATTTGTACAGAATAAAAATTCTGAAAAGTTGTTGAAAGAAATTGGCTTGACTAAAGTTTCCGTAAGTGGCGACACTAGGTTTGATAGGGTTTCGCACCAAATTGAACAGGACAACAACTTGGCCTTTATGGATAGTTTTAAAGGCGATACGTTATGTGTGGTCTGCGGAAGCACTTGGCCAGAAGACGATACCGTTCTACTTCCATTCATCAACAACAATCCAAAAGTGAAATTTGTAGTTGCACCGCACCAAATGGACAAGGGCAAAATTTCTTCTTTTGAAAAAAAGCTGAAACACGCCAGTATTCGCTATACACAATTGGATACCAAAAGTGGTGCACTTGCCGAAGCTTCGGTGCTTATCGTGGACACCATTGGGTTGCTCACCAAGATTTATAGCTATGCAGATGTTGCTTATGTGGGTGGAGGCATGGGGAACGAAGGGCTACATAACATCTTGGAGCCTGCAACTTTTGGGGTTCCCGTGGTCATTGGGAAAAATTATGATAATTTTCCAGAAGCCGAACGTTTGCAGTCGCTCGCAGGTCTTTTCAGCATTGAAAACACTGATGAATGTTCAGCAATACTCAAAAAATTAACAACCGATAGAACTTTTAGGGAAAAATCAGGAATGATTGCCGGACACTTTGTAAACAGTAATACGGGAGCTACGCATATGGTGCTGGATTATTTCAGGAACCTAAAATTTTAAACCGTTATCGCTTGGTTCAGGTATCTTCTAAAGGGTAGCATTTCATTATAGATTTCAACAACCCTTTCTTCAAAATTATTGCTCATCACCTCTTTTTGGGTAAGACCCACCGTCACTGCAAACGATTTTCTCCGTAGCAAATCTATGTGCTCATGCTCTTGCGAATAGCCTTTAGGAGCGGTTTTTAAGGGATTGTCTACGACCATTTCCCCAAACATCTCCCTAAAGCTTTTCTTGTTGAGGATTTTCTTAAGTTCCTCGCCATTGTAATCTATGGCCTGGCGGATGCTCTTCAGGATTTTGGGAGAGGGATGCCAGTAGCCACCACCAATAAAACTTTCGGAAGTTCCCAAATGTATATAAAAATCACCCTGCTTGCTCACCTGGTCCAGCCCCGCCCCAAAATGGTCCTTATAAATAGGTTTGTTGGGGTGGAACATCAGGTTATTGTTTATACGATTGATGGCCTTTTTCCCTGGGGTGTCATAATAGTTGGGGTCTATTTTCGCAAGTTTTAGGTTCATTTTATCCAGCCATTCAATATAAAAATCACGTACCTTATGGTATTCTTCCCTATGAGCGTCCATCCACTCCTTAGTATTGTTTTGTTGCAGTTTTTTGAGAAAAGTATACATTGCTGAAAAGCTCATATTTTTCTTTTAAAGCTACATAATCGTCCATTGCGGGTGCAAAACTTTAATAAAACTTTACGATTCGCCAAATGTTAAATAATGTAGATTTGTTACATAAACATAAGATAAACCATAGTATTATGAAAAAAGTCATGATTGCCGCTGCATTAGTTTGTGCAGTTTTTGTAACCTCTTGTCGAGAAACAAAGACAGAAACCAGAGAAGTAATCGTTGAAAAAGAAGTTGAAGTGGATAACGATGACGACAAAGGAATCATTGAACGTGTTGGAGAGGAAGTTGACAAAGAAGTGAACGAAGAGATTGATGAAGAAATTGACAAAATAGGAAACGACGATTAATTAATAAACAAGTAAACCAATAAACACAAACCATTATGAAAAAAGTAATTTTAAGCCTAGCCGTACTATTTACATTGAGTACCGCATTTGTTTCGTGTAGAGACACAAAAGAAACTAAAGTTGAAGTTGAAGCAGACGATGTTGCAGACGACGTAGAGGATGCTATGGACGATGCAGGAGATGCCATTGAGGACGCAGCAAACGATACGGGAGACGCCATTGAAGACGCTGCCGATGATGTTGAGGACGCCACTACTGGCGAAGACGACAACTAATCTAAGATATAAGAATTATGAAAAAAGTCCTTTTAACGGGAATTTCAATTTTAATCGTAGCCATAAGCTTTACCTCTTGTAGGGATACCGAAAAAACCGAAGCCGAAGAACTTGTAGAAGAAATGCAAGCCGAAGGTGCCGAGGTTAAGGTAAAAGAAGACGATGGAGACGTAAAGATTAAAATGGAGACCGAAAATAAAAAAGTAAAGATTAAAGAAGATGACGGAGACCAAAAAATAAAGGTAAAGACCGACAACGACGATAATTAAAAGCTTTTTTTTTAACGACCCAGAAAAGCCTTGTGGTAAACCACAGGGCTTTTTTATGTATTCAAATTTTGGATTTGCCCTTTCAGTTCTTCCATAGATTGCTGCAACTGTCGCAGTAGCACACTCTCAGAAGGTTCGTCAAGTCCAAAGGTGAGTTTGCTGTTAACCAGCCATAACTCTTGGATATTCTTCACCTCCACGTCTATAGGCAGGTATTCCGGATTCAACGAGATAAGTCTTACTTTTTCTGGAGAATTAGATATTTTTTGAAGTTTCTTCACGAGGACCGAGTCGTGAAGCACCACAATATATATTTTACTATCACTTGCTTCTGAAACACTGGGTACGGCTTTCCCCAAAACCCACTCATTAGGCCTTATATTGGGCAGCATACTGTCCCCTTCAACCTGAAAACCACGATAGGTTGCATTTCTGTACTGCGGTAAAGGGATATTGAATGCTGGCAAGGTTTCGTACCACTCTACATCCTGTATGTTGTGAGGATAACCCGCTGCGGCTTTTTGATTTACCAACAAAATGCTATCGTTGTTATCTTGATCTATCGAGACAACTTTTGGAGCCACGTTCCCACCGCTTACATCCAAATATTGGTTAAAGCTTTTGCCAAACAACCATAAGGGGTTTATTTGAAACTGCTGTAACAATTCCATGACCACCTTGCCCGATAGCTTGGTTTTACCGCGCTCAATATCGGCAGTGGTAGCACCTATCTGTAGTAATTCAGCAAACGATTGCTGTGTATGGTTCTGTTCTTCACGAACTTTTTTGAATCGTCGGGCCTCAATAGATAATTTGCTTTCCATACTTCGAAGATACTATATTTTGGAATATATCCAAACTTTAACAGGGATAATTTCCAAGTAAAAGGAATCATTCCATATTTTTGTATATATTCCTTTTTTGCTATGAATTTTGAACGAATAAAAGAAAAATTGAACATCCTTGCTGATGCTGCCAAGTATGATGTCTCCTGCTCCTCTAGTGGTAGCAAGCGCACAAATAAAAACAAGGGGCTAGGCGATAGTTCGGGCATGGGTATTTGCCATAGCTATACCGAGGATGGTCGCTGTGTTTCCCTGCTCAAGATACTTCTCACCAACCATTGTATATTCGATTGTGCTTATTGTGTTACCCGAAAGAGCAACGATATTAAACGCGCTGCCTTTAAGGTGCAGGAGGTGGTAGATTTAACGATAGCATTTTATAGACGCAATTATATAGAAGGTCTTTTTTTGAGCAGTGGCATCTTTAAAGATGCCGATACCACGATGGATCGTTTGGTCCAGGTTGCCAAGAAGCTTAGGGAAGAAGAAAATTTTAACGGCTACATCCACTTAAAATCCATCCCCGGAGCTAGTGACGAACTCATGCGGGAAGCGGGATTATATGCAGACAGACTTTCGGTAAACATTGAGATACCTTCTGAAGAAGGTTTGAAATTGTTGGCCCCGGACAAAAAGCGGGAAGATTTCATCAAACCTATGGAAAAAGTGAAAAATGAAATTATTCAATACAAAGCTGAAAAAAAACTCATAAAAAGCACCCCTATTTATGCTCCTGCTGGGCAAAGCACACAAATGATCATAGGTGCCAGCGGCGAGACCGATGCTGAGATTATGTATACTTCCGCGTACTTCTACAAACAATTCAATATGAAACGGGTGTATTACTCTGGCTACATCCCCATAAGTTACGACAGCCGTTTGCCCAGTATTGGCACCGAGGTCCCTATGCTGCGCGAAAACAGATTGTACCAGACAGATTGGCTGCTGCGGTTCTACGGGTTTGACATTCGTGAACTCCTCAACAAAGAGCACCCAAACCTAGATAGCGACATAGACCCAAAATTGAGTTATGCGCTTCGAAATTTACATTTGTTCCCTGTGGATGTAAACAAAGCGGACAAGACCATGCTGGCCCGTATCCCTGGTGTGGGGATGAAATCCGTAAACAAAATAGTGCATGCGAGACGTTTCAGAAAATTGAACTGGGGACATTTAAAAGCCATTGGTATTGCTATGAACAGGGCACAATATTTTATGGTGTGCGATTCTCGTGATTTTGAGCGAAAGGACCGAACGGCAGCACAGATAAAGAGCCTGATTTTACAACATTCCAACAGTAAATACCAAAACACCCATAATCAGCAACTCAACTTATTTTCTTCCGTTGAAACACCTATGGCTGTATGAAAACAAAAATGCTGTACGATGGTACTTTCGAAGGATTTTTGAGTACAGTTTTTCAGATATTCGAAGAAAAACTCACAAATGTTATAATAGAGAAAGAAGCCCTTGCCACCGAAACATTATTTGACCGTACTGAAACCGTAGTTACCGACACACAAAAAGCGCAGCGCGTATGGAAAGGATTGGCACAACGATGTTCAGGAGAAGGAAGAAACAATATCTACAAAGCTTTTTTGAGTGAAATTTTCACTATCGAAAACACCTTATTACATTTTATACAGCGAACATTTTCGGAAGGGGACATCCGAAAGAGCAAGAAAATCCATACAGATTTTGCAGATCCCGAAATCCTGAAAATATCAAAAGTGGTAAAAATGGTACATAGGGAAAAACACCGCATGGATGCGTTCGTTAGGTTTAGGCTTACCAAAGACGGGTTGTATTTTGCAACCGTATCGCCAGATTTTAATGTGCTCCCCTTAAACGCAAAACATTTCAAGAACAGGTATGCGGACCAAAAATGGCTCATTTATGACACAAGACGAAAGTATGGTATTTACTACGATTTAGAATGTGTAGACTATATCTCGCTAGAAGTATCCAATACCATAAACAACGCCAGTATGGCCACCTATTATTTTACCGAAGACGAACAAGTATTTCAAGAACTTTGGCAGAATTATTTTAAGAGCACGAACATCCCCTCTCGAAAAAACCTGAAACTGCACGTACAACACGTCCCCAAAAGATACTGGAAATACTTGTCTGAAAAATTTCCCGATTTAAAAAAATGAGTACTTTTATAGTAAATTAACATTAAAACCCAACCATTATGAAAAAAGTATTTGTAGGATTTGCCGCATTGGCCCTAACGTTAAGTGTATATTCTTGTAGAGAGACCACTGGAGAGAAAGCTGAAGAAGCCATTGAAGCTGCTGCAGAAGACACAGAAAACAATCTTGAAGCAGCTGGCGAAGCTATTGAGGACGCTGCCGAGGAAACAGAAGATGCCCTTGAAGAAGCTGGCGAATCTATTGAAAATGCCGTTGAGGGCACCGAAGAAGAAATAGAAGAGGAAATGGACGAAACAGACGACAACCAATAAAATAGGCCTACAACCCTAAACAAAACGCCCATCCTTCTTGAGAATGGGCGTTTTTACTTTAATTCAAATAATAACCTTTACTGCATAATTATAAATTCTGACCTTCTGTTCATTTGGTGTGCTCCTTCTGAACATTTTGCTCCATTTACACAGCCGTTGGTAAGTTGGGTCTCCCCGTAGCCCTTACCAGAAAGACGGCTTCTCTCTATCCCTCCTTGGGTAACGAGCCACTCAATGGTAGATTGTGCTCTACGCTCCGAGAGATCCATATTATAAGCATCGTCTGCCCTGCTATCGGTATGGGAGCGAACATCTATTTTCATACTAGGATATGTTTTCATTACGGCCACTACCTTGCGTAGCTCAATCTCGGCATCGTAACGGATGTTATCCTTATCATAATCGAAGTAAATTGGGCTTAACCCTAGAATGCCCACCAAATCAGACCCAATGCCCGCCGGTGTTACACCTAAGTCTCTTCCACCTTTCATATAAAGGGTTTTCTTAATATCGGCACTAAGTATGTTTGATGTTGCAAAGGCTTTTTCTGCAGTTTCATAGTTATCTTTTATAGCCCTAATGGAGTATTGTGAAGAGCAATTTAGTGGAAATGTAAAGCTCCCATCCAATGCAGACATTGTTTCAGCTTCCATATCACCATCGGCATTCAAAAGCACAACTTTGGCACCTCCTATGGCCTCGTTGGTGTTTTGATCCAACACAGTTCCGTTAAGGGTTTGTGTGCAACCGGTAATTAAATCCTTAACCCTGTTAAAGCTATAAATATCATCATTCCCTACACCACCCTCGCGGTTAGAGGCAAAATACCCTATACCAGTGGTTCCGTTTATAACGAAGGTAAAGTCATCTTGAGGGCTGTTAATGGGTCTTCCTACATTGTAGACATCTCCAAAACCATTGGTAGTCATATCGGCAACAAAAACGTCCAGACCTCCCAGGCCTACGTGTCCGTCTGATGCAAAATAAAGTTTGTCCTTAGAGCTTACAAAAGGGAACGTTTCACGTCCTTCGGTATTGATACCGTCTCCCAGACTTACTGGGTTTCCAAAGCCATCGCCACTAATGGTCACTTTATAGAGATCGCTCTGGCCTTTTCCTCCAGGCATGTCGCTCGCAAAATAAAGTGTTTTACCGTCTTTGCTCAACGCTGGATGTGCTACAGAATATTCATCGCTATTAAAGGGGAGTTCTTCTACTTCCCAATCGTCTCCATTTTTCTTGGCACGGTATAGCTTGAGGTGGTTAATCCCGTTTGAGCCAGTTTTGTAATCTTTATCTGTATAATTATTTCTTGTGAAATACATCGTATTCCCATCTTTTGAAAATACAGCGGTAGATTCGTGGTATTTAGTATTTATATCGTTACTGAAATGATCCACATTTGAAGTTTGCTCATTTCCTGTATTTACCATAAACAGATCTAAAAAGGGCTCTTCATTCCAGTCGTGTACCCTGCGGGACATATTCCCTTTTTTTCGGTTTGAAGCGAACACCAAGTTTCCTTGGTTGAAAGCGGGTGCAAAGTCTGAAAGTTCAGAGTTGAAACCTATGTTTATCAATTCGAACCTGCCCGATTGTTGTTCTATCTCGGTTAAGTAATTTCTTTCATTCGCAAAGAGTCTTGCTCTATAATCTTGTCCTTTGGAAGCGTAAAATTCTTCCATTACATTATCTGAAGCATCGTATTGCTGTGTACTTTTTAGGGAAAGACCGTATCTGTAAAGATATTCTGGGTCCATAGGATCTGAAATATCATATAGGGCCCCGTACCACTTAGCGGCGTTTGTATAGTCTGCAGTGAAGTAGTAGGAATCTCCTAGTTTTTTCAGCATATTTTCGTCCCTGTATCCTTCTTCAGCAACCTTGAGGTAGGCCTCACGGGCGTCTATAAATGCAAATTCATTAAATTCTTCGTTTCCATCTTCAATAGCTTTTTCCTGTGCCAAACCAGAAACCCCAGCCAACAGTAGGAATGCTATACATACTTTTAAAAACTTTTTCATGTGTAACTAATTTTTTGGGTTGGTTTAAAAGAATCTAGGCGAAATCATACGCTTTTTCTTGTTGAACAATTCGAAACGAAGGAACACCTCATACGAGCCATCGTTATATTGTTGTAACTCGGTTGTTTCTCTATCGTAGGCAAGCCCGAGCATCAACTGGTCTGTAATTTGAAAACCTACCAAACCACTAAATGCTGCACTCCAGCGGTAGGCTGCACCAAGGGTCAATTTTTCGTGTATGAGGAAATTTGCTGAAAGGTCTGCTCCTAGCGGTGCCCCGTCTACATATTTGAGCAAAAATGCTGGTTTGAATTTTAAGTTTTCAGTAACATCAAATGTGTAGCCCGTCATCAAGTAATAATTTACCCGTTCTTTTGCGGTCGCACTGGAGTTGTTACTGTTTGAAGATTCATCAAAATGTTCGGTCTCTATAAAATTGGGAGCACTAATCCCTAGATAAAACTTCTGGGTATAGTAGTACACCCCTGCACCTATTTGCGGGGACAGCTTATTATCAATATTTATTTGTGCTTGAGGATCTCCTGGGTTGAAAGGGCCAGTGTTGAGCCTATCCGTATCTATGTCCAAAAGGTGCAAACCTCCTTTAAGTCCCAGTGCCAATTTACCTTCATCTGAAACATCTAAGGTGTAGCTGAAATCTACATCTATATAGGTTTCTTGGGCGATGAAAATTTCATCACGGGTAATATTAAGACCCAGACCCACCTTTTTTCCAACGGGTGAATGTGCCGAAGCTGTGAAGGACCGTGGGGCACCTTCAAGCCCAACCCATTGGCTCCTATACAGGCCAACAAAGCTGAACACATCCCGAGAGCCAGCATAGGCAGGGTTAATGCTCAAGGTGTTGTACATATACTGTGTGTATTGCGCATCCTGCTGTGCCTTGGTTTCAAAGGTGTACAATCCTAAGGCCAGTAGCGCTAAAACGGTTATGTATAATTTTTTCATAGGTATTGATATTTGACCTACCAGGAGTCTATCCCCTGGCAGGTTATTTTATGATGTTATCTTCTATTTATGTATAAAGGTCCTGCAAGGCGTTTGTTCTCGCCATTGTCATTTACATAGTTAAGTATGTAATAGTAAGTTCCTACAGGCAAACGCTCTCCTCTATCTACAGTCGCTCTTCCGTCAGAGAATCCTCTAAAGAATTTATCCCCTTGACCGTACCCTTCGGCAACGTATACTTTTACTCCCCAACGGTTGTAAATCTCCAATGTATTGTTAGGGTATTGTTCTATACCACGTATTACAAATACATCATTCAATCCATCTCCGTTTGGTGTCAAGATATCGAACACGTCCAGATTATCATCTGAGTTTGGATCTCCGTTGTTCACTTCGTCATAATCCGGAATACCATTGTCATTGTTATCGGCAATCTCAATTCCGTTTATAAGTCCGTCATCATCACAATCCAGCTCTAGCCAATCGTCGCTAACTCCTTCGACAATCTGGTTCTCGTAATCTATGGTTTGACTGTTGAAATCATAATCACAAGGATCCAGAGGTTCCGTCTCGTCCATCAATTCCTGACCGTTGCTTACGCCATCACCATCACAGTCAAAATCTAGCCATTCTTGCGAGGGTTGAACCGTAATACTGGAGGTTACAAAATCACATAGGTCTAATGGGTCTGTTCCGTCGGACAATTCATCTCCATTGATTACACCGTCTCCATCACAATCTGCCACTAGGAAGTCTCCTGAAGGCGGTAGCGTGATACTAGCTATTACAAAGTCACAAGGATCTAAAGGGCTAGTGCCATCGTTGAGTTCGTCTCCATTGGTAACGCCATCTCCGTCACAATCCAGTGCATCGTAGGAAGCAGCAGTGTTGTTAGGGTCTTGGTTTTCCTCAACATAATCACAAGGATCTAAAGGATCTGTACCGTCAATGATTTCTTGCTCATCACTCACACCGTCTCCATCGTCGTCAAGGTCGCACGAGTTTGCAAGACCATCTTGATCTGGGTCTGGTCCAGCTTCTACTACTGCTATTACTTGACCTGTGTCATAAGGTGCTGTTTCAACGCTACCAAAGTCATCTACTTCACCTTCAGCAAGTGTTAGTGGATCACCAACTCCGTACATTCCGCCGTCGCCACCATCTGCATTCGGGTCGTTGTATGCCTCGTTGGCATCGCTACAACCGTCATCATCACTGTCTAGGTCTAAGAAGTCTAGGTCTCCGTCTCCATCGGTATCAAATGGTATGGTACCAAGTCCGCTATTTGCACTATTAGGCACACCATTGTTGTTGGTTGGGTCACCATCGGTATCATCTGCAAAACCATCGTTGTTAGCATCTATACCTCCTACTTCATCAACGTCGTAGATACCATCATTATCAGCATCCAGGTCTAAGTGGTTTGGAACACCATCACCATCTTGATCGTACGCATCTACAATACCATCTCCGTTTGCGTCAGGTCCATTATCTGGATCTGCGAAGTTTGGTATTCCGTCCATATCATCATCGTTACTTGGTATTGGAAGCCCCATTGCTTCGTCAGTATCTAAAATACCGTCGTTATCATCGTCAAGGTCTATTGAATCTGGCACACCATCACCATCTGTATCAGGTCCTGTTACAACTATGAATACTGTTGCTTGTGTACAGATAGGAGTACCTGACTCATCATTACACACTTCATATACTATTGTTACTGTGCTTCCATTCTCTTCAGCCGTTGGAGTGTATGTAATTTCTCCTGTAATAGGATCTATCACAACAATACCTTGGGCTGTTCCTAGACCTGTATCTGTTACTGTTGTAGTTCCTAGGTTGTTTGGATCGTTGTTATCCAAATAGTCGTCGTTATCAAGAACGCCCACTGTAACCGGAACTCCAGCTTGAGTCTCCCCATTATCATCAACCGCTACAGGGGTGAGTGGGTTAGGATCTGTCTCGTCTGGGTTACCGTCTCCATCGTCATCAGGATCACAAACCGCGGCTATTCCATCGTTATCGATGTCTGGGCCTGGGGTTGTAACGTCTGATACAACTCCTGTGTCGTATCCAGCTGCTATTACAGTACCGTTTGGAGCAACTTCACCTTCACCTAAGGTAAGCGGATCGCCTAGTCCAAACTGGCCACCGTCTCCTGCATCGGCATTTGGATCGTTGTATGCCTCGTTGGCATCGCTACATCCGTCCTCGTCACTGTCAAGATCCAAGAAGTCTGGAGTACCTGCTGTTGGGCCACTGTCAATTGGTGGGTTACCTGTACCACCGTTGGCAGTGTTTGGCACACCATTATTGTTCGTTGGGTCACCGTCGTTATCATCGGCCAATCCATCGTTATTATCATCGGTTCCTCCAGTTTCGTCTACATCATAGATACCATCGTTGTCGGCATCCAGATCGAAGTGGTTTGGCACACCGTCACCGTCAAAGTCGTAATCATCCACGATTCCGTCACCGTTGGCATCTGGACCAAGGTCTGTATCCATAAAGTTAGGGATGCCATCTAAGTCATCATCTCCACTTGGGTCTAATAGACCAGCTGCTTCATCTGTATCTAGGACACCATCGTTATCATCGTCTAAATCTACTGCATCTGGCACACCATCACCATCATTATCAGGACCATCTACTTCTATGAATACAGTTGCCTGTGTACATATTGGTGCTCCACTCTCGTCATTACATACCTCGTATACTATAGTGACTGTTTGGCCTGCTTCAGTAGCTGCCGGGGTGTATGTTATCTCACCAGTTACTGGGTCTATTGTAACGGCTCCAATTGCTGTCCCTGTTCCAGTATCGGTAACTGTAGTTATTCCAAGGTTTGTTGGATCGTTATTGTCTAAATAATCATCGTTATCAAGAACACTCACTGTTACTGGCACACCTATATCGGTAGCAGCGTTATCATCTACGGCTACTGGTGTTAGCGGATTAGGATCGGTATCGTCTGGGTTACCGTCTCCATCGTCATCAGGATCGCAAACCGCGGCCAATCCATCGTTATCGATGTCTGGGCCTGGGGTTGTAACGTCTGATACAACTCCTGTGTCGTATCCAGCTGCTATTACAGTACCATTTGGAGCAACTTCACCTTCACCTAAGGTAAGCGGATCGCCTAGTCCAAACTGGCCACCGTCTCCTGCATCGGCATTCGGATCGTTGTATGCCTCGTTGGCATCGCTACATCCGTCCTCGTCACTGTCAAGATCCAAGAAGTCTGGTGTAGCTGGATCGGTTCCACTGTTTATTGGCGGGTTACCTGCACCACCGTTGGCAGTGTTGGGGACTCCGTTATTGTTCGTTGGATCACCGTCGTTATCATCGGCCAATCCATCGTTGTTCGTATCTATTCCTTCTGTTTCATCAACATCGTAAATACCATCATTATCGGCATCCAGGTCGAAATGGTTTGGTACTCCGTCGCCATCAAAGTCGTACGCATCTACAATACCGTCTCCGTTAGCATCGACACCAAGGTCTGTATCCATATAATTCGGGATACCATCGTTATCATCATCATCGCTAGGATCTAATAGTCCCATTGCCTCATCGCTGTCTAATATCCCATCGTTATCATCATCAAGATCTACAGCATCCGGAACACCATCTCCATCGTTATCTGTACCCATTATGGTGATTGTAACGGTTGCCTGCATACAAACAGGAGCGTTCACACCATCATCACTACACACCTCATAAACTATGGTCACATCTCCAAACTCTGCTGCGTCTGGGGTATATGTAACTTCACCTGTTGCAGGGTCGAACACTACAGTTCCCATAGCAGTTCCAAGACCAGTATCGGTTATGGTCGTAGTACCAAGAACGTTAGGATCGTTATTTGGCAGATAGTCATCGTTTGAAAGTATGTCTATGGTTACTGGTGTACCTACATTGGTCATACCAAAATCGTCCATTGTGTTAGGACTCAAGGGATCATTACCGTTTGCTATCTCATTGTCGTCTGGGTTACCATCACCATCATCATCAAGGTCACACGCATTGGCGATACCATCGGCATCTGCCTCTGGACCAACCTCTTGGTAGTCTGGAATTCCGTTCGCATCCGTATCGGCTGGGAAGTTGTTCGCAGGCACGTTTGGATTGGTGTATGGGGCGGCCGTCACTGTACCGTCTGGCTCCACTCCGGCACCTAAGGTTAATGGGTCTCCAGCACCGTATTGACCTCCGTCAGCGGCATCTGCATTAGGATCGTTATATGCTTCGTTCGCATCACTACATCCGTCCTCGTCACTATCAAGATCTAAGAAATCTGGTGTAGCTGGGTCGGTTCCGCTATTTATTGGGGTATTCCCTGTTCCAGCGGTACTTGGTATACCATTGTTATTGGTTGGATCTCCGTCGGTATCGTCAGCCAGGCCGTCGTTGTTATCGTCGGTTCCTCCTGTTTCGGTCACATCATAGATTCCGTCATTATCGGCATCAAGATCGAAGTGGTTTGGCACTCCGTCACCATCATTATCATACGCATCTACAATTCCATCACCGTTGGCATCTGGACCAAGGTCTGTATCCATATAATTCGGGATACCATCGTTATCATCATCTCCACTTGGTGCAGGGAAACCAGCTGGGGTTTCATCTGTATCCAAGATACCATCGTTATCATCGTCTAGGTCGACAATATCCAAAACTCCATCTCCATCGTTGTCAGGACCGTCCACATCAATGAAGATAGTAGCCTGTGTACATACTGGCACACCACTCTCATCATTACATACTTCGTATACAATGGTTACCGTTTGACCAGCTTCGTTTGCTGAAGGCACATACGTAACCTCACCTGTTATAGGATCTATGGTCACTACTCCTGTTGCGGTACCAGTTGCCGTATCCGTAACCGTTGTTGTTCCAAGGTTGTTAGGATCGTTATTGTCCAAATAGTCGTCGTTATCCAAGACACTTGTTGTAACTGCCACACCTACATCGGTCATTGCTGAGTCATCCACAGCTGTTGCTGCTGTTGGATTTGGATCCATGTCGTCTGGATTACCATCACCATCATCATCTGGATCACAAGCATTCGCAATTCCATCGGTATCGAATTCTGGACCTACCTCTGTGTAATCGGAAATTGAATTTCCATCGGTGTCTTCACCGCCACTGTTGTTGTATGGAGCAGTGATTACAGCACCGTTGGCATCTACATCACCTCCCGCTAGGGTAAGTGGGTCTCCAACTCCATACTGACCACCGTCGCCACCATCGGCATTGGGATTGTTGAAATATTCGTTGGCATCACTACATCCGTCCTCGTCACTATCGATATCGAGGAAGTCTGGCGTTGCTGGATCGGTTCCACTGTTTATTGGCGTGTTTCCTGTTCCGGCACTGTTAGGAATACCGTTATTGTTCGATGGGTCTCCATCGGTATCATCTGCCCTTCCGTCGTTATCGGTATCGATACCGCCACTTTCGATTACATCATAAATACCGTCGTTATCGGCATCCAGATCGAAATGGTTCGGCACACCGTCTCCATCGTTATCATAAGCATCCACGATCCCATCACCATTGGCATCTACCCCAATATCAGTATCAGCATAGTTCGGGATTCCATCGCTATCATCATCGTCACTTGGGTTCGGGAAACCTGCTGGGGTTTCGTCTGTATCTAGTATTCCGTCATTGTCATCATCGAGGTCGGCAAAGTCAAATACTCCGTCACCATCGTTATCAGTTCCTGTAATGGTAATGGTAATCACTGCCGTCATACAAACAGGCGCATTGGTTCCATCGTCACTACATACTTCATAAACAATTGTCACGTCACCATTCTCTGCCGCATCTGGGGTATAGGTTACCTCACCAGTAGCAGGGTCGAACACTACGGTTCCCATAGCGGTTCCAAGACCGGTATCGGTAATTGTAGTTGTACCCAATACGTTTGGATCGTTCTGTGGAAGGTAATCATCGTTCGCAAGAATATCCACAGTTATTGGTGTCCCCACGTTGGTCATTCCGAAATCGTCCATCGTATTCGGGCTCAACGGGTCGTTACCGTTCGCTATTTCGTTATCGTCTGGGTTACCGTCGCCATCATCGTCAAGGTCGCAAGCATTGGCGATACCATCGGCATCGGCCTCTGGACCTATTTCAGTATAGTCTGAAACTCCGTTTCCATCGGTATCCTCTCCACCAGTATTATTATAAGGTGCAGTGATCACTGCACCGTTGGTGTCTACACCGCCACCTGCTAGGGTAAGTGGGTCACCAACTCCATACTGGCCACCGTCGCCACCGTCTGCATTGGCACCATTGAAATATTCATTGGCGTCGCTACATCCGTCCTCATCACTGTCAAGGTCCAAGAAGTCTGGTGTTGCCGGATCGGTTCCGCTGTTTATTGGCGTGTTGCCCGTTCCAGCCGTGTTTGGAATTCCGTTATTGTTTGTTGGGTCTCCATCGGTATCATCTGCAAGTCCGTCGTTGTTATCGTCGGTTCCTCCAGTTTCAGTTACGTCGTAGATACCGTCATTGTCTGCATCCAGGTCGAAATGGTTTGGCACTCCGTCTCCATCGAAGTCGAAATCGTCTGCAATACCGTCACCGTTTGCATCACCTCCGCCGGTTACAGGGTCCATAAAGTTAGGGATACCGTCACCGTTGTCATCGCCTGTTGGGTCTTGACCGTTCGGGTTTTCATCAACATCGGCAATACCATCGTTATCATCATCAAGATCCAATGAATCTGGCACACCATCTCCATCGTTATCTGTTGTCTCTCTGAAATCCACTTCGGCAGTTGATGGGTCGTCATCGTTATCGGTACCATCGGCACCTGTATCCAAGTTATCATTAACATCGAAAGGTACACCGGGAGCACTGTTGTCGTCGTCGAAACCATCGTCAAGTCCATCGCCATCTGTATCGGCTCCTGTAAAGGTACCCTGACCTGCTTCCAATAGATCGCTCACGCCATCATTGTCACTGTCGGGGTCTTGGTAATCTGGGATCATATCGCCATCGGTATCTTCAACCATTAGGCCTCCTTCGTAGCTATCGTTCACACCATTCATATTGCTATCCACAAATATTGGCGTAAGGCTTACGTAGGCATCTGTTGGTTGTGCTTCAACATTATCTGGAATACCATCATCGTCTGCATCTATATCCAAGAAGTCTGGATTGCCGTTACCTCCATCGCTGTCGGTTGGTGTGTTCAGGGCTGCATTATCATCCTGACCGTCCATGTTGGCGTCGCTAAATACGGCATCACCATCATCAACGTCTCCATCACCATCGGTATCTAGGGCTCCGTTTCCACTTTCAACAATATCTAAGATACCATCGTTATCACCATCAAGATCTAAGTGGTTCGGGATACCGTCATTATCAAAGTCGTACACATCTGGGATTCCGTCACCGTTACTATCTGTGTAGTCTGTAACTGATCCATCACCTGTACCAGCATCGTCTGTTGTATCTAAATAGTTTGGAACACCATCACCATCTGCATCACCGTTTGGTTCGTTTCCTCCACTTTCAGTTATATCATCAATCCCGTCGTTATCATCATCTACATCGATGCCATCGGGGATTCCATCCATATCGGCATCGTTGAAGGTATCATCACAACCATCTGGGATACCATCAGCATCTGCATCTGGTCCCATTTCAGTATAATCTGCAATTCCGTTTGTATCATTATCTGCAGGGGCAGTGTATGGTGCGGCCGTTACCGTTCCGTCCGGATCAACACCAGCACCTAGTGTTAGTGGGTCTCCGGCTCCATATTGTCCTCCATCACCAGCATCAGCATTAGGATCGTTGTATGCTTCGTTAGCATCGCTACATCCATCCTCGTCACTATCTAGGTCTAAGAAGTCTGGCGTTGTTGGGTCTGTACCGCTGTCTATAGGTGCATTACCTGTTCCTGCAGTACTTGGGACACCATCATTGTTGGCTGGGTTACCGTCCGTATCGTCTGCACGACCGTCGTTATTGGCATCTACTCCTCCAGTTTCTACTACATCGTAGACACCATCGTTATCGGCATCCAGGTCGAAATGGTTTGGTACGCCATCCTGATCGAAATCGAAGGCAGGATCTATGGTATCACAAACCCCATCACCATCACCGTCTGTACA
>NZ_QRAO01000007.1 GCF_003353425.1 Marinirhabdus gelatinilytica
CCCCCCCCTGGTCGCGGCACCCACCAAAAAAAGAACCGCCACCCTCGCCCGCAACAGGGATGGAGCGTATATCCCTTTTGCGCCGGTCTCTCCGCACAAAAAGATAGCAGCGATAGCCCGGCAGTTGCCATAAAGGGGAGAAGATAATTTAAAAATTACAAATCAGGCTGTTTAAAAGGGGTTTGTTGGTGAGTACATTTATAAGTAAAGGTGCATCTTTATCTTCGGAAAATTATATCTTGATAATTCTCCTATTTATAGCCTGTTCCATATTTAATTTGTGAAATATGGGTATACCTTTTTTTGCCTTACCAGCTTATGGTAATTACCTTATTGTTGGCTGTGTTAGGCTGCGTGGCCGCCTGTATAATGGTTCCTCCTTCACTTTCTACGTTTAGGGAAATGTCAAAGGACAGGGTAAGGGTTTCGGTATACACCGCATCGGCTATCTCAACGGTATCACCCGTGGAAGCCACGCTAAGGGTATGGCTTAGTGTTTCGC
Source organism: Marinirhabdus gelatinilytica (assembly GCF_003353425.1). Classification (GTDB taxonomy): domain Bacteria; phylum Bacteroidota; class Bacteroidia; order Flavobacteriales; family Flavobacteriaceae; genus Marinirhabdus; species Marinirhabdus gelatinilytica. The sequence goes on from NZ_QRAO01000007.1 coordinate 503, forward strand.
AGGGGTTTGCAGCGTTGGTACAGGTATTGGCTCCACCTTGGTTGTCGCCGTTAATTCCGTCCACATAACGGGTTGTCTGGGCGGTAAGGGGCAAGGTAAAGCATAGTAGTAGTACTATAAAAGGTCTCATGGTATCTTATTTTTTGAGTGTTATTGTTTTAATTATTTTGTTTTTCAACATAATGTTCAGTTGGTAGTCGCCTTCTGTTAAATGATCAATGCTCATATAGAGCTTATTCTTATGGTTGGGTTTTTTATCCGGATGCTTCATCTGTACATTGCTAAAAAATATCGTTACTGGTATAAATTTATAGGAGAGAGTGGCCTATACATTGCAGAAATGTTTCAGAAACTATAAGAGATGTTCAGAATAGGGGCGAGCACTAGTTATTGCTCGTGTTTTGAGCGATATTGCGAAGGAGAATACCCAAAAGTCTCCTTAAAACACTTATTGAAATAGGAGGGGGAGTTGAACCCAATTTGATAGGCGATTTCGGAAATAGGCACATCTTTCTGCTGCAACAATCGGCTGGCTATTTTCAATCGTTGTGAGCGGATAAATTCGGTAGTGCTCATGCCCACGATGGATTTTAGTTTTCGGTGCAGTTGTGTCCGGCTCACCAACATTAGATTGGCAAATTTTTCACTCGTGAGCTCTGGATCCGTGATATGTGTGTCCAGGACTTGTTGTATCCTGTTCAAAAATTCGGTTTCGGTAGATGTTATGGCAAGATCTGGATCTATAGAAAAGGTTTTGCTGAAATGTTCCTTGATTTTTTCACGCTGTTGTATCAGTTTTTCAACACGAATCCTTAACTTCTCTATGCTGAAGGGTTTTGTGATGTATGCATCGGCCCCGGTCTTTAATCCCTCAATCTCGTGTTTCTTGCCAACTTTTGCGGTCAATAATATAATGGGGATATGGCTTGTTAATTCGTTTGTTTTAATAGTGTTGCAAAGGACTATCCCACTTTTTATGGGCATCCTGATATCACTGATGATAAGGTCTGGCATGTGCTCTTGTGCTTTCAAGATTCCTTCTTCACCATTCTCGGCTTCCAGTATTCTATAATTTTCAAGAAACACCGAACTGATATATGTACGCACCTCGTCGTTGTCCTCTACGACCAATAGCGTTGGTCTGTCTTCATCATTTTTGTCAACCTTACTTTGCTTTTCAACATGAAAAACAGGTTCTTTAAATATGATTTCGTCCTCATTGAAGGCTTCTTTTACTATGGGTATGGTTACGGTAAACTGAATATTGTTTCCACCATCGGTGTGGGCAATGATGTTTCCCTTGTGCAGGCTCACCAATTCTTTGACCAAAGCCAAACCTACACCTATTCCTTCTGAAGCTTCATCGCTCTGATAAAACCGATTGAACAGCTGGTTGATTTCAAAAACAGCCAATTCGCCTTTATTGTTTGTTACTGAAAGGATAAACCAATTCTGTTCCTTCTTAGCATCTATGGTAACCGAAGCGTTTTTAGGGGAATATTTTAATGCATTGTGCACAAGATTTGTTGCCGTTTTTTCAATGATATCACTATCAAACCAACAATCCTCCAAATTTTCAATCTTCTTGTGTATTGTGATGTTTTTCCTCTTTGCTTTGTACTGAAAGGTGTTGAGTAATTGTTTTAAATAGATAGCGAGGTTCCCGTGTTCAATATTCAATTTAAGTGTTCCCGAATCGGCCAAGGAAAGATCTAGCATTTGGTCTACCAGGGTGATGAGCCTCTTGCTGTTCTGCTTTATGAGCATAAGGTCGCTTTTGTCCTCCTTGGCCAAATCTGGTCTTTTTAATTGATTTTCAACAGGGCCTGAAATCAATGTTAAAGGGGTGCGTATCTCGTGTGAGATGTTGGTATAGAGCTTGGCTTTAAATTCATCCAGTTTTTTAAGGCGTTCCGTCTCTTCGTGCTCTATACGTAACTGGTTTTTTACATTCCACCGCCATTTTAGATATGCGTAGAGACCATACAACAGCATTAAAAATGCTAGAAGGTAAAGTACCTTTGCAAGATTGGAGGCGTACCAGGGTTGTGCAATACTGAAAGAATATGTGGAGGGTATTTCATTCCACACCCCATCGTAATTACTGGATATAACCTGGAACTCATAGTCGTCTGGCGGTAAGTTGGTGTAGTGCGCCACATTATTGTTTTCTGCCGTGATCCAATCTGGGTCGTTATTAACCAATCTATATTTGTAACGGTTTCGTTCTGGCTGGGAAAAATGCAGGGAAGCAAATGTAAAGGTAAGCGTGTTCTCGTTATGGTGAAATTTTTGGTTGGAAACTATTTCGTGTTCTTCATTAAAGACCTCCAGACCGGTAATGACCGTTTTTGGCACTTTGGGATTTAACGTAAGCTTGCTGGGCTGAAACCAGTTAATGCCTTCCAGTCCACCAAAGTACAGGACTCCTTTGTCGTCTTTAAAATAGGCCCCGGTATTGTATTCTGATGCTTGTAGACCATCGTAGTTGCTGTAATTTTCGATTACTGGATTAAACCTTGGGTCTATTGAAAACTTGGTAAGCCCTCGGTTTGAGCTTAGCCATAGATTGTTGTCCTCATCTGGCAGTATACCGTAAATCACGTTGTTGGGTAGCCCATCATCCTTGCCATAACTGTGCAGTGTCTTGTTGTGGGTATTATAGAGTTTTAGCCCATTTCCGTTGGTACCAACCCAAAGTAGGTTTTTGGAATAATAGAAACATTTTACTGGATCGGGGATTTCATCAATTTTTGAAATTTCAGCAGTTTGCAATTCCATTTTAAAGACTCCTTGGTCTTCAGTGCCAATCCACAAGGTTTTATTGTCTCCTTGTACTACGGTTCTAATATTGTTGGTGGAGAGACCAGAGTTTTCAGCAGTAAAACTCTTGGTTATTCCTATCGATGGATTAAATGCTACTAGACCTTGGTTGCTCGTGCATAACCATAAGAGACCGTTATTGTCCTTGTATAGCTTCCATATAGTAAATCCATCTGTTACAGGGAAATCCTTAAAAGTTCCATTTTTGGAAAGTAATTGAAGCCCCTGATTTTGATGTCCTATCCAAAGTCCTTGTTCATCTTGTAATAGGCTCATGATTCTATCACCTGCTAGATTCGAATTACTACTGGTGTAGCTTTTATAGTCTTGTTGCGGTAGCTCAATCCTTGTTAATCCCTTACCGGAAGTTCCAAGCCAAATGGCGTTTTTATCTACTGAGATGGCTCGAGTAACATCTACGTGGATATTCGCGGGGATCTGTTTGTTTGTAAGCACATTAAATTTCACCAAATGTTGATCGTAAAAACTAAGGCCAGCACCATCTGTTCCCAACCACATGGTATTTGTAAAATCTTTATAGAGGCATAGTACATCGTTGTAGTGTAGTGCGTAGGGATTGGTTTTGTTTGCCACAAAATGCTGAAGGGTTTCGTTTTTAAAATCTATTAAATAAGCGCCATCCCCATACGTGGCTATCCAGAGCCTGTTTTGCGCATCTACGGCCAGATCGAGTATGTTGAGGGTAGTGGGTAAAGTGGAATTGTAAAAGCCGTTGAACTGTTCAAAACCACCAGTTGCTTCAGTTTTTGTGAACAATCCGTTGCCAAAGCTCCCTAAATAAAAAGAATGTTTGCTGTCTTTGGCCAAAGCACTAAGAGCAATATCCTGAAAGCCTGCTATTTCATTGATTTTGTAGCTATTTCCCTGAATACTTAAAAGCCCCTTTGAGGTAGCTGCCAAAATACCTGCAGGGGTTTCCAGAAAATCATAGTTAGATAATGCACCGTATTCTGGCGGCAGTATTTGTAGAGGTTCTGCATCAATCGCTTTAGTTTTATACATACCGTTTCCATAAGTACCCACATATAAAAAACCATCTTTACTTTGTATTAGGGTGCTTGCGTTGGTTATGCCTGGAACTTGTTCAAAATTATCCAGTACTTGGTTGTAGCGTTCCAATGTTCCAGTTTTTGGTATAATCCATAACTTTCCATCTCTATCTACATAAACTTTTCCCAGTTTGCTGTACGTTGAACGGGTAACATCATCAAATTGTTTGCCGTAATGATAAAACTGCTTACCATCGTAACGATTAAGCCCATCTTGGGTGGCAAACCACATGTACCCTGTACTATCTTGGGCAATACTTACTACACTGTTTTGGGAAAGTCCTTGCTCCACAGTGAGCTCCCCGAAAGAAATTTGTTTCTGCAAAGTACCTACTTCCTGTGCGCCACCAGTTTTGCTGCATACAAAAATAGTTGTCCACACTACAATTTTGTAAAAATGTTTCAACACGAGCATACCACATAAATCTTACTTAAAGTTAGAAAAGAATTTTTAGAATCCACTTCTTTTTTTGAGAAACCCTTATGGGTTCTTCAATAACTACCCCCTAATAATTTATATTTGTAGCGTTACCAGAGAAAGAACATTATGAGATTAAGCGTAGCTTTGGTTGTTTGTAGTATTTTCTTTTCACTTTCACTAAAGTGTCAAGAAGTTAAATGGACGGAAGCCACTTTTATAAAAAATCTCAGTAGTGTTTATGAGGATCCTGACCAGACGATAAAAGTGGCCAACTATATTTTAGAAAATGCTTCTTCCAGCTCGGCCATAGTACAGTCCCATTATTTAATATCGCAGGGGGAACTTGTGGAAGGGAATGCTGTAGAGAGTGTCCGTACGCTTTTTAAGGCAAGAGATAATTTTTCCAGGGATACATCCCCATTTGCTGCTGCTTTGGTTTATTCAGAACTTTCAGAAAGGTATGCCCTTTCGGGAATGAATACTGTTGCAGATAGATTCAATATGGAGGCGCAACATAAGAGTGACGCTATTTCTTCAGCTAAGGAGAAAGCTGTTATAGAAACAGTGATAGCGCTGAGCCGTTCCCATATTTTTTCAGATACGCAAAACAATAGAAAATCCTTGCAAAGACTACAGTACGTAGAGACAAATTTCACAGAAGTCCCTGAAATATATTCCGCAAGGATCTATAATAGGATTGCAGCACTACATGGGCATTTAAGCAATTTGGATAGTGCAAGGGTGTACTACGAAAAGGCGCTTAGGTCACTTGAAAAATCTGGTGCCGAATCTTCTACGATATCGGCGATTGCATATTACGGATTGGGCAATGTTTATTTGGAGAAAGATGCATTGGAAACCTCAAAAAAATACTATACGCAAGCACTTTCGGCACCCTACATAGACAATGCAACAAAGTTTTCGACCCATAAGGCTTTATCAGAAATCTATAAGAAACAGGATAGTACGGCCATGCTCCAAAAGTATAATAACAAAAATGTATTGCTACACCCACAAATTCAAGATAGTGAGCGAAACGTACGGAGCGCGCTAATTTCTTACCTTCAACAAGAGCAGGAGGATGTATTGAAAATAGATAAGACCAAATATTATTCTTGGGTATTGCTGTTGGTACTTTTGTTTGGGTTGATCTTTTTGGGCTATTATTTTTATAATAGAAAGTTGAATAAAGAATACGAACGATTTAAGCAACTAATTGCAGAAGTAGAGAAGGATAAAAAGCTTGAAGTCCCATACAAGGTGGAAGAAGTCAATGTAAAGCCCACCAAGGCAATAGTTATTCCAGACGAGACGATACAGGGTATTTTAGAACGATTGGAAGAATTTGAAAAATCCACCAAATTTACAGATAGTAAGATGAATCTGACCGTCTTGGCGAAACAGTTGAAATCGAATTCGAAATATATCTCTGAAATCATTCGCACACATAAACAGAAAAATTTCAATAGCTATATCAACGAGTTGCGAATAAATTACATTATAAAATTGATGAAGACCGATAAGGCTTATTTAAACTACAAGGTGAGCTATCTGGCTGAATCATCCGGCTTTTCTTCCCACAGCGCATTTACCGTAGTGTTTAAGAATATCACGGGTTTTACCCCAAAACAGTTCATTACTTTTTTGAAGAAAAGCAAGAAAGAAAACTTACAGAATTAGTATCTTTCAGCTAATGAATTCAGCATATTTTTTTAGAAAATTTAAAGGCATCGCAGTCGTATTACTTTTTTTCCAAATTTTACATAGTGGTGCGCAAACTAGGGCACAATTAGATAGCTTACGCCAAGAAGCTAGTGTTGTAACCTATAGCAATCCCAATCTCGCAATAGAAAAGGGGATGGAACTGTACGATCTGGCCAAGGGCGACCCCTCAACACAAATAGGGGCCTTGATCATTATTGCCAATGGCTATGCCGTCCTCAAAAATCATGAAAATGTCTTGAAATATGCTTTTAAGGCAGATTCAATTGCTGAAAAAAGTGAAACCTATTCGGACAGGATACGGGTGCTTGGTTTTATTGGCGGGCAATACCAGCGCTTAAACTTGAATGACAAGGCTTTGAACTATTTGGACCAGGCTTATGATATTTCTGTTCAAAACCCACTGCCGGACTCTTTAAAATTCCTGCAAGGCAATATTCTATTCGTAAAAGGATTGATACAGAAGGATAATTTGGGATGCGAATATGCACTTCCCTTTATGGAACAGGCCAAATCTGTGTTTAAGGACAATATTAGCAGTAAAGCCATTAATGCGAGCATTGCTATTTCAAACAATAAAATTGCCGATTGCCATTTTGAAATGGAGGCCTATGGCAAGGCAAAGCAAAACTATACCCAGGCCATTGAATATGCCAGTAAGGTAAACGCTATTAAAAGTATCGCGTATGCCAACCGTGGCTTGGCAAATATACTTTCCAAACAAGGCCGGTATGAAGACGCCATTAAAAAGTTGAAAGCAGCTTTTCACTCTATTGAAGATGTAAATGATATGGGAATTAACAGCGAACTTCTAAAGTCGCTTTCTGAAAATTATGACGCCATTGGTGATACTGAAAATTTTAATAAGTACACCGCCTTGTATTTGGCCGAAAACGAAAAATTATTGGCCGAAGAAAAGAAATCTCTTACCGAAGTGATAACAGATCTTTCAACTGAAAATTCAGAAGAAAGAACCAAACAAAAGAATATATATACCTATCTAATTATTTTCCTCGCACTCGTTTTTTTATTGCTTGTATATTTAATAGTAAAGAAAATTCTTCAAAAACGAAGGCAAATAGACCAACAGAGACAAGAAATTGACAAATCTGAAGCAAATTGAATAATTATGCCTCAACTGTTTAAAAAACAGTGTCTTATAACAATTTTTTGTCTTTCAAATTTCAGGAAAATTCACGAAATTTAAAAATATACACCTTTTATTATAGTAATTGCCGTTGTAGGTTTACCACTCGATAAAGTAATTTAAAATAGTTTACAATGAAAAAATTAGTACTCGTGCTGGCTACGTTCTTTATGATGGGGCAAGCAGTATTTGCACAATGCGAAGTGTCAGAAAATTTTGACACCTACAACAATGGGGAGGTTCCTGTAGATTGGACCATGATCGACAATACAAACGGAACAAACTCCTATGGACAAGTAACTTCAGATCCGGCTTCACCAACGCCACCAAAATATTTCAGAATGTACAGTGGCAATGCCACAACCGGTGATTTGCTTTTTATATCTCCAATCAACCCTACCACTTCTGATGGAAACCATAGGGTAAAATTTTACCTAGAGGGGTTTGGGGACTCAAACTTGGTTTTAGGAACAATAGATACTAATGACGGTACTGGAACCTTTTCGCCCATTACAACCTTGGCAACTACAACAGATTGGGTCTTCCATGAGGTTGTTATTCCAGCCGGAACGGATCAATACCTAGCCTTTAAACATGATGCGTTAACAACATTCGATCAAGTAAACCTGGACAGTATTTGCTTGGAGGAAATTCCAACCTGTTTGGAAGTGACTAACGTTATGTTGTCTAGTCCTACCGAGACCACCTTGGATATTGCTTGGGACGAGAGTGCCTCAAACGAGGATAACTGGGAATATGTGGTACAAGAAATAGGAACGGGAATCCCCGTTGCCAATGGTACAGCTTATTCTTCTCCCAATGCTTCTGTTTCCTTCACTGTTACAGGTCTTACTATGAATACCGAATATGAAGCGTATGTTAGAGCAGATTGCGGTGGCGGAGATTATGGAGCGTGGATTTTGTCCGGTAATACTGAAAGAACAGATTGCGGAATAATTACCAGTAACTTTTGTGAGGACTGGGCTGGTGTTGAAGATGATACAGTTCCATTTTGCTGGAGTGTGTATGACGACCCAATGACAAGCGGCCACGCATTGGTAGATTACCAATTTGCGTATAGTAAAAATATGTTCGAATTAACGTTTACCAGCACAACTGTTTTGGGCGACATTGTAGCCATTTCACCAGATGTAACCTATGCAACCGATGGTACACACCGTTTGCGTTTTACAGCGGGAGCTTCAGACACAACTCCGGATGTCTTAAAAGTAGGAACTATAGACGCAATGGGTAACTTTGTTGAAATTACGTCACTCACGTTAAATCCTGACAGGGAAACGGAATATCTCGTAGACCTTCCAAACAATGGTCACTCCCATTTTGCATTCCAACACGGTGGCGCAGTGAATAAAACTGTATGGATCAATACGGTTTGTGTAGAAGATATTCCTTCTTGCTTGGAGGTTACAAACGTAGCAGCTACAAACGTACAGTATAATTCTGCCGATATTAGCTGGAATACGAGCGGTTCTTCCGAAACAGCTTGGGAATATATAGTACAAGAAGCTACTATGCCAGCACCAGATGCAACTACAAGCGGTACAGAAGTAAATACAACTATGGTTACGGCGCCTCTTGGACCCAATACTGCCTATATTGCCTATGTACGCGCAAAGTGTGACACAAACGATTTTGGAGCCTGGATTGCTTCTGAAGAATTCACCTCGGCCTGTGATATCTTCGTAGCCGAATATAACAACGGCTTTGAAGGATTGAATGTAAGTGGGGAAGAGGTTAAACCCTGTTGGAATATTATAGATACCACAACCGGAGACTTTAGAACCTATAATACGGCTTATGGGATATTTCCTTATGAAGGAAGCCTAATGTTGCGCTTCTATTTTACAACATCATCAGATCTTGAAGGGTTGTTCTTGGTTTCACCTGAGTTTTCAGATCTGGCAAACGACAAACAAATCCGTTTCAGAATGAACAAAAGGGCTTCCAATGAAGCAGACTTTACGATGCAGGTGGGTACCATGGCAGACCCAACAGACCCTACCTCTTTTGTACTCTTGGATGATACTACCTTAAACGAAACCACGATAGTAGGTGACACCTGGAACGAATATACCATAGATTTAAGTACATACGATACCACGTTGGGCCACAGTTATATTGCTTTTAAGCCGCAACACTCAGGTACGGGGCCTTCACAGTATATCTTTATGGATGATTTTAACTATGAATATAACCCTGTTCAAGGATTTAATGACGAACCTACCACAGCAAATATCTTGTTAGCATCTGATGATTATGGTTGTAACAATGCCATTACGGGCGATTTTACAGGTGCAACACAGTCTCCTGAATTTCCCTGTACAGCACCAACATATTCAGATTATAACGATATATGGTACCGTTTTACTCCAGACGAAACGGGAGAATATGCTTTTGGGGCAGAAGATGTAACCGGTGACCCGTTGAGTATGTTTATATTCGAGGGGCCCTCAACCAATCCCCAACCTTTATCCGTAGGTTGTAGTACACAATACTCTGCACAAATGCTTACCGCGGGAGTTACTTATTTTGTAGCTGTGGCAAGCCCAGTACCTACTTCAGAATTTTCATTGTGTGTATATAAATTCCCAGAAGTTCCAGTGAACGATGAGCCAGCTGGCGCATTGGTGTTAACCGAATCCAACAACAACATTTGTGAAAATGCTGTTACGGGATACACGGCTTCTGGTACGCTTTCGGACGATTCAGAATGTGGTGTAAATACAATAGATGTATGGTATACATTTGTCCCTAACTCAACTGCTAATTACACCTTTAGAAGAACCTTGATCAATGGGGCTGCGTCTACCTCCGTGGCTGTGTATTCAGGAACTCCGGGGAACTTGACACAGGTAACAGAGCAGTGCAATAGCTATTTGCAAACTGTAGATTTAATAGCAGGTGAAACCTACTATGTATCTGTAAGTAGTGGTGGTAGTTCTATTCCAATTTATTTTGAACTGTGTGCCTACCCATCGCCACCAGCACCTTCGAACAACGAGTGTGATGCTGGTATAATTTTAACTGTGGGAGAAGATTTCCCATCAAGTTATATCATTGGAAATAATACTTCTGCTACCCGAAATGAGAACGACCCTATGGTTTCTTGCGAAGGCTTAGAGTTTGAAGAGAAAGGTAAAGATGTTTGGTATACGGTTACAGTTCCAGATTCAGGAAGATTGGTACTGGAAACCCAAAGCGATAACGATCCTTACCTTGATGATACAGGAATGGAAGCTTATATAGGAGAATGTGGTATGTTGGAATCTTTAGCGTGCGATAGTGATGGGGGGCAAGGTTTCTTCAGTTATATTGAATTGACCGATTTACAACCGGGCGCTACTATCTCGGTACGAGTTTGGGGATATGTGGGACGTTTTGGAACCTTTAGGCTCGCAGCCTATGACGATTCACCAACCTGTGAGTTCCCAACAGATATCACGATTACAGATATTACTGAAACTTCTGCCTTGTTAAGTTGGGCCGAGCCAACTACACCACCATCGGGAGGATATGAGTATATCGTTCAATTGGAGGATACAGGGTACCCAGGAGCAACCACAGGAACCGTTACTACTGAAACCAATGCAATTTTAGATAACCTTACGCCAAATACAGCGTATGAGGTGTATGTGAAATCTATTTGTGATACAAACGCTAGTGCATGGGATGGACCTTATGGGTTTATTACGGACGAAGTGCTAGGAGTTTCTGAACACGAGGAAATTTCATTACAGTTTTATCCTAACCCTGTACAAGATGTTTTAAATTTCTCTGCTTCGCAAGTAATCGAAACATTGACCGTGTACAGTTTAACAGGACAGATAGTACAAACCGAAAGAGTAGGGGCAACCCAGGGCCAAATTAATTTATCGGGCTTGAGTACCGGGATGTATTTAGTTGAAGTACAGACCAGCTATGGTAACGAGCTTGTTAAGGTGTTTGTCGAATAACGCCATAACAGCTACTCCTAAAAAAACCGTCCATAAAAAGGCGGTTTTTTTTTGCTCAAAACCTAAAATAAACAAACTTTTATTACAATTTTGCATCAAGAATAGCGTGTGCCAACAAATTATGCAACAGGGATAGCAGTGGCAGCTTGTGCCGAGGCGCGCATTGAGGCACAACTATAACGGATAGCCCGGCCGTTGCCCAAAATACTATGAGACTACAAACCCAAAGAGAGGAAACACTTAATGCTATTACCCACGGACTGGGCTTCTTACTCAGCCTATTGGGCTTTGGGTTGTTGCTTGTGTTTAAGACCTACGATACTGTTCAAGGTGTGGTAGCTGTTTTCCTTTACGGGGTTTCGCTTTCGGTACTCTATTTTGTTTCTGCACTGTACCATTACACCACAAACGAAAGGCGGAAGAATATATACAGAAAACTGGACCATATTAGCATCTATTTGCTCATTGCTGGTACGTATTCCCCTGTGGTCCTGATCGCGCTGGAAAATAGCTTGGGGTGGGTTTTGTTCTGGACGGTATGGGGCATTGCGATAGCGGGAACGGTCCTCAAGATCTTCTTTACCGGAAGGTTTGAGGTGCTGTCTTTGCTGTTGTATGTAGTGATGGGCTGGCTCATAGTATTCGATATACAAGCCCTTAGGGCAGCAGTGAGCCCAGAAGGAATGTGGCTATTGTTTGGCGGCGGATTGGCCTATACTGGAGGGATCGTTTTCTATGCCTTGGACAACATGCACTACAATCACGTAATATGGCATCTTTTTGTGCTTGCGGGAAGCATTTTGCACTATCTCTTTGTGTTTCTGGAAATAACCTAAAGAAAATACGCTAGTACCACTGCAAGAAATACGGCCGTCATTTTTGAGAGGTTAAAGTTGTGGTTCTTTGAGCTCTCGAACAAAATAGTGGTTGAAACATGTAAAAAGATACCTATAGCGATAGCATTTACTTGTGCAGCATAACTTTGGAGTAGGGGAAGTTCTGCCATTAAGAAACTGCCCAGAGGCGTCATAATGGCAAAGAGGGTCAAAAAAACCAAGGTGGTAGTATTGCTGAAATTTGCTTTTTGAAAGAACAGTGCCAAAATAATGGCAATGGGGATCTTGTGTACAATTATCCCGTAAAATATGGTATCGTGTCCAGTAATGGGGAACCCCTCGATAAGCGCGTGTACCGAAAGACTAATGAATAGCGCCAACGGAAATGCTTTTTGTTCGGTATGTATGTGTACGTGCCCGTGTTCGGCACCTTTACTAAAAAAGTCCAACACAATTTGAAGCAGGATACCAGCCATAATAAACACGCCGATGTGCTCACCGCCATTTTCAAAAACTTCCGGGAGTAGCTCAAACAAGGTGGTGGAGAGTAAAAAAGCACCGCTAAAGGCCAAGATAATGGGCAGTTGCACAAACTCCCTCTTTTGAAAGACCCTGGCCACCCCATAGCCTATGGCCACTGCTAGTATCAATGCAATATACTCCATTAGGTAAATATAAGGATTAATCGTTCTGAAGTTTCCTCATCAAAAGGCTCTAGTTGATAATTACCGAAGCAGTGCTTCAGTCCCATACCTGCCGCTTTAAAATATGCTTTAAAGTCTTTTAGCGTGAGTGCCTTTACACGTTCGGTATAAGAAAAATCGGTATCGTTGTGCTGAAATTTTATATCCTTGTAAATATAACCTTCAGCAGTATAGCGCTTTATGTGGAATACTATTCCGCCCACTTTTTTAATTTCCGAAGGCACTAAGTTCTTGATAACATATGCAGCATTCATAAAATCTATCACACCGTGTCCCTTGGGTTTCAATTCCTCTTTTATGGCCTTGATAGTGCGTAAATTGTCCGCTTCATCTTTAAAATAACCAAAGCTGGTAAATAAATTGAAAACAGCTTGGAACCGTTGCGGATAGGGCAGGCACATATCGTGCACTCGGAATTTTAGGTTTTCACTCTCAAACTGCTTTGCAAAGTTTATACTGGAGGGTGATAGGTCCACTCCCGTAACATTAAAACCCATGTTGCTCAACGAAATAGCATGGCGACCCTTGCCGCAAGCAAGATCTAGAATAGTGTCGTTTTTCTTTAAGTCCAAAAAGTGTGTAAGGCGCAGCATAAATGCCTCGGCTTCTTTATGGCCTCTGTCCTTGTACAAAATGTGGTAATACGGCGTATCGAACCAAGACGAATACCAATCTGTAAGTTTTTCTTTTTGCATCTCTTTCTATTGCGGTGCAAAAATACTGTATTTTTGCAGGACTGAAGCGTATATAGTATGGGAAAAAACTTTAAGATGGTGGCCAAGACATTGTATGGCCTAGAGGAACTTTTAGCACAGGAATTGAGGCAGTTGGGTGCTTCAGAAATAGAAGTGGGCACTCGTAATGTCTCTTTTGAGGGCGACACAGGGTTTATGTATAAAGTAAACCTATGCAGCCGCACCGCTATTAAAGTGCTTAAACCCATTACGGCTTTCAACATCTTTACTGAAGAGGATCTCTACAAAAAAACATACGCCATCCCTTGGGAAAATTATATGGAAGCAGACGGCAGCCTAGCAGTAGATGCCACGGTGTATTCCAAGGTATTTACCCATTCCCAATACATTTCTTTAAAGACCAAGGATGCCATTGTGGACAGGTTTCGTGATAAAGAGGGCGAGCGCCCCGATGTGGACCTGGACCATCCTACACTGCGTATAAACATCCACATAGACCGAAACATCTGTACCGTGTCCCTGGACAGTTCGGGGGCTTCGTTACACAAGAGAGGGTATAAGACCGAAAATACCCTGGCCCCAATAAATGAGGTGTTGGCTGCCGGAATGATTATGCTCACCGGCTGGAGCGGTCAGTGCGATTTTATGGATCCCATGTGTGGAAGCGGGACCATAGCAACCGAAGCAGCAATGATAGCCTGCAACATTCCACCGAACCTAAATAGAGACGAGTTTGGCTTTGAAACCTGGCCAGATTTTGATGTAGACTTATATGAAGTTATTGAAAATGCCGCGCTTAAAAAGATAAAGGATTTCCATTTTAAGATCTATGCTAGCGATAAGGATGCATTCGCACTCCGAAAAGCAAAAACAAATATCAAAAATGCCAACCTTTCAGAATTTATTGAAGTGAAGGAGCAGGATTTCTTCGAAAGTAAAAAAGAGACCGAGCGACCTATGTTCTTGGTGTTCAACCCTCCGTATGACGAACGTCTCTCGGTTGAGGATATAGATGCTTTTTATGCTGAAATAGGAAATACCTTGAAACGTGGGTATCCCGGAACCCAAGCGTGGATGATTACCAGTAATCTAGAAGCCCTTAAGAGTGTAGGATTGCGTCCCTCCCGAAAAATTAAGCTCTACAACGGAAAACTGGAAAGCCGTTTTGTCCGTTACGAGATGTACGAGGGGAGTAGAAAGGGGAAGAAGCGGTGAATTGGTGAGTTGGTGGATGGGAACGTTATGTGAAAAAACTAGAGATTTACCCACTATAGTATTCTTTCTAAAAAAAAGCTACTTTTTATACAGCGGGATTAAATACGAAATGGTATAGCCATAACCAACACCAAACTGGCTAAAGTCATAAGTTCGGTTAAATCCTGGGATGATAAGGTTATCGAAACCTTCGGGGGTATCCTCGGTTATCTTTCGTTTCAGTTGTAGGTTAATAGATAGAAAAAGATTGTTCAACACTTCGGTTTTTACCCCTACGATCAATTCGGCCCAAGTGGCCGTTAAGCCTGTACTCTCAATAGACACTTCCCTTGGGGTTACCGGAAAAGCCGGATCTGTGGTATAGATGGTGTACGAATTAAGTTCTTGCGAAAATGTAGAAAACCCCACACGCAAACCACCAAAGATAGCGTTGTTCATATCCAGCCAATTGTTGTAGGCATTCAAATCGGCCCCCAATTTTATGTAGCTTCCGTTTGTAGTTGTCTTTAGGCCGTCTTGGTCCCAAATTCGGTTGGAGGTGCCCAACTCGGCAGCAACATAAATATCCTTTTTGATACGGTAATCGCCATTTACCTCAAAACTGGTATAGCCATCTTCCACGGCAGTACGTATAATTTTTGAAATATCTACTCCCACGCGCAAGCCGTATTTATTGGTCTTGGGTAGGGTGTCGTTTATGGCGGTTTCAACAGTTTCGGAATCTTCAACTGCTATGCTTTCTTCTTGCGCCATCATTGAAATTGACGCAAGCAAGAGGCTAAAACCTAATAGTAAGGTGTGCTTCAATTTCATCTGTAATGTTGGTTTGTAGTATTAAAAACGAAGTGATCCAGTTGTCTTCATCTTCTATCAATTCGGTTTGAAATCCTGAATAGGTGGTTTTAAAGGCGCAGGCACGATTTACGTAGGTTTCCTCACGTTCATAACTAAAATTAATAAAATCCCCGTTGATGGTTTCCTCATCACTCACGTTCATGATGAATAGTAGCTCTGTAAGGTCAGTTTCGGTATCCAAGGGAATCGCGATAGAATCGGTCGCTTCTGTACTTAGGAAAACCAGCGTAGAGTCTGGATCGTTCTTTCGTATGGATAGTCCGGTAACGCTCTTTGCCTGTGTTATATTGGCATTGTCCTTAAAAGTGATGATAAGCAGTGGTGTTACCGCTGTATTGGGATCGCAAATATCGTCTCGGGTACAGCCCATAGTGAGCAGCACAATGCCGGCAATAAAGAAACTAACTAACTTAACTGTCTTCAATTTTATCTTTTTTCTAAAAGTACAACATTTTCTACGTGATGGGTCTGTGGGAACATATCTACTGGCTGTACCTTGGTAACCTTGTAAATTTCATCCATAAGCGCCAAATCCCTTGCCTGTGTAGCACTGTTGCAGCTTACGTACACTATTTTCTCTGGTGACAACAGTAGCAATTGCGCTACCACGTCTTTGTGCATCCCGTCCCTTGGGGGATCGGTAATCACAACGTCAGCTTTTCCATGGGTGTTTACAAACTCTTGGTTAAACACGTTTTTCATATCGCCCACTAAAAAGGCAACGTTCTCTATACTGTTTAATTGCGCATTTTCCTTAGCGGCGGTAATAGCGTCTGGCACAGCTTCAACACCAATAACTTTCTTGGCATTTTTGGCTACAAACTGTGCAATGGTACCCGTTCCCGTGTAAAGGTCGTATACAAGTTCATTGCCCGTAAGTCCTGCAAGATCTCGTGTAATTTTGTAGAGCTCGTAGGCTTGTTCGCTGTTGGTCTGGTAAAAAGACTTAGCATTTATTTTGAACTTAAGGCCTTCCATTTCCTCAAAAATATGGTCGCGCCCTTTGTAACAGATTACTTCCTGGTCGTAAATGGTATCGTTCCCTTTGTTGTTAATGACATATTGTAGTGAGGTTATTTCAGGGAATTTTCCTGAGATACTATCCAGCAATGCTTCACGTTTTTCCTTTTGTGCATTCCTTTCAACTAGCTCGTCGGATGCAGTGAAAAATTGAATCACTACCATAATCTCACCAATGCTCGTAGTACGTATCATTAGCGTTCGTAACATTCCTTCTTGTTTCCTGGTGTTGAAGAAAGGGATGTCCAACCGTTCGCCTTCAGATTGCACAAAATTCCTGAGGGCGTTACTAGGATCTCGCTGTAAGTGACATTTTTCAATATCAAGGATTTTGTCCCACATTCCAGGGATATGGAAACCCAACGCATTTTTGTTTTCTATCTCAACATCGCTTTCAATCTGTTCCCGTGTAAGCCACTTATTGTTGCTGAAGGAGAACTCCATCTTATTCCGGTAAAAATACTGTTCAGACGAGCCTAGGATAGGAGAGACTTCAGGAAGTTCTATACCACCCAAGCGCTCAAGATTATTAACCACTTCTTTCTGCTTGTAATATAGCTGGTGCTCGTATCCCAGGTGTTGCCACTTACAGCCACCACAGGTGCCAAAATGCTGGCAGACAGGTGCTACTCGATTATCTGAAAGTTTTGAGAATGATATAGCAGTACCCTCGTAATAGGATTTTCTCTTTTTGGTGGTTTGTACAGTAACTATATCCCCCGGCACGGCATTTTTAATGAACACCACGCGGCCATCGGCTGCCTTGGCAACTGCCTTTCCTTTTGCCCCGGCATCTATCACTTCAAGGTCTTCAAGGACCACTCTTTTGCTTCTTCTTCCCATAGGCGCAAAAGTACTAGGAATTGTTTAAAAATGTGGGGCAATTTTAGTAATTTGCGCCCAAGGATGATTTCTCTCCTACGCTGCGTTTTTCGATACTTCGATAGCATAAAGGTACAGCAGGAATTTTATTATTTTCACTTTAAAAATGTTTACTTATTATGTCAGTAACACAACAATCGTTGTCGCAACAGGCGATAGATTTAGAAAACAAGTATGGTGCCCATAATTACCACCCGCTTCCTGTGGTCTTGAGCAAGGGAGAAGGTGTATATGTTTGGGATGTTGAAGGAAAAAAATATTACGATTTCCTTTCGGCATACAGCGCTGTAAACCAAGGGCATTGCCACCCAGCCATCGTAAATGCCATGACCGAACAAGCACAGAAGCTTACCTTGACCTCTCGAGCATTTTATAATGATATGTTGGGGAAATACGAAAAATACGCTAGCGAATATTTCAATTTCGACAAGCTCTTGCCCATGAACACTGGGGCCGAAGCTGTAGAAACGGCATTGAAGATTTGTAGACGGTGGGCCTACGAAGTAAAGGGGATTGACGAAAATGAAGCTGAGATCATTGTATGTGAAAACAATTTTCACGGAAGGACCACTACCATAATCTCCTTTAGTAACGATCCTGTGGCGCGTGACAATTTTGGTCCTTACACCAAAGGCTTTATTAAAATTGAATACGATAATCTAGAGGCTCTTAAAAATACATTGGAAAGCAATAAACAAGTAGCTGGATTCCTGGTAGAACCTATACAAGGTGAAGCAGGGGTCTATGTGCCTTCTGAAGGATATTTGAAGAAAGCAAAAGCCCTTTGTGAAGAACACAATGTATTGTTTATAGCAGATGAAGTACAAACAGGAATTGCAAGAACCGGAAAGTTACTGGCGGTAGATCACGAAAATGTTAAACCTGATGTCCTTATCTTAGGAAAGGCGCTGAGCGGCGGGGCATATCCAGTGTCTGCCGTGCTAGCAGATGATCCTGTGATGAAAGTTATCACACCAGGCTCACACGGCTCTACCTTTGGCGGTAACCCTATTGCAGCTGCAGTTGCTATGGCGGCACTCAATGTAGTTAAGGACGAGAACCTAGCTGAAAACGCAGATAGGCTAGGGGAGTTGTTCCGCAGCAAAATGGACGAATACATAGCAAAGAGTACCATTTGTAGGTTGGTACGTGGTAAAGGATTGCTTAATGCCATTGTGATAAACGATAGTGAGGATAGCGATACCGCTTGGAATATTTGCTTGAAATTAAGAGACAACGGACTTTTAGCAAAGCCTACCCACGGAAACATTATAAGATTTGCGCCTCCCTTAGTAATGAATGAAACAGAACTATTGGAATGTGTCTCAATTATTACTGAAACCCTAAAGGATTTCGAGAGATAATCTTGAAGACTAGAAAATAGATTTAATAAAAAATGCGGCAAATAACTTGCCGCATTTTTTTTTAAAAGGCTTGGAGAATTAGCCTTCTAATCCATATTGTTCCATAAAGTCTCGGTTCATATTCATTATGCCATCTGAGCCAAAAACAGCAAACATATAAATTACATAGCCTAGATAGATCACATTTAGTATAATACCTATTATAGCTAAAATCTTTCCTGTTTTAACATTTTGGTATCCAGAATATAATTCTGGATTTGCTAGATATACTTCGGTTGCTTTTTTGGACATAACAAGAGCGATTATTCCAAAAATAAGTCCAATAATTCCATAGCAACAGCAAGTTACTATAGAAACTATACCAAATACGAGAATGAGCGTTGAGTTAGGTAATTTTTGTTGTTCCATAATTAAGAGAGTGTTGGTTATTTAATAAGTTATAATAAATATACCTAAAAAATAATGAGTCTAGAAAAATTTATTCATTTTAATAAAGTAGCTTATTACAATAATCAGCACATTAACAGCAATTAAAACTATTTTTATAATTGTAGCGTATTTCAGTTTGTAGAATATATTGAACACTAGAAAAGCCAACAATAAAAGAAGCGAATAAATAGCAGGATACATTTTAAATGCTGCTATAAATTCGCCTTTAAACAAAAAGGCTGCGGCACGTTGTATGCCACAGCCTAAACATTCTATCCCGAAGAGTTGCTTGTTTAAACAGGGCAACATATATTCTCCGAGCGCCTCTTTCATAGAGGGTTTATTTATTGGTCACGATAGCTTTGTAATCTATCGATACATTATCTGCAGTTGCAAGTTTCACAACATATACACCGTCTGCGAAAGTAGAGGTGTTCATTTCAAATTTTGAAACATTTCCAATATTGGCTCTTGTTTGTACCAGCTTTCCGGTCATATCAAAAATATGGGCATACTTGATATCGTATCGTTCTGGATTACTTATTTCCATTTGCCCCAACACATTATTTTGGAAGAAATCTACATTTTCTAAAGTAGTCAATACGTTCTCTGCGGTTCCTTGCTCATCAGCAAATGTACTGTCGTCCAAAAATGTGATATAAAATCTATCCAAGTAATTTCCAGCAGGTAAATCCAGGGAGGCAGTATGGTTTCCAGAAATCTTTTGGTAAGTATCTTCTTGTGAATCCCATAAAAATACATTGTTACAAGGGAGGTTGATCTCTTGAACCAACTGGACAACAACTTGCATAGGTTGATCTAATTTAACTCTATAGTGTATTTTTTTCTGCACATCGTAGGGTACGGTCTGGATTACATAGTTGTTATAGTTGTCTCCTTGTCCAGTAGGGTCAAAGGTAAAATATGCATCACCAAAATCTGCATCGTTAGGGTGGGTTGCGTCCATTCCCCAATCATAACCATCGGTACTATTTTCGTTGAACAACAATACCATATCACGGAAGTGTGACTCATCAAAATACGTGTAGATTCTCATACGTGGTGATAAACCTTCATACGGATTGGCAGGACCGGGATTGGTGCCTACAGAAGTATCGGTAGCAGCTAAACCACCAGTGTTTCCTCCTAGAGGGTTTCTAAATTGAGAGTCTGTAGCAGCTCCCTCCTTAATAAATCTTCTATGTGAATTTTTAACACTAATTTCGTTCAATGTCAAGTCACCCGCAGCAACATCTGTATTCTGGGTGATAAAATAAAACCCTTGACCTATAGGAGCAAATCTTCTATCGTACATATTACCACTACCATTTTGTCCCGTAGGATTACCGCCTGCATCATATTGTAGAAAAGGTGCTACTGTGTATGTTCCAGGCTCATAACCAGCACTTCCAACTTCACCATCTGGGTTGCTGGAATTAGGGATCCAAGTTCCAAAACCTCCTTCATTTTCTGTATAAAGGTGTGAGTTTATGGCTCGGTTTTCATCCCAATAAGCGATCTTTATAATTTCTGTATTGGTAGTGTTAATAGTACCGTCAGGATCACCTGCTTGTGTGTCCCAAAAAACCCTGTTTAAATCCAAGGCAGATGGGTAGGGGTTACCAGAGAGCAATTCCTGCTCGGGCATATCGTTTTGGGGGTGGTTTCCAGTTACTGGAGTTGTGGCAAGGTCAAACTGCCCATTATTGGGCCTTCCTCTAAAATCGTATGTATAATCGTGGTTCCCAGGGGCTCCATCAAGATTTACTCCTTTCATAATAAAACCTTGTCCTGCAGGTGCAGCATTGGCACCGTACATTCTATTCCAAGGTGATTGATGGCCACTGCCTTTGGTGTATAACCATCTGTGGGAGATTGATACAGTATTTGCCGAAGAGTTTGTAAACCCTTCATAAGACCCAGTTAATGAGGCTTGATTGGAAGCGGTAATTGTCTCAACCGCAAAAAGGGATTCTGCACCAAAATTAATATTACCGGGAGCGGCAGCTGGGTTTGTAAAGATATCGCCAACGGGAGAACCATAAAACGTATAGTCCCAAGCATCGCTTCCAGGGTTTTCACGGTATACCGAGATATATCCCGATCCTACATTGGAAGAGTTAGAGGTCCCTTGTATAAGCTGACCGTCGTTTCGTAAATAAATGCTAGCTTCTTGCCCAGCGGTTACATTGTTTTCAGTTAAGTTAACGTCTTGTTCAACAAACAGAACTTGATCGTTTACATACACATAGGAGTCTGATGGTGTTCCCGTGGTGTTGGGAGCAACATACAATTGTGCTGTTGAGATTACCGATGCTAATAACATAGCCGGTACTAGTAGTAGGTGTTTCATAATTTGGTTTTTAAATATTGTGATTGGGGAAAAACAATATATTTTGCGCGATAAATTTATAAATAATTTTCTTATTGGCATAATATTCCTACAAATTTTGTAAAAATTTAGTTCTTAATGTGTTAGCAACTTTTTCTTGATTCCTAAATTTATGTATTATTTTTGGGGCTTTTATGCAAAAAGGCGACACGGTTTCGGCAATAGATGAACCCATAAAAGGCGTTGTGACGTCTATTGAGGGAAGCCTTGTAATTATTGAGACTGAAGAGGGTTTCCCTATGAAATTTCAGAAAGATGAACTCATAGTAGAGGGCGCCTTGTTGAAGAAAAATATAACCTCCAGTAAAATAGCAGCGGCTATTTCAGAAAAAGAAACGTTCCGCAAAAAGAAAAAAAGCGTAAAAAAGACCAAAAAGCGCAAAATACCACCACTTGAGGTGGATTTACATATCCATAAACTAACGGGGGCTACACACTTATCTAATTATGAGATGTTGACTATTCAGCTAGACACTGCAAAAAGGCAATTGGATTTTGCCATCGCCAAGCGTATTCCAAGAGTTGTTTTTATCCATGGCGTTGGGCAGGGCGTACTAAAAGCGGAATTGGAAACACTCTTTAGGCGCTACGATAGTGTAAGGTATTATGAAGCTAGCCCAAAAAAATATGGCTCGGGTGCAACGGAGGTGTATATCGTCCAGAATCCTACTGCTCAGGAAAATCGGGGGTAACCGGAGTTGTCCCGCTGGAAATAGTACCTATAGTACCCATGTTCAAACTTTCTTGTGTGAGCTGTTCCTCGCCATTGGTAAAGACTACGTTGGTCATAAACAATTCAAGACTGGTGGTAAAAGAATAGGAGTGCTCTATAAATTGCTCGTAGACCACTTCTTCGGTTACAGCATCGTTTAGATAATCAGCCCCCACATTTGGGTCCGTAATTTTATTCTGTGGGTCTGGGTCGTCCTTGGTTATTTCATGCCTGGTGGGCACGCCATCGTTATCGTCATCTTCATCAAGATAATCGGGTTTGTCATCCCCATCAGTATTCAGTGGATTTTCTGGGTCTGGCCCTATCTCTACCCCAGTGGGAACGTTGTCGCCATCGTCATCAAAATCATAATAGTTTAAAAGGCCATCGTTATCGGTGTCCAGATCACTGTCTGTATCTTCCTCAATACCATCGTTATCGTCAAAATCGCTTATAATGTTCAGGTTGGCCGTTCCATCGGTAGCCACATAATCCTGGAGCACACTGGGCGAAGTGGGAGGGATGCTGTTGCAAAAGTAATTTGAGGTGGGGGCAGTTTCAAATGTTCTATAATTCATGACATTGGAAGTGCTGAGTGGAACCTCTATAGCATCGCTCTGGCTAAAGGTTTCTTCATCCAATTGCAGAACAAGGGAAAGGCTTTCACTACTAGCTTCGTTTATCTTAAAGAAGACAAAACCATCGGCTCCTTGGCAAAACTGAAGGTTGGCATCCTCAAAGTCGAAACTGGTCACGATCACATCGCCATCGTCACAGGAATTCAGTGTAAAGACCAATAGTAGTAAAGCGCATATTCTCCTCATAAGCATAGTATTTTACTAGGGTAAAGAAACATAATTCTTTGCAATTTAGCACAACTTAATTTTATTTAAAAATGTATTTTTGCAGGTATGAAAAAAGTATATTTCGATAGCGCGGCAACCACACAATTGCGCAATGAGGTTATTCGTTGTATTTCAGAAGTCTTAAAAACCGAATATGGCAACCCGTCTTCTACCCATGCCTATGGAAGGAGTGCCAAATCGCTCCTCGAGAATGCACGTAAGGAAATAGCAAAACATCTGAATGTAACTGCTGCCGAAATAATATTTACCTCTGGTGGTACCGAGGCTGACAACCTGATACTCAACAGTTGTGTTCGTGACCTTGGCGTAAAAAGAATTATTTCCAGCAAGATAGAGCATCACGCAGTTTTATATGCCATTGAGGAATTAAAAGAAAAACACAACATAGAAGTCGTTTACGTGAAATTGGACGATTGCGGCCACGTAGATTATGACCACCTTGAAACCCTGTTGGAGGATACCGGAAAGAAAACATTGGTAAGCCTGATGCACGTAAACAACGAGATAGGCAACGTGTTGGATGTTGATAGGACCGCTACACTATGTAAGAGATATGATACACTTTTCCATAGTGACACCGTGCAGTCCGTAGGACATTTTGAGGTAGATTTTGCTAAAACCCCAATAGACTTTGCAGCAGTGGCCGCACATAAATTCCATGGGCCAAAAGGAGCTGGATTTGCCTTCGTTCGTAAAAATACCGGACTAAAACCTTTAATTTTTGGTGGCGCACAGGAACGAGGGCTCCGTGCGGGAACCGAAGCAGTGTATGCAATTGCAGGAATGGCCGAGGCACTTAAACTTTCCTACCAAAACCTTGAAAAAGAAAAAGCATACATAACTGGTCTCAAAGATTATTTTAAGCAACAACTCGAGGATGAAATTCCAGGGGTGAAATTCAATGGGTCCTGTGATGACAATGAGCGAAGCACGTACACATTGCTAAATGTTTGCCTGCCCATCCCACCAGAAAAGGCTACTATGCTCTTGTTTCAGTTGGATTTAAATGGCATTGCCTGTTCCAAGGGAAGCGCTTGCCAGAGCGGAAGCTCAAAAGGCTCCCATGTGCTTACCGAAATCCTTACAGATGAAGACCTTCAAAAACCCTCTATCCGTTTTTCATTTTCGAGTTTCAACACAAAAGAAGAGATAGATTACGTGGTAGGTGTGCTCAAGACTTTTATAGAAAGCTAGCCGCAGCAAACTTTTGTGTGGTCTTTACTGCTGAATTTCATTATCTTCGGAAACATTAATTCGCAACCAAAATGAAAGACCAGATTTCTGAAACCGAATATAATTCGTACTACAAACGCTATGTAGATAGGGCATTGCACAAACCACTCCTTAAGGGATTGGCAGAAGGAATGCTGGAGACCCATGATTTTTTTGAAGCAATTCCTGATGAAAAACACGAGTTTAGGTACGCAGCTGAAAAATGGACACCAAAAGAGATATTACTTCATTTAATAGACACGGAACGTGTTTTTGCCTACCGTGCCCTACATTTTGCTAGAGCGAGCCAAGTAGAGATAAAAGGTTTTGACCAAGACGAATTTGCACAGAACTCCAATGCAAACCAACACAGCATGGAAAAATTGTTGGAAGAATATATAGCAGTCCGTACCAGTACGGTGCTCTTGTTCAACAGTTTTTCTGAAACCACTATGCTACGAATGGGTGTTGCCAGTGACTCACCTCTTTCCGTACGCGCAGCGGGGTTCATAATTAATGGCCACGAGAAGCACCACATTGCTGTTATTAAAGAGCGCTATCTATAAGATGAATTTTTTAAAACTTTTAAAAAACACCTACCTAAGCTGGGACAAGAACGATCCTTGGGCGCAGAGTGCCGTAGTGGCCTATTATGCACTCTTTTCATTACCATCGCTGCTAATGATCACGGTGTACGTGGCAGGTATATTTTTAGGTCCAGAAGCCGTGCAAGGCGAAATAACCGAGCAAGTGAGTGGGCTTATAGGCAGGGAAAGCGCAGCGGCCATTGAGGGGATGATAGCGAACGCAGCCTTGGCAAATAGTTCTACGCTTACTGTTATAATTGGAATTGGGATGCTGCTCTTTGGTGCTACAGGTGTCTTTTTCCAGTTACAAAAGGCACTGAACAATATATGGAGTGTACGTTCCAAAAACGCGAACATTTGGGACACCATTAAAAGACGCGCCACTTCACTTGGGGTAATACTAGCCATTGGGCTGCTGTTATTGATTTCCTTGTTGCTATCGGCTATGGTTTCGGCCTTCAGTACTTATATAGCCGATTTTTATTCTGAAACTTCTTCGATTTTAATAGAAGTGCTCAACTTTTTTGTTACTGAAATATTTATGTTATCCCTGTTCGCTACCATTTTTAAGGTGTTGCCGGATGTAAACCTAAAGTTCAAGACTACTTTGCTTGGAGCCTTGGTTACGTCAGTTCTTTTTCTGATAGGCAAATACGTTCTTGCTTTTTATTTTAACCATTCCAATCCAAGTTCTGTATATGGTGCTGCGGGAAGTGTAGTTTTAATTATTCTTTGGGTGTATTACAGTTGTCTCATTTTATTCTTTGGTGCAGAATTTACCGTGAATTGGGCTTTACATAGAGGCATAAAAGTAGAACCCACAAGTAACGCTACCTTCTCATACCAGAAAGAACTGGAAGCGCTCCGCAAATACAAGGAGAAAATTGAAGAGGATAAAAAAAAAGCTGAAGAACTAGCGAGCAATACCCCTTCTTAAACCTTTAACAAACTTTAGCATAAGCTTAGTATCAAACCTTTTGTTTAGGGCACTGTATCTGGTATATTTAGGGTAGATAAATCAATAACAAAAAAGATAGAGAGATTATGAAAAAGAGAATAGCAATAGTAGCTACCAACGGATTTGAAGAAAGTGAATTAACCTCACCAAAAGAAGCCATGGAAAAAGAAGGATTTACTGTAGAAATCATAAGTGATACTTCTGGAACCATTAAAGCTTGGAGTGACGGAAACTGGTCTAACGAATATAAAGTAGACAATACTCTGGAACATGTATCGGCAAAAGATTATAATGCGCTGGTACTTCCAGGTGGAGTGATTAATCCCGATAAATTGAGAAGAAATGATGATGCACTATTATTTGTGCGCGATTTCTTTAAGCAGGAAAAGCCAGTAGCCGCAATATGCCACGCACCATGGACCTTAATTTCGGCAGGTGTAGTAAAAGGAAGAAAAATGACTTCTTTCGAGTCTATCAAAGATGACCTTATAAATGCAGGGGCAAACTGGGTAGACGAAGAAGTAGTAGTGGACTCTGGTTTTGTAACCAGTAGGAACCCAGACGATCTTCCAGCCTTTAACTCAAAATTGATTGAAGAGATTAAAGAAGGAAAGCACGAAGAGCAACACGCATAATTTAAGTATTGTACTAAAGGAAAGAGGCTCAAATTTTTTTGAGCCTCTTTTTTGTTTTATGCTAAATACTAAAAGTCTATTCTTCCTCGTCGCCAAGTTGTTTTTTGGCATCAAGGTCTATGATTGGCTCTTGGTAGTCGTCGTCATCGTAATCGTCTTCTTCAAAATCGGCCATGCTATTTTCTAGTTTGGTACTCACCTTGACTAGGTATATCGTATCCTCGGTTTTTACTTCAACGGCTTCAACGGTTTCGTTCTGTGCATTCTTGAACTTTATGATATGGTGGTCGTCGTACCCATCAGGATATTTTTCTACCAGCATGGAGAGGATTCTGGGGGTTAATTTTTTATAGTCTACAATTATGCGTTTCATTTTTTGGGTTTGATGGTTCGTCATTTCGTTTGGGTAAATGTAAAACACTTACTATTAACTCAAAATTAAATTTTGAAATTTTTATAAAATGCAAAAGCTTGGTGTATCACGGTGTTGTCCACCACTTTGTCGATTACATATTTACCAAAATCTTCCAACAGTACAAAATTAATATTACCGTTGGTGTTCTTTTTGTCAAACTTCAACAGTTTTATAATTTCTTCTACATCGGTTTGGTTAAAAGCGACTCGGTTGTAAATAGAAAGAAAAGTAGTTGTGGTAGCTAGTAGTTTCTGTTGTGGGAACCCCTCTTTCTCTGCTGAAATATAATTGGCAAGTACCATCCCAACCGCAATGGCCTCACCGTGCAGCAGAGTTGCCTTTTCAGGGTTTTCCAAAAAATAAGATTCTATGGCGTGTCCTAGGGTGTGGCCGTAGTTGAGTGTTTTTCGCAAGCCTTTTTCAGTTGGGTCCTTGGTTACCACTTCGTTCTTGATCTTTATGGATTCCCAGATAAAAGCTTCGGTAGTTTCAGTATTTGTTGTGTCGAAATCTTTCAGGGACTCCCAGTACTCTTCTGAAGCTATCAACCCGTGTTTCAGCATTTCAGCATAGCCAGACCGTCTTTCACTTTTTGGAAGGGTCTTTAAAAATTCAATAAAAACAAAAACAGCTAACGGGTTTTTTATCACTCCAATCTGGTTCTTTAAATGGCCTAGGTCCACACCGTTCTTACCACCTACTGATGCATCTACCATAGCCAATAGGGAAGTGGGAATGTTTATAAACTCTATACCGCGCTTAAAGGTACTGGCAACAAAACCTCCAAGATCTGTTACCACACCACCGCCAAGGTTTATAAGAAGGCTGTTTCTATCCGCCCCCAAATCACTTAATTGCTGCCAAACTTTAGTACAGGTCGCTATAGTTTTATGTGCCTCACCTGCAGGTATGCAAATAGTTTTGAAAGTAAATTTTGAGAGATGATTTTTTTTCAATAGCGGCAGACAATGTTTCTTGGTGTTCTCATCTACCAGTATCACGATTTTTGAAAATTTCTTCTCCTCCAGGATTTCGATCAATCGGTCCCATATTGCTGCGCCACAATACACAGATCCTCTTTCTTTTTCAATTGTATGCATACGCTTTATTTGGTGTAGTGTTAAGTTTGGTTTTGGGTCTTGTATTTTGAAGGGTAAATCTACTTATATTTGCGCATATTTTTCCCCAAGTATGAGTACAAATCTTATTTTCAACAATACAGAGACTGCCTTTAGGCTGAAGACAGATTCTGAACTTGAGCGGGCTTACTTTTTGTTTAAAATGATTGCCAATGAACCCTTGGTACGTATTGGTGCTGCTGCTACCCGTTTTGCACTAAACATACATTTACCGGTAGAGGGGTTGATTCGCTCTACAGTTTTTGACCATTTTTGTGGGGGGATCAATGAGGAGGACTGCCTACCCACTGTGGACAGCTTGTATGAGGTTGGGATAAGCTCGGTGCTGGACTATTCGGTAGAGGGAAAAGAAACGGACCAACAGTTTGATGCTACTCTGGAAAAAGTAATTGAGCTCACCAAATTTGCCCAGCATAAAGATGCTATGCCCTTTTCGGTTTTTAAGCCCACGGGATTGGGACGCTTCAAGATTTGGGAAAAGGTTTCAGCAAATGAAAACCTTTCAGCTTCTGAAGAAAAAGAATGGCAACGTATCAGGCAGCGTTATGATGAAGTTTGCCAAGTTGCGCATGATTGTTCAATTTCTTTATTAATAGATGGTGAGGAATCCTGGATGCAAGATGCCGCAGACCAGCTGTGTGAGGAGATGATGGAGAAGTACAATAGGGAAGCACCTATAGTCTTTAACACGTTGCAATGTTACAGATGGGACCGGCTGGATTATGTAAAGGAAGCCCACAAAAGGGCAAAAGCTGGCGGCTACAAGTTGGGCTTTAAGGTAGTAAGGGGTGCGTATATGGAAAAAGAGAACGAAAGGGCCCAGGACAAAGGCTACCCAACCCCCATTTGTGAGAGTAAGCAAGCAACCGATGCACTTTTTAATGAAGTGATGCAGTATGTTTTGGACAACCTACAGGATATCTCCCTGTTTTTAGGAACGCATAATGAGAACAGTACCTACTTGGCCATGGAAATAATCGACGCCAAGGGATTGATGAAAAACGATTCTCGTATTTGGTTTGGACAATTGTACGGGATGAGTGACCATATAAGCTTTAATCTTGCTGAAGAAGGCTTTAACGTGGCAAAATATATTCCATTTGGTCCTGTAAAAGATGTAATGCCCTACTTGATAAGGCGTGCCGAAGAGAACACATCGGTAGCTGGGCAGACCAGTCGTGAACTCTCCTTATTGAAACGGGAGAAAGAGCGCCGTGGTATCTAACGACATCCCTTAATCCTTTATTTCTCTTATGCCCAACACCTTTGCTGTTTTAGTGCAGTTTTGGATACGTAATTGCAGGTACTGCTCGTGTACTTCGCCATTCACCAAATAAATTTTACAGGAATCCAAGTCTCTATCAGTTTCGGAAAAATCTACATCGCCCTTTTTTAAAATAGTCCGCACTGCGGCAGTATCCAGCTGAAACTGCTTCTGGAGCGCTTCGGTTTCAGCTGTAAAAACAATTTGTTTGGTGCGTATGTTTTTTAGTGTCCTGGCATCGAAACCATAATCGCAACTGGTTTTTTTTCCGCCCAAAAAGAAAAACAGGATAATGAGTCCAATAATAAATCCCACGCCATAGTAGGCTATACGTTGTATCAATTTCATGAAGTACCAATAGTTTAATAAATGAGCAGGTTGATATCGCTCCACGACATATCAAACCAATCTGCAACGGCCTTATTGGTTAAAATGCCGCGGTAAAAATACAAACCATTGCGCAGACCCCCGTCAAAACGGATCGCATTTTCCAGGCCTCCATTTTCAGCAATATCTAGCAGATAGGGGGTAAAGATATTGCTTATTGAAATTGAAGCCGTTTTAGGATATCGGGCCGGGATGTTGGGAACCCCATAATGAATCACCCCATTGGTGATTTGCGTTGGAGCATCGTGGGATGTGACCTCGGTAGTTTCAAAACATCCGCCCATGTCTACGCTCACATCAATAACAACAGCTCCTTTTTTCATATTCTCTACCATAGTCTGGGTAACGATAACTGGAGATCTATTTTTCCCCCTAACGGCACCAATAGCCACATCGCAACGGCGTAGGGCTTTCAATAAGTTTTTTGGCTGTATGGTAGATGTGTATAGCGGACGCCCCACATTGGCCTGCAGGGTTCGCAGTTTTGTTAACGAACTATCAAACACCTTAACGCTTGCACCTAAGCCCAAGGCTGAACGTACCGCATATTCACCCACCGTCCCAGCGCCTATAACTACTACTTCCACGGGGGGTACACCACTTATATTGCCAAAGAGTAAACCGTTGCCCTTTTTTGCGTTTACCATTAACTCTGAAGCAATGAGCACAGATGCCGTTCCTGCTATTTCACTCAATGCCTTTACAGCGGGGTAGCTATTGTCCTCGTCTTTTATAAACTCAAATCCCAGAGCGGTGATTTTTTTCTTGGATAAAGTCTTAAAGTACGATTTCTGCCTTGTTTTAAGTTGAAGTGCAGAGATGAGCACTGTTTTGGGTTTCATGAGCTCTAATTCTTCGAGCGTTGGGGGTTCTACCTTTAGCACGATTGCGCACCCAAATACCTGTTTTTTATCGTTTGTGAGTTTAGCACCGGCCTCGTTATAGTCGGAATCTGAAAACCCGGCTTCCTCGCCAGCTCCTTTTTCTACCAATACCCTGTGGCCGTGGGCTACTAGCGCTGCAACAGCATCTGGGGTGAGGCAGATTCTTTTTTCTTGAAAATAGGTTTCTTTTGGGAGACCAATAAAAAGTTCTCCTTTTTGTGCGGAAACTTCCAGTTTTTCCTCTTGCGGAAGTAATTGTGCCTTGGTAAAAGGGGAGGAGGGTTGTTGCATAATGGTACTAAGGTTGGTTGTACCAAGGTACTGAAATTTATTAATACTTTGAAATGAGCTAAAGGCATTAATTGTTGAAGATTACATCTAAAGAGAATATTAAATCTTTTAAATACGGTATCCCCATTGCCAAAATCACATCATATCGACTATTTGTATAGCGTGTTTTGGGATTGTTAAAAAGAAAGACCCTGATTCCTACTCCTAACTCCCCGTTAATTTTTGGTAATCGGGCCTTTCATAATCTTGTGTAAAATTGATGGGTAATTTCCTTTTTTGCAAACAGTCGTACTTATAATTCAAGAAATTACTACTTCAAATTCTTGAATTGTAGGTTTTTAAATGCATCTTAATATTTTGGTTTTCAATTGATTACACTACAATTATGCCTTCACCTCTCAATTTTGACACATACAAGCCTTAAAATCCTTAGTTTTATGTAGGTGTTTACTGAAACCTTTTTTATGAAGTATTTGTACAGTATTTTCTTTTTATTATGCACGTATGTTGTTGCTGGACAAGAGGCTGTTCAGGATAAAGATAAATTGTCCCAATCTAGGTTAAATAGTTTAGGTGATGAAGCGCTATTGCATGAGTATAATATTTTTTATGGCGATTCCATTGCACAAGAAAAAATTGCACGTACATATTTAGAGAGAGGTAGAAAAGAAGGCGATACCATTAAAATGGCTAGGGGGTACGATAGGTTGGCTAGGATATTTCATCCAGAAAAAAATATTCGGTTTGCGGATAGTATTTTAGAGATTTCAAAAAATCAAAGGCATAAATTTTATCCGGCCATGGGTTATTTGCTGAAAGCATATTCTTATAACAAAATTGATGACTTTGAGAATTTTTATTTAAATATAGAAAAGGGGTATAATAAAGCCAAAGAATTAGATAATTTATCACTACAGGTATATGCATCCAGTAACTTGGTTTATTATAAATCAATATGGGGAGATCCTGCACATGCACTAACCTTTCAAAAAAACATCCATAAGTTGATTCTATCCGATAGTTTCAAGCAAAGAATGATTAATGAAGCTAGAAAGACAAAAAGATTTGACCTAGATAGTATGTATAGAATAGAAAAATCTATATCATATCAAAATTTAGTCCATTGTTACATATACTTAAGAAAGCTAGATTCTGCTAGACTTTACAACAAGAATTTGAGGGAAACTGTTATAGATTTTGAACAAAATTTTTTGGATAGATTCATTTCTTGGAGTCAAGCAACTCAAATGGAAATTGAGTATTTTGACGGAAATTATGAGTATGTTATTGAATTAGGCGAGAGCTTTCTAAAAAATGATTCAATTTCAAAAAAATATTATAAGAAAGACTTACTGTTATACCTAGGATTAGCACAATATCAAAAAGGCAATCGAAAAAGGGGGGTCAACAATCTTTTAAAAGTTGACTCAATATTTTCAAGTCATGGAATGAAAGATTTTTTTCCTTATGAGAGACTTGTTTACGAAAAACTCATAGAGCACAGTAAGGGGAATAATGATATAGAAACCCAAGTAAAATTCTTAAATAAATTAGTCATTGTGGATAGTGTTCTAAAGAGCAGATATGCTTTTTTCGAATCTAAGTTTATTAAACAATTTGAAACACCAGCTTTGTTAGCAGCAAAAGATGAACAGATAAAATATTTAGAATATCAAAATGCCAAACCCAATCCCTTAATATGGGTCGTTTTAGCACTACTTTCTACAAGCTTATTACTCTTGTGGTATTATAAACGCCGACAGGCTGTTTATAGAAAAAGATTCTTGCAACTCCAGCAACGCTTAAATACTCCATCTCAGGTGAGGAGCTTACAAGAATCCTCAAAGAAAATTGAGCTTTCCCAAGATGTTATAGCACATATTCTAAAGCAATTGGAGCGTTTTGAGAAACAGCAGCGTTTTACCAATCCTGATATATCGTTACGCTTCCTTGCTAAAAAGTTTAACACTAATACAAACTATTTATCACGAGTAATCAACTTAAAGATGGAGAAAAATTTTTCTCAGTACCTTAATGAATTACGAATAGACTATATTATAGAAGAGCTTAATGAAAACTCAATGGCTAGGAAGTATACTATTAAAGCCTTAGCAGAAGAATGTGGATATACCAATGCAGTCTCCTTCTCTAGGGCATTTTACACAAAGACAGGTATGAAACCCTCCTATTATGTAGAAAATCTAAAAAAATCTACCGCTTAACTAGTTAGATACTGATTACTTAAATAACTCTTTGATTTGCTGCCAAAAAGAGCGTTTGCTTGCTAATTCTTCTTCAAATTTTTCCAAATCGTTCCCCCTTACTTTGGCAAAAAGTTTTGCTCTTATAAGGTAAACAGAAGGAACCAAAATCATTAGTAGTGGGATTAAATATATTAATTCAACTTCATCGATCCCGTAACTTTGTTGAATAATTGAAAAAAATTGAAAGGAGTACATTGCTAGCGGAACAATAATAATCCAATGCCACCAATGTTTACAAGTGAAAAACCAAACTAATAAAAGAATTATTGGAATAAGTTTACTAATTGAATACCAAGCTAAATGTTGGAATGAAGTATATTCAGTACTAATTGTAAATAAAAAAGTTTCCCAAGTTTTAGAGTCACTAGGGAAACTTTCATAGGAATAAAATATAAATGGTGTTATCGCTAAAATAAAAACAATAAGACCACCATAAACTAAATTAGATTTAGCCTGCTTTCGGAATGTCGGGATTTTTGATTTGTTGTTCTGTTTGTTCATCCTCGATACTTTCTGGGGTACAAGATACAAAAAGGGTTGCTCCGAAGATTGCTGCTAAAAATAGGTAATTCTTAAGTTTCATAATACTAGTTTTTGTGAGGTTTATAGTACAAACATATCACGAAAAAACACAAGTATTACGACTATTATTGGCGTATCTTAGTAAGTTTGCCTTTGGGCAAAAAAAAAGCTTGCTCAACTTGTATTCGATTTGGGGCAAATTCAATTAAGATTTCAATAGTAGTATGTAGTAAGCTGCAATCTCTAGATCATAGGCATTAATTGTATTGTTCTACTTCCATTAGGGTTTTTTGTCAATATTATTTTAGTTACCGCTTCTGGTACTAAACTCTCAATTTTTTCTGGCCACTCTACAAAGCACCAATGTCCCGAGTCCAGATATTCCTCTATACCAATGTCCATTGCCTGTTCCTCATCTTCCAGCCTATAACAATCAAAATGGTATAGTTTGTCGTCCTCTAGGGGGTATTCGTTCACAATAGAGAAAGTAGGGCTGCTCAAAGCTTCCCTAACTCCTAATTGCTTAGCCAAATTTGTAATGAATGTTGTCTTGCCCACTCCCATTGCCCCAAAGAACAACAGAATTTTTGTTTGGGCTTCCTCTAGCACCTTGCCGGCAACATCCGGCAACTCTTGTAGTGTATAGGTTATCTTCATTGATTTGGACGACAGCGAATATATAATATTTTTACGATTATAGACAAAAAATATCGACGAAAAACAATATTTACTGAATATTCCTACAAATATTATTCAAAAACTATCATTTAGCCTCCAATACCGCAAACGGAATGATCATTTCCTCAAGGGATACACCACCGTGTTGGTAGGTGTTTCTGTAGTATCCTACGTAGTGGTTATAATTATTGGGATACGCAAAAAACAAGTCTCCTTTTGCGAAAATAAACGAACTGCTCATATTTATCGTAGGCAAGTGAATTGTCTTTGGGTTTTTTGCCGCTAACACATCTTTGTCCTCGTATGTTAAGCTTTTCCCTGTTTTATAACGGAGGTTCAAACTAGTGTTCTTGTCTCCAATTACCTTACTGGGGTTCTTCACGTTTATGGTGCCGTGGTCTGTAGTGATGATGAGCCTGAACCCAAGATTTGCAGCTTGTGTGATTATCTCCATGAGCGGACTGTTCTTAAACCAGCTTTGTGTGAGTGATCGGTACGACTTATCGGTAGAGGCCAGTTCCTTGATAACTTCCATCTCTGTCTTGGAGTGGGAGAGCATGTCTACAAAATTGTACACTACCGCTACTAGGTCTTCATCTTTGTGGGTCTTAAAATTGTCGGACAGCCGCTTACCTTGCTTTAAGCTGGAAATTTTATGGTAGCTCCAGTTTAAATCCTGCCCCAGTCTTTTTAATTGCTCTTTTAAAAATTCTTTTTCATGCATGTTTTTTCCTCCCTCATCTGTATCGTTGAGCCAAAGGTTAGGATATAGCTTCTCCATTTCGCTGGGCATTAAGCCAGAGAAAATTGCATTTCGTGCATATTGTGTCGCCGTAGGTAAAATGCTGCAAAACATTTCCTCCTTTGTTTTTTTATAGCTGTTTGTCACAAAGGGCTCAAAAGCTTTCCATTGGTCGTAGCGCAAATTGTCCACTACAACTAGTAGGGTAGGCCCCTTTTCTATTTCGGGCAAGATACGCTCCCTGAAGAGGGTGTGGGACATTATTGGGGCATCGGCACCGTTCTCGAACCAACCCGGATAGTTCTTGTCTATAAATTTACAGAACTGTGTATTGGCTTCTACTTTCTGCGATTCCAATATTTCGAACATCCCGGTATCCTCTATATCTTCAAGTTCCAGTTCCCAATACACTAGCTTTTGGTATAGCTCCACCCAACCCTCATAAGTGTTTATCATGGACATGTCCATGGCTATTTTCCTGAATTCCTGTTGATAGTTGGAAGTGGTCTTTTCAGAAACCAATCGGGAGTGGTCCAGGTTTTTCTTTAGGCTAAGCAAGATCTGGTTTGGATTAACGGGTTTGATTAGGTAGTCGGCAATCTTGCTTCCAATGGCCTCTTCCATGATATATTCTTCCTCACTTTTTGTAATCATCACTACAGGGAGGGAAGCTTTTTTCTCTTTTATTTCAGCAAGCGTCTCAAGTCCCGTAAGCCCGGGCATATTCTCGTCCAGAAAAACAATATCGAAATTCTCATTGTCTATTTCTTCCAAAGCCTCCGTTCCGCTTTGCGCCGTGGTAACTTTATAATTCTTCTTTTCTAGGAAGATAATATGGGGTTTCAATAAATCTATCTCGTCGTCTACCCAAAGTACTTTTATATCGTTCATATACGTATATTTGTCGTTTGTATATCCCCGTATTTATAGGGGATACTTATATTTATGTTTGAAAAGGAATGTGGTTTATTGTTTATTTCTGAAATTAAAACGTTCAGTACAACAACCACTACCAGTAATAACCTCAAAATTACTGTGCAAGTATCCCGAAAAAGCTAATTAAAGGTTAAAATTTGAAGTCCAGAAACAAACTCAAGATAATAAACGATCCCATTTACGGGTTTGTCACTGTTCCCAACGAACTTATCTTCGAACTCATAGAACACAAATATTTCCAGCGCCTGCGCCGTATCTCGCAAATGGGTATGAGCTATCTGGTATACCCTGGAGCACACCATACCAGGTTCCATCATGCATTGGGGGCTATGTTCTTGATGCAAAAGTCAGTGCGGGTATTACGCTCTAAGTGCACTGAAATATCACCCCAAGAAGAGGAAGCGCTGTACATTGCCATCTTGTTGCATGATATTGGCCACGGTCCCTTTAGCCATGCTATGGAACACAGCATCGTGGAGAACATTTCCCACGAAGAGATTTCGTTGTGGATCATGGAAGAACTCAATAAACAATTTAAGGGCAAGCTCACTACTGCAATTAAAATCTTCAAAAACCAGTACCACCGTACATTTATGCACCAACTGGTTTCTGGCCAACTGGATATGGACAGGCTGGACTACCTGCGGCGTGACAGCTTTTATACGGGTGTGAGCGAGGGAGCCATAAACAGTGAGCGGCTCATTACCATGCTGCACGTAAAAGACGACTCCCTGGTGGTGGAAGAGAAGGGTATTTATTCCGTAGAGAAATTTATCGTGGCGCGAAGGCTCATGTACTGGCAGGTGTACTTACACAAAACAAGTCTCGTGGCAGAACAACTATTGGTCAGGTTATTAAAACGGGCCAAACACCTTTCAGATCACGGGGCCAGATTGCCCGCCAGCAAGGCTCTTTCCTTTTTTCTTCAAAACCATATATCGAGCGAGGATTTTTCTGCTGAAATATTAGAAACCTTTACAAATCTGGACGATTACGATATCGTTTCGGCCATGAAACAATGGGCAAACCACGATGATTCTGTATTGAGTGAACTCTCCAAAATGCTTTTGAACAGGGATTTGCTGAAAATAAAACTGAAAAAGAAACCTTTTTCAGAAGATAAGATTGAAGCTAAGCTTATTTCTGTAATGGAAAACCATAAATTATCCCGTGAAGAAGCAACGTATTTTGTTTTTGGGGGTCTTATTGAAAACCAGGCCTACGATATGAAACGGGACACCATTAACCTGATCACAAAAACCGGAAAAGTATTGGACGTTGCAAAAGCGAGCGACCAGTTGAACATCGAGGCACTATCCAAGAAAGTAATAAAATACTATCTATGTTATCCCAAGACGCATTAGCAATGCATTTTTTTTATATTTGCAACTCTTGAAACCTATACATGAAATTTAAAGCCAGCCAGATTGCAGGAATATTGAACGGCGAAGTTGAAGGAGATGAAGACGCCGAAGTTTCCAAACTGTCAAAAATAGAAGAGGGTACAGAGGGAAGTTTAACTTTCTTGGCCAATCCCAAGTATACCTCGTATATCTACACTACACAAGCATCTGTAACTATCGTAGGGGCAGATTTTGTGGCAGAAAACCCAATCACCACTACACTCATTAAAGTTGAAGATGCTTATAAAGCGTTTTCAACATTATTAGAATATTACAACCAGGTAAAAATGAACAAGACGGGCATTGAACAACCCGTGTTTATTGCAGAAACTGCTTCCTATCCAGAGGAAATCTATATGGGAGCCTTCAGCTATCTCGGGGAGAATGTGTCCATTGGCAAAAATGCAAAAATATATCCCAATGTCTATATAGGAGATAATGTTACTATGGGAGACAACGTTGTAGTTTTTGCAGGAGCCAAGATCTACTCAGAATCCGTAATTGGCAATAACTGTGTGATACATAGTGGGGCAATAGTTGGGGCAGATGGTTTTGGTTTCACCCCTAACGAAAAAGGAGAGTACGCAAAGGTACCCCAAACGGGCAACGTAATTATTGAAGATAATGTAGATGTGGGTGCCGGTACTACAATAGACCGTGCAACCTTGGGCTCTACCATAATACGCAAAGGAGTAAAACTGGACAACCAGATACAGATTGCCCATAATGTGGAAATAGGTAAAAATACCGTAATTGCAGCCCAGACCGGCATTGCTGGCTCCACAAAAATTGGTGAAAATTGTCAGATTGGGGGTCAAGTAGGAATCGTGGGCCACATAACTATTGGCAATAATGTTCGCATACAAGCACAAAGTGGAATAGGTAGGAACGTAAAGGACCATGAAATACTACAAGGCTCCCCAGCCCTTAACTATGGTGATTACAACAAAAGTTATGTGCATTTTAAAAACTTACCAAGCATAATGCAACGCTTTAACAATATTGAAAAAAACCTGACAAATGACTGATTGTAACGCACCAAAGCAAACAACGATCGCAAAAGAGGTAGCCCTTACAGGAGTAGGCCTCCATACCGGCAAAGAAGTAACGCTTACCTTTAAACCTGCTCCCACAAACCACGGATATAAGTTCGTGAGGGTCGATCTTGAGGACAATCCCGTGATCGAAGCAGATGTAAATTACGTTGTAAATACCCAACGTGGTACCAATCTGGAAAAAAACGGCGTGAAAATCCAAACATCCGAACATGTGCTTGCTGCATTGGTAGGGTTGGAGATAGACAATTGTATCCTTGAGCTCAATGCCTCTGAACCTCCCATCATGGATGGTTCCTCAAAGTATTTTGTGAAAGCGCTCGAGGAAGCCGGAATAGTAGAACAGGATGATGCAAGGAACGAATATGTTGTAACCGAAGTTATATCCTATCTGGACGAAGAATCTGGAAGTGAGATAACCTTAATCCCTGCGGATAACTACCAAGTAACTACAATGGTAGATTTTGGTACAAAAGTGTTGGGCACCCAAAACGCATCCCTTAAGGACTTGAAAGAGTTCAAGACTGAAATAGCCGATGCGAGAACCTTCAGCTTTTTACACGAAATTGAAATGCTGTTGGACCATGGCCTCATCCAGGGTGGCGATTTGAACAATGCTATTGTGTATGTGGACAAAGAGCTTTCTCCCGAAACTATGGAGAAACTGCGAGGCGCCTTCAAAAAAGATAAGATTTCAGTAAAACCCAACGGCATACTGGACAACCTCACGCTACATTATCCAAATGAAGCTGCCCGCCACAAGTTATTGGACGTGATTGGAGATTTGGCTTTGACGGGTACTCGTATACGTGGAAAAGTGATCGCCAACAAGCCGGGGCACTATGTAAACACACAGTTTGCCAAAAAACTTTCGCAGCAGATAAAGCAAGAAAAACGAAACAAGATACCTAAGTTCAACCCGCACGCAACACCTGTTAAGGATGTTAACGATATTATGGCCATGTTGCCGCACCGCCCGCCATTCCTGTTGGTAGACAAAATATTGGAATTGAGCGACGAGCACGTAGTAGGGTTAAAGAACGTTACCATGAACGAGCCCTTTTTTGTGGGCCACTTCCCGGGCGCACCAGTAATGCCCGGTGTGCTTATAGTTGAGGCCATGGCACAAACAGGAGGAATCCTTGCTTTGAGCACCGTACCCGACCCTGAAAATTACTTGACATTCTTTATGAAAATAAACAATGTGAAGTTTAAACAACAGGTTAACCCGGGAGATACATTATTTTTTAAATTAGATTTAATCACCCCGATTAGAAGGGGTATCGTACATATGCAGGGAAACGCGTATGCAAACGATAAATTAGTAACCGAAGCCGAATTGATGGCGCAGATCGTTAAAACTAAAAGCACATGAACCAACCGCTAGCATACGTACACCCAGGAGCAAAGATTGCCAAGAATGTGGTGATAGAACCCTTTACAACCATTCATAACAATGTGGTAATAGGGGAGGGAACTTGGATCGGTTCTAACGTAACCATCATGGAAGGCGCCCGTATTGGGAAGAACTGTAATATTTTTCCAGGAGCCGTAATATCTGCCATTCCGCAAGATTTAAAGTTTCAGGATGAAGAAACCACAGCCGAAATTGGAGACAACACTACCATAAGGGAATATGTTACCGTTAACAGAGGGACTGTGGACAGGGGCAAGACGGTAATTGGTAATAATTGCTTGATCATGGCCTACTGCCACATTGCGCACGATTGTATCGTGGGCGATAACTGTATATTTTCAAACAACAGTACGCTTGCGGGACACATTACCGTGGGAGATTACGTGGTACTGGCAGGGATGACAGCCGTTCATCAATTCTGTATGATTGGGAACCACGCTTTTGTAACGGGAGGATCTTTGGTACGTAAAGATGTACCCCCCTTCGTAAAAGCTGCTCGTGAACCATTATCCTATGTGGGGATCAACTCCATAGGCTTGAGACGTCGTGGTTTCGACTCACAGAAAATTCAGGAGGTACAGAATATTTACCGGATTTTATACCAAAAAGCCTACAATACCACCCAGGCTACTGAGATTATTGAAGCCGAGATGGAAGCAACCCCAGAGCGTGATGAGATATTACAATTCATCAAGAATGCCAAAAGGGGAATTATGAAAGGGTATTTCCAGAATTAAGATTTCAAAATACTCCACAACCTATAACCTAATAAAACAACAATTAATAACTCAAATCGATGGCAACAACATCAGACATCAGAAAAGGATTGTGCATACACTACAATCATGACATATATAAAATTATTGAATTCCTGCACGTAAAACCCGGAAAAGGACCCGCTTTCGTAAGAACAAAACTAAAGAGCGTAACCACCGGAAAGGTGATAGACAATACGTTTTCAGCAGGGCATAAAATTGAAGACGTACGTGTGGAGACACACAAGTTCCAGTTTTTGTACAACGAAGGGGAATGGTACCATTTTATGAACACCGAGGATTATTCGCAGATACGTTTGTTGAAGGAATCGTTGGACACCCCAGAGTTGATGAAAGAAGGCGAGGTAGTAACCGTATTGATAAATACCGAGGACAACGCACCACTTTCCGTAGAGATGCCGGCCCACGTGATCCTTGAAGTGACCGCTACCGAACCTGGCGTAAAGGGAAACACCGCCACCAACGCCACCAAACCTGCTACAGTTGAAACTGGCGCAGAGGTGAATGTTCCCTTGTTTATCAACGAAGGGGATAAAATACGTATTGATACCGAGAAGGGGCAATACCAGGAAAGAGTAAAGGAGTAAATATATGACTAATAGATTTTTAGTTTTTCTAATAAGTATTTTTCTTTTTTCTTGTAGCTCGGACGATATGGGAGATAGTGATAATAGAGATTCTTCTGTAAATATTATTGAGATAACAAATGTTACGAGTAACTCTGCTAGAATAGAAGCTACTGTTGAAGGTGCAAATATTTCAGAAAAAGGTATTGTTTGGGGTATGACAAGCAATCCCACAATTGAAAACGCAGAAAACGTTAGTAAAGGTAATGGGACAGGTAGTTTTACTGCTGCTATATCGGGCTTAACTGCTGCTACTGAATATTTTGTAAGAGCTTATTCGATCAATAACGGTGAAACTCTTTATAGTAACAACGAGAATTTTATAACCAACCAGTCTTGTCCTCAGGAGAATGTCTATTCTGGACAGGTTGAATTAAACACCCAAGACGACGTAAATAATTTTGGCGCAAATAATTATTGCGAGATTTCAGGAGACCTTATTATAGGCTATTATAATTTTAGCCCCCCAATCGAGGATTTATCACCACTAAGTAGCTTAACCAAAGTAAATGAATTACTAATTTATGGTAATCATAACCTCACAAACCTCAGTGGGCTAGAAAATATTCATACTGTTGAACGTCTTATAGGCGTGACCCAATGTCACGGACTAACATCATTAGACGAATTATCCAATATTACTGGAGAACTTGAATATTTATCTATTATTGATAATCAAAATATTGAAAATTTTGATGGGTTAATTGGCATTACGAAGGTTAGAGAAGATATTAGAATAGTTGAAAACCACAATCTAGAAAGCATATTAGGTCTGTCTGGTTTGCAAGATGTTGGCGATACTTTATTTGTTATTGATAATAATAATCTTGAAAACTTAAATGGATTAGAAAATGTTACATCAGTTGGAAATTATTTATGGATACACAACAATGCATCACTAAAAAATATTGATGGTTTAAGTAATGTTACGTATATCCGTTCAATTACTCTACAAAACAATCCTGAGTTGCAAAACCTAGTGGGATTGAGTAATGTATCTCAGGTGGATTCTCAGCTTAATATTAAGAAAAATAATTCTTTAATAACTTTAGAAGGATTGTCTAACATTTCACTTGAAAATGTTGATGTAGAAATTTCCAACAATTCATCACTTCAAAACCTTGATGGGTTGTCTTCAAATAATTCAGTACTTGAAATTGCGATAACTAGTAATGCTAATTTGAAAAACATAAGCGCCCTATCTGGAATGGTTGAGGTTTTTGGAAGTTTTAAATTAAGAGGCAGTGGGTTACTTGAGAATCTTGATGGTTTGTCAAATCTACAAACGGTAGGAACTGATTTTACAATAACGGACGTAAATATGCTAACCCAATTTTCAGGCCTCTCAAGCTTGGTTTCTGTCGGTCGCGACTTTTCAATTTTAGAGAACAATGTATTACAAAATCTAGATTCTCTTGAAAATTTAATATTTGTGGGGGATAACTTTAGAATTACGAATAACCCTACTCTAACGGATTTTTGTGGTATTTCAAACTTGGTTACAAATGGTACTATAGAGGGTAACTACCAAGTTAGTAACAACGCTTTCAACCCAAGCGAACAAAATATCATAGACGGCAACTGTAGCCAATAATTACCAACAACCAAAGATTTCAAAATAGTATCCCTTTACATGCCAAATTGTAAAGGGATTTTTTATATTTGATACTCAAATTTTCTAAATGAAATTCAACAGCCCACAAACCCTACAGGACATTGCAACCATTCTGGATTGCGATTTTGTGGGCGATGCCGGTTTTCCCGTCATGGGGATGAACGAGATTCACGTGGTGCAACCGGGTGACATCGTATTTGTGGACCATCCAAAATATTACGACAAAGCATTGCAATCTCCCGCGACTATCATCCTCATTAATAAAGAGGTGGAGTGTCCGGCGGGAAAAGCATTGTTGGTAAGTGACGATCCATTTAGGGACTTCAATAAATTGACCCACCATTTTAATCCCTTTGTAGCAGCGCGTGCCGTGATTGCCGACTCTGCAAAAATTGGGAGACACACCGTAATCCAGCCCAACGTCTTTATAGGAAACAATGTGACCATTGGCGATGATTGCCTGATACACCCCAACGTAACTATTTACGACAACACGGTGATTGGGAACAACGTAACCATACACGCAGGAACGGTATTGGGAAGCGATGCATTTTACTACAAAAATCGGCCAGAAAAATTCGATAAGCTATTGAGTGGTGGTAACGTAGAGATAAAGGACAATGTAGATCTGGGTGCGCTCTGTACCATAGATAGGGGAGTGACAGCCACTACCACGATTGGCGAGGGTACCAAGATAGACAACCAGGTGCACGTAGGCCATGACACGATTATTGGAAAACGATGCCTCATAGCGTCCCAGGTGGGTATCGCTGGCTGTGTACTGATCGAGGATCTTGTGACCATTTGGGGGCAAGTAGGAATTACCAGTGGCGTTACCATTGGCGAAAAAGCGGTGATCTCTGCACAGAGCGGGGTGAGCAAATCGCTACCGGGGCACAAATCATATTTCGGGACCCCAGCAGACGATTTCAGAAAAAAATACAAAGAGTTGGCGTCCATACGCCTCATACCAGATATTATTGAAAAACTAGATAACCTATAATGAGCACTTCAGCAAAACAAGTAGTTAAAGACTTTTACAACGCAGATATTTTAAAGAATTCAGATGTCCTGAAAGAATTTTTCCACAAGGATATTGAGTTGATATGGAATAGTACCGACGGGCTTACCATTCTTAATTTCAACGATCTAAACGATTTTTTTGCCGAAGTACGACGCACGTACCACGACATTCGTGCAGAAGTAAGCCATTTGCTGCAGGACGAAGAGTATGTGACCATTCGATACAAGTATTATATCAAGACTATCGAGAACCCAGACGAAGAAATGGGTATCGCACATTTTATCTGTATTTGGCAGGTAAAAGATGGTAAACTGTACCGTGGCCACCAAGTGAGCCAACCTGTTACCGAGAAGGACGATACTACCGAATCCTACCACAGAGTTAAAGTGTAAATACTTTTAATTGCAACAGCAATTAGGTATCTTTGCAATCCAATATTTCAATATAAATTCTAACAGAGACAATAAAAACCTATGAGTGTTTTAGTAAATAAAGATTCAAAAATAATTGTTCAGGGCTTTACAGGAAGTGAAGGAACCTTCCACGCGGGCCAGATGATAGAGTACGGTACTAATGTTGTGGGTGGAGTAACCCCTGGTAAAGGTGGACAGACCCATTTGGACAAGCCCGTTTTTAACACAGTTTCAGAAGCCGTGGAAAAAGTAGGGGCAGATACCTCTATTCTTTTCGTACCCCCAGCATTTGCCGCAGATGCCATTATGGAAGCTGCGGACGCAGGCATTAAAGTAAT
The DNA here is from genome assembly GCF_003353425.1 of Marinirhabdus gelatinilytica. GTDB lineage: Bacteria > Bacteroidota > Bacteroidia > Flavobacteriales > Flavobacteriaceae > Marinirhabdus > Marinirhabdus gelatinilytica. The sequence continues at coordinate 45,211 of NZ_QRAO01000007.1, forward strand.
CATTGCTATTACCGAAGGAATTCCTGTAGGTGATATGATCAAGGCGTCCCACTACATCAAGGATAGAGATTGCCGTTTAATTGGACCTAACTGTCCAGGCGTTATCACTCCAGGCGAAGCCAAAGTGGGTATTATGCCCGGTTTCGTATTCAAAAAAGGTAAAGTGGGTGTGGTCTCAAAATCTGGGACACTTACGTATGAAGCAGCAGATCAGGTAGTTAAGCAAGGGTTGGGAATCACAACTGCTATTGGAATTGGCGGTGACCCAATTATTGGCACCACCACAAAAGAAGCCGTAGAATTGTTGATCAACGACCCAGAGACTGAAGCAGTGGTGATGATAGGTGAAATAGGAGGACAATTAGAGGCCGAAGCTGCACGCTGGTATAAGGAGAGTGGAAGCAAGAAGCCAGTAGTTGGATTTATAGCGGGAGAAACTGCTCCAGCTGGTAGAACAATGGGGCACGCAGGAGCTATAGTTGGCGGAAGTGACGATACCGCTCAAGCCAAAAAGAAAATATTGAACGAATGTGGTATCCACGTAGTTGATTCTCCAGCTGAAATAGGCAAAAAAGTAGCCGAAGTCATAGGATAAAAAATTGAGAATAATACACCCAAAGCCCTGCATAATCGTAGGGCTTTTTTTATATTTGGGAGGATTGAAAAATATAAATAAAATCGCTCTTGTATAGAGCAAGTCGAAATATGAAATGCCCATTAATAAATTGCAAACCAACCGAAGATGTTTATTGGGGCATTCCATCTTCCGCTTTATCAAATATTTTATTAAGATGAAACTACTAGAAGGAAAAACAGCGATCATTACGGGCGGAAGCCGTGGTATAGGGAAAGGAATCGTTGAAGTATTTGCCCAGCACGGTGCCAACATAGCATTTACCTATAACTCAAGTGCCGAAGCAGCTGAAGCACTGGCCGAAGAAATTTCAAAAAACGGGGTCAAGGCAAAAGCCTACCAGAGCAATGCCGCAAGTTTTGAGGAGTCACAGGAGCTTGCCGCCCAAGTACTCAAAGAATTTGGAAGCATCGATATCTTGATAAACAATGCCGGAATCACTAAGGACAACCTCCTCATGCGAATTTCGGAAGAAGACTTCGATAAAGTGATTGAGGTAAACCTAAAATCGGTTTTTAATATGACCAAGGCCGTGCAGCGTGCTATGCTCAAACAGCGCAAGGGCTCTATCATAAACATGAGCTCCGTTGTTGGGGTAAAAGGAAATGCAGGCCAGACAAACTATGCCGCCTCTAAAGCTGGTATCTTGGGCTTTACAAAATCTGTTGCTCTTGAGTTGGGTTCACGGGACATACGTTGCAACGCTATTGCTCCAGGCTTTATAGAGACCGAAATGACCGGAAAACTCGATGAGGCCACCGTACAATCTTGGCGAGATGCCATTCCACTTAAGCGTGGGGGTACTCCTGAAGATATCGCCAATATGTGCGTGTTCTTGGGAAGCGATATGTCCAGCTACGTAACAGGGCAAGTGCTCAACGTAGATGGCGGAATGCTTACCTAATTTTAGATATACGGTTTTAGAAATGCGATTGTAAAATCTCGTACTTCATTCGTACCTCGTACCCGTAATTCATTTGTACCTTGTAATTAGTACTTAAACATGGCTCCAGAAACCATTCTTTATATCGTGATAGCCGCAGTGATCTCATTTGCGCTGGCGGTATTTATGTACGGGTATAAATCTAGGTACACAGGGAAATTACGATGGATATTTGGGATACTTCGGTTTTTGACCTTGTTCGCTATTTTGGTGTTGTTGATCAATCCCAAATTTAAGAGCAAAACCTATACCATCGTCAAACCCAGCTTGCCTGTATTGGTGGACAATTCTACCTCTGTCCGGGAACTGGAACAAACCGAAAATGTTTCAACTATCATTTCAAAACTTAAGGGAAACGAAGCATTGAACGATAAATTCGAGCTGTCTTTTTTTACCTTCGGAAATGATTTCAGGGCAACCGATTCGGTTTCATTTTCTGAAAGGAATACAAACATCGCCAAAGCACTTTCAGCAACCAACGAGGTTTTCAGAAACACCATAGCACCCACCTTGCTCATTACAGATGGAAACCAAACCCTGGGGAGCGATTATGAGTTTTCTTCAGTAAACTTTAAAAACCCTTTGTACCCAGTTGTCTTGGGAGATTCCACCAAATATATCGACCTGAAACTTCAGCAACTCAATACCAATAGGTATGCATTCCTGAAAAACCAGTTTCCCGTCGAGGCTATTTTGGTATATAGTGGTACGGGTACGGTGAGCTCGCAGTTTGTCATCTCGCAGGGTGCTGCAACGGTGTATAGGCAAAATGTTACTTTTTCTGAGAATGACAATACCAAGACTATTTCGTTAACATTGCCCGCATCTCGCGTGGGACTTCAAAAATATACAGCGCAGATTGTTCCTATTGCTGAGGAACGAAACACGGTTAACAACAGCAAGCAGTTTGCCGTAGAAGTGATAGACCAAGCCACCAATGTATTGGTAGTGAGTGCCATTGTGCACCCAGATATGGGAATGCTCAAGAAGGCCATTGAGACCAACGAACAACGCAAGGTTACTTTTGCAAAACCTCTTGAGGGCATCGACCAATTGCAGGATAATCAGCTAGTAGTCCTCTACCAGCCCAACCGGAGTTTTGCTAGCCTGTTTTCTGAAATCGAAAGATTGAAGATGAATACTTTTATCATTTCAGGAACCGAAACCGATTGGAACTTCTTGAACAGTGCTCAAGCTATTTTTCAGAAAGAGGTTACGGGACAGCGTGAGGATGCCTCGGCACAGTTGAACGTAAACTATGGCGCTTTTGCCGTGGAAGATATTGGTTTAAGTGGTTTTCCGCCCTTGGCTACGCTTTTTGGAGAATTGTTGGTTACCGTGCCACACGAGGTGCTTTTGAACCAGACCGTAAGCGGATTCAATACCGAAAACCCTATGCTGGCCACTGCCGAGCTTAACGGAAAGCGAGATGCCCTATGGGATGTAGAAGGGCTTTGGAAATGGCGGGCAAAGTCTTATTTGCAGAACAACAATTTTCAGCAATTTGATGAATTTATCGGGAAAATGGTACAATACCTAGCTTCCAACAAGCGTAGGAGCAGGCTAGAGGTGAGCAACGAATCGTTCTATTATAACAATAATCCTATTAAGATTTCAGCACAATATTTCGACAAGAATTATGTGTTCGATGGGAGAGCATCATTGCAAATTTCGGTAGTGAACCAAGAAAGCGAGAAACGCACCGTCTTCCCACTGTTGCTAAAGAATAACTTTTACGAATCAGATGTAAATAGTTTGCCTGCGGGGGAGTATGCCTTTACGGTTTCAGTAAGTGACGAAGCCATTGCCAGGAGTGGGACCTTTACGATATTGGATTTTAACGTTGAACAACAATTTGGCAACGCCAACGTAAGTAAATTAACCAGGTTGGCTAATAAAACCGAAGGAGCGATCTATTATCCCAACCAATTTGAAAGCCTGGCCGAAAGTTTGTTGAACGATGATAGATTCCAGTCTATCCAAAAAAGCGAACAAAAAATCGTACCTTTAATAGATTGGAAAATACTGTTAGGCTTTATCGTTCTTTTCCTTACGGCAGAATGGTTCATTAGAAAATACAACGGACTTATATAATCTTAAAATAAACGAATTATGGAAAAATTACCTAAAATCGGGATACCGGTTATCATCGTATTAGTATTAGTAATTATAGTGGTGGCAAAGAGTGCCGTGACTATTAATGCCGGGGATGCTGGAGTACTCTACGAAACATTTGGAAATGGAGTTGTTACGGACGAACCGCCACTTGGGGAGGGTTTCCATATTGTAGCCCCTTGGAACAAAGTGATAGAGTATGAAGTGAGACAGCAAGAACTTTTTGAAAAAATGAAGGTGCTTTCCAGCAACGGTTTGGAAATACAGATAGATGCCTCTGCGTGGTACCAGCCCGTTTATAACGAGGTAGGGAGGTTGCACCAAAACCTGGGGGAGAACTATTTGGACCGTGTGATTAAACCAGCTATACGAAGCGCTGCAAGAAGCGTTGTAGGGCGCTACACCCCAGAACAATTGTATAGCAGCAAGCGTGATGCCATACAAGATGAAATTTTTGATGAAACAAAGAAGATTCTGGATAAGCAGTACGTTCAGCTAAATGAGGTATTGGTACGGGATGTCACACTGCCCGCTACTATTAAACAAGCTATTGAGCGTAAATTGAAGCAAGAGCAAGAATCGCTTGAGTATGAGTTTAGACTGGTAACCGCGCAAAAAGAAGCTGAAAAAGTACGTATAGAAGCACAGGGTAAAGCAGATGCAAATAAAATTCTTAGCGCATCCCTAACCGATAAGATTCTTCAGGATAAAGGAATAGATGCTACACTAAAATTGGCCGAGTCTCCCAATGCCAAAATTGTGGTAGTAGGTTCTGGAGATGATGGATTACCTTTAATTTTGGGTAATAACTAGTATTGCTGAAATTTTAGCTTTATCAAAATGGACTTTTCAACCTATTATTTTTGATAGTGTCAGTTCGAGCGTAGTAGAGAATTACAAACCCTTGACAAGCTAATAAGGGTTTCAATTAGAGCGTGTCGAGAGACTTGATTGCGCACCCGTAAATTCGGATGTTTTTAAAGCGCCATTTTTGTGTTGTTCCCTCACAGATTCCTGTCTGGCTCTCGTCGCTTGTCGTATTTAATATCGCTCAATACCGAAGATTTTATCCCAATAAAAAAGTACCAGGCTGTATTGAGGGCGCCAATGGGGGTCCAGTTAAAGCTCATGGTCCAACTTTCTAGATCGCGTTGAAATCTTAATTGGGTAAGGGTAACACCTTTATTGGTAAAGTCGTACCCGCTGGAAATCCCTACTTGCCATCTTGGCGCAAGCTCTACATTAGAGCTGAACATAAGCGACTGTGACGATATCTCATTTTGCCGTCGGGTATTATTGTAGGTTATGGTATACGCCAACCTAAAGTCCCATGGTATGTCGTAGTTATACCATTCCTTATTTAAATTGTTACCATTGTCCTGGCCTTCCCTAAACGAAGTATCGCCCACATCGTCTCCGGTTCCAAACAGGTCGTCTGGTCGCCCTCCGTTTGCAAAGGTCTCATCATTCAACCTATTGGTGGTATCAGGATTGTCGGTCTCAAAATCCCTACTGGAAAAACTATAGTTTAAGGAAACATTTCCATTGGTGAGCCTGAAGAGACTACCGCCGTTGTTTATATTGAATTTGTCTATTTTATTATTGTTATTATCCAGCGCATAGGGATCCAGCGAACCTGTAAAGTTTACATCAAGCTTGTCCACAACAGGTATATTACCCGTAAAGCGTAAAGGGCTCCAAGGCAACGAGTCCCCGGCAAGATTGTAAGCTGTGCTGAAGTTTAAGTTGTTGAGCAGGACAATCTTCTTGGGTTCGGTAGCCGTGGTATCCTTTTCCCGAACCTTTGCTTCAAAGGTGTTGCTAAGGGACATGCCTATGTTGCTGGAGTAGACAGCTCCAGGCGCTCCATAGAGTGTGTTTTCAAACCTAGAGAACTGTACCACTTCTGCTGCAACATCTGGGTCTGCAGTGGGAATCTGCAATTCTTCGTAATAATGATCAAAAGCTGGATTTATGTTGTAGCTCACACTTGGTCGTACCACGTGTCTAAGTTTTTGGAACTTTACATCTTCTCCAAAATTAAAAGTACCATAAAACGTAGTCCCTAAACTGGTTGAAAAGTTATAGGTAAAATACCTGTCGAAACCCCTAATGGTATCTGTTACTACAGCACCGTCACCATCATTGGCATCGGCATCGAATGTTTGGTTGGTAGTTTGGCCTACCCATGTTTCCTGTAGGTTGGTCGTGAGCGAGGTGCTTAAATATTTCAGCAGTTTAAAATTGGTGCTCACAGGAATGCTATGCCGGGCTCCCAGCTGTGCGGTTTCAAACATTTCAGGTTTAAAGAACAACGAATCGGTTGTTTGGAAACGGTTCTCTGCCGTAACATCGTACTGAAAGTTAATATTCTGTAGAATCCCTTTTTTTGTACCTGTTTTGGGGGCAAAAGGAAAAATACGTGACACACTCGCATTAATATTTGGCAGGGACATATTTATTTCTTGTGTGTTGGTGTTCTGGGTGTGGGTAGCTGCAATGGCAACATTCACTTGGGGCTCCCCCTCAAAGGTCTTTGCGTAGGAAACCGAAGAGCTTAACGTGTTTACCAACCCACTACCATTATTGGTCTGGTTGATGGATTGCCTAAAATAGCGACTACTCCCCAAATTTACCGATGCTGAAAAACGGGAGCTAGGATTTGCCTTGGCATCCTGGCTGTGGTTCCATCGGATGTTATATACTGAAGATTGGCTAAAATCCGGGAAGCCTCTTTCACTATCGATCAGGCTTTCGTAGCGTATGTTCAAATTACCTCTATACTTGTAGCGTAGGGCATAGGCCACTTCCCCCCGCAGACCAAAACTACCGTTTGTGTAATAGTCTCCTAACACCGCAAGATCCACATAATCGCTTATAGGAAAGTAATAACCCCCATTCTGGAAAAAGAAGCCACGGTTGTTATTATCGCCAATAGAGGGGATGATAAATCCAGCGGCTCTATCTTCAGTCAACGGAAAATATGCAAAGGGAAGTCCTAAAGGTGTGGGTACATCGGCAATGTACATATTGGTAAGCCCAGTGACAATTTTCTTTTTAGGGACAAATTTTGCCTTTCGGGTATAAAAATAATATTCCGGATCATCAAGATTTGTAGAGGTAGTAAATCTCACATTCTTGAGATATACAACCGAGTCGTTTTCTTTTTTGGTCACCTGGGCCAGTACGTTAAAACCGTTCTGCTCTGTTCGGGAATTATACACTATGGCCTTCTCGGTCTTGGTGTTGAATTTCATCGAGTCTGGCTCCACGCGGTTCTGGGCCTGCACAAAAACGGGTCTTTGTGTGTAGGTTCCTGCGCTGTCAATACCTTTGGCAAAGACTTCGTTGGTGTTATAATCCAGTACTATGAGCCCAGCGTCTATACGCATATCCTCATAAACTATATAGGCTTGGTTGTACATATACACCTTTTGGTTCTCTTGGTCCATAAAAATGTAATCTTCGCCATAGTAATCTACCACGCCGGTAAGGAATTCGGGTTTTTTCTGGATGGAATCGTTTTTTACCGTATCGTTCACTATCTCTAGGCGTTCGGTAATTGTTGGTTGTAGGTTAACTGTGGTGGTATCCTGTTTGGTTTCAGTGTTTTCTTCGGCTTCGGTTTCTGTAGAAGAGGGGATGTTCACCTCGTTTTTATTGGGCAGGTCTTGCGCATAAAGAAAAGCACTGTTTATGAACAGTACTATGTAGATAAGTATGTAAGAACACCTTTGTTTGCCCAACACTAGAAACCTATTATTTTATAACTTTGGTTCAGTTTTTGAAAGTTCAAAAGTAAGCATATTTTTTTGCCTACTATTTTTTAAAATATCAAATTTCAAACCACGTTATCTTTATATGAAAACGAAACAGCTTTTATCACTATTATTATTCTTACCCACCTTTTTTGTGTATGGCTTTTCAAGCACCAATAATGATACCACAAAACCTTTCGTGGTGGTGCTGGATCCCGGTCATGGCGGTAAGGATTCTGGAAACCGCGGAAATGGTTTCTATGAGAAAGACATCGTTTTGGACGTTACGTTACAAGTTGGTGAAATTTTGGAAAAGCATCCAGATATCAAAGTAGTGTATACTCGAAAAACAGACGTTTTTATTGATTTATACAAAAGAGGACCCATTGCAAACGAAGTTGATGCAGACATTTTTGTATCTATTCATTGCGACTCTCATAATTCTCAAGCTTATGGAATTGGAACTTTTGTAATGGGAATAGACAAATCTGGCAGGAATCTGGAAACAGCAAAAAAAGAAAATGAAGTTATATTCCTAGAGGAGAATTATAAAGAGACCTATGCCGGATTTGATCCAAGCTCGCCAGAATCTCTCATTGGGCTTACCTTAATGCAAGAAGAGTATTTAGACCAGAGCATCATCCTTGCAAGTCTTATTCAAAATAATATCGTAAATAATTTGAAACGAAAAGACAGGAGTGTAAGATCTGCTCCTTTCTGGGTTTTACACAGTTCCTATATGCCAAGTGTACTAGTGGAGCTTGGGTTTTTAACAAATGACAAGGAAGGTCCTTATGTGAACTCGAAAAAAGGTAGAAAAGAGTTAGCAGAAGAGATCGCAAAGGGCATTCTTAAATATAAAGAAACAATCCTACTCGCAACCGAAGACTCCCAAAACCCTACGATCACAGAAAAGGAAATAGAAACCGCCATTGAAACCACAGAGAAAAACGAATATAAAGGAGTGGATTTTAGGGTACAGCTAGCAGCTAGCAGCAAAAAGCTGGACACAAAACCTTCAAATTTCAAGGGGCTAAAAGATGTAGATCGAGAAAAGGAGGACGGACTCTACAAATATTATTACGGTAAAACTTCCGATTATAACAAAATCCAGCTCATGAAGACTTTCGCCCAAGAAAAAGGCTACTCTTCTTGCTATATAGTAGCCTTTGAGAATGGTAAAAAGAAAAAACTTTCAGAAGTGTTAAAAAGGCAGGATAAATAAAAGTTATTTCTATAACTTTGTTGAACATCTAAACACACATTTTTTTTGAGACTCTCCAGAGAAGTAAAAACAGGAATTCTTGCCATAGGGGCCATTTTGCTCTTTATATTTGGGTATAGCTACCTAAAGGGAACCAACCTGTTAGAAAAGAACAGAACTTTTTACGTAAAGTACAAAAACGTTGAGGGACTGGCTCAAGGAGCACCAGTTACCATTAATGGTCTTAAGGTAGGAAAGGTGCAAAAGATAGATTTCGCTAACGCCCAAGGTGGTCTTGTGGTAGAGTTTACGGTGGAACGAGATTTCGACTTTTCTCAAAATAGTATTGTAAGAATATACAGTAGCGGTCTCATTGGCGGTAAATCTGTTGGGATTTTTCCTATTTATGACCAGAGCAGTATCGCTAAATCTGGCGACACCCTCTCGGGTGAAATCCAAAAAGGGATGCTGGACGAGTTCAGCGAAACGCTAGCACCCCTTGAAGAAAAACTAGAAGCAACCCTTGGTGTTGTGGATTCGTTGCTCATTTCAATTACCGATATTATTGACGAGGACACCAGGACAGACCTCAAAAATGCCATAGCAAATCTATCCACTACCACTAAAAATTTTGGACAGCTTTCAGAAAAGGCTGATAACCTCCTAGGCCGAAACGGTGAAAAACTGGACCGTACCTTTACCAATCTGGACGATACGATGGCCAACTTCTCGAAGCTTTCAGATTCACTGTCGCAAATAGAGTTTGGCGTTATGGTAAACAATCTTGAAGATGCTACAGCAGGACTAAAAGAAGCTGTGGATAAAGTGAACAGTCCTGAAGGTAGTGTAGGAAAACTGTTGAACGATAAGCAATTATACGATAACCTTGAAGGAGCTACGAGACAATTGGAAGAGTTGATACAGGATGTAAAGCTCAACCCAAAAAGATACGTGAACATCTCCGTATTCGGTAAGAGAGACAAAGGTTACGAACCACCAGAAGATCCAGATTTATAACACATGGCGTACATTACAAAGATTTTATTTCTCATAGCACTTGTTTTGGGTGTTGGGTATTTTACCTACAATATCCGTAAAGTAATAAGCCGCATTAAGCTAGGGCAGGAAGTAGATACCAGCGACCATAAAAAACAGCGCTGGAGCAATGTGGTGCGCATCGCATTGGGACAGAGTAAAATGGTAGTGCGCCCCATTGCGGGACTACTTCATATTGTAGTGTACGTAGGCTTCATCATCATAAATATTGAAGTTCTCGAGATCATTATTGACGGTCTTTTCGGAACCCACAGAGTGCTATCCTTTTTGGGGCCTGTATATGATGTATTGATTGGTTCTTTTGAAATTCTCGCATTATTGGTACTGTTGGGTGTTATCTTTTTCTGGACACGCCGAAACATCCAAAAGATAAAACGCTTCTGGGCAAGGGAAATGACCTCCTGGCCCAAGAACGACGCAAATATTATCCTCTATTTTGAAATGGTACTCATGATACTTTTCTTGGTCATGAATGCTGCGGACCTTGCACTTCAAAGAGGAGTGGCCGCAGGAACCTTTACTTCAGAAACTGCAAGCCATTACATTCAAGTAGGTTCATATCCAGTAAGCCAGTTTATAGCTTTTTTATTTCAGGGTATGTCCGAAGGCACTTTGATCGTCATCGAGAGAAGCGCTTGGTGGCTACACATCTTGGGAATCTTGGTCTTTCTCAATTATTTATATTTCAGCAAGCACTTGCACATCATTTTGGCATTCCCCAATGTATACTTCGGTAAAGTGGTCCCCAAGGGAAAATTCAAGAATCTCGATTCGGTTACCAACGAGGTAAAACTGATGATGGACCCCAGTGCCGATCCCTATGCCGCACCGCCCGAAGGTGCCGAAACCCCAGCAAAATTTGGTGCTAGCGATGTCATGGACCTGTCACGCATACAGCTTTTGAACGCATATACCTGTACCGAGTGTGGTCGCTGTACCAGTGAATGTCCAGCCAACATTACCGGTAAAAAATTATCACCTCGAAAGATAATGATGGACACCCGCGACCGTCTGGAGGAAGTGGGAAAAAATATGGAAGCCAACGGTGGTGAGTTTAAGGACGATGGCAAACAACTGTTGGACGATTATATCCTACGTGAAGAACTGTGGGCCTGTACCACTTGCAATGCTTGTGTAGAGGCTTGCCCGGTTAGTATAGACCCGCTGAGTATCATTATGGATATGCGCCAATATCTGGTAATGGAACAAAGCGCCGCTCCTAATGAGCTGAATGTTACAATGACCAATATAGAGAACAACAGTGCTCCGTGGCCATTTAACCAAATGGATAGGCTGAACTGGAAAAACGAAAACTAAGATGGAAAAAGAAGAAGCCGAAAAACTATTGCACGAAAAAGTAGAGGCAGGCGAGAAGGTGAGTCCTGTATTACCAAAAGGCGTAAAAAATTATCTTATCGATATCGATGGCACCATTACCGAAGATGTTCCCAACGAACAGCCCGAGCGTATGGCCACCTGTGAACCTTTTCCCGATGCCCTTAAAACACTCAACAAATGGTACGATAAAGGGCACCTTATCTGTTTCTTTACCTCTCGTACCGAAGAGCATCGCGAAGTGACCGAAACCTGGCTCAACAAACACGGGTTTAAGTACCATTCCCTCTTAATGGGCAAACCCCGTGGCGGGAACTACCATTGGGTGGACAACCACTTGGTAAAGGCAACCCGCTACAAAGGAAAATTTACCGATCTGGTTGAAAAGAAAGTAACCATTGAGGTTTTTGAGGATTAATGAAAGTATAGAAAGAATATGAGTGAAGCAATAACAGTTCCCACAATGGCCGAATATATGGCCCAAGGCAAACAACCCGAAGTATTGTTCTGGGTAGGTTGTGCCGGTAGTTTCGACGATAGAGCGAAGAAGATAACCAAAGCGTTTGTAAAACTACTGCACAACGCCAAGGTAGATTTTGCAGTTTTGGGAACCGAGGAAGGATGCACGGGAGACCCCGCCAAACGCGCCGGTAACGAGTTTCTCTTCCAAATGCAGGCGATGATGAATATCGAGGTACTAAATGGTTACGAAGTTAAAAAAATAGTGACCGCTTGTCCGCACTGCTTCAATACCATAAAAAACGAATATCCCGGATTGGGCGGAAACTACGAGGTAATGCACCACACCCAATTTCTAAAATCCCTATTGGATGAAGGCAGACTAAAAGTAGAAGGTGGAAAATTTAAAGGAAAGAAAATAACCTTCCACGACCCTTGCTATCTGGGTCGCGCCAATAACGAATACGAAGCTCCCCGTGACCTCTTGAGAAAACTCGAGGTAGAACTCACCGAGATGAAGCGCTGCAAATCACGCGGACTCTGTTGTGGGGCCGGTGGCGCACAAATGTTCAAGGAGCCGGAACCAGGCAAGAAGGATGTAAACATAGAGCGTACCGAAGAAGCTTTGGGTACAAATGCCAAGATCATCGCTGCAGGCTGCCCATTCTGTAATACCATGATGACCGATGGCGTAAAGAACTTCGAGAAAGAAGGCGAAGTAGCCGTGATGGACGTAGCCGAAATGATTGCCAATGCGCAGGATTTGTAAAGCCATACAAAAAATGAGACTGTCTAATAGGTGTCAAAAAAAATAATAAGTCACATTTAGCTTGTCGAAGTGTATTGATTATCAATTGTTTTGAAAATCCTACGACTCAGTTTGACAATCTATATATTTTAGACTACCTCTATGGGGGTGATAGCAGACTTTCAAAAATCATTCGATTATTATGAAGGACACTTTTATTAAAAAAAAATCTTAATTTCTAAAACCCTACCTCTAAAATAAATAGCTATGCTAGTAGATTTCAATACACTCCCCGATACTTCAAGAATCTGGGTTTACCAATGCAGCCGGAAATTATCTGATGAAGAAGTAGCTGCAATTTCAGAAAAAACTTCAGAATTCCTAAAGCAGTGGACAGCCCACGGTGCTAATCTGGAAGCAGGGTTCGAGATAAAATACAACCGTTTTATCGTAATAGGTCTCAACCAGGAGAATGCTTCGGCATCTGGATGCAGTATTGATGCTTCGGTGCACTTTATACAGCAGTTGGAAAAAGAATTGGACGTAGATCTACTGGACAAGATGAACGTGACATTTTATAATGGCGAATACATAGCGCATAAATCTTTGGCAGATTTCAAAAAAATGGCCAAGGCCCGTTCCGTCTCTCCAAACACGGTAGTTTTCAACAACTTGGTGAACACAAAGGAAGAATATTTGCACCATTGGGAAGTTCCTGCAAAAGAAAGTTGGCACAGTAGATTTTTAGCATAGTTTTTGTACTTTTAAGTGCTATGAAAAAACACCTTGTCTCCTTACTATTCTTAACATCTGTAATTTTTTCGACCGCTGCCCAGCAAGTCAACCCCCTTATTGTTAAAGAAGATTTCGAAAACCAAAAAAAATGGGTAGATAGCATTTACAACAACTTGTCCCTTCAGGAAAAAGTTGGGCAGTTGTTTATGGTAGATGTTTTTTCCAGCGATCCAACATCCAAGACCGATAAAATAAAGAAGCTCATCCAAGAGCAATACATAGGCGGAGTAATTTTTTCCAAAGGAGGGCCACAGCGCCAGGCAAAACTCAATAACGAATTTCAGGCAGCTTCCAATATCCCACTTATGGTTGCGATGGACGCAGAGTGGGGATTGGCCATGCGTTTGGATTCTACCTTTGCCTACCCGTGGAATATGACACTTGGGGCTATTGAGGATAACAAGATTGTTGAAAAGGTTGGAAAACGAATCGGCGAACACAGCAAACGTCTGGGCGTGCACATAAATTTCGCACCTGTGGTAGATATAAACACCAACCCAAGGAACCCCATTATTGGAAATCGGTCGTTTGGTGAGGACAAAGAGAACGTAACACAAAAAGCCATGGCTTTTATGAAAGGGATGCAACAAGCGGGAATCATAGCAAACGCAAAACATTTCCCCGGGCACGGCGATACCGAGACGGATAGCCACAAAACACTTCCTACCATACATTTTTCCAAAGAACGCATTGATAGTGTAGAACTGTACCCGTACCGTCGCCTTATCGAGGAGGGTCTGAGCAGCGTAATGGTTGCCCATTTAAACGTTCCCTCTTTGGAAACAGAAACCAATTTTCCTTCCTCACTATCCAAAACCATTGTTTCCGATATGCTGAAGGGGCGGCTAGGCTTTAATGGCTTGGTATTTACGGACGCCCTTAATATGAAAGGCGCAGCAAATTTCAAAGAGCCGGGAGAGATAGATTTGGCTGCTTTTCTTGCAGGTAACGATGTATTGCTCATTTCAGAAAACATTCCCAAGGCGCATCAATTGATCGTAAATGCCTTTAGGGAGGGGATCATCACTGAAGAACGCTTGGCACATTCAGTAAAAAAAATATTATATGCCAAGTATAAAGTAGGGCTCAATGATTATAAACCCGTTTCCACTAATTATTTGGTTGAAGAGCTCAATACCGTTTGGGACGATGTACTGTACGAAGAGGCGATGGAAAATGCGCTTACGGTATTAAAGAACGACAAAGCCATACTACCCATAAAAGATCTTCAGAAAAAAAAGATTGCCTATGTGAATTTTGGTGACGATTCCGGAAAACCATTCTTGGATCAACTCCGAGCCTATGCCGATGTAGACTGGGTAAAGGCCTCTAGCCTGGACAGCTATGTAAAAAAATTGAAGAGTTACAATTACGTTATTATTGGTTTCCACCGTTCCAATGAAAACCCATGGAAAAGTTATGAGTTTACCGAAAAGGAATTGGTTTGGATCTATGAGATAGCAAGGACCAACACTGTTATCCTTGATGTTTTCACGAGACCGTATGCTCTGTTGGATTTAAAGACCTCCACAAATTTTGAAGGTATTATCATGTCCTACCAAAACAGCGAGGTAGCCCAAGAACTATCGGCACAGCTTATTTTTGGGGCAAGAGGTTCCAACGGGCGTCTGCCTGTTAGTTTGGGTGAAGATTTCCCCGTAAATACGCAATACGAGACCAAACCCCTTAAACGCTTACAATATGGTACCCCAGAGAGCGTGGGCGTTAACAGCTATACCCTAAAAAAAATTGACTCTATGGCTAGAGCGGGTATCTGGGCCGGCATGTACCCTGGAGCCCAAATCTTGGTGGCCCGAAAGGGGAAAGTAATTTACAACGAGACCTTTGGGACCCACACCCAACAAAAAAAGAACCGTGTTAAGGAGGACAATGTGTACGACGTTGCCTCACTCACAAAAATCCTGGCTACCCTTCCTATGATCATGGATTTGGTAGATAGGGGAGTGCTCTCCATGGATACCAAACTTTCTGAAATGCTCCCAGAGTACAAAAACTCCAATAAGGCAAATATTACCTTACAGCAAATGCTCACACACACGGCACGACTCAAGGCTTGGATACCGTTTTATGCGTACACATTGGATACGATCACTAAAAAACCTTCAGAAAAGTACTATAAAACCAAGCCCAACGAAGATTTCAACATTAAGGTTGCAGAAGGATTGTACATGAGAAGAGATTACAAGGACAGCATTTTTGAAACGATTCGGGAGAGCGATCTCAGGAGTCGAAAGGGCTATAAATACAGTGACCTTCCTTACTACATACTAAAAAAATATCTTGAGGATTTTTATGGAAAAGGGCTGGACGAACTGGTACAGACAAACGTGTACGAGTCCCTGGGAGCCAACTATACGTCATACAATCCATTGTCGAAATTTTCAAAAACATCTATCGTTCCTACTGAAGAGGACACCTACTTTAGGATGCAAAAGGTACATGGGTATGTACATGACCAAGGAGCTGCGATGATTGGTGGTGTTGGCGGGCACGCAGGGCTTTTCAGCAACTCGAACGATATTGCCAAGATTATGCAGATGTACCTCTGGAAAGGGTTTTATGGTGGTAAACGCTATTTTAACCCTGAAACCTTAGATGCCTTTAACACTTGCTATTATTGTGAGGAAGATGTGCGAAGGGGAGTGGGCTTTGATAAACCACAACTGGGAGATGTTGGCCCCACCTGTGGCTGTGTATCTATGACAAGCTTTGGGCATAGCGGTTTTACGGGTACTTTTACTTGGGCAGATCCTGAGGAGGAAATCGTCTACGTATTCCTATCCAACCGAACGTACCCCAGTGCAGACAACCGAAAATTGATAGGCAGCAATTTACGCAGTAATATCCAACAAGTTATTTACGAGGCCATAAATAATAATAACCGGGCAAACACCCAAACAACATCTAAATGAAAATAGCCATAGTTTGTTACCCAACCTTTGGAGGAAGTGGCGTTGTAGCTACCGAATTAGGACTCGCACTGGCCGAGAAAGGTCACGAGATACATTTTATAACCTACAAACAACCTGTTAGGTTGGAGTTATTGTCCAAGAACATCCAATTTCACGAAGTTTCGGTGCCCGACTATCCGTTGTTCCACTACCAGCCCTACGAGTTGGCGCTGTCCAGCAAGTTGGTAGACATGGTAAAGCTGCACCGTATCGAGGTATTGCACGTGCATTATGCCATTCCGCATGCCTATGCGGGATATATGGCCAAAATGATGCTGCAGGCCGAGGGGATTTCTATTCCCATAGTAACAACCCTGCACGGGACAGATATCACCCTTGTGGGCAACCATCCTTTCTATAAGCCAGCGGTTACCTTCAGTATCAATAAGAGCGATGTGGTGACCTCGGTGTCACAAAGCTTGAAGGACGATACCAACAGACTTTTTGATATTACTTCTGAAATTGATGTAGTCCCCAACTTTATCGATGTTGAAAAATATACCAACCCCTATACCGATTGCCAACGTGGCCTTATGGCCGAAGAAGATGAGTTTATCATCACACATATAAGTAATTTAAGGCCCGTTAAACGCATACAGGATGTTATTGAGATATTTTATCGTGTCCAGCAAAAAATACCCGCCACGCTCATCATGGTAGGCGAGGGGCCTGAGAAAGATCCCGCTGAAAGACTATGCCGAGAAAAAGGCATACAGGATAAGGTCCGTTTTGTGGGGAACAGTAGTGAGATAGATAAGATTTTGTGTTTTAGTGACTTGTTCCTGTTGCCTTCAGAAAAGGAAAGCTTTGGTCTTGCCGCATTGGAGGCCATGGCAAGTGGCGTACCAGTAATTTCAAGCAACACGGGGGGGCTCTCTGAAGTGAACGAGCAGGGCGTGAGTGGTTATTTAAGTGATGTAGGCAATGTAGCCGAAATGGCCAACAACGCTATCTCCATCCTGAAAGATCCCGATGAATTAAAAAAATTCAAGCAACAAGCCAAACAAGTTGCCAAAAAATTCGACACCCAAAATATCGTACCCATGTACGAAGAAGTGTACCAAAAAGCCGTAGCCTATGTTTCGTAATATAATTTTTACAGTTTTGTGCCTGCCGTTGTTTTTACTCTCTAATTGTAAGAGTACCGGAAACACCACATCTGAAAATCCAACAACTGAAGGGATACCTTTTACAACACTTTTAAGCGATTCCCAGAGCAACATACAACAACCCACCAAAAAGGTAATCACTGCTCAACAAGAGTTGGACGCCATTTTCGCAAAGGTAAACAGCACAAGAATGCCCGGAATCCCTGTTCCCGAAGTAGATTTTAGCACATACGAAGTATTTTTATATTCCCCAGGGGAAGTAAACCACGGCACCCAAGGCATACAAGTTGCAACCGTTGCCAAAACCAATAACAAAATAGAGGTTACGTTGGCCGCAAACAAATCACAAGGTGATTATGTGACCACAGTAATGTCGCAACCATGCGTGATGATTAAATACAAAAAACAAGGCCTTCCAGTGGTAGTAAAGACCGCTGCGGAAAATTAAGTCCTAAAATTATTCTCGAGAAATTCCATAGCATTAATTTGCAGCACACGCTCTACAATGGAGGCGCCACTTATCCTGTTGAATTCCAAAAGTTTTTCTCTGTTTTCGTTCAGGTAGTCGTTGGCATGGTTCAGCATTTCTTCACCAAGGTCTTTAATGTTCTCAGCGGTCCACAGTCCTTTAATAGGGTTTACGATACCATCAAAATCACTACCAATACTTTGTATGCCCCAACCGAACAACCCTTCTTTGTTCAGTACTTCAGCAAT
This sequence comes from Marinirhabdus gelatinilytica, assembly GCF_003353425.1. Classification (GTDB taxonomy): domain Bacteria; phylum Bacteroidota; class Bacteroidia; order Flavobacteriales; family Flavobacteriaceae; genus Marinirhabdus; species Marinirhabdus gelatinilytica. Next base: position 63,056 of record NZ_QRAO01000007.1, read on the forward strand.
ATGTTCTACCTGTCGCCACACCAATAGGGATTTTTTCTGCAGTTGTTTCCGTTTGTTCGGAAAATAGATTTTAGATTGGTTAATGGCTTTTTTGCTTCCTATTCGCCTCTCGTCCAATTGTATACCCAGCAGGCCATTGCTCATGGCAATACGCACCACTTCTTCGTCGAAAAAATTGATATCCAGGTTATTGAAATATTTGGCTCTTTCAGGATAATCTGTCACATCCCATTGTACAATGGAACGTTGCCCATTAACGGCTCCGTGACTGGCAATAACAGGAATCTTTTCATCTTTAAATTTGGTGTCCAATAGATTATAGTACGCTTTGCGTGAAGCAGTGCTCATGTGCTTTACATCCAAAGGAATACGAGGGCCATTGGTATTGGAAAGCAACCTGTTGATTACCTCCATGCCCAGTTCTGTGATGCCAGTGTTCAACCCCCTGTCTTGGTTTTCGCGCAAGGCACCAATGCTTATGCTACGGGCGTGCCCACAGAGCTCATTGTAAAAATGGTGTGCAAATGTGATGAACACAGGCTTGTGTGGCCAATTTTTAACCGCTTTTAGGTTATCTATTACTTCAATGGGGTCTGCAGTATCAGTATTCATGTCCAACCCTGTATTGAATGCGTGCGCCCCCTCAATGGACAACACTATGTTGATAATCTTTTTATCTTTTGTCTCGCTTTGTTGGTTTTCTAAAATTTCAGCATAACTGTTCACAAGCCTGTAGGTATAAAAAACAGCGTCGATCTTGTGTACTTGGTTGTCCAGTTGCTTGTAAAAGTCGTATTCGCTCATTAGGTCCTCAAAATAGTCGTTGTGGCGCATAACGGCGTCTATGCGGCTTTGGCTAATACTTGCGGCTAGATTTACCAACACATCGGTAAGCCCTTTCCAGCCCCAGACACGTTTACTCAAAAAGTGTTTTTCAAAAGGGTAGAGGCTCACGACCACTACTTTAGCGCCAGACCTTGCCAATGCGCTCATATCGGTTTGGGTGAACTTGGTAAGGGTCACCATCCGGTTCACGAATTTTTCCAAAACCGTGGGCGGACTGTAATGCCAAATAGAGTTTTTCCTGCCAGCATCAAGGGCATTTTGCTTGGGTGGTTCGTATTTAAAACTTTTGCTATAAGGCTTCAGGGAGGGATGGCAATGTACGTCTACATAATGCGTTTTCATAGTCCAATGGCTTGTGAACTATAAAATTGCAACTAATATTTCGGTTTCCCCACAGGAAAAACCCTTTTTCTTATGGGCGAAATAACCCACAAAAAACGCCCCATCATGGAGCGTTTATCTTGTCAATATTTGTGTTTTGCCTAAAATTGATAGCGTACCCCTAAGGCGATATCCAAGTCTACATCGTCATTTACATCACCAAAACCAAATTCTGGCCTAAAGTCCAGTGATAACAATAAGGGGAAGTCAAAGTCGTATTCTATCCCAATATCTCCAGCGGCGTATAGGTAGGTCTCGGTATCATCATTTCCTGGGAAATCATCATCAAAGCTTACTTGGGCAACACCCCCTCCAGCACCTACGTACCAATTAAAACCACCATCGATGTTCCAAACCCACTGGTAAAGTCCTGTGAGCCTGTACGCGTCAAAATTTCTCCTGCTCCGCCATCCCAGGTCAAATTCCAAACGGTGCTTGCTGTCCAAATAACGTTGGTAACTTACCTCGGTACCAAAACCGTCACTGTCACCAAGCCTGAGGCCAATGGCATTTTTTCGTTCCTGCGCGTTTGCATGAAGCCCAAATCCAATAACGGCAAGGGCAACTAAAAATAACTTTTTCATAGTTTTTGTTTTAAAGTTTGCATAACAAACCTAAACCATTAATAGTTTAGTTTGAGTTAATAAAATGTTAGACTTTAAGCTATAAACTATTGCCAAGCTAGTTGTAAGGGGCTATTTTTACAGTATTCCATGGAAGAAAAGCTACAAGCATTACAAACCTCCCTTCTGGGGGAGCTACATTTCGATACCCTGCATACGTCCATATATGCCACGGATGCCTCTGTATATCGTAAACTACCTTTGGCAGTAGCTTTTCCAAAGAACGAGGAAGATATACAAAAGCTCATAACGTTTGTACAAGAGCACGAAACCTCGCTCATTCCGCGTACTGCGGGCACATCCTTGGCAGGACAATGTGTAGGGGAAGGTATCGTGGTAGATGTCTCCAAACATTTTACTGGAATTTTAAGTCTCGATACAAAAGCCAAGACTGTCACCGTGCAACCCGGCGTGATACGGGACGAACTCAATGCTTATTTAGAACCTCACGGTTTGTTCTTTGGTCCCAACACCTCAACCAGCAACCGCTGTATGATTGGCGGGATGGTGGGCAATAACAGTAGTGGCACCACCTCCATAAAATATGGGGTTACCCGTGACAAGGTGATGAGCCTTACTGCGCTATTGTCTAATGGGGAAAGAGTAACATTTGCTGAAATTCCCAAAGACGATTTCATCGAAAAAACAAAGCAGAACACGCTAGAGGGCGCCATCTACAAACAATTGTTTACCGATCTATCCAATGAAGCGACACGTGCTGAAATTATCGAGCAGTTCCCAAAACCAGAGATACACCGTCGCAATACGGGTTATGCGGTCGATGCGCTGTTAAATAACGAAGTTTTTTCAAATGCCGATGAAAAGCTGAACCTCTGTAAGTTGCTATGCGGAAGCGAGGGAACACTGGCGTTCACTACAGAAATTACACTACAACTGGACGAGCTCCCTCCACCTGAAACTGCGCTAGTAGTGGCGCAATACGAGACACTGGAAAAATGCCTTAACGACATCAACAACGTGACGCGGCACGATTTATACACCTGCGAGATGATGGACGACATTATCCTGGATCGTACCAAGCAAAACAAAAAGTACGAACCCTACCGTTTTTTCGTAGAGGGTTCCCCCAAAGCCTTATTGATGCTCGAGGTGAGAGCAAATTCCCCACAAGAACTCAACAAACAAACCTCCTTACTTATAGACGCCTTAAACAACAGTGGGCTTAGTTATGCCCAACCCATCTTGAAAGGTACTGAGATCACCATGGCCATGGAACTGCGCAAAGCAGGGCTTGGCCTTCTGGGCAATATGGTGGGCGATGAGAAAGCTGTTGCCTGCATCGAGGATACTGCTGTGGCATTATCGGATTTACCTGCTTTTATAAAGGAGTTTGCGGCTATTATGCACGGTTATGGACAACAGGCCGTGTACTACGCCCACGCAGGAGCTGGCGAGCTGCATTTGCGCCCCATCCTAAACCTGAAAACTGAAAAAGGGAAATCGTTATTTAGGGAAATAACGACCGATGTAGCAAAGCTGACCAAAAAATATAAAGGCTCTTTCTCTGGGGAACACGGAGATGGTATCGTACGTGCCGAATTTTTAAAGATGCAGATAGGGACTGCAAACTTTGGATTGCTGAAACGTATCAAGAAGACCTTCGACCCCAACAATATCTTCAACCCCGGGAAGATTACCGATGCATGGCCAATGGACAAGAACCTCCGTACAGATACTACTGCTGAAGGGATTGTGACAAAATTTAACTTTGCAGATTCTAAGGGAATAGTGCGCTTGGCCGAAAAATGCAACGGTAGTGGCGATTGCCGAAAGACCGAGCATGCACAAGGCGCCATGTGCCCCAGCTATCACGCAACCAAAAACGAAAAAGATACCACACGGGCCCGTGCCAATATGCTGCGGGAGGTATTAACGCACAACGATGCATCCAACAAGTTCAATTCTAAAGAGCTTAAAGAGGTGTTCGATTTATGCATTGGTTGCAAGGCCTGTGCCAGTGAGTGCCCCAGTAATGTAGATATGGCAACCGCAAAAGCAGAGTTCCTATATCAATACCGAAAGGCGAACGGCGCTTCAACAGCCGAAAAACTGGTTGCAAAAAGTTCCTATTTCAACAAACAGGCCTCAAAATATCCTGTGATTGCAAATTTTGTTTTCAGCAACCCCATTACTTCTGGAATTATAAAAGCACAGGGGAATATTGCTGAAAAACGTTCTGTCCCCAAGATTTCAAGTAAAAGTTTTAGCAAGTATTACAATAACATTGACAAACAAGAAGTTACGGGCAGTAAAATTGTTTTGTTTGTTGATGAATTCAGTAATTATTTGGATGCTGAAATCGCGATAGACACCTTCGAACTATTGACTGCTTTGGGCTATACCGTAGAGGCCGTGCATCATCTGGATAGTGCCCGCGCAATGCTCTCCAAAGGATTCTTGGACGAAGCAAAGGCAGAAGCCGAAAAGAATGTAGCATACTTAAAAACAAAAGTTTCAAAAGAAGTGCCGCTAGTAGGAATTGAGCCTTCAGCAATCTTGGGGTTTCGGGATGAGTACCTTCGGTTGGTGGACGATGTAAAGGGGGCAAGGCATATTTCAGAGAATACGTTCCTCATAGAGGAATTCTTGGCTTCTGAAATAGAACGGGGCAATATTTCAGCAAATCGTTTTACTTCCGAAGAAAAAACCGTAAAGATCCACGCGCACTGCCACCAAAAAGCGCTGAGCAACCAAAAGGTAACCTTCGATATGCTCAATCTTCCCGAAAACTACAAACCTACCATCATTACTTCGGGGTGTTGTGGTATGGCGGGAAGCTTTGGTTATGAAAAAGAACATTACGAAGTAAGTATGAAAATAGGGGAGTTGAAGTTGTTCCCTTCCGTAAAGAAAACTCCGAAAACGACCATTATCGCTGCCAATGGAACCAGTTGTAGGCACCAGATCAAGGACGGAACGCAGCGGGAGGCGCTTCATCCGGTGACTATTTTGAGACGGGCACTCAAAAACCCTTTATTCCGTTGAGTAATTGAAACGCCGAGAGTATCTCCGAGGTTTCATCCTCTTCCTCTTCGGTTATGGTGCGACTCATGGTGTTCAGCTTGTAATTGTCTGGGTTATATTGGTATAGTTTCCAGCTTTCGTTGTTGTATTCCAGCGCGGTGAGGTTTTCAACCCAATCGCCACTGTTTAGGTACACACAGCTACCCTTATCGTTGCTCACCCTTCTCATTGCTGGTTGATGGATATGACCGCATACTACAAAGTCGAAATCATTGTCAATGGCGAGATCTGTTGCAGTGGTCTCAAAATCTGAAATAAACTTCACCGCACCTTTTACAGAGTTTTTAATCTTTTTGGAAAGCGAATATTTTTCCTTTCCTAAGGATTGTAGCACCACGTTTACCAGCCTGTTGAACCGTATGAGCATGTCGTACCCCCAACCGCCCAGTTTGGCAATCCATTTGGTATGTTGTATAGAGGCATCGAACACGTCCCCGTGGAAAAACCAAGCCTTTTTACCGTCAAGATTCAGCACTAATTTATCCAGTATGTATATGTTCCCCATCTTGGTATCACTAAAGCGGCGCAACTTCTCGTCATGGTTGCCAGTGATATAATATACCTTGGTCCCCTTAGTGGCAAAGGCAATTATTTTTTTGATGATCTGGAGGTGTGCCTTTGGGAAATACCGTTTTCTAAATTGCCAAATGTCTATAATATCACCATTGAGCACCAACTTTTTGGGCTTTACTGAATTTAAATAGTGCAGGATTTCCTTGGCGTGACAGCCATAAGTACCCAAGTGCAGGTCCGAGAGCACTACTATGTCTACTTTTCTTTTCAATGTATCTTTTTATAGTACACAAAGGTTATTTGTTTCTGGTAATAGTCCATTAAGCAAATGTTACCAATAGATAATCAAACCATTATCCCTGTTAACAGGAATGTTGATAACCCAGCAAAGGGATCGTTTTTACTATTGGCGGGAAACATTTACATTTGTTGAAAACCCCACTATGGCCGGCAATACTTTTGGTACCGTATTTAAGCTCACTACTTTTGGCGAATCCCATGGCGTGGCCATAGGTGGTATTATAGACGGTTGTCCCGCAGGTCTCGAAGTAGATCTCGATGCGGTTGAAGCCGAAATGCAACGCCGCAAGCCAGGACAGTCGTCCATTGTTACCCAACGCAAGGAAGAGGATACCGTAAAATTCCTTTCGGGAATATTTGAAGGAAAAACCACCGGAACCCCCATAGGTTTTGTGATTGGGAATACCGACCAAAAATCGAGAGACTACTCGCACATAAAGGACACCTACAGACCTTCCCATGCCGATTTTACCTTCGATAAGAAATTTGGGCATCGGGATTATCGTGGTGGTGGCCGCTCCTCGGCGCGGGAAACTGCATGTAGGGTAGTGGCTGGAGCTATTGCCAAGCAGCTACTCAAGGATATAAAAATAACTGCTTATGTGGCATCGGTTGGAGAGCTGAAATTGGACAAACCACATACCGAAGTAGATTTTTCAGAAATTGAGAAAAACCCGGTACGCACCGCAGATGCTGCAACGGCCGTGAAGATGGAACACTACATCAAGCAAATAAAAAAGCAAGGCGATACCGTTGGCGGTACCATAACCTGTGTAATACAGAATGTGCCCCAAGGACTGGGAGAACCTGTTTTTGATAAGTTGCACGCACAGCTTGGCAAGGCCATGCTCTCTATTAACGCAGTAAAAGGATTTGAGTTTGGAAGCGGCTTTGCAGGGACTAAAATGCTGGGAAGCGAGCATAACGATATTTTTAACAAGGACGGAAGCACAAAAACTAATTACAGCGGTGGCGTACAGGGAGGTATAAGCAATGGTGAGGACATTTATTTTACCGTAGCCTTTAAGCCCGTTGCCACGATCATTCAAAAACAATGGACCATAAATGCCAAAGGCGAAGAAGTAGAGATGATGGGCAAAGGTCGCCACGACCCTTGTGTGGTGCCTCGTGCCGTCCCCATTGTAGAATCCATGGCAGCCTTGGCCCTGGCCGATTTTTGGATGCTGAATAATTTGTCTAAATTGGACAACTTCTAGAATATTTTTAAGAAACTAAAAATTAATAGCCACCCGAACTTTTCGGGCCCTTACTATGAAAAAACTTGCACTACACTGGAAAATTATTATTGGATTGATATTGGGTATTGTCTGGGCTTTATTGTCCAGCAGTTTGGGCTGGAGCCAGTTTACCATAGACTGGATAGCACCATTTGGTACAATTTTTATCAATTTACTGAAAATGATCGCAGTGCCTTTGGTGCTATTTTCGGTGATAAGCGGTGTGGCAAATATTGGGGACCCTTCCAGCTTGGGTAGAATGGGAGGGAAGACGCTTTTGGCATATCTTATCACAACTGTACTTGCTGTTTCCATAGGGCTAACGCTGGTTAACATCATTAAACCTGGCGCACTCATTGACGAAGAGAGCCGCATAGACAACCGTATAAGCTATGAGATTTGGGCAGGAAAACAGGGGTATGAAATCAAGGATGGCATCAATTACCTAGAGGACCCGAAGTTTGTGGAACGTGCCCAACGTATCACAGACCTATCAAAATCTGAACTGGAAGATGTAGCAGTAACCGAGAAAATGAAAACGGCCAATCAGACCAAAGATGCAGGACCGCTTCAGCCTTTGGTGGATCTGGTTCCGCAGAACTTTTTTAAATCGTTGGGCGAAAATGGCTTGATGTTACAAATTATATTCTTTGCATTGTTTTTTGGGATTTGCTTGCTCTTTATTCCCAATGAAACATCACAACCTGTAACTAAAATTGTGGATAGCATCATGGAGGTCTTCCTTAAAATGGTCGACTTTGTAATGCAGGCCGCACCCTTCTTTGTATTTGCATTGTTGGCAGGTGTTGTTAGTAAGATGGCAGGGGACGATGTTGGGAAGGTCTACGAGATTTTTAAAGGACTTAGTTGGTACTCGCTTACCGTTGTTATTGGGCTGTTGCTCATGATTTTTGTGGTGTACCCATTAATCCTAAAACTATTTGTAAAGAAAATACCCTACGCAGGGTTCTTTAAGGCCATTAGTCCAGCACAGACCTTGGCTTTTTCAACCTCCAGTAGCGCCGCCACCTTGCCGGTAACCATGGAATGTGTTGAAGAAAATCTAGGTGTAGATAAAAAAATAACCAGTTTTGTACTGCCTATTGGTGCCACGGTGAATATGGACGGTACTTGCCTCTATCAGGCCGTAGCTGTAGTATTCTTGGCACAATTACACATGATAGATTTAACCTTGGGACAGCAAATGGTAATCGTTTTAACTGCCACATTAGCTTCTATAGGCTCTGCTGCGGTACCAAGTGCCGGTTTGGTAATGTTGATAATAGTTTTGGATTCCGTAGGCTTAAATCCAGCTTGGATAGCTATTATTTTCCCAGTAGATAGAATATTGGATATGATACGTACTGTTGTGAACGTAACTGGGGATGCTACGGTTTCATCTATTATTGCTAAGGGTGAGGGTATGTTACACTATCAGGAGCACGACCCTTCAGAAACGTTCGACTTGGACTCTTGATGTAAGGTATAATAAAATACGTATTTCAAGTATTTCAGCTTAAAATCCTAAAGCATCACTTTCTCAACAATCCATTTTTAGAAATGGGTAGAGCATGGGCAGTATACGAGCAATTCTTAATTGGATAGTTGCCCGTTTGCTACGTTAAGGTTTTGTTACCAACATTTTACGTGTACTTTTTTTGGTTAACTTTATGTTCCCAATTCAAATTTTCTGAACACTACTTATGGCTATGTCACTCAAAATACATGGCTATGAAACATTTTTTATTTCTTTTGTTATTAATTCCCTTCGTCGGGTTTTCACAGGTTGGCGTTGGTACCATTACACCTTCACCTCGTGCCGCACTTGAAGTGAGCAGTACATCGGACGGGGGAACAACCTATGGCGGTTTTATTCCTCCACGCGTCCCAACCACTACAGAGCGTGATGCTATTAACCCAGGGTTCAGTGATTATGGGATGTTGGTTTTTGTTGAAGCAACTGGTTGTCTTCAAATATGGACCGGAGCCGCTTGGGCCGATGTAACGTGCATCACCGTTGCCACTCCAGAGGTGTGGATCAACGAGATTCATTATGACAATATAGGCTTGGACTCGGGCGAAGGTTTTGAGATTGCCGGGGCTGCAGGTACAGATTTAAGCGATTATGAAGTTGTACGCTATAATGGATCCAATGGAGACCCCTATTTGGCAACTATATCCCTCTCAGGGACATTGGCCAATGATAGTAACGGGATAGGTTTTCAGGAGTTTCTCGTTGCTACGGATGGGCTTCAGAATGGTGCTCCAGATGGTTTAGCGCTGGTTCGCGTTTCCACAGGGAATGTCATCCAGTTTTTAAGCTATGAAGGTAGTTTTATTGGAAATTCCGGGCCCGCGATAGGAATGGCCTCTGAGGATATTGGCGTTGACGAATCCAACACCACCACACCTGTAGGTACCTCTATGCAATTGGTGGGCACGGGGAACGAATATGTAGATTTTACCTGGACTACAGGGAATGCTGAAACTTTTGATGCGATTAATACAGGACAAGTAATAAATTAAAAGTTCCGTTAAGCTTCCCCTAAAGCTATTGCGGTTTAAATTGGTTTTAGTATTTTAGTTTAACACTAATTTGCTAAAACCAACTTTTTTATGAACGTATGCTTCATCATGTACCCTTGGGAGGAAATAGACCCCGAAAACGACTCAACACTCGCACTCATACAGGAATTTGCCAAACGTGGCCACGGTGTTGCTGTGACAACTCCCGCCAACCTAACCATTAGGGACAGCGTTGCATACGCTTTTAGCAGGTGTTTAAAGAGGTTCGAGAAAACACCCAACAAACTCTCTTCTTTCCACAATAAAGCCCAGTTTTATGACGAGATGCTCCCCTTGGCAGGGTTCGATGTGATTATCCTTCGAAGCAATCCGCCACTGGATATGATTATGCTCAACTTCCTGGACAGTGTAAAGGACGATGTGTTTATCCTGAACGACCTGGATGGAATACGTCGTGCCAACAACAAATTGTATACAGCGGTTTTTGAAGACGATAAAAACGAATTCATTCCTCGAACCCACGTGACCAAGAACAAGGAATACCTCAAAAAGGTTATCAAGGAAGGTCCCGACAGGATGATATTGAAACCCCTTAACGGGTTTGGAGGCTCTGGAGTGATATTGATAGAGAAAAGTGCGATGAAAAGCATCAACTCCCTGCTCGATTTTTATATAGACAACAAGGATGGCACTTCAAACTATGTGATTCTTCAGGACTATATTGAAGGGGCGGACCAAGGCGATGTACGTATCCTGTTGCTCAACGGCCAACCCATTGGAGCTATGGCACGAGTACCTGGGGAGGAAGACCATAGAAGTAACGTTTCTGCTGGAGGATCGGTAAGGAAGCATAGCTTGACCAAGCAAGAAAAGGAACTATGCCGTAAGATTGGTCCCAAATTGGTAAAGGACGGTCTTTATTTTTGCGGAATTGATGTAATAGGAGGGATGCTGGTGGAAGTTAACGTAATGTCCCCAGGTGGCATCACCTACATAAACAAGGTATATAAAACCCGAGTGCAGGAAAAGATCATCGATTTTGTAGAAGACAAAGTTGTGGAGCGCGTAAATGCTTTTGAAAGAAGGACCAAACTGCGCAAACACGTAAGTGAAGCCTAAAGGAATTTACGATTTTGGAGGTACAATTTACGAATTCACTGATTAACCAATTAACTAATTCACCAACTCACCACTTAACCAACCCACGAACTCACTACATGCAACGCTTATCAATTTCAGAAATCATTACAAAAATAAAGAATGAAGAAACCTTTGAAGCGGTTGCTGAAGACTACTCATTTACCTTAAAGATAGACCAATACGTTCCCTATGTGTGTGGTGCCGTGCACGATGGGCACCAGTTCAGGAAAGAACTGTGGGCCAATTGCCTGCATACCGAATACGAGCGATGGTTCGAGGAAGATCCCTGTACCAAGGAGTTTGTAAAAACGCATCCCATTGTAATAGCGGGTTGCGACAGTAGGTTTGAGTACGATTTGAACAGGGCCCCAGAAAACGCCATTTATGAAGATGCCTGGGGAAAACAACTTTGGAAAGAACCCCTCAACCCAATCCACCATAAAACAAGTCTTGAAAAACACGCTGCCTTTTACAACGTGGTGCACGCCTTGATTGAAACACTGGAAGCCAAATTTGGCACCCTTGTGGTGTACGACATGCACAGCTACAACTGGCGCAGGTGGGATAGGGAAGTGCCGGTGATTAATTTGGGAACTGCCAATATAGACAACGAAAGGTTCGGAACTTCAGTAGAAGCGTGGCGCCAATCACTCTCTGAGCTGGAACTGCCGTACCATATAGAGGCTACCTCCAAAATTAACGACACGTTTCAGGGCAACGGATATTTCTTGAAATATATTACCGATACTTTTAAAAATACCTTAGTTTTGGCTACCGAATTCAAGAAAATTTATTGCGACGAGCTTCGGCAAGTGATCTATCCAGAGGTGGTCCACGCCATAGAACAACAATTACAGGAAAAACTGAAAGCACACGCAGCACATTTCTACAAGACCTACAAACCCTAGTTATGGCAGTTGCCGAGACCCTTATACAACAGCACCCCAATCTTTTTAAGATAGATTTTAATTTGAACAAACTCGTTCAAAAAATCGAGCTGCTCAATTACGTAAACCCTATAAACATCGAGGCGGAGAAACGGAATTTCTTTGCGTCCAAGTACAACGTAAACCCCAATTTCCACTACCGGAAGATAGACTTTAATGCACACAAACTACAACAGGAGCTCTTCTCACAAGATATTGACAGCATAAAGGACGAAGTGACCCGTACTTTTTTCAGGGACGTTATTTATGATTATTCGGGCCTTATACAATGTATCGAGACCATAGGGAAGGGGCAGAAATTTTATTACAATGCATTAAAATCCTTTGGGACACCTACCGAAAAAGATGTGGAGAACGCCCGGTTTATCCTTCATTTTCAGGATGAGGAGTACGATAGTGAGATGTTCCCTGTTTTTAGTGTAGACGAAGCGGCTTCCTATTTTGAAGAATTTACAAAGCAGTACGATTTCAAGTTCAACATCAGGCTTTCTACTAAGATTTCGGCCGCGGCCATGGTGCAGAACAACACCCAAACGCTCATCCTTAAAAAAAACCATAGATTTAGTGCCAACCAATTGAAAGTGCTGGCCAACCACGAGATAGGCGTGCACATGGTCACTACGTTCAATGGTTTGAGCCAACCGTTGAAGATTTTCCACAATGGTTTTCCAAAAAATGTGGAGACACAGGAAGGACTGGCCGTTTTTAGCGAATATATGAGCGGTTGCTTAACCCTATACCGCCTAAAGGAACTTTCCTACCGGGTAATGGCCGCAGACAGCCTGCGCAAAGGTTTTGATTTTTGTGACACCTTCGACCTGTTGCACAACCAGTACAAACTAAATAGGGAAGAAGCCTACAACATTTCCCTACGGGCACATCGAGGCGGAGGGTTTACAAAGGATTACATGTACCTAACGGGGCTTAAAAAGGTGTACGATAGCTTTTATAACAACGAAGATCTGGACCCAATGTTTACCGGTAAGGTATCGCTGGAACACGCGCCCATCATAAAAAAATGGCAAGAGGAAGGCCTTTCTTCCAAAATCACCTACACCAATTTTGCCTTTCAGCAAAACGACAACACCAACGAAAAGCTGGATTTTATCCTTAAGAATTTGAAGTAAAGAACAAGTATGCTTTCTGCAGGGATTGATGTGGAAATTCAGCAATGTTATCCCATGTTGTGCTATCGTTGTTTTTATTCGATATCTTGGATTTCATTATTTAGAAAATACAATTGTTTCTCAATACTGTTTGCTACCCTAATTGCACGGGAAAGAACCTGTTTGTTTTCAGATTCAATCGCTTTCAAAACTTTGGTAAATGATTCATCGTCTAATAATTTTTCATAATCCTTTAAAGATATATTTGCTATCCAATAATAAGTGTTATCCAAATCAAATTCAAAACTGAAATATTCTAACAATTTTGGTTCGCTGATGTTTATATGGAACATGAACCTTTCTTCCTCATATCGGTTATAGTAGGTATATAGATTTTCGTAATGAGTGGATATAGAATTCCTCAAGCTATCATTTGAGATTATAGATATTCCTTTTGAAACCAGTAAGTCATATCCACTTTTGTTTGGCTGGTAATGTGGCATAACTCTTAATAAACTGGCATTATCGGAAAAATCTTTAGTGAGTTCGCTGTTGGTGTTGATTGCATTTTTTAAGTTAACGCAAGCTGTATCCATTACTTGCATTAGTGAGATATCCCCTTGCATTTGGTTTAGGTCATCGTTCAAATTACTTTCAATTTCTTTGAGGATGGTTAGTTCAAGTTTATTGATTTCACTTTCTTTATTCCATTGCCCGATTTGTAATGCAATCAAAATTCCAATTACAACAAGAATTATTTCGCCAATAGCATAGAGTAAGTATTTGCTGAATTTATTTTCAGCGAGCAATTTCTGTCTGATTTTTCTAAAGAATTTTATCATTGGTTAGTTATTTCTCTAAAGTTAGGATAATTATTTTATTCCGCTCGAGTGAGAAATAATGAAGCCCAACGGTCTTGGCTGTGAACAGTTAAACGGTTTAGCGCTTAATTTAGGAAGTACTCACCCAACTGAAAATCCGTAAAGATTTTCAGAAGTAGGCGAGTGGCAGTGATGAATATGATACATTGTAACCACTAGGCACTTTCCCGATTAGAAGTATTGCGATAAATACTCGATTCTTTCTTGGTCCTCGATTATTTCGTGATACCAAACAGGCGGCTGGTAGTCTACCCAATAGCCATTGTCTTTTTCAGATTCAGCTTGTCGCATTCGTGCTTTTTCAATTATATCCAGTGAATTCTTACTGGGGTTTTTTAATAATTCAACCGATTTTATCTCATCCACTTTTATGGTTATCTTTTCACTTTCATTGTTTTCTTTATAGGCAAGAAACAGGTCCAATGGGATTTTTTTATATATAACCATTTCTTCTAAAAGCCTATATTTTTCAATGTCGGTTTTAGTGATAGTCAATACTTTGTTTTCTTCGTTATATTCTTCTTTTGGTTTTACGTAAAACCTATCACTTATATTTTCAACATAGCACAATTTTGCTGTCCCATTGCGATAGGAGTGATATCTCTCGGGATTTGAAAGGTTAAATTTAAAATCGTAAAGAATCAATTGTTTTCTTCCATTCTCATGAACTAAACAAAATCCGTTTGATCTGTACTGGTATTCATAACCTCCGCCTCCAAACGTTATAAACCCTTCAATGGTTTTCCCATCATTCAAGGTTACTTTACAAACAGCATGAATTTCAGGCAATCCAAGGTCTATATCAATAGACTTTCCAGAGGTAACCAGGAGTAATGATATGGAAAGAAGTATCTTCATAGTCGGGTTTTTTTTGTGGTACCTTTAGTGCTTTTCATAGGATATATTGTTGAGTACAGTTTTTATATGCCATTTCTACTTTTCCAATCACCTATTGTTGTAGGATGTTCATTGTGCATTGGATAATATCGATTTACAAAGTTCAATTGTTCCTGTGTTAACAAAACGAACATTCCATCATTCCCACAGTTTATTGGGTAAAATTGTTCTTCATAATTTTGTCTTCTTAATTCTGCATTCAACATTTCTATAAAATTTACATATGCAATACCCCAATCTAGGTCAGAAAACTGTCCTTCAAATGCTGTGTATTCAATTCCGTTCAGTTCGATTGTGTGTTTCCACCTGTTTTGGTCTTGTTCGCTTTTTTCGTTTGCGTATTCTAATTCCAGCCCTAGTTTTTCAAAAGTCGGTTTTACCTGTTTTAAATATTCAGTTAATCCGCCAATCTCGAATAGTTCCTCACAATCTACCCATTGATAGCGATTGTCCATAAAATTCAGAGTTACTCCGTGCATTGGTCCTTGAAAGAAGTTCAATTTGGTATAAGATTTTTCAAAGGTAGCTTTAACCGTATCTAATTCAGATTCGTTGGTCAGATTAAAATAACCTATTTTTTCCAATCCCGCTACAACCTCCTTACCGCTCAATTTTTTCTGGATTACTTTTTCTGGATTAGGGTTTTTTATTTTTGAAACCGCACGTTCCTTTTTGGAATTACAAGCCAAAAAAGTGAAGAGAATTATGAATAAAAAAATATGTTTCATTGGTTTGAAAAAGTTACGACCCCTCTATTTTCTGTATGGGCAATAGTAAATTTCACCTCACTACTTTAAGATTACAATATACTTTAATTTTATAAAAGCGGTTCGAGTGGGAAACTCGAACCGCTGCCACTTAGTTACAACGTTGGCATACTGCTTTATTCTTCAGGTTTTGTATACGTCACGATATCTACTCCAATTCCATTAGGGTCAACAATCGCAAAATGCCTGTCTCCCCATAGCTCATCTCTAATGTCAATTTCCATTTGCACTCCTTTTTCCTTTAGCTGCTTGTAAATTGCATCCACATTGTCAACCTCAATAGTCAAATAAACTCCTTTTCCCTGAAAGGCAGACTGGAAGATAGGTTTTTGGCTTGGGTGGTCTGGTTGTAAAAAACTGATTTCTGCAGCTTGGTTGGGGGTATGGAGTAGTATGTAAAAATCGTTTTCAAAGCTTACTCCAAAGTCGAGAACTTCCGTATAGAACTTCTTGGTCTCTTTTAAGCTTTCGGTAATTATTCCTGCGTTAAGTTTCATTTTGTCATTAATTTGTGCATTGGTCCAACCTACTGTTAGTACAAATGCAGTTAGTAATAATCTTTTCATTGTCGAATGCATTTATAGATAACAAATTTACGCTGACAAGGAACTGAGGGATTGTAAAAATCGGACAAACTCAATGGAAGGCTTCTGAAGGTGTTACCCCGTAAAATGTTTTGAAGTTTTTAATGAAGTGGGCCTGGTCAAAAAATCCTACATCATAATACAGTTTGTTCTCTTTCAAACTCTGTTTTGAAGGTTTTGCATGTAAGATATGTTGAAAGCGTACAACATTACAGAAAGATTTTGCTGTAGTGCCAATATAAAAGTTGAAGATCCTGCGAAGCTGTCTTGGACTTAGGCCTTGGTCAAGGTCCTTTTCGGTAACCAAATACCCTTTTTTCTGAAAGATAAGGTACAACGAATTTAAAAATCGGTAGTCGTACTTAAGGTCTTGATTTCCTGAATATTCAATTATTCTTTCGTTCAGTAGCTTTGTGATACTTTCAAATGAAATGGCGGGTTTTATTTTTGAATTGATCCATACGGTAAAATCTGGCAAAATTTTTACCAGCTCTTGAGATTGGTTGCTTAAAGTCTTTGCATTAACACCAAATAGATAAGGAAATGCAGAAGGTAAAAAACGAATCCCTATATAGTCAAAATCCTTTCCAATAGGGAATTGGACAAACTTTTTACAAAAACCTATTACATAGCTTTCGTTTGGTTGTTTGTGGTTAAAAAATATGTCGATACAACCGTCCGAAACTACCCGATAATTATAATTGTTTTTTAAGGGTTTATGTGTTTTAAGTTGCCAATAACAGTATATAAAATTCTCAATTTTTTTAGCCGGTTTTATTTCTTGGTAGTGTATGGTGTTATCATTAGCCGAAACTGTGGGTTGAATCGGTTTGTAATAGTTTCTTATGGCCTTTGGTTCATCACTTCATTTGGCTATTGTGTGCTTTTTGTAAATTTTAGGTATTATTCAGGTTTTTTTGGAAGTCCATTTATCATTTGATTGATCAATACGGAATAGAGCGCTTTTATTTCTTCATAGGTGTCAATTCCAGTATAGATAAAATTTTCAAGTATTAATTTATTCTCCTCGGAGTTTATCAATGATTCTACATATTCACACCGCTGGATTTTACTAAGTGAAGAAGCTGGGTCGAAATATGCTCTCGAAATTTTTCCAGTAGTGGCAATATTGTTTTTAAAATCGCGAAAGTCCCTTACGTATATCTTAATGATATCGTTAAAATGATTGGATAATTGATAATAAGTTGCAATTTGCGATTTAATTCCTTGCTTTTCTACCTCACTAAAAACACCCGAATTGACCATTTCATCGTATATTGCCCTATCTGCAATGTTGGTTCTAATATTTATATGATTTGAGAATTTAACGATAAATTCCTCGCAGTTATCCTCATTCATGGGCTCATTCATCAACTGTAGCAATCGTTCTGCTTCCGTTATTTGTTTTTTACTGTAATCGATCAATCCTTGCATCGATATGCTATCCTGATATACCGAATGCCGTAACAGATTCAATTTTAAATCAACACTCTTTGTGAGAGCATTTTGTTGATTGGTGTTGTTTAGGTTGATTGCAATCAATATCCCCACAACCACCAAGATAATTTCCCCTATAGCATACAGTAAGTACTTACTGAACTTACCTGCCGGTAAGGCAGGTTTATTTTCAGCCAGCAATTTCTGTCTAATTTTTCTGAAGAATTTTATCATTAGAGTTAAGTTTCCCTAAAGATATGATATTTAATCGATTAGGGATCCAGAATAATGATGCACAATGCGTCAGCGAAAGTGGGAAGCGCAGCGTGCGAATCAGCCGCCTGTCTCCGACGAGCTTTTTCTGCGAGAGGAAGACATTGGGCGCCGCCACTACGTAATTATCCGCTGTACCAAATTTTTTATAAAGTTAGGAAATTTAATTTTAGACAAAAGTGACCGCTGGATTATATGCGTTGTTGTGGTGTCGTTTTTTAAAAAATCCATTTAATGACTGTTACAAATCCAACGATTATAAAAATTCCGATTAAAGCTAAAACAGTGAAGAAACTATATTTAGCTAATTTCTCCTTAAAGGTTTCTTCGTATTTTGAATTTTTCTTCTTGTGTTTATTCGTCTTTGGGTTAAATTTTGGAACATAATCAACTTTCTCTTTACTGTCAATTTCTAGTTCTGTCAATTTCTTTTTAGCATATTCTGAAAGCTTAGATTTTTCTCCTCGAAAAACAATCTCTTGTAATATCTGATATCCAGAATTGTTTACGGATTCTTCATAAATTTTAACGCTTTTTCTAATTCTGTCATCAGTTGGCTCAGTCAGAATCCAATATTTTCCTGCGGAGTCCAAAAACCCACTTTCATAATATAGCTCAGCGAGTTTATTCCAAAGATGAGTTTCGTGAGGGTTCTCTTGAATCAAATTCCGTAATCTGTCAGAGGCTTTAGATTTCAGTCCACTTTTGATTTAGGCATCAATTTTTTTAAGCTGCTTCTTTAAACTCATAAATATTTTTCTTTAATGCACCACAACGATTTTGTATAAGAACAGTAGGGCGGAAAAACGCACGAACCATACGGTTAAACACAAGCCGAATTTTTAAATTTTACTTATTATCTTTTTTCCTCAATAAGCCAAATTTAAAAATTTGGCGACCTCGAAAAAATGCCTGAAACATGGGTTAAGCTCCAATTGCCCTATTGTTTTTATACGTTGTGTGCGTTCGTATTTTTTCCAGCGTAGAACTTTTATTGTTTCATTTCCACTCTAATCAGTCGAATTGTTATAGTGTCACTCAAATTTTCTACAGAATGAGGTGCTTCTGGTTTTTTATACATTGTCAAAGGGAAAGTAAGTGGTTCTGGTATTTTGCGAGAATCCATAATTACATTTCCTTCTCCATCACGGTCAATAAAATCTCCAGCTTCCATAATATAAAGTACACTCGGCCATTGATGATGATGAACAGCTTCTAATTCATTTGGCGCAATTGTTACTTCCAGAACTCTTACTTTGTCATTTTCCAACAAAATTTTATGATTTTTCGGTGCAGAAACTACAGCATCTTGTTCTTTAGGCCAATCCGCTGGATTTCCTGTTTTGTATAAAAGTTTTTGTTCTTCATTTATTTGTCCGAGAACTGAAGTAGTTGAAAATACCGTAAGGCAAATCAGAGTAATTAGAAATTTAAAAGTTGATTTCATAATTGGTCATTTTTAGTTTTTAATGCTTACTCTAATCGGTTTTCAGCTATCCCGTTTTTCTTTTTTAGAGTCGTTTGTCATAATGAAGCATAACGGTCTTGCATATGATACGGCGGGTCTTGGGCGGTAGCTTCGGCTAGCGTTGGAAGCGTCAGCGTGCGAATCAGCCGTGGGCAGTGGCGCCGCCACTACGTGTTTATCCGTGTGACCAATTTACGATTATTTGTAAGAAATCCAATTCACTTAACCATTAACCCGCTGTATTATATGCGGTGTTAGCCACAGTTGCAATCAGCCGTTAATTCCAATCAAAATCCCAATTCCCTTGAACCTTTTTTATTTTTGGAGGGGGAGTTATCATATGGCCATTATAATCAGTTAAATCGAATAATCCTTTTTCAAATTTTGAGTCAAATATTGGTTTAGACAAGTAACACATATTTGGATGTTCAATATAAAGTTTACTAAGAAATTCTCTGAAAGCTATAATATCTTCAAGCTTCCTTATTGAGTCTAATTTTTTGCGTGGTACAATATATATTCTATCACTAATCAAATCAATATCTAAAATTAGTTTTTCTCTTATTCCGTAAAGACTATCAATTTCTGAAATATCTTTTAATTCTAGTTTTTCTACAATATACTTTTTAAAATCAAAAACTGGTGCATCATCTTTCCAGTCATATAACATTGAATTTTCACTCGGCTCTAAAATGCAATCGCATATTTGATAATCTTCCTTCTCGAGCATTTGATTTAATAATTCAATAGTATTTTCTGAATAGATTTCTGAACGAGTTTTCTGTTTAAAATTAGTACAGCTTAGAAATGAGCTGAAGATTAATGAAAAAAAGACAAATTTTAATTTCATTTCGGCAATTGTGGCTAACGGGTTTGCATATGTCCCGGCGACCATTTAGGGCGGCATGCGTTGGCTAGAGTCAATTTGCGGAGCAAATGTGGGAAGCGCAGCGTGCGAATCAGCCGTGGATAGGAGCCGTCGTGACGTATTATTCGGTGTTGCTTATATGTTTGATATAAAGGTATGACTTTTAATTTTAGCCAAAATTGGGCGCTGGGATATATGCTTAGTTGTGTGCAGTTTTTCTATTCGTTTCGTTTTTTAATATTAGTTCTATCGAAGTTATTGCTGTCCATCCGAAAACTATTCCGAACACTAATCGATGGGTAATCGGCATTGACCAAACTCCAAATACAAACCCTATCATTGATAAGACCAGAATGACTGCTGTCAAATTTGCACGGTTCCTGACTTTTCTCTTTAATTTTCGGTTATACCCAAGTCTTGATAGTCCAAATAACCAAAAAGCTAATCCAAGACAAATGGCTACAATATGAGCTTTAGAAAAAGGTGTATCTGAAAATTCCATATCAATTGGAATTGCAGTAAAGGCAAATCCTAATCCGAATAAGGATAATAGAATAGATAGAAGTTTATCGTTGATCAAACTGCCATACGCCAATCCGAAAATAAAAAGTAGAATTCCTACGGCCACAAATCCAATCAGATTAAACCAAACTGCATTTGGTTCATTTTTTGCTCCGAGTTTGCTAATAAAATCATCGAGAAAGCTGAATTCCGTATTTAGAAAACCAAATATTAGCAATGACATAAGTAAAGTCAGTACCGATAGAAGTCCAAAAATCCCAACTTTTTTTTCTGATATAGTCATTTAATAATTTTGGTTCTCAAATTGCACACAACGGGTTTGCATATAATACGGCGCCGCTTCTACATATCTTTCCGTGTTATTAGTTATTTCAATAAATGTAGGAATTCTAAATCAGTTATGCCGCTTAGCGCTGTTTTATATGCTTTGTTGTGTGCAGTTTTATCCAACTATTTTAATTTTGATTTTTAATCATTTCATAATCATTTTTGAACATATTTAGCATTTCTGAAGATGGATTCATTTCTGTTTTTTTGATTCC
>NZ_QRAO01000008.1 GCF_003353425.1 Marinirhabdus gelatinilytica
CCCGTGTTTCTGAGTCACTCATCCGTTTTGCGGGTGCAAATATACAACCATTTTCCAAACCTGCAAGCAGTTTTAAAAAAATATTCCAAAAAAAATCCTGAACGTTGCCTATCCGACTATCCGCTATCCAGATCTCTCCTTCAAAGCGGGTGCAAATATACGACCGCCACAACATAACAAGCAAACATTTTGCAATGTTTTTTCAAAGAAAAATACACCCCGGACCACAACACGCTGTGGGTATTGGATTTAGCCTCAAAAATTTTTTTCAGCCAAGATCCATAGGGCACATTACCTTTATATATAACCTAATATATCCTCAGTTCAATTTGCGTTAGGGATAGAGGCGGCATCCCCTCCTTTGCCCTTCAAGCCACGGAGGGATATAGCCGAAAGCCCGACCCCCTGAACAGCCGACTAAAAGACTTTAGTTATACTACATTGATATGTAGGTTTTTTCCAAAGATGGAGGAATGATGATGAGGGGGTAACGCCCAAAATATCTAATATAAACTGAAAACCTGTATTGTGAAACGTAGAAAACCGTAGTATCTTTGCGGCTTAAATTTGTAAGATTATGATAGGGATTACCTTGCCTGATGGCACTGTGAAACAATTTGAACCTGGTAGCACTCCTATGGATGTTGCCAAGAGCATAAGCGAAGGCTTGGCCAGGAATGTTATTTCGGCTTCCTTTAACGGCACCAAGGTTGAAACCACGACCCCGCTTAACACAGATGGTGATCTCGTATTGTTTACATGGAGGGACAAAGAGGGGAAAGAGGCTTTCTGGCATTCCTCTGCACATATCTTGGCACAGGCACTGGAAGAATTGTACCCAGGGGCTAAGCTGACCATTGGTCCAGCTATAGAAACTGGCTTTTATTACGATGTAGATTTTGGGGAGCATACCATCTCTGAAAAGGATCTTCCTACCATTGAGAATAAGATGCTAGAGATTGCCCGTGGAAAGCATACGTTTGCGATGCGTGAAACCTCTAAAGCAGATGCATTGGATTTTTATAAGCGCCAGGGCAATGAGTACAAGGTTGAACTTATTGAAAACCTGGAAGACGGCACTATTACATTTTGCGATCACGATACGTTTACCGACCTGTGCCGAGGAGGGCATATTCCCAACACGGGCATTGTAAAGGCTGTAAAACTTATGAGTGTTGCGGGAGCTTACTGGCGGGGTGATGAGAACAATACCCAATTAACCCGTATATATGGTGTATCCTTCCCAAAGCAAAAAGAACTAAAAGAATATCTTGAGTTGCTGGAGCAGGCCAAGCAACGTGACCATAGGAAATTAGGGAAAGAACTGGAGCTGTTCACTTTTTCGCAAAAGGTGGGGCAAGGACTCCCGTTATGGCTGCCCAAAGGAACAGCTTTGCGCGAACGATTGGAAAATTTCCTCAAAAAAGCCCAAAAGAAAGCTGGCTACGAAATGGTAATCTCCCCACATATAGCCCAAAAGGAACTGTATGTTACTTCGGGACATTATGCTAAGTACGGTGAAGATAGTTTTCAACCCATTAAAACACCCAATGAGGGTGAGGAGTTTTTCTTGAAGCCCATGAACTGTCCGCACCACTGCGAAATGTACAAGAACAGGCCTTGGTCCTATAAAGATTTACCAAAGCGGTATGCCGAATTTGGGACCGTGTACCGTTATGAGCAAAGTGGTGAGCTGCATGGCTTAACTCGTGTACGTGGTTTTACACAAGATGATGCGCACATTTTTTGTACCCCAGACCATCTAGATGAAGAATTTAAAAAAGTAATTGACCTTGTGCTGTATGTATTTGGGTCACTAGGGTTTGAAAAATTCAAGACGCAAGTTTCTATTAGAGACCCAAAAAAACCTGAAAAATATATTGGGAGCCCAGAAAATTGGGAAAAGGCAGAACAGGCCATTATCAATGCAGCAAAGGAAAAAGAATTGGACTTCATTATTGAAGAGGGCGAAGCTGCTTTTTATGGACCTAAATTAGATTTTATGGTCCAGGACGCATTGGGCAGGAGCTGGCAACTGGGAACCATACAGGTAGATTATAACCTGCCAGAGCGGTTCGACCTAACCTACAAAGGCAGCGATAACGAGCTACACCGCCCAGTGATGATACACCGTGCACCATTTGGAAGCATGGAACGATTTGTGGCTATTTTACTGGAACATACAGCTGGAAATTTCCCGCTTTGGCTTATGCCAGAACAGGTTAGCATCCTGTCACTCAGCGAAAAATATGAAAATTACGCCGAAAAAGTTTTAAATTTGTTGGAAAATGACGAAATTCGCGCCCTTGTAGACAATAGAAACGAAACTATTGGCAAGAAAATACGGGAGGCCGAAATGAACAAGTTTCCGTATATGTTGATTGTTGGTGAACAGGAAGAGAAAGACGGCACGGTAAGTGTAAGGAAACACAGTGAAGGCGATATTGGAACGATGACCGTGGCAGAATTTTCTGAACTCATTAACACAGAAATTAAAAATAATATCGTAGATTTTAACGTATAACCAATCTGCCAAAAGCAGATATTAAATATTTATAAGCCATAGCAATACGAAGAAAAAGAAGTAGAGGTCCTGCAAGGATCAAAAAAGAAGACCAGCACAGAATTAACAAGAAAATCCGTGCCGAGAAAGTGCGTGTGGTTGGGGATAATGTTGAAGTTGACATTTACCCAATAAAAAAAGCACTGGAAATGGCAGAGGAGCAGGGACTGGATCTTGTAGAGATCTCCCCAAATGCCGAGCCACCGGTAGTGAAGATCATGGACTACAAGAAATATGTCTATGAACAAAAGAAGCGTGAAAAAGCAATGAAGGCGAAAGCCTCTAAAGTAACCGTTAAAGAAATTAGGTTTGGCCCTAATACCGATGATCACGATTACGAGTTTAAAAAGAAGCACGCAGAAAAATTTTTAAAGGACGGTGCCAAATTGAAAGCGTATGTTTTCTTTAAAGGACGTTCCATTATTTATAAAGACCAAGGGGAGATTTTATTGCTCCGTTTGGCTCAAGAATTGGAAGAAGTTGGAAAAGTAGAGCAGATGCCAAAACTTGAAGGAAAGAGAATGATCATGTTCATTGCTCCCAAGAAAACGAAATAACCCTTCGACTTTGCTCGGGGAACTTGTTCTGGCGTTAGTCCAGTAAGCCATAGTTACCTCTTGCAAATTTGAAGAAACTATAAAGATATCCCTTCTGTTTTTACAGGAGGGTATTCCCTTTAGAACACCTAGAGTGAAGAAAAAAGCGAAATAATAATTAAAAACAAAGACATGCCTAAACAAAAGACAAATTCTAGTGCCAAGAAGCGTTTTAAGCTTACAGGTACTGGGAAAATTAAGAGAAAGCACGCGTTTAAGAGCCACATCTTGACAAAGAAGAGCAAAAAACGTAAGCTTGCACTTACTCACGACACCTTGGTACACAAGGCAGATGAGGACAATGTTAAGCAAATGCTTCGATTGAAGTAAATCTTAACCGGTTAAAACAAATTTTTAAACCCTGGAGTTGGGCCTTGAAGATTTAAGATTTCGATTTTAGATTTTTGAACTAAAGTGTTTGGTAATACAGACCGCCTACTACAAAAAACAATTAAATTATGCCAAGATCAGTAAATTCAGTAGCTAAAAGAGCCCGAAGAAAAAAGGTGATTAAGCAAGCCAAAGGATACTTTGGAAGACGTAAAAATGTTTGGACGGTAGCAAAGAACGCTGTTGACAAAGCGATGCAGTATTCTTACCGTGACAGACGACAAAAAAAGAGAACCTTTAGAGCGTTGTGGATTACCCGTATCAATGCGGGTGCGAGACAACACGGAATGTCTTACTCTCAATTTATGGGAGGGATGAAAAAAGCAGGAATCGAATTGAACCGTAAGGTACTTGCAGATTTAGCGATGAACCATCCTGAAGCTTTCGAAGCCATCGTGAAGAAAGTAAAATAAATTAGAAACCTATTATTTCGCAAAAAAGCCCGCTCGATTTGAGTGGGCTTTTTTATTTTAAAAACATTTTACAAATCATGTCTTCTGCTTCTTCTTCTTGGCCGCGGGGAACAGTACATTATTAAGTATCAATCTGTATCCAGGAGAATTGGGGTGTAGCGCCAGTTCGGTCTTGGCATCCCCTACCCTGTGTTGGTAGTCCTCTGGATCGTGACCGCCATAAAAGGTAAAAAATCCTTTTCCTTTTATTCCGTGGATATAGCGGGCCTCCCCATTCGTTTTGTTCTCCCCCATTACCAAAACATTTGCTTTTACCGTGTTTGGGTCGTAGGATGTGGTTTGTCCCATAAAGCCCTTTACCAAAGCTGTATGATTCTGTACCAGCATACAAGGGATGGGGTCCCACTTGGCACTATAATCCATAAGGCTGAAATAGTCTGTCTCTTTTGGAATACGTCTTTTTCGCGTCATATCTATGCTAGAATATTCATACACCATCGGGCTACGTTCCAATATAAATTCCTTGAACGCAAAAGTTTTATTATAATCTATTTTGCTTTGGTAACCTGGTTCGCTGGGGTCACCATCGAACATAGGCTCACAAATATCTACCCCTTCGGCCGCTAGGGCAATGTCAAAACTATCGGTAGCACTGCACATAGCAAACATAAAACCGCCACCTATCACATAGTCACGAATTTTAAGGGCTACATCTCTCTTTTCTTCTGAAACTTTATCGTACCCTAATTTGTTGGCGAGCATTTCGGCCTTTCGCTTTTCTTCAATATACCAAGGTGCCGCTCGGTACGCACGATAGAACTTTCCATATTGACCCGTAAAGTCCTCATGGTGCACATGTAACCAATCGTACAACAGCAATTGGTCGCTCAACACTTCTTCATCATAAACAACAGTATAGGGAATTTCGGCATAGGTCAACACCATGGTCACTGCATCGTCCCACGGTTGGTTTCCTTTAGGTGAGTACACGGCAATCCTAGGGGCTTTTTCAAGTACCACGGCTTCCATATTTTGTGACGGACTGGAAATTTCCAGCAGAATCTGCTCTGTCTTCGAGTCGCTCAAGATTTCAAAGGATACGCCACGAATCTGGCATTCCTTTCGTATTTCTTCAGCATCCGGCAATAGAAAAGAGCCACCACGGTAGTTGAGCAACCACTTTACTTTTTGGTTTTTCTCAAGTGTCCAATAGGTGATTCCGTAGGCCTTAAGGTGTTCCTTCTGCCCCTCGGCATCCATGGGTATCAATATATATGAAGCTGAAGCCGAGAGGCTACAACCCAAAAATAACAAGACTATTAAAATACGTTGTATCATACGGGGGAAGGTACAAATTTTGAGCCAAAGTAAAGTATAGAATATATTGTCATAAATTAGCAACGTACTACAATTTTAGACGGCTCTTCATTGCTTCTAAAATATTAAAAGCCGCTGGACAAATAGCTATATTTTTTAGGGTTAGGTTCGAGATTTGCTGAAACTTCCTCCTATCGGTATGTGGAAATTCACTACAGGCTTTTGGGCGCACGTCATAAATACTGCAGTAATTATCGGCTCCCAGAAACGTACAGGGCACCTCTTGCAGTACATAGTCGTTATCTTCGTCTACCCTAAGATAGGTTTCAATAAATTGCTGGGGCTTCATCCTGAAATGTTTGGCGATACGTTCTATATCCTTATTGGTAAACAACGGTCCTGTGGTCTTACAGCAGTTGGCACAGGTTAGACAGTCGGTTCGCTCAAATTCAGCCTCGTGCAATTCCTGCATCAAGCTATCCAAATGTTTTGGCGGTTTCTTCTTCAGTTTACTGAAAAACTTTTTGTTATCGTTATGTGTATCTTTGGCTTTTTGTGGGAGCTGCCGTAGAGTATCTTCCATAGTGCAAAGGTAGGGCGATTTTAGAAAAGAATGTATTTTATCCAACAATGAGGGGCTTGACCTCAAAACTATTTCTAAAAGTATTTCCAATCAATGTGAACAGTACCATTGGACAAATTTTTAACAATTAGAATGAAAGATATTCTTGGCAAAGCGTTATTGGATTATCACAACGGAAACTATTCCGAAGATATTATAACCGCTACCAACATTAGTGAGGAGGATACCCTCCCGCTTCCCTATCTGTTCAGGAGTTTTGTCGAAATGCCCAAAATTGAACAACGCGCACTGGAACTTTGCCGTGGTAAAATACTTGATGTGGGATGTGGGGCCGGAAGCCATTCGCTTTGGTTGCAGGAGAAAGGGATGGAAGTTGCCGCAATAGATGTATCGAAAGGAGCCATACAAGTAGCAAAAGCACGGGGTGTACACAATGCATCACACAAAAACATTCTTGACATAACCGAAGAAACCTACGACACTATCCTACTACTTATGAACGGTACGGGAATTTTTGAAACTGTAGAAAAAACGGCAACCTACCTTCAGCATTTAAAAGGTATTTTAAAACCTGACGGACAAGTACTTATAGACTCTAGCGATCTGCAGTATATGTACGACCGTAATGAGGATGGTAGTATCTGGGTGCCTATGGAACGTTATTATGGTGAGCTGGATTTTACTATGGGCTATAAAGGTGAAGCCACACCTGTGTTTCCTTGGCTATGCCTTCACGAGAAACTTTTCAAGGATATTGCTGTAGCAAATGGGTTTCATTTTAAAGTGGTGCAACGGGGCAATAATTTTGACTATCTGGCACGTCTCAATGTGGCAAATGACAGCCTTTAGCCTCAAGTTTTTGAGCGGTCTGCTTAAAAAGGTCCCGGCTTCAAAGTGAGTATTTCCTCCACGCTGGTATCTTTATCGCTCTGTAGTTCCTCCCACAGTGCATCCGGCACCTCCTGGCTGCTACATTGTTGCCGCAGCATTACAAGCAGTTGGTCGTACGCATTGCTATATTGCTCTTGCGTTCTGTGTATGTGCATATATTTTGTCAATTTTTCCTGAAAGTTTTGCGCGGTAATGGCGACCATAGACGAAATAAAGAAAAATAGCGTTAAAAAAAGGCGTGTTATTTTCATAGTGCCATATTTACATTATGTTTGCTAAAATTACTAAAATTATACATGAAAACATTCTTTCCCAAATTCCTCTTCCTTCTCTCTCTACTTATACTTACCGGGTCTTGTAAAAAGGACGATGACAATGGTATAGACGATACTAAAGCTGAAAATTTATTAGGACTGGGCGAATCTGCCGAAGATCTTCTCTCTGACGATATCTACAAAAGTCTTGTGATAGAATTTGTGTACAGTAACGGTTTTAGGCCAGAGCAGGAAACTATTGACGGATTTAGGCAGTTTATTATGGAACGTGTAAATAAGCCAGAGGGTGTTTCGATTGTTGAGACCGTAATTGCTCCTCCCGAAGGTGCGCCCTATTCCACTCAGGAAATAAGGGATATTGAAGATGCGAACCGTACCCGTTATACACAAGACGACCAGATTGCAGTATACGTGTTTTTTGCCAATGGTAGTTTTGTGGGAGATACCAATACTTCTGTTACATTGGGTACTGCCTATAGAAATACATCTATAGTTGTGTACCAAGAAACACTGCAAAGCCTACAAGTAGATAGGTTTTTGATAGAATCTACCACATTGCGCCACGAGTTTGGGCATATTTTTGGCTTGGTGAATATATTGAACGACGATATACATACAGACCACGAAGACCCAAGCAGCAATAAGCATTGTGTGGTTGAGGATTGTTTAATGTACTTTGCCAGTACCGTCCCAAAAACCATTCCCAATCCTACCGAGAAAGATATCCCCGTGCTAGATCCACTTTGTCTCGCAGACCTTCAAGCAAAAGGTGGAAAATAGATTGTCTTAATAGTTTAATATAGACTGAAAACTTTTTCTCCGTTTATAAATGTAGCGAGTACTTTTACTTTTGGGATACTGTCCGCTGGTATTTCCATGATATTTCGGTCCAGTACCGTGAAATCTGCTGGTTTACCTTCTTCAATACTACCTTTTTCATCTTCCTCAAAATTTGAAAAAGCCGCCCATAAGGTCATTCCCTTTAAGGTTTCTTCCCTAGTTAGTGCATCGTCCACCCTAAAGCCATTCTCGGGATAATTATTTAAATCCTTACGGGCAACAGCACTATAGAAGGTATACATTGGGTTTACCTGCTCTACGGGGAAATCGGTCCCCAACACTACTATTCCTGCTTTTTCCAACAGGCTTTTGTAGGCATAGGCTCCCTTTATTCGCTCACCACCTACTCTATCTTCGGCCCAATACATGTCACTGGTGGCGTGGGTGGGCTGTATAGAGGGAATTATATTTTTTGAAAACAGTTCGAAATCTGTTGGGGTCACAATTTGGGCGTGTTCTACTTTCCACCTAGCATCGGGATGGTTCGCCAAGGCTTTTTTATATGCTCGCAATACTGAAATATTCGCCGAATCCCCAATAGCATGTGTATTCATTTGAAAACCTGCACTTGCTAATCTTTCCGCAAGTTGTTGTAAACTATCGCTAGGGGTAATCATTGCGCCAAAGTGGTTTTCCTTATCTGTATATGGGGCTCGAAGCGCAGCACCTCTAGAGCCAAGGGCACCATCGGCATACACCTTGACCGAGCGTACATGCAGCCTATCGGTTTTTAGGATTCCCTTTGTTAAAAAATGGTCCAAATTTTCAGGAGTGTTGCTAATCATTGCATACACTTTTATCTTCAGTTCGCCTGCTTTTTGAAGGCTATCTATCAATTCAATTATATTTTTGTCCAGTCCAGCATCGTTCACTGTAGTGAGACCGTTTTCCAGACATATCGCTTCGGCATCCTTCAATGCCTGTATGGAAAACTCGCGAGTGGGTTGAGGGATAGACGCACGCACCAGCCTCATGGGGCTGTCTATCAAGATTCCCGTAAAATTCCCTAAACTATCCAGAACCACTTCGCCACCTTCCAGTTTTGTTTCCTTCGTGATATTTGCACGCTCCATAGCTTTTGTGTTTATAATCATAGCGTGTCCATCCACTCGTGTAAGGGCAACGGGCGTGTTGGGAAATAGGGAGTCCAGCTCGTTTTTGCTAGGGAACTCTTTAACGTCCCAATCGTTCTGGTCCCAACCGCGACCCGTAATGTAGTCTACATTTTTTTTCTGCTGAAATGTTTGCACACGCTCCAAAACCTCGGCATAGCTGGTAGTACCCACCAAGTTGACCTGCTGCTGGGTAACGCCTAGATTGTACAAATGTGCATGCGCATCTATCAGTCCCGGGACAATCGTGGTCTCGTTGGCATTGTATATTTTTTCTACGTTGTATTTCAGTTCCAGTTCGGGCTTAAGGCCTATTTCCAGTATTTTTCCATCTTTGACCACAAAAGCATTTGCGGTATCAAAATTTTCGTTCACTGTGTAAATGGTGGCGTTTTTAACTAAAAGGTCTGCTGAAATTTTATCCGGTGCACAACTGCTTAGAAACAATACCGAAAATAGAAAAAAGATATATCTCATCGTGGATTTGGTTTTCAGTAAAAATAGAGATTTTAAAGGAAAACCACTCGCTACACTTGTTGAAAGAATTATGAATAGACAGTAAAAAAATAGG
Organism: Marinirhabdus gelatinilytica; assembly: GCF_003353425.1. Taxonomy (GTDB): domain Bacteria; phylum Bacteroidota; class Bacteroidia; order Flavobacteriales; family Flavobacteriaceae; genus Marinirhabdus; species Marinirhabdus gelatinilytica. The sequence continues at coordinate 9,552 of NZ_QRAO01000008.1, forward strand.
CAGGGTTGCAAGCTTCAAGGAAAAACGGACAGCGATTACAGCTAAAGTTTCAGCTTAATAAATCCTTCCGCGAGATACCATTTTGTACATTCCGTACCCAAAGAAGTAGCATACTGCCTGTATGGCAAATACCAAGAAAGAAAGCAAAAAGAATTTAACCGCTAATTGCCAGATACTTGCGTAGGGCTCTTCACTACCAATCCAAAAGCCCAAGGAGATGAGGACAATGGAAATCCCGGCAAAGATAAAAAGCATTTTTCTGTGGTTCATACCCAACAGATGGAGTGCTCTTTAAAAGGTTGCGTTTACCAATCGAATTTATAGGTAGCGCCCAACAATCCCTGAATCCCCAAAACGGGATAATTAATCCAACGCTCGTAATTATCGCTCAACAAATTACTGCCCTTCGCAAAAATAGAAAGGCGCTCACTAACCTTATATCCTAAATGTACATTTGCATCCAGATAGGCATCTACCGTAACTATTTCAGCTGGTGAATTCATAAAAATACCACCTTTAAAAAATGTATCCTGCCGCTCTCCTACATAGAACAGACTGGCCCCGCCGTATATATTTTCAGTGATGCTGAAATTTGAGAACAACGTTGCCTTTAGTTGTGGTAAGTTCCAGGCTTCTTGTTCATGGGTTGTGTTATAGCTTAAATATTCTGCGTTTACACCCAAATTGAAATTTTCGGCAACATCTACCTTCAATTCCCCAAAGACAGAAAGTGTGTTCACATCGTCATATACCACCTGAAAAGAATTTCCGTAGCCATAGCCCTCAGAAGGGCTGGTATCCGACTGTACATCTGGATTGTTCCTAAAAAGAGCTTTATCATCTTCTTTACCGTAAGAAGCACGTAAGTTGTAACCCACACTATTGGTAAGTTTTCCCTTTATCCCTCCAAAACCATTGTACAACTGGCTGGTGGGCATTATGAACAACGTTGGGGAAACATAGGGGTTTTCTTCTTTAAAATCGTAATAGCTGTTTTGCGTCAAGCCACCTTCTACCCCTCCATACAAGATGATAAACTCTTCCAACACTCTATAGGAAGCATTTATCTGGGGGTATATAAAAAAGTCCGTATCGCTATTTTCCAAATCCATTCCTGCCATTGCGGTAATTCCCAAAGAAAGCGTGAGGTCCTCGTTGGTATATACCAATGATGGTGAGATACCAGCATTTAACAAGCTATACTCAATACCTCCCAGTCCTACATCGATATACTGTTTTTCAAAACTACCTCCCAGATAGTCTACTTCTCCATCAATTTTTAAAGTGAAGGTGGAAAGTGGAAATGAAAATTCGGGCTTGGCTCTAAAGTTAAACTCCGACGACCCAAAGGCATCGCTCAAAAACCGGATGTTCGCTGCGGCTTTTTCAAAAAAGGAATCGTCCACAGAGATGCTCCCGCCCAAATTTCCACTAAAGTAGGTTTGTTGGGGATCCAAACCGTTTATAAATTCATCATCAGCTTCGTCATAGGTTTCATTTAAGCCGTACCAGTTGAACAATTGATGCTGTATCCCAGCATCCAATTGATATGACACATCACGTTGCCTGCTCGTGTAATTTGCATCCAGTTGGGTGTCGTAATATTTATTCTCCAACCTAACACCATCTATCCCTCCTTGGGCAGAGTTATGCCTAAAGAAGAAGCCTGCATTATCTGTCCTACTGATCTGGAAATTACTGTAGAGTTCGGCCAAAATACTAGTATAGCTACCAAAACCTAGTGTAGCATAATTATCGTACAATTTTATGGGTTTAGCTTTTTCAACTGTTGCAGCTTTCCCCTTAGCTGGCGTAAACGTTGAAGCCACGGGTACCGAAAAGATCTGGTACTGTACCTTCTTTTTCTGTGTATTTACCGAATCGTTGAGCACTGGGGTTTCCTTTACCTTGAAAGCATCGCTAATGGTGGGCGTGTAGGGCTTTACGATGTTTACTACTTCTGTACCTATGTTATCATCGTCTTCTTGGGCAAAGGTGATGAAGGGGGACAGTAGCAAGAGCAGGATGAACACCCCCCTAGCCCGTTCAAGTAGGGATTTAAAGTTAAATCCTATAACCTTAGTTAAAGGCTTATCGATTCCCCTTTTGAGGCGGGCTAGTGAGGTGTCTTGCACAGTGTTTATATTTTTTAAATTACGAACCATATCCGTACAGTATTATTTTGATAAATTGATGAATGTTGAGGCTTAGTTTTTATCGGTCTCTACTGAAGCATTGGTCTTTGCCTCGGTGTTTTTGATGAGAGAAAGTTCAGCCTTGGCCTCGTTTACGATCTCGGGGTAGTCGGTAAAATTTTGTATCACACTTTCCAGGATATAGGTTGCCTGGTACGCATCGCCCAGGGCATAAAAATTCTTTGCCATGAGCACCAACCCCTTGGCACCAAATTCCTTATAGCCCGAATAGTCTTTTGCCAAGGCCTGTACCGAAACATTGGAAGCCTCGTATTGTTGTGCCTTATTCTTAAAATATGCGTCGTAATAGAGCGCTTCTGCAGCTAGGGCACCCGTGGCTATTTTGGAAACTTCGGCATAGGCGGTTTTTGCTTTATCCTCGTCCCCGGTTTTTATGGCAGATCGTGCAATGATAATTTGCGCATCACTCTTAATGGTATTATCAATCTTTTCATTTTTCAGCACCTTTTCAGCATAGGTTACGGCTTGTGCATATTGTTGCAGTTCATAGCTAGCTTTCATACTATTGGTCTGCGCAAAGATGATGTTCTGCGGAAAATCGGCTTCGGTTTCCAATCGGGCTAGGTATGTAAGGGCATTGTTATAGTCCTTTTGGCCAAGGTATACTTCTGAGATACGGGCCAGTGCCTGTTCGGTAAATTCGTTTCGCTCCTTGGAAACCACAAACTCGAAATGTGGTATGGCCTTGGTTTTGTTTACTTCAGTAAAATATAACTGTCCCAAATAAAAATGCGCCTGCAGTGCGTGCTGCCCATTGGGGAATTGCTGCAAATAATTCTCGAACCTGGTAATGGCCTGGCCTGTATTGTTTTCCAGATAGGGTTGTTCGGCAGCTTTGTAGGTAGCATCGTCCAGCTCGGCATCTTCAACTTGTACATAGTCCAATCCTTGGATCCATTTGGCATATTCGTTCACCCGCCCCTGGTCTATATAGATAAGTTTTGCTGATGTCACTGCCTGCAATGCCTCGGGAGTGGAAGGAAAGTCTCTCGCCACGCGCTTAAAGATATTGAGTGCCTCGTTGCTCTTTCCCGAATTATCGAACACCAGCGCTTTTTTCATCAAGGTCTTGGCCACGTAACTGCTCTTGGGCATTTGTGAGATAAGCTTATCGTAGGTACGCAATGCTTCGGCAGTCTGCTCTTGGCCCAAATAGGTGTTGCCCAGCTCATACAGTGCATCGTCCCTATAGATTGAATTGGTAAATTGGTTCACAAAATCCTGCAAGCCCTCAATTTTCTGAGGCGTGCGGTCCACAAAGCCATAGCTAATGGCTTTCTGGAAGGAGGCATAGTCCTTATCTGGTGTACCCAGTTCCAATGCTTTGTTGTAGTTTTCCATAGCAGGCCAGTACTGGCTGGTCACAAAATAACTATCGCCCAAGCGTACATAGGCATCTTTAACACGAGCACCATTACTGGTAGTGTTTTCCAAATATCCCTTGAAATGGGTAATAGCCTCTGGGTACTTTTTCAGTTTGAACTCATTGTACGCCAAGTTGTACGTACTGTTCTCCCATTCGGGTGTTTGGGAGGCGCTGGGCAATTGCATAAACTGTTTGTATCCAATGAGGGCTTCCTCAAAGTTGTTCAGCTGAAAGCCGCTCTCTGCTTTCCAGTAGGTGGCTCTTGCAGTAAATGTGGTATCCCGTGGCTCCTTTAGTGATTTATTGAACATTGCAATGGCTTCGCTGTAATTACCTTGACTGTACAATTCAACACCACGGTAAAAAGCTACTTTTTGATAGGCCAGCTTATTCTCGAAATTCTTGTTGTTTTCCAGCAGTTCCATCGCTCCCTTGTAGTTTTTTGAAGTGATATAGCTATCTATCAACAAGTCCTTTAGAGCATCGTTGTTCGGGTTTTTAGGGTAGGTTTCCATAAAGCCCAAGAGAATTTGGGGTGTGCTCTGGTAGCTGTTCCCAATCTCGTAACTCAGTTTTGCATAGTTAAGGTAGGCATCTTCTTGGATTTCAGCAGAAAAATCCATTTCCGAAGCATTCTTAAAAGCATTCAACGCCTGTTGTTTTTGATCTAGTTCCAGGTAACTTTCGGCTAGATGATAGTAGGCATTTTGTGCCACAGCGTCGTTTCCATCGATTATTTTGTTGAACTCCCCTATGGCACTTTGGTAATCGCCCTGTTTGTAATAGGCATAGCCAAGCTGGTAATAGTCGGTATTGTTCCAGCGGCCTCGCTTTCCTTTATACTCCCTTAAGTATGGGATTGCTTCGGCATACTGTCCCAAATTAAAATAGCTTTCTCCAATAATTTTTGATAGCTCACTTTTTTCCATGGGACTGGAGGTATCAAACTGTTCTTTACCCAAGTCTATCGCTTTTTGGAATTTGCCCAGCTTAAAATTCATATCTGCCTGGTAGTAACTAAGCCCCTCGTTGTAGCGCTCGTCTCCTTTTACTTCTTCGAAGAGGGTATTGGCTTCGGTATAATTATCACCCTCGTACGCTATAAACCCTAAATAGTATTTGGCCTGGGAGCCATAGGTTTCAGAAGTGTTTACCCTGTTAAAATATTTCTTGGCCTCTTCATAGCGCTTGTTCTTGAAATAGGCATACCCGTTGTTGAAGTAGAATTTCTCCCTTTCGCTACGGGGCAGACTAGCTTCGTCCACTTTATCGTACCATTTGCGGGCGTAGGAGTATTTTCCGTTCTCAAAATAATAGTTGGCCACATTTATGTAGGCATCGTTGCGCTTGATACTGGTGGGGTACTCTTCCACAAATTCTTCCATCAATTGGTCTGCATCCTGCTGGTTAAGGCGTACCGCACAATTGGCAATGTAATAGGCGCAGTCTCCCTCTATGGTAATCTCGCTAGTGTTCCCCTTTACTTTGGCAAACAGGGATTGTGCAGCCAGAAACTGGTTGTTGTTATACAGTTCAACTGCCTTGTTATAATCTACAAGAGCATTGGTATGCGTTGCTGTTTGTTGCGAAAACGATGTAACGGAAAGGCACAGCAAAAGTGCAAAAAGTACGAGGCTTTTGGACATATTTGTAGGGTTTCAGAATTTTTAGGGTAGAGGTGTTGCTAGGATAGTAACGTTTTTCTGGCAGGTTAATTATATAGTTCGGGTTGTTTCTGTTTTGAACATAAAATTACCTAATTTTAAAGCACGAAAAATTGAAAATTCAAATTCTTATGAAGAATATACTGTTAATAGTAGTTGCCCTAGTCTCAATAGTATGCAATGCGCAAAGGGACACGTTCGAGAATATTTCAGAAAAAAATGGGAAAATTGGCATTGGCACCAACAATCCAGACGAGCTGCTCACCGTGAAAGGGAAAATACATACCCAAGAGGTGCTGGTAGACCTCCAAGGAGCCGTGGCACCAGATTATGTGTTTGAATGGTATGCACAGGGAACCTCAACACTAAAATCAGAGTACCAGTTGTTACCCCTACCAGCTCTTGAGGAATTTATACTAGAGCACAAACATTTGCCCAAAGTGCCAAGTGCCGAGACGTTGGAGAAAGAAGGAATGTCGCTCAAGGAAATGAATCTCCTGCTACTGGAAAAGGTGGAGGAACTTACCTTGTACACCCTTAAGCAACAAAAAGAAATTGACGGGTTGAAAGAAAAACTTTTGGAGTTGGGAGAATAGCGTTACTTTTGAAACGTTATACACAAAACACTTTCTAATGGCCGAAAACACAGTACTTTCCCTAAAAAACGCATCTATATTCCAGCGTGAAAACCTGATCCTTTCTGATGTTACGGTCTCGATAGAAAAAGGTGAGTTTGTGTATTTAATAGGTAAAACCGGGACAGGGAAAAGTAGTTTTATGAAAACCCTTTATGGAGATTTGCCGCTACAAAAAGGTGAAGGACATATAGTGGGCTACGACCTCCCTACGCTGAAGGAAAAGGACATTCCATTTTTACGCCGAAAGCTGGGGGTGGTTTTCCAGGATTTTAAGTTGCTGAACGACCGCACGGTACATGATAATCTTCGCTTTGTACTCACAGCGACGGGGTGGAAGGATAAAACCGAGATGAAGAACAAAATCGAGGAAGTTTTGGACAAGGTGGCAATGAAGACCAAGGCATTTAAGTTTCCCTATCAATTATCCGGTGGTGAACAACAACGTATTGCCATTGCAAGAGCATTGTTGAACGACCCCGAACTTATTTTGGCCGATGAGCCCACGGGAAACTTGGACCCACAAACTAGCGTAGAGGTAATGCAAGTATTGCAAGAGATTAATAAGAATGGCAATACCATTTTAATGGCCACGCACGACTATGCGCTGCTATTAAAGTATCCTTCAAAGACCCTGAAGTGTGACGAGAGCCAAATTTTTGAGGTGGTGCAAAAGACGGTTTAATTATTCCTCTTCGAACAACGAAGGATCCCTAAAACGCAAATCACAATCCCTTTTAAGCTCAGGTGCTATTGTAATGCGTATATAGCCTTCTTTATTAGGCTTCAATACTGTTCCAGATTGGATTACCACTTTGTTTTTTGCCTTAAGCTTTAATTGTGAGCTATCCCTGAATTTTTGATTTTTTATCACCGTTCTTTCAGAAAACGAACGTACCGTAAATTTCCATCTAGAAAAATCTTGGTTTTGGATTGTTGAAGTGGCATCTTCAGTATACAGATCATAGAGTAGTTTAATAGTGTTTCCAGTACTCAAAGCTCCCGCACCGTACCTTCCTTGATAGGGCTTGTTTTCTTCAACATAATCTATATTTGTAGATGCCATCTTTAGGATTGGCTCAATTTCCTCAACGGGAAGACAGGGCACGAGGCTGAGCATAAGGCCAATAGTACCGGACACAAGAGGAGCTGCCCCAGATGTAGTGGCATACTCACTATACATTAATTTGTAGTCTTCCAGCAAGTATCTCGAGTACCTAAACAATCCAACTGTAGGCGTTAACAAATCTACATCGGTATTTAATGTAGGGATGGATATAGGCCAAATTATTGGTTTTGTGAGGGTATCATTATTCCTGAACCCCATGGTTCTCCCTAAGTAGTGCCTAATATTTTCTCCATAATACCTATTTGTTTGGCCAACTTTTAAGTTGCCATGCCAAGTTTCATTTCGATACATCACTGAACCCACAGAAATCACATGGTCATACGATGCTGGATAGTGGTATACTTTCCCTTTTGTATCTTTCCATTTTTTGTTTCCCGACGAGGCTATCACAATAGTACCGTTGTCCCACATTTCGTTTATAATCTCCTGTGCTGTATCGTATCTGCGAGTGGTGGCCCAACTACAATTAATAATACGAACACCCATATCCGAGAGCTCTTTAAGGTAGCTCAACTTACTCAAATCGATATAGGAGGTACCATATACAGAGCAGTTATAACAAACCCCTACGGTACCGTGCGCATTATTTCCTTGTGCAGCTGCATTTGCAGAGCTACTATAGCCGTGTCCATCTGCAATGCTGGATTTTTTTATAATCTTGGTTTTTCCTTTAAAATCTGGGTCAATAGTATCTACACGGCCATCAGATATGCCTATAATCACATCCCGCTCCCCTACTGTATAATACCAAGCCTCCGGGGCTTTCAAGTAATCCAGGTAATCTAAGATTATAGGTTCTCCCAAATTTTCGCCAATGGTACTGGTAAGTCCATAATCGTTGGGTTCGAATATTTTTTTATCTTCTCCCAAAATGGTTTCACCAAACACAAAGAGTCTTGGTAGCCCATCAAGCAGCTCCTCTTTAAAGCTTTCACTCTCGGCAATCACAAAGAATGTTTTTTTAAGGTTTTTTCTAGTGGCTTTTCTGTACGTTTTTTTGAATTCGTAGATTGTGTGGTTTTCAAAGAAACGCCTCATTTTTCTATTGGTACCGGAATATTTCAACACTTCTCCTACCCTTTCAAATTGCGGTTCAATAAGGGTATCTGCAGCTCGAATATAAAACCAAGGTTTATCGTATTGCTGTGCGGTCGCCGAGAAGCCCAAGCAACAGATGATAAAGAAAATATGTATTGATTTCAATGCTAGAAAGTTTCAGTTTAAACAATAACAAGCCCAGTCTTTATTAAAAATGTATATTCGCAGTACAGCTAAAACCTATCGCCATGGGCTTGCAGCAATTTGCAGTTTCAATTTACAAAAACCCTTTTACTTTTCTGTTTTTTGCAGTGCTAATTTGCTATATACTGGTGTATATGCCGTACGGATTGGAAGATGGCGACATGGGAACTATCGTGAGCATTTCTTGGAGCATGTACAACGGGTATTTTCCCCATCTGGACTTTGTGTACATAAAACCTCCATTTTCCCCTTACTTCCACTCTTGGCCTTTCTATATTTCAGAAACGTATGGGTATTTGATCAATCGCACGATGTACTATTTGCAAATTTTCCTGTACTCCTTATGGGCCATTAAGATATTATGCAGGGAATTCAATATTGAAAGGCGGGATACCGTCTACTTCTTAGCATTGTTGGGAGCGCTTATCTCAATTCACGATTATCCACCAATGCCCTGGAATACTGTAGATGGCGTATTTTTTACGATACTTGGTGCCTGGTTTTTACTCAAGCCAAAACACAAATGGTTCCATATCGCTTTGGGTGCCTTTTTTGTATCTCTAGCAGTATTGTGCAAACAGTCGTTTTTCTTCGTGCCGGTACTGTTGGTAGTCTATTTTTTGTTGAAAAAAGATTTTAGGCAATCAATCTATTTCATACTATATGGATTGTTTTTTGCTATGCTCTACGTAGGAATTATTTATATAAATGGGGCTTTTGATGCGATGTGGGAACAGCTCTTCAGTTTTACTACCTCTTCCAGTTTTAAGCGTACTGGGTTTTTGTCCTATATAGATTCATTACGATTATATCCTTGGATAGTTCTTGGGTATCTAGCCATTGTGTTTACAGTACGATATTTTGCAAATAAGAATACGGTATTTGCCGTGGTTCTTGCTGGTCCAGCTATCTGTTTTTTGTACATATACCTTACCGAAGAAAACTACGGGCTTTTAAAACAGGTACTCATACAGGCCATGTGGATGCTCGCCACAGGTTTCACCTTTTTGAAATCACTACAAAACAAACAGTATAGAATGTTGCTTTTATTCTTAGGATTTGGGTGGTGTGCCTCCATAAGCAATGGCTTTAATACCCCTGTAGATTTTTCGGCACCCATACTATTCGCATTTTTTGTGTTTAGTTATTCTGAAACTTATACACTGAAGAAAAGCGTTGGATTGGCAAGTATCGCAGTATTCTTGGCATTATTTTACTTAGGATATCAAACTCCTTATCTGGATAGCCCTCGGAAGGAGCTTACCTATAATATGGGTGAGGTATTCCCGCAACTGAAGGGTATAAAAAGTGATGCTGAAACTTTCAATAAATACAAGGAATTGAAGCACCTTGCTTCCAAATATGATAATTTCACCATCCTTCCTTCAGTTACACTTGGACATTATCTCACCAACACCAAAAACCCCATTGGCGTGGATTGGGTGTTCAACCACCATTTGGCAGATCAAATCCCAGAATACATCAACAAACTAGAGGATAAAGATGTAACCGTTTTTCTGGAGAATTTTGAAAACCACGCAAACAATTACGAAGAAACCTCTACCCTCACTATGTACGTTAAAGAAAACTGGCAACTTGTGGCAACGTATGACTATTTCCGCATCTATCAAAAACAAAGATAGGCCTACCCCAAAAATGCTATATTTGTAACACACATTTTTATGAAAAACCCTGATGCCTTGCTATCTGTTGTAGTACCTGTTTACAACGAAGAAGAAAACGTCCCCCTACTTACCCAAAGGATAGAGAAGGCCTTGGAACCTTATCGTTTCCAACTAATCTACATAGACGATTTTTCTACCGATGGTACTGTGAAAGCCCTTAATACACTGGAAGATCACAATGTTCATATAATTGAGCTTAAAAAGAATTATGGCCAGAGTCTAGCATTGGCAGCAGGGATAGATTATGCCACTGGAGACTATATCATCACGATGGATGGGGATTTACAGAACGATCCCGCCGATATCCCCAAAATGATCGAAAAGCTGGAAACCCAAGAGGTAGATGTTGTCACCGGTATACGTGCAAAGCGAAAGGATTCTTTCTTAAAAAAGATACCTTCAAAGATTGCCAATTTCATCATACGCAAGACAACAAGATTGGACATACAGGACCAAGGGTGTGCTTTAAAAGTTTTTACCAAGGAAACAGCCAAAGAGCTCAATCTTTATGGCGAAATGCACCGTTTTATAGCACTGTTGGCATATTTAAACGGGGCCCGTGTTCGTGAGATGCCCGTAAACCATTTGCCTAGACAGTTCGGGAAATCCAAATATGGCCTAGGCAGGACCTTCAAGGTTATAAACGATTTGTTGCTTATCCTCTTTCAGCGTAATTATTTACAAAAGCCATTGTATCTTTTTGGGAATATTGGATTGTTTTTCTTCAGCTTGGGAGTTATCATAAATATTTATTTGGTTATCGAAAAGATTATGGGTGAGGACATAGGAACCCGCCCACTATTATTCTTGGGGGTACTCTTTATATTGGTTGGTATACAGCTATTTACCATTGGTATTGTTATAGACCTCCAAATGCGCACTTACTATGAGTCGCAGCACGAACGCCCATACCGTATACGGAAGATAACCCGCAAAGGAGCCCAAATACCACATGAAAAAGTTGCGGGCAACCAACCTTCACAAAGGTCATAATAAAAAGATGGGACAAACAGTGTGTAACAATAAACAACTTTTTATAAACACGCTTCCAAAAATGCGAATTCCCAAAGTAGAAAAGATGCTAATATTTGTAATTTAGTTTTATGTACAAAGCGGTAAAGAAATTGGCCTTAACCATCATTCCAAAAGATTTTTTGGTCAAGAACGAGCTATTTTTCAGGTCTTTATTTGCGCAGCGCTTTAAAGGGAAAGATCACCTCTGTAACATTTGTGAAAATTCATTAAAGAAGTTTATAATACTAGACGATGGAGACCAACTATGTCCATTTTGTGGCAGCAGGCCCCGTACGCGGCGACTCTTTCAAATTTTAAATTCTGAAGAGATCCTTAAGGGAAACGTATTGCACTTCTCGCCTTCTAGAAGCCTATATAGGCTATTGAGCAAAGATCAAAATATACAGTATACAAGTACCGATTATGAAGATGAGTTTATTGCAGACCACAAATACGACATCACCAATATAGACTGTCCAGATGCACATTTCGATCTAATTATTTGTTATCATATTCTAGAACATATCGAAAAAGACCAGAAAGCAATGCAAGAGCTGCACAGAGTATTAAAACCAGGTGGAATATGTTTGGTACAAACACCGTTCATGGGTAGAAACGGTATTTATGAAGATGCTAGCATTACATCAAACGAGGGCCGTTTGGAAGCTTTTGGACAGGAGGATCACGTGAGGGTATATTCTGTAGCAGGATTAAAAGATAGATTACAGGACAACCTGTTCACCCATGTACAGCATAAAGAGTATGCCGAAGACCCCTATAAAGGATTTGCTGCTGAGACCGTACTTTTCTTGAGAAAAAACAAATTATAAATTTAATCCAAACAAATGCTTTCAATTTTAATTCCTACATACAACCACAATGTGTACCCATTGGTCACCAAGTTGGATGAGGAATTGGCGGCTACGAACAGCACCTATGAAATCTTAGTTTTTGACGATGGCTCTACCGAACCACTTGTTCAAAATGAAAAAATAGAAATTTTTAAAAACACTTCGCTACGTAAACTACCACACAATATTGGTAGGAGCGCCGTTCGTTTACAATTGGCAAAAAACGCCACCTATAACTTCTTACTATTTATAGATGCAGACGTAATGCCCGTATCTACTTCTTTTGTCACAACCTATATCAAAACTATTAAAGAGAAAGAGCCAGAAGTGGCCTTTGGGGGTATCTTCTACACTGAAGTAAAACCACCAATTGAAGAGCGATTACGCTGGGAATATGGTAAAAATCGTGAGGTCCAACCTGTTGCTGAACGAGAAAAAAAGCCACACTTTATAATCACCCAAAATGTTTTGATTAAAAAAGACGTTTATTTAAACCTTTCCATCCCTACTGAAAATTTCTATGGAGATGACCTTGTATTTTCACAACAACTCAAAACAAAAGGGATTGAAGTACTCCATATAGACAATCCGGTGATCCATTTAGGGCTGGAATCTTCCAAGCAATATCTCGAAAAAGCATTGAGCGCAGTTTCATCTATTGTAGCCTTAGAAAAGAAAGGAGTCTTGGATCCGGATCTAACAAAACTACAACAAGCATACAGCACGTTAAAAAAATGGAAAGCTATACGTTTATTTAAATGGTATGTAGCTTCAAGAAAACGTAAAATGGAGCAAAATTTTCTATCCGAAAACCCAAATTTGAGATGGTTCGACATGTACCGCTTGTTATATTATATTGAACTAAAAGAAAAAAGACATGCCTAAATTTTCTATCATAATTCCGTTGTACAACAAAGAAAAAGATATAGGCAAGACCCTTAATAGTCTTTTTTTGCAAACCTTTACAAATTTTGAAGTAGTAATCGTGAACGACGGCTCTACAGATAATAGTGAAGCTGTTGTCAACCAATTTAAGGACGACCGTATAGCATATTTCAGCAAAGAGAATGAAGGTGTTTCCAAGACGCGAAACGTTGCTGCAAGCAAAGCCAGTAGCCAATACATCGTGTTTTTAGACGCAGACGATTATTGGCACGCCAACCATTTAGAAAACCTCAACAAGCTCGTAACAAAATTTCCCGACAACCTTTGGTACGCAACAGCTTACGAGAAGAGGCACAACCACAAACTTACAACCCCCATGATTTCTCCTATCTTGGAAAAAGGGGGAGATTGGATGGGGTTGGTGCACAATTATTTTGAGAACAGCTTGGTAGATCCTCTTGCTTGGACAAGTGCCGTATGTTTTAAAAAATCTTTTTTTGAAAAACTGAACGGTTTCGACACCGCCATAACCCACGGCGCCGGTGAGGATACCGATTTGTGGCTGCGGGCAGCATTGGAGGCCCCATTGGCATTTAGCAATACCATTACCGCAAGACATAATCTGGATGGTAGTAACCGAATATCACACACTCCTACTTTATTGAGAAATTTCATGGCGCTCGATCGTTATGAAAGTCAAACCGAAAAACATCCTGGTTTAAAAAGATATTTAGATTTAAACCGTTTTTCCTTTGCCATGCAACACAAAATGGCAGGCGATAGTGAAACTTTTAAAAAATTTGCAAAACAGATCACCCCCGAAAGCCTCACCACCAAACAGCGCTATATGCTGAAGCAACCCAAACAAATGTTGAAATTATTATTAAAGGGAAAAGCCTTTGCTGAAAGATTGGGTATACGCTTAACGTCGTTCAATTGACTTAAAATCCTTATACTCCCGGATGTAGTCGTCCTCGTCATATTCCTCGCTCACCAACGAGAGGCACACCGCGCCGGCCGAAAAATTTTCCAGCTCACGCCATACACCGCTTGGGATGAGCAACCCTTTGTTCGGTCTGTTCAAATGAAAGGTCTTGCGTTCTTTCCCATTGTCCAATACTACCGAAAAACTACCCGCAACCGCAATTAAAAACTGTTGTAGCTGCTTGTGTGCATGCCCTCCACGGGTAGAATCGCTGGGCACATCGTAGAGATAGTACACCCGTTTTATTTTATAGGGCAATAAATCCTTCTCTACTACCGAAAGATTGCCACGCCCGTCCGGTGCCGTAATTTTTGGGATGTCTATAAGTTGTATATTGTTAAGGTCTACGTAGTGCATGTTGTATTAATTGGTTCCATTTTTCTCCTATTTCTATGGTAGAAAATCTAGCTACCGATGGTTTGGCGTTCTTTGCGCATTGTTCCCTCAAGATGCTATTGGTTGCCATACGTTGCATCGCTTGGGCAAATAAAGATACATCCCTTTTAGGAATGAGCAAGCCGTTGCTGCCATCCTCAATAATTTCAGAAGGACCCGAGACAATGTCCAGCGATACAACAGGTACCCCAAGCGACAACGACTCTACCAGAACCATAGGGAAACCTTCAAAACGGCTCGTCAAGGTTACAAATTTTGCTTTTTGGATAATAGAAAACGGTGATTGGTGTGGTAAAAAAACGATCTGTTGTGCTGAAGGCAATGTACTGGCAAACTGTTGCAATGCTTCTTTATCTTCTCCTTCCCCCATAATCACCAATTGCACTCCCTTTTTCCAGACTTGGGAAGCTGTAAAAGCATTCAGCAAAAAAGTAAAATCCTTCACTGCTTCCTCTATTCTTCCGTAGGAAAGGATGTAGTTGTGGGGTGTGATATTTTTAGGCAAATTAGCCGATTGGGAAGCCCAACCCCCATTAAAAGCATTGTGGATAGTGGTGGCATTCGTTATCCCGAAAGAGGGCAGGATTTTTTCAGTGATATGGTTAGAGACAGCTACCGTAGCAGAGTTCTTGTTATAGATTTTTGAAAACTTTTTAGGTTGTTTTGTAAGATACAGATTAGGATTGGCACTATGCACCACGTATATTTTTTGAAACCCCTTGTAAATAATATTATGGTAAAAACGTTCGCGATAGTATTGGTTTTTGGTGCGGTGGTCTATAACTACCTCAATAGCATGTTGTTTAAGATATTGCCTCAATTTCAGTAATCGCTTAAATCTTCCCCTGAAATTTTCATTTTCTTTTTTAAAGTCTCCCAAGTTGAACAAAGCACCCTTGTAAGGATAGTCCACTTGGTTGTTCAAAATGGCAATATGTACCTCATATCCCTGTTCGTGTAGCATTTCAGAGAGCATAGCGCAGGAGCGTTCTGCACCGCCCTTTCCCAGTGAAATACTTACCAAACAAATTTTTTTATGCGTATTTTGCAAGCGTAAAACCGTTTTATTGGCACCGCCAAAGGGTATAAGTCCCAAAGGCTTGCCTCGAAATTAAAAGTTTTTTTCCAACGAGCACCTCGTGGGCGTGCCCAGAGGTAGTTTACTTTAAGCACCCAAGTTACATGAAAATACTGTTGGTTGGCGAATATAATTCCATTCATTATACCCTAAAGGAGGGCTTGCAGCAGTTGGGACATACCGTGACCGTTGTAGGTTTGGGTGATGGTTTTAAAAAGAGAACGGTAGATGTAAACTTTGTGAAGCCCTATGA
This sequence comes from Marinirhabdus gelatinilytica, assembly GCF_003353425.1. Classification (GTDB taxonomy): domain Bacteria; phylum Bacteroidota; class Bacteroidia; order Flavobacteriales; family Flavobacteriaceae; genus Marinirhabdus; species Marinirhabdus gelatinilytica. The sequence continues at coordinate 24,951 of NZ_QRAO01000008.1, forward strand.
AACGGGCATCAAGAATTTTTTGAAAAGGGTTGTGTATAAACTTTTCAAGATAGACCTGAATTCTGAGAGCATTAAAAAACAATTCTTCCAAAATAAGCATATTTTTCAAGGGAATGATATAGTACAATTGGTGAACGAAAATTCATTCAGCACTGTTCCGAAAGTTGAAAAGGAAATGCTCCAGTTTATTTTTCAGAACAACAAAAAAGTATTCCTCCTTTCCTGCGGAACGGACTATCTGAGCGTAAAATATGCCTTGGAAGAAAAATTTGCCTACAGTATCGCGACTCCCTATTTACAAAAAAAAGGGACCGAGGCCCAGTTTCAGCATATGACGCAGTGTATCACAGCACCTTTTGAGGATCTGCATCATTTTATCGTTAAAAATGTGGAGGGCATCATCGCTTCAGATTTCGATTATGACATACCCTTGCAGGGGCACCCTAACTATTTGGGGATGGTGCCCAACCCCATAAACTTGGACAAACTGAAATATACCCCTTTAGTCATTGAAGATAAAGTGGTGATATTCCACGGTATCAACCAAAACAACTATTACAAAAAAGGGAACGATATTTTTGAGAAAGCGCTGGAAATAGTCTCCGAAACACATTCAGAAAAAATTGACATTACCACCGTACGCAGTATTCCGTATGTTGAATACATCAAGGCTTTTGATACCTGCCACATCTTACTGGACCAAGTATTTGCTTACGACCAAGGGTACAATGCCCTAGAAGCCATGGCAAAGGGAAAAGTAGTGTTCACTGGTGCTGAAAAGGAATTTTTGGACTATTATAACCTCTCCGAAGATGAAGTAGCCATTAACGCGCTACCCGACGCCCAGAAGATTGCCAAGAAATTAATTTGGCTTGTTGAGAACCCTCAAAAGATTCTCGAAATCTCCAGGAACGCCCGAAATTTTGTGGAACAGGAACACCACCACATACTTGGGGCCAAACGCTACCTCTCCAAATGGGGTGTTGATGTTATTTAGGTTTCGGCTTGTGCTGTAGAGCTTCGAGGGCAAAGCAGATTCACAACAGGTGAAGAATAGCAACTATCAAACCTGAAAAACTTTTTGGCATACAAACAAAAAAGCATTTTTTGGTTCTTAAAATTCAGTTTGGTCTATTTAGCTGCTGAACTTTTTCCCTTTTTGTCAAAATAGCGCCATACCAAGAAAAGTACTACGAAGAAATAAATGACATATCTTAACAAATGCGCCAGTACTACTCCCTCAACCCCGTAAGTATCTACCAGCAAGTGTGAAAGGCCGAAGAAGAGTGCAAGGGATAGAATTTCAGTAAAAATAAAATTACGCACCATTTTCTTCGCCAAGAATTGATGTGCCAATACCAGGGCCATCAAACGAATAAAGTCGCCTATGAGCTGCCATTTAAAAAGCGGTGCCATTTCATTGAAATCTATAAATACATATTCAATAAACTGATAGCGCAAAAAATAAATTGCCAACATTCCCAACGCAAAAAGAGGTAAAAGCGTTTTATAGATTGTGCCCACTTCCTTGACAAATTCATTCTTTTGGGTGATTCCTGCAAATTTCGGGATTACGTACAGGGTGAAAATGGCACCTGAAAACACCATATAGTTTTGCGACAGGGTGGTCATGGCCGTCCAGATACCCGCATCGTCCTCCCCCATTTTATCTACCAACATATTACGTAAATCCAGTTCAACAAAATTTACCAAGACCGTTGCCGTAAAGGACATTAACGTAAAGGACAACAATTGCTTCCCGTAGGGTATTTTAAATGAAATTTCAGAAAAAACAATGTACTCCCTCAACACTTTCACAAAAACAAAAAGCAATACGAGAACCTGTATAATCGGGATGGTGGCTATGGCAAGTAATGCTCCGTCTATATTGTATTGGTACAATAGAAACAACGTGAGCGCTGCACCCAAAATATACGCCAACAACTCAATTTTAGCATAGTGTTTGTAGGCAGAAAGCCCATTGACAATTCCATTAAAAACTCGCTGTATGGAAATAAAGGGAACTACCACGGCCACTATCTTAATGATATATGCAAAGTCTTGAGTGTAGAAAAAATAGCTACTGAAATATTCCGCACCAAAGAACAGTACCAAAAAAGAAACCACACTCCCAATAATCGTAAATACAAAGGTGGTGGAAAACAGTTTTTGAAGCTCTGGTCTATTTTCCTTGTGCTGCGCAACGTATTTTAAAACACCATTGAAAACTCCCAACGATGTAATGGACATTAGGATGTTCATTAAATTACGAAGCGAGCCTACTTTTGCATATCCATCTTTTCCAACGAGATCGGTTAACTCTCGCTGCAGAAAGAACCCAATAAACAGTCGTACCACGATTACCATCGCGTTTAGCGAGGTCATCTTAAGCAATAAGTTGGTACGTATAAACTGAGGGATTTTCATTGGTTAGTTATTGGAACTTGGCATGTTTGTTAGCATAATGGATATACACCTCTCTAGCTCCTTACAGGGTAGATTTTATGAGTACACCATTCAATACATATTTAGTATTTCAATTACTTTATCTACTTGCGTTTCAGGCATTATTGGGCTTATGGGGAGGCTCAATACTTTTTTGTGTATGCTTTCGGTTATGGGGAACTGTAATCCATGTAGTTCGGGCAATGCTTTTTGTTTGTGGGGTGGGATGGGGTAATGTATCAAATGCCCAACATCGTTCTGTTTCAAATACGCTATACATTTCTCTCTATCCTCCACTTGCACTACAAAAAGGTGAAAAACATGGTTTTGTGAGTTATCATATTCAGGAAGGTTTATTTTTTTATTGTTGATCCCCGAAAGATAGCGTCTCGCAATTTTTCTCCTTCTTTCGTTATCGGCATCCAGCGAAGCTAGTTTTATATTTAAAAAAGCAGCTTGCAGCTCGTCCAACCTAGAATTTACACCTAACAACTCGTTCACATATTTTGTTGCGGTACCATAATTCCGTAGTTTTTTTATCGCTTCGGCAAGGTCTTCGTCATTAGTGGTTACGGCACCGCCATCTCCCAGAGCTCCCAAATTCTTTGCAGGGTAAAAACTGAATCCCGCCGCATCTCCCAAATTTCCTGCTTTTTTTCCAGTTTTGCACTGTGCGCCGTGGGCCTGTGCGGCATCTTCAATAACAAGTATATTATGTTTTTGGGCCAGTTTATTTATTGCGTCCATAGGTGCTAATTGCCCATAGAGATGTACGGGCATGATAGCTTTTGTGTTTGCTGAAATTTTCGCATTTATATCCTCAATATCAAAATTGAACGTTTCAGCTTCAGCCTCTACCAAAATGGGGGTAAGCCCAGCTTGTTTAATGGCAATAATAGTGGCGACAAATGTATTTGCGGCTACCAAAACCCCATCACCTTCCTTCAGTTTGTTCAATGCTTTGTACCCTTCCAGAATAAGCCGAAGTGCATCCAGCCCATTACCCACGCCAATGCAGAATTTTGTTCCGCAGTAGTTGGCAAAATTGGTCTCGAAATCGCGGACGCTGTCCCCAAGGATGTAGTACCCAGAATCTAAAAATCGTTGGAACTGATGTTTGAACTCAGTTTCAAAACGCTGGTTAATGCCGTGAAGGTCTAAAAATGGAATCATACAAAAACCGAATCTAATTTAGTGTGGTTTGCCGTATCCACCTCGTAAAACTCATGCACGATGCTCCTTGCACCAAAACATTCCTTCCAATATTGAAGGCCCTTGTTGATATTCTTTCCATGGTTCACGTTGGAGATACCAAAATTGAAATATTCTTTCTCCCTATATGTGGAAGTAATAAGGTGATGGAACAAGAAGTCCAAACTCCCCAACTGCTGCTTCTCCTCGTTTGCCGAAATGTACTGTACATGGGCCACCTGCGGGGTAATGAACATAGTTGCGCCCGCAACAATTTCAGTTTCCTTCATTACATTAAACTGCACAATTTTCTCAGGGAAAGCGGCGGCCAATTGCTCTATCTCTTTTAACGAATGTACTGGTTTGGCATCGTGACGCTTTTCAAGATTGGGTATTAATATCTGGTTCCAAAAGGGATTGAATTTTTGTTCTGCTTCAATCCAGAGCCCATGTTTTTCTGCTTTTTTTACTCCTTCCATCCTATTCTTTTGAATCTTGAGCGCACTATCGGTCTTGATAGTTGCAGAAACATCCATCCGGAATTGTTTGGCTTCAGCTAAAAACAGAAGATAGTTAATTTCATCAGCCGGCAGGGAATTATAAATCCTTGGCAACAGCTTTAACTGCAGTGTTGTGGCACCCTCCTGCTCCAAAAACTGTAACAAGACCTTGAAAGCGGCTGTAGCATCCTCCATTTTGGTTTTGTTGGAGAGTACCAATCCACCATACGTTAGGCCCTGGTGTGAATACACAGTAGTATCCTCTCTATTTGCTGGCAGTATAGCAATCAGCTTTTTATCCTTGAACACCAACAGTGAAGCATCCTTAAAACGGTGCGAATGGTACTCCATAAAATCCCTATGGAACAGAAAAGTAGCGTTCTTTGCACGTGCCACAAATTGGTTCCATAGATTTTGGTGCGCAGAGTTGTATGTTTCAACAGTAAAATGGGGAGATGATCGGCTCAAATAAAACAGTTGTTGGTTATGAAATGTAAAACTAAAATTATTTTTACTTTTATCGCTGCTTCTATAACGCTTAAATAGCTTCAAAATTGAGTATACCAAAAACCTTGCTTTCTAAGAACACGCTGGAAAACAGGTTGCTCTTACTTATATTCTTGTTTTTTTTCGGTTTTTTTATCCTGCAACCGCCTTTGTACTCGCCAGACACGTATAGTTATCTTAGGGCAGATATTACCCGTTTCCCTGGCTATATTATTTATTTGAGAGGGCTGCAGGCTGTATTTGGAAGTAGTTTTGATGTGGTCGCCCTCGCAGGCCATTTGGTGATGGGATATGCCGCGATTGTTTTGATATTCAAGAATTTGAGCAATTTATTCAAACTCTCTTGGGTAGCAAAAGGATTATTATTAGCTGCATTAGTGTTCCCCTACTTTAAGCCCATCGAGGTAGCGGTGAACCTTACTTCTGAAGGATTGGCATATCCGCTGTATCTTCTCCTACTATCACTTACCATAGATTTCTTGTTCAGAAAGCAAGAAAAAAAAATAATACACATCACGTTTGTCTACTTAGCCTTGGTGCTTACCCGCGGACAATTTATCATCCTGGGACCCATTATTGGATTTTTATATGCGCTACAACTGAAAAGGAACATCTTTAGACCAAAAGCTTTTTTAATAATTCTCTTGTTATTTATTTTACCCATAGTTTCAGCAATGGCAGACCGAACCTACCATTATATCTTTTACGGTTATTTTAAAACCACACCGTACAGTTATGTGAACGTGGTTGCCCTGCCACTTTATATTTCTGAAGCTAGCGACGCAAAGTATTTTCCAGATGAAGACATAAAAGTGATATTTGAGCATTCACATAAAAAATTGGACAGTCTACAGCTATTGAGCAGTGATGTTAAGGGTAGTTATCACGAGAAGTATATGCGTTTCCACTATAATTTTCCGGAGATATGCAACCAGAACATACACGATTTTGGCCTGAAATATTATTTGGAACAAGGCGAAGCACCAGGGGATAATGCATTTGCCATTGAAGCTGCATGCAAGACCATTACGACCCAGCTTGTACCTGCGCATTTTAAAGAATACCTCTCCCTTTACTACACCAGTATTATCCACGGTTTTAAAAGTGTTTTTATTCTCTTTTTTATGGTGGCGCTCTCTATTCTTAGTCTGTTTAAGGTTTTTAAGAGGTTTGGGCGCAATAGTGGTTTAATATTTCTTGCTACTTTGCTCATAATATCCAATGCCATGATCGTGGCCGTGGCATCCCACAGCATTATGCGTTATTTATTTTACAATTATTTTCTTGGACTTCTTATTTTAATCATACTTTTGAAAAAATTTATCCCACGCCATGAATCCTGAGCTTTCCGTAGTAATGCCCTGTTTAAACGAAGCCGAAACCCTTGCTGTCTGTATTAAAAAGGCACAGGGATTTTTTGAGCGTGAAAACGTGAACGGGGAAGTAGTGATTGCAGATAATGGCAGTACGGACGGCTCCCAGGAAATTGCAGAAAACCTTAATGTCCGCGTAATACATGTTTCGGAAAAAGGCTACGGTAATGCACTAATAGGAGGTATCACCGCAGCAAAAGGAAGGTATGTGATGATGGGGGATGCAGACGACAGTTACGATTTCAGTAATATGATGCCCTATCTCGAGAAATTAAGGGAAGGCTACGACCTAGTAATGGGGAACCGGTTTAAAGGAGGAATCGAGAAAGGGGCGATGCCTTTTTTGCACAAATACTTGGGAAATCCCGTGCTTTCTTTCATTGGGAGATTGTTCTTTAAATCTAAGATTGGTGATTTCCATTGTGGGCTACGTGGCTTTAGCAAAGATGCATTTAAAAGAATGGAATTGAAGACCACGGGAATGGAATTTGCCAGCGAGATGATAGTAAAGGCTAGCTTAAAAAAAATGAATATTGCCGAAGTGCCCACTACCCTATCACCAGATGGTCGTAGCAGGCCTCCCCACCTCAACACATGGCGTGATGGATGGCGCCATTTGCGTTTTTTGGTACTGTATAGCCCCAAGTGGCTGTTCTATTATCCAGGGTTTTTATTGTTTCTTTTCGGGTTGATAACCTCTGCCCTGCTCATTTACAAACCCATTACCATAGACAGCGTAACGTTTGATGTACATACACTGTTATTCACATCGGTTTCCTTGCTCATTGGATTTCAGTTTATACTATTCTACGGGCTTACCAAGGTTTTTACGGTTGAAAATGGGCTCCTCCCAAAATCCGATATGTACGATAGACAGTTTAAATTTATAAACTTGGAAAAGGGTTTGATCGTGGGGGCCGTGCTCATTATCTTAGGCGTCGTGCTCAGTTTTTTGGCATACAACTATTGGCAGGAAATCAATTTTGGCGATATTACCAATAGCAGTACGTTACGCTTGGTGATTCCCGCAGTGACCACTATGTTGCTTGGGGTTCAGGTAATCCTCTTTAGTTTATTCTTCAGTATTCTGGGATTGAAGCGTTAATCGATAGCATTAACCCGAATAATGGTTGTAAAACGTGTTTCTTCGGTTATGACATTCGCTTGAATGCCTTCTATTTTTTTTAAGAAATCCAAAACTGTATTGGTATGTGAGGTAAGCAAGAACAATGACCTATGCTGTTCAATAAAGGGCTTCAATTGTTCTATAGCTTCAATTTTTGTTGCGGCAAGGTTTTGCTTTTCCAGATACAGTTCCAATGAAGGTTGGTCCCTTAATTTGAAGGTAACTATAGGCTCTTTATCTTGTATTGAAGCGAGCTGTGTAGTGGTTTCATCTTGTTTGAAGAATTCGGCGAGATAATAATTATCGTATAGATGTTGCGAAACGATATTGTCTTCTATTAAATTTTCAGCAATTCGCTTATCGCTTTTGTAAACTTCGTTAAAAAAGATGCCTATACAATATATACATACCAAAAATTTAATAGCTACCCCCAATCGTTTGGGGACATTCGTTAGCATTGTGAGCAGCGGCACCAACAAGACCAAAACAAACATAGGCGCCAACGGGACAAATACTCTTGCATACGGAGCTTTTTGGTGTAAAAAGGAAGCTACAAAGGCTCCAAGAAAAAGAACTAAAATTGTTATGTATTGAACCTTTTTATCAAAATTCTTCTCTTTATACAGATAATACAGTCCCGGCAAGAAAAGGAGCAGTAACGCATATCTTTCGGAAAAGAATTGTGGCAGTGTCCTCCACAAAATTTTAAATGACAAGAAATAACCGGGCGCACTCCTGTTTGAGAATTTGTTGTACACCAGCTCTTCCCAGATAGGCAGATACAATAGCACAGCAAGCAAACTCCCAACAGCAATAGCCACTATAACCCAAACGCTATTCCTAAAAATAGCACTATCCTTTTTTTGCAGTGCAACTAAACTACCCATAGCTATAGCCATACATAGCCCCAATAGTACATACAGGTTGGATGGGATGGTGTACAAAAGCATCATACTCAAGACCCCCAATAGTACCACATATCTTTTTTTCTGAAATTTTATATACCTCCAAGCGTAGTACAACAACATTAACAATAATAATGTGCTTAGGCAATACCCACGCAACTGGAGTGAAAAATTCATAAAAGGTACTGTAGTAAAAAGTACAACCCAAGTGAGGGCAATGTTTCTAAGCTTAAAAATATGCCTCAATATCTTTAAAACGTAAACCCCACACAACAGGCTTAGCCCAAGTTGCATCATCCTGAACACAAAAGCATACTCTTCCACCAACAAAATATCCCGTAGGCCAGTTACCCTTGAAACCATTTGCATGAGAAGGTTGTAAAAAATATGGTTGTTGGGTGCGGGATAATAAAAAAGGGTTGTATTGATATTTACCAGAGTAAAATGTTTTAGGGAAAACACCTCATCGTACCAAAGATCTGCCCTCAAATTCCTGTAACTCCAAAAAACCATGGGGATACATCCCAATAAGGTAATGAGTATGTGCTCGATTTTGTTTTTCATATCTGGAAGAGTTCAAAAGTAAGTTTTAAAATGCTAAGCTTCTTTTTAATAGCACAAAATTTCTATTTGAAATCAACGGCCTTATTCCAATATTAAGTAATAACCATATATTTGCCTTCTAAAATCCACAAATGTCCAAGACACTTTCTATCATTATTCCTGCATATAACGAACAGGGTACCATCCTGGAAATTCTGGAAGTTTTAAAGAACGTAACCCTCCCCGAGGGACTCCAAAAGGAGTTGGTGATAGTTAACGACTGCTCGAAGGATAATACACTGGCCCTTATAAACCAATTTATTCAGGAAAATGGGCAAATGGATATTGCTATACACTCGTTTACCAAAAACCAAGGAAAAGGAGCCGCATTACACAAAGGGATTGCACTTGCTACGGGAGATTATATTATTATCCAAGATGCCGATTTGGAGTACGATCCCAATGAGTACACCGTGTTACTGAAGCCAATATTGAGCGGTAACGCAGATGTAGTGTACGGTTCTCGGTTTATGGGAGGCAACCCACACCGTATATTGTTTTTTTGGCACACCATAGGAAACAAATTTCTCACATTTTTGAGCAATATGTTCACCAACCTGAACCTGACCGATATGGAAACCTGTTATAAACTCTTTAAAGCCGATATGTTGAAGAGTTTAACACTACAAGAAAAGCGTTTTGGTTTTGAACCTGAAGTCACGGCAAAGATATCCCGGGTGCCCAAAGTGCGCATTTACGAAGTTGGAATTTCATATTATGGCAGAACCTATGAAGAAGGAAAAAAAATAAACTGGAAGGACGGCGTACGGGCGCTATGGTGCATTTTAAAATATAATATCTTTAAACGATAAGCAGCACTTTACTTTGGCGGTTCAACTTTTTTGAACATTAATTCTCCAGCGTCGTTATAATATTGGTACACTCCTGGCTCCACCTCTTTTTTGTGGATTATAAAACTCTCGTCCGGTTGTATGTTTTCAGCATAGGCATCATTCCCTGAAAGATGTGAGAATAAAATCCTGAATACATTTACGGGTGAGTCCATTTTATCGTCAAAAGTTGGGATCTCATTTCCGGGCCAACGTATGGTTAAATTCGATTTTAATATTGAGTTTATTAAAGCAGGTTCTTCAACGGGTGCGTAACACTCCCTTGTGTATCTCAATCCTACATAACCTCCGTGGTCGGCCATTATCAAAATCAAAGCATCGGGGTCTTTTTCTAGTACAGCGCTTATCATGGTAGTGAGCATAGTGTTTGCCTCATCCAGCCTGTCCAGATATTTTTCACGTTCTTCCTCTACTCCGCCAGACAGATGCTCTAGGCTACTTACATGCCAGGGGAATAAGAACTGTACAAAGAAGAATTTTGGTTTATCAATTCCATCATTCAAAAAATTAAGGAAAGGCTCCACTACGGGCTCACGCTCTCCCATACCTTTATGGAGGTATTTTATATTGTCGTAATCTATATTGGTGTGATGATAGCCAAGCTCTGGCCTATTCAGCATGAAATAGCGGGAAGAGGAAACAAAATACGTTTCGTACCCATTGTTCTTAAAGATATTTAGTACTGGATTATCGGTAATAATTATTTCTGAAGCCTTTTCAACTTCTTCTAGCTCTAGGTTAAAGTCGTAATAATGGTGCTTCATGGTGAAGGTTGCGCCATTAGATGCTTGTGTGGTTATATAATTGGTCCTAAAATCTGGATATGTCTTGAAAGAATTTTCAGAAAGAAAACCCTCAAAACCACTGTTGTCAAAACTATAAGGGGGTTCCTTGAGTTGCTGAAACCCAACATAGCCATCGGGTTCGAAAAAATATACATTCGGTTTCTTCTGGAAGACCACCTGCTCTATATCGTCAGGTTGTTCCTTCCAGCTATTATCATACGTAAGCCTGTTGTATAATTCTTTTGTTAGCACGAAAAATGCCACTATTGCCATAAGAAATTGAAGCACGATCAATTTTTTAACATGTTTGTGTAAAAAATAAGCAAACAAGGCTCCAGCAGCAATGCTATAGGCTATCAACTTTCGTTCAATAGGTACGTACAGTAACGTTTTCAGAATAAAAAAGAAAACAAAGACCGAAAGAAAAGGTATGACATATTTTTTGTATATACTAAAAACCGCTAGCTGAGAAATTTTATGCAACACATAAAAAATAGCTACCGGTACGCATACGAACATCCCCATGAGATATACAAAATGCACCCAGGTATCCAACATACTGAAGTTGTTGGAATAATAATACAGTGTAGGGTACAAGCTAGCTGCAAGGCCTGCCACGAGCGGATAGTCCTTTTCACTATTAAGAAATCTTTTCAAAAAGTTTGGTTTATTGGCCATACTTAAAGCTTTTCAAAAACAACCGTTCCAGTACTGTCTATCACTTTATAAATCCCCCTTGGGGCACCATCGCTTATTATGGTGTAACTAGCGTCTTCCTGTAAATGCTCCAGGTATTTGGCATCTTCGCTCAGGTAGGAGAACAGTATCCTAAAGGTATTGATGCCTGTCTTAAAGTGCTTGTCTATCGCAGGAGCATCACCCTTGGGCCATTTCACAGATAATTGTGTGCTAAAGGCAGAGTACACCCAGTCCCTGTCCATAGATTTATTTCTAACTTCCAGCATATACTCATACCCAACATATCCACCGTGGTCCGCCATAATCAGGATAAGACCGTTGGGGTCTTTTTCCTGAATCATAGCTATCATTTTCTTGAGACGTTCGTTGCTTATATCCAGATTTTGCTTGTAAATGGCCGCTTCCTTCTTAGCACCCTGGGAAAGATTTTTTTGTGATTGGACGTGCCCTGGTTTAAATACTTCTATAAAAAAGAATTTGGACTGGTCTTCATCTTCCTCAAGATATTTTTTAAGTGGCACCAAGATGTCCTCTTCTTTCTGAAAGCCATCAGTAATAAAATCTATGTCGTTATAGTCGAAATTACAAGCGTCGTAACCCATCTCCGGAAAATTACTGAGTAGGTACGATGCTTCTGCAAGGAAATGGGTTTTGTATCCGTTCTTCTTAAAAGCATTGAGCACCGGATTATCTGAAATTATCACGTTTCGGGCATTGGCAATCTCACTAAAGTTGAAACCATTGTTGTAGTAATGGTGCTTCATAGTGAAGGTAGAGCTGTTGGATACAAGTGTGGAGGTGTAGTTACTACGAATATTTGGATAAACCGTGAAACCATTATCCTCTAGGAAATCCCAATAGTCACTATTGTCAATCTGGTAGGCACCTTTGCCCATTTCTGAAATATTTACATACCCGTCTGGCTGGATATAATACACATTGGGGCGCTTTTTAAAAACAACCTCTTCAATATCGTCCGGTTGCTGTGTCCATTCGTTGGAATACGTCCATTGGTTGTGTATGGTAGGGAACAACCAGAAGAGCCCAATGAGTGCTAGCACCAATTGCAATACCACCACTTTTTTGAAAAACTTTCTTAGGAAGATTGCAAAAACCGCAGCGATTACCAATAAAATTATGGTGAACACCCATTGTATATTGGCATAAAGGCATATTTGGACAAAACCCAAAAAAGCAGCCATATTTATAAACGGAAAAGCAAAGGGTTTTACTTTTTTTACAAAAGGCAGATAACTAAAAAACTGTATCCCCACAAATGTACACACTGGAGCCACCAAGAAGAGTCCCACAAAAAAGGCGAAATGCTTCCAGGAGTTTATCAGAGAGAAGTTATTGGTGTAAAAAAAGATAATGGGATATAAACCAGCAGCCAGCCCGGCCAATATGGGAAAGTAGTACGAACGTTTTGAACGCTGTTTCAAGAATTAATAGTTTTTAAAGTACAACTTACTTTCGTTTCATAAGGTACAGGATACGCTTGGTTCCCTGCACGGGCTCTTTCTTTACAATAGTATAAAACTGGGAGTAGCCAGCTTCAAAATCGTTTTCATTATAAAAATCGAAATGATTGATGAACTCACGCTTACGCACCAACAGACTCTCCACCCAGGAATCCTCTCTCTTTGGGAACTCAATGATCAAGGTTTCAGAAAATTTAGCAAAAAATTCGGCCGATTTCTCAAAGGGAACATTGCCAGAAAGTGTAATATGGTGAATCAACGCCAATGCCATAGTCACATCTGGGGCATAGGTTTGCAAACGATCGATCAACGAATTTCTTTCGGTATTATTAAAGCCAATACCCGGCGCAGGTTGCAACACATCGCAAACAAAGGGGAGCATGTTGGCCTCCTTATTTTGCTGTACCTGGGTATAGTTATGGTCTACGGCATTACTGTCTATATCTGTCACGATTACATCGGGCACTTTGTCCAGCACGGTTCTCGCAAAGGTGCCGTCGTTTCCACCCACATCTATCAAGCGTTGTGGATTCAAGGGGGTTACCCATTCCTTGATCAGTTTTTTCTTGCCCTCAAAAGCAGCTTTTTCGTAATTCGTTTTATCGTAATAATTGCCCCACTCGGTGGTTTCTTTCAGCTCCAGCTTTTTTATAAAGTTGAAAAGGCTTTCCAGGATATTGTTCTGCGCCTTTTTTGAAAGTTTTGCCACCTTGGTTTCGGCCTTGTAATCTTCGCTGTGCTTACTTTCCATTTTTGCCAGCAAGTGAATGTTGGTATGGATGGTAGCACTCAATTTTGTCTTTCCAGGCAGCATAGAGGAAATCAGTTTTACCGGAATCCCGTCTATATGCGTCTGTAACATTTTAAAGATTTCGGTGCCATGGTATTTTGCCAACACCAATGGCCCAAAGAAATGTGTGATAAATTGTTTATAGGCGCGCCACGGGGTATCTTCCTCATAAAAGTCGAAAGAAAGCGTGTCTATAAAAACAGGTTTTCCCTTATGGAACGTAACGTTATAAGCCGAAGCATCCTTTAATATAAAACCTTTGGAAAGCGCATATTTTTGAATTTTGAGCGTGTGCAGTGCAGCATGTTTAAATTGCTGGAAGCTCCACTCATACGGATTTGTAATAAATGGGATAGGCTCTGGTGTGATAATTATTGTATCGTCTTCAACCTGTGTTTCGGTATGTGGGATAAGCAGTCCCTGCTTTATTAACGTATTGAAAAAACCACTGTCCCTTAATTTTTTGTACTGCGGAAAATAGATCGGTTTTATAACACGGCGAAGGATATCGCCATCGTGAAACATATACCCCGAAGGATCTCTAAACGAAGCTTGGTGCTTAGCTGTAAGTGTGGTAGATGTTTTATTTTTTGTGCTCATCGGTATCATCGGTTTCAGCATCATTATCTTCAATGTCTATGGAGTCGTAAGTGTCATCCTCTTCCTTCAACAAACCAAAAAATGCCTTCACCTTATACCATGCATTTTTTGAAAACAATAAGATTCCTGCTGCTGCAGCTACCACGGCTTGTACGATCATGGCACCTAGCCCTGGATCGAAATACAAAAAATTCATATCTGTTTTTTTTCTGAAACGTTACCGTTACAATTTGGTAACAAATAAACTAAAAAAGAGCCAAAATATTCAATTCTGGCTCTTAAATCTTTTATTGTTTGTTACGCTTTCTATCTACCTCTTTCAGGTATATTTTACGTAATCGAAGATGGTTTGGGGTTACCTCGACATATTCGTCTTTCTGGATATACTCCAAGGCTTCTTCCAAAGAAAACTTTATGGCAGGAACAATCCTGGCCTTATCGTCTGCCCCGGCCGAACGTACATTGCTCAATTTTTTTGTTTTGGTCACATTCACCACCATGTCATCCTGTCTTGAATTTTCACCAATAACTTGCCCCTCATAGATATCCTCGCCCGGATTTATAAAGAAACGGCCACGGTCCTGGAGTTTATCGATAGAGTATGGAATGGCCGTACCATTTTCCATAGAGACCAAACTACCGTTTTGTCGTTCTGGAATTCCACCTTTCATAGGTTGATACTCCAAGAAACGGTGGGTCATGATAGCCTCTCCGGCTGTAGCGGTCAACAGTTGGTTACGCAACCCAATGATCCCCCTTGAGGGTATATGGAATTTACAGATCATACGGTCGCCCTTAGCTTCCATGCTGGTCATTTCTCCCTTGCGAATGGTTACCATATTTACGGCGGTACCGCTCACGGTCTCAGGGAGGTCTATGGTTAATTCTTCAACGGGTTCGCATTTCACCCCATCAATCTCTTTAATGATTACCTGTGGCTGTCCAATTTGCAGCTCGTACCCTTCACGGCGCATGGTCTCAATCAACACCGAAAGGTGCAATACCCCACGGCCAAAGACCATAAATTTATCGGCACTATTGGTTTCTTCAACACGCAGGGCCAGGTTTTTTTCCAACTCTTTGGCCAAACGTTCCTTGATATGGCGAGAGGTTACATATTTACCATCTTTTCCGAAGAAAGGGGAATCGTTAATAGTGAAAAGCATACTCATGGTAGGCTCGTCTATGGCAATGGTTTTTAGGGCTTCAGGATTTTCAAAATCGGCAACAGTGTCGCCTATCTCAAAACCTTCAATACCTACCAAGGCGCAAATATCTCCTGCCTGTACTTCCTCTACCTTCATTCTTCCCAATCCTTCAAAGGTGTGCACTTCCTTTACACGCGATTTCTTGATGGTCCCGTCACGTTTTACTAGTGAAATAGGCATACCTTCCTTAATGGTTCCGCGTAATAGACGGCCAATGGCGATACGTCCTGTGAAGCTAGAATAATCTAAGGATGTGATGAGCATTTGTGTAGTCCCCTCTTCAATTTTTGGGGAAGGGATGTGCTCTAACACCATATCCAGAAGGGGTTCTATATTGTCAGTCTCATTTTGCCAATCGTCGCTCATCCAGTTGTTCTTGGCAGATCCGTAAACGGTTGGGAAATCCAATTGCCATTCTTCGGCACCCAGCTCGAACATGAGATCGAACACCGCTTCGTGCACCTCATCCGGGGTACAGTTTTCCTTATCAACTTTGTTCACCACTACGCAGGGCTTTAACCCTAGATCAATGGCTTTTTGCAATACGAAACGGGTTTGGGGCATAGGGCCTTCAAAAGCGTCTACCAAAAGTAGTACGCCATCTGCCATATTGAGCACGCGCTCTACCTCTCCGCCAAAGTCGGCGTGACCTGGGGTATCAATGATGTTTATTTTGGTTCCCTTATAGGTAACCGATACATTTTTTGAAGTAATGGTAATGCCTCGCTCGCGCTCCAGGTCGTTATTGTCCAGGATAAGCTCACCTGTTTTTTCGTTTTCACGAAACAAGCTACAGTGGTGCATGATTTTATCTACCAAGGTGGTCTTACCGTGGTCAACGTGTGCAATAATTGCGATGTTCTTTATTTCCATCTTAAACGCCCGTGAGACGGGATACTTTTAAAATTAGCAGCAATACTTTTCTGCGCCCTTTTTTAGGCGGTGCAAAAGTAGTGATACCATGTGGATATTTGCCTATAAGATCACATTGTTTTTTTGGTAAGCACAGTAGTTTTAAATAATTATGTATCATATAGGCACATTGTCTCCCCGCTATATTTCAATATACTATGAGAACAGCAGTACTTTTTATTGTATCAATTTTCGGTTTTTTTGTTTCGAATGCTCAGTTTGGGCCTGAACAGATTATTTCTTTGAATAATAACAATGCAGGAAATGTTTTGCCAATGGATTGGGACAATGATGGTTATGTAGATGTTGTTTCTGGAGCGTATGGAAAAGTTGTTTGGCATAAAAATATGGATGGCAATGGTACATTTGGCCAAGAACAAATAATTGCCAATACCAATGGAGGTGCATACCAATTTGTAGATTTTGACAACGACACTGACCTGGACATATTGTACGGGTATGTAGTTCCCCCAAGTTCTTACAGGATTGTTTGGATAGAAAATGAAGATGGTGTGGGAGCTTACGGTCCAGAACAATTAATTGTAGAAGGGGAATCTACATTTAATATGAGAGTTGCTGATCTTGATAATGATAGTGATGAGGATATCTTGGTGGTGCATAATTTAAATTCTTTCCAAGAAGAGTTAGTATGGTATGAAAATATGGATGGGCAAGGAACTTTTAGTTCAGAACATTATATCGCCACTGATTATTTTTCTGGGTACCCAATAATCATTGACGATATAGATGAGGATGGAGATAACGACATCATAGCTTGTACTTGGGATTTACTTCCCGGAAAAATTGATCTATATAGAAATGATGGGGCTGGCGACTTTGGAACAGCAGAAAATTTGTTTCAATTTGATTCCTTTGTTTCAGATACTTACAAAGCTGAGAAGCTTATCATCACAGATTTGAATAATGATGGAATTAAAGATCTACTAATAAATGCAGGGCACGATGAATTCCTTAATCGGATTATATGGCTTGAAGGAATTGACGAATCACCTACATTTAACGAATCTGAAATTATATACAATTACGAAACAGAACTTTACCTTAGCTCCATGGAGCCCCATGACATAGACAATGATGGCGATCAAGACCTGTTACTTGGCTTTAGTATGGGCAATAGTTATGGCAACTTCAGCTATATGTTAAATGTTGATGGGTTTGGAAGTTTTGGCGACATTGTAATTGTAGATGAGACCATTGTAAGAACGGGAGAAGTCACTGCCGCAGATTTAGACCATGATAACGATTTAGACGCCATAGTATGTTCCGCATTTGCCCAAAGGCTCTCTTGGTATGAAAACATGGGCAATTTAGGAGTAGGAAATGCAACTATGCTAACTTCAACACTATACCCCAACCCTACAAAGGGAAAGCTTTACATCAATTCTTCAGAAAAGGTCTCTTTTGTTACAATTCTAAACACCTACGGTGCAATTGTTTATGAAGAAGATAATCCAGTCGAGATAGATTTGAGCACATACCCCACAGGAATATATTTTGTTAAACTAACCACTATTTCTGGACAAAAAACTGCTAAGAAAATTATTAAAGAATAACCCTAGGCACTCAGCTGGTTATCTTGCAACTCACTTACCCTATCTGCTGCCTGGTTAAAGTTCACCACATAATACGCCAGATAAGAAACCGCAATTATATAAAAGGCCCTCTCAGCATAGTATGCTGGGTCGTACCCCAAGAAATAGGCCGCAAGGCCCCCTAGGTCCGAAAAGATAAACGCCAAGATACACAACAATAGATTTAAGGACTGTTTCCCCTCGTACGCTTCATTATATAAAAACCCGAACAACGCCATAAACAACATTACCGCACTCTGGGTAAAAAACAATATAAGTTGGGTATCGTTATCCAGCGAGGGGATAATGATATCGGAAAGATAAAATACATTAAAGATATTCAACACAATAATCCCCAACCCAAAGAGAACCAATGTTAAGCTAAAGCGCAATACAGGAAGTCTCCTAAACACAAACAAGGTTATAACCGTATACAAAGATACAGTGCACAACAAGGAGATTGTCTTAAACAAAGGCGATTCGTAAAAAAGGATAGATACGTCCTTCGCTACCAATAACAATAGCCCCAAAAAGAGCAAGCTTTTCTTAAATCCGTTCTTAAAAAGTACAAATAGTAGTATTGCAACAGAAGAAAATAACCGTACTGCCCTTGATATTTCAATATCGAAAAAGAAAATGACCGATAGATTCAGCAGAACTAATAATATCCCCAAATGTAGCAACCCCATATTGCTACCAAAAGTAGTTTTCCCCATAACTTTGCTAATATGTTGTAAGTTACAATTTTACGAAATTTCCTACAAATTGTAAAATATCCCCAATCTATTTTAAAGTACGAAGGCTATTGGGCTTCGGTTTTATTATTACGTATCTTTGTTATTAAATATCATTACCACAAAGATGAATCTAGATGCAATCCCAAAGCTAAAACATACCAACTCCAACAATTTCTTTCTGTTAGCGGGTCCTTGTGCCATAGAGGGTGAGGATATGGCACTGCGCATAGCTGAAAAAGTAGTAACCATAACCAATAGACTTGAAATACCTTACATCTTTAAAGGAAGTTTCAGAAAAGCAAACCGGAGCCGTATAGATAGCTTTACCGGTATTGGTGATGAGAAAGCTTTAAAAATACTTCAAAAGGTTTCAGAAACCTTCGATATCCCAACCGTTACAGATATCCACGAAAGCAACGATGCTGCCATGGCCGCTGAATATGTAGATGTATTGCAAATCCCTGCATTTTTAGTTAGGCAAACCGATTTGGTGGTAGCCGCCGCTAAAACCGGTAAGGTGGTAAACCTTAAAAAAGGGCAGTTTATGAGCCCCGAGAGTATGCAGCACGCGGTGAAAAAAGTAACCGATAGTGGGAACAACCAAGTATGTATTACCGAGCGTGGGACCATGTACGGCTATCAAGATATGTTGGTAGATTTTAGAGGGATCCCCACAATGCAAGAATACGCTCCAGTTGTTTTGGACGTAACACACAGCTTGCAACAACCCAACCAAACTATTGGGGTTACGGGCGGCAGACCTGACATGATAAGCACCATTGCCAGAGCAGGTATAGCCACTGGAGCGGACGGCCTTTTTATTGAAACACATTTCGATCCCGCCAATGCAAAAAGTGATGGAGCCAATATGCTAGATCTGTCTCACCTGGAAAAACTCTTGACGAACCTCACTGCGATCAGAAAAACAATAATCACGCTGTAAATCCTGGCTTTCTGGTACGGTAGGCCTCATCGACACATTCCACAATTAGTTGTGCATCCATTTGGTCTGGATGCGTATAGCGTAACGATTTTACAAACTTCCTGTTTTCTGTGACCAAGGTATCCAAATGTAATTCCCAAGAATCCCGAACCCAAAAACAGAGATCAAAGTATCCTTTTGTAATATTAAAATAACAAATAGGCGCCTTCTCCACAAAATACATGGGGAGACTCCATTTGTATTTTAAATCGGCTTCTGGCAATGTCTGCTCCACCAATACCTGTGCTTCCAGCAACATGGTCTTGAAGGGTTCAGGTTGCTTTAAGATGTAAGTTTCAGCTGGATTCATAATTGCAAAATAGTACAACTATCTCTCATTTAAAAAAGAAAAGGCCACTTACAACAAGTGACCTTTTATGAAGTAACCCGCCTAGACTAACTCCCCAATTAATATTATGACGGGTTTTAAATGTATGGTCGGGATTATTCCTCTACCACCAAATCATTTTCAAAATTCTATTTTTTTTAGTTTTCATACAAGAGGGTTTTTCCTGTTTATTGGGGGGATTTTTCCTGTTTCTGTTAAAATTTCTGAAAATGGATTTAAGACAAATAAATAATTTATAAAACAAACCGAAGTGTGAGTGATTTTTTTCTTTATGGTATTGGATTTATCTGGGCAGGTTTCTCAGGTTCAACTCTTGGGATATTGTCTAGGATTTTCCTGGGTTGCTCATTTCCATTGCCAACATAATTATGTATCCATCAGCACATTGGGTAGCTTGGGCGGTTACAATTGTGTTTGGAGTTGGGTTGCTTTTACTTCAGAAGCTATGTTTCAAGAGGAATATGTCCAACAACAAACCTACTATCAGCTAACAATATTTTAGACCAAAATTTATTTTCATATTATGTAGATTTGCCAAAAACCGAATTTTATGAGACCCCTTTTATGTATGTTGGCCGTAGTATTCTCGTGCCAAGTATTTTCCCAAGAACGACAAACAGCCACCTTTGGCGAGCCCAGCAGTATAGAACTTAACATGAAATCCTACCCCAAGGATCCCGAAGCCGCAGGTGTGGTACTATTTGAAACTGGCCGAAACAGCGTACAGCTGGTTAACGATAGGATAAGGCTCATAAAAGAGGTGTTTGTAAAAATGAAGGTGCTGGATGCTAAGAATTTTGATCATGCAACCGTAACGATACCCTATTACGTAGGTGGAAAATTTGATGAAAAAGTACAGGACATAAAAGCCATTACCCATAATGGCACCATGAAAACATACCTAAAGCCAAGTAACATATTCACGGAGGATCCCACCCAAAACTGGGCCTTAAAAAAATTTACCTTTCCCAATGTACAGGATGGAAGCGTACTGGAGTACAGCTACACCATAGAGTCGCCGTATTTTTCACATCTGGGTGGTTGGGATTTCCAGAGTACCATCCCTAAAATGTATACCGAGTTTGAGTCTGAGATACCTGGTAATTATGTGTACCGAAGAAGTCTTTTGGGTAGTGAACCGCTGTATATTAACAAAATTTCTGTAAAAAAGAATTGTTTCTGGCTACCTGGTATCGCACAAAATGCCGATTGCGAATGGGGCCAATATGCAATGAAGGATGTGCCCGCCTTTAAAACGGAAAAGTACATGCTCTCTGAAAAAAATTACATGGCACGTATAAAATATGAACTGAAGGAATACACAGATGTAAGGGGCAATAAAACTGAAATCACCCGAGAATGGAAAGATGTTGACAAAGAGTTTAGGACCGATAGGGATCTGGGACGGCAGCTTGGCTACAAAAACTTTTTTGAGAACAACCTGCCTCCCAACATACTTGCCATAAAAGACCCAATGGAAAAAGGGAAAGCTATTTATTATTTTATACAGGACCATTTTAACTATAATGGCAAACAACGCATCCTTACGGACATTCGCGTAAAAGAGGCGTTTGAAGAAAAGGTGGGAAACAGCAGCGAGATAAACCTTTCGCTAATAAACGCATTGGAAGCTGCTGGACTGGATGCTTTTATTGTTTTAATATCTACAAGGGATCGGGCATTGCCAACAAAAGGCTACCCCGTACTTACCGATTTTAACTATGCACTTGCCCTGTTAAAAATTGGCGACACCAATTATTTGTTGGATGCCACAAGCAAGTTTACACCCTTTGCAGTACTCCCCTATCCTGCACTCAACAAAATAGGGCGTGTTTTGGACAACAAGAACGGAAGCTATTGGATAGACATACTACCCAAGAAGAAAAACGTTACCTATATAAACGCACAACTTAGTTTTACTGAAAACAACGAAGTCACAGGTAAGGTAAGCGAAACCTACGTAGGATATCCAGCTATGGAAGAGCGCAAGCAAATTGTAAAATTGGGCAAGGAAGACCACAAAAAGGAAAAGGAAAAACTTACGTTCGACACAACTATCAACGATTTTAATATAGAAAACCTAAACAATGTAGCCGAAAACTTAAAGGAAACCTACACCTTGGAGATTACTCCAGAGACCACAGGAGACAAACTATATCTTTCCCCTTTTTTCTTAAGGACTTTTTATGATGAAAACCCCTTTAAATTGAACGAGCGCAACTATCCGGTAGAATTTGGGTTCCCTTATTCCGAAACTTTTTTGATGAGCCTGGATTTAAACAACCAGTACACCATAACTGAAATACCTCAAAATACCATTGTTAAACTTCCCAATGGTGCTGGCGAGTGTTCAGTCGTGTATGGTGCCACTGGAGGGAAGTTGTCCATCAGGTTCAGTTTAAAGGTGAACGAGTATTACTTTACCCCTGAAAAATACCAAAGTCTGAAGGAATTTTTTGATGCCGTAGTTACCAAACAGAACAAAGAGGTTGTGGTACTGGAGAAAATCTAACAACCTAAAATTTGTTGACAACTCAAACTTTAGTGATGATATTTGGGTAAAAACCAGCGTTTTTACTGTTTAAATTTAATAAAGAAGGTAATTTCTTCTATATTTATAATTCAACTAACAAATTTTCTTTTGAATAAAATAGTACCTGTTTTAATCTTCAGTTTATATTTTGGCCTCTATGGTTTAGCCCAAAACCCAGATACTCAAAAAATAGTAACAGATTCCGTAGCAAAGACTGCAACGCAAAAGGAAATCGATACCCTTTATAAATTCGTTGAACAGCAATATTTTCAAAAAAACTATGACGAAGCAATAGAGAAAGGGAAATTCGCTATTTCACTTGCTGAAAAAGAAGGGTATGTTGAAAAAATAATTGATCTATCCAGTTTAATTGGTAATTCATTCTTAAAGAGCCAGGATACTATTGCATCCAAGAAAATTTTTTCGGAAAATATTGATAGGGCCTTAAAAAACAACGACCCCAAGAGTATTGTAAACGCACAAATAGATCTAGCAAATTTATATGCACTTCAGGACCAGTCACAAGAAGCCATTCAACTTTACGAGGAAGCAATAACATCTGCGCTAAAATCTGCAGATACTATTTCTCTTTTCATTCTGCACAATAACATATCAGATTTGAGCATCAATGAAGAAAATGTAGCATTGGCCTCCTATCATGTACCAAAAACGGTAGAATATGCCGAGTATGCCAATAGTCCATATTTCTCCGTAGCAGCAAAATCCCTGCAAGGCAGGTTGAGTTTCATTAAGGGTGATGCCAAGAGTGCTATAAGGATTTTAGAAGCCTGTGCAGTTGAAGCTAAAGAAATAAATTTTGATGAAATCCTGATTCAAATCTATGAGTACCTGTCAAAATCCTACGTACTGGATGGCGACTATAGGGCAGCCTACAATGCCAATTCAGAACTACAGGTCTATTTGAGCAAACAATACGAAACAGATAAAATACAGGCTATTGAGACGGCTACCGCCAGGTTCAAGTTAGAACAATACGAGCTCGAATTGAAAGAACAGGCACTACAGGCCGAGATAGATAAGCAGGAAACAAAGAGACAAACCCAGTTATTCTGGGTTAAAATAGCTTCTGGAATACTGTTTATCTTCTTTCTCTTTTTATTGTATACATATCTAAGAAGACGAAAATTACTTAAAAACCTAAAGCAAAAAAACAAGCAATACCTAGAAGAAAAAGAGAAAACCGAGGAGCTGAGCAAAGCAAAAAGCCGACTGTTCTCCAATATGACCCATGAGCTACGTACTCCTATGTATGGGATAATAGGCATAAGCAATATGCTGCTGAAAAATTCAAGATTTGATACCGAAAAAGAGCAGATAAACACCTTAAAATTCTCGGCAGACTATCTGCTTTCCCTCATTAACAATGCCTTATATTTCAATAAAATTGATGCCGAAAAAAATGAAGAGCTTAAAGAAAACGTATTCAATATTAGAAAAATAGTAGCAAGCGTTGTTGACTCTATCAAGTTCTTGAACAATGGTCACCCAAACGAATTTATCATAGAAATTGATGAAGATATACCTGAAAAGCTTAAGGGAGACGAAATAAAATTATCTCAAGTCTTAATGAATCTCTTGAGCAATGCATCAAAATTCACGGATGACGGTATCATAGTAGTAAGACTGAAAAAATTGGAGACCATAGGTGAGGATAAAATCAAGATAGGTTTTTCAATCAAGGACAACGGTATTGGAATACATCCTGAAAAACAAAAAGACATCTTTAATGATTTTGTACAAGACAATGATTTTCAACAAAACAATATAAACGGAACAGGACTGGGGCTTCCCATAGTAAAAAAAATCTTAAAGCAACTCAAGTCTAAAATACAGCTTACCAGCGAAGTTGGCGATGGTACCGAAGTTCAATTCGATATAATATATAAGGTAGCAAAAGCTATCGATCTATCCATAGACAACAAAAGGGTTGATACTGATGCCCTAAGAGGAAAAAAGATATTGATCGTAGACGACAATAAAATAAATAGAATGGTGACCCAAAGGGAGGTGGAGAATTATGGAGCAGAAGCTACATTGGCTCCTGGGGGAGAAGAGGCCATAAAATTATTTAAAGAGCAGGATTTCGATTTAATTTTAATGGACATAAATATGCCCGGAATGAATGGATTTGAAACCACCGAGTATATTCGCAACATTAATGAAACTATCCCAATATTAGCCCTCACTGCGGTTGAGCGTGAAAAGGTCCTTGAGCAAAATAGGTTTAGCTTAATGGACGATATAGTGATAAAACCCTACAAGGGCGAACAGTTTATCAATACCTTGGCAAAACACTTATAAGCCAGAATATTCTGAAGTGTTACTACTTAAAACCAATCCTATAGGTAAAAAAACATCTAGAATTGACAGCATGGTTTATAGGGTCTCTTTATACATATATCCATCCAATTTATTGGTTAGTACTTCTTTAAGGTTTATCTTATAAAGAAAACATTAGATAATCAGGTCATACTGGATTGTTTTCTTAAAACTTAAAACAACAACTTTTATTGAAGGCTTAACCCACAGGTGTTTTTTAAAACCCGCAGAATACACAAATATAGTTGGCGTCAAGAGCTTATAACCTTATTATGGTTCTTTCCACTAGATTAAAACAGCATTAAATCCAAACAAAAAACCAATCTAACTAGTTAGATTGGTTTTTTTTCATTTTAAGATAGTTACGATTAATCATCGTCATCATCACTATCTTGGGTCATCACTACCCAGCGCTGTATCGTAGCATCATACATAATACGAATCATTCCATTTTCATTCACGTCCACATCTTCTCCACCTGGCGCGGCTATTCTATTTTCTGGTGAAGATCCAATATCTTCGTTTCTTAATTTAAGATCATTATCTGAAGCATAAAGCCATACCGAGAATCCATCGGCTGCGGCTGGTCCACCAAATTCACCTACATCAAAACCAGTGATGGAAATATAAGCACCTGTACCGCCATTTGACATACGTATTACAGACTTACCACCATTAGTGCCCCCCGGAAAAATTATAAGCGATACATTATGTTGTTCGCCAGCTGGGAAAACAGGTATTGAGCCTACTCGCTCCTTAGACGTGTAGGATTTTATAATGTTATCTTCAATATATATGTTTGTATCTAATGTGAGCGCGATTATATTACCGTTTTCATCAAGTCCCAATACCTTAGTAGCGGTTATGGGTTCGCCAGCTAATGTTTCACCTCCTGTATTCGTAACAATTAAATTTCCTTCTATATGAAGTGTTGCATCAGGTTTTGTTGTATTGATACCAATTTGTGCATAGGTGGCTAATCCAAACATAATGGTGAGGCAAAAAAGGAGTAGTTTTTTCATAGTTTATCAGTTTAACAGAATAAATATAACGTTTAATCGATTAAACCTAAAACTATTGTAGTCTTTTTCTTGCGAAATGAATGTAAAGCGTTACGATTAGTTTCAATAGCGTTAATTTACAAACTAGAATACGCCATCTGAATGTATGGTTTGCTTTTTTCAACTACTATCCTATTTTAACAGAGAGCGGTTTAGGGGTATATCATAAGCATAAAAAAAATCCGACCCAATAGGTCGGATTTTCTTGTACTATAATATAGCGTTTTAATTTCCTGACGACATTATTACCCAACGTTGTAACGATCCATCATAGAGAAGTTGCACCATTTTATACCTTTCTATCACTACATCGTTTTCAGATAATATTCTGTTAAAAGGTAAAGATAATATGCTATTACTCTTAAGGGTTAGGTCACCATCTACTGGGTAGAGCCATACTGTGGTGCCATCGGCTGCAGCTGGACCTCCCATAAGGAGTACATCTATTCCAGTGATTTGACTGTCACCAAACAAGTTTCTAACTCTAATAATAGATTTACCTCCGTTAGATCCTCCTGGAAAAATAATTAAGCTTATGTTATTTACTACCGGAGCCAAGAGCGTGGGTATATCCCCAATTTCTTTTTTTCTCTCTACCAGTTTTAAAACATTATTTTCTAGATAAAGGTTCTCGTCAGTGGTGATTTCAACAATGTTTCCATCATCATCAATACCCACAATCCTAGTTGCCTCTATTGATTCGCCTTCTAAAGTTGTACCTCCTGTATCTGTAATAATCAAGTTACCATCCACGTGCAATGTTGCATCAGGTCTAGTAGTATTGATACCCACTTGTGCATAAGCTGTATATCCTATCACTACGGTGAGGCTAAAAAGTAGTAATTTTCTCATAGTTAATTGAAATAAGACGATAAATCAAACATTTAATCGGTTATAAAACAACTACTTATCAGTATATTCGTGTTAAATAAGTTGAAATATATTGTTTTTTCGATAAAGCGCAAATTAATTTGTTTAACTACTGTGCACCTTGTATATAATCTTTCAGATAATTGTAACGATCTGTCAAGTTTCCGCTTGGAGAAGTCATTCTGGCCCGTTTTAGAATACCTTTTCCGTCACCGTTGAAAAAGGCGGGTATTACATTTTCTATAAACATCTCACCAAAGCCTTCGCTGGCATCCTTGGGCAGTTCGCAGGGAAGGTTGTCCACAGCCATAACTGCTATGGCACCTGGAGCATCCATAGCGACTTCCTGTTCTTTAATTGGGTCGTATCCATAAAAGGGATCGGCTATAGTACTGGGGCGTATGGTACTTGCCACGGGGCCATCTATGTCGCAAGAAATATCGGCCACTAAATTTATGTTGAAGCCCTCACGCTTGGCATCCTCGCGCGTAAATAAATACGGAGCACCATCGCCATAAAAGTGTCCTGCGATAAAGTAGTCGGTCACTTTTGCATAGGGCATAAAATTACTCTCATAGCCCGATGGGTCTTTGTAAAACGCGTACTTATCGCCTACTTTTCCGTCTTTTCTTTTGGCATATTCCATGACATCTGCCATACAGTAGACAGGCTCGGTGAAATCTGCGGTTAGATACAGGGCGTCACTTACTTCTTTTATCTTTAAATGATCCAGGATTTCTTTGGCTCCCTTGGCTACTTTACCTGTTCCGGTTAATAGAATCTTGATAGGCGGGATGGTTATTTTATCGAGTTCGGCTTTTACGGCATTTAGATCTGGCAAGGTTTCTACCTTGGGCAGGTTGAACAGTCCGTCACGAATCCCCAACGCCCTAAACCCATTGTACGCACCCACCAGTCCTGCGTAGCGGCCAAAACCTATAAGCCGTGCACCATTTTGTTTTACAATGGTCTCGTGGTCGTACAGCTCTATATTCTTTTTAAGTATAGCCTGCAGCAGCTTTCGATTGTACGGTTGCTTTTTTATGGTATGGCTGAAGAAAAAGTACTTCTTATTAGGGATCAATGCATCTACCGGTACCTCCTTAACGCCTAGCATTACATCTGCTTCTGAAATGTCCTCTAATACCTCAAATCCTGCTTTTTTATAAGCTTCGTCCGGAAAAACCCTAATATCACTGGACTCCACGATAAAAAGGGCGTCAGGAAATTTTTCTGAAGCTTCTCTTAAGGCTGAGGGTGAAAAAACGACACGACGGTCTGGCGGGTTTTTACGTTCTTTAATAATGGCAAAGGTAATTGGCATTTGGTATGGATTTTGAAATATGTAAATGGGCTACGAAGATACTATTATTCTTGTATCTTTGCCACCCGCGTGAGGGATTGAATACGCTACCGCGTAGCGATGAAAGCCCGACCCGATAAAGGGGCACGCCCTCCTCGATACAATGCTGAACAATTCAGCATCCCTTGGGGACCTTAGATTTTTAGCAGATCTATGTATGTTCATTGAAAGCTTTTACGGAAATAACTTCAACATTTGTTGTTTGTACTTCGTAATTTAAAACGGGGCCGACTGGTTTTGACAGCGGGTCTTGTGGTATGGTAAGCATGTAGAGCTTTGGATGATGGCTCTTTAATATCATTGTCAATCTTTTTTAAACGGCGAGAATAACTACGCCCTAGCAGCATAATCTGAATTATAGTAGGATATGCCTCGGCCCGTAAGACGGGCATGCAGGAAGTCACTCGAAGGCCTTGGTTTACGGCGTTCGACAAAGTGGCTTCGTAAAAGTAAACCTATTGGGAATGGTGCCCAGACACTCCCGAGACACTCAAGTTGGGATAAGGGGTGCGTTGGTGGTTTTTGACCGGCAATCCCTCGAAAACCTGAACAGAAACTAAACATGTAGAAAGCTGTAACGCAACGCGTTTGGACGAGGGTTCGAATCCCTCCGGCTCCACGATCACTCACAACTGTGTTGTGGATGAAAACTATAAAATCTCAACAAGCTCGCTTGGTTGGGATTTTTTGTTTTTAGACACCTGCCTTGCAAAGACAGACAGTTGTATTTACAATATTGGTAAGGTGGGACACCCCAGGCAATCCCTCCGGCTCCACTTGACTCAAAAATACGCAGGAGATTTAATTTGGCAAAAATGCCAAGCTTGCTTGAGTATTTTTGAAAAATTAAAAGATGCCCACAGCTTATAGCTGTGGGTATTTTTATTTCCAACAGTGTATCTTAAGGGAAAGCTAATCCCTCCGGCTCCACGATCACCCAAAAAGCCACGCTCATGAGTGTGGTTTTGTTGTTTTATAAAATTCCCGAGTTTGCTCGAAGGGATAGAGTAAAACAGCAAACAAGGGCGCAGCCCGTGGCTTTTTATTTGTAGGACGGGCGCCAATAGGGATCACTATTTTGTAATCCCTCCTGCCTGCCGGCAGGCTCCACGGCACAGATACAATCACGCTCACAAAGTATAGTTAAATTGTTTTATGGAGGTTCTGGGCTAACTTTATGAGATGGATTAGAATTACAAACCTAGAGTTCGACTCACGGTTTTTCACTTGAAACTTAAAGGTTGATGACGGCACACTCCCCTTTCGTTCATAAGTAGGCTAGTTATTCCACCTCTCCAATACCTACACCTAAAGTATTATACAATTTTGCATTGGCATCCAGAAATTTTACCTGTAGCTCAATTTCCCTTAAACTTGCCTCTATCAATTTCTGCTCTCTGGAATTTACCAAGAACAAGGAACTCTCCCCCAATTGAAATTTACGTTCTTCGGCAGCTACCAAGCGTTCATAATCTGTAACTATTTGGCTCACTAATGAATTCTGCTTTTCTAGGGAAAATATCTCGGCTTGCACGGCAAGTATTTTATTCTGTAACGAAAGGGATGTCGCTGAAAGATCGAAAGTTGCATCCTGTAATTTTAAGTTGGCCAGCTTTAATGCTCCACGCTCTTTTCTTAGAAACACAGGGAAGCTTAAATTAAGTGCAGCTTTGTAATTTGCGGTATTAAAACTGGACAGTTGGTCATTCTCTGTAGTAAGAAAATTGTATTGTAGATCAATTTTCGGCAACAGTTTGTTTCGCTTTAAGAACCTCTCCACCTCCAAACCATCAATCTTTGCATTCAAGCTACGCAACTTTGGATGGCTCGTAATCGTTAGTGGTGAAATTGTAATACCATCTAGAAAAAGTGAAGTCTCCAATACGGCTTCGCTAGGTAGTTGTGGAATAGTATTTTCCTCCAAGACCAAGGGAACATCTTCCAGCCACAAGTAGTTACTCACTTTTAATGCAGCTTTTCTACGTTTTAAGTTTGCAACCTCAAGGTTCAGTTGTCTTGTTTGGAATGTAATATGCGCCTCGGTACTATCGATAGCAGCCTTATCTCCTTCTTCCACGCTACGCTTTACTCCTTTAAATCGCATTAGGGCATTGTCGAGAAAGTTTTTGTAGATCCGTTGCTCATTATGGGCCTGTATCCACTCAAAATATGCCAGGCTAGCTTCAAAAACCACTTGGTTCACCAACAGATCCCGCTCGGCTTTGGTCTGCTCCACAAAATACTTGGCTTGTTTCAAGGTTGCCATACGGTCATTAATAAGCAAACCCTGCGCCAGTGAAAATGAAACCCCTGCACTATAAAGGCCTTGTGTTGGGACTGTAAGGCTTGGATCCAAAAATTCGCCTGAATTTTCTTCAAAATCGGCTTTGAACTCTACCCCGTACCAGGTCGGAATCTTGAATGCCGCATTCAATTCGTCATAATACTCGGTTCCCTTAAACTTTTTACGGTTGAAATCGACCTCTATCTTTGGGTCGAAACCTCCGCGGGCCCTAAGCAACGTAGCCTCTCCTTCGGTTAGCTTTAGGTTGGCTTGTTTTACCAATGGGTGGTACGCTTTTACGTAGCCCAAATATTCCTGAAATGTAAGTACGCTATCCATAGCCACATTAGCCTCTTGCGCCAAAAGGTTTGGAATAGCGATCCACAAAAAAGGCCACAAAACAATATTGAACAATCGTTTCATATTTTGCATTATTTTGAAGGGGTTTCGCTAGTGTTCGGTTTATAATAATTAGGTGGAAAGCCATTGAGTCTTCGCCATATTTCGTACCAAATGGGCACATCCTCTAGCAAAGCAATGGTATAGGCTCCAGAACCCACGCGTATATTCTCTGGCCAGTTCTCGGCATTTTGGTCCGGGGCTATAAGCACCCTGAATTTTCCGTTCTCGCTAATAAAAGTTTCTACAGCAACTATCTTACCTCCGTAAGTTCCAAAAGAAGCATTGGGCCATCCGCTAAAGAATATGGCTGGCCAACCATCAAATTGGATACGCACCTCCTCTCCTAAATGTATCAATGGCAGGTCCAGTGGCTCAACGTAGGTCTCTACGGCCAAATCGTAATTGGCAGGCATTATTTTTACCAGCTGCTCGCCTTCTTTAAATGTTTCTCCGAGACCTCCACGAATGGCCTTGTTAATAAATCCATCCTGTGGGGCAGTGATATAGTACATAGAGTTCCTGATCGTGTAATTGGCTGATTGGTTCTCAAGCTTTTCTACCTCGGCCACGGTTTCCAACTGGCTGGACTCTGCCGTGAAAAGCTCACTACTGGCTTTTGAGATCTTATCGGAATATTCGGCACCTATCCTACTGATTTCCACTTGTGCATTAAGTACTTCGTTCTTGCTGGCCAAAAATTTATTTTCCTGCGAAATGAGCTTGGCCTGGTTTTCCTGTAACTTCAACCTTTTTTGCTCTACGTCTACCATAGATTTCAATCCCTCCTGCTGTAGCGTTTGGGTACGGTTAAACTGTCTTTCGGCAATATCTAGATTGGTATTTGCAGCCTGTAAGTCTATACTGTCACTTTTCACCTTTAAACGGGCTTGTTGTAATTTGTTCTTTGCCTGTTGCAGTTTCAGGTTTCGTTCTTGGTTCAGGGCAGTGATTTGGTTTTTCAATGCTGAAATTTTTCCATCGTATGAAACCACGGAACGTGATTTTGCATCGCGCTGGGCATTGGTTCTTTCAACCAGTTTGGGATCTTGATATTCGGTTTTTATTTCAGAAATAAATAGGATGGTATCTCCTTTTTTTACAAAATCCCCTTCTCGAACGTACCATTTTTCAATACGGCCAGGAATTTGTGATTGTATGGTTTGTGGTCGCTGGCCTGGGGTAAGGGTTGTAACGTAGCCATTACCTGTTACATTTTGTGTCCAAGGGAGCAACATAATTATAATAGTAATGATACCAAAGGCCAGCAAAAACCTATTGAACATTTTATAGTGCTTGGTCTTCACAGCCTTGGAAAAAGCCTTGTAGCCCTGCAGGGTAACTTTTTTGTTAAGTTGGTTGTGCGAGATATTAAGCATTGTGAGATCCTATTAATGTTCCGTTTTTCATCTTTAAAGTCTTTGTACAGTGCTTCCTCCACAAAGGGTTTCTGGAGGACACCACGAGTGCCCACGGACGGGAAGCATCGGTTAGATAGGTTATTATCTTTTGTGCCTCTTCATGCTCAAGGTTCTCCAGAGGATCCTTAAGCAATAACATTTCGGGGTTGTGGACAATAGCCCTGGCCAACACGATACGCTTTGCCACAGAGTACGGCATTTGCTGTCCTTCTGGGTACAACATTGTTTTTAAACCATTGGGTTGTGCTTTTATGAAAGGTAGCAATCCTAGCTCTTCAAGAACTTCATTTAAACGATCTCTCGATATACTAGTGTCGCCAAAGGTTATATTATCTAGAATAGTACCCTCAAACGGTTGTTGGTCTGGAAGTACTTGTCCAACTTTACTCCTGTACCTATTGGGCCAAATTCCTTTTATAGAGTTATGGTTTACATATAGAGAGCCACTGGAAGGAAATATAAGCCCTGAGAGTAGTTTCAACAATGTTGATTTTCCCGAACCAGAAGCACCTTGCAACAAGATGCGCTCTTTGGCTACCACAGCAAAATTCACGTTTTTAAGTATTCTGCAGCCATCACTGGTGGTGTAATGAACATCTTCAAGCTCTACAGAAATAGGCTTATCACTATCAAAAGGATCTATGCCATCTTGAGGCTCCAGCTCTTTATCCACTACCTGCCCTATCTTTTCCAGCGAGGTAAGTACATCGTAAAAAGTTTCCAGCCCTGTAATTAGCTTTTCAACCGATGCTATGACCAAAAGAATGATAATTTCAGCCGCTACAAACTGCCCGATGTTCATTTGCTGGTTGAGCACCAATAATCCACCAATTATGAGCAAACCTGCAGTCACCAACACCTTAAAGCCTACCATTTGCATAAACTGTAGCAACAACACCCTGAAGTGGTTTTCACGTGCTTCTAGATATTCCGCGGTAAAGGAATCGTTTTGCTGCATTGCATGGGTTGTGTTGCCGGACAGTTTAAAACTTAAAACAGACCGTGCAACCTCTTGAATCCAGTGTGCTACCTTGTATTTTTTCTTAGATTCCTCAAGACTGGTCTCAAGGCCCTTTCTTGCTGTGAACCTAAACACCACATAAATGAGCAGCACTAAAAACAATCCATAGATAATGAAAAAGGGATGGTAAAAGGATAGCAGTAATAAACCAAAAACAATCTGTAGAATGGCCGCTGGAAAATCTATCAAGATTTTGGACAGTCCTTTTTGTACCGTGAGTGTATCGAAAAAACGGTTTGCCAATTCTGGTGGGTACAGATTTCGCAATTCGTCTATCTTGATTTTTGGGAATCTATATGCAAACTCGAATGATGAGCGCATAAAT
Source organism: Marinirhabdus gelatinilytica (assembly GCF_003353425.1). Classification (GTDB taxonomy): domain Bacteria; phylum Bacteroidota; class Bacteroidia; order Flavobacteriales; family Flavobacteriaceae; genus Marinirhabdus; species Marinirhabdus gelatinilytica. Next base: position 58,204 of record NZ_QRAO01000008.1, read on the forward strand.
ATCTTTTGTTGAATATTTTCCAGAATACGCACTTGCATTAATTGCAATCCACCCTGAAACGCTACCCCCAGAGTCACTAGCACCACCAAAACTATCCAAGAAGTTGAAATTTGTGCACCTTGGATCAGGTTGATAATGGCCTGTATCCCTAGTGGTAACGAGAGCGCAACAATACCCGCAAAAATAGCGTAGTAGATAATTTGTTTTATATCACGTTTGTCAAGTTGTAATAACCCTAAAAAACGTTGCCATGGAGACATAGTTTTTTTCATTACTCTGAAATCTTTAGAACGTTAAATACTAGGTTCTTAAAAATATCTTTAGGGGAAATAGTACCATCACAGTCTGTAATTGTGGGAAAATGCTCCTTCAAGAAATGTTGGTGCAGTGATCCCTCTACAACAGTACTTGCCAAGGATGCTGGATACAGGTAAGCTGGGCTGACAGCTATAATAGCATCTTTCACCCTAGTTATAAGCCTTTTGTAAATTGAAAAATATCCCTCTTTATTATCGTCATCAACCTCTTTGGTTAAAAAGGATTTTGAATTTTCGTTTACCACAATAGTATTCAGCTTTACCTCATCAATGTGTGAAAAATTTGAATCTGTCTGGATTGACTTCGTAATTACATCGATAGTTGCGGAAAGTTTTTCTTTGTTATTCGAAATGCTGAACGTTTGTATTACCAATTGATATTCTATCCAAGCCCAATACCAGGAGGTTAAATACAATAACAACTTATGCTTATTCTCAAAATATCTGTATACAGAGGCTTCTGGAGATTTAATTTTATCGCCCAGCTTCTTGAATGTAAAGGCCTCGAAACCTATGTCTTCAATAAGCAAAATACTGTTCTGGATAATACGTTTTCCCAACTCTGAGGATTCTGGATCTTTTAAATAGATGTTCTCATTCACCTTTATCTGAAGGTTTTTCAACAATTCTTGCATTTCAAAATATTTTATAGCAAATATAATAGTATTACTATTATTAGTAAATAGTTTAACTATTTATTATGATTAGTAATACTAAAAATAATTAGTTTTACCATAACAAAAGGATATAGCTATGATGATACTCCAGCTAATAGATGAAAATAGAGATTTATTGAACGAGATCGCAGACTTCCTTCTTGAAGAGCAATTGATCGCAAACGCAATGATTTCAGATAAAATTATCTTTAAAGAGCGTATAGAAGATACTATAAAAGAATGTGAAAAATACATCCTGAAAGGCATATCAAAATCGTTACTCTTCAATATTATAAATGAAAGATTGAGAAATAGATATGGGGAAAAAGCACCTCTCATCTATTCTGAACCTATTATCTTGATAGACCACCAACAAAGGGATACTATTCTCGGGAGATTAAAAAAGGTTTAACCAAGCCACAAAAAAACCCGCTTCTCTCGAAGCGGGTTTTATTTTTTTTATTGGATAATTACACCAACTGTACGCGAACGGCTGTAAGACCTTTACGTCCCATTTCTTCTTCGTACTGTACGGTATCGTCTTCCCTTATCTCATCGATTAGGTTGGTCGTGTGTACAAATACATCATCACCACCGTCTGCTGGCTTGATAAATCCGAATCCTTTTGCGTTGTTAAAGAATTTTACTGTTCCTTCTTTCATTTTGGTACTCTTTTAAAATTAATTGTTACTAAAATCGCTGTAAATAGTTACAGTGACCATAATGCACTTGCTAAAATATTCTAAAACAAATTGATGCATTACTAACCATACCAAGCAAAGATTGCCTGTACAGCTGCGGAAAAAAAAGATAAGGATTGAATTAAATTACTCTAGGAAAGTACTACTATAATAAAAGCAAGCTCACTTTTTAACAGTGCAAACATACGCTAAATATTTGAACTAGCTTGTTATTTGGCTTTTATTTAGTAAAAAACAAAAGACCACCCTTGGCTGGTAGTCTTTTTTTTTTAAATATTTCAAAATTCCTTTATGCACTTGCGGGCATAGTGTTTTGTTCCTCTACCTTATTATAATGGAACAACATGGTTTTATAAAATCGCATTTGCATCTCACCATTCTCAAGACACCCTTTTAAGGTCTCTTCAAGATTGCTGTAGGAAACTTTTGTAGCCACAGCTTCGTTTATATCATAGAGGTTCATCTCACGGAATGTCCTGGGTTTAGAGTTCCAAAGCATAATAATTTCTTTGTCAAAATCTATTGTGGCATCAACAGCACCAAAATAAAATTTTAGCAATGATTTCTGAAAACTATAATAGTCGCTGTTCTCCATATCTTTACAGCTCTTTTTTATGAGTTTTCGCATCTCTTCCTGGATAACTTGCTCTTGGTCTTTCATAATAGCATGAATTTTATTTACACTAAAATAGCGACCAAGTTGTGAAGTTTTCGTTAATTGAGGGTGCTTTGGCTTCAATTTAACTACAAAGAAATCAAACTGTTAAGGAAATTAAGAAGATTTATTGGGTGGTTTGTAGTCCCTCTTCTTCCCAGGCAGTGATTCCGCCCGAAAGATCGTAAATCTGGGTGAAGCCCATTTCTGAAAGAATTTCTGCAGCCCTGGAACTCCTCCCACCTTTTTTACAGTATACATATACAGGCTTGTCCTTATCCAAGGTTTTTACTTTTTCTTGGAAGTCGTCGTCCGTCACACAAATATTCTGGGCGTCCTTTAGGTGGGAAACACCATATTCTTCTGCAGTACGTACATCTACCAATTGAAGTGAGCTTTCCTTTTTGTTGTAAACTGCGTCATATCCCTCTTGTGGACTCACAGAATGAACACCTTTTGCTGGTTGTGAGCACGAAGTAAGTACAGCGCTACTTATCAATAAGATAAAAAATAGTTTTTTCATTATAGCTTTGTCTTGTCACCTTTCCATTCACTAAAACCACCAAGTAAATTATAGGTATTTTTAAATCCCATAGATTCCATGATCATACACGCTTGGGCACTACGGCCTCCAGAGCGACAGTACACATAGTAGTTTTTTGCCTTATCAAGCTCTTGGGCACCCTCCATAAAGCTAGGGGCATTCTGTATATCCAAGTGTTGTGCATTGGGGATTATACCTTCCTCTACTTCGTGCGGGGTGCGTACATCCAGGATGACACCAGTTGTGTCTTCTAGTATTTGTTTGTGCCACTGTTCTTGCGTTAAGTCTTGCATAGTTCTAAAATTTTGGCAAACTGCCTAGGGGCAAGCCCGCAAGGCATCGATTGGAAAAATAAATTTTTGGCTTCGAGACCAACCTCGATTATCGAGTAAAAATAAAAAATCTGCCACAGAATAAGTCCCATAGCAGATTATTTTGTTACGTATTAAAATATCCTAAGCCTTCTTTTGCTTCACAGAACAGCCAATAGCCTTTGTTTCTTTTACCGTAATTTCTTTCCCAGCCAATAGTTCATCAATTGCATTTGCAAGGAATTGTTCCTTTACGGCATCGCCGTTTCTTACATTATCATCTATAGCGCCAATGTATTTTACAACATTACCCTCGTCCTGCTTTTGAAGCAAATACACATGTGGGGTTTTGGTGGCCCCGTACGTTGCATATACCGTGTTGGAAGCATCATATAAATATGGAAAGGTAAACCCTGCTTCTTTTGCTTTTTTCTGCATTAACTCATACGTATCGTCCGGTTGTACTTCGGGATCGTTGGGGTTAATGGCGATCACGGGATACCCTTTTTCTTTATACTTCTTATCAAGGGCAACCATTCTTTCTTCACTGGCCACAGCAAAGGGGCAGGTGTTGCAGGTAAAGATTACCACAAATCCCTTGGCATCTTTATAGTCTGCCAGCGAGACCATGTCTCCGTTTACGTCTTTCAAATCAAAGTCTGAAGCAATATCACCAATACCATATCCTTTGGGGTTGGTTTCGGTTTTATCGACCATCGCTACCTCTTTCTTTTCGGTAGTTTCGGTTTTGGTCTTTGTTTCTTTCTCTTTGGTTTCTTGGCAACTCACTAAAAATAGGGCAAGTGCAAAAAACAATACGGGTTTCAACATATTTGTTTTCATAATAAAGTTTATAGAATTGTTTTAAGTTCAGTTTCTAGTTCGGTGTACTCAAAAGATTGTTCGTAAAATTTTTGCTGGTTTCCTTTTACAAAAATTGTTGCAGGGATAGCACCGCTCCACTGCTCACTCACTTTTGGTATCCATGAGTTGGCATCGGGATCGTCCAACAGCAACAGTTCACTCTGGAGCTTGTGTTTCTTAATAAAGGGGATGACCTGCTTTTCGATATGCTTCGGAAAGTCAAGACTCACCAGAACCACTTTTACGTTATTATCTTTATAGTTTTTATTCAATTCTTCAAAATAAGGCAGTTCCTTCACGCAGGGTTTGCACCACGTAGCCCAAAAATTGATAACATAAGTGGTTGTAGAAGAGGTTTGCTGAAGGTATCTAGTTTCAAATTCAGCAAAATCCATCAATTCCAGACCATCATACTCCTTCTTTTCTGAAGTATCAGATGTCGCTGTTGTTGCTTTGGTAATGGTTTCAACTACCTCTTCAGTATCCAACGGATCTTTTTCAGTTGTATTTCCGCAGGAACACAGCATAAACAACACGAATAAACTTAGAATCAATTTCATACCATAAAAATATACTATAGAACGCTCTCCCACTCTACAAGCTTGTTAAATAAATGATAAAATACATTACTGTCCAAAAATTTCATTACATTTGTACATACAAATATTGTTACGACAATTATGAAGATTGAGAATGCTATAAAATCTGTTCAACCTATGGAACCCGGTGCAAAGACCGTTATCAATATTATGTATACGAGCCGGATCATAGAAGAGCACATCCAAGCCTTGTTGAAAGAACACGATATTTCAATGCAACAATATAATGTGTTGCGTATTCTAAGGGGCCAAAAGGGCAACCCTGCTAATCTATCTACCATTCAAGAACGGATGATAGACAAGAGCAGCAATACCACACGTTTAGTGGACAAACTCATTAGAAAGGGTTGGGTAAAACGGCAGATATGTGCCAACAACCGTAGAAAAGTTGAAATTTTTATTACGGAAGATGGGTTGGAGTTCCTTTCTGGGCTCGACCCTTTGGTAAAGATCAACAACGAAAATTTAGTGAGTTCCTTAAACGAAAAAGAACTAAAGACCTTAAATAACCTATTAGATAAACTAAGATCATAACCTTTAAAAACAAATTACTATGAAAACTATCAAATCTTTAGCAATCATTGCTGTAGTGGTAACAGCTTCAGCATTTACAAATTCAGTACCTATGAAAAAGAAAATAGACGTAAAAGAAAGCACCATTGAGTGGAAAGGAAAAAAAGTATTGGGCTCGCACACCGGGACCATACAACTTAAAGATGGCTACTTAGAGATGGACGGCGACCAGCTTGTAGGCGGCATGTTTACTGTAGACATGACCACTATTAACGTAACCGACCTGGAAGGCGATAACAAGGCAAAACTAGAAGGACACTTAAAAAGCGACGACTTTTTTGGGGTTGCCAACCACCCTACTGCGACTTTGAACATTACCTCTGCAACGAAAAATAGCGATGGGTATGTAGTCTCGGGAGATATCACCATTAAAGGAACTACCGAAGAAATCACTTTCGATATGGATATGACCGATGAGATGGCCACCACAAGCATTAAGATAGACCGTACAAAATTTGGTGTACGGTATGGTTCTGGCAGTTTCTTTGACAATCTGGGAGACAACACTATCTCGGACAAGTTTGAACTTGACGTCACCTTAAAATTTTAATAATAGTTGTTTGTTGTTCAAGTTTTCATTTCTATATTTGAAACTTGATTATGAGAAACACAAATACACATTCTTGGTGGTGGAATACCTTACGTAAAATGTCGTGAGCTACCTCTGGTATGTACAAACCATATAAAGGCTTATCTTCACGATAAGCCTTTTTTTATATTGAATTTTATTTGTTTGACCTATGTCCGGTTGAGCGCAGTCGAAACCTAAAAAATGAAAAAATACAACCTCAAGACAACATCTAAAAAATTGCTGGCAGATACGCTAACACCTGTCTCCGTTTATTTACGCCTGCGTGATAAATTTCCCAACAGTTTGCTTTTGGAAAGTAGCGATTACCACGCCAACGATAACAGCTTCAGCTATATTTGTTGCAACCCCATTGCCACTTTCAAGGTTGAGGACGAAACCATCAACCAAACCTTCCCCGATGGACAAACCCTACGTATGCCAATCCCTTCCTTGAGAGAGGACGAGACGGATGTTTTTCCCGAAGAATCCGTAATAAATCAGCTAGAAAACTTTACGTCAACCTTTAAAACCGAAAACAATAACTTCAAGTTTATCAATAACGGGATCTTCGGTTACACCAGCTACGATGCAGTTCGTTATTTTGAAGATATTACAATTGACAAATCGAAGGCCGAGCTGGGCGTCCCGGACATTTATTATGCTGTGTATCAAAACATCATTGCCATAAACCACTTTAACAACGAGGCCTATATCTTTTCTCACAATTTTGAATCTGAAAGTAATATTTCAGAAATAGAACAACTACTCCGTTCCAAGGATTTTGCCGAGTACCCCTTCAGCAGAGAGGGTGAGCCAACAACCAATTTGAAAGATGACGATTTTAAAGCGTTGGTGAACAAATGCAAACAACACTGTGCCCGTGGCGATGTGTTCCAGATCGTTCCCAGCAAAAGGTTCTCCCAGAGGTTTACGGGGGATGAGTTCAACGTATACCGTACGCTGCGAAGTGTGAACCCCTCCCCATACCTGTTTTATTTCGACTACGGAAATTTTAAAATTTTTGGTAGCTCGCCAGAAGCACAGCTTGTGGTAAATAATGGCACTGCAGAGATCCACCCCATCGCTGGAACCTTTAAGAGAACTGGAAATGACGAACAAGATGCCATCCTCGCAAAGCAACTGGCCGAAGACGACAAGGAAAATAGTGAACACGTTATGCTGGTAGACCTGGCTCGTAACGACCTTAGCAGGCACGGGAGTAATGTTAAGGTAGACACGTATCGTGAGGTTCAGTTTTTTTCGCACGTAATTCACTTAGTAAGCAAAGTAACTGGCCAAATACACCAAGGAACCAATACTATGCAAATCGTGGCCGATACCTTTCCTGCCGGGACATTGAGCGGTGCTCCAAAACACAAAGCAATGCAACTTTTGGAAAAATATGAAAACACCAATCGTGAGTTTTATGGCGGCGCCATAGGGTTTATGGACTTTGAAGGCAATTATAACCACGCCATCATCATCCGCTCCTTTGTGAGCAAGAACCATACGCTTAATTATCAAGCCGGTGCAGGTATCGTGTCAAACAGCAACCCTGAAAGCGAACTGCAAGAAGTATATAATAAATTAGGAGCCTTGACAAAAGCATTAGAGCTCGCTGAAGAAATTTAGAAAATATGAACCACAATAACACACCTAAAACATCTTCCGCTTTGGGGGAGACCGAGAGGGGGACAAGTAGTAAAATCCTAGTGATAGACAACTACGACAGCTTTGTGTACAATCTAGTGCATTATTTGGAAGAATTGGATTGCGAGGTAACGGTCCTGCGCAACGACCAATTTCATTTAAGTAAAGTGGCACCGTATGATAAAATCCTCCTCTCTCCTGGCCCGGGCATTCCAGATGAGGCAGGTTTGCTGAAAGATGTAATAAAAACCTATGCTGGCAAAAAACCTATTTTAGGGGTGTGTTTGGGGCAGCAGGCTATTGGCGAAGTGTTTGGAGGCAGTATTGTTAATTTAAGTGAAGTCTTCCACGGCGTGGCTACCAAAGCTAAAATTATAGTGGACGATGAACCTTTGTTTAAAGACTTGGGCAACGAGATTGAGATTGGTCGCTACCATTCCTGGGTCGTTGCCAGGGAAGATTTTCCCGATTGCTTGGAGATTACCTCCATAGATGAAAACGGACAAATAATGTCCCTGCGCCATAGAGAATTAGATATTTGCGGGGTACAATTCCATCCAGAAAGCGTATTAACACCTAAAGGTAAGGATATTATAAAAAATTGGGTAGAAAGCCCAGCCAATCCCTCCAAGGGATAAGAGGTTTAAAAGTTCTATTTCAAGAGCGTAAAAACGTGCAAGTTATAGGAACAAGACATTTCGGTGACGAACTATAAATAAAACAAAAACTTCTCTCCTTTGGGGGAGACCAAGAGGGGTACTATGAAAACCATACTTAACAGACTCATAAACCACGAACTGCTCACCAAAGAGGAAGCGAGAAATATCCTCGTACAAATTTCTGAAGGAAAATTCAATCAAGCACAAATCGCCGCTTTCTTAACGGTGTATATGATGCGTAGCGTAACCATTGAGGAACTTGAGGGCTTTCGGGATGCCTTGCTGGACCTGTGCATAAAAATCGATGTGAGCGATTATAACACCATCGACCTCTGCGGAACGGGTGGTGATGGCAAGAACACCTTTAACATTTCAACCCTTGCGAGTTTTATCACGGCAGGTGCTGGGGTAAAGGTGACCAAGCACGGGAATTACGGTGTATCTTCCATAAGCGGGAGCAGCAATGTTATGGAACAGTTGGGAATACAATTCAGTAATGAAGAGGATCTCTTAATTCGCTGTTTGGAAGAAGCCAACATTTGTGTTCTGCACGCACCACTCTTTCACCCCGCTATGAAAAATGTGGCGCCAATTCGTAGGGAATTGGGAGTAAAGACTTTTTTCAATATGCTGGGGCCTATGGTAAATCCGGCATTTCCTAAAAATCAGTTGGTGGGGGTTTTCAATCTCGAACTGGCAAGAAAATACGGTTACCTATATCAAAAAGGGACAAAAAATTATGCTATTCTACATGCTATGGATGGTTATGATGAAGTAGCGTTGACGGGACCGGTTAAAATGATTTCAAACAAAACCGAAACAGTATTGACACCAGCAACATTTGGCGTACCACAAATAGAGCAAACAGAAATTTACGGAGGTAGAACGGTTGAAGAATCAGCAACTATTTTTACCGAAATTTTAAAAGGAAACGGAACCCAAGCACAAAATAACGTTGTATGCGCCAATGCAGCACTGGCAATAAGTACCGTTGAAGAATGCTCCATAACCGAGGGGTTTGAACGCGCAAAAGATAGCCTTGGGTGCGGAAAAGCCTTGGGTGCATTAAAAAAACTTCAACACATCAGTGAAAATTTTAATTAAAAACACAACTCTTTCCTTTTTGGGAGGTATGAAGCAGGTTTAGGACAGGGACAAAACAATGGATATCTTAAAAAAAATAACATACTATAAACGCAAGGAAGTTTCAGCAAAAAAAGAAGCATTTCCCATTTCGCTATTGGAACAATCCAAATGGTTCCAACAGGAAACCAAATCGCTGGCAACAGCCCTAAAAAAAGCTTCCACAGGTATCATTGCCGAACATAAACGAAAATCACCCAGCAAGCCCATTATAAATAACAAAGTACAGATACAGGATGTGGCGAGAGGATATGAAAGTGCAGCAGTAAGCGGCATGTCTGTTTTAACCGACACAAATTTCTTTGGTGGTTCCTTGGACGATCTTGTGGTGGCTAGGCAAGCAACTTCTATCCCTTTACTTAGGAAGGAGTTCATCATAGACCCCTACCAAATTTACGAAGCCAAAGCCTACGGGGCCGATGCTATTTTGTTGATAGCGGCCTGCCTTTCAGCAAAAGAGCTAAAAGAATTTTCAACCCTTGCAAAATCGTTGCATTTGGATGTGCTGTTGGAAATACACAATGAAGAGGAACTACAAAAATCCTTGTGCGAAACAGTAGACATGTTAGGGGTAAACAACCGAAACTTAAAGACATTTAAAACTTCAATTGAAATAAGTAAAGCCTTAGCAAGTAAAATCCCGCAAGATTTCGTGAAAGTTTCAGAAAGTGGAATCAGCAATATTGAGGCCATTTCAGAATTAAAAAACTATGGCTACCAAGGTTTTTTGATAGGCGAACATTTCATGAAGACCGAAAACCCAGGCGAAACGGCCAAACAATTTATTAAAAACCTATCCAATGAATAGAGTAGACCATACAAACGCTCCCACTCCTTTGGGGGAGGTTGGTATTAAAATTTGCGGAATGAAATACAATCCCCAAGCGGTCGCTGCCCTGCAACCCGATTATTTAGGCTTTATATTTTATGGAGGAAGCAAACGTAATTTTACGGAAGAAGTCCCAATGCTGCCCACTACTGTAAAAAAAATTGGTGTTTTTGTAGATGCTCCCCTGGATTTTGTTGCTGAAAAAGTAGAGAAATTTCAACTAGATGGGGTGCAACTCCACGGCGAGGAAAGCCCTGGATATTGCAGAAGTATAAATGAACACTTAAACACATTCTCCCTCGGGAAGGGCTTGGGAGGGGATGTAAGCATCTGGAAGGTTTTCTCCATAAAAGAAACCTTCAACTTCGACCAACTAATTCCCTATGAACCCTATGTAGATGCATTTCTTTTCGACACAAAAGGCGCCGAAAAAGGCGGCAATGGCTATACTTTTAACTGGAACGTATTAGAAGAATACCCCTCGCAAAAACCTTTCGTTTTAAGTGGCGGGATAGGTTTGGAAGAGATTTCAGCAATACAGGATATCCTAAAAACCAACCTCCCCATACTAGCGATAGACATAAACAGCAAGTTTGAAATTGAGCCTGGATTAAAAAAAATAGACGATTTACACATTTTAATAAGTGAATTAAAAAACAATGGACAATAAAGCACACCCATTAAACTCCTTCAACGTTAACGAGAAAGGCTACTACGGCGATTTTGGAGGCGCGTACATCCCTGAGATGCTCTATCCCAACGTGGAGGAATTACGGCAAAACTACTTGAGTGTAATGCAAGAAGAGGCATTCCAAAAGGAGTTCCAGCAGTTATTAAACGAATATGTTGGGCGTCCCACCCCACTCTATTTTGCCAAACGCCTTTCAGAAAAACACAACACCAAGATATACTTGAAACGCGAGGATCTTTGCCATACAGGGGCACACAAAGTAAACAACACCATTGGGCAAATCCTTATGGCAAAACGCTTGGGCAAGGACCGCATCATTGCCGAAACCGGCGCCGGACAGCACGGTGTAGCCACCGCAACCGTTTGCGCGTTGATGGGTTTAGAATGTATTGTGTACATGGGCGAGATAGACATTAAACGCCAAGCACCCAACGTTGCACGTATGAAAATGCTTGGAGCCACCGTGGTCCCAGCCTCGAGCGGAAGCAAGACGTTAAAAGATGCTACCAACGAGGCCATCAGGGATTGGATAAACAACCCAACCAATACACACTACATTATTGGGAGCGTTGTAGGCCCCCACCCCTATCCAGATATGGTCGCACGGTTCCAGAGTGTCATTTCTAAGGAAATCAAAAACCAGCTACAAGTGAAAGAAAATCGCGAAGCACCAGATTATGTGGTGGCCTGTGTAGGTGGTGGCAGTAATGCCGCAGGAGCCTATTACCATTACCTGGACAATCCAAAAGTTGGTATTATTGCAGTAGAAGCAGCAGGGAAAGGCGTTAACAGTGGCGAGAGCGCCGCTACATCGGCATTGGGAAAAATGGGCATAATCCATGGAAGCAAGACTTTGTTGATGCAAACCCATGATGGACAAATTACCGAGCCCTACAGTATTTCGGCCGGGTTGGACTACCCTGGCGTAGGCCCCATGCACGCACACTTGTACGCCAGTGGTCGGGCACAATTCATTGCTATCACAGACGAGGCCGCTATGCAAGCTGGGCTGGAACTGTGCAAGCTCGAAGGAATTATTCCCGCAATCGAGACCAGCCATGCACTGGCAGTTTTTGAAACTAAAAAATTTAAAAAAGATGATGTGGTCGTAATCAATTTGAGCGGTCGTGGAGATAAAGATTTAAACACCTATATCGATTATTTTAACTTTTAGGGCGAGCCCCTAATCGGGTCGGGCTTTCGTCGCTACACGGTAGCGTACTCTATCCCTCTCGCAAATACAAAAAGATTAAAGATTTATGAACCGAATCCAAAGCCATTTAAACAAAGACAAAAAACTGTTGTCCATATACTTCACAGCAGGATATCCTAATCTAGGGGACACAGTTCCCATCTTACAATCTTTAGAAGCCAATGGTGTAGATATGGTGGAGATTGGCCTTCCCTTTAGCGACCCCCTGGCAGATGGCCCTACTATACAGGCCAGCTCTACCCAAGCGCTAAAAAATGGAATGACTACCCAGAAACTCTTTCAACAACTCCAAGGAATTCGAGAAAAAATAACCATCCCCCTAATTATTATGGGCTATTTTAATCCCGTATTGCAATATGGAGTGGAGGATTTCTGTAAAAAGTGCCACGAGATTGGGGTTGACGGGCTCATTCTCCCAGATCTCCCCTTGGCCGAATACCAAGAACACTATCAGGAAATTTTCGAGAAATATGGCTTGGTCAATGTATTCCTAATTACCCCCCAAACTTCCAACGAACGTATCAGAGAAATAGATAGTGCCAGCAACGGCTTCATCTATATGGTGAGCAGTGCTTCGGTCACGGGGGCCAAAAAAGGCTTTGGCAAAGACCAAATAAATTATTTTGAAAGGATTTCAAAAATGAACCTCAAAAACCCACAAATTGTTGGTTTCGGAATAAGTAATGCCCAATCCTTTGCTACCGCAACTAAAAATGCCAATGGAGCTATTATTGGCAGTGCATTTATAAAAATGCTGTCTACAAAAGGTATAGAAGGTATTCCAGAATTTGTTAAAGATCTCCGTTAAGGTTTAACAGGGTTTTATCGTTGCCTTAACGGCTTTTAAGTTCTTGGGATTGTATCTTGATAGTTCAATCTAAAAACAAAATGTGATGGCTAAGAAATTTGAAAGAAAAACCGAACAAGATACCCCTACTAATCCCAACCCAAAGACAAAACGGGATACCAATAAATTTGATGTAGATAAAAAAACCATCAAAGAACAACAGAACAAAAAGTAGGAATTACTAACCTATAAAAAAGTGAAACCCCCTTCCATTGCTGGAAGGGGGTTTCTTTTTGGTTGGTTAAAATAATCTAGCAGATTATTCTTTTATCAAG
>NZ_QRAO01000009.1 GCF_003353425.1 Marinirhabdus gelatinilytica
AGACATAAACCACAGCAAAAAGTTACTCATAAATGATGAGGCCTCTTTACTCCACTAAAATGCTGAAATTTCGCTGAGGTACTGTTTTTGCTAACGGTTTTGCATATGATACGGCGGGTCTTGAGCGGCAGCTTCGGCAAGCGTTGGAAGCGTCAGCGTGCGAATCAGCCGTGGGCAGTGGCGCCGCCACTACGTATTTATCCGCGTGACTAATTTACAATTATTTGTAGGAAATACAATTCATTTAACCATTTGACCCGCTGTATTATATGCGTTGTTGTGGTGCGTTTTTATTCGGTTTGATTGTCCAATTTTCTACATTTAATTCCATCTTTTCACGCTTTTCATAATCTCTTATTTCGTCACACTCAAACTCCAAAATATTTCCATTCCAACATTTAAATTCGATAAAGTCCATTTTGAAAGGACTTTCTATTTTTTGCATATTAGATAGAGATTTTTCCATTTTATAAATATCACTATATTCTGAAAAAATAAAAGTTCCAGTCGGCGTAACTTCTAAATTTCCATAATCAACCTGTTTTTCTGCCTCAATTATATTCAATTCAGTCGCATCCAAATGAAATGCACAATCTGAAGTCAGAACAACAATTTCATTTTTCTGTTTAGATATTTTTACGTCTTTTGGAAATCCGCGAAATTGTCCAACTTTTTCAATTCCGTAATCGTCCGTAAACATTATCCAAGTCCAAGATTGAGAATTCCACACGCTTTCTAAATCGTATATTCGCTCCTCATATTCTCCAGAGTAAGGTTGGTTAATTATTTCCGCTTTCACTTAATTTTTTTTGTATCTCAATTTTTTTCTTAAATGCACCACAACGGTCTTGTATAAGAATAGTAGGGCTGATTTGCACGCTATCCATTCGGTTGAGCACAAGCCGAATTTTTAAATTTTTCTTATTACTTTTTTTTCTCAATAAGCCAAATTTAAAAATTTGGCGACCTTGCAAATGCGCCCGAACCATTCAGTTTTACTACAATTGCCCTATTATTTTTATACGTTGTTGTGCAACGTTGTTCCCGCAATCTTGTTACGCTTTCCTTATTTTTTCTAATGGTATTTCGTGAAATTCGTCATCTTCAATTCCGTCTGGAATTTCATCAGTTGGATTTATAGAAACAGTCACAAAAATCGGTTCTCCTTTTTCGTAAAAATAGAAGTCATTTACGTCAACTCCGATTACAGTTCCTTCGATTTCATAATTTTTTTCGTCGCTTTCTATCAAAGCAATTACCTTTTGGTTTACTAATTTGTTTAATGCGTCCATATTTATATTATCTGTGCTTATTCCAAAGCGTTTCTATTTTATTCATCAATTTCTGCTCGTAGAATTGTCGCAATTCGTCAGGTTTTACAGAAAAAAGTTTAATTCCAATATCTCCACCGTTTTTCAACTCTTGATTTACTCGTTCCAATTGAGCTCCAGTTCTAATGTCTTTTTTTATGAGATGTTGTCTTAATCGGTCTCGAATATATTTTGCTTTACGTTGTCCAATATATTGTAATTTCCAATTATTCTCAAACTGTTTTTTAGTTAAAATCCCATATAAGTTCGGTTTGCTTTCCGCTTGTTTTATCAGTTCGGTGACAATTGAAAAGTCTATTGCTCCATTTCGAGAAACGAGAATAACATTTTCATTATTAACGAAAAAATCTTCTACTTCTTGATATTTTAGTATTTCACTTTCTTGAATTTCAAGTTTACCAATTTTATTCAATTCTCGATTTTTTTTTCCAATGTTGCACAACGGTCTGGTTTATGATTTGTGGCGTTTGAACCACTACAAAATGTTCAGCTGTAAATATTTGGTCTTAAAATTACCAAAATTTTCCCCATAGCCGAAATCGAGCCATAAATTATAAACATTGTTGCCCTCTTTTGCGACACGCACGAGTAAGTCGGCCGAGTGGCTTTTTCGGGAATCCAATCAGCGCAATGCTCCGCTCAGATTGTCAAAAATCAGCGTTCGAGTAAAAAATCAGCCGTTTACTTAATCAGTTCGGTTTTCGATTTTATCAGCAGAGTGAGCGTCAGCATTCGTTCGCAAGACCCGGACCGGAGTCCGATTGATCGCGACGGCTTAAATTCGGCAGAATTTCAGTCGGAGCTATTGAGGGCAACTTGTTATATAAAGTAATTTATCGTCGTTATACCGTAAATGGATTAGGATAATAACGCAAAATCGCCGTTGTTATCCCGTAAAGTTAATTTATTCAACGCAATATCCAAGGGGCTCTTTATACCCCTTAAATCTTTTTTCGATACATGCGTATATACCATCGTGGTCTCTGGTCTTGAATGTCCTAAAAGCTCCTGGATATAACGAATATCCGTGCCCTGCTCCAATAAATGGGTAGCATAACTGTGCCTCAACGAATGTGGCGTAACCCGCTTTGAAATACCTGCGGCCTGACAACTCTTCTTCAAAAAAGAACGTATCGAGGTAGCACTGTAGTTATTCCCTTTGGGGTTCTCAATAAAAAAATTCTTAGGCTTATAGGTTGCGTAATAATTTTTCAAAATTGGATGCAGGCTAGTGGCGAGGGTTACATACCTGTCTTTTTTACCTTTCCCATTCTTTATGTGCAGTTGGTTCCTTTTTAAATCAAAGTCTCGTAGTTCTAGGCTCAAAAGTTCTCCAATTCGCAGTCCCGACGAATACAGCATTGCTATTATAGTACGGTGCTTTAAGTTCTTAGTTACCTGGATAAGTTTTAATACCTCCTCCACACTCAAAACAACAGGAAGTTTCTTATCCTTCTTGGGCATATAAATAGCATCTCCATCTATAGCACAGGCCGGGTAAAAATAGGCAAAATGCCGCAACGCACTCACAATTTGCCTGTGGGTGCTCACTGCATAGTTCAAGGTGCCAACAGCCCATTCCAAATAGAGCCGAACATCATCGGCTGTAAGCGAATCTACTGGCTTTTCTTCGGTAAAGCGTAAGAAGTCCAACACAAATCCTCCGTAGGTAGAAACCGTACTCTCGCTGAACCGCTTCCCCTTTAAAAATTTAATGAAATGTCCATAAACCTCGGTTTTTTCCTTGTTCAATGGTTTAGCTCGTATTATGGTACCCTTCCTATCGCTTTCAACAATCGACTGTATTTCTTCGTTTATGCTCAAATCACCCGCACGCAAATGGACTTTCAATGCTTTTATACGTGCCTCATCGTAATAAATATAGAAACACTTATGGGTTTTGGTCCATCGCACCCCCGGAAAGGTTTTTATGTATTCCTTAACCTCGTAATCATACCGAAACTTAATGCCCAAGCAAGTTTTTAGATTATGTTTGAATGATGTAAGGGTTACGGTATTCATAATCTTATAAAACTACCAAAAAAACAAATCAAAACCAAGCCGGATTAATCTCATTACCTTTGCCAACCTATGAAGCACCGAAAACTAAAAAATAGCGAACTGGACCGTATCGATGCAGCGGCCTTTAAAACTGCTGCAAAGACCCCGCTCATTATTATCTTGGACAACATTCGCAGCCTGAACAACATAGGCTCGGTGTTCCGCACGGCCGATGCGTTTTTAGTAGAAAAAATTTACCTGTGCGGTATCACGGCACAACCACCACATAAGGACATCCAAAAAACCGCCCTGGGCGCTACCGATAGCGTAGCGTGGGAATATGCCAAGAACACCCAGGAGGTATTGGAAAAACTACAAAGCGAAGGGGTGTTTGTAGCTTCCATAGAGCAGGCAGAACTGGCCATCCCGTTACAGGAATTTTCGGTACAGAAGGCGTTGAAATATGCCGTGGTGTTTGGCAATGAGGTAAAAGGGGTACAGCAACAAGTGGTTTCGGCCAGCGATGCCGTGATCGAGATCCCACAGTACGGCACCAAACACTCCCTGAACATCTCGGTAAGCTGCGGGGTAGTGGCCTGGGACCTGTTCTGCAAACTGCAACAAGTGTAGCAATACCACGCAAAGTAAGCTGAAGTTGTTAGCTAATGGACCGAAAGGTTTTTTACTGTTATACACAAAGCACAACCCCCTCCTTGCAGCTTGAAATTTAAAAGTTATGGATCATTCAAGAATTTGCTGTAGCACCCCCAAATAGTCCTTTCGGTTTTTCACAAAATCTTTTTCTGAAACATCGATGATCTTTACCTTCTCCTTCGGTTGGGTCTTGATGAATTGTAGATAGCCTTCATTGATTTTTTGGAGGTACTCTGGCGCAATCCCCTTTTCGTATTTTCTGCCCCGTTTTTGTATGTTCTCCAACAGTCGCTCGGTATTTTGGTATAGGTATACGTATACATCGGGCTTGGGGAGCTCCTTGTGCATTAAGTGGAACAGTTTTTTGTAGAGGTTGTATTCCTCTTCGGCCAAGGTGACTTTGGCAAAGATGAGGCTCTTGTACGCATCGTAATCTGCCACCACACAATCCTTGAACAGGTCGAACTGGGTGATGTCTTCCAACAATTGCTGGTACCTATCGGCCAGGAAGGACATTTCCAACGGGAAGGCATAGCGTTGCTGGTCCTCATAGAATTTGGGCAAGAAAGGGTTGTCCTTAAAGCGCTCCAGGATAAGTTTTGCATTAAAATCGGTTGCCAGTTTTGTGGCCAGGCTGGTTTTTCCGGCGCCAATGTTTCCTTCAATGGCAATATAATTCAGCCTTGAGATATCGTAATCCTGTTTTGGGTTGCGCAACCATTTGGATTGTTTGGCAATCTGGCTCTCGTCCTTGGTTTTGGAAAGTAGTTTTATCACATTATCCTTCAGTACGGGGTGTCGTAGCTGCCCGTTTACCTCGGCCAAGGGCTGGAGCACGAACCTCCGGTCCTGCATACGGGGGTGTGGAACCTGTAGGTTCTTTTCAGCAAATGCCTCATCGTTATAAAGCAATATGTCTATATCGATAGTTCGCGGTATGTATGTTTGCAAGGTTGCAGCACGGTTCCTGCCCAGTTTCCCTTCAATTTTCTGTATCGCCTTTAGCGTTTGTTTGGCGGTGAGGGTGGTGCGTACCCAGAGGACACAGTTCAAAAAAGCATCACCATCAAACCCAAGCGCGGGGGTTTCATATACCGAAGATATTTTATGGATGGCTCCAATTTCAGTAAAAACGGCATCTACCGCTCGTTGCAGATACTCGAAACGGTTGCCCATATTGCTCCCCAAAGATAGATATATGTTGTTGTAGGTAGTGATAACGGTGAATTTTGGTTTTAAGACGAAATTAAGGAAAACCGAATAACTCTCTAGTATCTTTGTACTACAATCTAAAATTTTGAAGCAGCTTCCCAATAAGGACATTTTGTTAGCGCAACGTATCTACTTCATTTTGGGGGCGTTGTTCATTTCGGCATTGGTGGTGAGCAATCTCATATTCCAAAAATTCTTTTCGTGGGATTTTTTTGGTTGGTACACCTTTGAGATTTCGGTGGGGATCCTTCCCTATCCCATCACTTTTTTGATAACCGATGTGATAAGCGAGGTATACGGCAAGAAAAAGGCGAACCAAGTGGTTACCGCGGGGATATTCGCTTCGTTCTTTTCGTTGCTCATTGTGTACGTGGCCGATGTGGTTCCAGCAACAACTTGGAGTCCCGTGGACGATACCCTGTTCCATACCGTGTTTGGCGCTACGGCCATTGCGGTCTTTGCCTCTATGATGGCCTATTTGCTGGCGCAGTATATAGACATACAGCTGTTCCATTTTTGGAAACGGCTCACCAAGGGCAAACACCTCTGGCTACGCAACAACTGCTCTACCTTTCTGTCGCAGTTTGTAGATACCTTCACGGTACTATTGCTGTTGTGCAGCTTCGGGAAGATTGATTGGCCCCTCTTTGGAGCCCTGTTATTGAGCGGGTTTCTTTTTAAGGTGTTGGTTGCCGCACTGGACACCCCATTACTGTACGCTTGTGTATTTGCGCTACGGAAACGTTTTGGATTGGGGATGGGAGAAGAACTCAAGTACGATACACCCTCGTTACAACAGTCAACTGTCGAAGCTATAAAAAGAAAAGAATAAAATTTCAGAAATTACAAAGATGAAAAAGCTATTAAAAATTGTAGGAATCGTTTTAGGAGTGGTAGTGCTGCTGCTAGTACTCGCACCCTTTCTGTTTAAGGGAACCATTGAAGACCTACTGAAAGAGAACATCAACAAAAACCTGAACGCTACCGTGGCCTGGGAAGAGCTGGATTTGAGCCTCTTCCGAAGTTTTCCCAATGCAGCCGTAGTGGTGAAGGATTTTTCGGTAATCAACAATGCGCCATTTGCGGGAGACACCCTGGCGAGTGGCGAAGCTCTAAAGATAGATATGGGCATTACCCAGTTGTTCAAGAGCAGCAACGAGTCCATTAAGGTAGATGCGCTCCAGCTGGATAATGCATACATAAACATACAAGTGGATAGCTTGGGCAATGCCAATTACGATGTGGCCGTAAAGAATGATGCCCCCATCGCAGACGAAAATGCTACTGCTGAAGAAAAAGGGTTTGTGTTCGACCTGCAACACTACGAGATAAACAACACACGCCTAAAGTATATAGATGAAACCACCGAAACCTACCTCACCTTGACCGAGCTGAACCACGAGGGCGATGGTGATTTTTCGCTGGATGTCTCCAATCTTGCAACGACCACCAATGCACTGATATCTTTTAAACTGGGCGATATTGAATACTTGAACCAAAACGAAGTATCCCTAGATGCCAATTTTCAGCTGGACCTAAAGAACCAGAAATATACCTTTCTAGAAAACGAGGCCAAGATCAACCAACTACCGCTCACTTTTGACGGTTTTGTAAAGGTGAACGAAAACAATAATGAGATTGACTTGACTTTTAAAACGCCTTCTTCAGATTTTAAGAATTTCCTTGCCGTGATACCAAAAGTGTACGTAAAGGAACTGGACGGAGTGGACACTACGGGCGATTTTACCGTGAACGGAAAGCTGAAGGGCATCGTGGACGAAGAACGTATTCCCACAATGGACATAAAGGTACGCAGCAACAACGCCTCCTTTAAATATCCGGACCTGCCCAAAACAGTGCGCAATATTACCATTAACGCAGACTTAATGAACGAAACTGGTTTTGTGAAGGACACTTACCTTACCATTGGCAATCTCACCTTCAGGATAGACGACGAACTTTTTACCGCCAACGGGAGCATTAGAAATCTCACTGAAAATGCACTGGTAAACCTTGCGCTGAAAGGAACGTTGGATTTGGCAAATATAGACCAAGTACTCCCTATTGAAATGGAACAGCCCTTACGCGGTGTTTTTACTGCCGATGTGACCACAAACTTCGATATGGCCAGCGTAGAGAATGAGCAATACCAAAACATTAAAACAAATGGTACCGCGAGTCTACGGGACTTTACCTATACCGATGCGGCCTTTAAGAGCCCAATAAATATAGGCAATGCGGCTATCACCATGTCTCCCGGCAACATCCAATTGAACGAAATGACCGCCACCACCGGCGGAACCGATGTACAGGCCAACGGAAATATACAAAACCTTATCCCATGGGTTATGGCGAAGCAGGACTTGAAGGGAACGTTCAATGTAACTTCCAATACCTTCAACTTAAATGATTTTATGGCCGAAGGAAGCACTACAAACGAAACAAACCCTGAAACAGCCAATTCGCGAGTAGCTACGGCCCCAAAAGAAAGTATTAAAATCCCTGACTTTTTGGACGCCACGCTCAATTTTTCGGCCAACAAGGTAATTTATGACGATCTCACGCTGGACAATGCCAAGGGAAGTGTTTCCATTAAAAATGAAACCGCTACGTTGAGCAATGTTACCTCATCGCTCTTGGGCGGAAATATTGCCTTGGGCGGAAATGTTTCGACCAAGAACACCGTGCCCACCTTCGCGATGGAGCTGGACTTGGACCAGATAGACATTGCAAGCTCTTTTCAGCAATTGGATTTATTGAGTTTCTTGGCGCCTATCGCAAAATCGTTACAAGGTGACCTCAACACCACCATTAACCTGAACGGTGAGCTCAACAACGACCTTACCCCCAAGCTCACAACGCTGGCCGGAGATGCCCTGGCACAAATTATTACTGCTGAAGTGGACAAACAAAAAAGCCCCTTGCTCTCAAAACTGGGAGAGCGTGTGGAGTTCTTGGATCTGGATAGGCTGAGCCTTCGGGATGTGAGTACGGTGCTACAGTTTAACAATGGAAATATAGAGGTGCAACCCTTCGATTTTGATGTAAAGGGCATTGGCGTGACCGTAGCTGGATCGCACGGTTTGGACAAAACCATCAACTACAATGTAAATTTGGACGTTCCCGCAACATATTTGGGGGGCGAAGTAAGCAACCTATTGGCAAAACTAGACCCGTCCGAAGCTGAGAACACCAAGGTAAACCTGCCCATTGGTCTCAACGGAACCATAAACAACCCAAAAATTTCGGTAGACACCAAAGCGGCCGTGACCACCTTGACACAAAAATTGATTGAAAAGCAAAAGCAGGATCTAAAAGACAAGGGAACCGGTATTTTAGAGGACCTTATTGGCGGTGGCAACAAACCAAAAGATTCCACAAACACCAATACTACCGGAAACCAACAATCCAACACTACTGAGGTTGTTAAGGATATTATTGGGGGATTGTTTGGCAACAAGAAAAAAGATAGTATCAATTAACGGTTTGTCCAAGAGGCACCTATTAAATGCAAGCCTATGATCTATGAACTATTTATGCTGGTGTCCTTTTTGCTCGTAGGCTACATGGCGTCTGGCATAGGAGCCATTCCCGCAAGCTCTTCCAACATAGCTGTTGTAACAACTACATTGGCAACTACATTTTCCAAGGGTTTCAGGATTACTTTGGGCGCTGGGATTGGCAGCGTTATATTATCATTTTTAGCATTGCAGTACAGCCGTGCTTTCACCGATTTTTTCGAAGAAAACCCATGGATACAATACACCATCCTTTTTGTGTTTTTCTCTATAGGCGTATTGATACTATTGCGAAACAAGCTTCACATAGATTTTGAGAACCCCCTTTCCAAAGATGTAAAGATCGGTAACTTTTGGAAAGGCTTGCTGTTGGCGTTGGTAAATCCCCCGGCTCTTGTATTTTGGATCTTAATTATTAGCGTGTGTAATACGTATTTGTTTTCTCTTTCAAAATTCAGCCCTATTTTAAACCTTGCACTGTTCTTTACGGGTATTTTGTTGGGAAAGATTACAACACTCTATTATTACGGGAAAATGAGCAAAAAAATCAAACAGCGTAAGAAGAACAAGCACCCTTTGGTAATGCATATCGTAGGTGCAGCGCTTGTAATTGGCTCCATTGTTCAGTTTGTGAGGATGCTATTCGACTAAAGCACCGAAATTGTAACAACATATCCCTCACTCCCTCTTACGTTGAACACGGTGTTTCCTTCAAAGATCAGGTACTGCGCTTTAATGCCCTTCAGCACGCCTTCAAAAGAGGGTGTTTTCTGTAGGTTGAGGCTCTTCAGGCTGGTGGGGTATTGCAATACCGGGAACTCTAGGTTGGTTTCGGTATTGTTCTCAAGATAGTACGGCAAGGCTTCTTCTGGGATGTATTGCTTCAACCTATCGCGCCATTCCACTAAATTTTCATCTTTTATCTCGTTCTTCAGCATAGTGCGCCAATTGGTCTTATCGCCTACGTGGTCTTTTAGGGCTACTTCGGTAATCCCGGCAAGATACCTATTGGGAACCTCAACAATCTCAATGGCCTCGTGGGCGCCTTGGTCTATCCAGCGGGTAGGGACTTGGGTCTTTCGCGTTACGCCCACCTTTACGTTGCTACTGTTGGCAAGATATACAATGTGGGGTTGCAGTTGTACCCGTTTCTCGTATTCCAGGTCACGGTCCTCCTTGTCCAGGTGTGCTGTGCTCAATTCGGGTTTCATTACCCAATCGGCCGCTTGGGGTACTTCGTAAAAACAATCGTAGCAATACCCCTGACGGAATATTTTTTTGTTCAACCCACAATTGAGGCACTCGTAGCCAGAAAATTCAATTGTAAGGTGTTTGTCCAATAATTGGTTCACGTGTATAAAATCATTCTCAAACACAAGGTAATATTGAATGGGCGACCCATTTTCGGTCTGCATTTTTCGAAGAACTCCTTTGTATTCCATTAATTGCTAAGGGTGTAGATTTTAAACGATTTCAATTTTGAAAAACTGAAATCCGCTAAAAGAAAAAATAGTATTTTTATTGCATAAAGATAGCAGAAATATATGCCAATCCCCATTGTAAATTCTATTGCCTCCTGGTTTTTGAAGAAACGGTTCCACCAAATAGAGCTGTTCCTTAAATACCCTATAGATGTACAGGAAGAGCTGCTACAAAACCTGATACAAAAAGCAAAACACACCGAGATTGGTAAACAGTACGACTTTAGCACGATAAAATCCTATCAGGAATATGCCTACAGAGTTCCCGTAACCACCTACGAAGAAAACCAAGAACGTATTGAGCGTGCAAGAAAAGGGGAGCACAATATCTTCTGGCCCACCCCTATTAGATGGTTTGCAAAATCCAGTGGCACCACCAATGCCAAGAGTAAATTTATCCCGGTGAGTAGCGACTCTCTGGAACATTGCCATTATGCCGCCAGCAAGGATTTGTTATGTATGTACCTGAACAACAACCCAGACTCCCAGCTCTTTGTGGGCAAGGGATTGCGATTGGGAGGCAGTAAGGAGCTGTACCAAGAAAATGGGACGGTTTTTGGGGATCTTTCAGCTATATTGATAGACAATATGCCATTTTGGGCAGAATACAGCAGCACGCCCAAAAATGAAATCTCCCTGATGGCAGATTGGGAAACCAAGATGCAAGCCATTGTTAACGAAACCATTAAGGAAAAGGTTACAAGCCTTGCAGGCGTACCCTCCTGGATGCTGGTACTGTTGAACAATGTACTGGAAACCACAGGAAAGGAAGACCTTTTTGAAATCTGGCCAAACCTAGAAGTCTATTTTCACGGCGGCGTGAGCTTTGAGCCCTACATAGAGCAGTACAACAAGATATTACCAAGGGGAAATTTCAGGTATTACGAAATCTATAATGCTTCGGAAGGTTTCTTTGCCATCCAGGACCGTAATGCCAACAAAGAACTTTTATTGATGCTGGACTATGGTATTTTTTACGAGTTTATACCAATGGACACCTACGGTACCGCAAAAGAGACCATTATACCCTTGGCCGAAGTGGAAGAAGGGAAAAATTACGCCATCATCATTACTACCAATGCTGGGCTATGGCGCTATAAGATTGGCGATACCGTTCGGTTTACCTCCATACATCCCTACAGAATTAAAGTAACAGGGCGAACCAAGCACCACATCAATGCTTTTGGTGAAGAGTTGATTATTGAAAACGCTGAAGCAGCCCTCCGAAAAGCATCTTCCCTCACCAATACCGAAGTGGTAGATTATACTGCAGCACCTATTTTTATGGAAGGAAAGGAAAAAGGCGCCCATGAATGGATTATAGAATTTAAGACTCCTCCCAAAGACTTCAGCGTATTTTCCGAAGAATTTGACCTGGCCCTCAAAGAGGTGAATAGCGATTACGAGGCAAAACGTTTCAACAACACAACACTAAAGTTTCCTACCATACACTGCGCAAGGGAACGCCTGTTTTATGATTGGCTAAAAGGAAATGGAAAACTGGGCGGCCAGCACAAGGTTCCCCGGCTATCCAACTCCCGTAATTATATCGAAGAACTGCTTACCCTTAATGCTCAATGAGCCACCAAGTAGAAGATACCGCCTTTGTTATTGCTCATTACAGGGCGCAAGACCCTACATTCAGTCTAGATAACTATGCACATCTCTGGCAAAACAAAGGAGCCTATGAAATTGCTCAAAAATTTGCGGAACAAGTCTCTGAATTTGATAACATCTTGCACTGTGGGCGAAACCGAATTATTTTTAACTACCTACAAAAGTATACCGCCCTTGAAAAAGACATCTTAATTATAAACATAGGGGCCGGCTTTAGCATGTACCCCTATACATTGCCAGAAAAATTACGTCATTTTGAGATAGACCTGCCCCATGTTGTTGCATATAAAGTTAAAGAGACAGAAAAGTTTATACGAACTCAAAAACTACCCGAGCGGCAAGTTACCCACGCAAGTTTTGATATTACGAAGAAGTCTGATTTAGAGTCTTTATTCACAGAAGTGTCCTTGGATGCCTCAAACCAAAGGATTGTTGTTATGGAAGGCCTGTTTTTCTTTTTACCGATACCCAAAATAGAACAACTCCTGTCTTTTTGTAGGAGGTACTTGAACAAAGGAGATATCATACTTTGCGAATCCTACAAAAAGGATATTGAACATACTGGAGTATACAAAAAGCTTTTACAGTTTTTTGGTGCCGACTTCAAGTTACGTTCCACTGCTCATGGAAATTTCCCCCATTCGTTCTATGAACAGGTTGAGGGTTTTGATGTACTCGAAAAATCCAGCAGCTATGATATATGCCTAAAAAATAAAAAAATCCCTGCTTCGGTTGAGGAAAAGGAAGTGTTAAACGAATATGTATACGTATTGGAGCGAAGGTGATATCGACAACCTTACGCTTTCATCGTTCAAAGACAGTCAGGAAGGCAAAGTTTCTCGCGCTTCAACAGTATCCAGAATTTTTGTTGTATTTCAACGAGTATAAATTGTGTTTCAACTAAAATTTTTGGTAGTATTTTTCTTACGCCATACGTTTGTAGTGTTCAATTTGAATAACCTCACATAACCTCACAAATGAAAAGATTACTATACGTAGCAATATGTGTACTCATGACCACAAGTATTACTAGTTGTGCAACCTCAACTACAGCGACACAAAAAGTAAATACCGAATTGGCCGGTTACACGTTAAAGGATAAGAAAGAGCAATTTCAGCAAAAAATTGCTTCTAAAAAGATAAAAACGGTTGTAGTACAACCTTAAAAACATTTATAGCATTTAAAAAATGCCATAAATTAGTTAGGTTAAGTTAAGTAATAAGCCGGACATTGCTGTCCGGCTTATTTTTTTTCTAAGACACTGCCTTGAGTTTCTTAATGGTAGTTTTGTTCAGCTTTTCTTCAGCGTATGCCTTGGTTACCTTTAGGGTCTTGGTCTGCCCATCTCCGGGGAGGTCGTACATGGCATCTGTTAACACTGCTTCACAGAGCGACCGTAGCCCTCTGGCTCCCAATTTATATTCTACAGCCTGTTCTACTATGAAGTCCAAAGCCTCAGTGGTTATCACAAAATCTATATCATCCATCTGAAACAGTTTTTTATATTGTTTGATGATGGCGTTCTTAGGCTCGGTCAATATAGCTCTCAGGGTTCCTTTATCCAACGGGTTCATATAGGTAAGCACCGGCAAACGACCTATGATCTCTGGGATGAGCCCAAAGTCCTTTAAATCTTTCGGGATTATATATTTCAGCATATTATCCTTGCTCAACACATCTTCACTCTTTGATGCACTAAATCCGACAGCTTGCATATTCAAGCGTTTTGAGATGTGCCTATCAATACCATCAAAGGCTCCTCCTGCGATAAACAATATGTTTTCGGTGTTTACCTCGATAAACTTTTGGTCGGGGTGTTTACGGCCTCCTTTGGGAGGAACGTTTACTGTGGTTCCCTCAAGAAGTTTCAGCAGGGCTTGTTGCACCCCTTCGCCACTTACGTCACGGGTGATGCTGGGATTGTCGCTCTTACGAGCAATTTTATCTATTTCATCTATAAAAACAATACCGTTCTGGGCTTTTTCCAGGTTATAATCTGCTGCCTGTAATAATCTGGTAAGGATACTCTCTACATCTTCTCCCACGTAGCCTGCTTCGGTAAGCACCGTAGCATCTACAATGGCCAGCGGGACATTGAGCATACGGGCAATGGTCTTCGCAATAAGGGTTTTTCCCGTACCGGTTTGCCCAACGATAATAATATTACTTTTTTGGATTTCAATATCGTCGTCTGTTTTGGGCTGTAACAAGCGCTTATAGTGGTTGTATACTGCAACCGACATTACTTTTTTGGTGAATTCCTGCCCTATCACATAATCGTCCAGAAATTCCTTGATCGCCTTAGGTTTCTTAAGCATTACATCTTTCCCCAATTCGTTGTTGGAGGTGTGTAGGGCTTCCTCAACCACAATGCCATGAGCTTGCTCTATACATCTATCGCAAATATGGGCATCCAGCCCAGCGATGAGCAAGTTAGTCTCGGCTTTTTTACGGCCACAAAACGAACATTCTAATTCTTCTTTCGCCATAGTTTGTTTTTAGGAATGATTATCGAGACAATATCTCGTCTATCATACCATATTCTTTTGCCTTGTCTGCTTTCATCCAGTAATCACGGTCGCTATCCTCATACACTTTCTCGTATGGCTGGCCGCTATGTTTGGCAATTATTTTATATAATTCTTCTTTTAGGGTAATGATCTCACGGGCTGTAATCTCGATATCACTGGCTTGCCCTTGTGCGCCTCCCAGTGGTTGGTGGATCATCACCCTAGAGTGGGTAAGGCCACTTCGCTTGCCTTTTTCTCCAGCACACAGCAATACTGCTCCCATAGATGCTGCCATACCTGTACAGATAGTGGCTACATCGGGTTTTATGAATTGCATAGTATCGTAAATACCCAAGCCAGCGTACACGCTTCCTCCTGGGGAGTTGATGTAAATCTGGATATCCTTTGAAGCATCGGTACTTTCCAAAAAGAGCAACTGTGCTTGGACAATGTTTGCTACCTGGTCGTTTATCCCGGTACCCAAAAAGATGATACGGTCCATCATAAGACGTGAGAATACGTCCATCGCAACGGCATTCATCTGGCGTTCTTCAATAATATTTGGGGTAAGGCCCACAGGGTACATACTACTTAAAATCTTGTCGTAGTACGTACTGCTAATGCCTTGATCCTTTATAGCAAAGTCTTTAAATTCTTTTCCGTAGTTCATATAAACTGTAAATTCTTTTTTTAAACAATAAGGGCGTTGAAACTGTTCCTTCAACGCCCTCAAAGATACCTAATTTTTTACTCAATTAGGCGTAGGCTTCTTTTACGAACTTTTCGTAGGTAATTTCCTTGGTCTTCAGTTTTGCCTTTTCCTTGAAAAACTGAAGCATCTTGTTTGTGTTGAGCTGTTCGGTAAGGCGTTTTACCTCTTCTTGGTTTGATAGGATTCTGGCGGAGATACCTTCCAGTTCCTCTTCGGTTGGGTTGGTGTTGCCGTACTGTGCCATTTGTGCCTTGATCATATTTTTGGCGTAGTCCTTCAGCTCGTCGAACGTTACCTGCAGTTTATGGTCTGCACGTAGTTTTCCTTCAATCAATTGGTAGCGCAATCCTTTTTCGCTTCTTTCCAACTCTGCAGCGGCTTCTTCTTCGGTCATTGGTTTTTCTCCAGAGACCTGTATCCAGCGCTGTAGGAACTCTTTGGGAAGATCGAACTTGGTATTCTCAATAAGGTCTTCCACTACATCGTTCAACAATTTTTGGTCGCTCTGTTGTGCAAATTGCCCCTCGGCATCCTGCTTTATTTTTTCTCTCAACTCTTCTTCTGAAGTAACCACTCCTTCGCCAAACAACTTGTCGAACAAGTCTTGGTTCAACTCGGCCATTTCGCGTTGGTTCACTTCTTCAATCGTAAAGGTAACCTCTACATCCAAACCGTGGGCATCGTCATGGGAAACCCCTAAATACTTTTGGTTGTCGTGATCGTCATTGAACAATCCCTTGGTCTTTAACACTACCTCATCGCCTACTTTTGCACCGGTCAATGCTGTGGTTTGTTTTTTCCCCTTGATATCCTCCAGAGATATCGTAGCTTTATTTTCTATATCTTTTTCAGCAGCTTTAAATGTTCCTGTAACCTCGTCGCCCTTCTCCACAGTATCCTTGGCTATCAACTTTCCATATTGCTTACAGATGGTTTTAACCTGATTGTCTATCATCGCATCGTCTGCCACTATCTTGTAGTGGGTGGTCGCTTTTTTACCTGGCAGGGCAACTTCAAATTCTGGAGCAAGGCCAAGGTCGAACTCAAAGGTGAAATCGTCACTGTTCCAGTCTATTTCGCTTTCGTTACGGGGTATGGGATTGCCCAGCACATCCAGTTTTTCTTCTGTTAAGAACGTATGTAAATTTTCTTGCAACAATTTGTTCACCTCCTCGACCAAAACTGCTTGACCGTATTGTTTCTTTACCATTCCCATAGGCACATGACCTTTTCTAAAACCTGGGATATTGGCGTTTTTTCGGTAATTGCTCAAAATGGTATGCACCTTATCTGCATAATCGTCTTTTGAAATTTCAACAGTTACTACTGCATTCAGTTTATCTACTTCCTTTTTCGTGATGTTCATAATATCTAGTATATCCTATAAATTTCGGGTTGCAAAAGTACGCTTTTTTAGAGTATTGAACAATATTTCCCACACTGAAATTCAATACTTTATTTCAGCTGCATCCCTTAAATTCCTGCAAACAAAAAAACCGCCTTACACAATTGTAATGCGGTTTTTAAAAATAGTAGTGAAGCGGTTCTAGTTGCTTACATTGTTAGTAAGTGTTATCGTACCGTAGTTCCCTATGTTAACTGTAGGGATGGTAGCATTGTACTTACTGTTTATCTCTTCAATAATTAGATTTGCTGTATAGGCATATCCACGTGGTGTTGGGTGTACACCGTCCAGTGAAAAAGCTCCACCTGTCACAAACTCATTTGTTAACAATCCAGCATCGTACGCCACGCCACCATTGGCAACTTGTGCCAAGGCACTGCGCGCATCTACGAAAGCCAAATCGTTTGCAGTGGCCAAGGTTACAATAGTAGTATTGTAGGCCTGTGTAGCCGTACTCACTCTATCTTGCTCTGTTCCTGTAAGTACAAATTGGTCTTGAAGCGGTACTGCCACACCAATAACTGAAAGAGGGTTTGAAGGATCTGCCAAAGCACCCAATACCGAAGAGGCCGTTAACACAACCAAGTCGTCGTTATTCGCTTGGCGTAATTGACCTAACAAAGCCGCAGTCTCGGCATCGATTCCTTGAGAGATAAGGATGTTTGTAACATCGGTTAAATCATCGTCAGTTATTGTTGGGAAGTTTACACCAGCGGTAAAGTTTATTTCACGCAATGCAGCTTCTTCCGGAGAAATGACTCCTGCTCCCACCAATAATGGTAATACTTGGTTATTGTACAAAGCAAATTGGGCATTTACAGCCGCAGCCGTAGCAGCATCCAATGGGATGGATTGTACCGGTACCGTAGTAAAGAATGGAATGGAAGTTACATCTGGTATATTAATCAAAACTCCACCAGAAGCTCCAGCCATCAATGCATTTACTTGATCGTTATAGACGGAAGCAAATACATTAGGGTCGGTAATATCATTGTTTCCATAGGTAGAAGGATCTAGGTTTCCAGTTTGGTCCACTCCTATTCCACCGCTGGTAGCATAACTCAAGATATCGTTATTACCGATCCATAATGCAAAAAAGGATGGATTTAATGAAACAGCATCTGCAAGTACCGTAGCACTACTACTTGTGGCTATACGACCATAATATGGATTTAGGGTGCTGTAACCTGGAGTCACTAAGTGAAAACTTTTGGCTCCTGGCACTCCCATATTGTTAAACGGTCCTGTTTCGCTTGTAGTAACCTCGGTAGTTGGGGTTCCGTCCAACACAACTGGGCCTAATGGCTCTCCGGTTGCTGGATCTGCCGGTAGGACAAATCTATTTTGAGCAACTTGTTCTCCATTAAGCAAGAGTCCTCCTAAGTTATCTGCCATTAAAGGTTGCGTAAACTCTCCTCCATCGGCAAAGGCTGCCTGTTGTGCAATAATGTTCGGGTAAGAGTTTTCTTGTCCCGTAATGTATAACGCACCATCTGCAAATCCTGCAGTTAGTGAGTTACCTACAGCTACAAAATTGCTCATGTCCGCATCTCCAGTGGTATAAAAACCTGGTTCATCTACTGGGTTGTCAAATTCTGGTTCACAGCTTACAAAACCAAGGGTTAGCAAGCCACCTAATACTATATATATTGTTTTTTTCATGTTCTTGATTTTTTTAAATTACATTTTATAGGTAATACCCAATCCCGGTGCAAAGGCACTAGACTTATAAGTTCCACCAAACGGGGCCACCTGTCCATTTTCGGTGTACCCTTCGTAGGTTGCATCAACTTCATTGAAGTGCAGGTATAGGAAAGAAGCATCTATTTGCAAGCTTTCTGAAACATTTACAGTAAGTCCTGCAGTGTACCCATTACTATCGTTTCTAGGAGTCTCTGGGGAGAAGAAGCCTTCAGCCACTGGAGATTCGTCAAAGTAGTAACCGGCTCTCAATGTAAACATATCTGTTGCGTCATATTGTAACCCAAAACGATATGTAGAGGCATTATTGTAATTTCTCGGATTTACTGAATCTGGTATATTTTCATCAGCAAAATCTAGGTCCAAGCTTTCGTATACATCCCAGAATGCACGGTTAAAGTCGAAAGCAAACAACCACTTATCGCAGAACTGGTAGGAAAGCCCTACGGTCATCTCGGCAGGGAGTGGTAGTGATGCGTCAAAAGTTGTATCGGCAAAAGGGGTCAATGGCGAGTTGGGTATATTTTCAAAATCTGCATCGCCATCCTCTGCGTCCAAAATAATCTCAGAACGGTAGTGTGCTCCAATGGTCAACTTTTCTGTAGGTCTGAACATAGCCCCTACGGTCCATCCCCATTCAGAAACTCCAGAAGCATCTACAGTCACCTCTGAACGGTTCCCATCCAAATCTGTCAATGTACGGTTCAGGTTTCGGTTAAAGTTTACAGAACCACTTACGTAAATGGGACCACCACCAACACTGAAATACTCGCTTAACTTAATGGAAACAGTAGGCTGTACAAAGATCGCTGCCAGGTCTATATTGTTCACCAGGTGAGATCCGGCCCAGTCGTCTTCATATTCCACAGTACTTCCGAAGGGAGTGTACACCCCAATACCAAAGGCCAGCCAATCTGTTGCTTGGTAAGAGCCGTACAGGTAAAAAGGAGTTCCCAAGGGGCTATCGGTCATTGCCGAAGCTCCGGTCTCAGTGTTCTGGTAGGCAACATCAGAAAATATTCCGAAGGCACCGCCAGTTATGCTCAATTTGTTCTCTAGGTATACTAAACCCGCTGGGTTAAAAAATACAGATTCGCTACTATTTACAATAGCAACACCTGTGTGTCCCATTGCCAAGGACTTGTTTCCTTGAAGGCTCACGCGATACCCTCCAGCATACGTTACTGCTGTTGCCAAGGCAAAAACAGAAAGGAGTAAAAGTTTCTTCATAATTTTTAGGGATTGTTTAAATTTTAGTTTTTCTATTTGTTAATTATATAATTTAGGTATGTAATTATACCGAAAATTTATCAATTATTATGCATACATAATAAATTGAACATTGCAATGTTATAAAAATTTGGTAACAATTTGGTAAAATTCGGAAGGATTTTCTGCATGCAACCAATGACCTGCTTTAGAAACCGTTGCTATTTCTGCCTTTGGGAAATGTTTTTTAATTAGAAGCTCGTCCATTTGCTCTATATATCCAGACTTTTCACCTCGCAAGAACAACGTGGGTCTATCAAAAAATGAATCTTTTGGTAGTGCCTTACCCACTTCGTCCACTTTTTCAGAAAGCACGGGCAGGTTGATGCGCAGTCCCAGTTTGCCTTTTTCTTTCCAATAAAGGTTTTTCAGTAAAAATTGCCGTGTTCCCATTTCCGGGATGTATGCTGAAAGCACTTTATCTGCCTCGCCGCGCGAGGAAATTTCAGTAAAATCCAAAGACGATAGCGCTTTTAAAATATCTTGATGGTGTTGCGGGTATGCCTTGGGAGCTATATCTGCCACCAATAATTTTGAGACCATTGTTGGGTGGTCCACAGCAAATTGCATGGCCGTTTTCCCACCCATGGAGTGTCCCAAAAGGATGCATTGCTCAATCTTGTGGTGTTGTAGATAGGCCAGTACATCATCCGCCATAAGCTCGTAGCCAAAATTACTCTCATGGAAACTGCGCCCGTGGTTCCGCTGGTCCACCAAATGTACTTGGTAACCCTCATCGGCAAACTGGCTTGCCAATGTTTTCCAGTTATCGCCAGAGCCCAAAAATCCATGCAGAATTATAAAGGGAGTACCTTCGCCTATTATTTGTGAATGCAGTATCATTTCAGTTTTGTTAAATAGTGTTGGATTACTTGTTCCAGACCTTGGTAAATAGCCTCACAGATAAGTGCATGACCAATGGAGACCTCCAGTAAGTGCGGCACATTCTCTTTAAAAAACTGGATGTTATGTAACGAAAGGTCGTGCCCTGCATTTACACCTAGCCCTAGTTTATTTGCCAATGTTGCACACTGCGCATAGGGCTGCACAGCTGTAGTGTTTCCAAGACTGTACTGGTGCGCAAATGCTTCAGTATAGAGTTCTATTCTATCGGCTCCAGTCTTGGCTGCTCCCTCGATCATCTCCAAAGAGGGATCTACAAAAATAGAGGTGCGTATCCCGTTGCGCTTCAATTCAGAAATAATTTCCTTTAAATATCCTTCGTGCTTTACGGTATCCCAACCCGCATTGGAGGTTATGGCATCTACAGCATCTGGCACCAAGGTGGCTTGGGTGGGTTTCAGCTCCAGCACTAGCTCCAAAAATTTGTCTATGGGGTTGCCTTCAATGTTATATTCGGTCGCAACTATTTGTTTTAAATCGTGCGCATCTTGGTATCTAATGTGCCGTTCGTCCGGTCTGGGGTGTATGGTAATACCTTGTGCGCCAAATTTTTCGGCATCCTTGGCCACCTGCACCACGTTGGGCATATTTCCGCCGCGAGCATTACGCAATGTGGCTATTTTATTGATGTTTACGCTTAATTTTGTCATATATTTTTATATTACAGCAAAAATACAAAGTTGCCTTTCGGTTTTAAAGGCATATTTTGAGTAATTTGCATAAAAAATAAATTGTTTTGAACACACAGCACTATATTATAAACGATGTTGAACCATTTCCTGTTTCGGCCAGTATAAAAGCCATACAGGAAACCTTTAACCAGCTTACCTACTCCCATCTTATTATTGAAAAAGATGGAGCGTTTTTGGGGTGTCTTTCTGAAACCGATGCACATTGCTTTGAGAGCGGTAAAACTGTTTCAGAGCACCAATATGCCCTGGAACCTTTTTGTGTGAGAAAGGAAACCCACTGGCTCGATATCCTAGAGGCGTTTGCCTTGCACAACAGTAACATAATGCCTGTGCTGGACGACAAGGAAAAATACCTTGGCTACTACGAGCTTAACGATATTATGCACTGCTTTAACGACACCCCATTCTTGAGCGAGGCAGGAGGGATAATTGTGGTTGAAAAGGGTACAAAAGACTACTCTTTTAGCGAGATTTCGCAAATAGTTGAAACGAACGACGCTAAGATCTACGGTACGTTTATATCGAAAAGTGACTCGAACACGGTGCAAATCACACTAAAGATAGGGCACCAAGGAATGAATGCCATTGTGCAAACCTTCAGAAGATATGGTTACACTGTTGTAAGCAACCATGAAGAGGATAAATTTATGGAGGACCTCAAGGAACGGTCCGACTATCTTGACAAATATTTAAACATATAGCGATGAAGATAGGCATTTACGGACAGTTTTACCATAAAAACTCCGAGCAGTATATCCAGATTATTCTGGATTCGCTCCGCAAAAAAGAACACGAAGTCCTTATTGAGGAGGATTTTATGGACATCATAAACCATAACGATGGCGTGGATACAACGTCACACTTTAAGACCTTTACCCAGCTGGATTCCAGTTACGACTTTTTCTTCAGTATTGGGGGCGATGGTACCATCTTAAAATCCATTACCTACGTTCAGGATCTTGACATCCCTATTGTAGGCATCAATACAGGGAGGTTGGGTTTTTTGGCCACCATCCAAAAAGAGGACATAGCCAAGAGCATTAACCAGATATTGCAGGGAGAATATTCAATCTCTGAAAGGAGCCTATTGCAACTCACCTCAGAACCCCACAACCCTGAACTTTCAAATTTGAATTTTGCCCTTAACGAAGTAGCGATAAACCGCAAGAATACCACCTCCATGATAAAGGTAGATACCGAGGTAGACGACAAATACCTAACCTCCTACTGGAGTGACGGTCTTATTCTCTCTACCCCAACAGGGTCTACAGGGTATTCGTTAAGCTGTGGTGGCCCCGTGATAGAACCCAGCAGCAAAAGTCTAGTAATCACCCCCATAGCACCCCATAACCTAAGCGCCAGACCTTTGGTACTACCAGATTCCAGCAAGATAACCTTACAAGTTTCAGGCCGTGAAAAATCGTATTTGGTGTCTTTGGACTCCCGCATTGCAACATTCACAAATAACACTCGTCTTACTGTACAGAAAGCACCATTTACCATCAAACTCGTGCAGCTGTTGGAGGACAGTTTTATAAAAACACTCCGAAAAAAGTTATTATGGGGCGAGGACAAGCGAAATTTGAAACAATAAAAACCTTTAAAATTTGTTCATGCACTGAGACAATTCCGCTTCCCGTATGGTAGAGCGGAGTTTATTGTTATATTTGCAAACTTTTTAAGGTATATGAAGTATTTCGCGACCGTTGTAATAGTGGTAATGAGTGCAATTTCAATAAAGGCCCAAACGTATGAAGTGGGCGGCTTTATAGGGGGAGCCAATTATATAGGGGACATAGGAAAAACCAGTTATATCTCACCAAACGATGTCGTGGTGGGAGGCGTTTTTAAATGGAACAGAAGTGCCAGGCACGCCTTTAGGGCTTCCGTATTGGTAGCAGGAATTAATGGGGACGACCTGGAGTCCAACGAATCCAGGAGGCAGGAACGCGGATATAGCTTTAAAAACACGATTACAGAATTTTCATTGGGAATAGAATATACTTTTTGGGAATTCAACATGTACCGTGGACAACCTGTTTCGGCCCCGTATTTATATACAGGGTTAACATTTTTTAATTACAACGCCCTATGGAAAAGATCTGGTAGCAGTGTGATTACCGAGTATGATTCGGCCGGTACATTTGCTATTCCCATGGTGGTAGGATATAAGACCACCGTAGGTACAAAACTGGTACTGGGACTGGAAATAGGAGCCCGCTACACCTTTACGGACGACCTCGATGGAAGTAACCCAGTGAAGGATCTAGCAGATGTTGAAAGCTTGAAATTCGGGAATGTGAACAGTGACGATTGGTATGTATTTACCGGGCTCACCCTAACATTTACCTTTGGAAGGAAACCTTGCTATTGCAATTTTTAATATGGATTTAAAAGCACAAATAGACCACGACAAACTCCCACGGCATATAGCCGTGATCATGGATGGGAATGGTCGTTGGGCTAAAAAGCAGGGGCTCTTTAGGACCATTGGCCACGAAAATGGCACCAAGGCAGTTCGTGAAATCGTGGAATGTTGTGCAGAGCTTAAAATAGAATACCTTACCCTCTATGCTTTTTCTACTGAAAATTGGAACCGTCCCAAACTAGAAGTAGAAACCCTGATGAAACTATTGGTGTCCTCTTTAAAGAAAGAGATAGAGACCTTGACCAAGAACAAAATTCGTCTCAACGCAATTGGCAATCTGGACGCATTGCCAAAAAAAGCCCGAACCGAATTGTTGGATGTAATAGAAAAAACCAAGAACAACCAGCACATGACCCTCACGCTGGCACTTAGTTACGGTTCCAGACAAGAAATTGTAAAAACCATCCAAGAGATTAGTCATAAAGTTAAAAATAACCTAATTTCGCCGTCTGAAATTGATGAGGCAACTATAAACAATCATCTTTACACCCGCGACCTGCCAGACGTGGATTTGTTGATACGCACCAGCGGTGAACAACGTATCAGCAATTTCCTATTATGGCAAATTGCGTATGCTGAATTGTTCTTTACAGAGACCCTTTGGCCAGATTATAGAAAAAACCATCTTTTTGAAGCAATATTAAATTATCAAAATAGAGAAAGAAGATTTGGAAAGACCAGTGAACAGCTTGAACAATAATCAATTATTGCGCACATACAAAAAGTTTATTTTGCCCCTCATAGTAGCAACACTATGGCTGGGCAGCCTCAACGCACAGCAAAAAGCCCTTGACAGC
This sequence comes from Marinirhabdus gelatinilytica, assembly GCF_003353425.1. Taxonomy (GTDB): domain Bacteria; phylum Bacteroidota; class Bacteroidia; order Flavobacteriales; family Flavobacteriaceae; genus Marinirhabdus; species Marinirhabdus gelatinilytica. The sequence continues at coordinate 24,233 of NZ_QRAO01000009.1, forward strand.
GGCAGAAAGCTCACCCTTAACAGCATAAAGGTAACCGGGAACCAAAGCTTTAACGAGCAAACCGTTATTGCTTTTACCGGGCTAAAAGAAGGTGATCGCCTCTATATTCCAGGCGAACGCTTAAGTTCCATCACCAAAAAATTATGGGACCAAAACCTCTTTAGCGATATTGCATTTTATGTTACCAATATCGAGGGCGACTTGGTAGATCTTGAACTTTACATCGTGGAGCTACCAAAGCTAAATGAAGTAACCATACAAGGAATCAGAAAAGGACAGAAGAAAGATATCATTAAGGATAACGATCTGGTTGCCGGAAAAAAAATAACCAAGAACCTACTTACCACTACAAAAAATTATATTAAAGACAAGTTTAAAGAAGACGGTTTCTACAACACCCAAGTAACTATTAGTACAACACCCTATATAGATACCCTTGGTGTTGAAGTGGGCCAGAATATGCTCATAAATATCGATAAGAACGACCGTGTAAAGGTTTCCAGTATTACGTTTGAAGGCAACGAAGCATTGAGCAACGGTAAACTGCGCAGGGCCATGAAAAAAGTAAAGCGCCGAAACTTTCTTCGTTTTTGGAAAATGTCTAAGTATACCGATGAATTTTTTGCAGAAGATAAAGCGAACATCATAAAAAAATATAAATCCAATGGATACCGTGATGCACGAATTGTTAGTGACACATTGGCTCTAAATGAAAATGACGATATAGACCTCACGCTCAATATTGAAGAAGGGAAACGCTACTACTTTGGTGACATTCGTTTTATTGGAAACAGTAAATATACCGATGGACAATTGCGCCAGTTATTAGGTATAGAAAGAGGAGAGCCCTATAATGGCATCTTACTGCAAGAACGCATTGCTGACGATTCTGACCCTGACGCAAACGACCTTACCAACCTATACCAGAACAATGGATACCTCGCCGTAAACATCAACCCCGTAGAGGTTGCCGTGAGACAGGACACCATAGATTTTGAAATACGGATTATTGAAAGAAACGAGTTTTATTTTGACCATATCACCGTTGTAGGTAACGATAAAACGAACGACCACGTAATATACCGTGAGCTACGTACCCGTCCTGGACAAAAATACAGCAAGCGAAATGTTGTAAGAACGATTCGTGAACTGGGGCAACTAGGGTATTTTGATGCAGAGCAACTGTCTCCCAATTTCAAGTTTGTAGACGAGAACAATGGTCTTGTAGACCTAGAATACAGCGTTGTTGAAAGAGGGTCTAGCCAGATAGAACTTCAAGGTGGTTATGGCGGCGGTGGCTTTGTAGGGACTCTAGGATTGTCCTTCAACAATTTCTCCTTACGCAATATTTTCAACAAAGAGGCCTACAAGCCCTTGCCTATGGGTGACGGTCAAAAATTGGCACTTAGGGCACAGGCGAGTAGCTTTTACCAAACATACAGCCTCTCGCTTACCGAACCTTGGTTGGGCGGCAAAAAACCCATTCAGTTAAGTACATCTTTTTCGCATACTATTCAGTATTTGTACAATTTCCAAACACGCGAAGTGGACAAGGATCGCCGTTTTCTTATTACTGGAGGTTCTGTTGGATTGGCAAAGAGATTACAATGGCCGGACGATTATTTCCAGCTTTCACAAGCCGTAAGCTTTCAGCACTATAACCTGAAAAACTATAACACGGGATTGTTCACCTTTGGAGATGGATACTCCAACAACTTGGCGTACACCATAGGCTTGAGTCGAAACAATACGGCAACAAACCCAATATATCCTACACAAGGATCTTCCTTTAGTTTATCGGCTAAACTTACATTTCCGTATTCAGCGTTCAACGGTGTGGATTATGACGACCTTAGGGACGAACGCGATGGCCTAGAGGATTTCTTAGCTAATAACCCTTCAGATGTAGACGCTAGAGAACGAATCGCCGAAATAGATCAAGAGCGTTTCAATTGGCTGGAATACTATAAAATAAAATTCTCCGGAGATTGGTATACTACCCTTGTAGACAAACTGGTCTTGAGGACCAAGACAGAGTTCGGTTTCTTGGGAGCCTATAATAACGATCGTGGCATCCCACCTTTTGAGCGTTTCTTCGTAGGGGGAGATGGTCTTGGAGCCTTTAGTCTGGATGGTCGTGAAGTAATACAGTTACGAGGATATCCCAACCAATCACTTTCAGATAACGACGGAAATACCATTTACAATAAATTTTCGTTAGAAGTACGGTATCCTATCACCTTAAAGCAAGCAGCATCTATATATGTGCTAGGTTTTGTAGAGGGCGGAGCGGCTTACGATGGATTTAGGGACTATAATCCATTCAGCATTAGTAGGTCTGCTGGCGCAGGATTACGTATATTTATGCCCGCATTTGGTTTATTGGGGATAGATTTTGGATACGGATTTGACCCAATTTTAGGCGGTAACGGCCCTAATGGGTTAGAAACACACTTTATAATTGGACAGCAATTTTAAATTGGCACGATATTTTCTTAAACAACAACCAACAGTTATGAAAACACTAAAATTACTTTCAATCTCTTTGGCTTTTTTAAGCATCTCTTTTGCCGCGCAAGCACAACGAGGGGTGCGCATAGGCTACATTGATATGGAATACATTCTTGAGAGTGTTCCAGAATATCAAGAAGCTGCCACACAGCTGGACGGTAAAGTACAGCGTTGGAAAGCAGACATTGAAAAAATGAACAAGGAGATTGACCAAATGAAGCTCAATCTTGCAAATGAACGCGTCCTTCTTACTAAAGAACTTATTGAAGAACGTGAAGAAGAGATAAAGATCCTTGAAGATGAAATGATAAAGTACCAGCAGGATCGTTTTGGCCCCAATGGAGACTTGGTGATACAACGCAGGCAGTTGGTACAGCCCATCCAAGACCAAGTGTTTAACATTGTACAAGAAATAGCCGAAGCAAAAAAATACGATTTCATTTTTGACAAATCTGCAGACGTAGTAATGCTCTTTGCAGCAAAACGAAATGATATTAGTGAAAACGTACTCCGAAGCATTAACCGCTCCAACAAGCGTAAAGAGGTAACCACCCGTAAAGAGAAAAGAGAGCTGGAAAAACGCGAGAGCCTTAACGAGGAGGAAGAAAAAGCAGTGACCCAGCGGGAAGAGGCAATAGAGAACAAAAAGAGCGAACGTGAGGCGGCTATGCTGGAACGAAAGAGAGTTAGAGACTCTATTCGCCAAGTAAAAAGAGAAGCGTTCCAAAGAAAGCGTGACAGCCTACTACAGGTAAGGAAACGTAGACAGGATTCCATTAAAAATGCCAGAAACGGAGGCACATCCGCTCCCCCAACCGGAACCGAGAACAACGGTGAAGGTGAAGGCGAAGGCGAAGGCAACGGAGGTAAATAACAAAAACCCACAATCTATAATAACACTTAATTAAATTTAGAAACAATGAAACACTTAAAATTAATAGCAATTGCAATCGTACTATTTGTTGGTACTACAAGCCTTACACAGGCACAGAGCACTATCGCTCACATTAACACCCAAGAGTTGGTAGAAGCTATGCCAGAAATGAAAGCGGCCCAGAGCCAACTGGAAAAGCTGAAAAAAACCTACGACACACAGTTGAAGGATATGTACAAAGAGCTTGAAACAAAAGCAAAACAATTTGATGCCGAAGCGGCAACAAAAACGGACGAAGAGAACGCAAAGCGTGTAGAACAAGTTCAGGGTATGCAACAAAATATCCAGGCGTTCAACCAGCAGGCTATGCAGGACCTTCAGAAAAAAGAAGTAGACATCTTGCAACCTATTCTTGACAAAGCACGTCAAGCTATCCAAAAAGTAGCTCGTGCACAAGGTATCCAGTATGTATACGACTCTACACCAGGAGGAGGATTACTTTTGGCAGACGGTAAAGACCTTCTTGCAGATGTTAAAAAAGAATTGGGAATTTAATCTTTCCTTGAACAAATTTTTTAAAGCTCGCCCTGTGGCGGGCTTTTTTGTTTTGGTATCTTTAGCATAATGAAAAAAACGGCTCCCATAGGCATTTTCGATTCTGGTGTTGGAGGGACTTCCATTTGGAAGGAAATCCACCAATTGCTACCCAACGAAAACACTATTTACTTGGCTGATAGTGCCAACGCCCCCTACGGCAACCGATCCGAAGCCGAGATCGTGAGCCTGAGCATAAAAAACACCGAAAAACTAATATCGTTAGGCTGCAAGATTATTGTAGTGGCATGTAACACCGCTACTACAAATGCGGTAGATATTTTACGCAAAAATTACGAAGTTCCCATTATTGGGATAGAGCCAGCCATTAAACCTGCCGCCCTACAAACACAATCCAAAAGTATAGGGATTTTAGCCACCAAAGGAACCTTGAGCAGCGCACTGTTCCATAAAACGTCTGAAGCTTTTACAAAGGACATATCGGTTATAGAAATTGTAGGTGAAGGATTGGTTCCCTTAATTGAAAAAGGAGCCTTAGAGAGCCAGGAACTGAAAGAGTTATTAACCAACTACACTGCACCTATGCTAGCTGCAAACATAGACTATCTGGTCTTGGGCTGTAGCCACTACCCGTACCTTATCCCAAACTTGAAAAAAATACTCCCACCAACCGTAACGATAATAGACTCTGGTGAGGCCGTAGCCAAGCAAACCAAAAAAACCTTAGAAAAGATAGAGTTGCTTTCAGAAGAGAACAAACAACCCTCACTACAATTCTATACCAATACCGAAATTGATACGCTCACGTTTTTATTGAAAGCGTATTCCAAGAACATTTCTATCCAGCAAAAAGAATTTTAACTAAAAAAGGCCAACAAATCCTTCTTCTTCGAGGGACTTACCATAATCTCCTTACCTGTGGAAAGTACCACGCTACCACCTTTTCCTTTTTTATATTCAGTAATGGCATTTACGTTTACCAAGTAACTTTTGTGTACGCGGGCAAAGCCATTTTCTTTGAGCAATTCCTCGAAATACTTTAGGGTCTTGCTTACCAGTTTCTTTTTATCGCCTATGTAAATGTGGGTATAGTTATCGTCTGCTTGGCAGTACAGGATATCTGCCACGGTAAGCACCTCAAAACCATTTTGTACAGGAATGGTGATTTTTCCGGTCACTTGGGAGGCCTTAGGCGTGAGTACTGTATTCTCCAGGGCATTTTCCTTGATTTTTATCTCGTGCACGTAATCTACAGCGTCTATAAGTTTATCAATATCTACCGGTTTAAGCAAATAATAGGATGCATGGGCATTTAGCGCATCTATGGCATAATGGTTATAAGCAGTCACAAAAACAGTCTCGAAGGCACGGTCCCCCACCTTGTCCAAAAGATCGAAGGCGTTGCCATAGGGCATCTCTACATCCAGGAAAACCAAGTCCAGTTCATTGTTGCGTATAAGCACCAAGGCTTCATCCACATTAGCGGCCTCGCCCACTACTTCAACTTTTGGGCAGTATTTTGCCAAGTAATTCTTCAGGATTTCCCGGCTGGTCTCTTCATCTTCAACAAGTAGGGTACGTAAATTCATACTATTGTTTTAATCTTTTTTCAGGGTTAGCACTACTTTGGTTCCTTCTTCATTATCAAAAACATTTTGTACTGCCACATCAACCTTGTCCTTGTACATTTCATTCAAGATGGAAATACGCCTTTGTATGTTCCCCATTCCCTTGCTTTTTTGTTTCTTCTGGTTCTCGGTCTTTAGGGCTTTCGATTTTTTTCGGCCTATCCCGTCATCGGTAATGGTTATGGTCACTGTTTCAGTATCTGTTTGTTTAAAATCTATGCTCAAATGTCCTTTTTCTTCCTTGTAGCGCAGCCCGTGCCATACGGCATTCTCTACATACGGCTGCAGCAGCATGGGCGGGATTACAAATTCTGAAATTTTTAGGTTTTCGTCTACCGTAATTTCATGATCAAATTTGTCCTTAAAGCGGAAATGTTCCAACTTCACATACAGTTCCAGTAACTCAATCTCTTTGCTAAGGGGAATAAAATCCTCGTCGCTATTTTCAAGCACGTTGCGCATCAACTGTGAAAATTCACTCAAATACTTATTTGCAGCGCGTTCGTCACTCATAGCAATAAAACTATTCACCGAATTCAATGCATTGAAAATAAAGTGCGGATTCATTTGTGTTCGTAACGATTTTAACGCCAAGGCATTGTTGGCAAATCGTTGCTGCTTCACACTTTTGTATTGGGTATAGGCAGCGAATAACAATAACATCGCCACCAAGACCAACGAGCCAATGACCCATTGCTGCACCTTGTTGTTCTTTTGGATGAGTTCTTGGTTCTCGAAAGCGAGTTTATACCGGCTCTCGTTGAGTTCGCGTTCGTTCTCGAGACTGGTAATTCGGTTTTGCTTTAATGCAATTTCTTTGTTGAATCTTGTAGCCTGCGACAATTCCTGCTCCTTTTTTATATACAACTCATCCACAACAGCAACGTAACGTTCGTAATTTTCGGCCGCTTTTCCAAAATCGCCTATCCCTTTATATACTTCAGAAAGCTTACGGGTGGCATCTTTTTCTACCACAAGATCGTTATTTGCTTCGGCCTCGTTTATACTACGTTCCAAATACGGTATAGCTTCATTGTATTTATCCTGGGCTATGTAAGCGTTCGCAATATAATAGTTTTGCCGCTGCGGGGTAAGTGGAGAGCTTTCTTTGCTATTTGTAGCTATCGTATCGGTCTCAATATCTTCCAGTTCGTCCAATGTTTCGGAACGCAACCGTATCTCTTCATCAAAATTTTGGTTTCTGTTGTAAAAATCGGCTACTTTATTTTTTTCCTCAACAGCCCGTTTTGGATTTTCCTTTTTTGCGAGGGTTAGCGAATTATCGAAATACTGCGTAGCTTCTGCTACCGCCCCACTCTCAGAATAAGCTTCAGCGATCTTCGAATTGAGATCGGTAATTTTTGGTGTAATCAAATGTTTTTGTGCCACGCTCAAGCCTTTCTGGTAGTTGGCCACGCTATTCGGGGCATCATTGGTAGCCTTATAGTTATCTCCCAGACCTTCGTACACCACTACTTTTTGGTAATTCCCCAGTTTTGAATCAAGGAGCTCCTTATATGCCGAGATACTCTCTTGGTAATTGCGGTTGCGCATAAAGGCCTTTGCAAGTTTAATACGTCTATCTATGGTGTTCTTCTCTGAAATGCTTCGCTTAAAATTATCAATCGCCAGATCGGGTTGCCCCCAATGAATGTTAATATCTCCAAGGGTCTCAAAAGCGATGGCAGTTTGTTCCTTACTGGCCGAAGTTCCCCCAAACGGTTGTAAGGCCTTGGTAACATAACCTATACTCTTTGCGGCATCGGTCTTCAAAAAGTAATTTGCAGAATCTATATAGGTTTTAAAAAGCGTACTGTTGGAGGTGCTTCTATCCTTAGCAGTGGTTACAGGATACGGCTCCTCCTCGGCCTTTTGCACCCTAACCGTAATGTCCTGCTCGTCCTTTATGGTATAGTATACGGTTTTAAAGGCGTCGCTCTTTATGGTAAGCTCGTCTCCTATTTCTGCTGAAATTGAAAATTGACCGCCCGCATTGGTAGTGGTGTATTCACCATCATCGGTCTCCACGTTTACCTTTGCAATGGGTTTGTTGGTATCATCTTCAACCACGATACCCTTGAGGACAAATGAACGTGCAGATTTTTTTCGAACCTGAGCCGAAGTGGCAAACAAGCCGAAGAAAAGTGCCAATATTAAAAAGGTATATCTCATAAAATATTGAAAGTGTAAACATACGTATTGTAACCCAGTTGAAAAAACAGCCGTTTGTTCAAAAAATGTAATTCAAGACCTGAAATAGTGCCGTAGCTAAAATACCACTACGTTTCCCTCATTCATAACGCAGCTTGGCTCATTTTAGTTTTTTCTGAAAAAAAGATCCTTGTAGGTTTAACCCAAATTATAAAGATTACGACTATGAAAGCTATCAAAAAAATTACAGTCTTGATGTTTACTTTTGCCACTCTGGCATGTAACGCTAATTCTGAAAAAAACATTTCAGAAACCACTCCAAAGGAAACCCTTACCGAAACAGGACAACAGTACATTAAAGTAGCCCTCTTGCTGGACACCAGTAATAGTATGGATGGGCTTATAGACCAAACCAAGGCCCAGCTCTGGGAAATCGTAAACGAACTGTCCCACGCAAAATGCCAAAGCGAACGTCCTAACCTACAAATTGCCCTGTACGAATATGGTAACGATGGGCTTAGTGAGGCCAAGGGATATCTCAGAAAAGTAATTTCTTTTACGGACGATTTGGATACTGTTTCAGAAAAATTATTTTCCCTAACCACTAACGGGGGTAGTGAATACTGCGGAACCGTCATAAAAGCATCTACAAACGAATTGGACTGGGGCACCAATCCTGACGATCTTAAAATGGTGTTTATTGCCGGAAACGAACCCTTCACACAGGGAAAAACATATTTTAAAGATGCTATAGCAGATGCCAAGGAAAAAGACATCGTAGTAAACACGATTTTTTGTGGTGACTATAACCACGGTGTACGCTCTAGTTGGAAAGAAGGGGCCATCTTGGGCAAAGGGGAGTATATGGCTATAGACCATAATCAGCATACGGTACATATCGCCTCTCCATACGATGATATTATCTTGCAACTCAATGTTAAGCTAAACGCTACCTACGTCCCGTACGGGCGAGGAGGGAGAAAGAGAGTACAGTTGCAAAAGGAACAGGACAAGAACGCACAAGGCTACGGAAAGGCAAATGCGGTTAGCAGGACGATATCAAAAAGCTCCCACCTATACAAAAATACATCATGGGATCTCGTAGATGCAGAAGCTGAAGAGGATTTTAGCTATGAAAAGATTGAAGAAGAAGATCTCCCTGAATCACTCCGTGGTAAATCAATGTCTGAATTAAAAGCATATATCGAAAAAATGAAGCAAGAAAGAAACCAGATAAAAGAAGAAATTGCCCTATACAATAAGAAGCGAAAAGCCTATATAGACACCACAAAAGAAAAAGCCACCAATCCACTTGAGAGTGTCATGCTCAAAGCCATTAAAAGGCAGGCCAAAGAAAAAAACTACACTTGGAACTAGCACTAAAAAAAGCCCCAGTTGGGGCTTTTATATTTCTATCTTATCTACCTCTCGGTCTTAACATACCATTGTAGCGCATATCCTGGTTCCAGGATCTACCAACCCTACCATCAAAAATACTGTACCCCAAGGTAATCTGGTGAAACCCTCCAGCATCAAAGCGTACGGTTCCTGTTTGGTAAGAATAGGTATAAGCAAAAAGAAATTTCTTATAATTAATCCCTAGTACAGGAGTGATATACTGCAGATTTTGATCTTGAATTTCTTGACCATCTAGGAATTCTGCGCCGTCAAAGCTTCTTCTATAGGAAATTCCTCCCCAAACTCTGGCAAAATCGAGTTCCTTGAAAACCTTGGCATTAATATCAATAACCTGCTCTCCAGTTCTTTCTTTCCACTGAAGCAATAATGAGGGCTCAAGAGCCCAACTTCCTCTTGATGGTATGAAGAAATAATTCGCACCCACTATATAAGATCGCTGGTTGTTGGGTTCAAACTCTTCTGAATTCAATCTTCTATTTCTGAAAAGTAGGTTCTTTACCGTAACGTGTGCCGAAAAATAACCCACGTTATATGATGCACCCGTATCTACATTTAAATAAGAACTACTTTGTACAATCCCAGCAATGATAGGGTCAAAATCATTTGGGTCAAATTGCGTCTCGTCCAATTTCGATTGAATAAGTCCTGCGCTCAAACCAAATGAAACCTGGTTTAGATCACCACTTCCTCTTCCAAGTTTAATGTGGTGAGCATACGTTAAGTATCCCCCAGTTTGCGAATGGAAACCATTTTTATCATTAAAAATAATAGCTCCTATACCAGATTTCTCGCCTAACCTAGTATTAAAACTTAATGTTTGGATATTTGGAGCATCGTCTTGGTCAAACCATTGTTGTCTGGCTGTCAATCTTAATTTACTATAGTCTGCCGCACCGGCCATTGAGGGATGCAATAGATATAAGTTATCTGCAAAATAATCTGAATAAACAGGTATCCCATCTTGAGCAAATAAGAATGGGGATGTAAGCAGTGCAAGTAGTAGGTAAGTTTTTTTAAACTTCATAATTTTAATAGCTATCGTTTTAGGGTAAAGTGCCCTCTAAATTCCTTTTGTGTACCGTCCTCGGTGTACTCCACCACGAACCAGTAATCGCTCGATGGCATCGGGT
>NZ_QRAO01000010.1 GCF_003353425.1 Marinirhabdus gelatinilytica
ACCCGATGCCATCGAGCGATTACTGGTTCGTGGTGGAGTACACCGAGGACGGTACACAAAAGGAATTTAGAGGGCACTTTACCCTAAAACGATAGTTTCTTTAGACAATTTAAATTAGACAATATAAAAACGGCTTCCAGATATTCTGGAAGCCGTTTTTGTTTATGGAATGTTGTGGAGTTGGAGTGTTAAGAAATTTGAATGTTGTGGATTTATAAATTGTAGACGACGGGTTGTATGCGAGCGTAAGGGTTATTTTAACTGAAAATATAACAAGCTATACGAGTAATCTTTTGCTAACTTATTACTTTCTGCTAATGCTGCATAAAATGAATTTCTATTAAATATTTTAAATAACTTTTTTATACTAAAAAAACTGGCTGAAAAGCCAGTTTTATATTTTATGAATTATTATTTGTAACTAAAGATTAATACCAAATGTAAACGCAATTGTATTGGTTACAGTGTTTATGTTTGCAACATCAGTTAGACCTATGGTGTAGAGCTGTTGGTTTCGGTCTTGCTCGTAGCGATTATAGGAAAGGTCCAGATTGTAGTTTCCAAAATTGTATCCCAAGCCCAGCGAAAAACCCGTTGTATCACCAATGGTTTCTTCGTTTTCATAAGGGCTTTGTTGGTAAGAATACCCACCTCTTAAACTCAACTGGCTTATTCTATATTCACCTCCTAGACGAAGGGTTGATGCTCCACCCAATTGGTTTTGTATGGCAGTGTTTTGAGCTACAAAGGCAGGATCGCTTGAGGGACGAAACTCAATATTTGAAAAATCTTTATAGGAGTAGTCCAAACTAATCAAACCGCTTTTACCAAAGATATATGCTGTACTGGCAGTGATTTTTCCAGGAGTCCTAAGGTTGTAATTTGCAAAAACGTTGATTACCCTAGGGTCTACTATTTCAGTAATGGTCTGGTTATCCTCAGTTCTTTGGGTTTGAAGGTATTGTGTGGTTTCTTCAGAAATTTCGAACCAAGTTGGCGTATCCAAGGTGAGGCCAACCCTAAAGCTATCGAACTTGGCAATGGCTCCAAATTGTGCCGAAAATCCTGCGCCGAGTACTGATAGATTGTTCTCAAATCCTATTTCGTTTACAGTACTGCCTGCGTTATTGTTTGTTTCGAACATAAATGTACTTCTGTCGAAATCTATTGCGTGTGAATTCAGGTTTGCACCGAAGAAAAAATTATCTCCATATTGTGTCCCAAAATTTATAGTGTATTTTCCAGTGTAACCCTGAGTGAGATAAGAGTATTGCTGGTTGAAAGTCCCATCGCCAACGTTGCTCGTGTAGTTGGTGTTGCCAGGATCGTCGGAGAGCGGATCGAAGATAAAACCTTGATAGCCCAAAAATGCGTTCTGTGCTGGTACACCTTGAGTTTCGCCTAGAAAATTATAGAGACTAGAAATGGACTCCCCGTTTTGCAACTGTAAGAGCTCCAATGGGATACCTTGAGCCTGTTCAGTAAAGAAGTTTGCTATAGAAGTATTTCCGTTTCCTCTAATAAAAAGATCGTCATCAAGATTTTGAGTGTTGTTGTAGTTGAGACCTATGGTAAATTTTTTCCAAGGAGATTCAGATTTATTGTTGAAAACGAAAACAAATCCTGCTTGGCTCAAGCTCAATTCGTTTTCACCACTTTCGGTACTGGAGTTGAAATAGGTTGCAGTGTTATCTCTATCGAGAACTGAAAACGAAACAGTGCCATTATTGTTCAAGAAAACAGCACTTCCTGCGGGGTTTATAGCAATAGCACTCAAGTCGCCACCCAGGGCTCCAAAAGCACCGCTCATACCGTTAAAGCGTGCTGTTCCTGTTGTATTATCTGTAGCGTACCGAAGTCCATCGGTTATATTTTGAGCTTCAGTAACAGCAATACAAAGTACTGTTATGAGCAAGAATGAAATTCTTTTCATAGGTAATTTAAATTGTAGTGAGTTTTGAAAATAGTTTAACCGCGACCTCCGCCTCTTCTTGATCCACCACCACGGCTTCCAGAAGATCTTGAGGAACCACCAGAACTTCTAAAAGATCCAGAAGACCTTGAACTTCCTGAGCTTCTAAAAGAGCCTGAGGATCGTGAGCTTCGAGTGCCTCTAAATGTGCCAGAGCGTCTTGATGAGTTGGTAGATCTTGAGTTTACGCGAGATCTGTTAGGTGATGTATTTCTGTTATAGGTTCGAGTTCTCGAATTTGAGTTGTTCCTATAGCTATTATTGTTTCGGGAATTTCTTTGTCTAGAATACACATTTCGTGAATTGCTTCTATTGCTGTTATAACGTCTTACCGAATTTCGGGCATCACTATTATAGCTTCTTCTAGAATTTTCGGATCGTGAATAGGAATTACCAGATCTGGTAGCGCTTCTGCCATAGTCGCCAGTATTTCTCCTGCCTCTATTATAAGCTACGCCATTGTTGAAATATCCATTGCCGTAATAGCCGTTGCCATAATATCCGGGATTGTAGTAACCACCGTAGTAGCCACCCCAGCCTCCGTAATAGCCTCCATACCAATAAGGGGAGTACCAGCCTCCGTATCCCCAGCCCCAGCCGTAACCAGCATACCATGGGCGATAAAAACCACCCCAACCGTAACCGTACCAGCCGCCCCAGCCCCAACTGTTCCAGCCAACACCCCAGTTGTTCCAACCGTTCTCATAAATATTTACAGTAACGTCGCCTCCGTTGTTACCCCAAGCGCCGTATCCTTCTTCATAACCACGCTCTACGGTAACAATATTACCATCTTCATCTATATAATCTTCAGAAACATACGAATCTATATCTGTAAATACCAAGTCTTCATCAGGAAGGCTCTCGTATTCAGAGTTCTTTGTTCTAAAGTATTGTTGGTAATAGCTGCTGTTCATATCGCTATTTTCCGAAGTGACTTGCTCATTGGTGCCGTCGCTATAAATACCGTCTTCAGTTGCGTATTGCGAAGAGCCGCAAGAAACAAGAGTAATTGCGAGAAGACCCAACAAGGTAAGGTGGAAGAATATTTTGGAGGAAGTATTTTTAGTTTTCATAACTATCGTATTTAATTGTTGGGCTAGGTAAAAATAATTAGTTTTGCCCGATTAAACTAATGTATTAACAAAGTCACAACATTTGTGCCAAACTACAGGCTATGGCTAAGAATTTAACTAGAAGAGACGAGGATTACAGCAAATGGTATAACGAACTGGTTGTTAAGGCAGATATGGCCGAAAACAGTGGTGTACGAGGCTGTATGGTGATAAAGCCATACGGTTTTGCTATTTGGGAGAAGATGCAGGCAGAACTGGATAGGATGTTTAAGGAAACAGGCCACCAAAACGCTTACTTTCCGCTTTTTATCCCAAAATCATATTTCAGTAAAGAAGCGAGCCATGTAGATGGTTTTGCGAAGGAATGTGCCGTAGTTACGCATTATAGACTGAAAAATGACGAAAACGGAAATGGTATAGTTGTAGATCCCGAAGCCAAACTGGAAGAGGAATTGATCGTTAGGCCAACTTCTGAGACAATTATCTGGGATACGTACCGTAAATGGATACAGAGCTATCGTGACCTTCCAATACTTGTTAACCAATGGGCCAATGTGGTGCGATGGGAAATGCGTACTCGCCTATTTTTACGTACTGCAGAATTTTTATGGCAAGAAGGCCACACCGCCCATGCTACCGAAAAAGAGGCCATAGCCGAAGCAGAGCAAATGATGCACGTATACGCGGACTTCGCTGAAAACTTTATGGCCGTCCCTGTAATTAAAGGGTTGAAAACTGAAAGCGAACGTTTTGCTGGAGCGCTGGAAACATACTGTATTGAAGCATTGATGCAGGACGGTAAAGCATTACAGGCAGGAACCTCACACTTTTTAGGGCAGAACTTCGCCAAGGCATTTGATGTAAAATATGCTACTAAAGAAGGAGGACAGGAATATGTATGGGCAACTTCTTGGGGTGTTTCCACAAGATTGATGGGGGCATTGATCATGACCCATAGCGATGATAACGGGTTGGTTTTGCCTCCAAAGTTGGCACCACAACAGGTAGTGATCGTTCCAATTTATAGAAACGATGAGCAACTGGAAGCTATAAGTGAAGTGGCAAAAGAGTTGCAAACGCAATTGAGGGACAAAGGAATACGTGTTAAGTATGACGACCGCGACACGCAAAAACCTGGGTGGAAATTCAATCAATACGAGTTACAGGGGGTGCCGGTGCGTATTGCCATTGGACCCAAAGATTTGGAAAAGGGAACCGTGGAGCTTGCCCGTCGTGACACGTTGGAAAAACAATTTGTAAAAAGGGAAGAGGTCGTTGCAGTAGTTGAAGGGCTCATGACCGAAATACAAGACAATCTTTACAAAAAAGCGGTGGGTTATAGAGCCGAACACACCACAACCGTTGAAACCTACGAAGAATTTAAAAAAGTGCTCAATGAGAAAGGTGGTTTTGTTGCAGCGCATTGGGACGGTACTGCCAAGACAGAGGAACAAGTAAAAAACGAAACAAAAGCAACCATTCGATGCATCCCAATAGACAGTGATAATGAAGCGGGAAGTTGTATGGTTACTGGAAAGCCTTCGAAAAGAAGAGTGCTTTTTGCAAAGGCGTATTAATTTTTTTGAAAAAATTTTGAATGGGATTTGGAACATTCAAAAAGTGTTGTATCTTTGCATCCGCAATTCAAAAAGAATGGTCCGTTCGTCTAGGGGTTAGGACGCCAGGTTTTCATCCTGGTAACAGGGGTTCGATTCCCCTACGGACTACAAATTAAGATTTAAACAAAGAAAATGGCGAATCACAAGTCAGCATTAAAGAGAATTAGAAACAGCGAAACAAAGCGCTTACGTAATCGTTACCAGCACAAAACGACACGTAACGCAATCAAGAAGTTACGCGATATGACAGACAAGAAAGAGGCTGAAAAGTTTTTCCCAACTGTAATGTCTATGGTGGATAAATTGGCTAAAAAGAATATTATCCACGATAACAAAGCAGCCAATGTTAAGTCTAAACTAGCAAAGCACGTAGCAGCGCTATAACGATATTGAATTGCATTTCTAAGACTCCTCCATAATTGGGGGAGTTTTTTTTATGCTTTTTTTCACGAAAATCTTTAAGGTATTAGACTGCTAAAGTCTCCACCATTTCTGGCAATATCCCGCACGATTGAAGAAGAGATGTGTGAGTATTCTGGACTGCAGATCAAAAATATGCTATCTACACCGTTCACTTTTTCGTTAGCTTGGGCAATGGTTTGCTCGTAGGTGAAATCTGTTGTGTTGCGGAGGCCTCGGAGGATGTATTGTGCGTTCTCTTTTTTACAGAAATCTGCGGTGAGGCCTTGATAGGGTGTAACCTTGATTTTAGGGTTTCCATTAAAAGCAGCTTCAATTTTTGCGATACGCTCCTCTAGCGACCACATATATCTTTTTTCAGCGTTCACGCCAATCGCTATTATCACTTCATCAAAGAGCGGTAGTGACCGTTCAATAATATCTACGTGACCAAGCGTAACAGGATCAAAGGACCCGGGAAAAACGGCTCTCCGTATGTTGTTGTTCGAACTCAAGGGTATAAATTTCTTTAGTCTTTAATTGACATCCGATTTGGTTTGTAAGTTACGAAACTTATTTTTAGGGGAAACATATACCAAATACGATCAACTATCATCCACGAGCTTTGAAAGCTTCTTCAATTAAGCTCCCAAAAAAATCTCCTAACACCATTCCTGCTTGCCGTACTTGTTTAGGGATAATACTTTCTTTGCTCAATCCAGGGGTTGTATTTGTTTCAATCAAATAAGGTTCTCCCTTTTGTATGATGAACTCTGAGCGCGTCACCCCGCTCATTCCAAGAATTGAATACACTTTCCTGGCTTCTTCCTGTACCCTTTCGGTTTCTTCGGAAGAGATCCTTGCCGGGGTTATTTCTTGCGATTGTCCCAAATACTTTGCTTCGTAATCAAAAAATTCATTTTCAGAAACTATTTCAGTAGGCATAAACGCCTTTATCTCGCCGTCCAGTTTATATACACCTACGGAAACTTCAGTCCCCACTAGGGCAGTTTCAACCAGTACCTCGGTATCCTCGGTAAATGCATTTTGTACCGCTGCGTCAAAATCCTCAAGATGGTTCACCTTACTTATTCCGTAGCTGGAACCAGCCCTGTTAGGTTTTACAAAACAGGGGAGTCCTACTATTTTTATGATGTTTTCTGCCTTATACTCAATCCCTTTGTTGATATAGTATGAATTGGCACATTTCACCCCAAACCCCTTTAGCACCGAAAGACAGTCCCGCTTGTTGAAACTGAGTGCACTCTGGTAAAAATTTGGTGATGTATGTGGAATACCCAGCAAGTTCCAGTAGGCTTGCAAATACCCATCCTCGCCGGGCGTACCGTGTACCGTGTTAAAAATAACGTCTGGTACAATTTTTTCTCCATTGGCCATAAAACTGAAATTTGCTTTATCTATAGGTTGTCTGCTTCCGTTTTCAGCAACATACAACCAGCCATCTTTCAGTATGTGTATAGCGAACACGTTGTAAACCGAAGCATCCAATGCCTCACAAACCACGGCACCACTGTTGAGCGATATCTCAAACTCACTGGAATAACCGCCCATGACCACAGCAATATTTTTTTTGTCCATACCAAAAGCATTAATTGTTACGTTTACCAAAAATATAACTAATCGCATAAAAGTTACTAACGTTAGGTTTGTTATTTTTGTGATCTAACCCAAAGCGTATGTCTTTCGTAAAATATATTTTTTCCAAAGCTTTTATCAAGCAACTGTTGTTTGCAATCGTGGGGCTTATTGTATTGTGTTTTATTGTATTATGGTGGTTAAAGAGTACAACGAACCATGGACAGAAAATTGAAGTGCCGGATTTGGCAAAACTAACATTGACCGATGTTGAGAACGTTTTGGATGAAAACGATTTGCGCTACGAAATTTTAGACTCCGCAAATTTTAATCCAGAGTATCCCAAGTTTTCGGTGATAGAGCAAATTCCAGAAGCAGGGAAATTTGTAAAGGAAAACCGAAAGATATACTTAACACTAAATCCATCTGGTTACCGAAAGGTGAAAATCCCTAATATAGTTGGCAAGACACGCCGCCAAGCAGAACCTACCTTGTTGAACATGGGCTTTGAGATAGGAAAGGTAACCACCAAGCCACATATGAGCGACCAGGTTTTGGAAATACGCCATAAGGGCTCAAAAATTAAACCAGATACCGAGCTCGAGATAACTTCGGTAATAGACCTTATTGTGGGTGATGAGAGCTTGAGCAGAATAAATAGGGATAGAGAGGATGGTGAAGAAGAGGGTACAGAAACCCCTGAAGGAACCAACGAAGCAGTGAACGATGGCGCAAAATAATCCCACCGAAGAAAACGAAGGCAACGACGATCTATACGAACATTATAGGTTTGTGGCCGATAAGGGGCAATCTCCATTGCGCGTGGACAAATACCTGATGAACAAGGTAGAGAACGCCACCCGGAATAAAATTCAAAAGGCAGCCAAGGACGGAAATATTTATGTGAACGATGCAATTGTAAAACAAAACTACAAAGTAAAGGCCGGTGATGTGGTTACCGTCTTATTTGAGCATCCACCCTACGAAATGCTTCTTACGCCAGAAGATATCCCTATTAATATTGTGTATGAAGATGATGCCCTCTTGGTAGTACACAAAGAAGCCGGAATGGTAGTGCACCCGGGACATGGTAATTATAGCGGGACACTTATAAATGCACTAACGTTCCATTTTGACAATCTGCCCAATAATAGCAGCAATCGCCCGGGACTGGTGCACAGGATTGATAAGGACACTAGCGGACTGTTAGTGGTGGCAAAGACCGAAGAAGCCATGACACATCTTTCCAAGCAGTTTTTCAACAAGACAACCGAGCGGGAATACGTAGCATTGGTCTGGGGAAATGTAACCGAGGACCAAGGGACCATTGAGGGGCATATAGGACGCCATCCTAAAAATAGATTGCAGAATACAGTGTATTTAGGCGAAGAAGCCGATGAAAAAGGCAAGCACGCGGTGACCCACTATAAAGTGTTGGAACGGTTGGGTTACGTAACCCTAGTGAGCTGTAGGTTAGAAACAGGCCGTACACATCAAATACGGGTGCACTTAAAGCATATAGGGCATACGTTGTTTAATGATGAAAGATATGGTGGTGATAAAATATTGAAGGGAACCACCTTTTCCAAGTATAAACAATTTGTAGAAAATTGTTTTAAGATATTGCCCCGCCAAGCACTGCACGCACGCACTTTGGGTTTTATACAGCCAACCACTGGGGAGTTCTTAAAATTTGAAGCCCCCATACCCGAAGATATGGAGGCTTGTTTGGAAAAATGGCGAAATTATTCAAAACACGCCATGTAAGTTATTGTTTTAACCACTTTAAGATAGTTTTGTTCTTACCTTCCTCAATACTTATAAAGTACATTCCTGAGGCAATACTGCTGAAATCGTAGTGTTTTGCTTCAGTGTCCGAAAGATCGATTTTTTCAGAAAAGACTATTTTTCCATCCATAGTGAGAACGTTCATGGTTACGTTGTTTAAGGTACTACTGGATTGTAGCTGTAGTATTCCCGATGAAGGGTTAGGCACTATGCTAACCGTGTTGGAAAGTGTATTTCCAGTAACCCCTAAAATTTCTTCTTCTTTTACAAGTCCATCCCGACTATTGTCACCTTTATAGCCATTTCTCAAAATCTTGTCAGCATCAAAAGGTACATTTAAATTATAGGTGTTCACAAAGGTTGAGTCAACCCCAGCACCAAAGGTTTGCGTGTAGGAATTTGCGGTTAGGTCCATAAGCCCATCATTGTCCACATCGCCAAGTACAGCACCGTTTAAAAAGGTGAAACCTCTGGGACGCAACGGAAAACCATCCAGTTCTCCACTTCCATCTAGAGAGTAAGCGTGTATGTAACCAAAACCATCCATATCGGTAAGTGTGCTGGAGAATATAATATCGTACACATTGTCATTATTAATATCTGCAATGGTAAGCACGCCCTCGTTACCTCCGTATTTCTCTATGGGGAAGTTGGGCAGGTCGTTTCCGTCAGGATTTAGGCCGTAAATAGTGGGTAGGGGTGTGCCATCGTTACTGGTGTTTCTGTCTGCCATAAAAATCTCGTAGGTGCCGTCCTCTTCAATATCTACAACGGTTGGTGGAGAATACGTCCACCCAGCAGTTGCTATGGGCCAACCCGGGTAATAGGTAGCATCGTTTTTAAGTACGTAAAATCCAGGCGCATCACCATGGTTGCTCCCTACAATCTCAAGGGTTTCATTATCGTCCAGATCAACCAAGATGGGAGACTGGTACGAGTATCTTACATTTGGGTCTACAAAAGGAAATCCAGGATGTAGATTTCCGTTGGCGTCATACACGTATAGCCCTGTAGAAGAGGTAGCAATTACCACATCGTTTACACCGTCGTTGTCCACATCGCCAACCGAGGGTGTGAAAGCAGGGGTGGCATCAAACTGTACAGGCCAGTTGGTGTTAATAGGGGTTCCGTCCTGTTTCAGGGCGTGTACAAAACCTACCGTACTGCTTTCTCTTTGGCAACTTAGGATGTCCAGTACTTCATCTCCATCGAGATCTGCAAAAACAGGAGCGTTTATCATCCATTTGTCATTAAAGTTCAAGGGCCATCCGGGTAAGTCTGTTCCTAGATTATCCATTAGGTATATTCTACCAACGGTGGTGGGGTATCCTGTATTTACTGCAATTTCAACAATATCATCCCCATCAATATCCATAACTGTTGGTGGTAGTAATATGGGGCCTAATACGGTTTTTTGCCATAAAATAGTTCCGTCACCTTTAAGTGCATAAAGTTCGGTGTCTATTCCGTATAAAATCTCATCAATACCGTCGTTGTCCAGATCTGCGAGTGTAACCCCTCTGGAGTTTTTTATGGCTGGGTTTGCAGGTTCACCAAAACTGAACAGCAAATCTGCTTGTTGTCTGTTATTTGTTCGGTATTCATCGGGCAATTGCACGGTTTCTACCGATATGGTTCCATCTTCGAGTAAGGTTGCTTTTTTTCCTAAATTTTCTTGGGCAGTTAAAGTACAGCCTGCCAGAACTGTAAGAATTGAGTAAATAAAGTTTTTCATGAGTTAAATATTTTTCTTAAAATTAAAAGAAGGCTTTCTGTAATTTGTTAAGAAATACTTAATAAACTGAGGGTGTTTCACAAATTTTTGCTGTTGCCTTCAAGGCTTTCGCCCAGCCTATTTTATGTTGAAGTTTTTTCAACTATTTTTACTGAAAAGAATAGAACCCATAATATAAAAGTCAGCCGTTCATACGGGCAAGTAATATGAAAATAGTAATATCGCCAGCCAAGTCCCTAGATTTTGAAACCAAGCTTCCAACCACACGCGGCACCCAACCCAAATTCTTGGAAGAAGCCGAAGCCCTGAACAATAAATTGGAACGCAAGTCCAAGAAAGCCATAGGTGAGCTTATGGGTATAAGCGATAAACTGGCCAACCTTAACTACCAGCGCTACAAAGATTTTTCAACACCATTCACTAACAAAAATGCACGCCCAGCTGTATATACGTTTGCAGGTGATGTATATCAAGGGCTGGACGCTTTTACTATCCCAGAGGATAAAATAGATTTGTTGAATGATACCTTACGTATTTTAAGCGGAATGTATGGTGTGTTGCGACCTTTGGATTTAATACAGGCCTACCGTTTAGAGATGGGGACAAGCCTTAAAATAAACCGAAAGAATAATCTATATGAATTTTGGGGAGACAAGGTAACCAAAGTACTTAACGATGAGTTGGAAGAAGGTGAAATACTGCTCAATCTTGCCAGCCAGGAATACTTCAAGGTAATAGATCCCGAAAAGATAAAGGTTCCAGTGATTTCACCAATTTTCAAGGATTTTAAAAATGGAAAGTTGAAGATTATCTCCTTCTTCGCCAAAAAAGCGAGAGGGAGCATGGCGCGCTACGTTATTGATAACGATACCAAAACCCTGCGAGGTCTCAAAGGCTTTGATTACGACGGCTACTCCTACAGCGAACAATACACTGAAAAAGAGGAAGCGCCTGTTTTTATACGATAGCGATTATAGAAAATTCCTAATTTGTTTCTACACACCCACCCGTATCCTCCGTTTATCCCAGCGCAAGCTAGCAAGTTGATAGTGGGTACCCTGCCCCCGCCAAGATTTACTACTGGGGAATTGAAAGATGGTGATGTAAATTTTTGCTATGGAAGCCGGGACGGACAACTATGGCCTATTTTAGATAGGCTTTTCAAGCTGAACCTTCCTTTTGAAACTACCACTACCGCGATTGAACATCGAAAGAACTTTTTACAGGAAAGAGGTATTGGTATTTGCGATATCGTTGCGATTGCAAAACGTGAAAAAATTGATGCCAGTGACCTTGGGATGCAAGAGGTGGTGCTCCGTGATATCATTTCAATTCTAGAACAATACCCTAATATAGAAACACTCCTGTTTATGGGAGGAAACAGTAAAAATGGACCGGAATATTTTTTTAGAAGAATCTTACGTGATAAAAATATAGATTTTGCCGTGGTGGATCCTGTGGTCCCTAGGATACATAGTTTTGTGCTGCCAGAAAGTAAGAGGAAGATTAAAACAGTAACCCTAACTGCACCAAGCGGAGCCGCCAACAGAGCCGTAGGGGCATTGCCTGCTTATAAAGAAATGAAACAGAAAAACCCCAAACTCAACACAATAGATTTTAGGATCTTACAATACAAGCCACATTTTTGAAGCTTACGGATGGTAGCTGAAAACTTCAAGAGGGCCGTTATTACTGGCGACCATAAAAACAGGGGTATTGTTAACTCTTACCTGTAAGAGGTCTTTTGCATCGGTGGTTACAAAGGGGGCGTAACTTTCTGTATATCTAAAATTTCCGTTCCCTTGGCCCAGGAGCACATAACCGTAATTACTGTCGTAGCGTACAGTCTCAACTTCGGCATCGTAAATGGCACCTACCCCCATAATATCAAGATTGCCATCATTATTAAAATCTTCAACAAGCATTGAAAGTGTTGGTCCTAGTTGAGCCTGGTTGGGCAGTGGGGAGAAGGTAAATGTACCGTCACCATTATTTAGCGCAAATGCACTATTAAAGGTATATGCCGTGAGTTTGTGGGCGTCTTCCAGTTTTTCTTCACCATAAATTCCTTCCATGTCCAAGCTGGCAAATTCCTTATAGGATTTAATTTTTTCGAGTAAGTATGGGGTTTGCTGGCTACTACATTCCTTACCGCGAACGGGCACTATTTTTCCATCGTTCTTTTTGCTCAACGCTATGTCGTAGCTGCCGTTATTGTCAAAATCCTTACTATAAATGTAGACTGGTTTTTTTTCTGAAGGTTTAAACTTATTGTTGTCGCCAAGATTTCCGAAGAAATAATCTATGTCGCCATCCTTGTCAACATCGGCAGCAGTGGCACTGAACCACCAACCTTCTTTTTTGCTGAAGGCATCCACTTCAATTTTTTGGAAACTCCCCTCGGTATTTTCAAAAATTGTGGGAGCCATCCATTCACCCACCAAAAGCAGGTCTTTATCGTTGTCGCCATCATAATCTGTGAAAAGTGCATCCGATACCATCCCTGGTTTCTGCAAACCGGCATTGTTTGGGGTAATGTCCTTAAATGTTCCGTTTTCGTTTATCAGTAGATAAGAGTTGGGTGCTAGCGGATATTTTTTTGGGATTACATTTCCGCCCACGAATATATCCAGGTCGCCATCGCCATCGATATCTGCAGCCGTCACAGCTTTTCCAGCAGTGAGCATTGCGGGTAGTGCCATAGTGTTTTTCGTAAAATTACCCTTTCCGTCATTAATATATAATCTGTCTTGGAGCAGGGGGCTATCTTCCTCAAGCTCGTAGCCAGCACTAACGACATATAGATCTTGGTCACCATCGGTATCTGCGTCCAAAAACAGGGCGTTTGCGTCTTCGTATTTTGCTTCAGTATTCCACAGATTTTTGTTGCTTTCTGAAAAGGTTCCGTTTTCTTTTTGAATATAGAGCGATGCGGGCGCTCCTGCCGCATTTCCTACAAAAAAATCTTCAAGGCCATCGGCATTTACATCAGCCTTGGTCATTCCGGTACCTTTGGTAGATTGATTTTGTGGGAGCAAT
Organism: Marinirhabdus gelatinilytica; assembly: GCF_003353425.1. Classification (GTDB taxonomy): domain Bacteria; phylum Bacteroidota; class Bacteroidia; order Flavobacteriales; family Flavobacteriaceae; genus Marinirhabdus; species Marinirhabdus gelatinilytica. The sequence goes on from NZ_QRAO01000010.1 coordinate 13,225, forward strand.
AATTGGATGTTGTAATCGTCCACAGGGTTTTCTTTGTGGGTATACTTTAGCCCCATTTCAGAAGCATCAACACTGTTTTTAAAATTCTTTTTTGTTGGGAGTTGTATAGTTTTGTTCTCAGCAGTGTTGTATGCAACGGTATGTCTTTTGTTTTTGGCTGGGTTTGTAATGGTAGAGACTTTTCCGTCAGGCCATTTTATTTGTACGTTTTTAACTTGGGCATCCTTCCCTAAGCCAAAATTGAGTACTGAAGATACGCTAGACTCATAGCCCCTTGCCAAATAAAGCCGTTGTGTTTGTGTAGAGTTTTCGGTAGTAACATATACCTCGGTTCCCAAGGCCATAGGGTTTTGGGGAGCTCCTTTTAGTACAATGCTTATAAAATTATTGTTGGAATTATTCTTGTAAATACTAGCGGGCTCGTTAAGATTGTTCGTGATAATTTCTAGATCGCCATCGTTGTCCAGATCTGCATAGGCAGCGCCGTAGGAAAACGTTTTATGGTCCATTCCCCACGAGGACATGGCTTTTTCAAATTTAAGGTTGCCATTGTTTTTGTAAATGTGGTTCACCAAAGGTTGGGATGGGTACATGTTCAAAACGGCTTCAAGGGAAACAGGTGTTTTGGTATCCGATATTTTCTTCACCTTGGCTCTTGCGTCTTGATTATTATATTCCCTGTCCACTCCGTTGGTAACAAAAATATCTTTGAGCCCATCATTGTCAAAGTCGGCTAAGAGAGGGGCCCAGCTCCAGTCGGTTTTGGTTACACCGCTCATTTGTCCCGTTTCAGTAAATGTACCCTTTCCAGTATTTATATGGAGCATATTGGCCATATAGGCGTGGTGGTACCCCGCTTTTACTAGGTTTCTAAAAAGTGGGATGTTCATAGAAGCCATATTTTCCTTACTACGGGCATAGTTGTCCGAAAGCATGTCTACCGTAATAAGGTCTGGGGCAAGATCGTTGTTCAAATCTGCAAAGTCCGATCCCATGCTATTGTAGGAAATATGCTTGAGGGAAGTATTGATGGTGTTTCTGAAAGTTCCGTTCTGTTGGTTTATATATAATACGTCGGGTTCAGAAAAATCGTTGCATACATAAATATCGTCCCAACCATCTTCGTTGAAATCTGAAACCACTGCGCTCAAGCCCCACGTTTTGTTGTAGAGGCCTGTCTCGTTTGTGACATTTGTAAACTTCCCCGAGTCGTTCCTATAAAGTTGGTCACTTGTCAAGGGGTCTATTTGAGATTGTATGGCACCACTAATGGTCGAGGCATTTTTAAAATCGTTTCTGTGGTTTACAAGATATAGGTCCATATCGCCATCATGGTCGTAATCCAGCGGGTAGGCCTGTGTGGTAAAACCTGGGTAGTCCACCCCCCATTTTTTAGCTTCTTCGGTAAAAGTTCCATCTTTTTGGTTTATAAAAAGAAGATTCCTGCGTGCCTCGTGATCCCTAAGGGAACCGGCCTTGCTCACGTATAGGTCCATCCAGCCATCCTGGTTTACATCCAGGACACTAACTCCAGTGGAAAAGCCTTGGTAGTCTTCGGTTTTAGTAACTGTTGTAACATCGGTAAAACTTAGGTCACCATTGTTTTTGTAGAGCCTGTTTGGGCCAAAGTTAGAAACAAAATAAAGGTCCTGCCAGCCATCATTATTGTAGTCCAATACGGCAACTCCAGAACCTGTGTAGATGTACTCGTATAATGAAAAATTAAAATCGTTTGTTTGTATAATCCTGTTCGTGAAAGAAATACCAGAATTGTCTGGCACTATTTTACTGAAAAGGGTTGTGGCATCCTCTGTATAAAGTGACTTTTCCTTTGTGTTTTCATCTTTAGTTGAAGAAGAATTACACGAGGTTAAACTAATAATTAAAACGAAAAGCATAAAGCATTTGTGCATAGTTGAAATTTTAAATACAGACGAAACAAATATATAAAATTGGAACAAAGCGATTTTTGCTAAAATTGCTATAAAGGGCAAAAAATACTTTATCGAATTTTTATGCTTTTAGTCTAATTATTAGTGGGTTAATTTTTTTTTAATTTGTGTTAAAAAAATTTGTAGTATATTAACGCAGTTTTAACAATTACTAATTCTTTAATTTAAAATTTCATTTATGAAAAAAATTACACTGAGTTTATTGGCGCTCTTTGTCACGTGTTGTGTGTGGCAAACCAGTGCACAATACATGCTGGATCAAGCGGGTACTTTTGCTCCCATTGATATTTCAGCTACTGGAACAAATGTAACCTTGGGTGACGATGCTGTCGTGGCAGATCTGCCCATTGGATTTACATTTAATTTTTATGGTAACGATTATACCGATTTTGACATTGCTTCAAACGGTTTAATGATGTTCGATGGTAACGGGGATAACGGTTGTTGTTCAGGTGAGCCATTACCGATTATTTCTGCATCTGAACCTATTAACTTCATTGCATTCGCTTGGGAAGATTTAGACCCAGGTAATGGAGGACAACCTGCAGTAAATGTGATACGTTATGCAACAACGGGTGCTGCTCCTAACCGTATTTTGGTCATGGAGTTTTTTAATGTAGACCACTTTCCTAGCGGAAATAATGTAACTACCCAAGTACACCTTTTTGAAACGTCCAATGATATTGAGATACACACTACAGCAATGCCTAGCGATGGTGGAAACCATACAATGGGAATCCAAAATGTTGATGGTTCTCAATCTTTGGCCGTGCCAGGTAGAAATGGTGTGGATTGGAGCGCAACGAACGATTACGTTCGATTCTTCCTTCCCCCACCGCCACCACCTCCTTCCGATGATGCTTGTGGTGTTGGACTTCCAGCGGCTTTCGATCCTCCTTCTATAATTTCTTCAGATGCTACAATCACCCAAACAGGGGTTGTAGGTGCTGCAGCAGGAGAGTACAATTTAGATTTTGTGAGTTTTGATGCTACATCAAACTGGCCAAACGATATTACCTTGACATTAACTGCACCTGATGGTACTACAACTATCACTTTATCTGATGGAAATGGTCCAGGAAATGCACCAGGTACCGAGATGGATACTGAATTCCGTGACGATTCTGCAAATGATGTAACTGCTTGGTCGAGTGGTGATATGTTGGCAGATTACCAAGCCGAAGGAGGTTTGCTGAACACTGTATTTGCAGGGCAACCTATTGATGGTGTTTGGACACTAACACTTGATGATGTTTGTTGTAACGATGGAGGAACCTGGGATGAATGGTGTATTGAATTTACCCAAAATGGTGTGCCTCCAATCATTGCTTGCCCAAGTGATGTAATGGCAAACAGCGACCCAGGCGAATGTGGTGCAATAGTAAACTTTGCAACCCCAGGTGCTATCGACCCAGAGGGTGGTTCCGTAACGGTAACCCAGACTATGGGGCCAGCTACTGGAAGCTTATTCCCAATTGGTGATACCATCGTTGAGTTCACCGCAACCAATGACGATGCTCCCAACGAAACGGCAACCTGCCAGTTCACAGTAACAGTGGTGGATAACGAGGCACCTACGATTACCTGCCCAGCAGACATTACACAGACCAACGACCCTGGAGTTTGTGGAGCCAACATTACGGTACCAATGCC
>NZ_QRAO01000011.1 GCF_003353425.1 Marinirhabdus gelatinilytica
GGGCAGTGGTCACGGCTCCGTTGGCATCTACACCACCACCTGCTAGGGTAAGTGGGTCGCCAACTCCATACTGGCCACCGTCGCCACCGTCCGCATTGGCACCATTGAAATATTCATTGGCGTCGCTACATCCGTCCTCATCACTGTCAAGGTCCAAGAAGTCTAGTGTTGCCGGATCGGTTCCGCTGTTTATTGGCGTGTTGCCCGTTCCAGCCGTGTTTGGAATTCCGTTATTGTTTGTTGGGTCTCCATCGGTATCATCTGCAAGTCCGTCGTTGTTATCGTCGGTTCCTCCAGTTTCAGTTACGTCGTAGATACCGTCATTGTCTGCATCGAGGTCCAAACTATTTGGCACTCCATCACCATCAAAGTCGTAGGCATCGTTAACTCCATCTCCGTTTGCATCGGTAAATCCTTCAACAAGGTCTGGGTCTAGATAGTTTGGCACACCATCATTATCCTGGTCTCCACTTGGGTCTGGGAAGCCAGCTGGGGTTTCATCACTATCTAATATACCATCATTATCATCGTCCAGGTCTACAAAATCGTTTACGCCATCACCGTCTGAATCAGGAATATCTGCAACCATGATCGTTACTGTTGCTACATCACAAATATCATCAGCTTGTCCACCTGTTGGGTTTCCGTTGGCATCGAACGTAGTGTCACCATTCACATCGTTACACACTGTATAATCTACCGTTACAGTAGTTCCCAATTCGGTCTGGGAGGCTGTATAGGTTAATTCACCAGTAGCAGGATCGAAACTGATCACACCTTGCGCAGTACCTGTACCGGCATTGTATATTATCGTATTTCCTACATTGTTAGGGTCGTTGTTGTTTAAGAAGTCATCGTTATCGAGAATTTGGATTACTTCAGGAACTCCGGCTATTACCACACCGCCATTATCATCTACGGCCACTGGCGTTAATGGATCGTTACCGTTGGCAATCTCGTTGTCGTCTGGATTACCGTCACCATCATCATCTTCATCACAAGCATTTGCTATAGTATCATTATCAGGGTCTGGACCATCTTCTAGGTGGTCTGGTGTTCCATTACCATCGGTATCGTTAGGGAAGCTTGGGTCTGTTGTGCCTGCTGGGTAGCTTGCAGCTATTACTGTACCATCTGGATTTACTGGTGCAGGATCTGTACCATATTGGCCACCGTCGCCACCGTCTGCGGTGTCATCGTTATAAGCTTCATTGGCATCACTACAACTGTCTTCGTCACTGTCGAAATCTAGGTAATCTGGTGTTCCAGGGGTTGGACCACTATCAGTTGGAGTTAATCCTGTTCCGGCAGAATCGGGAATACCGTTGCCGTCACTGTCAATACCGTCTGCAATACCATCATTATCTGCATCGGTTCCGCCAGCTTCTGCTACATCGTAGATACCGTCGTTGTCTGCATCTACATCAAGATGATTGGCGACACTATCACCATCAAAATCATATACATCGGGGATTCCATTACCATCGGCATCTGTATAATCTGTAGTGCTTCCATCACCTACTGTGTTTCCGGGATCATCATCTGTAGTATCCAAGTAGTTCAATATACCGTCTCCATCTTCGTCTCCTTCGGCAAAATTTCCATTATTTTCTGTCAGGTCTGCAATACCATCATTGTCGTCATCCTCATCACAGCCGTCTGCAACACCATCGCCATCATTATCAGCATTGTCGTCAAAACCAGGACATTGGTCTAGGTTGTCCGGTACGCCGTCGCCATCGGAATCACCAAAGGCTACATCTATGGTTACAATCGCTGTGTCACACACGTCGTCTGTTGTGGTTCCTGGGCTGTCGCCGTTTACATCGTTACATACTTGGTACTCTATAGTAACCGTTGTTCCACCTTCAGCAAATGTTGGTGTATAGGTTAATTCACCTGTTGCCGGGTCGTAAGCAATAGTACCCGTAGCTGTTGTGTTTGCACCTATAACTGTTTCAATAGTAGTTACACTTATAGGGTCGTTATTATCAGGATCGGCATTGCCGTCTGTATTGTCTGTAAAGTCGTCGTTACCTAAAATCTGGATCACTTCGGCCGCACCACCTGTTGCTGTGTTGCCCGGGTCGTCTGTTGCTGTTGGGACTTGGGTATTAGGATCTGTTGCATCTGGGTTACCATCGTTGTCATCGTCCGTGTCACAGGCATTGGCATCGGTATCGCCATCTGGGTTTGGAAATGGCGTACCAGAAGAACCTTCAACATAATCAGAGGTGCCATTCGTGTCGGAATCTTCTCCACCACTATTGTTATATGGAGCTGTGGTTACCAATCCATTCATATCAACAGCTAACTGGGGTTCCCCAGTACCGTAACTACCGCCATCGCCTCCGTCTGCATTATTGTCATTAAAGTATTCGTTGGCATCAGAACAGCTATCGTTGTCACTATCCTGGTCTATAAAATTATATTGATTTCCTCCTCCTGGTGTTAGATCACCATCGGTATTTGTAACGGTATAGTCTATCTCGCCATCAGTATTTGGGTTTGTTTCAACTTGATCTGGCAATCCATTTGCGCCAACCGGTCCATCTACAACCCCATCATTGTCCCCATCAGAGGCACCACTACCACTTTCAACCAAATCGTAAATACCATCATTATCACTATCTAAGTCTAGATGATTGTCTACACCATCGCCATCTGTATCTACGCCATTGATAATCGTCAACAACGGATTTTGAAATTCGACAGCGGTACATTTGTCTATACCAAAAGAGAATTGGCGGATTCTATTGGAGAAGTTGCCATCTTCTTTATATTGTAAACGCACCACAAAGCTATCGGTACCATTATAATTAAAATATCCGCGCAGTCTGGGGTCTGTATCGATAGCTGCTCCTTGGAGTGCTCCAGCTGTAAACTCTACCCCAGGGTTGGGCGCTCCAAGTTGTACTGCAGAAATATTGGGTGTTGTAGCTGGTGCTATAGGCCCTTCAATTACATAGGCATCGACGCCAAAAAACAGCTGGGACTCACCTGTACCATTTGTTCCATCCACTTGACCGTCCATATCGTAAGAGCTTCCGCCGAACTCAATACTCACAGGATTGTTAGTAGTGGTATCAAAGAATTCAACTAAAAATTCGAAGTAGCCGGTTGTAATTGTTCCTCCCCCATTAAAGGTATAGCTAACCCTTGGGTTAAAGGAAGCGGGGAAACCACTGGTGTCATCGTCAAACTCTACCAAGGTAGTTCCTGCCGTGGCATCGGTTGCGGTAAAAACCACATATACATTTGGCAGCACACCATCATATCTCCAAGTATCAGAAACACTAAAATCTCCAGAGAAATCTGCATCTGTGTAGGTGACTTCGGTATTGCCATTATTTTCAAAATCCAATGCCGGGGCTGTACAATCTGCACTTGTAGAACCTGATACAGTGGTAAAACCAAGGTATTCAACATCATCTGGGACACCATCATTGTCATCGTCCGAATCACATCCATCCGGTACTCCATCCATATCGGCATCGAGTGTATCGTCACTACCTGGGCAAATATCCGAGGCATCTGGCACACCGTCGCCGTCCTGATCGTTTGAGGAAACAGTTATAAGTGCTGGCGAACTGGTAGCAGGGGCTGGGGTTCCATCCAAAGAGTTATTATCCTCTACCGTATAATTTAAGGTTGCCGTACCATTAAAGCCGGTTGCCGGAGTAAAAGTTACTTCTCCTGAAGAGGTATTATAAACCCAAGTACCCTGTGCATTGGTCACAGTGGTTTGTTGACCAGCTGTTGACGGATCCAAATCTACCGAAGCAGTCACTACCGTGGTATCTTCAGCATCAGAATCATTACCCACAATATCAAAGGTTACGGAACTTCCTGGTATATATCCAGCCATATCATCTACTGCATCTGGTACGGTATTTATAGCGTTGAGCGTAACGGAAACCTGCACTGTTTCTATGTTGATGCGACCATTACCTCCACCAGCCTGGGACCCTGTGTAGGCACTGTTATTACCAGGGTATATAGTTATAATACTAGTTGCAGCTGTTGCTGTAAAACGCAATCTAGAAGTGTTCCAAACATTTTGACCCGTAAAAGGGACCGTAACTATTGTACCACCATCAACATCGAATCTAAATTGATCGTTAAAGGCACCTGCGTAGTAACCATCAATACCAGGGCCATTGCCCGTATCGTCATTTGAAATTTGGGTCAATGCATATACTACGACCTCATATTCGTTACCTGGAGTGAGTCCAGTTATATTGGCACTTACAGTTTCTTCAGTCCCTCCAGCACCTAAATCTCTTAGACTTAACCAATTATCATGGTTGTTAGGAGGATTGGGAATAGTAGTAACCCAAGTAGCGCCTCCACCATTAGGACTTCCAACTGGAGCTGCATCTGAGGAGGATGCTGTAGTGGAATTGGAGATATCCGGTGTACCACCGGCATCGGTCCATCCAGCAGGGGCACAATTCCAGCAATTCCCATTGCCATCGACACCAGTAGGTGCAGCACCGTTGGTTGCGGGGATACTTTGCCCAAAAACAGAAAACGCCACTGAGACCATCAAAAGCGTTGAGAGGAAATACTGCTTATAAACACCTATATACAGTAAGGTATTTTTTAAAACATTTTTCAATACGGAAGGAAGCGTAATTTTTCCCATAGATATAGTAACTAAAGTTATTATTTTATATAGCAACACTCATATAAGTGTTAACAATCAACACATGACACCTGCCCACCTTTTTTAAGGGCAGATAGTACAATGGGGATAGAGCTTGTTTGTTTGTTAGATTGCAATGCTACATCATCTTTAAAACATTGCGTGGGAAGAACACATTAATTGGTTGGTTCTTTACAGGCGTAAATGTATATTAATTTTATTTTTAGTTAAAATGCGAAACGGAAACTGGTGTTTGTTTTCGACAAAATGTAATATTATTTCGGTTAAATGACTTAATACACTTTTTTTTTCGACGAAAGGAACTATTCTTTAACATTTATAACTATTTTAGAGTTTAAATATTTTGATTTTTTCACCAAAAAATCGGCGATTTACGCTTAATGACCGATTAAAAACGCAGATACCTTTAATTAATCGAAGAAAACATACACTTTATAGAGTGTTAAATACAGTTTTCATATATTTTTCTAAAATTCAAGAAATCTATTTTAAGAAGTTTTAAGGGAATTTTTGCTGTTTTGAACCCCAACATCTACCCAATTTCAACAAGGGCTTAAAACGATGTTAAAAAGCCTTGTTTATAATAAGAAATAATTATGATATAAAATTTTCTATAGTTTTACCTAATATTAAATCTTGCTCTCTCCACTACAAAATCTTAAAAAGCGCGCAAACAATTCTTGCTAAAAAATTTTATGAATCGTAAAGTTTTCGACAAAAGACCAAAAAAATAGATAAAATTACGCAAATCTTTCATTTTCAGTACTATTGCGAGAAAAGTCTTTTCCCCATATCATTGTACTAACAATAACAAATAAATTCAAAACCTAATACTTATGAAAAAACTTATGTTTATTTTAGCTGTACTCGCTCTTGCAGCTAGCTGTACCCCAGAAGACCAAGCGACTAATGACCAACAAATCGACAAAGCGAAATACGAAGTTCCACCAAACGGATAGAAAAAAAACCTTTATAGGAGGGGTGTTGCTATCATTAACCCTGATAGCAACACCCTTTTTATTTTATATCTACAAATATGCCCCGTCTGATCCCGGAGCAACTTGGGAAACCATCTTCGGCACCGTTAAAGCTGGTAATTTTGGTAATGTGCAGAGCTTTATGCACGCCCTTTTCACAAAACTAACCTTCGTACTCCTTACCACCATCTGGTTTGTCACCTCAAGAAACTGGTGGAAGTACGCCATATTGGTCCCCCTCACCATGTTCTTGTTCCAGCTGTCTGGCGTGATAAACCACCAGATAAAGTTTATAGATGAATTTGACTTCTTTTATTCCTTGCCCGTAATCATCCCTATTTTATTATTGATCATGTTTATCTCCTATAGAGTGAGCAAGAAAACCGCTGCTGCTGAAAAATTGAACGAAGAAGCCAATGAGGAAGTAAAGAAACTCATGAGCGATGATTTGTAATACCAAACGACCAACAGCTAGAAACTCCTTTGCCTTAAGCCGCATCACAAAAAAAGCCGAATCGGATGATTCGGCTTTTTTTGTACTGAAGACGGGACTTGAACCCGTACGGACATTACTGCCCACTGGATTTTAAGTCCAGCGTGTCTACCAATTCCACCACTTCAGCGGTTCGGCTACGCCTTACTGCGCAGCAACTTTGGTATAATTTTCGAAAAAGCCCAGCGTATGCTGAGCGGAGTCGAAGCAGAGCGAAAAACGGGATTCGAACCCGCGACCTCCACCTTGGCAAGGTGGCGCTCTACCAACTGAGCTATTTTCGCGTGTTTAAGCGTATGTACTTTCTGTTTGAAAGCGATTGCAAATTTAAAATATTTCCTATAAAACCAAAGTGTTTTTTACAACTTTATTTCTTCAATTTTACTGCATCGCTTCGCTGCAACATCCGTTTTATCTCGTTCAGCTTCATCAGGGCCTCGACCGGGGTCAAGGTATCAATGTCGGTTTCCAGGATCTCGTCCCTTATCTCCACCAGTAACGGATCGTCCAAGTTAAAAAAACTTAATTGCAGTTCGTCCTTTCCTATATCTTTCATTTTGTCGGAAAGCTCATCACTGGAATGACTCTTTTCCAAACGCTCCAAAATCTTGTTGGCACGTTGCAGCACTATCTTGGGCATCCCTGCCATCTTGGCCACGTGAATCCCAAAACTGTGGTGTGAACCACCAGGTACCAGTTTCCGAAGGAACAACACATTGTCCTTCAGTTCTTTTACCGAAACATTGTAGTTTTTTATCCTACTGAAGGTTTCGGTCATTTCATTCAATTCATGGTAGTGGGTGGCAAAGAGTGTTTTTGCCCTACTGGGATGCTCGTGCAAATATTCACTTATGGCCCACGCTATGGAAATACCATCGTAGGTGCTGGTGCCACGGCCAATTTCATCTAAAAGAATCAAGCTTCGCTCCGAGACATTGTTCAAGATACTCGCCGTTTCGTTCATCTCTACCATAAAGGTACTCTCGCCCATAGAAATATTGTCACTTGCCCCTACCCTCGTGAAAATCTTATCCACGCAACCCATACGCACCGCAGTGGCGGGAACAAAGCTTCCCATCTGCGCAAGTAATACGATCAACGCGGTTTGCCGGAGAATGGCACTTTTACCACTCATGTTGGGTCCCGTGATCATGATGATTTGCTGGTTATCCCTGTCCAAAAACACATCGTTGGCAATAAAGGGATTGTCCGGTGGGAGTTGTTGCTCGATAACGGGGTGGCGCCCTTCCTCAATGTGCAAGTCGAAGGTATCGTCCAAGGTAGGCCGCACATAGTTACATGTCTTTGCGTGGGTAGCGAACGAGGCCAAGCAATCCAGCTCTGCCACCAACGCAGCGGTTTGCTGTACGGGAGCGATAAACTGTAGTAGCCACTGCACCAACTTGGCAAACAGCTCTTGTTCCAGCGCAAGGATTTTCTCCTCGGCGCCCAGGATCTTTGTTTCGTATTCCTTGAGTTCCTCGGTTATGTAACGCTCGGCACTTACTAAGGTTTGTTTGCGGATCCACTCCTCGGGAACCTTGTCTTTATGGGTGTTACGTACTTCAATATAGTACCCAAATACATTGTTGGAAGCTATCTTCAAGGAAGTAATGCCCGTTCGCTCGCTTTCACGTTGCAGCATGTTGTCCAAGTATTCCTTTCCGCCCGTTGCGATGCCACGTAGTTCGTCCAAGGTTTCTGAAACTCCCTGCGCGATCACATTTCCCTTACCAATGGCCACGGGGGCTTCTTCCAAGAGAGTCTCTAAAATTTTATCCCGAAGCAATTGGCAATCGTTCAGCTGTTCGCCTATTATTCTTAAGGACTCATTGGCGGACTGCAACGCCAACTCTTTTAAAGGTACTACCGCCTGCATCGAATTTTTTAACTGTACCACTTCCCGTGGGTTGATCTTTCCCGTTGCGGTCTTGGAAATGAGCCGCTCCAGATCGCTCATTTTCTTGATGTGCTGTTGCACTTGTTCCAACCATTGCGGATGCTCCAGCAAGTAACTTACCACTTCATGACGTCTCGTGATTTTTTCGGGGTTCTTTAAGGGGAGCGCCAACCAGCGTTTTAGCATACGGCCACCCATAGGTGAGATGGTCATGTCTATCACGTCCAGCAAGGTCACGGCATTTTGCTGGGCGCTGTGGTACAACTCCAGATTCCTGATGGTAAAACGGTCCATCCACACATATTCGTCCTCGGCAATGCGGGAGAGCTTGGTAATGTGCTTGAGGTTATTGTGCTGGGTTTCGCCCAGATAGTGTAGGGCCGCGCCACTGGCAATGGTCCCTGCCTCTAGGTGATCTACCCCAAAACCTTTTAGGTTTTTTACATCGAAATGTTTTTGCAACAGTTCTGCCGTATAGTCTTGCTGAAACACCCAATCTTCCAGATAGAAGGTATGGAAGCCATCGCCAAAAGCAGTAGCGAACCGTTTGCGTTGCTGCTTGCTGAAGAGCACCTCACTGGGGTTAAAGTTTTGAAGTAGCTTGTCTATATACTCCTCGGACCCCTCGGCAGTTAAAAACTCGCCCGTGGAAACATCCAGAAAGGAAACACCCACTGTATCTTTTGCAATATGTACGGCTGCCAAGAAATTATTGCTCTTGCTCTGCAGGATATCGTCGTTAAGGGCTACGCCCGGGGTAACCAACTCGGTAACGCCGCGCTTTACTATTTTCTTGGTTTGCTTGGGATCTTCCAACTGGTCGCAAATGGCCACGCGGCAACCTGCCATGACCAGCTTGGGCAAGTAGGTATGCAAGCTATGGTGCGGGAAGCCCGCTAGCTCCGTCTGGTCGCCACCGTTGTTCCTAGCCGTAAGGGTAATGTTTAATATCTTGGCCGCCTTTACCGCATCTTCACCAAAGGTCTCGTAAAAATCGCCCACACGGAACAACAACAGCGCATCAGGGTACTTGGCCTTGATGGTGTTGTACTGTTTCATTAAAGGGGTCACTTTTTTTGCCATGGGATGTATAGAAAGCGGGTAAGGTTACTTTTTATTTTGACCTATAAAAGTACAGAAATCCCTCCCGTTCTCGAAATGTATCGAGAACCAAGTTATTGGGTTTTATTAACAATCCCAAAATTGCATGGAAACGTAGCACTATAAAAACGCAGCAGTATTTTAAAGGATTTGGCATTACTAATTGCCTGCACCGTAGTCTCGAAATTTGTAAGAATTATTGTGGGAATTAATTAGTGTTATTCCATGTTGCCCACTGGTTTTATATTCCGTGATGTTTGTCGATTTCTTCTTTACTCAATTTCAAAAATCTTGCAGCGTTGTTATATAGAATATCCCGTTTTTGCTCCTCAGTAAGAAAATCGGCCTTTGTGATACTTTCAATTGAAACTTCAAGAGCCTTTGGCCAAACTATATAATCACTCCCGAACATAACTTGTTTTCCAAAACCGGCTTCGACAATCCTTTTCAAGTAATTATGGAATTCCTTTCTTGTATTTAAATGGCTTATAATGCCTATGTCGACATATACTTGAGGGTGCGTAAATAATACAGCCAACGTGTCATCTATCATTGGCCAGCCAGCGTGCATAATCCAAATTCTTAACTTGGGATGTTTAACCAAAACCTCTTCTAAAGCCAGTGGGCTGTGCAGTCTTGCTCTGTAATTTGGACTGCCAGTTAAATAGGGTGAACCAGGTGGACCTGTACCTATATGAATTCCGACGGGAATGTCATTTTCTTCTGCCCACTCAAAGTAGGGTGCCAGGGAAGGGTCATCTGGTCTCTTTCCGTCATATTGGGTAGCAACCTCTGCAAAGACTTTATATTTTCCTTGCTCGAACCAAACTTTTACACTGTCAATCGGTGGTTCTGAACCCAGATATTTAGCATACCAAAGCGCTGGTGTTATTCGTTCTGGCATATCCTTTTGCCAATCTCTTAAAATCTCCTCATTTCCGTTTGCAATTGCATAGATATTGTACTTTTCAAGTAATTCAAAAGTTTGTTTTTTCAAATCAGCATCGTCCTTAGCACTCCAGCTTAGGTTTTCACGATTAGGATTTCTTAACCACTCCATCCACGTCTGCTCGTAAGGTTTGGAAAAATCGTGTACAGGGTAGTTCGTTTCAATAGGTGTACAGAGTGCAGTTGGTTCATTGCCATATGCATTAGCATATAAGGCGTGGAAATGCATATCAATAATTGGTAATGCTTTTTCTTGTGCAGTTAAATGAATGATTCCGATTAAGAAAAGAAGTAATGTGATTTTATTTTTTTTCATTTTGGTTGTTTTTCAACTTGTGGGCAACGGGTTTGCATATGCCACGGCGACCATTTAGGGCGGCACGCGTTGGCTAGAGTCAATTTGCGGAGCAAATGTGGGAAGCGTAGCGTGCGAATCAGCCGTGAGCTGGAGCCGGCATTACGTTTTTTTCGGTGTTAGTGATTAGTTTGTATAAATGTAAGACTTTTAATTTTAGCTAAAACTGGGCGCTGTGACATATGCTTTGTTGTGTGCAGTTTTATTCAACTATTTTAATTTTGATTTTTAATCATTTCATAATCATTTTTGAACATATTTAGCATTTCTGAAGATGGATTCATTTCTGTTTTTTTGATTCC
>NZ_QRAO01000012.1 GCF_003353425.1 Marinirhabdus gelatinilytica
TAAGGAATCACAATCCAAAATACTAACTCTTCTAATACGAGTGAGGTCAGAATCCAAATCGATTTTTTTCCAAAAAAAATTTGAACCTATGTAAAGGTATATTAGATGTAACCAATAGTATATCATAATTCAATAGTTTAATCTTTGGTTTTTTTTCAGGACGATGCGCTGTCATAATTGCACACAACGGTTTTGCATATGATACGGCGGGTCTTGGGCGGCAGCTTCGGCAGTGCCAACATTTTGCGTCAGCGAAAGTGGGAAGCGCAGCGTGCGAATCAGCCGTGGGCAGTGGCGCCGCCACTACGTAATTATCCGCTTTACCAATTTTTTTTAAATTTAGGGAATTTTAATTAAAGACGAATGTGACCGCTGTATTATATGCGTTGTTGCCAACAGTATTCTATTCGATGTTTATTTCTACGTAGTCAAATTCATTACGCTTATCATATATCTTTAAGAGAAATGAATTGGGATTTTTGGATTCATAGACTTCTTGAATTGACCAATTCTTTGAATTTATACTTCCGATATATTTAAATTTTTGCATTAAATCATAAGTATTTTTTGTTTCATAAATGTCAATAATTGAGCGATATTCATAATATTCTCCAAAGCTGTCATCATAAAAGGTTGAACAAAGAATCATATATCCTGGTAAAAAAACAGGAAAAGAACCACTATCGAAATCAGATGAGATTGTTATAGTAGAGCCGCTGTATGAGTCGATTAAATATAATTCACAAATATCTCTACATTTAGAAATTAAATGAACCTCTGCATTTTCAGAATATCCGGCATATCTGTAACAGGTTGCGGGAATTATTTCTTTACATTCAAATTTAATAATAGACTTTCTATCGCCTGTTCGTAATTCGAAATCCTTTTTATGGTCAGTTATTAGGAACTCTGTTTTTAATGAATTTTCGTAAAAATGTAATGAATCCATTATTCTAAAATCAAATTCAAAAGAATCGTCTTTATTAGAAACTGTTGAATTTAAAAGCTTTCTTTCTAAAGTACTGAAGTCAACTTTTTTGATTGAATCATTTTGAGCGGTAAGATCTAGAAAACTAAATAAAATAAATAATATAAATATGGTTTTTGTCATATTGTTGGCAACGGTTTTGCATATGATACGGCGGGTTTTGAGCGGCAGCTTCGGCAGTGCCAACATTTTGCGTCAGCGAAAGTGGGAAGCGTCAGCGTGCGAATCAGCCGTGGGGCAGTGGCGCCGCCACTACGTATTTATCCGCTGTACCAATTTTTCTATAAAGTTAGGGATTTTAATTTAAGACGAGTGTGACCGCTGTATTATATGCGTTGTTGGCAACTTTACTCTATGTTAACGACATTCTCAACAAATTGTTTACCAAAAGTAGTAAGTCTCAATATCTTTCTGTCAAATTCAAATTTCTTATCTGATTCTTCTATTCGAAGTTTATGTGAGTTGAGTTCTAAATTTTCTTCTAATTTTTCATAAAATGATTTATCTTGAAAAGTAACTTGATGAGGAATTTCCAAGATTACAAGTCTGCATAAATTATCAATATAAGTCGGCAATAAATCAGGTCTGGCTAAATTTACTTTTGTTTTCAAGTCAGAAAAATGGACATATTCCATATAAAACCCTCCATCGTCTCTGGACTTTAAGTCAACCAATGGGAAAATCGTGTTTGGCTTAAATATTTGAAGTAAAAGAGCTTCATCGGAAGTCATATTTTTAATAATTTCGACATATCCTGGATGCGCTTTGTGAGCAGAATCTTTATTCATTGCTGAAGCTAATAAATTCGCATACAATTCTCTCAATTCAGTATTATGACCTGAGTATTTAAGTGCCTCTATCGTAGGTCCTGCAATTTCGGTCGCAGGTGTAATAATTTTTTCTTTTGGAACATTTTCAAGTTTTTCAGAGACTTTAGTAGTAATGAAATCCTCAATTTTTTCATAACCCCAAACCAAAGCTTTTATAGGCGCTAAAGCCATATTTATTGTCTTCGAAACTATTTTTAATGATTCTCCTATTTCTTTTGCAGCTGGTTGAATAGTATCTTGGTAAACTGGAACTGCTTTAACTAAACCAGTAACAGCATCAATTGTAGATTTTACATTTGTTTCTTTATTTTCTTGTTCTTCCATTTTTTATTGTATTGTTGCCAACGGATTTGCATATGAAACGGTGCGACTTTAGGGCGGCGCGCGTCGGCTAGAGTCATTTTGCGGAGCAAAAGTGGGAAGCGCAGCGTGCGAATCAGCCGTGGGTTGGAGCCGCCTTTACGTATTATTTCGTTCCAGATGTTTGTTTTTTTAAAACTACGAAATATTAAGGATATACTCTATTTAAGCACTGTATTTATATGCTTTGTTACCCACAGTTGTTATTCGCCAATTATGAATTTTGCTCTTTCGTAAAGTTCATCATATGTAATTACTTCTATATTTCGTGAATCTCTACGATAAAGTTCAAAAGTTTTTCTCTTAATTTTCTTGACTTGAGCATTATCACTTGAATTATCAAGTTCATCCCAATTTCCGATGATTAAAATTGTTTTCGAGTCAAAGGATTTTTGTTCTATTAAATCTCCATTCTCATCAAAAAGTTCTTTTGTAGTTTCAATTTTTATAGTTCCACTTGCCTTTTGCTCTAAAATTTGGGAAACAGAATCTATAAATGGGTTTGATAATCTCCAAGCACCAGAACGATTTTTCTCTTTACCGAAAAGGTCTGTTGTTGGAAGTTTTAATTCTACGAATGTTGTAAATCGATTATCTCCAATAAGAAAATCTCCAATTACTGTGTCACTTCCGCTTGCATCACTATCGGAAGCTCTGAATTCTTTTTGTAGAATACCTTGAAATCGGTAATCCAATCCGTATCCAAATATCCATTCATTTTCGTTGAAATAATGTTGCCAAGCGGTTTCATCTTTCGTATTGCTTTTATCTATCTCGTCTTTATATTCTTGTAAGAAACCTTCTTCATTGAGTAATTTTCTAAAAATTTCGAGTTGCTTTTTTCGATAACCAGTATTTACTAAATCTTGATTTGTAATTAAACCGTCGTCTAAAAGGTCTTTTACCAAGTTACCCCCGTCATTACCCGAAAGTAAAGTTCCGATTTTCTTTTTCGTTTCTTCATCAAGAATGTCGAAGGAATTATCTGCTAATACAATTCTACGGTCGTTGATTGTTGCTAAATCGATAGAATTTATAAAACTTAAAAAACTTTTGAGTTGTTGAAAGTCAAATTTGCTGAACTTAATTCTTTGTTTTTCTGTTCCAGAAACCTCCTTTATAATTTCAATACCTTCAATGTCGTCTTTTTCTCTAATGTAAACGACTTTCATCAAAGTTCGAGGTGCCAATTTTACGTGCGTCTCATTTTCATCGGCAAAGACTACTTGAAAGAATCGACCACTCCCAAAATCGTGATTGTATAAATGTTCCAATTTAGAATTTTGGATTACATCATCTTCTGTTGCTTTTTCAGTCATTCTGGTTATTCGCGACATTTTTTTTTCAATTGTGGGTAACGGTCGAGTATATGAAAAGTAGCGCTGAAAAAGTGCGCTATCAATTCGGTTAAACTCAAGCCGTATTTTTAAATTTTTCTATTTATCTTTCTTTTTTCAAATAGCCAAATTTAAAAATTTGGCGACCTTGCGAAGGTGCCAGAACCTTTGTGTTTACAAATGCTCGCGCTATTTTTTATATACATTGTTACACACTGGCCTTTTCGCAAACTTTCTTCAAATATGTTTCTTTAAGGTCAATATTAATATTCATATGTTTAATTGAATTTTCGATTGTGCGTCCAATGTTTTTCAAAGTCTCATCGGATAGTATATCAATTAATTCCTTATTATTAAAGACTTTCAAAGCTTCTGATTTAGAGTTTATATTTACGAATGTAAGAAGATTTATAAATTCCCCATATTGATTGTCCGTTTTCTTAAATAATTCTAAAACAGGCTCCATAAAATTGTCTAAACCTATTTTCGAAATGTATTGAAATGCTTGAACTTTCAAATTATTATTCTTTAGATATTTTGCATCACTAAAAATATCATTTGCATATTCGTTCACTCTTGAACCGAGCAAATAGGCAATACTTCCAAGGTGTGAATCACTTAATTTACCTGACTTTATCAAACGATTGAATTCGAACATTTCTTGGTCTGTGAATCCCTCGTGTAGAGTTAGCGATAGAAAAGAAATTGCTTGAGCCTTTAATTCTGCATCATCTTCTCCCAAATCTTTAATGGATTTCGCTATTTGTTGACTTCTGTTTTTACTTAAATAAATAGCAACTTTTTCATCCAAATTATTTTCTAATTGCTTTAGAGCATCTTTGGATGGTTTAATTCCAAATTGATAAACAACAATTGGAAGACCGACAGCTATAATTGCAATCAATATTGTGAGTATTGTATAGATAGTACCGAAAGAACTTATAAGTTCGCTTTGATATTCAATAGTTGTTGATGCCTGTTTAATAATTTCGCTGTTGTTTTCAGCTTGCAATTTTATCAGTTCGGTTCGCAAAGAATCAACTTTATTAGTTGCGGATGCCATGCTATCAACTCGTTGAACGTAATTAGATGTTAAACTTAATAAATTCATATATCTTTAATTCTTCTCTGATTTTTTTTTGCTTGTGTGTAACGGTCTGGTTTATGATTTGTGGCGTTTGAACCACTACAAAATGTTCAGCTGTAAATATTTGGTCTTAAAATTACCAAAATTTTCCCCATAGCCGAAATCGAGCCATAAATTATAAACATTGTTGCCCTCTTTTGCGACACGCACGAGTAAGTCGGCCGAGTGGCTTTTTCGGTAATCCAATCAGCGCAATGCTCCGCTCAGATTGTCAAAAATCAGCGTTCGAGTAAAAAATCAGCCGTTTACTTAATCAGTTCGGTTTTCGATTTTATCAGCAGAGTGAGCGTCAGCATTCGTTCGCAAGACCCGGACCGGAGTCCGATTGATCGCGACGGCTTAAATTCGGCAGAATTTCAGTCGGAGCTATTGAGGGCAACGGTCTCGTATATGAAAAGTAGGGTAGAAAGTAGGCTGTTTTCATTCGGTTGAGCTACAAGCCATATTTTTAATTTTTCTTTTTTAATTATTCAATTCTAAAAATACTAAAATTAAAAAATATGGCGACTTAGTAGACACAAAACACCTCCAGATTAAGCCAAAGTCGCCCTATTTTTTATATACATTGTTGGCAACAGGCTTTATTCCACTTTAATATTTCCGTTAGTTCTAAGATATAATAAAACTTCAGTTTCTGAATCATTTGAAATCGTATGAATTGCTTTGTCAGATGAACTAAAAGAACTACCAGCACCCAATATTTTTACTTCTTGATTTTGAGGTAGCGTATAATTTAATTTGCCTTGTATTACAACCGAATGTAAAACCGTTCCATCAGTTTCAATAGTCCCATTGTAATTCCTAGGAAGTTTTACGAAAACACCTCGAGCATTTTTGCTTTGCCAAAGAAAACTAATTTCTGCTTTACTATTAGCATCAATAGAATGTGTCCTTTTACTGTTTAACCAAACTACATTTGAAGCATCTATGTTAATTGGTCGTTCTCCGTTGTCAAATGATTCCTCAACAGACCTAACCAAATAAGGCCCTCTATCTATTTCCACTAACGCAATATTTTCTTCGCCTTTTGCAGAAGTAATATGCGACTCTCCTTGTGGTTGTGTCCAGAAACTACCCGATTTCATCCACATATTTTCTGCTTTAGGGTCATCATTATGAATACTTCCCTTGATGACAATAGCTCTGTAAGTTACATTATGAATATGTGGTGGTGAAGAAAAGCCGTCTGCGAACTTTGCCAAAAATCCAGTAGCAACTTCTTCGTTTCTATCTCCCCAAATCGTTCCAGCTTGTGGACTTTGGTCTCCTCTTGCAGGATTTAATTTTTCCCATTTAATTTCAGAACTCAACAGCACTTTATTTGTTGGGTTCTCTATCTGTTCAGAACTATTCTCCTCTGTTTCATTTTTTATCTTTTTATTATCATTACACGACGATAAAAATAAAAGTGAAACGATAAATGGTAAATATGCAAATCTAAAATTCATATTACTGTTTTTTAATTTTCAACTATTACTTTTCCTATTGCGTTTCCGCTTTCAAGTCTTGCATACGCTTTTCCAACATTTTCTAATGAAAAATCTTGTTCATCAAGTAAAGGTTTTAAGGCTCCAGATTCGGCTATTTTAGCTATGTTTCTTAAAATTTCTCCGTGTTTTTCTCTCTGGAAATTATGAATCATTGGAATAAGCATAAATACAACGTGCAAGGATAATCCTTTAAAGTGCATTGTACTTAAATCAATTTCGCTCAAAGAAACTGTTGTCGCAACTTGACCATTTAAAGCAGTTGCCTCAAACGATTTAAGCAGGTTTTCTCCACCAACAGAATCATAAACGACGTCAAATCCTTTTCCATCAGTATGTTTATTTACATAATCTTCAACTGATTCTGATTTGTAATTTATTGATTTTGCGCCATAAGATTTGACTATTTCTGATTGTTTCTCACTACTTATAGTTGTAAAAACATCGGCACCAAAATGTTTAGCCAATTGAATTGCAACGTGTCCAACTCCACCAGTTCCGCCGTGAACTAAAACTTTTTGTCCTTTCTGAACATTAGCACGAGTTAAACCTTCGTAAGCCGTTATTCCAACTAATGGTAACGACGCAGATTCTTTCATTGTTAGGTTGCTCGGTTTTTTCGCAATCAATTTAATATCGGCAGTAATATAATCAGCCAATGTTCCTTGCAAATCTCCTAAACCACCTGCACAACCATAAACTTCATCGCCAACTGAAAATTCACTAACATCATTTCCGACTTGCTCAATTGTTCCGGCAAAATCCATTCCCAAAATTGCTGGATTTTTTGGTGAGAAAGGCAAATCATTTCCCATATTTTTAATCATCGTATCAACCGTGTTGACACTTGATGCCGAAATTTTCACTAAAACCTGTCCATTCTTTAAAGTTGATTTTTCTATTTCTTTGGATTCAAATTTTGCGTTTTCTCCATATTTACTAATTGTCATTGCTTTCATTTCGTATCGTTTTTTATGTTACTATAATAATTATAGTTGCAAAAGTAAGTATAGTATTCTATATTTGCAATAACGGTCAAAAATGATAGTATAAATAATATGGAAACAGAAGAACTAAAAATGCTTAATTTTAGAGGTAAAAAGTACCCTTGTTGCGCAAGTTTGACAATGGGAATTATTGGTGGCAAATGGAAAACGGTTATCTTATATCATTTAATTGAGAAGAAATTAAGGTATAACGAATTGAGGAAAGAAATGCCAACTGTAACTGAACGCACTTTGAGTTTGCAGTTAAAAACCTTAGAAGAAGATGGAATAGTTAAAAGAAAAGTTTACACATCAAAACCACCGCTAAAAGTTGAATATTCCTTAACCGATTTTGGTAAAACCTTAATACCGTTAATTCAATCTATTGCGGATTGGGGCGATTCTGTGGTTGAGAAATATTCTTAGCAAGTGTTCTTTTTAGCTTGTTGCCAACGGTATTGTATAAGGCACGTTGCTTTTTCGCAATGTGCCTTATGCGTTGTTGTAGACAGTAATTTACCACTATTTTCGAAAGTGGCAAATTCCGAAGTCAGTCAGACGAAATCCCATCCATACTTTTTGGTTTTTATGCGGTATTTCCGGTGGGAACATGCCGGCGTCAAAATCAAAGCAAGGAGTCAATTCATAAATTCAGACCTATACTTCTAAAAAGATCCGTCCGTTACTTGATTTTGTGGAAATCAGTCCGTAACTTCACCAAGCTTTGGAGCGTTCCCAACGTTCTGATAGTATAACTCTCAACGATGAAATCGCAAAGCTTGGAATATCTGATGGCCAATCAGATGGATCTTTTTAAATAGGTCACCGTATAAACTCCGTAAAGTATGCGCCAAAAAATTCGTCTTACTTATTGACTACAACGGTCTTGTATATGATTTGTGGCGTAAGATACTCTATAGATTTTTCAGCCTTAACATATTATTTTTAAAAATAGCGAATTTTCTCGCTTTACTGAAATCGAGCCATAAATTATATGCTT
>NZ_QRAO01000013.1 GCF_003353425.1 Marinirhabdus gelatinilytica
GGAATCAAAAAAACAGAAATGAATCCATCTTCAGAAATGCTAAATATGTTCAAAAATGATTATGAAATGATTAAAAATCAAAATTAAAATAGTTGTATAAAACTGCACACAACAAAGCATATACCACAGCGCCCAGTTTTAGCTAAAATTAAAAGTCTTACATTTATACAAACTAATCACTAACACCGAAAAACACGTAATGCCGGCTCCAGCTCACGGCTGATTCGCACGCTACGCTGCCCACATTTGCTCCGCAAATTGACTCTAGCCAACGCGTGCCGCCTTAAATGGTCGCCGTGGCATATGCAAACCCGTTGGCAAACATTTGAGAAACCGAGAAAAAATGAACATTAATGCTACCATTTGAATTTATAGTTGAAGGACCACCTGTTTCCCTTCAAACGAAAAATAGAGCACGATTACAAGCTTGGAAAGCTAAAGTAAACGCTGCTGCAACAAGTGCGTTAGCAAATGGAACTGTTGCCATAACTGACGAAGTTACTTTTAAAGTAACCTACTACTACGAAGGCGATAGTCCAGACGCAGACAATATAATTAAACCAATGCAAGATGCTTTAGTTGGAGTTGTCTATGTAGACGATGACCAAGTTGTAGAAACTTCTGCAAGAAAAAGGAATATAAATGGAGCATATAAGATTAAAGGTGCTTCACCAGTAATTATCGAAGGCTTCTTAAATGGAGTTGATTTTTTACACATCAAAGTAGAGGAATTTCAACACAATCAAGAACTTGACTAATGGAAAGAACAAATAACATACCAAGAGAACAAAGAAAAATCAAGGAACTTGCTCGTGAATACGAAGAAAAAGGATTCCAAGTATTTATAGAACCTGAAAGAAATTTATTACCTGATTTTTTAAAAGACTATCATCCTGACCTTATTCTTAAAAAAGGAGAATTAAATATCGTGGTGGAAGTTAAAACAAGTGAAACAATTAAAAATTCTCAATATTTAAAAGAATTATCTGCCAAAATTAATTCACTTGAGAATTGGAAATTTGAATTAGTCATTACCAATCCAAGAGTTAAGGATAATTTAATTAATAATAAATTTCAAGAATTCAGTCTTATAGAAATTGAAAACAGATTGAATAAAGTTTCAAACTCAATTGACAAAAACTTTTTAGAACCATACTTTTTATATGCTTGGTCATTATTTGAGGCTTCATCAAGGGCAATTTTGAAAGCTGACCAACCAAAAGCTGAAAGAAAACTAAATCCAACAGCGAATATTAAGCAATTGTATAGTTATGGAATAATTGGCAGAATTGATTACGAATGGTTAAATAAAATTTCCCAAATTAGAAATCATATTGTTCACGGTCATTCTATTCAAAAGAGTGAAATAAAAGAAAAGGATTTGAATAAATTAATCCGAATGACAGAAGACTTTATTAAGGAAATAAAATAAAAACGTTTGCCAACAACGTATATAAAAAATAGCTCAAGTCGTTGCTAACACAAAGGTTCGGGCATTTTTGGTAAGTCGCCAAATTTTTAAATTTGACAAATTCCCAAAAATAAAATAATTAGTAAAATTTAAAAATTCGGCTTGTGTTTAATCCGAAAAGTTATCGCTTATTTTAGCGCTACTTTTCATATACAAAACCGTTGGCAAACATATGAAACCAAAGACAGTAATAATAAAATTAATATGAGTTTTAAAGTAAGCGACTTGATTGACTTGGACAAAATTCCGATGAAAATCATCATTCTACTCGGAATTGTCAGCGGAATTTTTGTTTTTGCTTCTGACAGTTTTTTGAAGACTCTAAAAATGACTGAATTCCAAGAAGATTATGGGAAATTTTTTGGACCAGTATTTATAGTTTCAATCGCATTCATTGCTCTTTCAATTATCTATTATTTTAAGAATAAAATAGAAAGCGGATTGAATAAAAGTAAAAGTCAAAAATTCATAATTAAGGAATTAGAATCTTTAGACCCCTTTGAACAATCAGTTATTCGCGAATTTGGAATACAACAAAAGAAATCGGTAAAAATGCCAATTGATAACTCAACAGTTGCAGGATTGATAAATAAAGGAATTTTAAAAAGAGTTTCTAACATTGGAGACGGTTTATATTTTCCTCTGACATTGACTAAAATAGCAGACAGAAAACTGAATGAAAATCATTTGGGAATTTCAAAAGGTATGAGCGATGATGAATTGAGTAAAGTTTTTTCTATTCGACCTGATTGGGCAAATGATTATTTTTACCAACAACATTATAAATGAAATACGTTTGCCAACAATGTATAACCGCAATTACGGCGGATTCGACTACGTCCGAATCCACTCGGAATTGCTAAAGCCTGTGTCAAACCGAAAATAAACGCTAACTTAACCCGTAACTGACGGTTATACGAGACCGTTGCCCTCAATAGCTCCGACTGAAATTCTGCCGAATTTAAGCCGTCGCGATCAATCGGACTCCGGTCCGGGTCTTGCGAACGAATGCTGACGCTCACTCTGCTGATAAAATCGAAAACCGAACTGATTAAGTAAACGGCTGATTTTTTACTCGAACGCTGATTTTTGACAATCTGAGCGGAGCATTGCGCTGATTGGATTCCCGAAAAAGCCACTCGGCCGACTTACTCGTGCGTGTCGCAAAAGAGGGCAACAATGTTTATAATTTATGGCTCGATTTCGGCTATGGGGAAAATTTTGGTAATTTTAAGACCAAATATTTACAGCTGAACATTTTGTAGTGGTTCAAACGCCACAAATCATAAACCAGACCGTTGTGCGTAAGCCAAAAAAAACATCGTAAATACAATTAAAATATGGATAAAAGGAACGGTAAATTAAAAGTAAAAGCGGACAAACTTGGTACCGTTGAAGAAGTTATTGAGTTCTTATCTGTATTCCAAAATGTTTACAAAAGTATATATGCATTTGAGTTTATCGTACAAATGTTGGAAAATGAACACGAACGGAATTTAATGTATGAGAAAAAAAGGTTCAATAAAATAATGGACTATTGGGGAGAAAGTTCCGGACGTAGAAGATTTTGGATTGACCCAAAATTCTATGAAATTTTCTCGAATGAGTTTAATGCTGACAGTAAAAGACGAAGTAATCTACTAGATTTACAAAATCAAATTAGTTTTGATAAATTAATTTTGCCAAGTGATAGTTTAAAAATTAATAAAGTAAATATACAATCACCAGGATTTTGGGAGTTTTTAGGTAGCCTAAATCCACTTCAACAAATTAGAGAATATTTAAAAGACCGACACGAAAGAATAAAAGACAAAAATTATAGAAGTCGTCAAGAAGAACAAATCGGAGAATTAGAAATTACAGAAAAACAAACTCGAATTTTAAATGGAAGAATTGAAACACTAAAATCGTTAGGGTTTTCAGATATTGAAATTCGACAAATGGTTAATTCACTAATTCAAGAACCGCTCAACCGATTAAATAAATTTCAAGATAACGGCCAAATAGAAACGCCAGAAGAATAAATATATCGCGGGAGGCCTACGCACAACAACGTATAAAAATAATAGGGCAATTGTAGCAAAACCGAATGGTTCAGGCGCATTTGCAAGGTCGCCAAATTTTTAAATTTGGCTTGTGTTTCATCCGAATGGTTAGCGACTGTTTTCAGCCCTACTATTCTTATACACAAACGTTGTGCTTCATTATGACCAACCATTAACCAATGATAAAATTTTTTAGAAAAATCCGCCAAAAAATGTTGACTGAAAATAAATTCAGTAAGTATCTGATTTATGCAATCGGAGAAATTATCTTGGTAGTAATTGGAATTTTAATTGCGTTGAGCATTAATAATTGGAATGAAGAGAATAAGGATAATGATTTTGAGAATGAAATGCTCGCTCAAATTCAAGAAAATTTAGCAAACGATAAGAAAGCATTAAATAAAATAAAAATCATTTTTAATAATGCAATTTCTTCTTCTAATAAAATATTGGAACTTAAAAGGTCGGAAGAAAATTTAGATAGTTTAAAATATTGGCTTGCCGATATTATTCAATTTGAGAGATTCCAACCAATTACTAATTCATATGAAACATTAAAATCAAAAGGACTTGACAAAGTCTCGAATAAAGAACTACGAATGTTATTAGGAGCTTATTATGATGATGAAATTAATCACGTCATAAAATCAGTTGGAGATGTTGAGTATTCTTTTAATAACGATTGGATACCTATTATGAAAGAAATTATAGTTGATTTCAAATTTCAAGATTACGTAATTGTATCTGACCCAAAAATTTTTAGTCAACCATCAACTGCTAGAAATATTTTAACATTGAATAAAGACAATTATAGAGGAGGTTTAAACCGAGTGATTACAGCAATCAATAGTATTGATAAACTAGAAAAGATTTTGGAAAAAACATTGAAAAAATAACGAAAGCACAACAATGGCTATAAGTAATTGCTTGTTCTCGCCTACTTCTGAAAATCCTCGCGGATTTTCAGTTTGGTGTGTACTTGCTAAGTTAAGTGCTAAACCACGCAACTACTCATAGCCGAGACCGTTGGCAAACATTCCCCACAAAAGAAAAATCCTTCTAATTTCTTAAGCTAACGTCAAAACTTTTAGGCTTTTTCCAAAAAATAAAATTGAAAAATTCCGGTAAAAACCTATAAATAAAGGGGTAGAACTAAAAATTAACTAACTTTGCCGATAGTCAGAATTTAAATTAAAAAAGCAAAAATTAATAGTCTCTAAATATTATAAAAATGTATAATTTTACACAAGGAACTGTAATTAAAGGCTCTCAAGTAGCCTCTGGAAAAGCAAAAGACTCTCCTTTTCCAAGTGGTACAATAAAAATGCAAAAACCTTTTTTTAAAAAATTAGGACTTGATATTTCATCATATTTTAATGGAACAATAAATATATCAATTCATCCAAAACAATTTAAAATTCTAAAGCCAAGATATATTTTAGAAAATGTTGAATGGACTGATGTTATTCCTTCAGAAAATTTTTTATTTTTCTTCTCAATATTGATTTGTAAGAATAAAGCATATGACGCTCTTATTTACCTTCCAGACCCATCAACAAAGAAGTTTCATTTTAAAGATAATTCAACATTGGAAATAATTACCACTCAAATACCCACGTTGAACTACAATGACCACATAGAAATAATAACTTATTCCAACGAATTAAGTATTGAATAAAATAATTTTTAAAGATTACTTTCTGATTTTTGATTGATTAACCATTCAATTATCTCTATTTGTTGCTCGAACCCATCAATTAAACTAGGCGTGATTTTATCTTCATAAACTGTTTTAACTAAATCTACCTGTACATCATAATTTCCATTAAATTCATTTTTAACTTTTATTTCAATTGATTGTCCCGATTTATCATTGAATATTTTAATCTTTTTTTTGTTAAAATCTGCAATGATTTTTCCATTCTCATAAACAAATTCTGCGCTTTTTTTTAAATCATTTTTTTTTGCATTTTTTTTAATCCTTAAGTGAACGTCTACTCCCTTGGAAATAGCTTTCAATTCATACATCAGTTCTTTATTTTTTTCGCCTTTATAAATGTTCCAGACTAAATCTTTCCAGTTTTGAGGTATTTCGACATATTGACTTGCAATTACAACAGGATGGATGAAGGTTTCTAATAAATGCCCTCCATACTCATCCTTATATGGCCAATCTCGATTATCCATTCCTTCAATTAAATTTATTGAGAGTGATTTTAAATTCCCTAGCTTAGAATAAAAAAATGATAAACTTTCTTTATCAGCATTTTTAAATTCTAAATATTTTGCATAGTAAATAGACGGATAGATTAAGTAAGTCAATGGGAGAGATTTCTCCAATTTGTAATAACTTAAGAAAAATACATTGTCCAATAAATTGTAGGATTTCATCTTCTTCAAAATATTCAATTCATTCAAATTAACCGATATAGGCTTTTCTATAACGATAAGGGAATTTAATCCCATAAACTTTTCTAAATATTCTATGTGTGAATATGACGGAGTACAAATCCATATAATTTTAGATAAAGCAACATCATCAAGTCTATTATTTAATTTTTTAATGTCAAAAAGATTAATATCTTTATTGTTATGTTCTATAATCTTAATTGTATAAATGTTAATAATATTTTTTCTAATGTATGACCTATCCAAAGCTGGTAATAATCTTTCGGTAACAACATCACCAAATCCAAATATTGTTATACTATAATAATTATCAGATTTTCTTTTTTCAGATGGAAAGCCATTCAATATCATACTTAGAACAAAAGCTAAATACAAAATACCTATCATTTTTATATAAAATGGAATTTTATCAATCTCACTCAATCCCATTAGAATTAAAAATGATTCATCAACTGCTAATGTGTAAATTATCGAAATAGCTACCGCTTGTGAACAAAGCAGTATAGGAATTAGAACAAAATATTCAATGGGGTGGTAAATTGAATATCTTTCTTCAAAAAATCTTCTTAAGATTGTATAGTAAATGAGCCAAACAGTTGATTCAATTAGAAAATATACTGCAAATACTTTAAGAGTACTTGATTTAAGAGAAGCATTGAAAATTTCTAATATCAATTCACTTTTAAAATGATATATGGATAGAAAGAATAACCAAAATATAAAATAAAGTTCTTGTAATATCGGAGGAACATCACGCCTTTTAGAATCCTGTTTTCCTGTAAATATTTGATTTAATTTATAATATTGCCTAGTAAAGATTTTAAGATACTGAAGCAGTGAAAATATTCGAAAAATCCAAATAAAATATAGCAAACACAAACTTAATATTGAAAGAAAATTTCCCCATCGCCAAGAGTTCTTGTCAGGTGAAGTAGAAATGTAATCTAATGATTTAAAAACTTTTATTCTTAAATAATTAAGCTTTTGATTTAAATTTTTAAACAGCATATTATGTTAAAATATTTAAGTATAAATATATACATATTCAATGTAGTAATGATTTTTTACTTTTTACATCTAATAGCACATCAAAAACGTTTGCCAACAATGTATATAGCTCATAGCTAGGAAAATGCTTAAATCAAAGGCTTGGGCGTGTTTGCGATGACCGTCAAATATTTAATTTGGCTATATTTACGAGAGAAATAAACATAGAATTTAAAAATTCAGCTCACTGCTTAACTGAAAAGTCCGTACCTTTTTACACGCTACGAGCCATATACAATACCGTTGCCCTCAATAGCTCCGACTGAAATTCTGCCGAATTTAAGCCGTCGCGATCAATCGGACTCCGGTCCGGGTCTTGCGAACGAATGCTGAC
>NZ_QRAO01000014.1 GCF_003353425.1 Marinirhabdus gelatinilytica
AAGCATATAATTTATGGCTCGATTTCAGTAAAGCGAGAAAATTCGCTATTTTTAAAAATAATATGTTAAGGCTGAAAAATCTATAGAGTATCTTACGCCACAAATCATATACAAGACCGTTGGGCACAATTATGAAAAAAACTTTACTATATATAATCAGCATTACATTCTTGGTTTCTTGTAACCAAAAACCTGAATTGAACAGAAAAGATGTCAAGTCTGTACCTGAATATTTGATAAATGCTATTCAGACAAAGGACACTTTAAGTTTCTTAAAACTATTTGACTACACGCTTGACCCAAATATTTCGGATTCTTTAGCAGTAAAAAACTTGAATTTAAGGAACTTCGGACAAGCATATGAAACCTTTAAAGACCAAGAGGTTGAATATATTGCTTATGACACAAAAGACGGACTTGAAGGTGGACAAATTATAGATGACAGCTCTTTAAATATTTATGTCAAGGTAAATGAAATTTTTTATAAATTAAGATTGACTCATCATACTGCAAAAGATGAAAATTACTTTTTAATTTTTTATTTAAATAACTTGAGTTCAGAATGTGATTTAATAAAAGATAAACCTTATCAACCATCATCAATGGCGCTATTCCCAAATCTTAATTGGGACAGTTTTAATGGTTATGTTTTCAATAACGTAAACGCAGTATTCAACAACTTAACTGAATATGACATTGAAAAAATTAAATTTAGACTAACAATCGAAAATTCCGAGAAAATAGTTTTCAAACAAACCATTATATCTGAAGAACCAATTTATAAAGGAGATATAAAAGGAATAAATATAGAAGAATTAAGAGGAGTTAACGCTGGATTTCTACTAAAAAGAGGAAACTTTGATTGGGATATAGAAGTTTTAGAGGTTGAACCAAAACCAGAAATTAATCCTTGTGCCAAAATTGAAAGTCTAAAAAACAAAAAATAACTGTGCCCAACAACGTATAAAAACAATAGGGCAATTGTAGCAAAACCGAATGGTTTGGGTATATTTCGAGGTCGCCAAATTTTTAAATTTGGCTTATTGACAAAAAAAGATAATAAGAAAAATTTAAAAATTCGGCTTGTGGCTCAACCGAATGAATAGCGTGCAAATCTGCCCTACTGTTCTTATACAAAACCGTTGTGTTTCATACTAAAAGCCAACCGCACAAACAGCACATTCATTTTTTTCCAACGCTCGAAGCCAACGCTCTAAAAAATAAAAGAGCTGTTTCTTAGCCTTTGCGCTCAAATAATCAACTATATTTATAATTATGTAGTATATATTTTTATATTTGCTACTACAAACTATTGAATATCTAAAATATGGATAATTCTGAAAAGAAAGAAGACCGATTTAAACGAGTTGCCTCAAGGCGTGTGGAAAACATACTTAAGGGAATTCGGAGTCTTTCGAAATGCTCAAATATCAATAATTATGAGTATAACGAAGAAGACCTAAACAAAATGGTCAAAGCAATAAAAGAAGAACTAAAATCAATGGAGATTCAATATAAAAAGAACCTCAAGAACAATACTGAATCTTTTAACTTTTAATATGAAAGACATTTACCAAGACTTAATAAAGGCTTACACACCCAAGGATGTTAGAGAATTAATTCAAAAAATCGGACTATCAAAAATACGTTGGGAAGATGTTGGAGAAAGAAGAAACAACTTAGCAACTATAAACATTGGAACTGACCCAGCAGATGGAGTAACTGAAAGAATAACAAATGCAATCGATGCAGTTTTAGAAAAAGAGTGGAAAAACCAAAATGAGCCAGACGGTTTTAGAACACCAAGACGAGCTTCAGAAAAATGGTACGGAATTGACGAAGGAAAAATTTCTACAATTAAATCAGCAAGGGATAAGAGAATAGAAAAACTTTCAGATTTAATCTCAGTAACGCTTTATGATTCTGGATTGGATGAAAAGCCAACGGTAGAAATACGAGATAAAGGAATCGGTTTAGAACCTGAGCAATTTTCAGATACAATTTTAGCTTTGAATGGAAGTAACAAAATTGGAAAACTGTATTTGATGGGTGCTTTCGGACAAGGTGGCTCTACTGCCCTATCTTATAATAACAACACAATTATCATTTCAAAACCTTTTTTCAGCGAAGATGGTAGAAAAAAGAAAAAAATCGCATTCACAATCGTTAGGATAAATCAAGGAGATTTAGATAAAGACAAGCACGAGTGGTACGAGTATATGGTTGAGAAATCTACGGGTCAACCGTTTACCATAGAAGTTGATGATCAAACTTTTGAACCTGGAACTTTGGTTCGCCATATCTTGATGGATTTGGGTAAATACAAAGGTAAAATAACAACACCCTCTAACTCTCTTTGGTACTTGGCACATAACTATATGTTTGACCCGATCATTCCGTTTACAATTTCAGATAGAAGGAAAGGAAGGAAAGAAAATAGAACTGTAACTGGAAATAACCGACTATTAACCTATACGGATAATTTAGAATATAAAAATAAGGTTAGCCAAACCTTTAAAAGTGGTAACGTCACAATATATTGGTGGGTTTTGAACTCATTAGGAGAAGACCCAAAAAACAGAATAAAAAACTACACAACTGTTTCGCATCCCATTATCATAACATTTAATGGTCAAAAACAAGGTACAATGCTTAACGGTTTAATTAAAAATGACCTTAAACTTCCTTTTTTGGACCGATATTTAATTGTCCAGATTGAAGCAGACAATATGGACAACGATTCTAAAAGACAGTTGTTTAGTAGCACAAGAGAATCTTTAAGAGACACTTCAATTTTAGAAGAGCTAAAAAGACTAACTATTGCAACTCTCGATGCTGATGACAAGCTAAAAGAACTTGACAGAAACAGAAAACAGAGATACTTCACTAAAGACGATTCTCAAGTGTTGGATAGTCTAAAGAAAAGATTGGCAAGACGAATAAACACTTATTTAAAAAGCTCTGGTAGTGGTTCAACCGTGACTGCATCGACATCCACAAATGATGGTGGCAGTTCCAACAAACTGCCGGAAATCCCATTTTCAGACCCACCAACATTTTTTGAAATTACGACAAAATCGCCTAAAGAAGTTTATCACAATAAATCATTTTCTGTCAAATTTAAAACCGACGCGCATCCTAATTTCTTTGCAAGAACAGAGACATTTGTTGCTTTTATAGAGCCACAATCTTTTGGGTCTTACACAGGAACTGCAAACGTTAATGATGGATATGGAATTGTATATTTTAAAACAAATGGCGATACTGACATTGGCGAAAAAGGAGAAATAACGCTTGAATTAAGACCGCCAGGTCAAAAATCTATAACATCTTCTATTGAAGTAGTCGCAGTAGAAAATCCCGAGAATTCCGATTCAAATAAGGACGGTAAAAATAAAAGCCCAAATATTCGAGTTGAATTTATTGATAAAGACCATTTGTATTATCAAGAAAATGATTGGGATGAAAATAACGTTGCTGTCGTAAATAGCAGTCAAGATGAAGTAATTATTTCAGTCTCAGAAGAAAATAAAAATCTTACAAGATTAGTAGCGAGAGCGCAACGCAAAAACGATTCAGCTGTTCAAGATATTAAAAACAAATATTTAGAACATATTTCATTTTATGCTTTTATTCTTGATAAAAACAGACCTGATGTTATTCTTTCAAAAGAAGATGAACAGATTCCAGAAGAATCATATCAAAAATTGAAGGAATATGAGTTAATGAATGCAAGCGAAACAGTTTGCGGTATGATTTCAGATTTCTTCGAAATGATAATTACTGAAAATGTTAATGAAGATTCGAGAAGTTAATGATGGTAGAAGAATCTATTACACCTTGGGCAAAGAAAAATAACTCAGACCCATTGCACTCATTATGTTCCTATTTAGGTGCCTTTCCACCTTCATTGGCAAATTATTTCATTAAATATTTTACTGATAAAAATGATTTAGTATTTGACCCTTTTTCTGGTCGTGGAACTACTATTTTAGAAAGCAGAATACTTGGCAGAAAATCATTTGGTTCTGACTTAAATCCAATTGCGTTAGCTCTTAGTAGAGCAAAAAGTAATTCTCTAAAAAAAGAAGATGTAATCAATAGAATAAACGATTTACAATCCTATTATGATTATGCCCTTTTTCATCCAGAAGCGGAAGGGGAATCGGATGAAATTCACCTTATCTTTCATTCAAGAACAATTGCAGAATTATGCTTTTTAAAATCTGAACTTTTGAGCTCAAAAGATAAGATTGACCAATTTATTATTGGTGCAATTTTGGGCATTATGCACGGCGGAGTTAGGAAAGACGGAACATCTGGATATCTTTCTATAAGTATGCCAAATACTTTTAGTATGTCGCCTGATTATGTTAGACGTTTTGTTCAAACAAAAGAACTTAGCAGAGAATATCGCAACGTATTTGAAATTTTAAAAGAAAAGGTGGAACGAGTTTTTAAAAAACATAAATCCCCAAAAATTAAATCTAACATATATGAATGTGATGCTAAAAAACTTCTTTCATCAAAAGAAATTTCAAAGTTTAAAGGAAAAGTAGATTTATTGCTTACATCACCACCATATTTAGGAATTGTAAATTATGCAAAACAAAATTGGATACGTTCTTGGTTTTTAGAATCTGACCCTGAAGAAATATCTGAAAAACTTGACGATGATTTAAACATAAACCAATGGGTAAAGTTTGCAAAAGAAACTGCGTTCCAATTTAAGGAAATGTTGAAACCAAATGGTGTGGCTGTTTTTGTCATTGGCGATGTAGCACGTTCATCAACAAGTGTAATACCGTTGGCTCGTGAATTTGCAATGATGATAAAAGAAAACAATCTATTCAAGAATACTTGGGTTTTTTCTGATTATATACAAGGTGTAGATAAAACAACTCGTATTTGGGGAGAGACAAAAGGTAAGGCAACAGCTACCGATAGAATTGTAATAGTTTCGGATATAAATCCTTTTGAAAATAACGAAAGATTAAATGGAGAAAATATTTTAACTTATGAAGCAATTCAAGAAAGTACAAAACATTTTTTAGGATAGTTATGTCAAACAAATTATCAAATAATAAATTTCATTCACAGATTGTAAATCTTTTACAGTCTGCACGAAATACAGTTGTGCGTTCTGTGAATCAAACTATGGTTCTTACCTATTTCGAAATAGGGAAAATGATAGTTATGGAAGAACAAGGTGGTAAAGAACGAGCTGAGTATGGTAAAGAGATTATTAAAGGATTATCTAAGATTCTCACAAAGGAATTTGGCAAAGGGTTTTCAGAAAGAAATTTAGAACAAATGCGACAGTTTTATCTAGTTTACTCAAAACCGCAATCCCTGTCTGCGGAATCTAAAACAAATAAACCGCAAACATTGTCTGCGTTATTAACATCCGATATTTCGCCTCAGAAATCTGAAAATATGATATTAAGCTGGTCGCATTATTTAAAACTGATGCGCATTGATGATGAAAACGAGCGAAGTTTTTACGAAATAGAAGCATTTAAAAATAATTGGAGCGTCCGAGAATTACAACGTCAATTCGATTCTGCATTATACACAAGACTTGTGTTGAGCAGAAACAAAGACAAGGTTAAAGAACTTTCAGAAAAAGGACTTGTCTTTGAAAAGCCAAAAGATGCAATAAAAGACCCTTACATTTTGGAATTTATTGGACTTCCAGAGCATTCAGAATATTCTGAGACTGAGTTAGAGCAAGAAATAATAGACAAATTAGAGCATTTCCTTTTGGAGCTTGGTAACGGATTTACTTTTGTTGCAAGACAGAAAAGAATTTCCTTTGACGATAAACACTTTAGAATTGATTTAGTGTTCTACAATCGGTTCTTAAAATGTTTCGTTCTAATCGATCTTAAAATCGGAGAAATAAAGCACCAAGACCTTGGGCAAATGCAGATGTATGTGAATTATTACGACCGAGAAATAAGATTGGACGAAGAAAACAAAACAATCGGAATAGTTTTATGCCGAGATAAAAGCCAATCAGTTGTGGAATATACTTTGCCCGAAAACAACGAGCAAATATTTGCAAGCAAGTACGAAACTGTGTTACCGAGTAAAGAAGAGCTTAAATCATTAATAGCTGAAAGGAATAGCCAACGCTAAAAGCCATACACATTTCCAGTCGCACCAGCCAACGCACCACCAAAACTGTAAAAGAGTATGTCTTCTGCCAACGCTATCAAGTTTGTGGAAAAAGTACGAAAACACAACAAAGTATAAAAATAATAGGGCGATTTTGGCTAAACTCAAAGGTCTTTTTGTGTCCGCAAAGTCGCCCTTTTTTTGTTTTAGCTTTTAATTGATGTAAATTGTAAAACCGAAAAACAAAAAAAGGGCTTGTGACTCAACCGAATGGTAACAGCCTACTTTCTGCCCTACTATTCTTATACACAACCGTTGGCAACAATGCAAGAAAATTGAAATGGAATACAATACAGGCAGTCATAAGGATTATTATTGGTTTGAAAGTCACGAAATCAACTTGACT
>NZ_QRAO01000015.1:0-1966 GCF_003353425.1 Marinirhabdus gelatinilytica
TTTTTTTTGGAATATTTTTTTAAAACTGCTTGCAGGTTTGGAAAATGGTTGTATATTTGCACCCGCAAAACGGATGAGTGACTCAGAAACACGGGTCCGGAGTAGCGGAGATGACAAGAGACAAGTTCATTGAGATATTGGAATTGACAGCGTATGGTCGTCCCGGGAAACCGTGGCGGCTGTATCGAAACTAAACTAAGAATAGTACCTGAGAATTTTTTGAGGAGAGCTTTTCGTAGTGCTTGGATATTATTTAAGACTACACGATGAAGAGTTTGATCCTGGCTCAGGATGAACGCTAGCGGCAGGCCTAACACATGCAAGTCGAGGGGTAACACGGGGAGCTTGCTCCCTGGTGACGACCGGCGCACGGGTGCGTAACGCGTATACAATCTACCTCCTACTACAAGATAGCCCAGAGAAATTTGGATTAACATTGTATGGTATCCTATTACGGCATCGTATTTAGGATTAAAGGTTACGGTAGGAGATGAGTATGCGTCCTATTAGTTCGTTGGTAGGGTAACGGCCTACCAAGACTACGATAGGTAGGGGCCCTGAGAGGGGGATCCCCCACACTGGTACTGAGACACGGACCAGACTCCTACGGGAGGCAGCAGTGAGGAATATTGGACAATGGAGGGAACTCTGATCCAGCCATGCCGCGTGCAGGAAGACTGCCCTATGGGTTGTAAACTGCTTTTATACGGGAAGAAACGCCCCCACGTGTGGGGGTCTGACGGTACCGTAAGAATAAGGACCGGCTAACTCCGTGCCAGCAGCCGCGGTAATACGGAGGGTCCGAGCGTTATCCGGAATCATTGGGTTTAAAGGGTCCGTAGGCGGGCAGCTAAGTCAGTGGTGAAAGTCTGTGGCTCAACCATAGAATTGCCATTGAAACTGGTTGTCTTGAATCGTTGTGAAGTGGTTAGAATGAGCAGTGTAGCGGTGAAATGCATAGATATTGCTCAGAATACCGATTGCGAAGGCAGATCACTAACAACGTATTGACGCTGAGGGACGAAAGCGTGGGGAGCGAACAGGATTAGATACCCTGGTAGTCCACGCCGTAAACGATGGATACTAGCTGTACGGACTCCGGTCTGTGTGGCTAAGCGAAAGTGATAAGTATCCCACCTGGGGAGTACGTTCGCAAGAATGAAACTCAAAGGAATTGACGGGGGCCCGCACAAGCGGTGGAGCATGTGGTTTAATTCGATGATACGCGAGGAACCTTACCAGGGCTTAAATGCATTCGGACAGGGGTGGAAACACCCCCTTC
The DNA here is from genome assembly GCF_003353425.1 of Marinirhabdus gelatinilytica. Taxonomy (GTDB): domain Bacteria; phylum Bacteroidota; class Bacteroidia; order Flavobacteriales; family Flavobacteriaceae; genus Marinirhabdus; species Marinirhabdus gelatinilytica. The sequence continues at coordinate 1,283 of NZ_QRAO01000015.1, forward strand.
TTCGGACTGATTGCAAGGTGCTGCATGGTTGTCGTCAGCTCGTGCCGTGAGGTGTCAGGTTAAGTCCTATAACGAGCGCAACCCCTGTGGTCAGTTGCCAGCGAGTAATGTCGGGAACTCTGGCCAGACTGCCGGTGCAAACCGTGAGGAAGGTGGGGATGACGTCAAATCATCACGGCCCTTACGTCCTGGGCTACACACGTGCTACAATGGCAGGTACAGAGGGCAGCCACACCGCGAGGTGGAGCGAATCCTTAAAACCTGTCTCAGTTCGGATCGGGGTCTGCAACTCGACCCCGTGAAGCTGGAATCGCTAGTAATCGGATATCAGCCATGATCCGGTGAATACGTTCCCGGGCCTTGTACACACCGCCCGTCAAGCCATGGAAGCTGGGGGTACCTGAAGTCGGTGACCGCAAGGAGCTGCCTAGGGTAAGACCGGTAACTGGGGCTAAGTCGTAACAAGGTAGCCGTACCGGAAGGTGCGGCTGGAACACCTCCTTTCTAGAGAAAGCCCGCGAGGGCAGAAGGGTGCGACGAGAAGCGTATGCTTTTCAGAACAGGGTGCTATTTTTGGTTTAGCTGTCAATTTTATAATATAATGCAGTCTCATAGCTCAGCTGGTTAGAGCGCTACACTGATAATGTAGAGGTCGGCAGTTCGAGTCTGCCTGAGACTACGATA
>NZ_QRAO01000016.1 GCF_003353425.1 Marinirhabdus gelatinilytica
TCGTTTCCCTGGACCTTCAGGTGAACGACAGTCCTGCCATCACGGACCCTATCACGGACCTGGTGGTCTGCGACAACGACGAGGACGGTGTGGAGGTCTTCGACCTCACGAGCAAGGACGACGAGATAGCGGGGACCCTGGTGAACCTAGTGATCACCTACCACACGAGCCAGGCTGATGCGATCGCGGGCACGGGGGCGATCGGGACCCCTGGTGCTTACAGCAGTGGGGGGGAGCTCATCTGGGTACGTGCGGAGAACGTGGCGGGCTGTTTCACGGTGGGCAGCTTCAGTCTTGTGCTGGACACGGTTCCCGAGTTCGTGACGGTTCCGGAGTTCTCGCGTTGCGACAACGACGGTGACGGTGTGGAGGACTTCGACCTGAACACCCAGAACGCGACGATCACCGACGGGGACACGGACCTGAGCGTGACCTACCACCCTACCGAGCAGGACGCACAGGACGCGACGAACCTGCTGCCGATCCCCTACACGAGTGCGGGCGAGGTGGTCTGGGTACGTGTGGAGAGCAACACGCGCGGCTGCTACGGTGTCTTCGAGATGGAGCTGGTGGTTGTGGAGCGCCCCGAGATCTTCGAGCCCGACCCCTTGGAGCTCTGCGACGACAACAACGACGGTTTCGGTGAGTTCACGCTCACCGATGCGGACGACCAGGTCGTGAACGGGAACCCGGCGGGGAACCTCGTGGTGAGCTACCACGAGCTGCTGGTGGACGCGCAGAACAACGTGAACCCGCTCACGAGCCCCTACATCAACATCGTACCGTTCAACCAGACGGTGTACGTCCGCCTGACGGACATCGCGACGGGCTGCTACAACATAACGACCCTCGAGCTGGTGGTGCTGGACACCCCGCAGATATCGGATCCCTCGCCGTTGCAGGAGTGCGACACGGACGGGGACGGTGTCTTCATCTTCAACCTGACGGACGCCGAGGCGGAGATACTCGCGGGCCTCACGGGCGGTCCCTACGTGGTGGAGTACTTCGAGGACGTGAACCTGACGGTCCCGATCTCGAACCCTACGGCCTATCCTAACATCACCAACCCCCAGACGGTGCACGTCACGGTCTCTGACACGAACAACGACTGTGAGGCCGTGACGACCCTCGAGCTGATCGTGGACCTCCCGCCGACGCTCACCGAGCCGGATCCCTACACGCTCTGCGACGTGAACGACCCCGGCGACGAGATGGAGGTCTTCGACCTGACCACCCGTGTGGACGAGATCACCGGTGGCAACGCGAACATCGAGGTGAGCTTCTACGAGACATTGGCCGATGCCCAGGCGGGCACGGGTGCGATACCGAACCCCGGTGCGTACACGAACCTCACCAACCCACAGGACATCTACATACGGGGGGAGAGCGCGACGACGGGCTGCGAGAACACGGGTGGTGCGAACGGCCTGGTTCTGGAGCTCCGCGTTGAGAACGTCCCCGACGTGGTGGCGCCCACGCCCCTGGAGGCCTGCGACCCGGACAACGACGGTTTTGCGCTGTTCGAGCTGACGGACAAGGACGCTGAGATCGCCAACGGCGATGCCAGCATCACTGTGACCTACCACGAGACGCTGGTGGACGCCGAGGCGGGGGTGTTCGCCCTTACGAGCCCTTACCAGAACATCGTTGCGGGCCAACAGACGATATATGCACGTGCGGAGTTCACCCTTCCGCCCAACGCCAACGGCTGCCACAGGGTGGTGGAGCTGGAGCTGGTCGTACTGCCCTCTCCCACGGCGCCCCTGGACGTCGAGCCGCTTGTGGCCTGTGAGGCTGGGGGCACTGCGGTGTTCGACCTGACCGAGCGCGAGGACGAGATACTGGACGGGCAGGACCCGCTGGTCTTCGTGGTGACCTATTACGAGACATTGGCCGATGCCCAGGCGGGCACGGGTGCCATCGCGACGCCCACGGCGTACCAGAACACCTCCAACCCCCAGACGGTATACTTCCGCATCTCGGGCAGCCAGAACGACTGTTCGGTGACGGGGAGCTTCGAGCTGCAGGTGGAGGAGCCTCCGGTGGCGAACCAGCCGGTCCCGTTCACCAAGTGTGACGACCTGGGCGAGCCCAACGACGAGATAGCGGTTTTCGACCTGACGACCAAGGACGTTGAGATCTCCGGTGGCGGTGCCGGGCTGGACGTGAGCTACTACCTGACCCAGCAGGATGCCCAGGACGGTACCGATCCCATCACCCCTGCCACGGCGCACGTGAACCAGGACCCCGTGACGGGTGCCGCGATCAACCCGCAGACGATCTATGTCCGTGTGGACGACCAGGCGACGGAGTGCGGTTCCTTCACGACGATGACCCTTCGTGTGGTCCCGAACCCGGAGCCGGTGTCCCCCGACCCGATCGTGCTGTGCGACAACAACGACCCCAACGACGGTGTGGAGGTGTTCGACCTGACGGTGCGCGAGTCGCAGATACTTGACGGTGGCAACTGGGCACTGGGCTACTACGAGACCTTTATGGGTGCCGTGGACGGCACGGGTGCGATCGCCACGCCCACGGCGTACGCGAACACCTCCAACCCGCAGACGGTCTACGTGAGGGTGACCAACGGCACGGTACCGGAGATGTGCTTCGAGATCGTGGAGCTGGAGCTTATCGTGAACCCCTTGCCGGACGCCGGTGCGGTGGTGACCCCGTTGGTGGCCTGTGAGGTCCCGAACCTGGGCACCTCTGTGTTCGACCTGACGGAGAAGGAGGGGGAGATCCTCGGCGGGCAGGACCCTGCGCTGTACACGGTGAGCTACTACGAGACACAGGCGGACGCCCTCGCGATGTTCGATGCGATCCCGGACCCTACGGCCTATACGAACCTGAGCAACCCGCAGACGATCTACGTGGGGATACTGGACAACGGTACGGAGTGCTACATATCGGCACAGGAGTTCGAGCTCCGCGTGGACGACGGGGCGGTTGCGAACACCCCCTCCGGGCCCTATACGATATGCGACAACACCGCGCCCAACGACGGTCTGGCGGAGTTCACCCTGGACGACCCGATGGACCCGATGTCGCAGGCACAGCTGCTTCGCGACGAGATATTGGGCGGCCAGGACCCTGCGGTGTTCCTGCTGACCTACCATGAGACCCTGGAGAACGCCGAGGCGGGCGTGGACCCGCTGGGAGCCACCTATACGAACATCGTGAACCCGCAGGTGATCTATGCGAGGGTGGAGAACAGCACCAACGACTGCTATGCGGTTGCGGAGGTGGTGCTGAAGGTGGAGCAGCTTCCCGTCCTGGCCCTTGATGAGGAGTACAGGCTGTGCGTGGATGCCGATGGCAACGTGATCCCGGAGGAGTTCGGGGGCGCATCGCCACCGGTTCTGGACACGGGCCTCTCCCCGGACGACTATGTGTTCACCTGGGAGCTCAACGGCGAGGTGCTGGTGGGCGAGGTGGGCCCCTCCGTGACGGCCCTGGAGGCCGGTGAGTACGTGGTGACGGTTACCGAGCGCACGACGGGCTGTATGGAGCGCTATTCCACGACGGTGGTGCTGAGCTCCCCCCCGGTGACCTTCGACGTCGACGTGGTGACGGGCGCCTTTGCGGGCGAGCACGTGATCGAGGCCGGTGCGACGGGGAACGGTACCTACCAGTTCCAGCTGGACGACGGCCCGTTCCAGGACAGTGGCACGTTCACCAACGTGGAGCCCGGTGGGCACACGGTGACCATCCAGGACATCAACGGTTGCGGTAGCGTGACGGTAGAGGTGGGCGTGGTGGACTACCCCCGCTTCGTGACGCCCAACCTGGACGGCTGGAACGACACCTGGAACATCATAGGCATCGCGGATGCGGACCCTACGGCAAAAATTTATATATTTGACCGCCACGGGAAGCTGCTCAAGCAGATCAGCCCGTTGGGCGAGGGCTGGGACGGCAACTATAACGGCAACCCGATGCCATCGAGCGATTACTGGTTCGTGGTGGAGTACACCGAGGACGGTACACAAAAGGAATTTAGAGGGCACTTTACCCTAAAACGATAG
>NZ_QRAO01000017.1 GCF_003353425.1 Marinirhabdus gelatinilytica
GGTCACGTCCACGTTGATCGTACCGTTGTTCAACACCGTCGCAGAGGGGTCCACCTGCACCACGCTGCCCTGGTGGTCCACCTGGAGGGTGCCGTCAACAGTTATATTTCCTTGTGAACGAATATACTCTCCAGCACCTACGGTAATCGTTGCGTCAGCATCTACAATACAGGAGCATGCTTCAATATTGCCAGCACTTGTGTTATAGTTTCCTGCAAAAGTTGCCACCGATGTAGTATTGGGGAGTCCATTATCCCAACTACCATTATAAGTAGTTAATTGAGCTGGATTTGGAACTACCGTAACCGTGGCGGTACAAGTTGAAATTCCACCGTTACCATCGTCTGCGGTAACAGTAACCTGATTCTCTCCTACATCTAAGCAGGTGAAATTTGTTTCGCTTAAGGTAAATGATACGTTGTTGCCACAGTTTTGGGCAAAGGAAGGCGCTTGTGGGGTAAAGCGAATTACAAGCCCTGGTGAAGCAACTGTCCAACCACTATTATTCGTTGCTGGATGTGTTGTACCCGCATCACCATCGATACTTTCTACACCAAGGGTTTTTGTGCCTCCATCAGTAGCTACAGAAACGTGGGTTTCTATAACATTGGTTCCTTCGTAAATATGGATTTGTCCAGAATTCAAGTCAGTAGTATTCCAATATGGAACATCATCATATTCGACGACAAGCTTCCTGCTGGGTGCTGTTCCGAAAACTTGGTATCTTATAGTCCCTCCTGCACTTGGATCAAGATCGTCCATAAACAAGGCTATGATACCGTTGGGTATGCCGGGTTCTGGAAATGTTTGTGCTGTTCTCGATTGTGCATCTGTCATTCCAGTATTAGGAGTGAAATATATAAATCCGTTTGAGCATACATAGAAATCAGAAACTTTTTCACCGTACAATTCAAAATCAAATCCTATGGGCAATGCTCCAGTAATAGCATCATCACCCAATGCCAGAGTAGTAGCTGCACCTGTCAGGGTTTCTAAAGCAATGGCTTCCGTTGCAACCACATAGGGATTTTTGATCTCATTACTCACAACATCTGGCCAATCCAGTGTACCATTTCCGCTTGCGTCTAATTGCAGGGTATAATCTTCACAGATCAATAAAGGGTCTCCACTGGTAACTGTAATTGTTTCAGTAACATTTGTAGGGTTGCCAGTACAACCATCAACAACATTATAAGTAATGGTATGAGATCCTACTCCAGCTGCAACAGGGTCAAACGTATAGCTAGTCCCATTTCCATTATCGGTAACGCCGGGACCACTATAAGTTCCTCCAGTAGGCAACCCCCCCGTAAGATTGTTTTGAGTCCCTTCAGTAACACAAATTTCTGCTATAGAATTATCGAAACTTGCGAATGAAGGAGGTAAATCGAATGCTTCAGTACCATCTGACTTGCTTGTAGAATTACCTTGAGAAGCACTAAATCCAAGACCTCTTCTAGCAAACGCGGCCCATATCTCACACTGGTTGGCACCGCCATAAATATTGTTATCAGCTTGTAAAATTGCGTCACGACCATCTACAAACCCAGGGCTACAGGCCTGAAGCTTTAATCCTTCAGTAACGATAGCCATTGCCTGAATGTTTCCTGCATCTACATTCGGGTCTCCTGTAACCGTATAGAAATCTGAGCTAAAACCATTCCCACTAGCAGCTTCATACTTGTCCATAATCTCCCAAGTCATCTCCCAAAGCATCGCTGCCCAAACCGAACCAACGCCGTGCGGAGCAACTTCAGTTTTAATGTCATCATAAGTGTGTGGATTTTCAGCAAAATCTGTACTATAGGGGTGTGTTCTTATACCACCACCGTTAAGTCCACCTCCATTTAACCAATTTCCCATTCCACGGGCATCGTCACCGTTTTCAGAAGCTACCATAGTTAGCATTACACCGTAATAGTCGCTCCATCCCTCACCCATTTGCTCCTCGTTGCCCAAACAGCCTGCTGCAGCTGGGCCACCGGTTAGCCTGTTTGAAATACCATGTCCATACTCGTGAATAACCACTTCATTATCGAAAGATGCATCACGGTTACCACAAGTGTACATTTGCATTCTTGGATTACCTCCATCACCAGGGGTCCCAAAATTCGCATTACAGGTTCCAGACCCATCCTGGGCCTCAGCATTTACACTATCACCACCAACGCCACCATTGCCAAAGTTATCTTCTTGGAATGCACCTCCCGCTTCATCCATACCATACTGGTAAATTATATCATGAATAACATTGGATATGTAAAAAAGGTGGGACACAGCAGCATCTTCAGATTGGTTGGTTGCACTATATACTGGCTGTCCAAAACCATTTGTATCTTCTAAAGGAAATTGGAACACCAAGCTGGTACCACCTTCAGCATAATCATTGGTGTTTGAGGGACCGTTAGTGTTGTTATCGTCATCATAACAACGAACGTTGTTTCCTTGGGTTCGAGTGTAGGTAGTTGTTCCATCGTTATGCCAGCCAAGTGGGGAAGCTGTTGCATCTTGGGGGTTCACTTCATTTGTCCTTCCGCCAGAATAAGGTGATCGTAGTGGTAGTGGATATACTTGATATGTGGGCACCATACTCTCTTCAAAAGTAGGAGCTGTATAAATTTCTGTGAATACTTGTCCTTCCACACAATTTTCTTCCACAGTACGAGTGCTATTATCACTATGATCATGATGGCTGTGGTCTCCTAAAATATTACAGGAAACGGTCCAATTATCTTTGTCTATTATTGTACCCGTTGTAGCATCCAGCCTGAAATTGTACCAATTTGAAGAATTCAGTTCTTGAATGGATACTTCCCAAACAAGTTTTAACCCAATATTTTCATTGTAATAATACATCAGTTTAGCGGGTATTTCTTCACCTGAAATACCTGATCTTGAAAAAAGTGTTTTCTGATTTGCTGCATTTGAACGCTCAATTACATTAAGTGGGCCCATTGAATAATTCATTTGTTGGGCAATTTTTTGAACTGCTTGTTCTGCATTTAGTGATGCTATTGAGGGGGTTTGAAACTGTTGTACGTTTTTAACGAAGTTTAAATTTGAGGATACAATATCTCCATTAGCACGCACATGAACACTAGATTCTGTTCCTGTAACCTCAAGTCCATTCACCGCTTGTTTAAAATAAATATGATGAACTCCACTTAGCTTACTTGTATGCTCTGAAGTTACTACAAACAAAGCATCACTTGGAATGAGTTTATTTTCTGAAATAAGCGTACCAAGCTCTCGCTCGACAGGGCCATTTGTGGTGTATTTTTGTAATGGATTAGTAATGGTTAGACTAACAACTGGATTACTGTTATTATTTTTAACAGCAGTTTTTTTTCCAGTTAAATTTGTAATGTTCTGTGCATTAACAGCTAAACAGATTGACAAAAATGTAAGAGAAAAGAAGTATTTTTTCATAAAGATAGATTTACGGGGGATGTTCTAATTTGTTTCAAATATAAAATAAAATCGATAAGAAGCAATTTTTTATCGATTAAACACATTATATTTTTTATAATTGATAAAGAAATGCAAAAAGCATTATCATAATGATAATGCTTTTTGCATTTAGACTTAACGTGTGCTAAATATTATTTTTTTACAATTCGTTTTACGATGCTTCCTCTTTCGGTAGTTATCTCCACGAAGTACACCGCAGCCCCAAGGCCGGACATATCCAGCTGGTGGCCCAGTGCCCCGCCAAGATCCTCCTGCAC
>NZ_QRAO01000018.1 GCF_003353425.1 Marinirhabdus gelatinilytica
GACAGAAACTGACTGAATGTAACACCGATTTAGCCACAAAAAAAATTTCGGATACGGTTCCTCTTTGGATACAGAAACTACACCCACAGAAAGGAGAAGGCAACTCTGGTGTTTAGTTCCCAAAAAAGGACTCAGACATAAACCACAGCAAAAAGTTACTCATAAATGATGAGGCCTCTTTACTTCACTAAAATGCTGAAATTTCGCTGAGGTACTGTTTTTGCTAACGGCTGCGTATATGAAACGTAGCGTTTAAAAAGACGCTATCGTTTCGGATTATACACGAGCCAAGTTTTTAAATTTTTCTTTTTATCCTTATTTTACTAAAAGCCAAATTTAAAAATTTGGCAGTCTTCACAAACACACAAAAACCTTTCGGAAAGTCTATATTAGCTATGTTTTATATACATTGTTAGCAAATGTTTTTATTACGCATTGTTAATTCTAAATTGATGTTTATCAATGTCATTAATCATAAATGCCAACATTTCACTTCTTTTTAAATCAGTCTTTTTAGTATATAAATCTTTTCGGATGTTTAATAATAGGTCAGACAAATGAGTTAACATTATTACGGCATATTCTTCGTCGTCATCAGCAAAATCCTCAGATTTTATATTAAAAAAAGCCTGCATAATTCTGTTATAAGATTTTACGACTTCGTCAGAGCCAAATGTTGTAAGATTAAAAGCTGCTTTTCGGTAATCCAATGAAAGCAATTTATTAATCCCTTTTTGCTTTTCTTTTTCGTTTAGGGTGAATGTGAAAACAACAATAAATGGTTCTAATAATGTTTCATAGGTTTTTACCTTAAAATCTCTTGTTTTTTCTTCCGAAAGCAGAATGTCTTCTCTCTTAGATTTAAAAAACCAAGTTATTAAACCTCCAATTGTCAGAAGTAACGGACTAAGTAAAGCTATAATTATAGTGCTATCCATTTCTCACTAATTTATTTTTTCCATATATCTTTCTCCGTAATCTGGCAAATCAATGAGAAAAGACTGGGGATTTGACTTCATATGCATCCGAGATGAAACAGAATTGAATTTTTCGTGAATTGCATCTCCATTGAAGTTGATTTCAAAAATGTCATTGTCAATTTCTTGAACTGTTATATTTCCTTGAACCAGAGTTAAGTTATTTTCGTCTTTTACCCAAAGAGTAGCTCTTTCTAAGTCTGGAACGTGTAGAGTAATTACTTTAGAATCTCCAAAAGTATAAAGAGGAAAATCTTTGCTTCTCCAAGTTCCGATAATTTCTTCGTTGTTCATTTTCAAATATTTGCTAACGGTCTCGTATAACCGTCAGTTACGGGATTAAAGTTAATGATTTTCGGTTAAGCACTGACGTTAGCAATTCCGAGTGGATTCGGACGTAGTCGAATCCGCCGTAATTGCGGTTATACATTGTTGTACCCAGTTTTTTGTTTGGTTAATATTCGTTTTCTTTCCGCAATTCGATTCTCAAATTTTGGGTTATGTTCTATTCCGTTTATAAATTCAGATTCAAAACTTCCAATTGTAACGAACTCAAAGTCCACAAAAAAGAAATGTTTTAATCCGTTTTGTTTCAAAATCAGATCACGATTCTTTTCAGGCAATCTTTCAATTTCTAAAGTGTCCGAAACAGGTTTTTCAAATTGATAAATCCGCAATTGATTTGTATTCAGTTCCAGTATTTTTTTCAGTCCGTTTAAGTCAGTTTGGACATCCATTTCCATTTGACGAACAGATAGATTTTTGAATTCAGTTCCATTTTGAGTTTTTAAATCCGTTTTCCACCATTTAATTACCTCATTTGGTAGAAACTTATGAATGAATATTATATTCAAGTCCTTGTCAAAAAGTTCCCAAATTTCTTCGTTAGAATTTATTTCAAATGTTAGTTCGTTCATTTCTCAAATTGGGTACAACGGTCTTGTGTATGAAACGTAGCGTGTAAAAAGACGTTATCTTTTCGGATTAACACAGAGCCGAATTTTTATATTTTGTTTTTAACTTATCAATCCTAAAAGCCAAATTTAAAAATTTGGCGGTTTTTGTAAATAAGCACTATCCTTTGCGTTTAGCACTTATTAGCTATGTTTTATACACGTTGTTGCCACACGTTTTTTATATCGGTTTATATTCCTTAACAATTCGTTTATCATTATTAAAATCTACATATTGATAATGAACTTTGTCATCTTTATCAAATTCGCCATTTTTATTAGTGTCTTCGATGCTCCTAAAATATATTCGGTTTTTGATTCCTAATTCTTTCCAGTCAATTAGTTCCTGGTATTCGGATGTTAGTTTTTCAAATTCGGAACCATCAATGTTACTTATGTATAAAGTTTCTACGTCATTATCGTCAAGTTCATTATCTCGATTAGTGTCTTTGTCCAACACACGATAGATTAAAATCTGCTTTTTTGTGTTGTCATATATGTCTCTTAAAAAAGTGATTGATTTGATTCGAATATTTTTTGTGGTCAGTGAAGTTAGATTATCAGAATCAAGTTGTTGAAATTTTAGATTGTGAAGATTTCCAGTAATTTCATATCTATTGTAATTAGTTATTGAGAAACTTCCGGAACCATAACTAGAAGAACCAAAATAAACTTTTCCTCTCGAACCATACATTCTGTATTCTCCAATTGGATGTATTAAGTATTTTGTACTGTCAATATGAATTGGTATGTCAGCAATTTCTATTAAAGTCGAGTCTTTTTTTAATTCCGCCGTTTCAATATTTTCATTCTCTGGATAAATAACTTTTGGTTTTTCGTCATTTCCACAAGAAGTCAGAAAAATTAGTGTAATTCCTAAAATTATAATGTTTTTCATATTTTTTTCAAATGTGTGGCAACGGTCTTGTATATGATTTGTGGCGTAAGATACTCTATAGATTTTTCAGCCTTAACATATTATTTTTAAAAATAGCGAATTTTCTCGCTTTACTGAAATCGAGCCATAAATTATATGCTT
>NZ_QRAO01000019.1 GCF_003353425.1 Marinirhabdus gelatinilytica
AGACATAAACCACAGCAAAAAGTTACTCATAAATGATGAGGCCTCTTTACTCCACTAAAATGCTGAAATTTCGCTGAGGTACTGTTTTTGCTAACGGTTTTGCATATGATACGGCGGGTCTTGAGCGGCAGCATCGGCAGTGCCAACATTTTGCGTCAGCGAAAGTGGGAAGCGCCAGCGTGCGAATCAGCCGTGGGCAGTGGCGCCGCCACTACGTATGTATCCGCGTGACCAATTTACAATTATTTGTAAGAAATACAATTCACTTAACCATCAACCCGCTGTATTATATGCGTTGTTGCCCACAGTATTTTTCTTTCCGATATTTAATACCAACCCGTAAAAATGTTGAAAATTCCGTCCGCAATGTAATGCCAAAACGACTTTTTCTTCTTTTCAAAATTTGGGTCTTTTATCCAAAATCCGCAAACATTACAAATAACTTGATCTTTGTAAGTTGCTCTTCCATCCAATCCATCAAGCGAAGAAATCTCATCTTCCAATCCGAATTGTCCAGTATTATTTGTCCATTCAACTTTTTCAGTTCTAATTTTATCGGTTGAGCATCTTGGACATCTTATTTTTCCATTTTCCGTATCGCGTTTTGGATTAGTCGCAATCAGTTTTTCAATCCGCTGCTCAGTCAGTCCTTTATCCGCAATATATTTATTGATTTCGGATTGAGTTTCTGGCATGTAAGTTTTGAGTTTGAATTTGGCAAAATATGCTAATTCATAATCATCTAAATCAGTTAGAAATTTTATAACTCGGGTCATTTAGAATATTGTGGGCAACGGTATTGTATAAGGCACGTTGCTTTTTCGCAATGTGCCTTATGCGTTGTTGTGCGCTGGCTTTTATTTCTTGTTTATACAACATTTTTTATATTTTAATCCGCTACCGCAATGACATTTATCATTCCGTCCAATTTTTATATTCACATTGACCGGTTGTGGTTTTGTTTGTTCAATTAAAGTTTTGTTCTGGTTAAGTAACTGTTCAATTACTTTGTCCTTAATTTCGTCATCACTTCCTTTGAAATATGTTTGTTGCACTAAAATGGCTGCTGTCAAAATGGCTAAAATTGTAGCTATCCATTTGTGGATATCAATATCAGGTGCCTTTTGAATTGTTTGAGCATAATTAGGTGAAATCTTTTGTACTTCTTTTACAATTTCATCTTTTGATTTGGGATTTTCTTTAAATCCTAAAATCAATTGTTTCAGTTCAAGAAGTTTCTCTACCGATTCTTTTGGGCCTCGAACAAAAGATATTGCCTTATCAAAATATTCATAAACACCGTCTGGGACAAGTCCGCTTGAACCACAATTTGGACAAGGACCTAATCTTGTATTTTTAAATTCGATATTTGCAGAACCTGGTCCGCCAATTAGATTAGGTACAGAGAAAATTGTTCCGCACTTTTTATTTTCACAATAGGCAATTACTCCATTCATTTGTTTTCTTTAGTCTTGGTTTTCAGCTTGCGCACAACGGTCTCGGCTATGAGTAGTTGCGTGGTTTAGCAGATAACTTTGCAAGTACACACCAAACTGAAAATCCGCGAGGATTTTCAGAAGTAGGCGAGAACAAGCAATTACTTATAGCCATTGTTGTGCTTTCGTTATTTTCTGGTTTCTTCTAAAATTTCACTGATTAATTTATCCGTTTCTGCATAAACATTTTCCAAAAATTGCGAATAAAGTACTTTCTCATCAACTTGATTTTCAAATTTTAAATCATTAAAGAAACTAATATTGTTAAAATCCAAATCAGACTTTTTAATTGATATTCGATTATGGTTTACATTCCTCAATGAACCATAATTTTTGATGTAATCAACAATATCCTGCGAACTTTTTTCCATACGTCTATTCCATTCATTTACATTTTCAGATTGTCGTTCATATTCAAAAAGTAGTTCCTTTATCTTATTATTTTTAATTAATGACAATTTACCTGTGCTTTTGAGTTCGTTTAAGACAAAATTAGTCGGTTTCCAAGTTGGCCAAAAAAGTGAGGTTTCTATCAAGCTATCAATATTTGTACGGTTCAGTTCACTTTCTGATTTCCCCATCATTGAGAGTATTTTTAAACCTCCACGTTTTGTCCATTTCAATCCACCTAATGCTATATTTAGAGCTTTTTGATTAGATTCAAATTCCTGAATCAAGTTTTGGTTTATTTTGTTCAATTCCAAATTTGATTTTCGAACTTCATTTAAATTGTTGACCTGCAAAGCAATCAAAATCCCGATAACAACAAGGATAATCTCTCCGACGGCATAAATCAGATACTTACTGAATTTGTTATCAGAAAGAAGTCTTTGCCTAATTTTTCTAAAGAATTTTATCATTGGTTAGCGGTTTCTGATAATGAAGCACAACTGGTTTGCATATGAAACGGTGCGACTTTAGGGCGGCGCGCGTTGGCTAGAATCAATTTGCGGAGCAAATGTGGGAAGCGC
>NZ_QRAO01000020.1:0-1444 GCF_003353425.1 Marinirhabdus gelatinilytica
GGGCAGTGGTCACGGCTCCGTTGGCATCTACACCACCACCTGCTAGGGTAAGTGGGTCGCCAACTCCATACTGGCCACCGTCGCCACCGTCCGCACTGGCATCGTTGAAGTATTCGTTGGCATCGCTACATCCATCCTCGTCACTGTCTGTATCGAGGAAGTCTGGCGTTGCCGGGTCTGTACCGCTGTCTACGATTGTTAAACCTGTACCGGCAGTGTTAGGGATACCGTTGTTATTTGTTGGGTCTCCATCGTTATCGTCTGCACGACCATCATTATCTGTATCTGTTCCGTTGTTTTCAGTTACGTCGTAGATACCGTCGTTGTCTGCATCCAGGTCGAAATGGTTTGGTACGCCGTCACCGTCATTATCGTATGCGTCCACGATACCGTCTCCGTTGGCATCAACTCCAACGTCTGTATCCATATAGTTTGGAATACCGTCGTTATCGGCATCACCGCTTGGTGCAGGGAAACCAGCTGGGGCTTCGTCTGTATCGAGGATACCATCGTTGTCATCGTCAAGGTCAACACTGTCGTCAACACCGTCATTATCATTATCGTTACCCGTTACCGTTATAGTAAGTGTCGCTGTCTCACAAACATCGGTCGCTGGATCTTGCGGCAAGCCAGAACCATCTACATCACTACATACCTGGTACACAATAGTTACCATCATTCCACCTTCTGTGGCCGTTGGTGTGTAGGTAATCTCACCTGTTACGGGATCTATAGTAACTACCCCTAAGGCAGTACCGGCTCCTGTATCGGTCACCGTGGTTGTGGCTATGTTGTTTGGATCGTTATTATCAAGGAAATCGTCATTGTCCAGTACACTCGTTGTTACTGCCACACCCACATCTGATGCGTTAGTGTCATCCTGAGCATTTGCTGTCAACGGATCGTTTCCATTCGCTATTTCGTTATCATCGGGGTTACCGTCATTGTCGTCATCCGGGTCACAGGTATCGGCAACATTCGGTAGACCGTTGGCTGTTTCATTGGTCATATCGTTATTGGGGCCCATTTCAGTATAGTCTGAAGTTCCATTACCATCGGTATCCTCTCCACCCGTGTTATTATATGGAGCACCCACTACGGCACCGTTTGCATCTACCTCACCTGCTCCTAGCGTTAATGGGTCGCCGGTTCCGTATTGGCCACCGTCGCCACCGTCCGCACTGGCATCGTTGAAGTATTCGTTGGCATCGCTACATCCATCCTCGTCACTGTCTGTATCGAGGAAGTCTGGCGTTGCCGGGTCTGTACCGCTGTCTACGATTGTTAAACCTGTACCGGCAGTGTTAGGGATACCGTTGTTATTTGTTGGGTCTCCATCGTTATCGTCTGCACGACCATCATTATCTGTATCTGTTCCGTTGTTTTCAGTTACGTCGTAGATACCGTCGTTGTCTGCATCCAGGTCGAAATGGTTTGGTACGCC
>NZ_QRAO01000020.1:1541-1705 GCF_003353425.1 Marinirhabdus gelatinilytica
TCTGCACGACCATCATTATCTGTATCTGTTCCGTTGTTTTCAGTTACGTCGTAGATACCGTCGTTGTCTGCATCCAGGTCGAAATGGTTTGGTACGCCATCCTGATCGAAATCGAAGGCAGGATCTATGGTATCACAAACCCCATCACCATCACCGTCTGTACA
>NZ_QRAO01000021.1 GCF_003353425.1 Marinirhabdus gelatinilytica
GCCGTATCGTCTATCACATTAATAGTGGCAGTACATACAGAAGTGTTTCCTGCATCATCGGTAACGGTAACCTCTATTTGGCTCTCTCCTACATCGTCACAAGTAACCTCAATAGAAGTAACAGGAACTGGGTTTGTGGAATCTACTGTATAATTAAGTGTTCCGTTCCAGATTCTTGGTGAGAATGGTGTACTTGAGAACGGTGTCGCCGCAGAGGCTCCAAGGTTCAATGTAACATCAGCATTCGAGTACATAAGCATCCCTGGAGATGGATCACCACCAATTCCAGAATACGAGTGTCCGTGACTGGCGTCTAGTACCAAGGCAACACCATACGTGGTATTGGCCGTTAAGGTTACAGGAGCATCCAATACTGCATTACTTGGTACATTAACTGTACCTGAAGCAGTACCACTACCCGTCGCTGAAAGTGTCCAAGGAGCTGGATCCTGCTCGTTACCAACATACGTGCCCACAAGGGTGTACATCTCAACGGTAAAGGCACCAGGATCTCCAGTATTAAGGTCTAGATCTGTAATAGAGATATCGTTCACTCCAACAGTTACGTCGAAGTATACAGCACTACCGCCACCAAGACCATTATTACTATCAAATACAGTAGTAATGGAGTTGTTAACAGTTCCTGTAACATTTGTTGTCGCAGTAGTATTGCCACAGTTGTCCGTAGCCATTACAAGATCTGAGATATCTACTGTAGCCATACCGTTGGCATCCAGTACTACATCAAATGGTGGGCCTGCAAGTACATCGTATGTAAGCGAGAAGCTGTCCATACCTGCGTACCATCCCCAGGCTCCGTTATCGTCAAACGTCCAGCGTACCTGGAAGTCTGCGTTCGCAAAGGCACTTGCGTCCACGGTCTCCACTGTTGGGTCCGTATCTGCTGCGTATTGCGCTACCTGTTGCCAAGCGGCACCGTCCCATACCTCTACGGTAAAGGTCTCGCCTCCACTGAACTCGTAGAATCCATACTCATACTCTAGCGTGATCGTGCTGGATCCACTGGTATCGTAGATATCCGAAAGGATGGATACGTTGCTCGCTGGAGCACCATTTCCACAGGCATCATCATCGAACACCATCGCTGGGTAGTTACTGAAATCTGCTCCGATTGGCACTGTAGATACGTTCATAAAGTCACAAGTACCAGAGTTTATCACACTGCTCCATCCCGCAGGAAGGCCAGCATCAAAATCCTCGGTCACTGTAAATGT
>NZ_QRAO01000022.1 GCF_003353425.1 Marinirhabdus gelatinilytica
CCCAGCTGTGGGTCGCGCTCGAAGAGCACCGTGAACCTGCGGTCCTGGTTCGCCTTGTTGCTCCTGAAGGTATAGTCCCCCTGGGTGAGGTCTGTCAATGTGTTGCGCTCGCTGTCGTAGAGGTAGATGGCCCTGCCCTCCAGGTTGTCGCCCTCGTAGCGCGTGAGGCTCACCGTGAACGGGGTCTCCTCCCCGATGAGCGTGGAGAACCCCACGGGCACCTTCCTGCCCGCGTCGAAGGCGCCCAGTGTCTGGATGGCCAGCTGCCCGTCGCCCTCCGCCAGGTGCGAGTACAGGCACACGCTGCTCGCCAGGCGGTCCGTGTCCCAGCCCGTGTCGAGGCCGTCCGTGGCCCCTGGGTTGAAACCTATGAGCATGTTGCTCGCAAGCCCGTACTGGTCGCTCTCCACGTGCAGCCAAAGCCTGTCCGCCACGGTCCCGCCGTTGCGCAGGGTCGTGTTGCCCGTGAGCAGCCTCATATCGTTGGTGAAGCTCACCGTGCCCGTGGAGGTCGCCTTGATGGCAAAGCCCTGCCCCGTCGAGATGACGTTGCTCGGCACGTTCCCCGGGGCGTCGTTGTTCGCAGCCACACCGCCACCGAAGTTGCGGATCGACACATCGTCCATATCGAACTTCAGCCCCTCGCCGGGGATGATCGCGCTCGGGGGGGTGAGGTGCTCCCAGAAGTACACCGCCCCCACACCGTTGTCCTGGATGAACTGGTCCACGTCCATAGCGCTGGGGTACGGGTTGGCATAGATGTTCGGGGTGCCCGCAGGGCTGTTCGCGGCGTTGTACACCATGGGGCGGGCCACCGTACCGTTGTTCAGCGTGCCCTGGGCATAGGTCATGTCATACGTGGTGTTGGCCGGGTCCGTATAGCCGCTCTGCGGGCGCACTATGTACCCCTCGCCCACCGTGATGCCACCGGAGTGGCCGCTCCAGAAGTCGCCCTCCTCGTCCAGGAAGTTGGTCGCCCCCTGGGGGATGTTCGGGTGGTCCTCAGGGTTGAAGCTGTCGGGGTCGTGGGAGAGCACCAAAAAGGCATCGGTGAACACGCCGCCGCGCGTCTCGGAGTCCATCGGGCTGCCCATCACCATGAAGTCGCGCGTCTGCAGCACGGGGGTGGTCACGTCCACGTTGATCGTACCGTTGTTCAACACCGTCGCAGAGGGGTCCACCTGCACCACGCTGCCCTGGTGGTCCACCTGGAGGGTGCCGT
>NZ_QRAO01000023.1 GCF_003353425.1 Marinirhabdus gelatinilytica
GCCGTATCGTCTATCACATTAATAGTGGCAGTACATACAGAAGTGTTTCCTGCATCATCGGTAACGGTAACCTCTATTTGGCTCTCTCCTACATCTTCACAATCGAATGTGATTACAGATGACATACCACCTGCTCCTCCAGCTGTATACTCAACAGTTCCGTTGAATACGCGTGGAGCGAAAATAGTACCGAAAGGATATATAACAGCACTTCCTTCTAGGATTTCAATATTGGAATCAGCTACAAATACATCTCCTACGTTGGTACCATTAGTATAGTTAAATCCTAAAGAAGCAGCTTTGTTAGGTGATGAGATGTAGAACGCATAGGTCTGTCCTGCGGTAACCGCATAATCCAGAGTTAAGTTCAATGGAGTTGGCATACCATCTCCAGCTGAAACTACTCCAGGTTGTGTACCTATCAAAGTCCAATCTCCTGGGGTGTTTTCTGAACCTACGTGGGTTCCAACCTTTGCATATACTTCAATATCAAGAACGGCATTGTCATCCAAGTTTACCTCAAATGAGTCTATGGTAGCATCGTTCAACACGTTGATATCAAACATCATACTACGAATTCCGTTACCTCCTGCAAAGGTAGTTGTTAACGAACCTGGCACAGGGTCATTCCCTGTTGGCGCCGTAGCGGTTGTGTTACCACAGTTATCGGTAACGGTAACTAAATCTGAAACGTTTACTGTAGCCATACCGTTGGCATCCAGTACTATATCAAATGGTGGGCCTGCAAGTACATCGTATGTAAGCGAGAAGCTATCCATACCTGCGTACCATCCCCAGGCACCGTTATCGTCAAACGTCCAGCGTACCTGGAAGTCTGCGTTCGCAAAGGCACTTGCGTCCACGGTCTCCACTGTCGGGTCCGTATCTGCTGCGTATTGCGCTACCTGTTGCCAAGCGGCACCGTCCCATACCTCTACGGTAAAGGTCTCGCCACCACTGAACTCGTAGAATCCATACTCATACTCTAGCGTGATGGTGTTGGACCCACTGGTATCGTAGATATCAGAAAGGATGGATACGTTGCTCGCTGGAGCACCATTTCCACAGGCATCATCATCGAACACCATCGCTGGGTAGTTGCTGAAATCTGCTCCGATTGGCACCGTAGATACGTTCATAAAGTCACAAGTACCAGAGTTTATCACACTGCTCCATCCCGCAGGAAGGCCAGCATCAAAATCCTCGGTCACTGTAAATGT
>NZ_QRAO01000024.1 GCF_003353425.1 Marinirhabdus gelatinilytica
TAAGGAATCACAATCCAAAATACTAACTCTTCTAATACGAGTGAGGTCAGAATCCAAATCGATTTTTTTCCAAAAAAAATTTGAACCTATGTAAATGTATATTAGATGTAACCAATAGTATATCATAATTCAATAGTTTAATCTTTGGTTTTTTTTCAGGACGATGCGCTCATAATTGCACACAACGGTTTCGTATAACCGTCAGTTACGGGTTAAATTAGCGTTTATTTTAGTTTGGCACAGACTTTAGCAATTCTGAGTGGATTCGGACGTAGTCGAATTCGCCGTAATTGCGGTTATACATTGTTGTGCTTTCGTTATTTTTTTAGTTCTATTCTAATTAATGCTATTAATTCATCTACTGATTTTTGTATTCCTCTTAAAGCATTTAAAGAATGAATACTCAATGTATTAATGTTTTGACATTGTAATACAAGTTCCTCGTAATTATCTTCAAATAAAGACATATTTACAGTATTGTAATCAAAATTTGAATCAACAAAAAATCCGAGTTTCCTTTGCTGAAATGGAACAAAATCAAAACTATATTGTTGGTCTATAATTGCATCTATATTCTCATATTTCTTACATTGATAGTCATATAGTTCAATGAGTGACAATTTAATTTTCTTTGATTTTAAGATGTCTATACCTTTGTTTGAAAGGATAGCGTTATATGTTCCATATTTTGGGAAGAAACTGTAGGCTCCATCATAAATGTTATAAAGAGACTTACTAATTTCTTCAATGTCCGATGAAGATTTTATTTCCAATAAATTAGAATTAATGAAACGATTTTGGTCTACTAAACTCTGATTCTGAAGCCGAATTATTTTAGCCAATTCCAAAGAGTCTGTAGTTAAACTGGCAAGTAAATTTTCGTAGGATTCACGCTCTACAATTGCCTCCTTTCTATTTTCATTCCAATTATTGATTTGTAGAGCAATCAAAATTCCAATAACCACAAGGATGATTTCTCCGAACGCATATTTCAGATACTTACCAGTATTCCCTTCGGATAGTAAGTTTTGTCTAATTTTTCTAAAGAATTTTATCATTGGTTAACGTTTGGTCATAATGAAGCACAACTGGTTTGCATATGAAACGGTGCGACTTTAGGGCGGCGCGCGTTGGCTAGAATCAATTTGCGGAGCAAATGTGGGAAGCGC